>NZ_CP046315.1 GCF_009730335.1 Schaalia odontolytica
CCTGGGCGCCCTTCGAGGTGGTGCCGTACAGGCGCGGAGACTCGGCCACGGCCTCGGCCCCGTAGAGCTGGGTGGCCTGCTCGCGGGCGGCGTGGATCGCCTGGCTGGACAGCGCCGTGGAGTCGGTACGCATGTAGGTGATGTAACCGGACTCGTACAGGGACTGGGCGGTGCGCATCGTCGAGGACGCGTTCCAGTGCAGCTTGCGCGAGGCCTCCTGCTGGAGGGTCGACGTCGTGAAGGGGGCGGCTGGGCGGCGCCGGTAGGGTTTGCGGGTCACCGAATCGATGACCGAGGCCGGGGCGTCGGACAGCGCCTGCGCGTACGCGCGGGCCGTGGCCTGGTCCAGGTGGAGGACGCCGGCCTTGAGCGCCTTCGCGCTCAGCTCGCCCTTCTCACTGAAGTCGGAACCGGTCGCGATCGAATGGCCATCCACGGAGGAGACGCGCGCGCCGAAGGCCTGGCCTGCCGACGTGAACGCCGTGTCGATCGACCAGTACTGGGCGCTCACGTGCGCCATGCGCTCACGTTCCCTGGCGACCACAAGGCGCGTGGCCACCGACTGCACGCGGCCGGCGGACAGGGACGGGCGGATCTTGCGCCACAGGAGGGGCGAGACCTCGTAGCCGTAGAGGCGGTCAAGGATACGGCGGGTCTCCTGCGCGTCCACGAGGGCCGTATCCAGGTCGCGCGTGTTCTCCAGCGCGCGCTGGATCGCTTCCTTCGTGATTTCATGGAACACCATGCGGCGCACGGGAACCTTCGGCTTCAAGACCTGCAGGAGGTGCCACGCGATGGCCTCGCCCTCGCGGTCCTCATCAGTTGCCAGATAAAGTTCGTCGCACTCCTTGAGGAGCTTCTTGAGTTCGGTGACCTTTTTCTTCTTGTCCGGGTTCACCACGTAGTACGGCGCGAAACCGTCATCCACGTTGACGGCAAAGCGGCCGAAGGGCCCCTTCTTCATGTCCTTGGGCAGCTCGGAGGGCTGCGGGAGGTCGCGGATGTGGCCGATGGAGGCGGTCACGTGGTAGTCGGGACCCAGGTATCCCTCGATGGTGGCTGCCTTCGCAGGAGACTCCACGATCACGAGCTTCGTCGCTGACATTGCCGGTCCCTTCCGTCGCTTCCCCAGTATTTGTAGCACCCTCGCTCGCGGTTCACCCAGCGAGGCATCTGGGATGGACCTTACCGCGTCCCACCCGCATCTGGGTACCGGGAGCGCTTCCGCGCGTCTCACGCCGCTCGGGTTTGACATTCACGAGGCCGTGGCGGATTCTCGCGCGCGGGCGCGCCCGGGCGACGCATCGGGGGGGCGCACGCGACGATACCTATTACATAGGGGGAAGCCCCAACCTCGTCCCCTGTGTCGCGCACGAGCGCCCCTGAATTGTGTGATCTGCTTTCAATCGGGCACAATCAGTCTGTGCTCCAGAATTTCCTCTCCAACATTCCGTTCCCGATCTGGTTTGCGATCGGCTGCGTCATCGTTGTCCTCGCGGCGCAGAAGTTCAAGCAGGCTGCTGCCCGCTCAAAGGGCGCCGTCCCCGCGCCGCGCGACGTGCGCAAGGCAGGCAAGGAAGGCGAGTGGAACAAGCTCAACGAGCACCACACCCCGAAGCTGCGTGGCAAGCGCGAGGACATGGCCACCGATCCGCAGGCTCGCCTGCTCGCCCCGTCCATGGTGTACTCGCTGTGCAACGACGAGATCGTTAACCAGCTGAAGCTGTCGGATCCCGCCGGAATGAGGGGCATGCTCGACCGCGACTGGGGTATCACCGACCGCGAGAGCTTGATCCGCCAGATTTATTCGCTGCTGCGCGCCGGACACCGCGAGGATTTCGCTGCCCTGCGCGAGCGCTGCGCGAGGCCCGGCTGGGCGGACACCGAGATCGCCCGCCTGAGTAAAACCGCCGACTCGTCAATGGAGGACTGGGAGCGCCGCTGGCGCATCCGTCGTTTCCTGGACAATGACCGCGGCATCCAGTCCCTGGATTTCGCCGCGTGGGACCTCATTCGTGCCGCGAATCTGACGCGCGCGGGCGCCGGCCTCGGATGGCTGAGCGAGGACGAGGCCTGGGACACTCTCGCGGCCATCAACCGGGCTCTGCAGTTCTCCTACTCCTCGTGGGAGGAGACGTGGGAGGCTTTCCGCATCACCCGCTGGCTGTGGGCCGCTGAGGGCGACGCGCAGACCGCGAACAACGATCTACACGACCGCAATCGCGGCGAGTTCCTCGTCGGCAAGAACGGCCTGTGGACCGCGATCCCGTGGAACGCCCCCTACCCCGCCCCGCACTTCATCCTCCTCGACGCGCTACGCGAGATGGGCGCTCTGCACCTGCTGTCCTCCAGCAACTGGGAGGACGCCTCCGCGTGGGAGAAGGACCTCGATGCACAGGCCCGCACCCGCGCCCCCATGTCCATCGGCGGCAAGGCGATCGTCAATTGATCCCCTGCCAATCA
Source organism: Schaalia odontolytica (assembly GCF_009730335.1). Lineage (GTDB taxonomy): Bacteria > Actinomycetota > Actinomycetes > Actinomycetales > Actinomycetaceae > Pauljensenia > Pauljensenia dentiphila. The sequence goes on from NZ_CP046315.1 coordinate 2,464, forward strand.
ATAGGAGACCACGATGTCCGACCAGCACTTCCCGACCGAGAACGAGGACACAAAGCCCGGCGGCAACACCGGTTCCGTCCACGGCGAGGCTCCGCTCATCCGTAAGAAGGAGGAGCTGACGCCCGAGCAGTACAAGCGCCAGCGCAACAATCTCATCCTCATGGCGCTGCTCGTGGTCCTCATCATCGCGGCCTTCGCCGCCTTCCCCTACATCAAGGCCGCTCTGCTGGGTGGCGTCGCATTCCTCGCCCCGGTGGCTGGCTTCGCGCCGCTGCTGTTCTAGGCTTCGGCCCCGTTTCCCAGCAACCTCCCCCGCAGGTCCCACCGAGGGCTCGCGGGGGAGTATTGTGTCCGGGTGTCCTCCCGCATGCTCATGTCGTCCGTCGGCAAGCCGTTAATCTTGACAGACAGCCCCGAGAGAACGCCCCCATTTCTGTGTAGAACTGTCGCACCTGCGCGCCGTTGCCGATATAATGTCCCCATGGACTCCTGACATCGCGCCCCTGCCCCACTCCTTCTGTCCTCGGTGCGTCATGTCCACGATTGTCTTTTCCCACGTCTTCTTTTCCTACGGTACGCTGCCCGTCCTCACTAACGTCTCCTTCACGTGTGGGCCCGCCGACCGCCTCGTTGTTGTCGGTCCGAACGGGATCGGCAAGTCAACGCTGCTGGCCCTCGCAGCGGGCCGACTCCAGCCGGACTCCGGAACAATCGCCGGCCCAACACTCTCAGCGACCCAGCTAGTTCCCCCAATTCTTCGGCCCGCGGCCACGCGGTCAGCACCGGGAGTCCCTCTGGCGTCCCGCCCTCCGCTCGCGGGGGACAGGGAGTCCCGCACCGTCGCACAGCTCATCGATGCCGCCACGTCAGGCACCCGCGGGCTGGCGGCGCGCTTCGACTTCCTCACCGAGCGCCTCGCCCGGGACCCCTCTCCACGCGACGAAGCGGAGTACGACCGCGTCCTAGCGGCGATGATCACACGGGACGCGTGGACCATCGACACGCGCCTCGAACAGACCCTGGAGGCCCTCGACCTAGGAGGCCTCGACCGCTCCCGCCCCCTCGCCTCCCTCTCTCCAGGGCAGCGTGCCCGCCTGCACCTGGCCCTCACCCTCGTCGATCGACCAGAGGCCCTCGTCCTGGACGAACCGACGAACCACCTGGACACTGACGGGCGCGAGCACCTAGCACACACAATCGACAACTGGCAGGGTCCGGTACTCATGACCAGCCACGACCGGGCCTTCATTGAGCGCACGGCGACGGCGCTGCTCGACCTGGATCCGACACCGTGGCGGGCGCTGGCAATCTTCAAGGGAGAGCCCGCGGACTTCGGGGCGTACAGGGTAGGAGGATCCTACTCGGACTACCTGCGCGACAAGGCCGCCGCACGCTCGCGGCACACCGCGATCCATGCGGATCAGCAGGCCGAGAAACACCGACTCGTATCTCACCAGCGGGATTCGACGGTGGTGGGGCATGCGCGCTTCAAACCCCGCACCGAGATACGGATGGCACAGAAGTACTATGCAGACCGCGCCCAAACTGTATCGAAGAGGCGCATCAACGACGACTCCCGGAGGCTGTCGGTTCTCGCGGCACACGAAGTCCCCAAGCCCCGCTATGACCAGGGCGAGTTCTCTTTCCCCCACCCCATGAGGACCACCACGGGCGGGACATCACCGCACCCACACGCAATGGGTATCGCCCTGGCCGTCCGCGGCGCGTCGGTGGAGGGACGCCTCGCGCCGACCTCCTTCGAGGCGTGCTACGGCGAGCACCTCCTCGTCGCGGGGCCCAACGGGTCGGGCAAGACCACCCTGCTGGAGTGGATCGCACGCGGGGCCCCCAGCGGGGCGCACGGATGCATCGATGCCGCCTCCGGGGTCGTCCTCGTGCCCCAGGTGCTCCCGCGGCCCGGCGACCCCCTAATCCCCGAGAATGCGTGGTACCTGGGCATCGGGGAGGCCGGGAAGGGGTTCGTTCCCCCAGCGGCGTGGAACCGGCCGCTCGGTGAGCTCTCCGCGGGAAACCAACGCAGGGCACAGCTAGCGTTCGCGGCGCGGGCCGACGCTCAGATCCTCGTGATCGACGAGCCCACGAACTACCTGGACCTGAACGCCCTGGAGTCCCTCGAGGAGGCCCTGCGGCGGTGGACGGGAACCCTGGTTATCTCAACGCACGACGAGTGGCTGATCACCCGCTGGTGGGGACGCCTCCATCGGCTCGACGAGAGACGATAGCGCTGAGGGCAGCGCTCGCTTCACGCGGGAGGTCAGTCGGAGCATCAGGCAGCGCGTCGAGCGCCCGCAGCGCCTTGGCGAGCTCGCTCGATCCCTTCATCTTGGGGCGCAGCTCATCAGGCACGCTCACCCTCATGCCATAGTCGCCCGCGAGCGCCACCAGGGCCTCGACCAAACTGTTGGAGTCCGCACCCCCGCCCCCATGTCCATCGGCGGCAAGCCGATCGTCCAGTAGCAACACCCTGGAACACGGGACGTATAATGAGTCGTCAGTCCTGATACGCGAACCGCACAGTCCAGTAGGAAGTCTGGGCGATGCCTCGCATCCGTCGCTGCCCCGAGCAGAATCCAGCGTCATCGGGTCCACCCTGGTGTACCTGGAGACGAGTAATGAAGACGGAGTCCACACTATATTTCGATGGTCAGTTCTGGGTCGGTGTCATTGAGCGCCACGAGGCCGACCGTGTTCGCGCCGTTAGAATCGTGTTCGGCGCGCAGCCCTCAGACGCGGAGTTCTACGAGTTCCTTCTCGCTCACGCTAACGCTCTCCTGTGCGGCCTCGACGAGGCCGCTTGGGCTTCCGATATGGCCCAACGCCAGGCGACGCACGACAACCCCAAGCGCGCACAGCGCCAAGCGTCCCGCCTCGCCCGCCTGAAAGCGAAAGCTCGCCACCGCGGCCACTAAGGACTGCGCATTAACCCCTCGACACGCACATAAACCACATGACCTGCGCGTGGGCGGCGTTGCCCACGTGCACATCATCGGGCCCACGTGCACATCATCGGGCCCACGTGCGGTCGCGTACGAACGCAGCAATAAAGTGGATAGGAAACCACGAACTGGATAGCTTACGACGTTTTGGATAGGAAAATAACCTATCCAGATCAGCAGTTCATATCCAGATCAGCAGTTCCTATCCAGAACGCGCAGCCCGCTCCCTCCCTGGTGAAGGACGCCGCGATACAGGCCCCGCGCCAGCACTCCGGCAGTAACTGGCCCCCGCACGGAGGCAGTACTCCCGCACATCACCAGCAGACCGGAGACACACACCCTCACGCCCTGTACAATATTCTGTACATATGCGAGCAGAGGAGCCCCCATGAAGATCATGACCTACACCGAGTCGCGCGCACACTACGCCGAGGTCCTCGACCAGGTCGTCAACGACCGCGAGGAAATCGTCATCACCCGACAGGGGCACGAGAGCGTCGTCATCATGGCGCTCGACGAGTACGAGTCCCTCATGGAGACCGTCTACCTCATGCAGTCCCCCGCGAACGCCCGCCACCTGCGCGAATCGATCGCGCAGCTGCGACACGGCAACCTCGAAGAGCACGATCTCATCGACATCCCCGACGAGGAGAACTAACGATGCTCAAAGTCTTGTGGACCCCACACGCCTGGAACGACTGTGTCTGGTGGCAGTTCGAGGATCGCAAGACCCTCACGCGCATCAACGCTCTCATTGCGGATATCCAGCGCAACGGGAACGAGGGGATCGGCAAGCCTGAGCCTCTCCGCTACGAATACACCGGCTTTTGGTCACGCCGGATCGACGGACGTAACAGACTGGTTTATCGCATCAGCGAAGATACAGTCGAAATCGTTGCCTGCCGTTTCCACTACGGCCAGTAGCATTCACGAGGCCCAGGCTGAATCCACCCCAAAAGACAAGTAACAAAACCCTGACGCCAGGCGCCGCGACTGCCCCCGCAGCCGCGGCGCCTGCGCACACAACAACGATCAGTACGTCAGGAATCCCCAGCGGATCAGGTCACGCAGGGGCGCCTCAATCTCGGCGCGCACGTCGTCGGCGTCCGCCTCGGTGAGCATCGCGAGGGCCGCCGCGATCTGCCCGACCGTCAGCTCGCCGTCCGAAGCGCCCACAACCGCCGACACCGACGACGAGACGGGCACGGAACGGCCCAGTCCCCCACCCTGGTGCATGATGAGCAGCTCCGGGTCGGGGCTTCCCGGCACGTAGTGGCGCTCCTCGCGCACGTCCGAGGCGCGCGTCAGCGCGGTGTCCCACAGCTCCGGGGCGCGCAGGGAGGCCAGCGCCCAAGCCACGTCGCGCCCGCGCGGGGCGTGCCCATCGAGGGACAGGTCATAGGCTCGCTTGCCACCCGAAGCGGCCTCGGCCTCGTCGAGCCTGCGCAGCGCCACGAAGCCCATGCCGATCGCGCCCGTACCCGCGCGGCGGAAGTCAGCCAGCCACGAGGTGAAGGCACGCTCGTAGTCGGCGCGGGCCAAGAGCTGACCGCCCGAGTCGCGGATCCACATGTCCACGTAGCGCGCCGGGTCGAGGACGTCGCGCTGAACGACCCACGCGTCCACCGGCAGGCCGTCGAGCCACGAATCCACGCGCCACGACCACTGCGTGTCGGGGTTGCGGTCAGCGGGGATCTCCCAGTTGGCGAGCATCTGCAGGGTGCCGCCCTCGTTCATGCACGCGGGCGCGCCGCGCAGGACCGCGCGGATCAGGTTGTCTCGGTCCATGCCGCCATCGCGGTACTCGAGCAGGCCGGACGCGCCACGCACCGAGTCCGGTGTGATGACGAAAGGCGGGTTGGTGACGATGAGGTCGAAGGTTTCGCCTTCGACGGGCTCGAAGAGGGAGCCCTCACGCACGTCGATGACAGCCTCGTTGAGGGCGGCGTTGAACTGGGTGAGCGCGCACGCGCGCGACGACAGATCTGTGGCGACGACGCGGTCGGCGTGCGTGGCCAGGTAGAGGGCCTGAATGCCACAGCCGCAACCCACGTCGAGAGCCGAATCAACCTGCTCACGCACCGTCATCTCCAGCAGCGTCAGGGTCGCGCCACCGATGCCAAGCACGTGGTCGTCGGACAGGGGCTTGCCGGTCTGCACCTCCGCCAGGTCCGAGGCCACCCACCACTCGTGGTCGCCACCCGGCAGCGTCGCAGCGTGGGGGCGCAGGTCAAAGAGGGCTCGCATCCACGGGTCTTCCTCGACCTCGGGCTCGGGGGCATCCTCGTCGGGGTCGCGCATCGTCGGCACGCTCGTCGTCTTCGGGGACGAGGACTCCTCCCGCTCCTCCTTGGGTTCACGCTTGGGCGCGCCGCCCGCACGGGGCATGACGAGCGCGGAGGCGGCCTCGGCCTCGTCGATGGTGGCCGCGAGGCCGAGGGACTCCAGGCCGTGCGCGCCCAGCGTCGGTAGGGCCTCGTTCAGGGCCGAGGCGCGCTCAGGCAGGCCGAGGATGAAGAAGCGCGTGAGGACCGCAGCGGGGTCGGTCGCGCCCGCGAGCTCGACAAGGGCGGGCAGTCGCGAGTCGCGCATGAGGGCGGAGAGCGCGCCCTCGCTGATCAAGGTCTGAAGATTCTCAACGGTCCACGTCGAGGCGATCACGTCGGCGCGCAGGCACCCAATCAGGTTACGGTCGAGGGCGGGGACGGGTACGGAAGTCGTCATGACTCAAGCCTATCCCCACGCGTACAATGCGCGGGTACCCAACCAGGAGCCTCACGCCCCTCTCAGAGGAGGAAACCCATGTCCGGTGGACTTGTCGCGCTGCTCGACGATATCGCGACCCTCGCAAAGGTCACGGCCTCGTCGATCGACGACGTCGCGGCGGGCGCCGTCAAGGCCTCCTCGAAGGCGGTGGGCGTCGTCATCGATGACACCGCGGTCACGCCCCAGTACGTGTCGGGCCTGAGTCCGGCACGCGAGCTGCCCATCATCGGCAAGATCGCGCGCGGTTCCCTCATCAACAAGCTGTTCATCATCCTGCCGATCGCGCTCCTACTGACGTGGCTGGCCCCGCAGGTCCTCCCATTCCTGCTGATCGTCGGCGGTGCATACCTGTGTTTCGAGGGCGGCGAGAAGGTCCTCGAGAAGCTCGGGTGGCTGCCCGGCCACCACGAGGAGCACGACGAGGGTGGCGCCAGCTCCGGAGAGGAATTCGAGAAGGGCATCGTCGCCTCCGCGACCCGCACCGACTTGATCCTCAGCGCCGAAATCATGCTCGTATCCATGGCCGGCCTGTCCAACGAAACCGGTGTCATGCGCGTCGCCGTCCTCATCGCGGTCGCGTTCTTCATGACGTTCTTCGTGTACGGCCTCGTCGCCCTACTCGTGAAGGCGGACGACTTCGGCCTCCACCTAGCCAAGGGCGCACTGGATCCCGAGGACAATCGCCCCGGCCCCGTCGACAACGTGGGCCGCACGATCGTGCGCGTCATGCCGCACGTCTTCAACACGATCGGCGTCGTCGGCACGGTCGCGATGCTCTGGGTCGGCGGCCACCTGGTCATCGAAAACCTCGCCGAGGTCGGCGTGCCCGTCTTCCACCACATCCTCGAAGTCGCTGAGCACGCGGTTTCTTCTGCGGGTTCCTTCGTGACCTGGCTCGTCGAGACCCTCCTGTCCGGCATCTTCGGCGTCATCCTGGGTGCCGTCATCGCGTGGATCGTCGTCGGCGCTTCCGCACTCGTGCGTCGGGCGCGCACGAAGGTCTGATCGTCTGTCGTTTCACGAGGCCGGGGCGTGGTCGCGAGACCCAGCCCCAGCCTCGTCGTTGATCGCACTGCGCGAAAGGTGACGCATAACCCCTACGCAAGGCGGGACTTAAGTACTACCCTTGGAGTCAACAGACAAACGACGACGCTCAGGAGGAGCATCATGACCGTCTACACCCTGCCCGAACTTCCCTACGATTACGCCGCTCTCGAGCCCCACATCTCCGGCCGCATCATGGAGCTACACCACTCCAAGCACCACGCCAACTACGTGGCCGGCGCGAACGCCGCCCTCGAGAAGCTGGCCGCCGCCCGCGAGTCCGGCGACTTCGCCGCGATCAACCTGTGGGAGAAGAACCTGGCCTTCAACCTGGGCGGTCACACCAACCACTCCATCTTCTGGACCAACATGACCGGCGAGGGTGCCTCGCGGCCCGAGGGTGAGCTCGGCGCCGCCATCGACGAGTTCTTCGGCTCCTTCGAGTCCTTCCAGGCACAGTTCGCCGCCGCCGCCCTGGGCCTGCAGGGCTCCGGCTGGGCCGTCCTCGCGTGGGACACCGTCGGCAAGCGCCTCGTGACCTACCAGATGACCGACCAGCAGGGCAACATCCCGGTCGCAACCGTTCCGCTGCTCATGATCGACATGTGGGAGCACGCCTTCTACCTGGATTACCTCAACGTCAAGGCCGACTACGTCAAGGCCTGGTGGAACCTGGTGAACTGGGAGAACGTCGCCTCCCGTTTCCAGGCCGCCCGCCTGTCCTCCGGCCTGGTAAACGCCCACTCCGCGCTGACCGACCTGGGCGCCCACGCGGTCGACACCGTCAAGGGCTGGTGGAAGAACTGAGCGTTCGCGCCTGACGCGACCGCGGCCGTTGTCACCGAGCTGAGGCTCGGGCACTGACGGTCCAGCGCGGGCTTTCCGGCGCCTACGGCGCGGCCACCGCACGCAACGAGAGGCGGGATCCTTCGGGGTCCCGCCTCCGTCGCATCACTGGAGATGCGACAGACACCGGAAGGCCTGTGGGCCCTTCATGCCCCCACCTCTGTTGCTGTGAACGCATCCCGCGCACGTTAACCCGATGACCTGCGCCTGGGCCCTCTCACCCGCACACTAACCCGATGAGATGCGCGTAGGCAGCCCCGCCCAGGCGCATGTTGAGGGGTTTACGTGCGCATCAACGGGTTAACGCGCATGTTCAGGAGCTTACGTGCGAACAACACGCCACGACAGACACCATTGCGCCCAAAACGCAGACCACCTCGCCCACAACACCCCGTTTTGACCGGCTTTCGCCGAGGTGGTCTGCACTTTGGGCACCACACCGACTCAAACCGCGGCCTCGCCACCACCAAACGGGGGGAATTGCACTACATGAGGCTCCGACACGCCGACGACACGCCACCAAAGGGCTTCATGTCGTGCAAAACCCCCATCACGCCAGATTGACGCCCGTTACACAGAGCACAAATCCCGACGCCGCTTATGCGGCGAGCACGCAAGGACCACACCTGTGCCTATACGGATAGGTTGTCCGGATGCGGATAGGTTACCAGCATACGGATAGGTTACTAAGCTATCCGCATGCTCATAACCTATCCATATCGCAATAACCTATCCGCATACGCGGCCGGTTTCGCAGGTCTGGAAGGCAGACATACACGGCACGACCTGCCCTTCAGTACCGGTGGAGGGTTTCGGAGCCTGGCCGCACAACAAGCCGACACACCAAACCACACATCAGCACACCAGGTCCCACAGGTGTGGAGGGTGCCGGAGAGTCCAGAGGGCCAGGCTGCGGTGCCCGTGGGCGGCGGCCGAGGCCTCCGGCACCCGGAACACCAGCGGCAGCACAACACGTCACGTAGGCATAACAAAACCGCCCAGCCCCAATGGGGCCGGGCGGCAGTGGCGGTAGCGCTGGGATTTGAACCCAGGGTGGCTGTGACACCACACAGCATTTCGAGTGCTGCACCTTCGGCCGCTCGGACACGCTACCCTACCCGGATACGCTACCACGCCCTCCCCTGCGCACGCAAATCGACCGGGCGGGCTAGGAGCAGGGCCACAACCCCGAAGGTTCACACGGCACACGCAAAACGAGCACGACCTCGACATTTAGAACGGTTGAAAACGAGATTAAGTAACCGCATACCATTCACGCCCGCTCATAAATGCACTACTCTTGCAGAGTATCTATTCAAGGCAGCGAAAGGATTTTTCGTGTCTGCGCCAAACGCGACGAAGCAAACGTCGCTCAAAGAACTGACCCTCCGCGGCATCATCCTCGGCGGAATTATTACGCTGCTGTTCACGGCCGCGAACGTCTACCTGGGTCTGAAGGTCGGCCTGACGTTTGCGACGTCAATCCCAGCAGCCGTCATCTCGATGGCGGTTCTGCGCTTCTGGGGCGACCACACGGTCCAGGAGAACAACATCGTCCAGACCATCGCTTCGGCGGCCGGCACGCTGTCGGCGGTCATCTTCGTTCTCCCCGGCCTCGTGATTGTCGGCTGGTGGAGCGGCTTCCCTTACTGGGAGACCATGTTCGTGTGTGCGGTCGGCGGTGCGCTGGGCGTCATGTACTCGATCCCCCTGCGCCGCGCGCTCGTGACCGGCTCGGACCTGCCCTACCCGGAGGGCGTGGCAGGCGCTGAGATTCTGAAGGTCGGCGACGCCCAGGATGCGGGCGAGGACAACAAGCGTGGCCTCCTGGCCATCACGTGGGGCGCCCTGGCCTCGGCCGCGATGGCGCTTCTGGGCTACATGAAGGTCGTGGCCTCCGAGGTTGGCACGGCCTTCAAGTTCGGCTCGACGGGCACGATGATCTCCACCTCTCTGTCCCTCGCTCTGATCGGCGTGGGCCACCTGGTCGGCATGACGGTCGGCATCGCGATGCTGATCGGCATGGTCACCTCCTACGGTGTCCTGCTGCCCCTGTACGCGAACGGCCAGCTGGACGGCGCGGATGATCTGACCTCGGCCCTGTCCACGGTCTTCAAGTCGGACGTGCGCTTCATCGGCGCGGGCGTCATGGCGGTCGCCGCTATCTGGACGCTCATCAAGATCATGGGTCCGATCGCCCGCGGAATGTCCGAGTCGCTGCGCGCCTCGCGCGGCGCAAAGGAAGAGGGCGCTCAGATCGACCGCACCGAGCAGGATATCCCCGGCAAGTGGGTCATCGTCTCCATCTTCGTGGCCATGATTCCGATCGCTGGCCTGCTGTGGTGGTTCATGCGCGGCACGCAGATCGAGCACAACACGGCTGTTCTGATCGCCATTTCGGTGCTCTTCATTCTGCTCGCCGGCCTGCTGGTCGCGGCGGTCTGCGGTTACATGGCCGGCCTCATCGGCTCGTCGAATTCGCCGGTTTCCGGCGTCGGCCTGCTGGTTGTCGTCATCACGGCGGTCGTCATCCTGGCGGTGCACGGCCGCGGCTCGACCACGGAAGAGAACACGGCGCTCATCGCCTACACGCTGTTCACCTCGGCTATCGTCTTCTGTATTGCGACGATCGCGAACGATAACCTGCAGGACCTCAAGACGGGCCAGCTGGTGGGCGCGACCCCGTGGAAGCAGCAGGTCGCCCTGATCATCGGCGTCGTCTTCGGCGCGCTGATCATTCCCCCGGTCCTGGAGCTCATGCAGAACTCTTTCGGCTTCCAGGGTGCTCCCGGCGCCGGCCCCGACGCGCTGGCGGCCCCGCAGGCCTCGCTGATTTCCTCGCTCGCCAAGGGCGTGCTCGGCGGCGGCATCGACTGGAAGCTCCTGGGTATCGGCGCTGCGATCGGCGTTGTCGTCATCATCATTGACGAGGTTCTGCGCCCCGCGTCGAAGGGCAAGCTCGCCCTGCCTCCGCTGGCGGTCGGCATGGGCATTTACCTGCCCGCTTCGCTGACGGTCCTGATCCCGATCGGAGCGTTCATCGGCTTCCTGTACAACAGGTGGGCTGACAAGCAGGCGGACGTGGAGCGCGCGAAGCGCTTCGGCACGCTGGCTGCGACCGGCCTGATCGTCGGCGAGTCCCTGTTCGGCGTCGTCTACGCGGGCATCGCGGGCGCGACGGGCTCGGAGTCGCCGCTGGCGCTGCCGTTCATCGGCGATGGCTTCACCCCCGTTGCGAACGTGCTGGGCCTGGTGTTCTTCGCGGGCGCGACGTGGCTGCTCTACGGCTTCGCCCGTAAGATCACGCGCAACTCGGATCGCGAGTCCGCCGCAAAGTAAGCACGCAGTAAGCGCAGGGGTTCCCTCGCTACGCATCACCCCCGGCCTCGTTCCTTTTTGAACTGCCTCCCGTTTCTTGGACATCGAAATTGAAGTCCGGGGAATGGGAGGCTTTTCATGTCTGTGGATCTGCGGTTGAGGCATGATCGTTTGCTTCGGGAGCAGGCGGTGTCGATGTTTGAGAGGGGTTGTGGCTATGCTTTGACCGCCGGGAGGCTTGGTGTGTGTGCCGAGACTGTGAGAGAGTGGCAGAAGACATACCGCGCAATTGGGAGGAGCGGACTTTTGGCCATGGGAGTGAAGTACGCCAGATACGACTATGAGACCAAGGTCGCCGCAGCGAGGGCCGTGGTAGACGGCGGGATGAGTAAGCCTGAGGCGATGGTGCGCTTCGGTATTGCGAGCGCGACACCGTTGAAGCAGTGGTGCAGGCTGTACCGCGAGGGCGGCGCGCAGGCCCTTAAGCCTAAGCCCAAGGGCAGGCCGAAGGGGTCGGTGCGGGCGGTGCCACCAACGCGTGAGGAGGAACTCCAAGAGCGCGTGCGTAAGCTTGAGGCGCAGGTGGCGTACCTAAAAAAATCGATTGCCCTGAAGGCGCAGAGGCGCTCCCAAACCGGGACAAAGCCCTAGTGGTTGCCGAGCTTTCAGGGCATGGACACAGGGTGTGTGATCTCCTCGAGGTGGCAGGCCTTGCCAGGTCGAGCTACTACTACGCGCTGACTCACCCCCAGCAGCCAACCAGAGCGCAGCTACGTCCCAAGGTCGCCCAGATCTTTTCACGCACCCCCAACGGGTGCGGTCACAGGCAGATAGCCATGTGCCTGCGCGCTGAGGAAGGGGAGCGCATCGCCGACAAGACGGTCTTGAAGATGATGCGCGAGATGGGTCTGCGCTGCGGCATACGCCGCGAGAGGGCCTACCACAGGTACAACTCCTACAAGGGGGACGTGGGACACAGCTTCGACAACATCATCGGCCGCGACTTCAAGGCCGATGGCCCCTGGCAGAAACTGGGTACCGACGTCACCGAGTTCAAGCTCTCCTTCGGCAAGGCCTACCTCGCTCCGGTCTACGACTTTGCCAGCAAAGAGATCGTCGCGCACTCCATTTCGATGTGCCCCAACCTCGCCCAGCAACAAGAGATGCTCCAGATACTCATGGACGCCAAACCAGCAGGGGCCGAACCGATCTTGCACTCGGACATGGGATGGCAATACCAGCACGAAACCTACATCAGCACGCTCGCCGATAACGGTTTCATCCAGAGCATGTCACGCAAAGGCAACTGCATCGACAATGGCGCCACCGAGCAGGTCTTCGGACACCTCAAGGACGAATTCTTCCGCGGCCAGGACTGGCAGACCTTCGAGAGCTTCAAAGCCGACCTCGACGCCTACATCACGCACTGGAACACAACAAGACGCCAAGTAAAGCTCAAGGGCCTGACCCCGGCAGAATACCGGGATCAGGCCCTACAGGAAGCCGCATAACGGCTACCATTTAAAGCGTCCAAGTTTCGGGGCGCAGTTCATTTCTCAGGGACGAGGCCGGGGTGCCTTATACGCACACGGCCCCACGGGGAGCGGCTTTTTGCCCACGCGCAGGAACAAAAGTCCCACAATGTGGTCCACGTCCCGTTTGCCACCCACACTTATTGCGTATATCAAGGCACATTTACCTGCATTTCAGTGAAATTGCCATTTCATGACTAAAAATTAAATGGTACTTTTATTACATGAAGCAGATCCCGGAACCAGACGTTGTGTGGCTGCGGGACCCCGGGGCGTCGGTGAACCGCCTGACGGTGCACGCGACGTGGAGGTCACGCAGGCCACTTCAGATGCTGTCGAGCACCTGGCAGGTTACCGGTGCCACTGGCACCGCTTCGGAGCTGATTCGTTGCGCTCCCACTCATCAGAATTTCAGCGCGACGTCTGTGCCCGGCGTCCTCGAGCTGGACGGCTCGTGGATGCGCGGTGAGGGTCAGGCCCGCGAGGAGGACGCCTCCCATGTCGGCGACGAAGAGCCCTCCGACCTGGTGCACGCCTCGATTCTGCGCCGCGAGTTCATCTTCGATGCCCCATTGAAGGAGGCGCTTGAGCGCGGCTGGATGATGACGCTGACTTTCGGCGGCTTCTCCGGCCCTCTCTACGCGTGGGTTGATAGAACGTTCGTTGGTTTCTGCGCGGACGGTTTCATTCCTGCGGCCTTCGACGTGACCGGCGCATTGCAGCCTACTCACTCGCATACGCTCGTCGTGTTGCTGATGGATTCGCCGGTGTACTGCCACGGTTTGTTCCGCGAGGTGTCGTTGGAGGCCAGGCCTCCGGCGCACATCGTGGACGTGGTGCCGGTGACGTCCCACGATGGTCGCGCGGGCGCGCTGACGCTGCGGGTTGAAACGACGGGCGGTGTCGAGGTTCACGCCGCGCTCGTGAACGAGACCGAGCAGGAGAGGCTGTGGTCTGCGGTCGCTTCTCCTGATGAGGTTGTGACCGCGCGGGGTCTGGACGTGATCCCGTGGAGCGCGGAGGAGCCGGCGCTGTACCGGCTGATCGTGACGCTGCGCGACGAGGAGGGAGTCAAGGACACGGTCTCCCTTGACCTCGGCTTCCGCGACGTTGAGGCGACCTCCCAGGGGGTGAGCCTGGCAGGCAAGGCACTGGCCCTGCGGGGAGTGACCCGCAACGAGTGCGACGGGCGCACGGGCCTGGCCGTCAACATCCCGGAGATGCTCGACGACATCGTGTGGTGTAAGCGCCACGGCGTCAACACGGTCGTGATCACTGACGCGCCCGGGCACGCCCGATTCCTGGATCTGGCCGACGAGTACGGCCTGTACGTAATCGACTGCGCGTCAAACCTGTACGGCCCGGGGGTGGCACGCAACGAGGCCATTGAGGCCGCGATACGTCGGGATCGCGCGCACCCGAGCGTCATCGCCTGGGCGATCGGGGACGAGGAGGACGAGGTCCGCGCCGCCCACGCTCTCGATCCGACGCGCCCGGAGTACTCCCAGGCGCGTTTCCCGGACCTGCGCAAGGTGCGAGGCGAGGAGTTGCACTACGCGCCGGTGACGGTGGCGCCCTCGTATTCGGGGGTCACGGTACGCAACCACATGACGTTCACGTCCACGTCGGATCTGGAGTTCCTGTGCCACGTGGTCGAGGAAGGCCACGTCACGTGGGAGTACCCGGCGTTCCTGGACGTCGCGCCCGGCGAGACGGGGTTCTTCCCGGTGGAGTGGCCGGCCTCGGGCATGCGCGAGGTGTCGGTACGGCTGTCCTACGGCACGGGGTGGGCTCCGGCAGGCTTCGAGATCGGGCGAGGCTTCATGCCTGCCCCGCCTCAGGGGCTTCGGTAGGCAGCGCACGGCGCGGCCCAGCGCAGAGCGCGGTGCGCCCGACGGGCAGTCACCGGGAACCCTCCCCCGCGCCACCGCCTACTGGGGGCCGACCTTGGCGCGGCGGATCGCCTTCCGCACTGCGGCGAAGACCCCGAAGAACAATCCTGAGACGGGGAAGAGCACCCACGACTTGTCCCACTGGTTGAAGACGGCCCCCCACACGAAGTAGGCGACGACGACGCACGGCCAGTAGACGCTGGCGGCGATTCCGATGACGGGGTCGCGGTCGTCCTCCTCGTCGTAGTCGTACTCTTGGCGGCCGTCGCGGATGAGGGTCTGCTGCGTTTGCACGGCCCAGTTGGTGGGCAGGAAGATCCACAGGCCGAGCGCCACAAGCACCACCGACAGCGCCAGGGCGAGCTCGGACAGGTCGCCGCCGTTGAGCGTCCCGTTGTCGGCGCCCGCTGGCACGCCCATGCCGACGCCGATGGGCGGCAGCGCTTGGACCACCGCGAGTGGCAGCGCTGCGCAGATCCACAGTCCGACGGCGATGGCGAGGCGCCGCATGCGCCGGTCCTCGTGCTCGAGGCGCAGTCTGGCCGCCCACGCCGTGACGATGGGGTCGGGCGTGAACTCCAGGTCCACCAGGTGTTTGACGTTGGTGAACAACCGTGACCTGGTCAGCAGCATGATGACGCCGAGGGCGACGAGGGGCAGGTCTACGGCCAGGGCGAGGAAGGTGGCCGTGTCCTCGTTGAAAGGGACGAGGCCTGTCTCCGACAGTCCCCGGAACGCGAACAGGGGGATGCCCGTCGAGACCAGGATG
This sequence comes from Schaalia odontolytica, assembly GCF_009730335.1. Lineage (GTDB taxonomy): Bacteria > Actinomycetota > Actinomycetes > Actinomycetales > Actinomycetaceae > Pauljensenia > Pauljensenia dentiphila. The sequence continues at coordinate 17,588 of NZ_CP046315.1, forward strand.
GCGACGCTGAGTCCCAGGCTGGCGGCCCCGCGTCTGCGCGCCTCGGCGAGTTCTTGCGCCTCGGGCAGTGTGACGCGGGGCCGGCTCGGGGCCCCGGCCCCCTCGGTCCCGGCCGGCGCAGGGGCGGCCTCCGGCTGGGGCGCCTTCTCAGCGGCGGTGAGGTCGTCGGCGATGCCGAGGACGGGGGCGATCTCCTGGAGGTTCCCGAAGTCGGTGATGACACGGCCGACCGCCTCGTTGTGCGTCATGCCGGAGGCGAGGGCATCGGCGTAGGCGTCCTCCATCATGGCGCGCAGTTCGGCTTTGGCGTCGGTCAGGCGCGTCGAGGCCGGGTAGGGGGCGAACATGGCGTCGAGGAAATTGTCGATGGTGTCCATCACTCTCTTCCTTCCACGAAGCGGTCGACGAGGTCCTTGGTGTCGGCCCATTCCGCGATCTTGTCGTTGAGGTAATCCTGGCCGGTGGGGCTCAGGCGGTAGTAGGTGCGGGTCTTGCCCGATTCGGAGACGTCCTGGTAGGACTCGGTGATCCCTTGCCCTTCCAGCCGTTTGAGCGCTGAGTAGAGGGTCGTCTGTTTGATGGCGTACTGCCCTTGGGACACCTGGCTGATCGTCTTGGCCAGCTCGTAGGCGTAGGACGGGCGCTCGCGCAGCAGCCCCAGCACGATGAGGTCGACGTACCCCCTGATCGCGTCGGCGCTGATCATCGCTTCCTCCTTCCATTCACGAGGCCGTGGCCGGGCGCTCCCAACCACACGACAAACATAGCACGTCTGTCGTAGTACGCCAAGGGAAGTAAAGGCGGAGTGCGCGGCTGCTGCGACTAGCGCAACGCGGCCCTCCTGCGGGGGATGGTGGGCATTCCGAGCATGACCACTCCCGAGCCACCGGGCGGCTCCTCCGCGTCCACGAGGTGCAGGACATCTCCGTCGCGCACGTCGGGGGATTGCAGGGCGGTGGCGAGCATCAGCTTGATGCGGTTGAGCTGATTGACCTCCGAGGCTCCCGGGTCGTAGTCGACGGCCACGATGTTGGCCTCGGGGTAACGGGTGCGCAGCGCGCGGAACATGCCCTTGCCGACGACGTGGTTGGGCAGGCACGCAAACGGCTGGGCACAGATGATATTCGGGCAGCCGTGTTCGATCATGTCGACCATTTCGGCGGTCAGATACCAGCCTTCGCCGGCCTGGTTGCCCAGGCGCGCGATGTCCTGGGAGCGTGCGATCATCTCCTCGATGGGCCGGTGCGCCTCAAACTTTCCGTTCGTCGCTGCAAACGCGCGGTGCACGGGCTTCTCGTACTTCTTGAGAGCCCACAGCACGATCGGCATGATGTAGCGCTGCTTGCCCTCGATGCCCAGGTTCTCCTTGTCCCATGCGGCGGTGGCCACGGAGTTGTGGAAGAACTGCATGAGGCCGGGCAGTTCGGCCTCGCAGCCCTCTGCCTCGATGACGTCGACGGCGTGGTTGTTGGCGTCGGGGTGGAACTTCACGAGGATTTCGCCGACCAGGCCAACGCGCGGCTTGCGCGGAATATCGCGCAGGGGCAGAGCGTCGAAGGCGCGCACGCACTCGCGGATGAGCTTTCCGTAGGAGACGCGCCCACCCAGGGCTGCGACGCGTCCCGAGGAGATCCACTCCTGGACGTAGCCGTCCCACGTGCGGTACAGGTCCATCGCGGAGCTGGGTTCGACCTCGTAGGGGCGTACGCGCAGGAGCATCGACTGGATGGCGTCTCCGATGACGAAGGCCTGGATGGCCTTGTGGATGTGGGTGACGCTCAGGCGGAAGCCGGGGTTGTCTTCGAAGCCCTGGACGGACAGGGCGATGACGGGGACCTGCGGGTATCCTGCGTCGCGCAGGCCCTTGCGCAGCAGGGCCGCGTAGTTGCTGGCGCGGCACATGCCGCCCGTCTGCGTGATGCCGACGGCCGTGCGGTCGGGGTCGGAGCGCCCGGAAATAAACTCGTCGAGGAGCTGACCGATGACGACGATCGCCGGGTAGCACGAGTCGTTGTTGACATATTTCAGGCCGACCTCCATGGAGGTGCGGCTCGTGTGCTCCAGCACGCGCACCTTCAGGCCCGCGCTCGCGAACAGCGGGGTGAGGAAGCGGAAGTGGATCGGGGACATCTGGGGTGCGAGGATCTCGTATCCGGCCTCGCGCATCTCCTCGGTGAAGACGGCGCGGGGCTGGATGTGCCCGGCCTCCTCCTCGCGGGCGGCGTCGCCGGAGGGATCGCGCAGGGTGGCGGTGTCGACGGACCCCGACACCAGGCCCACGGACGAGGCGGGGGCCAGTTCCGCTCGATCCGCTCCGTTTTCGCCGTCCCCGGCCCCGGCCTCGTCGATCGCGGAGGCGAGGGAGGCGCGCTCGGTGATCGCCGCGTCGAGGGAGCGCAGGCGGATCTTGGCGGCGCCCAGGTTGGAGACCTCGTCGATCTTGAGGACGGTGTGCACGTCGCCGCGGCCCTCGAGGATCTCCTGGACCTGGTCGGCGGTGATCGCGTCGACGCCGCAGCCGAAGGAGTTGAGCTGGACCATCTCGAGGTCGGGTTCGTCTCCGACTCGGGCGGCGGCCTCGTAGAGGCGCGAGTGGTAGGACCACTGATCGAGGACGCGCAGGGGGCGCTCGAGTCGCCCGTCCACGATGGAGTCCTCGGTGAGGACGGCCATACCCAGGCCCACGATGACCTCGGGGATGCCGTGGTTGATCTCGGGGTCGAGGTGGTAGGGGCGGCCCGCGAGCACGATACCGCGCACGCCGTGCTCCCGCATCCACTCGATGGTTTCGACACCCTTCGCGCGGATCTCGGCCTTGACGGCGGCGTCCTCCTCCCAAGCCTTGTCGAGGGCGGCCTTCATCTCCTCGACCGGAATGTCGTAGCCGTATTCCTTGAAGGTCTTAGACAGGTGGGCGGGCAGGTACTCACGGTTGCCGAAGTTGACGAAGGGGCTGATGAAGCGCACGCCCGGTTCGGCGATCCGCTCCATGTTGTTGCGGATGACCTCGGGGTAGGTCGCCACGATGGGGCAGTTGAAGGAGTTTTCGGACTCGGTGAGCTTCTGCTCGAAGTCAACGCAGGGGTAGAAGATCGTCGTGATGCCCTTGTCCAGCAGGGACTCGATGTGTCCGTGGACCAGCTTGGCCGGGTAGCACACGTTCTCCGAGGGGATGGACTCCATGCCGGTTTCGAAGAGGTCGTGGTTGGAGCGGCCCGAGATCATGACGCGGAAACCCAGCTCGGTGAGCATCGTGAACCAGAAGGGGTAGTTCTCGTACATGCCGAGCACACGCGGGATGCCAATGTCGCCCCGGAACGCCTTTTTCTCGGTGAGGCGGCGGTATCCGAAGATCCGCTTGTACTTCCAGTCGTAGAGGTTGGGCAGGTCGGACTTCTTCGGCGCGCGCTCCAGGGATGCGCCGCGCTCGCAGCGGTTGCCCGACACGTGGCGCTCGCCGTTGGAGAAGGTCGAGATGGTCATCTGGCAGTGGTTCTGGCACAGGCGGCAGGTCTTGCGCGTGGTGTCGACGCCGAAGCCCTCAAGGGCCTCGATCGTCGCGAGCGTCGAGGTCCCCTCCCCCGTGTCGTGCATGCGCGCGGTCAGTGCGGCGCCGTAGGCGCCCATGAGGCCGGCGATGTCAGGACGCACGACCTCGCGGCCGGTGAGCAGTTCGAAGGCGCGCAGCACCGAGTCGTTGAGGAATGTGCCGCCCTGGACGACGATGCGCTCACCCAGGTCTGAGGGCTCCTTGAGCTTGATGACCTTGTAGAGGGCGTTGCGCACGACGGAGTACGACAGGCCGGCGCTGATGTCGCGCACGTCGGCGCCTTCCTTCTGTGCCTGTTTGACGGAGGAGTTCATGAACACCGTGCAGCGGGTGCCCAGGTCCACGGGAGATTCGGACTCCATGGCCATGCGCGCAAAGGTTCGCACGTCGGTGCCCATAGTCTGCGCGAAGGTCTGCAGGAAGGAACCACAGCCCGAGGAGCACGCTTCGTTGACGGAGATGGAGTCCACAGCGTGGTCGCGGATGCGCAGGTACTTCATATCCTGGCCGCCGATGTCGATGACGGAGGTGACGCCGGGGCAGATGAACTCGGCGGCGCGGTAGTGGGCCATCGTCTCGATCTCACCCTCGTCCAGGGTGAGGGCGGACTTCACCAGGCCCTCGCCGTATCCCGTGGAACAGGAGCGCCCAATCTCGCAGCCCTGCGGCAGCGCGCCGCGCACCGCTCGCACGATGTCGACGGCGGCCGCGACAGGGTCGCCCTCGTTGGAGGCGTAGTGGGTGAAGACGATGCGGTCGCAAGAGTCAATGACGACGGCCTTGATCGTGGTCGAGCCCGCGTCGATGCCGAGCCAGCAGCGACCCTGGGCCTCGTCGAGGCTGGCCTTGGGGATGACGTCGAGGCTGTGGCGGGCCACGAACTCGTCGCGGTCTTCGGGGGAGGCGAAGAGCGGGTCCATGCGCGGGGATTCGACCTGGACGGGGGCGGCGGCGAGGCGTTCCATGAGGGTGGTGAGCTTGTCACCGCGGGAGTCGACGGAGGTGGCACCGGACTCCTCGGCCTGGCGTTGCCTCTTGGCGGCCTCCTTGTCGGCCAGCAGGGCCGCACCGATCGCGACGTAGAGCTGGGCGTCGTCGGGGGTGACGAAGGCGTCGGCCTTGGGCAGCAGGGTCTTGTAGGCCTCGCGCAGGGCGGGCAGGAAGTGCAGGGGTCCGCCCAGAAACATGACGGTGCCTCGGATCGGTCGCCCGCAGGCCAGGCCAGCGATCGTCTGGGTGGCGACCGCGTTGAAGATGGATGCGGCCAGGTCTTCGTGCGCGGCCCCCTGGTTGATGAGCGGCTGAATGTCGGACTTGGCGAAGACGCCGCAGCGCGAGGCGATCGGGTAAAGCTGGGTGTGGCGGGTGGCCAGCTCACCCAGGCCGGCGGCGTCGGTGTGCAGCAGGGTCGCCATCTGGTCGATGAAGGCGCCCGTTCCTCCCGCGCAGGTGCCGTTCATACGCTGCTCGGGGGTGGGGTGCAGGTAGGTGAGCTTGGCGTCCTCGCCGCCGAGCTCGATGACGACGTCAACCTCGGGGTGGAGGCGCTGGGTGGCCTCGGTGCCGGCGATGACCTCCTGCACGAAGGGAATACCCATGGCGCGCGCCGTGGTCAGGCCGCCGGAACCCGTGATGGCAGCGTGGACGCGGGCGCCGGGCAGGGCGCGATCGACGTCGGCGAGAAGGGCTCCCAGGGATGCGCGCACGTCCGCGTTGTGTCGCCGGTAGTCGGAGAAGAGGCGGCGGTTTCCGTCCAGGACGACGGCCTTGACCGTCGTCGAGCCGACGTCGATGCCGAGCTGATAGGGGCGCGTTGCCTCGTGATGACCCTGTGTTGTCATGAGGTACCTCCTGGGTTCTCACCACAACTTAGGAAACCCCTTTCGCAGAGTCAAAACTGTCCACCGCCGAGGACGGGACGGCAACAAAAACCGCAGAATAACCGAGAAAATGGGTCGCGTTGTGCGTTTTGGAGGACCAGATCCCACTCATGCGAAAACCAAAAATTACAACATATGAAGCGTGACAAAATTCGCGCCACCGTCAGACAGTGAAACGATCAGGAGCCGGGCGCAATAGGGATCGCGCGGACCTGGGTGGCCTTCACGCTCGCCCAGAGGCGATCACCGACGCCGAGGCCCAGCTCGGACCACGCGGAGGCGGTGACTCGGGCACTCACCGACACACCCTCCGCGAGCGCGACGCGCACGCTCACGAGGGAGCCATCGACATCGATGCCCGCGACGACGCCGGGCAGGACGGAACGCGGCGAGGCGTGGGCCTCCTCGCGGGACAGGGCCACGGCCTCGGGCGGGAAGGTGAGGGCGACGCGCGCTGACTCCTCGCCAGGGGCAACGCTGTCGCAAGCCGCCCACAGCGCTCCCTCGCCGACGCGCACGCCAACCATGCCGGGTCCGCCAATCGCCTCGCCGGTGACGATGTTAAGACCCGCCAGGCGGGCCGCGAACACCGAGGAGGGCGAGGCGAGGATGCGCGCGGGTTCCCCTTCCTCGACAACGCGGCCGTCCCCCATGACGATCATGCGCGAGGCCAGGGCCAGGACCTCGGCAATGTCGTGAGAGACGAGGAGGGTGGTGATGCCCGACTGGCTCAGGCGTTCGCGCAAGACGGCGGAGACCTGGGCGGTGGCCTCGACGTCGAGGGCGGCTGTGGGTTCGTCGAGGATGAGCACGTCGGGCCGGAAGGCAAGGGCTCGGGCGATGGCGACGCGGGCGGCCTGCCCGCCGGAGAGGTCGGAGGCGCGCCTGTGGGCGAGGTCGGCGATGCCGACGGCGCGCAGCTGGTCGGTGGCGGTGGCCCGGGCCTGGGCGCGTCCGACGCCGCGCACCCGCAGCGGGAACGCGACGTTGGCGAGGACGCTCATGTGCGTGAAGATGCGGGGCGCCTGGGAGACCATGGCGACGCCGCGTCGGCGCGCGGGCACGAACGTCTCGGCATCGTCAACGACTCGCTCGCCGATACGGGCGCTGCCCTCATCGAGGCGTAGCGTTCCGGCAATCACCTGGGCGAGCGTGGACTTTCCGGCACCGTTATGGCCGACGATGGCCGTCACCAAGCCGGGGCGAAGCGGCGCATCCACATTCCAGCCGCGCTCGGTGATGGTTCCGGTGACGCGCACGTCGGCGCCCGCATCGGATTCACGGGAAGCCGCGGCTGTGTCCGCGGGAGCATCCACGTATGGAGCACCGGCGGCCTCGGAAGCGAAAGTACGCCCCGACCTCGTCGAACGGATGAGGGCCGCGAGGCGCCCCCACGGGGTTTCCGTGAGCGCGACGACAAGGGCGGCAACGCCGAGGAGCACCACGCCGAGCGCGAGGGCGAGGTCCGCGTCGGACTCGCGGGCCAAGTAGATCTGGAGGGGCATCGTGCGGGTCACGCCCTGCATGGACCCGGCGAAGGTGAGGGTCGCGCCGAATTCACCGAGGCAGCGGGCAAGCGCGAGGGCGGCGCCGCGACCAAGGCCGGGCAGGACCGTTGGCAGGGTGATCTGCCAGAAGACGCGCGAAGGCGAGGCTCCCAGGGAGGAGGCCATCTCGTCGAGCCCCTGTTCGCGAGAACGTAGCGCAGATTCGAGGGTGACGATGAGGAAGGGGAGGGACACGAAGACCTGGGCGATGACGACGGCGGTCGTCGTGAAGGCGATGTCGAGGCCGGCACCGCCGAGCAGCGCGCCGAGCGTAGAGCGCCTGCCGAAGGCGGCGAGGAGCGCGATGCCGGCGACGACAGGGGGGAGGGAGAGGGGCAGCGCGACGAGGATGCGGGCAGCACGCACGCCCCGCCAGGAGCGCGAAAGGACGAGGGCCGCGGGAACACCGAGAATGAGGTCGATGCCGAGCGCCATCACGCAGGTGCGCATCGACAGGCCGAGGGCTGCGGCCGCCTCGGGGGTCGCGAGGGTTGCTCCCAGGGTCACCCAGTTGACGCGCCCCAGCATGAAGGCCAGAGGTAGGAGCAGGAAACACAGGGCAAGCGCACCGAGGCCCCCCGCCCAGATGGGCAGGGGGCTCACGGCGGGGGTTCGACGCGATGTCACGTATCGATGTTACTTCGCGGCCGGGGTGAAGCCAGCGTTTTCGAGGACCTCCTGACCGTCGGCGGAGAGGACCAGGTCGATCCACTTCTGTCCGAGGTCCTTCTTGGTCGAGGCGCTCACGAGAGCGATCGGGTACTTGTTGACGGCCTCGCCCGCACCCTGGATCTCGACGGTGTCGACGGCGTCGCCTTCGGCGAGGGCGTCGGTCTTGTAGACGATTCCAGCGTCGGCCTGGCCGGAGGAGACCTTGCCGCGCACGTCGGTGACGGCCTGTTCCTCGGAAACGGGGTTGAGGGTCACGCCGAGCTTCTCGGTGAGGGTCTTGGTGAGCTTGCCACATGGAACCTCAGGGGCGCAGATCACGAGCTTGGCACCCTCGAGCGAGGAGTCGAGGCCGGTGATGCCGGCGGGGTTGCCGGGCGTGGTGATGAGGGTGAGGGTGTTGGTGACGAAGATGGTCTGCGCATCAACCTGAGAGGCGTCGGCGGCCTTCTTCATGGTGGACTCGTTGGCGGTGGCCAGGACGTCAACATCCGCGCCCTCGCCGAGCTGGGTCACCAGGTCCTGGGAGCCCGCGAAGTTGAAACGCACGTCCACGCCGGGGTTGGCGGCCTCGAAGGTCTTCTCAAGCTCACCGAAGGTCTCGGTCAGCGAGGCGGCGGCGTAGACGTTGAGGACGGTCTGCTCGGCGGCGGGCTGGGTCGCGGGCGCCGAGGACGTGGAGTCAGCAGCGGGGGTAGAGCCGCCAGTGCAGGCGGCGAGGGCCAGGGCGGCGGCGCCGAGGACGGGAAGGATGCGAAGGGAACGCACTCGTCTCTCCTTTTGTGGGGGGATGGAACGCGTTTAATCTAACAAGGGGCATGATCGCCTCGCAACGGTTCGTCAGAGCGCGCCCAAATTGTTACTTTTGCTTTTAATTTCGAGGAAAGCCAGAAAATTATTTAACTTGCTTTCACCCATAATAAAACAGGGTAAGTCGCCACACTCAGGCCACTCCAATCGCATATCAACACACTCGAACATCCAGACACCCCTTTTCCCTCGGGCGACGCGCACACAAAATCACCTCACATTCATGCCCGCCCTCAGCCCCGCCTCCACAGCAGGAAGGGACTAGGATCACATTCGTACGCATCATTATCGGAGGACACCATGCCTAAGCCCGTCGACTACGACCTCAGCCAGATCAGCGCCCATGTCATCACCTATTCCGACCGCATCCAGCGCGGCACGAAGGAGGACCGGGCGACCCCCGCCTGCACGGCAGCGCTCGCCGAGGCAGGCCTGGGCCCAGTGACGGTCGCGGCGATCCCCGAAAGCGCCGACATCCTCGAGACGGAGATTCGCGACGCGCTCGAGGCCGGCGCACGCTTCATCCTCATCCTGGGTGGCTCGGGTTTCGGCGTGGGCAACTACGCACCCGAGGTTGTCCGCTCGATCGTCGAGGTCGAGATCCCGGGCATCGCCGAGCAGATCCGCGCCCACGGCCTCGCCAACACACCCCTGTCGGGTCTGTCCCGAGAGGTCGTCGGCGTGACCGCGCGCGACTCCTCGGGCGCACTCATCATCTCCTCTCCCGGCTCGCGAGGCGGCGCGCTCGACACCCTTGAGGTGGTCACGCCGCTACTCCCCGCGATCTTCCACCAGCTCGACGAACAGCGCTAATCCAACAAGCAGCATTGAAAGAGGCCTCGGCTCGTTAGTGTCCGGGGGCGGCGGCAAGGCCTGGCCGGGCTTCGAGATCGATCGCTCCGAGCCGTAGGCTCGAGTGTGGCGATCTCGCGGGCGGCCGCCGCCCCCGGACACCAGAAACGAACGAGGCCGCGGCGCAACAGCGCCGAGACCGCCGCCCCCGGACACCAGAAACGAACGAGGCCGCGGCGCAACAGCGCCGAGACCGCCGCCCCCGGACACCAGAAACGAACGAGGCCGCGGCGCGCGCCACGGCCTCGTCGTGGTCGGAAGGTCAGCCCCGGCGACGCAGGAGTGCCACGCCTCCGGCAAGAACGACCAACAGCACGCCACCGCTGATCGCCCACCACCGGGTCGGAGACGGCGTCGACGAGCCGGACACAGAGGTCACCGTACCGTCGGCTTCCTTCTGCTCGATGAGGGCGCCGGTCGCGTCGAAGTGGTAGGAGACGCCGTCAATGTCGAGCCATTGATCGGCCACGGCCGAGGCGGAATCGTTGAAGTAGTAGCGCCTGCCCGAGGGGCCGTCGTACCAGCCGGTTGTCGCGGCGGGGCGGCCCGCCTTGAACCACCACGCGCGCGGCGTTTCGGACTCGTACTCGTGCCCCCACTCGGAGTTCGCGACTCCGTCGTAGGTGATGCCGTCAGCACTAAACTCGCAGACCAGGGCGGGAACCTCGATCGAGTCCCAGATGTCACCCATCGGGAACCACTGAGTGTCACCGTGCAGCACGAGGAAGGACAGGCGGTCCGGGCTATCGTCGGCCTGGCCGGTCTGGATGATCGCTCCGGGGTGCAGTTTGGCCATGAAGGGGATCGAGTTTGATGACTCGGCGCCGTGGTGTCCGGCCTTGAGCATGTCGACCTCGCCGACCTCATCGGCGATGCGGTCCTCGAAGCCGTTGGGGGTCTCCCAGTCGGACTCGGTACTCATGAGGTCGGAGGCCAGGAAGGCGGTGTGCCCGTTGGCGGTGACCTTCACGCCCCATCCCATGAGGTTTGCATCGGTCGTGCCCTGCGTCTTGTAGTATTCGGCGTTGTCGAAGGGGATCAGCTGAATGTCCGCGTCGCCCAGCGTGACATGCGTATCGAAGCCCTGGAGGCGTTGAATGAAGGTCGCGCCGTAGCTGTCGACCGCCCAATTCGCGGCGTTGACGAGGTGGTCGTAGACGTATTGGTTGTCCCACAGGCCGTTCTCGTCGGTGATCCAGGCGTCGGAGTATTCGGGGCTGAGGATGACCTTCGGACAATACTTGTAGATGATCTCGTCGGCGTTGGCAATGTGGTCGGAGTGGGCGTGGGTGCCCAGGTAGAAGGCCACGTTCGTATCGTTGACGCCCTGGTCGTCGAGCTACTGCAGGAGCCATTCGGTGCTGGTGTTCGTGGCGGCGGCCGTGCCGGAGCGCACGGGGTAACGCGGGTCGGAGCCGTCGGGCAGGTCCGCGTCCTCGCCGCCATCAATGATGCCGTACCAGTCGCCGCTCTTGATGAGGATCGCGTCAGACGATCCCGAGGACAGGACGAAGATCTTCGTCTGCTCGCTCATACTGGACGCGAAGGTCAGGGTGGAGGCACTCACGGACGAGGCCTCGACGGACTTCGAGTTCGCCAGTGCGAGGGTCGTACCGGGCACCCAGGACAAGCCAGACTGAGAGTCCGACTGGGCCCCGCTCTGGGCGTCGTCAGCGCGGGCGGTGCCGACGAGGGTGAGGGACGAGGCCGCGGCAGCCGCGACGGTCATCGTCAGGGCCGCTGCAAGGCGGGGACGAAGGAACGTCATGAGTGGCCTTTCGCTCAGGATCTGTCCCCTCACACTACAACCGGCAAGCGCCGCCCACCTGCGTCGATACGCGGCTGGCGGCGCTTTGTGAGGATGGTCGCCGGGGCCTCAATCAGGAGGCGTAGCCGACCCAGCGTCCCGACAGGGAGAAGGTCGAGGAGCGACCGTCGATCTCCTGCGTACCGGTGGCCATGGCGCCCGTGTCACCCAGGTAGTACCAAGCGCCACCGTCCAGGATCCAGCCCGTGGCCATGGCACCGCTGCCGGTCAGGTAGTACCAAGAGCCACCACCGTTCAGCCAGCCGGTGAGCATTGCGCCCGACGAACGCAGGAAGTACCACTTGCCATCCACCTGCGCCCAGCCGGTTGCCATTGCGCCGGTCGTTGCGTCCAGGTAGTACCAGGTGCCACCGTCATTCATCCAGCCGGTGACCATCGCGCCCGAAGAGTTTAGGAAGTACCACTGACCGCCGATCTGTTTCCATCCGGTGACCATCGCGCCGGTCGCACCGTTCAGGTAGTACCAGGTGCCGCCATCGTTGAGCCAGCCGAGGGCTGCGCGCCCGCCGTTCAGGTAGTACCACGAGCCGCCGATGAGGCTCCAGCCAGTGCCCGCGAGGTACCCTGCGGAATCCAGGTAGTACCAGGCCTTGCCATCGTGGATCCACCCGGTCGCCATGGCGCCCGTCGCGTCCATCCAGTACCACTGGCCGCCGTCATACACCCAGGTGCTGGCCTCAGCGGAGGGCTTGCCGGCGAAGTAGTACCAGGATCCGCTCGACCCCTTCCACCAGCCGGTCGTGGCCGCGGGTCGGCCGCCCTTGAACCACCAGGCGCGTGGATTTTCCAGGCCGTACTCATGCCCCCAGGACGCGGCGGACAGATCGTTGTATGAAATGCCGGAAGGGGCGAAAGTCGCGATGAGCGAGGGAATGTGCCCGCTCGACCAGAGGTCCATCATCGGCACCCACGACGAATCTCCATGAATGACGCTCTCAGTCAGATTGTCGGGGATATACCACTCCGGCCCGGTCTGGGCGATCATGGAAGGACTCAGTGCCTTCATGAAGGCACTCGAATTCGAGCTCGGCAGGCCATGGTGACCGGCCTTGAGCATGTCGACGTGCCCAACAATCGGAGCAATACGGTCCTCGTAACCACCACGAGTCTCCAGGTCGGCGGCCAGGTAGGCGGAATGCCCGAAGGCACTCACCTTCGCGGTATATGCGATGAGGTTCGCATCGCGCACGCCGGTCTTCTTGTAGTTTTCAGCCGGATCCGTGGGGATGATCTGAACATCCATATCACCCAGCGTGATGTGGGTGTTGTAGTCCTTGATGTTCTGCACGATCGAGGCTCCGTACGCACCCTGAGCCCATCGCGCGGCCGCCATCATGTTGTCGTAGATCCACTGGTTGTCCCACAGGCGGGACTTATCCGTGATCCACGCATCGGAATACTCGGGGCTGAGAATGACCTTCGGACGGAACTTCTTGATGATCTCATCCGCGTTGTCGATGTGGTCGGAGTGGGCGTGCGTTCCCAGGTAGAACGCGAGGTTCGAGGAGGTGACGCCATGGTTAGACATGTAGCCAAGCACCCAGTCCGTATCGCCGAGAGCAGCATTTTCAACTCCCTCTCGCAGCGGGTAACGCGGATCCTTGCCATCCGGAGCCCCAACACCCTCCGCGCCGTCGATCATGGCGAAGACGCCGCGAGACTCGAGCAAGATGGCATCCGCAGAACCCGTCGTCGTGAGGACATGAATGCGGGTGGGGCCGTTGGTGCCGGGGAAGGTGTAGACCTGCGCGTCGATGCCGTCCACGCTTTCTTCCTCGGACGAGGCCGTGGCCTCGTCTGCGGAATCCGCGGATTCGGCGGCATCGGAAGCATCAGCACCGTCCGAGGCCGCACGGTCCTGCGCGGTGTCGGGGGCGGAAACGCCGGAGTCGGAGCTCAACGCATCGAGGTCGGTAGACTCCATGTCGCCATGCATGTTCTGGCCATCTGTCGGAGCGGCGGCAGTGGCGGGAGCGAGGGAGGCGACAAGAATTCCTGACAATACGGTCAGTCCGAGTCGCTGCCACAGTTGTCCGTGACGAAGATTCATGAGCACGCCTTGAGTGGGATGGGTCACTAGATGCTTACTAGCTAAACCTACACCCAAAAGCGCATTACTCACAAATCAGTTGCTCAGAAATGTCTCCCACCAGGCCACATCTTCGGGGGTATCAATGTCCCGGCATGCGTCGGCGCTCACGCTCACTCGCTCGACGTCGAGGGCGCGCAATACCCGGCGCACGCCCACGCCCCGAACCGAGCCGTAGGCGGCCACGGCCTCGTCGATGGCGCGGCGCAGGGAGGCGGCCCGGTAGACGCCCATCAGGTACTGGTCGAAAGGCTCGGGGTCCCCGCCCCGCACGATGCGCCCCTCGACCCCCTCCCTCAACGCGGGTTCGAGGAGAGCGGGCAGGAAAGCACCCACGCCTGGAGCATCAACGGAAACAACCACGACGAGGACGTCGTCACCGACGCCGAGCGCGCGCAAGCCCGCGTCGATACCGGCAAGAGGACCACCGCTCGGCGGATCCTCAAGGGTACGCAGGACGCCGTCGGGGACACGCACGGCGGGCGGCACGACAGCCACGCAACCCGCGCCGCACGCTTCCAGCAACGCCCCGCAGACGCGGTCGATCAGGCGCTCACCACCCAGCATCAGATCCGCCTTGGAGACGCCACCCAGGCGCTCTCCCCCACCGCCACCGACAACGATCGCGGCAGCGTCAGCGCGCGGGGCGACCACGGGACTCAGCCCCACGGCGCGAAAGTCAGCACGTCGGCACGCTGCGTCGCCGCATCCGTCATGAGGACGCGCCCGATCAGCGGCTCGCCAAAGCCCACCAGCAACTTGATCGCCTCCGTCGCCATCGCGGTGCCCGCCTGGCCGACCACGGGACCGAGCACACCAACCTTCGGCGAGGCCGGGGTCGTCCCGGGGGCAGGCTTGACCGGGTGCAGGCTCCGCAGCGTCAGCGACGGCACGGGGGCCGGCGCCGCAGACCAGAATACGCTCACCTGGAAGGCCATCGACACGACCGTGCCCCACACCAGCGGAACACCGGAATCTGCACAGTAGTCCGCCACCAGGTACTTCGAGTCGAAGCTATCCGTGCACTCGACGATCAGGTCCCACTCGCGGCCATGCTCATCCAGCCACTCGCGGGTCACGTGCCCGTAGCGCTCAAAGCGCACCGAGGAATTCAGCCCGCTCAAGTGACGCACCGCGGAATCCGGCTTCGGATCCCCCACGTCACCCTCACCATGCAGGAGCTGACGCTGAAGGTTCGACACCTCGACCACGTCGGAATCGCAGATACCGATCGTCCCGATGCCCGCCGCCGTCAGGTACAGGAGGACGGGCGAGCCGAGGCCGCCCGCGCCCACCACAAGCACGCGTGCGGCCGCCAGGCGCGCCTGGCCGGCCTCACCAATACCGGACACCAGCCAATTGCGACGGAAACGTTCCAGCGCGGGGTCCCCGGCCTCGTACGGGCCGGGCTCATTGATCAGCGGAAGCGCGACGGTGCGCCCCGAGACGGCCGCATCACGGGAACAAGGATTGCCGATCGTCATCTCACAGGCCCGACCAGTTGTGCGAACCGTCGGTCAATTCCTGCTTCTTCCAGATCGGGAGCTTCGCCTTCACGTCCTCGACGATGGCCTCGACCGCGCGGAATGCCTGCGCGCGATGCTCCGCCGCGACAACGACGACCATTGCATCCTCGCCGATCTCCAGATACCCCACGCGGTGCCACGCGACGATGCGGTGCACTCCCGGACGATCCTTGAACTCCATGACGATGTCCCGCAGAATCTGCTGCGACGAGGGGTGAGAGGAATACTCGATCGCGTCCACGCTCTCTCCGCCGTCATGGTTACGCACCACACCAATAAAGGACGCCACAGCACCACACGTATCCCGACGTGCGCTATCAATCAGCGCGCCAGTATCCAGCGGCTCATCGGTGATGCCGGTTGCAATCTCAGCTGACATGGGGTCCTCCAGGGACGGGGGTGTCTTCCCCTTCATCTTACGAGGGAGCGGTCAAGATTATTTTACGACCCTGACCGCCCCACACAAATGACTAAAAAATCTCACCCGCCAGCGAACGGAGGCAGCACGTCGACGCGCGCGCCGGGCGCAAGCTCGGCATCCAGACGAGCGGAGCGCTCGTTGACCAGGTAGCTCGACACGGCGAGGATTCGCTCCAGCTCAGGGCTCTCTGAGCTGAGCTGATCGATGAGTTCACCCAGGGTCGCGGGGGTCTCATCGGAAGGCAGTTCACGCACGTACCCACCGGCCGCCTCGGCCGCTCCACCGAAGAAGTGAAGGGTCGTCGACAGCGGCTTCGGATTCGCCTCGTCGAGCCGTCGAACAGAGACAGTCAGGCGCAGAGGATCGGAAGGATCCGTCTCCAGTGACCAGGTGGCAAATCCGGTCGCCGTCCGCTCGAAGACGCGCTCGACGATGCCGCGGCGCAGTTCGAGGGCCAAGTCATCGGGCGTGCCCGGCTCGGTGAACGGGCAGGCCGTCAGGACGACCGCCATCGGATCGGTGTCGTGCGGGATGGACGCAAATCCCATGGCGTTCATGAACAGGCGCACCTTGCCCAGGTGCGACGCGACATTGAAGGTGTCACGCACGGGACGACGCTTCGGGTTGTGACTGTGATCAGGCACCGCCATCGTCTCGAGGGCGGCGTCCGCCCAACGCGAGCCGATCTCACGCACGGAGGCCGCCGGATCGTCCGCGTCAACGCGCAGCCAGGCCAGCAGCGACGAAGTGAGCTGGTGCAGCATCTGCGCCGCAAACGAAGGATCCGCCGGGGTCGTCGTCGAATACCCCAGAGCGGGACGGCCTCGCCTCGACGAGGGAAGCTGCTGCTTCTCGACCAGACCGAGGACAAAGAGGCCCTCGAGGGTTTCACGGACGCTCGACACGTGCAAGCCAGCTTCCTGAGCCAGCTCCGCCACGGTCACGGGCGTCGCATGGTGCGAGATGCGCTCCAACAGCGCATGCTGCGCGGGGGTCAACGCTGCCATTGCGGCGAGCGTTTCAGCCAGAGGCCGAGAACGGGAGGTGTCATTCATTGATAGTCCTCTCTCCCTCATAATCAGCGGAAATGCCCATTACGGGCACCACCAAACGGCTTTAGGCCTGTTACGTTACTTATAAATCGCGTTTTATTCTACCCATCATGCGTGCAGCGCCGCACGGCCAATACCACCGATTGGTCTCATTACGCGGGGTGCATCAGCTCATTTGAGCAGGTCGCATGCTCCGCCCCACGATAAAGAGGCGGGGGCGAGCTAACGCCCGCCCCCGCAACTCTCGCACTGCCCGCACCATCTCCTCCGGGAGAGGCCACCGCAGACAGATGTGGATCAGTCCGACATGCCACCACGCGTCATCTCATGCGTGCGGCGCTCGTCGCGCGACCGGTAGATCACCGGGGGACGCGCCACGTAGCCGACCGGCGCGCTCACCGCGTGCACGAGGCGGGTGAACGGCCACACGCAGAAGAGCAGCAGGCCAGCGACGATGTGTAGCTTGAAGCTGACGGGCACGTCGACCATCAGATGCGCCTGCGGGTGCAGGTAGAAGATCGAGCGGAACCAGACGGAGATCGTCTCGCGGTAGTCGTAGCCCTCGTGGCCACCGAGCACCTGGTTGAGCAGGGTCGCAGCCCCGCCCAGGAGCACCGGAATCGCCAGCATCACGTAGGTGACGATGTCCATGCGGGTCGTCGCCACGCGCACCGACTTGACCACCAGGCGGCGGTAGATCAGCAGCGCGAGGCCGACGATCGTCATGATTCCGGCGATCGTACCGGGGATCGTCGCCGTCAGGTGGTACACGTGCTGGGGCACGCCGGCCGCCTCGGTCCAGGTCTTCGGGATCACGAGGCCCAGGATGTGGCCCAAGAACACGAAGAGAACGCCGAAGTGGAACAGCGGCGAGGCCCAGCGCAGGATGGTCGGCTCATTCCACTGCGAGGAACGAGACGTCCACCCGTACTGGTCGGTCTTGTAGCGCCACGCGAGGCCCACAATGAGGATCGCGAAGGACACGTACGGCAGGACCACCCACAGGGCAATGTCCAGGAAGGACAGCGACTGCGTCGCAGGTGCCGACGCGGCATGCAAAAGTGCGGATTCCATGAACGTTACCGTCCCATCGTTGAATCGGAAGTCGGGAAGGGCGTCGCAGACAGATCGCCCACGCCCACCAGCTCGGTGGGCGGCCCCTGGCTAATGAGCTTACGGAAGCCCTCAATGGTCTTTTCGTCCGGCTCGGGCAGCGTCGCGACCAGCGCGTCCAGCAGCGGCGCGTACGGGGAGTCCGTGGCGCGCAGCGCCGTGCGGATCACCTCGATACCCTCGCGGTTGGAGCGCAGCAGGCCCTCGGCCGTGCCGGTCTCGTCGAAGGCCGCGAACTCCAGGACCACCGGCAGGTGATCGGGAAGCTCCTCGCGTTCCATCTCGAAACCGGCACGGCGCAGGATCTCCTTGAAGGCCAGGATGGCCTGGCCGCGTCCGCGGGTGTCGCCGTGCGTGTAGTACGTCAGG
Source organism: Schaalia odontolytica (assembly GCF_009730335.1). Lineage (GTDB taxonomy): Bacteria > Actinomycetota > Actinomycetes > Actinomycetales > Actinomycetaceae > Pauljensenia > Pauljensenia dentiphila. The sequence goes on from NZ_CP046315.1 coordinate 35,294, forward strand.
CCGAGCGCGCAGCGTCGGCGCTGGTCGAACGTCTCCACGTAGGTGGTCTGCATGGCGCGCAGGCCAGCGGCGCGAGCGTAGCTCACGAACGAGGCCAGGGACGCCGAGGCCGGCTCCGGCAGGTCCGCCAGAGCCTCCTCGACCGCGTCCAGCTTGATCTCGAAGTCATCCCCCGGATAGTCCAGGAGGACCGAGACCGCCATGCGCACGCCGCGCGCGTCCTGCGGATCCATCTCCGTTTCCGGAGCGGCCGTAGGAATACGCGGAATGCCGACGAAAGTACTCATCGAACGACCTCAAGGGGGAGCATCTGGCGTCCCTCCGGCGACGAGCCACCCATCGGGCGATTCGACGTGGCGGGGGCCAGGCCGTGGAAGGCCTCGACATCGTAGGACACCGGGCAGCCCTCGAGCTCCTTGATGCCGCGGGGCATCTCGGGGTGGGCGGTCGGGATGACGAAGCGGTCGTCGTACTTAGCGATCGACAGCAGTCGGTACATCTCCTTGACCTTCTCCGGGCTCATGCCCACGGAGGCCGGGATCTCCTCGTTCGTCGGGTTGTCGACGAAGACGTCGCGCATGTAAGAGCGCATCGCGGCGAGGCGACGCAGCGCCAGCTCCACGGGAGCGGTGTCGCCGGCCGTGAACAGGCCGGCCAGGTACTCCATCGGGATGCGCATCTGCGAGATGGCGGACAGCAGGACCCTATGGTCCTCGCCGTCGGAACCGGTCGCGGTCACCTGGTCGACGACCGGGGACAGCGGCGGCACGTACCACACCATCGGCAGGGTGCGGAACTCGGGGTGCAGCGGCAGGGCGACCTCGTACTCGGTGATGAGCTTCCAGATCGGGGACTGCTGGGCGGCCGTGATCCACGAGTGGGGAACACCGTTGGCCTGAGCCTGGGCGACCACCTGCGGGTCGTTCGGGTCGAGCAGGATCTCGCGCTGGGCGCGGTACAGGTCGCGCTCGTCCTCCTGGGAGGCGGCCCAGGTGACGCGGTCCGCGTCGTAGAGCAGCACGCCCATGTAGCGCAGGCGACCCACGCAGGTCTCCGAGCAGATGGTCGGCTGGCCGACCTCGAGGCGCGGGTAGCACAGCGTGCACTTCTCGGCCTTGCCCGTGTTGTGGTTGAAGTAGACCTTCTTGTAGGGGCAGGCGGAGACGCACATGCGCCAGCCGCGGCACTGATCCTGGTCGACCAGGACGATGCCGTCCTCGGAGCGCTTGTACATCGCGCCCGAGGGGCACGCCGACACACAGGTCGGGTTCAGGCAGTGCTCGCAGATGCGAGGCAGGTAGAACATGTACGCGTCCTCGATGGTCTTAGCGACCTGGAGGTTCATCTGGTGCAGGACCGGGTCCTGATCCAGGGTCTCCATGGAGCCACCGAGGTCATCGTCCCAGTTCGGGCCCCACTCGGGCTTGTCGATGTGCTCGCCCGTGATCTTGGACTTCGCGCGAGCCGTCGGGATCGCGCGGGAGTTCGCGGGCGCCTGGAGCAGCTTGTCGTACTCGTACGTCCACGGCTCGTAGTAGTCCTTCATGGTCGGCTGCGTCGGGTTCGCGAAGATCTTCGCGAGCGAGGCGACACGTCCGCCCTGACGGGGAACGAGGCGGCCCGTGGCGGTGCGCTTCCAGCCACCCTTCCACTTCTTCTGGTCCTCCCAGCCGCGGGGGTAGCCCACGCCGGGACGGGTTTCGACGTTGTTGAACCAGATGTACTCGGTGCCCTCGCGGTTCGTCCACACCTGCTTACAGGTGACCGAACAGGTGTGGCAGCCAATGCACTTGTCGAGGTTCATCACCATCGCGATCTGAGCCATGACCTTCATCAGAACTGCACCTCCTGGGAGCGGCGGCGGATAACCGTGACCTCGTCGCGGTTATTGCCGGTGGGACCGTAGTAGTTGAACGCGTAGGCGAACTGCGCGTATCCGCCGGCCAGGTGGCTCGGCTTAATGAAGATTCGGGTCAGCGAGTTGTGCGTACCGCCGCGCTTGCCGGACTCCTCGTTCAGCGGGGTGTTGATCTGGCGATCCTGGGCGTGGTGCATGAACACCGTGCCCTCCGGGATGCGGTGGGAGACAACGGCGCGAGCCGACACGGTGCCGTTACGGTTCTTCGCCTCGATCCACTCGTTGTCGCGCACGCCGATCTTCTCGGCGTCCTGCGGGCTCATCCACACCGTCTGGCCACCACGACCCAGCGTCAGCATGTACGGGTTGTCGTAGTACTGGGAGTGGATGGCCCACTTGTTGTGGACCGTCAGGTAGCGCACCGCGACCTCGGCCTGACCCGGCTGACCGGGACGATGGTCGCCGACGGGGCGCTCACCGTAGATGTGCGCCAGGTCGAGCGGGGGACGGAAGATCGGCAGGGACTCGCCCATGTCCATCATCCAGTCGTGGTCGATGTAGAACTGCGGGCGACCCGTGAGCGTGTGCCACGGCTTGCGGCACTCGACGTTCTGCACGAAGGCGCTGTAGCGGCGTCCGCCGTGCTCGGAGCCCGACCACTCGGGGCTGGTGATGACGCTGCGCGGCTGCAGGACGGTGTCCTGGTAGGTGATCTTCTTTTCTTCGTCACCTTCGGCCAGGAACGCCATCTCGTTGCCGACGCGCTTTTCCAGCGTGCGGAAGCCCTGAACGGCCAGCGAGCCGTTCGTGGTGCCCGAGAAGCGCAGCGCCATGTTCGCCGCCTTGATGGCGGTGTCGCACAGCGGCATGCCCTCGCCGGCATTGCCGTCCATGGGGGCGCGGCCGTTGAGGTCGCCGAGCTGCTCGTACGCCTCCTGCATGTTGTACGCCACACCCTTGGAGGCCAGGCCAGCCTTGGGCACGAGCGGTCCGATGCGGTCGTACTTGTAGCCGACCTGCGTGTAGTCGCGCTCGATCGCAACCAGCTTCGGCATGGTCTTGCCGGGCGTCCACGTCTGCTCGGGAACGACGCCATCCGCCATGGTCATGGCGTCCGGGGAGTCGTGCCCCAGCGGAACCGCGACGACGTCCGTCTGGGTGTCCAGGTGGCCAGGGGCCATGCGGCCGACGAGGCGAGCCAGGGTCTGGAACACCTCGAAGTCAGTGCGTGCCTCCCACGGCGGGTTCACGGCCTCGTCGAAGCAGTGCATAAAGGGGTGCATGTCCGTGGAGGACAGGTCGTGCTTCTCGTACCACGTGGCGGCGGGCAGCACCACGTCGGAGTGCAGCGTCGTCGAGGTGTTACGGAAGTCCGCGACCCACATGAGGTCAAGCTTGCCGGGGTGAGCCTCACGCCAGTTGACGGACGCGGGACGGTTGCCCTCTTCCAGCTCCTCGGCGTTGACCTCGTTGCCGGTACCCAGCATGTGACGCAGGAAGAACTCGGTGCCCTTCGCGGACGAGCCGAGCAGGTTCGTACGCCAGTTCGCGAGGATCTTCGGGACGTTGTGATGGGCGTCCGGGTCCTCGATCGCGAACTGGAGGCGACCCTCGCGCAGCTCCTGGGACACGTATTCCGCGGGGGCCATGCCGGCCTCGGCGGCCTCGCAGCCCAGCTGGGTCGAGCCCTTGGAGAACGTCGGGTAGCAGGGCATCCAGCCGCGCTGAACCGACTCGACGAGGGTGTCGACCAGCTGCTTGCCGTCCAGGTTCGAGGACTTGATCGGGTTTCCCATGGCCGAGGCCGCAGCACCGTCGTAGCGCCACTGGTCCGTGGTCATGTAGTACCAGCCGGTGGAGATCATCTGGCGCGGCGGGCGCGCCCAGTCCAGGGCGAAGGTGAAGGAGCCCCAACCCATGATCGGGCGGACCTTCTCCTGACCCACGTAGTGGGCCCAGCCGCCGCCGTTGCGGCCCTGGGTGCCACACATTTCCGTGAGCGCCAGGAACGTACGGTACATCTCGTCGGAGTGGTAGTAGTGGTTCGTGCCGGCGCCCATGAGGATCATGGAACGGCCCTGCGTCTCAACCGCGTTCTGCGCGAACTCGCGGCCGATCTTGATGGCTGCGGCGGCGGGAACCGACGTGAACTCCTCCTGCCACGCAGGGGTGCCCGGCGTGGAGGCGTCCATGTAGTCGGTGGGCCACTCACCCGGCAGGCCCTCACGCTCGACGGCGTACTGGGCGAGCAGGATGTCGAACACGGTCGTCACGAGGCGACCGTTGACGCGGCGCGCGGGCACGCCACGCTTCACGTAGCCACCGCCGACCGAGGCCTGGCCGGGGGCCGCGGGCAGGTCGAAGCGCGGCAGGGCAATCTCGACGGCTTCCCACTCGTCCGTGTCCATGATGGACATGACGGGCTCGACGCCATCCAGGTTGAGGTTCCAGTGGCCGGCGCCCTCCTCACCGAAGCGATCGGCGAGCGTGCCGCCCGGGTCCTTGACCGTGCCGTCGGCCTCGATGACGAGGGGACGGAACTGGTTGTTCTCGGTGCGCTCGGTCGTGCCTGCGGGCATCTTGGCGGCCGTCAGGAACTTGCCGGGGACCAGGGTCGTCGGGGCGACGCCCTCGTGGGCACCCTCGCCGACCTCGTTAATCTCCACCAGGAACGGGGAGTCGGTGTAGCGCTTCATGTAATCGAGGAACATGGGCTCGCGCTTGCCGACGTGGAATTCCTTGAGGATGACGTGGCCCATCGCCTGCGCCAGGGCGCCGTCCGTGCCGGGCTGGACGCGCAACCAGTCGTCCGCGAACTTCGTGTTGTCCGCGAAGTCCGGGGACACGACGATGACCTTCTGGCCGTGGTAGCGGGCCTCGGCCATGAAGTGAGCGTCGGGGGTACGGGTCAGCGGCAGGTTCGTGCCCCACATGATGAGGTACTGCGAGTTGAACCAGTCGCCGGCCTCGGGCACGTCGGTCTGGTCGCCGAACACCTGAGGCGAGGCTGGAGGCAGGTCCGCGTACCAGTCGTAGAAGGACAGCATCGTGGCGCCGATGAGCTCGTGGAAGCGGGAGCCCGCACCGTAGGAGATCATCGACATGGCGGGGATGACCGAGAAGCCGGCGATGCGGTCGGGGCCGTACTGCTTGATCGTGTGCACGTAGGCGGCGGCGACGATCTCCATCGCCTCTTCCCACGACACGCGGACCATGCCGCCGCGGCCACGCTGCGACTTGTAGGCACGCGCCTTCTCCGGGTCCTCAACGACCGCGGCCCACGCGTCGACGGGATCCCCGAGGCGCTTCTTGGCCTCGCGGAACATGTCGAGCAGGACGCCGCGCACGTAGGGGTACTTAATACGGGTCGGCGAGTACTCGTACCACGAGAACGCAGCGCCACGCGGGCAGCCGCGGGGCTCGTACTCGGGCATGTCAGCGCCGGTTGACGGGTAGTCAGTCTGCTGGGTTTCCCAGGTGATGACGCCGTCCTTGACGAAGATCTTCCACGAGCACGAGCCCGTGCAGTTCACGCCATGGGTGGAGCGCACGATCTTGTCGTAGCTCCAGCGGTCGCGGTAGAAGGAGTCGCCGTCGCGGCCGCCCTCGAGGAAGAGCTGGCGCGCGTCGGCGGACGCCTTGCCGCGACGCAGCCACGAGCCGAGCGCGAACAGGGTCGCGCCGGTCGCAGGCTTGACCTCGCCGCCGTAGGTCGGGAAGGTCATATCGGATTCGAGATTCGTCATGGGGTGCTCCTAAGAGTCGATTGACGAGGCAGTGGCAGGTCCGCTGGCACCACACAGTGCCGGGTGGATCAGCCGGGGAACGGGGCGTTCTTGCGCGCGTACATGATCCAGCACAGGACCGCGCACAGGGCGCAGAAGATAGCGCAGCCCGCGAAGAAGACCGGGGCGCTGATGGCGGAGAGCGCGACGCCGACCAGGAAGGGGCCGAGGGACGCGATCGCCGCGGTGAAGCCGATGGCGCCGCCGGCCTGGCGGGCCGGCATGATCATCGGCATCTGCTTGAAGGTACCGGCGTTACCGAAGCCGGAGAACAGGAACATGGCGAGCATGAGGCCCAGGAAGATGTAGAAGTCCATCTTACCGGTGGGGTTGGTCAGAACCCAGGCGATGCCGCCCATGGTGATCGCCATGCCGACGCCGGAGATGAAGGTCCAGATGGCGCCGCCCATGCGGTCGCAGAAGATTCCCCAGGACATGCGGATGAGCGAGCCGATGAGGGGGCCGAGGAAGGCGTAGGTCGCGCCCTTGACGCCCAGGTTGAGGGCCGACTGGTCACCGAACTGGTTGTTGATCAGGAGGGCGAAGACGGCGGAGAAGCCGGAGAACAGACCGAAGGTCATGACGTAGAGGATGGTCATGTACCAGGTGTTGGGGTTGGAGAAGATGTCCAGCTGCTGCTTGAGGTTGGCCTTGACGGGCACGTCACGCAGCCAGATGAAGGCGAGGATCGCCGCGAGGATGCACCACGGAACGAAGAAGATCGCTGCGTTGTAGACCCAGATGCTCTCACCGACGTGGTCGCCGGCGACCTGCTGCTGGGGCGCCAGCCAGGTCAGACCGAAAAGACCAAAGCCCATCAACACAGGACCAACAAGCAGAATGACGGACATGCCGAGGTTACCGATGCCGCCCTGCAGGCCGAGGGCCGTACCGGCGAGGCGCTTGGGGAAGAAGTAGCCGGTGGAGGGCATGTAGCCGGAGAAGGCCCCGCCGCCGATGCCACACATGAAGGCCAGGGTCAGCAGGACCCAGTAGGGGGTCGTGTTGTCCTGAACGACGTAGAACCAACCAGCCATGGGGATGATGCACAGCAGGGAGGTGATGCCCACGAGCTTGCGGGTACCGATGAGCGGGGGCAGGAACATGTAGATGAGGCGCAGGATGCCGGCGGCCAGGCCCGGGAGGGCGGTCAGCCAGTAGAGCTGAGACTTATCCAGGTGGAAGCCAAGGGCAGTCAGCTTGGGCGCAATCGCGCTGGGCAGGAACCACACGCAGAAGGCCAGGATCAGCGAGTAGGTCGTGATCCACAGCGTGCGCCACGCGAGCTTCGAGTCCCACTTGGATTCGTCGTTGGGGTTCCAGTCAGTGAGCAGGTAGCGGCTCTTCTTGGCCGCAGGTTCGGTCGCGCTCATGGCTCTCCTCGGGTCTGAAGGGAGTCCGGGCGCGGGCGTGCGCCGGACATTCTTTAACACGGAGGCTACCAATTGAAATGACGTCACTCACAGGAACTCATTGGGACGTACATCACTCTTGTAAGCACTGGGAAAAGTACTCCCCCTCAGGGACGTTCCACCCGACGGCGAACAATCAATCAACCGCTGTTAGAAAACATCGGCGTCACGAAATTAGTGGGGATTACCCGCCAATACGGCTCATGGTGCGCGATGCACGAGCAAAGGTGTCGATATTGAGCCCGTGCGCGGCCGGCTTCGCCCACATCGCGTCGGCCCATCGGGCGGCGATCTGCGCATCGTCCCCGCCACCGCGCAGCAGGTCGCGCAGCGAGGTCTCCTCGGTGGAGAACAGGCACGAACGCACCATGCCGTCCGAGGTCAGGCGGGTGCGGTCGCACGCGCTGCAGAAGGGGTCGGACACGGAGGCGATAACTCCGAGGCGCTTCGTCGGGTCACCGTCCACAATCCAGCGTCCCGCCGGCGAGTGCGGATCCTCGCGGGGCGCGGGGGTCAGCGTGTGGCGGGTGCTCATGATGTGCAGGATCTCGTCGGCCGTCATGATGTTCTGGCGATCCCACGTGTCCGGCGGGCCGATCGGCATCTGCTCAATAACGCGCAGCTCGATGCCCCGGTCCAGGCAGTAGTCGACCAGGTCGGGCAGGTCGGCCTCGTTCATGCCGCGCAGCACGAGGGCGTTGACCTTGATCGGGCTCAGGCCCGCGCGGGCGGCGGCCTCGATGCCCTCCAGGACGTCGCCGAGGCGGTCGCGGCGGGTGATCGCCGCGAAGTGCTCGGGGTCCAGAGAATCAAGCGAAATGTTGACGCGGTTCAGGCCAGCGTCCTTCAGGCCCTGGGCGCGCTTGGCCAGGCCGAGCGCGTTCGTCGTGAGGGCCAGATCGAGGGGGTTTCCCTCGTCGGTGCGCAGGTGGGAGCATGCTTCGATGATCCCCTCGAGACCTCGGCGCAGGAGGGGTTCCCCGCCGGTGAAGCGGACCTGGCGGATCCCGAGCCGCTCGACGCCAACGCGCACGAGGCGCACAACCTCGTCGTCCGTCAGGGTTTCCTCGGTGGGCAGCCAGTCCAGGCCTTCGGGGGGCATGCAGTAGGAACAGCGCAGGTTGCAGCGGTCGGTGAGCGACACGCGCAGGTCGCGGGCCACCCGCCCGAAGGTGTCGACGAGCCGCAGCGGCGCGTCACACGCCACCGCAACTGCCGCCTGGGAGGCGGAAACGAACTCGACAGACATGGCGCAACCCTACCCCGATTCACCCGGTGTTCGCCCCTCGAAAAACCGAGCACCAACGGCGACACGCGGCCCCGGCCTCGTCTCTGAGAGAAAGGAGACAGTGTCCAGCAGTGACGAGCAGCTGGACGTGAGCGCTACCGTTGCCCTACGACCAATTCACCAATCACGAGGAGAATCATGCGCGCCGTCATCATGCACGCGCCCGGCAACGTCACCGTCGAAGACATGCCGATGCCGACCATCCTGGAACCCACAGACGCCATCATCAAGCTGGCGGCCACCTGCATCTGCGGCTCCGACCTGTGGCCCTATCGTGGCGCCCAGTACGTCCACGAGCAGCGCATGGGCCACGAGTACGTCGGCACGGTCACCGAGGTAGGCTCCGCGGTCACAACCGTCAAGCCCGGCGACTTCGTCGTCGGTTCCTTCTGCATCTCCTGCGGTGAATGCGAAATCTGCCGCGCCGGATACCCCTCGCGCTGCGCGACCGCCGCCGCCCAGGGAGATCCTTTCGTCGGCACGCGCGCGGGCGGCACCCAGGCCGAGTACGCTCGCGTGCCCCTCGCTGACGGCACGCTCGTCAAGACGCCCGCCACCCCCACGTCCGAGCAGATTCCCTCGCTCCTGGCCGCCTCCGATGTGCTCGGCACCGGCTGGTTCGCCGCCGACGAGGCCGGGGCCGCCCACGGGAAGACCATCGTCGTCGTGGGTGACGGGGCCGTGGGCCTGGGCGCAATCATCGCCGCCAAGCAGCTGGGCGCGTCGCGCATCATCGCTATGTCGCGCCACGCGGACCGTCAGGCTTTGGCTCGCCAGTTCGGCGCGACCGACATCGTGGAAGAGCGCGGCGAGGAGGGTATTGCCCGCATCAAGGAGATGACCGGGGGACTGGGTGCCGACGGCGTCGTGGAGGCCGTGGGCAACGAGGCGTCCTTCGACCAGGCTCTGGGCTGCGTGCGCCCGGGCGGCCACCTATCCTTCGTGGGTGTGCCGCACGGTGTTTCCCTCGACATGGGTCGCATGTTCGGCGCGGAGGTTCACATGTTCGGCGGTCCAGCCGCGGTGCGCAAGTACCTGCCCACCATGATCGACCTGATCTACCGCAGCGAGATCAACCCCGGTGCCGTCTTTGATCTGGTCCTGCCGCTCGAGCAGGCCGCCGAGGGCTACGCGGCCATGGACGAGCGTCGCGCCACGAAGGTCATGCTCACCGTCTGATTCGGTTGCACGGCGGCTTCAGCCTCGCGTTTTCACTCGTTCTGAGCCGCACGGTTATCCGGGCAGTCCCACCGCCGTGTGGGGCTGCCCGGATGGCTTTGTGGCGACCGGCTCCACGTCCACGACAATCCGCCCCTGAGCCCCACCAGACCCATCGAGCCTGCCCGTACCTCGCTAAGTCGCACCCCCGCCCCTCCAACAACGGCCCACCGGGCCACCCAACCGGGGGGTTTGGCAGCATTAGAAGTCCCATCACGGCGTGTCGCCGGCGTGTCGCGCGCCTAATGCTGCAATTCCCCCCACGGGACCATCCCAAGACCACCCGAGCCCGCCACAACCACCCGACCCGGCCCGTGCCTCGCCAAGTCACACCCACCGACCCGCCATCAATGGCCCACCAGTCCCCCAACCGGGGGTTTGGCACTACACGAAGCCTTCCAACGGCCCACCGGGCCACCCAACCGGGGGGTTTGGCAGCATTAGAAGTCCCATCACGGCGTGTCGCCGGCGTGTCGCGCGCCTAATGCTGCAATTCCCCCCGACCTCCCATGTCCAGGCCGCTGAAACGAGCCGCGACCGCACAACTCGGCCCACTCCTCGTGCAACGGGGCGCGAGAACTTCGCACCCATGCGCCCACGCCTCATCGCACCGCACGAGGACATCTCAGCAATAAAACAGAATCAGAAGAATCAAACCGCAACGAACTGACAGTTATAGCACTAGAATTCACTCATGAGCCAAGAAGTCGGGGGCAACGACGCTCCTTTCATCCTCAACGCCGTTGAACGCGCGATCATTCGCGTACCGCGATCCAGCCACCACGGCCTCACAAAGATACCGACGGCTGTGAAAATCGCGGGTAGGACATACCTTGATCTGTCTGCCTTGACAGATATCGACATGAGTCAGCTACCGGAAATCGTGCTCGCAGCGCGCCTCTACCATCTTGCTCTCACGCACCAAACTCTCGTTGCTACCGGACAATGTGCGCTATGGGCGCACGGCTATGGATGCGATCCCACACTTCCACCTATCACAGTTTCCGCATCATCCGCTATCCGCCCCATCGTCCTGCCCGCCATAGCAATCGGCACTCACACCTTTGCTCCCGTGAAGGTCAAGCCCAGGCACGTCTGTCACCTCCCTGCTATCAGCGACATACGCGGACTCCTCGTCGAGAACCTTGAATCTGCACAGATTACTGCTGCCCGCACATCACGCAACCGACGGGCCGCTTTCACGCAGATGTGCATGAACGCCCACACCTACACGCACTTCGACAACTTCCACATGAAAGCGTCACGCAACAACGAGGAGTCGTGGAAGTTCTTTCTTGAGCGCGAGCTGAAACAGCTGGGCAATCGGGCGAGAGGTCGCTCTCAAGCACAGTGGATCATCACCCACGCAGATGCCGGATGCGCTTCCCCCGGAGAAGCGCGCGTACTGTACGAGCTGTGCGCTGCGGGCTTGACCGGCATGCGCACACAAGTCGAGGTGCACACACGAGGTCGTCGCTATTTCATCGACTGCGCGTTCACAGCCGAAAAAGTCGGCATCGAGTTCGACGGTCGAGCCAAATATGGGGACGACGCCCGCAGCATCCACTCGTCACTTTCCCGCGAGCGCGAGCGCCAACGCCACCTCGAAGCCGAGGGCTGGCACATCATCCGCGTCGGCTGGCACGACCTCGATCATCCGGACGAGCTCGTTGTGCAGGTCCGCGGCGCACTCGCCGCGCGCCTGGCGTGAGATGACAACACCCGACAAACACCGTCAGCAGCTGCCTCCTCTCCGCCAACGAAGGCCCACATCGTCACCCAACCGGGGGGTTTGGCAGCATTAGAAGTTCCGCGACGGCGTGTCGTCGGCGTGTCGCGCCCCTAATGCTGCAATTCCCCCCGACCTCCCATGTCCAGGTCACTGAAACGAGCTAAAACCGCAGTACCCGGCCCAGACCTCGTCCCAAGGACGCGACGCAAACGGCCACGGCCAGCCGCCTGAGCAGCAACCCCACAACACCATGAGCGAACCCGCCCCACACCTAGCACCCACCCCACCTGGCCCTACACTGGTGGCATGCACGATCCCTCCCTGTCCACTGCGCAGCATCGCGAGCTGATCGAGGCACTGGCGCTCAGCCACGTCCTCCCCCATGACACGCTTCCCATCGAGGAGTGCCTGGGTCGCCGCCTGGCGGTCGACGTCTTTTCTCTGATTCCCCTGCCGCCCTTTACGAACTCCGCGATGGACGGGTTTGCGGTGCGCCGCGAGGACCTGGAGGGCGAGGGCCCGTGGACTCTGCCCGTTGTGGGCGATATTCCGGCGGGTGACACCCGCGAGAACCACCTCGAGAAGGGGCAGGCCTGGCGCATCATGACGGGCGCGCCGATCCCCGAGGGCGCGGACACCGTCGTGAAGGTCGAGCACACAGACCACGCGGCGGGCATCGCCCAGGCGCCCGACAGCGTTGAGATCCGCGTTGCCCCGAAGCTGGGCGCGAATGTGCGCGTCGCGGGCGAGGCCCTCAAGGCCGGCTCCCCGGTCCTGAAGGCGGGCCACATCCTGGACGGGACCGCCCTGTCGGCCGCCGCCTCGGTCGGGCACGGCACCCTCACGGTCCTGCCCCGCCCGCGTGTCATCGTCGTCTCGACGGGCACGGAGCTCAAGCGCGCAGGCGAGGCCCTCGAACGCGGGCAAATCCCAGATTCGAACGGCATCCTGCTGCGTGGCCTCGTCGAGGAGGCCGGCGGGCAGGTCGTCGCGCACCTGCGCACGGGAGACACACCTGCCGAGCTGCGCCGAGCCCTCGATGAGGCCCCGGAGGCCGACCTGGTCCTCACGGCCGGCGGCATCTCGGCGGGAGCCTTCGAGGTCGTGCGCCTGACGCTTGGCACGGACGCGGGCTTCCACCACGTCGCGCAGCAGCCCGGCGGCCCGCAGGGCGTCGGCTCGACACAGGTGGGCGCGGGCGGCCGCGAGACGCCCGTGATCTGCCTGCCCGGCAACCCGGTCTCGGTCTTTACGACGTTCCACATGTACGTGGCGGGCGCGCTGGCGGTCATGTCCGGCCTCGTCGCCCCCGAGCACGGCGGAACGGTACCCAGCGGCGTGATCGCCCGCGCGCGCGTGGGCTGGGACTGCCCGTCCGGAAAGACGCAGTTCATCCCGCTTCGTTTCGTCGACGTACCCGGGGACGAGGCCGGGGCCCGCTGGGTGGAGCCGGTGCACCCCCTGGGGTCGAAGTCGCACCTGGTGGCCTCGCTCGCGAACGCGGAGGCAATCGGCGTGGTCGCGCCGGACGTCGAGGTGGTCGAGCCCGGCCAGGAGCTGGCGGTCGTCCCGCTCGTGGGCTGACCCCACCTTAGAGAGAATTTACGAGAGGAAAACCGTGAAGTTTACGCATCTGAACGAGGACGGCGCCGCCTACATGGTGGACGTGACCGCTAAGAATCCGACGGTGCGCCAGGCGAGCGCCGTGTGCCGCGTGGATTGCTCACCCGAGGTCATGCAGGCCCTGCGTGACGGCACCGTCCCGAAGGGCGACGTCCTGGCGGTGGCGCGCGTGGCCGGCATTTCGGCGGCGAAGCGCGTCCCCGAGCTGCTGCCCCTCGCGCACACGATCGGCGTGCACGGCTGCGCGGTGGACCTGAGCCTGGAGGACGATCACGTGGCGATTCGCGCGACCGTGCGCACGGCCGACCGCACGGGCGTGGAGATGGAGGCGCTGACCTCGGTGACGGTGGCGGCTCTCGCGATCGTGGACATGGTCAAGGGCGTGGACCGCTCCGCCCGCATCCGCGAGGCGAAAATCGTGGCGAAGTCGGGCGGCCGCAGCGGCGACTGGGTGCGCCCGGAGGATCCGCAGGCCTGACCCCGCACCTACGAAGAGGCCGCCCGCAGCGTGTATGCAGGGCGGCCTTTTCGTTGCTATCTCAGGCTTTTAAGCGCGCGGATGGTCGCCGCCCGCGAGCTGGTCGACGATGTGAGCGACGAGGGGGCCGATAACGGCCACCGTATCGGAGACACCACCGCGCGAGCCGGGCGCGTTGACGACGAGGGCTCCCTCGGGGGAACGCGCGGTTACGCCGACGAGGCCTCGCGACAGGGCGGCGGAGGCAATCTTCTCCTCGCCGCGGCGGCGGATCGCGTCGGCGAGGCCGTCGATGCGGGTGACGAGGAGCGGCTCGGTGGCTTCGGGGGTGACGTCGCGGGGAGAGATGCCGGTGCCGCCGGTCGTGAAGACGAAGCGGGCGCCATCCTCCACGGCAGCAGTGATAGCGGCGCGAATGGCGTCGACATCGTCGGGGACGATCACGACCGAGGCGTCAACGCCGTGATCGGCGAGGAGGCGCGCGGCGAGGGGCCCGGAGAGGTCCTCGGCGAGACCAGCGGAGCAGCGGTCCGAGACCGTGATGACGCGCGCGGGGATCACGTCAGTGACGAGCGTTGCCACGGCGGCGGGCGGAGCGGCGCACGCGGATACCGGAGGTGATGGGGTCAACGTCGTTGAACTGACGCGGGGACAGCTCGTAGTCGACACGGCGCGCGGGCTCGGGCTCGAAGGCCTGCGGGAGGGGGCGCTGCGGGCGCGCGCCCTGTCGCGAGGTGGCGCGCTGCGGGAACGCGGGCGGCGCGGGGATCGGCGCGGGCGACTCTTCGACGGGTGCGGGTACGGCCTGCACGACGGGGGCCGGCGGCTCCGTGGGCGCGGGCGCGGTGACGGGCTCCGCAGGACGAGGCCGGGGCGCGCTAGCGCGCAGCGGCTGAGCCACGGGGCGGCCGGGCTGCGCGGGCGTGTAGAGGCCTTCGGGCACGGACGCGGCGGGGCGCACGTGGACGGGGCGAATCTGGGGGACGGTGCGCGTGATGGGACCGCGCGTCGTGCTCGGCAAGACCGCCTGCAGGACGGGGGCGGCGCTACGGTAGGGCGGCTGCGAGACGGGGGCAGCGGGTTGGAGCGAGGAGCCCGCGGGGATGTCTGCGGGGTTGTCGGCGTTGCCGGACACACGCTCGGAGAAGGGGCGTCCTGCTCGACGAGGCAGGGGCGAGACCTCGGTGCCACGGTGACTGATCCGACCGTGCTGGGGAGGCACCGGGAAGGCTTCAGAGCGAGGGTTTTCGTCGGAAGGAGCGGGAGCGGCCGGCGCGGCCGGAGCCTCGGGGGTGACGAGCTGCGCGGGAACGCCCTCATCGTGGCTGGCTTCCTCGTGGACCTGGTCGGGGGCCTCGTCTTCCTCGTAGGGGACGACGATGGGCGCGACCAGGTCGCTGGGCTCGTGGACGGGAGCTTGGACGACGGGCATCTCGTCGGGCGTGCGACAGCTGAGGAAGAAGGAGCGCAGCTGCATGGCGGCCTCTTGGGCGAGGACACCGCCGATGACCTCGGTCGGGTGCGGCATGCGGGCGTCGCGCAGGACATCGCGTAGGGATCCGGCGGCGCCAGCCTTGGGGTCCCAGGCGCCGAAGACGACGCGATCAATGCGAGAGGCGAGAATCGCGCCCGCACACATCGTGCAGGGCTCAAGGGTGACGATGAGCGTGCAGCCCGTCAAGCGCCAGGTACCCCTGGCGCGGCCGGCCTCACGCAGAGCGACGATTTCGGCGTGACCTGCGGGATCATGGTTAGCCTCGCGACAGTTCCACCCACGTCCGATGATGCGGCCGTTTTCGTCGACGATGACGGCTCCGACGGGAACGTCCCCCGTTTCGCGGGCGCGGTTGGCCAGGAAGAGGGCCTTGCCCATTGCTTCGCGGTACTGCTCATTCACGGTCACCCTCCTAGCTTACCGGCCAAACGACTGTTGGGGTAGTTGGAGTCCACAGTGACTCATGGTGCGCGTGTGACGAATGAGTTTGACACGAGGCCCAACACGCTGCCGATCCGGGCCGCCGACCGGCGCAGCGGAAGCGACGAGGAGACCCCGGCCTCGTCTTCGACACACTGGATGCGCGGCAGCGGACGAACAAGGTAGCCTATAACCATGCGCCTCCACGTAGCTCATCACCCCCTGATCACCCATAAGCTCACCGTCCTGCGCGATCGCGAAACGCCGTCGGCGACGTTCCGCCAGCTCGTGGACGAACTGGTCACCCTGCTCGCCTACGAGGCGACGCGCGAAGTGGCCGTCACCGAGACCCCCATCCAGACCCCGGTCGCCCCCACCGTCGGCCTCAAGCTCTCCGAGCCTCGCCCGATCGTGGTCCCCGTCCTGCGCGCAGGCCTGGGCATGCTCGAGGGCATGACCCGTATGCTGCCCACCGCCGAGGTCGGCTTCCTGGGCATGCGCCGCGACGACGACACCCTCGAGATCGAGACCTACGCGAACCGCCTGCCGGACGACCTGTCGGGCCGCCAGTGCTTCGTGCTGGACCCAATGCTGGCCACCGGCCACACCATGGTCGCCGCCACCAACTACCTCTTCGAGCGCGGCGCAAAGGACGTCACCTGCGTGTGCATCCTGGCCGCTCCGGAGGGCATCAACACCCTTGAGGACGCGATCGGCGATCGCGCCGACGTGAACGTCGTTGTCGCTGCCGTCGACGATCACCTCAACGAGAAGTCGTACATCGTCCCCGGCCTGGGCGACGCGGGCGACCGCCTGTACGGCATCGTCGACTGACGAGGCACGCGCCCCCTCGCGCATCGCAGCGCTGGAGGATATGACGCAGCTAACGCCACACGAGGGGTGGGCGCGGGACGAAAGTCTCGTGCCCACCCCTCGCATTTACTCAACAATAAAGGCGCAAATTAACCATATTAGCTATTTTGGCCCATTTTCCCTGATCACACCCGTGTGTGACCTTGAGCGCTAAGCACCCCAAGGCCTCGAAAACACCCTGCGTACATTCCATGCTTGTCACATGGCACTGATTCAGACCAATCCCAAGCGCCGCCGCTACGGCGTCGCAGCACTCGCAGGTGTTCTCGGCGGCATCGTCTCCGCGATCGTGAAGTTCGGCTGGGAGGTGCCGCTGCCTCCGCGTACGCCCGAGCGCAACGCCACCAACCCGCCCCAGGAACTGCTCCAACAGCTGGGCCTCCCGGAGAGCGTCACCCACCTGTCCTACACCTACAACGGTAACGAAGGACTCCCCTGGGTTTCCTTCATCGTCCACTTCGCGTTCTCGATCGGCTTCGCGGTTCTCTACTGTGTGCTGGCCGAGCGCTTCCCACAAATCAAGCTCTGGCAGGGTGCTGCCTTCGGCATCTTCGTCTACGTGGCCTTCCACGTCATCCTTATGCCGCTGATGGGCACCGTCCCGGCACCCTGGAACCAGCCTTTCGCGGAGCACTTCTCCGAGTTCTTCGGCCACATCATCTGGCTGTGGACTATTGAAGTCTTCCGCCGCGACATGCGTAACCGCATCACGCACGAGCCGGACGCCGAGTTCCCGCTCGAGTCTCGCACCAACTGATCGCCGCTTGCGCGGACAGACGGGTGGGCCCCGGATCCATACGGTTCCGGGGCCCACCCGTTATCTATGCGAACCTTTCGGCCCCGCGTTCCGTCAGCCTCGGCGCCAGCGCGCCCCGGCCTCGCGGATCAGAACGCCGGGATGACCGAGCCGTCCGACCAGGTCTTCTCGATGTACTGCTTCACCTCATCGGAGTGCAGGAGCTTCTCGAGCTTCGCGATGGCGTCAGCCTCCTTGGAGTCGCCCTTCCAGACGAGGACGTTCACGGCCGGGTTGTCCACGGGGGACTCGACGACGAGCGCGTCACCGGAGATGGTCTTGCCACCCTCCTGGGCAAAGTTGCCGTTGATGACCGCGTAGTCGAAGTCGTCGAGCGAGCGGACCAGCTGCGGGCCCTCGACCTCACGGAAGTCGAAGTTCTTCAGCTTGGTGACGGTGTTGATGTTGACGTCGCCATCGCCCTCGGGGATCGAGACGAGGCCCTGGGTGGCCAGGAGCTCGAGCGCGCGGGACTGGTTGGCCGTGTCGGAGATGATGCCGATCGTGCCGCCGTCGGGCAGCTCATCGAGGGACTTGTGCTTGTTGGAGAACACGCCGAGGGGCTCGAGGTGGATGCCCTCGCCGGCCTCGAAGTTGTAGCCGAACTGCTTCTCCGCGTTCTCCAGGTAGGGAACGGTCTGGTAGAAGTTGGCGTCCAGGTCGCCGTCGTTCAGTGCGGTGTTGGGCTGGACGTAGTCGGTGTACTCAACGATGTCGAGCTTGATGCCCGCGTCCGCGGCAAGGTTGTCGTTGATGTAGGTGAGGATCTTCGCGTGGGGCGAGGGGGTCGCGCCCACGGTCAGGGTGACGACGTCCGAGGAGGAGCCGGAAGCATCCGAGGAGGATGAGCCGCCGCCGCAGGCCGCCAGGCCCAGGGTGGCAACGGCCGCCAGGCCGATAGCTGCGAGAGAGCGGTGACGCATGGTGTTTCTCTTTTCTTCTGCGTACTGAATGGGATGGATGGCCGAGGCCGGGGTGGCCTGACCGGGGTCTGTCAGCGCGCGCGGTGGTCGACCAGGCGCGAGAGGAGATCGCCGATCAGCTGGATGATCTGCACGATGATGATGATGGCGACGACGGTGGAGATCATGACGTCGTCCTGCCAGCGGTTGTAGCCGTAGTTGATGGCCATCTGGCCCAGGCCGCCGCCGCCGACGGCGCCCGCCATCGCGGAGTAGCCGATCAGGGTGATCGCCAGGGTGGTGATGGACTGGATGAGGGCCGGCATGGCCTCGCGAATGAGGACACCCCAGCGGATCTGACGGTTGGAGGCACCCATCATCTGGGCAGCCTCGATCTTGCCGGGATCGACGGCCAACAGGTTCGTCTCCACGAGGCGCGCAAAGAAGGGCGCGGAGAGGATGACGAGCGGCACGACGGTCGCAAGCGAGCCCGTGGACTTGCCAACGATCATCTTCGTGACCGGGATCAGCATGATGATGCCGATGATGAAGGGCAGGGAGCGCACGATGTTCACGACGAAGGACACGGCCTGGTACACGCCCTTGTTCGGGGTGAGGCCGCCCTTGCCGGTCTGGACCAGGAGGAGGCCCAGGAGCGTGCCAATGATGACCGCGAAGAGCGTGGACAGGCCCGTCATCATGAGGGTCTCGAGGATTGCCGGACCGAACTTTTCAGTGAGGGCCGGGTTGTCAAACCACGTCGGGTCGCCTTTGCCTGCGGGCAGGAGCGCCAGCGCGTGAGCGGCAGTGAGTGCGGCGGTCATTGGTCCCTCACTTCCGCGTGGACGTTGTTCTTGCGCAGCTGCTCGATGATCTTGTCAGCGTGGTACGCGGGCACGGTCAGGGCCAGGCGGCCCACCTGCACGCTCCCGAGAGACTCGAAGGTTCCCGCGGTCACGTCCGCGCCCATCGACGAGGCCAGGCGCAGGACCGTGGCCCCCGTGGGCACGCCCGGGTGCGAGGTGAAGACGACGTCGAGGAGGACGGTGCCCACCGCGTTCGGTTCGAAGCGGCCCTCGGCGGATTCCGTCGAAACCAAATCGACAACCGGCATGGGGACCAGTTCGCGGGCCAGCGGAGTTGAGGGGTCGGCCACGACCTCTTCGAGGGTGCCGGTCTGCAGGACCTGGCCGTGACCGAGGAGGGTCACGGAGTCGCAGATCTCGCGGACGACGGCCATCTCGTGGGTGATGATGACGACGGTAACGCCGGCGACGTCGCGCACGTGGCGCAGCAGCGACAGGATCTGAGCGGTCGACTCGGTGTCAAGCGCGCTGGTCGGCTCGTCACACAGGAGAACGGCGGGGTTGTCGGCCAGGGCGCGGGCGATGCCGACGCGCTGACGCTGGCCGCCCGACAGCTGGGACGGGTAGGAATCGCCGCGGCCTTCGAGGCCCACGAGCGAGAGGAGCTCCTCAACGCGCTCACGGCGCTTCGCGGCGGGCACGCCCGCCAGCTTGAGCGGGTAGCCGATGTTGTCGGCAGCGGTGCGAGCGTCCAGGAGGTTCGCAGCCTGGAAGACCATGCCGATGCGACGACGGGCGGCGCGCAGCGCTGAACCCGTCAGGGTCGCCAGGTCGAGGCCGTCGACGACAATGTGGCCCTCGGTGGGCTTCTCCAGGGCCGTCAGACAGCGGATGAGCGTGGACTTACCGGCGCCCGAGCGGCCGACGATCCCGTGGATCGAACCGCGATCAACGTGCAGGTTCACCCCATCGAGCGCGACGACCGTGCCGCCGTTTTTCACGGGGTAGACCTTAGACACCCCGGTGAGGTCAATCATGTGCATCTCCGTTACTGGGCCGCACGGCCCGCATCATCAGCATATGAGGGCCAGCGTCGCGAGCGCTCGGAATGCTGTTACAAAACTCCGTATCGTGGCTAAACCCTCACCCATCAGCCCGCATAGTGGCCTCAGTTGCGCGACAAACGACTATCCGGCACAGGCGATGCCCGCGAGCGCAGCGCCCCACGAGGCCGCCCACGTACCGAGGGCCAGGGCGAGGCTGCGCCCCCGGAACCCGTCCGCCCACAGGGTCACCGCGTCCACGAGCGCCGTCGAAAACGTCGTGAAGCCGCCGAGGAACCCGGTCGAAACGATCGGCATGAGGCCTGCGGGCACCAGCTGAGTGGCCGCGCCGGCCAGGAAACACCCGATGACGTTGACGACCAGGATGCCGAGCTTCGCCCCCGCCGGTTCACCCCACGACGACAGGGCGCGCTGAGTCCCTCGATCCACCCAGAAGCGGGCGCACGCACCTACCCCACCGGCCAGGGCCACGAACAGGAAGGTCGATCCGCTCATGCTCGCCCCTCCTCACCGCTGACAGGGCGCGCGCCCAATGGGACGCACAGCCACTCCCCCACGCGCATCCCCGCCCAGGCACAGGCACCACCCAGGGCCAGCAGGCCGAGGGACTGAGAGACGGCCTCGACAATTCCATTGAGCGAGGCGTACCCCACCGACGCGACAATGTACGTCCCGTACGTCGTAAACGCGCCCGCAAAACCCGTGCCGACCAGGAGCTTCAGGGATTTCAGCGACGCCGCATTCCGCGATCCTCGCGCGAGGCGACCCGCCACCCACGCGGCCAGCGCGCCCAGGAGGAACGCACCCACGGCGTTAACCGTCAGCGTCGACCACGACAGGAAGAGGCCACGCACAGGCGAGGCCTTCGAGACCTCGTCCAAGCCGGCGCGCGCAGCCGTCCCCACGACCCCACCCACGAAGACCGCCAACCAGTCGGGCACCCGAAAACTCACCATGCACCCCACTGTACGCCCGCGCCGCCACCACCCGGGGAGGCGGATCCCGGGAGGCGGCCACGGCCTCGTACACTGGGCGCATGACGAACACCGGACGATTCGCGCCCTCCCCCACGGGCGACTTCCACCTGGGAAACCTGCGCACCGCGATCCTCGCGTGGGCCTGGGCGCGCACGACCGGGCGACGATTCGTCCTACGCATCGAGGACATCGACCGCGAACGCGCGGGG
Source organism: Schaalia odontolytica (assembly GCF_009730335.1). Lineage (GTDB taxonomy): Bacteria > Actinomycetota > Actinomycetes > Actinomycetales > Actinomycetaceae > Pauljensenia > Pauljensenia dentiphila. The sequence goes on from NZ_CP046315.1 coordinate 56,230, forward strand.
TCCGCTGAGCGCCAGATCGAGGACCTGGCGGCGATCGGTGTCAACTGGGACGGCGAGCCCCTCATCCAAACCGAGCGGGCCGACGCACACGAAGCCGCCCTGGCGTCGCTGGGCGCGCGCGGACTCGTCTTCGAGTGCTACTGCACTCGCCGCGACATCCGCGAGGCCGCCTCCGCACCGCACGTCCCGCCCGGCCACTACCCGGGCACCTGCCTGACGCTGAGCGAGGCCGAGCGTTCATCCAAGCGCGCAGCTCTAGCCGCGGTGGGGCGCGCCCCCGCGCTGCGCCTGGCCGCCCCCTCGCCCGAGTGGACCGTGTTCGACGAGCTGCACGGCTCCTACACCGGGGCCGTCGACCACTTCGTCGTACGCCGCGCAGACGGCGTGCCCGCCTACAACCTGGCGGCCGTCGTCGACGACGCGTTCCAGGGCGTCGACCAGGTCGTACGCGGCTTCGACCTGCTCTCCCAGGCGCCCGCACAGGCTCAGCTCGCCCACCTGCTCGGGGCCCCCGAGCCGACGTACGCGCACGTGCCCCTCGCACTCGCACCTTCAGGGGCCCGGCTGGCCAAGCGCGACGGTGCCGTCACCCTCTCAGATCTACGAGGCCTGGGCTGGTCCACCGAGGACGTCGTTTCGTTCATCGGGATTTCCCTTGGCGTGCCCGGGGCGCGTTGCGCCTCCGACATTGCGGATGCCCTGGGGATTTCAGGGTTGCGTTCCTTGCCGACCGAGCCGTGGGTCGTGACGCCGCCCAGTTCCTGAGGTTGTGGTTTGTGTGCCCTGCTGGGCCGGGCTGCTTGTGGCCCCACGGGTGTTCCGGGCTGCTCTGTGTGCCCGTGGGCGGCGGCCCGCCTGCTCGCCGTCCGCGCCGCGAGCTGCGCTCGGCGCGTCGTCTCGAAGCCCGGCCAGGCCCCGCCACCGCCCACGGGCACCGCAGCCACCTCAGATGAATGCGGCGACACCCTACCGGCGAGCACTTCCACCAGATTGAAACCGACAGCACCTTTGCGCGGGTAAGCTCCGCTGCCGCTGAAACCCACATCACCTCTGCGCACCACGTTCGGCCGTTTCGAGCGCGTTTCTCGCTCGCAGAGGCGATGTCGGTTTCATTCAGTCGCCCACACCCCCTCGCAAAGGTGCCACCGGTTTCATAGCGATGGCCTCCGTTGCCCCAGAACGCGACAAAATTCGCCCAGCACAGCACGGATGCACCCTAGAACGCAAAAAACTCGCCCAGCGCGCTCAAAAAGCCCAGAATGAGTGGTTTTTGTCGAGCAGGGCGAGTTTTTTCGCGAGTGTACCACTGAAGGGGCAGCGTTGGGCGAACTTTGTCTCGGCTCAAGTGGGAACCGACTCGCTGGGACCGTGACAGTCGCGAAATGGGCATGAAAAAAGCACTCCCGAAGGGAGTGCTTGGTAGAAATGCAGAACCCCCACCGATGGATCGCACCGAGGGGGGCCGCTGCGCGCCCGGAGGGACTCGAACCCCCAACCTTCTGAACCGTAATCAGATGCTCTATCCATTGAGCTACGGGCGCTTGCCGTTTGGCTGGGTATAAGCTTACACGCTCTTCACCAGGATGCAAAATCAAGAGCTATGGCTTGAACCACACCGAAGAAGTGCATCCTGCAGTCGACCAAGATCGAGCAGCATATACAAAGATCCTCCGCGCACCCGGCAGCGCACCCTTATCCTTGCTGCATTCCTGCCCTGGGGAGGTTCGGATGATACCGTCACGCGGAGGACCGGACCCCAGCATACACGTTTTCGCCCCGCGCGCGCAGCTGCGAAGACCGCAACTCGCCAGCCTCACACAAACACCTCACGCGCACCGCTCACACCATGATCGTTACACACGCTTAAGGACTGACCAGGCGCCACCAACCCACGGCGAACAGACCTACCCTGAGACCATGAGCGACATCAGCATTCCCCGCATCGGCTCACTGGAGCCGGCACCCGCACTGGACCATCTCGATCTACTCGCCCCACCCGTCGCCGCTGCACTGACCGCGCTGGCCGAGCGTGGAGTAGCCACGGCCTCGTCCGCACTGGTTGTCGCGATCGACCCGGAGCTCGCGGACACGGAGGTCATGACGCGCGAGTTCGGCATGGACCTGGCACTGTCGTCGAACTGCATTCTGGTGGCCGGCAAGCGCGCCGGCGAGGAGCGGATCGCAGCGTGCGTCGTGCGCGCGACGACGAACGCGGACGTCAACCATGTCGTGAAGAAGCGCCTCGACGTGCGCAAAGCGAGTTTCTGGCCGCAGGAACGCGCGGTTGAGGCGTCGGGCATGGAGTACGGCGGCATCACGCCGGTGGGCATACCCGGCTCATGGCGGCTCCTCATCGACTCGGCGTGCGCGGTCGGATGGAGCTGCATCGGCTCGGGCCTGCGCCGATCAAAGCTCTTTGTGACTGGCGATGTCCTGGCCGCGCTCCCGGGCGCAGAGATCGTCGAGGGCCTCGGAGTCTAACGGGACGAGGCCTGGGCTCAGCAGCGCAGTGACCGCCCGATTAGCGGCCGGTGCACACAGCACCACAAGCGCCGCCGGTGTGGAGGGCGCCGGAGGGCCTGGCCGCAGTGCCGGTGGGCGGTGGCGGGGCCTGGCCGGGCTCCGAGACGACGCGCCGAGCGAAGCTCGCGGCGCGGACGGCGAGCAGGCGGGCCGCCGCCCACCGGCACTGCGGCCAGGCCCATCAAGTCAGGCCACACGGCACCCACAACACGGACGCCACAGGCAACAAAAACCCCGGAACCTGAAGCGGTCCCGGGGTCCGGTGGCGGAGGATGGGGGATTCGAACCCCCGAGGGCTTGCACCCAACACGCTTTCCAAGCGTGCGCCATAGGCCACTAGGCGAATCCTCCGTGCACATCGTGCAGGACAATCATAAGCGACAAAAGGCTCTCAGCGCCAATCCTGGCCAATGGAGCAGGTCACAGCGCGGCACGAACCCCTTAGAAGAGCCCAGAAAAGCCGATCAGATAGAAGATCACGGCGCCGCCGATCAGGATGCTGTCGAATGCGAGGGCTGCGATGGCTTCGCGCGCGCCGACGCGGCCGGGCAGGTTTTGCGCCTGCACGAGGGCAATGATCGCAAGGACGACCGAGACGACAATCGGAAGGAAGAAAATTCCGAAGACGCTGACCCACAGGGCAGCCTTCGCGAGGGGATTCCCAATCGGCTTGGGCGAGTTGTAGCCACCATCGGCGAAGATCGCAGCAACATCTACGTACTGCGTCCCGGGGAACGTGGGCCCCGAGAGGTCGGCGCTGGGGACGCGAAGGCGGCCCGGCGCGTATCCGAAGCGGTCGCCCGGCGCATCCATCGACGAGGTCGCATCCGGGGTCGCCCAGGGCACGCTCGAGACGGCGGGGGCGATGTTCGAGGACGGCTGACTCATGTGCTCCACTATTCCATAACGGGAGGGGCATGCACCACACTTTGCCCGCTGAAGGGGTTTAGGCGTGGCGAAACCTGCGCGGACAGGGATGGACGCGCTACCCTGTTATTCCGACCGGTACGGCCATTCTGCCCATCAACTGATCGGATTTGCACGCTTATGAGCGAAACGAAGACCCCGCTGTTCCGTTGGAAGCTTCACGGTAACGGCACGTCCATTAATCCCGGCGACGTCGTCCTTCCGAGTGAACGACTCTCGTGGCCGCGCACCGCAGGTATTGGTGCTCAGCACGTGGTCGCAATGTTTGGCGCCACGTTCCTTGTTCCGTTGTTGACGGGTTTCCCCCCGTCAACAACGCTTTTTTTCACCGCGATCGGCACCCTGCTGTTCTTCCTGATTACGGCGGGCCGCCTGCCCTCGTACCTGGGTTCTTCGTTCGCGCTGATCGCGCCGATCCAGGCAGTCAGCTCCTCCATGGGCCCGTCCTACGCGCTCGGCGGCATCATTGCGGTGGGCGCGACGCTGGCACTCGTCGGCCTGATCGTCCACTTCGCGGGCGTGCGCTGGATTGATGCTGTCATGCCGCCCGTGGTGACGGGCGCGATCGTAGCTCTCATCGGCCTCAACCTGGCGCCCGCCGCCTGGGACTGGGTGAAGCAAGGCCCGATCACAGCCGTCGTGACGATCGTGTCGATCTGCGTCGTGACCGTCCTCTTCAAGGGCATCCTCGGCCGCCTCTCGATCCTCATCGGCGTACTGATCGGCTACCTGGTAGCGATCTACCAGGGTGAGGTCGACTTCTCCAAGGTGAGCAACGCCGCATGGATCGGCTTCCCCGAATTCCACACCCCCGCATTCTCCTTCTCGACCCTCGGCCTGTTCCTGCCGGTCGTTTTCATCCTGGTCGCCGAGAACGTCGGCCACGTGAAGTCGGTGTCCGCGATGACGGGCGAGAACATGGACGACCTGACGGGCCGCGCACTCGTGGCGGACGGCCTCTCCACGATGCTGGCCGGCAGCGGCGGCGGCTCGGGCACGACGACCTACGCGGAGAACATCGGCGTCATGGCTGCGACCCGCGTGTACTCGACGGCGGCGTACATCATCGCGGCCGGTGTCGCCCTGGTCCTGTCGATGCTGCCGAAGTTCGGCGCCCTCATCGCGACGATTCCCCCGGGCGTCCTCGGCGGCGCGGGCACGGTCCTGTACGGCATGATCGGCATGCTGGGCGTTCGCATCTGGGTGCAGAACCGCGTGGACTTCTCCAACCCCGTGAACCTGAACACCGCCGCGGTCGCCCTGATCGTCGCGATCGCAAACTTCACGTGGGTTGTCGGCGACATGACCTTCGGCGGCATCGCGCTGGGCACGGCTGCCGCTCTGCTGATCTACCACGGCATGCGCCTGATCTCGAAGCTGCGCGGCACGAACCTGGAGGCGGCGACCCCCGCGTCCGCGCCGTCGGGTTCGGAGCTGGAGGGCGAGGCGTACTCGAAGCGCCACCGCTCCCCCGCGCCGCAGGCTGACGCCTGATCTGACGCGTTCATAGACGAGGCCGGGGCTCGGCCACTCGCTCACCGCACGGTGAGGGGTGGGTCGGGCCCCGGCCTCGTTTATCCCTCCCAATTCCGCATGCAATTCCCCGAACGCCCCACGAACACCGTCAGCCCAATGCCCGGAATTCCAACGTTTTTAGGCACACCTATAAAGTGACCGACTGAGAATTGCATGCGACTTTTTCGGGGGAGGCAGGGGCCACGAAGATGCACAGGGGCAACGACGGCCCAGCACGCTCAGTTCCCCTCGCCCCCGCCACCGCGCAGCTCGTCGAGCATGCCCGCCGTGATGATGCCCGAGGGCAGGGCAACGACGGCGACGCCCATGAGCGAGGAGATCATGGCGATGGCACGCCCCACGTCGGAGGTGGGGCGTGCCATCGCCATGAGCGAGGAGATCATGGCGATGGCACGCCCCACGTCGGAGGTGGGGTAGAGGTCGCCGTAGCCGACGGTCGTCAGGGAGACGACCGCCCAGTACACGGCATCGAAGAAGGTGTTGAAGGTTTCCGGCTCGACGTTAAAGATGGCGAGGGCGCTGACGAGGATGTAGCCGATGGCCAGGCCGAGGACGGCGAGCAGCGCCTCCCTCTCTTTCTCGAACACGGCGGCGATGACGGAGGCGCTCTTCGAGTAGCGAATGAGCTTGAACGTCCGCAGGGCCCGAAACAGGCGGAGGACTCGCAGCGTGCGCAGCGCGTCGTTGAGGGCATTGAAGACTGGCAGGATCGACAGCAAGTCGATGACGGCCATGGGGGTGAAGGGATAGATCAGGAACGACAATGCGCCCTTGCCGAGCTTCAGATCCGCCGTCGCCCATCGTGCCAGGTAGTCGGCGATGAACACGAGGACGCAGGCGTACTCGATTGTCTCGAGGACGGGGCTGGATTCCTTGAAGCACAGGGGGAGCAGGCTGGCGATAATGAGCACGGTCATGACGCGCCCGCACCACATTGCCGCTCCACCATCACCATCCAGCAGAGAGTAGAGACGTTTCCGCACCTTTAACACTCCTCATCGATATGCGAGTCACGCGCCGGGAAAACGCACCCACGACTGGGCACTGACTTGCGTCGAGCGAGGGCCCCGGAGCTTGCCACTCGCCGATACCACGCACTGTAGCACCGCGCCTAGTCCCGCCGACCACGCCCCACACACAGTTGTGGGCCGCTCACAAACAGCACAAGAACGCCTATCTCGTCAAAAACTCAACGAGTTTCCCCTCACAAACACCATACATATCAATTATTTACGCGTAAGGTAGTGGGCATGGCAACAGATGCATGCACGCTGTTCGCGACACTGATCGACACGGAAGTTCGCGCTTGGAGCGCCGTTGAATCCGCCCTCTCCGAGGCCGGAAACGCGCTGACACTCGGCCGCTTCCTCGTCCTGCGCACGGTCCGAGACACCCCCGCGTGCCGCATTCAGGAGGTCGCGGCGAGTCAGGGCATCACCCTGGGAGCGGCCTCGCGCCTCGTGGATCGCCTCCACCGCGACGGGCTGCTGCACCGCACCCCGTACGAGCATGACCGGCGCGCGACCATCCTGACGGTGACAGAGCAGGGCCTGGCGCACCTCGAGGAGGCCTGCGCGGTCGTCGAGAAGGAGCAGGAGCGCCTCTTCGCCCCGCTCTCCACAGTCCAGCGCAAGGAGCTGACGCGCTGCCTCGCGCTCATCGCCGAGGCTGCCAAGGAGCGCGCATGATTCGCTTCGACCACGTCTCCAAGACCTACCCGGGCGGCACACGCGCCGTCGAGGACTTTTCCCTCACCGTCGAGCAGGGTTCCACGACCGTCTTCCTGGGCACCTCGGGCTGCGGCAAGACGACGCTCATGCGGATGGTGAACGCGATGGTCACCCCAACCTCGGGCAGGGTATTCGTACGAGACCAGGACGTCGCAGGCGAGGACCCCGTGCGCCTGCGCCGCTCGATCGGCTACGTCCTGCAGGAGGGCGGCCTCTTCCCCCACCGAAGCATCGCAGACAATATCGCGACCGTCCCACGCCTGGAGGGCGCCACGAAGCAGGCTTCCCGCGAGCGCGCGCTCGAGCTCCTCGAGCTGGTGGGCCTGGATCGCGAGATGGCTGATCGCTACCCCGCCCAGCTGTCGGGCGGCCAGCGTCAGCGCGTGGGCGTGGCTCGGGCGCTGGCCAATCGCGCGGACATCCTGCTGATGGACGAGCCCTTCGGCGCTCTGGATCCGATCGTTCGCGCCGATCTGCAGCGTGAGCTGAAGGAGATTCAGCGCACGCTGGGTACGACGATCCTCTTCGTGACGCACGACGTGGACGAGGCGTTCACGCTGGGCGACCAGGTCGCCGTCCTCTCGACGGGCGGCCACATCGAGCAGGTGGGGACACCCACCGAGCTGCTCTGCTCTCCCGCCTCGCCCTTCGTCGCGGATTTCGTGGGCGCCTCGCGTGCCGCGCGCCCGGTGCGCATCGCAGGGCCGGGCGGCCTGGTCGTCGACGACGCCGGCACCCCCGTGGGCACGCTGACGACCGACGAGGCCGGGGAGCGCCCGTGACCTGGCTGTCCTCGAACTGGGGAGTGATTGGCTCCCTGACGCTCGCGCACCTGTGGATCGCCCTCCCAGCGATCGCACTGTCGGTGCTGATGTCCGTGCCGATCGCACGCTGGGCGGCATTTTCTCGCCGTGGCGGCTGGGTCCTGTCTGCCCTGTCGGCGCTGTACGCGGTGCCGTCGCTGCCGCTCCTGATTGTCATTCCTGTGATCGTCGGGGTGGCGCTGCGCTCGCCCGCCAACATGATCATTGTCCTGACGCTGTACGGCGTGGCGGTGCTGGTGCGCCAGGTGGCGGAGGGCTTCCGCGCGATCCCTCGCGCGACACTGCAGGCCGCGAACGCGTGCGGCTATCCCCTCTTTCGGCGTTTCGTCGAGGTGGAGCTCCCCCTGGCGACACCCGTCATCGTCGCGGGCACGCGCGTAGTCGCCACGTCGACGGTGTCGCTCGTGACAGTAGGCGCATTCATCGGCGTGCGCTCGCTGGGCACGCTGTTCACTGACGGCTTTCAGCGCGGGCTCATCGCCGAGGTCGTGGCCGGCTTGGTCGCGACGGTTCTCCTTGCGCTCGTCGTCGATGCGCTGATCCAGGGAATCGGCTGGGCCCTCACCCCGTGGACGAGAAGGGGGCGGGCATGAACATTCTCCTTGACGCCCTGACATGGCTGACGGTCCCCGCGCACTGGCTGGGCGAGTCCGGGATCCTCGTTCGGACTGCCCAACACCTGGGCCTCACTCTTCTGATCGTGACGCTCGCAGCGCTCATCGCGCTGCCGCTGGGCACGTGGATCGGGCACACGGGCAAGGGCCGATGGCTGGTGAGCGCGACGGGCGCGGCTCGGGCGATCCCAACGCTCGGCGTGCTGACGCTGGCCGGCCTGTGGCTGGGTATCGGGCTTGCGGCACCCACGCTCGCGCTCCTCGTTCTGGCGATCCCGCCGCTCCTGTCGGCGACCTACTCGGGAATCGCCTCGACGCCGCGGGCCACCGTGGACGCGGCGCGAGCGATCGGGCTTACCGAGCCCCAGGTCCTCGCGCAGGTGGAGGCCCCGCACGCGGCCGGCCTCGTCGCGGCAGGGGTCCGCTCGGCAACCCTCCAGGTGATCGCGACGACGACACTGGCGGCCTACACGGCGAACTACGGCCTCGGACGTTTCCTCTACGAGGGGCTCAAGACCCGCGACTACGCGGAGATGATCGGCGGCGCGATAGTCGTCGTCGCCCTCGCGCTGGTGACCGACGCACTCCTGGCGCTCATCGCCCGGCGCCTACGCGCCCGCACACATTCTTACTCAGACAACGAGAACAACTCACTCAAGGAGTCACTATGAAACGCACGATGATCACAATGGCTGCCGTCGCGGCTTCCGCCCTGGCCCTGGCCGCCTGCGGTTCGGCAGAGTCGGTCGGCGGCAACACGAGCACCGGGGGTTCGGAGAACGGCTCGACGACGCTCATCGTGGGGTCGCAGGACTACTACTCCAACGAGATCATCGCAGAGGCGTACGCCCAGGCCCTCGAAGGGGCGGGATTCACGGTCGACCGCCAGCTGCGGATCGGCCAGCGCGAGGTCTACATGCCCGAGATCGAGGCCGGCGCAATCGACGTGTTCCCCGAGTACACGGGCAACCTGCTGCAGTACCTGGATGCTGACGCAACCGCGCGATCCACGGACGAGGTCTACGCAGCTCTGCAGACCGCGCTCCCCTCGGGCCTGCGCGCCCTCGAGCAGGCACCTGCGACCGACCAGGATTCCTACGTGGTGACGGCAGATTTCGCAGCCGCGCATTCGCTGGCCTCAATCGGCGACCTCGCGAGCGCGGGCACGCTCACCCTGGGTGGCAACTCGGAGTTGCAGACGCGGCCATACGGTCCGACGGGACTGTCACAGACCTACGGCGTGACCGTCGGGTTCACTCCGATTGAGGACTCGGGCGGCCCTCTCACCGTCAAGGCGCTGAAGGACGGCGACATCCAGCTGGCAAACATCTACTCCTCGGACCCGGCGCTGGCTGACGGGACGCTGAAGGTCTTGGATGACCCGAAGGGCCTGTTCCTGGCCTCGCACGTGGTACCCCTGGCCTCGTCACGCGTCAGCGATCAGGCCGCAGCGGTCATCAATCGGGTGAGCGCCGCGATGGACGCTCAGGACCTGGTGGAGATGAACCGGGCGTCGACGGTGGACCAGAAGTCCGCCTCGCAGATCGCCCGCGAGTGGCTTATTTCCGAGGGTTTGCTCTCCTAATTCCTCCCCTTTACTCGACAAGGCCGGGGCCGGGCGTGTCCGCACGCTCAGCCCCGGCCTCGTCGCATGAACACTTGGTCACAACAGTCCCACTTTTATGTGACCTACACCATGATTTGACCTACTTTTTACGTTTGTAACCAAAATGTAATGCGCACATGATGGACATCTTTCATGAATTCCACGCGGCACGGGTTAATCTCGGACCATACCTGAGGGCACCGCCTCAGTTCCACCCATCAACCAGGAGGAAGAATCCATGAACCTGAAGAAGGCATGGCTCGTCATCCCCGCGGCTGCCGCGCTCGCTCTGACCGCCTGCGCCGGCGGCGGCACCACGTCGTCCGGCTCCGGCGACAAGGTCATCACCGCCAACGGCAACGAGCCCCAGAACCCGCTCCTGCCGGGCCTGACCAACGAAAACGGCGGTGGCAGGATCCTGACCGTCCTGTTCAGCCAGCTCGTCCGCTACGAGACCGACGGCACGGCCGTCCTCGACGTTGCCGAGTCCATCGAGCCCAACGAGGACGCGTCCGAGTGGACCATCAAGCTCCACAACGACCGCAAGTTCTCCGACGGCACCCCCGTCCAGGCCCACAACTTCATCAAGGCCTGGAACCTCATCACGTCGAAGCAGCAGCAGCAGGCTGCGTTCTTCAGCATCTTCGAAGGCACCGACGACGAGGGCAACGGTGAGATCACCGGTCTGACCGAGGTTGACGACTACACCTTCACCGCGAAGCTGAAGAACCCCACCTCGGACTTCATGTCGCGCCTGGGTTACGTCGCCTACGCGCCGCTTCCGGACTCGACCCTGGAGAACCCCGAAGCAGGCGGCCAGGCCCCCGTGGGTAACGGCCCCTACAAGATGGCCTCCGCTGACGCATGGGAGCACAACGTCAAGTTCGCGACCGTCCCCAACGAGCACTACGTGGGTGACACCAAGGCTCAGAACGACGGCGTGACCTTCGTCTTCTACACGAGCCTCGACGCTGGCTACCAGGACCTGTCTTCCGACTCCCTCGACATCCTCGACGGCGTCCCGGCCTCCGTCTTCAAGACCTTCGAGTCCGAGCTGCCCGGCCGCACCGTGAACCAGCCCTACGCTGGCGTCCAGTACTTCACGATCCCGCAGTACCTGCCCCACTTCTCCGGTGAGGAAGGCCGCCTGCGCCGCCAGGCCATCTCCCTGGCCGTCGATCGTGACACCATCACGAAGACCATCTTCAACGGCACCCGTACCCCCGCCAAGGACTTCACGGCCCCGACCCTCGAGGGCTACGACGCCAACATCGCCGGCAACGATGTCCTGACCTACAACCCCAACAAGGCCAAGGAACTGTGGGCACAGGCCGACGCCATCTCCCCGTGGGACGGCGCCTTCACCATCGCCTACAACTCTGACGGTGGCCACAAGGAATGGGTCGACGCGACCGCTAACTCCATCAAGAACACCCTGGGCATCGATGCTGAAGGCAACCCCTTCGCCGACTTCAAGTCGCTGCTCGATGCCGAGGACAAGGGCGAGATGACCGGCGCGTTCCGTAACGGCTGGCAGGGCGACTACCCGGCGCTGTACAACTTCCTGCAGCCCCAGTTCGCCACCGGTGCCGACGCCAACAAGGGCGGCTACTCCAACAGCGAGTTCGACTCCCTGATGATCCAGGCGTCCTCCGCCACCACGACCGCGGACGCCGTCAAGACCCTCCAGAAGGCCCAGACGATCCTGCTCCAGGACCTGCCGGCCGTCCCGCTGTGGTACCCGAACGTCAGCGGCGGTTGGTCGAAGAACGTCGACAACGTCCAGTTCGACTGGAAGGGCCAGCCCGTGCTGTACAAGGTCACCAAGAAGTGATCGCACAAGGTTAACCTCTCCCGCGGGGCGGGCGGCACAAGCCGCCCGCCCCGCGGGCATCTTCTTGACAGCCGCAAACACATCCACGCAGCTCAGCGACGCACCGCACACCCGCATTGACGCGGCACACACTTTCATCTCAAAACAGCATCACGGGATTGATGCGGCTGACAAATTCAGAGACTGATGCGCCATTTGCCCATTCTTTACCCTATGATGAGACCATAGTCGGCCTCGCCTGCGAGGCTCCGCCAGGGATCGGTACCTCCCCTCCCACGACACGAACACTAAAGGATTGTCCATGCTCCGCTACATCGGACGGCGACTCCTCCAGACCATCCCGGTCTTCTTCGGAGCCACCTTTCTGATCTTCGCGATGGTCTACCTGATGCCAGGTGACCCCGTCGCCGCACTCGGCGGCGACCGCGGCCTCTCCGAGGCCGCCGCCGCGCAGATCCGCGCCCAGTACAACCTGGACAAGCCCTTCTGGATGCAGTACCTGCTGTACCTTAAGGGAGTCTTCACCCTCGACTTCGGCACCGCGTTCAACGGCCAGAAGGTTACGTCCATCATGGCGACCGCCTTCCCGACGACCGCGAGGCTCGCCATCTACGCCCTCGCCATCGAGACCTTCCTCGGTATCGGCCTCGGCGTCGTCGCAGGCATGCGCCGCGGCAAGTGGTTCGACTCCACGATCCTCGTGGTCTCCCTGCTGCTGATCTCCGTCCCCACCTTCGTTCTGGGCTTCGTCCTCCAGTACGTCCTGGGTGTTCAGCTCGCGATCCTTCCGACCACGGCCTCGGCCTCCGTCGACATTAAGAGCCTGACCATGCCCGCCATGGTGCTCGGCGGCGTGTCCCTGGCCTACGTCATCCGACTGACCCGCCAGTCCGTCTCCGAGAACGTTTCCGCGGACTACGTGCGCACCGCGCGCGCCAAAGGCCTGTCTGGCGGCGTCGTCATGACGCGCCACATCCTGCGCAACTCCCTCATCCCCGTCGCCACCTTCATCGGTGGCGACCTCGGCGCCCTCATGGGCGGCGCGATCATCACCGAGGGCATCTTCAACATCCACGGCGTCGGCGGCACCCTGTGGAACGCCATCATCAAGGGCGAACCCCAGACCGTCGTGTCGGTGACAACAGTGCTCGTGCTGGTCTACATCATCGCGAACCTGATCGTCGACCTCCTGTACGCCGTGCTCGACCCGAGGATCCGCTATGAGTGACCAGATTCCTTCCGCCAACATCACCCGCACCCGCGCGGGCCAGGACCACTACGTCTCCGACATCGACGAGACCGGCCTCGGTGCCGTCGACGCGGTCGCCGACGAGGGCGCGCCCTCGTCCATGTGGGGCGAGGCCTGGAAGCGCCTGCGCCGCCGCCCGACCTTCTGGATCGCCGCGTTCATCATCGCGCTCGCCGCGCTCCTCGCGCTCTTCCCCTCGCTCTTTACCGCGACAGACCCGAAGTTCTGCGAACTCTCCTCGTCTCTCGCCGGCCCCTCCGCCGGACACCCCTTCGGCTTCGACAAACAGGGCTGCGACATCTACGCCCGCGTCGTCTACGGTGCCCGCGCATCCGTGTCCGTCGGCATCCTCACAACCCTCGCCGTCGTGCTGATCGGCGGCACCATCGGCGCGCTGGCCGGCTACTTCGGCGGCTGGTTCGACGCTCTGCTCTCACGCATCACCGACGTGTTCTTCGCGATCCCGCTGCTCCTCGCAGCGATCGTGTTCATGCAGATGTTCAAGGGCTCGCGCTCCATCGCCATGGTCGTCATCGTCCTGTCCATGTTCGGCTGGACCTCCATCGCGCGTATCACCCGCGGCTCGGTCCTATCCGCGAAGAACGAAGAATTCGTGACGGCGGCCCGCGCGACCGGCGCATCCCGCGCACGCATCCTCCTGAGCCACATCATCCCCAACTCGATGGCCCCCATCATCGTGTACGCGACCGTCGCGCTGGGCACCTTCATCGTGTCCGAGGCCTCCCTGTCCTTCATGGGCATCGGCCTGCCGACGTCGGTCGTCTCCTGGGGCGCTGACATCTCGTCCGCTCAGACGTCCCTGCGCACCAACCCGATGGTCCTGTTCTACCCGGGCGCGGCCCTGGCCCTGACCGTCCTCAGCTTCATCATGATGGGCGACGCCGTGCGCGAAGCCCTCGACCCGAAGGCACGCAAGTGAGCGAAACGAACACCCCCCAGCTCTCCGACAAGGAGATGGAAGAGATCGTCGAACGAGCCGTCGCCGCCGGCACGGCCCCGGCCTCGTCCGACATTCACCCAGACGACGCGCAGCCCCTGCTTAAGATCACGGACCTGGAGGTCACTTTCACCTCCTCGACCGGCGTCGTCCCCGCCGTGCGCGGCGCGAACCTGACGATCTACCCCGGCCAGACCGTCGCCATCGTCGGCGAGTCCGGCTCCGGTAAGTCCACGACCGCCGCCGCCGTCATCGGCCTGCTGCCGGGCACCGGCAAGGTCGCGGGCGGAAAGATCGAGTTTGACGGGCGCGACATCACCCACCTGACCACCAGTGAGTGGGTGGAGCTGCGCGGATCCGGCATCGGCCTCGTCCCCCAGGACCCGATGAGCAACCTCAACCCCGTGCTCCGCGTGGGCAAGCAGGTCAAGGAAGCCCTCATCGCGAACGAGGTCGTACCCCGCTCCGAGGTCGGACAGCGCGTCACCGCCCTTCTCGAGGAAGCCGGCCTGCCCGACGCGGAACGCCGCGCCAAGCAGTTCCCCCACGAGTTCTCCGGCGGCATGCGCCAGCGCGCGCTTATCGCCATCGGCATGGCCGCGCACCCCAAGCTGCTGATCGCCGACGAGCCGACCTCCGCCCTGGACGTCACCGTCCAGCGCCGCATCCTCGACCACCTCGGCAAGCTCACCGCCGAGATGGGCACCGCCGTGCTGTTCATTACGCACGACCTCGGCCTGGCGGCCGAGCGCGCCGAGCAGCTCGTCGTCATGCACCGCGGCCGCATCGTCGAGTCCGGCCCCGCCCTCGAGATCCTCCAGCACCCCCAGCACCCCTACACGAAACGTCTCGTGTCCGCCGCGCCCTCCCTGGCCTCGGCGCGGATCGAGTCCGCGCACAAGCGGGGGATCGCGGTCACCGACGAGGAGCTCGTCGGCGCCGGCAAGGGTGCGACCTCCACGGACGCCATCATCCGCGTCGAGAACCTCACGAAGGAATTCGACATCCGCGGTGCCAAGAAGGGCAACGACACCTTCCTGGCCGTCGACGACGTTTCCTTCGAGCTGCGCCGGGGCACGACCCTTGCGGTCGTCGGCGAGTCCGGCTCCGGCAAATCCACCGCCGCGAACATGGTGCTCCAGCTCCTCAAGCCCACCAAGGGCAAAGTCTACTTCGACGGCGAGGACACCTCGCAGATGAGCGAGGCGGAGCTCTTCCGCCTGCGCCGCCGCCTCCAGGCCGTGTTCCAGAACCCCTACGGCTCCCTGGATCCCATGTACTCGATCTACCGCCTGATCGAAGAGCCGCTGAAGATCCACGGATACGGCTCCCTGGAGTACGCGCGCGCCGAAATCAAGCGCGCCGAGGCCACGGGCCGCGAGCCCGAAGAGTGGATGCGCGTCCTCGTCGAGGCCGCCGACGCGAAGCGTTCGCTGACCGCCGCCGAGAAAGGCCAGTTCAACCCGAAGAAGCTGCGCATCGCGCGCGCTTCCGAGCTGCTCGACATGGTGGCCCTGCCGCGTAGCGCCATGCGCCGCTACCCGAACGAGCTCTCTGGCGGCCAGCGCCAGCGCGTGGCCGTGGCCCGCGCCCTCGCGCTCAACCCGGAGGTCATCGTCCTGGACGAAGCCGTGTCCGCCCTCGACGTGCTGGTGCAGAACCAGATCCTGTACCTGCTCAACGACCTGCAGGCACAGCTGGGCCTGTCCTACCTGTTCATCACGCACGACCTGGCCGTTGTCCGCCAGATCGCCGACGACGTGATCGTCATGGAGAAGGGCAAGCTCGTCGAGGCCAACTCGACGGACGAGCTGTTCAACAACCCGGTCCAGGACTACACGCGCGAGCTGATCGAGGCCGTCCCCGGCCGCAACATCCAGCTCAACCTGTGAGCAACTGACACACGCGAGTGTGGGGCCCGAGGCGCTGCGGCGCTTCGGGCCCCTCGCTGTGTCCTGCCGGGTTGCTTGGCCCGATTGATGATGTTGCTTGTGGCCCCACGGGTGTTCCGGGCGCCGTCGGGCCCGGGTGGCGTCGGGTCCGGGTACCCACCACACCGGCGGCGATGGGGGTTTTGCAGCATTAGGAGGTGGCTGGCGGCGTGTCGCCGGCATGTCACACCCCTAATGACGCATTTCCCCCGTTTGGGGGCGGCCAGGTCCCGACGGGAGGCGGTGTGGCCGCCAAACTGCAGACCACCTCGGCGAACAACGCTGATAACGGCCTGTTGTGACTGATTGGGTCTGCGCTGTCGTGGTTTCGGTCTTAGTCATCGTGTGTTGTTCGCACGTGGGCCCTTGAACCTGCGCGTCAACCCTTAGACGCGCACATAAACCCCTAGACATGCGCCTGGGCTGCGCCGCCCACGCGCATATCATCGGGTTAACGTGCGAGGTATCGGGCCCACGTGCGAGGTATCGGGCCCACGCTACACAAGCCGGGCCCAGGCGCAAGGTGACGGGCTCGCCGGCGGAGCCAGCGACTGATCAAACCAATGTCGCATGCATTGTCCCTATCAACCTTTCACACATTGAAATGGCATCTTCGCAATTCCAACGTTTCCAGGGATTGCAGGATACTAGCTCGGGGAGATTGCATGCGACTGTCGGGGGACGCCACCCCTGACATTTGTCACGGCACCACCTGCATCAAAGGGCACTTCCGGGACCATTAATACGGGCGCAGACTGGGAGCCATGAACGCAGAAGCAACGCCCGCCCTCCAGGCGACAAACATTCACCAGTCTTTCGGCCACGTCGACGCGCTACGCGGCGTGAACCTGACCCTCATGCCCGGCGAGATCGTGGCACTCCTCGGCGTCAACGGCGCGGGCAAGAGCACTTTCCTGGACATCGTCCTCGGCCTGGCCACCCCCACGCAGGGCGACATCAGCGTCTACGGCATGAGCCCGCGCGAGGCCGTGCGCCGCTCCCTCGTGAGCGCGATGCTTCAGACCGGATCGATGCCGCGCAACGGGAAGGTCCGCAACACGATCGACCTGGTCGCCGCAATGCACGCCAACCCAATCCCCACCGACGAGCTCCTCGAACGCACAAACCTCACCAAGCTCGCCAAGCGCCCCCTCGACAAGCTTTCCGGAGGCGAGCGCCAGCGCGTGCGCCTCGCCCTCGCACTGGCCGGCAACCCGGAATTCCTGATCCTCGACGAGCCGACCGCCGGCATGGATGCGCTGGCCCGCCGCGCCTTCTGGGAGACGATGCGCGCCGAGGCCGCGGAGGGCCGCACGCTCCTCTTCGCCACGCACTACCTGACCGAGGCCCGCAAGGACGCCGACCGCATCGTGATCATTGACGCCGGGAAGGTCCTCCTGGACGCTCCCACCGAGCAGGTCGTCGCCGACAACGAGGACCTCGAAGACGTCTTCGAGCGCATCACCTCCCACACCGACGCCGAGTGAGCGCGACGAACGCCCACCCCGATGAGCCGTCCCCAGCCGCGTCCCGAGGCCAACGCCGAGGCCCACGCCCCACGAACGCAGACACGACACACGAAGAAGGCATCATGACCACCCAGGCACCCGCACGAGCCACCGACCGACCGATTCCCTCCCCCTTCACCGGAGCGGGCAAGCTGTGGCGCGCGACTTTCCTGTCCCACATCCTCAACCCGTGGAACATGGCGTTTGCCCTGCTGCTCCCCATGTTCATGTACGCGATGTTCGGCATGACCGATGTTGCGCGCACGACCCAGACCGGGCGCGGGAACCTGGCAGCCGCGATGATCGCGATGATGACCACGTACGGCGTCATCCTGGTCGGAGGCTCGCTCGGCGCGACGCTGTCCGTCGAGCGCACGACCGGCATCTCGCGCATGTACGCGCTGACCCCCATCCAGCCGTGGGTGATCCTCCTCGTACGCCTCACGGCCCTCGTGGCGCTGAGCGCGTTTATCACACTCATCACCTTCAGCTTTGGCCTGGCCACGGGCGCGCAGATGACCCCGGGCGCGTGGGCGGCCAGCGCCGCGGTCGTCGTCGCCCTGTCGGCCCTGGGTGCGCTCATCGGCCTGGCCTGCGGATACACGATCAAGGGTGAGAACGCCTACAGCGCCTCCGCGTTCGTCATGCTGATGGGCGCGTTCGTGTCCGGCATGTTCATCCCGCTGGACCAGCTGCCGCCTTTCGTCGCACAGATCGCGCCCTTCACACCTCTGTACGGCGCCGTCCAGGCGATCTACGCCGTCGCCGGAACCGTGACGATGCCGACCGCCGCGTGGCTCAACATCGCCGGGTGGGCGGTCATCACGGCCGGCATCGCCTGGTGGGGTGCGTCCCACGACACGGGTCGATAGGCTGTTGCCATGAAGGAGCGCTTGATCTCCCTGGCGTGGGCGGCCCCGTGGATGCTGTTCATGGGCTTCCCCCTGGCCTACGCCCTGGAGTTGACGGATACCGCCCAGCGCGCGGGCATCATCGGGCTGTGCGCCCTCCTCGCGGCCGCTAACTCGGCGGTGTGGCTGACCAATCCCCTTCCAGCACGCAACTCTTTCACGAGGCCATTCATCCTCTCACACGCGGCGCTGGCGGCGGCGACGGCCATCTACCTCGTCTACGCGACCGCTGTCGGTTTCCCGTACGCATTCATGCTGACGTCGTATCTGCTGGTCGCATGGATTTTCCAGGCGCCAATTCGCTTCGTCCCCTCGGGCGTCGTGCCGATCGTCGCCATTGCGGGCGTGGCCGCTTATGCCGAGGGAGAGCCACTGTGGATGATCTGGTACCTGGCCCTCCTCATCGGTTTCGTGGGGGTTGCCCGTTGGGGCATGGAACGCTCGGCCCGTGAGCGCCTGCGCCGCCAGGACGCGATTCAGCGCGCGAAGGCCGCCGAGCGTGCGCGCCTGAGCACGGACCTGCACGATATCCTCGGGCACTCGCTGACGGGGATCACGATGGTGTCCGAGCTGGCGGGTCGCCTCCTGGAGGCGGGTCGCGTGGAGGAGGCGCGCGAGCAGCTGCGCGCGGTCACGGCTCAGTCGAACGAGGCCTTGGCTGACGTCCGCCGCATCGTGGCGGCAACGCGGGCCCTGTCGCCCGTCGAGGAGCTTGAGGAGGCCCGTGCCCTCCTGGAGGTCGCGCGCGTCGACGCCGACATCACGAACGAGGGAGAGCCGCCGTCGGGTCCTCGTTCGGCTGCGGCGGCTCACGTGATCCGTGAGGGCGTCACGAACGCGATCATGCACGCGCACCCCTCGTGGGTCCGCATCCGCCTCTCCCCCGGCGGCGTAACCGTCACCAACGACGGTTACTCAGCCGCCTACGCCGCGTCGAGCGCGGGATCAGGGTCGGGCCTGGCGGGCCTGTCCGAGCTGGTCGGCGACGAGGGCACACTTTCCTGGGGCGCGTCGGGCTCCACGTGGACGCTCGCGCTGTCCTTCGGCTCCGAACCCAACGCTCGCTCATCCTGAGGGGCGGGCACACCCGAGAGATGATCCTCTGATCTGCGCTAGCCTGGTACCCCAAGCGCAGACAGGAGGGTGACGTGACGATTCGGGTACTCGTGGCCGACGATCAGGCGATGATTCGCGGTGCCCTGGCGGGGCTGCTGGACCTGGAGCGCGACATCAAGGTCGTCGCGCAGGCCGCAGATGGCGCGCAGGCCCTCGAGGAGCTGGCGCGCGTGGCATCAGCGGACGACCCGGCCCGCAGGGGCACCCCCGTCGACGTCGCCATCATCGACATCGAGATGCCCCGTATGGACGGCATCACGGCCACGCAGGCAATTCGCTCACGTTTCCCGGGCGTGCGCGTGCTCATCGTGACGACATTCGGGCGCCCGGGATACCTGCAGCGCGCCCTCGACGCGGGTGCCACGGGCTTCATGGTCAAGGATGCACCGGTCGAAGCCCTGGCCGACGGAGTGCGCACGGTGGCTGCGGGGGGCCGCGCGATCGACCAGAGCCTGGCCCTCGAGGCGCTGTCGGCGGGCTCCTCACCCCTGACGGACCGCGAGGCCGACGTTTTACGCGAGGTCGAGGGCGGCGGCACCATCGCGGACATCGCTCACTCGCTGGGGCTCAGCCAGGGGACGGTGCGCAACCACGTGTCGTCGTCGATGCTGAAGATGGACGCGCGCACGCGCGCCGAGGCCGCGTCCCTGGCCCGCGCCGCAGGCTGGTTGTAGGCAGGCCGCGCAAGTGGTATCAGAGTGATACCATGTCGATATGGCTATGACACTTCGACTCGACGAGGAACACGCACGCAAGCTGGACGAGCTCGCCCAGCGTTCCGGCACGTCCAAACACGATGCAGTGCTGCGCGCCATCGATGAGGAATTCAACCGCATGACCCACCGTCAGCGCGTCACCGACGCACTCAACCAAACCGTTGAGCGCTGGGGGGACGCACTTGAGCGACTCGGCCAGTAACACTATGCCGTGCGAGTTTCTCTCGCTTGAGGACCTCCTGGATATTATGACTGCACTGAGAATCGGTCCTGTCCGGGATCTCGGCCTCCTCAATGCGGCGGCACTGCGCCCCCAAACAACGTTGATGGGCCAGGACGCCTACCCGTCCACCGCCGCCAAAGCCGCAGCCCTCCTCGAGTCGCTCACGAAAAATCACGCGCTCATCGATGGAAACAAACGCCTTGCATGGGCCGCATGTTCCGTTTTCCTATCACTCAACGCGCTCGAGATCCGGGAGACCGTTTCCAACGATGACGTGTACGAGCTTGTCATCGCCGTCGCTTCCTCTGACGTGACGTTTGAGCACGTCTGCATCACATTGTCGGAATGGACGGCTACGCACCCATGAAGCGCGAGTTGCGTGCCATGAAGGGCAGCAGGCGCACGCCCGCGTAGGTGCCCAGCGTGTTCATGATGATGTCGTCGATGTCGACGACTCGGTAGGTGCAGGGCACGACGCCGAACAGGCCCGTGTACTGGGTCAGCTCGATAAGGCAGGAGACAGCACAGCCGATCACCACCCACGCCAGGACGCGGCGGTGCGGGATCGATCGAGCCAGGCGAGATCCGTCGGCGGGCGCACCCTCGGGGGCACGCCGCATGCGGCGGATGCGCCACGTGGTCTCCACGAGGGACCCCAGGGGCACAAACAGCGCGATGTTCAGCAGGATCGACAGCGCGTACAGGGTGCCACGCAGACTCTCGCCGTCGCGGAACTGGTCGGCGACAGCCACGAACGATCCGAACGGCGTGTAGTTATCCCAGTGGATGATCGCGGCACACGCAGCCACCGGGTCGGAGGGCAGCGGCAGCAGCGTGAAAATCAGCAGGCCTGCCACGTACAGAATCCAGGCGAGAGGCAGGGCGCGCGGGAGCCTCCACTTCGACGAGGCGGGGACCGCGACCGCGGGAATCTCTGCCGTCGTCGGGGTGTCCGGGTTCTCCTCGCGAGGCAGGAGCGCACTCGTCTGTTTCGAGCGACGATAGATGAGCGGCAATGCTTGAACGACGGTCAGGCGCGCACGGCTCACCCGCCCGGCGCTCTGAACGGAGTCGGTCGAGGCCTCGGCACGCCCCGCGGTGACACTGGGTTCACCTCGGCGCCCGAACCACCACCACAGCGCGCACGTGATCGCGCAGACAGTGACGTAAAGGCCCAGATCAAGCGCCCAGTTAATTGCCGTGTACATGTCACCCCTCCCCTTGAGGGGAACATTACCGGCGTTATCGGGCAATGTTGCGGACGTGCGCTCAGTTCCACACGAGATGGACACATCGTGAGAAAACGCCTGGGAAACCACTGGAAATTGCTGGTCAGAACTGCGCGTCACAACGGCGCATGGCGCAGGGCTAGCACCCCGCCCATCACCCGGAACAGATAGACAGCTGCTCGGCGAGCGCGTCCTGTTCAGCCCGAGTCACGCTCAGCCCGTACGCGTTTTTGACGGCGATCTGGCGCTTCACGTAGTCGCAGCGGAACGCGGTATTGGGCGGCAGCCACTGATCCGCGGACGAGGCCGATTTGTCCTCGTTAGCCTGGCCATCCACCGCGAGCAGGTTCTCCGGGTCGTTGGCGAATTCCTGGCGGCGCTGCGCGTCCCACTGCCAGGCGCCCGAGCGCCACGCGTCCGCGAGGGCGACGACGTGGTCGATCTGCACCAGGGACGAGGTCTTGTCCCCCCTCTGGAACTCGATCGTGGCACCCGTGTAGGGCTCAGCGAGCGTGCCCGACAGGACCACGCAATCGCGCGTGCCCGGCTTGAAAGTGGGGCGCGCCAGGTCGCGGGCAAGAATGTCATTGCGGGTGTCGCAGCCGTTGCGGTCGGTGTCCGCCCAGCGCTGCCCGAAGGCCTCGCGGTCATACGCCGGCGCGGCCGGATCGTCGACCGACTCTCGGACCGTGAGCTCACGCAGCTGGCGGGCAGCCTCGCTATCCGGCAGAGAGGACAGCGCCTGCCCGCTGCGCAGCGGCGGCCACCCCAGGCGCGAACGCAGGCCCAGCAGATCCCAGCCGACGCCGGGCGCGAACGCCCACACGAGCGCCGCGAGAATCACCAGCAGGAGGACCGTGTCCCCAACGCTCCTGCGTCGCTTGCGCGCCATCTCCCTCTTCTTCCTCTCACAACACTCACACAATGAGGGCACCCCGAGCGGTCGGGGTGCCCTCATGATGCACCCACCCACCGGCATCTGCGTCCAGGCGGCGAGTGCCTGTGGATAATTAGGCCCTCTTGCGCGACCCCACCAGCTGGCGCACGAAGTAAATCGCTACGATCACAAGCGTGAGCGCACCCATGGAGACCAGCTGAGCCCGGCCCTCGTCGCTCATGAGCATGAGGACACCGATCCCACCCAGACCCGCGAGGACCAGCCACGGCAGCCACGGCCACCCGGGCATACGAATCACGAGAGAGCCCGAGCGCTCCAGCGAGGGGTGCAAACGCATCAGCGAGATGATGATGAACGTCCACACGATCAGCAGAACCATACCGATCGCGTTAATGAGCATGGTCAGGATCGAACCGGGCAGGTACCAGTTACCCAGGACGGCCAGCAGCGCCAGCACGACGACGAGGCCGACCGCGCGCTTCGGGGTCCGTCCAGCCTCAATGTCACCCTGGAGCTCGGTAGCCAGGAGCGCCTCGTCGTCCTCGAGGGCCGCCTCAACGACGGAACGTGCGCGCGCCTTATTGGAGGCCGAGGCACCCAGCAGCCAGCGCGGTCCCATGTCGCGCGCAGACAGTGAGTAGGCCATGCGGGAGGAGGCGTAGATGTTCGCAGAGAACGCGGAAATCAGCGCCATGAAGATGATGACGTTCATGAGCGTACCGACCGCAGGGACGCCCGCCATTTCAAGGATCGCAGCGAAAGCGTTCGTATTCATCGCCTCGCTGTCCCAGGGCAGCAGCGCTATCAGCAGGATGACGGACCCGACGTAGAACACGAGGATACGGGTGACGACCGAGCGAATCGCGCTGCTCATGGCGGCGCGGGGATCCTCGGCCTCGGCGGCGGCGATCGTCACGATCTCCAGGCCACCGAAGGACGTGATGACCGCCAGGAGAGCGACCGCGATACCCGACAGGCCATTGGGTGCGAAACCGTTATGCCCCAGCACGTTCTGCAGCACGCCCTCGTGACCCGGCAGGGGGCCGACGATCGCCGTGCGCGCAACCAGGTACACGCCCACGCCCAGGAAGGCGATGATCGCGACGATCTTCACCATCGACAGCCAGGCCTCGATTTCACCGTACTGCCCGGCCGCCAGCAGGTTAATACCGCCAATAACAACGACAATTACGAGGGCAACCACCCACTGCGGAACTGCGGGGAACCAGCCGACGAAGAACGTCGCCGCGCCCGTCACCTCCAGACCCGACACCATGATGAGCATGACCCAATACAGCCACCCGATCGTGAACCCGGCCCACCGACCGATCCCAGCCTCGGCGTAGGACGAGAAGGACCCCGTCGACGGCAGAGACGAGGCCAGTTCCGCGAGAGCCAGCATGACCGACACGACGATGATGGCCGCCAGGGCGTAGGACACGATGACAGCCGGACCGGCCTGATGGATCGCGGAACCCGTGCCCAGGAAGAAGCCAGCACCGATGGCGAGGCCCAGGGCCATCATGGACAGGTGCCATGTCTTGAACGGCTTACGCGCGGAGGCGGCCGACGCGGCGGGAGCTGAAGAAGCGGGTGTTGATTTGGGAGTCACACCGCCATACTAACGCTTGCCCCCACGCAGAGCTTTTAACTGCGAATATGTGAGAGTGATGGTCCACTCGCGGGTCTGGGGAAGCTTCCAGCGGCGCCAGTGCGCCATTCCTGTGAACACGAGGCCCACGATGATGGACGCGCCCATGCCCAGGACCGGCTGGCCCATGTGCCAGAAGATGACGGTGACCAGCGAGCACGCGAACGCGGGGGTCGCGTAGAGGTTGTTGCCACCAAAGACGCGCGGCACGAGGCCTGCGGAGATGTCACGGACCATGCCGCCGCCGATCGCCGTCATGATGCCCATGAGGATCGCCGGCATGATCGCGAACCCCGCGTCGAGGGTCTTGATCGCACCGGTCGCACTCCAACAGCCCAGCACCATGCCGTCGGCGATCACGAGGAGCACCGACCACGCGCGCGAATCCATGCGGAAGGCCATCGCGATGAGAGCGCCGACGATCGCGAACCCCAGGTAGTAGGGGTCCGTGATGGCGACGGGCGCTCCGGTGCGCGTCGTCAGGAGCAGGTCACGGATCATGCCGCCCGCGAGCGCCGTCATGATAGCGAGAATGCAGAAGCCGACGGCGTCGAAGTTGCGTTCTCGGGCAACTTTGCCGCCGAGGATACCGTTGAGGAGAACGCCCATGAGATCAATGGCTCGGAAGACCTCGGGCAGGGAGTTGTTCAGCGCGTCGAGCAGGTGCATGGCGATCCGGAGGAGTCGATGAGTGTCGTTGTTCATATGCTACAGGGTTTGTCGGCCTATCAGCGAGAGCCATGGCCATCCCGTCTCGCACGGCCACCGGGTGCGACAATGTCCCCATGACTGCTCTCTTCGCCGGGCTCACGACCCTGGATGTCCTGCATCGACTCGACCACGTGCCGGACCCTTCCCTGAAGGTCACGTCAACGGAATTCACGATGGCCGCAGGCGGTCCCGCGACGAACGCGGCCGTCACGTACGCGGCGCTGTGCGCGGCCTCGCGTGTTGTTTCTGATCCTGAGGACGAGGCCGGGGCCGCCTCGGGCGCTCCCGCTGACTCTGAGGAAACGCCGATTCTGTTGACAGCGCTCGGCGAAGGTCCGGTGTCAGCCTTCCTTGCAGCCGACCTGGCGGCCGTGGGTGTGCGCGTCGTGGACGCGACGGCCCCGGCCTCGTCCCCCGCGTCGCGCGAGCCCGCAGTGTCCTCGATCATTGAGCACCCGAGCGGTCGCATGGTGGCCTCCACGAACGCGCGGCTCGACGCCGACGCGGAGCGCGTGGCGACCGATCTGCCCGAGCGGGTCGGCGCGGTCCTCATCGACGGGCACAACCCGGCGCTCGCGCACGCGGCCCTCACGCTGGGCGTACCCGAGGTCGACGGGGAGGACCCGTTCGCCCCACTCGAGGCTCGCCCGCCGCACCCGCGCATCCTGGATGGCGGCTCATGGAAGGAGTGGCTCACTCCCCTGCTGGGCTTCGTCGACATCGCGGTCGTGTCGGAGGATTTCGCGCCGCCGCTGATGGCGCGTCCGGACGGGGCGCAGGTCGCCGAGTTCCTGCGAGGCTTCGGCGCCACGCGCACTGTGCGCACGCGCGGGGATCGGACCGTGCAGTACTGGTGGGATGGCACGAGCGGCGAGATTCCCGTCGAAGCCGTCCCAGACGCATCAACGCTGGGGGCGGGCGACGCTTTCCATGGGGCTTTCGTGTGGGCGATCGAGCGCGGCGGGGACGCTGACCCGGAGCGCCTCATCCGCTTTGCCTCGTCCGTCGCCGCAGTGTCTGTGTCTTCCTTCGGCACGAGGCAGTGGCTGACTTCCCGGGCTCTCGCTGAGCTGGTGCGCGGCTGGTAGGTGGCCGCTGGCGGGGCACGAGTTGCCCGGCGGGATCCCGCGGCTGCTGGCCCGCGACAAAGTTCGCCCAGCGCAGCCCCTACTACGGTGTTTTCACAAAAAACTCGCCCAGCACGCCACAAACCGCGGATTCTAGGCCTTATCTCGTGCGCTGGGCGAACTTACTCACGCATTCGCCCACCATCAGACCAAGCAGGGCGAACTATTTTGCGCACAGGACACAGCCACGTGGCGACTTTGAAACCAATGACACCTCTGCAGCCACAGATGCAGGCCAGCATGAAACCCCCATCACCACTGCGCGCCCCTGAACAGCAACCATTGAAACCAACAACACCACTGCAACCGAAAAACGCACCAAAAACACCCATGTCTCACCCGCACAGGCGATGACGGTTTCAACCCCACGCACGTACGAGCGAGCAAAGGCGACACCGGTTTCAGACAACCGCACTACCTGGTCTGCAGGGCATGGCCGCGGTGCCCACAGGCGTCGGCAAGGCCTAGCCAATAAGGGTGCAATGGCCCGGATATGAAGTGAGCCAGGCCGCAGAGCCGGTGGGCGGCGGCGGGCCAGGGCGAGCTTCGCGCCAACGCACTCAGCCACGCACAGCGACACAGTGCCGCCGGTGTGGAGGGCGCCGGAGGGACCGGAGGGCACGGGCGGGCTTCGACATCGACCACTCCGAGCCGAAAGCTCGCGTGTGGCGATCTCGCGGGCGGGCAGGCCACGCGGCGCCCGGAACACCAGCGGCGCAACAAGCAGCGCCGGAAATCAGGCGATCAGCGACTCACGGGCACCCAGCGGCTCGCCCACTTGGCGGCAACATCCGCCAGGGTAGGCAGGTGCGCCGAACCGGAGGCGGCGAGCGCGCGATCCACGGCCTCGTCGATGATGGGCACGCCGTCGACCGGCGTGTACTCGCCCGCGATGCCGTCGGGGGCAGCGGTCATTTCGACGAGGGAGCCGTCGGGCAGCAAGTGGAAGACCTCGCGCGTGCGGTCGAGCAGACCGGTCTCCTCATCGAAGGAGTCGTGCGTGATGAGCACCGGGACGCTGAGACCGCGCAGCGCGTCCTCACCGGAGACCATGGACATGTCGGCGAGGGTGCGCTTGGAGATCGTGAACTGCCGGCGCACGGACTCGGAGTCGTCGGGCACGGTCGTGGCCCCGTGGTGCTCAAGGTCGGAGAGCTGCACGTCGGAGAACACGAGGTTCCAGTCGTAGGAAAGGGGACCGAGGACCGGGGAGACCAGCACGTATGTCTGCACGGCGGGCGAGCGCGAGCGCAGCGCGACGGCGGCGCCAAACTCGTGGCCGACGCAGATTTGGCGCGCGAAGCCCTGGTCGGCGAGCCAGCCGGACGCGGAGCGGAAGTCTTCGATGAGGGGGTCGAAGGTGATGATTTCGTCGCCCGAGGCGCCGTGGCCGGAGTAGTCGAAGGTGAGGGTGGCATAGCCGGTGCGACGCAGTGCACGACCGAGTGAATCGAACATGCCCGATGCGTGACGATCCGATAAAAAGGTGTGAGAAAAGATCACCGCGGCGTCGCGGCAGTCCACGGGACGCGTGAATGTACCGGAGAGGGACACTCCCCGGGGCGTCTCAATCGTTATCTGAGTCACGCTATAAACATAGCGCGTGCGGACCACTCACGGAAAGAGGGGCCCACACTGTGCACGAATGTGACAAGGGGACATCTGAGACGAGAAGCATCCGTGAATAATCCCCACTCATGGTGAGGATCGTGCGGCGCGGCAGGCAACGCCACTAAGATGGCACGCATACGCGCCGGTGAGAGCCGCGCCCACGGGGATTGCGAAACACCCGCCACAACGGGACGCCCCACGACCTGCAGCGAGAGAAGGACATTCATGGGAACTAAGACTGGAATCCTCATCGGAATTGGCATCGGATACGTCCTGGGCACCCGAGCAGGCCGCGAGCGCTACGAGCAGATCCGCGCGAACGCCTCGAAGCTGCGCCGTCTCCCGATCGTCGCACGCCCCCTGGATGCGGCGGGCCAGAAGATGTCCGACCTCGTGCGTGCGGGCGGCGAACAGGTGACCGATAAGGTCGCCGACGCCGTGAAGGAACGCCTTTTCGGCGCCCCCGCCTCCGAGCCGACGACGGTTGACGCGCAGGCCACCTCCTC
Organism: Schaalia odontolytica; assembly: GCF_009730335.1. GTDB lineage: Bacteria > Actinomycetota > Actinomycetes > Actinomycetales > Actinomycetaceae > Pauljensenia > Pauljensenia dentiphila. Next base: position 84,169 of record NZ_CP046315.1, read on the forward strand.
CACGACGCAGCGTTGAGCGCGGTGGGGAACGAGGCCGTGAGTGCAGACCCACAGCTCAACACTCAGGAGCCATCACGCGCGCAGATTAAGCGCTGGCGCAAGCACCTGGCTGAGGAGCGCATGGAGGCTCGCACCTACCGCGATCTTTCTGAGCGCCGGACGGGCGAGGAGCGCGCGGTCCTCTTGCAGCTCGAGGAGGCGGAGCGCCGCCACGAGGAGTATTGGCTGGCGCGCCTGGGCGACCACGCCCTGCCCGCTCCCAAACCGCCGCTGCGCACGCGCGCCGCGTCCGTCCTCGCACACCTTTTTGGCACGATTTTCATTCTGGCGATGGCCCAGCGCGCGGAGCAGCGTTCCGCCCGCGACGTGGATGACGATGTTCCCGCGCACATGCAGGCGGACGAGCACATTCACGCCGAGGTCATTCGTTCCCTGGCGGCAAAGTCCCGCGAGACCCTGGCGGGCACGTTCCGCGCGGCGGTCTTCGGCGCGAACGACGGCCTCGTGTCGAACCTGGCACTCGTGCTGGGTGTGGCGGCGACGGGCGTGGAGCCCCATGTCGTTCTCCTGACGGGCATTTCGGGCCTGCTCGCGGGTGCCCTGTCAATGGGGGCCGGCGAGTGGGTGAGCGTGCGCAGTCAGCGCGAGCTGCTCGACGCCTCGATCCCCGACCCAGACGCGCATCAGGCGGTGCCGGACCTGGACGTGGACGCGAACGAGCTGGCGCTCGTATTCCGCGCGCGCGGCGAGAGCGAGGAGGAGGCCGAGCGGCACGCGAGGCAGGTTTTCGTGCGCCTCGCCAAGCCTGCGAACGGCGAGTCCGGCGCGATCGCGGTACGCGCTGCACTGGGCGGCAGCCCCGAGTCGGACGGTGCGGGCGACCAGGTGGGCACGCCCGTGAAGGCGGCGCTGTCCTCGTTCTGTTTCTTCGCGGCGGGCGCGTTCTTCCCTCTGATTCCCTACCTGCTGGGCATGACCAGCCTGGCGGCGATCGTCGTCGCGGCCGTGATCGTCGGCGTCGCCCTGCTGTTCACGGGCGGCGTGGTCGGCATCCTGTCCGGCCAGTCCCCCGCGCCCCGCGCGCTGCGCCAGCTCATTGTGGGCTACGGCGCCGCGGGTGTCACGTACCTGCTGGGTTGGCTGTTCGGTACATCGATCGCCTGAGTCTTCCACGCCGGGACGGAACGGGACGAGGCCGGGGTCCAGCTGGCGGCCCCCTGTGCGACACTTGGGGCATGTCGGTTTTTCTTTCTCGGGCGCGCGGCGCCCTCATGGGCCTGGCTGTCGGCGACGCGGTGGGCACCACGAATGAGTTCAAGTGGGCGGGCACTTTCGATCCGATCACGGACATGGTGGGCGGAGGGCCTTTCCTCCTGAAGCCCGGGCAGTGGACGGATGACACGTCGATGGCTCTGTGCATCGCGGATTCCCTGCTGGCGCAGGGCCGCTACGACTCGTTCGACGTGATGGACCGCTACCAGCGTTGGTTTTCGGAGGGTTACCGTTCGTCGACGGACAGGTGTTTCGACATCGGCGGCCAGGTGCGCGCCGCGCTATTCGATTTCGAGCACGATCCGCGTGTGCCTGTGACCGCAGAGCGTACGACCAGCGCGGGTAACGGCGCGATCATGCGCCTGGCGCCCATGGTGATCGCTGGGTTCCGCTCGCGTTCCCCTCGCGAGGTCGTCGCGACCGCTCGCTTGAGCGCACGCGAGACGCATTTTTCCGTCGAGGCCGAGGCCGCCACCGAGGTCTTCGCCGCCCTGCTGGTTGGCGCGCTGCTGGGCTGGTCCCCGGAGCAGCTCATGGACGTGTCCTGGGCGTCGACGGGTCAGCCGTTCGACGAGGTGGCCGCGCGGGTGATCAGCCCGGATCCGCGGGTTCGGGCGTCGTGGGAGGCTGAGACCAGCGGTTACATCGTGAACGGTCTTCGCCTGGCGGTGCACGGCCTGCTGGATTTCCCTTCCTTCAAGGATGCAACCCTGGCGATCGCCAACATGGGCGGTGACTCGGATACGAACGCCGCGATTTACGGGCAGCTGGGCGGCGCATTCTATGGGATCGAGGCCATCCCGGCCTCGTGGAGGGAGCGTGTGTACCAGGGGGAGGAGATCGACGAGCTGGCGTGCGCCCTCGTGGATCTGCAACTGGAGGCGCCGGTAACGCGCTTCGACGAAGACCTGCAGGACGAGGCGCCCTCCGCCTGACCGGCGGCCGCCTCTGGCCAGCGACTAGACTGGCGCTATCATGCCTGACTCTCGCCCCACGCCTCCGTCCGAGCCCAACGAGCGCGGCCCCCGTTCTCGCAACGCGGGTCGCCCCGCCAACGGGCGTGACAGCGCGCGGCGCCGCCGAGGCCAGGCAGGCCGCCAGGGCCGAGAGAAGCGCACCCGCGAGGGCCGCCAGCCCCGCGAACACGCGCGCCCCTTCAAGCCCTTCACGCCGGAGCAGCTAGCCGAGCGCGCCGCAGCTATCCCCGTCATCTCCTTCCCCGACCTGCCGGTGAGCTCCCGCCGCGACGAGATCGCCCGCGCCATCCGTGACCACCAGGTGGTCATCGTGTCGGGCGAGACCGGCTCGGGTAAGACGACGCAGCTGCCGAAGATCTGCATGCAGCTGGGCCGCGGAGTGGCCGGCATGATCGGGCACACCCAGCCGCGCAGGCTCGCGGCGCGTTCGGTCGCGGACCGCATCGCCGACGAGCTAGGCCAGACCGTGGGCCGCGAGCGCGGCCAGGTGGTCGGCTACCAGGTGCGTTTCACGGACGAGGTCGGCCCCACAACCCTCGTCAAGCTCATGACGGACGGCATCTTGCTGGCGGAGATTCAGTCGGATCCGATGCTGCGCCGCTACGACACGCTTATCATCGACGAGGCCCACGAACGCAGCCTGAATATCGACTTCATCCTGGGCTACGTGGCGCGCCTGCTGCCCGCGCGCCCGGACCTGAAGGTCATCATCACGTCGGCGACGATCGATTCAGACCGTTTCGCGCGCCATTTCGGCACGTGGGAGGGCACGCCCGGCTCGGGCCGCCTGATCGAGCCGGCGCCGGTCATCGAGGTCTCGGGCCGCACATACCCGGTCGAGATCCGCTACCGTCCCCTCGGCCCGACGACGCCCTCCTCGTACAGGTCCGAGGCCTCATCGACGCAGGCAGACGAGCCCGAGGAGAGCGCAGACGAGCAGAGCTCCGGACCCATGCAGCTGGTCCTCGAGGACCCGGACGACGAGCTGGCGACGCTGGGCTACGGCATGGGCGAGGACATCGACGTGGAGACCGCGATCTGTCACGCCGTGGACGAGCTGAGCGCGGAGGGCGACGGCGACATCCTGGTCTTCCTGCCCGGCGAGCGCGACATCCGCGACACGGAGGCGGCCCTCCTCGATCACTTGAAGGGACGAGGCCGGCGCGCGGGAGATGACAAGGGCGCACGCCCGGGAGACATCGAGATCCTGCCGCTGTACGCGCGGCTGACAGCGGCCGAGCAGCATCGCGTGTTCGAGCCGCACCGCCTGCGCCGCGTGGTCCTGGCGACGAACGTGGCGGAGACATCGCTGACGGTGCCGGGCATCCGCTACGTCATCGACCCGGGTTTGGCTCGTATTTCCCGCTACTCCAACAAGACGAAGGTGCAGCGCCTCCCGATCGAGCCGGTCAGTCAGGCCAGCGCGAACCAGCGCGCGGGCCGATGCGGCCGAGTCGCGGAGGGCGTGGCGATCCGCCTGTTCTCCCAAGCCGACTACCTGTCGCGCCCGCGCTTCACGGAGCCGGAAATCCTGCGTACATCGCTGGCCAGCGTCATCTTGCAGATGGCGTCCCTGGGCCTGGGCGCCGTCGAGGACTTCCCGTTCCTGGACGCCCCGGATCGGCGCGCGGTGCGCGACGGCGTGGCCCTCCTCGTGGAGATCAGCGCGCTCGCGCAGGATCGTGAGAGCGCGGACGCGGCCCCGGCCTCGTCCCAGTACAGACTCACCGGCATCGGACGGGACCTGGCGCGCCTGCCGATCGACCCGCGCCTGGGGCGCATGCTGCTGGAGGCCGAGCGCCGGGGATGCGCCTCGGAGGTGCTCGTCATCGTGGCGGCGCTGTCGATCCAGGACGTGCGCGAGCGCCCGGCCGAGCACCAGGGCACGGCGGACGCCTCGCACGCGCGCCTAGCCGACCCGCATTCGGACTTCATCACCTACCTGAACCTGTGGCGCTACCTGGCGGTGCAGGCCCGCGACCTGTCGGGCTCGGCGTTCCGGCGCATGTGCCGCGCGGAGTTCTTCCACTACCTGCGGTGGCGCGAATGGCGCGACGTCGTCGGCCAGCTGCGCCAGATGGCGCGGGCGCTGGGAATCGCCGCGGGGCCGATGGGCGAGCCGTCGACGGGCGACGTCGTGGAGGCCGCCCAGTTCGGCGGCGCGCAGGACGCGGCCGTTCGCGCGGTCTTGGCCTACGGGCAGGGCACGGCGAGCGTGGACGCGGACCAGGTGCACCGCTCGCTGTTGGTCGGCCTGCTGTCCTACCTGGGTTCGTGGGACGAGACAAAGCGCGACTACGAGGGCGCCCGCGGCACGCACTTCACGATCTGGCCGGGCTCGGGCATGAGCGGGCACCCCGCCTGGGTGATGACCGCGGAGCTCGTGGAGACCTCGCGCCTGTTCGCGCGCACGGTGGCCCGCATCCGCCCGGAGTGGGTGGAGCCGGCGGCGCGCGTCCTGCTCAAGCGCTCGTATTCGGAGCCGTTCTGGTCGGTCGCGAAGGGCGCGGCGATGGTCCGCGAGCGCGTGACGCTCTACGGGCTGACGCTGGCGGCGGACCGCGAGGTGCTGCTAGGGCGCTTGGGGGACCTCGTCATCGACGAGGCCGTGGCCGCCTCGCGCTCTCACGCTCCGCGCGCGGGATCGCTGGAGGCGCTGGCGGCCGGGTTGGTGTCGGCGTCGAAGGATTCGCTGTCGTCGGGGTCGTTTGAGCCGCGTCATTTCGAGGAGCTAGCGGCCGCGCGCGAAGGGACGACGGCGCGTGAGCTGGCCCGCGAGATGTTCATTCGCAACGCCCTGGTGGATAGCCAGTGGAGGGAGAGGCACGCTTTCCAACGCCGAAACGAGGCACTGGTGGAGCAGGCCCGCGAGGTTGAGCGCCGTAGCCGCACCCACGGCCTCGTCGCGGATGAGCAGGCGCGCTTCCGTTTCTTCGACGACCTGATCCCCGAGCACGTGACCAGCGCGGCGGCATTCAACCACTGGTGGAAGGACAAGCGCCGGGAGCATCCGGATTTGCTGATCTATCCGGCGTCCCTGCTGATGCCGCGCGAGGCGACCTCGGGCGAGGGTTTCCCGGATCGCTGGCAGTGCGGCGATCTGTCGCTGGCCTTGAGTTACGAGTTTGCCCCGGGTAGCCCGCGCGACGGCGTGTCGATGCGCATCCCAATCGAGGTGCTCGAGCGCGTCAGCGATGCGGGCACGGACTGGCTGGTGCCCGGCATGCGCGAGGACCTGCTGACCGAGGCAATCCGCGCGCTACCCAAGGGCGTGCGCCGCCTGCTGGCCCCCGCGCCGGACGTGGCCGCGTCGGTGGCTCGCTGGATCGAGCAGGCGGGCGACGAGCCGGTCGAGGCGGCGCCAGCGGCGGACGAGTCCGCCGCAGGCCCGCAGAAGACCAAGGATTCCGACGAGCCGGACCCCCTGAGCCTGGACGCCGCGATGGGCCGCCTGGCCGCGTGGGGCGCGACGTCGGGTAAGCTGTCGACGCGCAATTCACCCGCGAAGGCGCCGAAGAAGGCGGCGCAGAAGGAGGCTCCTGCGTCGGAATCCACCCAGCAGGGCGCGCCTGCCACCGAGACGCCCAAGCCCCGCCCCCTCACCGAGGGCCCCATCCTGGACGCCCTCGCCCACGCGGTGCGCGTGTTGCGCGGCGTGGACCTCAGCGAGGCAGACCTGGCGCACGCGCGCGCCCACCTGCCCGATCACCTGCGCATGACCTTCGTCGTCACCGACGCGTCGGGCAAGGAGCTGGGCGCGGGCAAGGACCTGGCCTACCTGCAGCGTTCCCTCGCCAGCGACGCAAACAAGGCGGTGCGCACGGCCGTGCGCGCGGCCCTCGAGGAGGCCGGCGAGAAGCAGGCGCGCAGGAACAAACGCGGGCGCGGGGCCTCGGAGAAGGCCGCCGCGCGAGGTGGGGAAGATTCCTCCACCTGCACATCCGCGTCCAACGTGGGCGCGCAGTCCGCAGCCGGGAAGGGCACGCACGCACCAAAGGACGCCCAGGCCTCGGCCCCCGCGCAGGACCCGGCGTTCCACGCGGACGGCGTCACGCAGATGCCGACGCTGCCGCGCTCGATCACCCAGACCTCGGGCACGATGACACTGCGAGCCTTCCCTGCACTGGTCCCCCAGGGCAGCACCGCGGCCCCGGCTGCGGGCGTGCGCGTCATGGCCAGCGCCGCCGAGGCGGACCGCGAGCACCGCGCCGGCCTCGCCCGCCTGCTGCTCTCCCGCGTCGCACTGGCGACGAACCGCGTGACCACGCGCTGTACGGGCCGCGAGGCCCTCATGCTGGCGGCCTCCCCCTACGCGGACACAGCGGACCTGGTCGCCGACGCGCAGCTGGCCTCGGCCCTCGCCCTCGTGGACGAGCTGAACACCCCCGCCGATGTGCGCGACCCCGAGGCCTTCGAGACGCTCGTGGCGGACGCTCGCGACGCCCACGAGGACCGCGTCTACCAGATCCTCTCCCACGTCGTGCGCGCCCTGGAGGCCAGCGCCGAGGCCGACGCCGCCGTGCGCTCCCACCCCCAGGCCTCGCTCGAAGAGACCACGCGGGACGTCGCGGCGCATGGGAAGACCCTGCTCTACGAGGGTTTCGTGTCGGCGACGCCCGCCTCCGCGCTGCCGCACCTGGCCCGCTACCTGCGCGCCGGCGCTGTGCGCATTGAGCGCGCCGCCTCGTCGCCGGGGGCGCGGGCCCGCGACCTGGAGGACATGGACCGCATCCACCAGGCGGAGGACGAGATCGCCGCCACGCGCGAGGCCCTGGAGCGTCGGCCCTACGACGCCCGCCGAGACGCCGCGCTCACTCAGGCGCGGTGGATGGCCGAGGAGCTGCGCGTGTCCATGTTCGCCCAGACCCTGGGCACCCCCAACAAGGTTTCCATGAAGCGCCTGCTCGGTGTCCTCGCGGGGGCGCGGTGAAGCGCGAGGAGGCACGTGCCCTCGCGCGTTCCCTCATGGACGCTTCTGGCCTGGTCGACTGGCGTTTCCGCTTCGACCGCGCCAAGCGCCGGGCGGGGGCGTGCACGCATACCTCGCGCACGATCAGCCTATCCGGGCCACTCACCGACCTGTACGATGCGGACACGATCCGGGGCATCATTCTGCACGAGATCGCCCACGCCCTCATTGGCCCCTCCCACGGGCACGACGCCGCGTGGAAGCGGGCTGCACGCACCCTCGGCGCCCCCGATTCCGCCCGGTTGCCCTCGTTCCTACCCTCCCCGGACGCACCCTGGGTGGGGACGTGCCCGCGCTGCGGGGCCACCCGCCGCCTGTACCGGGCGCCGAGGCGTGTCTCCTCGTGCGGGGTGTGCTCGCGCGCCTTCAACCCGGCGCTCATCCTCACGTGGGAGCACCGAGGAAAGGCCGCCTCGCCCGGGCGCGCATACGAGCGCGAACTCGCCTCGATCCGCCGCCGTTAGCGTTACCGACGCCAACTGAGTGCGCACGAGGCAAGCGTCCGCCCACGTCACAGTTTTATTCTCCGTACGGGCGCGCACACACCCACCCGACGGCGATACCCTTGATCCCAACACCCCCGAGAGAAGGAAGCCATGGGTACCACCGCCAGCCCCGACGCCACCACCGCTCCCGACCGCGAGGTCCTCACCTGGGAAGGCTTCGGCGACGCGTCCCGTGAGCTCACCCAGCAGATCGTCGACTCCGGCTGGATCCCAGATCTCATCGTCGCTATCGCGCGCGGCGGCCTCATCCCGGCCGGCGCCATCGCCTACGCGATGGACGTCAAGGCCATCGGCACCATGAACGTCGAGTTCTACTCCGGCATCGGCGAAACCCTCGAGGAGCCCCAGCTGCTTCCCCCGCTCATGGACATCTCCGCGATGGACGGCAAGCGCGTCCTCGTCGTCGACGACGTCGCCGACTCCGGCAAGACCCTCAAGATGGTCATGGACCTCATCGACGAGCACGGCCTCTCTCTCGACGGCTCCGCCGCCGTGCGCGTCGAGGCGCGCAGCGTGGTCATCTACAAGAAGCCCGTGTCCATCATCGAGCCCGACTACGTGTGGGCGTACACCGACAAGTGGATCAACTTCCCCTGGTCGACGCTGCCCGTCATCAAGCCGTGACTTCCTCACGGGCGAGCTCAGGACGGCAGGCAACTGCCGCCTCCCCTGAGTGCGCCCAGGCCTCGTCGATCACCCGGCGCATCGTCGAGGCCGTGGCCGAGCGCGCACGCAGCGGTGACCCCGTGCGCGTGCTGGGCCTGACCGGTCCTCCGGGAACCGGTAAGACGACGATCGCCGCCGAGCTGGCGCGCGCCCTGCCCGAGGCCGGCATCCCGGTCGCCGGCCTGGCGCCCATGGATGGCTTCCACATGTCCAACGCGGTGCTGGCCGCGCGCAGGATCGCCGACCACAAGGGCGCGCCCGACACCTTCGACGTGGGCGGATACGTCGCCCTCCTGGGGCGCGTGCGCCGCGCGGACGGCGTCGTCCTCGCCCCCGATTACCGGCGCGACCTGCACGAGCCCATCGCCGCCTCCCTACCCGTCGAGGTCGACGGCGTCGTCATCACGGAGGGCAACTACTTGGGCCTTGAGCTGCCCGGCTGGGCGGATGTGCGCGGCCTCATCGACCTGCTCGTCTTTATTGACACTCCATTCGAGGAGCTTGCGTCGCGTTTGATCGAGCGACACATGAGCTTTGGCCGCGACCGCGCGGACGCCGCGCACTGGGTGCGCACGGTGGACGCGGCGAACATGGCCCTCGTCGATCGCACGAAGGAGCGCGCGGACCTGGTCCTGTCGCTGTAGGCACACTGTCGGGCTCTGACATCCGTTTGTGCGCTTGCATCCAACAATTCGCGTGCATTTTCAACCACTTCCAAGTAAGGTGAACCTATGTTCCTCTTGCTTGGCCTTCTTGGAGGCTTCATCACGGGTATCTCCCCGTGCATCCTTCCCGTCCTACCCGCACTGTTCCTCGGAGCCGCTGGCGGCCGCACCTCGAACGAGGCGCCCCAATCCTCCGAGGCCGGAAAGACGGGCATCGACCCGTCACTGTTCCGCGTCGCTCCGGGCGTAAACCTGGGCGGCGAAGCCCCGAAGAAGGCAGCCGTGAAGGCCGACGGTAGTGACTCGGTGACGCGTCGTCCCGTGCTCATCGTCCTGGGCCTCGTCACCTCGTTCATGATCATCACGGTCGCGGGTTCGGCGCTGCTGAGCCTGCTCAACCTGCCGCAGGCACTGATCCGCTGGACCGGCATCGTCCTGCTGCTGGCCGTCGGCATCGGCATGATCGTCCCGAAGATCATGGAAGTGCTCGAGCGTCCCTTCACGCGCCTGGCACCTCGCACGACGGGCGACAGCGCGGGCTTCGGCCTCGGCCTCGTCCTGGGCGCGGCGTTCGTGCCGTGCGCGGGTCCGGTGCTGACCTCGATCATCGTGGCCTCCAGCTCCGGGCAGATCACGTGGCACATCGTCGGCCTGGCCATCTCCTTCGCGATCGGCGTGTCGATCCCGCTGATGATCGTCGCGATCGCGGGTTCGGGTGTCGCGGCCCGCTTCCTGAAGACCCGCCAGCATCCCCTGCGCATCGCTGCGGGCCTCGCGATGATCGCGCTCGCGCTGGGTATCGCGACGGACGCCCCGATGGCGCTGCAGCGCATGATCCCCGACTACACGGCCTCGCTCGAGGCCAGCACTGAAGGCGCATGCGAGGACGGCGCGTGCGAGCCCGAACACGAGGTCCAGGCAAGCACCGACTTCGCGCAGTGCGCGCGCAGCGGGGCGAAGGATTGCGGCACCCTCCCCGCGATCGGTGCCACGGAGTGGCTCAACTCTCTAGGAGAACCTCACGGCACGGTGACCCTCGTCGACTTTTGGTCGAGTTCGTGCGTCAACTGCGCGCGCGAGATTCCCGAGGTCGAGCGCATCTACGAGAAGTACAAGGAGGCTGGCCTCGTTGTGATCGGCGTACACTCCCCGCAGCAGGCCCACGAGCGCGAAGCGTCCGTCGTCAGTGGCGCCGCGTCCCGTCTGGGCATCACCTACCCGGTGGCGCTGGACCCGGAGCTGGAGGCCTTCAAGGCCTACGGCGCAAACGCGTGGCCGACCCACTACCTGGCCGGGCCTGACGGGCAGCTGCGCTCGATGGGCAGGGGCACCTCGGGCCTCGAGGAGCAGATTCGCACCCTCCTCACCGAGGCGGGAGCGTCCCTGCCCAACTGAGGCACCACCCTTTAACGCAGCGAGCGGCCACCCCACGCAGGGTGGCCGCTCGTCTGCATAAAACGTCGGTTCGCCGCGCGCCTAGCGCACGAGGGCGAGGATCTGCGGGGTGACCCGCTCGATAACCTCAAGGGTGTCCAGGAAGTCCTGGTGGCCGCCGTACCACGGGTCGGGCACGTCACCGCTGCCCTCGGGGTCGAGGTCGCGGTACAGGCACACGCGCGGCCCCTGCCCCAGTTCGGCGGCGGACGCGGGCGCGCCCTCATGCTCAACCCCCACGCGCTCAGCGAGGCGCTCCAGGACGTTCAGGTGGCGCGAGGTCATGGCCAGGATGAGGTCCCACTCCCCCAGCTCGCCGGCACGGATCTGGCGCGCACGATGGTCGGGCACGGTGTACCCGGCGTCGCGCAGCACGCGAGCGGCGCGGCGGTCGATCGGGTTGCCCTGCTCTTCGTCGGAGACGCCGGCGCTATCGACGATGACGTCCACACCGGCGCGCGCGGCGGCCTGTTCGAGGACCGCGTGGGCCATCGTAGAACGGCAGATGTTGCCGGTACACACCATGAGGATTCGGGTGGGGCGATCGTTGGTGTTCATAGCATCCTCAGGTAGGCGGCAACCGCGTCGGCGCTGTGAGAGGCCGCGCGTTTGCCATCCATATGGAACGCCTGGTCGGCGCTGGGCTCACACAGGTCAGAGACGGCTCGCAAGGAGATCCAGTCGACGCCGGCGGACCAGCATACTTGGGCCATCGCGCAGGTCTCCATGTCGGTGGCAATGGCGTCGGGGAAGCGCCGACGCATGGGTTCGGCGTGTTCCTGCGTGCAGAAGGAGTCGGAGGAGAGAACCTGGCCGATTCGCACCCGGTGGGAGATCACGTCGGACAGGTCGTCCAGTCGCGCTGCCGCCGCCTCGGATGAGGTGTAGTCGACGGGCATCTGTGGGATCTGTCCCGGCGCGTATCCAAACGCAGTTGCATCCGCCTGCCCGTAGATGGCGGTCGTTCCAGCGGCGATGTCACCGACGCTGATGTCACGCGCGAGTCCACCGGTCGTACCCGCCGCGATCACCACGGGAGTATCGACGAGTGCGAGGGCGCGGGCGGTGGCGCAGGCGGCGTTCGCCAGCCCGATGCCCGAGGTGACCACCAGGACACTCTTCCCTTCGAGCTCCCCGAGGGCAAATCGCTGGGTCATGCGCGACCCGCCGAGCACCGCGTCGGGTGTCTCAGCGTCGCCGAGGGGGGCAAGCTCGTGTAGGAAGGGGGCGGCCTCCATGTCCATGGCGGCCTGGATGACGGCGTCGACGCGGACGCGTTCGGGCATGCGCAGATTCATGCACTCAATGTTAGGCGACGGCAGCGCCCCGGGCGCGCTCGCCCCGCGCGCAGCGAGACCCCCGGACCGGTGGTTCGGGGGTCTCGCTAGCCTATCGGCCTTGTCAGGACTGGCTGACGCGCTGGCGCTTACGCGCCCACATGCACGCTCCAGCAAGGGCAATCATGCCGACTCCTGCCGCGACGTGGGGGTAGACGCCGTATCCGCCTGCGACGGGCAGCGTGCCCACCTGGGTGTCGACGATACGGATGCCGGGGGCCCCCGCCTCACCGCTCACCCCGGGCTGCGCCGGCAGGACGCGCACAGAGGAAAAGCCCTCATCGGGACCGAACTCCGCCGTGAGGACGGTGGTCGCTTCCGCGTCGTTTCCGACGCTGATGCGGAATGGGACGGGCCTGGGGAGAAGCGCGTGTCCGGCTGGCGCGCGTGTCTCGACGAGCCAGTAGTCGGTGTCAGGGGCCAGGGGGGCACTCAGGAAGGTGGGGCCACCGTCGACGACGCTGACGGGCGTTCCCTTGAGTTCAGCGTTGTCGTAGATCGCGAAGGCAGCGCCCTTCAGCGGGTAGGTTCCATCGTCGTTGGGAGTGCCAACGGGTTGGGTCCCGGCCTTCTCGATGCGGATGTAGCGAGGACGCACGGGAGCGCACGCCTCGTTGTTGGCGCTTCCGTCGTAATCGTAGGGGCCACTCACCGAGTTATAGAGGCCGCGTCTAGGCGTCAGGTGCCCATTGTCGGAGGCGCACTCCAGTGCGGGCTCACTGTAACCCGGGGTCCTCTTGTTGCGTGCCACATTCATACGGATGTACCAGGTGGCCTGGGCGCCCGGTTCGAGGTCCGTTCCCTCGGTGAGGGTGTAGGGGCCGTAGCGCGTTGGGGTGGCGCTGTCGAGTCCTTCCAGGGTCGTGGCGATCCTGACGGAGCGCTCCTTCAGTCCCGGAGCGAAGGAGGGGGAGTCCGCCAGTCGTCCGGTGGTTCCTGTCAGCGTCCCGTCGTTGGTCGCGGTGATGCGATAGGTGACGGTGATGTTGGGGGTGAAAGCGTCCTCGACGCTTTCGATGCTCTTCTCGATGCGGATCTTGGGGGCCTGCTTCTGGTTGGTGAAGGTGCAGGTCACCGGCAGAGCCTTGGCCGAGGAGGCGGGGGGCACGGCGGAGAAGTCGATGCCGCCGGTGGCCGGGTCGCGCGTGACGTTCACTCGGTCGCCAACTCCGTTGACGCAGGTGACCTCCGAGAGCTTCCACTGCGCGGCGTTGGGATCATCGCTGACTGGCCAGGGTCCGTAGTAGCCGGGCTGGCCGGGCGCGATCGGGTTCCTGCCGGGGATCGTGGGGCCGGTCTCCGCGACGATGAACTGGGACTTTCCGGGGATGAAGGACTGGTATCCGCTCAGGACCGTCCCGCCGTTGCCGTAGGCGGTGGGCTTGAGGGAGAAGTCGGAGAAGGATCCGGGACTGATGTAGGTGTCGGCCTGTGCCTCGTTGGGCAGGGGCGCTCCCTCGGGGGCCTTCCAGTCGCCAGCGGGCAGGGTCGTGAAGTTGAAGGCGGGAATCTCCTCGCCGGGGGCTCCGGAGTCCTCGGTGACGTTCTTCGCGATGCGCAGGAATCGCTCCTGACGGAACTCTCCGTAGAGGCATCCGTAGGAGGTTTGATTCTCCTTCGTGGTGAAGGTGTTGACGGGAGCCGAACCCGCGGGCGGCTCGGCGGGGCAATTGCCGTCGGCGCTGGGCACGAAGCCCCAGAGGAAGAGGCGGTAGGGGATGCCGTCAACGACGAGGGTGCGGTCCGAGGTGGTCTTGTTCACGGTGAGCACATCGTCAGATTCGGGCGTCTGCCCCGGAACATCCACGTAGTTGGGGTAGTAGTTCGGCTGGTTGGTGTAGATGTCGTAGTTGCCGTAGCCGGGGCCCACGTGCTGGAAGCAGAACCAGGTGTTCTCCCCGTATCCGCGGATGAGGGCGTAGTAGGGTGCCTCCGCGGGGCACGAGCGGGCGGAGTATGCCTGCGAATAGTACCTGTAGGCTCCGCCTTGATTCGCCACGGCGGTCGTGTCGTTATCATTGGTGGTCTCGTGCTGGTCGAAGGGGAATGATTCTTCGAGGTCTCCGATGCGAATGTCGAAAGAGGCGTGCACGTAGTGGATCGCCGACCAGATCGGGAAGTTGTTGTGTCGAACGGTGCCGATCAGGAAGGTGCTGTTGAGCGCGGACTTGCCGGGGTTGTTGGGCTTGTAGCCCAGGGCGCTCGTGGTTGAGGCGGAGATGACGTTGTCCCTGTACTCCCCCTGGTATCCGTAGGGATTGATGTGGTAGTCCCACGCGACGCCTCGGGTGATGTAGGACCAGTAGTCCCCACGCTTGGCGACGTCGGCCTTCAGCCAGCGTTGGGCCACGCCCGGCTGGTGAGCCTGCGAGTACTGGTTGCGGTCCCTGGAGTCGTAGACGCTCATGCCGCGCACGACGCCGAAGAATGCGTGGTCGGCGACGGCGGTCGTGCGGTCGGTCGGAGAGTCGTTGAGAATGGCGGGACCGATGCGCCCCTCGGTGCGATCGAAGACAACCTCGTCTGATCCGGCGCTTTCGAGGGTCGGGCCGGCCTGGGTCGGGGAGGCCAGCAGGCCGGGCATCGCGACGAGCGCGGCGAGCGCGGCTGCGACGAGGACCCGCACGCCATACCGACGAGGCGTGATCGCGGCCCTCGCATGTCGCACAATGCGGGCGTTGGGGCGATACTGCATCAGTTCTCCAAGTGTCTTTTACGGTTCTATGGTAATTATATTTGTTCAGACAACAAGCGTGCTAGTGAGCTTACTCGCCAATTGACGCTTCGTCTTCATTGGGGGCTGCGGCGTCCTCCACCACAGCCAACGATTCCGGCGGGTGCGGTGCCTCCAGCGCTTCCCGGGCCCGCTTGCGCGAGCGCAGCCAGATCCAGCCGGCGACGCACAGGATCACTACAACGGAGGCGAGGACGGCGATCATCCAGGGCTGCAGGACGCGGGAGTGAACCTGCTCGGCCTCGGCCTGTGCGTCCCCATCATCCATGGGGACCCTTTCGCCCGTCACGAGGAGGCGGTGCGTGTTAACTCCGTAGGGAGTACACGTGATCAGGGTGGCCAGGTCCTTACCCTCTACCTTGTTCAGGGACTCTGTCTCGTTGGGTAGCACCACGCGGATGTCGGTGACCTGATACTTCAGGTGGCGGCCGGCGGTCTCAATGTAGAAGAACTCGCCCATCTGCACGCTCGTGAGTTCATCAAAGATCGTGGCCGTCCCCAGGCCCGTGTGGCCTGTGAGGACGGTGTGGGTGGACTCCCCACCCACGGGGAGAGCTGTGCCGAACAGATGGCCGACCCCCTTGTCGAGGGTCGCGGTGTCGGTTCCGTGGTAGATCGGAAGATTGACGTCGATGGATGGGATCTTGACGGTCGCCATGACGTCGTTCAAGTCGAGCTGAGAGAGGTATTCCTGGTACTGGACGGTGTCGGGGCGCTGCGCATCCAACCAGGGGTCAAGGATGGGTGCCTCCGCGGCCGCGCGGTTGTATTCGTCGGCGCGGCTCAGGCTCTCTGCAACCGCGTCAGGACCAACCTCCTCGGCGACCGCACTGAACTGCTCAGCGATCTGGGACTGGCGCTGATTGTTGTACTGGGTGGCCAGGACCGGGTAGAGCAGGACGAGGATACCGGCCAGGAGGAGAACGGGGGGCGCGATCGTCAGAAGACGGACCTTGAGAGGGGTCTTCGACTGATCGGGCGCTTGCTTACTCACGCGTTCTCCATTCGTGCTGGCACTCCAGCTGAGTCATTGGGATGTCGCCTCACCAGAGGCGAATGTTCGTTGCATGCACGGGGGTGCGGCCTGCGGCCGCACCCCCGTGTGCTACCGCAGATCAGGCGTCAGCCTGCTCCTTACGGCGCTTGTTGGCCAGCACGATCGCGCCGGAACCAGCCACGAGGAGCGCACCCGTACCGATGAGCACGCCGACACCGGCAGCACCGGTCAGCGGCAGGTTGAATCCGCCGTTCTTCGGCACGTCCTTGACGGTGGTCTCGAGGGTGTACTTGTTGTCCTTGGTGGAGTTAGACGCCAGGATCTGGAAGGCGATCGGGCGGGACTGCAGCTCGAAGCCGTCGGGAGCCTTGGTCTCAACCAGGCAGTAGTAGCCGGGATCAGCCACTGCCTCGTTGTCTTCCCAGTCGTTGTTGCGCAGGCCGTCGATCGTGACCTTGCCCTGGTCGTCGGTGACGAAGGTGTCCTTGCCATCCACGGTCAGCTTGGTGTCGAGGGAGGCATCCACCGACTCGAAGTTATTGGCGGGCTTGGTGGTGGGCTTGCACTTGTAGACCTGGAACTCGGCGCCCTGGAGCTTCTTGGTCTCGTCAACGGAGGAGGTCTTGGTGATCGTCACCTTGCCGAACTTGGAGACGACCTTGGCGTTCGGGTAGTCCGGCGGGGGAACCTCGCCACTACCGGGCTTCCAGTTGTTGGCGGGAGCGCCGGGCAGGAGGATGGCCTTGTTCTCGACCAGACCCTCGTCGCCGATCTTCTCCTTGAGGGTACCCTCCAGCGACATGACGATCTTGGTGTCGTTGCTCTTGCGCTGGTCGATCATCTTCTTGCGGCCGGCCTCGGTGAACTCGGCGGTCCAGAAGTTGGTCTTGCCGTCCTTGCCCACGGCCGGGATCAGGGTGTAGTCCTCACCCTTGACCAGGGGAACATCGCCGTCCTTGGCTTCGACCATGCGCAGCTCGATCTGGTCCTCGGGCAGGTCCACGCGCTTGTCGTACTGGTCGACGACGTTGTAGTAGTCCACGACCGGGGCGTCGGGCACGTCGGCGGTGATGGTGTAGGAGATCGGGGAGCCGACGGCGGGCGTCTGGGCGTCGTCGACCTCCTTCTCGACGTTGACCTTGGCGTTCTTCGGGTAGGCGTGAACGTCGTAGACCCACTTGTTCAGCTCGGTGGGGTGCGTCATCGGCACCGTGATGATGAAGGGGCGCGAGCCGGTGTATCCGGCGGGGGTCTGGGTCTCGGTGACGATGTAGGCGCCGAGCGCGAGGTTGTTGAAGGTGGCGAGGCCGTCAGCACCCGTGGTCTGGGAGACGGGCGTGCCGACGCCGTCGGCGCGGGCTGCCTCGATGGCGGCGGCGTTCGCCGAGATCTTCTCGTCGCCCTTGCCCTTACGGTAGTTGGCGAGCTTCTCCCAGCCCTCCTGCTTGGTCAGGTCGACGGAGGTGAGCTTCTCGACGGTGAAGGTCGCGCCGGCCAGCGGCGCACCGGTGGCGCTCGGGTCGAGGAGGCCGTTGCCTTCCTTGGTGCCGTTGTCGTCCTGCTTGACCAGCTTGTGGATGGTGATCGAGCCGGTCTTGGTGGCGTCGAGGTCGACCAGGGAGGGCGCACGCTCGGTCGTGGCGGCCAGGCCGAAGGTGGGGGTTGCCTGCGACGCGGCGGCGGGCAGGGCCAGCGCGCCGGCGGCGACGGCAAAGGCCGCGAGCAGGCTCACGCTGCGGCGGGTCTTCGTGGTGCTCATTGTTTTCCTTATTCTCCTGTGTGTGATGTGTGAGACGTAAGTCTTCAAGGGAAGGCTGACGCCCCCGAGCACGAGCGCGAGTGTCATCCAGCAAGCGCGTCGGCGCCGCAAGCTCTTGACAGCTCGCAGGCCAGGCCGTCGCCACCGGTCAACACGACTGCAACGAGGGTTAACCCGCAACGATCGGGCGCTCGCCGATGAGACGCGATCACTCAAACGAATCGCGACCTCATCGCCACCCGATCGCCATCGAGAATTTCCCTTCGATTGGCTCATATGTCGCGATTGCGAGCCTCACTGGGAGACCTAGGCAATCGCTCGATATCTTTGACATAGAGAACCATACGCCACGGTTACCAAACAATGCAACTCCACATTATCTGTTTCACATAAGTCACCATTTCATTCCCTCAACCATCTCAACTGCCGTATCTTGTGGCGGCATTTCTCTTAATTACCAACCGTTTTAATAGATTATGCAGGCGGGCTACATCCGTCTAGACAGCTGACAGTTAACGGCTATCGAATACGGATAACTGACAGGAGAGGTGGCTTCACACCCATCCATACCCCCTCGCGACTCCCTTACCGGTGCGTGCGCAACCCCAAACTCCCTCAGTCCAGGCCCCGGGCCGCAATTACTGCAGAATAGAGAGCATGGACCTACGCCCCGTCGCTCTGGACACGCCCGTCACCACCTACGATCCCTCGCGTCCGACCCCGGCCGCCATCGTGTCCGGCCACATCGCCGCGCACGACGCGCCTCACCCCCTGTCGGTCTTCGACATGTTCCGTATCGGGATCGGCCCCTCCTCGTCCCACACGGTCGGTCCCATGCGTGCCGGGCTCGCCTTCACGACTGAACTGACGACTCTCCCCCCTCCATGCCACATCACAATCGATCTCTTCGGTTCCCTTGGAGCCACCGGACGCGGCCACTCCACGGACCGCGCAGTACTCCTCGGCCTGGCGGGCTACGATCCGGAAACCGTCGACATCTCCACCGTCGAATCGATCCTGCCGACCCTGGCCAGCACCGGGACGCTGACGCTGCCCAGCGGAGCCCAGGTCACTCTTGATGTTGCACGCGATATCCGCTTCGTCGCGCGCACGGTCCTGCCCTACCATGTCAACGCTCTCACCATCACCGCCACCGACGCAGACACACACATCATCCTGCGACGAACCTACTACTCGGTGGGAGGCGGCTTCGTGATGACCCAGACCAACGACGACACCGACAACCCCGAGGTTTCGTCGCTAGCCTCCGGACAAACCAGCGTCGGCATTGACGTCCCCGCTCCCTATCCCTTCACTTCGGGTAGCCAGCTGCTGGCCCAGTGCGACGCGGAGGGCAAGAGCATCGCAGAGCTGGTGCGCGCCAACGAGGAGGCGGTGCGCCCCCGCGAGACCCTGGACGCCTACCTTGACCGCATCGCCGACACGATGTTCGACTGCGTGGACGCGGGGACGTCCGCGACGGGCATCCTCCCCGGAGGGCTCGACGTCCCCCGCCGTGCGCAAGCGCTCGCCGGAAAGCTCGCCAGGCGCCTCCTTGGCCCATCGGCCCCCGCGACCGCCGAAACGGGGCAAGGGGGGCAGGGTGACGCGCGGGCGTGGGTCTCCACCACGGCCGATCCGATGCGCGCGATGGACTGGGTCAACCTTTTCGCCCTCGCCGTCAACGAGGAGAACGCCGCGGGACACAGGGTCGTGACCGCTCCGACGAACGGCGCGGCAGGCGTTATTCCGGCCGTCCTGGGCTATCTCGTCACCCACTGCCCCGAGACAGGATCAACCCCGGGTGTTGCGGCGGGTCCGGATACGCGCGACGGCTCGATCGCGCCGCTCTCTCACATCCGCCTCACCGACAGCCACGCAGGTGCCACACATGAGGACTGCGACGACGGCGACGAAGAGACGTTCCGGGAGCGTCGCCGCACCCTCGTGCATGATTTCCTACTCGCGGCCACCGCGATCGGCGCACTCATCAAGACGAACGCCTCCATCGCGGGGGCAGAGGTCGGCTGCCAGGGGGAGGTCGGCTCCGCCTCGGCGATGGCTGCTGCCGGCCTGGCCCAGGCGCTGGGAGGAAGCCCCCAGCAGGTCGAGAACGCCGCGGAAATCGCAATGGAGCACTCCCTGGGACTCACCTGCGACCCCGTGGCCGGACTCGTCCAGGTTCCATGCATCGAACGTAACGCCATCGCGGCTGTTAAGGCGATCAACGCCGCACGCATGGCCCTGTGGGGGGACGGACGCCACACCGTGAGCCTGGACGTCGTCATCGAAACGATGCGCCAGACGGGCAACGACATGCTCTCCAAGTACAAGGAAACATCCGAGGGAGGGCTGGCGGTCAACGTCGTCGAGTGCTGAGGCGCAGCTAAGCCTGGCCGGACAACGAGCCGACGCGGATCACGCTGAGCACACCGGGCCCACCGGTGCGGAGGGTGCCGGAGGGACCGGAGGGCACAAGAGGGTCTGGCCGCGGTGCCGGTGGGCGGCGGCAGGGCCAGGGCGGGCCTCGAGATCGACCACTCCGAGCGAAGCTCGCGTGTGGCGATCTCGCGGGCGGGCCGCCGCCCACCGGCACACACAGCGGCCCGGCCCATCAAGGCAGGCCACGCGGCGGCCGGGGCCTCCGGCGCCAGGAACACCAGCGGGGCCACAAGCAACACCACACAGCACAACATGACAACGGGTGGGGCGCCTCTCGACACCCCACCCGTCATCAACACCCGTTGATCAACCAGGAATCAATCCATCGCCAGCGCCTCCGAGGGGCTGACCTTGGCGGCCCGGCGGCCCGGCAGCCACGAGGCGATCAGCGCGGACACGATGGCCACGACGCACACGCCGACCAGCTGCAGCCACGGCACGCTCAGCACGGCGGTGGCCCCCTCAATGGGCAGGCTCATGACGCCTACCCACCCGAAGGCGACACCCATACCGACGCCGATCAGCACGCCGGTCAAGGACAGGAACAGCGCCTCGAAGGCGAGGAGGCTCTTCATCTGGTGTCGCGTCAGGCCCAGCGCCCTCAGCAGGCCGTTCTCGCGGGTACGTTCGGCGACCGACAGGGACAGCGTGTTGGCCACGCCCACCAGCGACACGAGGACGGAGACGCCGAGCAGCCCGACGAGAACAAGCATCAGCTGGTCGATGATCTTCGTGTACATCTGACGCTCCAACGCGGAGCCGTTGACGCTCAGGTGCGAGTCCTTGAGCAGCGCACTCTGGACCGTTTCGGCGTCGGCGCCGTCGGCCATCTTGATGATGACCGCCTGACGCTCGAGCGAGCTCGCGATGGATCGCAGGGTTTTCTCGGAGACCTGGGCCTCCCCGACGCTGCCGTTCTTGTCGTAGGTGGCGCTCAGGTCCACGCACGTGTCGGCGCACAGGCGCAGCGTCTGCCCGGCCAGGGCCTCGTCGCCGACGCGCACCTGGTTATCGCCCAGCTGGGTGACGGTCGAGTGGGTGACGCCCGCGTAGTCGGGTTCTCCGGTGATCATGACCGACGAGGCCTGGGCCTCGTCCTCCGAGCCCGCTCCCTCGGGCCCGGCGTAGGCGGGCGCGCCCGAGGTGGTCGTCAGGGTGCCGGGAGCGGCGTACTGGGCGACGGT
This sequence comes from Schaalia odontolytica, assembly GCF_009730335.1. Lineage (GTDB taxonomy): Bacteria > Actinomycetota > Actinomycetes > Actinomycetales > Actinomycetaceae > Pauljensenia > Pauljensenia dentiphila. The sequence goes on from NZ_CP046315.1 coordinate 105,111, forward strand.
GGCGGCGACGCCGTCGGTGGCCGCGATGGCGGCCTGCTGGTCATCGGTGACCGCCCCAGTCGTGGACACGGCCATGAGGTCGAAGGGGCGGGCGTCGTTCACGGCGTTGGTGAGGGTGGTGCGCACGGAGGCGGCACCGACCATGATGGTGACGACGAGGGTCACGCCGATGATGATCGCGGTGCCGGTCGCGGAGGTGCGGCCGGGGTTGCGCGTCGTGTTCTCGCGGGCCATGGCGGACAGGGTACCCGGGAAGGCCGCGCCGAACGCGCGGGTGAGGGCTGGCAGCAGAACCGAGGCGACGAGCAGCGCACCGAGGAGCGCCAGGAGCGACCCGCCAAAAGCCCCGAGGAATTTCGTGCCGCCGCTATCCGAGCGCCACGCAGCCGCCACGGCGGCGCAACCGGCCACAGCGATGAGCGCGCCGATGATGAAGCGGACGGTGTGCTTCTTGCGGGCGGCGGCCCCGGCCTCGTTCACGGGGGCGAGGGCGGCGACGGGAGCGACGCGAGAGGCCGCGCGGGCCGGGAAGACGCCGACCAGGGTCGTGAACAGGGTGGCACCCAGCCACGTGAACGCAAGCTGCCAAACGGAGGCACTCGCCAGCGCCGCGCCGACGCTAGAGGCCAGTCCGGTGCCCGCCTCCGCGAGCGCGCCGATCAGCCAGCCGAGCGCGACGCCAATCGCGGACGAGATCGCTCCGATCGCGAGGGCCTCGCGAGTCACGAGCGAGCGGACCTGTCGCCTGGTCGCTCCCAGCGTGCGCAGCAGCGCCAGTTCGCGGGTGCGCTGCGTGAGCACCACTCGGAAGGTCGACGAGACGACGATAGAGGCCACAAGCGCCGCGATCGCCGGGAAGATCAGCATGATGCCCATCGTCATGGACGCTCCCAAGCGCGCCTGTTCGAGGTCGTCCTGAATTGCCTTGTGCACGCTGGTCACGGTCACTCCCGAGACGGTGCTGATCGCGGAGTTCGCTGTCGCCACCCATTCGTCCTGGGTGGCGCTGGGAGGGTTTGCGTTGCTGTCCGTATCCGCTCCAGAAGTCGCGACGATGAACTGTCCGGACGCGGTGCGCTCGAAGAGCGCGGAGAAACCGCCGTCAGTCACGTAGCTGGCGGGCACGCCCATGCTGATCGTGTTCGAGCGTGTGGTGCCGACGATGGTGAGAGTCTGGTAGGCACCCTCGGTGAACCCTGCGCGCACGCGGACGGTGTCGCCGACCTTCAGTGAGAGGGTCGAGGCCGTGTGCTCCGGGATAGTGATCTGGTCGTCGGCGGTCGGGGCGTCTCCGGCGCTCAGGTCGAGGCCGGCGAAGGGCTTGGGAGCCAGCGGCGAGACGTAGAGTCGGCCACGCGTCGCGTCGGTCTGGGCATCGGCAGGCCACTGGGCCATGTGCTTGATGGCGGTGACGCCGCTGGTGGAACGCAGGATTTCTTCGGCGCGCTGAATCGACTCGCCGGTCGCGTCAGCGTTTTGGGAGACGACGATCGTGCCGCCGCGGTACTGGCTGTAGACGCCGGAGGTCAGGCCCGCGGTCATCGCCGTCATAACGATGAGGGTGATGACGATGAAGGCCGTGGAGATGGCGACGGCCAGGCCGGTGGAGATGTAGCGGCGGCCATGGGAGCGCAGGTTGGCGCTCAGGAGGGAGTTTGTTGCAGACATGAGATGAGCCTTGGGGAGTGGACGCGCGCTCAGCGCAGCGCCGCGGTGAGGGAGTCGGCGGTAACGTCGCGCAGGTCGGAGACAATGCGTCCGTCGCGACACACGAGGACGCGGTCCGCGTAGGCGGCGGTGGAGGTGTCGTGGGTGACCATGATGACGCTCTGGCCGAGCTCATCGACGGCGCGGCGCAGCAGGTCCATGACCTCGGTGGTCGAGTGGGAGTCGAGGTTGCCGGTGGGTTCGTCCGCGACAATGACGGCGGGGCGGCTCATGAGGGCGCGGGCGACGGCGACGCGCTGCTGCTGGCCGCCGGACATCTCGGAGGGGCGATGACTCAGGCGGTCCTCGATACCCAGGGAGTTGACGATGAGGTCGAACCATCCCTTCTCGGGGGTGGCGTCGGCCAGGCGCATGGGCAGGAGGATATTGGCGCGGGCGTCCAGGGTGGGCACCAGGTTGAAGGACTGGAACACGAAACCGATGCGGTCGCGGCGCAGCTTGGTCAGTGCGGTGTCTTTCAGGGCGGTGATGTCGGTGTCTTCGACGAAGACGTGCCCGGAGGTGGGGGCGTCAAGGCCGGCGAGGATGTGCATCATCGTGGATTTGCCGGAGCCGGAGGGGCCCATGATGGCGGTGAATTCGCCGGCGCCGAAGCCGACGCTCACGTCGTCGAGGGCGCGCACCTGAGCGTCGCCGCTTCCGTAGATCTTGGAGACGCCCTGGAGTCGGACGATGGACGAGGCCGGGGCCTCTTGGTCGGCCACGGGGGCCTGCGCGATTGTCGTGTTCGTGTTCATGCATTCATCGTGCGCCTGCGGTGCGCGTCACCGCTAGGGAGGTTTCCCCTGATTCATCCCCGAGACCTCCCGGGGTGCCCTCGGGGGTGCTCGGCCGCCCTACCCCGGGGTGCCACCATTGAAATTCCCGTGTTATGTGCCTGCGGGGTTGTTGGTCCTGACTGTGCCACTCGTGGGCGGCGGGCCTGGCAGCGGTGCGTAGCTGCGGCACCCAGGAGTGATGGCAGAGACACATACCCGAAGTTTCGCACGTAATTCGATTGCGTGAAATTTTAATAACAGCCCGAATCGTTGCAATTCCAACGACACCAATTCACATCCTGAAATAGTGACAGAGGAATTACGTGCAAAATTGGTCGGTTCGCATCCAACAGCGCGGCATCGCCGCCACACGGGGGAATGACGCCATCCAAGCCTCCGACACGCCCGCGACACGCCGCCAGAGGGCTTCGCATGGCGCAAATCCCCCAACCGCAGCCACCCTGAAGTGCACCGCATCGCATCCAAGACCGACGCAGGGCCAATTGGCGCGAAATAGCTCGCCCAGCACAGCCCCTCCAGCGACATCTCCGCGAAAAAACTCGCCCAGCAAGCGCAAAAACGCCGAATTTGGACCAATTTGAGCGCGCTGGGCGAACTTTGTCGCGCTCACGCCCACCATCAGACCAAGCAGGGCGAAGAATATCGCGCACCAGGCGCGACAACGCGGCGACATTGAAACCAACACCACCACTGCTCGCCCCCAACAAGGAACCGCTGAAACCGGCATCACCTCTGCACCCGAGAACTGCACCAAAAACACCCATTTCTCACCCGCAAAGGTGACGGCGGTTTCAATTGAGGCTCGACCTACGCCCGCAAAGGTGACGGCGGTTTCAGACAAGCGGGCCACCCGGTCGACAGGGCCCAGACGCAATACCCGTGGGCGGCGTCGGGGCCTGGCCGGGCTTCGAGACGACGCGCCGAACCAGATAACAGCGACCCAGCCCCACTGGTGTGAAGGGCACCGGAGGGACCGGAGGGCCTGGCTGCGGTGCCCGTGGGCGGCGGCGGGGCCTGGCCGGGCTTCGAGATCGACCACTCCGAGCCGCAGGCTCGCGTGTGGCGATCTCGCGGGCGGGCCGCCGCCCACGGGCACACCAAGCAGCCCGGCCCAAACATGGCAAGCAACGCAGCGCACGGAAAACCCGTGGGGTCTGAAGCGATTACGACTCGCCGCGCGGCTCGCGCAGGGATAGTCCGCGGTAGCGGTTGATGGCGGCACCAACATCGATGAGGCGCGGGCGCGCCAGGAACGCCGGGTACGAGCGGGCGCCAAACTTGCAGACGGCGTCCAGGCCCTCGGAGGCGAGGCGCCGTCCAAGCTTGGCCATGAGGTCGGGCATCGACTGTTTGCCTGCCATCTCCTCGAGGACACCGCGCACGCACCAGGCGATGGCCTCGGCCTGCCCGGGGTCGACGACTGCGGCGACGTCGGAAATGTCGACGGTTGAACGGTCGATGGTTAGCACGGACGTGCCCGAGGCCTTGGTGCGCGGGCGGTCCACGCGGGCCTTCGCGGCGGGCACGCGGGGAGCGGCCTCCCAGATGGTGGGGGCGTCGGTGCGGAGGCGCGGCAGGTCGGCCACGACCTCGCGTGCGCGGGCGGTGACGTCGAGACAACGGTAGTTGTCCATCATGAGGACCCGGTCGGCGGCGTCCAGGAAGGCGCCGGAGCCGCCGACGACCATGATGAGGGAGACGCCGGCCTCGGTGAGGGAGGTGACGCGGTCGACGAGGGGCGTGATGGGTTCCTTCTCGGCGGCGACGAGGTCGCGCATGCGCGTGTCGCGGATGAGGAGGTTGGTCGCGGAGGTGTCCTCGTCGATGAGGAGGGTGCGTGCGCCCAGCTCAAGGGATTCGATGATGGAGGCGGCCTGCGAGGTGGAGCCGGACGCGTTTTCGGTGGAGAAGGACGTGGTGTCGGCACCGCCGGGCAGGTGGGTGATAAACGGCGAGATATCAACGCCTGTGACGGCTCGCCCGTCGGCGGCGCGCACCTTCGTGGCAGTGGGGTCGGTGGCGACGAGCTCGCGGCCGTCGCCGGGGATGTGCGCGTACACGCCCTGGGCGATGGCCTCGAGGAGCGTGGACTTGCCATGGTAGCCGCCGCCCACGATGAGGGTCAGGCCCGGGGGGATCGCCATGCCGGACACCTCGCCGGCGTGCGGCAGGGTGACGGTGGCGCGCAGGGACTCGGGGGCATTGAAAGCGACGACGCCGTCACCCGTCAGGGGCGTTTCGGACACGCCGGAGCGGCGCGCCAACAGGGCTTCGTCGGCGACGAAGGATACCCAGCTGCGTTCCTCGAGGATTCCCTGGAGGGCACGGTAGTCCTCGTAGGCGGCGACGTGGCCGAGGAGGCGGGAGCGCTTGCGGGTGGTGGCCGGGTCCTCGGAGACGAAGTCGAAGCAGTCCATGACGATGTTGGGCACGTCCACGTCGAAGAGGCGGGCGGCGCTCTTGCCGAGGATTGTGCGTCCGCGCGCGGGGAGCTTGACTTGGAAGCGGACCTCGACGCGGTCGGGCAGGACGGTCGCGTAGGAGCGCTGGAGGATGAGTGTACCGGCGCGGGCGATCGACACGTCGCGGGTGTCGCGGGCGCGGATAGCCTCGTCGAAGGAGCGGGCGATAAAGTCCGCGGCAGCCAGGCGTGCGTCGGACGAGGCCAGGGCGGCCTCGGGCAGTCCCATGGCCTCGGGCGTCGACCAGGCGCGCAGGGACGAGGGCGGGGCGTAGGGATCGGCCTGCACGTGATCGATCGCGAGGGTGAAGTCCCCGTAATCCCAGGCACCTAGGGCGTTCTTGTAGAAGCCGTAGGGGCGTCCGTCCGCGTATCGCAGCTGGTCGAGGAGGTCTGCGTCGGTGCCGGCGATGGCGCGCGAGGGTGCTTCGTATCGGGGAGTCATACCCTCAAGAATACAGGCGGAGCCTGCGGAAACGGCATCACCGTTCCTACAGGCTCCGGGGTGTGAGGAGTCAGCACTGTCGCGCGACTCTCACGGGTGGCGGGGTGGTATCAGCACACGACTTATCGATCACTGAGGAAAAAGGCGAGGAGAAGGGCAAGAGGCACGAGCAGCTGGAGTGATGCGCATATGGACGTGACGACCACCGCGGTATTCGTCAGCGACATGATGTCCTGCGGGGCATCCAGGCGCTTCGCCTTCCTGCGCTGCATGAACGACAACACCATCGCGGGGATCGAGAGGAGCAGAAAGGCAGTCAGGAAACTCACGCCAGCCAAGATCATGGCGAGATGCGCCTGGGAACGCAGGTCCGCGTAGGCAACGAGGTGTGAACTCGCATAGTACGGCTGCGCATAGGCCGGCGTGGGCTGACTGTACGCCGTCCCATTGGGCATGCCGTAGGCAGGCTGCTGGCGGTACACTGCCTCGGGATGGCCGTAGGGCGTGGATGCGGCCGGGCCATACGGCGTCTGCTGCGAGTAGGGATCCTGCGCACTCGCAGGATTGGCCCCATAGGGGTAAGCCGGATCGCTCATGGTGCACTCCAGATAGTTCCGTGCGGATGACGATGGGCGCTATCGTAGCAGCGGCCCTCAACCACTATGCGTTGGGGCCCGAGGAAACTCGCCGTTTCCTCGGGCCCCACACGTAACGATGCGTCAGCTGTTGGCGGCCGCAGTCGCGCCGATGATCACCATCAAGATGAGGAACAAGAAAACCGCAGCGGCGATCGCGATCTGGATAATCGAGCAAATCTTCGCAGCCGAGCGAGCGCTCTCCACATCCGCCATCACGTCCATCGGGGCGCCCAGGATCTTGGCTTCCTCAACCAGCTTGTTAGTCCAGAACCACATGCCACCGGCAAGCAGGAGGTGGCCGAACAGGAAACTCACGAAGGAGAGCATGCGGGCCGTCGACGCGTTCGAACGGATCCTCTCAATCTCGGGGTTGAGGGCGTATACGGGCTGACCGTAGGCCGGCTGCGCATGACCGTAAGCCTGCTGCTGGCCGTAGGCCGGCTGCGCATGACCGTAAGCCTGCTGCTGGCCGTAGGCCGGCTGCGCATAACCGTAAGCCTGCTGGGGATGTTCCTGGCCGGCGGCGAGGTAGGCGTTTACGGGATCGCTCATGAGTTGCTCCAAATGGGTTATGTCGATCGGATACGGCTGTCATCGTAGCCGACGCGAGAGTACAAAAATAAACAAAACGGCCTTTAGTTACCGCGAACACAGCGGCATCCGCTGGATCGCTAACGCATGTTCTCCGAGACAATCAGCAAGATGATCAGGCTCACCTGCAGGAGGAGCATGCCGAACGCAATGCCGCGCGCAATGTTCACCTTCCGTGTCACGTCGGACGGAGCGTCGATCTCCTGGGCGTGGGTACACAGGCGCTGCGCCCGAACCGCGTTGGCGAGCAGCAGGATGACCGGCGTCGTGAAGAACCACACGAAGGACATCACGATGGCGACGGTCGCGTTGGACTTGAGGCGGGAGAAGGCCAGCTGCCGGAGCTGATCCGTGGACGGCTGCGCGGGCTGGCTCGCGTACGCGGCCTGCGGATTCACGCCGTACTGCGTGGCGGCGGCCTGCTGCATCGGCTGAGCGACGGGTGCAGGCTGCGCCTGGTAGGCACTCGGCTGGCCGTGGGACGGCATCGGCTGGGCGGGTGCGCCCTGCTGGGGATACGGAGCAGGGGTGCCATACGCCGGTGCCGCGCTGGCGGCCGTGACCCCGCTGTGTCCGGGAGCGTAGGGCGACTGCTGCGCGGCGGGCGCGGCGGACGCGACATTTACGGGTGCGCCCACCGGGGGCGCAAACTGCGCAGGGGCGGGTGCCTGCGGTGCGGCGGGAGCGCTCGACCACATCGAGGCGGGAGCACCCGCCTGGGGTGCGACCGGTCCGTCGCTTTGCTGAGGCCAGTCCCAGCCGGCCGGAATTGCCCGCGAGGGCATCTGTTCATCACTCATTTCAACAACCAATCACTTCGTAGATTCCACGAGCCAGACAAGGAGGAAGGGAGCGGCGATCAGAAGACCAAACAGCACGATCCCGACAATTCCGCAGATGAGAGCCGTCGTTCGCGCACCGCGCACGTCCCTCAGCACGTCCTCGGGGGCACCCAGCCTCTCGGCCTCACTAAGGAGGTTCATGCTCCAGAACCACGCACCGAACGACAGGAGCGGCCCCACCGTCACAAAGCTAACGAAAGACATGATGCGCACCATGGATGCGTTCGAACGCACGCGTTCGACGGCGGGGTTCAGCGCGTACACGACCTGGCCGTACATCGGCTGCCCGTAGGAAGCACCCGCGCCGTACGAGGTCTGGGCGCCGTATGCGGGTTGGGTACCGTATGCGGGCTGCTGCACTACGGGGGCCTGCCCGTAGGCAGGCTGGGCGCCGTACGCGGCCTGGGTGCCGTACGAGGCCTGAGTGCCATACGCTGGCTGGCTGCCGTAGGGATTCGATGGATCGCTCATCAATAGCTCCGGTCAGAATGTGGGATCTTATCCTCTCACATCATACGAGCAACCTCTGCAACGTGGAAGATTCGCCCAACCTCACGCCGGTACACCCGGCCCGCCCCGGCCTCGTCCCACATGAAACGGTGCGGGGGCCGGTTTCCCGACCCCCGCACCACCCGACAAACGGGCGTCACGTCACAGCATGCAGGACACGCAGCCCTCGACCTCCGTGCCCTCCAGGGCCATCTGGCGCAAGCGCATGTAGTACAGGGTCTTAATGCCCTTCTTCCACGCGTAGATGTAGGACTTGTTCAGGTCACGCGTCGTCACCGTATCCGGGTAGAACAGCGTGAGCGACAGGCCCTGATCCACGTGCTGGGTGGCCACAGCGTAGGTGTCGATGATCTTCTCCGGGCCGATCTCATACGCGTCCTGGTAGTACTCCAGGTTCTCGTTCGACATGTAGGGCGCCGGGTAGTAGACGCGGCCAATCTTGCCTTCCTTACGGATCTCCACGCGGGACACGATCGGGTGAATCGACGACGTCGAGTTGTTGATGTACGAGATGGAACCCGTCGGAGGCACAGCCTGCAGGTTCTGGTTATACATGCCGTACTTGGCGACGTCAGCCGCCAGGGCCTCCCAGTCCGCCTGGGTCGGGACCTTGATCGACGAGGCGGCGAGCAGCTCGCGGCACTTGTCCGTGGTGGGGGCCCACTCCTCGTCAATGTACTTGCGGAAGAACTCGCCCGATGCGTACTTCGACTCCTCGAAGCCCTCGAAGGTCTCGCCGCGCTCACGCGCGATCTTGCACGAGGCCTTGATGGCCTCGAACAGGACCGTCATGAAGTACATGTTCGTGAAGTCGAGGGCCTCCTCGGACCCGTAGTGCACGTGCTCGCGCGCCAGGTAACCGTGCAGGTTCATCTGGCCCAGGCCGATCGCGTGGCTCATCGCGTTGCCGCGGGCGATCGACGGCACCGAGCCGATGTCCGACAGGTCCGAGACGGCCGTCAGGCCGCGGATCGCCATCTCGATCGTCTTCGAGAAGTCCGGGGAATCCATGGTCTTCGCAATGTTGAGCGAGCCCAGGTTGCAGGAGATGTCCTTGCCGACGTGGTCGTAGGACAGGTCATCGTTGTAGGTCGAGGCCTCGGACACCTGCAGGATCTCCGAGCACAGGTTCGACATGGTGATGCGACCCTTGATCGGGTTGGCCTTGTTCACCGTGTCCTCGAAGACGATATAGGGGTAGCCGGACTCGAACTGGATCTCCGCGATCGTCTGGAAGAAACGACGAGCGTTGATCTTGCGCTTGTGGATACGGCCGTCGTCCACCATCTCGTGGTACTTCTCCGTCACCGAAATCTCGGAGAAAGGCACGCCGTACACGCGCTCCACGTCGTAGGGACTGAACAGGTACATGTCCTCGTTCTTGCGGGCCAGCTCGAACGTGATATCCGGGATGACGACGCCCAGGGACAGCGTCTTGATGCGGATCTTCTCATCCGCGTTCTCACGCTTGGTGTCCAGGAACTGCATGATGTCCGGGTGGTGCGCGTGCAGGTACACAGCGCCCGCGCCCTGACGCGCACCCAGCTGGTTCGCGTAGGAGAAGGAGTCCTCGAGCAGCTTCATGACGGGCACGACGCCGCTGGACTGGTTCTGAATCTTCTTAATCGGAGCGCCCGACTCGCGCAGGTTCGTCAGCTGCAGGGCGACACCGCCGCCGCGCTTGGACAGCTGCAGGGCCGAGTTGATGCCGCGCGCGATCGACTCCATGTTGTCCTCGATGCGCAGCAGGAAGCAGGAGACCAGCTCGCCGCGCGCCGCCTTACCGGCGTTGAGGAAGGTCGGGGTGGCCGGCTGGAAGCGGCCCGTCATGATCTCATCCACGAAGCTGCGAGCAAGCTCGATGTCGCCGCGCGCCAGGTACAGCGACACCATGGCGACACGATCCTCGAAGCGCTCCAGGTAGCGCTTACCGTCGAAGGTCTTGAGCGTGTACGACGTGTAGTACTTGAACGCGCCCAGGAACGTCGGGAAGCGGAACTTGTGGGCGTAAGCCTGCTTGTACAGCTCCTTGATGTCCGCGAAGTCGTACTGGTCCAGGACGTGCTTCTCGTAGTAGCCCTCGTCCACCAGATACTTCAGCTTCTCTTCCAGGTCGTGGAAGAACACCGTGTTCTGGTTGACGTGCTGAAGGAAGTACTGGCGAGCCGCCGCACGGTCCGCGTCGAACTGGATGCGTCCGTTCGCGTCGTACAGGTTAAGCTGCGCATTCAGCGCGTGGTAGTCCAGCTCCGGGGAGGGAGCTTCCTCTACGCCTGTGTCGGTGTAGTTTTCTGCCAAAACTGTTCCAGTCCTTCGCGAACTCTGGAGACGTCCTCGGGCGTACCGAGGAGCTCGAACTTATACATGTGGGGGACCCCCAGCTTGGCCGCGATGATGTCGCCCGCGATGCAGTAGGCCTTGCCGAAGTTGGTGTTTCCCGACGAGATGACGCCCCTGCACAGGACTCGATTGTCGGGGTCATTGAGGAACCTGATGACCTGCTTGGGCACCGCTCCCTTGATATTTCCACCGCCGTAGGTGGGCACGATGAGCACGTACTCGTCGGTCACGCGCAGGGGTTCATCCTTGGGAAGCAACGGGATTCGCGCCGCCGGGAGGCCGAGTTTTTCGACAAAACGGCGGGTATTGCCCGTCGCCGACGAGAAGTAGACGACGCTGCCCATGATGATCCTTCCTGCTTGGCGGGATGCTGAACCTCTAGTGTCTCACCCCCGAGGCCCGGGCGGCGGGTCCTCACGGCCAGTTGGCTGCTCATTTCCCCGCATCGATGATGCGTTTCACTCCTCGCCGATGCGAGCGCGTGCGTGCCGTTTCCGCGTGAGTGAGCCCCGGCCTCGTTCCCGCCCAGATACGCGAAAGTCCCAGCCTCGCGACCGGGACTTGTCGGCGCGACTCAGGCCTGCAGCGCCAGGGGGGCAGCTGCGGCGGCGACAGCCTTGATGCGGTCGGGGCGGAAGCCGGACCAGTGATCCTCGCCGGCCACGACGACGGGCGCCTGCTGGTAGCCGAGGCCCTTAATGAAGGCGAGGGATTCCGCGTCCTGGGTGACGTCGATCTTCTCGTAGGAGACGCCCTGCTTGTCGAGGGCGCGGTAGGTCGCGTCGCACTGGGGGCAGCGGGGCTTGGAGTAGACTGTGATCGACATGTTCGTGTCTCCTTGCGGCTCAAGGCCGGACGTTGGCATCCTGCGTTGTCTTTCTGGCGGCTCGTTCGCCGCGAACACCACAACACTACACCTCGTGGCCACCCACGCAAGCGACCCCTAGATGTTGTGTGCGCCGCCCCTACTGTGGACGAGGCGGGAGGGGTCTGTGGATGGAGCGAGCGGTCAGGATCTCGGAGGCACCTTTGCGGTTTGTCGCCCCCTCAACACAGGTGGGCGAAGATGCGCGCAAACATTGGGGTTTGCAACTAACCCACGGGCATATCTAGGGGCTTCCAACACCCTCACACACACCTGTGCACCCTGTGGACAAGCACATCATCACCCTGTGTATAACCACCTGCCAACCACCTGAAAGATGTCGAGCATCACACTCTTTGGTGGATACCTTGGGCGTGTCGCACCCGAACATCTAGGGGTCGTTGGTGACTAAGTGCCCCTAGATATAGGGGTGAGTGGCATTTTCGGCGAAATGGCTGGAATCTCGCGGAAATGCGATCACAGGGGGCCTGAGTGATGTGCCGACACGCGCCTCCAACGGGAGATGCCCCTCGATCGAGGGGATCGCACGAGCCCTACATCTAGGGGGGACGCGACCTAGACCAAGGGGCTAACGCTCGACCAACATCTAGGGCATGGATACTCCCTGTATCAAGGCAGCACCTCCCAGGCACTGCACACCAGTAGGCTCTGCCACTCGACAAGACGCGCCCGGCACCGCCCCGCGACGGCTTCCCCGCGACAAAGTTCGCCCGGCACGGGCCATCACGGGCTCACCCGCGAAAAACTTCGCCCGGCACGCCATAAAACGCCATTTCTGGGGCATTTTTCGTGCGCTGGGCGAACTTCTTCGCGCTCGCGTCCACCATCAGAACGAGCAGGGCGAACTTTTTCGCGCGCAAGACGCGGCGACGTGGCGATATTGAAACCAACAACACCACTGCAACCGCTAATGCAGGTCAGTATGAAACCCCCATCACCACTGCGCGCCCCTGAACAACAACCAATGAAACCAACAACACCACTGCGACCAACAAACACACCAAAACCGCCCGATTCTCACCCGCAAAGGCGACACCGGTTTCAACCCCAGGCACGTACGAGCGAGCAAAGGCGACAGGGGTTTCAAGGAACCGAACCGCCTGGTCTACGGGGCCTGGCCGCGGTGCCGGTGGGCGGCGGCGGGGCCTGGCCGGGCTTCAAGACGACGCGCCGAGCCGAAGGCTCGCGGCTCGGACGACTCGCGGGCGGGCCGCCGCCCACAGGCACACACAGCGGCCCGGCCCCACAAAGCACACGCGGCGGCTGGAAATCACGCGGGCGGCCGGGCCATCCGGCGCCCGGAACACCAGCGGCGCAACAAGCACCGCCACAGGAAAAGGAAAGCCTACAGCCCCAGGAACGCCTTGATCGCGGGCATTTCGCGCACAGCCTGCACCAGGCCGGCACGGTAGGTGGCCTCGAGGCGCTCGCGCCGCGACTCGGTGTTGTTGATCCACAGGTTGTCGGGGGCGAACACGTAGGCCTGGCCTCGTTCTTCGAGCTCGAAGAGGAGGCGGCGTCCCGCGTTGTAGCGGTCGGGGCGCCGGGCCACGCCCTCGAACACGGAGGGGAACTGACGGTAGGCGGTGCGCAGGAGGGCACCGACGCTGGCGGGCATGGGACCCTTAACGTAGTCGCGGGGGCGAGTGAGGACGACGAGGAGCTTGCGGTAGCCCTCGCGCAGGGGCTGATCGAAGGGCAGGCCACCGTTGGGTCCTAGTGCACCATCGACGTAGGTGTCGCCCTCGATCTCGACGGGCGGCATGAGGACGGGCAGCGTGGAGGAGGCGCGGATGATGGGGCCGAGCGTGTCCAGTGAGCTCATGTCTTCCTTGGAGAACCAGCGCACCTCGCCGCGCGACGCGTTGAAGGCGGCGACGCGAGTGCGCGCCGGGTTGGCAAGAAAAGCGTCCATGTTGAAGGGGTAGGCACCATCGGGGTAGCAGACTCGCTCGTAGATGTACTCGGCGTTGAAGTAGCCGTGCCCCTTTCGGAAGTGTTTGAGGCCACCGAACTCTGGGTCGTCAACCAGGTCAACGAAGGTCGCGTGCGAGCGGGCGGCGTCGCGGGAGGTGAAGTTGCACAGGTGGCTGGAGCCCGCGGAGACGCCCGAGATGTGGGGGAAGTTGATGCCTTCGGCGATGAGTCGGCTCACGAGTGCGGCCGTGTAGGCGTTGCGCATGCCGCCGCCTTCGAACACGAGGGCGGTGTCATCGATGGTGACCATCGTGGCGATGGACTCTTCGGGGGTCGGGTAGTGCTCTGGCGTTTCCTTCACGTTTCGACCCTACCGTCGCACCTTCAACCTACGCGCGCGTATGCCCGGTGAAGACCACGTAGTGGTAGAAGAAGAAGCGGAACGCGGTGCCCAGGGCGAAGCCGACGACGTAGACGGCGATGTTGTCAGCCAGCGCCGAGGCGAACCCGAGGATGTGGTGGGTGAACAGGAGGCAGAACTGGGAGATGCCGATGCCGCAGGCGTTCGCGAAGAAGAAGAGGATGGCCTCGCGCGTGGCGTTCTCCCGCGTGCGGCCGCGGTAGGTCCACAGGCGGTTGGCGATCCACGAGTAGAGGGTCGCGGTCGCGGCGGCGACGAATTGCGCGGTGTTGGGGTGCCCAGCGAGGAAGCCGAGCGGCCCGTGCTGGAGCAGGTTGAACAGGCCCGCGTCGACGATGTAGGCGGTGGCCCCGACCATGCCGAACTGGATGAACTCACGCACCCAGGCGAGGAGTCGGCGCGTCAGGCTCAGGGACGAGGCCGCGGCCGCTCCCCCCTCAGCCTGCCCTCGGGTGCCGGGCTGGGTGGGTAAGGGGTCGCGGGGGCGCGCGGCCACGGGGTCGAGCGCGGCAGTGGACCCGTGCAGGCAGTGTTCGTCTCTCACTCCCCTAGTGTCGCACGGCCTCGCCGCTGTTTCGTGGATCCCCAACAGTTGGCCCCGCCCCTAAGATGGTGCCCATGACTGACACGACCACGCGTAACACACGGCCTTCGTCAACTCCCCCGGTCGCCCCCAAGCGGTACGGGTACCGGGTGCGCGACCAGTTCGGCCAGCATTTCGATGACCCGTGGGACTGGTTGCGTGACGGCGAGGATCCCGAGGTCAGGGCTCATTTGGAGGCGGAGAACGCGTGGGCGGACACGGTGACGGCGCCGACGCGCGAGGCGGCCGCGCGCCTCGTGGAGGAGGTCAAGGCCTCCACGGCGCTCACCGACGTGACGGTTCCGATCCGCGAGGGCGAGTTCTGGTATTTCCGGCGTTTCGCGGAGGGCCAGTCCTACGCGACGCATCACCGCGCGCCGGTGGAGCGCGACGAGGCCGGGGCACCGGTCCCGCTCGTCCCCCAACCGGGCGTGCCAGCGCGGGGCGAGGAGCTCCTCGTCGATGAGAACGAGTGGGCGCGCGGGCAGGAGTTTTTCCGCCTGGCGGACATGTACCCGTCCCCGGATGGGCGTCTGATCGCGTGGGCGCGGGACACTAGCGGGGATGAGCGCTACACGTGGGTCGTGCAGGAGGCGTCGGGCCGCGTCATCGACGAGGCCGTGGTGGACGCCGGGTACGGCTTCGCATGGGCGGATGATTCCGCTTCCTTTATCTACATGGGCGTGGACGACGCGTGGCGCGCGTGCGACGCGTGGCTGCACCGCGTGGGCACGCCGCGTGAGGCCGACGAGCTGCTGCTGGTGGAGCCGGACGAGGGCTTCGAGATGGGGTTCGCTCCCTCGGGTTTCCCGGGGCACGTCGTCATTCACGCCTCGTCGTCGACGGCGGGCCGCGCGTGGCTGTGGCTGCCCGCCCACCCGTCCGTGCGCCCGCTTCCGCTCATGCCGGTGCGCCCGCGCACGCTGGTGTCGGCGGATTCGGCGGGGGATCGCCTGTTCATCGTGCACACGGGGCTGACGCAGGAGGGCTCGCTCGCGCAGGCGATGCTGCCCGCCGGGGGGTCGCCCGAGGCCTTGGCACAGTTGGGCGTTACTTCTTCCTCCGCGTATAGTCGCCAAGCGCTGGCGGATCGCACGCCGGGCACTCCCCTGCCGGAGGACGAGCCCGCGCCCCTCGCTCCGTTTGAGTCCTGGGAGCCGCTGCGCAGCCCCGGCCCCGGCGAGCGCATCACCGACGTCGAGGCCCACGCGGACTACGTGGCGCTCTCGCTTCGTTCGGGCTCTCTCACGCAGGTCGACGTGTGGGATCGCCGCGAGCCCACGCCCACGTGGCGACGCGTAGAGGTGGACGCCCCGGTGCGCACAATCGCGACCGTGCCGACCCCGTGGAAGGATCCGCTTCGGGTT
This sequence comes from Schaalia odontolytica, assembly GCF_009730335.1. Classification (GTDB taxonomy): domain Bacteria; phylum Actinomycetota; class Actinomycetes; order Actinomycetales; family Actinomycetaceae; genus Pauljensenia; species Pauljensenia dentiphila. The sequence continues at coordinate 120,619 of NZ_CP046315.1, forward strand.
GAGTTCCAGTCACAGACCGTGCCACCGACGGTCGCCGAGGTGTTGCTGCCGAACACGGCCCCGGCCTCGTCCTCCGAGACCTCGGCGCTGAGCGTGCGGACCCTGCGCACCCGCGAGGCGCCCGGCTGGGACCCCGCCGAGTACGTTGAGGAGCGCGTGTGGGTGGTCGCACGCGACGGTGCCGCCCGCATCCCCGTCACCCTCATCCACCATCGCGACGCGCGCCCGGACGGCACGCACGCGGGCTGGCAGATCGGGTACGGCTCGTACGAGGTCAGCTACGACCCCGAGTTCGAGACCCTGCGTCTGCCGATCCTGCGCCGCGTCGTCTACGCGATCGCGCACGTGCGCGGCGGCGGCGAGATGGGCCGCTCCTGGTACGAGGACGGCAAGGAGCTGGTCAAGGAGCACACCTTCACGGACTTCATCGACGTGGCCGACTGGCTGGTCGACTCCGGGTGGGTGGCGCCCGGTCGCCTGGTCGCGGAGGGCCGCAGCGCCGGAGGCCTGCTCATGGGCGCGGTCACCAACGCAGCACCCGACCGCTTCCGCGCAATCCTCGCGGGCGTGCCCTTCGTGGACGCGCTCTCGACGATCCTGGACCCGACCCTGCCGCTCACCGTCGGCGAATGGGAGGAGTGGGGCAATCCGCTGACCTCGCGCGCCGTGTTCGACGCGATGAGCCGCTACACGCCGTACGAGAACGTGCCCGACGGCGCGCTCCTGCCCGCGGTCATGGCGACGACGTCGGTCAACGACACGCGCGTCGAGTTCGTCGAGCCCACCAAGTGGGTGCAGCGCCTGCGCGAGGCCACCGGCCAGGTTCCCTCCACGGACGAGGCCGGGGCTGGGCAGCGCTGCAATTGCTGCGATTCAGGGACTGGCGAGGTGAGCGTAAGCGGGGAGGCCAGCCACGGCCTCGTCGCCGCGCGCGACCCGTTTGAGCGGCCCATCATTCTGCGCACCGAGATGGTCGCCGGGCACGCCGGCCCGTCCGGGCGCGAGGGCCGGTGGGCGGCGCGCTGCGAGGAGTTCGCCTTCGCGCTCGGCCAGGTGGGCATCACTTTGTAACAAGTGGGGGGCGGTCTTCGTTGGAAGACCGCCCCCCACTATCGCGCCGCGCACGTTGGGGCGCGATAGTGGGCCTTACTGCGCGCCGCCGTCCCAACCGGGCCTCAGGGCGAAGGACTGGATGTCCAGCGTCCGCGTCAACACGCCTTCCTTGAGGTAATAAGCCAGGTCACGGGTCGTGAAGATGTCACGCCACTCGCCACCTTCCCAGGGCCTGTACGAGAGGGTGACGACACGGTCCACTCCGCGGTCCTTGAGCATGTAGACACCGGTCTCGGTCACCTGGAAAACCGACAGGTACTCGCTCCACGGCACGTCGAGGGAGAACAGATGCCGGCCCTGGCCGCTCGTGAGGTCGACGGCAAAAGCGTCCCCGCCAGAGGAGACGAACCTGTATTCGCTGCCCACGCGAATCGCCTCGTACTCGGAAACGCCCTGCTCATCATTCAACTCAAGGGGGTTGCCGGCCTCGTCGAGGACGGGAATGATCGAGCGCTCACCCGTTGACAGGTCCCACCGCTCAAGAACCATCGTTCGCTGCCGCTCGCTCGTCGAACCATGGCTTGAGGCAGCGGCCTCGTCCGACAGCTCGGTCGGCATCGTGATGACATCCCCTTCGCAGGCAAACATGTGCTGTCGCGACCCCAAGCCGTCGATCATCGGCGCTACCGCGAGGACTGGAGACTCCTCGCCATCGTGGTCATTGAGCTGAACAACAGCCGCGAGGGTGGTCGGCGGCTTCTCGTCGCCCGATCGAGCAGCATACGCTGCGAACGCGGCGGCACTGATGCCGGGAGACTGCTTCGTGCCGGTGATCGCCAGGATCCGCGACCCACACTGCCCGACAGCGCCTCCTGTCTTTTCGTTCCTGACTCTCGTCACACGTCCATCAACGTGGACAGTGCCAACCACAAACCCAAACCCTTCATCACTCACAACCGCGAGCGCGCCATCGGGGAGCGCGTAGCGTTGACGTTCGTCGCTGCTACGGTAGCGTCGTTCGAATCCTTGCGTCCCCGCCTCCGTCGTGAGGAAGTCATGAGAAGGCGACCCGTAGAAAACGCCCCGCTCATTCCACAGCACATCGCCGTGAAGCACATTGTTCACGGCAGCAACCTGTCCGCGCCCGTCGGCGTCGAGAAGCACGATCCAGCCGTCATAGTCGTTATACCGAAAATCCTCGGCCACCGTGGACCATCCGGACCCCAGACGCACGGCAACGACCGCGTCATTCGTCGCGTGAAAACTGGCCGGTTTTCTGGTCAATCCCCCATGGAATACGCAGCTCCACGCCAGCGCGGCAACCGATAGCACGACGACGAGGAGAGCCCATCGGCGGATACGCTTCGGCTTCTTCGGGTGGCCATGCTCCTGCTCGTCGGCACCCGTCTCGTGCTTCTCACCGTTGTGTGTACTCATGGTCATCTCCGTCCTCGTCTGTGCGGCGAAGGGCGCGGCCACACCCACCCCCAGAGTCTAGGACACGAGGAGTGGGCTGCCCCGGCCTCGTCCCATCGTCGTAGCAGCCGAAGCCTTATCCCAACCGGGCACGAGGCTCGGACAACCGAACAACCTTACTGGGCACCGCCGTCCCACCCGGGGCGCAGAGAGAATGACTGAATCCTTCGCCAGTGGCCCGACGGCAGAATATCGCCCTCCAACCAGACGTAGTCTGCCAGCTTGTCCATTGTGATGACGTCCCGGTATGCTCCCCCATCCCACGGCCGGTAAGAGAGGGTGACATTGTGATCCTCCCGGCGACCCTCGAGCGCGTAGACGCCCGTCTCACTCACCTGGTACACCATTCGCTGGTTGATTCGCGTACCGTCATAACTAAACAGGAAGCGACCTCGACCGCTCCTCAGGTCCACTGCAAACGCATCCCCGCCTTCACTGATGAACCGGTACTCATCACCGACCTGGATCCCCCGGTAGCCGAAAATGCTGTGCTCTCTATCTATTTCGATAGGATTCCCCTGCTCGTCGATCACAGGAATGATCGTGCGCTGCCCCGTCGACAGATCCCAGCGCTCGAGAACCATCGTTCCCGTCTCTCCACCATCTGCCATCACACGAACGTCTCGAGAGTCGCCCGTTTGGACGCTCGGCATCGTGATCACGTCCCCCTCACAGGCGAACTCTCTCTGTCCCGACACCAAGCCGTCGATCATTGGCGCGACGCCAACGAGGCGGGGAGTATCACCATCGCGATCATTCAACTGAACAACAACAGACAGCTCCTCCGGCTGCGCACCATCATTGCCCGACTGCGCGGCGTAGGCTTCAAGGGCCTCTTGCTTCCTGCGCCAGAGCTGCTTCGTATCAACGATCGACAGGATCCTATCCCCGCACTGTCCCATGTCCCCGCGCGTTCCGGGCGTTGACACGCTCGTCACGCTTCCATCAAGTTCGATCGTATCGACCCGGTAACCCAAGTCCATCTCGTACGAAACCACGATGAATCGACCATCCGACAACTCATAACGCTGGACGTTCGAGGCCCGCCAGCCCTTAGTTTCTTGACTACTCGTTCCGTTTTCTGTCGTCTGGTACTCCCATTGCTCGGCACCGAAGGAAATACCGCGATCAGACCACAGGATCCTACCTTCCCACTGGTTGCCGATACGCACGATATCCTGCTCCCCGTGCACGTCAACAAGTGCGACCAAGTTGTCCTGAATTGGGGCTTCAAGGCCCGACTGCGATTGTGCTTCACCCAGCTGCACAGCAATGACGGCATCCCCAATGGCCAGTTTGCTGGTCGGCGTCACTGGCAGGGGAGCCTTCGGAGCGCAACTCCACGCGAGCAGCGCAATCGGAAGAGCGAGCGTCAGGAACGCCCATCGCCGGGAACGCTTCGGTTTCTTCGAGCTGCCTTGCTCCTGTTCGTCGGCACCCGTCTCGCGCTTCTCACCGTTGTGTGTACTCATGGTCGTCTCCGTCCTCGTCTGCATGCGCTACTGCGCGCCGCCATCCCAGCCGGGGCGTAGGGCGAAGGACTCGATGGCGCGCTGACCACCCGAGAACAGCTTGCGCACCCTCAGGTAGCCCTCCAGGCTGCCCGTCGAAAGAACCACGCGAGAATCGTCACCGTCCCACGGATGATAGGAAAGAGTGACTGCGTGCTCGCGGGAGCTATCCGTCAAGAAATAAACGCCGCTCTCGGTCACCTGGAACACCATGTCCCCTTGTCCGACCTGCTCGGGGATGGAAAACAAGTGACGGCCCTGTCCGCTCGTCAGATTGATTGAGAAGGCATGACCATGGCGACTGATAAGCCTGTATTCGTCGCCCACTAGGATCGCCTTGTCACCATAGATATCCAAATCCTCATTGAGGTGGATAGCGTTTCCTGCCTCATCGAGCACGGGGCTCACCGAGCGCTGCCCCGTCGACAGATCCCAGCGCTGGAGAACGAGGGTCCCTCTCGCCGCAACGACGCTGCTCCCTCTCGCGCCGATGGGATCATCCACTTGGATGCTCGGTGCTGTCAGCAAATTCCCTTCGCAGGCGTACAAGTGCTGCACTGACCTCAAGCCCGGAATCATCGGCGCTGCCGCGAGGATCCGCGGGGTAGCTCCGGCAGGATCATCCAACTGCACGACAACCGAGAAATCTTCCGGTTCACTTCCCTCGCCACCCGACTGAGCGGCATAGACCTCGAACGCCGCGGACTTCATGCTCTGGGACACCTCCGTATTCATAATCGCTAAAACCCGCGACCCACACAGCCCAAAGCCGCCCGACTTGTCGTCGGTCTCCACGCTCGTCATCGTTCCATCACGCTCGATGATGTCCGCACGAATACCAGAGCCTCTCGCAGCACTGATGACTTCGATTCGCCCATCGGGGAGCGCAAAACGGAAATATTCAACGGAACGATCACCCACGCGGGGGATCCGCTGCGTCCCCTCCTGCGTCGTCAAAAAATCCTCCGCCTGGACGCCGTACGACACCCCGAGCTCAGTCCATGCGATATCACCACGCTCCCCGCGTTCGACATGCCCGGCTTGCCCCCGCCCTTGGAAGTCGAGGAGCACAATCCAGTTGTCACCCGTTCCACCCGGCAGGGCCGCAGACGCCTCTGCACCACCCAGCCGCAGGGCGATGACCGCCTCACCCGTCGTCAGCTTGTCGATAGGTTTTTCGTCGAGAGATGCAAGGGAAAGACAGCCCGACAGCAGCATGACGATCGACAGTGCTGCCGCACCGACGCCGGACCGGCGCACGCCCTTGCGGCTGAGCGATCCCTTGCGGTTCCTCGCGCGGGTGCCATTATTGAGCGGCTCGTCAGTATGCGGCTCCATCGTCCTGATCCATTCTCGTCACTGCGCTAACGGGCGCATCATGCGCCCACACCCGAGTCTAGGGCACGAGGCCAGGGCCGCCCCATCCCAGGCCCCAGATACCGCGCAGGACAACGACACCGAGCCCCGGCCTCGTGCTCCAACCCCCAGAGTCAGCGCACCACCCGGCTGCACGCGCTACTGCGCGCCACCGTCCCAGCCGGGGCGTAGGGCGAAGGACTCGACGCTGCGCCTGTACCCCATCAGCAGATTTCGCTCCACGAGGTAGCGCGACATTGTGCCCGTCGTCAAGAGCACACGCTTGCCGCCCCCATCCCACGGCTGGTACGAAAGAGTGAGGACGTCCTCATCATCATTTTGCTCGAGCGCATACACGCCGGTCTCACTCACCTGGAATACCGCTGGGATGAAAGTTTTCTCCGATGGAATCGAGAAAAGGTGCCGGGCGTTGCCGCTCGTCATGTCAACCGCGAAGGCATCCCCTTTCTTCGTCACGAAGCGGTACTCATCCCCCACCCGGATCGCTCGAACACCGTAGAGGTTATTATCCTGATCCGTTTCGATGGGCTGTCCTGCTTCATCAAGCACAGGAATGATCGTGCGCTGCCCTGTGGACAGGTCCCATCGCTGCAGGACCAAAACCCCTTCGAGTGAGTTCCTTTTACCGCTACGCACAGCGGCTGGGTCGTCCTGCTGGAGACTCAGAACCGTGATGACGTTCCCGTCGCACGGAACACTCATCCAACCCTCCACCAGACCATCGATCGCAGGTGCCACCGCAAGGAGTCGGGGAACATCACCAGTGGGTTCATCGATCTGAATCACAGCAGCCACATTCTCGGGCATCTCACCGCCCGACTGGGCTGCATATGCCTCGAACGCCGCCGACCTGATGCTCTCAGATTCCTCAGTATCGGTGATCCCAACGATGTGCTGCCCGCACTGCCCAACCGGCGCACTAGTATCGGGGATTTCCGTCGTCTCAATGCGCCCATTAGGGTGGATCGTGTCGACCCTGATCCCGTCGCTCAAATCTACGACAGCAATTCTCCCGTCCGGGAGCGAGAAGCGTTGATACTCAGAACTCCACGAGTGTTTAACATCGATCTCCTGCGTTCCCTGATCGGTCGTCACGTATTCCTTATCCGGCGCGCCAAAGGAGAGACCGCGTTCAGTCCACATCACATCGCTGCCACGTTTGTTTTCAATACGGGTCGCTTGCCCCCGACCCTGCGCGTCCAGCAGCACGATCCAGTTGTCGTTCGGCGGGTCCGGAAGCCCCGCCGAGAACTTTCCCTGGCTCAGCCGCACAGCAATCACCGCATCCCCCAGACTCAGCTGATCAGCCCGTTTCTCCGTCACAGCCCCCTGAGACATACAGCTCGACATCAGCATGACGATCGACAGTGCAGCCGCAACGACGCCGCACCGACGCACGCCCTTGCGACTGAGCGATCCCTTGCGGTTCCTCGCGCGGGTGCCATTATTGAGCGGCTCGTCAGTATGCGGCTTCATCGTCCTGCTCCGTTCTTATCGCTGCGCTAAATGGCGCATCACGCGCCTATCCCCGAGTCTAGGGCACAACGCCAGGGCCACCCCATCCCAGGCCCCAGATACCGCGCGGGACGGCGACACCGAGCCCCGGCCTCGTCCCCCTCCGATCAAGCCTCGGGATGCCGATAGGATGAGGTCATGACGATTACGGCGGCAGCAGACGGTTCTTCCCTCGGCAATCCCGGGCCCGCGGGGTGGGCCTGGTACGTGGACGAGGACACGTGGGACGCGGGCGGCTGGCCGCAGGGAACGAACAACCTGGGTGAGCTGACCGCTATTCTGCGTCTGCTCGAGGCCACGGCCGAGACCGGCGAAGAGCTGCACATCCTCGCCGACTCGCAGTACGCGATCAACGTCGTGTCCAAGTGGCGGCTCGGCTGGAAAAAGCGCGGCTGGACGAAGGCCGACAAGAAGCCCATCAAGAACCTGGAGCTCATCCAGGAGATCGATCGGGCCATGGAAGGGCGCCGCGTCACCTTCGAGTGGGTCAAGGGCCACGCTGGGCACCGTATGAACGAGCGGGCGGACGACCTCGCGCGCGCATGCGCCGAGGCGTACCAGGCGGGGCGCATGCCCGAACCGGGGCCCGGGTTCGGGGGCGGCGCGTCGCGCGGCGCTGCGTCGGCGGATCAGGCGTCCTCAGATCAGGCGTCCGGGGATCAGCCGGATGAGGGCGCGACCACTGTGGCTGCGTCCGTCGAGCCGCACAACATGCCCGCCACTACTGATGCCCTGGGGAGCGCTCCCGCTTCACACGACGCCTCCACCGACGAGGCCGCCACGTCGACATTCCGTTCTCATCCCAGCGTTTTCTCCACGCCCACCGAGGCGAACGAACCCGCGGAGGCAGCCCCGGCCTCGTCCGTGAGTGAGCCCGCGATGACCACCGAAGACGCGATCGCCCGCGAGCGCGAGTTCATCCTGGCGTGGACCGGCTGTGACGAGGAGGCGCTGGCGGCTATGACCGACGAGCGGACGACGCGCATCTGGCCGGGTGGCGGCGCGACCACGTCGCTGGCGGGGCCCTCGCCCGCTTCCCCATCCATCGGCCGCATCGACGCGCACGATCTGGGCGGGTCGTTCCTGACGCGCTACCGGGTGCGCTGGGAGGGCGGCGCTTCGCTGGAATCCAGCGTGTGGGCGCCGGCGACTTCTGGCGAGGGGCGCCTGATCATGGTGCACCACCAGTCGACGCTGATCTCCTGAGCCTGGGCGTTCTGTCTCGGGTGGACTCAGCTCGCACAGTCTCAACTCTCGCGCGCGCTCGATGCACCGGATCATCACGCGGGGCGCCGGGCCACGGCGCGAATAAGCACCTCGACGGCCAGCGCACGCGTCCCGGTCCAACGCAGCCCTTTACGCGGATAGGTTATGCGCACGCGGATAGGTTATGCGCACGATCTGGATAGGAAACGACAAACTGGATAGGTTATTGCGTTCTGGATAGGAAAATAAGCTATCCAGAAGAGTCGTTCCTATCCAGAACACAACTTCCTATCCAGAACACGCAACCACTCCACCGGAAGACCGCCACGCGACCCATTCGCGGGCCACGAGTGGCGGAACATGTCCGGACACCCCAACAGCACACCAAGCCCCCGTTGTTTGGAGGGCGCCGGTGGAACCGAAGGGACTGCCGGGCCAGGCCTTGCCGCCGCCCACGGGCATACCAAGCAGCCCGGCCCAGCAAGGCCGGCCCCTCCACGAGGAGCCCCCACACGCTTACAGCTTGGCGCCTTCGAAGCTGAAGATGTCGAGGAACTTGCGCGCTCGGTCAGACGCCGGGTCGGCGAAGAACTTGCGCGGCGGGTCGACCTCGACGATGCGGCCCTCGTCCATGAAGACGATGCGGTCGGCGATCGCGCGGGCGAAGCCCATCTCGTGGGTGACGATGAGCATCGTCATGCCGGTACGAGCCAGTTCCAGGACGACGTCGAGGACCTCGCGCACCATCTCCGGGTCAAGGGAGGCCGTGACCTCGTCAAGGAGGAGGATCTCGGGGTCCATCATGAGGGCGCGCACGATGGCGACGCGCTGACGCTGGCCGCCGGAGAGCTGGCGCGGGTAGTCGTCGGCGCGGTCCGCCAGACCGACGCGCTCGAGCAGTTTCAGCGCCCGCGCGCTCGCGTCGGCGCGCGATTCTCCCGCGACGAGGCCGGGGGCGAGCGTCAGGTTCCCCATAACGGTCAGGTGGGGGAAGAGCTCGTAGGACTGGAAGACCATGCCGATGCGGCGGCGAACCTCGGGCCAGGAGACGCCGGGGGCCGCCAGGTCATTCCCATCGAAGAGGATCTGCCCGGAGTTGATCGGCTCAAGGCCGTTGATCGTGCGTAGGAGCGTGGACTTGCCGCAGCCGGAGGGACCGATGATGACGACGACTTCGCCGTCGGAGACGTCGAGGGAGACGCCGCGCAGGGCGTGGTGGCCGCCGGGGTAGGTCTTGTCGAGATCGACGAGGCGCAGCTGCGGGTCGGAGGTCAGTTCTGCCATGTTTTCTCCATGTGGCGTGAGAGGAGCGAGATGGGCCAGCAGATGAGGAAATACAGCGCGAAGATCAGGCCGTAGATCCACAGCGAGGCGGTCGGGTAGTTGAAGCGGTTGGCGTCGATGATCTGCTGTCCAACCTTGAGGACTTCGACGACGCCGATGAGGACGACGAGGGAGGTCGTCTTGATCATGCGGGTGATGAGGTTGACGGCCGGGGGCGCGAGCCTGCGCAGGGTTTGAGGCAGGATGACGCGACGCATGGTCTGCCTCGGGGTGAGTCCCAGCGCGTATGCGGACTCGTACTGATGGCGCGGGATCGCGATGAGCGCGCCTCGCACAAGGTCACCCATTTCGGCGCCGCCCCACAGGGTGAAGACGAGGACGGACGCGGTAATGCCGTCCAGGTTGATCCCCGCGACGCGCGTGAGCCCGAAGTAGGCAACGAACAGGAGGACGAGCTGGGGCATGATGCGCACGAACTCGAGGTAGATCTGCATGAGCCAGCGCAGGGGGCGCCAGCGCGAGCGCATGCCGAGGCCGACGAACACGCCGAGCACCAGCGACAGCACGACGGACAGCGCGGAGATGCCGACGGTGACGCCCAGTCCTTCGAGGATGCGCACGAGGTTGCGGCCTTCGAAGATGACGTTAATTCCCAAATCCGCCACGGCGCACCTTCTTTTCGATGAGTCGGGCCGCGATGGACACGGGCAGAAGGATCACCAGGTAGGCGATGACCAGGAGGATCAGCGCTTCGGAGGTGTTGTAGGACATGCCGATGAGGTCTTTCGCGACGTACACGAGGTCGGGCAGCGCGACGACGGAGACGACGGATGTTTCCTTGATGAGGAAGATGACGTTGGCGGCGAGAGGCGGCACGGAGGTCGCGATGGCCTGCGGGAGGGCGACGTGGCGCAGCGTCTGGGTGCGGGTGAGGCCGAGCGCCGCAGACGACTCCCACTGGATGGTGGCGATCGAGTCGAGACCCGAGCGCAGGGCCTCGGCCATGTAGGCGCCGCCCAGGAAGATGAGGCCGATGATCGCACAGGTCTCGCCGCTCCACTTGATGCCCACGCGCGGCAGGCCGAAGTAGATGAAGAAGAGCTGCACGAGCAGGGGCGTGTTGCGCGACAGTTCGACGTAGGCGGCGGCGATCTGGGCGGCGACGGGGATCCGGTATTGCCGGATCGCGGCCACGAGCAGGCCGACCGCGAGCGAGCCGACGATGCCGATAGCCGCGATCCTCAAGGTGAGGATGGCGGCGTCGACGTACAGGGGCGCGTATCGCGCCAGGATGTCGAGATTCATTGGAAAAATCTGGGACGAGGCCGTGGCCGGCCGGGGCGTTTACCCGCGGTGGGCGCTGTCCCCGGCGGGGCCACGGCCTCGTTCCTGTCAGTTGGTGGAGGTGGTGTCCACGCCGCCTTCGACAACGAGGTCGTCGGGGGTCGCGGCGTCACCGTAGACGGGGGCGAGGGTCTGCTCGTAGTCCTTGTGGAAGAAGTTCTCCTGGCCGAGCTCAACGAGCTGGTTGTTCAGCCAGTCGAGGAGGGCGGTGTTGCCCTTCTTGACGGCGGCCGCGATGTAGCTGGTCTCGCCCAGGCTCTTGATGCCGACGCTGAAGCCGGGGTGCTGGATCGCCCATGCGATGACCTCGGTGTTGTCGGTGGAGAAGGCGTCACCTCGGCCGTCCTCGAGGGCCTGGTAGGCGTCGGAGTACTGGTCGTACTTCTGGAGCTTGACCTCGGGGTGGTTGGCCTCGAAGTAGGCTTCGGCGGTCGTGCCCTTGGTGACGATGAGGGTCTTGCCGGCCAGCTGGCTCACGTCGGTGATTTCAGCCGAGGTGGGCGAGACGACGCCGAGGGAGACCTTGAAGTAGGGGTTCGCGAAGTCAACCTTTTCGGCGCGCTCGGGCGTGACGGTGAAGTTCGCGAGGGTGATGTCGACCTTGTTGGAGGCGAGGACCTCGGTGCGGGCGGCGGCGTCGACGGGGACGTACTTGGCGGTGACGCCCAGGTCGGCGGCGATGCGGTCGCCGTAGACGACGTCGTATCCGGCGGGCTTGCCGTCGGCGTCGATGTAGCCGAAGGGGGCCTTGTCGGAGAAGATGCCGATGACGATCTCGCCGGCTTCCTTGATCTGCTCGGGGCTGCGGTCGCCGACCTGCGCACTCGACGAGGAGGACGAGGAAGTGGACGCGCCACCGGAGCATGCGGCCATGCCGAGGGCTGCGACCATGGCGACGGCGGCCGTGGCGAGTCGAAGGAATGGCTTCTTGCGTGCATGAGTGGCGCTCATGAGGGCTCCTGATCTGCGTTTTCAATGGATGCGCCGAGGGGATTTTCCTCGGCGACAGGAACGATATTTCCACCGGACGGTCTATTGCGCGAGGGCTGTTTCCCGTTTTGAAACTATGTGACAGGTGAGGGCTATCCCTCCCCGCAGGTTTCCACACCGGGACCTTCGACCCACTAAAACGTGCAAGTCGTCACGCACGGCCCCGCCAGCGCGCGCGAGGCCGTAGCGGCGCGTAAGAATTGCTCCCATGCCCAAGCTACCGCGCACCGTGAATGTCCCCGTGCCGGCTAGCCCTACCCGCCTCGAGATCCTCGAGGGCCTGCGCATCACGGCACCCGTCGCCGCGGGTTACATCCCGCTGGGCCTGGCATACGGCGTCCTCGTCATCCAGCTGGGCCTGCCGTGGTGGTTGGCTCCGTCGCTCTCCCTGGCCGCCTACTCGGGGTCGGCCGAGCTGCTCGTCGTCACTCTGGCCGCGCAGAATACGCCGCTGGCCGTCATTGCGGTGACGATGCTGCTGGTGAATTTCCGCCTCCTGTTTTTCGCCTTCTCGTTCCCCCTGCACGTGATCGAGGGGCGTGTCGCGCGCCTCTTCTCGATGTACGCCCTGGTGGACGAGGCCTACGCGCTGACCGCAGCCCGCCCGAACGGGTGGACGAAGCCTCGGCTGCTGGCGATGCAGGTTCTCTTTAACCTGACGTGGGTGATCTCGAGCCTCGTGGGCGTATCCGCGGGATCGTTGATTCCCACGCAGATCGAGGGCCTCGACTTCGCGCTCACGGCCCTGTTCATCACGCTGACCCTGGATGCGGCGCGCACGAGGCGCGAGCTGCCCTCGATCCTCCTGTCTGGCGTGTCCTTCGCGGTGGCCATGGTGGTGGCGCCGGGCCAGCGCCTTCTGGTCGCGCTCCTGCTGTTTGTCGCGTGCCTGGTGGTTCGTCACGTCCTTCATCGCCGAGGCATCCTGCACTCCGCGGCTGAGGTGGCCGAAGGGGGTGCGCAGTGACTCCGACGCTGGGCTACCTGCTGGCGCTCCTGGCGATCACCTTCGTCATCGACTTTACGTTGCGCGCTCTGCCGTTCAAGATCCTGGAGCCGCTGCGCGATTCGCGCTTTGTCTCCGACATGGCGGTGTGGATGCCGCCGGGCATCATGCTGATTCTGGTGCTCTCGACGCTGACGCAGGGCGCGCAGGAGGCGGGTGGCCGCTGGTGGGCGGCGCTGGTGGCGACGGGAGTGACGGTCGCAGTACACCTGCTGAGCGGCCGCAAGCTCCTGTGGAGCGTCGGCATCGGAACGGTCTGCTACGTCGCGTTGCTCAACTGGCTCTGACGAGCTCCGCCGAACGACTCCGACCAGCTGGCTGGGCTGCAGCCGCCCGGACCGCCAGGGTCGACCTACGCGCACGTTAACCCGATAGGTGGTGGCCTGGGCGGCCTGCCCACCATGCCACCAATAGGGTTTAGCTGCGCATTAGCGGGTTAAGGGTGCCAGTAGTGGGGTCCAGCTACCAGATCCGCCTCGCATCCGCCTCGCCTACAGCGCTGAATAGCACAATCGATGCATCCACCCCCTCACGCCGCAACCTCAGCACCACGCAACGGGGGAATGGCGTCATTAGAGGTACGACACGCCGACGACACGCAGCCAACCAGCTTCTAATGCTGCAAACCCCCCCACCTCAGCCAGCCTGAAGTGCGCGGCGCTGCATCCAAGACCGGCGCAGGGGCGGTTGGCGCGAAGAAACTCGCCCAGCACCGCCCCTCCAGCAACTCTTCCGCGAAAAAACTCGCCCCGCGGGCCAGAAAACGCCGATTTTGGGCCATTTTGAGCGCGCAGGGCGAACTTTTTCGCGCTCACGCACACATCAGGCCACGCAGGGCGAACTTTTTCGCGCACGAGGCGAGACAACGTGGCGACGTTGAAACCAACAACACCTCTGCTCACCCCCAACAAGGAAGCCTTGAAACCGGCATCGCCTCTGCTCTCCCCCAACAAGGGACCCTTGAAACCGACATCACCTCTGCACCCGAAAAACGCACCAAAAATGCCCATTTCCCACCCGCAAAGGCGATGGCGGTTTCAATCGGGGCTCGGCCGGCGCCCGCAAAGGCGATGACGGTTTCAGTCGAGGCTCGGCCGACGCCCGCAAAGGCGACACCGGTTTCAGACAACCAGCCGCCTGGTCGGCACGGCCTGACTGCGGTGCCCGTGGGCGGCGGTAGGGCTGGGCCAGACAACGAGCCGACGCGCCGAGCCACCCATCAGCGTCACAAGCCCCACTGGTGTGAAGGGCACCGGAGGGACCGGAGGGCCTGGCTGCGGTGCCCGTGGGCGGCGGCGGGGCCTGGCCGGGCTTCGAGATCGACCGCTCCGAGCCGCAGGCTCGCGTGTGGCGATCTCGCGGGCGGGCAGCCGCCCACGGGCACACCAAGCAGCCCGGCCCCACAGCCGGACCAAACAGCACCTAGAACAGCCACGGCCACAACGGCGCCGCCACAAAACCGCTACCATTGTGTCCATGCACACAGAGTCGTACCTGCACCACGGTCACACCGTTTACGAACACCGCCTGGACGTTCCCCTTGATCACCTGCGCCCCACTGGCGAGGACAACCCGACGATTCAGGTTTTCGCGCGCGAGGTCGTGCGCAAGGGCCGCGAGGACGCGCCCTACGCGGTGTTCCTCCAGGGGGGACCGGGCTACCCGAGTCCGCGTTTCGGCACGTTTACCGGCGGGTGGATGAATCGTCTCCTGCAGGATTACCGCGTGGTGCTCCTAGATCAGCGAGGCACGGGCCAGTCGACCCGCATGGACGCACAGGCGCTCTCCCACTTGGACACGGACGAGGAAAAGGCTGCGTACCTGCGCCACTTCCGCCAGGATCAGATCGTGTACGACGCGGAGGCGCTTCGCCGCGAGCTGTGCGGGGATGACCCGTGGACGACGCTCGGCCAGTCGTTCGGCGGCTTCATCACGACCTCGTACCTGTCGCTGGCTCCCCAGGGCCTGAAGGCCAGCCTGATCACGGGAGGTCTGCCCGGCCTCGTCCATGTGGACGACATCTACCGCCTGACGTATGAGCGCACGGCGGCCCGCAACCGCGCGTACTTCCAGCGCCACCCGAGCGATGAGCGCACGGTGCGCGAACTGTGCGCGCACCTGGCGGACACAGAAGAGACGCTGCCGACGGGCGAGCGCCTCTCCCCCGCGCGCCTGCGCATGATCGGCATGATGCTGGGCGGCCAGGGCAACACGGATCAGCTGCACTACCTGCTGGAGGGACCGTGGACGTCGGTTCGAGGCCAGCGCAAGCTCTCGTCGCAGTTCCTGGCGGCGATCGGCTCGCAGGTGGACGTTGCGCCGATTTACGGCGTGTTCCAGGAGTACATCTACGCGTGTGCGACGCCGGACCTGGTGGGCACGGCGACCGGCTGGGCGGCGGATCGCCTGGCCGAGGAGATCCCGGGCTTCGCGAAGGACGCGAACCCCTTGGATGAGAGTGAGCCGTTCTACCTGACGGGCGAGCACTTCATGCGCCGCGTGTTCGACGAGGATCCGGGCTTGACGCCGCTGAAGGGCGTCGCAGAGATCCTCGCGTCGACGACGGAGGCGGCGCCCGTGTACCTGCCGGATGTGCTGGCCGAGAACACGGTGCCGGTGGCTGCGGCCGTGTATTACGACGACATGTTCGTGCCGCGCGAGCTGTCCGTGGAGACGGGTGAGCTGATCGGCGCTCGCCACTACATCACGAATGAGTACCAGCACGACGGATCCGCCTATTCGGGCGGAAAGGTCGTCTCTCACCTGCTTGACCTGCTCGCGGATTGATCCGCGCGCTCCCGATTGAAAGGACTGGCCATGGCCACCTCAGCTAGCTGTTCTTGTCCGTGCGCTGGCTCGGTGGACCCGACTCGGGTCGCGGGGTTCGCGGCGGGCGTGGGTGCGACCGTCGCGTGGTACGCCCTGCCCGATTACGTGCGCTCACGCCCGTTGCGCGGCCTCGTGAAGGCGGGTCTCCTGGGGGTACTCGGCTGGTCGATGGTGGCGCAGCTGCCGGAGCCCTCGGAACTTCCGCCCTACGATGACGAGGACGTGGATTGCTCGAAGTCGTCCCCCGTCGCGGGTGAGGATCCGCTCGAGGGCATCACTGAGGCGGATCCGGCGGAGCTGGCGGTTCTCGCGGGCGCGGCGCTGGGGTCGGCGATGATCACGGTCGGCGTGGAGCGTTGGCTGTTCCGCCGCGGTGAGGGTCGCCGTGCGCAGGGCGCTCGTTTTGCCCACACGAGGCAGGGGCTGGCCCTGGGCGCTCTGGAAGCGGGCCTGACCGCGCTGACGTTCGGCGCGGGAGCCGTGCGAGAAAAGCTTTCGAAGGGCTGACGTTTCGTCTATCGTCCCGCGCCGACGAGGCCGGGGCGCAGTGATCGGGTCCGTGCGCGTGGGCGTGCGGGCCCGATGCGTGTCAGAGGGTGCGTCCGTTGATGCGGCGCAGTGCTTGGCAGGAGCGCCAGGAGTTGAGGAGCCCCATGGCAAGGGGCAGGGAGGCGAGGGCGGCGAGGAGAGCGGATTCGGTGGCGACGGCGATGCCACCGACGGCGAGGAATCCGATGAACCAGGCGAGCTTCATGCGCGCGCAGGCGGTCATGACGGCGCCGTCTTGCCGGGCGGCGTGCAGGGCTGCGTGGGACTCGGAGAAGATGACGAGGTCTTCGTTGCCGTCCCATTCGCGGTGCCAGCGGCGGGCCGCGATGAGGAGTGCGGCGAGGAGCGCAAGGAGGATGAGTCCTCCTCCGAGAATGAGGCTCAGGGCGAGGCCGGCGAGCTTTTCGCTGACCGGTTCGGGCATGGAGGAGAGTTCGACGATGGCGCCGATGGCGCTGACGGAGACGATCAGGAGGATGGTGACGACGTCGATGGCGATGTTGACGCGGCCCTGCGTTCGCTGGCCGGCGCGCACGCGGTTGTAGCGGCGCAGCTGGTCATTCCCCAGGCGGTAGGGCCGGGGCGCGGCATCGAATTGCAACGGCTGATAGGTCACACCCTCACAATAGCGTTGTCCGTTAACTTTTCGCGCCTTACAAAGCAACTACAAGCTGCCCAGTTGGACACTTTTTCACTGGTCAGGATATGAGCATTTTTCGCCATAATCACTGAAACTGCGCGGCGACAGGGATCAGCGGGTGAGCGCCATCAGTCCGAAGAGGATGAGCCCCGCCAGCACGATCATGCGTATGAAGTCCATGACGGAGCTCCCCGGTCCGGGAAGCACTTGCGCAGGATCCTGAAGGTCAGGCGCACGCCTCGCGGGAGGACGCGATTGAAGCACGCGATCTGCGCGAACGTCATGAGGTAGCCGCTGAGCGACATGACGGCGTACAGGAGGAAGAAGAGGAGCGCGAGCTCATCCGTCATGATTCGCAAGGTCGCGACGTAGCCGATTCCGCAGCCGAAGCCCGCGAAAATGGCGAAAATCCAGGCTTTGTCGAGGGCGAAGGTCACGCGCTTGAGCATCCGCCCGTAGGCCTCGGCGAGGGCCGGCTCCATCTCGACGGCGTCCCAGGTCGACGAGGCACAGGGGCAGCTCGCGGGCAATCTCGCGGGATTGGGGGTGCAGGCGCATGCCGGCCGAGGCGGTCGGCGTAGGCCGCGGCCTGGACGTCGCGACGGTAACAGGCGTCTTCACCCATGACCTTCAGGGATTCGAGGATAGACAGGACCACGCGGTAGTCGTACCGGGCGAGGGCCTCGTCAACGTCGGCGAAGGTGGGCGTCGTCATGGCGCATACGATACCGCCCCGCACACGCCCGAGGTGACCTCGTCCACGACACACGGGTGAATCTCAGAACGTGTCCTGAGCACATCATCTCTGACCTGCGACTACGACAAAACACTGCGCTGTAGAGCCAAATCGCGCTGCGGATTGTTGAACAACCGGAGTACGCTGACCATTAAGTGACGCACAGCATGCGCGCCGCCCGATTGTTCCAACGGAGTGAAGCAATGCCCCCCCCTTCCAGCTACCTCAACGGTTCCCACATCGGCGGGAACCGTAGAATTCGCCGAGTCCTTTACGTGGGACTTTCCGGTTAAGGTGGACGCGATCCTGTCGCTGAAGGATCAGTGCGATAAACCGATCGCGGCACTCGACGAGGCCATTGGCGACGCGACGGCCGCCCGAGGGATGGTCGAACATCAGAGAGCCAGGCTGGTGGAGACCGTCGTCGAGCACCTGACGAATGTCATCTCCGCAGCCGAGCACGCGCTATCATGTTTTCGCTCACTACAATCCGCCCTGGAGGACTACGGGGGCGCCGTGAAGCCCATCAGGACAGAGTTTGAGGCCATCATCACCGACGCCAGTGGCGCAGGATTGACGGTTTCACAAGACGGTACACAGGTGACCATCAGCCACCCGGCGAACATCCCGGGCGGCCTTGGCGCCTTCTTTGCATCGCTGCGCTCGCGCTGCGAGATCAACCAGAGGAAGTTCGCCTACGCGGAAAAACTGTTCGGCGATGCCCTCGCAGGCATCGACCCCGCCCTCTGGGAGTCGACGCTCCTCCCCGTGTTCAACAAATTCGTCGAAACATACGGATTCCCCACGGGGTTGAATGCGAGAGCTCGCTTGCCCGGATGGGCAGACACCATGCACAATACCCTCGCAGACGGGATCGAGTCGGTCTACTTACAGGCGAAGGGTGCCAAGTACCAGGCGCCGGCCGGAATCAAGGACGCGTCCCCCTGGAAGCAGATCACCGAGCGAGGGAACCTCAAGAACTGGAAGGTCCCGGGGGTGGACGCCGTCAAGGGCGGCAGTCGAGCGATCAAGACCGCCGACGTTTTGCGAACGGGCGGCAAGCTCGCGGGCCGCGCCTGCGCGGTCCTCGACGGAGTCGTCAGCGCCTACGACAGCTACCAGTCGGACTCCTACCACCACCCGGAGATGGGACAGGGCGAAAAGATCGCAAGAGCCGGAGTGACGGGCGCAGCCAGCGCTACAGGCGCGTACTTCGGAGCCACCTACGGAGCACAACTCGGCGCAGCGATCGGTGCTGTCGGCGGCCCCGTCGGCATTCTGGCGGGAGGCGTTATCGGCGGCATTATTGGTGGACTTGGCGGAAGCAAACTCGGACAAACGGTAGGGAATATTGTCAACAACGGTATGCACTCACTCATCAACACTGGAGGTTCACAGTCATGATTTTCTGGGAAGTCTTTGGCGCAATTTTCGGGCTCATGATTATTGGCGCCTGGTACATGGAGACCTATCTCGATACCACGTTCTCTAGCAACTCCCGTATCATTACCTCGCGGATGAGCAGCAGCGCGAGAAGCCAAGCAACAACACGCCCACTTGTTGGCCTTGGTTTCTTCATCTGTAGCCTCGGAAACACCAGCTATAAATTGGGTTTCCATTACGTCATGACGGGGATCCTCACAGCCGTCGGTATACTCTGTTTTCTTATCGCTGCCATCTATCATTTCTTCCCCTTATCCGTTCCCCGATGGGCCGACGCTCGGTACCAGTACATGAAGCGCCACGGAATGCTGGACGAGAACGGTGATCCCCTCCCGCAGTTCGAGCTTTCGGAGGACGACGAGGAGTCCGCTGACAACGATCAGGGATGGAGGACACCATGAGTCTGTCGACCTATTGGCTGTTGCCTCCCCGCTGGTCGTCGTGCCCGAAGGAGGAGATCTCCTCGATCCTCAACCAGGCATTCGGGAGCACCGGCGACACACAGGATCAAACAACGGCCGACAATACGGAACAGGATTCAACGTCTCCCGAAGGGGGCGTCATCGCCCTCGCCGTCGGCCCCATCGATGCCGACTACGATTTCACGCCCACCCTCCTCGTGCTCGCATCCCCCATACCCGCGAGCACGACGCCCGCACAGGCGCTCGCCGACTCGGCACGGTCCATGTCCGATCAGGTTCCTGGCTTCCGCATGCTGGAGGATTGCGAGTGGCCGGCGCGACCCGAATCGTCACACCTGCGCACGGGTATCTACATTCAGGGCAGTGTTCCCATCACCGCCTGCCAGTGGGCGTGGATTCATTCTGACGGCGGGAATGACTTCCTCCTCACGGCGACTGCGACGATGACGACACCCGCTTTCGGCGACCTGAACGATGACGTTCTCGCGATCATCATGAGCCTGGAGGTGCGCAATGCCTGACCGTCCTCACATCATCATTCCGGGTGATGTCACCTTAAGCTTCGCTACCTCCGAGGGACTCACCGACGACGCGGCACGTCTCGCGGCTCTCATGCGCACGGCTCGCTCGCGATTGGTCATCGCCACCACGTCTCCGGATGCTTCCCAGTGCCGCCAGGCTCTCATCTGGATGCAGCCGGGCCCCTGCGTCGTCGCCCGCACCGCCACCACCCCCAACGGCGACACTGAGACCCACATTTATCAGATCGATAACGAGGAAATCCCCCATGTCGCGGCGGCGGTATCTCCACTCACGCCTAACCCCGCCGTCTTCGATGGACCTCCCATCCTGCCGACGGCCATCGTGTACGCCGCACAGCAGGGCACGACCCAACAGACGGCCCAGCTTCTCGAGAACTATTCCTCCTACGGCCCCTCAGATTCCGCCTTCGCGCAGGCTCTCGTGGCCCAACGCTGGGCATACACGACCTGGATCCGGGAAGAGCGCACGAAGAAGGGCTCCTTTGTTCCGACCTCCACCCTCTCCACCTTCATCACACCAGCCGCCGCCTACAGGGTCGAGGCTCCGCTTTTCGCGCCCAGCACCGGACCTCACATCCCCATCCACCCCATCTACAACACGCAACTGTGGGCGCTCATCACGTATTTCTTCACCCTGTCACCCGAGAGGAGCCTGCCATGACTTACCGCGTTCTCGAATGGAATTACGAGGAAGTTAATTCGATCATTGCGAAGCTCAGCAACGCCTGCCTGGAACTCACGAATACGCCAGCCCTCAGCACGTCCGACACTGGCAGTGAACACGATGCAACCCTGAGCAAACACGTCACGGCGCTGAACTCAACACGCAGACACATGGCGTGGATCCTGAACGGCATCTACTTGGGCCTCGCCGCCGCGACGGAGGACTTCATGTGCACGGACGACGCGGTCGCGGACGTCATGCGCGAGATCCAACGTTACAACGACGAATACAACCACAAGTACACGCCCCCTGTTCCAACGGGGAACACACAGATCACAGCCGTGACCCCCTCATCAAGCTGACCCCGTCCATGAAACGCAGCACGTCACAGTTCACTTCTGAGCACACACCATGATTGCGATTGTGGGACTGATTCTCATCGGGCCTTTTGGCCTGTACTCGTGGTACGCACAGACCTACACGGACTCATCAAGCGCCTCGCTATGGAGACGCATGTCCACCTCCCCTCAGGCGTTGGGAAAGAGCAGAACTCTCGTCAAACCACTTGTTAGTCTGCTCTTCACTCTTGGGGGAGCAGGAATGCTGGACGAGAACGGAGACCCCATCGACCTCGACGAAGAAAGATCCGACCAACCGAGGTGACCTCGTCCACGAAACACGGGTCACCAGCCTCGTCGCGGGCCTCGCACCCACTATCCTGGACCCTATACGCGAGGCCGCCCCGGCCTCGTCCGTCCGACACCGCACATAGAGGAGCCCCCATGGCAACCGAGCCCGTGTTCGAGGCCATCAACTGGAACAAGATCCAAGACGACAAGGACCTTGAGGTCTGGGATCGCCTGACGGGCAACTTCTGGCTGCCTGAGAAGATTCCGCTCTCCAACGACCTGCCGAGCTGGAAGACCCTCACCAAGGATGAGCAGCTCATGACGAACCGCGTGTTCACGGGCCTGACCCTGCTGGACACGCTCCAGGGCACGGTTGGCGCGGTGTCGCTGATCCCGGACGCGCGCACCCCGCACGAGGAGGCCGTCTACACGAACATCGCGTTCATGGAGTCGGTGCACGCCAAGTCCTACTCGTCGATCTTCTCCACCCTGCTGTCCACGGAGGAAATCAACGAGTCCTTCCGCTGGTCGAACGAGAACGAGGCCCTGCAGAAGAAGGCCGAGATCGTCAAGTCCTACTACGACGGCAACGACCCGGAGAAGCGCAAGGTCGCCTCGACGATGCTCGAGTCCTTCCTGTTCTACTCGGGCTTCTACGCGCCCATGTACTGGAGCTCGCACGCCAAGCTCACCAACACGGCCGACCTGATCCGCCTCATCATCCGCGACGAGGCCGTCCACGGCTACTACATCGGCTACAAGTACCAGCTGGCCGTGAATGAGTCGAGCCAGGAGCGCCAGGACGACCTGCGCGACTACACGTACTCGCTACTGTACGAGCTCTACGAGAACGAGGAGCAGTACACGGAGGACCTGTACGATCCGCTGGGCCTGACCGAGGACGTCAAGAAGTTCCTGCGTTACAACGCGAACAAGGCGCTCATGAACCTGGGTTACGAGGCCCTGTTCCCGGCCGATGCGACCGACGTGAACCCCGCGATCCTGGCGGCCCTGAGCCCCAACGCGGACGAGAACCACGACTTCTTCTCGGGTTCCGGCTCGTCCTACGTGATGGGCGAGGTCGTGGACACCGAGGATGAGGACTGGGACTTCTGAGTTTCACGAGGCCCGGGCCGGGGCGCGCGAACCACGCCGCCTGACCGCCTCCCTCAGCTCAAGACGTACGTGGGTGCGCCCGCCAGATGGCGGGCACACCCACATCGTTTTCAACGGCTCCTACGCCGTCACCAGCAACAGAAATGCGACACGCCCTGTCCACACTCTGTTTGCTCGGACACAACTATTGTCACACGTGTAACATGTGCACCAAATGTCACAGGCGCATCATGGCAAGGTATTCCCTGCCATGACGGACCTTCGATGCGAGCGCGCAGGCCTTTGCTCATCGGGAACATCCCGGCAGATGGGGCCACACCGCTTCGCGCGGCGGCTAAACTGTGACTGGGAGCGGCCTCGCTTCCACCCACACCGTACGTCGCGCGCACAGCGCGGGGGAATGAGGAGAGCACGACTATGAGTATCTTCGACCGCTTCGAGAGCGCCGTCGAGAGAGGCGTCAACGGCGCCTTCTCGCGCGTGTTCCGGTCGGGGATCAAGCCCGTGGACATCACCACGGCGATCCGCCGCGCCATGGACGAATCCGTCCAGGAAGTCTCCGCCTCGCGCATCATTGCCGCGAACCACTTCTCGGTCTACGCCTCGCGCACCGACCTCACCTCCCTCGAGGCGTCCCTCGACGTCCTCGCCGACGAGTTCGCCCAGCAGGCCACCGAACACGCCGCAGCGAACAGCTACTCCCTCCTCGGCCCCATCACGATCGAGTTCATCGCCGACGCCTCCGAGCCCAGCGGCACCCTGAAGGTCGACGCTGAAAACCGCCGGGGACCCGCAGCCCCCGCCACGGCCTCGTCCGCGTCCCCCGAGCACCCGATCATCGACGTCGACGGCGAAAAGTGGCTCCTCACCGAGCCCGTCACCGTCATCGGACGCGGCTCCGAAGCCGACATTGTCGTCAACGACTCGGGCGTCTCACGCCGCCACCTCGAACTGCGCATCACTCCCACCGGCGTGATCGCGACTGATCTGGGCTCCACCAACGGCTCCTTCGTTGAGGGCCACCGCATCGACGCAGCGACCCTGCTCGACGGCAACCAGATCGTCATCGGACGCACCAAGATCCTCTTCTGGACGCACCCAGACCAGAGCGGAGTTTAATGAAGTGACCACAGACCTCGCATTTACCGTTTTCCGCATCGGGTTCCTGGTGCTGCTCTGGCTCCTCGTGCTCGCGGCCGTCAACACGCTGCGACGCGACATCTTCGGCACCGTCGTGACCCCGCGCGGCAAGGGACGCGACAAGGCCACCTCACGCCACAAAGCCTCCCGTGAGAAGCGCAAGGACAACAAGAAGCGCACCTCCACGAACCCCCTGGCTCCCAAGGATCTCCTGGTGACCGGAGGCCCACTCGTCGGCACCATACTGCCCCTCGGCGAGGCCCCCATCGTCATCGGCCGCTCCCCCGCGTGCACCCTCGTGCTCGAAGACGAGTACGCGTCCAGCCGCCACGCGGCACTCACCCCCCAGTCCGACGGCTGGTGGATCGAAGACCTCTCCAGCCGTAACGGCACCTTCATCGACGACGAGCGCCTCAACGCCCCGCGCCAGCTCAAGATCGGTGACGTCATCCGCATCGGCCAGACGACTCTCGAATTGGTGGGTTGATATGTCAGGAAACGCGGTTCAATTCCACTACGCTGCCCGCTCCGACGTGGGCCTCGTACGTTCCAACAACCAGGACTCCGGCTACGCCGGCGCGAACCTGCTGGTCCTCGCCGACGGCATGGGCGGTCCCGCAGGCGGCGACATCGCCTCCTCGGTGGCACTCGCGCACCTCGTCCCCCTCGACACGGACTCGCACCCGGCAGATTCGATGCTCCCCCTCCTGCGCGAGGCCCTCCTCGACGCGCACGAGGAGCTCACCGACCGCTCGAGCCGCGACCGCGACCTCGAGGGCCTGGGCACCACCTGCATCGCGATCATGCGCTCCGGCAACCGCCTCGCGATGGTCCACATCGGCGACTCTCGCGCCTACGTGCTGCGCGGCGACACGCTCACACAGGTCACGACCGACCACTCCTTCGTGCAGTACCTGGTCGACACCGGCCAGATCACTCCCGAGGAAGCCGAGCACCACCCCAACCGCAACGTCGTCCTGAAGATCCTCGGCGACGCGCAGGCCGACGTGGCCCCCGACGAGACGATCCGCGAGGCCGTCGTCGGCGACCGCTGGATGCTGTGCTCCGACGGCCTGTCCGGCGTCGTCTCCCCCGAGACAATCGGCCAGGTCATGGCCGATTTCAAGGATCCGGGCGAGTGCGCCGAAGAGCTCATCCGCCTGGCCCTCCTAGGCGGCGGCCCCGACAACATCACGTGCGTGATCGCGGACATTGTCCCCGCCGGCACGTTCCCGCCCGCTCCCCCGCAGATCGTGGGTGCTGCGGCCATCGACCGCAACGCCAAGTCGCGCGGCGGAGACGGAGCGGCCGCGCGCGCTGCTGCCCTGGGCTCCTCGGCTTCGGGCACCCCCAGCGACGAGGCCGAAGCCCCCGCCGAGCTCAAGCCCCGCTCCTCGTGGTGGACCCCCGTGTTCGTCTCACTCGTGACGGTCCTCGTGGTCGCCGCGTCGTGGATGTCGTGGAAGTGGACGCAGACCCAGTACTACGCGATCGGCCAGGACGGCTACGTCGTCATCTACCAGGGCATCCCCCAGTCGATCGGCCCGTGGCAGCTCTCCCACGCCGTGGAGGTCACCAACGTCGCGCTGTCCGACCTCGCGCCCGTGGACCGCCAGCGCCTCGACACCCCGGTGCTGCGCTCCTCGCGCGCCGATATCGACTCCTACATCGAGGGCCTGCGCCGCTCGGTCGTCCATCCCGACACCCCCTCGTCGCCGACGCCCCAGTCGGGCGCGCCGCAGTCCGGTGAGGCCCAGTCCGGGGCACAGAGCGGGGGCGCCTCCTAATGGCTACCGTATCGATCGCGCCCGCCCGGCCTCGCCGATTCCTGGAGCTGACCCTCATGGGCCTGGCTCTGGCCGTCGGCATCGCCGGCTACGTGCTGACCTCGCTGAACTACACGGGGGAGATCCCCGCGAACCTTCTCACGCAGGTCGGCGTGCTCGTCGCGATCGCCATCATTGCCGAGGTCGGTGTGCACTTCCTGGCCCCCTACGCGGACCCGGTGATTCTGCCGGTCGCCGTCGCGCTGACGGGCCTGGGACTGGCAATGATCTACCGCCTCGACCTGTCGTACGCACGCAGGGACGAGGCCGTGGTGGGCTTCCGCCAAGCGCTCTTCGTGGGCATCGCGATCGTTATCGCGGCCATCATCTTGATCATGCTGCGCGACCACCGCATGCTGCGCCGCTACACCTACACCTTCGGCGCGCTGTCGCTGTTCCTCCTGCTCCTGCCGATGATTCCCGGCCTGGGCCAGGAGACCTTCGGTGCGCGCGTCTGGATCCACCTGGGTCCCATCTCCGTCCAGCCCGGTGAGCTCGTGAAGATCACGCTGGCGATTTTCTTCGCCGGATACCTCGTGACGAACCGCGACAACCTGGCGATCGGCGGCCGCAAGTTCCTGGGCATGCGCCTGCCGCGCGCCCGCGACCTCGGCCCGATCATGGTCGTGTGGCTGATCGGCATCGCGATCCTCGTCCTGCAGCGCGACCTGGGTACCTCGCTCCTCTTCTTCGGCCTGTTCGTCGCGATGCTGTACGTGGCGACGAACCGCGTGTCGTGGCTGGTCATCGGTTTCACGCTCTTCGTGCCGGCCGTCGCGATCGCGGTGAAGTCTTTCAGCCACGTGCAGACGCGCTTCAACATCTGGCTCAACGCCCTGGATCCCGAGGTGTACGAACGAGGTTCGTACCAGCTCGTTCAGGGTTTGTTCGGCCAGGCCTCGGGCGGCCTCATGGGCACCGGTTGGGGTCGCGGATACCCGCAGCTCGTGCCGCTGGCGAACTCCGACTTCATCCTGTCCTCCTTCGCGGAGGAACTGGGTCTGACCGGCATGGCCGCCATCCTGGTCCTGTACCTGATCCTCATCCAGCGAGGCCTGCGCGCGGCGCTGACTGTGCGCGACGGCTTCGGCAAGCTCCTGGCGACCGGCCTGAGCTTCTCGCTGGCCATTCAGCTGTTCGTGGTGCTCGGCGGCATCACGCGCATCATTCCACTGACCGGCCTGACGGCCCCTTTCCTGGCCGCGGGCGGCTCGTCGATGGTGTCCTCCTGGATCACCGTCGCACTGCTGATCCGCGTGTCGGACGCTGCTCGCCGCCCGGCCTCGACCCCCGCGCCGTGGAACTCCGGTATCCAACCTGCCGTGGGAGTAGGTGAGTGAGCCGTGAATAACCAGATCCGCAAGATCTTCATCATCGTTCTCCTGATGTTCGCCCTGCTGGGCGTGGGCATCACGAACACGCAGTTCATTTCCGCGTCCTCACTCAACGCCGACGCTCGCAACCAGCGCACGATCCTGCACGCGGCCGAAACCGACCGCGGCCCAATCATCGTCGACAAGACGGCGGTCGCTTCCTCGCAGCGCGAGGAAGACTCGAAGCGCTACGTGCGCACATACTCCGAGGGGCCGCTATACGCGCCGGTCACGGGCTACTTCTCGTCGGTGGGCAACGCGTCGACGGGCATTGAGGCCGCCGAGGAGGACGTCCTGGACGGCCAGTCCCAGACCCTCCTCGGACAGCGCCTACGCAACCTCCTGACGGGCCAGAATCGTCAGGGCGGCGGCGTCTCCCTCACCCTGAACTCTCAGATGCAGAAGGCTGCGGCCGAGGCCCTCGGTAACCGAAAGGGTGCCGTCGTGGCCCTCGATGCGCGCACCGGCGCGGTCCTGGCGATGTACTCGTCGCCGACCTTCGACCCGAACCAGCTGGCTTCCTCCGACGCCAACGCGGTGTCCGACGCGTTCTCCGCGCTCTCCTCGGACCCAAACAATCCCCTGCTCAACCGCGCGATCTCCGAGCGCTACGCCCCCGGCTCGACGTTCAAGATCCTCACGACGATCGCCCTTATCGAAAACGGCCTCGCCGACCCGGATATGCACATGCCCTCGCCCGTGTCGACGACCCTGCCGGGCACGGCGACCGAGGTCTCCAACATCGAGTCCTCCACCTGCGGCGACGGCGAACCGACGCTGACCGAGGCCTTCGCGCGCTCATGCAACACGACCTTCGTGCTGGCTTCCGAGCAGCTGACAAACCAGCAGCTCCTCGACGTGACGAACCGCTTCGGCTTTGGCCGTGAGTCTCAGATTCCGCTGACGGTAACGCCCTCCGTGTTCCCCGCCGACGCGGACGCCGCGCAGCTCGCGATGAGCTCGATCGGCCAGTACACGGTTCAGACGACGCCTCTGCAGATGGCGCAGGTCGCCCAGGCCATCGCGAACGACGGCCAGATGATGACCCCCTACCTCATCGACTCGATCGTGGACGCCGACAACCAGGTCGTGCGCACGAACAGCCCGACCGACGCCGGTAAACCAATCTCGTCGGAGACGGCCTCGAAGCTGCGCGCCATGATGGAATCCGTGGTCTCCCAGCCCTACGGCACCGGCACGACGATGGCCCTGCCGAACATTGCGGTGGCCGCGAAGACCGGCACCGCAGAGACCGGCAACGGCGACCGCGCGAACGCCTGGGCCGTCGGTTTTGCCCCGGCGGACAGCCCACGCATCGCTTTCGCCGTCCTTGTCGAGGGCGATGACAACGATCCCACGCCCCACGGCGGAGACGTGGCCGGCCCGATCGCCCGCGCCCTCCTGGAAGCGGGGCTGCAGTGAGTACGCCACGCATGACTTCCGGTGCCGGGCGAGTGCTCGGAGGGCGCTACACGCTCCTCACCCCGATCGCCCAGGGCGGCATGGGCGAGGTGTGGAAAGCCCGCGACCGCGTCAGCGGCCACATCGTCGCCGCGAAGGTCCTGCGCCCCGAGCTGACGGGCGAGGAGCTCTCGCTCTCGCGCCTGCGCCTCGAGGCCCGTAACTCGATGTCGATCTCGCACCCGAATATCGCCAACACTCAGGATTCGGGCGAGGAAGACGGCATCGGCTGGATCATCATGGAGCTCGTCGACGGCCATCCGCTGACGGATTACCTGCGCGGCGGCTCCCGCATTGAGCCCGAGTACCTCTTGCCGATCCTCGTGCAGGTCGCGATGGCGCTGGGCGCTGCCGCGCGCGCGGGCGTCGTACACCGCGACATCAAGCCCGCGAACATCATTGTTCGCACTGATGGCATGGTGAAGCTGACAGACTTCGGCATCTCTCGTGCGAAGGGGCAGGTCAACCTGACCGCCGCGGGCATGGTTATGGGTACCGCCCAGTACCTGCCGCCCGAGCAGGCCATGGGTGAGGTCGCCACCCCCATCGGTGACCTCTACGCCCTGGGTGTCATCGCCTACGAGGCCGCAGCCGGTCGACGCCCGTTCACCGGCGAGACCCAGGTGGACATCGCCTTCGCGCACGTCAACGATCCCGTTCCGCCGCTGCCGGACTTCGTGCCCGAGCCCCTGGCCGACGTCATCTTGCACCTGCTGGAGAAGGACCCCGCGAAGCGCCCCGAGTCCGGGTCCGCAGCCGTGCGCGAAATCGCGAGCGCCGCCAAAGCGATGGGCGTGTCCGTAACCCCTCGCCCGCTGCCCCTGCCGAAGGCCGCGCAGCGCCCCGAAGAGGTGCGCACGCCCGTCCAGCCGTCGGTGCCGATCGTCGCGCCCGTGCGTCACCTGACACGCCGCACGCTGCCCGACGAGATGCTGCAGCCCCCCTCGGGACTCACTCCGAAGGTGCGTGCGACGACGGGCCGCCACGCCAAGCTGCCCGTCCTCGACGAAGCGACGACGATCGCCCCCTCCTCGGCCCCGATCCCGATCACGGGTCACCACGCCGCCGTCCCGCGTATCCTCGACGAGGCCGAGGTTCCCCCGGTCTCTCGCCCCGTGTCCGCTCCTACCCGGGTTCGTCGCCTGCACCCCGAGACAACCGGCGAGCAGCCGCCCGCGGTGTCGGGTGCCGTCCGGTCGCTGACCTCGACCGGTCGCCACGCAGCCGTCCCGGCCCCCTCAGCGAATCCGCCGGCACCTGTGTCGGCCCCGATCCCGACGCGATCCACAGCCAAGACAGCCCCCACGCACCCGGCTCCTGCACCCGCTGCTCCTGTGCCCGCGCAGGCCGCCGCACCGAAGACCCCACTGCCGTCCGAGCCGCAGGATCGACGCGCCGCCCTCGCCGAGCGACTGCGCCAACGCGTGGCGGCCCGCCAGGCCGAAGACGCAGCCGAGGAACAGCGCCGCGCAGCCGTCGCCCGCGAGGAAGAACGGCGCCAGCGCGAGCTTCAAGAAGCCCGCGAACGCCGCGAGGCCCGCGAACGCCGCGAGGCCGAAGAAGCCAAGCGTCAGGCAACCCCGCGCATTCCTCAGCCCGCCCGCTCCGAGTCGCCTCGCCGCGACAAGGCGGCCACGGCCTCGTCGCCGCGCGTGTACGGGACCGTTCCCCAGCCTCGCGCAGCCACGCCCTCAAAGCACCAGC
Source organism: Schaalia odontolytica (assembly GCF_009730335.1). GTDB lineage: Bacteria > Actinomycetota > Actinomycetes > Actinomycetales > Actinomycetaceae > Pauljensenia > Pauljensenia dentiphila. The sequence goes on from NZ_CP046315.1 coordinate 150,455, forward strand.
GACGCTCGGTCTACGAGCCGCAGCACGAGAAGGCGAAGCGCGGGCCGCGCTGGCACGAGCTCGACGCTCGCAGCGCGCAACGTATCCGTCCGGCGGCCAAGACCGCGTACTCGCGCAGCGTCGTCGCACCACCCGTCCCAGCATCCAGGCAGATTATTCGCGCAGTCATCATCGCAATCATCGTGATTGCGCTCATCGCGCTTGCAGCTATTACGATCAAACACATGCTTGGCTCCCTGATGCAACCAAGTGCGGGAGCACACATTATCGAGGAGGTTAGGACATGGCAGAGCCCATGGCCCACCGTCTAGCTGGCCGATACGAGGTCCGCTCGCTCATCGGGCGAGGCGGAATGGCCGAAGTCCACCTGGGCTTCGACACTCGCCTGTCGCGCGTCGTAGCAATCAAGATGCTGCGCCGCGATCTGGCGCAGGACTCGATTTTCCAGGCGCGCTTCCGCCGCGAAGCGCAGTCGGCGGCGTCGCTGAATCACCCGAACATCGTCGCCGTGTACGACACGGGCGAGGAGATCATCGAGGATGCGACCGGCCGCTCGATCGCGGTGCCCTACATCGTCATGGAGTACGTCGAGGGGCACACGGTCAAGGACCTGATCTCCGACGGCACGGCCGTTCCGATCAACGAGGCAATCGAGATCGTGTCAGGCGTCCTGTCCGCCCTCCAGTACTCGCACGCGAACCACCTCGTGCACCGCGACATCAAGCCCGGCAACATCATGCTGACGTCGGACGGCAAGGTCAAGGTCATGGACTTTGGCATCGCGCGCGCCCTGACGGACTCGCAGGCCACGATGACGCAGACGAACGCCGTCGTCGGCACCGCCCAGTACCTCTCCCCCGAGCAGGCTCGCGGCGAGACCGTTGATGCTCGCTCCGACCTGTACTCGACCGGCGTCGTCCTCTTCGAGCTGCTGACGGGCCGCCCGCCCTTCAAGGGTGACTCGGCCGTCGCCGTCGCCTACCAGCACGTCGAGCAGATCCCGCCCACGCCCTCGTCGATACTGTCCGACATCCCGGACTCGCTCGACCGCGTGGTGCTGAAGTCCCTGGCGAAGAACCGCGAGGACCGCTACCCGAGCGCCGCAGCAATGCTCGCGGACCTGCAGCGCGTGGCCCGAGGCCTCGACGTGGGCGCGCCGCCCACCGACTCATGGGCGACCGAGGTCCTGCCCGCCGCCGGCATGGCGTCCGCACGCACCGCCGCGACCACGCCGATGGCCGCGGTCCCCAGCCACGCGCCCGCCGCGGTGATGGCCGCGACCTCCACGTCGCTGCCCGCTGTTGCCACCGAGGACACTGCGAACGAGGCAGCCAAGGCCCGCAAGCGCCGCACGGCGATCATCGCGACCGTGTTGCTCATCGCCCTGCTGCTGATTGGCGGCTCGGTGTGGGCCCTCACGCGCGGCGCCGCCGAGCCCAAGTCGATCGCGGTTCCCAACGTCGTCGGCCTGACCCAGGCCGAAGCGAAGACCCAGATCGAGCAGGCTGGCTTCACGTGGGAGCTCAACCCCGACAAGGTCGCCTCCGACACCGTCGCTGAGGGCTCCGTGGCCTCCACCGACCCCGCTGCGGGCACGCAGGCCGAGAAGGGCGCGACCGTTCGCGTCACCATCTCCTCCGGCCCCGATTCGGTGACTCTGCCGGACAACCTGGTTGGCATGAGCCCCGACGACGCCCGTAAGGCGATCGAGGCCCTTGGCCTGAAGTGGGAGCTCGACTCCAGCAAGGTCGCCTCCGACACCGTTCCCGAGGGCAAGGTCGCGCAGACCAACCCCTCCCCCGGCTCCAAGGTGAAGGCAGGCCAGACGATCCGCGCCTACCTGTCCTCCGGCTCGGATCAGGTGGACGTGCCCGACCTGTCGGGCATGACCCAGGATCAGGCGCGCAGCACCCTCAAGGGCGTCGGCCTGGAGTTGGGCAACGTGACGAGCGTTGACTCCGAGAAGGAGAAGGACCGCATCGTCGAGCAGGATCCCGCGACCGGCACGAAGGTCAAGAAGGGCACCGCCATTGGCGTGTCCATCTCGAGCGGCAAGGCCGCGCAGGTGGAGATTCCCACCGTCGTGGGCATGGGCCGTGAGGACGCCGAGGCGCAGCTCAAGGCCCTGGGCCTGACCGTCACCATCGAAGAGGTCGCAGGCAACCAGCCCGCCGGCCAGGTCCTCTCCGTCGAGCCCGGCGAGGGTTCGAAGGTGGAGAAGAATTCGACCGTGAAGCTGAAGGTATCGAAGGGCAGCCAGAAAGGAAACAACGGCGGCAATAACAACGGCAACACCAACACGCCAAAGTGAGCACCTGACCCGCGTATCGGTTGTATCGCGTCGCGGTGACGCCGTGTCACGACCATCCCGTTGGTCAGTGAGGCCCGCGCCTGCGAGGAGAGATCCTCCGGCGCGGGCCTCAGCGTATGCGCGGGGGCGCGGGCGTTCGCGCGGGAGTGCGCGGGCGGCCTCGACAACGCACGGATACCAGGGACCGGTGCGCCCGCCTCTTCACGGTGGAACCGTTTCCTCCACGACGCACGGCCGCCAGATAACCAGCTCTGTTGGCAGGTGCTGTGCTGCGGCGCCCTGAGAACTGGATAGGAAACGACGATCTGGATAGGTTACGGCGTTCTGGATAGGAAAATAACCTATCCAGAAGAGCAGTTCCTATCCAGAACAGAACGTCCTATCCAGTACAGGCAGCGACGCTCAATGGCCCCCGCGGAACCTACAGCTTGAAACGCTCCGCGACGACGGGCTTCAGGGACACTGCCCGCTCGCGCGCGTCGGCGTCGCCGCAGGCGGCCAGCCAGTTGGCGAACATGAGATGCCCGGACTGGGTCATGACAGACTCGGGGTGGAACTGGACGCCCTCGAGGGGCAGGGAGCGGTGACGCACGCCCATGATGATGCCGGACTCGGTGGTCGCGGAGACCTCGAGCTCATCGGGCATGGTCGCGGGGTCGATCGTCAGCGAGTGGTAGCGGGTGACGGTCAGCGGCGAGGGCACGCCCTCGAAGACGCCGCACCCGTCATGCGTGATGACGGAGGTTTTGCCGTGCATGAGCTCGGGCGCGTGCCCGACGGTCGCGCCGAAAAGCTCGCCGAGGGACTGGTGCCCCAGGCACACGCCCAGCATCGGGATGCCATGCTCGGCGCAGTCGGCGATGGTCTGCAGGGACGCGCCGGCACTCTTGGGGTCGCCGGGTCCGGGGGATATGAGGACGCCGTCGTAGCCGGCCTCGAACCACGCGGGATCCACGACGTCGTTACGCACGACGTCGACGGTCGCACCCAGGTGGCGCAGGTAGCCCACGATCGTGAAGACGAACGAGTCGTAGTTGTCGACGCAGAGGATTCGTGCCATCGCGGGTCCTTTCATGTACGAGGCCGTGGCCTCTTCTCCGGCATCCATCGTAGGGCGCTCCCCTAGTGGGCGCGCGGGCGCTGTCCGCTCTCCGGGCGCGCAGTCGCGTACGGCGGCACCCAACCGACGTCCGTGGATACGACACGAGGCCGGGGTGCCCCGACCTCGTCCCATCCTCAAGCGAGCGACTCAGGCGCCGCCGACGGAGGACTGTCCCAGTTCCAGGTAGGACTGGACCCAGGGGTAGACCCAGGTGAACAGGGCGGCGACGGCCGCGCCGATGAGGGCCAGGGATTCAATGACTTTGAACCAGGTGGGGCCGGGCAGGTGGCGGAAGATCCATGCGTACATGTGGGGTCCTTCAGTTCGTGGGTTCGTCGACGAGTTCGGCGGGGACGCCCGTGTCCTTGGGGGTCCAGGATTCGAACTTGAGGTGGACGATGTAGCGCTGCCAGTTGCCGTATTCGGGGTGGCAGGTGGTCATGGTCATCCAACGCTCGGTGGGGGTTTCGGACCAGGAGACGTCGTCGATGACGGGGGCGACGACACGCATCTGCGTGGGGTCGGTCGCGTCGATGATCTCGGAGGAGACCATGGAGTAGACGAGGTAGTGGTCGTCGACTTCCACGACGACCTTGTCGCCCTGAGTGAGGCGGTCGATCCAGCGGAAGTTGTTGCCGTAGGTGCGGCGGTGACCGGCGATGGAGAAGTTGCCGACTCCGCCAGGCTGGGTGGTCATGTCGTAGTGGCCGGCCCATCCCTGGTCGAGGACGTAGGAGGTGATGCCTTCGGCGAGGGGGATCTTCATCCAGTCCCAGGTGGGCACGTGGACGAGGCCGTAGACCTCGCCGTCGCCGACTTCGCGGTCGAAGGCGGGCGGATCATCGGTGCGCACTTCACCGAGGGCGCGCTTGGAGGGCTGATGCTCTTCTTCGTACGAGGCGATGGTCTGGGAGACCTGTCCGGCGACCTCGTAGGTCGTCCAGTAGAGCTGCCAGACGGAGAAGAGGCCGACGATGATGGCGAAGGTGATGAGCAGTTCACCGACGACACCGACGATGTTCCAGAAGATGTTGGAGCGCTTTTTCTTAGCCGGCGTGGTCGGGGCGACGTGTTCACCCATTCGATTCCTCCACGGTTGCGTAGTTGACGGTCAGGGGGGTAGTTGCGGGCGCGAAGCTCAGGGAGTCTTTGGTCTGCATGTCCCACCCGAGGCCATACTTTGTCACGTAGGCCTGATAATTCACCATACGTGGGTTTGCAGTAACCGTCGCGCGCAGGGTGGCAGGATCACCGATTGCTTGGATCACATAGGGCGGGGAGAAGCTGGTTCCGTCCACGAGGATGACGTTGCCGATGCAGCGGATGACGGTGCGCGAGGTGATGCGCACGCCCTGGACGGTCATGGCTTCGGCGCCTCCGCTCCACAGCGCGTTCATTGCGTCTTCGATGTCTTGCTGGTGGATGACGAGGTCGTTGGGGGTTGCGCCTTCGGGAATCTCTCCGGGGGGCGCGTCGCTGAGGGTGATTTGGACGCCGGGGCCGGTGACGGTTTGGGTGGAGCGAGCGGTGAAGACGTCCTCGTCGCCGGATTGGGGGGCGACGGAGGTGTAGCTCTGGATCTGCATATCGAGTGAGGAGACTTCGTTTTCGAGGGCTTTGACCTGTTCCTGGCGGTTGCGCACGAGGGTGGACAGGTCGGAGGTTCCCGCGGGGTTTTTGCGTTCGTTGAGCGCGGAGACGGAGAAGAGGAGGCCGGAGGCGACGGTCACGGCGAGCACGCCGGCGATGTGGCGGACGCTGCGTGCGTGCATCTTTCCCCCTTATGTGGCGCTGCGCTTTGGCACTTTCCACGTCCGAGACTACGCTAGTGTTGCGACTAATTCATCACCGCCGGGCGGTTTTCTTCCCGCGCGGGCCAGCAGAGAGGACCCGACGTGGCCGAATCCAAGAAGCGTAAGAAGAATGGGCACGAGGTTGAGGATGATACTGACATCCAGAACTGGACTGACGGCATTCCGCTTAGCCCCGCCTGGTGGGCGCCCACGTTTGTGGCCCTGATGATTCTGGGCCTGCTGTGGGTTGTTGTCTACTACATTTCGTCGGGCACCTACCCGGTTCCGAAGCTGGGCGCGTGGAACATCGCGGTGGGTCTGGGCACGATGATGGTCGGCTTCCTGATGACGCTGCGTTGGCGTTGACGGGGGCGCGGCGGACGCGAGCCTGCCGTCTCCAGTGAGTGTGAGTGTGGGGCGTTCCGGCAGTGGCCGGGACGCCCCACTATTTCTATCGATGAGGCCGTGGCTGACTTCCGGGTCACGGCCTCGTCCTCGGGTTACGGCCTGCAGAGCTCAACCCTCATGCCGGCGTCGTACATGCCAAGGAGGGAGCGTCCGGCGAGGCCGTCTTCAAGGCGCGCGGGGTGCGCGCTGGCGAAGGACATGACGGTGGTGGCGCCGGCGTGCAGGATCGCGGGGGACGCGGGTGTCGAGGGCCCGAGGACGACGGTGTGAGCGTCGGAAGCGAGCGCGAGGAGGCGCGGCATCGTCTTGTTGACGAATGCGGATCCGGAGATGAAGACGTAGTCCATCTCGGGGAGGAGGTATTCGCAAGCGGAGTCGGGGTAGTCGCCTTCGAGGACGTTGCGTTCGAGGATGTTGAGCTCGGCGGCGTCGGGCATGGCGGCGGACGCGAAGGGGAAGTGGCCGATGACGGCAACGCGCTTGCCGGCGACGAGGGGCGCGTAGGGGTGGAAGGTGCGCGCCCAGTTGTTTTCCTTGCAGGGGCGGAATCCGTGGGCGAGGGCACGTACGGGGTGAGAGTGATAGGAGTTGACAGCTGCCATGCCGATGCCGGCGTCCTCGAAGTTCCAGGACTTGGCGAGGGCGGCGATGTCACGCAGGGGGCGGCCGACGAGGTCGGAGGGGTCCTCGGTGGCGCGCGGGCGCGACTGGACGTTCATGCCGAAGGCCATGCCGACGCCGTCTTCGCTGGAGGCGACGCGGCGCCATTTGCCGTCGGTGAGGATCTGGGTGACGGTGATGTCGGCGGGGATCTCGTCGATGAGCTGGTCGTACAGGTCCCAGGGGCTGGTCATGGTCTCTCCTATGGGCGCATGAGGAAGGGTCCGGCACTATTTGCCGGACCCTTCCTATATTAGGTCATCCTTAGATGTCATGTGCCTGTCGGCCGTTGACCCGTCACGCGCCGTAGACCTCGTACAGGACGCGGAACGCGAGCGCGTTGAGCACGAGCATGCCGGCGATCATGCCGAGTGCGACGACCGCTTCGCGCCGGTTCTGGTGCACCTGCGTGACGCCCGGACGTGGGCGGGCCATGTGCACCAGGACCCACGTGGCGCCCACGCCGGCGATCGCCCCGCCGATGTGGCCCTGCCAGGAGATGCCGCTGACCATAAAGCCGTAGACGAGGTTGATGCCGAGCAGCGTCAGGATCGCGGTCGTGTCTGAGCCGCCCAGGCGCTGGAGGACGAACACAGCGCCGAACAGGCCGAAGACTGCACCCGACGCGCCCACGGTGCTCACGAAGATCTCCGAGGGCTGGATGAGGCACCAGACGAGAATAAAGGCCGAGCCGCCCAGCGCGCTCACCAGGTAGAGGGTGAGGAAGCGCCACCGGCCCAGGACCGGTTCGATCGCGCGCCCCACCCAGTACAGGGAGAGCATGTTGAACAGGATGTGCATGATACCCCCGTGCAGGAACGCGCCGGTGAGGACCGTCCACGGGTGCGCCATCAGCCACGCGGGCACGAGCGCCAGGCTGAGCTTCGTGGTGGGCGCCAGCAGGGTCACGACGTACATGAGGACGCAGATCGCCATCATCGCGTAGGTGACGACCGGCGTGCCGGTCGCGGCCGCACGCGAGGCGGAGCCCATCCACCGCTTCTTCGAGGACGTGCAGTCCACGCAGATCGAGCGGACCTCGGTGGGGATCGCGCAGTCCACGCACATTGGCCGGTTGCAGCGCTTGCAGTAGTCGACGCTGCGCACACCCGGGTGGCGCGGGCAGTCGGGGGCGGCGTGCGGGTCAGAGCGCTGGCCGTAGCTCGGCATGCTCATAGCTTCCCTTTCAGCAGGCGGGTAAGGGACGAGGCCGGGGCGTACCATCCCGGTCACTGCACGCAGCAGCGGGGGCGGCCCCGGCCTCGTCGATGATGAGGGGAGAGAGTCAGTCGACGATCTCGATGGAGTTGATGACCTGCTCCGTCACGGGGCGGTCCTGGGCGCCCGTGGGGGTGGTGGCGATGGTGTCAACGACGCGCTTGGATTCCTCGTCGGCGACCTTACCGAAGATGGTGTGGTTGCCGAGCAGCCACGGGGTGGGGGCCACGGTGATGAAGAACTGGGAGCCGTTGGTGCCCTTGCCCATGCGCTTGCCGGCGTTGGCCATGGCGAGCAGGTAGGGGTCGTTGAAGTTCAGCTCGGGGTGGATCTCGTCGTTGAACTGGTAGCCGGGGCCGCCGGTGCCGGTGCCGAGGGGGTCGCCGCCCTGGATCATGAAGCCGGGGATGACGCGGTGGAAGATGGTGCCGTCATAGAGGGGACGGGAGGTCTTCTGGCCGGTCGTGGGGTCGACCCATTCGCGCTCGCCCTTGGCCAGGGTCACGAAGTTGTTGACCGTGTTGGGGGCGTGGTTGGGGAACAGTTCGACGGTGATGTCGCCGGCGGAGGTGTGAAGAATAGCTTTCATGACTGTAATGGTCGCATCTTTTCCTGGGTGTTTCCTGTCCGTCACGCACCTCACGCGAGCCGGTGGGCTGCAGATCACAGCCCGTTGTTGCACAATAGGAGTGAGTGGCGCGTCCGCGCCCCTGTTTATTGTGGACAGAATCGGAGACATCATGGTTACTTCGCCGACTTTCGATGCAGATAAGCTGCGCGCATCGTCTCAGCAGCTTCGCGACGCCGCTGCCATTTACGCCGGCAAGGTTGCCGTGCGGGCTGCCGATCTGGCTGGCCAGGGCGTCGACTGGGCCGCGCCTCGCGCCCAGGCCGCGCTGAATTCCGCGATCGAGCACGCGACCCCCGCGATCGAGAACGCCGCCGCTCGTGCGCAGGCTGCCGCTGCGCAAGCCGGCCCGGCGATCGAGAACGCTCGCGAGCACCTCGTGGACGACTACCTGCCGCGCGCTTCCCTCGCCGTCAACCAGGCGGGCGCCGCGCTGTCAGCTCGCGGTTCGCTGTCGGAGCGCGCTCGCCGCGCTTCCGAGGCTTCGGCTATCGCCCTCACCACACCCACGCGTAAGCGCCGTAAGTGCCGCGCGCTGCGCGCCTTCGGCCTGACGGCCCTGGTGGGTGCCGTCGCCGGCGCGGGCTACATCCTGTGGAAGCGTTCGCAGCCGATCGAGGATCCGTGGGCCGAGGAGTACTGGGCGGACCTGGACACGGATTCTTTCGTGCCGAACACCGAGGCTGAGAAGGCCACCTTCGAGGCGGGCGAGTGAATTTAACCTTCTGAGAGGTTTTTGCTTCGGGGGCCGCGGCGCAGTGCGTCGCGGCCCCCGCCCGTTCGCGCAGACGCCTTCACACTTCTCTTATTGAAAGGGTTACTTTCTTCCGGAACGCAGCTCGCAGTTACCGAGCATTTTTGCGAGCCTTGCCGGTTGGTCATATGATGAGCATCATCTCATTAATGTCTGCGGGCCGCGCCTGCGCTTGTTTCGCCTGGAGGTTTTCGTGAGCGACGTCAGCTTCGACTCAGATAAGCACGATCAGACGCGTCAGGACGCGGAGAGAGGCGGGGAGTCTCTCATGACTGCCGCCGACAGCATCGGCACCTTGGCCGACGCCCAGGTTGAATCCGTGTGGGGCGAGGAGGCCGGCGTCGACGCTGCACGCCGCGCACTGCAGGACTCCTACCTCCTACTAGGTGATGGCTTTAAGGAGGAGCGAAACCACTTCCTCGACTTCGGCACGAAGGTTGACCAGTCCGAGGAAGCCTTCCGACAGATGGAAGAGCAGAACGCAGGTTATTTCTCGCAGACAAGTGCGGCCATGGCCCAGGACCCTGCCGTCGCCGCCGCGGCCGCCGGATCCGGAGCGGGCGCCGGGTCAGGTTCATCCGCTTCGACATCCCAGACCTCACCGTCGGAGTCGCAGGATAACACCAACCCGAACGCAGCCGGTAGCTCCGAGTTCTGAACCCACGAAAGGATATTCCAGTGGTTCACAGCCCCATGTACAAGCGCCTCATGCGTTTCGTAGAGGACGCGAAGGCGAATGAGACCCTGTCCGACTACGACAGCAAGCACAGCTCCACCTTGGACGCCATTCGCGAGGCCGAAGAGCGCATCCAGCATTTCCGGGAGTATCAGGGATTCCAGGGCCAAACCGGCGACGCCATCAACAAGTGGCTTGAGGACGCGGAACGACGCGTCAGGCTCTGGAAGGCTTCGTATCTCGCAACATCGCAGGTCGAGGTCGAGATGCGCCGCGTCATGAAGCACGCGCGCGAGGAGGCCGAGATGCTCTCTCCCGTCCTCGTTGACGCCAGGTTGGACAAGCTGCGCGACGTGGCCGAGGTGACGATCCCGGTCATGGAGCAGTACGGCCTCGTTGGCATGGCATATAACGCAGTTGCATCGACCGGCGCGGCCGTCTACGACGCGATCGCGGCCCAGGCCAACAACCAGCGAGAAGCCAGCTCGACGGACATCCTCCAGCGACTCAACGACTCGATGCAGGGGCTCGCGAACAATGCCGCCCGCATCAAGGAGCTGCAGGAGGAGTTGAAAGATAGCAACAAGATTTGGGACCCGGGCGACCTCCCCCAGCCTTCCAATCCGTCCGTCGCCGATCAGCTCGAAAAGGGAATCAAAGACGTATCGAGCCACGATCCTGGTGTGTATCCAGGCAACAGGGACACCGACTACGGTCGATCGGACCTGCGCGGCCCCAATTCCGGACTCTACCCGAACGGTTTCGACGATCCGACCGCGCAGGACGCGGACGCCGAGAAGCTGCGCAAGCTCCAGTCCGGGCGTATTCCCGACAAGTTCAACAAGGACGGCGAGCTGGGCAGCCGGAGCAAGCCCATCACCAACCCCGAGGACCTGATGGGCATCGACCTGCTGCACAGCCGCATCGGCGGCGAGCGCTACGCCAACGGCACCGTCGGCGGATACACCCCCGCTCCCCCGAACGATCGCCACCATCCTCTGTGGAACATTAACGGAGGGCCCTCCACTCGCTTCGACGCCTCCGGCCGTACGAGCCTGGCGGGTGCGGGCGCCCTCGGTGCGGGTGCCCTCGGCGCCGCAGCCCTGGGCGCGCGCGGTGCGTCGGGCCTGGGTGCCGCTTCGCTCGGCGGGCTGGGTCGCGGCGGCTCAGGCGGCCTGGGCGCGGGCGGCCTCGGCGGGCTGCGCGGGGGCTCAGCTGCCGGCGGTGGTTTTGGTGCCAGCGGCTTGCCCGGTAGCGCGAGCGCATCGGGCGGGACAACCGGCCTGACGGGTACGAACGGCGCGGGTGGAGCGGCTGGAGCCGCTGGAAAAACGGGCGCCGGCAGCACCTCTGGCGGTTCGGGCGCGGCCGGGCGGCCCGGCATGGGCGGCTTCATGGGCGCCGGCGCCGGCGCGGGCGCCGGTGGCGGCAAGGACGACAAGAAGGGGCGCCGGCGCAAGTACGAGGCCTTCAAGTTCGAGGACGACGAGGACGATGCGCTGCCCCCGGGCTACGTCAACCCGATGTCGCAGACCTACGGCTCGGACAAGGATCTGAAGCCCGCCTCCCAGAAGGACGACGGATGGGATCCTCGCCAATGGTGATCACGAACCACGCGTCCGGTCACCGTCGGCGGCTGCACTTTGCGGGTGCGTGCGCGATGACCCTGGCCCTGGCGGCCGGGGCCATCGCCCTGCCCGCCGCTCCCGCGCACGCCGCCGAGCCCATCACAGCAGCCGACCAGCCTCACTTTGCCTACTATCATCTCGATCAGGCGCGGGCCAAGGGCTACACGGGCAAGGGCGTGACCATCGCGCTCATCGACGGCGAGGTCGACACCAGCGCACCCGAGCTGGCCGGCGCCACAATCATCGACAAAACACCGTGCACCGTTACCTCGGGTGCCAATTCGAAGAGCCACGGCACGGCCATGGCATCGCTCCTGGTCTCCAAAGAGTACGGCGTCGCCCCCGACGCAACACTCCTTGCCTACCGCACGACCTTCCCCAAGGATGGAGACAAGGCGGAGTCCGATTGCCGCGGTCACCACGCTAACACGCTCGACGAGCCCGAGTGGCTGATCAATCAGGCGATCACTGACGGCGCCCAAATCATCAGCATCTCCGCCTCAAGTGGAGACACGAGCGACTCGGTGAAGTGGGCGATCGCCCGCGCCAACGCCCTGGGCGTCATTGTGGTGAGCGGCGCCGGAAACGACAACGAGGAAAATACTATTGATAGCTATGGCAAGTGGTCCGGGGTGGTCAGTGTCAGCGCCATCGACACCTCTGGTAAGCGCGCCGAATACTCCTCGTGGGGTAAGGGAGTGACCGTTGCGGCCGTGGGAGGCCCCATCCTCGCCCACAACTACGAGAACAACACCAACATCAGCACGAGAGGCACCTCCAACGCCACGCCCTTGGTCGCAGGCTTCCTGGCCCTGGCCAAGCAGAAGTGGCCTAACGCCACCAGCAACCAACTCCTCCAACTGCTCACGCACACAGCTCGCACTGACCAAGGCGGGTGGAACAAGTACATCGGATACGGCGGAGCAGACCCCGGAGCCATGGTCAACACCGATCCGTCCCAGTACCCCGACGAGAACCCGCTCATGGACAAGGGCTACAGCGACCTGGGCCCCACAAATGAAGAGTCCCAGCAGTACCTCGCCGGCCTCGTCGACCCCCGACGCATCGCCGGAGACCCCACCTACACCTACCGTGGCATCGACGAAAGCATCCTGAAAGACACAGACATCCCCACACCAATTCACCTGGGCAGCAGCCCCCGCTACCACGCCAAGTAGGACAGAAAAGACCCCGCGTCACCGCCGTTTGGTGGTTCGACGCGGGGTCTGTCGTCTCTCGGGATCAGCTCTTTGAGGATGAGTTCATCAGAGCAACCACGATTGCCACGATTCCAGAGACCAGGATAAGGATGATGCCGAGCGGCGTGAGGTAGAACAACATGATGACTGCGAGCCATAACAAGCCGTCTCCACCATCGCCATGATTGCCGGGAACGAGCCCAATGAGCCCCTCGGCAAGGAAGGGCGAAACCGCAAGTAACAAGCCAACTGCGAGCAAAATGACCGCTAGCTTGTATGACGTGCGACGGCGAGCAGGCACCGTAGGTCCGTAGACCCCAGGCCCTAGCTGCGGGAAGCCTGCTTGCACCTCGGCCCCCACGGGCATCTGCCCCCAACTCTGCTGCATGTCGGGTTGCATGGCTTCCACCGGCGCATACTCCACCTGAGGGGGAGCCGGAACCTGCTGGGGGTTGTACCCCGCCACATCGTTCGGGTCGGGGACCTGGGGATTCGGTGTTGTCACAGGAGTTCCTTGGGGGTCGATGGTGTAGGAGCAGAGGCCGTCGGATTAGACGATTTTAGAACAGCGAGATGAGGTAGAAGAACCCGTAGATCAAGAGGATCAGAAGAACGACGAGGCCGACAACCGTGAGCGGTGCAGCGTTCATGAGCAGGCCGCGGGCGACGTAGCCGCGTTCGGTGGGATTCTTCGTCTTGTGGAGCGCAATGATGCCGAGGACCAGACCGATAATGTTCACCACGACGACGGGGATAGAGAAGAATCCGGCTATGAAGATGAAGGCAATCGGAGCCAGGTCCAGCCCGTGCTCACCCCTGGGAATCAGCACGTACACCAGCGTCCCGAAGATAACCAATGCGAAGACAACAAGTCCGGTGATCCCGAATCCGCGGCACGCCGCACCAAGGGCCTGTCCTCGGCTGCGTCCCGGCACGGCGAGCTGCTGGGGATCCTGCCCCGGAAACACATGTGGGCCAGGACCATTCGAATATGGGGCTGTCACAGTAAATTCCTCTAATCGTTGGCGGCTATCAAACAGCGGCATTCCGGATGGATTAGTACGCCATCGCAAAGAGGATGGTGAGCACAACAGCAGCCAGGAACAGGATCATCGGGATGACATTCATCCAAATCCCAACCTTGTAGACCTTCCAGCCACGCGGATCCTGCACCCGCTTGCGCCCAGTCGCGCCAAGGATGAGACCAACGATGTTCATGATCGCGCCCGGGATGTAGATCATTACGGCACCAAATATGAAGGCGAGCGGAGCCATAGCCCTCTCAAAGGAGTCATCCGCGTCGAACGAGATATAGGCTCCAAAGAACAGCCCGCCAACGCAGAGGACGATCCCAACAACACCAAGGCATATGGAGGTTACGCCGAGGGCTTTGCAGGGCGGAGCAGCAAATTCCGGCGCCGGCTGCATGTCGGCGTAGGGGTTTCCTGGCACGGTACCGGGGTAGGCAGGCACCGTGCCCAGATTACCCGGCACGCTGCCGGAGTAGTCGGGCATCCCCGAACCGACAGGATTGGGCATCGTCATCGTTGATCCTTCATAGGTTGACCGTCGTGCCCATTCGGGCGACCACGACAATCCTAAACGAGAGGGAGTCGGAACCTCCCATGGCGGTAACAGGCCCTCGATGACGAGGCCGACGAGGCTCGAGGCCTCCTCACGTCACGAGACTACCAACCACGCCCAGGCACCGATGACGTTGATGACGAAGACCAGGAGAAGCATGAGGACGATGGCATAGCCGAAACCGTATTCTCGCAGCACAGCGTCATGTTCGTTCGCGGCCGTGAGGCTGTTGTAAACGCCCAAGACGATCGTACCAGCGATTAAAAGCCAGCCGCCGACGCCGCACACCATGGAGAGGGTCCACGTGCTTCGCGTGCGCACGGGCCGCGAGGCAACGGACGCACTGCCGGCGGACGCTGCCGCGCGCGTACCGTCATCGGCAACGGTGGGCACCGAAGGGGTGCTCGGCGCGGGAATGTCGTTGGAGTCGCTCATTCATCTGTCCTTTCAAGCATGCATATGTGCATCTTCACCTGCGACCTGATAACTACCCTTTGATCCAGTCGATGACCCCCGCGTCCACCAGGTAGATGAAGAGGGCGATGGCGGCGAGCAGGCTTAGACACAGGAGGACTCCCCAGAAGCTGGCATACCTCTGTTTTTTGGAAGCCCCGCGTTGGGTGACCCCTGACAGGCCGACGACGAAACCAGAAAAACCGATGCATGTCGCGACGAAGCCGCCGATCACCGCAATCACAAAGTACTAGATGAGGTCCCAGGAGTGATCGACGTTCATAAACGACAGGATGCCGTCATAGATGAGGGAGAGGGCGAAAAAGGTGATCGCAACGATCACCCATGTGGAGATGCCGCACATCAGGGACAAACGATTGACACCCGGCAGCTCGTGGGCGGGCGCACCGTTCTCACGCGTGCTGTCGGGAGCTTCCATGAACCCCTCACTCCAAAACGTATTTCAAGAACTGAAATTAATGGAGAGAGGGTGTTAACGCGAGGAGGAATGAGCTGGGATGAGCGCTCTACGAGATTGAGGTAAGAACCACCAGGGGAAGGAACAGAACGCAACAGCACAGGGGCACATTCAGGACTATTCCCCACGTAGCGAGCACCCGCTCGGCCGCGCTG
Organism: Schaalia odontolytica; assembly: GCF_009730335.1. Classification (GTDB taxonomy): domain Bacteria; phylum Actinomycetota; class Actinomycetes; order Actinomycetales; family Actinomycetaceae; genus Pauljensenia; species Pauljensenia dentiphila. Next base: position 165,502 of record NZ_CP046315.1, read on the forward strand.
TCGGCGTTCCGACGCGCCCGTATTCCCTTGATCAAGCCCGTCAGCTGGGCGATGCCCACCGGGACGCCCGCGTAGAGGCAGACAATGATGACAGTGAGGCCAGGCAAGAACGGATCCTCCGATGTCGTAGCGAATTCCTTGAGGATCGCAAACAGACCGATGAGCAACGCTTGACCCATTGTCAGCAAGCCTGCGACCCCCAGCCCCACCGATGTCGCACCCGCACTGCTGAAGAAGCGCTCAAACAGGGAAACACACATGGACAGGACCGCAGCACCACACAGAACGAGGAGGGGAACAAGATCACCCGGATTACTCACGATACCCGCGGCGGGGATGATACCGGCGCAGCCAAGGAAGAATGCATTCACACCCACTCCAAGCGCACAGTGCCCGAGCTCCGCGCGATCCTCGGCGTGCTTTCGCCCCACGAACCCGGCGATGACACCCGCCAGGTGAATGATCCCCGCCGCGCTGGCTACGGGCAGGACAGAACGGATAAACGCGTCGTCTCTCATCGCCCCAGAGTCGCCGGGAACGACGAGGTTAGCGCCGGCGCTCATCTCGTCAAAAACCGAGGTCGACAGGACGATGAAACCCCCGATGATCACGGCAAGTCCCACGAGTGCGCAGGCCAAGGACAACCTGCACATCGTTCGCAACACTCGCTTGTTGGGCACAGGTGCGGGACCGGTGTGGTCATTCATCACTATCTCCATCCGACGCTTCAGTGACCTACATGAACAACATCAGAATGATCATGAAGGCGGTGAAGACGACGTATGGCTCGCGTTCAGGAGGATTCCCAGCCAGTTGAGCTTCCGCGTCGTCAGCTTTCCCACTGCCCCAACAATCCCGATAACACCACCGGCGAGGTTCACCGGGCCAATAAACATCAGCGCAAAGAGCGGCAAGAATCCGATCGCTTCCTTGCCACTCGGGTCGGGATCGGATGCGCTGGCTCGGATAGAAAGCCACATGGCCAGTACCATCAGGCCGATGAGGGCCCACCCGACAACACCCAAGATGATCGACACTCGATTCACCTCCTAAGTCACGGGTCCCTGAGTCACGGGAACAGGACCCGGAGCGAAGCCCTGCAGAGCCACCAGGTAGCCCTCGGACGCGGAGTGCGCAGGCGCGTATGGTCCCGAAGACTGTTGCTCAGAATGCTGAGGGTGAGGCGCACTCGTCTCACTACTCCTGTGTGTCACGCGACGCGCTCACCCGAGGAGGGTGCGCAGCACCTGGGCGACCCCTGCCTCGTTGTTGGAGGGAGCAATGAAGCGCGCGGCCTCGACGACGTCTTGCGAGGCGTTGGCCATCGCGAAGGACAGGTCCCCCTCGCTCATCATGGACAGGTCGTTCCCGGCGTCGCCGAAGACGGCGGTCTGGGAACGATCCACCCCGAGGAAACGCTGCAGGTCGCGTACTGCGCTGCCCTTGTCGACGCCTCGGATCTGCAGGTCCGCCCAGTTCGCGCCGGAAATCGCGTACTGGTGAGTATCGGCAAAGTTGGCCAGGGTGGCCTCCGCGAGCGCCTCAACCGGGCCGAGGACGAAGACAGCGAGCTTGACGATCGCGTCGTCAATCTCGCCGGCCTCGATGGCGTCGATGATGGCGATCTGATCATCCACACGCTTGGTGCGGTGGTAGTAGGGCAGAACACCGTCGACGAAGCGGTCGGAGGTGCGCTCGACGTAGGCGAATTGCTTGCCGCACATGACCAGGCCGCCGTCGATCCCATCCGGCCCCGAGGTGGCCTCACGGACGAGGCGGATGACCTCGCGCACCGTGGGGGTGTCCACCGGGTGGGAGGAGACCTCGACACCGTCGCGCATGACGATCCCACCGTTCTCCCCGATGACGGTCATGCCGGGGCGCCCGGGGAACATGTCGATGAGTGTCCACACCTGTCGCCCGGACGCGGGCGCGAAGGTGACGCCGCGCGCGTCCATCTGGTCGAGCAGCTCGTCCATGCCGGGCGGGAAGTTCTTATCGTCGTCCAGGAGGGTGCCATCCATGTCGACGGCGGCCAGGCGCAGGTCGGCGCCCGCGTAACGCGCAGGGTCAGTGGGGGTCATCATGGGTCCATTGTGCCCGACGGGAGGCACGGGTGCTCGCACCGGGGACGAGGCTGGGGCGACCTCACGCTGCCAGGCTCAGCCAGGCGACGAACCTTAGTTGTCGCTGCTCGGTATGTTGGATATCTTCTCCGCGAACGCCATGAACAGGGCGATAACGAGAACAATGACGCCGGCCGGAGTGAAGCGATAGAAGGCCCACACGAAGGCCCAACCCGCCGAAACATCATCGGGACCACCCCGACCGACGGTTGCATCGACATACGCCGAATAGAAGAACGGGCTGATCATCAGCAAAAGCCCAATAGCACCAAGAATGAGCGGAATCTTGTAGTTTCCACTCTTCTTCGTCGAAGGGGACGCTCCGCTCTTACTCTCATTCATGCCTGATCTTTTCACTGCCCGACGCTGGGGTGATGACTACCATCACCATAGCGTAACGGCCGCGGCGAGCAGCACGGCAGCCACGAAGGCCCCGAGCCTCGTAGAGCGCCGCGCACCCATGGACAGTGAGCATCGGGTCGAGGCGGATAGCGAGAAGATCTCCTCGTCGAGGTCGGCTTGCGCACGCACGCTCGGGCGCACGGCGGGCGGATACGAGGGCGGCGCGGGGCGCCGGCGACGCGCGGCTGGCCTGGTGACCTGCGCTCCTCGCGCGGCCCCACCGGCCCCCTCTGCCTGCGAGTACTGGGAAGGCGAGCGGTACACGATGTCTCCATCGACTATTGCGGTGTGAATGGCGCAATCCTAGCACCCATGAGGCGCGTGTCACATGTATTTGATTTCTTTAATTCCAAACAATTTGATCGGAGCCGCGAACCAGCAAACGACTTGCACCCCCTTGCAAAATGAGCTGCCCGTCACACTATGTGTTAGGCTAGCCATGTTCGCTCAAAGCATCGAACGACCCTACGTTGAGGAGAGAATCATGAGCCTGGAAGATCTGGCCAAGAAGGCTGAAGAAGGCTTCGAGAAGGTCGTTGACGCGGCCAAGGAGAAGGCTGAAGAAGCCAAGGACAAGCTCGCCGAGCTCGCTGGCGACGCCAAGGACAAGGCAGAAGACGCCAAGGACAAGGTCGAAGAGGCCACCGAGGACGCCAAGGACAAGGTCGAAGAGGCCGCCGAGGACGCCAAGGACAAGGCAGAGGAGATCGCCGAGGACGCCAAGGACAAGGCAGAGGACATCAAGGACAAGCTCGAGAAGTGAGCTACCAGAAGGGGGGGCGAACCAAGAGGTTCGCCCCCCCTTCTCCATGCACTCGCGCGCCCGACGGTTTTACATTCCCCCGTAGCTCGGACCACGCGACTGGCGACGAGCGCTCTACTCCCGTCCCTCGCGCACGCTCGACAGGATGCGGCGGCGCAGCGGAACGGTCGCCTCGGAGGCAACGACGATGAGCATGACGCCCACAATCGCTGAGGCGAGCGCAATGAGGACACCCTTTCCGGCGCCCGCCGCCAGCATCGGCGACATGAACACCATGCCGAGCAGCATCGAGCCAACGATCATGACGAACGCGGGAATCGCGACCTCGAGGCGACGGCTGCGGTCCATGAAGCCGCGCGGCGACCCCATGTAGGACAGGGCGCGCACCTGGTCGGCGGAGTCGAGGACGCGGATTGACTGGTTGACCGCGGTCGACACAGCGCCCAGCGCGAGGGTGATAGCGAAGGTGAGCAGCATGCCTCTGTTGATGTCGCCGACGACGATGAGCGCGATCTCGTCGGTTCTGTCCCCGCTCATCGAGATCGCATCACTCGCGGGATACATGATGCCCACGAGGAACCCGACGAGGGCCACCGCCCCGAAGGAGCGCCACACGGCGCGTGGGTCGTCGGCCATACGACGCCCGGCCACCATCATCTGGGGGCTGCGCGAGACCCGGGCCATGATGCGCCCCATGAGGCTGATCGACCAGACGCCCACCAGGTTGACGATCAGGAAGATCGCACCCATGAAGCCCATGAACACGGCCATGCCGATAGCAGTCCCCAGGTTCATCGCGAGGGTGCCGACGCTCAGCCAGAGGACGAGAAGGACCAGTCCAAGGACGGGGCCGACCGCGCTCACGCGGCCCGCCTGCGTGCGGCGAGCGACGCCCAGGGGCGTGATCGCGACCTTGCGCATGGCCAGCCACGAGGACAGGGCGGCCAGGAGGATCATGGCGAGCCCCTCGACGAGGAGGGCCACAACCCCCACCCACATCTCGCTGGCCCCCATCGGGCGGCCCTGGAAGGACAGCGCACCCCACGCGGGCAGCGTCACGGCGTACAGGATCGAGCCGACGACGACACCGACAACCGCAAACACGCAGGTTTCGAGGATGCAGGCAAGCTTCGTCTTGCCCGGCGCGAGGCCAACGAGGCGCAGGACAGCGAGGTCGCGCTCACGCCGACTCATGCCCAGGCGCGCGGCCGCTGCCCCCATCGAAATGATGGGAACGATCAGCAGGGTGGCCGCGAAGTACGCAAGCATCACGTAGAACGACGCCATTCCATCGAGGCTCGAGGGGTCGTCGGCCGTGGCGGACGTGGCCGCGACGGCGGCTCTCGCCCCGAAGGCCATGACGCCGCCGGTGACCGCGAGCAGGAACGCGTGCGGCAGGGCGAAGGCAGCGACCGTGAGGACGGACGTCGCCCGGTCACGCGACCGCAGGAGCGCCCCCGCGGCGGCGCGTACCGCGCTCATCGGGCCACCCCCTGGTTGGGGGTTCCACTGCCTCGCGCCTCGAGGGAGATGCGGCCATCGCGCACGTGGATCGTGTGCGGCAGGCGCGCGGCGACAGCGGGATCGTGGGTGACGAGGACAAGGGATGCCCCGGTGGAGGCACAGGCACTCGTCAGCAGGGACATGACCTCGCCGCCGGTGGCTTGGTCGAGGGCCCCCGTGGGCTCATCCGCGAAGATCACCGAGGGATCGGTGGCGAGCGCACGGCCGATCGCGACGCGCTGGGCCTGTCCTCCCGACAGCTGGCCGGGGCGGTAGGGGCCGGCGCCGTCGAGCCCGAGGTTCGCCAGGATCTCGCGCGCCCGGGAAATAGCCTGCGATCTGGGCGTGCCCGCCAGCATGAGGGGCATCGCGATGTTCTCTTCCGTGGGCAGCTCGGGCAGGAGCTGGCCATCCTGGAACACGAAGCCGAAGCGGCGCAGACGCAGGTTGGAGAGAACCCGCTCCGACATGGTCGTCATCTCTTCACCATCCAGGGTGATCGACCCGGAGCTGGGGCGCAGCACGCCCGCCAGACAGTGCAGGAGCGTCGTCTTACCGGAGCCCGAGGGGCCCATGATCGCCACCTGCGTGCCCTGCGGGAGGGTCAGGTCGACGCCCGCCAGGGCGTGGACGGGCGTGTGCCCGCGCGTGTATGTCTTCGTCAGTGCTCGGGTCACCAGACCCGCCGTGTCGTGTGTCATGTTTGAACGATAGGCCCGCAGCCCCGCGCGATTCTATGAGGGTCTGCCCTGGTCTCCCCCTGGCTCATCCCCGATATTAACGCTGCAGTTGCTACGTTTGACGCATGAACCGCGCCCTGGATCCCCTCGCCGCCCAGCTGCTGCTACGCGCCTATGCGCGGGCCACAAACATGCTCATCGCAGGGCGTTCCTTCGCGACGGACGACCCGACGCTGGCCGCCCTGCTGCGCGCGTTCGGCGCCCACGTGCGCCCGATTGCCGAGGCCGAAGGGACCCCGGCCTCGCCCCCGGTCGTCTTCGCGCTCGAGGAGGACGCGGCCCCCACGCCCGGAGCGATCACGGTCCTGGCGCCCGGAGGCGTCTTCCGCGCCGTCATTGCCCCCGACGGGCGCACCATCACGGGCCCCGGCGACGAGGGACGCATCGAGTGGGCGCGCGCCCGCATGCCCGTCACCGAGGCGGCGGCACACGCCCTGGCTCCCCTGGTGGCGGGCCGAAGCGTGGGGCTCTCCCTCGTCCTGGAGCCGAAAACGGCGGCACTGGCTCTCATGCTCTCCGAGGCCGGGGCGCGCGTGAGCGTCTTCGGCTGGGCATCCGAGACCCGCGAGGACGTCGCTGCCCGCCTGCGCGACGCCGGCATCCCCGTCTTCGCGGACTCGCGCGCCTCCCGCGAGCGCGAGTGGGAGCTCGCACGCGAGTTTTTGGCCCAGCGCAGCGAATTCCTGCTGGATGACGGCTCCCACCTGATCCGCCTGGCGCACGATACGGAACGCTGCCCGGGTGTCCTGGACGCGCTGGTCGGCGCTGCGGAGGAGACCACCTCGGGGCTGCGCCCCCTGCGTTCTTTCGATCTGCGCATTCCGATCCTAGCCTCGAACGATGCGCGTTCGAAGACCCTGTTCGACAACGCCTACGGGACGGGCCAGTCGTGCTGGACGACGATCCTCGACCTGATCGACCCACGCGGCGTCGGCGGGCCCGTGGCGGGGATGAGCGTCGTCGTCATCGGCTACGGCGACGTGGGCCGCGGCTGCGCGCGCTTCGGCGCGGCGCTCGGGGCGCGCGTAACCGTCGTGGAGCTGGACCCCGTGCGCGCCCTGCAGGCGTCGATGGACGGGTTCGCCGTGGCCTCGCTGCAGGAGGCCACTGCGAGCGCCGGCATGCTGATCTCCGCGACGGGCGAGCGGGCGACGATCCCGCTAAGCGCACTGGAGGCGGCGCCCGAGGGCGCGATCGTCACGGTCGCCGGCGGCGTCGACGGGGAAGTATCCATCGACGAGGCCGTAGCCGCCTCCTGGGTCATGGCCGAGTCGGGCGATCCCCACGTGCAGACCCTGACCAGCCCCTCCGGCAAGACGCTACACATCCTCGAGCGCGGGGAGGGCATCAACTACACGGCGGGCGAAGGAAACCCCATCGAGATCATGGACATGAGCTTCGGCGTGCAGCTGGCATCCCTGCGCGAGCTCCTCACCCGCGAAGGCGAGCTGGCCCCCGGCCTGCACGACCTGCCGCGCGAGGCCGACGACGCGGTCGCCGCAGCAGCGCTCGGCGCCCTGTCCCTGTCATAGTCGCAGCTCACGTCCACCGGCGGGCCGGTGCGCCCGCCCCGCTTCTACACTGTTAGTCAGCGTCCCCCACTGAAAGGTCCCCCATGAGCGACGTGGTCGTCTGGTCCGCCGGCATGGTCATCCCGATCACCGCCCCCTCGATCCTCGACGGCGCTGTTGCCGTGCGCGACGGGCGCATCGAGCACGTGGGCGCGCGCGACTGGGTCGTCGAAACGCTCACGCAGCGCGGCCTTTCCTTCACCGAACGCCACTTTGACGGCGTGCTGCTCCCCGGCCTCGTCAATGCGCACACGCACCTGCAGTACACGGGCATGGCGTCCGTGGGCGCGGGGCAGTACCGCGGTTTCGACGATTGGGCGCGCGCCTTCGACGAGGTCTACGACGCGGGCGGCCTGGACTGGGGAGGCGACGCGGCCGCCGGCGCCCGGCTGCTCCTGGAAAGCGGCACAACCGCCGCCGCCGACGTGGTGACGGACGCGGCCGCGGCCTCGGCCCTGCACGACGCCGGACTGCACGGCGTCGCCTACTGGGAGGTCATGAGCTGGTCGAACGAGGAGTGGCGAGCCCGAGGAGAACGCGAGGTCTCCGCATCCCTCGACGCCATGCCGACCCCTCCGGCTGTGGGCATCTCCCCGCACGCCCCCTACTCCCTTGACGCCGAGCCGCTGCTGGATCTGCCGGACATGGCCAGGCGTCGCGGCATGCGCATCCACATCCACCTGGGCGAGTCCCACTCCGAGGCCGAATGGTCCGAAACGCGCACGACCGCCCTGGCGGACCTGTGGAAGAGCGAGCATTCCTCGTCATTCACGGCGATGCGCTCGCGCGGGGGTGGCTTCTCGTCAACGCAGTTCGTCGACCAGCTGGGCGTCCTCGGACCCGACTGCCACGTCGCCCACGGCGTGTACATGCGGGCCGACGACCGCCGGCGACTGCGCGCCCGCCAGACGGCCGTGGCGCTGTGCCCGCGCTCGAACCGGGTGATTGGCCTGGACGCGCCGCCCGTCGGCGCCTACCTCACCGAGGGCAATATGATCGCGGTGGGCACGGACTCTCTGTCCTCCTCTCCGTCCCTCGACCTGCTCGAGGACGTCGCCCTCCTCTTCGACCTGGCGCAAGCGCAGGGTTATGAGGATCAGGACCTGGCGCGCCGCCTCCTGCAGGCCGCAACCTTGGGCGGTGCCACCGCGATGGGCCTGGCGACCGGACCTGATCGCCTCGGTCAGCTCCAGTCGGGCGCGGTCGCCGATATGTGCGTCATCGACGTGCCCGTCACCTCGATCGTGGAGACCATCGATACCGTTGCCCGCCACGGTGCCGGTCGCGTCGTCGAGACCGTCGTGTCCGGGCACGTGCGCTACTCGGCCTCGCGCTAACCCTGTCGTTTCCCTTTCGCTCAGCCTCCCTTTCCCTTCGTTTGGAGCTTCGCATGACCGACGTGTCCCCGCTGATTGATGCCATGGGCCTCGCGCCCCACCCCGAGGGCGGCCACTACCGCCGTACGTGGACCGCGCCCGCGCAGGTGGACACGCCGCGCGGGAGCCGCCACAGCGCCTCCGCGATCATCTTCCTCCTCGACCGCGACAAGGAGGCTCGCTGGCACCTCGTTCACTCCGACGAACTGTGGATCTGGTCGGGGCCCGGCGCCCTCGAGGTGCACCTGGGAGGCAGCGGGGACGCCCCCGAGGCCGACCCGCGCATCGTGACGTTGGGTTCTCCGGCCGGAACGCAGGCCTCCGATGCGAGCAACCCCGTGCAGATCCTCGTGCCCGCCGGCACCTGGCAGCGCACCTTCGCCCGCAGCGACTACGCGCTGGCCACCTGCGTCGTCTCCCCCGAGTTCACCTTCGACGACTGGAAGCTCGCCGAGGGGGCCTAAGCCCGACGGCACACTGTCCCACGCCTCGAACGCACAGGGAACGAACGCGCCGCGGAACGCCTTGAACGCGCGAGCACCACGTGTCGGGCATAGGGTGAGACCATCCGCTCGACCAATACGAGCGGCTCGTTCCAAGGAGGAAACATGGGTCTGGAAGATCTGAAGAAGCAGGCTGAAGAGGGTCTCGAGAAGGCCAAGGAAACCTTCGGCGAAGAAAACGTCGAGAAGGCCGTAGAGGCTGCCAAGGACAAGGCGACCGAGGTCGTCTCCGATCTGAAGGACAAGTTCCAGAAGTGATCTGACGGGAGGGCCGGGCCGGCGTGGCCCGGCCCTTTCGCATACCCACACACCACTGTGTCCCATCCCCCAACCCCACGAAACCCCAACGATTTCAACATTTCCCCAGCCCAGGCCTCGTTCCATTGTTTCGTGCAGCGAAACGACGCCAGCGCATTGTGCGGCGCGCCTATACGCTCATCGAGTCAGACCCGCCCACAAGGCGGAATCCCCCACGTCACCGGGAGGCCCCATGCGCCGCTCTGTCCGTTCCCTCGCTGCCGTCGCCGCCATCGCGGCCCTCGGCCTGGCCGCCTGCACGGGCGGCACGAGCTCCTCTTCTTCCGCCGACGCCGAGCAGACCTACGGCCCCGGCGCGCTGCCGACCGTGACGGAAGGCAAGCTCACCGTCGCCACCTCCGATCCCGCCTACTCGCCGTGGATCCTGGACAACGACCCAGCCTCAGGCGAAGGCTACGAGTCGGCCGTCATCTACGCCCTGGCCGAGGAACTCGGCTACACCGCCGACAACGTCCAGTGGGTGCGCGCCACCTTCGACGCGTCGATCACCCCCGGCGCCAAGGACTGGGACCTGAACATCCAGCAGTTCTCCATCACCGACGAGCGTAAGAACGCCGTGGACTTCACGTCCCCGTACTACACGACCACCTCGGCGATCATCACCAAGGCCGGCACCCCGGCCGCCGACGCGAAGTCCATCGCTGACCTCAAGGACGTCCTGATCGGCGTCCAGGCCGGCACGACGTCGCAGCAGTTCGCCTCCGATCACCTGGAGTCCGGCCTCAGCCAGAAGCTGCAGATGTTCAACTCCTCCGACGACACGGTCCTGGCCCTGCAGACGGGCCGCGTGGACGCGATCGTCGTCGACCTGCCAACCGCGTTCTACATGGTCTCCGCGCAGATCGATGACGGCGTCATCATCGGCCAGTTCGACGACACGACGGGCGGCGAGGAATACGGCATCGTCCTGCCCAAGGGCTCCAAGCTCACCCCCACGGTCTCCGCCGCGGTCGACCGCCTGGCTGAGTCCGGCAAGCTTGCCGAACTGCAGGAAAAGTGGCTGAACGAGGCACAGAACGTACCCACCCTCAAGTGAGGCCCCACACTCATGAGTGACTACTCAAGTAACGCGGCGGCCACGCTCACCGTTTCGGCGGTGGAGCGTGGCCGCCGCGCTTATCGGCGCAAGCAGACGGTCCGGTCGATTCTCATCTCCCTAGCTTCCACGATCGTGGTCGCGGGAGTCCTCATCGCCGTGGTCGTCAACTCCGACGGCTGGGAGGCCACCCGCAACACCTTCTTCAACGGCAAGTACTTCGTCGAGGCCTTCCCCCAGGTCCTCTCCGGCCTGTGGCTCAACATCCGGATCCTGCTGATCTCGGTGCTGGGCGTCGCCGTCTTCGCAACCCTGCTGGCGGCCGCGCGCACGCTGGCCGGTCCCGTGTTCTTCCCGATCCGCTTCCTGGCGGCTGCGTACACGGATATTTTCCGAGGCGTCCCCTTCCTGGTCGTCCTCTACCTGATCGGCTTCGGCATCCCCGCGCTCAACCCGACGACGCGTATCCCAACCGCGTTCCTGGGCACGGTCGCGCTGATCCTCACGTACTCCTCGTACGTCGCCGAGGTGCTGCGCGCAGGCCTGGACTCCGTGCACCCCTCCCAGCGTTACGCAGCGCGCTCGCTGGGCCTGTCTCACGGGCAGACGCTGCGCATGATCATCGTTCCGCAGGCGATCCGCAAGGTGACCCCCGCCCTGATGAACGACTTCATCTCCATGCAGAAGGACGTCGGCCTGATCTCGGTCCTGGGTGCGGTCGACGCGATCCGTTCGGCACAGATGGTCCAGGCTAAGACCTACAACATGACGTCCTACGTCGTCGCCGGCCTGCTGTTCATCATCTTGTCGTTCCCCTTCATTCGCCTGTCGGACTGGTACACGGCCCGACTGCGTAAGCGCGAGCAGATGGGAGGCACCGTCTGATGTCGGTCCCCACGAATTACGAGGCCTCCCCCACCTCGGACAACACCACCCCGGTCCTGCGCGCCGTCGGCATCGTCAAGCGCTTCGGAGACAACATCGTCCTGCGCGGCCTGGACCTGGACGTCGCAGCGCACGAGGTCGTGGTCCTCCTGGGCGCGTCTGGCTCGGGCAAGTCGACGCTGCTGCGCTGCGCGAACCTGCTCGAGCGGGTGGACGACGGCCAGATCTTCTTGGCCGGCGAGGACATCACGGACCCGCGCGCGAACGCGGATCAGATCCGCGCGCGCATCGGCGTCGTGTTCCAGCACTACAACCTGTTCCCGCACATGTCAGTGCTGGACAACGTGACCCTGGCCGCCCGCAAGGTGCACAGCTGGGAGAAGGAACGCGCACACGAGCGCGGCATGGAGCTGTTGGACCGCATCGGCTTGAAGGACAAGGCGAAGGAGTATCCGGATCGCCTGTCGGGTGGCCAGCAGCAGCGCGTCGCCATCGCACGCGCCCTCGCCACAAACCCGGAGCTGCTCCTCCTGGATGAGATCACGGCTGCGCTGGACCCGGTGCTCGTCGGCGAGGTCCTGGACCTCGTGCGCGAGATCAAGGAGCAGGGATCGACCATCCTCATGGCGACGCACGAGATCAGCTTCGCCCGCCAGGCGGCAGACCGCGTCGTGTTCCTGCGAAACGGACAGATCGTCGAACAGGGCCCGCCCGAGCAGGTCATCGACAACCCGCGCGAGCAGGCCACCAGGGACTTCCTGGCGCGCATCCTACACTGAGCGCCGGGCCGGGCGTCGGCAACGCTGGCGCCCGGCTTTCGTTCTCCCGCACGAGGCAACGCACAGGGCCCAGGATCCGCAGATCCTGGGCCCAAAGCGTTGTCAGTTTGGAATCAGTTGGCGCCCTCGGTGATGGTCACCTTGAAGTCGGTGGTGATGCCGTCCGGATCGGTCAGGCTCACGGTCACCGGGTCGTCTTCCTCGCCCAGCGCACGCAGCGGGTGCAGGGTGACGACGTTCTTCTCGGACTTGCCGACCTCGAGGGCCGTGGGGTCAGAAACCTCGATCTTCCACTTGGCGGCCTTGTCGGATTCGGCCAGCTTGATCTTCAGGTCGCGCTTCTCGGGGACCTTGATGCCGCTGTCGTCGATCTGAGCGATGGGACGCTCAACCGTCTTGACATCCTTCGGGGTCACGTAGGAGTGAGCGGAATCGGAATCGGTGGCGCAGCCGGTCAGGGCGGTCACGCCCAGGCCGAGAGCCAGCACTGCAGTAAGGATGGAACGCTTGTTCATAAACACAATACTAAGCATCCATCCGCACAGATACGCATCACAAGGCCCGTTTTGGGACGATGTCACAGCATCTCGCGTCACATGGACCAGACCAGCGCCCCCGATTCCACGTCCGTCCAGTACGAGCTAGCAAACTCCGCCCACTGCTGCGGGAACTGCAGCTGCGGGCTATGCGTGCCCCCTCGGATGATGCTCTCGCGAGCCCCCAGGTCTGCGGCCTCCTCGGCGTACCACGACGGCGGCCAGATCTCATCCAGGTCCCCGTACAGCACGTGCACGGGCACGCCCGTAGCTGCGAGCGCCGGGGTGTCGGGGCGCAGCTGGGAGAGGATGCGGGCGATGCCCACCAGGTTTTCCGAGGCCGTGTCCAGCGCTCGGATACGTTGAAACTCCGCCCATCCGACGCCGGGTTCGTCAAAGTTCATGTCGGGGAAGTAGGTGCGCAGCACCTGCTGGCGCGCGCCGGGGCCCGTGGGCAGGGGGTCAAGGATCGGCAGGGTGTTCATCCAGTCGTAGACGGCCCGACCCGAGCAGAACAGGGTCACGGAGGCGAAGAGGTCGGGGCGCTTGACGACGGCCGCGCGCGCGACGATGCCTCCGAAGGAGTGGCCCACGAGGTGCACGCGACCCGTAGTCCCGGCCCAGGCCTCGGCGACGGCGATGAGGTCGCCGACAAAGTCGCTCATCCCGTACGCGCCCAGGCCGGCGTGCGCGGCGGACCCGCCCTGGCCTCGCTGCGAGTAGGCCAGGACATCCCAGCCAGCCTCCCCGAGGAACGGCAGGACGGTCGAGTAGTCCTCCTTGGACCCCGTGTATCCGGGGACGAGGAGCGCGCGGTTCTCCCCCGCACCCCCCGGGGCCGACACCGCTGAGATCGCAGGCGTGCCGTCGACGAGGGCGGGGGCGCTCGGGCCGGTCAGCAGGCCACTGAGCTCGCCGGCCGGGGAGGGGACGGCAACGGCAGTCACGCGCGAGTCCAGAGCGAAGGGACCGAAAGGCTCTATCTGTTTCACGCACCCAATCGTAGAATGAACGCATGACAAACGAGCCGATTGCGAGCCAGCTCGCCCACCGCACGATCCGTGCCTACAAGGACCAGCCCCTCACCGAGGCAGAGGTCACGACGCTCATGGACGTGGCGCGCCATACCGCAACCTCTTCCTTCCTCCAGGCGTGCACGATCCTGCACATCACCGACCCGCAGGTGCGCGAGACGATCGGCACCGCCTCCGGCCAGCCCTACGTGGGCGGCACGAAGGGCGACCTGTTCATCTTCGTCGCCGACCTGTACCGCAACAGCCGCATCCGCGCCGAACAGGGTGTTTCCTCGGAGGCACTGGGCTCGATCAACCTGTTCCTCACGGCACTCGAGGACGCGCTCCTGGCCGCGCAGAACGTGGTCGTGGCCGCCGAGTCGATGGGCCTGGGCACCGTGTACCTCGGCTCGATCCTCGCCGATCCACGCCCCGTTGTGAAGGCGCTGGAACTGCCGGAGCTGACGTTCCCGGTTCTCGGCCTGCTCGTCGGCCACCCGAACCAGGAACCCGGCCAGAAGCCGCGCATGCCCCTGTCGGTCGTCACCGCGAAGAACACGTACCCACGCGTCGAGTCCTACTCCGAGACGCTCGCCGACTACGACCGCGAGGTCACCGAGTACTACGACCTGCGCTCGGGTTCGCGCCTCGAGTCCTTCTCACACCTGGTCGCCACCAACATCGGCGTGGGCGGCGCGCACGTCTCCCCCATCATGGAGGTCCTCAACGAACAGGGCCTGTGCCTGCGCTGATTCTCCCTCATTGACGAGGCCGTGGCCTCCCCTCGTGGTCACCTGACGACCGCCCGGGGCGCCGCGGCCTCGTCGCATGCCGTGCTTGTCGCGCGCTTACAATGAGCGCATGGCTGAGCTTGGTTTTTCCACCTACGTGTTTATTGAGCGCATCGCCACGAACGCGGCCGCGCTGCACCCCTTCCCGGAACACAACGTTGCGCTCGTGCGGGACGCGCTGGCGGACGCGGGCTTCGATATCACGCTCCTCGGCCCTGACGCGCCGGAGGTCGGCGAGGGCGTGTACTTCCAGTCCGAACCCTTCGGGGACGAGGTCATGGGCCTCCTCGCGGACGCCCTCACCTTGCGCGGTATCGGCGCCTACGCCTACGCCCTCGTGGATTCGTCGCTGGGCGGGGACTTGGCGGACATCGCGCTGTTCACCCGCGTGGGCGACGTGTTCCCCCGTCACGGACGCCACATCCTCATGACGCGCATGTACATTCAGCGTACCCTCTCGGGCGCAGGCAACAAGGCCGTGACCTGGGCGTTTGGCTCCCCCACCGACCTGGAGGAGGCGAACCGCTTGCTGTCGGAGAAGTTCGACACCGAGCCGGTGACGGATCCGCGCGGGATGGCCGCCATCGAGATCCGTCACCCCGAGTTCGCCGCGGGAACGGCCGAGCCGATGGTCCTCCTCGACGAGATCTTCCAGGTGCTGGGCGCCGCCGGATTCGAGGGCATCACGATGTGCAACGACCCAGGCCAGCCGGCGCAGGGCTGACACGAATCGCAAGGGCCGCCGCACAGCAGTTTGTGGCTGTGCGGCGGCCCTTCACTGTGGGGTTTAGCGGATCGCCTCCATGATGCGCACGCCGTCGAGCACGCTCACGTAGGGCAGGGGGTTCACGCCGGACTCAAGCACGTACTCCGTGAGCTGGTCGCGCACGACCGTTTGCAGCTCCTCGGGATTCCACGGCTTGCCGATGTAGTAATCCAGGCCCGCCTGGTTCACGGCGCGGATCGTGTCGGACTGGTCCGCCTGGCCGGTGACCAGCACCGTGCGGGTCGCGCCGAAACGCTCATCCTTCATGAGCTCCACGAGGAAGTCAACGCCCGACTTTCCGGGCAGGCGATGGTCGGACAGGACCAGCGCCAACTCGTCCCCGTCCTCGACGATCTCGTCAATGACGGTCCATGCGTCGTCAACGTCCTCGGCGACTTCGAGCCGGATCTTGTCCCAGAACTGTTCAAGATCACGCTCGAGCGCGTCGCGCACGTCCGCTTCGTCCTCAAGGGACAGGATTGTCAGGGTCATGATTCCTCCTCGTGTGGTTGGGCGGGCAACGAGATCCGCATGATCGTGGATCCCGGGTGAGAGTCGATCGTGAGGGTACCCCCATGATCGGCGATAATGGATCGGACGATGGACATGCCCATGCCCAGCCCGAATCGGACGCGCCCCGCCTTGGTGGTGAAGTGCGGCTCCATGATCTTGTCGACGATTCCCGGGTCGATGCCCGGACCGTTGTCCTGGATGTTGATGCTCACGCCCTCGGGCGTGGGACGCACGGTGATGCGGATGATGGCCTCGGCCTCGCCGCGGGCAGGCAGCTCGGGCACGCCGCCCGATGCCTCGGCGGCCGCAACCAGATCGGCTGTCTCATCTTCGATGGCCTCGGCGGCGTTGACGATGAGGTTCGTCCACACCTGCTGCAGCTTCGCGGGGTGCGCGCGCACGGCCGGCACATCCTCATAGTCACAGTCGATGCGGATGCCTCGGACCCTGTGAGCGGTGAGCCGCAGAACATCGTCGATGCCTTCACGCACGTCCACGGGCTTGAGGTCCTCAGCGTCCGGGCGCGCATATCCCTTGAGGGACTGGGTCAGCTCGATGACGCGGTCACCCGCGGCGAGCACCGAGCGCAGGGACCCGCCCAGACGCGCCCCGGCTTCGTACGCGTCGATACCTCCCGGGATCTGCGCGAGCGCACGCGCACCCTCCGCCCCCTGAATCCCCGCGCGCACGAGGCGCCGGGCGAGCGTGCGGTCGCCGACGACGGGCAGGAGCTCCTTCATGAGGGCGCGCTCAACCGACGTGGAGCACGGGGGTGCGGTCAGCGCCCGGGCCATCGCTTCCCTCGACGAGGCCGTGGCCGGGGCCGCGAGCGCCGCGTCGACGTCCTCGTACAGATGCTTGGCGGCGCGCACGAGGGCGGTCACCGGGTTGTTAAGCTCATGGGCGATGCCGGCGCTCAGCTCGCCGAGCATTGCGAAGCGCGCGCGTTCAACCAGCTCGGCGCGGGTAGCGCGCAGGTCCTCGAGCGTGGCCGCGAGGGCCTCCTTCTGGGCCTCAAGGTCCTCGGCAAGCATCGCATTCTCCAGGTGGAGGTCCTCGGCGCGCATGAGGCGACGCGTCAGCGAGCGGATCGCGAGCGCGGTCAGCGTCGCGCCGATCGACGGGTCCTCGGAAATGACGATCTGGAGCTGCTCGGTCGTCAAGCGCACGAGCGTCGCCTCGGTCGCCGTCTCGCCCGTGAAGAACGCGTCCTCGGCGCGGGCCAGCGACACGAGGCCGATGAGAGGTCCCGACGAGGCCAGGTGCGCCAGGACCTCGCCCTGCGGCGAATCCCTGTGCAGGGACACTTGGCCATCAAGGACCAGGTAGACGGCGCCCACCGGCTCGCCCTGGGTCACCAGCTGCGTCCCCTCGGGGACAATCAGCCGAGGCCTCTGGCCGAGCACTCGCTCGACGCCGGCAAGGAGCTCCATGACCACCTCTCGCTCGTCTCGGTCGAGCCCCTCCAAGAGCGGGCCCTGCACGGCGAAAGGCGGCGGATCAGCGATGAGCGAGCGGATCTGCCTATCCGAATAGCCGCACCCCTGCAGGTAGCGCACCATCGTCGAGTACGCCTGGCCTGCCAGCAGCGGCAACGTCCACGGGGACTTCAGCACCGAGGACAGGGCGCCCGACTGCATGCACCGGGTGAGGTCCCTGTGCTCGGCGGCGTCCGTGACGACCACCCACTGCATGCCGCGCAGCGCCGGGATCGTCGCTGCGCGGTCGATCAGCTCGTCAATGTCGCCCACCTCGGAGGTCACCAGGCCCATGAGGACGTGGTCCCCGGCACGCAGGCTCGCGCCGTACTCCGCCAGGTCGCCGATGCCGTCCACGCGATCGAGGCACAGCCCGGGGAACGCGTTCGCCAAGTCCCGGGTGACCGGTGCCGCTATCGAACGCGAGTCGTCGCCGACGACCAGCAGGTGAATGGGGTATCCCGCGCGGTGCCCGCCGCTGCGCACGTCCGTGCGGGCGAGCACCGACGCGTCCTCGGCCGTGGGTCCCCGCGTCCACCCGTGGGCCAGCCCCGGCCTGGGCTGCGCCTGCGCGCCCGAGCCGGCCACGGCCTCGTCGATGGACACGTCACATCACCCCGATCGCACCCCACGTGAGCGGCGCGACGAACGCCAGGAGGATGATGCCCACGAGGCCCACCACGACGCCGACGACCACCATCTCTCGCGTCGGCGTGGTTCCGGTCGAGTAGGCGATCGCGTTCGGCGGGGTCGAGATGGGCAGGCACATGCCCAGGGAGCAGCCCAGCGCAATGACGATGGCGATCTCGGCTGCGCTGGTTGACACGCTCATCGCCAGGCCCATGCCCATGGGGATGAGGAGGTTCGCCGAGGCGGAGTGCGAGATGACGTTCGAGGTCACCCACCCGATGAGCGCGAGCACGAGGATCAGCAGGGCTCCCGGGATCGACGCCCACTGGATGGCGCCGAGCATCCACTTATCGAGGCCGGTCGCAGCCACCCCAGATCCGAGGGCGATGCCGCCCGCAACGAGCCACAGGACGGGCCAGTCCAGGGCACGCAGGTCGTCCCCGCTCATGACCTTCGTCATCAAAAGGATCACGACCGGCAGGAAGCCGACGACGTTGGAGGAGATGTGGTGGAGCGACTCGGTCATCCACAGCAGGATCGTCGCGCCCGCGACCGCGTAGAAGATCATCGCGTTGCGTGACTTCTCGAAGCGAGCCGACGTGTCGATGTCGAAGCTCGCGTCGGCGGGGATGTAGCGCCACGCGATGAACGCCCACGACAGGGCCAGGAGCACCAGCATGAGGGGGACGGCCGCGAGCATCCACTGCAGGAAGGTTACGCTCACCCCCGCGTTCTCCAGCGCCCCCAGCGCGATGGCGTTGGGAGGCGTACCCACCGGTGTTCCCATGCCCCCCACGTTCGCGGCCACCGGGATGGACAGGGCGATGCCCGTGCGTGCCTTCCCTTCGGGCAGGGCCATGATGACGGGCATCATGACGGCGAACATGGTTGCCGTCGTCGCGGTGTTGGACATGAACATGCTCATGATGGCGGTGATCAGCATGACGCCCAGGACCGTCAGGCGAGGTTTGCCGATGAAAGGCCGCAGGAGGACCGCCGACAGGGCGCGGTCGAGCTTGTACTTGGCAGCGCCGTCGGCCACCATGAAGCCGCCCAGGAACAGGATGATGACCGGGTTAGCCAGGGCACCAAAGAACTTCGTGTAGGCCGGGGCACCCTCACCCACACTCAGCAGCGCATGGTCCGAAATGAACAGGACCTCCAGGAAAATAACGAGGACGGCCGTGCCCGCGAGCGGCACCGCCTCCGTCACCCACAGCAGAATCGCTGCCAGGAAGATGCCGAACATGCGTGTACCGGCCACATCCAGGCCGGGGAGCTGGATCACGAGGCAGGTGGTGATGGATGCCAGCGCGCCCAGGGCACCCAGGGCCTTGACCGGGTTGAACGCCGCTTTCTTCTTGGAGAAGTCTGCAGGTCGCGTGGACATGTTCTGGGCGGAGCGCGGATTGATTGACACCGCGCCCCTGGAGCGTCGAGCCATTATGGGAAGACCTCATCGTCTTGCGTGGATAATGTCCAACCAGTGTATGCCAGCACACACAAAATGTGAAACCGGGGCGGGGCTTTCCAATACCCCACCCCAGCTTGACGCTCACCCAGTCAGTCGATCCTCGCATGACCCCCTACTCGGCCACGGCCTCGTCGATCTCGTAGCCCGTCGGGAGGACGCCCGGACGCGCCGGCTCCCACCCGAGCGCGGGGGCCACATACTCCGCGAAGTTGCGGATGATCGACCAATTTTCCTCGAATCCGAGCTGGTTGGGGATCGTCAGGAGGAGGGTGTCGGCCTCCGCGAGGGCGCGGTCCTGGCTCAGCTGCTTGATGAGCGTCGAGGGGGCGGCCGCATACGTGCGCCCGAAGGTCGCAATGCTCGAGTCGAGGTGTCCGACCTGGTCTCCCGAGGCACTCAGGCCGTACAGGCCGCGGTCGCGCTCGGACAGGAGCGGGAAGATCGAGCGCGACACGGACACGCGCGGCGTCCAGCCATGGCCAGCCTGCGCCCACGCCTGACGGTAGGCGCGCAGCTGCTCGGCCTGGATGTCACCGAAAGGCTTGTCCCCATGCTCGAAGACCAGGGTCGAGCTCATGAGGTTGATGCCGTCGCGGGCCGCCTGAATCGCCGAGGCGTTGGATCCCGCGCCGTACCAAATCCGGGATCGCAGGCCGGGCGAGTGCGGGAGAACCGGCAGGGGCGTGCCCGGGTTCATCTGCGTCGGGTACTGCTCGCGCAAGGGCGCGGCCTCGGCCATCGGCTTTCCGTCGATGGCGTCGAGGAAGCGCTCGTAGTGGGCGCGGGCGAGGTCGGCGCCATTTCGCTCTTCGGAGCGGTAGCCGAAGGATTCCCATCCCTTGTTGGCGATTTCGGGGGCACCACGGGAGACGCCGAGGGCGGTGCGGCCGTCTGCGATCAGGTCCAGGGCGGCGGCCTCCTCGGCGAGGTAGAGGGGATTCTCGTAGCGCATGTCGATGACACCCGTGCCCACCTCGATGGCCTTCGTGCGCGAGGCGATGGCGGAGAGGAGCGGCATGGGCGCGGCCGCCTGCGCGGCGAAGTGGTGGACGCGGAAGAAGGCGCCGTTGACGCCAAGCTCATCTGCGGCGACAGACAGGTCGATCGCCTGGTGAAGGGACTCGGCGGCAGTGATGCCGTGGCGGCCACCGTTCGAGTAGTGGCCGAAGCTCAGGAATCCGAAGTATTTCATGACGTCACCCTACGCCATATCGGTTGAATGTTCAACTATATCGAGTGTGGGGTGCGAGATAGGAGCGGAGCGCCTGGGCGCCACCCCCTCGCTTTACGCGCGTCAAACGGCACACAGGCCCGTGATTACCCTGTTCACACGGGCGCTACACCCGATCAGTATGCATAACACCCCTTCTGATCGGGTGCAGCGCCCCCTAAAGGGTGCAGCGCTCACCTCCAAAACACTAGCCGTGCCAGCCAAGGCGCCCCACCACCACCCCTTCGGGGAGCATGTTGTCTGACCGCACACGCCATCACCACGCACGCAACAAAAACCGCAGATCCTCAAAGGATCTGCGGTTTCATCGTGCGCGAGGGGGGAGTTGAACCCCCACTCCATCACTGGAACACGGACCTGAACAGCGCCGGTCACTTCACCGCACATGGGTCGGAGTTCTCCGTCGATGCTGTGCGCTACCTGCTCGCGAACCCGCTTCACTGTGGCTACATCAAGCACTACGCGTCGGGTGAGCTGTACCCGGTTCAGGGCGAGGCGTTCCCGCCCATCGTCGGCGAGCAGACGTGGCGGGCCGCGGTGGCGAAGCTGGAGTACAACGTGCGGAGGTCGGCGAGGCAGGGGAACCAGCCGAAGTATCTCCTGTCCACGATCGGGCTGTGCGGGAAGTGCGGCGCGACGCTCGTCTCGGGGACGAACAGCCGCAAGCAGCCGACGTACCGCTGCGGCGAGCAGTTCCATCTCACCCACCAGCGCGAGCCCGTCGATGCGATGGTCACCGAGGCGGTGCTCACGCGTCTGTCCTCGGTGGACGTGCACGACCTCGTGATGCCACAGGAGGACGATGGGCCGGATCGCGAGGAGCTGCTGACGGAGCGGAACGCCCTGGTCGATCGGGTGAAGGAGCTGAGCCCGCTGCTGCGCGACATCCATCATCCGGTCCTGGAGATAACGGCAGCGATCAACGACGTGAAGGCCCGCATCGACGAGATCGACGCGGAGCTGCTCGACCGTTCGGTGTCGGCGGCGGCGAAGCTGCTCGCGGACGTCGAGGAGCCGGTCGGCACCGCGGAGCGCCGCGAGGTGGTCGAGGCGAAATGGAAGGTGTTGGACGTGGACCGCCGCCGGATGCTCGTGGACGAGCTGGTGACGGTGACCATCGAGCCCATCACGCCCGGTCACGTGAAATTCGACCCCGACCTGATTCGGATAGAGCAGCGTCGCGACTGACTCATGAGCCGACTCGTCATTGCAATGGTGAGACGACTCGTGGGAGAATGGTTGCAGACAAGAAGATCCCACCGGGGCCGCGACTTAGAAGCGCGGGGTTCTGCTCCCGGATGAGTAGCCGGTCAAGCAGCCCAAGTACCGTGGCGGGGAACCGGAAGATACTCATGTCTGAGGACTTCGGATGTCTGTCGTTATCGACGTTCCCCGCGCATCCGCGCTCGACAGGCTGAAGCAGCAGAACGAGCCCGAGCAGTCGCAGCAGCAGCTCGGCAGTCCGGAGACGATGGAGCTGTTGACCTCGATCCTCGCCGCCGTCGAGGCGCAGAACACGAGGATCGCCACGCTGACCGAACAGCAGAAGAAGCTCGCGGGGTTCGTGAAGGTCATGGACGAGGAGACGACGAGGCGGCTGGAGCGGATCACGGCCCCGGCGTCAACCTCCTCGCCCTCCAGCGACGTGTCCGCGAGGATCGCGAGTATCGAGAGCAGGCAGAACGAGATCGCGAGCACGCTCGGCGAGTTCGCGCAGAGTCTTAACAGCGAGAGCTTGAACGCCGCGTCGCGGAGCTTGGTCGCGGAGGCGCAGAAGAATCGCACGGCTACAGCCTCGGCGATTGAGGGTCTGAAGGCGCAGGTCACAGCGAACCAGAAGCTCGTGAGCCAGGTCGGCGGCGCGGTCCAGCGGATAGAGAAGCGCACCGAGGAACGGGTCGAGAAGGCTGTCGAGCAGGTCGCCGGGGAGGCTTCGGCCACGATGACCGCGAGCCTCGACGCCTCGAACGCGCGGGCGGAGCGGATCATCGCCGCGACGGCGAAGCTGGAGGCACGACAGCTCTGGTCCGCCGCCGCCGCGATATGCCTCGTTCTCCTGCCGGTGGCCGTGGTCGTCGCCGGTCTCTGGATGGGCATCGCCGGGCTCATCACGGGTGTTCAGTGAGCGCTGGACGTGGACGGGAGCGTGTGGCTCGGCATCGGCCGGTGGCTCGTGGTCGGCGCTGGCCTCGCCGGGGCCAGCTACAGGCTCTTCGCGTCCGTCCGCTGGGTTTCGGGTCTCATGGAGACCTGGAAGGGCCGCGGGATGCCGAAGTGGCCCCGCTGGCACAAGAGGTGATCACGCCTCACGAGGGCAAGCGCGCGCAGCGCGTGCGTCAGCCGCGACAACTGGACATTAGGTCAGCGGCTGCTGTATAGTTCAGTGCATGCTGACCATTGCTTCGCGTCTTGACGTCATGAACCGGCTCGGCCGGGCCATGGCCGACCCGACGCGCTCCCGCATCCTGATGTCCCTGCTCGACAGCCCGAGCCACCCCGCGGTGCTCTCGCGCGAGCTGGGGCTGACCCGCTCGAACGTGTCCAACCACCTGACCTGCCTGCGCGACTGCGGGATCGTGGTCGCCGAGCCCGAGGGCCGCCAGACTCGCTACGAGATCGCCGACCCGCACCTGGCCGCGGCGCTGACGGCACTGGTCGATGTGACCCTCGCCGTGGACGAGAGCGCGCCGTGCATCGACCCGGCCTGCTCGGTTCCGAGCTGCTGCGCCGCGAGCAGTTCGGGGGACGCCTCGTGAGCGCCGCCTGCGGCTGCGACGAGCCGACGACCAGCCCCGCGGACAAGGCAGAGGAGGCAGAGCGCCCGTGGTGGCGTGATCCCGGCCTGGTCGTGCCGATCCTCTCCGGCGTCGCGTTCGGCACCGGCCTGGCGCTGGAGTGGTCGGGGCTGCACATCGCGGCGCTGGTCGCGTTCTGGGCGGGCCTGCTGCTGGGCGCGTACACGTTCGTGCCCGGTGCGATCCGAAATCTCGTTGTGAAGCGCAAGCTCGGGATCGCGCTGCTGATGACGATCAGCGCCGTGGGCGCGGTGATCCTCGGCTACGTCGAGGAGGCGGCCGCGCTGGCGTTCCTCTACTCGATCGCCGAGGCCCTGGAGGACAAGGCGATGGACCGCGCCCGCGGCGGGCTGCGCGCGCTGCTGAAGCTCGTGCCGGAGACCGCGACCGTGCTGCGCGACGGGACCTCCGCCTCGGTCCCGGCCAGGGAGATCGCCGTCGGCGACGTGCTACTGGTCCGCCCTGGCGAGCGGGTCGCGACCGATGGGCTGGTCCGCTCGGGCCGGTCGAGCCTGGACACTTCGGCGATCACCGGTGAATCGATCCCGGTCGAGGTCGCGCCCGGAGAAGCGGTGTCGGCGGGCGCGATCAACAGCGCCGGCGTGCTGGAGGTCGAGGCGACCGCCGCGGGCACCGATAACTCGCTGACCACGATCGTGGAACTGGTAGAGCAGGCCCAGGCCGAGAAGGGTGACCGAGCCCGGATCGCTGACCGGATCGCCCGCCCGCTGGTGCCCGGCGTGATGGTCCTCGCCGTCCTCGTCGGCGTGCTCGGGTCCCTGCTCGGCGACCCGGAGACCTGGATCACCCGCGCCCTGGTCGTCCTCGTCGCGGCCAGCCCCTGCGCGCTGGCGATCGCGGTGCCCGTCACCGTGGTCTCCGCGATCGGCGCGGCGACCAAGTTCGGCGTCGTCATCAAGAGCGGGGCCGCCTTCGAGCGCCTCGGCGGCATCCGGCACCTGGCCGTGGACAAGACCGGCACTCTGACCCGCAACCGGCCCGAGGTAACCGCCATCGTCGCCGCCCATGGGTTCGACGATGCGCAGGTGCTTGCTTGGGCTGCCGCCGTGGAGCAGCACTCGACGCACCCACTCGCCGCCGCCATCGCCGCCGCGGGCCGGGGAACCCCCGCCGCACAGGACGTGGCCGAGGAGGCCGGGCACGGCATCGGTGGCCTGGTCGACGGCCGCAGGGTGGCGGTGGGCAGTCCGCGCTGGATCGACGCCGGTCCGCTCAAGGCCCGGGTCGAGGACCTGGAGGCCGAGGGGCAGACCTGCGTGCTCGTCACCGTCAACAGCTTCCTGGCCGGGGCGATCGGCGTCCGCGACGAGCTGCGCCCCGAGGTCCCCGAGGTCGTACGGACCCTGCGCGACCAGGGTGTCGAGGTGAGCATGCTCACCGGCGACAACTCCCGCACCGCTGCTGCGCTGGCGAAGCTGGCCGGGATCGGCGACGTGCACGCCGAGCTGCGTCCCGAGGATAAGGCTCGCATCGTCGCCGGGTTCTCGGAGACGTCGCCGACCGCGATGATCGGCGACGGCATCAACGACGCGCCCGCCCTGGCCGGGGCGACCGTGGGCATCGCGATGGGCGCGACCGGCTCCGACGCCGCGATCGAGTCCGCCGACGTCGCCTTCACCGGCCACGACCTCGGCCTCATCCCGCAGGCTCTGCGCCACGCCCGCCGCGGCGGCAGGATCATCAACCAGAACATCGTGCTGTCCTTGGCGATCATCACTGTGCTGCTGCCGCTGGCGATCACCGGCGTGCTCGGCCTGGCAGCGGTCGTCCTCGTGCACGAGGTCGCCGAAGTCGTCGTCATCGCCAACGGACTGCGGGCTGCGCGTGCCCGCAAGCAATAGGTATTCCGTCCAACGCCATAACTCAGACATGCGCTAGCGCATGTCGATAACGCCGGTTCCAACCTCGATAGCCTTCGTGCGCGAGGCGATGGCGGAGAGAAGCGGCATGGGCGCGGCCGCCTGCGGGGCGAAGTGGTGGACGCGGAAGAAGGCGCCGTTGACGCCAAGCTGATCTGCGGCGACGGACAGATCGATTGCCTGGTGCAGGGACTGGGCCGCGGTGATGCCGTGGCGGGGGCCGTTCGTGTAGTGACCGAAGCTCAGGAATCCGAAGTATTTCATGACGTCAGCCTATGGGGTGCGATTGAATCTTCAACTATATGGGGTGTGGGATGCGAGATAGGCAGGCTGCCAGTGTCCAATAGTGGGCACCGAGCCGACATGAAGGACCTTTCACGCGCACGTTAACCCGATACGCGCACATGGGCCCTCCAATCCGCACGTTAATCCGATGGGTGGCGGCCTAAACCCGACATGTGGCCACCTGGGCCCGTTCACGCGCACGTTAACCCACCTGGTGGTGGATCGGCCGGGCCGCCACCAAACGGGGGAAATGGCGTCATTAGAGGTACGACACGCCGGCGACACGCCGCCAACCAGCTTCTAATGCTGCAAAACCCCCACCGCAGCCAGCCTCGTGCACCACGTCGCCTACAAGACCTGGGCGCAGGGCCGATTGGCGCGAAAAAACTCGCCCCGCACGGCCCCTTCAGCAGCATTTCCGCGAAAAAGTTCGCCCAGCAAGCGTAAAAACGCCAATTTTGGGGTGTTTTGAGCGTGCAGGGCGAACTTCTTCGCGCTCACGCCCACCACCAGACCAAGCAGGGCGAACTTCTTCGCGCACGAGGCACGACAAGATGGCGACGTTGAAACCGACAACACCACTGCGCGCCCCTGAACAGCAACCATTGAAACCACCATCACCTCTGCACCCGAAAACTGCACCAATAGCACCCATTTCTCACCCGCAAAGGCGACGACGGTTTCAGTCGAGGCTCGGCCGGCACCCGCAAAGGCGATGACGGTTTCAGACAACCGGCCCACCTGGTCAACAGGGCCAGGCGGCGCCACCCATGGGTGGCGGTGGGACCCGATCGGCACATATTCGCATGCAATTCCCCCACGTACACTTCATGCTTTGAAATGTAATCGTTGAAATTCCGGGCTTTTCACTAAGTGACGAACTGCATGTGTCAGGGAATTGCATGCGAAACTGAGGATAGGGAACGCTTCGAGGCGCGGGACCCGGCCGGGCGACCAGTGGGCGGCCAGTGTTACAAATGTCGTCAAACCAACGCGATTCCAATCACCCCGCGAGAGCCCCTGTTACAAACATCGTCAATCTACGCCCAATACCGCCATTTTCAGCGAAAAAGCCCTCGGATTGACGACGTTTGTAACAACACGCACCCGAGCACCCCAAAAACTCAACACGCGAGACCCCCATGACGCCCCCAGGAAGCGGCGGGCCAGGCTGCGGTGCCCGTGGGCGGTGGCGGGGCCTGGCCGGGCTTCGAGGCGACACGCCGAGCCGAAGGCTCGCAGCGCGGACGGCGAGCGGGCGGGCCGCCGCCCACGGGCACACAAAGCAGCCCGGCCCCACGCGGCGCCCGGAACACCCGTGGGACCACAAGCAAGGCTTATAGGTCAAAACGTGTTGGTTTCGGTTTAGTAGGTTTCGTGCCAGGTTCCGCTGTGGTGGAAGTCGGTCCAGTTAACTGCGGTTCCCCACCTGTCGATCTCGGCTTGTGCTTGGGCGCGGTGGCTGGCCTTGTCGAATTGGTCAATGATCTGTTGGTCGGTGATCGTGGTTTTAAGGATGTGTGCTGGGGTGGCAGGGAACTCGGTGTGCAGGTAGCACCACCACAACACGGTCTTGACCTGGTGATTAAGGCTCATGCCACGAGCACGCAGCGTAGTTGGGTATTAATCCCGCCCTCAATCAGGTTCGACGTCCTGGCAATGGGGTCACCTTCAAGGTCAAGGGCGGGATCGAGGTAGGTAAACAGCGTGCCTTGTTTAACCAGCGTGTTGAGGGAGTTCTTGGCCTGGATCAGCCGGGCATGGGTGGCAACCCAACGTCCGTCTGGTAGCCGGGTGCGCTGGGCTAGGAACTCCTTGTAGGTGGTGTTCCAGGTGGCGAGTTTGCTCATCCATGCCACTGCCTGGTCAAAGGTAGTGACCTCGAGCAAGGCCTGAGCAAGACTGTAGAGATCAACACCTGCCTGAGTGCGTGGACGGGTGGTGGTCTTACGCTTGACCGCGCTATAGGCGTGAAAGACACAGCGTTGGATCCGGGTGGTAGGCCAGGTGGTCTTCACCGCGCTGGCGATGCCTTGCCCACCATCGCACACGACAACATCTGGGGGCGCGATCCTAGACATCAGTGCTTGCCGGGCGCGGGTGGTCTCACCCTTGGCCACGTACCAGCCAAGCACATGGGTCTTGGTGCAGGCAATAAGAACCACCAGCTTGTGGGACAGGTAGATTCCGTCAACAAAGACCACATGGTTAACCTCCTCAACCAGTGGACAAACTGGCCATAGATGCCAAAATGGTTCGTTACGCCGTCGTATGGTGCGTCCCTTGAGCCCGTAATCGGACAGGGTGTATTTGCCGGTGACGAAGTCTAAAAACGCACTGAGATGCCGGGCATGGGTATCGTTACGCCGAGACTGGCCTGCCCTACACGCAAAACAGCGGAACCTTGGCCTACCTGTTCGAGTTGAGCCCCATTTTTGCGTCGTGCCACCACAGATTGTGCATCGAGGATTTCCTATCCCCCAATCCAAGCCGATTCAAACCCCGACCTTACCGCGGAATATCAATCAAAAACCGGGATAAAACCAACACGACCTGGCCAACCAAGAACTCAAGTCACAACGAGTCCAACCCCCACCTTTCGGCTTTGTAGCAACGAAAGACAGCCCAAAAACCAACACAACCTGACCTATAAGCCTCAACAGCCAGGGAAAACAAAAACCGCAGACCCCGAAGGATCTGCGGTTTCATCGTGCGCGAGGGGGGAGTTGAACCCCCACTCCATCACTGGAACACGGACCTGAACCGTGCGCGTCTGCCTATTCCGCCACTCGCGCGTACCCAGAAAGAATAGGGGCACCACACCCCCCGCGTCAAATCAGGGTTGTATGACCCAGGGCACAAGACCCTGTACAACCTAGATTAAACCGCACTATTTCACCGAAAGATGCGACCGGCATA
This sequence comes from Schaalia odontolytica, assembly GCF_009730335.1. Lineage (GTDB taxonomy): Bacteria > Actinomycetota > Actinomycetes > Actinomycetales > Actinomycetaceae > Pauljensenia > Pauljensenia dentiphila. Next base: position 193,815 of record NZ_CP046315.1, read on the forward strand.
CTACGGCATCAACCTGCACGCAACGATGCCAGCGATACCCAACAGGCTCGCAGCGATCACAGCAGCATCCACCCATCCGAGTCGAACGCGCGCCCCACGAGTCGCACCATCCTGAGCCTCAATGGATCCACGCATAGACATCGCGCGCCCGGTTTCGGCCGCGCCGCGGGAGGTGGCCGACAGGATCGCAGTAATGACGTCGACGCTCAAGCGAGCGGAACCGCGCAGCGACAGCGTCGCCATGTCCTGCCCGAGGCGCAGCTTGGCAGTATCGAGCACCGCCTGCGCCTGATCTCGCAGCATCGGCAGGCCTCGCAGGGCGGAGGCCATGACGAGCGACCACTGATCGACCGGCGCCCCCAGCAGCCGCAAGGGCCGCAGGAAGAAACGCAGAGCGGCCGCGAGCGAGGCGGTCGGCGTCACCCAAGCGATGAGCCCAGATCCCCACAGGACGACGAGCGCCAGGGTGGAGACACGCAGGAAGAGCTCGAGGCCATCCCCCAGCCAAGCACCGAGACAGCCGCCGATAAAACCGGAGACGAACCACATGGGCGGACGCGGGGCGACGCTGAGGGGGAGACGGACGACCAGCGAGGCAACGAGGAGGAGGCCCCCCACGATCGCGAGCGTCGACCAGCGCGGCAAGAGGATCACGCACGTGGTGAGCACAGTCCAGCAGGCGATAAGGGTGCCGGGCCAGGCGCGCGACAGTGGCGTCGGCCAGGGCAGGGGCCGAGGCAGGGGGAAGCCCGCACTTCGCCGGGGCTTCGGGCGCGGGGGCCCTTCGCCGAGGCCGGGAGGAGTCCTCGAGAATCGACCCTCGCTGGCGCCACCACCGGGGCCGGTCGCCCCGCAGGCGGAGTGGGGTTCCATCATGAGAGCACCCCCTCTGCGAGGCGTCCGTGGCTGTCGCACAGGGAGTCCATGCCTTCGAGGTCATGGGAGATGACGAGGATGGACAGGCCCGCGCGCCGGCGCTCATCCAGGACAGAGATGAGCAGGTCACGCGAGGCCGCGTCGAGGCCGGCCATAGGCTCGTCGAGGATGAGGACGCTCGGGTGGGAGGAGAGCAGCCCAGCGAGTGCGACGCGACGCATCTGGCCGCCGGAGAGGTCGTCGATGCCGCGCGTCGCTAGGGCAGGGTCGAGGCCGACGAGTTCCATGGCCTCGGCGACGAGCCGGTCGCCTTCCTCGCGGCTGATGGCACCCTTACGATGTGGAGATCCGGTGCCGATGCGCGGCCCATGACCGGCGGCGGCGAGGATGTCGGAGCGCACGGAGGGGCGCTGAAGCTGGAGGCGCGCGAACTGCATGGAGAGGGCGACCTCGCCGACGCAGCGCTCCATGGGACGCCCGCCGAGGGTTACGCGACCCCAGGTGGGAACGAGCAGGCCGGTGAGGACGCGCGAGAGCGTCGTCTTTCCCGATCCGTTGTCCCCGGTGATGAGCATGGCCTGCCCGGGGTCGAGGATCAGGCTGACGTCGCGCAGGACAGGCTTCTCCCAGGGGGTGCCGAGGTCGTAGGTGTGGGCGACACGGTCAGCCCACAGGTGGGCGGCCTTAATGAGGGCGGGCGCGCCCGCCACAGAAGACACAGTCGGCGCATCGGGGGCGGGGGAAACTGGAGGATCCCCGGCCTCGTCGATGCGAAGCCCGTCCGCGGCGGCGCTCCCCTCCCCCGCGCGGCGGTCGGAGAGGATGCGCCCACCGTCGATCGTGACGACGCGGTCGGCGCGCGCGCTTTCGGCGGGGTCGTGGGTGATGTGGACGACGGCGATGCCGCGCGCGGGCAGGGAGGCGAGGAGGTCGAGCATCTCGGCGCGGCCCGCGCGGTCGATCATAGCGGTGGATTCGTCGGAGATGAGCAGGCGCGGGGAGCGCGCGAGGGCACCCGCGAGCGCGAGGCGCTGAAGCTGCCCGCCGGACAGAGAGCGCGGGTCGGCATCGGCGAGGCCAGCGAGGCCGACGCGCTCGAGCAGCTCATCGAGGTCGAGACCGGCGATATGCTCGGCGTTCATGCCCCAGGTGACATCTTCGGCGACACTCTGTCCGAGAACAAGGAGTTCAGAGCGCTGTCCCACGAGTGCGGTCCCACCGACAGCCCCAAGGACGCCGCCGCCCTCGCGCGTCCCAGAACCGGGTTCGGCACCCGCGAGGAGGAGGGCCAGGGTGGACTTGCCCGAGCCGTTATGCCCGACGATGACCGTGAATTCAGGCCGCTCGAAGCTCAAGGTGACGCCGCGCAGCGCGGGGTGGTCGGCGCCGGGGTAGGTGAAGCTGACGTCGATGAGGGTCAGGGGCAGGGGGGACGAGGCCTCGGCGGCGGGTTCTTCATCGACGCGGGCGGTCGCGTCCAGGAGCGGATCCCAGCCTTCGTCGAGGGAGATGCGGCTGAGGATGGCTCCGAGGAGCCACCTGGCGGCGAGGACCAGGAAGGCGACGCCGATGAGGCGGGTGATGGGGATCCAGATCCACCACCAGTCGACGAACCATTGGCCGAGCTGATGCCCCGCGTCGACAAAGCCGCCGGAGTGGGGGATGTTCCCGATCAGTTTGAGGAAGCCGTCGAGGGTCTTTTGGATGCTTTCGAGGCCGAGGGTGCGCAGGTCGGACAGGATCCAGAAGGCGATGCCGGTGCCGACACCCCAGACGAGGCCGAGGCCGGCGGCGACCCCGGAGACGGGGAGCCATGAGGCGCGTTTCTTGTGGAGGAAGCCGATGATGAGGCCGACGAGGGCGGCCTGGAACGCGCGTCCGGCGGTGGCGACGCCGCCGACGGCGATGGCGAGGAGGATCGTCGAGGCGAAGGCTGCGACCGCGGCTCGTGGTCGCAGCTTAAGGGAGACCATCGCGAGGGGAACTGCTGTGGCTACCTGGAAGAAGAGCTGAAAGACCGGGGTAACTGTGGCGATAAGGCCGAAGGTGACGGCAAGGCCAGAGAGAGCGCCGGCGGTCGCCACCTCGACGGGGGTGAGGCGGCGGGCGTCGCGCGCGGTTGAGCTCATGTGCCTAGTGTCCCAGGCCCCGCCCACATCTGCGACCGCCGGGCTGCGATCGCCGGGCTGCGATCGCCCACCACACAGCAGCCAGAAGCACCCCAAGACACCTGACAAGTCCAAGATTTTAAAGTAATTAATTGTTGACAAACATGGCTCACATCACTAGGTTTACTCACTAAGTCCACTCGACACAGGAGTCATGATGACAAGCCCAACACCGCAGTACGGCCTCGGAAACAACACGCCAAACGCCACCCCGAGCGCCCCTCACTCACCCTTTCAGCAGGTGACACCCCCTCAAGCCAAGCCGTTTTACACAAAGTGGTGGTTCATCGCCATCGCGGTCCTCGTCGGCCTTGTCCTCATCGGCAGCCTGACGAACCCCAAGAGCAAGAACAGCACCAAGGACGCCGAGCCATCGACAGCATCCACGACAACAGAATCAAGCGCGGAGATCACCGTGCCCAACGTCGTCGGCATGCGCGGCGACGAGGCCCGCGCAACGCTCGAAGCACTCGGCAAGGTCGACATCTCCTTCAAGGACGAGTCGGGCAAGAAGATGGTGCTCGACGTGACGAACTGGACCGTCACCTCTCAGACCCCCAAGGCGGGAGCAACTCTCAGCAAGGGCGCTAAGGTCACGCTTTTCGTCCACCACGACACGGACGACGCCGAGCCGACGGACACTCCGACGACCGAAGCACCACCGACGACCGATCCCAAGACGGATGACGTTCCGCGCGAACACCGCAAGGCGCTGAAGACCGCAGAAAACTACTCGAAGCGACTCCACATGTCAAAGCAAGGCATCTATGACCAGCTGATCAGCGAGGCTGAAGGATTCTCTCCCGAGGCAGCCCAGTACGCGATCGACAACATCCAAGCCGACTGGAATGCAAACGCTCTCGCCAAGGCTAAGGAGTACGAGAAGTCACTCAATATGTCCGATGAAGCAATCCGTGAGCAACTCGTCAGCGAGTACGGTGAACAATTCACCCAGGAAGAGGCAGACTACGCAATCTCCCACCTGGACGACTGACACCGCTTATACACAAGAACACGTCTGAGACAAAGGCGGGGCGGGCGTTGCAGCTCATGCAACCCCCGCCCCGCCTTCACTGGCACCTCAACAAGTACTGCCAGAACAGGCCCCAACGCCTATTCCCTGTTGATCTCACCGAAGGGGATGTGGACGCTCGGGGTGGAGAGCGACGCGCCTTCCACCTGACGGCGCTGGTCATCGAAGAAAATGTGCGGCTGTAGCACCTCCAGCATGGGCCCCTTCGGGAGGCCTCCCAGGAAGAAGGCGTCGTTGACGCTCAGGCCCCACTGCCCAATCGAGTTAATCGCACGCTCGTGAGCGGGGGCACTACGCGCCGTCACGACGGCGACGCGGACCCGACGCCGGTACCCCTGCGGATCATCCACACTTTTCGAGTCCTCGATCCCCTGAATTCTGTTGATTCTCTCCAGAAAATCGGCCATCGGCCCGCGGTCGATAGGCACCTCTGCCAGGGCACTCTCATTCTCCTGATACTTATCCAGGCCCCCGGTCTGGAACACTCGCTCGGCGGAATCGTCGGCCAGGACTCCGTCGAAGTCGAAGGCGATTCGCAGGTCGTTTCCCCCGTCGTCGGCTACTCCTGGGCCAACGACGTGCCCCGCCGCAAATCCCATATCGATCGCCTCGCGCACGTCATCCTCGTTCGCGGAGAGGAACAGGGACATGCGCAGCGGCTTCATGAAGCGATACGGGGCGCGCCCCTGCATGAAGATAGCGCGCGTGATGTCTAACCCGTGATGCTTGACCGATCGCATGACCCGCAGCCCCGTCTCGGGGTCGTTACGCGAGAGGATGACGACTTCAACCAGACGCTCGCCCTCGGCGAGGTCGTTAAGGTCCAGGAGGCGCCGAATAAAGGGGAAAGCAACTCCCGATTCTAACACATCGTCGAGGTGCTCACACTGATAGGCACGGTACTTCTCCTCGCCCTCGTTACGGAATACGGCGTCCGACTCCGACAGGTCGAAGAGGGCGCTGGAGGCAACACCAATAACGAGGGCGCGCTCCAGATCAAGACTGTCGGGCATCGCATTCTTCCTTCCGCTCGCAGATGCTTCTTCCCTTGAGAGACAGGGTATAGCTGGCCGTGCACACCTGCGGCTCTGGGGAAAGGGGCGCGCGCGGGTCTACGCGTCCTCGTCGTCGAGAGGAAGAGCGGCGGGCACGGGGGTGTCGAGGTCGCGGATGCGGGGGATGGCGTACATGACGACACCGACGACGCAGAAGAAGACGCCGGAGGCGGTGAAGAGCACGGGGCCTCCCATCTTCTCGGCGAAGGCACCGCCCAGGACCATACCGACGGGCATCGCAAGCCCGAGCATCAGCTGGAAGAACCCGAGCGCGCGACCGACCTTATCCTCCCCGACGTGGCGCTGGATGAGGGTCATCAGGGGGGCGTGGAACCACGCCAGGAAGATGCATCCGAATCCCATGAGGGCGACGAAGGCCCAGAAGCCACTGCGGGGAAGCAGGCCGACGGCGGCGAAGGGGAGGCCGACGACGACGGTCGTCGCGCTGATAAGCAGCGCGAGGCGTTTGCCCCCGCCCCACGCCATCATGATGACCGCGCCGACCAGCATGCACGTCCCGGTGATCGCCTCGGCGACGGACACCATCGCCCCGTCGGCTCCGAAGTACTGCTGCGCCATCAGCGGGTAGACGACAGCGAGCGCCTCGAACACCATCATGCCGGCGGTGAGGGCGACGATGAGGGAGACGAGGCCCGAGTTGGCGCTCAGCGCGCGCCAGCCCTCGCGGATCTGCCCCATGATGGTTGGGGGCATCTCGGCCTCGACGGAGGGAATCCTCGCAAGCGCCAGGCCGGCGACCGCCAGGAGCGCTCCCACGAACTCCAGACCCAGGGTGTAGGGAAGCCCGAAGGCGGTGTACAGGGCGATGCCGATGGCGGGGGAACCGATGTTGGCGATGGACCCCACGGCCTGGTCGAGGGTGTTGACTCGCATGAGGTGCTTCTCGGGGACCAGCATCGGCATGGCCGCACTCATCGCGGGGAAGTGGAAGGCCTGGAAGCAGCTGCGCAGCGCGGCGAAGAGGCATATGAGGGCGAAGCTCCCGTGTCCCAGCCAGGCCAGCGCCCCGAGCGCCAGCGACATACCACCCGCCCCCAGGTCCGAGATAATCATGACGGTGCGGCGGTTATAGCGGTCAGCGGCGACCCCGCCCAGCGGTGCCAGAAGGCCGAGGGGCAGCTGAGAGAGGGCCATGACGATGGCGAGCTTGAGGGCAGATCCTTCGGTCGTGGTGACGTGCCAGACGATCGCCCATCCCGACGCGCCGCTGGTGATGATGGAAAACGCCTGGCCGCTCCAGATCATCGCGACCACTCGCCACCAGTTCGACGCCAGGGTGCGTCCGGAGGCGCTAACCAGCGCGGATGAGGAGGTGTCCCGAGTCATTTCCACGAGGGTAGCCGGGCATTTGTAGCCAGTCAACAGACGACGTGAGCCGACCGCCGTGCCGACGGGATATAGCACCGTGTCATAATGCCACACTCACCCTTGTGAGGAACACCTAATTTTGTGTAGCATATCCCTCGCAATCCCTAAACACGAGAGGACGCAATGAAAACCCGCCTCGCCACCCTGACCGCAATCCTGGCCACCGCCACCCTTGCCCTCACCGCCTGCGCAGGCGGCTCCGGCTCCGCCACCAGCCAATCGGAGGCGACCACCCAGGACGCCTCAGCCTCGTCGACGCGCACGATCACCGACCACGCGGGCAACGAGGTCGTCCTGCCCGAGAAGATCACCCGCGTCGCCATCGACCAGATCCCGATCGAATCCACCTACCTGGCCTACTTCGACGGCAAGGCCCCCTACCTGGTAGGCATGAGCGCCGCCCGCGTCAAGGCCATGAGTCAGACGATCGCCGCCGAGATGGCGCCCGAAATGATGCAGGTGGACACCAGCTACTACGACAAGGGTGAACTCAACGCCGAGGCCCTCCTGAACCTGAACGTCGACGTCGTCTTCTACAACGCCTTCAACAAGGAACACGGCGAAATGTTCCGCAAGGCCGGCATCCCGGCCGTCGGCTTCACGACGCTGGGCAACCCCTCGGAGACCTACGCGGAATGGATGGAGCTCCTCGAGGACGTCTTCAACGAGGACGGCCACATGGCCGACAAGATCGCGCTCGGCAAGGACCTGGTCGCCGACGCCCGAGCCCGCACCGCGAAGGTTCCTGCCGACCAGAAGGTCTCGACGATGGTGCTCATGGGCGCTGCCGACGGCCAGCTCGCGGTCGCGGGCGGCAAGGACGGCTGGTTCACCAACGAGTGGGCCGACTCGCTGAACTACACGAACGTCACGCGCGACACCGACACCTCGCACACGCCCGTCACCTTCGAGCAGGTCCTCACGTGGGATCCCCAGGTCCTCCTCGTCACCGGCAAGGGCATGTCGAACATGACGGCGAACACCGTCCTGACGAACTCGGTCGAAGGCATCGACCTGTCTACCCTTAGCTCCGTGAAGTCCGGCCGCGTCTACTCCACCGGCCTGGGCATGTGGAACTGGTTCACCCCCAACCCGGATTCCCCGATCGTGGCGAACTGGATCGGCGCCTCCCTGTACCCGGAGCAGTTCTCCGACGTTGACCTCGTGTCGATGACGAAGGACTACTACCAGAAGATGTACAACTTCACGCTCACGGACGAGCAGGCTCAGCGCATCATCAACCCGGACTCCGCGTCCTAATACCCGGCCCCGGCCTCGTCTCCCTGAACTGCCTCCCGTTTCTTGGACATCGAAATTGAAGTCCGGGGAATGGGAGGCTTTTCATGTCTGTGGATCTGCGGTTGAGGCATGATCGTTTGCTTCGGGAGCAGGCGGTGTCGATGTTTGAGAGGGGTTGTGGCTATGCTTTGACCGCCGGGAGGCTTGGTGTGTGTGCCGAGACTGTGAGAGAGTGGCAGAAGACATACCGCGCAATTGGGAGGAGCGGACTTTTGGCCATGGGAGTGAAGTACGCCAGATACGACTATGAGACCAAGGTCGCCGCAGCGAGGGCCGTGGTAGACGGCGGGATGAGTAAGCCTGAGGCGATGGTGCGCTTCGGTATTGCGAGCGCGACACCGTTGAAGCAGTGGTGCAGGCTGTACCGCGAGGGCGGCGCGCAGGCCCTTAAGCCTAAGCCCAAGGGCAGGCCGAAGGGGTCGGTGCGGGCGGTGCCACCAACGCGTGAGGAGGAACTCCAAGAGCGCGTGCGTAAGCTTGAGGCGCAGGTGGCGTACCTAAAAAAATCGATTGCCCTGAAGGCGCAGAGGCGCTCCCAAACCGGGACAAAGCCCTAGTGGTTGCCGAGCTTTCAGGGCATGGACACAGGGTGTGTGATCTCCTCGAGGTGGCAGGCCTTGCCAGGTCGAGCTACTACTACGCGCTGACTCACCCCCAGCAGCCAACCAGAGCGCAGCTACGTCCCAAGGTCGCCCAGATCTTTTCACGCACCCCCAACGGGTGCGGTCACAGGCAGATAGCCATGTGCCTGCGCGCTGAGGAAGGGGAGCGCATCGCCGACAAGACGGTCTTGAAGATGATGCGCGAGATGGGTCTGCGCTGCGGCATACGCCGCGAGAGGGCCTACCACAGGTACAACTCCTACAAGGGGGACGTGGGACACAGCTTCGACAACATCATCGGCCGCGACTTCAAGGCCGATGGCCCCTGGCAGAAACTGGGTACCGACGTCACCGAGTTCAAGCTCTCCTTCGGCAAGGCCTACCTCGCTCCGGTCTACGACTTTGCCAGCAAAGAGATCGTCGCGCACTCCATTTCGATGTGCCCCAACCTCGCCCAGCAACAAGAGATGCTCCAGATACTCATGGACGCCAAACCAGCAGGGGCCGAACCGATCTTGCACTCGGACATGGGATGGCAATACCAGCACGAAACCTACATCAGCACGCTCGCCGATAACGGTTTCATCCAGAGCATGTCACGCAAAGGCAACTGCATCGACAATGGCGCCACCGAGCAGGTCTTCGGACACCTCAAGGACGAATTCTTCCGCGGCCAGGACTGGCAGACCTTCGAGAGCTTCAAAGCCGACCTCGACGCCTACATCACGCACTGGAACACAACAAGACGCCAAGTAAAGCTCAAGGGCCTGACCCCGGCAGAATACCGGGATCAGGCCCTACAGGAAGCCGCATAACGGCTACCATTTAAAGCGTCCAAGTTTCGGGGCGCAGTTCACCCCTATCGACGAGGCCGGGGTCCCTTATGCGCTTTACTCCCGGCGCGCGTCGGGGAGAGGACATCATGAAGTCTGTGCTGACCAGGAACGGGCGGCTGCGTGTGTGGGTGGTCCCCACGCTGATCGCCCTCATCGTCGTGTGCGCGGCGGCAGCCATGCTCATCGGCCGTTTTTCCGTGTCCCTGGAGGACGTGGTCGCGGCGGTGCGCGCACGGTTCTGGGGTGGCCCGGCGGTGCCCCCGCGCGTCAACTCGGTCGTGTTTGACCTGCGAGCGCCGCGCATCATCGTGGCGATCCTGATCGGCGGGGGCCTGTCGGTTGCCGGCGCCTCGTTCCAGTCGCTCTTCTCCAACCCCCTGGCCACACCGGACACCCTGGGCGTCGCGGCGGGCACGTGCGTCGGCGCGGTCATCGCCCTGTTGCTGGACTGGAACCTGATCGGAGTGCAGGCCGCGGCGCTCGTCGCGGGACTGGCGACGATGGCTTTTACGACGGCGATTTCACGCACTCGCACGGGCGCCTTCAACGTCATCACGCTCGTGCTCGGCGGCGTCATCGTCTCCGCCCTGGCGAACGCTGTCCTCTCGCTCCTCAAGCTGACGGCCGACCCGACGAGCCAGCTTCCCGAGATCACCTACTGGCTGATGGGCTCGCTCGCCGCGGTCACCTACCACCAGATCGCACTGGGCGCCCCCTTCATCATCGCGGGCGTCGTCGTCATCGTGGCGCTGCGCTGGCAGCTCAACATCCTCTCCCTCTCAGAGGACGAGGCCCGCTCCGCCGGCGTCAACGTCTCCCTCATGCGCGCGATCCTCATCGTCGCGTCGACGGTCATCACGGCCTCGGTCATTTCGATGTGCGGCCAGGTCGGCTGGGTCGGCCTGCTCGTACCGCACTGCGCGCGCATGCTGTGCGGACAGAACAACCGCGCGGTGATCCCCGTGTCGCTGCTACTCGGGTCGGCGCTCATGATCGTCATCGATACGCTCGCGCGTTCCCTGTCGGCCTCGGAGATTCCCATTTCGATCCTGACGGCCATCATCGGCGCCCCCTTCTTTATCGTGCTGCTGCGCCGGACGGGAGGAGCGCGATGATTAGCGTCGAAAACGCGACCTTCACCTATCCGGGCGCACCCTCCCCAATCCTGACGAACGTGTCCTTCGAGGTGCCCGAGCGCTCGCTCCTGGCCATCCTGGGTCCGAACGGCGCCGGCAAGACGACGCTGCTGCGCACCATGATCGGCCTGCAGAAGTGGGACAGCGGACGCACACTCATCGACGGCACCCCCATTTCCTCGATGTCGACCCGCGCGCTGGGCCGCGTCCTGTCCTACGTGCCGCAGGCCCGCAACGCATCGAACGTGGCGCTCACCGGCCTCGAGATGGTGATGGTCGGGCGAGCCCCGCACATGCGCACCCTCGCACAGCCCGGAGCGCGCGAGGAACGCATGGCCCGCGACGTCCTCGACGAGGTAGGTGCCTCCCACCTGGCCGAGATGCCCTGCGCGACCATGTCGGGCGGCCAGTTTCAGATGATCCTCATCGCCCGCGCCCTCGTCGCCGACCCGCGCGTCCTCGTGCTTGACGAGCCGGAGACCGGCCTCGATTTCCGCAACCAGCTGATCGTCCTGGGGCTCCTCGAGCGCCTTGTGAGGGACCGAGGCCTCGCCGTCATCATGAACACGCACTACCCGGCACACGCCCTGCGCGTCGCGGACCAGGTCGCGCTCTTCTCCTCCACTCACGAGGCCGTGGTGGGTCCGGCATCCTCCGTCATGAACGCGGACACCCTCGCGAGCATCTTCGGGGTGGACGTGGCGATCGGCAGCGTCGCCTTCGAGGGAGAGGACGTGCAGGCGATCGTCCCAGTTCGACTGAGTGGAGATAAGTAGCGCCGTCACGCGGAAAACTACTTCGTCACGATTGTGCAGGTCAGCCACATTTTCACCGCGAGTGCGGTACCGTATGACTGTGATTCCGCACGCCCAGTCCGGGGGCATCGATGCCGGGCAGGGGCAACGGGACCATGTCGACTCCGCAGACGGGGCCGAACGGTGCCCCAGCGTTGGGGCGAACACGAAGGAGGGCCCATGGCTACCGGGACCATCAAGTGGTTCAACGACGCCAAAGGCTTCGGATTCATCACTCCTGATGACGAATCCGGCGACGTCTTCGTGCACTATTCAAACATCATCGGCCAATCTGGGCGCCGTACTCTTCTAGAGGGCGAGAAGGTCGAATATGAGGCGATTGAAGGACCAAAGGGCCTCCAAGCTATGAATGTGGCACGAGCCGAGTGACCGTGTGTGCCCGGGTGGAGTCCCCACTCGGGCACACTTGCACGAAGTGACATGTTCTCCACTGATCTTCATGCATGTCTTTTTCGTTGATAAAACAACGCTTTAATAGCTTTTTGCAATGGCTGTGCCATGCCTTACAAGGGCTTGTGCGGTATAGACCGAGCGGTGGAATCCGCGTAGAATTGGTGCTGCACCAAGGGGGGCGACCAGGAGTCAGCCCCCTTTTTTGATGCCGTCGCCCACCCGGGCGGCACGGACCAACAGGTTCACAAACACGCTGGCGTGCGGGGCGCGCTTCGTGCTTCCGCGCGAAGACACTCATAAGGAGAACCCCATGAACCAGATCGTCAAGGCTGAAACCGCCCCCACCATGTCCCAGGCCACCGCCTCGGCTTCCGTTCTCATCGCCCTGATCGTTGTCCTCGCGGGCCTCGGCGTGTTCGCTGCCCTTCAGGTTGCTTCCGTCGCGTCGGTCGTCTTCGCGATCGTCATCGCTCTGACCGCCCTGATCGTTTCCCCCGCTCTTCTCTCGATCGCTCACACTCGCGCCTGAGCCTATACGGGGCGCGTGAACGACACGCGCCCCACCCCCGCCAGCGTGACACCGCAGAGGTGTCACGCTTTTTCGTTGCTTTCTTAGCTTCTTTGCGTCTTGGCTTCTTTGTTTCTCTTATCCCTGTAGCGCCGTTTCCCGTGCTCCCATCCTTGCGGCACCACCCCCTTGCTCTCGGCTTCAGCAGCTCACATCCCCCGGGATTGGCCAAAACACAGACAGGTCCCTCGACGGGGGGAATTGCGCCATGCAAGGGTGCGACACGCCGGCGACACGCCGTCAGAGCGCTTCGCATGGCGCAAAAACCCCACACCACCCCGGCGTCGGTCACCACGGCGTTTAACAGTGAGGCTCTGACACCTAGGGCTACGGAAGGACCGAAGGTAACGTCCTGAGCACAGCGCGCACGCTGAACGGATCAACAGGAGGTGCCACGGTCTGATGTCCAGCTGGGCAGCGCAGCAACACCCATCGTCCCTTTACCCGAGATTTGCATATTGTGCTCTCCCCCACTAAAGTCCGTCTATTAAGCACGACATCAAGGAGGATGCCATGAGCGATTTTCAGATGAATCCTGCGGATGTCCAAGAGGCATCCGTACTTATGAGTCGCTTGGCCGACAGAATGTCCGACTTGGAGCTCACCAAGTCGGATGATTCCCTCGACTGTGGGGACACCGCTGTGCAGGAGGCACTGGCGTACTTCGTCTCCATGTACAACAAGCGCGGCCAAACGACGCGAACATGGCTCAATGGATGCTCCGACAGCCTACATGCCACCGCACAAGCATCCGAAGACACCGACGATGAAGCAGCGGAGTTCTTCGCAGCCCTTCGAGCCAAGCTGTAGGAATGAGGCAATCATGTCAACACGGTTTTCACAGCGCTTCCCAGCAGTAACAGGAGACCTTGGCGGACTTTGGTCGAGCCAGAACGAAATCAGAAATCGTAGGCGAGATATTCGCGATTTGGGCACGAGCCTCACCGGCGCTATCAGTACGTGTGACGATTGGACAGGACTCGCTAAAGAGGCCTTTATCAACAGTGCAACAGCGGAACAAAAAGAGATCAACATTTGGGAAGACGGATGCCTCCAGGCTGCCAACGCTTTGAAGAGCTACTACTTCACCCTGGAGTGGGTTATCAGCTCTGTCAACAACATTCGCGCCCAAGCAGACGAATTGTGGGCGCAATTCCAAGCAATGTCCCCAGAAACCAGATCAAGTCAACACGCTGAGATTGAGGGCGAACTAGCTTATCTCCAGAAATCCTACGACGACGCGAAACATATCCTGTCAGAAGAAGCGTTAAATACGGCCGCTATTCTCAGGGAGGCCTTGTACTTCACGCCGGAGGATATTCATACGGAGACTCTTAAGAATGGCAAAATACGGAGACTCGATTATGGGGATACTCGCTCCCTGACATATACAGAACTGCAAGAAATACTCGACCGGCTAGCTGACCCTTCATCCTCTCTTTTCAATATCGATCAGGGCCGCATTGGCGACTGCCACTTACTCGCCTCGCTAAACGCTTACAACCAGAGCGAAAAAGGACGCGAACATCTCGCAAAGATGATCACTCCTCTCTACGACTCCGATAATAGATTTGTCGGTTTCTTCGTCACTTTGCCTGGATATGACGGTGGCCACCAACGCGTCTTTGTGCAAGATGTCCTCGTTCACGGCAACGGAGACGACACGCAGGCGGACATAGCTTCTATCTTCGAAAAGGCCTTCATTCAGGCACATATGGGAGGAACGCAAGGAAAGTTCCCTGCATGGGGAGCATCAGGAAGCTTCAGCGCTTGGACAATGAAGGACATCTCTGGGGAGAATGCAGCAATAACTGCCAATCTGGGATTTGATCGAGACGCCATGAAAGAAGCCGCTATCAACGGCATCCAAGCAGAGAAACCTGTTGTCGCAGAATCCAGTATCGCCACACACGACACGACCGTCACCACCCCCGACGGGAGTCGCGAGAATATTCAAATTGTCTCCCAACACGCATATACGGTGGTTGGAGCAGACGAGAACGGAGTGACCCTCATAAACCCCTGGGGACATAACAAACTGAGTGATAATCCAGACATCCATACGGATGCGACCTTCACGATGAGCTGGAAAGATTTCTACGCAAACTTTGGCGATGTCACCGTTGGGCGCATCCCATGAGCATCAGACCCGCACGCATCCGCGCCATCGTCATGGCCATTCTCGTCCTGGCGTTCGTCATCCCCTGGACCTACGCACACATCGCCTACGCCTGGCCCTGGAAAGAACAATCCACAGGCAACGCCTGCACCGGCCGATACTACCTCACTCCGTACGACGAGCATCGCCCCATCAACTTGGGCACACTCTCCGATGGACGAACCGTTTTCATGGGCATGACAGGAAAAGTCTCCATGGGACGCAAAATTGGTTCCTTCGGCCTGTCAGCACGCAACAACAACAATCATTACGAGTCCATCGGGGGCGCCACTGAGCTTCACCGAGGCGACAGCATCACCGTCGAAGGGGTCGGCACCTTCACCCTGAAGGAAGCACACTCAGACATCGTCTGGTTCACCCCCAACCCAGGAAAAGCACTGTTCTGCTTTGACCCAGATCCCTCATTCACCGTCCGTGAAGAGCCCTAACACACCCACTGACGACAGCACCCACCATAGAAGCACACCCATGAGTACCACACACAGCCGCACACGCACACGCATCCGCGCCATCGTCGTGGCCATCCTCGTCCTGGCATTCGTCATCCCCTGGACCTACGCCCACATCGCCTACGCCTGGCCCTGGAAACGATTCCAAACGGGCACCCGCATCACCTGCCAGGGCCAGTACCTGGTAGGAGCAGAACCTAACCAGAACGCGACGCGCCTAGGAACACTGACCAACGACTCGTTGGTCAGGCTTGACGCCTGGGGAGAAATCCGTATGGGTGCTGAGACTGCAGGCTTCACCCTATTCACGATTGAAGGCAACCACGTGAACGACATCGCTCACGTACCAGAACTGCAGCTCGGGGAGTCCACCACCGTCGCGGGGGTGGGTACCTTCACCCTCAAGGAAGCCCACTCCGGCACCGTCTGGTTCACCCCCAACCCCGGCGGAGCGGCCTTCTGTTTCGACCCAGACCCCACCTTCACCGTCTACGACTACGCACAACAAGGTCACTAACACCGGCCATCTCCACCAGGGAGCACGACCCATGAGCATCAGACCCGCACGCGTCCGCGCCATCGTCGTGGCCGTCCTCGTCCTGGCCTTCGTCATCCCCTGGACCTACGCACACATCGCCTACTCCTGGGACTGGAAAGAACAATCCACAGGTGAGGCCTGCACCGGCCGATACTACCTCACCCCATACGACAAGCAACGATCCATGAAACTGGGAACCATCTCCGACGGACGCCTCGTCTACATCGGTATTTCCGGAAAAGTCTCCATGGGACGCCAGATCGGCTCCTTCGGCCTATCGGCACGCGACGACAACGACCACTTCGACTTCCTCGGGGGTGCTGAGGATTTACACCTCGGCGACACTACCACCATCGAGGGGGTCGGCACCTTCACCCTCAAGGAAGCACACTCCGGCATCGTCTGGTTCACCCCCAACCCAGGGAAAGCAACATTCTGCTTTGACCCAGATCCCACATTCACGTTCCGTGACTTCCCATAACAAACTCACGGACGACAACCACCATCACCACAGAAGCACACCCATGAGCATCAGACCCGCACGCGTCCGCGCCATCGTCGTGGCCATCCTCGTCCTGGCATTCATCATCCCCTGGACCTACGCCCACATCGCCTACGCCTGGCGATGGAAACGATTCCAAACGGGCACCCGCATCACCTGCCAGGACAGGTATCTTGTAAGTGGCAATCCTCACCAACCATCGCAACTACTGGGAAACCTGTCGAGTGGCTTACCCGTGCTTGTCAGGGTCAAGGGTGAAGTTGTCATCGGAACAGAAACCGCCAGTCTGGGGCTATCTGCGGTTGACGGCGAGAACTTCCATCGCCTCGGCCTCGTCACTGAGATTCATCGAGGCGAGTCCACCACCATCGCGGGGGTGGGTACCTTCACCCTCAAGGAAGCCCACTCCGGCACCGTCTGGTTCACCCCCAACCCCGGCGGAGCGGCCTTCTGTTTCGACCCAGACCCCACATTCACGATGAACAACTTCGCACAACAAGGCCACTGACGACAACAACCGCCCCAGCGGAGCACCCGCAATCCACCCACCAACGGTAGAGACGAGGGATGGGGACCCACCAGGATCCCCACCCCTGAGCCGTTCACGCCACAGATGACGCGACGCGGTCGATTACTCGGGCTGAGCTGCAGCGGCCGCCTGCGCGGCCGCCGGAGCCGCGGCGGCAATAGCATCCAGCTCCGCCTCGCCGTGAGCGCCGGACACGAACCACACCTCGTACACCGAGGGCGGCAGGGCCACACCCGAGGACAGGAAGGAGTGGAAGAAGGGGGCGTAGCGCCACACCTCCTGGGCGCGCGCCTGGTCGTAGTCGTACACGCCCGAGGAGGCCGCGGCCTCGCCGAACATGACGGAGAACAGGGATCCCGTGCGCTGGAGACGGTGCGCGACGCCGGCAGCGCTGAGCGCGTCCGACACGATCGTGCTGATCTCCTGGGCCGAGGCGTTTACGCGGTCGTACACGCCCTGATCAGCCAGTTCGAGGGTGCGCAGGCCGGCGACCGTGGCCAGGGGGTTGCCCGAGAGCGTGCCCGCCTGGTAGACGGGGCCCAGGGGGGCCAGCAGGTCCATGACGTCCGCGCGCCCGGCGACGGCCGCCAGGGGCATACCGCCGCCCACGACCTTGCCGAAGGTCACCAGGTCTGGCACCCAGTCGGCACCCTCCACGCAGGACGCGTCAACGAAGCCGGCACTGTAGCAGCCCGAGGGCGCGCCGTCGACCCACCCGGCCACGGCCTCGAGGCCCCACCAGCCGGCGGGGTCGACACGGAAGCCGGTGAGGACCTCGTCGAGAATCATGAGCGCGCCGTGCGCGGTGCACAGCCGGCGGATCTCGCGGTTCCACCCGGGGTGGGGCGGGACCGTGCCCATGTTGGCGGGGGCACCCTCGAAGATAACGGCGGCGATACTGTCACCCACCTGCTCGAAGCACGCGCGCAGGGCCTCAACATCGTTGTAGGGCAGGACGATCGTCTGGGCGGTGATGGCCTCGGGGACACCGGCAGAACCGGGCAGGCCACCCGTAGCAACGCCCGACCCGGCGGCGGCAAGCAGGCCGTCGGAATGGCCGTGGTAATTGCCGGCGAATTTCACGATAAGGTCACGCCCGGTGGCGCCGCGCGCCAGGCGGATCGCCGTCATCGTCGCCTCGGTGCCCGTGGACACGAAGCGGACACGCTCCGCGAAGGGCACGCGCTCGCGCACGGCGCTGGCCAGCAGCGTCTCAGTTTCGGTGGGTGCACCGAAGGACAGGCCACGCAAGGCGGCCTCCTGGACGGCTGCCACCACCTCGGGGTGTGCGTGGCCGAGCAGCGCCGGGCCCCACGAGCCAACAAGGTCCACATAGGAGCGTCCCTCGACGTCGGTGACGCGTGCGCCGCTCGCGCTCGCGATGAAGCGCGGGGTGCCGCCGACGCCGCCGAAGGCGCGCACGGGCGAGTCGACGCCGCCGGGAATCACGGATTTTGCTTGGGAAAATGCGGTTTCGTTAGTGGTCATAGCTACCTTCATCGGGGGTAAGAGGGATAGCGGCACGCGGAAGCGCGCTCAGCGGGTCCGGCGGGCGACCTCGAGGGCCCAGTAGGTGAGGACGGAGTCGGCTCCCGCGCGGAAGATGCCGGTCAGGGATTCGTCGATGACGCGGGTGCGGTCGATCCACCCGTTGGCGGCGGCGGCCTCGACCATCGCATACTCGCCGGATACCTGGTAGGCGGCGACGGGAATATCGGAGGCGGCGGCCACGTCGGCCAGCACGTCCAGGTAGGGGCCGGCGGGCTTGACCATCAGCATGTCGGCGCCCTCGGCCGCGTCGAGCAGCGCCTCGAAGAGACCCTCGCGTCGGTTCGCGGGGTCCTGCTGGTAGGTGCGTCGGTCGCCCTTGAGCGTGGAACCGACGGCCTCGCGGAAGGGCCCGAAGTAGGCGGACGCATACTTCGCGGAGTAGGCGAGGATGGCGACGTCCGCGTGTCCCGCCTGGTCGAGGGCGGCGCGGATCGCGGCGACCTGGCCGTCCATCATGCCCGAGGGCGACACCATGTGTGCGCCCGCGCGCGCCTGGGAAATCGCCATCGCCTGGTAGAGCGGCAGGGTCGCGTCGTTGTCGACACCCCCTTCGGAATCGAGGAGGCCGCAGTGCCCGTGGTCGGTGAACTCATCCAGGCAGGTGTCCGCGCACACGACGAGCGCGTCGCCGACCTCGGCGCGCACTGCGGCGAGGCCGCGGTTGAGGATCCCGTCCTCCGCCCACGCCTGGGAGCCGATCGCGTCGCGGCGGGCGGGCACGCCGAACAGGTCGATGGCACCCACGCCCGCTTCGGCGGCCTCGGCTGCGGCCCGGCGCAGCGAGTCGATCGTGTGCTGGTACTGGCCCGGCATTGCGGTGATCTCGCGGGGCTCATCGATGTCGTCGCGCACGAAGACGGGCCAGATGAGCTTGGCGGGATCGACGTGAGTTTCGCGCACGAGCGCGCGCATCGCTGGGGTCGAGCGCAGGCGGCGCGGGCGAATCGTCGGGATCGGGGAGGAGTCCACCCCGGCCTCGGCGAGGTAGGAGGTAACGGATTCGGGGACGGTGGTCATGAGTCTCTTTCTTCAGGTGCGTCGGCTTGGGCGGGGCGGTCGAGGGCGTCGATGAGGGCGCGGACGATGGCATCGGGTGTGGGGGACGAGGCCTGGGCCGCGACCGCGATCCCCTGCCGACTGGCGGTGGCTGCGGTGGGTGCGCCGATGGTCACGACCCGAGTTGAGGGGGGCGGCAGGCCGAGGAGCGGGGCGAGGGCGCGCGCCTGGGAGGAGGCGGTGAGGACCGCCGCGTCGTAGTGCCCCGCGCGGAAATTCCCCGCGATATCGTCGGGAATATCGGTGGCGTCGGCGTGAGTGGTGGTGTAGGCGTCGACGGCCTCGACGCTCCAGCCAAGAGCGCGTAGCCCGTCTGGCAGCGTGTCGGGCGCTGCCGCCGACCTGGGGATGAGGACCGGGCGCTCACCGGAGGCCGGGGCAGGGAAGCATTCGAGCAGCGCGGCGGCGGATCCGGCTCCGGTCACGTCCGCACTCACACCCGCGTGGTCGCTGATCCATCGGGCCGTGGCCTCGCCGACGGCGGCGATGCGCGTGCCGAGCGAGCGCGCTCGTGGAAGGCCAGAAACGACGGCCCGCGCGGCCCTCCAGGAGGAGAACACAACCCACGCGAATCCGCCGTCAGCAAGCCGGTCACGGGCCGCATCGAGCTGCGCGGAGTCGAGCGGCGTCGACACAGTGAGGGCGAGAGCATCCACCTGAGCCTCGGCCGTCCGCAGGGCGCGCGCGATGGCGTCATCGGACTTGGTGCGGGTCAGGAGGATCCGCCGCCCGGTCAGGGGTGCGCTCGCGTGGGGCTCGTTCACGAGGATTGCCTCGGCGCTTTCGTCGCTCCCAAGTCGGTGACCTCGGCGGCGCCTCCCGCGAGCAGCTGGCGCGCCACGTCCTCGCCGAGGCGGGCGGCCTCGTCCAGACCAACCGAGTCCGTGAGCGCGAGCGAGCCTCTCGCCTTGACCCGCTCGCGCCCGTCGACGCTCATCACGCGCGCGTCGAGCAAGAGGACCGAGGAGGCCTCGTCCACGCGAGCGAACGCACCCACCGGTGCCGCGCACCCCGCACCCAGGGCGGAGAGAACGGCCCGCTCGGCGCTGGCCGCGAGCGCAGTCGGCCGATGGTTGAGGGTGCCCAGGAGGGCGTGCAGGAGGGGGTCGTCCTCGTCGCGCGTTTCGATGGCGAGGGCGCCCTGCGAGGGGGCGGGCATCATGATCGCTGGGTGGAGCACGTCGGTGGCGTGGGCGTCAAGGCCGATGCGCCGCAGCCCGGCAAGGGCGAGGACGACCGCGTCGAGGCGCTCACCCGTGCCGAGGGCGGAGGGCGCGGTGCCCGCGTCGGCACCCAGGTCGAGGCCGCGCACGCGCGAGAGCCTCGTGGGGACGTTGCCGCGCAGGTCGCAGACAAACAGGTCGGGGCGCGCGGCGAGCACCTGGGCGGCGCGCCTGGGCGAGCCCGTGCCGACAAGCGCGCCCTCCGGCAGGGATGCCAGAGTCGCCCCGTCGGCTGCGCACAGGGCGTCGCGGGGGTCTTCACGCTGCGGGACGGCAGCGATGCGCAGCCCCGGCGTGGGGGCGGTGGGCAGGTCCTTGAAGGAGTGAACGGCCAGGTCGCACTCTCCCCCGAGGAGGGCGAGCCGCAGCTGAGCGGCGAACACGCCGACGCCACCGAGCGCAGCCAGGGGCTCCGCTGATACGTCGCCGTGCGTGCGCACGACCTCCAGATTGACGCGCACCTCCTCGCCGAGGCGAGCCCCGGCCTCTTCGATCGCCCGCGCGACGGTGGTGGATTGGGCGAGCGCCAGGCGCGATCCCCTGGTTCCCAGAACGAATGTCCGCGTGGTCATAGCAGTCCTTTCGCGCCCGCGCGGGCGTGTGTGACAACGGAGGCGATGCCAGTTCCCGCGACCCAGGCGCCCGTGAGCGCCACTCCCCCCAGGGGACGCACCTGTTCCTCGAGCGCTCTCACGCAGCCGCGATACTCTGGCGGCAGGGGTGGGAGCGTGCCGTTCCAGCGGGCGAGGAGGTGGTCGGTGACGGCCTCGGCGGCGATGGTGACGCCGGTGAGCGTGCGGATGTCGCGCAGGGCCCCCTCGACGGTGACGGCGGGTTCGGCCTCGCCGAGGCGCCCGTAGGACAGGCGCAGTAGGTGCGTGTGGGGCGGGAGTTGGTCGGCGAGCCAGGGCCACTTGACGTTGAGGTGGGACAGCGCCTTTGCCGCCACCGGCCGCTCCTCGGCGGGGGCGGGCGCGACCAGGAGGCCCTGGGAGACGGGCGCGTCATCCAGCTCGGGGGCGCGCACGGCCAGGGTGAGGCGCGCGATGGGCGCACCCTCGGGAACGCTCACATCGGGCACGAGGCCGGGGATGCGCGCCTCGGTCAGCAAGCGCAGGGAGGCGTTGGCGCTGCAGGCGAGGACGAGGCGCTCCGTCGTAACGCTCACCCCCGGCCCGCTCGGCACGGGTTCAGCTCCGGGGGTGGGCCCGGGCTTGGTCGGCCCGCACTCGAGGGTCCATCCCGCGGCCTCCCGCCTCAGTGAGAACGCGCCCGCGCGGGTCAGGACGGTTCCCCCGGCCTCTTCGATGGCAGCCCTCAGCGCGTCGACGAGGACGAACATGCCGCCCTCGACGCAGGCTTCGGGGGTGCGGCGCGATCCGGCGGCGGCCAGACGCGCAGCGACCGCAGCGGCCAGGGATCCGTGACGGGCAGTGTCGGCGCGCAGGCCGGGAGCGACCGTGTCGGTTGCCAGCACGGAAGGATCGGCAGTGTAGATGCCCGCGATGATCGGCCGCACCGAGCGCTCCAGCACGGCCTCCCCCATGCGCGCGGCCACGAAACCGGCCAGAGTCTCCCCGGCCTCGTCCATGCCGATGCCGCCACCCATCGAGCGATCCTCGAGCGCGCGGCGCACCCCGGCCTCGCCGAGCACGTGGGCGCAGTCGGGCGCGTCCGGGTGGGCCGGGATTCCCAGGAACGAATCGCGCAGGAAGGGACGCAGCTCCCAGCCGCCGCGCAGGGCGGGGGCGTAGAGGCGGGCGCCCGAGCCGGCAGGCTCGACCGAGGTCAGCCCCAGGGCCTCCACAATCGAGGAGGTGTCGGTGCCACGCACGACGTATGTCTCCGCGCCCAGGTCCACGTTCGCTCCGCCGACCGTGCCGCGGGCGATGAGGCCACCCAGGTAGCCGCGCGCCTCAATCAGAAGGGGACGTACGCCCGCGCGAGCCAGTTCCCACGCGCTCACGAGGCCGGCGATGCCACCGCCGACGACGACCGCGCCGGGGTGGCTGGGGATGGCCGCCAGGGGGTTCATCGTTCGTCACCCAGCTCGTGCACCAGCTCCACGATGCGCGTCAGCACGTCGGGGTCGGTCGTGGGTGGCACACCGTGCCCAAGGTTGAAGACGTGCCCCGAGGCGGAGCGCCCAGCGTCGAGGATATCTCGAACAGCCTGTTCGATAACGTTCCACGGAGCCTGAAGCAGCGCGGGGTCCAAATTCCCCTGCACGGCCTTCCCAGGCACCTGAGTGACGGCCCACGACAGGTCCGTCTTCCAGTCCACGCCCACGCAGTCGGCACCGACCTCGGCCATGTCGGCCAGGATCGGCGCGCTGCCCGTCCCGAAGTGGATGAGCGGAGCACGCTCACCGGTCACCGGGCTGACGGCACCCGCGACGCGCTGCGCAACCAAGCGCGAATACGGCGCGACGGATTCCCTATAGGTACGAGGCGAGAGAGACCCCACCCACGAGTCGAAGAGCTGCGCGGCGCTGGCGCCGGCCTCGATCTGAGCGGTAATAAAGTCGGCACTCACCCACGCACACCAGTTCATGAGAGCATCCCACGCGCCCGGGTCGGACGCCGCGAGCGACCGCGCGGCCATGTGATCGCGCGAAGGACGCCCCTCGACCATGTATGCGGCCAGGGTGAAGGGGGCGCCGCCGAATCCAATGAGCGACGTGGAGCCTAGCTCGCGCACCGCCGTTGCGACGCCGTCGCGCACGGACTGGGCTCCCTCGGCGCAGTCACGCGCGCGACCGGTGGAATCGGTCCAGGACCCCTCCCCGTAACGATGACTCAGCAGCTCATCGATGCTCTCGCGCGTGCGATAGGGATGATCAAGGACCGGGCCAACCCCCGGCTCAATCTCGACACCCACCCCGGCCAGGCGCAGAGGGACCATGATGTCCGAAAAGAAGATGCCCGCGTCCACGCCGTGGCGCCGCACGGGCTGCACCGTTGCCTCGGCGGCCACGTCAGGGCGCAGGCAGGCCTCGAGCATGGGCAGGCCGACGTCGGCGCGCAGCTCGCGGTACTCAGGCAGGGAGCGTCCGGCCTGACGCATGAACCACACGGGGGTGGGCCCGCGTTGCCCGGTCAGGGCGGCGATCAGCGGGGGCGTCGTCATGTGTCTCCCTTAATTTAATGATGTATTCATGCGTTAATTCGCGCATTTCCGTCGTTTTCCAGTCTAGTTCAAGACAATTTCTCACACGTCGCAAACGCTTGATTTTACGTGCCTTTATGTCCATTTATCCGCAGGAGAGCACCATTTATTTCGTCAACATTCCGAAATGACACGGCGTCACCAACAAAAATAGCTTCGCTCCTCTGCCCGCGCTACCCGCGTGCCCTTAAATGGACGAGTTGTGACTATTCATGTGCTCTCCGCGGACCACCGCTACACCCCCCTTGACGACATCGCCCGGCTCTCCGGCGCGGACGACCTGGGTCCTACCCTCATGCGCTCGCTGCCAAAGGCCCGCGGAGTCATGGTCTTGCGCACCTGCAATCGCGTCACCGTCTACGTCGATGCTCCGGCCTCGGCCAACCCCCACGCGCTCAAGGACGCGGTCGAGCGCGAGCTAGCCCAGGCCTCGCACGCGCAGCGCGAGGACGTGCACCTGCGGCACCTGTGGGGTCGCGACGGCCTCGTCGATCTATTTTCAACGGCGGCGGGACTGGAGTCCATGGTCATCGGCGAGCGCGAAATCGCCGGGCAGATGCGCCGCGCCGCGCACACAGCCTGGGAGGACGGGACCCTCAGCTGCGACCTGGGGCGCGCCGCCGAACGGGCCTCTGCGACCTCCCGCCGCGTCGCCACCGAGACCGGACTGGCCGGGGCTGGACGATCCGTCGTCGCCGTCGGCCTCGACATGGCTGCGGCTCACCTGCGACCGTGGGAGGGCGCGCGCGTGCTCATCGTCGGCACGGGCGCCTACGCGGGGGCGACCGTCAGCGCCCTGCACGCGCTCGGCGCATCGGACGTGGCCGTCTACTCGACGTCCGGGCGCGCACGCGAATTCGCCGAGGGGCGAGGCATCGGCTGGGTTGATGCCGCAGGCCTGCCCTCTGCTCTGGAACGCGCCCACCTCGTGGTGACGTGCCGAGGGCTGGGAAGCCCCGTCCTGACTCGCGACATGGCCGCCCAGGCCGGGCGTACCGTGGTCCTGGATCTCGCGCTCATGCGCGACACCGAAAGCTCTGTTGCGTCACTCCCGAACATCACTCTCATCGATCTGCCGACCATCCAGGCGTCGGTCCCAGCCGTCGATGCTGACGCACTGACGCGCGCCCGCGCCATCATCGACGAGGAGGTCTCCTCCTTCGAGCGCGGCCTCGGCGCCCGATCCATGGACCCGGTCGTGCGGCACCTGCGCTCACGCGTTTTCCGCATAGTTGAGGAGGAGATCGATCGCCTCGGCGAGGATCCCCTCTCGACCGACGACGCGGCCCGAGCACTGCGTCACCTGGCCGCGCGCCTCATCCACAACCCGACCGTCATGGCGCGCAGGGCGGGCGAGGAGAGCCAGCAGGAACGCTACCTGGAGGCCCTGGGCGTGGTCCTCGGCATCGACGAGACCGCCCTGATTTCGGGGGACGACGCGGCCCCTCACTCTTTCTCGCCAGGTGATCACGGCCGTTCCCGCGGCGGCGTCTGCCCACACGATGTTCATACACTGGGTGCATGAGCACCCAGAAGAACGAACCACGCGCACTCGCCCTCGGCGTTTCCTGCTACGTGATCTGGGGATTCTTCCCCCTGTACTTCTCGCTGCTCTCCCCCGCCGGCGCCGTCGAGGTGATCGTCCACCGCGCGGTGTGGGGCCTGTTCTTCTGTGTTGTTGCGCTCGCTGTGACGGGTTCACTGGGAAAGATCCGCGCGCTGATCGCCGACCGGGGAGCCCTGTGGCGCCTCGCGGTCGCGGGCGGGCTCGTCGTCATCAACTGGTCGGTGTACGTGTACGCAGTCCTCGCCGGCCACACGACTGATGCGGCGGTTGGATACTTCATCAACCCCCTCGTGACGATCGCGCTGGGCCTCATCGTGCTGCACGAGCGCGTCACCCCGATCCAGAAGGTGGCCCTGGCCCTCGGCGTCGTCGCCGTCGTCATCCTCGTGATCGGCCAGCGCGCGGTCCCAATCGTCTCCCTCACACTCGCCCTGTCCTTCGGCCTGTACTCACTCGTAAAGAAGGACGTGGCCGCACGCGTCGACCCGCTCGCGGGCATGGCGATCGAGACGGCCGCAGTCTCACCCTTGCTGCTGGGCTACTACGCCTACCTGGCTGCGACATCCTCGACGTCCTTCCACACGATCGCTTCTTCCGACGACTCTGGGGTGTCCTGGGTGATTCACCTGGCGCTCCTGCTGGGCGCGGGTGCTCTGACGATGATCCCACTCATCATGTTTGCCTCGGCGGCGAGAGGCCTGACCCTGGGGACGATGGGCTTCCTGCAGTACCTGGGGCCCACCCTGCAGCTCCTCGTCGCAGTGTTCATTTTCCACGAGACCGTTCCGACATTCCGCTGGATCGCAATGGGCGTCGTGTGGGTGGCGCTAGCGTGCCTGAGTGCCGACTGGCTGCTTTCCTCCGTGCGCGCCAAGCGCCTGGCGCGCACGGATCACCAGGACTGAGGCCGGGCACGTCCGTTACGTCGGGCACGTCGGGGACGTCGAGCACATCGGGCACGTCGAGCCTGCGAGGAGCACCCACAACCACCGCACCGCGACAAAATTCGCCCAACACGGGGCCTTCACAGGCTCACCCGCGACAAAGTTCGCCCAGCGCAGCCCCTACTACGGTGTTTTCGCAAAAAACTCGCCCAGCACGCCACAAACCGCCGATTCTAGGCCTTTTCTCGTGCGCTGGGCGAACTTATTTGCGCACAGGACACAGCCACGTGGCAACTGTGAAACCACCATCACCACAGCGACCGCTGATGCAGGCCAACGTGAAACCGCCATCACCAATGCTCGCCCCCAAACAGCGACCATTGAAACCACCATCACCTCTGCAACCGAAAAACACATCACAAACGCCCATGTCTCACCCGCAAAGGCGATGACGGTTTCAGTTGGGTCTGAGCCTGCGCGAGCAAAGGCGATGGCGGTTTCATCTGAAGCTCGCCCTGCGCGAGCAAAGGCGACGCCGGTTTCACGCGAGAGATTTGTGATGCCCGCGGGCTATGGCGGGGCCTGGCCGAGCGACCAGCGGGCGGCCGACGTTACAAACGTCGTCAAACCACCACGATTTAAATCACCTCGCGAGGACCTCTGTTACAAACGTCGTCAATCTGAGCCCAAAAACCAACATTTTCACCGAAAAAGCCATTGGATTGACGACGTTTGTAACAACAACGCAGAAATCCACACGAAAAACTCCTCGGATTGACGACGTTTGTAACAACACGCACCAGAGCACCCCAAAATCCCAGCACAACAAGCCAGACCACATTGGGAGTCCGGAGAACCTGGCTACGGTGCCCGTGGGCGGCGGCGGGGCCTGGCCGGGCTTCGAGCCGACGCGTAGAGCTGCCGAACAGCGACCCGGTCCCACTGGTGTGGAGGGCGCCGGAGGGTCCGGAGGGCACGGGCGGGCTTCGAGGCGCGGCGCCGAACGAAGTGAGGACGCCTAGCCTCGCGGGCGGCCGGGGCCTCCGGCGCCCGGAACACCCGTGGGGCGCACAAAGCAGACCGGCCCGACGAGTCAGGCCCTCCGGCGCCAGCAACACCAGCGACCGGGCAAACCGCCCTTACTCTCCGCCGCCGGGCTCCGGGCGTCCCGTGTAGTTGACGAAGCGCGCCATGTCGCCCTGGAAGAGGGCGGTGACGGTCGCGGTCGCGCCGGCGCGGTGCTTGGCGACGATGATGTCGGCCTCGCCAGGGCGATCTTCCTTGTCGTAGTAGTCGGGGCGGTGCAGCAGGATAATGATGTCGGCGTCCTGCTCGAGCGAGCCGGACTCACGCAGGTCGCTCATCATGGGCTTGCGGTCGGTGCGGCCCTCGGAGTTACGGTTCAGCTGTGCGACTGCAATGACCGGGATGTCGAGGTCCTTGGCCAGAAGCTTGAGATTTCGCGACATCGCGGAGACTTCCTGCTGACGCGACTCGACCTGGCGGCCGCTCGTCATGAGCTGGAGGTAGTCAATGACGACGAGTCCCAGGTTTTCCTGCTGCTTGAGACGGCGGCACTTCGAGCGAATCTCCGAGATGGTGATGTTCGCGGAGTCGTCGACGTACAGGGGAGCCTCGCTCATGCGCGAGGTGGTTTCGGCGACCTTGCGCCAGTCGACGTCGCTCATTTTGCCGGCCTGCATCTTGGACAGGCGCACGCCGGACTCGGCGGAGAGCATACGCATCGCGATTTCCTGCGAGCTCATTTCCAGCGAAAAAATCAGCGAGGTGATGCCGTGCTTCATGGACGCGGAACGGCAGAAATCCAGGGCGAGAGTGGACTTACCCATGGCGGGTCGGGCGGCGACGATGATCATCTGGCCTCCGTGCAGGCCCTGGGTGAGTTCGTCGAGGTCGGTGAAGCCGGTGGGTACGCCGTTGAGCTTGCCCTGGTTCTTCTCGATGTCTTCGAGGGCGTTGAGGATGTCCGAGCTCATCTGCGTCATGGAGACGTAGTCGGTGGTTTCGCGCCCGTCGGAGACGGCGTAGACCTCGGCCTGGGCCTGGTCGACGATCTCGTCGACGTCGCCGCCCGCGTCCGCGTAGCCGAGCTGGACGACGCGCGTGCCCGCGGTGACGAGTCGGCGCATGATGGCTCGCTCGCGCACGATGCGCGCGTAGTAGGCGGCGTTCGCGGCGGTGGGCACGGAGGCGATGAGGGTGTGCAGGTAGGCGGCGCCGCCCACCTTCGACAGGACGCCCGCGCGCTTGAGTTCGCCGGCGACGGTGATGGCGTCGGCGGGTTCCGCGCGGCCGTTGAGTTCGACGATGGTGTCGAAGATCGTCTCGTGGCTGGGCTGGTAGAAGTCCTGCCCGCGCAGCATCTCGGAGACGATGTTGGCGGCCTCGGTCGTCAGCATCATCGATCCAAGGACGCTCATCTCCGCGTCGATGTCCTGCGGCGGGACGCGGTCGAACTGGTCGTCGGACATCGTGATCCTCTCGGGTGCGGGGCTTTCTGGGACGAGGCCGGGGCTGGGCTGAGTGCCGCGAGCGCGGCCTGAAGCCCTGTGGATAGAGAGCCTTCAGGCGAAGACTAACGCGTTGTAGGCGATTGCGCGAACGACGCTGTGCGCGGGCATGTGCACATATTGTGGATAACCTGTGCACAACGCCGACGACGCCTGTGCACAACGCGAAACGACCGATCTATCAGGGCAGATATCCTCATCACAGTCACATCATTGTCATTCATTGGGCCATCTAGAATTTCCTAATGCACGGCTTTCCACAGGCCTGTGCACACATTGTGGAAAAGAATCGGAGTGTCATGACGAGCACACAGGGACCCAGCGACCCGACCTCACCCGCGAAGCGTGGGGAGGCCCCGGCCTCGTCGACCCCGACGATCACCACGCGGATGATCCTCTCCCTCGCGCTGCCCTCCCTGGGGGCCCTCATCGCGGAGCCGCTGTTCACCGTCATCGACTCCACGATGGTCGGCCATCTGGGCACCCCGCAGCTAGCGGGCCTGGGCATCGCGTCGACCGTGCTGAACACGGCGGTCGGGCTCTTCATCTTCCTGGCCTACTCCACGACGTCCCTGGCGGGCCGCCACCTGGGGGCCGGGCGGCGCGACCGTGCGATCCGCTCGGGGGTCGAGGCCATGTGGCTAGCGGGAGGCCTCGGCGCCCTCACAGCGATTCTTCTGGCCATCTTCGCCTCTCCCCTGCTCACCTGGTTGGGGGCAGACGCTGCGACGATGCCGCACGCCCTGGCCTACCTGCATGCCTCTGCGCCCGGCCTCGTCGGCATGTTCGTCGTCCTGGCGGCCACGGGCACCCTGCGCGGGTTGCAGGACACGCGCACCCCGCTGGTCGCGGCGTCCGTGGGCGCGGTCTTCAACGCGGTGGCCAACTGGGTGCTCATGTACCCCCTCAACCTGGGGGTGGCGGGTTCCGGCCTGGGCACCGCGATGACGCAGACCCTCATGGCGGCCTTCCTCGGGTGGATGATCGTGCGCGCGGCCCGGCGCGAGGGCGTGAGCCTGCGCCCCTCCACATACGGCCTGTTCGGCGCGGCACTCGAGGGAGCGCCGCTACTCGTGCGCACCCTCGCGCTGCGCGTCGCCCTCCTCGCGACCCTGAGCGCGGTCACGGCGATCTCCACCCAAGCCCTGGCCGCCCACCAGATCGTGTGGACCCTGTGGACGTTCGCCGCCTACGTGCTCGACGCGCTCGCAATCGCCGCCCAGGCGCTCGCCGGATTCACGACCGGCACCGGAGAGCGCGGCGCCATGCGCCCACTCCTGCGCACCCTCTCGCGCTGGGGCATCGGCTTCGGCGTCGCCGTCGGCATCGCTCTGGCGATCACCGCGCCCTGGATTACCCGCATCTTCACGACCGACCAGACCGTCATCGACTACGCGACCGTCGCCATCATCGTCGGCGCGCTCTTCCAGCCCATCGCCGGCTACGTCTTCCTCCTCGACGGCGTCCTCATCGGCGCGGGACGAGGCCGCTACCTGGCCGTCGCCGGCATCGTCAACCTGGTCGTCTACGCCCCGCTCCTGTGGATCATCGCCCACTCGTCCACCCTCACCGCTCGCCCCTCCCTGGCGCTCGCGATGGTCTGGCTCGCCTACTCGGCCGTCTACACAGGCATGCGGGCCCTCACCAACGGGTTCGGCGCCCGCTCGCTGTAGCCGATCGACGAGGCCGGGGCCGGCCTCGTGCGCACCCCCGGTGTCGCGCGGGGTTCGACCTCCCGGCAGGGCGGGCCCAGGCCTCGTCCCGAGGAGCCCAATCGTGACCGGAAACGCCCTAGCGAAGACGCTGCCATCCGTGTAAAGTGGGTAGCTGGACTATCCGCACCCGCGGCCGGTCCAGCAGGCCCTCACGGGCCATACGCAACGCCCTCCTGTCACGGACCGTCCGTGACCGTAAAGACCATAGGAGGTGGGAACCAACGTGCGTAACTACGAACTGATGGTGATCCTCGATCCTTCGATCGACGAGCGCACCGTCGCCCCCATGATGGAGAAGTACCTGGCACCCGTGGCTGCCAACGGCGGATCCGTCGAGAACGTTGACGTCTGGGGCAAGCGCCGCCTTGCTTACGACATCCTCAAGCGTTCTGAGGGCATCTACGTCGTCATCGACATGACCACGACCCCCGAGGTCGCTCTCGAGATCAACCGCCGCATGGGCATCGACGAGACCATTCTCCGTACGAAGCTCCTGCGCCCCGACGCTCACTGAGCCGACACCACACCCTCTAAGCCCGAGGAGCCGACATGGCCGGAGATACCGTCATCACTGTCATCGGTAACCTGACCGCTGACCCCGAGCTGCGTTGGACGCAGTCCGGCGCCGCGGTCGCCGATTTCACGGTGGCCTCCACCCCCCGAACCTACGACCGTAACGCCGGTGAGTGGCGCGACGGCGACACCCTCTTCATGCGCTGCTCCGTGTGGCGCGAGACCGCTGAGAACGTCGCCGAGTCGCTGCGCAAGGGCATGCGCGTCATCGTTCAGGGTCGCCTCACCCAGCGCTCGTACGACACCCAGCAGGGTGAACGTCGCACGGTCGTTGAGCTGCAGGTCGACGAGGTCGGCCCCTCCCTGCGCCGCGCACGCGCGCAGGTCACCCGCACCGCCCCTTCCGGTGGCGGCGGCTACCAGTCCGACAACCGCGGCCAGCAGGGCGCGCCCCAGCAGGGCGGCGGTTACGGCGGCGGCCAGGCTGGATATGGCCAGGGTGGCGCCAACTACGGCGCACCGACCGGCGGCTCCCCCGAGGACCCGTGGCGCTCCGCCCCCGCTGGCGGCGCTACCTCCTTCGGCGACGAGCCCCCGTTCTAAAGTCGCGCGCCCCGGCACCTACGCCGGAAAGCGCCACGTCGAAGACAACACGCTTGGGGCGGCACAGTCCGCCCGGATTCACTAGGAGACCATCATGGCGAAGCCCCAACTTCGCAACAAGCCCATCAAGAAGAAGGCCAACCCGCTGAAGTCGGCCAAGATCGAGAAGATCGACTACAAGGACACCGCTCTGCTGCGTAAGTTCATCTCGGACCGCGGCAAGATCCGCGCCCGCCGCGTGACCGGTGTTTCCACCCAGGAGCAGCGCAAGATCGCTCGCGCCGTCAAGAACGCGCGTGAGATGGCTCTGCTGCCCTACTCCACGACCGGCCGCTGATAAGGGAAGGACACAGCTGATATGGCTACCACGAAACTGATCCTCACCCACGACGTCCCCAACCTCGGCCACGCCGGCGAGGTCGTCGAGGTCAAGGCTGGCTACGCCCGCAACTACCTGGTCCCCCGCGGCTTCGCCGCCAAGTGGACCGCCGGCGCGCAGAAGCAGATCGACCAGATCGCCGCTGCTCGTCGCCGCCACGAGATCGCCACGATCGACGACGCTCGCGCCGTGCGCGACGCCCTCCAGGGTGCCGTTGTCGAGATCTCCGGCAAGGTTGGCAACTCCGGCCGCCTGTTCGGCGCCGTCTCCGCTGCTGCGATCGCTGACGCGGTCAAGGAGCAGCTGGGCCAGACCATCGATCGTCGTCGCGTCATCATCGCCTCGCCCATCAAGGCCGTTGGCGACTACACGGTGACCGTCGGCCTGCACACCGAGGTGTCCGCGAACCTCAAGGTCCGCGTTTCTGCCGCGAAGTGAAGGCTTCACGCATCGGTTGAATGCTGATTGAAGGGGTGGCCCCCGCTCATGCGAGCGGGGGCCACCCCTTTTGCTGCCTGCAAGATCTGACGCTCGTCTACGACACGTCATTGCTTGTCCCCTCTGGGGCGTGGCAACGGAGGGCACATGATGGGAGCACATACGCTCACATCTGGATAGGTTGTGCGCATCCGGATAGGTTATTCGCTTGTGGATAGGTTATTAACCTATCCAGATGTTCATAACCTATCCGGATCGTCGTTTCCTATCCGCGTACGCATACACCCCTGTGAACACACCGCGGGCCCCGAGGATGCTCCTCGGGGCCCGCAACATCGGCGCTAGGACACACGGCTAGTTTCTTCGGCCGCCATTGTTGTTGCCGTTGTTATTGCCGCCGTTATTGTTCCCGCCGTTGCCGTTGTTGGGACCGTTGCCGCCGTTGTTATTCCCGCCGTTGCCGTTGTTGGACCCATTGCCGCCGTTATTGTTCCCGCCGTTGCCGTTGTTGGAACCGTTGCCACCGTTCTGAGAATTCTCGGTGGGCTCGGCGGAGGGCGTCTCGGTGGGGGTAGGCGTCTCGGTGGGCTCGGCAGCGGACTGCGGGGCGTCGGTCGTCGCGCTCGGCGCGGGCGTGGGCGCGTTGTTGTGCACCTTGCGGTTGGACTCGACCTTCCAGGGGAAGTCGTCGCCCGGCAGGTTTGCGGTCGCCGGCTTCATGTAGTCGATCCACACGTCGACCGGCCAGTCGCCGCCGTGGAACTGAGCGAGGCCGCCCACGTCATCCAGGGGCACCGAGTTACCGGCATCGTCGGACTGGTACATCGACACGGCGGTCACCATGCCGGGCACGAAGCCCACGAACTGGGCGGAGAGCTGGTCCGAGGAGGTACCGGTCTTGCCGGCCGTCGTCAGTCGCGCGATCGCGGGATCAACGTTGGCGGCCGTGCCCTCGCCCTTCGTGACAGCCTCGAGGGCCGGCATGATCGAGGAAACTTCCTCGACGTCGAAGACGCGCTTGGGGGCCACGTCGCCGCTGTAGAGCAGCTTGCCGTTCGAGTCCTCGACCTTCTTAACGATGTGGGCGGTGACGCGCTCACCACCGTTCGCGATCGTCGAATAGGCGGTCGTCAGGTCGATGTTGTGCGGCGAGGAGGGGCCCAGGACGTTGAGCAGCTCATCGTTCAGGCCGACCGTGTCCTCGGGGATGCCCGCGTCAATGGCGGCCTTGAGCGTATTCTCCGGCTCAACATCGTCGTTCAGGCCCACGAACACCGTGTTCATCGAGTACGCGGTCGCCTTCACGAGGGTGACGTTACCGAAGGAGTAGCCGCCGTCGTTCGAGACCGGGGTGCCCATGCCTCGGAAATACTGGGGGGACTTACCCGAGTACGTGTCGTAGACCGTGCCACCCAGGCGCGCGTTCGCCAGCAGGGCGAACGGCTTAAAAGCCGAGCCGGCCATCGCGATGTCCTGCGTGACGGCATTCTGCTGGCGCTTCTCATAATCCGCGCCCGCGTACTCGGCGAGGATCTCGCCCGTGGCCGGGTCCATGGAGGACAGGGCCACGTGCTGGTGCGTCGGATCCCAGCCCTCGACCTCGTTCATGCCCTCGGCGGCCGCGACCGCCTGCTCCTGGTGCTCCTTGACGATCGTGGAGGTGATGCGCAGACCACCCTGGCTGATCTTGTCCTCGTCGAACTGGTCGGAGGCGAGGAGCTCCTGCTTGACCTGGGCCATCAGGTAGCCGTTCGTGCCGGTCATCGTCGCGCTATTGAGCGTGTCGGGGTCGATCGTCTCGGGGAACACCGCGGCATCCTTGTCGGCCTGTGTGATCCAGCCGTCCTCAACCAT
The DNA here is from genome assembly GCF_009730335.1 of Schaalia odontolytica. Classification (GTDB taxonomy): domain Bacteria; phylum Actinomycetota; class Actinomycetes; order Actinomycetales; family Actinomycetaceae; genus Pauljensenia; species Pauljensenia dentiphila. The sequence continues at coordinate 227,664 of NZ_CP046315.1, forward strand.
GAGGTTCAGGTCGCGCTCCCAGCGCTCCTTCGCCTTGTCGGGGTTGACGGCGGGGTCCCACGCGGAGGGAGCGGGAATGACGGCCGCAAGGAGCGCCGACTCGGACAGGGTCAGCTGAGAGGCGCCGTGGCCGAAGTACGCCTGGGCGGCCGCGTCGATGCCGTACGCGCCACGACCGAAGTAGATCGTGTTCATGTAGGCGCCGATGACCTCGTCCTTGGACTTCTCACGGTTGATCTTGATGGCCAGGACGGCTTCCTTGAGCTTGCCCGTGTAGGACGTGGTCTCGCCGATGTAGTAGCGCTCCACGTACTGCTGGGTGAGCGTCGAGCCACCCTGGCGGGCGCCGCCGCGCAGGTTGTTGATGAGGGCGCGGAAGATGCCCTTCAGGTCAACACCCGAGTTCGTGTAGAACGTGCGATCCTCGGAGGCCACGATCGACTTCGAGACGTAGTCGGGAAGCGTCGTCGTGTCGATGATCTGACGGTTGATGTCACCCAGGGTGCCCATCTCGGTCGTGCCGTCGGCGTAGTAGACCGTGGTCTTCTGCGCGAGCGCCAGGTCATCCGGCGCGGGTACGGTCAGCGTGTTGTAGAGGTACAGGAACACCGCCATGCCCGCGATAAACACGCCCAGGAAGACGGTCAGAATTGAGTAGCCGATGCGCTTGGCCCACCGGTGCTTCTTCTTCGCCGGGCCCTTCTTACCGGCCGACGACGCCTTGGCAGCCTTCCGGGATGCATGCGATCCGGCCGCGGCGCGCGCCGCACGTCGCGAGGGCAGCGAGTCCCGCCCTGACGTGCCGGAGCCGCCAGGCTCGATGATGTCGTTCCAGTCAGACTGTCCGTTGTTAGTAGCCACGTATTCGCCCTTTCAGCGGATTGGTGTACCCCTAGATTAACCGGGTTTCCTGAAAGAACCCCAAAGTATGGGCTGCAACACAAAGGGGTGGGTACCGCGCACCCACCCCCTTCGTGCGGCTTCCGCCGCGGTCTCAGATCAGGACCACTGTTCCTCGGGACGACCATCGACCGCCCACAGGGTGTGGAAGACACCCTCCTTGTCTACCCGGTGATAGGTGTGGGAGCCGAAGAAGTCACGCTGGCCCTGGATGAGGGCAGCCGGCAGGCGCTTCGCGCGGATCTGGTCGAAGTAGGCCAGGGACGAGGCGAACACCGGAATCGGAACGCCGGCGAGGGCCGCCTGGGCCACGACGCGACGCAGCGCGGGCGTGCACTCCTGGAAGCGCGTCGCGAACGGCTCGGCGGCCAGCAGCAGCGGCAGGTCGGGGTCGGCCTCGTAGGCGCGGGTGATGTCGTCGAGGAAGGCCGCGCGGATGATGCAGCCCGCGCGCCAGATGCGAGCCAGGGCACCCTTGTCAATGCCCCACTCGTATTCCTTCGCGCCGGCCTCGATCTCGTCGAAGCCCTGCGAGTAGGCGACGATTTTGGAGGCGAAGAGCGCCTGGCGCACGTCCTCGATAAACGCGGCCCGGGCCTCGTCCGACTCGATGACGAGGGCGGTGGCGTTGCCCGCGAGAGCCTGGCCGGCCGCGCGCTGGGCGGGCTCGGAGGACGCGCCGCGCGCGAAGGTCGCCTCGCCGATCGCTGTGACGGGGACGGCCAGGTCGAGGGCGGTCTGGACCGTCCATTTGCCGGTGCCCTTCTGCGAGGCGGCGTCCACGATGAGGTCGACGAGGGGCTTGCCCGTCTCGGCGTCCACCTGGCGCAGGACCTCGACGGTGATCTCCATGAGGTAGGAGTTGAGCTCGCCCTCGTTCCAGGCGGCGAAGATGTCGGCAATCTCGGCCGGGGTCGCGCCCAGGCCCTCACGCAGGAGGGTGTAGGCCTCTGCGATGACCTGCATGTCGGCGTACTCGATGCCGTTGTGCACCATCTTCACGAAGTGGCCGGCGCCGTTCGCGCCGATGTACGTGCAGCAGGGGACGCCGTCGTAGGTGCCGGCGATGGCCTCGAACATGGGGCCGAGGCGGTCGTACGAGGCCGGGGTGCCGCCGGGCATGATGGAGGGACCCCACAGGGCGCCCTCCTCGCCGCCGGAGACGCCCGCGCCCACGAAGTGCAGGCCGCGCTCGGCGGCCCACTTCTCGCGGCGGATCGTGTCGGTGAACAGGGAGTTACCGCAGTCGACGATGATGTCGCCCTCGTCCATGAGATCGGCGAGTTGCTCCATGACGGCGTCCGTCGAGGGGCCGGCCTGGACCATCATGATGGCGACGCGGGGCGCGCGCAGGGACGCGACGAAGTCTTCCAGCGTGGACGCGGGAACGAAGGTCGCTTCGTCGCCGTGCTCCGCCATGAGCTTCTCGGTGCGAGCCTGGGTTCTGTTGAAGACGGCGGTCGCGTAGCCGTTGCGGGCCAGGTTGCGGGCCAGATTTGCGCCCATGACTCCCAGGCCGTACACGCCGATGTCGGCCGACGCCTTCTCGGGGGTGAACGTGCTCATGCGATAACACTCCTAACAAAAAGTTGAATAATTCCCAGGGTACGGCGGCATGACCGGGAGTGCACCATGCGCGGGCGTGACGATTGTCGCCCCGCGCCCCGTCTCACTGTCCCTGGGCCTCGCGGGCGGCCTTCGCGGCGGCCTTGCGAGCCTTCTTTTCCGCGACCTTGGCCTCCCAATGGGCCTGCTGAGCCTGGTACTCCTCGGCGAGGGCGCGCACGTCGTCCGATGCCCACCAGTCGAGAAGCGCCTGACGGGCAGCCTCCTCGCCCAGCGGCCCGCGCTCCATGCGCAGCTCAAGCAGGTAGTCGCGGGCGATCTTCACGGCGCGCGAGGGGCGCAGCCCGAGGATCTCCATGATCTGATCGCCGTCAAGGTCGGGGCGAATCGCGTCCAGCTCCTCCTGCTCGCGCAGGGCGGCGATGCGCGTCTCGAGGTCGTCGTAGGCGGCGGATAGGTAGTTGGCCTTACGGCGGTTGCGGGTCGTGCAGTCCGCGCGCGTCAGGCGGTGGAGGCGCTCGAGGAGGTCACCCGCGTCGGCCACGTAGCGGCGCACCGCGGAGTCGGACCAGGCGGCCTCGCCGTAGCCGTGGAAGCGCAGGTGCAGCGCGACCAGGTTGGAGACGGCCTCGATCGTCGCCTTGTCGAAGTGCAGGGCCTTCATGCGCTTGCGCGTCATCTTCGCGCCTACGATCTCATGGTGGTGGAAGGACACGGTGCCGTTCGGCTCGAAGCGGCGGGTCGCCGGCTTGCCGACGTCGTGCATGAGGGCGGCGAAACGCAGGATGAAGTCGGGTGCGGGCACGGCACCATCCGGGCCGGTCTCCAGGTCCATCGCCTGCTCGACGACGGTGAGGGTGTGCTCGTAGACGTCCTTGTGGCGCTTGTGCTCGTCCACCGTGGAGACGAGGCCGGCAACCTCGGGCAGCACGATGTCGGCGACACCCGTGTGCACCATCAGCTCGATGCCGCGGCGCGGGTAGGGCGAAATGATGAGGCGCTCGAGCTCGGCGCGGATGCGCTCAGCGGAGACAATCTCCAGGCGCGAGGCCATGGTCTCCATCGCGTTCATGACGTCCATGTCGACGTCGAGGCCCAGCTGCGCGGAGAAACGCGCGGCGCGCATGATGCGCAGCGGGTCGTCGTCGAAGGACTGCTCGGCGGACACGGGGGTACGCAGGTTGCCGTCCGCGAGGTCGGCGAGTCCGCCGCACGGGTCGACGAGGGCCATCTGCGGCAGGCGCATCGCCATCGCGTTGACCGTGAAGTCGCGGCGCGTCAGGTCACCTTCGAGCGTGTCGCCGAAGGTCACCTCGGGCTTGCGCGAGCCAATCTCGTACTCGTCAGTACGGTAGGTCGTCACCTCGACGACCAGGTCGCCGCGGCGCCCACCGATCGTGCCAAACTCCTTGCCGATGTCCCAGGTCGCGTTGCCCCACTGCGCCAGGAGCTCCTCGGTGCGCTCGGGGCGCGCAGAGGTCGTCATGTCGAAGTCGTGCGGAGTCACTCCCAGGAACGCGTCGCGCACGGGCCCGCCGACGAGCGCGAGCTCCTCCCCGGCCTCGTCAAAAATCGTGCCGAGTTCCATAATCGCGGGCGGGAGCGCGGCGAAGGTCCTCGTGGCGTTTGCCATGAGGGTAGGAATGTCCGTCGTTCCGGCGTTTTGCGCGGTCACTGGGCCGTTATTCGGGGAAGCTGACTGGGTACTCATCGCCCTTAAGCATGCCAGCAAAGCACCCTGGCCGACTACCGGGGGCCGCGTACCGGCTACAGTGGAGTCATGCCTGCACGTCCAGTTGACCGCCGAGGCGGGGTGCCCCGACCCCCGCGTCGGTCCGCTTCTGTGCGCGCTGGCCGCTCTCACCTGCCGATTTCCGCGGAAACCAGCGCGGGTGGCATCGTCGTGGACGTGCGTGACGGAATTCCCTATGCGGCGTTGATCGCGCGACGCAATCGAGCGGGTCGCATCGAGTGGTGCCTGCCCAAGGGCCACCTCGAGGGTTCCGAGACTCCCCAGCAGGCCGCGCTGCGCGAGGTCGCCGAGGAAACTGGCATCCACGGGCGTATCATCCGCCACCTCGCATCGATCGACTACTGGTTCTCCGGCAACGACCGCCGCGTTCACAAGGTCGTCCACCACTACCTGATGGGGTATGAGTCGGGCACGATCTCCGTCGATGGGGATCCGGATCACGAGGCTGAGGAGGCCGCGTGGGTGCCGCTGCGCGACGTGTCGCGCCAGCTGGCCTACCCCAACGAGCGCCGCATCGTGCGCATCGCCCTGGACCTGCTGTATCGGGATGGCCGTGACTAGGCGCGCGCTGACGGCTGGCGTCCTGTGCGCGGCGATCGCTCTTCCCTTCGGCCTCGGTCTAAGCGAGGCCGGGGCCGCCCCGCTGCCCACCGTGACCTCGCAGTCGGACGAGTCGCGCCCCACCGTCATGGGCACAGTCTCAGAGGATTCTGGGCTTTCCGTTTCCATTAACTCGCTGTCGCCTCGAATCATCACAGATGAAAACGAACTCGTTATCACAGGAACGGTCCGTAACGATTCACCGACGACGCTCGCGAATATCTCCCTCGAGGTGTTCGTCGCCAACGAGACCCCGATCTCAGTCCCCGCGCTGACGACCGCCCTCTCCGACGACGAGCCGGACGCCACCCACGCGGCCTCCTCATCGCTCACGGACGTCGCCCGAGGAGCCACGACTTCATTCGAGATCCGCATTCCCACGTCCTCACTGCCCCTCACCGACGCCGAGGAGTGGGGCCCGCGCGTCACAACCGTGACTGCGACCTCCGGCGAATACTCGGGCAAGGACCGATCGATCATCGTGTGGGACTCGGGCGCGCAGATCTCCGCCTCGCGCGTGAGCACCGTGATCCCCTGGACCTCGACGAGCACCACCCAGGACCAGGGTGAACGCTCGGCGGTCCTCAGCCTCGCCTCCGCCAGCGGCGTCACCCTGGCCGTCGACCCGCTGCTGATCCCGCGCGGCCCGCAGCCCACGGCCACACCGACCCCCTCGGCTTCCCCTTCGACTTCCCCCTCGGCCGACGCTGGCCAATCCGGATCTGACCCTGCCCAGTCCGGCCAGTCCGACGCGGAATCGGGTCAGTCCGACGCCCCCACGGCCTCGCCGAGCGCGTCCCCCACCCCGACGCCCGCCCCCACGGCCACGGACCCGGCGCAGCGCGCGCGTGACCTCCAGTCCGAGGCCTTCGTCGCGGCGCTCCTGTCGAACGCGACCGAGATCATCGCCCTACCCGAGGGAGACGCCGACCTCGGTGCCCTGTCGCTGTCGGGCAACACCGGCTTCTGGGACCGCGCCTCGCGCTCGATGGCCGACTTCCCCGACACGCTGCGCAAGGCCGGGTGGGTCGCACCCGCCAACTCTCCGGCCAGCCCGAGCCCGTCAGCCTCGGCCACCCCCTCCCCTTCCGGGACACCCGAGGCCACGCCCACGCCGAGCGCATCCACGAGTACCGCCGGCCAGTCCGCCACGACGACCTTCTCGCCCGACTCCGGGCCCTCGATCCTGCGTAACGTCGCCTGGCCTGCGGACACGACCTTCGGCACGTCGTTCCTGTCCGGATTCTCCTCCTCGGACCAGATCACAATCGCCCCGGTGGGCGCCCTGACCCCTGCCGAGGACGTTCCCTTCACCTCCTACGCGCGCGTCAACGTCAACCCTGCCACCGGCGAGACCTCAACGGATGGGACGGGCGCGCGCTCCCTCGCTCAGCAGAGCGACATCGCGGCGCTCCTGTCGTGGAACGCGTCCGGCGGCGACGAACTCGACGCCGAACAGGCCCTCACCGCAATCACCGCGATCATCACCCGCGAGCGCCCCGCCTCTTCGCGCACCATTTTCGCTGCGGCCCAGCGCGGAACCGTCATCAACGAGCGGCTCACCAGTCGCACGAAGGCGCTGTTCTCACCCCGCTGGGTGAGCGCCATGTCCTTCAGCGAGATGGCCGCCAGTGAACCCACCGACGTCGACCGCCAGACCGTCGGGGCCGGTGTCCTCGCTACCGACACGGAGACCGCGATCTCGGCCATGGCCTCGTCCCTGACCATGCTCACACCACTTGCGAACGCGACGGACGACGCCGACGCGGTGTATGCCTCGGTCACCCCCCAGATTCTCCCGGCCCTGTCCGCGCAGCTCACCCCCTCCGAGCAGCTCGACGCGGCGACTGCCGTCACCTCGCAGGTCACGACGATGCTCTCCGCCGTGACCGTCGAGCCCTCCTCGGCCATCAACCTCATTAACAAGTCCGCAAACTTCCCCGTTCTCGTACGCAATAACCTGCCCTGGCCGGTGCGCGTCGACGTGACCCTCGTGCCCGACGACCCGCGTCTGCGCGCCATCCCCGCCCAATCCCAGACGCTCGCCGCGCAGGGCGCGACGACGGTCGAGGTGCCCGTGCGTGCAATCGGCAGTGGCGACATCGAGGTCACGTACAAGGTCACCACGCCCAACGGCGTTGTCCTCGACGACTCCCAGACCGTGACCGTGCGCATGCGCGCCGGGTGGGAGGATGCGATCACGGCCGTCATCGCCTCGCTCTTCGGCCTGCTCTTCCTGGCCGGCATCACGCGTTCGCTACGCAAGAGGGCCGCACGCAAGGCGCAGGCTGCATCCGGCGACGCCGACACGACAGACATCACCACTGAAACCGAGACAGCAACGACGAAGGAGACCCCATGAGCTCGAACACGCCTCGCCGATCGATCCTCAGGGCATCGGCGCTCATGGCGTCGGGCACCATGGTGTCGCGCATCCTCGGCTTCGTGCGCAACGCGATGCTTATTGCCGCGGTCGGCGCGACGGCCGGCGGTGTCGGCGCCGCCTTCCAGACCGCGAACACGCTGCCCAACACGGTCTTCAACCTGCTGGCCTCCGGCATCTTCGACGCCGTCCTGGTCCCGCAGATCGTCGGCGCCATCAAGCGCCGCAACGACGGTGACATCTACGTCAACCGCCTGCTGACCCTCGCGGGAACCCTGCTCTTCCTCGTCACGTTCGCGACGATGGTGCTCGCCCCCGTCCTGGTGATGATCACAGCGGCCGGCTACACCGAGGACATTCGCAACCTCGCGATTCTCTTTGCCCTCCTGTGTCTGCCACAGCTCTTCTTCTACGGCCTGTATAACCTGCTCGGCGAGCTACTCAACGCGCGCGAGATCTTCGGGCCCTACATGTGGGCGCCTGTCGTCAACAACGTCGTAGGCATCGTGGGCCTCGGCGCTTTCCTCGCCATCTGGGGCGGCGCACCGGACGGCGGCATTCCCGCGGGCGATCTGACGGGCGCACAATTCTGGGTCCTCGCCGGATCCGCGACCCTCGGCGTCATCTGCCAGGCCCTGTGCCTGCTGTGGCCGATGCGCCGGGCGGGAGTCTCCTTCAAGCCGGACTTCCACTTCCGCGGAACCTCTTTCGGGTCAATGCCGCGCGTGGCCGGATGGACGTTCGCAACCCTGAGCGTGTCCCAGGTCGGCGTCCTGTCCACGAACAACCTCGCTGCCATGGCCGACGGTTTCATCGGCCGCAACGGCACTCAGGGCGGCGTCGTCGGCATCCTCGCCTACTCGACGGCGTTCATGATCTTCATGGTTCCCCAGTCGCTCATCACGGTGTCGCTGACGACCGCAATCTTCACCCGCATGGCCGGTGCCGTTGCTGACAGCGACGACCGCGCGGTGGCCGACAACTACCACCTGGGCGTGCGCACTATTACGTCGCTGACCCTCGTCGCCGCAGCCATGCTGATAGCCGGTTCCGTCCCCATGATGGAGATCGCGATGGCGGCCAAGGGCGGGGATCCCGAGGCCGTGACCGGCTACGCCCTCGTCCTCGCCTCGCTCATGCCCGGCGTCGCCTCGACCGGCATGGTCCTCATGAGCCAGCGCGTCTTCTTCGCCTACGAGGACGTCAAGCCCGTCTTCCTCATGGGCATTGGTCCCACGATCCTCCAGGTGATCGTCGGCTGGTCGATGTACGCCCTGACCGGCGCCCGCTGGTGGGTCGTCGCGGCCGCACTCGGCGAGACCGTGTGCCGCTTGACCCAGGGCATTATCGCGGTCGTGTGGGTCTCGCGCGAGAACCGCTACATCGACCGCGCGGGCCTGCTGCGCTCTTACGCGTCCTACCTGGCCGCGGCGATCGTCGCTGGCATCGTGGGCTTCGGCCTCCTGTGGCTCATGGGCATCCACACCGAGATTTCGTCGACGCTGGGCCGCATGGCACTGGCCGGCGTGAAGCTCTCGCTCGTGTCCGCGCTGACCGGCCTCGTGTACCTCCTGGTCCTGCGCTTCGCTGCGCCCGGCGAATCCGCCGTCATGATGCGCCCGCTGCTCACCCGCCTGCGCGTTCCGGGTGCTGTGGTGAACATCCTGGCAGCGTCCTCCACGCCCACCCCCGCACCAGCTGAGATAATGACGGGACACACACCCGACGAGACGGAGGAACCGATGGCTCCCACGCCCGAACGCAGCGGCGACGACGAGAAGCTGCCGTCGTTTGACGAGGTGCTCTCCACCTCGCCGATCCCCGCGCCCCCCACGCCTCCCGCGGCCCCCGCAGCCGATGAGGCTAAGGAACTGGCCGACAATGCGGCCGAGGAGCTCGTCGACATGCCACCGGCCCCCGCGCCCGCCGAGGTCCCGACCCTCGGCCCCGCGACGCAGGCACCCGTCGAAAACCCGCTGGTCGCCGAGGCCGTGGCCGTGCCCATCGTCGACGACATCGCCGAGGCCACGGAGGCCGCGCAGGCACAGGCAATTCCCGAGTCCCTCGCGGAGTACGGCATCGAGCCCGTGACGGATGAGGTGGAGGCCGCGCAGGTCGAGGCCCCCGCGTTCCCCCTCGCTCCCCCGCCGCCGGCCCCCGCCGCCAGCGGATACGAGCGCGACGCTGAGGTCAATCCCGAGGACTACCCCCATCCCGCTCCCCTGATGGACGGCCCCTCGACGCATCAGATTCCGCGCGTGCAGGCACCCGAGGCGGTGCCCGCTCCCCCGGTCGAGGATGCCACCGAGGTCATGGACCCCGTCCCCCCGATGCCTGCCGCTCCCGTGCAGGACGCCCCGGCCTCGTCGAACGAGGAGGGCTCCTCCAAGCACTCCGGCACGCTCGTCGACCCGACGAAGCCCGCGCTGATCTTCGGCGTCGTCCTGGTGCTCTTTGGCGCGATCTGGGGTCCGTGGATGGCCACCCGACCGGTCACCGACCTGGATCTGACCCAGTCCCTGCGCGCCGGCATCTCCCAGCAGCAGTCCAACGAGGAGCCCAGCCCCGCGCTCACCACGACGCCCCCGCCGGCTCCGACCACGACCCCCGTGATCTCCTCCGTGCAGGTCCTATCGTGGAACAACGACGACGGCGACCACCCGGACCGTGCGATCAACATGATCGACTCGAACCCGGCGACATCCTGGTCCTCGCGCTGGTTCGACAACAACCAGTTCCGCGACGAGACTTCCGTGACGATCGTCGTGAAGCTCCAGCAGAAGGCCACCGTGTCCTCGGTGACGCTCACCATGGATCCGGCGACGTCCGGCGGCGAGGTCGTCGTGCGTAACGTCACGGACCCGGCGAACCCGCGCGGTGGAACAGAGCTGGCCATGTCGGCGTTGTCTCCGACGACGACGATTCAGCTGCCCACGGCCGTCGAAACCGACTCGATCGCGCTGCAGTTCCGCTCCATGCCCAAGGGCCAGGACGGACGCAACTGGGCGTGGATCTCCGAACTTACAGTTCAGTAACCCTGAAGGAGTGTACGCATGTCTTTCGTGACAATTCCGGGCCTGGTCAAGGCCGAATCCACCGATACCACCGCTGAGACCGCCGAGGTGCAGATCCCGTCGGCCGAGGTGCCCGAGGGCGCCATCGTCCACGACGTCGTCATCGTTGGCTCGGGTCCGGCCGGCTACACGGCTGCGGTCTACACGGCCCGCGCGGGCCTCGCCCCCATCGTGCTGGCCGGTCAGCTGGCCGCGGGTGGCGCGCTGATGAACACGACCGAGGTCGAGAACTTCCCCGGTTTCCCGGAGGGCATTCAGGGCCCCGAGCTCATGGACAACATGCGCGATCAGGCCGAGAAGTTCGGCGCGGACGTTCGCTACGAGGACGTCGTCGCCGTCAACCTCGAGGGCGACGTGAAGGCCGTGGCGACCGAGGACGAGGTCTTCTACGCGCGCGCCGTCATCCTGGCGACCGGCTCGGAGTACCGTCACATGAACGTGCCCGGCGAGGACGAGTTCTCCGGCCGCGGCGTTTCCTACTGCGCAACCTGCGACGGCTTCTTCTTCAAGGATCGTCGCCTGGCCGTCATTGGTGGCGGCGACTCCGCGATGGAGGAGGCCACCTTCCTGACGAACTTCGCGTCCGAGGTCGTTGTCGTACACCGCCGCGACGCCCTGCGCGCCTCGCGCGTCATGGCCGAGCGCGCCCTGAACAACCCGAAGATCTCCTTCGAGTGGAACGCGACCGTCGACGAGGTCCTGGGCGACGAGGCCGTAACCGGCCTGCGCCTGGCCTCCACGGTGGATGGCTCCACGCGCGAGATCGCCGTGGACGGCGTGTTCGTCGCGATCGGTCACCTGCCCCGCACGGGCTTCCTGCGCGGCCAGGTCGCCCTCGACGAGGCCGGCTACATCACGGTCGACGAACCGTCGACGCGTACGTCCGTCGCGGGCGTCTTCGCCTGCGGTGACGCCGTGGACCACACGTACCGCCAGGCCATCACGGCGGCCGGCTCCGGCTGCCGTGCGGCCCTGGATGCGGAGCGCTGGCTGGCCTCCCTGGGCGACCAGGCGTGACCTCCTCCCCCGCTGCTCCCGGCGCTGCGAGCGCTGGCGTGCCCCGGCCTCGTACCTGCCCGTGCGGGTCGGGGGCGTTGCTGGCGCAGTGCTGCAGGCGCTACCTGGACGGCGAGGTGGCTCCGACCGCCGAGGCGCTCATGCGTTCGCGCTACACGGCGTTTGCGCTGCGCGACGAAGACTACCTGTTCCGCACGTGGCACCCGCGCACGCGCCCCGCTCCCCCGTACTGGGTGGAGGGGACGCAGTGGACGGGTCTGCAGATCCTGGGGGCCGAGGCCGGGGGTCCTTCCGACGAGGAGGGCACGGTGACGTTTGTGGCCTCGTGGCGGGACACATCGACTGGCGAATCCGGGCAGATGCGGGAGCATTCGCGCTTCTCACGCCGGGCCGGGCGCTGGATGTACGAGTACGGCGCCAACGACTGACACTACGGTAGGATTTCACTATGATTGCTCGTCGCCTTCTGACTCCCCCCGTGATCATCGGGTTTCTCCTCGTCGCGGCTGTCGCCGTCGCGGGCGGATTCATTACGAGTCCCCTATCGATCGACACCACGGTGTGGTCTGACTTCGTCGCGTCGCGCACGCCGGCGATAAACTCGTTCATGACGGGCGCCTCGTGGCTGTTCGACCCCAAGCGCGCGGTCGTCGTGGCGCTGGCCGTGGCGGTCGCCGTGTGGTGGTTCATCAAGAAGGTCATGAACGCCCTGTACATCCTGTGTTCCGTGGTGTTCTCGGCCGCAAACAGCTTCATCATCAAGCACGTGTACGAGCGTCCTCGCCCCGAGGAGGCGCTGCGTCTGATCACCGAGGACGGCTACTCGTTCCCGTCGGGTCACGCGACGTCCGTAACCGCACTGTTCGTGTCGCTGGTCCTGGTGCTGACGACCACGCGCGTCGGTCGCCGTCTGCGCTACCTGCTATGGGCCGCGGCGCTGACGTTCATCGTGTTTATCTGCGTGACGCGCTTGTACCTGGGCGTCCACTGGGTGACCGACGTGATTGGCGGCTTCAGCGTGGGTCTGGGCTCGTCGATGATCTTGGCGCCGTTCATGATTGGACCTAACGCCCTGAAGTTGTTCCGCTAGTTATCGGAACTCAATTGTTGCAGGGAGCGCCCGGGGCCGTGGCCCCGGGCGCTTGTGCGTGCGCTGTGTATGGCCGTGCGGGGCTTCCAGTGGTGCGCGAAGGTGTGCGTGTGTAACAGGTTCATCCTCTGCCTGTGATGCCTCCTTCAGGTACCCGCGGCACCCGTCGCACGCGGTTGCGCCGAGGCTTACACACTGGGGCAAGACCGTGCATGTGCCGCCCAACACGAGGCCTTCGTACTCACACCCGCGATAAAGCTCGCCCAACGTGAGGCTGTTTGCGGCATTTCCGCGAAAAACTCGCCCAGCACAGCATAAAACGGCGTGTTTGAGCAATTTTTCGTATGCTAGGCGAACTTTTTCGCGCTCGCACCCACGTCAGGCCGAGCAGGGTGAATGTTTTCGCGCCGATGCTGCCCGCCGTGCCCTCCGGCGCACGGAACACCAGCGGCGCCACAAGGAAGAACCTCAAGCCCACCCGGGAACGCCGTGGGGGCGGGTATGCCAAAGGGGCGGGTACCGAAGTACCCGCCCCTTGTCGGCTCACTCAGCCATTGCCTCGTCGAGGCTCAGGCCGACTGATCCTCAGTCCTGGCGAAGGCGACGCATCCACAGGAACATGCCGCCAACGACGGCCGCTCCCAGGCCTGCTCCGCCGATCAGGCCGTCGAAGCCGGTGCGGGCGAGGCCCTGCTTCGGCTTGGTGACCGGGACGTCGGGTGCGACGTAACCGAAGTTCACGCCGGTGACCTTCTGGTTGTCGAAGCCGATCGTGATCTCACCGGACATGGAGTCGGCGATGCCGTCCGGGTCCTCGGTCTGGTCCAGGTCGGCGAGGTCGCCGTCCGGGTAGACCTTGACGCGGTAGGTGCCCGCGGGCAGCTTGGAGAAGGAGTACTTGCCGTCCTTGTCGGTCGTCGTGGTGGTCGCGACGACCTTGCCGTCCTTGTCGAGCAGGTCGACCGTCACGCCGGAGAAGGTCTCTTCACCGTCGGTGTAGGAGCCGGACTTGTCGGAGTCGCGGTAGACGGTGCCCTTGATGGTGTTGTTCGGGACGTAGCCGAAGTCGACGTCACCCTTGGTGGGGTTCTTCTCGTCGAGGGTGATCGGCTCGGATGCGTTGTCCAGCTTGTTGTCGGGGTCGCCGGTCTGGTCGGTGTCGGTGAGGGCACCGTCCTTGACGACCTTGACGGAGTAGTCGCCGTCGGGCAGGTGCTCGAAGGAGTACGTGCCGTCCTTGTCGGTCATCGTGGTGGCGGTGACCTTGCCGTCCTTGTCGAGGAGCTGTACCGTCACGCCGGAGTAGCGTCCTTCGGTGTCGCCCTTCTTTCCGTCGCGGTCACCGTCGCGGTAGATGGTGCCGTTGATGGAGTTGTTGGCGATGTAGCCGAAGTTGACGTCCGTTTCGGTTCGGTGGTCGTTGCTCAGCGAGATGATGCCGGAGGTGGAGTCCTTGGTGGAGTCCGGATCCTCCGTCTGGTCGAGGTCGGTGAGGGCACCGTCCTTGACGACCTTGACGGTGTAGTCGCCGGCGGGCAGCTTGGAGAAGGAGTATGCGCCGTTCTCGTCCGTCGTGGTGGTCGCGACGACCTTGCCGTCCTTGTCGCGCAGTTCGACAGTCTGGTTGGCGTAGCCCTTCTCGGTTGCGCCGTGCGTCTCGTCGCGGTCACCGTCGCGGTACACGAGGCCGTGGATCGAGTAGTCGGGGACGTATCCGAAGTCGATGTTGTCCTTGGTGGGGTTGTCCTCGCCCAGGGTCACGGGTTCGGAGGCGTTGTCCTTGTTCGCGTCCGGGTCCTCGGTCTGGTCGGTGTCGGCGAGCTCGCCGTCCTTGACGACCTTGACGGAGTAGGTGCCGTCGGGCAGGTGCTCGAAGGAGTACTTGCCGTCCTTGTCGGTCGTGGTGGTACCCACGACGTTGCCGTCCTTGTCGAGGAGCTGGACGGTGACGCCGGAGTATCCGGGTTCGGTGCCGTCGTGGTCGCCGTTGCGCGAATCATCGCGGTAGACGGTGCCCGACAGGGAGTTGTTGTTCACGTAGCCGAAGTTGACGTCCGTCTTGGACGGGTTGTCATTGTTCAGTGTGATGGGCTCGGAGGAGTTGTCCTTCGTGGCGTCCGGGTCGCCGGTCTGCTCGAGGGGGGCGATGGGGCCATCCTGAACGACCTTGACGGAGTAGGTGCCCACGGGGAGCTTATCGAAGGAGTAGTTGCCCTTCTCGTCGGTCGTGGTGGTGGCGACGACGTTGCCGTCGACGTCAACCAGGTTGGCCGTCACGCCCTCGTAGAGCTTCTCATCCGTGTCCAGCGTGCCGGAGCGGTTGCCGTCACGGTAGATGGTGCCCTTGATGAAGTAGTCGGGCACATAGCCGAAGTTGACGTTCTTCTTCGTGGGGTTGTCCTCGTTCAGGACGATGGGCTCGGAGGCGCTGTCCTTGGTGCCGTCCGGGTCCTCGGTCTGCTCGAGGTCGGTGAGGGCTCCGTCCTTGACGACCTTAACGGAGTAGGTGCCGTCGTGCAGGTTGTCGAAGGAGTAGTTGCCGTTGGCGTCGGTCTTGGTGGTCGCGATGACCTTGCCGTCCTTATCGAGGAGCTGGACCGTCTGCTCGGGGTAGCCGGCCTCTCCCCCGTTGAGGGAGTTGGAGCGGTTGTCGTCGCGGTAGACCGTGCCGGAGATCGAGTTGTTCGAGATGTACCCGAAGTTGACGTTCTTCTTGATCGGGTCGTTCAGCTCGAGGGTGATGTCACCGGAGGTGTTGTCCTTGGTGGCGTCGGGGTCCTCGCTCTGGACGAGGTCGGCGATGGGGCCTTCCTTGTGGACGCGGACCTTGTAGGTGCCTTCCTCAAGGTTGGTGAACGCGTAGGCGCCCTTGGCGTCGGTCGTGGTGGTGGCGACGACGTTACCGTCCGTGTCGAGGAGATCGACGGTCACACCCTGGTAGAGCTTCTCGCCGTCCTCGAGGGACTCGGAGCGGTCGGCGTCACGGTAGACGGTTCCCTTGATCGTGTAGTTCGTGGCGTAACCGAAGTTCACGTTCTTCACGGAAGGATTGTCGTGGCCCACCTGGATGACGCCGGAGGTGTGATCCTTGGTGCCGTCCGGATCCTCGGTCTGCTCAAGCTTCTTGAGGAGGTCGGAGGGCTCCGCCTTGACGGTGTACTTGCCGGCGGGCAGCTTGGAGAAGGAGTACGTGCCGTCTGCCTTCGTCGTGGTCGTCGCGACGACCGCACCGTCCTCGCCGAGCAGGGTCACGGTGATGCCGTCGAAGCCGGGCTCGGAGTTGTTGAGGGTCTCGGAGCGGTCCTTGTCGTAGTAGACGGTGCCGGAGATGGTGTAGTCCTCGGCGTAGCCGAAGTTGACGTTGGTGACGTCCGGGTCGGTGCGCGTGAAGGTGATGGCCTGGGAGCGCGAGTCCGCCTGACCGGAGGGGTCCTCGGTCTGCTCCTTGTCCGCCAGCGGGCCGGTCTTGTCGACCTGGACGGTGTAGGTGCCGTCGTTGAGGTCGGTGAAGGAGTAGTTGCCGTCCCCGTCGGTCTTGGTGGTACCCACGACGTTGCCGTCCTTATCGAGCAGCTTCACGGTGATGCCAGACAGGTCGATATCGGCCGTGTTCTTCGTCTTATCGCGGTTCTGGTCGAGGTAGACGTTGCCGGAGATCGCGTGCTTTTTGATGTAGCCGAAGTTGACGTTCTCGCGGACCGGGTTGTCGGCGTTGAGCGTGATCACGCCGGAGGCGTTGTCCTTCGTGCCATCCGGATCCTCGGTCTGGGTCAGCTCGGCGATGTCGCCGGCCTTGGTGACCTTGACCGTGTAGGTTCCGGCGTCGAGGCCGGTGAAGGAGTAGTTGCCGTCCGCGTCGGTCTTGGTGGTGGCGACGACGTTACCGTCGGCACCGACCAGCTCGATCGTGATGTCCTTGAAGGGGTCCTCACCGTTGTCGGACGAGGAGGACTCGTTCGCGTCGTAGTACACCTTGCCCGAGAGGCGGTGCTTGACGGTGATGGACGCAGAGGAGGAGTTGTTGCCGGGCACGAGGTCGTACTCGGGCGGGTTCACGAAGGCAGCCGTGTTGTTCAGGGTCTTGCCGTCGGTGTCGGCGTTCAGCGTGACCGTCACGAAGAGCGAGGCGTATTCGCCGGCGAGCATGTCGCCGATCGTCCACGTGGTGCCGTCGAAGGTGCCGGCCTCGTCGGTGCCCTTGCATTCCTGCGGCAGGCCGGTCGTGTAGCCGGAAGCGCACTTGTGCATCTCAGCGGACACGAAGGTGGTGCCTGCGGGGAAGGCTTCCTTGACCTTGAGGTCGGGGGCCTTGCCCTGGCCGATGTTGCCGGCGTCTATGCGGTAGGTGACCTGGTCTCCGGGCTTCAGGTTGGAAGCGTCGGAGACGACGGTCTTGTTGAGGGCGACGTCGAGCCCGAGGGTCATGGCGACCTTGATCGGCTCGGCGGGCAGGATGGCGCGGTTGTTCGAGGCCTGGGTGGCCGCGATCGCGACGGACTCGTAGGCGATGCCGGTCGCGTTATCGGGGGCCTTGATGGGCGCGATGATCGGGATCGATGCGCCGGCCTTGATCGGGGTGGCCTTGCCGTTGATGTAGATGCGGTAGGACTTCACGTCGGCCCACGAGGCCGGGGTGGTGGTCCAGTTGTTGTCGCATCCTGTGGGGCCGGCTGCCATCGCGTCACCCTGCTTCATGACTTCGCCGCGGCAGGGGTTGTAGGAGGTGGAGTACTCGATGGTGACCTGCGAGGGGTCGATGCCCGATCCTGCGCCGACCTGAAGGGGGCCGGTGAGGATGGGTGCCCACTCGGAGCCACGAGGATCAGAACCCTGGATGGAGGTGTCGCCAACGTGGGGCAGGATGCCGTAGACGGTCATGTCGGACAGGTCCGCGTTACCGGAGTTGGTGGGGGTGATGCGGTACTTGCCGTCTTCACCCTGGCGGATCATGGACACGCCGTCGACGTACTTCTTGTAGGTCGAGCCTTCCACGGAGCCGAGGCCCTCAAGGACGACGTCGGCACCGGCCTGCTCGGAGACCGTGAAGGTCGATGAGACGGGGCAGACCTGGTCAGCGGTGGAGCCATCACTGTTGACATCGTAGGTGTCATCGGTAGAGCCGTAGAAGCAGATCGTGGTCGACTTGGAGGTCAGCGCGTACTCGGGCTCGGCCGCGGAGATGTAGGCCTCGTTCTTGTGCGTGCCGGCGCTCATCGAGGGGCCGACCTTGCCGCGCAGCTGGATGGTGGTGCCACCCTTGGTCTGGTAGCCGGGCCAGGTGACCTGGACGAGCTGGCGGGTGCAGCCGGTGGCGTCGGTGACATCGCGGACCGTGACGGTCTTTTCCTTACCTGCGGGACCACCGGTGACGGAGTCCTCGACGAAGGTCATGCCGCAGGGCAGCAGGTCGGAGATGACGGGCTGGGAGTCAACGACGGTCGAGGTGTTATTCGCGGTGACGCTAAAGGTGACCTCGGAGCCGGGGAACGCCAGGTTGCCCTTGATGGTGGACTTGACGTTGTAGTACTTGGGCAGCGCGGTGCCCAGGGTGAGGATGTCGCAGTAGTCGTCGGCGGGGATCTGGATGGATCGGGAGCCGTCGAGGGACTTCATGGACCAGTCGGTGACACAGTTCTGGACGCGCACATACTGGTCGGACTTGCCGGCCTTCCATGCGGCGGAGTTGGTGTCGGCCTCGACGTAGGTCGTGCCATCCTCGGTCGTGGGGGTCCCTGCGCCGACGGGGCCGGCGACGTTGAGGATGGAGGACTCACCGGCGGGGATCGTCTGCTTGTAGTGGAAGACGGTCAGGTACTCGTCGGCGGCGAAGGAGGAGAAGTCAAATGCCTTGCCGTGGTAGACGGTCTGAGTGCCGGTGTTGCCCTTGTTGGTCCAGTAGGTGATCTCGATGGGCGTCGTGGTCTGGGTGTCGATCGTCTTGACGCTCATGAGGGGCTTGTCGCAGTCCTTGGAGCCGTCGGTCGGGGACACGAGGCCACAGGTCAGGTAGTCGGTGTACTCCATGACGACCGGGACGTTGGAGTTGTTGGAGTAGCTGTACAGCCAGTTGCCCTGCTTGCCGCGCTCGAACTGGCTCATAGCGCGCTTGTTGAAGCCGCCGCCGTAGCGGATCTCGCTGTCGAAGCGGTGCGTGAAGGAAGCGTCGGCGGTGACAACGTTGGTCTCGTTGTTCATCTCCTTGCCGGTGAGCTTCGCGGTGTTGGTGACGGTGTCGTCCGTGCAGGTGTCGTCGTAGTGGACGGTGACGGACAGGACGAGGTTCATGAACGCGGGGTTGACGTCGCCGATGTTCCAGGTGACGGTGTGGGTCGCGGCGTCGTAGGAGCTCTCGACGGTCGCGGCCGTGATCGTCTTGGTGTTACCCGAGGCCGAGGAGGACACGTACGTCGCGCACTTGGGCAGCGGGTCGGTGATGACGACATCGGTCATGTTGGACTTGCCGTTGAGGCCGTCCACGTTGGTGTCGTACTTCGGCGTGATCTGGTAGGTCACGTCGACGTTCTTGGGGCTTGCAACCGGGCCGGTCTTGCTCAGGAGGGGCGTCGGCTCGGACTTGATCGTGACGGTCGCCTGGGAGGTTTCCTTGCTCTCGCCCGAGGTGAAGGTCGCGACCGGGGTGACGGTGGAGCCGCCGGGGGTCACGCCGCGCAGGGCGGTGAAGGTCAGGACCGTCTGGAACGAGGAGCCGGCGGCGACTGTTCCGAGGTTGTAGGTGACGAGGCCGTCAGCGTTGGCGGTCGGAGCCTTGATCGTGGGGGTGACGACCTTCTTGCCGGCGGTGGCCGTGGCGTTGACGCCGTAGGGCGCCGAGTCGGGGTTCGGGTCACCCGCGGGGGTCACCGTGTGGGGCAGCGTGATGGTGACGACCGAGTCAACGCAGTCCTCCGTGGTGGAGGCACAGGCGAACTCGACGACGTAGCGCTGCTCAACACCGGACAGGTACGAGGTCTCATCGGGCGTGATAGCGAGTTTGAGCCTCGGAGCCGCCGCATATGTGGGCAGCGTCGTGACGCCAAGCATGACGAGGGCGGTCGTGACCAGCATGGCAAGCAGCTGGGCGGGCTTGGAAGCCTTCGACCACATGTGATTGGTGTGCACAGCCTACTCCTGAATGTGCGAAAAGCGTGCATTTCAAGCCAATTTTACGAGTTCCTCAACAAGTGTGAAGACGCTGTTTTCCGAGATGAGAAGCCTTCCAACTTCACCTGTGCAGGTCAGTTTTCAAACAATGGTGATGCACCGACAAACAACCATCCATACGGTTTATACACAACTGTGCATAGTGCTGTGGATAAATACGGTGCTTCACTGCATCTGACGTGCCACTTTGCACAATTGTTGTGACGGGGCGCCCTGATTCGCCACCTATAACCAGGTGGTCGGACAAATTTTATCCAAGCGCACAATATGGCGTCAGCGGTGCCGCTGACCTGCTCAAATTGTCGAAGCTCACAAACAGAAAACCCGCAACCACCAGGTTGCGGGTGACACGTGGACCTCCGTAGACAGGCGGAGAACTCTGGCTCGGCCACGCGCCGTCCACAGACCTCCGAGGTTTCTTGTGGCGCCAGTCGCCTATAAAATACGATGACCAGCGACGATAACGTGCATGACCACAGCACTCTACGCCCGGGTTTGGGTGGACCACTTCCTTGATCGGGAGCAGCAGCCGATGCCCCTCACAGCCTTCGCCGACACGATCGCCGGCCAATTCCTGCACTGAACCCTCCCAAGGATCCTCCATGACAACACTGATCTGGCTTCGCGACGACCTCCGTCTAGCTGACCACCCGGCGCTGACAGCCGCCTGCTCAGCAGCAGATGGACCCGTGGTGGCACTGTGGATCCACGAAACCCGGAGGACCGATGAAGACAACAATCGGCACGGCCCACGCCCGCTCGGTGCGGCCACCCGGTGGTGGTACCACCGCAGCCTGCAACAGCTGGCACCGCGGCTTGCAGACCTTGGCATTCCACTCGTCTTCACCCGGGGTGATGCCGCGAACGTCATGCGCCGAGTCGTGGACGCCTTGCAACCTACCGTCGTTCACTGGACACGACGCTACGCCCCGGCAGCCTGCCGATTGGACGCTGCCATCAAGCAAGAGTTGACATCCCGCACCGAAGTGCACAGCCACCCCGGCAGCCTTCTCGCCGAACCGTGGCTGATGCAGACGGTCAACGGCTCCCACTACCAAGTTTTCACACCGTTCAGCCACGCCGTAGCCGACCTGCCCCTCACTTCCCTCCTGCCCGAGCCCTCACCGATCGGCGAGCGGGGCGGTGCGGACACAGCCCTCGCCACGTTGCGGGAGGACGGTGTCCTGCAGAACTTAGAGGACATTGGCTTGCTCGACGAGGGCCCCGCCTGGTGGGAAGAGACTCTCGCACAGCACTGGGAGCCCGGTGAACTGGCAGCCCGGCAGCAACTGGACGCCATCGACAGCTGGTTGCCCGGCTATGCCACACGCCGTGACCTGCCCGGGGAGGAAACATCCACCAGTAGAATCTCGCCGAGGTTGCGGTGCGGGGAACTATCGCCGCGCCAAGCCGTGGCCGCAGCCCGTACCAGCACGGCCTCGGGCGAGGATATCGTCGCTTGGACCAGGCAACTCTACTGGCGCGAGTTCAGCTGGCACCTGCTCCACCACCGCGAACATCTAGAGGACACCCCCATGCGTCCAGCTTTCGCGGAATTCCCCTACTATCCCGACGACCACCTGGCGCGGGCCTGGCGACAGGGCCGCACCGGCATCGACCTCGTCGACGCTGGAATGCGGCAACTATGGCAGACAGGCTGGATGCACAACCGGGTGCGCATGGTCGCGGCATCGCTGCTCACCAAGAACATGCTCCAGCCCTGGCAAGACGGCGAGCAGTGGTTCTGGGAGACTCTCGTGGACGCAGACGAGGCCAACAATCCTATCTCGTGGCAGTGGGTGGCCGGCTGCGGCGCAGACGCTGCGCCCTACTTCCGTATCTTCAACCCTGACCTCCAGCGCACCCGCTTCGATCCGCGCAGCCGCTATGTCAGGCGCTGGATCCCGGAGGGACTCGCTCGGCCTGTCGTGTCCGTCGTCGACCTGGCCGAGTCGCGACGCGAGGCGCTCGCCGCTTACGAGCAAGTACGCGGGTTATCCGGCTCCCTTGCCAAGCCTCAACGCGGTTGAGGTGAGTGTCCTCGGGATCACGCCGACGCCAGAGCCACCTCACCAACGCCCTTGCCCGGGCCGGGCCTAAGACAGCAAAAAGGCCCGAACCGAAACCATACAAGATGGCAAGGATTCGAGCCTTGTACGTAGAGTGGAGCTAACGGGACTCGAACCCGTAACCCCCTGCTTGCAAAGCAGGTGCGCTACCAATTGCGCCATAGCCCCGTTGGAGGAACTCAGTCCTCCACGGCGTCCGTGACGGACTTCCACAGGTCAGCGTTATCGGAAAGATCAACGAGAATTTGTCGGACGGCGATGCCGACGGCCACGACGGATCCGACAGCCACACAACAGGTGACCCATTTCTTCATGATGATCCTCCGCTTTCGCTCGCCTGCGGATGGTGGGCCTAGGTGGGCTCGAACCACCGACCTCAGTCTTATCAGGACTGCGCTCTAACCTACTGAGCTATAGGCCCAACCGGCACCCTTTCGGGCACTCGGATATAGTACACAGCACAAGGCCATCCGGCAAAATCGAGCGTTGGTGACGTCCAACACGACCGCCATTGTCCGGCCATCGACGGAGAGGAGGAGGCCTCGTGACTACGGTCATCGAGCACGCCCGAGACGCGCGCACACCGCTACGAGCGGACATCTCCCCCGCCGATGCTCTCGTTCTCTCGTGCCTGGTCTACGTGGATTTTCACGCGCTGCCCGGGCCTCGTTCCCCGCGCGGTTGCCTGCTCCGAGAAGTCGCCCAGGCCTCGTCAATCCCGTCTCTGTATCGCTATTCGTTGGCGTCCCACGCCGATCGTCCCCTCCTCGAGTCCGCCGGTGCGAGCGCGCGCTTCGGGGGCCTGCGCGTGCGCGATGCGGTCACGCGGCTGACGTCGCAGCCGCTTGCTCAGTTCGGCGCCGTCACCTTCGTCGACGAGGCCGGGGCGACCTACGTGGTCTTACGCGGGACGGATGCAAGCGCAGTCGGGTGGGCGGAGGATGCCCGCTTCGGCCTTGATTTCCCGACGGATTCGCAGCTGTGGGCCGCCAACTACCTGGCGTTTGCGGCGGCACGGGCCAATGGGCCACTCACCGTGGTCGGCCATTCAAAGGGTGCGAATCTCGCGCTGTACGCGGCGGCGGCCACCACTCCCCCGGCGCTCAAGCATGTCTATGCCTTCGATCCCGTGGGATTTCCCGCGTCGGTCATTGACGATGGTTTCTTTCTTGGCATCGACGGGCGAATGCGCGTTTACGTGACGGCCGGCTCGTGGGTGAGTCCACTCCTTCCGCTGCCCACTCCGGCAACGGTCGTCACATCATCCTGGCCGGGGCCACTCAGCCACAACCCGTATGCGTGGCGCTCGCAGGGGTCAACACTTGCTCCCGATCACCGGCGGCAATCGCGGTCCGGACTCATCTTGCGCGACATCCTTGCGGCGGTCTTGCGGGCACGCCCGATGCGGATTGATACCAACTACCAACACCGGCATTCGAGGTGGACACCTGGGCCCTTTCATACGCACGTGGGCCCCTTCCCCCGCACGCTAACCCTATGAGATGTGCGTGGGCGGCCCTGCCCACGTGCAGGTCAAGGGGTTTACGTGCGTATCCAAGGGTTAACGTGCAGCTCATCGGGTCCACGTGCGATATATCGGGTGAGCACTCGGAGTAACGGGCTCAGCTGCGAACAACACAGCGCGACAGAAAGCGTCGCACCCAGCACGCGGACCACCTCAGACACAACAGGGCTTTTTCAGCGTTTATCGCCGAGGCGGTCTGCACTTTGGCATCGAACCGTGACCTCACTGCTGCCACATGGGGAAATGACGTCATGAGAACCCCGACACGCTACTGACACGCCGACAGCCAGCTCCTCATGCTGCAAAACCCCCACCGAGGCCGATGTGGAGGGTGCCGGAGGCACCGCAAACTATGGTGGCGGGGCCGGCAGGCGCGACAACATTCACCCGGTACGCCCTCTCCCCCACTCAACCCGTGACAAAGTTCGCCCAGCAACCTCAAAAACGTCAAATTTGGGGTGTTTCGAGCACGCAGGGCGAACTTTTCCGCGCACCGGACGCAGCGACGTGGGGACGATGACACCACTGCAACCGCTGAAACAGACCAGCATGAAACCCCCATCACCACTGCGCGCCCCTGAACAGCAACCGTTGAAACCGACAACACCACTGCGACCGCAAAACGCACCAAGAACACCCATTTCTCACCCGCAAAGGCGACACCGGTTTCAGTTGAGGCTCGGCCGGCGCCCGCAAAGGCGACACCGGTTTCACGCGAAGGATCTGCGACACCCACACGTAGCTTCAAACCCACTCCTCAGAAAACTCGCACGAAGTTCGATCGGACCGACCCCTCAACAACACTCAGAAACATTGAAATACCAACAATCACAATTCAAATTCTGAAACAGTCGCAGGGGAATAACGTGCGACATTAATGACCTGGCATGGAGGGAGGTGACGCACACGTAGTCAGGTGAGGCCAAGCAGTGCCAGCAGAGGGCGACAGTGAGCGATAGCGGGGCCGGGCCGGGCTTCGAGACGACGCGCCGAGCGAAGCTCGCGGCGCGGACGGCGAGCGGGCGGGCAGGCCACGCGGCGGCCGGAGATCAGGCGGGGCTACAAGCAGCGCGATAACCGTCGCAAGGCATAGCAAAAGGGGCCGGCATCAGCCGACCCCTTGCGCGAGTGCCCTCACTCATCCATGAGGGACACCTTGATGCCGCCCACCAGGGAGGCGACGACGTTGTAGAGCATGGCTCCCAGCGTCGACAGGGCGGTGAGCAGAACGACGTTGATGACCGCGACGATGGTCGCGTAGGAGATGACCCGCGGCAGGCGAGTATAGTCCAGGAGGTCCGCGTAGCGGCCGGCGCCCATGGTCTTGAGGAATTCCTCAAGCTGGCTGAAGACGTGCATGGCGTCGACCATGAGCCACAGGACGATCGTGGCGACGACCATTGCGATACCCAGGGCGACGGACAGCAGGAACGCCACCTTCATGACGGTCCACGCGTCGATGCGCGCGATGGCCAGGTCAACTCGGCGGGGAGCGTCGCTGCGGGTGCTCGAGACGTGGTCGCTCATGGGTTTCCTTCCAGGTCGCACTTCCTACCTGCCAGGCTACCGCATCGCCTGGCACCGGCGCTGGTTCCGCGCCGCTTTGGCAGATTGATCACGGGACGAGGCGGGGGCCTCGTCCCGTGATCATGCGTCACTTGTCAGTGTCTGCGGTATCGTCGCCACCTGCGGGGGCCGAAGCCTCGTCCGCGGGGGCGTCGGTCCCTTCCATAGACTCGGTGTTCTCGGACTCGTCAGTCTCGTCCTCGTCACCCGAATCGGGGTTGCGAGTGATCGCGATAATGCGGTCGCCCTCGTCGGGGCGGGCGAAGATGACGCCCATGGTGTTGCGGGCGGTGGGTCGCACGTCGGAGGCGTTGACCTGGACGAGCTTCCCGGACTCGGTGATGACCATGACGTCTTCATCGGGTCGCACGACGAGGGCACCGACGAGGTCGCCGCGTTCGTCGACGAGCTTGCCGACGCGCACGCCGAGGGTGCCACGCGACTTGGTCGGGTATTCATCGACGGGGGTGCGCTTGGCGTAGCCGGACTCGGTGACGATCAGCAGGTCGGTGTTGTCACGCGGGACCTCCATGCTGAGCAGCTCGTCGTCGCCGCGGAACTTCATGCCGCGCACGCCGGACGTGGAGCGGCCCATGGAGCGCAGCTGGTCTTCGGTGGCGGTGAAGCGCACGGCCTGGCCGTCGCGGGAGACGAGGATGAGGTCTTCGTCGGCCATGATGGTCTGTGCGGAGACGAGCTCGTCGGGTTTTCCGTCCTCGTCCTCGCGCAGGTTGATGGCGATGATCCCGCCGGAGCGGGGCGAGTTGTACAGGCTCAGCGGGGTCTTCTTGACGAGGCCGCGCTTGGTGGACAGGACCAGGAAGTCTGCGTCCTCGTAGGTGCGGATCGCGAGAACCTGTGCGATGTGCTCGTCGGGCTGGAAGGCCAGCAGGTTGGCGACGTGCTGGCCCTTGGCGTCGCGACCGCCTTCGGGGATCTCGTAGGCCTTGGCGCGGTAGACGCGGCCGAGGTTGGTGAAGAAGAGCAGCCAGTTGTGCGTAGTGGTGACGAAGAAGTGTTCGACCACATCGTCGCCGCGCAGCTGGGTGCCGCGCACGCCCTTACCGCCGCGCTTCTGCGAGCGGTAGTTGTCCGTGCGGGTGCGCTTGGCGAAGCCGTCGCGGGTGATGGTGACGACGACGTCCTCTTCGGGGATGAGGTCTTCCATCGACATTTCCCCGTCGAAGGGGAGGATGCGGGTGCGACGCTCGTCGCCGAACTTGTCGACGATTTCGCCAAGTTCGGCGGAGATGATGGCGCGCTGACGCTCGGGCTTGGCGAGGATGTCGTTGAGATCGTCGACGCGGGCCTTGAGTTCGGCGTGCTCGTCCATGATCTTCTGGCGTTCGAGGGCGGCCAGGCGGCGCAGCTGGAGGGCCAGGATCGCGTCGGCTTGGATGGCGTCCACGTCGAGCAGCTCCATGAGGCCGGCGCGGGCCTCATCGACCGTGGGGGAGCGGCGGATGAGGGCGATGACCTCGTCGAGGGCGTCGAGGGCCTTCAGGTAGCCTTCGAGGATGTGCAGGCGCTCGAGGGCCTTGCGCAGGCGGAACTTCGTGCGGCGCACGATGACGTCGATCTGGTGGTTGATCCAGTGGCGGATGAAGCCGTCGATCGACAGGGTGCGGGGCACGCCGTCGACGAGCGCGAGCATGTTGGCGGAGAAGTTCTCCTGCAGGCTAGTGCGCTTGTAGAGGTTGTTGAGGACGACCTTGGCGACGGCGTCGCGCTTGAGGACGATGACGAGGCGCTGGCCGGTGCGGCCGGAGGTCTCGTCGCGGATGTCGGCGATGCCGCCGATCGCTCCGTCGCGCACGAGCTGGGCGATTTTGTCGGCCAGGTTGTCGGGGTTGACCTGGTAGGGCAGCTCGGTGACGACGAGGCACTGGCGGCCCTGGATTTCCTCGACGTTGACGACGGCGCGCTGCGTGATGGAGCCGCGTCCGGTGCGGTAGGCGTCTTCGATGCCCTTGTGGCCCAGGATGGTGGCGCCGGTGGGGAAGTCGGGTCCGGGGATCAGCTTGATGAGCGCTTCGAGGAGCTCTTCGCGGGACGCGTCGGGGTGCTCGAGGGCCCATTCGACGCCGCGCGCGAGTTCGCGCAGGTTGTGCGGCGGGATGCGGGTGGCCATACCGACGGCGATGCCTTCGGAGCCGTTGGCCAGGAGGTTCGGGAAGCGCGCGGGCAGGATGGTGGGTTCCTGGTTGCGGCCGTCGTAGTTGTCCTGGAAATCGACGCATTCTTCGTCGATGTCGCGGACCATTTCCATGGCCAGGGGCGCCATCTTGCACTCGGTGTAACGGGGTGCGGCGGGGCCCAGGTTGCCGGGGGTACCGAAGTTACCCTGGCCGGCGACGAGGGGGTAGCGCAGCGACCAGGGCTGCACGAGGCGCGCGAGGGCGTCGTAGATCGCGGCATCGCCGTGGGGGTGGTAGTTACCCATGACCTCGCCGACGACGCGGGAGGACTTGGAGAACGAGGAGGTGGGGCGGTATCCGCCGTCGTACATGGCGTACAGGACGCGACGGTGGACGGGCTTGAGGCCGTCGCGCACGTCGGGCAGGGCGCGCCCGACGATGACGCTCATGGCGTAGTCGAGGTAGGAGCGCTGCATCTCCTTTTGCAGGTCGACCTGGCGGATGCGCTCGGTGTCCGAGATGTGCCGCGCGTCAGTTGTCTGCTCGTCGCTCACGTTGTTCCTTACGTTGTTTCTGCTCGATCAGGCCCGCCCGGTACGAGGCTGGGGCTGGGCTGGTCGTGGGTGATGTCAGATGTCGAGGAAGCGCACGTCGGTGGCGTTGCGCTGGATGAACGTGCGGCGTCGGTCGACGTCGTCGCCCATGAGGATCGTGAAGGTCTCGTCGGCGTCTGCGGCCTCGTCAAGGGTGACCTGCTTGAGGATTCGGCTGGCCGGATCCATGGTGGTCTCCCACAGTTCGTGGTCGTTCATCTCGCCCAGACCCTTGTAGCGCTGGATGCCGCCTTCCTTGGGCAGGCGGCGGTTCGCGGCGGAGCCGGCGGCAAGTAGTTCGTCGCGTTCCTTGTCGGAGTATGCGAATTCGTGCTCGGCGTTGGTCCACTTGATTCGGTACAGCGGGGGCATGGCGATGAAGGTGTGGCCGCCCTCGATGAGGGGTCGCATATAGCGGAAGAGGAGGGTCAGCAGCAGCGTGGCGATGTGCTGGCCGTCGACGTCGGCGTCGGCCATAATGACGATCTTGCCGTAGCGCAGTTTCGAGATGTCGAAGTCTTCGCCGATGCCGGTGCCGAAGGCGGTGATGAGGGAGCGGATGGTGTCCGAAGACAGGGCTCGATCCAGGCGCGCCTTTTCGACGTTGAGGATCTTGCCGCGGATCGGCAGGATCGCCTGACGCTCGGGGTCGCGGCCGCCGACGGCGGAGCCGCCTGCAGAATCGCCCTCGACGATGAAGATTTCGCACTCGGAGGGCGTGCGCGAGGAGCAGTCGCGCAGCTTGCCGGGCATGGAGGCGGATTCGAGGACGCCCTTGCGGCGGGTGGCCTCGCGGGCCTTTCGGGCGGCGACGCGGGCGGCCTGGGCGGCCTGGCCCTTGTTGATGATGGCCTTGGCATCGGCGGGGTGGGCGTCGAGCCAGTCGGTGAGCTTGGAGTAGACCTGCTGGGCGACGAAGGTGCGGGCTTCGGTGTTGCCGAGCTTGGTCTTCGTCTGGCCCTCGAACTGGGGCTCGGTGAGCTTGATCGAGATGACGGCGGTCAGGCCTTCGCGGACGTCGTCACCGGTGAGGTTGTCGTCCTTGTCGCGGATGATGCCCTTTTCGCGGCCGTAGCGGTTGACGAGGGAGGTCAGCGCGGTGCGGAAGCCCTCCTCATGCATGCCGCCTTCGGTCGTGTTGATGGTGTTGGCGAAGGTGTGGACGGACGAGGAGTAGGCGGTGGTCCACTGCATGGCGATTTCCACGCTCATGGTGCCTTCGTCGTTTTCG
Organism: Schaalia odontolytica; assembly: GCF_009730335.1. Lineage (GTDB taxonomy): Bacteria > Actinomycetota > Actinomycetes > Actinomycetales > Actinomycetaceae > Pauljensenia > Pauljensenia dentiphila. The sequence continues at coordinate 256,330 of NZ_CP046315.1, forward strand.
GCTTCGAAGTCAATGATCTCGTTGTTGATGGTCTCGGACTTCTTGGCGGAGTCGAGGTATTCGACGTAGTCACGCAGGCCGTGCTCGTAGCAGTAGGAGACGGTGCGGTGGCCCTTGGTCTTCTTGTCCAAGGCCTCCTCGCCGCCGGCGATCTCGTCGCCTTCGTCGGTGGCGAACTCGCGCTCGTCGGTCAGGGTGATGCGCAGGCCCTTGTTGAGGAAGGCCATCTGCTGGAAGCGCTGACGCAGAGTCTCGAAGTCGAATTCGACGGTCTCGAAGATCTCGGGGTCCGGGTAGAAGACCTGGGTGGTGCCGGTCTCGTCGGTTTCTTCGCCGCGCTTGAGGGGGGTGATGGGGGTGCCGCCGTTTGCGAACGACATGCGCCACACGTAGCCCTGGCGGCGGATCTCGGTGTTCACGCGGGTGGACAGGGCGTTGACGACAGAGATGCCGACGCCGTGCAGGCCGCCCGAGACGGCGTAGCCGCCGCCGCCGAACTTGCCGCCGGCGTGCAGGATCGTCATGACGACCTCGACGGTGGGCTTGTGCTCGGTGGGGTGCTCATCGACCGGGATGCCTCGACCGTTGTCGACGACCTTGATGCCGCCGTCTTCCTGGATCGTGACCTCGATGTGGTCGGCGTAGCCGGCCAGGGCCTCGTCCACGGAGTTGTCGACGACCTCGTACACCAGGTGGTGCAGGCCGCGTTCGCCGGTGGATCCGATGTACATGCCCGGGCGCTTGCGGACGGCTTCCAGGCCCTCGAGGACGGTGATGTCCGATGCGCCGTAGGACTGCTCGCCTTCGGCGTTCTTCTCGTTGTCAGCCACGTGGCTCCCCTCGCAGTGCGCGAAAATAGATGTTTAACCTTGTAGATTCTACCAAAAGTGGCGCTTGTTCCCGGGATTAACAGGATCGGAGGGTTACTTTACAAACTGCGTGATTCCAACGAAAAGTCGACTGTGATCAGTCACATGCCGATTGTGGTTGCGGCTGGGACGCAGGGGGCCGCCCTCCCGGCTGGGAGGGCGGCCCCGTCACTCGTGTGTCAACAGCGACGATTCGCACGCCAGGAGGCTCCGTACGACGCCGATACAGAGCTCTGAGCGGATGCGCGCGCGACGCCTGATCAGTGGATTACTTCGGCTGCCAGGTCCACGTCTGATACTGCTTGCCCTGATAATCGAGGATGGTCCAGAGCGGGTCACGGAACTCGATGGGGTCCCTCTTGTTCTCGATCACCCGGTAGACGACGACTTGTTGCGTCTGTCCAGCGGGAAGGTCACCAGCAGTGGGCACATACGAGAAGTCGTCGGGCTCCGGAGTCTGGAAGAAGTTAGGTATGTGAAGCTGCTCGTTGTTCTGGTAGGGCATCGGCAACAAAACGCACGATTCCGTGGCGTTTCCCTTGTTGGTGACATTGAAGGTGTATTTGAGCGTCTGCTCGTTGTTGTCGGCCTTGGGCCCGTAGGAGATGTCGGTCATCTCGTAGAGGCAATTGGTGTCTTGCGCAACCATGCTGAGCATGCCGTTGGCTCCCGTTCCGTTTCCCTGCGTGGGTGCGGCGGACGGGTTGGTGTTGTTGGGCGCCTGAGGGTTGCCGGGCGCGGGGTTCGCCGGGTTTGCGCTGCCATTCCCCGGGTTCGCCGGGGCGGAGGTGCCGGGCGCGGGGGCGGAGGTGTTCGAGGAGTCGTCGGAATCAGATCCCGACATTGCCCAGATGACGACACCGACGATGATCGCGATGACGACGACCGCCGCGATGATGCCGATGATGAGCGGCGTCTTGGACTTGCCGCCCTGCTGGGGTGCGCCCTGAGGGAATCCACCCTGCCCACCGTAGCCACCCTGCGGGTTCCACTGGCCGTAGGCCTGCTGGGGTGCACCCTGAGGGAATCCACCCTGGTACTGGCCGGGGGCGTACCCACGCTGCTGTCCGTATCCCTGCTGGTATCCGCCTTGGGCTCCGCCGGGGTATCCACCCTGCTGGCCAAATCCCGGGGTGCTTCCTTCGTTCCTGGCGAATGGATTGCTCATGATGTCTCCTTAACAAGCCCTCACACGCGGGCTAACGGAACAGCGTATCAGAGACCGCGCGGTCAGAAACACATTTGGACGCAGACGTGCCCGGCGCTGTCACCCGTAGTCGGCGCGCGGGCCTCGGCCGCGCACGACGTAGGGGCCTTTGCGCCACGAGGGGGCGACGGGTCCTCGGATGATGACCTGCTCGACGACGCCTGATCCTACCTCTTCGGCGATGCGCCGCTCGATGGTGGGTAGGAGCAGCTGGAGCTGTTTGGCCCAGGCGGTGGAGTCGGTGCGCACGACCAGGCGGTGGCCTTCGAAGGTCTCGATGCGAGCGTGTTCGGCGACCTGCGGTCCGACGATGTCGCGCCATTTCGCCATGATCGACCCCATCTTGGTGGGGGTGTCCCATTCTCGGGTTTTGATCGTGCGCGCCAGGATGGCGCCCAGGGAGTTGGCCCTGCGGTAGCGCGGGCGCATGGCTGCCAGGCCGGGGGCGCGGCTCCACGAGGCGCCGGTTCCCTCCAGGGCCTGGCGCAGGGCCGCGAGGTCGCCCTCGGGGTCGTCTTCCGTCGACGAGGCTGGGGCTTCGATCCCGTTGGCGTGGCGGTAGGCGGCGGCTCGGGCTGCGGCACGCGCGGAGACGTTCTCCTCGTCGGTGAGGCGGCCGAATCCGTCGGTTTCGATGGCCGCGTATTCGCTGGATCCGTCGAGGCTGCGGCGGGGACGTGTTTCGTCGAGGCCCCACGAGGGCAGGGTGGACCTCGTGTAGCCGTGCGTGCGGGCGACGCTCTGGGCTCGCTCGAGGGCGCGGACGACGAACTCGTCGGCGTCGGCTTCGTCGCCGGGGGCCACAGCTCCGCTCAGCTCGTCGGCGGCCATGTCCTCGCGCTCACTCATCGTCGGCCTCGTCGATGACGGTGCCGCGCTCGGGGTCGAGGCGCACGTGCAGGGCGTGGTGGTCGAGGGAGTCGGGCAGGTCACCGGCGACCGCGCAGGTGACGATGATCTGCTCTGCCTTCGAGGCGAGGGCGGCCAGGCCCTCACGGCGCGAGGAGTCAAGCTCGGCGAAGACGTCGTCGAGGATGAGGATCGGGGTGTCGCCGTCGTCGCTGAGCAGCTCGAAGGCGCCGAGGCGCAGCGCGAGGGCGACCGACCATGATTCGCCGTGCGAGGCGTAGCCCTTGACGGGCATCGCGCCGAGGCTGAGGGTCAGGTCGTCGCGGTGTGCACCGACGAGGTTGACGCCGCGTTCGGTTTCCTTCTCTCGTACTGACGCGAGGGCCGCGAGCATGCGCTCGGTCTGAGCGTCCACGTCGGTGAGGTCGGCGCTGGCCGGGTTGTCGGGGTCGGTGCCGATGACGCGGTCGACCGAGGCGTCGAAGGCGAGGTGCAGGTGGCGCGGGGAGTCGGCGACGTCGTCGTAGGAGCGCGCGGCCGGCTCTTCCAGGCGCGATACGATGGATGCTCGCGTCGCCGTGATACGCGCGGAGAGGGCGGCGAACTGCTGGTCCCAGATCTCGAGGGTCGACAGGTCGGGGGACTGGCCGCGGCGGAGCGAGGCCTGGGCGGCCTTCATGAGCGCCGCACGCTGGCGCGCGACCCGATCGAAGTCGGAGCGCACGGAGGCGTGAATGGGGGAGAGCTGCGTGGCCAGGTCGTCCAGGAAGGATCGGCGCACCGACGGGTCGCCGCGCACGAGTGACAGATCCTCGGGGGCGAACACGACCGTGCGCACGACGCCCAGAATCTCGCGGGGCTTGACCTGCGCGCGGTTGACGCGCGCGCGATTGGCCTTCCCGCGCACGATTTCCAGCTCGATGACTTGCTCGCGACCGAAGATCACGACCCGCGCGCGGATGACGGCACCACCCGGGGCGGCCTCGGCCTCGTCGATGGGGATGCGCACGAGGGCACCCTCCGCGCCGACCCTGTGCGACGAAAACGTGGACAGGTAGGCGAGGGCCTCGACGAGGTTCGTCTTTCCCTGGCCGTTCGCGCCCACGAGGACCGTGGGGCCCTCGGGCAGCTCAACGACCCCGTGCTTCCAGGAGCGGAAGTCGTCGAGGGCCAGGTGGGAGACGCGCACGTCAGATGCCGAAGCGGATGGGCATCAGCAGGTAGCGGAACTGCGTGACCTCGCCCTCGTCGGCCTTCTTCTGGCCCGTGATGACGGCCGGCTTTGTGGGGTGCGTGAAGCCAAAGCGCACGTAGTCGGTGTCCAGGACCTGCAAGCCGTCGATGAGGAACTGCGGGTTGAACGCGGTCGATATGTCGTCACCGTTCAGGGTCGCCTCGATGGCTTCGGAGGCCTGGGCGTTGTCGCCCTGGCCGGCCTCGAGGACTAGCTGGCCCTCGGTGAAGGCCAGGCGCACGGAGGTCTTGCGCTCGGCAACCAGCGACATACGCTTGACGGCCTCGAGCAGGGCGTGGCGATCGACGACGGCCTGGATCGGCGTCGTATCGGGGAAGAGTCGGCGCACGGCGGGGTAGTCGCCGTCCATGAGGGTCGAAGTCGTGCGGCGGCCCTGGGCGGTGAAGCCGATGAGGGACGAGGCGCCGGGCTGGGACTCGCCGGACAGGCCGACCTCGACCTTGGCGCCCGAAGTCATCGACTTAGCGACGTCCTGAAGGATGCGGGCCTTGACCAGGGCGACCTCCTCGATCGAGGTGTCGGTGGGCTCCCAGTCGAGCTCGCGCATGGCGAGGCGGTAGCGGTCGGTAGCCAGAAGCGTGATCGCCGGGCCGTTGATCTCGATACGCACGCCCGTCAGCAGGGGCAGCGTGTCGTCGCGCGATGCGGCGATCGACACCTGGGTCACGGCCTGCGACAGCGTCGAGGAATCGATCGCGCCGACTCCCGTGGGCTGCGCGGGCAGCAGCGGGTACTCATCAAGGGGCATGACCGCGAGCGTGAAGTGCGAGGAGCCGCAGACCAGGTTCACCTTCTGGCCATCGAGCTCGACGGAGACGGGCTTGGAGGGCAGCGACTTGGAGATGTCGGCGAGCAGACGACCGGAGACCAGGACCTCGCCGGCCTCGTCGGCGGTCGCGGGAATGTGCGAGTTCGCGGAGACCTCGTAATCGAAGGAGGACAGGGTCAGCTCGTCGCCCTCAGCCTTGATGCGCACGCCGGCCAGGATCGGCGAGGCCGGACGCACGGGGAGCGCGCGGGCGGTCCACGATACGGCTTCGGCCAGAACATCGCGGGCGACGGTGAACTTCATAGCTGCCTCCAAAACACAAAACGGATCGGACACTACTTTACCCACAAGTGTGCCCACGTGGGGCAGGAAATTTGCCTTGCGTGCGCCATCGCGTTGCGTCGGTGGCGACGTTGTTGTGCGGAGGCCTGTGAAAAAAATTGTGTCATGTGACTGTCCCTCCATCATAAGGTCTGTGAGTTCTGTGGATAACTCCCTTATGCGTCGGAATTTCAGTCAAATCTCTGTGATGTCATTCCGGGACGAGGCTGTGGATTTGTCACGACCACCTGTGCACGAAGCAAATGACAACTTTTTGAGATCCACAGGCAAGGCCCTTTTCTCCACAGCCGACGCGTATTCGTCCACCAGCTGTGCACAACTCCTGTGAATCTCGTGCGGGCGCCGATTTTCGTCAGCGCCCGCGCCATTTTCACGACTCCCTGGCCTTCTGCTTAATCCTATTTGTAAGCTCTGACACGTGGTTGAAGGTCTCGCGCTTCTCCTTCATAAGCTTCGAGATCTTCTTGTTCGCGTGCATGACCGTCGTATGGTCGCGGCCGAAGGCCTGCCCGATCTTTGGCAGCGACAGGTCGGTGAGCTCGCGGCACAGGTACATGGCGATCTGGCGGGCCTCGACGACGTTGTGGCTGCGCTCCGACGAACCCATCTGCTCGATCGTGACGCCGAAGTAGACGGCGCATTGGCTCATGATGAGGCTGACGGTGATCTCGTTGTCGTCCGGGTTGGACACGAAATCCTTGAGCATCATCTGCGCGAGGTTGAGGTCGATGCGCTCCTGATACAGCGACGCCCACGCGCCGATGCGCACGAGCGCGCCCTCCAGCTCACGGATGTTCGAGGAGATGCGCGAAGCCACGTATTCAAAGACCTCAGGGGTCACCTCAAGGCCCTCGGCGTCCGCCTTCTTATGCAGGATCGCGATGCGTGTCTCCAGGTCCGGCGGCTGAACGTCGACGAGCAGGCCCGAGGAGAAGCGCGAGCGCATGCGGTCCTCGAAGCCCTTGAGCTGAGCCGGGGGCAGGTCCGAGGTCAGGACGATCTGCTTGTTCGCGCTGTGCAGCGCATTAAAGGTATGGAAGAAGCCTTCGACCGTCTGCTCCTTATCACCGATGAACTGGATGTCGTCGATGAGGAGGATGTCGAGCTCGCGGTAGCGGCGGTGGAAGGCCTCGACCTGGGAGTTATCCGTCTTATTGAGTCGAATCGCGTTGATGAACTCGTTCGTGAACTCTTCGGAGTTGACGTAGCGGACCTTCAGGTGGGGCATCATCGACAGCGCGTTGTGGCCGATGGCTTGGAGCAGGTGCGTCTTGCCCAGCCCGGAATCGCCGTAGATAAAGAGGGGATTGAAGGCGGTGCCCGGGGTTTCAGAGGCGGCCAGCGCGGCGGCGTGCGCGAAACGGTTCGACGGGCCGATGACGAAGGTGTCGAAGGTGAACTTCGGGTTAAGGTGGGTCGGGCCGGAGTCCGTGGGCGCGGTCACGAGGGCGGGGGAGTGGTGCTCCTCGTCCTCATCGGTCGACGAGGCCGGGGCGTCCGTAGGCGCGGCGGGGGTCGTTTCCTCCTCTTCCTCTTCTTCCGTGACGACCTCGAGCGTGGGGTCGACGGTGATGGCGATGCGGACGGTGCGGCCCAGGTGCACGGACAGGGCGGTCGTCAGCTTCGATTGCGCCTTGTCTTCAATCCACTGCTTGGTGAAATCGTTGGGGACGGCGAGGAGGATCGTGCCTTCGATGTCGCCGAGGGGACGGGCCGAGCGCAGCATCGACGTGGCGACGGGCCCCAGCTCGTCGGTGGGGACTGCGTCCAGGGCCGCAGCCCACGCGCGTGTGAGGGAATCCGACTCCACGGCAACCTCCGGTCACAAATTCAGGTGAGTTCGGTCACGACTAATCGGTGATGTGCGTGACGCTCGTACATTATCGAAGTGTAGTCCGCGCACATGTTATGCACAGACTGGGGATGAACCTGTGGAGAACTATCACAGAATCACAGCTTTGTAGTTACAACTTTGGGTCCGCAGCAGCGTGCGGAAAGCAAAAATACGCATAGCCTGTGGATAACTGTTGTCATCCACCCTCTGTGGACGGATGAGATCCACAGTGATTTGCACAGCTGTGGATACTGTGTGTGACGCGGTGGGTAACACCGCCGCGTTGACGTGTGGCCCCAATCCGCTTAATCTTGGTCTTTGTTTGCGCCCATTTCGGGCGTGCGTCCCCGCTATCGCGCGTGCTTACGTGTCGATAGCCCAACCGATACCGAGTGGGAAACCACTCCCCGCCGAGGAGAATTGCCGTGACCACCAAGCGGACCTTCCAGCCCAACAACCGTCGTCGTTCCAAGACGCACGGCTTCCGTCTGCGCATGTCGACCCGCGCCGGCCGCGCCATTCTGGCTGCCCGCCGCCGCAAGGGCCGCGCCAAGCTGTCCGCCTGAGACACCCCGGTGCTGCCGCGCGCGCACCGCATGGTTGACCCAGCGGACTTCACCGCCGCGATCCGACAGGGAACGCGAGCAGGGGATCCGCTGGTCGTCGTCCACGTCCGAGCCGACGAGGAACGCAACAGTCGCCTCGTCGGTTTCGTCGTACCCAAGCGGGAAATCAAGCGCGCCAACGGACGCAATCGCGTCAAGCGGCAGCTGCGCCACCTCATGCGCGAACGGATCGCCGACCTCCCCAAAGGAGCCCGGGTCGTCGTGAGAGCCTCGTCCAAGGCTCTCGGCGTCCCCTCCAAGGAACTCGGCGAACACCTTGACCGCGTGATGGCGCGAGCGTGGCGTAAGTGGGACGCACGATGAACATGGCGGGCCGGGCGCTTCGCGCTCTCATGTCCGCACCCATCGTCGCCTATCAGCGCTACATCTCCCCGGCCCTCGGCCCCCGGTGTCGATACGCACCCAGCTGCTCCACCTACGCTCTCCAGGCCATTCGCGTCCACGGACCCATCAAGGGACTCATCCTCGGGACTTGGCGGTTGCTCAGATGCAACCCCTGGAGCCACGGGGGAGTGGACCACGTACCAGAGCGTGGACGCTGGAAGCCCGACCCCTGGATTCCACCCGAGGATTGGGCTGGGCACGACAACTGGGTACGCCCCGACCCCATGGGACTCGACCCGGAGCACGACCTGACCGAGCCGGACACGGCCTCGGGACTCTAAGGAACAACGAAACAGCGGCGCTCCCGCGCCACGGCGAAAGCGAAAACTATGTTCGACGCAATCCTCCACCCCTTCGCGTGGGCGATCTCCTACGTGTGGGTCTGGATCCACGACCTCCTCGTGCTGCTCGGAATGTCCTCCGGATCGGGCATGGCATGGGTCCTGTCTATCGTGCTGCTCACCATCCTGGTGCGTATCGCCATCATCCCGCTGTTCCTCAAGCAGATCCGCTCCTCGCGCGCCATGCAGGCCATCCAGCCTGAGATGCGTAAGATCCAGGAGAAGTACAAGGGCAAGAAGGACCAGGTCAGCCGTCAGAAGATGATGGAAGAGACCCAGGCCCTTCAGCGCAAGCACAAGGTCTCGCCCTTCGCCTCCTGCCTGCCCATGCTCGTTCAGATGCCCGTCCTCTTCGGCATGTACCGAGCCATCATCGCGGTCTCCTCCATCTCCAACGGCACCTACACCTACCGCGGCGAGGCCACCGATCACCTCGGCCCGCTCACCGAGTCCGTGTCCACCGAGATCGTGAACTCCACCGTCTTGGGCGTTCCGCTCTCTCACACCCTGCGCGAATCCTGGGGCCAGCCCACGATCGTTGCCGTTTTCATCGCCGCGATCGTCCTCATGGTCGTCCTGCAGTTCGTCTCCATGCGACTGTCCTTCTCGCGCAACATGCCCGACATGGGCGACAACCCGATGGCTCAGTCGCAGCGCTCCATGATGTACGTGATGCCGCTGATGTTCATCTTCTCCGGCGCGTTCTTCCAGATGGGCGTCGTCGTCTACACCGTGACCGCCTCCTTCTGGGCCCTCGCCCAGTCCCTCTGGACCATCAAGGTCATGCCGACCCCCGGCTCCCCGGCCTACGCCGACCTCCTCGCCTCCCGCGAGGCCGCCTACCAGGAATGGGCCAAGCCCTACTTCCAGAACTACGACCGTGAGCGCGCCGCCCTGGGCGTTGCCGGCTCCGACCCGCGCATCGACGAACTTAACGAGCGCACCCTCGCCGAGCTGCGCTCTAAGGCCAAGAAGCAGCGCGTCGCCTCCGACTTCCCGGCCTCCATGAGCGCCGGCGAAATCATCACCGTCTACCGCAACCTGGCCACCCAGAAGTGGACGACCCTGCCCGACGAGCAGTGGATGCACGGCCTCACCCTGGCCGTCGAGAAGCGCCTGGCCAAGCAGGAAGCTTCCGCCCATCGCGCCGAGCTCCAGAAGCAGGTCCGCGACCGCCGCGCCCTCGAGCGTGAGTCCGCCAAGGCCTCGTCTAAGGATGCGTCCGAGGCCAGCGAATCGACCTCCGGCCACGGCTCGCTGAGCGCCGAGGAGATCGAGCGTCGCCGCATCGAGCGCCGCAAGGCCCGCCGCCGCGGCAACAAGCGCTGACCACCATAGATTCACGGTTCCAGGCCCCCAGCCGGTAACCTGGACACCAGCAAGACCCCATTCCCCACTACGGAGGACACGTCATGAGTGACGACAACGCAGACAAGCTGACCCGCCTCGAAGAAGAAGGCGAAATCGCCGCCGACTACCTGGAAGAGCTGCTTGATATCGCCGACCTCGACGGCGACATCGAGATCGACGTCGAAAACGGCCGCGCCTCGGTCGAGATCGTCGCCGACGACCCCGACGCCCTCGACCGCCTCGTGGGCGACGACGGCGAGGTCCTGGACGCCCTCCAGGAGCTGACCCGTCTGGCCGTCCAGACCGAGACAGGCGAGCGCTCGCGCCTCATGCTCGACATCGCCGGCTTCCGCGCCGAGCGCAAGGAAGAGCTGCAGGACATCACCCGCGAGGCGATCGCCCGCGTGCGCGCCACCGGCGAGGCCGTCAAGCTCGACGCCATGAACCCGTTTGAGCGCAAGGTGTGCCACGACGTGGTCGCCGACGAGGGCCTCACCTCCGAGTCCGAGGGCGCCGAGCCCCACCGCCGCGTGGTTATCCTCCCCGAGGACACCGACGGTGAGTGAGAACCCGAACGGGATGGGAAGGGGTCGCCAGGTCGGCGACCCCTTCGTCCCAGAAGAGCCCACGCAGGCCGTCTGCGAGTTCTTTGGACCGGCCTTCGCCGAGGTCGCCGAATACGCGCGCATGCTCGAGGAGGAAGGCGAGATTCGCGGCCTCCTGGGCCCGCGCGACATGGAGCGCATCTGGTCGCGCCACATCGTCAACTCCGCCGCCGTCCTGGACTTCATGCCCCGTAAGGATGGCCGTCAGGTCCTCGACGTCGGCTCCGGTTCCGGTCTGCCCGGCATCGTGATCGCTGCCTGCCGCCCCGAGCTCGATGTGCACCTGGCTGAGCCCATGGCGCGTCGCGTTGAGTGGCTGATGGACGTTGTCGAGGACTTGGGCCTCGACAACGTGACGATCCACCAGGCGCGTGCCGAGGAGCTTCGCGGCAAGGGCAAGGCTGACGTGGTCACTGCCCGCGCTGTGGCGAACATGAGCAAGCTCGTGCGCATGACGTCGAAGCTGATCGCCCCCGGCGGCTCGCTCGTGGCCCTCAAGGGCCGCCGTGCGCCCATTGAGGTGGACGAGGCCTCGGCGGAGCTCCGTCGTCACCACCTGCGCGCTGAGATCCATGAGGTGCCCTCCATCATGGAGGACGAGTCGACGTACGTGGTCGTCTGCAATCGGATCAAGTAACGCGTCCCCAGTGGGGGAGAGGAGCGTCGTGGCGGTTGCTGCGGCGCTCCTCTCATATAGTGACGCGAAACACATTGGTGTGGTGTTGTGTCAGATCGATTCCCTCGATTGACGATTTGTCGCGTTTTGGCTCTTCGCTGGGAGAATCGATCCTACAGAACGAAATTTTTTTCGTTTCACGGCGGTGCGCGGAGATTGTGTGCGCCTGGATGCATCCCGGGCCTTTCGTGCTGGAAGTGTGTGCGTCTGCCCGTAAACTAGGGGCAGTATCTAGGAAGGTGTCACGTGAGTATCAACAACACCCCTTTGTCGAATCAGATCGAGCGCAACATGCGCGATCTGGCCATGCTCGAGCGCGCAACGTTCCCGCGCCCTCAGCACACGCGCATTATCGCCGTCGCGAACCAGAAGGGTGGCGTCGGTAAGACGACGTCGGCCGTTAACCTCGCGGCCGGCCTCGCGATGGGTGGCTTGTCTGTCCTCGTCGTCGACGCGGACGCCCAGGGAAATGCGTCGAGCGCGCTCGGCGTTCCGCACCCCGCCGGAACCCCGTCAACCTATGACGTCATTATTGGTGGCGCCAGCGTTGCCGATGTCGTGCAGCCGTGCCCCGACATCGACGGTATTGTCGTGTGCCCGGCCACGATCGATCTGTCCGGCGCCGAAATCGAGCTCGTCGATGTTGAGCGTCGTGAGTACCGGCTGCGCGAGGCCTTGCGTGAGTATGTTTCTGAGCATGTCGATATCGACATCGTGCTCATCGACTGCCCGCCTTCACTCGGCCTTGTGACGCTGAATGTCATGGTCGCCGCCGACGAGGTTATGATCCCGATTCAGGCTGAGTATTACGCCCTGGAGGGCCTCAGCCAGCTGTGGAACACCATCGAACGGATCGGTGTCGATCTTAATCCCGGCCTGCGTGTCTCCGGCATGTTGCTGACGATGGCGGACAAGCGTACGAAGCTTTCCGAAGAGGTCGAGAGCGAGGTTCGTTCGCACTTCCCGGACCACACTTTTGAGACCGTCATCCCGCGATCGGTGCGCATTTCCGAGGCGCCGAGCTACGGTCAGACTGTCGTCACGTACGATCCCCGCAACGTGGGTGCAATCGCGTATCGGAAGGCCGCGTTGGAGCTGTGTCAGCGCGTTGCTGCCTCTGAAGAGTGATTGTTTCACGTGAAACATTCGGTGTTTTCCGTATGTTTCCTCAGATCGGCACGTATTAGTTACCGTGCGTGAGCATTGGTGCAACAAAGTGATCAAAGACGCTTACTAGCTGAGCGCATGCCATTGTTTCACGTGAAACAATGAACCGACGCAATTGAAGGAGTATTGCAATGGCGGATGCAGCATCGAAGTCTGAGGGCCGTAAGGGCGCTCGCAGGCACACTGGTCTCGGCCGTGGTCTTGGCGCTCTCATTCCTCAGGCTAGCGAGCAGGCGCCGCACAACGCACCCTCCGCGCCCTCCCGTCCCCTGGACGTGTTCTTCCCCGAAGGTAGCTCAGGCGGTAAGCGTGGAGGCTCCGCTAAGGACCTTTTGCAGCCCAAGCGTGGCACTGCCTCGTCGAAGAAGAAGCGTCCGACGATGCCGTCCGTTGATGCGGCCGGTGGACGTCGCGGCGCGGGCTTTCGTAGTGGTCTTGGCAGCGGAATCAATGGCTCAGATTCCCGCCAGAAGGCGGCTCGTGTGCCCGCAGCAGGCTCTTCCGCGAACGAAGCAGAAAAGCGCGAAGAACAGAATGTTTCACGTGAAACATCCGTTGAGCACGAGCTTCTTCCGGTGCCCGGTGCATCCTTCGCTGAAATTGCGATCGATCAGATCGTTCCCAACACAAAGCAGCCTCGAGAGGTCTTTGATGAGGACGATCTCAAGGAACTGTCGGCCTCGATCAAGGAGGTCGGCGTTCTCCAGCCCGTCGTCGTTCGTAGTATCCCCGCGAAGGGTCGTTCTGAGAAGCTCACCGAGTTCCTCGCCGATAAGCCCGAAGCACGCTTCGAACTCATCATGGGTGAGCGCCGCCTGCGCGCCTCCGAGCTCGCTGGCGAAACCACGATACCGGCAATTATCCGGGAGACCGAAGACGGAGATCTGCTCCGCGACGCGCTCCTGGAAAACCTCCACCGGGCCCAGCTCAACCCGTTGGAAGAAGCGAGCGCATATCAGCAGCTCATGGCGGATTTCGGTGCGACTCAGGAAGAGCTCGCCAAGCGAATCGCCCGCTCACGCCCGCAGATTGCGAACACCCTGCGCCTCCTCAAGCTCCCGCCGTCCGTCCAAAAGAAGGTCGCCGCTCAGGTCATCACCGCCGGCCACGCCCGAGCGCTGCTGTCTCTGTCGACGCACGAAGAGATGGAGCGACTGGCTGAGCGTATCGTCGCCGAGGGTCTCTCCGTGCGTACTACCGAAGAGATTGTTCGCCTCGGCAAGGCGAAAGCGACGCCGCGTCCTCGTGCCCGCCAGCAGCGTCCTCTGTCGCAGCTGGGGGAGAGCGTCGTATCGGCGCTGTCCGACGCGTACGATACGCGCGTGACCATCACCGAGGGACGTAAGAAGGGCCGGATCGTCATCGAATTCGCAGGATGCGAAGATCTCCAGCGGATTGCAGACCTTATCCTTCGCTGATATAACTTCATAGTTTTTTCGCAGATCAAGCGCAGTATGTTTCCAACGCGACACTTCCTGAGCTAATCTTCGGATGAATTAACGCTTAAACTACCTTTAAAGGGTCCGCCGTCGGGCCCTCGCAGTACCAGAAGGAGCGAAAGGCATGAACGCCCAAGGCAGTTCGCGCACCGTGCTTTTCGATGTCGGTGGTGTGCTCGTCGATGCTCACCCGGATCCGCACGCTATCGCCGAGTTGTTCGGTGATGGTTCTCGTTGTCTCACGGCACTCGTTGATCAGGCGATGTGGACCCATCGTGGCGAGTATGACGCCGGGATGTCCGACCGTGAATTTTGGGACCGTATCGCTGGGGACTGCGGTCAACCCGAGCCTTCCAGTGCCCTTCTGAAAGAACTTGTCGCGCTCGATGTGTCGCGCATGGCGACGGTAGACGAAGAAACTCTCGATCTTGTACGCCGTCTGCGTCGACAGGCAGTACGCCTCGGTATTTTGTCTAACGCACCGTATCCCATTGCGAAGGCAATTCGTCGCTCCGAGTGGGGAAGCCTCTTCGACTTCTTCGCTTTCTCGTGCGACTACGGCGTCTGTAAGCCGTCACGCGGTATCTACCGCGACGTACTCGTGCGCCTTAACGTACCTCACGAGGACGTTGTTTTCATCGATGACCGTCGCGTGAACGTCCGCGCGGCGGAGCTCCTCGGCGTTCAGGGCATCGTTTGGCAGGGCGTTGAGGACGCAGAAACGCGCCTGAAGGAGCTCGGAGTCCTTCGCTGATAGGCTCTGTGTCAGCGAAACTGACCTCAGCTCGGCATCGAAGAAACGACACAGAGGCGTACAGAGAACGAAATCTCACCTCGATTTGGTCTCTCTAGCACCGCGCGCACGACCAATCGCGCCAGACCGTCGTCCCGTCCGTCGAAGCGCGCATGAACGGCAGACAATGTTTCACGTGAAGCAATGACGGATACATGTCTCGTTGTATCGTCGTGATTGGCATGGTGCTACTACTGTTTTCGATCGACTGCTACCCGTGCTATGCTGGCACCTGTAGGGGTCAGAAGGCAGTCCACCCTATGTGCTTTGCACCGGACAGCCGAAGCGCCCTACAGTGAGGACATTAGGCAGCCCCATCGGGCAGCCAGGATGTCCTCACTTTTTATTGCGCGTATTGACCGATTGTGGGCGCCATAATCGGTCGGTGATAGAGCGTGTCCGTGGGCTATAGGCGCAAACGTGGTGCTTTAGGCGGCGTGTTGTGGGTCTAGTGGGCGCGTCCGGCCCAGCCTTTGCGTGGCCAGAGTCCTTCTTCTGGGGTGGGGGTTCCTTCCGGGATTCCGTGGCGTTTCTGATCGGTGTGGTTGGGGTGTTTTGGTGTGGGGATCCGGCGGGGTGTGGGGCGCCCGTCGTGTTCCCGTTGGGTCAGGACTTCGGTGGGGGTCGGGGGTTGTGGGGTGCGCAGGAGGAGAGCCCATTCGGCGATGACGGCTTGGTGGTAGGCACTGGCACCGCGGTGAGCGTGGAGGAGTTCACGCACGACAGCGTTGATGGATTCGACGTGGTTGGTAGTGGCGCAGGCCGGCGGGTCGGCTGGTGTGCCGTCGGGGTTGGTCAGGTAGGTGAACAGCACTCCTTGGCGTGCCAGTCGTGCCAAGCGTCGGTAGGCGCGGCGCGTGCGTTCATGCGTGTACCACCAGGTTTTACCGGTTTTTGACGCCCATGCAGGGTCTTGAGCGGCGAAGGTGCGCTGTGACATCCATTCTCGGAAGGTGTGCCCAAAGTCGTGGAGCATCGTCAACCACGCGCTGGCTTGGTCGACGCTGGTGATGCTCGTCAAGCGTCGTGACAAGGCCAGCAACGCCCGTGCGGGTTCGGTTCTGGGATGCATGGTTAGGTCGCGGATGATGTCACGATGAACGTGGACCAGGCAGCGTTGCACGCGCGTGGCGGGCCATAGGTGCGCGATAGCTGCCAAGGCGCCTGCAGCACCGTCGGTGGTGACCACATCGGCAGGAGCGAGGCGTTCAAGTAGGGCCGTGTAGGCCTGCGCGGATTCGTTGGCCGCCCACTGCCACTCCAGCACATGCTCGCGGTCTCGGGCGATCAGCAGCACCCATCCGCCCGACAGGTGCATGCCGTCAATGAAGATCTGATCGTGGACCTGCCCGGTGACGGGCGGGTGAGGTACCGGCACCTGCCAGCACCAACAGGTACGACGCCGGAAAGCGCGCGCTGAGCCTTCCTGTTCGTCTTGGGTGTGCCGAGACGTTGCCCACGCGATGAAGTCTGCCAGCTCATCGGCTTGTTCGTGTCGGCGCGCACGCCCTGATGGACATGTGGTTGACAGGGCGCACGAGGTGCATTTCCACCGTTGAGCGCCCGCCGCGGTGTGTCCATTCTTCTTCATCGGCACAGCGCACACCGGGCAACGCCGAGCACGATTCGATCGTGTTCTCACCCACTACACGATCACCCCAGAAAGTCAAGGAAGCTGCGCGATTAACCGCCCGAACCTAAATAACAGCGACTTTCGCCCGCAATCCCAACCTAAACCCGGAACTTAAGCACCACGTTCGTGACCTATAGTCCGATTGTGGGCGCCATAAGCGGTCGGTGATAGAGCGTGTCCGTCGTTGCATAGTGCGATGGACTGGCGATTGTTTCACGTGAAACATGTGGGCCCGGGAGGACGATTCTCCCGGGCCCACAGCGCGTTGAATGAGCGATCACTCCTTGATCGCCTCGGCGTCCTCGGCGATAATGGCGCCGGCGCCTTGCTCGTCGAAGGCGTTGGCGACGCTGTGGACGTCGCGGCCTCCGGCCACGAAGTCCACAATGTCAGCGCACAGCTGCGCGAAAGACGAGTCCTCAAGCGCGTCAGCGGCCTGGGGGAGCAGCGAGGTGTCCGTCATGCCAGGCGCGACGTTCGCGTCGATGAACCAGCAGGTGCCCTCGTCGTCGACCACGAAGTCCATGCGGGACAGGTCGCGCAGACCCAGCGTCGTATGGGCCTCGACGGCCGCGGCCTGCAGGTCTGCGAGAAGCTCGTCGGAGAGACGAGCGGGAACGAAGTACTCCGTTTCGTCGGTCGTGTAGCGGGCATCGTAGTCGTAGCGGCCACGATCCGTCGACACCTCGACCGGGGGCAGGGCCACGGGACCGTCCCACAGATCGACGACGGAAACAGCCACGTCGCGGCCGTCAATGCGCTGCTCGACCATCAGGCGCTGGCCGTAAGCGAAGGCATCAACCATCGCGCGACGCAGGGCCTTGGCGTCCTGTGCAGTTGAAATACCGAGAGCAGAGCCGCCGTCAGTCGGCTTAATGACGACGGGGAAGGATACCGAGCCCTCGAGTGCAGACAACACGTGAGAAGCACCCAGCTGGCGGAAAATCGCCTGCGGAAGCGTCACCCAGCCGGGCGTCGCGAGGCCCGCAGAACCTAGCAGAGCCTTTGCCGTAGGCTTGTTCGAGGCAAGCATCGCCTGCACCGACGATGAACCCACGAAGGGGATTCCGAGTGACTCGAGGAAGGACTGCAGGGATCCGTCCTCGCCAATCGAACCGTGTACCAGCGGCCACACAACGTCGGGGGAGAAGGACGAGATGGCGTCCGCGAGAGAGGCGTCGACGTCGGAAATACGCACGTCGTAACCGAACTGCGTCAGGATGTTCGCGACGCGACGACCCGAACGAACTGACACGTCACGCTCGTGCGTCAGACCGCCGGCAATGATCAGAACTTTGGTAGCCATGGGGGTATCTCCTCAGGTATCTCTTAGCGATCGGACCCGGCCCCGGCCTCGTCGCCCGAAGCCGTACCGAACATGTCAACGATTTCCTTCTCCGTGTTGACGACCGTCGAGAGGCGGCGAACGCCCTCGCGGATGTCCTCGGGAGTGGGGTAGCAGAACGACAGGCGCAGGTGGTTGGAGCCCGAACCGTCGTAGAAGAACGCCGTGCCCGACACGTATGCGACCTGGGCGCGCACGGCGCGTGGCAGCATGGCCTTCGCGTCGAGGCCCTCGGGCAGCGTGACCCACGTGTAGAAGCCGCCGTCCGGCACGGTCCACGTGCACGAAGGCATGTACTCCTCGAGCGAGGTGAGCATCGCGCGGCAGCGCTCCGCGTACATCGAGCGGAAGGACTTGACCTGGCCGTACCAGTCGTAGTTACCCAGGTAGTCGGCGATCGCCATCTGGCCCACCATCGACGGGCACAGGATTGCGGATTCGAGGGCCAGGACCAGCTTCGCGCGGATCGCGTGCGGTGCGTACGCCCAGCCGATGCGGAAGCCGGGCGCAAACATCTTTGAGAAGGAACCCAGGTAGACGACGCCCTCGGGGCTGTACGAGGCGATGGCCGGGAGCGGATCGTTGTGGAAGCCGAGCAGGCCGTAGGGGTTGTCCTCGACGATCAGGACGTGCTCGCGTAGGCAGATCTCGGCGATGATCGGGCGACGCTCGGCGGAGAGCGTCACGCCGGCGGGGTTGTGGTAGTTCGGGATGATGTAGATGAACTTGATCGTGCGGCCCGAGGCGCGCACGTCGCGGATCGTCTCCACCAGGGCCTCGGGGATGATGCCGTGCTCGTCCATGGCAACGTGCACGACGTCGGCCTGGCGCGCGCGAAATACGCCGAGCGCGCCCACGTAGGAGGGTGCCTCGGCGAGGATGACGTCGCCCGGGTTCACGAAGAGCTCCGTGACGAGGTCGAGGGCCTGCTGGCTACCCGTCGTGACCACGACGTCGTCCGGGTCGGCGCCGACGATGCCGTCGTAACCCATGACCTCGGTGATGCGTTCGCGCAGCACCTCCCAGCCCTGGCCGCTGCCGTACTGCATGGCCTGCGCGCCGTGGTTGCGGATCAGCTTCTCCGCGGACGCCGCGAGCTTATCGAGGGGCAGGTCCTTGAGGTTCGGCATGCCACCGGCGAGGGAGACGACCTCGGGGCGCGACACGACCGAGAAGAGAGCTCGAATCTCGGATGCGCGCAGGTTGTGTGCGCGGTCCGCGTAGACGTCGTACCAGGGGTCGAGGCGGTTTCCCTGCGCGGGCGTGCGCCCGGATGAGGCCGGGGTGCCGCCGTTGGTCGAAGGCTGAGTCAAGGCATGCCATCCTTTGCATGAAGTTACATAGAACCGTATAGGTCAAGTGTGCCACTTTCCTGGCCATACGGGGTAACGGGGCCGGTGGTTGGGCAGATGTTTCACGTGAAACATTGATTGTGGTGGCGCTCATGTTCCGGGCGCCGGAGGCCCCGGCCGCTGTGTCGGCCGGGCTGCTCTGTGTGCTCGTGGGCGGCGGCCCGACCGCGAGCCGTCCGCGCCGCGAGCTTTGCTCGGCGCGTCGTCACGAAGCCCGGCCAGGCCCCGCCACCGCCCACCGGCACCGCGGCCAGGCCGCGCGTGTAGGGCTGCCGTTTCCTCCGGGTACTCAGGCCCCGAACAGTGGTGAGACGATAGCTCTTCTTGACTCCGCGTCCGTCCAGGGATACGAGGTATTGAATCAGAGCCCGAATCCGTCGATAGGGGTCAGAGTTCCGAATGGTGACGTCAACCGTGTTATCCCTTCACACCGCAGGCAAAATGATGATATATGCCGTGCAAAGTGCTAAGATTTCAGTAGCAAAGCCAGCCGTTGACCCTCCGCTGATATGGAGAAGCCGATGACTGGCTTTTTATCTATTGAGGAGCGGCAACGTGGCCAGTTTTTTGGAGCGTGCAGATGAGCTTGTTTCCAACTGCGTACGCCGCCTCAACAAGGGGAGTGCTGAAGAGGCAAGCCTCTACTGGATCTTCTACTACGACTACCCGCCATCAACGAAAGTGGCTTTCAACCCCATCACAGGGCACCAGTTGAACCTCGCGCAAAGCGACCAGCATCGATATGACTGCGTACTTTGAAGCATTGGTGAAGAAACAGAAGGTAGCCCCGCGAAGGGGAGAAGAGCTCCGAAGTCTTGGGACATTGGAATCATGCTGTGCACGACGATTCGATAGAGTGTGCGCATGACACGCGATGCTGATGCCGACGCCATTCAATTTGATCCCGATAACTTCTGGGCCGATCAGCCCGCTCTTCCCAAACAGGCCGAGTCAATCGATTGGGAAACGGAAGAGGTGCGGGAGGCGCGCGTCAAGGATCGCCTCGGACGGGAGATCAAGGTCCTTGTCTTGGTAAAGACCATGCCTCAGCTCTCCGCCCAGTACAACGACACCGTGTGCGTCGCAGGCCTTGCGCTGGATCCCTTGCGTTGGGTGCGCCTCTACCCTGTGCCCTTTAGGTACTTGGCTGTGGAGAACCAGTTTACGAAGTACGCGCTCATCAAAGTGAAGGTGCGCCTCTCAGACGGCGATCCCCGTTTCGAAAGCCTCAAGATCGACGCGACCTCGATACGCGTTGAAGATGAGCTCGACAGTAGGGATGGCTGGAAGCTCCGCGCTCGGTATGTGGAACCGGTTGGAGAAGTGTCCTTGTGTCAGCTGCGTCGCAATATCGACGATGATGACAATGGTCCTTCCCTGGGCCTCGTGCGCCCTCAGTGCGGAAGCGTGAAACTGCAACTGGAAACAACTCCACCCGAAACGGACAAACAAGCGATGAAGCGTCAAAGGATCCTCATACGCCAGGAACTGGACCTGGGTGGTGCTTTTGTGGACCAAGGACTCATCAAACTTGCCGAACCTCCGCGCCTGTCAGGGTGGTTCTGCTTTACGTGTGAGGGCGAACCCGAGTGCACTGGCCATAGGCTTGGTTTCATAGACTGGGAGTTCGCTGCTCTTCAGTACAATAAGAAATCTCTCGATATCGAGGGGCTCAAGAACCTGTTAGTCGCTAAGTTCGAGACCAATCCCACCGCGCAGGGTAAGGATCTCCGGTTCTTCGTCGGCAACCTCCACGACAAGGTTAAGCGCAATGCCTTCCAGATCCTTGGCCTCTACTACCCCTCCACGAGGGCTGTCTTAGCCGAACGCAACTGTCTGTTCTGAGCCCGTAGCCGCTGGATCACCAGGTGGCGGTGGCAACACTTAGGGGTCTCTTCGAAGCATAGGATGATCACGTTCCCTCGCCGGGTGAGCTCAGCGAGTTCTCCCAATTGCCGGTCGGCTTCGGGGGTGCTGAGGACTTCGTCGTTGAAGCGCTTGTGTGCGCGCTCGGCTTCGGGGGTGCCCGGATGGGCGAAGCCGGGGCGGTTGTCCTTTGGGTTCCCCAGTGCGCGCAGGTGTACGTAGTCCACGCCTGCGCCCGCCAGAGCGTTGGAGAGGGCCGTCTTGGAGAAGCCCTTCTTACGCGAGATCGCGTTGAGGCGGATATCGACGACGTAGGCGGCGTGCAAGCGCTTGCACTCGTTGAGCAGGTCCTCAATCGAGTGGCCTTCGTATCCCCAGCCGGTCACCACGTGTGTCATGCCCTCCATCTTAGACTGGGATCAGCGCTGGTGTGAGGCGCTAAGGCATGGAGGAAGGGTCGAGCCGCTATGATTCCGGCAACCGCTGTAGTGCTATAGCGGCGCGTAAACCTGGGCGCATGCCAGGGTTTTGTTGGAGTTCGACCGTTCCGTTTTGCTTTCCTTTTTTCACCTGAGTAAGAAACATCGATTCGCGGATCCTGAGTCGAGGTTTGCGCGCCCCCGTCACTAATGTCCACGTGCTTGGTACTCTGTATCTCGTCGATTTGTGGCAGTAATGCTGTCCGCGGCAACCCGAGTGATCCCCGGAACCATGTCCATCTCTCAAAGATATAATGATGCTACTTAATCGATGCGAGTATCTCAGATGTTGATGAATCGCGTCAATAGGCAATGGTCAGTGTGATGTCGTTTGGCATCCTTCTCTCATGGGCGCTTCATTGCGATGCGCTCGTACGCTCGGCGGAGCCGCTTGAGGCACATGCCGATCACGAGCAGGAAGTGGACGGTGCCGGCGACTGCGATCCCGGTGAGCGTGGGTCCGCACGAATCATAGCCGATCCACTTCCCAGCGCCGCACACGATGAGGTAGATCGCCAGCGTCACCCCCCAGAGAATGGCCCAAAGGGTGTTGGCCATGCACTCATCGACGAGCGCGAAGTCGTCCTCGCCCAGACGCTTGTCGTTGTCCAGGGTGGTCCGAAGCTGGAAGAGGAACACCGCCATCGTGAACAGCAGACCAGCGACGATGGAGATGCCCGAGACGGCGCCGCCGACGTCGGCGATCTTCGCGCCCAGCTTCCACGTTGCCGTGCCTGCGATCAGCGGCAGGAGTGCCTGCGCGGCAACGCCCCACCAGTCGGTGCGGCCGATGCGGTTGTCATAGAGGGTGCTGAAATGGTCGGCTGGTACTCTCCACAGGGATGCCTTGCCCACCGTCTTCACTCTCCTCGGGACGGCCTCGCCGGTCGGCTCCACGATGCCTCCCACGCTGCACCACGGCGTTCGCACAGGTCCCTCACGCGCTCCGTGCACTTGGCCACTAGCTCTGAGGTCTCGAGCGTGGGCTCGGTGGCCTCGTTGAGCAGCTCACGGATGGCTGGAGCCCCCTCGGTGCCCAGCTCGAACTTCTTGGTGCGCCCGTCGTGCTCCATGGTTACCCACACCCTGTGATCCTCCGGCAGGTCCTCGACTGAGACGATGCGCTTGAGGGTATTCTCGTCCTTGAGGCCGTTGAGAAGTTTCCTCGGGAACCGCTTCCTGCGCTGCGGCCGAGCGATGTGTGACACCTTGCCAACCTCGACGTGGGGCCCATCCGCGACGTCGACACTCTTGCCCTCTACACGCACCTCCACCTCCGTCAGCTCGGCAGCCTCGGCCCATACCTCACTCTCGGTGACCGCGGTCATCACCATGGTCACCTTGTCGGTGTAGTTGCTGAAGTATGGGCGGAACAGGTCTCGGATGCGTCCGCCAGCCTGGCCGCGGGAAGATTCCTCCGACAAGAAGTACGCCCGCTCGCCCGTCTCCGGAACGAAGAGGAGGGCACGGTTGCTGCCGGTCGGTGCCTGGTTGTCGGCGATGGTCCCCACCGGTTCGCCAGTGTCAACGTCGACGAGTTCGCCGGCCTCGCCATAGGCTCCGACGCGCAGGTCTAGCAGGAGGACCCGCGGTGCGTAGAGGGATACGTCGTCCACGCTCACCCAGGTCTGTCGGTCCTCGTTGTGAGTCTCGGCCGTCGTTAGATTCTTAACCCAGGTTTCGAAGATCTTGAGCAGGTCCTCGCCGTCCAAGTCTGCCGGAGCGAACGAGGAGGGGTTGCGCTTGCGCTTCTGGCGGAAAGCCAATTCGTAGACGGTAAGGACTCGACGTCCCATGATTCCTCCTTAATTTAGATAGGAACCATCATAGTAGTCTGCTTTGACGGTCATTGGACCAGACCGTTCTCAAGTGATGATTGCGGCAGATCCTGCTTATCTAGGAATGAATCTTTCCGCGATTGGTAACTTCATCGTGAGGAGCAATCATCTGTTTCGCCTCTCTGGCAATGTTAGTCATAGTCGTCTGACCAGTGGCTGCCGGGTAGAGAAACGAGAAGTCCGCAGCCCCTGCGGGTCTGCGGACTTGCGTGGAACTCCGGCCTGGCCGGAATTCGCTCAGTGGCGGTCGGCCTTCACCAGGCGCTTGGCGTCGGCGAGCTCGTTGAGCTGATCGATGTGGGCCTGGGCAACCATGACGTCGATGGTCGAGAACATGAGTGAACTCCTCGTGGGATCGTATGTTGTGTTGATTCCCTGTTTGACGAGGCCGGGGATCACCCGGCGGATCTCGTTCGTGGAGTGTGCCAACGCGGGTGGCGTTGGCGCGACCCTGCGTTTCAAACAAGAAAAGCGCCGGACCAGCTTGGCAGCTTCGTCAGGCGCTTGATGGTTATAGTTTATCCCTCACAAAACGCGCAATCAACCGTTCGGCCAGTAATTTAGATCGCATCAAAAACCAAGCAATTGCAAAGCAAAGTGGTTACGTGCACACCACCTGCGCAAACGTGCGCACGCCGTCACAATTCATCTATTGTGTCGGCTATGCTCGCCCACAGATCACAAAATTTCGGATATTTGTATGTCGGTTTGTGCAGGTTCATGAAACACCTGTATGTGCGACCCTGGCCCGCAAGGGGCATGGCAACAGCGATTGAGGTGGGGGAGTGGTGCTCACCGAAGTTTCGGGGCGTCATCAGAGCTCTCGGCCGCATTGCCTGGCCGTAACTGGGGCCGCCCTCATGAAGGGGATGGGCTGCAATCACGGGTTTCGGGTGCCAGAACTTTGCGCGGCGTGGGCCGCAGGCATAGAATGATAACGATTCTCATTCATATACACGTGCGAAGCACCTAGAGGACCCCCTCATGAACCCCACGAAGTACCGGAACCCGGGCCGCGCAGCTGCCCGGGCTTTCGCCGCCATGGCCCTCGCGGCCACCTTCTTCCTCGTGCCCGGAGCGGCACACGCCGCCGACGAGGCCACCGCCGACACCGCGGACGCAGTAGCGACAGAGGAGTCCACCACCGCCGACGCCGCAACGACCGACGCAGCCACGGCCTCGTCCGAGGCCGACGCTTCCACCTGCGCCGTCATGCGCACCGCCCCCGCAGGCACCACGGCCACCCTAGACCGCGGCCACGCCGACATCTTCGACCTGACCTCCGACGCGTCCGGCACCCTGACCCTCCGTATTAAAGAGGACGCCACGGGCTCTGGCGTCATGCGTGAGCCCGAGCAGACGCTCCTCGCCGTCAACAAGTCCACGCTCACCCAGATCCCCGCCTCCGTTAGCCAGGCGACCGGCGCTCCCGCCGCCGCGTACCTTCTTGGCCAGTCCGGCGACAACCAGGCCACCGTCCTGTGGCCCGGCTGGGACACCCTGGGCGTCACGGCCGGCGGATACGACGCCGCGCGCTTCCACATCTCCTACACGGGCCCGGAGAACGGCCGCATCTACGCCTTCACCTCCAGCTTCACCGAGGGCACCAAGGCGGTCACCAATGACGGCAGCTTCGACCTGGCCCCCGAAGGTGACGACATCGACCAGCCCTACGCCGCACACAAGCACGTCAACTGGCTGTTCACGCGCGCCGGCCGCTACACGCTGACCGTCCAGGCCAGCGCGTGGACCCCCGGCAACACCGGCGCCGCCAACGCCGTCGCGCCCGCCCGCACGTACACGATCGACGTCGCCGACGAGGCGTCGTGCCTCGCCGAGTCCGGATCGGCCCCCTCGACCGACCAGGCCCAGCCCGCCCCCGCCCCCGGCGTGGGCGGCGCCGCGGGAACGCCCAGCGCCCCGGCCCCCGCACCCGGCGCGACGGGAACGACCGGCACCACCGGCACGACGACCGGCGCGAACCCCGCCCCCTCTTCGGGCGCGCGCACCACCTCCGGCACGACCGGCGGTGAGCGCTGCGTCGCCACCCGCATCACCCGCGAGGCCACCGAGGCCGAGGCCGCCACCCTGGCCTCGAACAGCGCCCCCGCGAACACCGCGCGCACGACCCTGACGGTGAGCGTCGGCGACGGCGCCTCCGGCAACGCCACCGATGGCCACTTCGACCTGGGACCCGCCATCGAAAACGGCACGCTCGTCGCCCGCGTCAAGGACGACCGCACCCAGCCCGCACAGTGGGTCGACCCCTCGTCCCTGACCTTCGCCCTCGGTGACGCCGCGCGCATCACCGCGCCCGCCGACCTCGGCTTCGTCGCCACCCCCGGCTCCAGCGTCTGGCTGATCCCCTCCACCCAGATCGCGGGTGTGCCGTGGCTGGGCCTGAACTCCCAGCGCGAAGAGATCGTCACCGGCACCACCGGCCCCGTCCAGTTCACCCTCGACGCCGTCGAAGGCCCCGGACGCGTCGCCGTCTTCAACGCGGGCGCGCTCGGCTCCGGCGTCGGCGAGCACGTCTTCGACGGCCCGGGCACCGGCTACACGCTCGGCGCCAACACGCACGCCCACCAGAACTGGGTGTTCACCGCGCCCGGCACCTACACACTGACCATCACCATGCGCGTCACCCCCAACGGCGCGGCGCTCGCGGGCAGCGGCTTCGGCTCCGGCGGCGACCTCACGGCCACCGGTGCGACCGGCCCCAACGGGCGACCCATGGTCTCCCAGGTCGTCGGCCGCACCGCGTCCGGCAAGGAGTGCGACCTCTCCCTGGCCACCACCGGTGCCGACACCATCCCCCTGACCGTCGTCTCCCTCACCTGGGCGCTCACGGGCGCGGCCTGCGTGTGGGTGGGCGCGATCGGACGCCGCCGCAACCTGTGCAAAGCGCTGTGACCCCTCATTTACGAGGCCGACTCTCCCTCATCCCCCGCCTCCCCTTCCGTGGGTGGCGGGGGAGTGGGTGTGTGCTCGCTGCCTCGGCGTTAGCGCTCACGGCTACCCTGGCCGGCTGCGCGCCTGCGCCCGACCCCGCAAGCGATGGCGAACTGCGCGTCGTGGCCACGACCGGCATACTCGCCGACCTCGTGCGCAACGTCGCCGGAGACCGCGTCCGTGTCACGCAGATGGTGCCCGACGGGGCGGATCCGCACTCGTGGGAGCCCTCCCTGCGCACAGTGCGCGACGTCGCCTACGCGGACCTCGCCTTCTCCAACTACCTCATGCTCGAGGAGCATGCCCTCATCCGCGCCCTCGACTCCAACCTGCCCGCCGGATCGCGCTCCGTCTCCGTCGCCGAGGAGGCCGCCAAGAACGGTGCGACCATCCTCCCCCTCGTCGAAGACCGCGCCCTCGACACCCCGTGGCTCGGCATGCGCGTGTGGGGCGACGGCGCCGACATGGGGGCCACCCGCGCCTCGCAGATCGACCTGACGACCACCGGCGTCGACGGGCCCGGGCAGGCTGCCGCGTACCTCACCACGTCCTTCGGGCAGCCCGAGATCGCCTTCGCGACCTCGGACGGCTTCAACGCCGCAGGCGGATACGACACCGACACCGCGCAGCTACCCGCCGATGCCCACCAGCACATGAGCTGGGCGTTCACCGCCCCCGGCGTCTACCGCGTCCACTTCCGCGCCAACCTGCGCACCACCCCCGGCGCTACGCCCGTCAGCGTCGGGGAAGGCAGCGCCGTCTTCGCCGTCGGCACCCCGCCCGAGGAGATCGCCGCCAGTGAGGGCCGCCGCGTCCTGTCCGCCGGCCACGCCGACATCACCGTCAACCTCACCACCAAGCGCGTCGAGCTCGCCTCCGACGCCGGAGCACTCAGCGGGGACGAGGCCTCGGCCCCCTGCGTGGGCGGAGGAACCACGGGCGCGGCCGTCGCCTCGACCATGGAATGCACCGACCTCGACCAGGTCGTCATCGAAGTGCCCACCCGCGCGCTCACGACGATCCCCGGGGAGGCCTCGTTCCGCTTCATCGGTGAGCCCGGCGCCAGCGTGTACATGCTGCCGCAGGCCGTCCTCGGCAAGCACGTCCACGGCGACATCGACCCCCACCTGTGGCACGACGTCCACAACGCCCAAGCGTACGTGCGCGTCATCCGCGACTCGCTGATCTCCGTCGACCCCGACGGCGAGGCCACCTACCGGGCCAACGCAGCCGCCTACCTGACGCGCCTCGACGAGCTCGACGCCACCGTGGCCTCGACCATCGCGTCCATCCCCGAGGAACGCCGCAAACTCGTCACCACCAACGACGCCTACGCGTACCTGGCGAACGCCTACGGGCTCACCGTCGCCGGCTTCGTGGCGCCCAACCCCAGTGTCGAACCCTCCATCGCCGACCGGATCAAACTCCAGGCCACCCTGTCCGACTCCTCGATCCCCGCGGTGTTCCTCGAACCCAACCTGGCGCGCACCCGCTCCACCCTGCGCACCGCCGCCACCGACGCGGGCGTGGACATCTGCCCCCTGTACGGCGACACCCTCGACGACCAAGCACCCACTTACATCGACATGATGGAACACAACGCCCGCTCACTGGCACGCTGCCTGGGCGGCAAGGAGATGCCATGAACACTCATTCCTGCTCCACTTCCGGCCGAGGTGTCGTCCGCCAGGACGACCGCCGGCTCTGCGCCCCGGGGGCGGCGGCCCGCCCGCGAGATCGCCACACGCGAGCTTCGCTCGGAGTGGTCGATCTCGAAGCCCGGCCAGGCCCCGCCACCGCCCCCGGGGCTAGCCGGCGGCCTTTCCGCAAGCCCGGCCAGGCCTTGCCGCCGACCACGGGACAGAGCGGGCGGGCATCACAGCTCGTCGTACGTCCAGGTGCCACCGCCCATGGGGGGAATGGCAGCACTAGAAGCATCCCTACGGCGTGTCGTCGGCGTGTCGCGGCTCTAATGACGTTATTCCCCCGTCTCGGCATGTCGGTGTTCGCCCTCATCGTGTCGGCTCTCCTCGTCATCGCGGGTGCTCCCTCTTCTTTTGCTGATCCGAGTCCCGACCCCGACCTCGCGCAGAGCGTCGCCGCTCACGAGGAGTGGTCGAATGAGGCCAGCGAGATCGCCGTCGGGCACGTCGACCTCGGCCCCCGACTGATCGACGGACAGTGGCGGGCCGGCCTGCGCCACGACGCCGAGAGCGGCCCCGTGTGGCGCGACCCCAACCAGACCGTCCTGCGGGTGAGCGACGCGGCCGTCATGACCGCGCCCGACTCCGCCGACTACCCCTTCCTGGCCGACGTCGCGGGCAAGCCCGTGTACGTCGTTCCCCAGACGCAGAACCCGAACGTCGTGTGGCTCGGCTGGAACACGCAGGACCCCGCCGTCACGGCCACCATCGACCGCGGCCTCACCATGCGCGTCGGCCCCGTGAGCGGCCCCGGCCGCGCGTGGCTGTTCCTGCAGTCCGGTACCTTCGGCAAGCCCCTCCTGCTCGCCGACTCGGGCGCGGCGCCTGGCGACGTGTGGATCGACTCGGGCACGCACGTGCACGCCAACTGGGCGTTCTCCGCGCCCGGTACCTACACGGCGACCGTGACCTTCCTGGGCACGACCACCGCCGGCGAGGCTGTGGCCGCCTCCACGACCCTGCGCTTCGCCGTCGGTGACGCCGCCTCCGCGTCCGAGGCCCTGGCCATGGCCGCGCCCGCCGCTGCTGATTCCGCTTCGGCGGGGGCGTCCGCTTCTTCCCCGGGCGCCGCGCCCGCTGCTTCCGGGGCCGCCGACCCCGCTGGCTCCTCCTCTGCCGCCGGTGCCCAGTCGGGCGGGCTGCCCGACTGGGCCTTCCTCGCGATCATCGCCGTCGCCGCGGCGTCCCTCCTCGTGATCGGCGCCCTCGTCGTGGCGCGCTCGCGCCGCAGCCGCGCCGAACAGGCCGCCGCCATCGCCGAGGCCGACTCCATCCTTGCGCCCCTGCCCGCCGCCCGCGGTGAGGGTTCGGGCGAGGGCGGCCCCGGCCTCGTCGATCGAGGAGGGGAGCAGTGAGCCAGCTGCGCGTCACCGGACTGGGCGCGTCCCTGGGCGGGCGCAGCGTCCTCGAGGGCGTCGACTTGGAGGCCCGGGCCGGGGAGCTCGTCGGCCTCATCGGACCTAACGGCGCCGGGAAGACCACGCTGATCCGCTCGATCCTGGGCTTGATTCCCTCCAGCGGGCGCGTCGAGACCGACGGCGCGATCGGGTACGTGCCGCAGCGGCACGAGTTCGCGTGGGACTTCCCGATCAGCGTGCGCGACGCCGTCCTGCAGGCCGTCACCGTGCGGCGAGGGCTGCTTGGGCGTGCGCGAACCCCGCACTTCCGCGCGGTCGAGGAAGCCCTGTCCCTCGTGGGGATGCGAGACCTCGCGAAGCGTCCCATCGGCGAGCTGTCGGGCGGCCAGCGCCAGCGCGTCCTCGTCGCCCGGGCCCTCGCGATCCGGCCCGCCGTGCTGCTTCTCGACGAGCCTTTCACCGGCCTCGACATGCCGACGCAGGAGATGCTCATGGACCTGTTCCGCGCGCTCGCGGACGGGGGGCGGGCCCTCCTCATGACCACGCACGACCTTATCGGCGCGCGCGCCGGCTGCGACCGCCTGTACCTGCTGCGGCGCACGATCGTCGCGTCCGGGCGACCCGACGAGCTGGCCGACGCCGACCCGTGGATCCGCGCCTTCGACGTGCGACCCGACAACCCGATCCTCGACGCCCTAGGAGTGCGCGCATGAGCACCGTGATCCACGCGGCCGGGGGTGGCCTCGCCGCGGCGGCGGACTTCCTGAGCCCCTACGACTTCTTCCGCGACCTGACGAATCCCGCGCTGGCGTTCCTGCCGCGCGCGCTGCTGATCGCGGTCGTCGCCGCGCTCGTGTGCGGCAGCGTCGGCGTGCACGTCGTCCTGCGCGGCATGGCTTTTATTGGTGACGCGGTCGCGCACTCCGTGTTCCCCGGCCTGGCGATCGCCTTCGTGTGCGGTGGGTCCCTGGTGTTCGGTGGAGCGCTCGCGGGCGTCGTGACCGCCGTGCTCGTGGCCTTGTTGGCGCAGAACCGCAGGCTCAAGGAGGACTCTGTCATCGGCGTGCTCTTCGTCGGCGCGTTTGCCCTGGGTGTCGCGATCATCGCGCGGGCACCCGGGTACGCGGGCAGCCTGCAGGACTTCCTCTTCGGGTCGATCACGGGCATCCCGGCGTCGGATGTGCCCGTGGTGCTGGCTGGCGCGTTGTTCGTGCTGCTCATGCTGTTCCTGGCGCACCGGCCCATCGTGGCCGTGACGCTGGACCGCGAGAGCGCCCGGGCGGCGGGCGTGCACGTGCTGCTGGCTGATCTTTCCCTGTACGTCGCCGTGGCCCTGGCGGTCGTGATCTCCGTGCAGACGATCGGCAACGTCCTGGTGCTGGCCCTGCTCGTGACCCCCGCGGCCACCGCGCGGCTCCTGTGCGACCGCCTGGGGACCATGATGATCCTGTCGCCCGCGCTCGGCGCTTCGGGAGGCCTGGTGGGCCTGTACCTGTCGTGGGCGCTGGACGTGCCCACGGGCGCCACGATCGTCCTGGTGCTCACCGCGTGCTTTGTGCTCGCCTGGGTTTTCGCGCCGAGGCACGGGCTCCTCGCGCGGACGTTGCGGGAGAGGCGGGGGTGAGCCCGGCGTTGCTGTGAGCGGGCCTGTGTTTGGGCCTGTGAGTGGTGGCCTGTGTGTGGGCTTCTTCGAGGACCCGGCCCCGGCCTCGTGAACCTCTGAATCGCTTGTTAACCTGAACAACTGGTCATATGCTTGGCGAGGTAGCACAGTGTTCTGTGGCCCACGAAATCGTGGGTGGAGGTGAGGCGAAAGTGAAGCGGCGTAAGCGTAGCCGGTCGCGCATGAGGAACAGTGTCGCCGTGGCTGCGGTGGGCGCGCTTGCGGCGGGTATCGTGTCGATTCCCGCTGCCCCAGCGAACGCAGCCGACACGATTACAGCGGCCGATCAGGCGTACTTCTCGTACTACGGATTCGATCGGGCGCGTGCAAAGGGCTACACGGGCGAGGGCGTCACCATCGCGATGATCGATGGCAAGGTGAATACCTCCGTCCCTGAGCTTGCGGGTGCAAACATCACGGTGAAAACTCCGTGCACGATTAACTCGTCACCCGCTCTAGAAACGCACGGAACGGGGGTTGCGTCCATCCTCGTGTCTGCGGACTATGGTGTGGCACCGAAGGTCTCTCTTCTTGCGTATCAGGGGACATTCGGTGCTGATGGCGATCAGGGTAGTAGCGATTGTGATGACCCAAGTGGCGTCACCAAGGACAGCCAGCCATGGCTTTTGAATCAGGCGATGAATGATGGGGCCCAGATCATCAACGTCTCGGCTTCGACGCCGAATGAGTATAAGGAACTCAAGTGGGTTACCGCTCGAGCGATTGCGCAACAGGTAATTTTGGTTAACGCTGCTGGGAATAGTTCACGTGATGATGACGCTACGTCGTTGTCTGCGTGGTCCGGTGTGGTTGGTGTGACAGCAATCAGTGTCGATGGGACTCGGCAGGACTATTCCTCGTGGGGTCAAGGTGTTGTAACCACATCGATCGGCGGGCCTGTGCTCTTCCGTAACATCGAAACCGGCGCTAACGACACTATCTCTGGTACGTCGGTCGCCTCGCCTATCGTCGCGGGTGTTCTGGCGTTGGCGAAGCAGCGGTGGCCTGAGGCGACCAGTAATCAGTTGCTGCAGTTGCTGGTGAAGACGGGCTTGAATCCTGATCACGGGTGGAACAAGTACACGGGGTTTGGCGGTATCGACCCGGGCGCGATTTTGAATACGGATCCGTCGCAGTTCCCTGATGAGAATCCGTTGGCGCAGAAGCAGGGCGGGTCGAGTCCGACGCCCGAGGAGGTCCAGCAGTACGCGGATGGCGTCGTGGATCCGACGGATATCGTGAACGATAGTTCGTACACGTATCGCGGCTTCGACGAGTCGAAGCTGAAGGATGGCCTGAACGTCTACCCGACGCACCTGGGCACGAGCCCGCGCTATCACCGCAAGTAGTTGCGGTGGCGCGCTCGAGGCCGCTTGGTGGCTGTTCCCGCGATTGTTTCACGTGAAACATTGACGCTGAGGCCCCAGCCCACGATGGTGGGCTGGGGCCTCAACATTCAGATTCCTGAAGATGCGGGATCACACCGCCTGCCTCATCTATGAATTTCTATGGAGTCAATCAAGGGTTCTATGAGATAGAAATGGGCTTCTATGACATAGAGGTGAGGGTCTATGAGATAGATGGGCGGGTCTATGAGATGGTGCCATCGGAGGGGCGGCTGCTCCTGCTGCGCCATCGTCGACGATAGCGATGAGGAGGCCCTCAGCAACGCCGGTGTACGTGGAACAACAGCGAGTATCAGGAGCGCTTCGGTGTGAGTGTGGAAGAAGTGCGTTCCGATCTCCGTGATCTTGTTTCGTGAGGCCTGGTACGGTCCACCGGACAGCGCCGTTGGGTGCGTTACGAGCTTGTTCAGGGGAACTGAGAGCTTCTTATTGCTGTCCTGGCAGTAATTGCACGTGAAACATCGCTGCTGAGGCCCCAGCCCACGGCGGTGGATTGGGGCCTCGGCATATGGTGCGTTTGAGCTATGGCACCACGGATGCGTAGGTAAGGGTCAATGAACAAAGTTGATTCCGCATCCTGTTGTGATCAGTGACTAACGATTTTCGGCGGTTATTAGTGATACCAGATGTGGGTGACGACCCATGTGTCCCCCCGCTCTTCAAGAAATAGGACACGGAAGAGTGTTTGTTCGTTGTTGCTTTCCTCGTCGGTCACTGTGCTTATGGTGTCGTATTGTTCTGATGCCTTTTCTTCTGTTAGGTGGTGGAATCCTGCAGGTGTTTGCAAATATGTGAATTCGATACAAATTCCTTGAGTGCCTGCCTTTTGGAGTGAGCAGTCATAAATCTTATTTGTTTGAAGATACGTATTGGTGAGCGGCTTGACGAGATATGCATCTGTATGCATGCGTTCCAGGTCATGTGCAAATGCATCGCAGTAGCCCTCAACCTGGCATACCTTCATAAAGTCTTCTGTGTCCCCGGTGTTGAACGCATACGCCCATAGGTCGATGTACCACTGTGATGTCGCTTGGGCACCAATTTGTCCGCCTGCGTAGAGGTGAGGCGGGGGAGTGGGCTTCGTAATCTCGGCCGGTGTTGGTTCTGCGGATTGAGGGGCGTCTCCTGATTGGGGGCCAGATTGTTCGGTGCTGTCAGACTGGGGTGACTGCGCTCTGGACTGAAGCTCAGCATTCGCGTGGGCTCGAGCGTTGAACGCGTGGAAACCTGTGAACGATGCGCCGATGATGACAACAGTGGCAATGACGGCGATGATCCACTTGCCGATGGTGGAGAGTTTGCTGATCATGGTGCATCACTCGCTTAGTGGCCTTGTTTTTCTTCTGAGGTGTCGGTGTTGTTGACGATGAGTTGGCCGAGGGGGAACGGGCCGGTTGTTTCGGTGGTGGTGACCAGGCCATTGATCGTCTGGGTGTCGCCCGTGAAGGGGTTGGTGGCCGTGCCCGCCCACGTCGTGGTGAGTGTGATGGTGCGCGTGGCACTGGGATATGGGCCGTCCAGGAAGGACTTCCACCCGTTGGGAGCCGTGTAGTAGTGGCGGATGAGCCTGGGGTCCTTGTTGGGGTCCATACCTTTTTCGAAGGCCATTCCTTGGTAGGCGGTGATGGTGTTCGGGGTGCCGTCGCCCCAGTCCCATTCGTATTTGGTGGCCTTCAGCGTGATGGTGATGTCGTGTCCCAATAGGTTGATGATGTGAGTCTGGGTCGGGTTGGTGACTGAGACGAGCGTAGGAATGTACTTGTTCGTGTACGAGACATGTGGGGGCTGCTTGTAGATCCCTGCGCCATCCGCGTGAATTGTGGCAGCAGCGTGACGCAGAATCTTCTGGGTTGAAGGAGGATCTGATGGCGTTTCTACGGACGGCGGAGGATCGTCGCATCTCCAGTAGGTAGGGAACATCAGATGACCCGAATCGTAGGAAACTGGGTGTTCACAATGGTAGCCAAGCGCAAAATCCAAAGCGCTGTTCGTGGTTGTTGGTTCAGTTGCTCGAGGTGAGCCCGTGTCATCTTCTGATGGTTGAGAGGGGCTTCCTACTGTGCCAGGACTATCTTCGTTCTCATCCTCCCACATATCAGTGTTGACATCCCTATCGATTCCGTTGGCGTCAAAACCTGAACTTGGTGCGAGGGCTATCGCGGGTAGGCAATTTAAAATTAGTAAAGAAGATGAAGTGGCGGTGATTGCAAGGAAAATACGTAATTTATTCGTCATCATGATCGGTGGCGCTTCCTTGTACCTCTGTCCAGCGGTTATCTTTCCATGTCATGAATAAGGTAATTGTTGAACTATGCTCAGAATCGTCAACAATAATGCTCTGCCCCTTGCACCTTGTTCCATTATTTGCGCTGACACGAAAGCGAACTCCGACGGTATTTGGTGGAATCGTTCCATCTTGCGATGAAACTGCTTCAAGACGAAGCACCTCCTGTACTGTTACTGAGTTTCCAAATGACCAGCCATTTGTATACATTTCTTGAGTATTGGCAATGTGGTTCTTTGCAAAGTTTGATGACGGGTCAG
Source organism: Schaalia odontolytica (assembly GCF_009730335.1). Lineage (GTDB taxonomy): Bacteria > Actinomycetota > Actinomycetes > Actinomycetales > Actinomycetaceae > Pauljensenia > Pauljensenia dentiphila. The sequence continues at coordinate 290,975 of NZ_CP046315.1, forward strand.
ACATATCGGCTAGTGGCTGAGTGTCGCCAGTATTCCAAGAATAGATCAGGAGCGCGAGGTAGTGTTCTGCGGCTGCTTCTGCTCCTCGTTCTGTGTTTTCCTTGGCTTCTTCAGGTAGTTCGGGTTTGGTGTAGGTGTCTGCCGCGAACTGGGCGGGGCGCACGAGGACTCCGTCGGGGCCGATCTCGTAGCCGCCTGACATGGCGGCCTCGCTCGATACTGACGGCATGGGTGCTGGGTGCACGGTGGGTGTCGCCGCAGTGCTGGGGCGATCGTTCCACGAGCCGATGCTCGCGCCCAGCGTGTAGGCACCAACAGCTGCCACAGCCACCAGTACGGTGAGCCCGATACCTATTGCCCACGGGCGCAGCGCAGCGCGCCTGGCTGCTAGGGAGCGCTTCTTGCGGCGCGACGGTGGGGCGAGGAAGTCTTGCTCTTCTTCCTCGGCGTCGGGTCGCTCGGATAGGGGTGGGACCTTCATGGTGTGTGTGCCTCCACGGTGAGGTGTCCTCCGGCGCCCCCATCGTTGGGGGCCCGTCCTTTCTCATCAGGGTACGCGCAGAACCGACACGAAACACCAACAATGCTGCGCAACCATCACGCAAATCCTCCCACCCAAACCCCGAAAACCGCACGGATGTGCATGCCTGGCCCCGACCTCGTCGGGAGATGCGGGTACGAGAGTTCTCCCGGATTGCCAGCGACCACGATGCTGAGTTGCTGCCATCTAAATTGCCGCGTTCTGCCACCTCCGTGCGGTATGGTTATTGAGCAATGAAGCGGCTTTGCTCATCGACGCGCGGGAACGAACGACGCATGTCGGCGCGATGTGGCGGCGTATTTCTCGCATCGGAATCCACACCGTATAGAGAAACGGCAGAAACGACGAGAGCTCTCGAGGCAGAGAGGCCTTCCGTGGAGACACAAGGAGCACAACTATGGAAGCCATCGATGAGTTGATTAGTGCTGCGCAGACTTTCTACGACGATGCGCGCGCGAATGAGAATGGTCGCTCCCGCTCGTGGGAGCATTGCTATCGCGTCTTTCGAGATGCGCGGACCGACCCTTCTCCGGACTACGACTATTTGAGCCTGCACCTCGCTTTCTACCTGGCGAGCTGGGGGATGTATCGGGGTTCGTCCTTCCTGCTTCAGAAGGACTACAAGGTGCTGTCGCCCGTTGTCGAGGAGGTCCTGAAGCCTGAATACGATTGCCTATTTGGGGTCGCCTGCGTGGGTCTGCGGGAGGACGAGGTTCAGGCGAGGCTCACGGAGGTAAACGAGCGTATCTCCGCCCATTTCTGGCCGATCCGCAATGACATTGCAGGGCGCACGGTCGCGAGCCCAGTGTCGCCGGTCCTCATCACGAAAATCCTGATGGGAACGCTCGGGTGCGTGCCCGCGTACGACAGGTTCTTCGTCGACGGCATCAAGACATACAAAGTGACGACCCAGGAATACAGCCCGAAGTCAGTCCTCAAACTCGTGGACTTCTACGAGGCCCACAACGACCGCCTCGAGGAAGCGCGGCGCGGAATGCAGGCCGATGACCTGACCTATCCCCAGATGAAGCTGCTCGATATGGGGTTTTGGCAGATCGGGTTCGAAAAAGAAGCGAAGGATGCCAAGTGACCCGTCACTGACCGTCTGTGGGGTCGGCGACGCCGGGTTTATCGGTCGTCGCCGACCCCACCAAGAGTCGCTTACCCCCTCGATGCGCACGTGCCGCCCGCCGTGACGACGGTGGGTGGCCGAATGCTTATGGGCCACCCTCACAACCGAGTACTACTACCGGCGCACCTTCACCACCCGCAACCAGGTCTACACCGGGGTCGCCACCTGGATCGAAGACTTCTACAACCCCCGCCGCATCCACACCAGCCTCGGCGCCAAATCCCCCCATCGAAGACGAACGACACGAAGCAGCCTGGACAACAGCCGCATAAACAAACCGTCAACAACTTGCGCACAGGCCCAGACCCCAACTACACCCCAATTATGAAGAGCCCCAAAAGATGAGTCAGCCATGGGAATTTCCTCCTGTGTTCACGCTCATTCGGGCTGTAGACTTGGGGTATGTCAACGACCATCGACGTCTATCCGACAACGAGCTTCATGCCGCTCGTGGAGCAGACACGCGCCCGCACACAGGAGCTTTTCCAGCAGCTCCTTGACAGACACGGAGTCGGCTCTCGGATCGAAGTCAAGGCGTTCTACCCCTCTGCGGGGGGCTCGCAGCTCCGCTTCGTTGGCGAAAGTTTGGCCTGGGAACCAGGTATGGAACTTGGCTTTGGCTACTGGATTAACGGCGAGTGGGACTCCACCTCTTGGCCTGGTTGTTTCGCTGTCGAGGATGATGATCGGATCACTGAAGAAGATCTCATTTATCCGTTCAACTCAAAACCAGAACATCTTGGACTGTGGAGCATTGTTGAGGAGTTTGAGGATCTACTGCCACCCGAGCAGCTAACAAAGGTACTTCGTCAAGATCATTACTGGTATGAATACCGAAACATGGCCGGCCCTGCTGTTGCGTCGACAGGGTACGGGCTGGTTGCAGCAGCTCTTGCCGAAGCAACCAACGGAGTCATCGCCTCATTCGACAGCGCATTCGACATTGAACACAATGGCGAATCTGCTCAAAAATTCCTCACCTGGTGGGGCGAGAAGCAAATGACTTTCTACGGAACTGAATCATTTAAGAAGTCGCGTAACGTTTAGATGCCGGCTGGGATGATGTCGTCGATGAGCCAGATGCGTGCAGGCACGGCTTGATAGGGGACCACACGGTATTCCACGTGGTTCCTCACTGGCGAGCCAATCCTGCAATGATGGCTCCCTCAAAGCGCAACTGTCGGATCGCCCAGCGGATCGCCCGCACACCCAAACGTGCCCGGGGTGCGCACACCTTCTCGCTATGCTCCAGGAATGTCGCCGTCTGGCAGGTGCGTTTGCGGCGCATCCAGCGGCGTTTGTGCCACCGGATCCGCACGGGACCCCGGCCCAAGGGCGCGTCGATCACCTCCACCACGACGCACCCGTGACCGTGAGCAAGTCACCCCACAACTCGGGCAGCCAGCACAGCGGTCACAGGACTCTCTGTCGAGCACCAGAGCATTTGGGGTGCGAACCACGATCATCGGATGGAAACCCTCCAAGTCAACGAGCAGATCACAACGATCAAGCGACACAGAGCAGCAGCAGGTGGGTGATACACCGCCCGGTGCCCTTGAAGACAGCGGGGGTTGAAGTCCGCTCATCATCAAGGACCTTGACCTCTACCCGCAACCCCGACCAACACCCGGTCACCCACACTCACCTCAGAAGAGCCCTATTTCCGGCCGATCCCTGACGAGGTCGCAGGGCGTGAGGTCGCGAGCCCGGTGTCACCGGTCCTCATTACGAAAATCCTCATGGGAACGCTCGGCTGCGTGCCTGCGTATGACAGGTTCTTTCAGGATGGTGTTGCGAAATACAAAGTGACGACGCAGGAATACAGTCCGGAGTCCGTCCTCAGGCTCGTGGACTTCTACGAGGCCCACAACGACCGTCTCGAGGAAGTGCGGCGCGGAATGAAGCGCGATGACCTGATCTATCCGCAGATGAAGGTGCTGGATATGGGATTTTGGCAGATTGGGTTCGAGACTAGCTGAGGTGTCAAAATGGCGCTGAGGTGCTCATCTTCGGAATCAGTGTGTATGCGGTCTGTCAGCGTTGATAAGTCGATTGGTTAAATTGTTCAACACTTGATTACCGCACAGCTTGCTGTGGGGCGTTCGCAGTTTGATACATATGTTTGTGAAGTAATGTCCGGTGATAAAGTCTCAGTGAGGCTGTCGATGTGGACATGACTTGACTGACGAAGGAGTAGTTGTGGAGTGGATTGACTATGCTGTGAAAGGCATTGGTTTCCTCGTAGCGCTCGGAACATTCACAAAATTGGCGATCGAAATTTATAAGGTAATTAAGAATGGTTTCGATTTTAAGAATTGGTTTAGTTATCGACGAAAGGTGAAAGGGCTCAAGTATCTGCGCATTTTTCAAAAGCGTGGCGCGCTCGGATTTAGGAATGAAACATCAAATATGGTGAGACAGCAGCTGACGCGTGAAATTGCCAAAGATATTGTCCATTCTTATAGTCTTGAAAAGCGTGTAAGTAGATTTACTAGGAGCACTAGGGAAGTAGTCAAAGCTCTCGTAACACTTTTCATCCAATTTGTTATCCTGGTATGTATTGCTGCATTGTTGAGTATTACAGAAGCTACGCCCTCGCAACAGAAATTAATTGATGCAGGCAAATATGCGCTTTGGTGGTTTTTTGTAGGTACCGTTGGAATATCGATATTGCAACTAATTGTTGCTTTGAGTCGCGCTTGCGAGGAATTCCGAAGCATGGTTGAAACCTCACGCCTCAATGTAGTACAGGTTCCGATTGAATCGATTCCCTACTGTGTTGAGAAAGATAAAGACTACATCTTCGTTGACGCGACCATCAGAAAGCGATATCAAGTCCCGTTTATGGGGAGAGCGGACAGTGTACAGATGCTCCTCGATCATGGTGCAGTCACAGAAGTCGAAGTGGCTTTGAAGAAGTCTGAAGCCAAACAAATCAAGGCTGACGACTACGAAGAAGTGGCCGCTCAGCTTGTCGATTCGTTCCTCGCAAAGACTCGGGAGCATGGCAGCGAGCCGGTCTGTTTCGTCTTCTCACAGGCAGGTATTACCGCAGTTCTCGTCACGCAGCTGTTGCGAAGTAAAGGGCTACGAGCGTTCTATATTGGCGCTACAAATGGCTACGAGTCGGAAGTCAGAGAGGCTATTCGGGAGATTCGTATACTCCGTGAGAGTGGTCTGATCTGAGTTGCTCAGAGCTTTGTTGGTGTGCTGCATGAATAGATTGACGGGCGACAGCCCGGATCGAGACCAAATGTTGATGCTGGCAGAGCGACGACTTAAGCGGCTTGCGACATGGCGGGGCGGTCAGAGGAGAGTAGTCGTTTCACTTGGCTGCGGATCGCGAAGTGCAGCATGACCGCCGCATCCACACCAGCCTCGGCGGCAAATCCCCCCATCGAAGACGAACTACACCAAGCGGCCCGGACAACAGACGCAAAACAAACCGTCAACAATTTGCGCACAGGCCTACTCTTGCGTTGGCGGGTTGTGGCACGGGGTGTGTATCGGGTGTGGGGCGTGTGGCTTCTACGGATGAACGCATCTAAGCCTGCGATTCCTGTTGCTTTACACGAGCCGCTTGGATGATTGCCTGGAGAAAGGGCGCGTCCGCCGATCGTGTTTCAGCATCGAGTTGGTCAAAAGGACGAGCAGCTTCATGGTCGGGGTCCGTCTCGCTGATCCAAGCCGCCCAAGCGTCGTGGACGTCTTCGCAACGGGTGTTCGCCCCCTTGGCTCTCATGAGAACCGCATAGGCGCGGAAGAGCGCCTCCGAATGTGCCGGTATCTCGGTACCGTCGGGAATCTGCTGTCGGATTAGTTCAGCATCACGTTCGATGTAGTTCATCTACGCACCCAAGCATCCCAACACAACATAGAGTGCCGCATACACGAGTGGGACGTACTTTTCGACGTTTCCCAGCTGCTTGTACTCAACCTTTAGTCGCTGGATGCGGCTAATGGGCTCATCAGAATTCCCCAATTTGATCCATTCATCTCTGAAGGGCTGAACTGGCAAATACTCATGTTCGATAGCGTTGATGACCTTAAACTTTGCCTTGTTGAGTTCACGGTAATTGCGCAATAGCAAGAACCAGCAGAACGCTAGTACAGCACCCGCTAAACAGGTCGCCCGCAATGCCCAGGGACCAGAGTTGGAAGGAAACAGTCCGGCTACCGCGACTAAGCCTGTGTTGACGGTCAGAAAGAAGGCATTTGCCGTAGCACGCCGGGAAGAGACCCGATCCGCCATTTCAACCGCCAACTTGTAGATGTCAAGGACTTGGGGGTCAACTGAAGCTGGCTGATCGTTCATCGACTTCCTCCGACCAGGATCTTGAGGTTGTCCCAAGTCCACTCGTAGAGCTTGTCAGAGAGCAGTGCTGTGCTCGGCTTAGTGACATCACCGGTGGAGTAGCCTGCAAGAAGGAAATACGGGATGCCTTCCTCCTGCGCCATCTTAAGTTCTTCGGCGACACCGGTCGCCGTGTGTGCATGACGACCGCACAGGACGATCACCACGTCACATTGGCGAATTCTCCTGCGTGCCTCGCTCTTCCAAGTGGGCGATGCTTCCTTGATGGACCAGTCGGCGATAGCGAATGGGCTGTCGCTCAGTTCGGATTGCGCCAGTAGCGCGACCTTAATTTCGAGGTCGTGGTCGTAGTCGAAACTGACGAAGGCTCGAGTAAGCATTGTGTGCTCCAATCTCTAGATTCGTTTGAATTTCACAATATGCGATGACTTGGGATGTTCCCTTGCCTCAAGAGACCTCCCAGGACACGGTGAATAGTTCGTTGGTTTCTTCCTTGGGTTCGAGGGCCATCGAGGCTTTGTCGAGGTAGGCGTCGGATTCGTCGCGGAGTTTGTCGCGTTGGCGGCGGTATTCGTCGTCGGCTTCTTCGGCTTTGCGCCGCCATGAGCGTGCTTCACGGGTGAGTTTGAGTTGCTCGGCCGTGTTCTTGGCTTTGCGTGCTGCCTTGGTGGCGGTCGTTTCTTTGGCGTGGTAGTCGCGAATCTTCGCGTCGAAGATAGCCTTGAGGTCCAGGCGGGCGGCGTCGATGAGTTCTTCTTGCTGGAGGTAGAAGGTGGCGTTGCGCTCTTGCACGTCAACCCCAACGGTTTGGCGCAGCTGCTCGATCGCGTCCTCGAATCCTTGGGTGTTCACCTGGTTGGGTTGTGTGGAGACGCAGTTCAGGTCGAGTAGGTCGCGGATTTGTTCTTGGTCCATGGGGGTGCCGTCAGCGAAGAAGCCTGCCAGGAGTAGGTAGGTTTCTTTGAGGGGCTGGTCTGCGGCTTGCATGGTGAAGGTGACCTGGTGGGCGCTGATCCGTCCGCTGCGGCCACGCAGCCGTTTGGCGATGGCCGTAGCCCTGTCGCTTCCGTGGGTTTGGAAGACCAGGTGTGCTGGTGGGGTGGTGCGTGTCTTAGCGGTGGTGACTACCCATTGGGCTAGATCGCTGGCGTAGCGGTATTGGTGTGCGCCGGTGCGTGGCTGGGATTTGAAGAAGTAGTTGCCTGTGGGGATACCTGCTGCTGGGGCGCTGGTGAGGGTGAACTGGGTGCCGGTGTCGTTAAAGGACGCGTAGCCGCCTAGTTCGTGGCGGGTCAGGTCGATGAGGAGGCGTTCGAAAGCGTTGAGCACGACGCCAGTTTGAGCGTCGTAGGACTTGAGCTTGTCGCGCACCTTGGGGTCGAGGTTGTCGAAGACTTTCTTGCGGGTGCGTTTCATTTCCCGGTCGATTTGCGCACTGTAGCGGGCTTCGAGCTCGTTGAAAGCTTCCTCGATCTGCTCTGCGGTGGTGCACCGTTCGAGGATCGCGGCAATGTTTTTCTCGAAGTCCAGGCCGTCTTCGATTTGGCCGAGGACTTCGTCAGAGGCCCCGAACACGGAGGTGAAGAGTTTGAACTTTTCGGTCAGCAACTGCAGGATGCGTTCTTCGGCGACGTTGCCTTTGTTGGAAAAGTTCACCACGATCACGTTGTGTTTCTGCCCGAAACGGTGGACGCGGCCGATGCGTTGTTCCACGCGCTGAGGGTTCCATGGCAGGTCGTAGTTGACCAGCATGGAGCAGAACTGCAGGTTGATACCTTCTGCGGCGGCTTCGGTCGCGATCATGAGCCGGCCACGCTTGCGGAACTCATCGACCAGGGCTTTGCGCCGGTCAGCGGCCGGGATACCAGTGATCAGGTCACTGCCCTCGTTTTCTTTGAGCCAGGCCTGATAGATCTGGTTCGCGTGGGCACTGTTGTTCGTGCCGTTAAACATGACAATGCCTTCACCCCATCCAGCCTCCGCAAGGCTGCGGGCGAGGTAGTCCTGAGTGACGGTGGAGTCGGTGAAGATAATGGCTTTTTCAGGCGCGCCGATCTCACGTAGCCGATCAAAACCTTGCTCGAGCGCGTCGACGAGTTTGACGGCTTTCTGGTTAACCGTGATCGAGCGCGCCAGATCCGCATAGGAGCGAAGCTCAGCAACCTCAGCCAGCATCGACTCCCGCTCCATGCCAGACAAGGGGGCAGAATCAGATGCAGTGTCGGTTTCGTTGCTCTCTTGGGCATCTTCTCGTTCTTCACCGGTCAAGTCCGGGTCGCTGATGAAACCACCAGCGTCGTTACGCCGCATGCCTGCTTTGGCTTCTGCCTCCAGGCGGGCGGCGATAGACGCCAGTGTGGAAGCGACCGCGTAAGACGACGAGCCCAGACGCTTACGCACGATGAGCGCTGACAGGTGGCGTTGGGATTTGGAAAACGCCCATAAAAACGGCCGCTGCAGGTAGGCGTTGATCTTCTCATACAGTTCGACCTCAGCCTGGCTGGGGTTGAACGCGACTGTCAGCGGCATGCGGGTAGTGAAACGAATGTACTTATCCGCATCCCGCCGCAGCGTGCGCTTAGCGATCTGAGCGATCCGCTTAGACAGATCATCATTACCCACGCCGCCTGGATTCTTGACGTAGCGTTCTTTGAACGTGTCTAGGGAGCGGAAGAAATCCGGATCAAACACGGCCACGAGCCCGTAGAGTTCTTCGAGCCGGTTTTGCAGGGGTGTGGCTGTGAGCATCACGGTCTTGGACGAGGCCCGGCAGATACGTGCCACGTTCGTCGCGATCTTGGCCTGCCCGGTCCAGTAGGCGCGCAGCCGGTGGGCCTCATCGCATACCACCAAATCCCAATGACGCGTCAAGGTCAGATGCTGGGAATTAGCGAACTCATAGGAGCAAATCAACACCTGCTCAGCAGCATTGGGGGCCAGCAGTTCATCCAGGTTTCCGCGCTCAAGCAGTGAGGCTGGGAGTGCGAATTTCTCGTCCAGCTCTTGCCGCCACTGCTGGCGCAGCGAGGAGGGCACGATGATGAGGATGCGGCGTTTGCGTTCAGCCCAGTACTGGCTGATCACGATCCCGGCCTCGATGGTTTTACCCAAGCCCACCTCGTCAGCCAGGATCACGCCCGGGGTGAAGGGGGTGCGCAAAGCGAACAGTGCCGCGTCCACCTGGTGGGGTTTGGGCTCGACCTGGGCGTCAAAGAGCAACCCCGCCAGTTTACCTACGTGATCACACGCGTAGGAGCGATCCAGTTCGTAGGCGTAGAACTTGGCTTGGTAATCGCTGAGCACACCACCCTCCATCACGTTTACAGCCCCCAGTTGTCCGGTGCGGCGACCTTGTAGTTCACCCCGATGGCTTCGAAGTGCTTGATCGCCGCGTTAATCTTCGCGTTCTCACCCGGGCGACGCTTAGTCGGATCCAGGCTCGACTTCGTCTCCCGGATCAAATACAGGCGGTCCTGGCCGTCCTCGGTTTTGATGATCGCCCAGTCCGGGTTGTAATCCCCAACAGGGGTTGGGATACGGAACTTGTTGGGCAGTTTCATGAACAAGCGGATGTCTTCTAGCCCGTCCAGGTACTCGGCGAACTGACGCTCGACCGCGGAGTCAAAGACGACGTAGTCAAAGTCCGTCTTGTCCGTGTTGGTCACCTTGTAGAGCTGGTCAAGGAAACGGTCTTTCTCCTCAAGGCCGTCTTCTTGCAACTCGCGAAGCTCGTAAATGCTCCCGCCGATCTTCTCGTACTGGATACCCTCAACCACCACGTGAGCGAGCTCTTCTTGAATACAGACAGTGGCCATCTTGATGAAGTCGTTTGGGTTACCCAAAAACTCTCCAAGCCGCCCCGAGCCGATGAGGATGTCGATGATCGTCCGCCGGGTCAGCGAGGTCGCTTCCTGTAGCTGGGCCACGATATCGGGCAGCGGGTAGGAGCCGGTTAGGTCTGCGCCACGCGACCCTAGCGTGTTGCCCTTGGTGCCACCACGAGTCATCGTCATTTTCGTGCGCGTGACCTGGATACGGATCGGCTCGGTCCTGGGAGCCGTCTTGATCCGGTTCACGCACGCGTCCACCAGTGCTTGGCGTTCAAAGTTGACCCGGTAGGTGGTGCGCTGGGTGATTTTGTCCCAGAACTCCTCAAACCCAGGGGCCGCATACAGTTCCTTGTTCAGTTTGCGGGCCACACGCTTGCGCTTGCGCTTGATGATGGTTTCCATCTTGCACGCGTTAACGATGTTGATGACATCGTCCTCATACTCCGCATAGGGCTCGGGCAGATCAACAGTGAAGCCAAGCTGCTCGGGCCCCCAGCTTCCCTGGACCTCACCCTGCTCGTTAATGAAGCCGCGCCGGTGGAGGTGATCCCAGATCTCGGCCGACCGCTTCGCACCCAGCGCGGTCTCTTTTCCATCAACCGTGATCGGCAGGCGCGAAAACTCCTGCTTACGCACAAACCCGATCGCCACGCCCGCCTTCTGGTACTCGTTCTGCAGTGCTGAAGCGAACGCCTTATACGACTCGTTAGACACCACCGTCAACTGCGCCAGCCCAGTATCGCTGATGCGCTCACCGTCCTGGTTCACTGGTAGACGCAGGCCACGACCGATCGTTTGGCGGCGCTCGGTTTCCGAGGCCATGTCACGCAGCGTGCAGATCTGGAATACGTTCGGGTTATCCCAGCCCTCACGCAAAGCAGAGTGGGAGAAAATGAAGCGCACCGGCTCATCCATACTCAACAAGCGGGCCTTGTCACGCATGATCAACTCATACGCGTCATCATCAGCCTTGGTCTTGCCAGACGAGTCCTTGAACGTCATCACCGCGTTCTTGCCCTTACCAGACTTCATCTGGGCGAAATAGCCACTACGCGCATCCAACGCCGTAGCAGGCATGATGTCCCTGGCTTCGGGCTGGCGATCTAGTTCCTCGGTGTAAAGCTCATCGAACCAGGTAGCAAAGTCGCCGTTTGCGTCCAGGTTGTTGATCCCGTCCCCCAGATACGAGGCGACCTTGTCGATAAAGAACAAGGACAGCACCTTGATGCCCCGGGCGTGGACCTGGAGTTCTTTACGGATGTGTTCGCGGATGGTCTCGCGGATCATTTCCCTGAACACCGCGTCCTGGTTCGAGCCGATCTCATCCCCAACAGACAGGTATCCGTAATTGGACAGTTCGATGCGTTCAGGCTCAACGCTGATCTCGCTGACCCGCCAGTTACCCTCATAAGCCGGGTTACCGCCAGAGATACGCTCCAAGTCATCACCCTGAGCGGCGATCACTTTGCGCTTGGCATACGATCCGTCCTTCTTACGGCACACCAACTCCAGGGAGGCTTTGAACGGGTCACGAGACACCCTAAGTAGCTTCACATACGGTTTAGCGCTCCCGCCAAGCTCCTGAGCGTCCGAGACCACGATCGTTTTCACCAGACCCAGCTGATGGGCGTCCAGCGGGTCCAGCCGGTACACCACGTTACGGGTCACCCGGTGGGTGGCGGAATAGCGCAGCGTGCACAACGGATCCAGATCAGCCACCGCTGACTGAGCTAGCATCGACTCCATGTTCTGGGGCTCATCCATGATCACGATCGGACGAGTCGCCCGCAGATAATCCAGGGGCCGTAGCCCAGCAAGCTTGTCCCTGTTCTGGTACATGATGCGCGTGTTCTTATCCCCACGCAGCGAATCGATCGTCATCACCAGAAACTGCAAACTCGTCGCCGACGCGAAATCACGCACCTCCTCAGCACGCTCGCCCGCATACACCGAAGCATCCATATTGATCTCCGGATACAAATGGCGGAAATGCTCCCGCATCAAGTCAATAGAGGTCTTCACGCCCTCACGAATCGCCACCGACGGCACCAGAATGATGAACTTGGTAAACCGGTAACGCTTAGCCAGCTCAAACGCGGTACGCAAGTACACGTAGGTCTTGCCCGTACCGGTTTCCATCTCCACATCAAACTGCAAACCATCAGCAAGCGCCTGCGCACTCTCCAGGCCGTTACGATCTTGGACCCGCTGCAAGTTCGCCAGGATCGTGTCCTCATCCAGCACCAGGTTGTTACCCACCGCGCCAACCTCGGCAGCGATATCCAAACTCACCTGACCAGACACCTCAGCACGGTCAAACAAGGCAGGCTCGGACGGCAACAGCCGGAACGTGGTCACCAACTGGTCCGCGTCCGCGGGCTGCCCATCGAACAAGTCCGTGACCGCTTCGATCGCGGAAGCCTGATAAGGCTGATGGGGATCAAACTGAAAACGCATCACACCCGCTCCCTCTTAGGCCGTCCACAAGTCCACGCCGTGGGAGCGGCATTCCTGAACCAGGTTTGTCTTGAGCACGTCGTCACCCTGGAAAGCGTCTTCCAGCACCACCAGGCGACCCGGTTCAAGGGCGACCATGGCGCGCAGTTGCTCCAGGGTGGGCTTGACGTGCTCGTTCAGGTAAGCGACCAGCAGGCCATCAGCGACGCTGAACGCCTCCAGCCCGGCCACATCCACACGCTCAACCTGCTCGGTCAGCGAGAAACCAAGCTTGAGCAGCACCTCGGTCAGTAGCGCTTCTGGGCGGGCGTCATCATCCGCAGACTCTCCCATTCCAGCGAACAAATCGGCCAGCTCCTCCTCGGACAGTGAGGAATCCGCACGCCACTTCGCAAAGTTCGTGTCAACAAGCTTGTAAGCACGGAAGCCGATATCGAGAGAATCTGCTCGACCGTCGGGCTTGCTTACCTCATTTTCAAGGATTTTTTTGCCAGCACGACGGATGCGCTCGCGCGAAATTTCAGCGATAGTTTGAAATCCTGCTTCCTGTGCCGCCGATCCTGCCGGCGTCGGCTCCGGTAGCTGCACAGAAATGCTTCGACGGTTCCCCCTGTCTTCAGCGTTTAGCTGCATGACCGCATGAGCAGTCGTACCCGAACCCGCGAAGAAGTCGAGAATTATGTCATGGCTATGAGGCTCGGTTGCGATTGAAACAAGAAATTTGATCAATCTCGCGGGTTTTGGAAAGTCAAAGACCCCCGCAACCCCTAGAGCATCCTCCGCCTCCTTCTTTCCAGTACGGGTAACGCCGAACGTCTCTCCCGCTAGTAAGCTTCTGACTTTGACTCCAGATTTCTTGTAGTTCTTCGTATAGACATTCCCGTTGTGGAAAACTAGCTGATCCATGCATTCGGCGACCTTTTCACGCGACCAACGCCAGATCGCGTTCGGTGCCTGTGGGTTCCTGTGACTGAGACGATAGATTTCACCGTCCGGGCCGACGAGATCGTAGTCAAGGGACGCAGAATACTGTAGGTTCTGCTGATCTAACCGAACCAGAGAATAGTCGCCATGCTCGTCAGAGTGATTGTATTGAGTCGTGGTCTGCCTATACTGGTCAAGACCAAACCGAGCTTCAGTGTACCTGCGGGCATAAACCAAGATGTATTCGTGCTCCACGACCGCGAACTGCGAGTCGTTCTTGCCTGTTCCACCCTTCTTCCAAACTAATTCTGCAACGAAATTTGCTTGCCCGAACACTTCATTGCAAAGCAATTTCAGATGTGCAACCTCGCTGTCATCAATACTTAAGAAAATAAGACCGTCTGGCACCAACAGGTTTCTGGCTAGCTTAAGACGCGGATACATCATGTTGAGCCAATTGGAATGGTAGCGACCATCACTCTCAGTGTTTGAAGATACTTTCCCAGATTCGTTTACCTGGTTGGTCCACTCAAGGTAGGCGGACATGCCATCGCGGAAATCATCGTGGTAGACGAAGTCCTTACCAGTGTTGTAGGGAGGGTCGATGTAGATCATTTTGATCTTGCCGTAGTAGTGCTTCTGCAGTACTTTCAACACTTCGAGGTTGTCGCCCTCGATGAACACGTTTTGGGTGGCGTCCCAATCTACAGAGTTCTCTTTGTCGGGCATCAGGGTTGCCGTCGTCGGTGTTTGCGCTGCACCGATGGCTTGTGCCTTGCCCGGCCAAGTTAGTCCGAACCTCTCACGGGCGTCATCAACATGGACTCCGAGGATGGTTTTAAGCTTCTCGATGTCAACTTTTCCGTCCGCCACGACTTCCGGGAACAGTTGAGCGAGTTTGTTCGCTGCCTCTGTCGTGAAATCGGGTGTGGTGTCTGGGACTTGATTAATTGTGTCTGACATTGATTGCTCCGTTGCTTAGTAGGTGGAAGTCTGGGGGTCGCTATGCGTGCTCATGGTTTTCGTCGCTTGGATCGCTGCGCGACGTAGCTAGGGCGATTTGTTCCAAGCTGCAGTCGGCGTGGCAGATGCGGGCGAGGACGTTGGTAGTGACGTTGCCGTCTTTGCTGGGTTTGCCCTGCGAGGGTGGCGTTGACGATCGTGAGTCTGTTGTTGATCTCGTCGAGCTGCTGTGTGAGCGGTCGCAGTTCGGAGCGGCGCAGCGCCTGTTCCTCCCTGGCTCTCCGCTCGGCGTCGAAGAGATCAAGGTCGGCGTGGGTTCGCAGCTGTTTCGCTTCGCTACGAGCCTGGAGGAGTTCTTTCTGCGGGGCGTTACGTTCTTTCTTCGTCGTGAACTTGATGTAGTTGGAGTACTTGCCTTTCGCCATCGCGCTGAGCGCGTCGACTTCTTTGCGTACCTGGTCGTAGGGGAATTGGATCTTCTCGATCTCCTCGTACGCGCCGAACAGTCGCAGGAGTGCTTTCGCACCTTCGATGTCGTTGGCACGCTCCGCGCGCGCACGGTACTCGTCCAGCAGGGCGTCGAGAGCGGACTTCGAGGAGGCCGGGGTCGCGTCATCCGAGCGGAGTCGAGCCGTGTCGTGGGCGTTGGAATCCGCCTCCATACCGGGCAGTGCCATGAAGTCGTCGTCGCGCGCAGCAGTCATGTGACCAAGGATAGCGGGTAATCTACGACACACAAGCTAGGTGCGTGTTGCGGGCGGGGATACAAGGGGATTGCTGCGACACTGCGCCGCGGCAGCGCGCCGCATTCCACGCTTAACTCTGCGCGACCTCAGCCCGGATGAGGGGGATCGGGTATGCCGCCGCCGAGATGGGGGAGAGGAATGAGTCCGTGATGCCCGCCGTGAACGCGTCAATGCCGAGGACCTTGTACAGGGCGTTGCGGCCGAACTTCGTCGAATCCGCGACGAAGTAGGCGGTCGACGCGATCGAGCGGACCTTCTGCTGCAGCTCGATCGAGTAGCCGGACGACGCGTAAATGCCGTCCTCCATCACCGAATTCGCCCCGAAAACGGCGGTGTTCACGCGGATGTGGTCCAGCTGGTCGATGGCGGTGGGCCCCCACATGTGGGTTCGGTTCGGCAGCAGCTCGCCGCCTACGAACACCAGGTTGAGCGACGGCTTCTTCAGAATCTCGAGGCCCACCAGCAGATCGTGCGTCACGACGGTCACGCGGCGCGCGTCGAGGGCCCGAGCCACCTCGAGACACGTCGACCCCGAATCGATGAACACGGACTGGCCGTCGAGGATGCGCTCCGCCATGGCCGGGCCGATCGCCCGCTTCTCCGCGCGGTTCGGGGAATCCTGCAGGAACTCCTCGGTGTCCTCGTCCTGGGGGATCGGGATCGCGCCACCGTGGGTGCGGCGCACGAGGCCGGCCTCGGCCAGGTGCTCCAGGTCCCTGCGGATGGTTGACACATTGACGTCGAGAGCCTCTGCCAAGGAGGACACGGTCTCGAAGCCTGTTGCCTCAATCATGGAGACAATGGTGTCTTGCCGGGTCACGATGGTTCCTTCTGCTGGCTATGGTCTACGCGGGTGCGACGAGGGGTACGGATGATGCCTGCAATAGTGCATCGTGATCGCCGCCCGCTTGACACTGTACCGAACTTTCGGCGCGAATGTGCGCGATACCGCGCAACGATGGCATTTGCCTAAATCACCAGTCCATAGGGGCGTTTTTCGCTCAGCATTTGCGTATAACCGTGCGTTGAGCTGCGCGTCCATGAGCAGTTATCGGCGAATCAAGCCGTCAGATATGCGCGAAAGTGAGTTGCCACTGCGCGAAACCGCGTGTAATGTAAGTGATTGCGACGCGGGTCACGCCATGATGCGTGCGTCATCGCAGGAGATGGCGAACCCGGAACGTCCGACAACTAGATCACGAGGAAGTGACGACATGAAGATCGGAAGACTGACGGCAGCATCGGTGTCCATTGCATCGATGCTTGCTCTGACTGCCTGCTCGACCGTCGGAGGGACGACAGGCGACAACTCCGCATCAAACACCGGCTCGGCCGCGGGCGATTCCGGCAAGACGATGGTCACCGTCGTCAAGGTCAAGGGCATCGCATGGTTTGATCGCATGGACGTGGGCGTCAAGGAATGGGGCGCCGACAACGGATACGACACGCGAACGGAGGGTGGAACCGACGTCGCACCGGAAAAGCAGATCCAGATCATCCAGGACCTGATCGCGCAGAAGCCGGTCGCCATCACCGTCGTTCCCAACTCGCCCGAAGCCCTCTCCGCAGTCCTCGAACAGGCGCGCGCACAGGGCATCAAGGTGGTCTCTCACGAGGCGACCGGCATTAAGAACGTTGACGTGGACATCGAGGCATTCGACAACGCCTCCTACGGTGTCGACATCATGAAGAACATCGGGGAGTGCACGGGCGGCACCGGCAAGTACGTGCAGTTCGTCGGTGGTCTGACCGCCAAGACCCACATGGAATGGGTCGAGGCCGCCTACGACTACCAGCAGAAGAACTTCCCCGGCATGGAGCGCGTCGAGACGCCCATCGAGTCGACCGACAACGAGACCGCAGCCTACGAAAAGGCCAAGGAAGTCCTCGGCAAGTACCCGGACATCAAGGCCTTCCAGGGCTCCGCCGGTAACGACGTGCCCGGCATCGCCCGCGCGATCGAAGAGGCCGGCCTGTCCGATCAGGTCTGCGTCATGGGCACCTCCATCCCCTCGGCCTCCGCGAAGTACCTGGCAACCGGATCGATCGACAAGATCTTCTTCTGGGATCCCGCCCTCGCCGGCAAGGCCCAGCTGCAGATCGCGAAGATCCTCGCTGACGGCGGCACCATCACCGAGGGCACGGACCTCGGCATCGAGGGTTACAACAACCTCCACAAGCTCGACGGCTACGACAACGTCTGGGTCGGCAACGCCCAGATTGCTGCGGACGCCGAGCAAGCGAAGAACTACGACTTCTGATCACGCAGCCCCGGCCTCGTGACACATCGGCACGAGGCCGGGGCGGGCGTCCCACGACAGCGCAGTCGACAAGACACTCGAAGGAGAGCACATGCGCAGCAATGTGGATGAAGCACCGCGCCCCCACGGAGAAGGCGTCAGCGTGCAGGAGAACCCCTTTCTAGAGGTTCGGGATATCGTCAAGAACTTCGGCGGTGTTCGCGCCCTCGATGGCGTCAACATGGCCGTCTGGCCGGGAGAAGTGCTGTGCCTGGCCGGCGAGAATGGCTGCGGAAAGTCCACTCTCATCAAAGTCATCTCCGGAGTGCACGCGCCCGACGCGGGACGCATTCTCATCGACGGCCACACCGTCTCCTCGCTGACGCCGCTGAGCGCCATGGACGCCGGCATCCAGGTCATCTACCAGGACTTCAGCCTGTTCTCGAACCTGACGGTCGCCGAGAACATCATGATGACCTCCTCGGTCA
Source organism: Schaalia odontolytica (assembly GCF_009730335.1). Classification (GTDB taxonomy): domain Bacteria; phylum Actinomycetota; class Actinomycetes; order Actinomycetales; family Actinomycetaceae; genus Pauljensenia; species Pauljensenia dentiphila. The sequence continues at coordinate 308,611 of NZ_CP046315.1, forward strand.
CGGAAAAGAAGAAGTTTTTCAGCTCCACGAGCGCGAAACAGCAGGCCGCGCAGATCGTCGAGCGCCTCGGCGTCCCGCTCCCGCTCGACGCCGACGTCGAACAGCTCTCCGTCGCGGACAAGCAGCTCACCGCCATCTGCCGCGCCCTGGCCGGCAACGCGAAGCTCCTCATCATGGACGAGCCGACGACCGCCCTCACCCAGCGTGAGGTCGCGCGCCTGTTCATGGTCGTCGAAAAGCTGAGCGCGCAGGGCGTCGCCCTTATCTTCGTGTCGCACAAGCTCGACGAGGTCATGGCGATTTCGCAGCGTGTCACCATCATGCGCTCGGGACGCAACGTCATCGATTCGCCGGTCGAAGACCTCGACCGCGAGAAGATCACCCACTACATGACAGGCAAAGAACTCGACCAGAGCCGACGCGTCCCACCCCTCGCGGAGGACGCCGAGGAGCGCCTGCGCGTCGAATCCCTCACCTCCCAGGGAGGCTTCGAGGACGTCAGCTTCTCCGTGAAGAAGGGCGAAATCCTCGGAATCACCGGGCTTCTCGGATCCGGGCGTACCGAAATCGCCCAGGCTCTCTTCGGCCTCCTGCCCATCGACTCCGGTCGCGTCTACATCGATGGCGAACACGTCGAGGTGGGCTCCATTGGACAGGCCATCAAGGCCCACATCGGATACGTCCCCGAAGACCGACTCACCGAGGGCCTCTTCCTCGACAAGTCGATTGCAGACAACGTCATCGCCGCGTCCATCGACCACCACACCTCGAAACTCAACACGCTGCGCAAAGACAAGATCCGCCAAACCATCGCCCACTACTTCGAGTCGCTGCGCATCAAAGCCCCCGACGTCCTCGCCCCCGTGCGATCCCTGTCCGGCGGCAACGCCCAGCGCGTCGTCCTCGCGAAGTGGCTCGCGCGCCACCCCAAGGTCCTCATTCTCAATGGGCCCACGGTCGGCGTGGACGTCGGCTCCAAAGCCGAGATCCTCGACATCCTGCGCGAACAAGCGGAAGCCGGCATGGCCATCGTCATCATCTCCGACGACGCGCCGGAACTCGTCTCCTGCTGCCATCGAGTGCTCATCACCAAGGGCGGCCACATCGCCGCCGAACTGGCCGGCGATGACGTCGATGCTCGAACGATTAGAAAGATGGTCGTGTCATGAACATGAATACCGTCGCACGGCGCGTCCTGCGCTGGATCTGGGGACCCAACCGTGAAGGAATCGTCCTGTCCGTACTGGTCCTCCTGACCATCATCATGTCCGCAATCAGCCCCGCGTTCTTCACGGTCTCGACGCTCTTCTCCCTCCTGCGTTCCTCCATCGTCCCGATGATCTACGCCCTCGGCGTCCTCCTCGTCATCATCTCCGGCGGCATCGACGTCTCCTTCGCGGCCATCGCCTCGTTCGCCTCCTACGCCACGATCGTGTTCCAGCTGAGCCGAGGAATCAACATCGGCCTTGTCGGGTCCTTCGCGATGGCGCTGGCCATCGGAGCGCTCCTCGGCCTACTCAACGGCTACCTGATCTCCAGGTTCAAGCTCCCGACCCTCATCGTCACGCTCGGCACCCAGGGAATCTTCCAAGGCTTCCTCCTGGCATACATCGGCTCGAAGTACATCGCCCAGCTGCCCGAGGGCATGGCGTCGGCCTCGACCGCGAACCTCGTCTCCGTCGAAACGTCGACGGGCGTCGCGCTGCTGCACTCCATGATCATCCCGGCCATCATCCTCGCGATCGTCATCGCACTGGTACTCAGCCGGACCATGTTCGGGCGCGCAATCTACGCGATCGGCGGCGACACCGAATCCGCCCACCGAGCCGGCATCAACGTCAAACGCACCCAAATCTGGGTGTACGTCATCGCCGGAACCCTCGCCGCAACCGCCGGCATGGTCTACATGATCCTCGGCAGGTCCGCCAACCCCCAGGAGCTCGTCGGCCACGAACTCGACATCATCGCCGCCGTCGTCCTCGGAGGTGCGTCGATCTTCGGCGGACGCGGGTCGGTGCGCGGAACGATCCTCGGTGTGCTGCTCGTCCAGCTCATCAACAACTCGCTGATCCTCATCGGCGTCCCCAGCGCCTGGCAGCGCGCCGCCGTCGGCCTGCTCCTCGTCGCCGGTGTCGGCATCCAAGCGCTCGCCGCAAAGCGCGCCGCGCGAACGCTGCGCGCCAAGAGCGCCCAGGCCGACAACAGCAACGCCGTCCCCCAAGCCGTCGAAGGATGAGTCCCATGAACAAAACACTCCGCGACACAAACTCCCGGATTGATGGCTTCAGCGCCTCGCTCCTCTCCCGGCTGCGCCGCGACCGGTCGATCGCCCGCATGGTCCTCATCCTCCTCGTGGCCATCGGAGTCTTTTCGATCCTCTCCCCGAGCGTGTTCCTCACGGGCCTCAACCTGCAGAACATGCTGCTCGGCGTCGCAGAAATCGGCATCCTCTCCATCGCCATGATGATCTCGATGGTCACCGGCGGCATCGACCTGTCGCTCGTCGCCATCGCGAACCTCTGCGCGATCACCGTGTCAACCCTGTACACCTCGAGCGCGCTGGGCGGATCCGAACAATGGGGCCCCGTCATCATCCTCATCGGGCTGGGGGTCGGACTCCTGTGCGGCCTCGTCAACGGCGTCCTCATCGCCTACGTCGGCGTCACCCCGATCCTCGCCACGCTCGGCACCATGCAGATCTTCAACGGCCTCGCAGTCGTGTGGACGGGCGGCAAAACCCTCTACGGATCCCCCGAGGCGTTGACGGCGTTCGGTAAGACCGCAGTCGCAGGAGTTCCCCTCCTCTTCATCGTCTTCGGACTCGTCGCCCTCCTCGTCGGATTCATCCTCAACCGCTCCCCGCTGGGACTGTCCCTCTCCCTCGAAGGGTCCAACGGGACGGCCGCCCGATTCTCCGGAATTCGTTCCTCCCGAATCCTGCTGAGCTCCTACCTGCTCACCGGATTCCTCGGCTCCCTCACGGGCATCGTGTTCATTGCACGAAATCCCACGGCCTCGGCGGACTATGGCGCCTCCTACGTGCTGCTCGTCATCGTCATCGCCGTCCTCGGTGGGACCAATCCGAACGGCGGTTTCGCCACCGTCGGCGGTGTTTTCCTGGCAGCCCTCACCCTGCAGGTCGTCCAAAGCGGCTTCACCTCCATGCGCCTGTCCGCCTTCCAGTACGCGATCGCCCAGGGCGTCATCCTCATCGGCGTCCTCGTTCTCGACTGCGTCGACTGGAAAGACGTTCGAACACGCCTGACGTCAACGTTCAGGCGCCCACAACCAGCAGCCGCCCTCAATAGCGGCGCAACAGAAAGGAAATGATCATGAAGAAGATCATTAACAACCCCGACCAGTTCGTCGATGAGATGGTTGAGGGCATTCTCCTGGCACACCCCGATCAGGTACGCACCCCCGGAGACGACAGGCGCGTCCTCGTCCGCGCTGACAGCCCCGCACCCGGCCGGGTCGGCATCGTCACCGGCGGCGGCTCCGGTCACCTCCCCCTCTTCAAGGGCTACGTCGGCAAGGGTCTGTGCTCCGGCGTCGCCATTGGTAACGTGTTCTCCTCCCCGTCTGTCCAGCAGTGCGCCGACGCCGCCAAGGCCGTCGACGGCGGAGCGGGCGTGCTCTTCCTCTACGGCAACTACGGCGGCGACGTCTTCAACTTCGACCTGGCCGTCGACCTCCTCGAACTCGACGGCATCGAGACGCGCACCGTCCTCGGCTGCGACGACGTGGCCTCGCAGCCCAAGGAACGCGCGAAGGACCGCCGCGGCGTCGCCGGCATCTTCTTCGCCTACAAGGCCGCAGGCGCTGCCGCTGAGCGCGGCGACAGCCTCGACGAGGTAGCCGCCGTCGCGCAGAAGGTCGTCGACAACACTGCCACCATGGGCGTCGGCCTGTCCCCAACGATCCTCCCGACCACGGGTGCCGCATCCTTCGACCTGCCCGAAGGTGAAATGGAAATCGGCATCGGTATCCACGGCGAACCCGGCATCCACCGCGGCCCCCTCGGAACCGCCGACGAGATCGCGGACCAGATCCTCGACTCCGTCATCCCCGACCTGGGCCTGGCTGAAGGGGACCGTGTCGCCGTCCTCGTCAACGGCCTCGGTGCCACGCCCCTCGAAGAGCTCTACCTGCTCTACCGCCGCACCCACCAGAGGCTCGTGGACCTCGGAGTCGTCATCGAGCGCCGCTACATCGGTGAATACGCGACGTCCCTCGAAATGGCCGGCGCCTCGATCTCGCTGCTCAAGGTCGACGACGAGCTCCTCGAACTCCTCGATGCGCCCGCCCAGTCCCCGTTCTTCAGGGAGGCATGACAATGCGTTCACCCGAACTCATCCAGCGCATTCAGGATTCGATGACGCTGCTCATCGAATCATCGGACGAGCTGCGTGACCTCGACCAGGTGCTCGGCGATGGCGACCTCGGCATCACGATCTCCGCGGGAGCCCGCGCGGTCATCGAGGCGCTCAAGGCCATGCCGACCGAGCCCGAACCCGCCCCCTCCGACGTCGCGCGCGCCTGCGCGAAGGCGTTCGCCAACGCCAACCCGTCAACCATGGCGGCGTTGGTCGCCGGCGGCCTTCTCGCCGGGTCCAAAGTGTGGGTCGGCTGCGAGGACGTCACTGCCGTCGAAGCCGAGGCCTTCATCCGCGCTGCGGCAAGCTCCATCTCTCACCGAGGCAAGAGCCAGGTGGGCGACAAGACCATCCTCGACGCGATGGTCCCCGCCGTCGATTCTCTCGCCCGCAGCATCGAGGCCAACCCCGCGGTCGCTTCGGAGAGCGCGCTCGCGGCGGCGGCCCTCGACAGCGCCATCGCCGACGCCGCCGAGGCCGTGGTCGCCACCCGAGACCTCCAGTCGCAGCGCGGCCGCGCCTCCTGGCTGCAGGACCGCTCGATCGGCCTCCAGGACCCCGGCGCCACAGCGTTCTTGCGGGCCCTCGAGGCCTGGCGCGACGCATCCACAGGCGAGCGCGGCCCCCGCGCGGCGGTCGTCGAAAACCTCTGAGGCTGCGGCTTAGTTGGTGGGGGGTGGGGTTCCCGGTTGGGAACCCCACCCCCTCTCCCTATGTTGTGCATTCGTTGGTTGCCCGAGTGCCGTGCCAATGCGGCAGCGAAGCGCGCGTCACGTCGACGCGCATGTCTGCCAATGGCAGCGTTAAGACTCTTCTGCTGGCGATTCTGACTCTTGAGTATCGACCGAGCCGACTTCGGTGTTAGCGGCTTCCTTGGAGGAGTCAGACGCTAGGCCCCACAGCTTGACGAGATCGATCGTCTCGTTGTCGGGTCTGCGCTCCGCGGGCAGTTCATCGATCTTAACGATCGCGGGAATCTGGACGCTGGTGCCGGAAATGATGCAGGTGCCACAGGGTAATAATGGAATCGATTCGAATGATTTCCCGTCGATAAACGTAACGGCGTTCTTCACGGACCCAAGGTCGACAGAACTGATCAGTCGGTGAAGAAAATAGTGGTGAAGCTGTGAAGAAATTGTCGGAGAAATCTCGGCAGGCCTCTGTGATGCGAGAGTGATAAAGACGCCGAACTTTCGCCCCTCTTTGATAATTATTTCGAAGGTTTCAAGGCGTGTATTTCTCCATGAGTCGCTCGCCAAATTAACTTCACGAGATAAAATATTATGTGCTTCCTCAATTATAATATTAAGATAATGAGAGCCTTTAGAGGAAGTCTGAAGCCTTTTATGTTCCACATACTTCGCGCGAGTGACAATAAGTGGAATCAGCTGGCGTTCGTCAAGTGAGGCAAACTTGAGGTTGATGATCTCCAATAGATGATGCGGTGTTTCAGACTTACTTGTAAAAGTGAACCAAGAGCGAAGCATGTGAACGCAATTGTCAAGTCTTAACATGAGAGGGTGAAGAGTGTTTTCATTGGCGATGCTACTAATGATTTCTTCCATGAAGCGAATCTTCACCTTGATTGTAAACAGCGACAGGTCGCTCAGGTTTGGTAGAAACCCTTGGGGAAACAATGATGCAAAGATGTTATTTAGCTCACGTCGAAAATTTGGATCACTGGGATATGTGTATCCGGTAGCTGTTTTGATGTGAAAAGATTGAGTCCCTGTATGAAATCGAAGTTCATTGCGAAAGCTGTCAAGGATGTTTAGAAAATCGTGGTTCCATTGCGGGGTGAGATGGTGTACAGAAACTAGGAAATCAAATAAATGATTTACTTCGGTAGCATGCTCATGTAGAACGGTGAAAAACTGTATGAAAATGGCGTGAATTTGTGAAGCTAGGTCGAAGTTGTCTAATAAGCGACGAAGTGCGCTTAGGATGAAAGGGCGCTGGATTTGCTCAGATGCTTCAAGAAGTGTGAACCAAAAGTCCTTGTCATTGAGAATCTTGTAATCTAGCGGAATGTGTGCATATTTAGGGCAGTTACCCATGGTTCCTGAGTTTGCTGGGCCGTACACTATTCGAAATGCGTCTTCGCAAAGCACTTGGTCTGAGTGGCTTGAGCAATACTCTCCGTTGAAGTCGAAGAGTAAAAAGTGTGAATTTGTGAGTAGTGTTCTTGATGACTTGGTTTGTTTGAGCTTCGTAAATAGTTGTGTATAAAGTTGGGTGAGTGTATATGATTTTCCCGAACCGGTCGTTCCGAAAATTCCGATATGACCAGAGAAGAGTGTGTTGATGTCAAGGTTGATTGGAATTGTGCTGTCGGATGCGAGATGGCCGATTGTTATCTGTGTGTTCGGTTTGAAGGATGATACGTAAATTTTTGAAGTTTGTTCTGGAGATGCTAGGTAAGCGATATTGCCGATCAGTGGACTTGTTTGCGATCCCGAGACAAAGTGCGTCTGGAACGGTGATACCGAAGTGTCCTTTTGGAATTCACCGAGCAGAGAGGTCTTTAGGATGCGTGTGTTGCGATCTACATCCCGCTGGTAGTCGCTGTTTTCCCAAGCGCTACTCTCGATGAGCTCTTCTTCATCGACCTGTACGACGAGGTGTGCGTAACCCCGACGGACGACAAGAAACGAGCCGATCGAGACGTTACTGATGATCTCGCCCTGAAATATCAGGCTGGAGTCGTTTTTGTCGACGTCAACAGTGATGTCAATCCGCCGTCCACGTACCGCCGTCACCGTACCGATTCGCAGCGATGAGATCTCTTTCCCGGTATAGGAGGTCATGCGCTTGCCTTTCGCAGAATATCCGCGATCGCGTGGATATCAAGACGTTGATGGTCTTTCGCTTCGGTTCCGAGCGCTTGCCCAAAACGGGGGCCGACCACTAGCTCGATGTTCGGGTATTCTTTGGGGGAGTAGCCCAGGTAGTCCGCGATCGTCGTCGTTGTGTCTCTGGAGTAGCAGAAGATAATGACCTTCAGGGTTGGATTCGCCTTAGCGGCACGAGTTACGAGTGAACGGATGTGCTCGTCTGCGAATGAAAAGCCCATCACAAGAAGGCTCGTATTAGGAAGCTCTAGCTGGTTCGAAAGGCGCCGTAGTTGGTCGTAATACGTCTCGTTGAGAACGGTTGAGGCGAACTTTCCTTTATTTGGAAGCACGACGGCCAACTTGTTGCGCGCTTTGTCTAGCTCATCGAGCTTTGCAACTAGATTATTCTTTCCGTGTTTGCGCTTTTTTGCGAGCTTAAATGTGGTCTCCGCTTGAATTTTCAGCGTCTCGAAGTCTGCTGATGTTTTGGTGCTGGTCTCTGTTGTGCGTGATTCGCTCGGCTCCGAGGTGTTCGGCCTGATCTCAGGCTGGCGTTCACCAAATCGGCTAATTGCGCCAAACAGTTCCTTGATCTCTTCGAGAATTTGGTAGCTATCATCTATGGTCAGCTGGTCACCGTCGTGGCGCCACGATGCGCATCCGTGAATCTTCACGAGGTTCGCCGATGGGATTTCGGTTCGGTACCCAAGGCCGATTCCGTTCGAGAAGACGCGATTGCCAAACGTTTGTTGCCCGACAATGCGGGAAAAACGACCCAGGTATGCAGAGTTTGTCGGGATTCCCGCCTCATCCAGAGCCAGGTCCATACCTAGGTCGTAATTTGAGGTGAAGAACGTGACCTGTTTTGGCTTATCAACAGATTCGCGGTTTGCAACCGTCTGAATTGCCTCGGTGCAGAAGTCCTTGTAGGCAGCTCGGGTTTGTTGAATGTCGTCTTCGGAGTCCTCTTTACTCCCAGTCACATATTCGATATTTCGATAGATGGAACCCATGAAGAAACGGCGATCTATCTCCGCCTCGATCAGGCGGTAGATCACTTCGCGGTCTTTTCCTAGGGTGTTTTTCTTGTCGTCGAGTTTTACGCGCAGCTCTTCCAAATTACCCAGAGTTCGGAACGCAGGCATCGAGCATCCAGCGCCGAGGAGGAAGTTGATGTTCGTGCTTTCCAGGGTCTTGCGCAAGTCACTGAAGAAGTCCTGGTCTACCTCCCTGAATGGAACGTGCGTCGTGTCGTTGGCTGCGTGATCTTCAGGCACGGTTCTTCCTTCATTGGCTAGTTGGACTGCAGAATCTTGTTGCTGAGACGTCACTTGAGCGAGCGAGTTGGACCGTGTTTGCCCTCGCCATTCATGTACGTCTTTGTCATGTGTCTCACGATAGCGTGTTTGTTAGTAAGTGTGTGCGTTGAGCCTCGGGGCATCGTACATACAAGTCGAATGCTGCTCGCCTACGCGCCTCATGGAGTCCACACAACAAGGTGGGGGACCCCCACCCGGGGGTCCCCCACTTCAACAACAAACTCTCAGCCCTCCGCTTCGAGGGCTTTCTGCTCCTCGGGCGTGAGCTTCGCGATGCCGATGCCCGTGGCCGCCCACACGAGGGCGAAGAAGATGGCGATCCAGTTGGAGATCGCCCAGGGCATGTAGGCGAGGGTGGCGACGCCCAGGGTGCCGGCCATGTAGGCGCCCGCAGACGTCCACGGCAGGATGGGTTCCCACACGGTGGCCGCGTCCTCGATGGTTCGCGACAGGTTCTTCGGGTGCAGGCCCCGCTTGATGTACTCGCCGCGCAGCATCTCGCCCGGGATCAGCAGGGACACCTGGCCGTTCGACGTAATGCCGATGACCGCCAGGCCGATCACGATCGTCGACGCGATCAGCGCGAAGGTCGACTTCACGGGAGCCAGCAGGCTCGAAATCAGCACGTCCAGCGACCCCGACACGGACACGGTGCCCGCGAAGGCGATCGCGCAGAAACAAATCAGCAGGACGCTCATCATCGAGTTCATGCCGCCGCGCTCCAGCAGGCGCGTCACGTCCTCGATGACGGAGTCGGCCTGGAAGCCGCTCTTGCCGACCATGTCAACCTTGAAGCCGTTCACGGAGGCGACGACCGAGTTCGAGAAGGACACTCCCTGGAACACGACCGCGTTGAACATGGCGGTCGCGCATGACACCAGCATGACGGGCACGGTCGGCATCTTCATGACCGAACCGACGAGCACGACCAGGACGGGCACCAGCAGGAGCAGGTTCCAGTTGAAAGCCGAATCGAGGGTCGAAAGGATCGTGCCGACCTTCTCGGGCACGGTTCCGCCCGAGGACTGCAGGCCGAAAATCAGGTACACGACCGCCGAGGTCAGGAACGCCGGAATGGTCGTCCACATGAGGTGTCGAATGTGCGTAAACAGGTTCACGCCCGTGGCCAGCGACGCGATGTTCGTCGTGTCCGACAGGGGAGAGAGCTTGTCGCCGAAGTAGGCGCCCGCCACGATAGCGCCCGCCACCATCGGCAGGTTCGCATCCATGCCGACGGCAACGCCCATGAAGGCGACGCCGATCGTGCCCGCGGAACCCCACGAGGTACCCGTGCACAGCGACACGATCGCCGTCACGACCAGCGCGATGAGCGCCAGGAACTGCGGGTTAATGATCTTCAAACCGTAGTAGATGAGCATCGGGATCGTGCCTCCCGCCATCCACGTGCCGATCAAGGCGCCGACGACGATGAGGATCAGAACAGCCGGCATGGTCTTTGCGATCTTCTCGGAGATCGCGCCGATGATCTCGTCCCACGTGTAGCCCAAGGTCATGGCGACAATGCCGGCAACCACGGCCGACGCGATGAGCAGCGGCTCCACCGGGAGGCTCGCCGCAATGTAGCCGCCGCCCAAAAGGACGATCAGTGTGACCGCGGGAATCACCGCGACCAGGAGAGATGGAGTGCGGTGAGCCCGCTTCTCCGAGGAGGTGACTGACATCGTCAATCCTTTCTTTTTCATTGCGTCCGCGCGCCAGTGCGCGTCCGCTTAGTTCGATGCGAGCGCCGTGATCGCTTCGCACAAGCGCTCCAAAGCCCGCACCAGGTCGCGCTCGGGAAGCGCCACGTTGATGCGGAAAAATCCCTCGTACTCGGAACCGAAGTCCTCGCCCGGGGACACCGCGACCCGGGAGGTGGCCACGGCCTCGTCGAGAGAAGCGGACGAGGCCAGGTACGCCCGGGCGTCCACCCACACCAGGTAGGTACCGTCGGGGTCGACGACTCGTGCCCGAGGCAGCGTGTGGCGCAGGTACTCGACGGCCACGCGAAGGTTTGCGTCGATGCGATCGCGCAACTCATCCACCCAGGCCTCGCCGAGGTTCCACGCGGCGATCGTCGCGGGAATCGCGAAGAAATTCGGGTTGTGCAGGCCCATGAGGCGCTTGGCTTCCTCGAGGTGCGCCCCGAGTTCGCCGCGCACCGCGATCGCCGAGGCCTCCAACCCCGCGCTGTTAAACGTCTTCCCGGGGGATGCGCACTGAATGAGGCGCCCCGTCTCCCACAGGCGCGGCGCGACGGCCGCGAGCGGCCGGTACCGGTTCCTGCCCGGCCGTTGGAAATCCGCGTGAATGTCGTCGGAAAGCACCAGCAACTCCCACTGACGTGCGAGAGAAGCAACCATCTCCATCTCGCTCTCAGTCCACACGCGACCCGTCGGGTTGTGTGGGCTGCACCAGAGCAGCAGGTCCGCGCCCTCCATCGCGCGGGCGAACACATCCTCAGGAATCCGAGGGGTATCGCCCGACAGGTCGAGGGGCACCCGGCGCAGCTCGCACCCGGCGCGTTCCACGACCTCGATGATCGGCCCATACGCCGGTTCCAGCGTCACCACGCGCGGAGGGCGCCCCAGTGACCCCGGAAGGACTATCGAGCACAGGGCCGACACGCACTGGACGATGCGCGGGAAAAAGTGCACGTCGCCCGGATCGACCGCCCACCCGTGGCGGCGCTCCTGCCAGCGGGCCGCGGCCTCGCGAAAGTCATCGAAGACCTCCGTGTAGCCGAAAATCCCCTCCGCGCACGCGTCCACGATCGCGCGCGACACCTCCGGGCACGTCGCGAACTCAATGTCCGCGACCGACAGGGACAGCGCATCCTCGCCCAGGTGCGCGGCCAGCAAGTCCCACTTCGCGCTGTGCGTCCCCCAGCGGGTGATCGTCTCGTCAAACATCGGAGCCGCCCGCCCCCGGGTCCGCCACGTTCAGGGCGGCCGCCTGCTTCGCCGCCCCCAGGGCGACGTACTCGGCGGGGGAGGGGACCTCCACCTCGGCCCCCAGGATGCCCGAGGCCAGGGCCCGAACCGCTCTCGACCGCGCCCCGCCGCCGACCATGACCACCCGCTCGATGGGCACACCCTGCGCGCGCACCGCGTCCAGAGCCCCGCGCATGAGCGTCAGCAGCCCCTCGACCGCCGCGCGAGCCACGTGCGCGGGGTCGCAATTCGCCAGCGTCATGCCCTCCAACGTCGCCGTCGCATCCGGCAGATTCGGGGTGCGCTCGCCCTCGAAGTACGGGATCAGGCGCAGACCTCCCGCGTCCGGAACCGACAGGGCGGCCTCGTCGAACTCCTCGTACCCCAGGCCCGTCACCCGCCTCATCGCGTCGATAATCCGCGACGCGTTCAGCGTGCACGCCAGCGGCAGCCACCGGCCCGACGCGTCCGAAAAGCCCGTGACCAGGCCGGACGGATCCGACACGGCAGACTCCGACACCGCCGCGACCACGCCCGACGTCCCCAGACTCAGCATTGCCGCGCCCGGACCCAAGTCCACGCCGAGGGCCGCCGCCGCGTTATCACCAGCGCCCGGCCCCAGGGCGATCTCGCCCCAGCCGCGCGCCTCGTCCCCGTGAGCCACAACCTCGTACGGTTCCGCGATCCGCGGCAGCACGATGTGCTCGGCCCGCTCCTCGTCACAGCGCAGCGCCTGGGCGAGAATGTCACGCCGATACGCCGACCCCGACCGATCCACGTACCCCGTCCCCGAGGCATCCGACCGATCCGTCGCCAAGCCCTCCAGGCCCAAGCGCTCGAAACCGCCCGCGATCCGCCACGTCAAATAGTCGTGCGGCAAGCACACCGCAGCCACGCGCTGCGCCGCCTCCGGCTCGTGATCCGCCAACCACCGCAGCTTCGTGACCGTTAACGACGCGACGGGAACCGAGCCCGTGGCATCGGCCCACCAGGCCTCGCCCGTCGAATCCCCCTCGCGCTCCGCGATCAAATCCCGAGCCGCGCCCGCGCTCCTCGTGTCATTCCACAGCAGCGCCGGACGAATCACCTCACCGCGCTCATCCAACACAACCATGCCGTGCTGCTGGGCGCCCACGCTGAGCGCCCGCACGTCATCCAACCCGCCGGCCGCAGCCACGGCCTCGTTCAACGCGTCCCACCAGGCGCGTGGATCAACCTCGGTGCCCTCCGGATGCGGCGCGCGACCCTCGCGCACCACCTCGCCCGACACCGGATCCCACACGACCACCTTGCATGACTGCGTCGACGAATCGACGCCCGCAACGAAAGGCCTCTCGCCCATCACACAACTCCTCGTCGAAGAGACGATCAGCCGATCAGGTGACGCATCGCCTGCTGGTACAGCTCCACGAAGTGGTACTCGCGCTCGCCGGCGGCCTGCGCGTCGAACTCCTCGTAGGAGCTGCGATCCGCCAGGAAGTCCTCGAGGGACTCGCCCGCGGCCAGCGTCGACTCGCCCAGCTCGGGAACCGATGCAGCCTCGAGCAGTTCCTGGGTGACCGGATCCTCGCGGAACCCGCGGGCCTTGGCCGCCAGCGTCAGGTACATCTCGATGTTCGCGCGCGCGGACTCCCACACGCCCTCCATGCCCTCCGTGCGGCTCGGCTTGTAGTCGAAGTGGCGCGGACCCTCGTAGCGCGGGCCACCTCCCGGGAAGCCGTTTTCCAGCAGATCGACCGTGAAGAACGCGCTGGCCAGGTCGCCGTGACCGAACGCCTTGTCCTGGTCGTACTTAATACCCGACTGGCCGTTGAGGTCAATGTGGAAGAGCTTGCCCGCGTTGAGCGCCTGCGCGAGCGCATGCGTGTAGTTCAGGCCCGCCATCTGCTCGTGGCCCGTCTCCGGGTTCAGGCCCACGATGTCACCGTGCTCAAGCTGCGCGATGAGGGCCAGCGCGTGGCCGACCGTCGGCAGGAAAATGTCGCCGCGAGGCTCATTCGGCTTCGGCTCCAGGCCGATCTTCAGGTTGTAGCCGCGCGACTTGATGTAGGCGGCGACCGTATCCAGGCCCTCCTTGTAGCGGTCAAACGCCGCATTTAGGTCCTTCGACGAGTCGTACTCCGCGCCCTCGCGCCCGCCCCACATGACGAAGGTCGTCGCGCCCATCTCCGCAGCCAGATCCACGTTGCGCAGGATCTTGCGCAGGCCAAAACGGCGGATCGAACGGTCGTTGTTCGTCAGGCCTCCGTCCTTGAAGACGGGGTGCGTGAACGTGTTCGTCGTGACCATCTCAATGACGAGGCCAGCCGCGTCGGCCGCCTCCTTCACCTTCATGACGCGGTCGTGACGCTCCTGATCCGACGCGTCAAAGCCGAACACGTCATTGTCGTGGAAGGTAATGCCCCATGCGCCGACCTCCGCGAGCTTTTCCGTGTACTCCCACGGATCCAGGACCGGGCGGGTCCCCGTACCAAAGGGGTCGACCGCATTCCAGCCGACTGTCCACAGGCCGAAGGAGAACTTGTTGTCGGGGGTGGTTGTCATGGTGGTGTCCTTTCGAACGTCGGTGTTCAGTTGGAGGCGATGGTGCTGCGTCGTCGGTGGCGCTGCGTATCGTTGTGCGGTGGCGGATCTTGGTGCGTGTGCCGGTCCCGCGGATTTGGTCGCGCGGGCGTTGCGCGCCGTGTTTGCGTCGTCACAATTTATTTGTTGTGGGATAAAACTTAATACCTGTGTGCGCGTTCGTCAAGGCCCTCCGACAAGTCCGTGCGACGGGTGGGCACCGCTACCCCGACACGGTAGCCTGGGTCCATGCTGACCCGTTCCGACAGCGCCAACGACGCCGGCCGCATCAGTCGCGGACCGGTCGCTTCGCCGTGCCCCTCGGAGCGGGGGATGGGTGCTCAGAACCGTGGTGTGAAGTCGGAAAATGTGCGCGCATCCAACATGTCGACGGTGCTGCGCAACATCCTCACCTTGCCGGGCGAGGTCACGCGTGCAGGCCTCTCGCAGCGCACCGGAATGACGCGCGCGACTATCTCGCGGCTCGTGGACGACCTGGTGGGTGCCGGACTCGTGCGAGAACTCGAACCTGGCGACGGCGGCGGTCGTGGCCGACCGGCCAACCGCCTCACCCCCGCGGAGGGCAGCGCCGTCGCCCTCGGCGTCGAAGTGGACGTCGCGAGCCTCGATGTCATGCTCGTCGACATTGCAGGACGGGAGCTCGGGCGCCGCCGGATTGAGCGCGATTTCGCCGACAGCGCACCGGAGGAGACGATGGCGCTCGCGGCCCGAGAGGCCCACGCTCTGTTAGAGGGCACCCTGCCCGATGGCGCCCTGTTCCTGGGGACGGGCGTCGGGTTGCCGGGCTTGGTGTCGCCGACCCGGCTGGCGCTCGCCCCGAACTTGGGGTGGCGAGACATCCCGCATGACCAGCTACTTGCCCCGCTCGCCGACCTGAACCCGGTGGTCGTCGCGAACGAAGCGGACCTGGCGGCCTACGCGGTTGCTTACACACGACCGGGGGTGGCCGGTGGTCCGTCGACATTCGTGTACGTGTCGGGCGAGGTGGGCGTCGGTGCTGGCGTCATCGTCGATCATCGACCGATGAGTGGGGCGCGTGCCTGGTCCGGCGAAATCGGGCACATGTGCGCGGATCCGAATGGGCCGCTGTGCCGCTGCGGGGCGCGCGGATGCCTCGAGGCTTACCTGGGTGTGCGCGCCCTCGCCGAGCATGTGGGCGCCCCCGCGGGGTCCGGGCCGCGTGGGATTCTGCGTTGCGCGGGCCTCGTCGACGAGGCCGGGGCGAAGACCTCCGGGTCTCTTGGTGTGAGCGCGGAGCAGGAGCGTGCCCGAGCCGTGCTGGCGGAGGCCGGGGCGGCCCTCGGGCGCGTGTTGTCGGGGGTCATCAACGCGATGGACATCCCGCACGTCGTGCTGGGCGGTGCCGTCGCCGAGCTGAGTGGTGCCCTGCTGGATCCGGCGCGCGAGGAAATCGAGACACGCACGCTGCAGGCCCCGTGGTCCTCGCCGATCGTTGAGGTGCTGCCGGATTCTGCGTCGCTGACGGTTCGGGGTGCGGCGTTCCGAGTGCTGGATGCACTCGTGGATGATCCCGCTGCCTTCCTGGGTTAAGCGCGTTCTATCGGAGCGCTCACCAGTTGCCCAAGCCCAGGTAGTACAGCGGGTGGGTGAGGACTGCGACGACGCGGTCGCGGTATTCGAGGGGCAGCATCGGGAAGATGACGATCGCGGCCAGGACCGCGACGATCAGCGTCACGAGGATGCGTTTCTTGGTGCTCATGCGTGGCTCCTTTGTGTGGTTGCGAGTTCCATGTGGGCCTCGGCGAGGATGTCGTTGACGAGGTCGACGCCGTCCGGTGTGGCCAGGAGCGGGCGGTCTTTGGGGTGCTCGTTGAAGTGTCGCATGAGGGCGTCGAGGCCGGTGAAGGGGATGCCGATGCGCTCGGAGGACATGCTCCACGGCCCGCCGTATGTGTCGGGGTCTGCTTCGAGAAACATCGTTGGATGGATGATGTCATCGATGGTGACGTTATCCGTCCACAGGATGGTGATGTCCCGGTCGTTGGAGTCTTCCTCGACGGACAGCAGCTCCGGGAAGTGGAAGGAAATTCCCTCAGGGGTCAGAGTTGTCTTTTGCTTGTCAGTGAGGGCGATGACGAGATCCTTGCCGGGGTTACGTGTGCACTCGAGATAGGCCATGGACGCAGCGGCGAACACATACAGCGCCGCATGGAAGGGTTGTCCGGTCGTGAAACCCGCGGCCATCGTCCAGCCTGCGAAAGCGTAGAGCAGGAATCCAGTCGTGACGAGCGCGATGGACTGGTGGTTGCCCGGAATGACGATGGAGCCGTCCTCGTAATGGGGACGTGATGACCAGAATGGTCGCACACTTTGCTCGACGAGGTGGGGGAGTGCGGCGGCCAGGTACAGAGGGAACCAGATGAAAATGAGCGGTATTCCGTCGGTGTGAGTGAATGAGGAAATCCCGTAGGCGCCCACCGCCAAGGCGGCGTTAACAACAATGGCGATCGCAGTGAGCTTCCAGAAACCTCGTGCCGCCAGGTCCACACCCCGAGGAGAACTGTCGTGGGGTCTTCTTGCCAAAAATGAGGAAGGCCGAGCCACGCTTACCACTCCACCTGTGCACCGGTGGTCTGCCTCCGAAGGGTGCAGAAAGGCTCGTTGTTCATGATCCGACGCTACCAGGAGTGTGACGGAGGCAGCAAGCATGAGCGTCTGAGCGCCTTGCTACGAATCAGCAGCCCTGATTCGATGTCTGATGAAACCGGCGACGCCTTTGCGGGTGCTCGGCGAGGGGTGCATGAAACCCGTGACACCTTTGCGGGCGGAAAATGGACTGAATTTGGCTGTTTTGTGCGAGCAGAGGTGTCATCGGTTTCAAACGTGTGCGCCAAGGAGCTCGCAGAGGTGTCAGTGGTTTCATCTCGGGGCAGTGATCCACCCGCATTGGTGTCATCGGTTTCAGGCGAGGTGGTTGGCGGGTGTTGTGAGGCGGCTGTGACTCTCAGCGGCGCGAAAAAACTCGCCCAGCAGGAGTGGATTCTGGAACAAACCGCGAAAAAGTTCGCCCTGCGAGTGAAAATAGGCTGATTTTGGGCAGTTTTGGCGGTGCTGGGCGAACTTTTTCGCGCGTGGACACTGATGGAGGCGAGCAGGGCGAATTTTTTCGCGCTTGTGTGGCCTAGTCGCGGGTGAGGGGCCTGGCTGTGGTGACTGTGGTGGTGTTCGGAGTCGGCCCCCCGAAAAGTCGCATGCAATTCGATTGGGAGAAGTTTCAATAAAGTCTGAAAACGTTGCAATTCCAATGATCTCAATTCAAGGTTTGAAATAGTGTCGGGGGAATTGCATGCGAAATTGCGTGTGGGTTCAGGAATGAGGGGCGTGAGGGCCGGGTGTTAGGGCTGGGGGCGAGCGACGGGGTCCCAGTAGGGGCCTGGCTGCGGTGCCCGTGGGCGGTGGCGGGGCCTGGCCGGGCTTCGAGACGACGCGCCGAGCGAAGCTCGCGGCGCGGACGGCGAGCGGGCGGGCCGCCGCCCACGGGCACACCAAGCAGCCAGGCCTGACACAGCACGCGGCGCCCAGGCAAGCAATCGAGAACACAGCAAGCAAAACCCCAGAAACACAACGAAAAGTGCCCGCTCAAACACTGGCATTCACAGCTTCACAGCAACATGCCGAAAAGTCATATGGGAAATATGAGAGCTTCATAGGTTCTTCATAGGGTCGAGTGGGGAAATTGGTGCATCGACAAAAGGAGACACCAATGACCGCCCTGATTCTGATCGCCATTGACCTGGTTGCCATGGCCGCTCTCGTGTTCGGCCTGTACTTCCCACGGCACCGCCGCGCTGACCTGGTCGCAGCTTTCCTCGGTGTGAATGTCGGCGTCCTCGCCGTCACGATCATCCTCGCGAACTCGACAGTGAGTGCGGGCCTCGGCCTCGGCCTCTTCGGTGTTCTCTCGATTATCCGACTGAGGTCCGACCAGATCTCGCAGACGGAAATCGCCTACTACTTCGCCTCGCTGGCCCTCGGCCTGCTGACGGGCATGTCCTCGGCGGTGACCCCGCTGCTGGGAGGACTGATCGCCCTGATCCTTGTGGCCCTGGCCTTCGGTGACTCGAAGCTGATCTTCGGCCGCTACACCTCGCAGACCGTCCAGCTGGACCGCGCGATCGCCGACCCGGCCGAACTCAAGGCGGCCCTCGAGCAGCGCCTCGGCGCGTCCGTCGCCTCGGTCAGCGTCGTCAAGCTCGACCTCGTGAACGACCTGACTCTCGTGGATGTGCGCTCGAAGGTCGCCTGACACGCCAGCCCACCCGCCGCCCGCCAGCGAACACCCCACAGACCGCCACTACCAAGGACACGACTCATGAACGCCACCCTGAACTCGATTCTCGCCGACCTCGACTCGATCGGCCTCGATGAACTGAATAAGCGCGCGGCGATGCTGACCCGAGTGGACCGCAAGTACGCGCTGGACGCCGCCACGGCCTCGGCGATTCTGAGCCGCCTCCCCGAGGACGTGTTGGTCCTGAACATCGACGGCCAGGTGTCCCAGGGCTACGCCTCCACCTACTACGACACCCCCGACATGGATTCGTACTTGCTGACCGCGCTCAAGCGTCGCCGTCGCTTCAAGGTCCGCACCCGCTCTTACCTCTCGTCCAAGGCCTCGTTCCTGGAGGTCAAGACCCGCGGCCCGCGCGGCGTGACCGTCAAGAAGCGTATGCCGATCTCTTGGGACGAGGCCGGGGCTCCTCTCGCGGGTGAGCGCCGCCAGTGGGTGACCGGCAAGGTTGAGAAGACGGGATACGGCCATCTGGTGCCCGCCCTTGAGCCGGTCCTGGCTGGGTCCTACGAGCGCAACACCCTGCTCCTGCCCGGTGGCGTGGGACGCGCGACGGTGGACACGAACCTGTTGTGGCGCTCGCTGCGCACGGACGGCACCGAGGTTGCTCGCCCCGACCTGGTCATTATCGAAACGAAGTCGGGTGCGACCCCATCCGTGGTGGACCACCTCCTGTGGGAGGGCGGCGTGCGACCCGTGAAGATCTCCAAGTACGGGACCGCGATGGCCGCCATGCACCGCCTGCCCGCGAACAAGTGGCACCGCACGCTGGACCGTTACTTTCACGAATACGTGGAGGTCCCCGAGCTCGCGCACGACGCGCCCCTCGCGATGGCGGCCTGACAGACCTAACACCGGCGCCCGCAGTTTCGACAGCACATGAAACGAAAGCGCTGAGCATAAGAAACACAAGCTTTAACTGCACGAAAGAGACAGACATATGAAAGCCCTTCAGAAAATTTGGACCCCCGCCCGGACGATCGGCGCGATCGCCCTCGTTGGAACGCTGGCGCTGGGTGCGTGCAGCGCATCGGGAACGGCCTCCTCGTCCTCCGCGACGACCACCGCCACCGCAGCCGTCGCCGCCTCCGGAACCAACGGCGACACGACCGCGCCGCCCACCGCGGCCGACGCCCTGGCCTCGAACGCGAAGGCCTCCCACGTGAAGGACAGTGACTGGAAGGCCTCGGACGCCGTCGACGTGACGCTCAGCGGCGCGACCGCGACCTCCTCGTCCGACGCCGTGTCCGTCAGCGACGGCGTGCTGACCATCTCCAAGGCTGGCGTCTACAAGCTCAGCGGCTCCTTCACCGGAAAGGTCGTCGTGGCCGCAGGGTCCGAGGACCAGGTCGTCCTGATTCTCGACAATGCGACCATCACCTCCTCCACGGGCACCGCGATCGAAGCGACCAGCGGTGACGACCTCGTCCTGTCTCTCGAGGGCACCTCGACGATCACCGACGGCACCTACACCGGCACGGAGGACGCGAACGCGGCCATCTACGCCGACATGGACCTCACCGTCACCGGCTCGGGCACGCTCAACGTGACCTCCGGCGCCTCGGACGCGATCACCTCCAAGGATGACCTCTACGTCCTGAGCGGCACGATCAACGCGACCGCCTCGGATGACGGCCTGCGCGGCAAGGACTCCCTGACGATTGCGGGCGGCACCGTCACTGTGAACTCCGGCGGCGACGCCCTCAAGTCCGACCAGGACAACGACGACACCAAGGGCTACGTGTCCATCGTGGACGGCACCGTCACCCTGACCTCGGGAGGCGACGGCATCGACGCGTACACCGACGCGATCGTCACCGGCGGCACCCTGTCGATCACCTCGGGCGGCGGCGCCTCGGCCGGCAAGCCCTCCACGGGCTCGACCAAGGGCATCAAGGCTCAGACCTACATCATCGTCGACGGCGGCACGACCACCATCGACGCGGGGGATGACGCCATCCACTCCAACGGCGCGCTGCGCTTGAGCTCGGGCACGATCACCGCCGCCTCCGGCGACGATGGCGTGCACACCGAGGTCGCGGCCGTCCTGGACGGCGCAACCGTGACCGTCACGCAGTCGAACGAGGCCCTCGAGGGCGGCCTCATCACGATCTCCGACGGCACCGTCGACCTGACCTCGAGCGATGACGGCATCAACGCCTCGGGTTCGATCACTGTCGAGGCCGGCCTGGCCGCCGTCGCCGAGTCCAGCTCCGATACGACCACCACCACGACCACCACCCAGCAGATGGGCCCCGGTGGCATGGCTGACGGCGGCGGCTCGATGGAGGACACCGGCGAGCAGCTGAACATCACCGGAGGCACCGTGACCGTCAACGCGAACGGCGACGGCCTCGACTCCAACGGCTCGCTGACCATCAGCGGCGGCACGACGACCGTCTACGGCCCGGCGTCCGGCGCGAACGGCGCCCTGGATTCCAACGGCGCCATGAGCATCACGGGCGGCACGGTCATCGCCTTCGCCACGAACGAGATGGTGGAGACGCCGACCACGACCGACGGCCAGGGCTGGATCTCCGCTGCGGCTTCCGGCTCCGCAGGGGCGACCGTGACGATCACGGACTCCTCCGGCTCCGTCCTGGGTACCTACACCTCGCCCAAGGCCTTCGGAAACGTCATCTACTCGACCTCCGGCATGACCAACGGCTCCACCTACACGGTGAGCGTCGACGGCACATCCACTGAGGCGACCGCCGGCCAGGGCGGCGGAATGGGCGGCCCCATGGGCCCCGGTGGCCCGGGTCAGGGTGGCCAGCCCCCGGCGGGTGGCCAGCCCCCGGCGGGCGGTCCGGGTCAGGGCGGTCAGCCCCCGGCCGCACCCCAGGGCTGAGGCTTCCCAGTAGTGCGCCCCGCGTGATTGTCGACACGTGGGGCGCACGCATGCCTGCATCGCGTCTTTTTCGCCGAGGCCTCGGCCGGTATCTCACGCCCGCACCCTCGCTCGCCACCCCCGGGATCAGCGCAACTAAACTGGACCCAAAGGACGAGGCCCCGGCCTCGTCGATGACAATGAAAGGACCCCTCATGCTCCCCTCCGAAAAGCTCGCCGAGCTCGGCCTCGAACTGCCCGCCGTCGCCACGCCCGTCGCCGCGTACGTGCCCGCCGTCATCGACCGTGGCGTCGTGCGCACCTCCGGCCAGATCCCCGTCGTGAACGGCGAGCCCGTGTGCATCGGCGCGGTCGGCGAGGACGGCGCGGACCCCGAGGACGCCAAGGACGCGGCGCGCGTGTGCGCCCTCAACGCCCTGGCCGCAGCCGCCTCCGTTGCGGGCGGCATCGACAACCTCGCGGGCGTCGTGAAGGTCGTGGGCTTCGTGTCCTCGCGCCCCGACTTCTACGGGCAGGCCGGCGTCATCAACGGCGCCTCGGAGCTGTTCGGTGAGATCTTCGGCAGCCAGCACGCGCGCAGCGCCGTGGGCGTCGCCGCGCTGCCCCTCAACGTCAGCGTCGAGGTCGAGGCCGAGTTCCTCATTAAGTGAACGCGCGGACGCGGCTGAGGCATGCCTACACTGGGTAAGGTTCGCTGAAATGGCCCGTCGGGCCGAAGGATAAGGAAAAGACATGACTGACCGTCAGATGTTCAAGCTGGTCGACGCCAACACCGTCCCCTCCGAGGGCGGCGGCTGTGGTTGCGGCTGCGGTGGCGAGGGTAAGAAGGCGCGCGCCGAGCAGGCTCCCGAGCAGGCGCCCGCCGAGCACGCCGGCTGCGGCTGCGGCGGCCATGAGGCCGCTGAGCAGGCCCCCGCCGAGCACGCCGGTTGCGGCTGCGGCGGACACGACGCTCCCGCCGAGGCTGCTGAGGCCCCCGCCGAGCAGGGCGGCTGCGGCTGCGGTGGCCACGACGCTCCCGCCGAGCGTCCCCACGAGATGGCCGCCGAGCCCATCGAATCCACGGCCGGTGGCTGCGGCTGCGGCGACGGCGCCCCCTCGGCGGGCAACGTCCACGCTGGCGGCGCCGGCGTCATCCACCGCCCCGGCGCGGACGAGCTGGTCATCCACTCGATCCCCCGCGTTGTGCGCCACGCGGTCCTCTTCGCGGCGGTCGATAACCTGCCCGTCGGCGAGAACATCCAGATCTGCGCGCCCCACCAGCCCGAGCCGCTGTTCGCGCACCTGCAGGACTCCGAGCAGCACTACCGCGTGGAGACCCTCGAGGTCGGCCCCGTGGATTGGCGCTACCGCATCACGCGTCTCGCCTGAGGCTCTTTGACACGACGAGGCCGTGGCCGACTCTCGCTTTCCCGCGTGGCTGGCCACGGCCGCGTCGTATGCGCACGAAGACGTGGCCTTCCAATGCCTCGCGCATCTGTGCGCCGACGTGCTCGCACGGGCGCCTATTCCCATGACTGGTCCGGTGCCTGACGACGTGCGGAGATGGGCGCGCGTTGGGGTGTCCATTCGCGTGCCTGGGAGCGTCCGACCCGGTACCGTTGGTGTATGAGCTTCTTTGACATGACTTCTGACGCCGACGTTGAGGACGACCTGGATCGCGTTGAGACCGACGTGGTCGTGGACTGCGACATTGAGGCCGCGTGGGCGCTCGTGTCGGAGCCGGGCTGGTGGGTCAACGATGGCCCGCTGGGTGACCACGAGGTGACGCTCGGGGATGACGGAATTTATCGCGTGAGCGACCCGGACGCCGGCGACTGGCTGATCGAAAAGGCCGACGAGGATCCGACGGACGTCGTCGCCTTCCGCTGGTACCCGCTGGCCGACGACGAGCTGCCGGACGAGTATGCGACCCGCATCGAAATCTCCCTGTCCGAGGAGCGTGGCGGCGTCGCCATCCACGTGGAGGAGTCGGGTCTGGCGTCGGTCTCCGACGACGAGGCCGAGGCCCGCCAGGCGTACGAAGACGAGGTCGGCATGTGGGAGCAGGTCCTGAGTGCCGCGAAGAACTACCTCGAGGGCCGCTGAGTCTCTGAGTTTCTGCGCCGGCATCTGGGGATGCCGGTGGTGTTCCGCTGTCGTGGCATTTCGCGGGCGAATGACGCGTAGTGAGCGCGTTGCCCGACTTTGCACCCCCGCAGCCTCACGGCTGCGGGGGCTGTTTGTTAGCGGTGTGGTTCATGGATCGTGAGCTGAGTGTCCGTCCGTGTGTGTCCCCGAAATTTCGCATGCAATTCCCGTGCGGATACTTCAAAAGTTTAAGTCAGAACGTTGAAATCCTGCGGTTTTCAGCGTGTTGTTGTGTGTGGCCGTCAGGGAATTACGTGCGGAATTGGTGAATGTGGGAACAGTGGCGGGGCATAGGCTGCGGGCTGCCGGGCGCTCGCCGAGGTTGTGCTTGTGGGCGTGGGCGCTGCACCCGATCCGTAGGCAGTGCACCCGTTCTGATCGGGTGTAGCGTCCCGTAAGAGGTGTAGCGTCCCGTAAGAGGTGCAGTGCCGGGTGTAGGAGTTGTCGGGCGAACCATGGTGGAGCTTGTGACTCCGAAGCGTTGCGCCATTTTGGGGAGCAATGCACTAGATGGGGGGCATTGCACTGGATAGTAGCTAGTGCAATGCCCTGCTAAGTAGTGCAATGCTGGCGAAAATAGTGCAATGCCTCCCGGTGCACGCCTCCTGCGCTGTGAGCTGCGCTCTACCGTTCCGAGGCCTCTCGTTCTGTTGCCACATGATCAGTGGCCTCACGTTCAGCCGCCTCACGCTCCGCCTCGCGGGCTGCCTTCTTGGCGCGGGCGTGCGCTTCGACCTCTTCGGGGGTGAGGGGTCCCTGCGTCGAACCTTCGCTGCCGTCGGTGCGCTCCCACGAAATAGCGAGGCTGTCGCGTGCGCCGAAGCGCGCCAGGTGGATGCCGACGATGAATTCGAGGCGATCGGCGCGCTCGGGCTCCGTGCGCAGCTCAAGCCTCAGATCAGAAGCCGACGCGATCACGTCAAAGCGCCCCAGAACCGGACCCTCGCGGTCGAACAGCAGGTATCCGCTGCCCGCCTCCTCGTCCCAGGAACCCGTGATCTTGTGGCCCATGTGGCTCACGAGCTGCTTGCCGTAGCGCGCAGCCCGCTCGGTGGGAACCGTGGCCACGGAGATCAGGGGGTACGAGGTCTCGCCCGTCGAACGCGTCGAATTCTGTGTCATAAGGCAAACCTAACTTGAATGCGCTTGCTCTGCCATGCGTAGCTCTGGATTCGGTTATGAGCGTACCTGTGCGGTAGCGTTGGATAGTCAAGCGCGTCACGCGAGCGCGCAAAGGCCTCGCAAAAAGTCCCCGGGCAGGGAGCAGGCGGAAGGAACAACGATGACAGTTGAGCACGTCGAACACGGTAAGCCCCAGCAGGGTGGTGAAAAGCTTCAGCGCACGCTGAAGAACCGCCACATTCAGCTGATCGCCATCGGTGGCGCGATCGGTACGGGCCTGTTCATGGGCTCGGGTAAGACGATCTCGGTCGCGGGCCCCTCGATCCTTCTGGTCTACATGATCATCGGCGCGGTCCTCTTCCTGTTCATGCGCACCCTCGGTGAGCTGCTGCTCTCCGACCACAAGTACGCGACCTTCGCGGATATCGCCCGCGACCTCATCGGCCCGTGGGCCGGCTTCGTGACGGGGTGGACCTACTGGGCGTGCTGGGTGGTCACCGGCGTCGCGGACATGATCGCTATCACCGGCTACACGCACTTCTGGTGGCCGGACCTGCCCGCGTGGATCCCCATCGGCGCGACGACTCTGCTGCTCTTTGCCCTCAACGCGATGACGGTCAAGGCCTTTGGTGAGACGGAGTTCTGGTTCGCGCTCGTCAAGATCGTCGCGATCATCGCCCTGGTCATCGTCGGTTTCGCCATGGTCGCCATGGGTACGGTTGACGAGGAGGGAACCGTGGCCGCAGTCTCGAACCTGTGGAGCCATGGCGGCTTCTTCCCGACCGGATTCACCGGCTTCCTCGGCGGCTTCCAGATCGCCCTCTTCGCCTTCATCGGGATCGAGATGGTCGGCACGACAGTCGCCGAGACCGACGACCCGGACAACACCCTTCCCAAGGCCGTCAACTCCATCCCCGTTCGCATCATGCTCTTCTACGTGGCGGCGCTCGCGGCCATCATGATGGTGACCCCCTGGGATCAGGTGAGCCCCGAGAAATCGCCCTTCGTCACGATGTTCTCGCTGACCGGGCTGGGCGCCGCGGCCACGATCGTCAACCTGGTGGTCCTCTCCTCGGCCGCGTCGAGCGCGAACTCGGGTATCTACTCCACGTCGCGCATGCTCTACGGCCTGGCCCGCCAGGAGCAGGCGCCCGGCGTCTTCGCCCGTCTGTCCAGCCACCATGTGCCCCTCAACGCCCTGTTCCTGTCCTGCGTGTGCCTCCTGTCGGGCATCGTCATCATGGGGATGGGCGGCTCGATCTCCGCGGCCTTTACGCTGGTGACCTCGGTGTCGGCCACGCTGTTCATGGGCGTGTGGGTGGTCATCGTCGTGTCCTACCTGGTCTACCTGCGTAAGCGCCCGCAGCTGCATGCCGCCTTGAAGTTCAAGGCCCCCGGCGGCGCGATTAGCGCCTGGATCGTGCTTGCGTTCATGGGCTGCATGGGCGTCATCCTGGCGATGTGGGACGATACTCGCCCCGGCCTCGTCTATTCCCTGATTTGGATTGCGTTCATCGTGGGCGCGGCCTTCGCGAACCGCCATTTCCTGCTGCGTCGCGCGTCGCGCGGTGTCCTCGGTGACGGGGGCACGGGAGAGGGCCCTCATACCGGCCCCCACCTGCATGAGTAGCGCAATGAATACCAAGTGACTATGCTCACCAGAGTGCCACGGGAGCTCGAACCGAGCTGAGAGGGGACCACCCCCGACCGTAGAACCTGATCCGGATCATACCGGCGTAGGAAGGCTCTTCCCTCGTGGCCGCTGTGCAACACGAAGGGAGTATTTTCGCATGGCATCCACTGCTCCGTCCCTCCGCTGGAGGGTCATTGACATCGTCACCGCCGCCGTCCTGGGCGTCGCCTGCGGCCTCATTTTTGTTGTCTGGAACCAGGTGGGCGGCGCAAGTTACGAGTTCCTCAAGACCATCGGCCCCGGCGTGGGTGGCCTGGTGACGGGTGTCTGGCTGCTGGGCGGCACGCTCGGTGGCTACGTCATCCGCAAGCCCGGCGCCGCGCTCTTCGTCGAGCTGATGGCGGCGACCGTCTCCATGGCCCTGGGTTCCCAGTGGGCCGTCGAGACCATCTACTCGGGTCTCGCGCAGGGCCTCGGCGCGGAGGTCGTCTTCGCCCTGGTCGCCTACCGCCGCTTCAACGCGACGATCGTGGGTGCTGCGGGCGCCGTGTCCTTCGCGTTCGAGTGGGTTCTCGAGCTCTTCCTCTCCGGCCACCTCGCAAAGGGCGTGCTCTACAACGTGATCTACCTCGTGTGCGGCATGGCGTCGGGCATCGTTCTGGCCGGCCTGCTCGCGTGGGCGCTGACGAATGCGCTCGCGAAGACGGGTGCCCTGGATCGCTTCGCCTCCGGCCGTGGAGCGCGTGAGCTTGTCTGATTCCCGATCCATGGACGAGGCCCACTCCGCCTCCTCCCGCCCCGCTTCCTCCCCGGACGGCCAGGTGCCGCTGGGTGAGGGCGCGCGCGTGTGCGCGCGCGGCTGGGGATGGCGTCACGCCGGGCGCAAGAACGCCGTGCTGTCGGGTGTTGATCTCGATATCGCGCCGGGCGAGCGCGTGCTGGTGTTGGGCCCGTCCGGGTCGGGCAAGTCGACGCTCATGGGTGGCTTGGCCGGCCTGCTGGGCGGCGCTGAGGAGGGCGATGCCACCGGCACGCTCACCGTCGACGGCGTCGCTCCGGCCGAGGCGAGGGGCCGCGTGGGCCTGCTCATGCAGGACCCCGAGGCTCAGGTGGTTCTCGCCCGCGTGGGCGATGACGTGGCCTTCGGCATGGAAAACCTGGGGGTTGCGCGCGAGGAGATCTGGCCGCGCGTGGAGAACTCGCTCGAGGCAGTGGGCCTGAGCGTCCCCCTGGATCATTCGACGACGGAGCTGTCGGGCGGGCAGAAGCAGCGGCTGGCCCTGGCGTCGATTCTCGCGATGGGCCCTGGCCTGCTGCTCCTGGACGAGCCCACCGCGAACCTGGACCCGAGCGGCGTCGCCGAGGTGCGCGCCGCCGTCGAAACCGTCGTCGAGCGCACGGGCGCGACCGTGGTCGTCGTCGAGCACCGCGTCGACGTGTGGGCCTCCCTCGTGGATCGCGTCATCGTGGTCGCGGACGGTGCGATCGCCGCAGACGGCCCGCTCGACGAGGTCCTCGCGCAGCAGGGCGACGCCCTGCGCGAGCGCGGCATCTGGCTTCCCGGCGACGACGTCGCCGCCGAGGTCGGACCCGCCCCCAAGGTCCCACCGGCCTCGTCCGAAAGCCCGGAAGGGGGAGCGCGAGGCACCACCCCGATCACCCGCGTCACCGACCTGACGATCGGCTACGACGCGTCCGCCCCCGTACGCAGCGGCATCGACCTGACGATCGAGCGCGGCGTCTCCACCTGCATCGTTGGCGCTAACGGCGCCGGAAAATCAACCTTTGCCCTGACGCTCGCGGGTCTCCTGCCGCCCCTTGCGGGCACGGTCGAGGTCGAGACCGCCGACGGCACGGACGGTGACCCGCACGAGTGGAGCAGCAAGCAGCTGCTCGGCCGCATGTCCATGGTCTTCCAGGAGCCGGAGTATCAGTTCCTGGCCGCCACCGTCGCCGAGGAGCTCGCGATCGGCCCGCGCGCCGCCGGCATGACCGACGAAGAGATTGCCCCCCTCATCGACGAACACCTCGAGGCCCTGGGCCTGACCAAACTCGCGCGCGCCAACCCCATGACGCTGTCAGGCGGCGAGAAGCGCCGCCTGTCGGTGGCGACCGCGCTCATCAGCGCCCCCGAGCTGCTGATCCTCGACGAGCCGACCTTCGGCCAGGACCGCGGCACATGGCTGGGCCTCGTGCGCCTGCTGCGCGCCGCCCTGGAGCGCGGCGTCACCCTGGTGTCGATCACGCACGACCCCGCGTTCGTGGCCGCGATGGGCCAGCGCGTCGTCGACCTCGGGCAGGTCGGCACGCGCGGCGCGGCCCCCGAAGATTCCACGGACGAGGCCGGGTCCGCCCCCGCCGGGAACGTTCACGATCGCGGCCCGAAGCGCGGCGCCCGAGGCCTCCTCGTGCGTACGAATCCCGTTGCCCGCGTGCTCGCCCTCCTGGTCGCAACCACGCCCCTGCTGATCACGATTGACCCGGTGAGCGCGGCCGTTGCCGTCATTCTCGAGCTCGCGCTCATGCCCCTGTCGGGCGTGTCGGCGCGCAGCTTCTTCCTGAAGGCGACGCCGCTGCTGCTGGCCGCGCCGCTCGGCGCGCTGTCCATGCTGCTCTACGCCTCACCGGGAGGAACCGTGTACTGGCAGTTCGGGCCGGCAGCGGTTTCGGACCACTCGATGTGGCTGGCGCTGGGCATCGGCCTGCGCATGTGCGCGATCGTCCTGCCTGCGATTGCTCTGCTCGACCGCATTGATCCGACAGACATGGGTGACGGGCTCGCGCAGATCCTGCACCTGCCCGCCCGCCCCGTGCTGGCGGCGCTCGCGGGCGCGCGCATGACGTCGCTGATGGCGGCCGACTGGAAGGCCCTTGAGCGGGCGCGCCGTGCCCGAGGCGTGGGTGACTCCTCGCGCATCCGTTCCTTCCTGCGAGGCTCCTTCTCGCTGCTGGTGTTCGCGCTGCGTCGCTCCGGCAAGCTGGCCACCACGATGGAGGCAAGGGGCTTCGGCGCGGAAGGCAAGCGAACGTGGGCACGCCCCTCGCGCCTGCGCGCTGCCGATGCCGTCCTCATGGTTGTCGCCATCGCCCTGCCCGCGATCGCGCTGGCCGCGAGCATCTGGGCGGGTACCTTCGCCCCGGTGGGCCGATGAGAGGCCCGACCTGGGAAGACGTGAGCGGGGGAGTGGGCCTGAGGGTCACCGTCCCCGTCACGATGGGCCCCGATGAGGCCGCCCGCGAGCTCGCCCCCCGCCTGAGTGCCCTGGCGGGGGAGCGGGCCCCGGCCTCGTCTGGTGAGGCGGGCGCGCGCCCCGGCGTCCCGGTCGTCACGATCGACGGCTACTCCGGCTCCGGCAAGTCCACGCTGGCCGCCGCGCTTGCTCGGCTCGTGAACGGCTGGCAGGTCCTGCACCTTGACGACTGGTACCCCGGCTGGGACGGCCTCGCGGAGGGCGCCCACATCGCGCGTCGAATTGCCGCCGATCTGCGGGGAGGGCGTGCCTCCTCCTACGAGGCCTGGGACTGGGAGAACGGTAGAACCGGGGCGACGATCAGCGTCCCCCTCGCCCCGACGATCATTGAGGGCTGCGGCGCCATCGACGCCGAAGCCGACCTCAGCGTGTGGATCGCCGACCCCGGCGAGGACGAACGACGCAGCAGGGCGCTCGCGCGCGACGGGCAGACTTACGCGCCGCATTGGCAGCGGTGGGCCGACCAGGATCTGGGGCGCTCGCTACCATAGGTGTATGCTGCCGCCACATCCTGAACTGCCGCTGTGGGCGTGGCTCCTCTTTGGGGCTTTCGAGTTCGCCATCCGTATCATTGCGCTCGGCATCGTCCCCAAGCATCGCCGCGCCTCCACGTCGACGGCGTGGCTGCTGCTGATCTTCCTGTGGCCGCTCCTGGGTGTGCCGCTGTATGTCATCTTCGGTTCGTGGTGGGCGATGGGTCGGCGGCTCGACGACGACCCGGAGGCCCGCCAGCTGGTCGATGCCATCGTGGCCGGCTCGACCGCGCCCGACCCTGAGAACTACGAGGTGCCGGACTGGCCCGACGGCTTGCCCGCAGGCTCGGACGATGACACCGCCTCGATCATGCGACTGTCCGGGACCCTCAGCGGCTTCCCGGCCTCTGTGGGACGGGTTGGTCGCCTCTACAACGACACTGCCGAGACCTTCCGGGCCATGGCCGCCAGCATCGACGCGGCGACCCACCACGTGAACGCCCTGTACTACCAGACGTCCTGGGATGAGTACACGGCCCCCTTCTACGAGGCCCTCGAGCGCGCGGTCGCGCGTGGCGTCACCGTCCGCCTGCTCGTCGACCACCACGGCATGCGCACGATCCCGGGCCACAAGGACTTCCGCCGCCGCCTGAACGCCATGGGCATCGAGTGGCACGAGATGCTGCCCTTCGCCCCGCTGCGCGGGCAGATTCGCCGCCCCGACCTGCGCAACCACCGCAAGATCCTCGTCATCGACGGGCGTGAGGCCTACGTCGGCTCCCACAACCTCGTGGCCCCCGACTACGACACCCCCTCGTACGCGAAGTCCGGCATGCTCTACGACGACACGAGCGTGTCCGTCACCGGCCCCATCGTCGCGCAGATCCAGGCGGTCTTCGCCGTCGACTGGTACTACGCGTGCAAGGAGATCCTCACGCCCGAGGTCCTCACCCCGCCCGCCGCGCAGCTGGCGGCCAAGAACGAGGACACGCACATCTCGGCCATGCAGATCATCCCGTCGGGTCCCGCGTTCAAGGGCGAGCCGAACCTGCGCGCCTTCGTCCACATGATTTCGTTGGCGCGCACGCACGTGTCGATCACGAGCCCCTACTTTATCCCGGACGAGGCGCTCATGACCGCCCTGATGAACGCGGCGCTGTCGGGCGTGGAGGTCGAGCTTTTCGTCTCCGAGCAATTTGACCAGTTCCTGGTCGGCCACGCGCAGCGCTCGTACTATGGGCCGCTGCTCAAGGCGGGCGTGCGCATCCACCTGTACCGCAAGCCGCGGATGCTGCACTCCAAGTACATGATCGTCGACGGCAGCCTGTGCTTCATTGGATCGTCTAACATGGATGTGCGCTCCTTCGGCCTCAACTACGAGATCGTGCTCGTCGCCGACAGCTCGCGCCTGGTGGAGATGCTGCATGGCAACGACGAGCGCACACGTCAGCAGTCGCGCGAACTGACCTACGAGGAGTGGCGCGGCCTGCCGTGGCACGTCCATTACATCGACAACGTGTGTCGACTGGGGAGCTCGCTCCTGTGAGCGCTCCCGACAACGAGGCCGTGGCGGGGCGCGCGGCCACCACTCATTCGTGGCCTCAGTACGGGGATCGTGACGCGATATCGAACAGTGTGTCCGCTTCGCTCGATGTCAATCCCTTCGTCGGTGAGGGCGGCGCCTACGATTCCGTGCGCCCCGCCTACCCGGACGAGGCTGTGGCCGCGTTGATCGACGCAGCGCAGCGCGCGCGGAGAGAGAACATGCCGGGCCGGGGCGGCCCACTGCGCGCCGCCGACATCGGCGCGGGCACCGGCAAGATGAGTGAGCTCCTGGCTCGCGGCGGTCTCCTCGTCGACGCGGTCGAACCGTCCAAGGCGATGCGCACCCAGGCCTCGTCGATCGAAGGCGTGACGTGGCACGGCGGCGTTGCGGAAGACATAGGGTTACCGAACGGCGTGTATGACATCGTCGTGTTTGCCCAGTCCTGGCATTGGATGGATCCGGAGCGTGCGGGCCTCGAGGCCGCCCGGATCCTGGCACCCGGCGGCGCGCTCGCCATCGTGTGGAACCAGATGGCCGTGTCGATTCCGTGGGTGCATCGCCTGACGCGCATCATGCGCTCGGGCGACGTACACCGCCCCGACAGGCCGCCCATGCCGGGCGGCGGCTTCGCCCCGATGACCCTCACCCAGGTCGCATGGGAGGACCGTATGACCCCCGAGGAGATCCTCACCCTGGGCACGACCCGCTCCTCGTACATCCGCTCGTCGGAGGCGGGGCGTGCGCGCATGCAGGAGAACCTACGCTGGTACCTCTACGAGCACCTTGGGTACGCGCCGGGGGAGCTGGTCACCATCCCGTACGCGACCCTCGTGTGGCTCACCCACCTGTGAGAGGTGGGCGAGCCGAGCGCGCGGGACGTCAGTGAATGGGCTCCAGGAACCTGTCCGAGGAACCCTCAGGCATGGGGAGCGGGCGCTCCCGCGCGGCACGCAGAGCGGGGTCAAGGACGGCCAGGACCGGGTCCCAGGTGTGCAGCGGATGAGTGATCGTGAAGCCTGCTGACTGGCTGTTCAGAACGATCTCCTCGTAGACCTGGATCGTCACGCCGTTGTACTCGTGAGCGACGTGCTGGAGGAAGTAAGAGTTCGGGAGGTAGGTGACCTCCTGGAGGTTGAAGTTGGGAGCCCCCTGAAGGATCGGCGTGAGGTCGCGCCCGTTGGCGCCGACGACGATGGCGACCTCCGGCCGGGCTAGGTTGTTCGTCGCGATCTCGAGGCTGTGCGTCGTGGCGGTGAGCGTCGGCGAGCCGACGACCCGCACCCGGTCCACTGCGCGATCGACGTAGCCGCGGAAGGTGATCTGCGGCTTGGCGGGCAGCTTGTTGAGGAGGTTGAGGAGCGCGCGGGTCTGATCGGAGTAGTTGTCGGTCATCGGTCTTCCTGGGTCGTGTGGGGTGCGTCGTGGGTCCGTTGCGCCGTTGTTTGAACCGTTTCCGGTGGTGACGAAGTCGGTGGTGCTATGCCCACGGTATCCGATTGTGACCGTGTGGGCGACACTGAATGATCGGGCCCCGTATGAACGTCATGCGCGACGTGAATGCGGTGGTCGTGTGCTCAGCCCAGAAACGTGTGGGAGCAGGTGCCTCGTGCCGCTCCTGAACGCCTCGGCTGCGCCTGGCACAATGGGGGCCATGGCTGTCTCGTTTCTGGGAGTGATCGCCGCCCTCGCCATGTACGCGGTGAGCGTGGCGCCGTCGCTGATGGCTCGCTCGTGGGCGTGGCATGCAGTCGCCTCGGGCGTCCTCGTGTCCTGCGGGTACATCGCGGGTGTGGTCATCCAGAACGTGGGTGCCCGCGTCATCGCCATGACAGGCCTGACGATCCGCGCATCCGAGCCCGTCGAGATCGGCTTCCGCGTCTGCGTCGCCGCCCTCTTTGCGATCTGGTGGCTTTACGCGGTCATCCAGTCCCACCGTCGCGCCCGCGTTGCGGCCAGGCTCGTGAACATGCCGGGGGAGACCTTCGGCGAGTATCTCCTGGGCACGGCCGGCACGGTCGTCATCGCCTGGTGCCTCATCGCGATCGTGGCTGGCCTGAATCGCTTGGGGCGCATGCTGATCGGGGTGCTCGGCGGCTACATGCCGCGCCCGGCGGCGATCGTCGTGGGCGTCGCGATCCTGGCCGCCATCGTCTTCTTCCTGACCTCCAACGTGATCCTGCGCGGTGGGATCGGCTTCTTCCGCCACCATGCCGAGCAGATGAACACGCGTACCGCTCGCGGCATCTACAAGCCTTTCGTGCCCGAGCGCTCCGCCTCCCCGGCCTCGCCCGTCACCTGGGAATCCGTCGGCGGTCAGGGGCGCGTCTTCCTGGGGCGCGGCCCCTCGCGCCTCGACATCGCCCAGGTCACCGGCGGCGAGGCCATGGAGCCGATCCGCGTCTACTCCGGCATGCCCGCGGGTGGGGCGGGCATCGAGCAGGCCGCGGCGACGGTGGTCGCCGAGCTGCGCCGCACGGGTGCCTTCGATCGTGCCGTCATTCTCATCGCCGCGTCGACCGGCTCCGGCTGGGTTGACGAGTGGCAGGTCCAGCCCCTTGAGTTCCTGACGCGCGGTAACTGTGCCACCGCTTCGCTCCAGTACTCCTACGTGCCCTCGGCCCTCAACTGGCTGACCGGCCTCGAGCCAGCGCAGGAGGCATCGGCCGTGCTATTTCGGGCGGTGCGGGCCGAACTCGACGCGATGGACGAGGCTGACAGGCCCGCTCTCTTCGTCTGCGGTGAATCCCTGGGGGCTTTCGCCTCGCAGTCGGTTTTCTCCTCGGTCGAGGAGGCGCTCTCCCAGGTGGATGGGGCCCTGTGGGTGGGGACCCCCGCCTTCACACCGATGCACGCCGAGCTGACGAGTGCCCGCCACAAGGGAAGCCCCGAGGTCGCGCCCGTCGTCTACAACGGTCGGCGCGTGCGCTTCGTGAACGAACCCTCCGACCTGCGCACCGACCTCTACGGGCGCGAGCTGGGGCCGTGGGGCTTCCCGCGCATCGTCTACGCCCAGCACGCCTCCGATCCGGTTGTGTGGTGGAACCGCAAGCTCCTGTGGACCCAGCCGGATTGGCTGCGCGAGCGGGCGGGCCGCGATGTGTCGCCCTTCGTTGAGTTCACGCGCTTCGTCACCTTCATTCAGGTGCTCGCCGACCTGCCCGTCGCGGGGACCGCTCCCGGCAGCCATGGCCACACCTACAACGAGGAGCTGATCCCCCTGTGGCGGGCGATCCTCGGCTTCGATCTCCTCTTCGATGAGGCCCCGACCCACCCGCGCTTGGCAGCCCTGGATGGTGAGTGGGTGGACGAGGAGATGGTGGAGCGTATCGGCATCGTCGTGCGGGCGAACCTGGAGCTGTCGGACCGGCAGTAGGGGGCCCGCGGCGTGCCGGGACGTGTTTGTCGAGGTCGCAGGCCTACCGCGTGCCTGTGTGTGTTAGTTCGCGATGATAGTTACCGTGTCAACTGAATTCTGGATCATCCAGAATTTCAGTCTTTTAAGAGGGTTGTCGGCGAACATGTGCACTTTTGTCGCGAAATGTATGTTCATCGGTCAGTGAATGTGTTGAAACCTCGCTGATAAGAAGGTTAAGGATCTCCTTTTTCCCTCGCAATGCCTTGTAGCTACTGAATGGTAAGTCAGTAACGCATTGCTAGGTATCTGGTTACACGTATCGCGTAAATTGTGAGCTGCTGAACCTAACCGTTTGGAATGGCTCGCACGAATCAACATTGGAGTGGGCATGTCATACACATTTCACAGGGCGTTGATCGCAGCCCTGGCAGTAACCTCTCGCCCGACGCGATCCTCTATCGCCGCGTCGTCGATTTCCCCGGCAACGTCACCGCTGACGGGAAGCACCACCACACGTTCACCATCACGTTGTCGGACATCCAGGCAGCCTGGTCCAAGGACGGCCACACTGACGCCCTGCCCGCGACCGTCAAGCTCGTCGCATGGGGCAGCGACGGCCTGCCGGAAAATGCCAACATGACGAAGGTCAATTGGTCCGGCGACGATATTGACGTCCTCAATGTCGATGAGAAGTCAGGCCTCGTGACTGCCCAGAAGGAAGGCTGTTCGGATGTTAGGGCTGTCGCCGACTACACGGATCCGACGGTCTTCGACCCGGTGATGGCCAGCGTACAGGTCTGTGTCAGCGAGCTGGACAAGGACGAGATTGCCGTCAATCACCTCTGCGTGGACCTGGAGGAGGGTGAGACTGTTACCCTTCAAGCCGTTGCTTCCCGAGAAGTTCAAGGATGCCACCCTGCCCGATGGAACTGTCACAACGGCGGCGACAATCGCCGTTGTGAAGTCTGTGAAGCAGGATGCGAATGCGCCTGCTCCGTGGGTTGAGCCCCAGCCTGCTCCCGATCCGCAGCCCGCTCCCGCCCCGATGGGCGCCTGGGTGATGGACTCGGTCGGCTGGTGGTACCGCAACGCTGATGGCAGCTACCCGACGAACACCTCGATGGTGATCGACGGACGCACCTACCGCTTCGATGGACGCGGCTACATGCGTACCGGCTGGGTCCTGGTCGACGGCACGTGGTACTACCTGCACGGCTCGGGCGTGTGGGTCATATGATCTGATCGAGGCCTCGACACCGGGCAATACTCCGGGTCCGGGATCGCAGCAACGCGCTCCCGGACCCTGTGCGTTAGACGCTTCAGCTCCTCTTCACATATCAGTAAGCAATACCGTGATTGTCAGGGGGATCACGTGAGGTATGTTGTAAGGAGACGGCTGGTACACCGACGTACCGGGTGCCACTGGCATTCCGTCCCCCAACATATCGGAGAAGGTTTATGTCAACGAAGAAACCGGCTGCCCTCCTCGCCTTCGTCGGCGCGTGCGCGCTCGCGGTCACCGGGCCGGCCACCCTGGCCTCGCCCGTGTCCCCGGGCTCATCCGGCGTCAGCGATGGCGCAGCTGCCCTGCCCACGGGCGACATCGATACGGCGCTGACCTCGAAGAGCGGGCAGTCCGCGCCCTCCTCGACCGACACAGAGGCGGACCCGGCGCGCGTCGTCGGCGTCATCGTCCAGCTTGAGGACAGCGCGTCCCGAGAAGGCACGATCAGTGAGATCAACGAGGCCGTGGCCTCCCTCTTCCCCGGCGCCTCGGCACAGGTGGAGCGCGAGTACGACAACGTCATGTCGGGCTTCTCCCTCAAGGCCCCCGCTGGTGCGCTGGACGCGATCCGCCGTGCCCCGGGCGTGCGTGCCGCGTTCCTTGAGCGCGAGGGGCGTGTCAGTGATGTGGCCACGCCCGATGCCGAGGGCGGCATCGAGTCCTCACAGACCGGCGGGCAGGACCCCGCTAACCTGAGTGCCCATCTCATGATGCATATCGACCAGGTCGCCCAGAAGGGCGAAGGAAAGGTCATCGCCGTCATCGACACGGGCGTCGACATGACGCATCCGGCTTTTACTGGCGAACTCGCGGGAACGCCCCCGCTCACCCCGCAGAAGGTCGCTGCGATGACCTCGCAGCTGGGTGAGGGCAAGACCGGCGTCTACGTCTCGCAGAAGTTCCCCTTCGCCTACGACCACGCGGATGGCGACAATGACGCGTCGCCGGCGAAGACCCCGAACGGCTCCCACGGGACCCACGTCGCCGGCATCGCCGCAGGTAACGCTGACAAGATCGTCGGCACCGCTCCGAACACCCAGGTGATCGTCGCGAAGGTGACACGCAGCGAGGACGATGCGCTGCTGGACTCGGCGCTGCTCGCCTCGCTTGACGACATGCTCGTCCTGCACCCTGACGTCATCAACCTGTCGCTCGGGTGGACGGCTGGCATGGATAACGAGGCCGACTCGGTGTACGCGACCGTGTACAAGAAGCTGCAGGAAGCGGGTATCACCGTCAACGCGGCCTCGGGTAACGCCTTCTCCACCGGGTACGGAAACAACTCTGGCAAGGGTCTGCCCTATGCCTCGGACCCCGACTCCTCGGTCATGGACGAGCCGGCCACGTATTCCTCGGTGGTTGCCGTCGCCTCGGTCGAAAACGCCCTGCTCCGCAACGCCTTCACCGTCAATGGGAAAGACATTGGATACCAGCGCGCTCGCGGCCTCAACGGTGAGAAGGTCGCCTTCTTCTCCGACCTGCCCGCCGGCACCTACGAGTACGTCGACGCCGGGTTCGCCTCCGAGGAGGACGCCGCCGCGCTCAAGGCGAAGTACCCGGACGGCCTCGCCGGAAAGATTGCGCTCGTTTCCCGCGGCAACATGACCTACCAGAAGAAGGTCGAGAACCTCTACGACCTCAAGCCCGCCGGAATCGTCGTCTACAACAACGTGTCGGTTGGATCCCTCATCGCCATGAATCTGACGACGCAGGACATGCCCGCCGCGTTCATCTCCCAGGCTGATGGCCAGGCCATGCTGGACGCCCCCGAGCACAAGCTCTCGATCGCCGAGGGCCAGGTCCTGCCGCAGTCCACCGTCTACGAGGCATCGGAATTCTCCGCGTGGGGCGTGTCCCCGGACCTGCGCCTCAAGCCCGAGATCGCGGCGCCCGGTGGCGAGGTTTTCTCATCGATACCGGACGGTGCGTACGAGCAGTCCTCCGGTACGTCGATGGCCACGCCGCAGATGGCGGGCGTCAGTACGATCGTGCTTCAGCGTGTGCAGTCTGATCCGCTGTTTGCGTCGATGAGTGCGCGTGAGAAGGTTGATGTGGTGCAGAACCTGATGATGGGTACGGCCCGGCCGCTGACGGACGCTGCGCAGACTTCGGGTGCGCTTTATTCGCCGCGTAAGCAGGGTGCCGGCCTTGTGGATGCGTTGGCGGCGACGACCTCGTCGGTGTATCCGACCGTTGTGGGTGCGCCCGAGCAGTCTCGTCCCAAGGCGGACCTGGGGGATGGGACGAAGGGTTGGCATTTTGATGTCACTTTGCACAACCTCTCGGGTGTTTCGGCTACCTATGAGTTGAGTTCGCAGGCCCTCTCTGAGATCGTCGAGGGTGGTTTCTTTACCGAGCATTCCGCCGATTGGCGAGGCCGGGGCGTGGAGATCGCGTACTCGGGCGCGGCGTCCGCGTCGGCTGAGGGCGCGACTGTCACAGTTCCCGCGAGCGGTGAGGTTAGCGTCGGCATTGACGTCACGCCCGGGGCTGAGTTTGCTTCCTACGTCGCGGACAACACGCCGAATGGCACGTTCCTTGATGGTTTCGTGCGCTTTGCGTCGAAGACCGAGGGCCAGCCCGACCTCTCTGTGCCTTACCTGGGCTTCTACGGTGACTGGGGCAAGGCACCTATCTTCGACGCCCTCGCCTCGGATGGCGGAGCGCACACCCGGGCCTCGGCTATCGTGAACGGCAAGACCGGGGAGTCCCTCGGCTACAACCCCCTCGTCAAGGCAGCCGACCGCACCGGAAACCCCAACCCGCAGCGCTACGTGATCTCCAGGTCCACAGCCTCGGGCGCATCGACGATCCTCGAACCCCGCACGGGCACGCTGCGCAGTGTCCACTCGCTGACCAGCACCTACACGAACGAGGCCGGGGAGACAGTCTTCTCCGTGACCAACCACCAGAACTGGAAGTCCGTCTACCTGACGAGCACCGAGGAGAACACCTGGGTCGAGGCCTACCACGAGTCCACGGCCTTCGATGCGAAGGCTGAGAAGTTCGCGCACATGCCCGACGGCGCCTACACGCTGCGGATTGCCGCCTCCAACGATGGCCCGTCGCGTGCCGAGCAGTCGATCTCCTATCAGTTCCGCCTCGACACGACGGCACCGTTCATCTCCGAGCTGTCGTATCGCCAGAAGGACGAGGACTTCGTCGTGACCTTCGATGTCGCCGACGACTCGCCGCTGGCGGCCGTCGACCTGCACGATCCCGCCGACGGGCTGTGGTTCTACCGCCACGTCTTCACCGAGAGTGAGGGTAGCGTCGGCCCCGACGGTCGGTACATGTACCACGTCGAGATCCCGCTCAGTGTTATCGAGCAGGCGTGGGCCGACCAGGGCGGCACTGGAGACGTCATCGCCAACCCCTACGTCCTCGCGTGGGACTACGGCCTCAACCCCTCCGAGGTCTTCCCGATCGACCTGCCCAGCGGCAACCTGGGCACGGCCAGCGCGTGCACGGATATAGCGGGAGGCCGCTGGATGCAGGACTCGGTCGGCTGGTGGTACCAGTGCGCCAACGGCAGGGACTACCTCTCGGGCGGCTGGTTCACCATCAACGGCCGTGACTACCAGTTTGGGCCCGCCGGGTATATGTCAACCGGTTTCGTCAAGCGCGACAATGTTGGCTGGATGTACATGGATTCCGAGGGCACCCCGGTGAGTGGCTGGGTGCTTGATAGCGTCTACGGTGGCCCCTACTGGTATTACCTCGATCCTGAGACAAAGGTGATGCGTACCGGATGGCTGGCCGATGGTGGCTCCTGGTACTACCTGACGGGCTCTGGTGCGATGGCTGTCGGCTGGGTCAACGACGGTGGGACCTGGTACTACCTGAGCGCCTCGGGCAAGATGGCGACCGGCTGGGTCAACGACGGTGGTACCTGGTACTACCTGTCTCCCTCGGGAGCCATGTTGACGGGCACGCACGTGATCAATGGGCGCACCTACGTCTTTGACGATTTGGGAGCCTGGGTGCGATAAGCTCCCCGTCTCTCATTCTGTCAAGACCCTGACCCGGGCCCGAGAACGTTGCTATGTAAGTGTTCTCGGGCCCGGGATTCATTACTGGGTAAAATAACCGTCATCTGTTTCTCTTTGTGAAATAAAGTTTGTCACAAGACTTGTCTGCGGTATGTTGGCAGTGACGGCCGACACGACGAGATTCTCGCCGTGCTCGAACACGGCCGTCCGTCGACACATTGGAGTAGGCATATGACAACGAAGAAACCAGCGACGCTCCTCGCGCTGGCTGGCACCGCCGCGCTCGTGGTTGCCGGCCCCGCGGCCCTCGCATCCCCGCCAACCCCGGCGGATACCCGACCCGACGCGGGCGCCACGGCCTCGTCCCTGCCCGTTGGTGACGTGGATACCGCGCTCACCTCGAAGAGCGGGGAGACCACCCAGACTGAGCAGGCCCCGACGACCGACGAGGTTGACCCCGCCGCAGTCGTCACGATCGTCGTCCAGCTCGACGACGGCGTAGACCGCACGGCCTCCCTCGCCTCGATCAACGAGGCCGTGGCCGGCGCATTCCCCGGCTCCTCCACCCAGGTGGAGCGCGAGTACGACAAGGCCCTGCAGGGCTTCGCGCTGAGCGCCCCCGCCGGATCCCTCGACGCGATCCGCGCGGTGAACGGCGTCAAGGCCGCCTTCCTCGATCGCGACACCCACGTCGATGGCGTCGACGATCAGGTCGCCGGAGAGGGTGCGACGAACTCCTCGCGCATCGCCACCCAGGACCCCGCCAACCTCAGCGCGCAGCTGATGATTCACGCTGACCAGATCACCCAGAAGGGCGACGGCAAGGTCGTTGCCGTCATCGACACGGGCGTGGATATGACGCACCCCGCGTTCGCGGGTGCCCTGCACGGGACTCCCGGGCTTTCCGAGGACAAGGTTGAGGCCCTGACCCCCCAGCTGGGTGACGGCAAGACCGGCAGCTACGTGTCAGAAAAGTTCCCCTTCGCCTACGACTACGCGGATAACGACCCGGACGCCTCGCCGACCGGCGAAGCCGGATCGCACGGCACGCACGTCGCCGGCATCACCGCGGGCAACGCGGGCGAAATCGTGGGCATCGCCCCCGACGCGCAGATCATCGTCGCCAAGGTCGCCCGCAGCAGCAACGGCGGCATCCCGGACTCGGCACTGCTCGCCGCTCTCGACGACATGGTCATCCTGCACCCCGACGTCGTGAACCTATCCCTCGGACAGACCGGAGGCATGGATAACGAGGCCGACTCCATGTACGCGACCGTCTTCAAGAGCCTCCAGGACGCCGGCGTCACCGTGAACGCGGCCGCCGGCAACGAGTACACCGCCGGATACGGCAACCTGTCCGGCAAGAACCTGCCCTTCGCCTCCGACCCTGACTCCTCGGTTCTGTGCGAACCGGCGTCCTACTCCTCGGTCGTGTCCGTGGCCTCGGTCGACAACTCGCTGGCGCACAGCGCCTTCACCGTCGGCGACCGCGACATCGCCTACCAGCGCGCCGGTGGCGCCGACGGCCAGAAGATGCCTGACCTGTCCGACCTGACCGGAGGTCCCTTCGAGTACGTCGACGGCGGCATCGGTTCACCCGAGGACGGCGAGGCTTTGAAGGCCAAGTACCCCGAGGGCCTCGCGGGCAAGATCGTGCTGGTCAAGCGCGGTTCTCTTACCTTCCAGGACAAGTTCAACAACATCGCCGGCTCCAAGCCCGCCGGCTTTATCGTCTACAACAACGTGCCC
Organism: Schaalia odontolytica; assembly: GCF_009730335.1. Classification (GTDB taxonomy): domain Bacteria; phylum Actinomycetota; class Actinomycetes; order Actinomycetales; family Actinomycetaceae; genus Pauljensenia; species Pauljensenia dentiphila. The sequence continues at coordinate 350,355 of NZ_CP046315.1, forward strand.
GGTGACTCGCTCGTGGTCATGAGCCTGGCGACGGACGGCGTTCCCGCCGCCTTCATCTCGCAGGCTGACGGCGAGGCCATGCTGGCCGCCGCCGACCACCACCTGAGCGTCGCCCCCGGCAAGGTCGTGCCCCCGAGCTCGAAGTACTCCATGTCGAGCTTCTCCTCGTGGGGCGTCACTCCGGACCTGCGCCTCAAGCCCGAGGTTAGCGCCCCCGGTGGCAACATCTACTCGGCCGTGCCCGGCGGCACCTACGAGTTCATGTCCGGCACCTCGATGGCGACCCCGCAGATGGCGGGCGTGAGCGCCGTCGTCCTGCAGCGCGTCCAGAACGATCCGCTGTTCGCGTCCATGAGCGCGCGCGAGAAGGTTGACGTCGTCCAGAACCTCATCATGAGCACGGCGGCCCCCATCGTCGACCCGCTCCAGGACACCGGTGCCCCGTATTCCCCGCGCAAGCAGGGCTCGGGCCTGGCGAACGTCCTGGCGGCCACGACCTCGTCCGTGTACCCGATCGTCGTCGGAGCCCCCGAGCAGTCCCGACCCAAGGCGGACCTGGGGGACGGCACGAAGGGCTGGCACTTCGACGTCACGCTGCACAACCTGTCCGGCGCCGAGGCCACCTACGAGCTGAGCTCGCAGGCGCTGTCGGAGATCGTTGAGGGCGGGTTCTTCACCGGCCACTCCGCCGATTGGCGAGGCAAGGGCGTGGACATCGCCTACTCCGGCGCGGCCGTGAGCGGCACCGATGAGGGCGCGATCATCACCGTTCCCGCGAACGGCGAGGCGACCGTGGGCGTGGACGTCAAGCCCGGCGCCGACTTCGATGCCTCCGTCGCACAGAACACACCCAACGGCACCTTCCTCGACGGCTTCGTGCGCTTCACCTCGAAGACCGCGTCCCAGCCCGACCTGACGGTGCCCTACCTGGGCTTCTACGGAAACTGGGGCAAGGCCCCCATCTTCGACGCCCTCGCCTCCGAAGGCGGTGCCCACACGCTCGCCTCCTGGGTCTACAACGGCACGACGGGCCAGCAACTGGGATACAACCCCCTGGTCAAGGACGCTGATCGTATCGGACTGCCCACCTCGAGCAAGAACGTCATCTCTCGCTCGGATGCCTCGGGTGCTCCCACGGTTCTCCAGCCCCGCACGGGCACGCTGCGCAGCGTCCACACCCTCAACGCCGCGTACACGAACGCCGCCGGAGAGACAGTCGCGACCTTCACGCGATTCATGAACTGGAAGTCCGCGCTCGATTCCTCCACCGGCAAGATGACGTGGGTCGAGCAGGGGCACGATCCGATGTCCCTGGACGCGCGCGCAGACGCGTACAAGAACCTGCCCGACGGCGCCTACAAGCTGACGCTGTCCGCGCACAACGACGGCCCCTCGCAGGCCGATCAGTCGATCTCCTACGAGTTCCGCCTCGACACCGCCGCGCCCGTCGTCTCCAACCTGGAGTACAAGGGCGAGGGTGCCGACACGGTCCTGTCCTTCGACATCACGGACGCGTCGCTGCTAGCCGCGATCGACCTGCACGACCCGGCCGACGGCCTGTGGTTCTACCGCCACATCTTCACCGATAACGAGGCCACCACCGCCGCGGACGGCACGCGCGCCTACCACGTTGAAATCCCCTTCAAGGACATCGCCCAGGCGTGGACCGACCAGGGTGGCTCTGGTGAGGTCATCGCTCACCCGTACCTGTTGGCCTGGGACTACGGCCTCAACCACTCCGAGGCCCTGACCCTGAACCTGCCCAGCGACAACACCGGCACCGCCGACGCGTGCGCGAGCACCGAGGGCGGCCACTGGACGAAGGACGCGGCCGGCTGGTTCTACACCTGCGCCGACGGTACGAGCTACCTCAAGGGCGGCTGGTACACGATCAACGGCTCGGACTACCTGTTCGGCCCGTCGGGCTACATGGCGACCGGCTTCCTCAAGCGCGCCGATGGCCAGTGGGTCTACGCGAACGAGTCCGGCGCCCTCGTGGGTGGCTGGGTGCGTGACGGCGGCTCCTGGTACTACCTCGACCCCACCACAAAGGTCATGGCCACCGGTTGGGTCGCCGACGGCGGCTCGTGGTACTACCTCACGTCTTCCGGTGCTATGGCCATCGGCTGGGTCAACGACGGTGGCTCCTGGTACTACCTGTCCGGCTCGGGCGCGATGGCGACGGGCTGGATCAAGGTTGGCGGCCTCTGGTATTACCTGGGACCCGATGGTGCAATGCTCACCGGCACCCAGGTCATCAACGGACGCACCTACGTCTTTGACGGTAGCGGCGTATGGGTTGGGTGAGATGAGGTGATCAGCACCTAACGGTGTTCATGTTCGGGTCCGGGAACCTTGCTGCGTAAGTGTTCCCGGACCCGAAATCATGCTGACAGTAAAATAATGTCCAATCGTTTCCCAATGTGAAACAAAGTTTGTCACATGCGTCTTGTGCGGTATTTTGACAGTGACGGCCGGCACGGTGGAGTCCCCTCCTCCTGCCAACACAGTCACCCGTCGACACATTGGAGTTACCCACATGACAATGAAGAAAACAACGGCGTTCCTCGCGTTCGCCGGCGCCTGCGCGCTGGCGGTGACAGGGCCCGCGACGCTCGCAGCGCCGCCAAGTCCCGCAGACGCGCATCCCGCTACCGGAGCCACGGCCTCGTCCCTGCCGGTCGGTGACGTCGATACCGCGCTCACCTCAAAGAGCGGGCAGACCTCCCAGCCCGACCAGGTCACGCCGACCGCCGAGCAGGATGCTTCGGCGATCGTCGGGATCATCGTGCAGCTGCACGAAGGCTCGGACCGCGCGGCATCCCTCGCCTCGATCAACGAGGCCGTGGCCTCGGCATTCCCGGGCGAGAGCGCCCAGGTGCAGCGCGAGTACGACAAGGCCCTCGAAGGATTCGCGCTGAGCGCGCCCGCCGGCTCCCTCGACGCGATCCGCGCGGCGAGCGGCGTCAAGGGCGCATTCCTTGAGCGCGAAACGCGCGTCAGCGATGTCGACGAGGTCGATGCCGAGGGCGGTAGCCAGGCTCCCCGGCTCTCGACCCAGCATCCCGACAACCTCAGCGCCCAGATCATGATGCGTGCCGACCAGCTCACCCAAAAGGGTGAAGGCAAGGTCGTCGCCGTCATCGACACCGGCGTCGAAATGACCCACCCCGCATTCTCTGGCGCAATGCCCTCGACGCCCGCGCTTACTGCGGACAAGGTGGGGGCCCTGACCCCGCAGTTGGGCGAAGGCAAGCAGGGCGTTTACGTCTCTGAGAAGTTCCCCTTCGCCTACGACTACGCGGACGGTGACAACGACGCGATGCCCGCCAAGGGATCGTACGGCTCCCACGGCACGCACGTCGCCGGCATCACCGCCGGTAACTCCGACCAGATCGTCGGAGTCGCCCCCGAGGCGCAGATCATCGTCGCGAAGGTCTCGCGCAGCTCGGACGGCGAGATTCCCGACTCGGCGCTGCTCGCCTCCCTCGACGACATGGTGGTCCTGCACCCCGACGTCGTGAACCTGTCCCTTGGACAGCTCGGCGGCATGGATAACGAGGCCGACTCGGTGTATGCCTCCGTATTCAAGAAACTCCAGGATGAGGGCGTCTCGGTCAACGCCGCGGCCGGCAACCACTACTCGGCCGGATACGGCAACACCTCCGGGCGCAACCTTCCGTACGCCTCCGACCCCGACTCCTCAACCCAGTGCGAGCCCGCGACCTACTCCTCGGTCCTCGCCGTGGCCTCGGTCGATAACCTCCTGTCCTACAACGCCTTTTCCGCCGCCGGAAAAGACATCGCCTACCAGCGTGCGCGCGGCGCGAACGGCGAGAAGGTCGCCGAAATCGCTGAGCTGGCCGCCGGATCCTACGAGTACGTCGACGCCGGATTCGCCACCGAGGAAGACGCCGCCGCCCTCACAGCCAAGTACCCCGGTGGCCTGGCGGGTAAGTTTGCCCTGGTCTCACGCGGCAAGCTGACCTTCCAGAAGAAGATCGAGAACCTGGCGGCGCTCAAGCCCGCCGGCATCCTCGTGTACAACAACGTCGCCGGCGACTCACTCATGCTCATGAGCATCACGACCCTGGACGTGCCCGCCGCGTTCATTTCCCAGGAGAACGGTCAGGCCATGCTCGCGGCCGCAGATCGTCACCTGACCCTCGTGGATGGCAAGACCATCACCCCGAACTCGAACTATTCGATGTCGGACTTCTCCTCGTGGGGCGTCACCCCGGACCTGCGCCTCAAGCCCGAGGTCAGCGCCCCCGGCGGCAGCATCTACTCGGCTGTCCTGGACGGAAACTACGATCACCTCTCCGGCACGTCCATGGCGACCCCGCAGATGGCCGGTGTCAGCGCTGTGGTCCTGCAGCGTGTCCAATCTGACCCGTTGTTTGCGTCGATGAGTGCGCGCGAGAAGGTCGACGTCGTCCAGAACCTCATCATGGGTACGGCTCGCCCCATCGCGGACGCCGCCCAGGAGAACGGTGTCTTCTATTCGCCGCGTAAGCAGGGCTCGGGCATCGTTGACGCCCTGGCTGCCACGACCTCGTCGGTGTACCCGACCGTGGTCGGTGCTCCCGAGCAGTCCCGACCCAAGGCGGACCTGGGGGATGGGACCACCGGATGGCACTTCGATGTCACGCTCCACAACCTCGGCGCCGCACCCGCGACCTACGAGCTGAGCTCCCAGGCCCTGTCCGAGGACGTTGACGGTGGATACTTCACCGGCAGCTCCACGGATTGGCGAGGCCGCGGGGTTGAGATTCGCTATTCCGGCGCTGCAACGGCTGCCGCCGAAGGCGCGACTGTTACCGTCCCGGCCGGTGGTCAGGCGACGATCGGCGTGGACGTCACCCCCGGCGACCAGTTCGCCGCCTTTGCGACGGCTAATACGCCCAACGGCACCTTCCTTGACGGTTTCGTGCGCTTCGCTTCGAAGACAGAGTCCCAGCCCGACCTGACCGTGCCCTACCTGGGCTTCTACGGAAACTGGGGCAAGGCCCCCATCTTCGACGCCCTCGCCTCCGAAGGCGGTGCGCACACGCTACCCTCGGGTATCTATAACGGCGCGAGCGGGAACATCCTCGGCTACAACCCGTTCACCAAGACGAGCGACCTTACGGGTCTGCCCAAGGCTGACCGCTACGTGATCTCTCGGTCCGAGGCCTCGGGTGCTCCTACCGTCCTCGAACCGCGCACGGGCACGCTGCGCAGCGTCCACACCCTCAACGCCGCGTACACGAACGCCGCAGGAGAGAAGGTTGCATCCTTCACGCGTTACCAGAACTGGAAGTCGGGTATCAGCCCGAGTACCGGCAGGATGACCTGGGTCGAAGAAGGCCACGAGCCGACGTCGCTCGACCTGCGTTCCGATGCATTCAAGGGCTTGCCGGACGGTGCCTACAAGCTGACGCTGTCGGCGCACAACGACGGTCCTTCGCAGGTGGAGCAGTCGATCTCTTACGATTTCCGTATCGATACGGTTGCGCCCGTTGTCTCCAACGTGACCTACACCGGGGAGGGCCAGGACATGGTCGTCTCCTTCGACGTCTCCGACTCCTCGCCGCTGGCTGGGATTGACGTGCATGACCCGGCCGATGGCCTGTGGTTCTACCGCTACGTTTTCTCAGACAGGGAGGGTAGCCTCGGGGCGGATGGGACCTACACGTACCACGTTGAGGTTCCCTTCAAGGATATTGATGCTGCGTGGGGTTACCAGGGTGGCTCGGGCAGCGTCATTGCCCACCCGTACCTGTTGGCCTGGGACTACGGCCTCAACCACTCCGAGGCCGCGACCCTCGATCTGCCCAGCGATAACCCCGGCACGTCCGAGGCGTGCGCGAGCACCGAGGGCGGCAACTGGGTCAAGGACGGCGCCGGCTGGTGGTATGCCTGTGCAGGTGGCAAGGATTACCTCAAGGGCGGCTGGTTCACGATCAACGGCTCGGATTACCTGTTCGGCCCGTCGGGCTACATGGCGACCGGTTTCCTGAAGCGGGTTGACGGCCAGTGGGTCTACGCGAATGAGTCCGGTGCCCTCGTGGGTGGCTGGGTGCGTGACGGCGGCTCCTGGTACTACCTTGACCCTGCGACCAAGGTGATGAAGACCGGCTGGGTTGCAGATGGTGGTTCCTGGTACTACCTCACGGGTTCCGGTGCTATGGCGTCCGGCTGGGTCAACGACGGTGGCTCCTGGTACTACCTGAACGCTTCCGGAAAGATGGCCACCGGCTGGCTCAACGTGGGCGGCTCCTGGTACTACCTGTCTCCCTCCGGCGCCATGCTGACGGGCACACAGGTCATCAACGGACGCACCTACGTGTTCGACGCGAACGGAGTCTGGGTGCGCTAATGCGCGTCTGCTCTGGATCACTGATTCGCTGATTCACGAGGCCGGGGCCCGGGAACGCTCACTGCGAGCGCTCCCGGGCCCCGTCGCATGCAATACCCTCAAGACCATCTTGTAAAGAGTATCTATCGTCGAAATTGCAACGTTTGCGGATGGTGATGAACAGCCGTGCAATCGAATTGCATACGAGTTTATGGTGATCGTGCGCGCGCAGCTTGATGTTGGGCCGCGAGCACCCCGGCTACGCGCCTGCGGTATGTTGGAGGTGTCAGCACGACAGTGCACGCCCGCAGCAAGGAGCAGATAACCATGAAGAAGCCAGCCGTTTTCCTGGCCGGGGTGGGTACGTGCGCACTCGCGGTCGCAAGTTGTTCCACCGCGACGTCGCCGACGCCCGCGTCGCAGTCCGGTCCTCCCGAGGACTCTGCCCAGTCCGCGCCGGGAGCCACGGCCTCGCCGACGATCGACCCCGACACCGCACTGACGTCCAAGAATGGGCAGAGCGGCCCGAGCGCGCAGTCCGGCCAGGAGGCCGATAGCTCGGTTGTCATCATCGTCCAGCTCGTGGAAGGCACGGACGGCGAGACGACCCTCGCCTCGATCAACGAGGCCGTGGCCTCGGCATTCCCGGGCGGGTACGTTTCCGTGGAGCGCGAGTATCGCAACGCCTTAAAAGGCTATGCGCTGCGCGCGCCCGCCGGGTCGATCGATGTCATTCGAGCGGTGAGTGGCGTCCAGGCGGCATACCCGGACGGCAACAACCTCCTCCAGTAAGCGAACATCCGGCTGCCTCGCGCCGGGACGCGTGACAGCCGGATGTAGATGCGCGCAGTAGGACCCTAGATGAGGTCCTTCTTCTCCATGTACTTCATGGCCAGCCAGCCGAACGGGATGCGGCCGTAGAAGGTGACGAGACGGTAGAGCAGAGCCGTCGCGATTGCGACCGACGAGGAGATGCCCGCGACCGTCAGGCCTGAGGTCAGCGCCGTTTCAACAGTACCGATACCGCCCGGTGAGGGGATGAAGGAGCCGGCCGCGTTCGCCGTCAGGTAGGTGATTGACACCGTGGAGAAGTTCAGCGAACCACCCATGGCGAGCAGGGCCGTCCAGAACGAGCCCACGTAGCCGATGTTCATCAGCAGGTTGCCGCCCACGACCGCGGCGAGGCGACGGGGCTGGCCGATGATCCACAGGAGGCGCGGGTAGACCTGCTGCCAGGTCGGCTGAATCTTCGACCAGATCCAGCGGCGCACCTTCGGTACGGCGACAATGATGCCGACCGCGACCATGACGACCGCGACGACACCCAGGATGGTGCCGTAGGGGACCGACACGGACAGCGAGGATCCGGCGATCACCATGACGAGGAGGAGCAGGATGATCGTGATGAGCGCCTGCGAAATCTGCATGAGCGTCACCGTCGTCACCGCCATGGCGGTCGGGACGCGGCGCTTGCGCAGGTAGCGCAGGTTGAGGGCAGCGGGTCCCACGCCGGCGGGCGCCACGATCGTAATGATCGAGGCCGCGACCTGGGCGACGAGCGTCTCGCGCAGGCTCAGCTTCTCGGGCGACAGAGCAACAAGCGGGACCGCGGAACCGACCCAGATGAGGCAGGCGAGCAAGGCGGAAGCGAGCATCCACCACAGGTTCGCGCTCTTGACCGTGGTCACGATGTCGCTGAAGTTCAGCGAGCTGACGACGATGAAGACGGCGATGAACGCCACCGCGATCGTGAAGATCGTGCGTGGGCGGAATCGCTGCAGGTCAGCGGTGTGCGCGGTCTCGGCCTCGGAGTCTCCCACGAGGGCGGCGCGCAGTTCGCCCAGCAGGTCGGAACGGCGTAGGCGCTGATTGATCTCGGCGGGCAGCACGGGCTTCTGGATGACGGGGGCGCACGCGATCAGCGTATCCTCACCGACGCAGCGTCGACCGGCCTCGAGCGCGCGCTCAGGTCCCACGGCAAGTGCGGTGAGGACCAGCATCTGCGCGATGTCGATGGACTGGTTCAGTTCGGTGGTCGCGACCTCGCCGGAATCCCAGTCGAGCAACCACACGTCCGAGGAAGAGTCGACGACCACGGCCTCGGGGGTGAGAGCACGGTGCGAGATGCCGCGCGAGTGCGCGAAGTGCAGCTGCTCCCATGCGCGCTCCAGGATCTCATCCGACGCGTTCTCGCCGAGCTCCGTGAGCGGAGTCGTGGGGGGCAGAGCGGACATGACCAGGATGATCGAGTCGGAGGCTGAGGCGATGCCGATCGGTTCCTGTGTGAACACGCCTGCGCGCAGCGCCTGCAGCGTCGTGAAGGAGGAGCGCTCGGCCTGAGCCTTGAGCGAGGGCGACACCCAGCGGCTGATGCCGCGCAGGCGCAAGTTGTTCCACATCTCGAGGAGCGTGCCGGTCAGTTCCTGGCCGGGGTCCATGGCGATGATCTCGTAGGCGAGGCCCGTGTCGCTCCATGCCTGGTAGTGGCGGTGATGGTCTTGGATCGGGCGGCGCGTCACCGTGACGCCCATGTCGCCGAGGTCGGCGGGCATCTGGGTGAGGCGGCCGCGCGAGTTCTCAGCGACGGCCCACGTAGCCAGGGGCTCCTCGGTCGTGTCGAGGTCGGTGCGTACGATCCGCGAGGGCGTAATCCCGATGTTGAGGAGTGCCTCGACGAGTTTGGCTCCCTTTGCCCGCTGGTCGTCATAGCCCATGATCCACCGCGAACCCGAGCCGAAAGCGCGGCCCAGGAAGACGGAGATGAAGGCGACGGGCAGGGTCATGGACGAGCGCAGCACGCCGAGGATGAGAATGATCCACAGGCCCGTCCATCCCCACTTGATGGCCTTCATCGACTGTGCCTCGCCGGCGGAGGTGAACAGCGCGCACAGGGTAACGATGACCAGGTTGATGGCGATCGCGATGCCGGTCTGTGAACCCTGCGTGGCAAGCGCGCGGTCGACGCTCAGCGGCGCCGTCAGGTCGGAGGGCAGCAGGCCCGTCAGCAGGATGATGATCCAGCCGCCGACCGCGGCCACGAGGCTCGTCACGAGGACCTGGATGATCGCCTGGAGGCGTTTACGCAGCGCGAGCGAGACGATCACGAGGATCGGCGTGGTCAAAATGATGAGGCCCTCGGTGATGCTCACGGGCAGGATGAGGATCTGGCGGACGAGCTGGAAGCTCAGGACGTCCATGGTGACGCCGCGCGTGGTCGCGCTGGCCAGCGCGCCGATCGTCCAGATGAAGAGAATCGCGATGAGGGAGATGACGACGTCGACGAGGTCTTCGCGGCGGCGGCGCACGGGCAGGATGCGGTCAGCGATGTAGACGGGGCGGGGCAGTCGCATGCGGCGTACGGGAAGGTTTGCGGCGATTTCGCCGGTAGCCGGGGGCGCGGCGGATTCAATATCCGCGTCCTTGTCGCCGGTGGTGGCCTCTGTGTCGGTCTCCGTGGTGGCCTCTGGCGCGCTGGCCTCGGCCTCGTCGGTGGGTTCCTCGGAGCTGGCAGCGGCGTTATCGGCCGTGGGCGCGGGCGGGGGAAGCAGAGGATCCGCCGCGCCCTCGTTATTCGTCGACGAGGCAGGGGTGCCCTGGTCGGCGTCCGCGTGGCTGGGAGGAATGCTGGGCGGCATGGCTACGGGCGCGGTCGTCGTGTCCGGCGTGACGACGGGCTCCATGACCTCGGTGCGCGCCTCCGAGGAAGGGGCCTCCGGGGGCGGGGGAGCCTGCGGGGGTGCCCCGGCCTCGTCGATCATCCCCATGAGGGTATCCACCCCGGATGTCAAGGGGTCGGCGGAGGAATCGGGGACGAAGAGGAGGTTCGTGCCCCCGACCGGAGAACCGTCGTGTGAATCCTTGCGCTTCCTCATGCCGCCTATCCTATATTCGCGGTCAACAAAGGTAGGGTTAGGGTGATACATCCCCGGCAGAAAAGGGCCCTATCGTGACCTGGTCGACACTCGTGACCGCATCAGATCCGTCGATGCTGCACACCGTTATCGAGTGGTTTAAAAATCCCGAGACTCTGCTCGTCGTCATGGGGCCGTGGGTGCTGTGGGGAACGATGCTCATCGTCCTCATCGAGTCGGGTGTCCTGTTCCCGGTGCTGCCCGGTGAATCCCTGTTGTTCACCGCCGGCCTGCTCCACGACCGCCTCGGCCTGCACCTGCCGACGCTCATCCTCCTCGTCGTCGTCGCGGCCTTCATCGGAGCGCAGATCGGCTACTTCCTGGGCGCCAGGTGGGGGCGTCGCTTCTTCAAGCCCGACGCTCGCATCCTCAAGACCGCGCACCTGGAGAAGGCGGAGCACTACTTCACGAACTACGGTGGCCGCTCGCTGGTCATCGGACGTTTCATCCCCTTCGTGCGCACCTTCATTCCGATCGCAGCGGGCATGGCTCGCTACCCCTACCCGAAGTTCCTGGCCTTCAACACGCTGGGTGCCGTCGTGTGGGGTGCGGGCTTCATCCTCGCGGGTTCGCTCCTGGGCAACGTGCCCTTCGTGCACGACAACCTGACCCTCATCCTCGGCGTCATCATCCTCGCGTCGGTCCTGCCCGTCATCATTGAGATTGTGGGCAAGCGCCGCGCCGCTTCCGACAAGGAGTAATCCATGCTGGCCTGGTGGATGCTGCTCCCGACCCTGCTGGCCATGATGGTCGCCCTGGTCCTGCCGGGGTTCATGTGGCTGAGGGCGGGAGGTCGTTCGTCGCTCGTCGCGATCGGAGCGGCTCCGGCGTTCACCTTTGGCCTGATCACGATCCTGTCCGTCGCCTACCCGGTGCTCGACATCGAGTGGGAGCCCTCGACGGCGCTGCCGATCCTCGGCATGAGTGCCCTGGGAGGTGCCGGCGCCTGGAGCCTGAGCTTCTTCCGCCGCAGCAACGACGGATTCTCCCTGCGGGGAGTTCCCCTGCGCGAGGCGATCGGCGTGCGCAAGCCGATCGGCGGACGCCAGGCCGCGATCCGCGCGGCCACGTGGGGAGCGATCCTGGTGGGCTTCGTCCTCGCGGCGTTGCCCCTCGTGATGGGCGCGGCCCCATCGAACCCTGTCCAGCAGTGGGATCCGACGTTCCATCAGAACGGCGTGCACGCGATGCTGTACGGCAAGAACGCCAGTCCCTTCGGTGGCCTCCACGAGCTGTACGGCGGCCGTAACGTCTACTATCCGACGGGCTGGCACGCTTTTGTCTCGCTGTTCGCGCGCTACGACTCGGTCATCCAGGCCTCGAACGTGTCCTCGCTGGCGCTCATGGCCGTATGGGTGGTCGGCCTGGCGGCCCTCGTCTCGGTGCTGACCGCGTCGCGCAGCGCGATCATGGCGGCGCCCATCATCGGCGGGTTGTTGCTCAATATGCCCGCCGATGCGCTCACCATGTACAACCAGTGGCCCAACTCGACGGGCACCGCTCTGGTGCCGGGTCTGGCGGCCATCGCGATCGTCGCGGGGCGCAGGCTGGTCGCCGACCTGCGCGCGGGCGAGGTGCTGCATGCTTTCCTGCGCCGTATCCCGCAGGCGGTGTTCCTCCTCATCGGTGCCATCGGCCTCGTCGGCGCGCACCCGAGCGCCGCCTTCTCGATCCTCGCGTTCCTGATCGCGCCGCTCCTCGCCTCCATCGCGTCCCTCGCCCGACGCGCCTACGGTCGCGGTGGACGAGGCCAGCTCGTCGCCCTGGCGTGGGGCGCCATCGCGTTTGTCGTCGTCGCGGCACCGCTCCTCGCGCTGTCGTCGTCAAAGATCCGGGCCATGGGCAGTTACCGGCGCGACGGCAGCAACTGGGGCGAAGCCTTCAGCCACGCATTCCTGCCCTACCCGCCCTTCTCCAACACCGCCGGCAACGCTCAGTGGATGATCGTCCAGCTCATTCTCCTGATCATCGGCATCGCGGCGACCGCCCGCCTCCACCTGCTGTTCCGTCGCACGGATCCCCTGGAGCGTGCCGCCGAGCGCGCCGGACTCACCGATGACGCGGGTGTGGAAGCGGAGGAGGGCACCCTGGCCTCGGCCCAAGAGATCGAGGAAGCCGAGGAGGAGGCGCAGCCCCTGCCGTTCTGGCCGTTGGCCTCCTATACGATCCTTGCGGCCCTCACCGCCCTGGCGTACTCGCCCGACTCGGCGCTGCGCACCTACCTGCTGGCCCCCTGGTACAAGGATGCCCGTCGCATTATGGGCGTCGAAGACATCGCGCTGACGATCCTCATGGCGGTCGGTGTCGCCGCCATCGTTCGTCTCATCCACGCCGCGTGGACGAGGTCGCTGCAGCGGATCCTCGCCGAACGAGGAGCCGACGACAATATCGAGGCGCCGCGTTGGCCAATCCAGTTCGCTGTCGGCCTGCTCGTGCTGGTCCTGTCCGGCTTTGGCGCCATCGACGCGCGGAACGCTGCGGTCGCCCAGGTGTACGATCCGAATCGCCTGGGCAAGCCGGGTATGGCCACGATGGGTGAGCTCGCCATGCTGCGCCGCATGCCGTACACGACCGCCCCCGACGCGCTCATTCTGGGCGACCCGATCGCGGGCGCGGCGTACTCCGAGATGATCGGCGGTCGTAAGGCGGTATTCCCGCAGCTGAGCACCGCTAACAAGGATGTGGCCTCGCAGAAGATCCTCATCCAGCGTTTCCACGATATCGGGACCGATCCCGAGGTGTGCGAGGTCGTGCGCAGGCTCGGCATTACCCACTTCTACGAAGAGGAAGACGGAGCCTACTACAACTTCATGAGATCCTCCCGTCACCCCGGCCTCTACAACGTGGACACGTCCACCGGCTTCGAGCTGGTCGACGCGGGCGGCACCGCGAAGCTGTGGAAGATCACCGCGTGCGGCGAGGTGACGCCGGGTGGTGGACGCGAGGCCTTCGCGAACGGCGTGACCGGCTCCCGCGACTGACGATCGGTCGGTTTCCTGGGGGAGTCCGCCGCCTGGGGGAGTTTCGCGCGAGGCCGGCGGCGCGCCTCCGTGAGGCTCGCCCGGCCTCGGAACCCGCGCGATTGGCCACAATGCGCCCTCGTCCCCGAAACGAGGCCGCGCCACTCTCTTCGCTCTCGTTACCCTTGACACCATGACGACGAACATTCCCGGCCCCGCGCCCCTCGGTGACAAGCTTCGTATCGCCTTCCTTGGCCCGTTCGGCACGTTTACCGAGCAGGCTGTCCACCAGGTCGCGCCCGCCGGCGCGATCCTCATGCCCATGACGAGTGCCCCGCAGGCGCTCGCGGCCGTGCGCCGCGGCGAGGCCGACCGTGCCGTCGTCCCGATCGAAAACTCTATCGAGGGCGGCGTCAATGCGACGTTGGATTCGCTCTCGCATGGCGACCCCCTCGTCATCGTTGCAGAGATGCACGTGCATGTTGTCTTCCAGCTGGCCGTCCTGCCGGGTACTCGCCCCGAGGATATTCGCCGTATCGGGACGCACCCGCACGCGTGGGCGCAGTGCCGCGGCTGGGTTGAGGAGACCTTCCCCGGCGCGATCCACGTGCCCGCCACGTCAACGGCCGCTGCCGCCGAGCTCCTCTCGGATGGTGACGCGTCCTTCGATGCCGCCTTGTGCAACGCGGTCTCGGTCAACACCTACGGCCTGGAGGCCCTGTTCACCGACGTCGCTGACAATCCGGGCGCGATCACTCGCTTCGTCCTGGTGGCTCGCCCCGGCGTGGTGCCTCCTCCGACCGGCGCGGACAAGACGACCATCCAGGTTGCCCTGCCGGTCAATAAGTCGGGTGCTCTGCTGACCCTCCTTGAGCAGTTCTCGGCGCGCGGCGTCGACCTGTCCCGCATCGAGTCGCGTCCGAGCGGTGACGGCCTCGGCAATTACACGTTCAGCATTGACATCGTCGGCCACATCCGTGAGGAGCGCGTTCAGGCAGCCCTCGTCGGCCTGCACCGTTACTCGCCGGATGTTCGCTTCATGGGTTCCTACCCGCGTGTCGACGGCGTGCGAGCGTCGGTTGCCCCTGGTACGACGGACGAGGCCTTCCGCGCGGGTCGCGCGTGGGTTGCGGACCTGCTGCACGGTGGGGATGGCATGGGTGAGGCTGCGGGCAACGCCCCGTCCTGGCCGCTGGCCTGACGCCCGCGTCGCCGCGCTGAGCCTATAGGCGTCGCCCCGGCCTCGTATCAGACGAGACTGGGGCACGCTCTATGACGGGGCCGACTTAGCCGGGCAGGAGCTCCATCCATGTGCGCTCCGCGGGCACGGCGATGTCGAGGGCGCCGGCCTGCATGCGAATGTGCATGGTGTGGGCGAGTCCGATCGCGTCGCCGTCCACCTGGCACACCTGGGCCTCTTCGGCCGTGACGGACGCACCCTTCGCCTGGCGGAACGCGACCTTGCCGGTCGAGACGGGCAGGTTGATCGGGCGTAGGCCGATGAGCTGGCCGAGCATCTTCCAGGTCACGTCAGCCCAGCCGAGCAGGCCGGCGAGCGCGTCAACCGCGATGACGTCGATGAGGCCGTCCGACAGCTCTGCATCGGGGGCGAGAACCAGCATCTTCAGCTCGCCCGCGTTCGCGAACATGACGGACCGGGCCTCGATGCGGGTGATCTCATCGGCGGGTGAGCGCAGGGGTTCGGCGCTAGCCGAGGAGGCCTCGTCCAGGGCCTCTCCCGTGATCTGATCGCCGACGCCCAGGGGGTCCGCCACTCGAGCGGCGGGTGAGCGTAGGGTGAGGCGCGCCTTCATGCGCGGAACGCCCATCGCACCCAGGCCGGCCCACACGTAGGCGATCCATCCGATGCGCTTCTTCAGTTCGGGGTTTGTGTCCGCCATCGTTGCACCGTCGTATCCCATGCCCGCGACGACGAGGCACGCGTACTCGTCCGCGCGCGGCTCATTCGACGAGGCGGGGGCGCCCTGGTCCGCAGCGCTGGCTTCGGGGTGTAGCGCGGTGCGTGCCGCGAGGCGCAGTCCGCCCTCGGCGGGCTGAGTGGACTCCTGGGTGACGTCTTCAATGCGTACCCACGCCAGGTCGACGGCGCGGTGGTTGCGGTCGAGCGCGACGGCGAGGGCCTCTTCGGGGTCGTCGGGGACGGAGAGGTTTCCGGCCAGGACGTTGCCGGTGCCCACGGGGATAATGCCCATGCGGACGCCGGATCCTGCCATGCCGGCTGCGACGGCGCGCACGGTCCCGTCTCCGCCTGCGGCGATCACGATGGTGGCACCTTCCTCAAGGGCTCGTACGGCCTGACCGGTGCCCGGGTCTTCGCGGGTGGTCTCGCGCCAGTGCATGTGGTCGACGCCGAGCTCTTTGGCCTTGCGGTTGATGCGGTCCTTGAAGGCCTGTGGGTCCTCGTGCTTCGAGGGATTCATGATGATCCAGGGGCGGGGACGTCCGCGCGTCGGGTCGTCCACCGACGCGGGGATGTCGAGGGCCTTGCGGCGGCGGTGCTTGCGGGTCAGGGCTGTTGCGACGCGTGCGGCTCCGATGGCTCCGGCTCCGACAGCGGCGGCGAGTACCCACGGTGTTGCGTCCATATGCCTAGCGTATCCCGCTTTATGCCTGTGGATGTGTTGTGAAGTGTCTTTTCGTTGCACTTCGTGTCATCGGATGGGACCTGCAGCGTGCTCGCCGCCATGTTGTTCACACGGTTATGCACCAAAGGTGGATAACTTTCAGGTTTTTGAGGACCTCATGGGTGTAGTTTGTGCATAACCTTGACCTCCTGTTTTGAATTCAGAATCGTGGTGGTAGGGGACACGGCGCGCCCACCTGGCATAGGATGGGACGCATGATTGATGTGCGTGCCCTGCGTGAAAACCCCGAACCCGCCCGCGCCTCCCAGCGTGCCCGCGGAGCGAACCCCGGCCTCGTCGACGAAATTATCGAGGCCGACGTCGCCCGCCGCGAGGCCCTGCAGGCTTTCGAGACGCTGCGAGCCACCCAAAAGGAGGTCTCCAAGTCGGTGGGTCGCGCCTCTAAGGAGGAGCGTCCGGCGATCTTGGCTCAGGCTAAGGAGCTCGCCGAGCAGGTGAAGGCCGCCGAGGCTGCCGCCAACGCCGCCGACGCCGAGGCCGACCGCCTCGCGCGCCTCCTGCCGAACCTCGTTCTCGACGGCGTGCCCGTCGGCGGCGAGGAGGACTTCGTGGTCCTGCGCCACGAGGGCCCCGCCCCCCGCGACTTTGCGGCCGAGGGCTTCGAGCCCCAGGATCACCTCGCGCTTGGCGAGGGCCTGGACGCGATCGACACCAAGCGCGGCGCGAAGGTCTCCGGCGCCCGCTTCTACTACCTCAAGGGCATCGGCGCCCGCCTCGAGCTGGCCCTCATGACGATGGCCATGGATCAGGCGCTCGCCAACGGCTTCGTGCCGATGATGACCCCGACCCTCGTGACCCCGCAGGTCATGGGCGGCACCGGCTTCCTCAACGAGCACTCTGACGAGATCTACTACCTGCCCGCCGACGACCTGTACCTGACGGGTACGTCCGAGGTGGCCCTCGCCGGCTACCACGCCGACGAGATCCTCGACCTGAGCGATGGCCCCAAGCGCTACATGGGCTGGTCCACCTGCTACCGCCGCGAGGCGGGCTCTGCGGGCAAGGACACGCGCGGCATCATCCGCGTTCACCAGTTCAACAAGGCTGAGATGTTCAGCTACTGCCGCCCCGAGGAGGCCGCCGAAGAGCACCAGCGCTTCCTCGCGTGGGAAGAGGAGATGCTCGCCAAGGTCGAGCTGCCCTACCGCGTCATCGACACGGCCGCCGGCGACCTGGGCACCTCCGCCGCCCGCAAGTTCGACTGCGAGGCGTGGCTGCCCACTCAGGAGCGCTACATGGAGGTCACCTCGACCTCGAACTGCACGACGTTCCAGGCGCGCCGCCTCGGCATTCGCGAGCGCCGGGAGGACGGCATGGCGCCGGTTGCCACTCTCAACGGCACTCTGGCCACGACCCGCTGGATAGTCGCCTTCCTGGAGAATCACCAGCAGGCGGATGGCTCGATCTATGTGCCCGAGGCCCTGCGTCCCTACCTGGGTGGACTTGAGGTTCTGAGCCCGGTCGCCCGATGAGCCAAGAGCGCTTCCTGACGGTCCCCTCCTCCGGGGAAGTTGCTCGCCCCTTCGAGGTTCTTCTCGACGAGGCCTCGGCCGCCCTGCCCGCCGACTTTCCGACGTCGGCGGGCGAGGTCCTTGTCGCGCTCGACATTGACGGCACGATCCTGACTGCCGCGGGGGCGACCCCGCGCGTGCTCGAGGGGATCCACGGCCTTGCCGCCGCGGGTGCCCAGGTGCTCATCGCCTCGGGCCGCGCGCTCGAGGGCGTCATCCCGGTCCTGGGTGCCCTGGAGTTCACGGACGGGTGGGCGCTGTGCAACAACGGCGCGACCCTCGTGCGCGTGAGCGGCGGGGAGTGCGAGATCGTCGAGGAACGCACCTTCGTGCCCGGTCCGATCCTGGAGGAGATCGCCGCCGCCGTGCCCGGCTCGGTGTTCGCATCGATGCCGCACCCCGACATCCTCCTCTCCGCTCCCTTCCCGAACAACGAGATCGAAGGGAGCGATCATCGCATCGTGTCGATGGAGGAGCTTGCCTCCACGCCCACGCCAAAGATCGTCGTGCGCGCCGCCGAGATGGATCGTGAGGAGTTCGGTCGGATCCTGTCGTCCCTGGACGTGTCGCGCACCCATGAGGTGTTCGTCGGCTGGACGTCCTGGGCGGACATCGAGCCGCTCGGGGTGACTAAGGCGAGTGGCCTGGAGTCTCTGCGTCAGCGCCTCGGACTGCCCGCGTGCGGGACCGTTGCCGTTGGGGATGGCACGAACGACATCGCGATGATCGAGTGGGCGGCCTTCGGTGTCGCCATGGGTGGTGCCTCCGAGGAGGTGCGCGCCCACGCCGACCACGTGACGGCCGCCGTCGACAATGACGGCGCCGCCGCGGTCATGCACGCGATTATGCGCCGCTGCGGGGGTGCTGGCCGCTGAGCCAGTCACCCATGATCTCAAAGGCCTGGTGAGGGTCGCCGATCTGGCAGTGCTGCGCCATGCGCAGAGTGCCTTGCCTCTCATGCAAAACCGTTTGCCTCTTCCTGAAAAGCTCACATTCATCGCACAATAACAAACAGAGTGTTGCATACCGGACGGGGCAACCGCTATGCGTAGGATAAGCCTATCGATAGTGGAAAAATGATCGGAGAGACATGTTCCTGCGTAGCGCAGATAAGCACGGGCGCGAAGCTGAGAAGAACCTTGACCTGCGCATCCGGAAGACGCGTCGGGCGATCCGTTCCGGCCTCGTGAAGGTGTGTCAGGCCAAGCCGTATGCGCACGTGAGCGTCACCGACATCTGCGCCGCGTCGATGGTCTCGCGCACGACTTTCTACGACCACTACACCGACAAGGACGCGCTCCTGGCCGAGGTCGTGTCCTTCCTCCTCGAAGAGATCACCCCTGCCCTCGAAGGCCTGTGGTTCGGTGAGGGACGCGACGCCCACGTTGTCGCCCGGCATCTCGCTGACGTGTACGCGCGCAATGGGCAAGCTCTGAAAACCCTGCTGGCAATCCGCGTGGGCGGCGAGGGGGATCTGCATGAGCAGCTTTATCGCACGTGCTGTTCGGTATTTACCGATTGGGCGCGCGGTCGCATGGATGACGAGGTGCTCCCGCTGGCCGCGGATGTCTACGCGTCCGTCGTCCTGACCTTCATCGAGCGCAGCGCCACCAAGCCCCTCACGGACAAGGAACTCGCCGCTATCGACCGCGCGCGTGAGCTCTTCATCGCGGGCTTCGGCGCTCAGTAAACTAGCGGTAGATTCGAGACCGGTGATCGATATGGATGGCGAGGATCAATAACTCATCATCTTCGATGGAAGCAATGATCCGGTAGTTGCCGACTCGGTATCGCCAGAAGCCCGCGAGGTTGCCGGTCAGTCCTTTCCCGCGCGAGCGGGGATCCTCGCCGCTCGCAGTCTCGCGGAGGTAGTCGATGATGCGGCGCGCGGTTGGCTTATCGAGCTTGCTGAGCTGCTTCACTGCACGCGGTGACAGCTCAGCCCTCCAGGCCAAGACTCTTCACCGCCTCGTCGAGGCTCACCGATGCGACTCGTCCGGCGCGAATGTCCTCGAGTTCGGCCTGCAGCGAGTAGGCGAGCTCAATCTCTTCAAGCGCTGACTCGATGGCGCGATTCATGTAGAACGACTTCGTTCGTCCCGTCCGCTGGGCGAGGGCCGTGAGGCGGGCGTCGATCTCAGGATCGAGCTTGACGGAGCGTGCGACCCGTGCGGTAGACATGTGTCCTCCTCTAATGTGACTACGCGTAGTCTACGCCCCCGAGTCGTCAGTTGGGAAAGGATTTTGGAGAGAGAAGGTGGGACATAGCGTTGATGTGATCAAACGACGTTGTCAATGCGGTGTAAATCTGCATATGGCGGACAGTGTGTCCGATAAACGTTCGTACGTCCCTGTCGCTACCTGCGCGAAAGTGTTACCGTTAACGCAACCCTGGCCCCGGCCTCGTCAATGAAGACTCAAGGAGCACACATGAGCACCGACCCTCGCGCCGCCATCGCCGCCGCTGACACCGCGCTCGGCATTGAGTTCGGCTCGACCCGCATCAAGGCCGTCCTGATCGGCCCCGACCACGAGGTGCTCGCCACCGGCGGCCACGGTTGGGAGAACCACCTCGAAGGCGGCCTGTGGTCCTACACCCTCGACGAGGTCGTCGCCGGCCTGCGCGCGGCCTACGCCTCCCTGGTCGCCGACGTGCGTGAGCGCTACGACGTCATCCCCGCGTCTTACGGCTCGATCGGTATCTCCGCGATGATGCACGGCTACCTAGCCTTCGACGCCGAGGGCAACCTGCTCGCGCCCTTCCGCACGTGGCGCAACACCAACACGGGGCGCGCAGCCGACGAGCTCACCCGCCTCTTCGGCTTCAACATCCCGCTGCGCTGGTCGATCGCGCACCTGCACCAGGCGGTCCTCGACTCCGAGGAGCATGCGCCGCGCGTCGCCCGCCTGACGACGCTGGCCGGTTGGGTCCACCACCAGCTGACGGGGCGCCACGTCCTGGGCGTTGGGGACGCCTCGGGCATGTTCCCGATCGACTCGGAGGCGGGCACCTACGTGGAGTCCTACCTCAACCAGTACGAGGCCCTGGTCGAGGCCCGGGTCCCGTGGCGCCTGCGCGACGTCCTCCCGACCGTGTTGAGCGCGGGCGAGGACGCGGGGACGCTGACCCCCGAGGGCGCCGCGCTCATCGACCCGACCGGCACGCTCCAGGCCGGGATTGCGCTGTGCCCGCCCGAGGGCGACGCGGGTACCGGCATGATCGCCACGAACGCGATCGCCCAGCGCACGGGCAACATCTCGTGCGGCACCTCCGTCTTCCTCATGGCTGTCCTCGAGCGCTCCCTCGCCGAGCTGCACACTGAGATCGACATGGTGACGACGCCCGACGGCTCGCCGGTCGCGATGGTCCACTCGAACAACGGCGCGTCCGAGCTAGATGCGTGGGTCGGCTGGTTCGCCGACTTCGCGCGCCTCGTCGGTGCCGACGTGAGTGTCCCGGCGATCTACGACGCCCTCTACAACCACGCGCTTACGGGCGAGGCCGACGCGGGCGGCGTCATGGCCTACAACACGCTGTCCGCCGAGCCCCTCATCGGCCAGGAGGTCGCGCAGCCTGTCTTTACGCACACGGTCGACGCGCGCGTCAGCCTCGCGAACGCGGTGCGCGCCCAGCTCATGAGCATCTTCGCGGCCGTTCGCATCGGCGTCGACATTCTTCGCGGCGAGGGTGTGCACCTCGACTCCCTCTTCGCTCACGGCGGCCTCTTCAAGACCCCGGGCGTCGCTCAGCAGATCCTCGCGGACTCGCTGAACATCCCCGTCTCCGTGGGCGACACAGCGGGCGAGGGCGGCGCGTGGGGTATCGCGGTGCTCGCGCGCTACCGTGCGGTCCTCGCAGGGGACGAGGCCGCACCCGCCCTGCCGGACTACCTCTCCGAGCGGGTCTTCGCGGGTGCCTCGGTCTCCACCCTCGAACCCACCCACGAGGGTGTGGCCGGGTACGAGCGCTTCCTCGACGCCTACCGCGCGGCTCTGCCCGGCGTGGAGGCCATCGCCCGGGGCTCCGCCCGCTGACGAGGTATGGGCTGGGGTGAGTGGACCGGCTCGCCCAGCCCCCACCTCGTTGATTGAGCGAAACCCGCTACGATTACACCCATGGGTAAAGCTAGCCGCCGTAAGAAGGTCACCGATCCCGCCAAGCTCAAGGCGTATCGCCCGCCGATCCCCTTCGTCGCGCGCCCCTACGAGGGCCTGCCGAAGGAGATCGAGCTGGTCGCCATGCGCGAGCTCATCCCGGCGGCCACGATGACCGCACGCACCGACGCCGACCACGGCGCCGTCGAATTTGACTTCGTCACTCTCCTGCCCGAGGGCCACCCCGCGATGGTGCGTCCCGACGGCCGCATCCTCGTTGCGCTGCAGACCCGCTCGAACTCCGCGGACCTCAGCCACGACGCGGGTGCCGCGCTGCTCGCGGCCATCGCTGCGAAGGAAGCGGGCGACGAGGGCGTCATCTCGATCGACGTGCGCGAGCCGTCCGAGCGTCTCCAGGACATTGTCGACGTCGACAGCTTCACGGATATGAAGCTCGAGGAGGACTTCTCCTTCTGGTTCGACCCGGCCGAGGAGATCGACGACCAGACGCGTCGCGCCCTCGAACAGAACCGCGACGAGATCATCCCGACCGAGCCCGTGCCCGGCGTCCCCGGCGCGTACTGGTGCGAGATGAACCGTAACTTCGTGCGTTTCCTGACGAATAACGACGAGACCAAGCTGTTCGACGCGCTCGCCCGTCTGGCCGCGCGCGGCGAGGCCAACGTCGGCGAGGGTTCCCGCTACGTGGGTTCCTTCCGTGCGTGCGGCCTGATCGTCCCGGTCTTCGAGCTGCCCGAGGGTGCCAGCGCGGCCGACGTCGCGCCCGGCACGCAGGCCCTTGCCAAGGCCCTCAAGGAGGCCCTCAAGGTCACCGAACGCCTGGATGACAAGGAGCGCCGCGCACGTCAGGGCCTCGTTTCCCGAGCTGTGACGATTCGCTGAGGATAATTTTACCTATCGTTTAGATAGGTTTGTCGCTCACATTACGGGCGGCGGGACGCGATCGCGCCCCGCCGCCCGTAAACTGTTAGTCGTGAACTATCCCGCCGGATCTCGAGGTTCCCAGCCGCAGCGAGTCGCCGCCGTCATCGCTGCGCACAACGTCGGACGCGCCGTCGCGGCCACCGTGCGCGCATGCCGCGCCATACCCAGCGTTGACCTCCTCATTGTTGTCGACGATGGTTCTACGGACGACACCGGCCGCGCCGCCCGTGCCGCAGGCGCCGTCGTCGTGCGCCACTCCGTTGAACGCGGGCGCGCCTCGGCCATCGAGACCGGCGTGAAGGTTGCCGCCATGCGCGACCGCCCCGACGGGCCGCCCCGCCACATCCTGCTGCTCTCTCCTGACCTCGGCGACTCCGCGGTCGAGGCCACCGCCCTCGTTGAAGCCGTTTTCGCCCGCCAGGCCGACATGGCGATCGCCGTCCCGGCGACGGGTCGCGAGTACTCGGGCTACGGGCCGGGCGTCGCCCGCCGCCTCATCCGCCGCAAGACCGGCTGGAACTGCCACTACCCGCTCAGCTACCAGCGCTGCCTGACGCGCGAGGCGATCGATGCGGCCATGCCGTTCAGCGGCCGCTATGTGCTCGAGGCGTCCACGACGATCAACGTTCTGCGCGCGGGGCTCTCCGTCATGGAGGTCCCCTGCAACTTCGCGCACTCGGGCGCGGACCGCTCGCTCGGCTCGCTCAACCGCCCGGCACGCATGTTCGATGCCGTGCGCGCCACGGTTAGCCAGCTCTTCCACTCCGACGCGCGCTCGAAGCGCCGCGCCGACCATGAACAGGGGATCGGCGTGCCCTACCCGGCCCCCGCCTCGGCCCGCGACGAGGCGGAGGCCTCTGATCCTTCCGACGCGCGCCGCACGGAGATGGTCGGGTGAAGGGCCCGGATCGATTAGCCGTCGGTCGCTTCATCGCGACCTGGTGGCTACCAGCCGTCATTGCGTGCGCCGTCGGCGCGCTCTACGTCTGCTATTCGGTGGCGCAGTGGCGCGCGCTCGTCGCCCCCTCCTGGGACCTGGGCATCTTCGCCGAGGCCGTCCAGGCATACTCGCGCTTCGAAGCACCCATCGTCCCCATCAAGGGGCCGGGCTACAACCTGCTGGGCGATCACTTCCACCCGATCCTGGCGCTCCTGGGACCGATCTTTCGTCTCTTCCCCTCGGCGCTGACCCTCCTCGTCGTCCAGGACCTGCTGATCGCCGCGTCGGTCCTGCCGATCGCGCGCCTCGCGCAGCGCCTCCTCGGCCGAGGCGGTGCCCTCCTCGTTGGGCTTGCCTACGGGCTGGGGTGGGGGTTGCAGGGAGCGGTCGGTGCCCAGTTCCACGAGGTCTGTATGGCCGTCCCGCTGCTGGCGTTCGGGGGTGTCGCCTTCGTCGAGCGGCGCTGGGGTGCGTGTATGGTGTGGCTGGCGCCCCTCGTCCTTGTCAAGGAGGATCTCGGGCTGACGGTCTTTGTTGCTGGCCTCGCTCTCGCGTGGCGGCGGCGAGGTGAAGGGCGTTCCGGTGTCCTGCGCTCGATAGCGTACGCTCTGTTCGGCATCGTCGCGTTTGTTCTGACAGTGAAGGTGTTGCTCCCGATGATGAATCCTGCGGGCACGTGGGCCTACTCCCTCGACGGTTCCGCCACCGGGGCGGGCACGCCGACCGGTGGAACCACCGCCGCGCGCGACATCCCCTCCCTGTGGGACATCCTGACAACCCCATCTGTCAAGCTCGTGACCCTCATTGTCCTGGCCGCCGGCGCAGGCTTCGTGGGCACTGCCTCGCCGTGGTTCGCGCTGGTGGCGCCGACGCTCGCGTGGCGCTTCGCTGGCTCGGTGGAGAGCTACTACGGCTGGGACTCGTGGCATTACAACGCTGTCCTCGTTCCCATCGCGGCGTGCTCGCTGCTCGACGTCATCGACCAGTGGCTCGCGCCCGAGCGCGCCGACGCCGAGACCGACGCGGACGCTGAGGACGAGGCCACGGCCTCGTCGAATCTGGGCTGGCGCGTGGCGGCCTGGGCGGTGGCGTGCGTGCCCGCTGCGTCGTTGGCTCTCACGGCCTCGTCGCTGCCGCTGTGGCACCTGCCTGACCTGAAGGAGGATCCGCGCATGGCTGCCGCCCTCGGCGCGCTCGACGCGGTGCCCGAGGGGGTGAGCGTCGAAACCGACACGACGCTGCTCGCGCGCCTCGTGCCCGGGCGCGAGGTTTACTGGGTGGGAACCACTGGCAGCATGGATACCCCTCCGGAGTATGTCGTCATCGACGCGCGCTCCTACGCGTGGGGGGACCAGCAGGTCGACGCAGAGTCGTGGGGGAGCGCCGCGCACCCCGGCCACTCCTACGAGACCGTCTACGCCAAGCAGGGCTTCCGCGTCGTAAGGCGTACCTCGTAATACGACAGGTGTTGCACGGTAGCGTTGCCCGCGACCTGGTCTCGACGCGCGCGACTACTGTGCGTTACGCGGGCACGGGGAGTCCCTTGCGAAAAGTTGTCGCTGGCCAACGACGTGCCTTTCATGTGGTTGGATCCCGGGATTAATAACGGCTTTATTGCAGTTAGTCGGCGTCGTGTGCGTACAGCCACGGCATCCCATTTCTCGCATACAATGATGAGTTAGTCTGAAAGTAGGGAAAAATATGTCCTCTCTCGTGCCTCGTCGCGCATGTGCGGCCACCTCGTCCCTGCTGCTCGCTGCCGTCGCGCTGTCGGGCTGCTCCCTCTTCGGTGGCGGTGGGTCTAAGTCCACCGATATCAGCAAGCTGCCCAACATTCCTCAGGGGCAGAAGCAGCAGCTGGTCCAGCAGATGCAGTCCGCGTCTGGCGATCAGAAGAAGCAGATCGCCGCGAAGGCTGTCGCCTTGAACAACATGGTCGGCGCGCAGCTGGTGGGCGTGGAGCCCAGCCTGATTGCTTCCCAGCAGTTCAAGCTGGATCCCAAGGGTCAGACCGTGGTCAACAAGAACGACATGGTGTACCAGATGATGTCGGCCACCGACTTTTGGCGGCTGGGCAATGACACCTACGACCTGTGCGTGGAGCAGAACTGTGAGTACTACTCGTCCTGGACTGTGGACGTGGAGGGTTCCGGCTCTGACCTGACCTACGTGTGGACTCTCAAAATTGAGGGCCCCGACCAGCCTGACAAGCCGCTGGTCCGCCGCTTCAAGGTCGCCAAGTAAGCAACCGGGCGCATTGCAGCGCTCTTTTATCTTCCATCGACAATTTAGGAGCCAACAATGACCGGAAACCCTGATCTTGAATATGACCACGAGCGCCAGACAGTAGCTGCGCCGAAGGTTGTCGAATCTTGGGGCGCCATGACAGGTTCGCGAAAGTGCACGTCTGCTCTGGGATCCGCGCAGACGTCCACTTTCTGGGGACATGAAGAAGGGCCAACAGCCGTGCGGATCCGTTCCGCTGACATGTTTGATGCTGTTTCCGAGCTACTCAATCGTGAGACGGCGATGCTTAAGGACTTTGAGGAAAAGATGCACGCTGCCATGACTCGTTTCACGGGTGCAGAATACGAGAACGCGCTGGGCTTCAAGGAAACGCAGGCTGATATGGAAGCTCAGTCAATTCGCTCAAAGGAACAGGACGAATATACGGCTCTACTCCATAGGATCGGTTTGACATTGGAAGATGTCATTCACCTGCCTGTCGACTCTGGTACCTCTACGACTGTGCCCCAGTCATCTTCCGGCGGTGCGGGAGCTTCGACCGGCAGCGGTCCAGCCACTCAGCCGAGCCAGAAGAAGATCTGAACTAACGAATAGCTTTTTGAAGGGAGTATTAGCATGGTTTCATCACCGATGTACGAACGTCTCAAAACCTTCATGGAGGCTGCCCGCGCCAATAAGGGACTGGAGGCGCGGGATAAGGATCATGCCAGGGCCTTGGAATACTTCGACGACGCTGTCGAACTCCTCCGCTCCTATCGAGACGGCCATGGCTTTACCGGTGCAACCGGTACCGCCATGGACCGCTGGGTTGACGCATCTGTCCAGCGAATTACGAAGTACCGAGAGGCATACGAGCGTGGCTTTAGGAGCTACTCGAATGGTCGTGGCGTCATGGCGACTGCACTTGCCGAGAGTGAGAAGATTTCCGCAGACCTCATTGACGCAGAGACTGAAGCAATGCGCGACGACTTGGTCGTCGCGGTTCCCGACAGTGAGCCCGGCCCGGGTATCCGCGCCATGGGCAAGCTCTTCACTACGGGCGCAGCATACGTGGAGGCTGTCGAAGCCCAGGCCAATGCACAGCGCGAAGCCGCTGCGGAGCGTATCCTCACGATGCTTAACTCCAGTACTAAGGCAATTAGCGTGGAGATGGAGGGACGGTCTAATTCTGTAGAATCCGGGAAAGGCCTGGAAGATTACGAAGAGGAAGAACGTCAGAAGGACAACAACTCCGGCGGTGGGGGAAGTAACGGCGGTGATAGCCATACTGCGGGCAGAGGGGCCGGTGGCTGGGGGTACAGTAGCGATGACGACTTCGGCCGCGCGAAGGATCGCAGCTCTACATCTGGGAATTACCCCGGAGGTTTCGACCAGCCGTGGTGGAGCGAGGCCGACGCGGCAGCAGCCCGTAGCCGCATTGTGTCTTCGGGCGCCGTGGAGACGCGCGAGCTTCCCTACGGAGAGCTCGGCTCGCGTACCAACCCCATCACGGATCCCCAGGAGCTGATGAGCAGGGATCTGCTGCACACGCGCGTCAACGGCACCACCTACCGCAACGGTGTCGTTAGCGGCCACACCCCGGCACCCCCCCGCAGATGTGGATCACCCACTGTGGCGCCTCAACGGCGGTGCTGCCTCCGACGCGAGCGCCGCAGGCCGGCTCGGTGGAGCCGGCGCGCTCGGTGCGGGTGCACTCGGTGTGCGCGGCGCTGCCCAGATGGGTACCAACGGAGCTGCAGGAGGGCTGGCCGGCATGCGTGGCATCACCGGTACGACCAACGGCCTGGGCGCCGCGGGTGCCTCCGCCCTCAAGGCCGGCTCCTACTCCGGTTCCGGCTTCGGCTCCTACACTCCCCCCGCGGGCGCAAATGGCGGCACTTCTGGTGCTGGAGGTGCTGCGGGCAGAGGTTCTGGTGGATTCATGGGCACCGGAGCCGGCGCTGGTGCTGGGGCTGGCAAGGAAGACAAGAAGCGTCGCAGGCGCCAGTACATGGCCTTCAAGTTCGAGGACGACGAGGACGCGCTGCCCGCAGGTTACGTGAATCCCCTGTCTCAGACTTACGGCTCGGATACGGATATTGCGCCGGCGAGGCGTACGGACGACGGATGGGACCCCCGCCAGTGGTGAACTTTTTCTCTCACGCTACGCTCCGTTCTCACTTCGGTTGCGAGGGGAGGGTGAGGCGCGCCGCGCGCGCCCTGACCACCGCCGCCTCCGCACTCGCGCTGGCCACAGGAGTCCTCACCCTGGCTCCGGCGCCCACGCAAGCGGACGACGCGGTGCCTTCGCAGGAATATTTTTCTTACTACTACCTGGACTCTGCTCGCGAGAAGGGCTTCACGGGTAAGGGGGTGACCATCGCCCTCATTGATGGCCCTGTCAACACTAGTGCCCCGGCCCTCAAGGGTGCCAAGATTACGGACAAGAGTCGATGCACCATCGAGGCTTCCCCGGAAAATGCGCGTCATGGTACGGATATGGCGACCATTCTGGTCTCTCCCTACACCGGTGTGGCGCCTGACGCGACTTTGTACACGTACCAAGTTTCGAACCTGACTTCGGTGTCGGGCGGAAGCTGTGACACGAGTACTGGTCGGCTTGATACCTTTGGGAAGCTCATCAATCAGGCTGTCGAGGACGGGGCCCAGATTATTTCAATTTCCCAGAGTGATCAGGATGGAACTGCTGAACTCAAGTGGGCCATTGCGAACGCGATCAGCAGGGGCGTCATCATTGTCAATTCCGCTGGAAATGGTGCCAGTGACGACAATGTGACGCACATAGGCAGGTTCTCTGGGGTCGTTGGTGTGTCCGCGATTAACGCCGACGGTACGTTCGCGTCATACTCCTCCTGGGGTGATGGTGTGGTTACCACTGCTCTCGGGGGTCCGTACAACACCTACGATGTGAACACTGGCGCACCGACGACGGTCAATGGATCATCAATCTCAGCCCCTATCGTGGCAGGCATCCTTGCTTTGACGCGTCA
Organism: Schaalia odontolytica; assembly: GCF_009730335.1. Lineage (GTDB taxonomy): Bacteria > Actinomycetota > Actinomycetes > Actinomycetales > Actinomycetaceae > Pauljensenia > Pauljensenia dentiphila. The sequence goes on from NZ_CP046315.1 coordinate 378,960, forward strand.
GAAGTGGCCTAACGCCACAACCAACCAGATTCTCCAACTCCTGGTTCACACAAGCTTGAACCCCAACCATGAGTGGAACAAATACACGGGGTATGGTGCTGCGTCTCTCGCTGACTTGATCAACACGGATCCGTCGCAGTACCCGGACGAGAACCCCATCATTCAAAAGCCCAATGGCTCCAGTCCTACCGTTAAAGAGATTCAGGACTACACGGACGGAATCGCTTTTTCCTCATATCAAGGTGACTTCCCTTCGTCTTACGTTTACCGGGGTGTAGATGAAGGTGTCGTTTCCGTAGCAGTTGAGGGAATGGAACTTCACCTGGGAACGAGTCCGCGCTACCACCGGAAGTGACCATGACATTCGCGCGATCAGACGCGCAGCTTGCGCTCCGTTCTCCCTTCGCCTTCGCGGGGAGGGCGGGGCGCGCCGCGCGCGCACTGACCACCGCTGTTTCCGCACTGGCTCTGGCCGTTGGTGCCCTGACACTGGCGCCCACCCCGGCTTTTGCTGACGATGCGGTGCCGTCACAGGATTATTTCTCCTACTATCCCCTGGATACTGTACGCGCCAAGGGGTACACCGGCAAGGGTGTCACGATCGCAGCCATTGGCGGACCGGTTGATACGAGCGACCCTGCGCTCAAGGGGGCTAAGATCACCGACAAGAGCCGCTGCACGGTGGAGGCGACCCCCGATGGGAAACGTCATGGTACCGACATGGCGATCATCTTGGTTTCACCCACGACCGGTGTGGCACCCGACGCGACCTTGTACACCTACCAGTCGTCGACTGTATCGACAACGTCGAACGGAACATGCAGCTCCGATGGTGGGCGGCTCAATACTTTCGCGAGCCTCATCAACCAGGCCGTTGAGGATGGTGCTCAGATCATTTCCGTCTCCCAAAGCGTCTCAGAGGACAGTCCTGAGCTGAAGTGGGCGATCGCCAACGCGATCAGCAAGGGCGTTATTATCGTTGCCTCTGCCGGCAACGGTGCCAGTGACGATAACGTGACGCACATAGGCAGGTTCTCTGGGGTCGTTGGTGTGTCCGCGATTAATGCCGACGGTACGTTCGCGTCATACTCCTCCTGGGGTGACGGCGTGGTCACAGCTGCTTTTGGTGGGCCCTTCAACACTTTTGACCCTGCGACAAACCAGCCGCAAACGGTCAATGGGACATCTGTTTCTGCGCCGCTCGTGGCCGGCATGCTAGCTTTGACGCGTCAGAGGTGGCCTGAGGCCACTACCAACCAGATCCTCCAGCTCCTGGTTCGCACGGGCCTGAACCCCAATCACAATTGGGATCAATACACGGGCTATGGTGCGGCGGCTCTGGGGTCGTTGGTCAACACGGATCCGTCGCAGTACCCGGATGAGAACCCCATTATTCCAAAGCCTAATGGCTCTTCCCCCAGTGTCGATGAGATGCAGGACTACATGGACGGGATCGCAGGGGCCACGCTGACAGATTCCTTTCCGTCGTCCTACGTCTATCGCGGAACAGACGAGGGAATCCTCTTGAGGGACAACAAGACAATCACCGTCCACCTGGGAACGAGCCCGCGCTACCACCGGAAGTGACCATGAGATTCGAGCGATCAAGCGCGCACCTCGTAATACGACAAGTGCCGCGCAGCCGGATGCCCGGCCACGCGGCACTCGTGCCGTTTGTGCGGCTACTTCGCGGTGCGCAGGCGCAGCGAGTTGAGGACCACGAACACCGACGAGCATGCCATCGCGGCGCTCGCCAGCATGGGGGAGAGCAGGCCCGCGATCGCCAGCGGCACCATCAGCACGTTGTAGAAGAACGCCCAGAACAGGTTCTCCTTGATGATGCGCAGCGTCCGGCGCGACACTCGTATCGCGGTCGCTGCCGATGTCAGCGACGAGTTCATGAGCGTCATGTCCGCGACCTCGATCGCCACGTCCGTGCCCGATCCCATTGCGATGCCCAGGCCCTTCGCGCTCGCCTGCGCCAGGGCGGCCGCGTCGTTCACGCCGTCGCCCACCATTGCGACCGTGCGACCCTCGGCCTGCAGGTCAGCGACGGTGTCGCGCTTGCCGTCGGGCAGGACGCCCGCGATGACGCGCTCGATCCCGACCTGATCCGCGACGTGGCGGGCCGCCGCCTCGTTATCGCCGGTCAGTAGGATCGGTTCGATGCCAAGCTCGCGCAGCTGGGCGATCGCATCCGCGGAGGAGTCCTTGACCGTGTCGCGCACGACGAGTGCGGCGATCGCGCGGCCTTCGACATGCTCGGGGATCACCAGGGACGAGGTCGGGGCCCCCTCCCGCTCGCCCGCGCCCGGGGTGGTGCCGGGCTGGGTGGGGGTACCGGTATCCCCACTCGCGCTGCCGCCAGCCGCGGGTGCGCCATCGGCGGTCGCGGCCTCAGAACGGGAGGTGACGGTGCCGGAATACCCGGCGGCGTTGACGACGGCCTCGAGCTCCTCGTCGCTGTGAGGGGCGGTGAGTGTGATGCGAGCGGATTCGGTGGCGAGGTTGACCTCTGCCTTCACGCCGTCGAGCTTGCCGAGCTTGCGTTCGACGCGGCTAACGCAGGATGCGCAGGTCATGCCGCCCACGCTCATGGTGAGCGTCGCGAGGGGCAGTTTGGCGTCGGGGCCGGGCAGGACGACGTGCGTGTGGGCCTCCGGCATGGGGGTGACGGCTTCGGTGGTCGCTACTTGGCCGAGCTGCGGCGCGAGGGCGGCGACGACGGCGGAGGCGCCCGAGGCCTCGGCCTCGCGCACGGCATCAAGGAGGGAAGTGGGCACGTCGATGCCCAGGGAAGCCAGCCACGACGGGCGCCCGACCAGCACGCCGCCCTGGGAGGTGATGCCGACGACGCCGAGCCCGGGCCGGTTCGCGAACGCCGTCACGGGGACGAGCGACAGGCCGCGGTCCGCGGCGCCCGACGTGATAGCGCGGGCGACGGGGTGCTCGGAGTGGGACTCGACGGAGGCGGCGAGGGACAGGGCCGAGGCCTCTCCCGCGCCGGGTGCGACCGCGACCGACTCGAGGGACATGACGCCCGTGGTCACCGTGCCCGTCTTGTCGAGCAGCATCGTGTCGATCGAGCGCGTCTGTTCGAGGATTTCCGCGTTCTTGATGAGGATGCCGAGCTGCGAGGCGCGCCCCGACCCGACGAGGATCGCGGTGGGCGTGGCCAGGCCGAGCGCGCACGGGCACGCCACGACGAGGACGGCGACGGCCGCCGTGAACGCGGCCTGCACGCTGCCGCCCGCGAGCAGCCAGCCCCCGAGGGTGAGCAGGGAGACGGCGATGACGATCGGGACGAACACGCCGGAGATCTGGTCCGCGAGGCGCTGGACGGGGGCCTTGCCCGCCTGGGCCTCGGCGACCATGCGCCCGATCTGCGCGAGCGTCGTATCCGAGCCGACGCGCGTGGCGCGCACCAGCAGGGATCCCCACGTGTTGACGGTCGCGCCCGTCACCGTGTCGCCGGGGGCTGCGTCCACGGGCACGGACTCGCCCGTCAGGAGCGAGGTGTCCAGGGCGGAGGAACCCTCGACGATGACGCCGTCGGTCGCCACCTTCTCGCCCGGGCGCACCGCAAAGAGGTCGCCAACCTGCAGGGACGAGGCGGGCACGACCGTCTCCGTGCGCTCGCCGGTTGCGGGATCGACGCTCACGAGCGTCGCCTCCTTCGCGCCCATGCGCAGCAGCGACCGCAGCGCGTCGCCAGCGCGGTAGCGTGCGCGCGCCTCCAGGTAACGACCCGTCAGCAGGAACACGACGATCATGCACGCGCCCTCGAAGTAGATCTCCGCGTGGCCGGCGTGCGCCGCGCGCGGGATCAGGCTCATGTGCATGCGCATGCCGAGCATCCCGGCACCGCCCCACAGCAGCGCCCACCAGCTCCACAGCGTCGAGGAGATGACGCCGAGGGAGACCAGCGTGTCCATCGTCGTCGACCCGTGGCGACCCGCCGCGAAGGCCGCCCGGTGGAAGGGCCACGCGCCCCACGTGACGACCGGGATCGAAGCTACCGCGACGACCCACTGCCACCCCGTGAACTGCCAGGCGGGCACCATCGACAGAATCATCGCGAGGATGCCCAGCGGCGCGCAGACGATGAGGCGTCGGCGCAGGTCGGCGGCATGGGCGTGTGTACCCTCGCCGACCTGGGGGGTCGGGTCCGAGGCCGGGGGTGCCTCGTGCGAAGAAGCGGTAGTTATGCGGTTGGGAGTCACGGAGTCAGTGGACATGGGTACCCTCCGGGGGTATGTATTTGGCGAAAGGAAACGAGGCCGGGGAAAGTGTCCCGGCCTCGTCGTTGAGGCGTGGAAATCCTCAGAAGTCGCGCGCGATGCCGACCAGCGTGAAGCCGGCCTCGGAGACCGCGTCGCTCAGTGCCGCGTCGTCCAGGGGGGTGTCGGTCAGGACCGTCACCTTGGAGGTGCCGCCCGAGTTGAGGATGACCTCGACGTTCTTGACGCCGGGGATCTCGCTCAGCTCCTCGCTGACGCTCATCACGCAGTGGCCGCAGGTCATGCCGTCGACGGACAGTTCAATGGTGCGATCGATATCGGTGGTCATGATGTCTCCTTGTTATTAGGACTTAATGAGGCGCGCGATGGCCGCGGCCGCCTCGTTGACTTTGGCCTGCGCGGCCTCGTCGGATTCGCGCGCCGCCGTGACGACGCAGTGGTTCATGTGGTCTTTGAGCAGGTTGACCGCGACCGAATCGAGCGCGGACTGGACGGCCGAGACCTGCGTGAGGATGTCGATGCAGTACTCGCCCTGCGAGATCATGCGCTGCAGGCCGCGTACCTGGCCTTCGATGCGGCGCAGGCGCGCGAGATGATTCTCGGTGTTGCCGTGGTAGCCGTGCTCGTTGCTCATGAGACTGAGTGTACCCCTAGGGGGTATGGGTGTCAAGGGGGTGCTGTCAACACGGGCTGTGGGGGTGGCGACACGCATCCCCCAATGCGGCGCGCCCGGCTCCCACCCGCCGTAGGGTGGAGGCAGCACACAGGTAAGGAGGGGACATGAAGCGACGCCCGCGTCGGCGCTACCGAGCGATTCGCCGTGTCCCCCAGGCCTATCCCGGCCTCTACCTGCGCCTCAAAGTCGCCCCCGTCCTGCCCGCTCTCGCGGCCACGGTCGCAGTTGGAGCGCTCGTGGAAATCTCCGCCCTGCCCGAGGACGTGCGCTCCCGCGCGCGCTCCCTCTCGGACGACATGGGAACCGCGATCAGCGAAAAATCGCAGCGTATCTTCTTCGATACCCCCGGCCTCGACACCCTCCTCATCCGCTCCCTCTCGCACGTCGCCCGGCGCACCGCGACCGTCGGGCGCGCGTGGGCGCGAACGGTCGTTGCGATCGGCGCAGACAGGGACGGGCGCATGGCCCGCATGCTGCCCCTCATCCCCAGGCGCGGATACGACGCCCTCATGACCGGCATGCTCACGATTGGCACCGCTGTGGGCGCGCTGCGCGGCGGCGCGGTCCACGTCGCCCTGCTGCGCGACTCGGACGCCGACCCCGCCTTCCAGGAGCCGCTCCCCGGCCACCCCGAGGCCCAGATTCGCCGCGTCGACGCCCCCGCGCTCCTCTCCGACATGTGCGCCGATATCGACGAGCTCTACTGGTCGCGCACGATCGGCCCCGCCGTCAAGATCACCCGCGTCGGTGAGGGCGATGCCCGCCGCTGGCTCCTCTCCCTGGTCGGCACCGAGTCCATGACCTGGCGCTCCACCAATAACCCCGCCGACGCCGAGACGAACATCCGACTCATGCTCGGCCTGGAAAGCGCGATGAGCGTCGGCGTCGTGCGCGCGCTGCACGCCGCCATGGAACGAGATGGGGTGCCCACCGATCGGTGGAAGCGTGAACCCGTCCTCATCTGCGGCCACTCCCAGGGCGGGATCGTCGCCGCCGCCCTCGCCTCCGTCCCCGCCGATGAGGCCGGGGTTAACGTCGCCGGCATCCTGTCCACGGGCGGCCCGAACCGCCGCATCCGCGTGCGCCCCGACGTGGTGACCGTCGCCGTCTACCACGACCAGGACGTCATGCCGAGCCTCGACGGCTCTCCCGACCGTGCCCCCGACCGGCGCGTCACCGTCGGACGGAGCCTCGTGAGGCCTCGTACCCGCCCCCTCTACTACGCACACTCCTCCTCGACCTACACCGAGACCGTCCGCCTCCTCGAGCGCAAGGTTCGCGTCACCCCGTGGGGCCGGCTGGCCTCGTCGATGGCTGCTCTGCAGGATTTCCTGCCGACTTCCGGCGAGCCCACGCGCGTCATGCACTACGAGATCTGGCAGGACATCCTGACCCCGACCTCCGAGAGCACGTGGGACACGGTCGCCGCGCTTGAACGCGGGGGCTCCTTCGAACCTGCCACCTACCCGATCGACTATGCGGTCACGGCCCCCCGCCTGCCCCGTATCGCCCGAGCCAGGCGCCGCGCGGCCCTCCCGCCGCGCATCGCTTCCGCTCTCTCCTCCCTCAGAAAGGACAGGTCATGACCGACCCCAACGCCCCCCTGCGCGAGGTGCGCCGATGGATGCGCGTCTCGACCCCCGTCAACAAGGCGGCCTCCGCGGGCCTGCGCGGTCGGCTCCCGCAGATCGCCGGGCCGCTCATGATCGGCGCGCTCGGCGTGGGTGCCCTGGGTGCGGGCATCGCGTGGCGCGCCCTGTCCTCGACGAGGGGCACCGGGCGCACGCAGCGCTTCGTGGACCTCGCGACTGCGGCGCTGGACTCCGGCTTCCCTGTGCGTGCGCACGAGGCCGGTGCGAGTGAGGGTCGCGCGCCGCGCCGCGTCGTCCACGTCGAGGTTGGCGAGGGCTTCGGGCGCCCCTCCCTCGTGTCCATCGACATCGTCGTGGCCTCCTCGGACGCGCTGTCGGAGCACGAGGCTGCCACGCGCGCCCTCGACGCGATCACCCGGGCAACCTGGAACAATCCCGAGATGGCGCCGGTCAGCGTGCGCGCACGAGTCCTCCTCGCTCACGACGAGGCCGGCGATCTTGAGGCCTCCGGTGCGCAGACCGACACGGTCGTCGACATGAGCGCCCTCGGCTTCGCCGACGAGATCGCGCGCCCCGACGAGCTGTACGACCGCTACGGCGCGCCCGAGTGCGACCCGGCGTGGAGGCCGTGACCGGCAGGTGAGAGTCGGCTTCGTCTTTTTGATGAGGCGGGGTGTCCCACCCCTTGGGGGCGCTGTTGTTCGCCTTATGACCGTTTGGTAGGGTCTGGCTTATCGGCACCGAAGTGACGTTGAAGGAGCATCATGGTCGGCGATCTAGTCATCGAAGAGGGGGACCTCGAAGTCCTGCGCGACCGCACGAGGGATGTGGCCAGCAGACTGCAGTCGGTGTCCGTCGCGACGGCGGGCGACTACATCTCCTCCGGGGTTGGCGGGAGCGAGCTCGCGGGGCTGGGACGTAGCGCCGGCGAGACGATCGACGACGCGGTTATGGCAGTGTCGCGCGACCTGGATGATTTCTCCCAGTCCGTGAATGACTCGATCAACGCCTATAACGCGACCGAAAATGACGCTGCGGTGACCTTCCAGCAGACCGCCCACGGCGGTCCGGCGATGACGATGGACGACCTGCGACGCAAGATGGAGGAGCAGTAATGGCAACCTGGGCGGACATTCAGAGCTGGGACCACAACGCCATCATCGAGGCCGAGGACCTCATCGAGGAAAAGGTGCGTGAGGCGCGCGAGATCATCGCCGACCTCGAGCACGCTGCGAACGATATCCGATCTCAGGGCGAGGGACCTGATCGGATGCGTCAGCGGCTCACCGAGATCCAGGACAAGCTGGACTCGCGCCTCAACGAACTCACCGAATACGCGCTGGCGACCGCGGAGCTGCACGGGTACGTGAGCCGGGTGGTGGCTATTCGCGAATCGGCGTACGAGGTCGCGGCGGAGCTTCATGAGACGATTCCGGAGAGTGGTTATGTAATGACGCCACCGATGGAGATGAGTAACAATCCTGATCGGTATGAGAAATACCGGGATCTGCATGCGTGCATTAAATCCGCGGTTGACCTGGCAACCGAGGCGGAAACAACCGTTGGCCCCAGGTTCAAGGCTCTGGCCGACGGCCAGTATGCCCTGGCCGAGGGGCGCCACTCGGAGTCCGCGGGCCTGGCAAATGATGCTGACCCCTCGTGGACCCCCGAGGAAGTCTCCGTGTGGTGGAAGCTGCTTTCCGATTCCGAGCGCGAGGCGCTCATCAACAGGGATCCCGAGAAATACGGAAACTTGGATGGCATCGACATGGCGTCGCGAGCTAAGGCAAATGAGCTTGCGTTGAATGGGTACTTCGACGCCGCGGGAAATCGGATTCCGGGACTACTTGAGAAAGCGCAGAAGGAGTACGACGAAGCGAAAGCTGCATATGAGAAGGGTAAGGATTCATTCTGGGGTAGTCAGTATAGTGATGATGAAGGATATGAACGCCTTCTCAACGCTCACAATAAACTGAATGATCTCAAAGCCATCAAAAAAGCCCTTGATGCTAAGTCAGATAACTCACTTGGTGACAATTCAGATATCTCACTTATTTCTCTTGAGTATGGTGAACCTGGAAAAAATGTGCTTGCTGCGTTGGCTATTGGAGATGTCGATAACGCTGAGTATGTCGCGACTCTGGTTCCCGGTATGACGACGAACTGTCGTGATAGCACCGCCCTCAACCTCAGTTACGCATCTAACCTGCGAGACGCTGCGGTTAAAGCAGGGGCTGATCGGGGAAACGTTGCCACCATCGCATGGCTTGGCTATGATGCGCCTCCAGCCTTGCCGGATCCGAGTGTCGCATCGACCGCACAAGCGGAAGCGGGGGCGGTTTCTCTTCGGAATTTCATGACGGGCATTCACTCTTGGCGCGCAGAGCGGGGTCTCGATGTGTACCAGACCGGAATCACCCATTCCTATGGATCGACAACCGGTGGTATTGCGATGCGCAGCATTGGTAAGGACGTGGTCGACGGCTTTGCGTATACGGGCTCACCCGGTGCGGGCGTCGCGTCAGTCGGAACCCTTGGCGTCGACAAAGATCATGTCTGGGTGTCTGCTGTCCCCCATCACGACGTTGTCCAGGGGGTAGGGACGGATGGAGACTTTGGTCTCGATCCCAAGGACCTTAAGGGCATTGGACATTTGTCGGGAGATGCAAGTGGGGCAAAAGACTATTCGACATTTGGCCTTAATCCGGTTGCTAATCACTCGAGTTACTTTGTTGCCCCTGAAGCCGGAAAAGAGAATCATGCTCTCGATGACCTCGGCAAGGTGATCGCCGATGCCAAGGAACGATGATGAAAAAGAAGGTGCTGTCCTGTCTGTCGGCTCTGTCGGTGTCCTGGCTGCTTGCAGCGTGCGTGCCGGGGCTGTCGGATGATGCTGGCCTGTATTTTGGGCGCAGCAGTGGCAGTATCCCGCTCTCCGAGGGGCAGACGACGGAGGTTCACATCAGGGATACCCTGCCCCGGTATCTGGGCATCATCGAGGAGGTCGTCGTCGAGTCCGGTGGCGTGCTAGGAGTCAGTGGCAAGAATCGAGTTGACGGTTGCGCGACGAAGGACACGGCCGACATGGATATCCACTGGATGATGATGGTTATTCCTGCGATCGATTATGAGGATTTGCGTCGGATGGTTGTCGAGGGGGCGCAGCGTAACGGCTTCGGATATTCGTGGGATCCGGTACGCAGAGATAAACTCAACTCTCGCACTGTTACTGTCGGGGATGAATACGGGAATAAGCTGAGTTTCTATCACCACGAGGCTAAGGACGGCATTGTCATTGATTTGTATTCGGGGTGTATGTTCCCGTCCCAGCCTCTCGATCCGGACACCCCGCGGTGGTCATATCCGCTTCCTAGCCTTGAAGAGATGTTTCCGAATCTGACAATCGTGCAGGCCTTTGATGATAACGGCGATGAGAATCCTGAGTTGCGTCCGCAGTCGGGAACTCAGTCGGGGGGATGAATATGACGAAGAAGTGGACTCCGGCACGCGTGGGTGCGTGGTGCGTCGCGGTGGCGGCGGTGCTCGTCTTCTGCTGGCTGACGTTGATGCGGTTCGGCGGTGTCGTGCCCTTCCGTGAGCGTCAAAGCCTTGAAGCCTACGTTGATGAGAGGCTGCCTCAGATTTCACAGATTGCCGGGCAGGTGGCCGCCGAGACCGGTGGTGAGCTGACGGCGATGGGCTTGCCGTACGTACAGGTGTGTGGCAGTGGTGATACCCAGGGGTATCGGGTGGTTGGCTACACCACGGTGGCTCCGTCGATGTCCTTTGAGCAACTCGAGAAACTGGTGACAGAAAACAAGCCCGATTGGGCGGTGGCCGTGCAGGTTGAAAAGGAAAAAGACAGGGATGCTACTCGGGATATTCGGCTGATCGACACCTATGGTGGCCTTGCCGAGTTCAAGTTTTCGGAGGACTCTATCGCCATGAGGTCGCGCTCCGCGTGTTTGCCGACGGATAAGCCCCTGGATGATCCGGGTCAGTTCGTTCTGCCGTCGGTGGAGGAGGCGTTCCCGGGCGTGCACGTGACGGTCAGCGACAACACGGATCCTGACCTGCACCCGGTCCCCACGCTCACCCCGGGCGCTCACGTCACCCCCCAGTCCGGCGCCCAGAGCGGCGCCCAGTCGGGGGAGTGATGGTATGAGTTCTCGGTGGATGATGACAGCGGCTGCCGCCTGCACTTCGCTGCTCCTTGCAGCGTGCGTGCCGGGGCTGTCGGATGACGCTGGCCTGTATTTTGGGCGCAATGACGGGAGTGAGGCTATCTCGGAGCGTCAGACTGTGGAGGTTTACATCCGTGATACTGCACCTCGGTATGCGGGCATCATTGAGGACGTTGCACGCGAAGCCGGTGGTGTTCTTGGGGTTAATGGCGATTCTCGATATCGTGATTGCGCGACGCGGGATGAGACAGAGGTCAATATCGCTTGGGCGGACTTGTACGTCGCATTAATCGACTATGACGACCTGCGTCGGATCGTCTGGGAGGGGGCTCAGCGCAACGGTTTTGCCTACTCAGCAACACCGGACTACAGCGGAAAGTACAATAGCCGAAGTGTTGCCGTTGGGGACGAGGGCGGGACTCTTGTCGCTTTTACCCATCTTGAGGGCAAGGGCTTCATCAACATTAGCTTTCATTCGGGGTGCATGCTTCCAACTCATACCTATGATTTGGATACCCCGTACAAGCAATTGCCACTTCCTTCTGTTGAAGAAATGTTCCCGAACCTCAGGATTGTTGATGCTTTTGACGAAAACTCCAATCTGAACCCGGAGTTGAGGCCGCAGGCCGGGCCCCAAAGCGGTGCCCAGTCGGGGGAGTGATGGCATGAGTTCTCGGTGGGTAGTGGCAGCCAGCGCTGCCTGTGCTTCGCTGCTTTTGGCGGCTTGTTTTCCGGAACTGCCGGACTCTGTCCCCTACCCAGATAGCGGAAGCGTTCCCGTGACCGAACGCCAGACGTTGGAGGCCTTTGTCAGCGGCACGATGCCTCGGTACATGAGCATTATCGAGGAGGTTGCGATGGAATCGGGAGGGGTTATCGCTGACGTCGGGCACTCGGAGAGTTGGGCCTGTCGATCTGCAGTCAATGGGTACGAGATTAGTGCGGTTCGCTTTAATATTCCGCTGATCGATTTTGATGATCTGCGCCGGATTGTCGGAGATGCTGCTCAGCGCTACGGGTACAGTTATTCGACGGATCCGGTTCCTCGGGATAAGGAGAATATGCGTAGTGTTGGTCTTGGCGACCAGGATGGCAATTCTCTCATATTTGATCACTTCGAAGATGACGTTATCTTTGTCCAATTCTCTTCCGGATGCCTGCCGTCTTTGCGTTCCAGGGACATCTACGGCCAATTTGCGCTCCCATCCGTGCAAGAGATGTTCCCTCGCTTAACAGTCGTCGACGCGTACGATGCGAATGAGCAGAGGAATCCGTTGATTTTCCGTCAGGTGACGACGGGCTCTGATAAGAAGTCGGGGAGTTGAGGGCGATGAAGTGGACGCCAGCGCGTGTTGGTCTCGCGGCGGTCGTGGTGGTGGCCGGTTTGTACGGGTGGGATGCGGCGATGCCTCGTAAGGGTGAACTTGTTCCTTTCCCTCAGCGGGTGAGTTTCGAGGAGTACATGAGCCGTCAGCTGCCGGAGCTGTCGCGTATGGCCGGGCAGGTGGCCGCTGAGACCGGTGGTGAGCTGACAGTGATGGGCCTGCCCTACGTGCAGGCGTGCGGGATCGGCAACACGCAAGGCTATCGGGTCGTTGGCTACAGCACGGTGGCTCCGCAGATCTCCTTTGATCGGCTTGGGGAGGTCGTGAACACTCATCGGCGTGACGGTACGTCTGGCCTGTGGATGCAAGACGACTTCCGTGAAGATGGGAGCCGGAAGATCTACTTCACGGACAATGACGGTAACTCCGCTCAGTTTAAGTACACCGAGACCGGTATCGAGATGAGATCCTACTCCGCGTGCCTGCCCTCCTCTCATGCCCTGAATGATCCCGGTCAGTTCGTTCTGCCCTCGGTGGAGGAGGCGTTCCCGGGCGTGCATGTGACGGTCAGCGACAACACGGATCCGGACCTGCACCCGGTCCCCACGCTCACCCTAGGTGCCCAAGCTGACCCCCAGTCCGGCGCCGAGAGCGGCGCCCGGTCGGGCTCGTAACCCCCGCCCCGGCCTCGTTCCTTTGATGAGGCGGGGTGTCCCACCCCTTGGGGGCGCTGTTGTTCGCCTTATGACCGTTTGGTAGTGTCTGGCTTAACAGCACCGAAGTGAGCGCGGGGGAGAATCATGGCCGGCGATCTTGTTATCGAAGAAGGGGACCTCGAAGTCCTGCGCGACCGTACGAGAGACCTGTCCGGCAGACTGCAGTCGGTGACCGTCGCGACGGCGGGCGATTACATCTCCTCCGGGGTTGGCGGGAGTGAGCTCGCAGGACAGGGGCGCGGCGCCGGAGACACGATCGATGAGGCGGTCATTGCGCTGACGCGTGACCTGGACGATTTTTCCCAGTCCGTCAACGACTCGATCAACGAGTACGCCGCGACCGAGGATGACGCGGCAGTGAGCTTCCAGCAGGTTCGCCACGACGGCCCGGCGATGACGATGGACGACCTGCTGCGCATGAGGGAGGAGCAGTAATGGCAACCTGGGCGGATATCCAGAGCTGGGACCACAACGCCATCATCGAGGCCGAGGACCTCATCGAGGAAAAGGTGCGCGAGGCGCGCGAGATCATCGCCGACCTCGAGCACGCTGCGAACGACATCCGATCTCAGGGCGAGGGACCTGATCGGATGCGTCAGCGGCTCACCGAGATCCAGGACAAGCTGGACTCGCGCCTCAACGAACTCACCGAATACGCGCTGGCGACCGCGGAGCTGCACGGATACGTGAGCCGCGTCGTGGCAAAGCGGAAGTCCGCGTGGGAGGTCGCGGCAGAAGTTGGGTATGACATTCCGGAGAGTGGTGTTGTTCAACCGTCACTGCCTGAAATGAGGTTCGAGCCGGTAGCGAGTAAGTTTGCTGAGCTACGCAATTGTGTTGACGATGCAGTGCGAATTGCGACGGAAGCCGAGGAAACGGTGGGGCCACGCTATCAGGCGTTGGCCGACGGCCAGTACGTCCTGGCCGAGGGACGCCACTCGGCGTCTGCGGGCCTGGCCGACGACGCCGACCCCTCGTGGAGCCCCGAGGAGGTCTCCGTGTGGTGGGCGCTTCTGTCGGAGTCCGAGCGCGAGGCGCTCATCAACAAGGATCCCGAAAAGTACGGCAATCTCAACGGTATCGACATGGCCTCGCGGGCGAGGGCAAATGAGCTCGCGTTGAACGGACACCTCGACGCTGCGGGAAATCGTATTCCTGGAACGGGTCTGATTGAGAAGACCCAGAACGAACTTGATGAACTGAACCAAGAGATAGAACGTGCGCGTGAAAATGGACAGGAGGTCTCATCGGACCTTCGCGACAAGCAGGAGAATCTCCAGAACCGCTTGGCGGATCTGGAAGCTGTTCGGGATCAGGTCCGGGGCAACGCCGGGGCGACGCTCCTCGTTCTTGAGCCTGGGGAGCTTGGTGAGAACGTTCGTGCCGCAATCGCCATCGGAGACGTCGACAACGCGCAGCACGTGGCGACGTTCGTGCCGGGGATGGGCTCGAATTTTCGCGATAATGGGAGGCTCAATGTCGAGTTCGCGAAGAATCTCAAGTGGGCGGCGGACACATATGGAGCTCCTACAGATGGGAGCGTGGCTACCATCGCCTGGATAGGCTACGAAGCTCCGCCGGACATAGTGAAGACGTGGGACCCGTCTGTCATGTCGATCGACAAAGCAGAGGCTGGAGCTGAGAAGCTGAACGGCTTCGTGACGGGAATCCACTCGTGGCGTTCAGAGCGGGGACTGGACGTGCATCAGAGCATCATTCCGCATTCCTACGGGTCGACGACTGCGGGAGTTGCGATGCGCGACATCGGAGAGGGCGTTGTCGACGACCTTGTGTACACGGGTTCCCCGGGCGCAGGTGTGCATTCCGTCGGGACGCTGGGGGTAGATCCCGAGCACACGTGGGTCTCGGCGACCCCACACCTTGATCCGGTTCGGGGAAGGGGGCCCGATTATACCTTCGGGCGCAACCCCGAGCACCTGGAAGGAATCGGGCACCTCTCGGGAGATACGAGCGGGGGAGAAGGATACAAACACGGCATATGGCACAGGCCTGATGCGAATCACTCGTCGTATTTCCACAAACCGGAAACTGAGGATAAACATAACTATGCCCTCGAGGACATCGGCAAGGTCATCGCGGATAGGAAGAAGAGGCAATGAATCGGAAACGGCTGGTCGCGCTGATGAGTTCAGCCTGCGCCTCGTTGCTCCTGGCGGCGTGTATTCCGATCCCAGCGGACGATGCTGACCTGTATTTTGGGCGCGGCAGCGGGAGTATCCCGATCTCCGAGGGGCAGACGACAGAGGTTCACATCAGGGATACCCTGCCCCGGTATCTAGGAATTATCGAGGAGGTCGTCGTCAAGTCCGGTGGCGCGGTAGCTATGAACGGCAAGAATCGAGTCGACGGTTGCGCGACGAAGGATACGACCGATATGGATATCCATTGGGATTCGATGGTTATTCCCGCGATCGATTATGAGGATTTGCGTCGGATGGTCGTTGAGGGGGCGCAGCGTAACGGCTTCGGATATTCGTGGGATCCGGTACGCAGAGATAAACTCAACTCTCGCACTGTTGCTGTTGGGGATGGCTACGGGAATAGTCTGATTTTCTATCACCACGAGGCTCAGAACCGCATTATCATTAGTTTGTATTCGGGGTGTATGTTCCCGTCCCAGCCTCTCGATCCGGACATCCCGCGCTCGTCCTATCCGCTGCCTAGCCCCGAAGAGATGTTTCCGAATCTGACAATCGTGCGGGCCTTTGATGATAACGGCGGTGAGAATCCTGAGTTGCGTCCGCAGTCGGGGATTCAGTCCGGAGCGCAGACGGGGGAATGAACATGACAAAGAAATGGACCCCAGTACGCGTGGGTGCGTGGTGCGTCGTGGTGGTGGCCGTGTTGGGTGGGTGTCATGCAGCAAAGTCGCGCGATGCTGAGTTCGTTCCCTTTCCTCAGCGTGTGAGCATTGAAGAGTACACGAGCCGTCAGCTGCTGGAGATATCGAGTATGGCTGTGCAGGTGGCCGCCGAAACCGGTGGTGAGCTGACGGTGATGGGCCTGCCGTACGTACAGGTGTGTGGCAGTGGTGATACCCAGGGGTATCGGGTGGTTGGCTACACCACGGTGGCTCCGTCGATGTCCTTTGAGCAACTCGAGAAACTGGTGACAGAAAACAAGCCCGATTGGGCGGTGGCCGTGCAGGTTGATAAGGAAAACGACAGGGATGCTACTCGGGGTATTCGGCTGATCGACAACTATGGTGGCCTTGCCGAGTTCAAGTTTTCGGAGGACTCTATTGCCGTGAGGTCGCGTTCTGCGTGTTTGCCGACGGATAAGCCCCTGGATGATCCCGGTCAGTTCGTCCTGCCGTCGGTGGAGGAGGCGTTCCCGGGCGTGCGCGTGACGGTCAGTGATAACACGAACCCGGATCTGCATCCCCTTCCCACGCTCACCCCGGGTGCTCACGTCGCGCCCCAGTCCGGCGCCCAGAGCGGCGCCCAGTCGGGGGAGTGATGGTATGAGTTCTCGGTGGATGATGACAGCGGCTGCCGCCTGCACTTCGCTGCTCCTTGCAGCGTGCGTGCCGGGGCTGTCGGATGACGCTGGCCTGTATTTTGGGCGCGGTGATGAGAGTGAGTCTAACTCTGAGCGTCAGACGATGGAGGTATTCATCGACGAGACCGTGCCTCGGTACATGAGCATCGTTGAGGATGTTGCGGTGGAAGCGGGAGGAACGCTCGGAGTCGGTGCGGAGCCTTACGTATGGAGCTGTGGTCCCACGTCGAATGGGTTTGATATCCGTTTAGCCCGCTATTACATCCCCTTGATCGATTTTGATGATCTGCGCCGGGTTGTCGCAGATGGTGCTCAGCGCTACGGGTACGGCTATACGGCTGAACCGGTTCCTCGGGATGAGGATAAGAGGCGTAGTGTCGTCCTCGGCGACCAGGATGGCAATCTGCTGAGTTTCCACCACTTGGAGGACGATACGATCTCTGTCTTCTTCGATTCAGGGTGCCTGCCCGCGTCGCAGCCTGACGGCATGTCTCAGCGTCTTCGTTTTCCTGAGCCCGAGGAGTTGTTTTCTCGGGTGACGATTGTTGACGCGTACGACGCGAATGAGCAGAGGAATCCGTTGATTTTCCGTCAGGTGACGACGGGCTCTGATAAGAAGTCGGGGAGTTGATAGCCATGAAGTGGACGCCAGCGCGTGTTGGTCTCGTGGCGGCCGTGGTGGTGGCCGGTTTGTACGGGTGGGATGCGGTGATGCCGCGTCAAGGTAAGCTCGTTCCCTTCCCTCAGCGTGTGAGCTTCGAGGAGTACATGAGCCGTCAGCTGCCGGAGCTGTCGCGCATGGCCGGGCAGGTGGCCGCTGAGACCGGTGGTGAGCTGACAGTGATGGGCCTGCCCTACGTGCAGGCGTGCGGGATCGGCAACACGCAAGGCTATCGGGTCGTTGGCTACAGCACGGTGGCTCCGCAGATCTCCTTTGATCGGCTTGGGGAGGTCGTGAACACTCATCGGCGTGACGGTACGTCTGGCCTGTGGATGCAAGACGACTTCCGTGAAGATGGGAGCCGGAAGATCTACTTCACGGACAATGACGGTAACTCCGCTCAGTTTAAGTACACCGAGACCGGTATCGAGATGAGATCCTACTCCGCGTGCCTGCCCTCCTCTCATGCCCTGAATGATCCCGGTCAGTTCGTTCTGCCCTCGGTGGAGGAGGCGTTCCCGGGCGTGCATGTGACGGTCAGCGACAACACGGATCCGGACCTGCACCCGGTCCCCACGCTCACCCCGGGTGCTCACGTCGCGCCCCAGTCCGGCGCCCAGAGCGGCGCCCAGTCGGGGGAGTGATGGTATGAGTTCTCGGTGGGTAATGGCAGCCACTGCTGCCTGCACTTCGCTGCTCCTTGCAGCGTGCGTGCCAGGGCTGTCGGATGATGCTCGATTGTATTTTGGGCGCGGTAGCGGGAGCATACCTATCTCCGAGGACAGACGACGGAGGTCCATATCAGGGATACCCTGCCCCGGTATCTGGGCATCATCGAGGAGGTCGTCGTCGAGTCCGGTGATGTGCTAGGGGTCAGTGGTAAGAACCGAGTCGATGGCTGCTTGACGAAGGACACGACTGACATGGATATCGACTGGATGATGATGGTTATTCCTGCGATCGACTATGAGGACCTGCGTCGGATCGTCTGGGAGGGGGCGCAGCGCAACGGTTTTGCCTACTCAGCAACACCGGACTACAGCGGAAAGAACAATAGACGAAGCGTTGCCGTCGGGGACGAGGACGGGACTCTTGTCGCTTTTACCCATCTTGAGGGCAGTGGCTTCATCAACATTAGCTTTCATTCGGGGTGCATGCTTCCAACTCATACCTATGACTTGGATACCCCGTACAAGCAATTACCACTTCCTTCTGTTGAAGAGATGTTCCCGAACCTCAGGATTGTTGATGCTTTTGATGAGAACTCCAATCTGAACCCGGAGTTGAGTTCGCAGTCGGGGCCCCAGAGCGGCACCCAGTCGGGCTCGTAAAACTGCCCCGGCCTCGTCGATACAGGGCAGAAACGGGAAAGGCGGCGAGGCGCGGACCAACCGCGCACCCGCCGCCCCAGCCGATAGGGCTCAGGCCTCCCAGCGCGCCAGGCGCTCGGACAGGCCGATGTAGGTCGCGGGGGTCAGCGCGAGGAGGCGCTCCTCCACCTCGGCCGGCAGACCCAGGCCCGCGATGAACTCACGCATGTCTTCCGCACCCACCTCGTGGCCGCGCGTCAGCTCCTTAAGGCGCTCGTACGGGTTCGCCATGCCGGTCGCGCCCGCGATCGCCGCGGCGCGCATCGCCTGCTGGACGGCCTCGCCGAGCACCGCCCAATTCGCGTCCAAATCCTGCGCCATACGGGCCGCGTTGATCTCGATGCCATCCAGGCCACGCACCAGGTTGTCGTAGGCCAGCACAGCGTGACCGAACGCGACGCCCACGTTGCGCTGCGTCGTCGAATCCGTCAGGTCGCGCTGCATGCGGCTGGTCACCAGCGTCGCGCCGAGCGAATCCAGCAGCGCGTTCGACACCTCCAGGTTCGCCTCCGCATTCTCGAAGCGAATCGGGTTGACCTTGTGCGGCATCGTCGACGAGCCCGTCGAGCCCTGCGCCGCCAGGTTCTGGTGGAAGTAATCCATCGAAATGTAGGTCCACGCGTCCGTCGCCAAGTTGTGGGCGATACGACCAGCGCGCGCCACGTCCGCGTACAGCTCGGCCTGCCAGTCGTGCGACTCGATCTGCGTGGTCAGCGGGTTCCACGTCAGGCCCAGGCCCTCCACGAAGGAGCGCGCCAGCGTCGGCCAATCCGCACCCGGCACCGACACGACGTGCGCGGCCCACGTGCCCGTCGCACCGTTAATCTTGCCCAGGTACTCCGTGGCCTCGACGCGCTTGATCTGGCGCGACAGACGGTGCGCGAACACCGCCATCTCCTTGCCGACCGTCACCGGGGTCGCCGGCTGGCCGTGCGTGTGCGCCAGCATCGGGACGGCCGCCCCGGCCTCGGCGAGGCCACGCAGGCGATCGAGGAGCGCGCGGATCGCGGGCAGCCACACCTGCTCGGTCGCCGCCTTGATCGTCAGCGCGTACGCCAGGTTGTTGATGTCCTCGGAGGTGCAAAAGATGTGGACGACCTCGCGCAGGGACGGCAGATTCGTGCCCTCGCCCAGCTTCTCGGAGGCGGCCTCGAGGTATTCGCCGATCAGGTACTCGACGGCCTTGACGTCGTGGCGGGTGACGGCCTCGAACTCACCCAGGCGCTTGATGTGGTCGGCGCCGAAGTCACGCGTGAGGGCGCGCAGGTAGTCGCGCTCGGCGTCGGTCAACGTCGGGGCGCCGGGCAGGACCGAGTTGTCGAGCAGGAAAATCAGCCACTCGATCTCGACGTGCACGCGCGCGCGGTTCAGGCCCGCCTCGGACAGGTAGTTCGCCAGCGGCGCGGCCACCGCGCGGTAGCGGCCGTCCAGCGGGCTGAGCGGTTCACCCCCGCCCGCCAGGTCCGAATAGCCGTGGGCAGTGGAGAACAGTGTCATCGTGTCGCTCATACCCCTATTTTCCCAGAAAGAGGGGCCTTCGGGCCGCAGAGTCCGCCCGGTGGTTCGTGGCGTGGGTAACGTACGAGGCCGGGGCTGAGTGGGTGTGCGCGTGAGGGCCCCGGGTGTGTCGTCCACAGGGGCGGGTGGCGTCAAGTGGTTATCCACAGGGGGTGCCGTGCGGCTGGTGATAGGGCAGTGAGGCGGCGTAGCGTGCGAGGACAAGCAACGACTCTTCCGATGATGGGAGACACCATGATCCTCGATCCGACCAGCCCAGGCCTGTCCCTCCAAGCCGCCCAGGGCCTCGTCGACGGCCTGCGCGGGGTACTTGTGGGCGCGACGTGCCCGCAGTGGACGGGAGTGGGAGGCGACTCCTACCGGGCGCGCTGCGGCGAAACCATCGCCGGCGCTCAGGCAGTCCTCGACCAGATCCAACATGCCCTTGACCTCATCCCAGCCTTTGACACGGAGCGGACGCAGGGCCTCGCGCGTAGCCTCTCCGAGTCCGCCGAATCAGCAGTACTTCATCCCGAACTCGTCATGCTGGGAGCGTGGTGACCGTGGCTTTCGATCCGAACCGACACGTGTCCGTGTCCTCGGGCTCCTTCAGCGTCGACGTCAACGAGCTGTGCGCCACGCACACCCTCGTCACGTACGAAGAGAACCTCTCGATCGGACCCGCGCGCCTTGCGCTCAACGCCGCCCTCGCCGAGGCCGACCTGGCCTCGCTGTTTGCCCCGGAAACGGCTGCTGGACTCATCTCCGCGATCAGCGCCGCCATCAGTGCCCTCGACTCTCTCGAGTCCAGCGTCGACGACCTGCGGTGGAAGATGCAGGACGCGGCCCTCACGTACGCGGATGCGAACGCAGCCGCCTCCCTGTGGGAGGCAGTCCCCGGCAGCCCGTTGGGGGCGCAGCTCAGCTGGCGGAGCCTCGGAGCGTTCGCCCTCTCCCCAGGCGGTGCCCTGGCCGCTGGTGGCGTGGCGCTCTACCACGGGTTTCAGGACGCATCCGCGAGCGCGGGAGTGCCCTGGTTGCCCGCGGTCCTCCTACCCGAGATGACGACCATGGTACGCGGGAGGGACCTGTGGAACACCGCGATCGACGGCGTCTCCTTCGCTCTGCACGGGGACGAGGAGTCCGGGGCATTGTTCCAGCGTGACCTCGGCAGATTCGCCCTCGACGTGAATTCCCTGCCTGCGTTCCGAGGCGTCGCGCAGTCACTGGCCGGGCAGGGGGTGAGCCAGGACCTGAACTCAACCTCCACGCAGCCCGCCTCCGGTATCGCCGCGCTCGCTGTGCCCTGGGTGGTAGCCGCCCTCTACAACCGCATGGGTTGTGGGCACGGAGCCAGCTACGGGGTTGCGGTTCGGGGAACGGACGGGAACGCGCGCGTCCATCACAGCGAGGCCGCCGCACGTATTCCGTCCGGTGCCCTCGACGCGCGAACACAGGCCGCGCTCGCGGCCATGCCCGACGCGGCACCCGACACCCACTACGAGGGCATCGCTACCAGTGCCGACACCATCGAGCACATCGTCGACATGCACGGAGGCGACGCCGACAACGGAGAGATCGCCATCGAGGAACACGTGACCGTGGGGGAGGATGGCGCGACGACCCGCTCGTGGACCGTCGACATTCGAGGCACCCAGTCCTTCGCCATCGGGCAGTCGGGCCCTCAGGACATGACCACCAACCTGCAGGGCGTGGCGGGAATGGCCTCGGATCAGCTCGACGCGATCATGGAAGCCATGGACGCGGCCGGTATCACACCCGAGGAGGCCGTCGAGTTTTCCGGCCACTCGCAGGGCGGCATCATGGCGGCTCAGCTGGCCGCCGACCCTGCCGTACGCGCACGCTACAACGTCGTCTCCGTCGTCACCGCCGGCTCGCCCACGGCGACGGTTGCGCCCAGTGACGTGCCCGTCCTCTCCTACGAAAACTCGGGCGACATCGTCCCCGGTCTGGACGGGAATGCGACCCGCGGGGACAACGTGACGACCGTCAGGTTCCACGACTACGAGGCCACGGCTCACCCCGAAGACCCGGTTCCCTCCTCGCACAGTGCGCCGCTGTACGTGGACGAAATCCGAAGCACTCTGGACGCCGCCCGGGCCTCGTCCGATCCGGGCCTGAGCGCCCTGGCGGCCGCCGAGGCCCGCCGCACCCAGGCGCTCAGCCTCACCCAGGACACGCAGACCACCATCCACCACTATCAAACAAGGCGCATCACCCAGGGGTAATGCGCCTCGACGGAGAGGGGAACCGATACGTCAGTCCCGCTTGTCCTTCTTATCCCGCAGGATACCCGAGACGATCGAGGAGACCACGGAGGTGATGACCGCGCCGGCCAGGCAGGACCAGAAGCCGCCCGTCGTCATAGGGAATCCGAGCGACGTGGACAGCCACCCCGTCAGTGCGAACAGCGCAGAGTTCGTCACCAGGGCAAACAGGCCGAAGGTCAGGAGGTACAGGGGGAACGCCAGCGTCGTCACGATCGGCTTGATGATCGAGTTCACCGCCGTGAACACCAGGGCGACGGCTGCCAGAACGATGATGGTTTGCGATGCCGACGACGACTCGATCGAGATCGACGAGACCACGCGGGTCGTCACCCACAGGCCGGCCATCGTGGCCAATAAACGAGCAATAAAGTCCATTTCTCCATTCTTGCGCAGTGGGATGATCCTTGCATGGTCCATGTCCATGGGATAGGACTACACACATGACCAACCTGCGCATCCGTCCCGCCGTCGCCTCCCTGCCTCGCTACGTTCCCAGCAAGACCGCGCCTGACGCCGTCAAAATCTCCTCCAACGAGATGCCGACGCCGCCCAGCCCTGCGGTGCTCGAGGCGATCGCCCGCGAACTCGAGACGATCAACCGCTACCCCGACCTGACGGCCGCGCCCCTGCGCGAGGCTCTTGCGCAGCGCTTCGGCGTCGGTGCTGACCAGGTTTGTGTGGGCACCGGTTCCTCGGCGATCCTCGTCGCCGCACTGTCCGCCGTCTGCCAGCCCGGCAGCCAGGTCGTCTTCCCCTGGCGCTCCTTCGAATCCTACCCGATCGCCATTCCCTCCGTGGGTGGCGAACCCGTGCCCGTCGAGCTCCTCCCGGATGGTACCCACGACCTCGACGCCATGCGCGCCGCGATCACGCCCGACACCGTCGCCGTGATCGTCTGTTCGCCCAACAACCCGACCGGTCCCGCCCTGACCTACGAGGAGATCGCCGGTTTCGTCGCCGACGTGCCCGAGGACGTCATGGTCATCGTCGACGAGGCCTACATCGACTTTGCGACCAAGCCCGGCGTGCACACCGCGGTCCCCCTCATCGAGGAACACCCCAACGTCATCGTCATGCGCACGTTCTCCAAGGCCCACGCCCTGGCCGGTGTGCGCGTCGGCTACGCCATCGGTGATCCCGAGGTGATCGGCGCAATCCAGGCCCTCCTCGTCCCCTTCGGTGTCAGCTCCCTCGCGCTCGCCGCAGCCCTCGCCTCCCTGAAGGATGCCGAGGGCGTGCAGCGCGCGGTCGCCGAGATCATCGCCGAGCGCGAGCGCATCATCCCTGCCCTGCGCGGACTCGGCTACGACATCCCCGACAGTCAGTCGAACTTCTACCTGATACGAGGCGACGTCTACGGCCTCGTCGAGGCATGCGCGCGCGTCGGCCTCATCGTGCGCCCCTTCCGCGTGGGCGTGCGAGTCTCGGTCGGCTCGCGCGAGCAGAACGACCGCTTCCTGTCCGTGGCCGTTGAATTCGCGCGCACCGCGGGCATCGGCGCGTAGGGTCAGTAAGCCAATGGGCGCGCCCGACGAAACGGACGCGCCCACGACCACCCACCGGGGTGCAGCGGATTACGGAATCAGCAGCGAGGCGATGAGAAGAAGCGACCAGCCGAGCTCGCTGAATCCGATGAGCTTGGGCGAGAAGGGGCGTGCGCGGGTCCGGTTCAGCGTCGGCATGACCCACGCGCGCGCGGTCAGGCACGCCCACATGAGGACAGGCCAGATCTCAAGAGCGCCGAACCACCACGCCACAGCCGCGCACAGCGTGAACGCCGCGTGCAGCAGCGTGGAACCCATTGCCCAGCGCGGGTCCTTACGGCCGCGGATCATCGACCGAACCAGCGGAACAGTGCCGATGTAGTGCAGGCCGAACGCGGCGCACGTCGCCCACGCGTGGAGGGTCACCGCAGCCGGTGAACCGTCTGCGATCGCCAGCGAAAACGCCACGGGTCCCATGATGTTACCCGCTAGGATCGAGGCCGCGCGGGCACCCAGGGAGCGCTCGCGGCCCTTCCACACGAGGTAGATCGCGGACGAGGCCAGGGGTACGAAAGCGACCGCCCACCACAGCAGCTGTGGGCGCAGGGCCAGGAGGGTCGCGCCGGGGAGCGCCGCGAGCACGCCGTAGGTCAGGACCGCGGGGGCAATGCGAGAGCGGCGCTTGGCGGGTGTCTTGACCCACAGGCACACGGCGGAGAACATCTGGAAGGCCATCGCCCATGCGACCAGCATGAGGACGACCGTCCACGAGAAGGTGAAGGACAGCGCCCACCCGAGCAGCGGCGGGAAAGCCATCATCGTCCACGCGCCGTGCTGGTCGGAGATCCAACCGTTGCGGGCAAGCTTACGCATGCGGGGATTGTTGTGGTGGCGCGGCTTCGGGCGCCCCGGTGCGCGATTGGTGACGCCATCCGCGGTGCGTTCGGGCGTTGTCTGAGTCTGCAGCGCTGCACTGTGCATAGCCTTAGCTTAATGAAGTACGCCTGTGAAGCTCAATACTGGGAGGGTCACAACGTGAGACTGAAGCGAGAATAATTCAACAATCGGTGAAATATGGGGGCATGTCCACATCAGACGCAGTTACAACTCAATCCCCCGTCCTTTCCTCCGAAGATCGCAGCGCGCGCATCGCCGTCACGGTCTTCCCACTGCTGATCCTGGCGGCCTTTGCGATCGCCATGATCACGCCCGACACGTTCAAGCCGCTAGCTCCCGGCGTGAACTGGGCGCTCGGCGTCATCATGTTCGGTATGGGCCTGACCCTGACGCTGCCCGACTTTGGGCTCATCATCAAGCGTCCGCTGCCCGTGCTCGTGGGTGTTGTCGCCCAGTACCTGATCATGCCCCTCGTCGGTTGGGCCCTGTGCTACGTGTTCGGTCTGCCCGACGCGGTCGCGGTCGGCGTCATCCTCGTCGGCTGTGCGCCCGGTGGTACGGCCTCGAACGTGATCTCCTACCTGGCGAAGGCGGACGTCGCGCTGTCGGTCACCATGACCTCGATCTCGACGCTGCTCGCGCCCCTCATGACGCCCCTGCTCACCGCCTGGCTGGTGGGTAATCGCATGCCGGTTGATGGCGCGGCGATGGCGAAGAACATCCTGCTGATGGTTCTCGCCCCCGTCCTGGGCGGCTTCATCGTGCGCTTCGTCGCGGGCAAGCTTGTGGAGAAAATCCTGCCGCTTCTCCCCTGGATCTCCGTGTTTGGTATCTGCTACGTGCTGCTGGTCGTCGTGTCTGGCTCGGTCAACAAGATCCTGACCTCCGGCGCTCTCATCATTGCCGTGGTCATCTGCCACAACCTCCTGGGCTACCTCTTCGGCTACCTGGCCGGACGCGCCGGCCGTGGCTCCGACAAGGCGTCGCGGACGACCGCAATCGAGGTCGGCATGCAGAACTCGGCGCTGGCCGCGACGCTGGCGAAGACCCACTTCGCCTCCACCCCGGAGACCGCGCTCCCGGCAGCCGTATTCTCCGTGTGGCACAACCTGTCCGGCGCGCTGCTGGCGATGTTCTTCCGTCGCTGGAAGAACGGCGGACAGGCCTAAATGGACGAGGCCGGGGCGCGGGGGCGCTGATCCACAGCTCTGGTTATCGGTCGAGCAAACAGTGCGGAGGGGCGGCGCATCGGGCCGCCCCTCCTGCGTTGCTCATGAGTCAGTGGTTGCTCACTTGTCCACGTTGCACAGGTTGGTGAGCGTCTCCTGGTGCGAGCTCATGTTCTGGATCGCGTTGCCGCGATCCTCGTGCCCCTTCTTCCCCTGGGTATGGCCGCCTGTGGGTCCCAGTCGAAGGCTGACGCCTGCAAGCTGCTCGAGAAGCCTCTCAACGACGCGGGCCTCGCCCTCGTGAATTCAGCACAGAATGGTGACGCTGCCAACATCGCCGACACCTACACCACGTTTGCCACCACCTACGAAGAGGCATCGAAGAGAATCACCAACAAGGAGATTAAGGAGTCCGTCGATCAGGTCGCGGCCGGATGGCGCGCCGCCGCTGACAACTCGGGTGTCCTGAAGGCGGACCCGTTGAGTATGGACGTCCAGAAGCTCGAGGAGTACCACAAGATCATGGAAGATCTCAGCGCGAAGCAGACGGAACTGTTCAACAAGTGCGGATACCAGCACTGATTGGTCACTGAGTCGAATATAGCGATTGGGGGCGGCCCAATGGGCAGCCCCCAATCGCTATGCGATCAATGACTGAGCGCTTACAGTCGCGTCATTACTTCAGCATCGCGGGGCACAGGTTGCCGAGCGTGTACAGCGACGTGGTCAGGTTCTCCGTCAACCGCTGAGCTTCATTCGGGTCGGCGGCATTCGGGTTCGACTGGTACTTCTTGCCGAAGTTGACCATGTCCGAGAGGGCCGAGGCCACCTTGCTGGACGCCTGCTTCACGTCGGGGTTGGTGATCTGCGGAGAATTCAGAGTATTGATGGTGGCCTCAGCAGCTGCCAGTGCCTGCGCGAAGTCGTTGGGGTCGCTGTAGCTGTCGGCGAATGACCTCAGCTGGCTGTCGACCAGGCTGCAGGCCTGCTCGACGGACTGGCCGGAGGCACCGGGGGCCTGGCCGGGGGTCTGGCCGGGGGCCTGCGTCGGAGCGGGGGTCTGGCCGGGGGCCTGGGTCGGGTTAGCGTTGGCTGTCGCAGCAGGCGCCGGGGTGCTGGGGGTGGCCTTGCGGGACTTCGTGCCGTGGCATGCTGCCATGCCTAGGGGGAGCGTGATGATGAGCAGGGCTGCTGCAAGACGACGCTTCATAAAGATTCTCCTCAAAGTGAGTGATGGGTACGACCTTAGTCTAATGGGCGATCGCGCGCTTTCGACCCATTGGTCAGTGATTCTGAGCATAGGGCCTATACAAAAGTCGCCGGGACCTTTTGGTCCCGGCGACTACCGGTCGGGGTGGCGGGATTTGAACCCACGGCCTCTTCGTCCCGAACGAAGCGCGCTACCAAGCTGCGCCACACCCCGGTGCCGTTCGAGTATAGCCTCACCCTGTCGATATTCCCAAACGGAGACGGAGTGAGCACTCGAAGTGTGGTCCACGCCGCATATTGTCTGGCTGCGTGGAGCCCAGAAAGCCCGGCAGCCGGCGGTGGTGACACCCTCCTACGCGGGGTGCACGTGCAGCAGAGACGCCTCGGGGCGCGTCGCGATGCGAATCTTTGCGTAGCGTGAGGTTCCCAGGCCAGCCGAGACGTGCAGCCACGCCTCAGTACCGTCCGGAGCCTCCCACCGCTTCAAGCCCTTCGCGTAGGGGCGTGAAATGTCGCAGTTCGTGATGATCGCCCCGGCTCCGGGAATGCCGATCTGGCCGCCGTGCGTGTGCCCGGCGAGGATCAGGTCCGAGCCTGCCGACGTCAGCGCGGACACGACGCGCGTGTAGGGGGCATGCGTGACGCCCAGGTGCAGAACGCCCGGCGCTGCCCATGACGAGGCCGGCGCTCCCACACGATCCCGGTGGATATGAGCGTCATCCGTGCCCAGCAAAGACACCGTGCCGACGGGCAGGCTGATCGTGCCGAAAGCATTCGACAGATCGACCCAGCCAGCCTGACGCATGCGACGCACCATCGGCAGGTAGGGAAGATCGGGAACAACCCGCGCGGGGTGCGGCTTTGATCGTGACAGGTAGCGGCTCCAGCGCTTCGGAATTGGCGAGTAGTAGTCGTTCGACCCGAGCACGAAAGCGCCCGGATAGGACAGGAACGGGCGATACGCGTCCATCACCATGTCCAGCGCATCCATAGATCCGAAGTTGTCCCCGGTCGCTACGACCATGTCGAAGCGCTCTGAGGCTGCGACATCGGACAGGAAACGCAGGAGAAAATCCTGTCCGGGGAACAGGTGCAGGTCTGCGATCTGGAGGATCGTCACCTCTGGAACGTCGCCCTGAATCGGGACGTCGTAGCGGCGTAGCACCGGCATCGTGCGCTCGACCGACCCCCACGCGAGCGCCGCGCCACCCGCGGCCAGGCCGGCGAGACCCAGACCGCCGACGATCGCTCCCGCGGTGCGCAGGAACCCACGGCCTCGTCGAGTGGACGAGGCCGTAGCCCCTGCGAGTGTAGACGCAACGTCAGTGGTCATTGCTGTTGGGTGATGCGTTCGGCGCGGGGGTCGTCGTCGCGCTGCGCCGAGGCGTCGTCGCGCCGATGTTCGCGTTCGAGACGGCTTCGACGGGTGTGCCCGCCAGGGCCTGCGTCATGTAGGGGGCCCAGATGTTCTGGCCGACGTAGGTCTCACCGAAGATCTCGCTGTGGTACACGCCGTTGATGACGACGCCAGAAACTTCCTGGGAGGAGTTGTCGCCGTGGCCCACCCACGCGGAAGTGGCGAGCGAGGGGGTGAAGCCGGTCAGCCACGTGTTGGCGTGGCCGTCGGTCGTACCCGACTTCGCCGCGAAGGGTCGGCCCTCGCCTAGGCGAGTCGACGTGTAGTACTGGCCGGCTGAGGCCGTCAGAAGGGCCGCCGTCTTGTTCGCGATGTCAGCGGAGATGACTTCCTTGCAGTCCGCCGCAAACTC
This sequence comes from Schaalia odontolytica, assembly GCF_009730335.1. Classification (GTDB taxonomy): domain Bacteria; phylum Actinomycetota; class Actinomycetes; order Actinomycetales; family Actinomycetaceae; genus Pauljensenia; species Pauljensenia dentiphila. Next base: position 407,563 of record NZ_CP046315.1, read on the forward strand.
TTTGAGAACGTTCTCGTCGCGGTCGGTCACGGACTCGATGGACTGGGGCTTGCACTGCTGGCCGGAGTTCGCGATTGTCGCGAACACGGAGGCCATCTGCAGCGGGGAAGCCGACACCGAGCCGAGGATGTTGGCGGGGAAGGGGGACGGAACTTCGCCGTCCTCTGTGACGCCCAAATCGTAGGCGGTCTCGAAGATCGAGCAGAAGTCAACGCGTGACGCCATGTTCACGAACGCCTGGTTGGCCGACTGGCCGGTGGCGCGCACGACGTTCATCGTGCCGGTCTTACCCGCGAGGTCGTTGACCTGATAGCCCTCGGTGGTGATGGAACGGCCGTCGCACTTGAAGGCGCCGTTCGGGTAGAAGGTGTTGGTCGAACCCACGGTCTCGTAGGCCGAGTGCCCCTCCTTGAACCACTGCAGGAGCGTGAACACCTTGAAGGTCGAACCCACCTGGAAATTGCCGTCGGCCGAGTAGTTCGACATCGTCTGGCCAGCCTCGACGCCGTATGCCGTGTTCTGGGCCATCGCGAGTACCTTGCCGGTGCGCGGGTCCAGCGATACGAGCGCGTCGTTCAGGCCGGAGGCGTCGCCCACGGGAATCGCGTTCGTCAGGGAGGCGTAGGCTGCGTCCTGCTTCGCGGTATCCAGCGTCGTACGGATCGTGATGCCCTGAGTCTTGAGCAGACGCTCGCGCTCGATGCGCGTCGCGCCGAATGTCGGGTCCTCCAGGAACTGGGAGAGGACGTAGTCGCAGAAGTATGCCTTCGAGGAGTCGGCGCCGGAGCAGCCCTCCGAGGAGACCGTCGGGTGCAGCATCGAATCGACCGACGTCGCGATGCCCGCGTCGTACTCTTCCTGCGTGATGACACCCTGGTTGAGCATCGTTGCCAGGACCGTGTCGCGGCGTTCCTGAGCGGCTTCCGGATGGGTCAGGGGATCGTACTGGACAGGAGACTGGACGAGGCCGGCGAGGAGCGCAGCCTCCAGGTAGTTCAGTTCCGACGCGGACTTGGAAAAGTAGCGCTGCGAGGCGGCCTCGACGCCGTAGGTGATGGGGCCGAAGGGGGCGATGTTGAGGTAACCCGTCAGGATTTCGTCCTTCGACTGGGTCTTCTCCAACGCCAGCGCGTACTTGATTTCGCGCAGTTTACGCTCGGTGGTCTGCTCGGTTGCTGCGCTCACCTGCTCCGCGTCGCCCTCGAGGTAGCCGCGCTCTGCCAGCGAGTTACGCACGTACTGCTGGGTGATCGTCGAAGCGCCCTGGCGGCCGCTCTCGCCCAGGTTCGTTACGAGCGCGCGAGCGATGCCGGTGGCATCGACGCCGTTGTGCTCGTAGAAGCGCTTATCTTCGATCGCGATGATTGCCTTCTTCATAACGTCAGCGATGTTGGCGCTGGGCACCACGATGCGCTGCTTGTCGTAGAAGTGCGCGATCACGCCGCCGGACGAATCGAGGAGCTGGGACTCCTCGGCCGGGGCCACGGTCTGCAGGTCACCGGGCAGCTCGTTGAAGACGGAGGGAACCGACTTCGCCACCAGTGCGGTGGGACCCGCGACAGGGACGAGCATGCCGGCCGCGACGAAGCCCATGAGCGAGGACACGCTCAGGAACGCCAGCAGCAGCGCGAGCAGCTGGGCCGGTCGGACAGCGCGAGAGTGAGAGTACGACATATTCCTAGCTTACGTGTCGGCCCGCTCATCTGGCGTTTGGCGACGCGTGAGAATTGCCTGATGAATCACCTTGAGATGCCTTCGACAGTGGTCGCAGCGTTTGCACCCACACACGTATGTGTGTATGGTCACAGGCAGGGCTCGAAATACAGTGAAGTGGAGTTCCACGATGCCAACGCAAGGCGACGACCAGAGCTGGGTCGCTCGCGCGCTCTGCGCGTCCATCGAACCGGACGTGCTGTTCGTGCAGGGTGCCTCCCAGCGTCAGGTTCGTATGCGCTGCTACGAATGCGAGGTTCGCCTCGAATGTCTCGCCGACGCTCTCGAATCCGAGGCGAACTACGGCGTGTGGGGCGGCCTGACGGAACGTGAACGTCGCGCGATTCTGCGCCACTATCCTCACGCGGACAACTGGCTGGAGTGGTTGCGCACCTCCGACGAAGCGCTGGCCCGCGAGCTCCGCAGCCCCCACGTCCCGAAGGTCCTGTCCTTCGTGCGCCCCCAGTTGGCGGGCGGGTAAGATAGAGCCATGACTAAATGGGAATACTCCACGATTCCGCTGCTCACGCACGCGACGAAAGCAATCCTCGACCAATGGGGCGCCGACGGGTGGGAACTCGTCCAGGTGATCCCCGGCCCCACGGGTTCCGAGAACCTGGTGGCCTACCTCAAGCGTCCGATTGAGGAAGCGCCCACCGTTCAGAACTGACGCGCAGCAGCTCTGCGCACCTACGAGGCCGTGGCCGGCACGTGCGGAAAACACGCGAGCGGCCGCGGCCTCGTTCATATCGACAAGCAAAGGGTTGGGCCCGGCACCGTGAGGTGCCGGGCCCAACCCTGTGTAGGCTGCGGTCAGCGAGCGCGACGCGCCAGGCGATCGACGTCGAGGAGGGTCACGGCGCGACCTTCCAGACGGATCCAGCCGCGCGAAACGAAGTCAGCCAGAGACTTGTTCACGGTCTCGCGGGAGGCGCCGACCAGCTGGGCGAGCTCTTCCTGCGTGAGGTCGTGGGGGACGTGGACGCCCTTGTCGGTCGCGGTGCCGAAGCGATCTGCAAGGTCCAGGAGGGCCTTGGCGACGCGACCGGGAACGTCGGAGAACACGAGATCCGAGAGGGACTCGTTGGTGCGGCGCAGGCGCTGAGCGAGGGCGCGCAGCATGTGCTTGGCAAGGGTCGGGTTGGTGTCGAGCACGTGCATGAGATCCTCGTGCTCGAGGTAGAGGAGGGACGCCGGGGAAACGGCGGTTGCGGTGGTCGAGCGCGGACCCGGATCGAAGAGCGTGAGCTCACCGATGATCTCTCCGGGGCCCAGGACTGCGAGCAGAGACTCGCGGCCGTCGCTGGACGTGTGGCCGAGCTTCACCTTGCCCTCGGTCACGATGTACAGGCGATCGCCGAGATCGCCTTCGTCGAAGAGAGTCTCTCCGCGACGCAGGGTCGTATGACCCATCTTCTGCTGGAGGGACACCTGCTGTGCATCATCAAGGCCACTGAACAGCGGCACCTGGCTGATGAAGTTTCCGTCACCGATCATGGTGCGGAGCTCCTTCCGCTCGTGCCCGATTGCTCGGGCGTTTCGATTTGGATTGCGCAGTGGATCCCATACGTAATACCACTCACGAGGAGGTACCGCGCATCACACCATTATGCCCTATCTATCAGGTGAAATGGGCTTCATTTCGCGTTTTGTGTGACCTGTCTAATGAAACATAGGCTATTTGGCGTGGGTGATGACGTGCTCTGACAGAGCCTCGGCCACAGCCTGCGGTGCTTCTTCGGGGAGGAAGTGTCCCGCCTCGCGAATGACGATCTGCGTCAGAGGTGCATCCACGAACTGGGCGTCGGCCGCGTGATCCAACGCCGACCATGCCCCGTCGTCGCGTCCCACCAGGGACAGGACGGGCACGCGCAACGGCTCCGAGAGGATGCGCCGCTCCAGGCGCGAGATCTTGCGTGCGGCGCTCAGACCGCGCAACGCGGTGTGTGCGGCGAAGGGGCGACGCAGCGCGGCGCGGTACGTGCCCGACTGGGAGACGAGGCCATCGACATCCCCGGGCGAGGCCCACGCGCGGAAAACGGTCGTCACGAAAGAGCCCGAACGCAGCGCGCGCTCACGCCCGGTGGGCAGCGCGAGGCGCCCCTGCAGGACGCGGCCACCCGCCCAAGGTGCGCGAACGATCACGGGCTGCACGCCGAGGGGGTGCGGCGCCGACAGGACGGCCACCGATCGCAGCTCGAGGGGTGCCAGGGCGCCGATCATCCACGCGACCGTGCCGCCGATCCCCATGCCAGCCACGGAGAACGAGGCCACGCCGAGTGCGCGGACGACGCCGATCACGTCGTTCGCCATCTGCTGCAGGTCGCAGTCTCCGCGCGTCAGGTCGGAAGTGCCGAAGCCTCGCAAATCAAGGGCGAACACGCGCGAGGTCGACTCCGCGAGGGCGGGCAGGACGTCGCGCCACGCCCACCAGTGCTCGGGGAAGCCGTGCAGGAGGACGAGCGCATGGTCCATGCCCTCGCCCATGTCAGCGACGTGGAATGCGGCGCCGCCAGCGCTCACGTGCCGATGGGTCCACGGACCCTCGAGCTCGATCGCGCTGGCGGGAATCAGAGTTTTCACTTGCGGGCCGCTTCTTTCGCCGCCTTCTTACGGGCGCGCTTGGAGTAGAAGGCACCCGCTGGGTTGGTGGCCTCCAGCGAGACGCGCAGCGCCTCCTCGGCGCGGCCGGTGCGGCGCGCCGAGTGGGACACGTACGCCAGGCCCATGAGGGCGATGCCCAGCAGGGCGAAGCGGCCGGAGTAGCCGGAGGCCTGCAGGTGGTGCGAGAGGTTCGCGCCCAGCGAGCCCGTGTTGGTCAGCGCGGTGAGCGCGGACAGCACCGACGCAGCGGTGATGCCGGGGGCCATGAGCCATGGCAGACCCACGATGAGGGTCACGATGCCCATCAGCCATGCGCCCAGCGACGAGCGGCGCGCGGTCACGAAAAGGATCGCGGAGATGATGATCGCGCCGAGGACCTCGCCCAGGGCCACGATCGAGGCGACGCCCGTGTACATGGGGGCGGCGTCCGCCAGAGTCATGCGGGCACCCGCGTCGGCGGCCAGGTACCAGCCGGCGGGCACGAGCAGCAGGAAGAGCAGGAAGGACAGCCAGTGGGCGCCCGTGCGCGAGGGCATCTCCGTGATCTCGGGGGCGGCGGAGAAGAGCTCGTCGTCCAGGCTCGAAGGCGCGTCGGACTTGTCGCCGCGCGCGGCGGTCGCCGCGATGGCGGCCAGGGTCGCCGCCTCGCTGTCCTCGTCGCCCTGGCCCAGCAGGGAGCGGCGGCGCGGGCGTGCGGCCTCGGCGGCATCCTGATCCTCGAAGGAGTACGAGGCCTCGGTGTCCTGCGTCGGCAGCTGGGTCGTCGGCTCGGTGAAGGGGGCCTCCTCCTCAGCCTCGGGTTCTTCCTCCGCGGAGGTTTCGGCGGGAGCGTTCTCCTCTTTGGCCGCGACTGCGGGAATCGAGGAGGACAGGGTCTCGTCGTCGCCGAAGATCATGGAGCGGCGCGAGGACGGCGAGTGCGCGTAGGTCTCGGCAGCAGCGCCACCGACAACGGCAACCTCGCTCTCGGCGACCTCGTCCTCGGAGGGCTGCTCGTCGCTCGAGGGGGCCTCGGCCTCGTCGGTCGCCGCGTCGCTGGCCTCGCTCAGGGCGGCGGCCGCCTGCGCGGGCGTCATCACGGGGGCGAGCGCGGGCTCCGGATCCTCGGTCACGTCCTCGGTCGCCTCGTCTGCGGCGTCCTCGTCTGCGGAGGAGAGCAGGGAAGCAAAGGAATTCTCGCCTTCTTCCGACTGGTCCGCGGAGGCCTCGGGCTGCTCGCCCTCCTCGTTCGACGAGGTGTGGGCGTGCTCGTCGGAAGCGGTGTCCTCTGCGGGGGCCAGCTCCTCGGAAGCGGTGTCCTCTGCGGGAGCCTGCTCCTCGGTCACGTCCTCAGCGGGGGCCTCGTCGGTGGTCTCGGGCTCATCGGTCGCCTCTGCGGACGGAGCGTCGGCCGCGGCAGACTCATCGGCGCCCTGGTCGGCGGCCGGAGCGTCGGCGGGAGAATCCTGCTCAGCCTGCTCCTGCTCGGGGGCGGAGCCGGCCTCGTCGGAGGAAGAAACGACCGGGAGATCGCCCTCGGGGGTGGACACGACGGGCAGCTCGCCCGTGGAGATCTTGTCCTCGATCGTCGGCTTGAGCGGCGCTGCGGCGGGCACGCGGCCCGTCAGGCCGCCGATTGCGACCGCCTCGATTTCGCCCGTGTGGATGGGCTCGCTGGGCTCGCCGATGATCGCCGACGCGTCGGAATCCTCACCGGGCAGCTCGATTTCCTCACCGGTCAGCACCAGGTTGTCAGGTGCCTCCTCGGCGCGGTCGCGCTGGGCGTCAAACTCGATATCAGACATGCTTCCTCCTTGTATCTGCCCACATATTACGGTCAGCGTGAGCGCTTACGCGCATTAGCCCTCGGCAGGCCCTTCTTTTGCCGTCGAATCGTCATCCGCCTCGAGCTTCTTGAGCGCCCGCACGCGGGCCCACAGGACACCCATCGAAGCGCAGCCGGTCGCCATTCCGAGCGCCGCCAGCGGCGGGCTCGCGAGCGCCATCTTCGTCAGCAGGGACGGGCCGGGGACGATCACGTTGCCCGTCAGCGACGCCCACACGGGCAGGACCACGTACGTGGGGAGCACCAAAATGAACCAGCTCGCGATCTGCGTGCCCGTGATCGACCAGCGGGCGCTCACGACGAGCACCGCGAACGCGATGCCCGCTCCGAGCGCGAGCCAGTGCATCGGCTCGAAGCCCTCGGTGACCCCCTCCAGGCCCATGGCCGCGACGTTTGTCGTGTCCGAGGGGGCCGCCGCGACCATCAGCGTGCCCGCCGCGACCGCTGCGGGAAGCGCTACCGTCGTGCCGAATCCGTGGCGGTGTACGCGGGCCAGAGGCACGCGCGTGCTCTTACCGGCGCGCACTCGCACCGACTTGATCGTCAGCGCGCACGCACCAAGCATGAGCGACATGCACACCGGGTACAGGCACCAGGACACACCCGCGATGACATCCTCGGCGCCCACGGATGACTTCATGAGAAAAGGAAGGCGCGCCACGCCGAAGAACTGGGCCACCCCCACGACGATCGACCACACGAAGGTCACGACCATACCCGCGCTCGACTCCTCGCAATTGAGGGCGATGAGGGCCAGCAGCAGTGACGCGAGCGCCATGCCGATGAGTCCCTCGACCGAGGCCAAGGGCTGGCCGACCGAGGCCAACGCCTGCACGTCAACCATCGAGGACCCCAGGAACACCAGGGCGATCGGGGCGAAAACGAACGCGAACAACCCCGAGCGCAGGCGCGCGGAGAGGTTTCGATGCTGCAAAAGCGTCATGCCCCTAGTGTAGAGGGGTGAGTATCGAAGCCCTCGTCGACCCCGCACCCGCCGTGTTGTGCGCGGCGGCAGCCTGCCCTGACGTCGCCTCCGCCATGAACGAGGCCCACACGGCACTCGCCGACCTGCGCTTTAGCGAGGGACTGCGCCGAGGCTGGGAGGAAGCGCGCGCGGAGGCCGCTGTGCGCGAGGCCGCCGCCCTGTCCATCATCGAGGGCGCCCGCACGAGCGTCGACGACGTGCGTGCCCTGTCCATGGCTGACGAAGGGGGAGCGGCCTCGGATCCGGGGGCCGCCCTCGCGCTGGGGATCTGGCGCTCGCAGTGGAACCTGGCCTCGCGCTTCCCCGCGCTCAACACCCGGTCCCAAGGCGTTGCGCGCGTCGCCCCCACGCCCCTGCCCGCGCTGATCGCTGGACTGCACAGGGATGCCTGCTCGGGTCTCGTTGCCGCCGGCCTCGTCGAGTCGCGGTCCGTCGCCGTGCCCGCCGACCCGTCCCTGCTTGCACCCGCCCTCGCCTACACGTGCTGCGATGCGCCCGGCCTCGCCGTCGCTGCCGCCCTGACCGCACATTTCCGTTTCCGGCGTGTCTTTGACCCGGCCTCGTCCGTCGTGGGAGGCGGACTGGCGCGCTGGATCCTCGTGACCCGAGGCGTTGACCCAACCGGTGTGTGCGTGCCCAGCGCCTACGACGCGCTCGATCCGGCGCGCGCGGGACGCGAACTCGCCGGGTGGGTGAGCGCCGACGAGGCCGGCCTGGCCCGGTGGATCATCCACTACTGTGCGGGAGTCGTCTACGGCGCCCAGGTGGGGCGCGACGTCGCCCGCCACGTGCAGGCAGGCCGCCTCTCCTAGGGCTGTTTCTCAGCGGCGCAGGAGCGCGCAGGCCGCCGCGCCAACGGCGATGCCGGCGATGAAAGGCACCGCGACCTTCGCGGGCGTAGGAACCTCGCGCGGTAGGACGCGCACCGTGGACGTGAACGTGAGGGTTGGCCAGCCTTCGCGCTGCGCCATCTCGCGCAGGCCGCGGTCCGGGTTGACCGCGTAGGGGTGGCCGACGAGGCGCAGGAGCGGCGCGTCTGACACCGAATCCGAGTAGGCCGAGCAGTCTGACAGGTCCCAGCCGCGCGCGCGAGCCAGGGCCTCGCAGGCATCCGCCTTGCCCTGTGCCTGGTTGAAGTGCGTGATCTCGCCCGTGAAACACCCGTCCTCGTCGACCGCTGCGCGCGAGGCGAGGACCTCGTCCGCCCCCAGCATCTGCGCGATGGGACGTACCACCTGCTCGACCGATGCCGAGGCGATGACGATGATGTCTCCCGCGCGCTTGTGCTGCTCGATGCGCGCGAGCGCCTGCGCGTAGCAGACGGGCTGGATCGTGCGCTCGAGCGCGTCCTCCACCGTTGCCTCAAGGAACGCGGCGTTCCAGCCTCGCCCCATGCGTCCCAGCGCCTGCGCCATCTGCTCCATGCGCGATTCGTCCGCGCCCGCGAGCAGGTAGGGCAGCTGAACCAGGACGGAGGCGAGGGCGGTGCGCCGATTCATGAGGCCGGCCTCGATGAACGGGCCGGACAGAGCCACGTTCGAGGACGTGTCCAGAATCGTCTTATCCAGGTCGAAGAAGGCCGCGCGTACCATTGCGTTTACTCCAGCGTTGGCTCAATCCACAGGGGTCCTCCATCGGACCCCTCTATGCACAGCCTCGCACCTCGGGTTGGCGTTGTCCACAGGGACGCGCACGCGGGTGGACCAGACAACCGGTGCGGGCGCATTGTCGTCTTATGAACGCCCATGTCGCCCCACATCGAGGAACCGTCGCCCTCATCGGACTCGTTCCACCCGACCTCGACGGCGTGCGCAATGCCGTAGTGCTCGCAGGGGCGCGCGTGTGCTCGAACCCGGGCCAGGCCTCGTTGATCCTCGCTTCCGCGTCGGCTCCCGTGCCCGAGGGAACACCCTGCGTGCGCGTCGGGCAGGGCGGTCAGGTGAGCCTACCGGGGGACACCGCGCTTCTCGTGTCCCTCATCGCCGAGGCATCCTCCCGCACGCGCCGATCGGGTGCGGTGTGGGTGGTCGCCGGGATCGCCGGCGGGGTTGGGGTCACCGGCATTGTGCGGCTGCTGGCACGTGAGCGCGGGCGTCGTCGGAGTGTCCGAGGGGGTGTATGGCGCCGGGAGCGCGGTGCCCGCCGAACGAGGTCGGGCGATGCAGTCGTCGTCGACGCGTCCGGGTCCGTGCCCGGTGTTGCGCTCGCGGCTGACCATGATGTGCCCGGCGTGCGCTGGGCGGATCTCGACGCATCCGAGGACTCCTATCTACCGTCGCTGCGTGAGCACCTGCCCGTCGTCGGGGGCGTGCGGGCCCTCGTCGGGGACTCCCGAGGCGGTGCCGCCGCCGACGATCCCCGCGTGGTCGCCGCGTGCCGATCCCTCGACGCGCCCCTCATCGTGGACGCGGGCCGATGGGACGAGCGAGCCGCCCGATGTGTGTCCGCGATCCACGCCGACGCGCTTATCGTCGTGACCCACGGGGACCTGGAGGGGGCCGCCGCACTGTCGGCGACATGCACGGCGGTTCCCCCTCCATGTCCCGCGATCACGCTTGTGAGTGCTGGTGAGCGTTGGGGAGCCGGTCTGCGCGCGTGCGCCCCCGGTTCCATCCTGCGCGCCCCAACGCGCTCCGGGCGGGACCTGCGCGGCCTCATCCGCGCTCTCGAATCCGCCTCCGCCGCGCATGCAGGCGGGGCCGTGTCGTCACCGGGTGAGCTCCTCGCGATCGAGGCGCGCCATGCGTGACGCGCTGCGCCTGCTCGCCCGCGGTGAGGACCCCGCTCGTGCGGCCGCCGCGTCCGCGCCGCCTGGCTGCGGAGCCGCCGCGGTCACCTCCACCCTGGAGACCCTACGCGCCCGGCAACGCGGCATGGACCCGCCCCTCGCGAGCCTCCTCGACGACCCAGCCGTCACCGACGTCCTCATCAACGGCACTCAGGCGTGGGTTGACCGAGGAGGTGGCCTCGTCCGCGTGGACGCCGGTATCAAAGACGAGGCGGACGCCCGCCGCGCCGCCATCCGCCTCGCGAGCGCCAGCGGCGTGCGCCTCGATGATGCGCGCCCCATCGCGGACGGCACCCTGCCCGGGGGCGTGCGCCTCCACGCGGTCCTCGCGCCCGTGTCGGGATCCGGCACACTCATCTCCCTGCGCGTCCTCGGCACCCGTCGGCTGGGCATCTCGGACCTCGCGGCCTGTGGGACTCTGCCCGGCTCGGTGGGGACGCTCCTGCGGGCCCTTGTCGCCTCGCGCGCGAACGTCCTCGTCAGCGGGGCAACCGGAAGTGGGAAAACGACGCTCCTGAGCGCCGCGCTCGCCCTTGTCCCCGCTGGTGAGCGGATCGTCTGCATCGAAGAGGTCACAGAAATCGCGCCCGCTCACCCGCACTGCGTGCACCTCATCGAGCGCGCCCCTAACGTCGAGGGGAGGGGCGCGGTCACCCTCGCTGACCTCGTGCGCGCGGCCATGCGCATGCGCCCCGACCGCCTCGTCCTCGGCGAGTGCCGAGGCCCCGAAGTGCGCGACGTCCTCACCGCCCTCAACACCGGGCACGACGGCGGTTGGGCGACGATCCACGCCAACGGGGCGCACGACGTGCCCGCACGGCTTGCCGCCCTCGGAGCGCTCGCCGGGATGAGCGAGCATGCCGTCGCCGCCCAGGCCGCCAGCGCCATCGACGCCGTCCTCCACCTGCGCCGAGCCCCCTCCGGGCACCGATGGGTGTCCGAGGTCGGGGTCCTCACGCGCGCTCGCGGGTCTCTTGAGTGCGCTCTCGCGCTCAGCGCCACCGCCGATGGCTGCGTCACCACGCATGAGGCATGGGCCTCCCTCGCCCGACGGGTCGGGCTATGAGGTCGGGCTGGGATGCGTTCGTGGACTGCCTCGGCCTTGGCGAGGTGGCGGCGGTCAGCGTGTTCGTTATAAGCGTGGTTGCGTTGTGTTGTCAGTGTTGTGGCGCGGTGTATCGGGGAGCGCGTGAGAAGCGCATCGTGTGCGCGTGGGCGCGGCCGACGCGCGTGTGTAGCCCGGGGCGCGAGGCCCGGGGGCGGTGGGGTCGGCTAATCCCCGGGCCGGGAAGATCCGCGCGCCACCGAGGCCGCGCACAGGGTCCACCCACCCCGCGCGAGCTCTCCCTCCTCGTCGCCGAGGTTGCGACCCGTCTGCGCGCGGGAGCCCCCACCTCCCTTGCCTGGGGCCTCGCATTGGCGCGCATCGATGCGGGAGGGAGCGTCGGCGTGGATGATTCCTACCCTGCCGTCCTCGACGAGTGGGCGCGCGCGCCGACGCGCTGGCGCTCCCTGCGCAGAGCAGAAAGGGCACCGGGAGTGGCCGCATCCCGTGTGAGCGCCGCATCCGTCGCCCTCGCCTGCCGATTCAGCCACGACCTCGGCGCTCCCCTCGCCGACGTGCTCGACGCGATCGGCAGCGCGATAGACGACGCGCAGGCGCTCGAGGAGGCGCGTCGCGTCGCCGCCGCCGGCCCGCTCATGTCCGCGCGTGTCCTCGCGGCCCTTCCCCTCGTGGGGATCGCGTGCGCGCTCGCGTTGGGGGCATCGCCCTGGCAGTTCTACATGGGAGGAACAGTGGGCCGTATGTGCGCCTTCGTGGGGGGAGTCGCGTGGGCGGCGGGCGTCGCCTCGTGTCGACGGATCCTCGCCCGGTGCAGGCGCGTCGAGGAGGGGATAGACGGCGCGCTCGCCTGCGACCTCGTTGCCTCCGCCCTGGCCTGCGGCGCGGCAATTCCCCGCGCTCTCGACGCGTTGGCCGACGCCAGTACCACCGAGGCACTGACGTGGGCCGCCGCCTCGCTGCGGCTCGGGGCAACCTGGGCGGACGCATGGGAGGACACCCCCGAGTGGAGCCATCCCCTGCGTGATGCGCTTGAGGCCTCGTGGACCAGCGGAACCGCCCCGGAAACGCTGCTCGCCCGAAGTGCCGCGTGGGAGCGCCGCTCCCGCCTCGTCGACGCGAAGGCGCAGGCCGAGGAGCTGAGCGTCCGCCTTGTCGGTCCGCTCGGCGTCTTCTTCCTGCCCGCCTTCCTGTCCCTGGGTATCGCACCCCTGCTTGCGCATCTCGTGGGAGGAATCGGTGTGTAGGCGGGTTATCCACAGGGGTTGCGGGGCCTCGTTGGTTATCCACAGGGGTGCGAATCCGCCTGGAAACGTGGGCCGGCCCCGCGCACACTGGTCCTGCGCGTGACCGCGCGCGAAGGAAGAAAGGACAGATCAATGACGATCATCGACAGAATCGACTGCGCAGCCACGCGCGCTCAGCTCATCGCGATGGCGGCCGTGCAGGAGGGCGCTCGGGCCCTGCGGCCCCGGACCTCAGCCGAGCCCACCGAGGGACGCGATCCCGAGGAGGGTGCGACCACCGTCGAGTACGCGATCGGCACCATCGCAGCCGCCGGATTCGCGGGCCTGCTCATCGTAATCCTCAAATCGGACACGGTGCGAGCCGCCCTCGAATCCATCATTCAGGAGGCGCTGAACACCCGATGAACAGCGACGAGAACGGATACGTCACCGTCGAACACGCCATCGGTTTCGTCGCCGTCACCCTCGTCGTCGGTGTCATCGTCGCTGCTGCTCAGGCGGGGATGACCGGAACATCCCTGTGTCAGGCGGTGCGCGAGGGCGCGCGGGCCGCCTCCATCGGGCAGACCGACCCGCAGGGAGCGGCCTCGGCCGCCTACCCGCCCGGATCCTACGAGGTGACACGCACCGGCGGGTGGGTGAGCGTCACCGGCACCGCCCCCTACCGAGGGGCAGCCGGCTGGATCGGGGGCATCGCCCGATGCTCGGTGACCACCATCGACGAGGGGGACCTGCCGTGACGCTGCGATCACGAGGTAGGGGGGCGGCTGTGTACCGAGGTGAGCCTGTCGTGTATGGGCGTGCCGGCGACCGTTCCGACGAGGAAGGGTCGGGGACCATCAATTCCGTGGGGCTCATCGTCCTGGCCCTCGTGCTTGTGGTGGTCCTTGGCGGTGTTGGCGTCGCTCACCGCGAGCGGGTGCGCCTGCAGGCCGTCGCCGACCTGGCGGCTCTGGCGGGGGCAGAGCAGTCAGCAACGGCCGGCTGGGAGGACGTGGGGGAGCGGCCATGCGGGGCGGCCTTCGCCGTCGCTGAGGCGAATGGCGTGGGCGTTCAATCCTGCGAGGTGCGTGATCTCGACTGCCTGGTGATCCTCACGCAGCCAGTAAGAATCGCCGGTTTTTCAACGAATGTGAGCGCTCGGGCTCGCGCCGGACCCGAGCGGTGATAAATTCACAGGAAATTGCCAGGTTCGTTCAATGGTTCCCACAGGTGGGGTCCGTACACTAATAGTCATCAAGCCAAGGGCGACACCCACAAAGGGTGAGCCAAGAAAGGGAGCGCATCGGAAGACTTGCACTGTGTTGATGGGATACTCGAAGGGGTCGGCCTTATGGCCGGCCCCTTCGAGTATGTGCTGGCGGGTTTCGTGCACTGAGCGCATTCGGCCCGAGCGATGTCACGGATGCGGGGTTATAGGACACTGCGTGTTGCTGGTAGCGTGACTTGTCAGCGCCGACGGCGCGGCCACCGCGTGCAACGAGAGGTGGGACCCTTCGGGGTCTTGCCTCCGTCGTCTCCCTGGGCATATAGATAGAGGGCGTCGGGATGCCTGCGAGTCGTCAGGCCCCGCTTCTGTTTCTGTGAACGCGTCCTGCGCACGCGGGCCCGATGACATGCACCCGGGCCCTCTTACCCGCACGCGGGCCCGATGACATGCACGTAGGCAGCCCCGCCCAGGTGCACATCTAGGGGTTTACGTGCGTATCAACGGGGTAACGCGCATGTTGAGGGGTTCGTGTGCGAGCAGCACACCGAGAGTGACACCGAATCCGCCAAAGTACAGACCCATTCATCCAAAACGGCCTATTTTTGGCTGTTTTCAGCTAATGGGTCTGCACTTTGGCGAGCACACCACCTCACGTTGCGGCCTCGCCACCACCAAACGGGGGGGAATTGCACGACATGAGGGTCACCAGGCGCTGCGTCAGGCGGTGATCGCACCACCAAATGGGGGAAATAGCGTCATTAGAACCGCGACACGCCGGTGACACGCGGCCGGAGAGCTTCATGTAGTGCAAAATCCCCACCATGTCCCGAGCCTTGACGTCCCCAATGCCCGGAAGGCACCAGCGTGGAGCACAATGAAACCGACAGCACCACTGCACGCCTCCCCGAGGCCGAGCAATGAAACCAACAGCACCATTGCGAGCCCACAACACCCGGAAAACCAGCATTTTCCCCACGCAAAGGCGTCATCGGTTTCAAGCCCGCACCCACACAGACCTGCAAAGGTGTCACCGGTTTCAAGCCCGGCAACGCGTCGCACCGAATAGGCAAGCAGTGCACCCGCTCGCACACCATTGCGCTAGCTACTAGGCAGTGCATACTCCCGTAAGTAGCGCAATGCCACGAGGAACAAGCGCGGTTATAGAGATGAGTCTTCATCCCCCAATTCCGCATGCAATTCGATTGGATGAAGTTTCAGCAATGCCTGAAAGTGGCGCAATTCCAACAATGCAAATTCAATGTTTGAAAGAGTCACGGGGGGAATTGCATGCGAAATTGCTGGTTGACAGCCATAGCTGGGCATCAGGGCAACGCGCCGAGCAACATCAGCCGCGAAGGCCCCTCCGGTACCGAGGGCACCGGAGGGACCGCACGGCCTGGCCGCGGTGCCCGTGGGCGCCGGAGAGATCGGAAGGCTGGGCGGCGGGGCCTGGCCGGACAGCGAGCCGACGCGCCGAGCGAAGCTTACGGCGCGGATGGCCGAAGCGCGCGGCGCTGACACCACCGCCAGCTAATTTTGCATGCAATTCCCCCGCGGCGCGAATCGATACAAGCTAAGAAACCGCAGAATATCAACGATTAGATCCCAAAGCCCGACATCCACTCACGGGAATTGCATGCGGAATTGCTGGTTGGTAGCCATAGCTAGGCATCAAGCGGACACACCAAACGACACCCCGCGCCCCCGTGGGCTTACTTGCCGTGGTAGCGCGGGCTGGTCCCCAGGTGAGTGGGGTAGGGGTTTTGGCTGTCGCCGATCACGTTCTCGTCCAGGCCCCGGTAGGTGTAGGAGTTGTCGTAGGCGATCGCAAAGGGGGAGACAACGCCGTCGGTGTACTGCTCGATCTCCTCGGGCGTCGGTTCTGGACCCGTGCTCTTGTTTGTGAGAGGGTTCTCGTCCGGGTACTGGATGGGATCGGTGTTCACCATCGCGCCGGGAGCGACGCCGCCGTAGCCCGTGTACTTGTTCCACGTGTGGTCCGGGTTGGTTCCCGTGTGAATGAGGAGCTGCAGAAGCTGATTCGAGGTGGCCTGGGGCCACTTCTGTCGGGCGAGCGCAAGAGAACCAGCGACGAGGGGAGTCGCGAACGAGGTGCCGAAAGCCTGTTCGTTTTGTTGTGTCTGTAGGTTTCTTACGGTGATAGGCCCACCTACCGCAGCGCTGACTACACCTTCTCCCCACGAGGAGTAGTCTTGGCGATTACCGTCGGTGCCAATCGCGCTGACGCTGACAACTCCAGACCAATGGCCGAAAGACCCATAGGTTTGTTCCTTTGCATCATTGCCTGCACCGGCAGTGATAATGACCCCCTGTGAAAGAGCGCGAGCCATCGCCCACTTAAGTGAGTCGCTATTACTCGTTCCGGCCAGTGACAGGCTGATAATCATTGCCCCATCGTTCATGGCCGTGTTGAGCAGAGAAGAAATATCGTCTTTACTGACACTGCGCTGTCCGCGACAGTCGCTTCCAGAAGTGTCGCCAGCAGACGTCAGGGGAATGCGATACGTCAGCAGTTTTGCCTGGGGAGCAATCCCGTAATCATGCGCTACGAGTACGGATGCGACATCCGTTCCGTGCTGCCTGGTGGATGCGCTGGAGGTGACGGTGCAAGGTGTCTTGTCGGTGATGTCGGCACCCGCCAGCTCGGGCGCGCTGGTGTCGACCTCGCCATCCAGGATGGCGATCGTGACCCCCTGCCCGGTGTAGCCCTTCGCGCGCGCCTGGTCGAGGTGGTAGTACGCGAAATAGGGCTGGTCGGCAGCAGTGATGATGTCCGCCGCCTGCGCTGGTCCGGACGGCAGGGTGGTGGCCCCGGCGGCGAGCACCAGGGTTGAGGCCGCGACGCCGAGCAGGCGCGCCGTGTTGTTCCTACGTGTCACCATTGGCGGGGATCCCATCCGTCGTCCTTGCGTGGTGCGGGCGAAAGGTCCTTGTCGGACCCGTAGGTCTGCGACAGTGGGTTCACGTAGCCCTCGGGCAGCTCGTCCTCATCGTCCTCAAATCGGAATGGAGTGTAGCGGCGTCGCTGGGCCTTCTTCTCGTCCTTCTTTCCTCCAGCGCCAGCGCCGCCAGCGCCCATGAAACCGCCGGCTCCCTGGGTGCGACCGCCGGCCGCGGAGCTTCCAGCGCCATTCGCGCCGCCGGGCGTCCCCGACATGCCCGTCACTCCGGAGGTTCCGTTGGCACCAGCCCCCGTCGCACCGGCAGGAGCAGGGGGTGTGTACTTGCTGAATCCCGCACCGGAGTAGGAACCGGTGCGCAGGGCAGCTGAAGCAGCTGAGCCTCCGACTCCCGCTCCACCGGCTCGCCCCATGCTGGACGTGGCAGAACCCATGCGAGCGGAGCCGCGAAGACCCAGCGCCCCTGCGCCGAGGATGCCGGCTCCACCGAGGCGACCAGCCGTCGATGATTCGCTGGCAGGGCCACCGTTGAGACGCCACAAAGGATGATCGCGATCGACGGGGGAAGCCGGGGTGTGACCGCCAATGACGCCGTTCGCGTGACGGTCACCGTTGACGCGCGTGTGCAGCAGGTCGATATCCATCAGATCCTGCGGATCGGTGACGGGGTTCAGGCGTGATCCAAGCTCTCCTTCGGAAATGTATTGGTTGGGAATACGCTTCGAAGACATGACGCGGGAATCGATGGGACCGCCCTCGTCGTATCCGTCCGCGTACAAGCCCGACCCTTGCCCCCGAAGGTCGGAACGGCCGTAGTCGTCATCGCGGCTGGCTCCGTACACGCCTGCTTCGTGGGGCGATACCCACATGTTGCCTTGGTTCAGCTGATCGCTGACAGAAGGAGATGAAGGGCCGTTTGTGGGAGGTATTTCAACGTTCGTGAGTCCCGTGGTGAATTCCTCTACCCGCTGAGTATGAGCCTGCAACTGATCGGCAAGCTTCTGCGCCTCGTCGTTGACTCGCTGCAGGATTGCCGTGGCCGCAGCCTCGCGCTGCGCGTTTGCCTGTGCCTCGATCGCGTCCACGTAGGCGGCGCCGGTCGTGGCGATGGTGTTGATGGTCTCTCCGAATGGGCCCATGTGCTTCGTGACAGGAATGACGACCTGAGCAAGCCCCCGCATTGCTTCGGTTGCCTTGTCTAGGAGCGTTGGTGATAGGAGCTTAGCGTCCTCGGCGGCGTGCACGAGCAGGCGCCGTCCTTCGACGTAGTGCTCGGTGCCGGTCACGTACCCCTGTCGCTCGCTGTTGTAGCGTTGCTGCGTCCGATCGATCCAGCCGTCAATGGCCTCGCCCGTTTGTCCCTCGAAACCCTGGTATTCCTTGAAGTGGGACACCCTGGCACTCATCATCCCCATTCCGGCAATGATCGCGGAGTGTTCGGAGTCGTAGCCGCTGAGTTTGCGGGATTCCTCCACGCCCTCAACGAACTTCATGAGGCGGTCGTACATGGGGCTACTCACCATGTCTGTCTCCTATCGAGCTCTCCGTGCTAGAAATCTGTCTGTGCGTCCTGGGTGGGCGCGCCGCTGGTGCCCGCCGTCGTTGCGGGATCGGTACTTGGTGCTGATCCACCGGCAGGTGAGGAGGAAGGGTTCGTCGAAGAAGTGGGTGTTGGTGAGGTGTAGGTCGATGGGTCGCCCATCGACTCGCGAAGCGCCTTCAGCTCGTCCCCCGTAGCCTGTTCAACGGCGGCAAAGTCTTCGATCGCTTGATCGACATTGCGCCCGAAGGAGCGGAGAGTGTCGCGCTCGGTAGCGGCAATTTTGTCGTATGCGCCGAGGAAAGCGATAAACGCGTTCCGCAGTGCCTGGGGACCCGCCTCATCGGTCCAGAAACGCTCGTATTGTCCGTAGGAGAGACGAGTGATTGCCTCGGAGCTGGAGGCTATTGCCGCCCTCCCCTTGTTCGACGTCCTGCCGAGTTTGGGCGTGCTTGTTGGAATCGAAAGCGACGTCAGCCATGGCGCACCTCCTGCGTAGTGAGTCCGCCCAACGCGTGTCCTGCGGAACATAATGAGACGCTGATCAGCATATGACCAGGCGTTCAAGAAAACAAGTCATATGACGGCACCGCATCACGCCCCGGGCGCGCGCTCCAGGAGGTAGGTAAGCAGCGTGATCGCGCCCTGTTTGGACAGGGGTTCGTTGCCGTTGCCGCACTTGGGGGATTGGACGCAGCGTGGGCACCCGGACTCGCAGTCGCAGGAGGAGATGGCCTCGAGGGTCGCGGCCACCCAGGACCGAGCGCTGTGAAAGCCGGCGAGCACGTGCCCGGCGCCGCCTCGGAACGCATCGTGGATAAAGACGGTGGGCGCGCCCGTGTCGTCGTGCAGCTCGGTGGACAGGCCACCCAGGTCCCAGCGGTCGCAGGTCGCGACGATGGGCAGGATCCCGATCATCGCGTGCTCGGTGGCGTGCAGGGTGCCCGCCAGGTCCGCGGCCTCGATCCCCATCGTGGCCAGCGCCGCCGGGGTGAGGGTGAACCATGTGGACTTCGTGGGCAGCGTGTGGGTGGGTAGGAACAGCTCGATGTTGCGGATGAATTCGAGCCCGGGCAGGCGCAGTAGGTCATAGTCGGTGACCCGCGTCGACACGTTCGTCGGCCCGTGATGCCAGGTGACCGTGCCGTCCCCGCACACGTAGGTCTCCTCGACCGCGCAGACCTCGACGCTCGTGTGGGTCGTCGAGCGTGTGCGCAGGGGAGTGCGCACCTCCTCGACCAGGGCGACGCGCGCGTCGCCCGTCCGCGCGGGTGGGATGATGATCGACGAGGCCTGGGCCCCCTCCCGCTCCCCGCCCCCGAGGCGCTCGGTTCCCCGGGTGCCGCCCGGGGCCTCGGGCAGGAGTGCGCGTGGCCACCCCTGGGTGGCGGGAGCGGTGGGTGTGGTGAGGGAGGTGATGCTCAGCACGTGGAAGGTGCGCCCCTGGTGGATGTAGATGGCGCCGGGGAAGACGTGGGCGTCGGCGGAGGCCTGGTCGATGGTGCCGACGACGGTGCCGGTGGCCACGTCGACGATCTGGACGTCGCCGGCGGCTCCGCGCAGGTCGGTGAGGTCGCTGGGACGCTCGGCACGAGTGGCGTCCCAGAAGTATCCGGCGGGCCTGTGCTTGAGGTACCCGTCGGCGACGAGGCGCTCGGTCACGCCTCGCAGTTCCTGGCCAAAGTAGGTGATATCGGATGGGGTGATCGGTATTTCGGCAGCCGCGGCGGCGACGTGTGGGGCCAGCACCCACGGGTTGGAGGGGTCGATGACGGAGGCCTCGACCTCGCCGAGAATGTGCTCCGGGTGGCGCACCAGGTACGCGTCGAGAGGGTTGGCGGAAGCGATGAGTACGGACGTGCCCGGCGCGCCCGCGCGACCCGCGCGCCCGATCTGCTGGCGCAGGGACGCGCGCGTGCCCGGCCAGCCGACCGTGATCGTCGCGTCCAGGCCTGAGATGTCCAGGCCCATTTCGAGTGCGGACGTCGTGGCGAGCGCCCGCACTCCTCCCGTGCGGATCGCCTCCTCGAGCGCTCGGCGCTCCTCGGGCAGGTAACCGCCGCGATACGCGCCCACCCGGCCTGCGTTCGCGGAACCACGCGCCGAGAGCCGGTCGCGCACCTGAGCGGCCACGGCCTCCGCCCCCGCGCGAGAACGCACAAAGGCGAGGAGGCGCGCCCCCTCCTCGACGAAAGCGGTGGCCAGGTTGGCGGCCTCAACCCCGGCGCTGCGTCGAACGATCGGGACCTTGAGGGTGGCCGTGCCGGGCGGCGCGTCGAGGGCCTCCAAGAAAGAAGAGATGTCGACTTCGGACTCGTCGGCCATGATCGCGCCCTGCCACAGCACCAGCTCGTGGGCGCCCGCAGGCGATCCGTCCTCGGTGATGGCGACCGCGTCGCGGCCCGTGAGCGCGTGCCCGACCGCAGCCGCGTCGCGCACGGTCGCGCTCAGCATGACGACGCGCGGATCCGCCCCCAGGTGGTGGGCGACGCGCAGCAGACGGCGCACGACCAGCGCGATGTGCGAGCCGGTCACGCCTCGCCAATGGTGGGCCTCGTCGATGACGATGAGGCGCAGCGACGCCAGGAAACGCGACCACCGCTGGTGCGACGGCAGCATCACGTAGTGCAGGAAATCAGGGTTCGACAGGATCAGGTCAGCGCCCGCGCGCGCCCACTCCTTCGCCTCGCGCGGCGTATCCCCGTCCACGGTCGTCGCGCGCACGCGGCGCAGCCTCTCATCGACGAGGCTGGGGCTTCCTTCCGCGTCTGCGCTCGCCTGTACGTCGGCGGGCTTGCCATCCTGGCCAAGCAGCGACATGAGCGAAGCCAGCTGGTCCGCCGCCAGAGCCTTCGTCGGAGCCAGGTACAGGGCCGTCGGGCGGCGGTGAATCCCGGAAATACGCGAGGAATCCTCGGCCTCCACCAGGTCGGAGAGGATCGGCGTCCACGCGGCCAGCGACTTGCCAGACCCCGTGCCCGTCGCGAGCACGGGGTCAAGGCCCTCGCGCACAGCGTCCAAGGCCTCGCGCTGATGAATCCACGGGTGCTCCACGCCCCGGCGCGCCCACGCGTCCACGACCGCGGGCGACACCCACTGCGGCCAATCCGCGATCTTTCCCGATCGGCCCGGCAGCGTCACGTGGCCGAGCAGCCGATCATCCCCGGCGCTCATGCGCTCCAGAACATCGAGCAGGTGCGCGGGAGAAGGAGAGGACAGGCCATTGCGTGCCTGACCGGGCGAGGAAGCCCCGGCCTCGTTCGACGAAGACGTCTGTGAAGAAGGTGAGAGGTCAGCGCTCATTCGCGCCCGGATTCACCGAGCCCCAGCGCCTCGGAGGCGGACTCCTTCACGTACTGGATTGCCGCGATACCCGTCGAAATACCCGACGAAATCGCGTCACGCAGCTGCACGTCTGACAGGCCGGCCTCCGTGTCCACCACGAAATCCGCGTACACGCCCAGCGTCCCCTCCGGTGAGGTCGCCGTGTACACCGTCGGGAAATACTTCTCGCGATTCCAGTTGTCGGCCGTCGCGAACAGCGCGGGCTCCGCGCTCTCGGCCGGCAGATCCGACTCCCACAGCGCGCGAATCGACAGGAAGCGACCCGCCGCATCGAAAGACACGAGGAACGGAATCTCGTCAAAAATAGCGCCCGCCGCACGACCCTTCTCGATCACGTCCAGCGCGTAACCCATCTCGCGCACGGCCTGAACGACCCGCTCAAAATCGGCCGGGTAGGGGGTTACCTCATCCTCGGGCACCAGGTATGGAACGTTCACAGCGACACCTCCCGACCCTGGGAATCCCAATCGACGAACCCGGGCAACGTCACCTCAAGATCCGCGAAGAAACCCATGATCATCGACATGGACGTCTCAAAGAAATTATCCAACTGAGCCTGCGTAAGTCCCGACATGACCACAACGTTGCACTCTGCGATCAGGCCGTACTGCGTGCCATCCTGTAGGGGCGCCAAGTACGCCTTCGGGCCCGTGCGCGTCGAATTGCAGGCCGCGACCTCGTGGGCAAGCTCACCGAACTGCTCCGGCGTGCGCGCAATCCCGCGCCACTGAGCGCGCAACTGCAAAATCTGAGGGTTTGTCGCATTCCAGAAAAAAGCGGCGTTCGGCGTCAGATACGCCAGCTCGCCCTCGTTGTAGTCGCCGAAACGCACGTCCCGGGAACGCAGCAAATCCCGAATGCGATCGGTGCTGACAGGTGAAGATGCAGCCACTGACAACTCCCGCGTGAGACATACAGAATCGGACACCCCCACTGTAACCGAGGCCTCTCTCCCGCGCGCGCCCACGTTGTCCGACAAGTCTTGACACGGGGCCTCCCACGCCTTTTCGACGAGGCGAGGGCAGGTACGCGGGCCGCCCACCCGCTGTGTGCTTGCCTTCGATTCGCGAGAAGGCGGAACCAATACACGCGCCCGCGCGTCCCTCCACTACAGTGGATACGAAATATCGAATCGACACGAACGGAGGACACCATGGACGACCCCAACGCCGCCCTGCCCTCCGACCCCACCGTCGACGAGTCCTACACCAAAGGCTCACGCCCCGTGCGCCCCCGCGCGCGCTCGTCGGCATCCGCCGAGACCGCCGGTCGCTCCTCCCGAGCGGACAGCGCCCCCGCTACCCAGCGGCCCACCCGAGGGCGCGCTCCCGGCCCCCAGACCAACGGCGAGGCCCCGGCGAGCGGGCCCCAGCCTCGTCGCCTGACCTCCGACTCCTGGTACCGGCGCAAGCTCGCCCGACGCCTCGGGGGAGTCGCCACCTGCCTGGTGCTGACGATGCTCATCAGTTACGTGGCGCTCTCGACCGCGCCCGGGCAAGTCCTCGACACGATCCTCATGGAGGGCACGATGCGCTCCGCGAGGCGCTACGAGGCCTTCTCCACCCTCATCACCGGCATCGTGTCCGTGCCCGTTATGGTCGCGGCCGGCATCGTCGTCGCCCTCGTCGCCGCTGCGCGACGGCGGCCCACGCTCGCAGGGCGTGCCCTCGGCGCTGTCATCGGCGCTAACATCACGACGCAGATCCTCAAGGATTACATCCTCACCCGCCCGAATCTGGGCGTCACGACGGGTGCCGGCAACTCCCTGCCCTCCGGGCACACCACCGTCGCCGTCACCCTGTCGCTGGCCCTCATCGTGGTCGCACCCCAGTGGTTCCGCAGCCCGTCCGCGTGGATCGGCTGGGCGTGGACATCCCTCATGGGCGTGTCCGTCATGATGGAAGGCTGGCACCGCCCCTCCGACGTCATTACCGCCGCCCTCATTGCTGGGGCGTGGGCCCTCGCCCTGTCGCCCATCGAGCGGCGCCCCCGACACGGCGCGAAAGTCCAACGCGTCATGGTGTGGGTGAGCCTCGGACTCATCGTCATCGCGCTGCTGGCCACCGGCGCCGCCATGTGGGGCTTCAGTATGTCCGCCGCGTCCCCAGGATCCGGCTACGGTTTTGAGGACTTCCTGCAGGTAAGGCCCTGGCGTTCCCGCGTCCTCGGCGTCGCAGCCGTCGCGTGGGTGAGCGCCGTGTGCGGCCTCATCATGCACGAGGTCGACCGCCTCGCGGGCGAGTAATTCCTTCTGAGCGCCGCTGGTGTTCCGGGCGCTGTCGGGCCTGGCCGCTGTGTGTGCCGGTGGGTGGCGGCCCGCCCGCTGGCCGTCCGCGCCGCGAGCTTCGCTCGGCGCGTCGTCTCGAAGCCCGCCCGTGCCCTCCGGTCCCTCCGGCGCCCTCCACACCGGTGGGGCCGGGTCGCTGATTGGCGCGTCGTCTCGGAGCCCGGTCAGGCCCCGTCGCCACCGCACAGGTGTCGCGTCCACACCTCGCTTGCCGCATTGCTTGCCTTTTCGGTGCAACGCGTTGCCAGGCTGAAACCGCTGTCACCTTTGTGGCCCGGTCTTTGTGCGTGGGTGAAACCGCCATTACCTTTGCTCGCTCGAAATGTGTGTTTTTGCTGCATTGTGGGCGAGCAAAGGTGTCGCTGGTTTCAAGGTTGCCCCTGGACGCCTGAGCAGTGGTGTCACGGGTTTCGCTGGGCCGCCACTTGTGTGCAGTTGTTTGCTCGATGGCCTCATCAACCTCGCGACATCCTCCAGTTGGCTCGCTCAGTGAACCGCCCCTAGCGTTGCGCGGTTTGGGCAGTGGATAATGGGAGAGGGCGGCACGCTGTCGACGCCCACACAACGCCCACCTGCAGTTCCGTCCCGAAAGGACCGACATGCCTCGTTCCGCATCAGCCGTCGTCACCTCCAAGCCCGCGCGCTTCGTCCTGGCCCTGCTGCGCATCGCGGTCGGCTTCATTTTCCTGTGGTCGTTCCTGGATAAGACGTTTGGCCTGCACTATTCGACGGGCCCCTCGCGCGCGTGGATCAACGCCGGCACGCCAGCGCAGAGCTACCTGACGGGCGCGACGACCGGCAAGCCCCTGGCCTCCTTCTTCGAGTCGCTCGCCGTGCCCGCCATGGATTGGCTGTTCATGCTGGGCCTGCTGGGCATTGGCCTGGCATTCTTGTTGGGGATTGGCACGCGCCTCGCGGCTGTCGCAGGCGTTGTCATGCTGGGCTTCATGTACGCGGCGGTCGCCCCGTGGGTGTGGGGTTCCCTCAATCCGGTCGTCAATGAGCACCTGGTCTACGCTCTCGTTCTCATCCTGATTCCGCTGACCAGCGCGGGCGATACGCTCGGCCTGGGCTTGTGGTGGAAGGGCCTGGGGCTCGTCAAGAAGCTGCCCTTCCTCATCTGATTCGTCCGACAGTCTCAACGAGGCCGTGGCCGTGTTTCCGGTCGCGGCCTCGCTGTGTTGGCGGCAGGCTGGGGAGCGCGGGGCGCGGCTCCACAATGGGACGTTAGTCCTCGGTGGATGCTGAAAAAGCGCGCGCGTGATGAGCGGAACTGATCGTCGCGCGCGTCGTGCTTCTGACGCACGTATGACACTAGATATAGTGGTGACTGTTCGCATCAAGCATTACATCTAGTGATTGATGGTCGCATTCCCCTAGATCTAGGGGGGCCTCACGCCGGGCGGAGGAAACCACCTCCGCCCACAGTGCCACGGCCTCGCCCCACGAGGGTGGAGCATCCACGACGTGTCGATCACGCGACCGAACAGCAGTACCGGCCCGCCGCCCACCGAAGCGCAGGGTCAGAGGCGCACGGCGCCCCACGC
Source organism: Schaalia odontolytica (assembly GCF_009730335.1). GTDB lineage: Bacteria > Actinomycetota > Actinomycetes > Actinomycetales > Actinomycetaceae > Pauljensenia > Pauljensenia dentiphila. Next base: position 432,638 of record NZ_CP046315.1, read on the forward strand.
AGTCCCACGACACCACACACATCTCCCACCCAGTGCCCAGCAGCCCGCAGCACACAACGGAATCAAGACAGGAAGAACAATGACTAGCGCACCCCGCTACGACGTCGACGCCATCGCAACCGTGCAGGAGTACCTCGACCGCTCCGATTGGCGGGTGAATGCCAACGCGAACCAGGGGTATTCGCTCGGCGGCCTCGTCCTGAACTCGGCGGGCAAGATCGTCGCCAACTACTGGCTCGAACACGTCTACACCCCCGAGATCGGCGCGCCGCACCGCGAGGGCGACTACCACATTCACGACCTCGACATGTTCGCCGGATACTGCGCCGGCTGGTCCCTCAAGCGCCTCATCCAGGAGGGCTTCAACGGCGTGGGCGGCGCGATCGCCTCGGCCCAGCCCAAGCACTTCTCCTCGGCGTGCGGCCAGATCGTCAACTTCCTCGGCACTCTCCAGAACGAGTGGGCGGGCGCCCAGGCATTCTCCTCCTTCGACACCTACATGGCCCCCTTCGTGCGCCTGGACGACATGGAGTACGAGGACGTCGTGCAGTGCATGCAGGAGCTCATCTACAACCTGAACGTGCCCTCGCGTTGGGGCAGCCAGTGCCCGTTCACGAACCTGACCTTCGACTGGACGTGCCCGGATGACCTCGCGGACGAGCATCCCCTCATCGGTGACGAGGTCGTCGACTTCACCTACGGTGAGCTGCAGCGGGAAATGAACCTCATCAACCGCGCGTTCATCGAGGTCATGACGGGCGGCGACGCGGACGGCCGCGTCTTCACGTTCCCGATCCCGACCTACAACATCACGCCCGACTTCGACTGGGAGGGCGAGAATGTCGACGCCCTCTTCGAGATGACCGCGAAGTATGGCCTGCCCTACTTCCAGAACTTCATCAACTCCGACCTGGACCCGCACATGATCCGCTCCATGTGCTGCCGCCTGCAGCTGGACCTGCGTGAGCTCCTCAAGCGCGGCAACGGCCTCTTCGGATCGGCGGAGCTGACCGGATCGATTGGCGTGGTCACGCTCAATATGGCGCGCCTCGGCTATCTCTACAAGGGCGACGAGGAGGGTCTCGTTGCGCGCATGGATGAGCTCATCGACCTGGCCTCGAAGTCCCTCGAAATCAAGCGCGAGACTATCCAGTACCACATGGACCACGGCCTCTTCCCCTACTCGCAGCGATACCTGGGTACGCTTGATAACCACTTCTCGACGATCGGCGTCAACGGCATGAACGAGATGGTGCGCAACTTCAGCGACGACGCCTACGACCTGACGGACCCCCGCGGCTTCGACATGTGCGTGCGCATCCTGGATCGAGTGCGCGAGCGCATGGTCGAGCTCCAGGAGGCCACCGGCCACATGTACAACCTGGAGGCGACCCCCGCGGAGGGTACGACCTACCGCTTCGCGAAGGAGGACCGCAAGCGCTTCGCCGACATCATCCATGCGGGCACGCCCGATGAGCCCTACTACACGAACTCCTCGCAGCTTCCCGTGGGATACACGGATGATCCGTTCCAGGCCCTCGAGGATCAGGAGGTCCTGCAGGGCAAGTACACGGGCGGCACGGTCCTGCACCTGTACATGGGCGAGCGCGTGTCCTCGGGCGAGGCCTGCAAAGAGATGGTGCGCCGCTCGCTGACGGCCTTCAAGGTCCCCTACATCACGATCACTCCGACCTTCTCGATCTGCCCGGTCCACGGCTACCTGGCTGGCGAGCACTTCACCTGTGAGAAGTGCGCGGCCGCCCACCCCCACGCGGAGCCGCAGGCCTGCGAGGTGTGGACGCGCGTCATGGGCTACTTCCGCCCGGTCCAGTCCTTCAACATCGGTAAGAAGGGCGAGTACCACGAGCGCCAGATGTTCTCCGAGAGCGCCGCGGATGCGCACGGTGAGCTCGTCAGCGCGTTCCCTCCCGCGGGGAGTCGCTGACGTGGGCGCCCGTCCCCATGACGACGATGCCGGGGCAACCCGGGAGGGCACGCCGAGCCTGGGCGTCCCCGGCCTCGTCGGGGGGCGGGATGCGCGCGAGTGGACGCCGGACGACCTGCAGATCGCCGGCCTCGTGCCGATGTCGACCGTGGACTGGCCGGGGAGATTCGCGGCGTCCCTGTTCCTGCAGGGGTGCCCGTGGGCGTGCCCGTACTGCCACAACAGTGCGATTATCGACCCGCGCATCCCGGGCGTGGTCGCGTGGGGGGCGCTCGAGGATCTGCTGGCGCGCAGGCGAGGCCTCCTTGATGGCGTCGTGTTTTCCGGCGGCGAGGCAACCCGCCAGATCGCGCTCGGGGCGGCGATGGCGCGCGTGCGCGAGCTCGGCTTTGGCGTGGGCTTGCATACCGCGGGACCCTACCCGCGGCGCCTCAAGGAGCTGCTCGGCGCGGGCCTCGTCGACTGGGTGGGCATCGACGTGAAGGCGACCCGGGGCAATTACGAGGCTGTGGCCGGGCGCAGCGGCGCGGGCGAGCGGGCGTGGGAGTCGCTGAGCATCGTTTTGGCCCACCCCGAGGTGGACCACGAGGTGCGCCTGACCGTCTACCCGGACGGCCCTGGAGACGGCTTCGAGGTGGCGGCGCGGGCACGCGAGATGGGGGTGAGGATCTTCGCCCTTCAGCAGGCGCGCGACATGGGGACGCCCGACGGCTTTTCCGCGACGAGGCCTGGGTGGGACGACCAGGTTCGTTCCCTCGCGCGGGACATCGAAACGCTGGACTTTGAGAGGTTTATCTTCCGTGGGGACTCGTAGAGCATTTGTCAAGTGACAGCGCCGCATGTTGGGAATAAATATGGGGAAGGTTTCACTTGTGACCACGGATCGCGGTATTGTGTAACAACCTCGTGACCGTGAAGTCTGGAGTTTCGATGGCTGAAGAGCTGCACTTCGACGATCCTGCGGCGGCTGCCCAGGACCCGTCGACCGACGCCGAAGCGCTGCGCCAGCTGGCGTACCGCTACCCCGAGCTGCGCCCGGCCGTGGCCGCGCATCCGCACGCTTATCGCGGGCTGCTTGACTGGTTGCACCAGTTCAACGACCCGCAGGTCAACGCGGCCCTCGAGGCTCGCGACGACTATGACGGCTACATCGACTCCAACGGCTACCTCGTTATGCACGGAGACGTGTCCGGCGCGGTCGCCGGCTCGTCGATCCGTACCTCCGAATCCGGCATGTACGTCCTCGGTCAGGGTGGCGTGAACTCCTACTCGCAGGTCGAGCGCACCACCCCCTACTCTGCGGTCGTCGGCACGAATGCTCCCGTCCCGCAGGTGGGTGCCCGCGAGCAGGTCGTCGCCCAGGTGCAGCGTCAGTCCATCATAGGCAGCAAGGGGGCTCAGGATCCCGAGGCGACCGCCGTCTACCCGAGCGCGTCCTCCGGCTCGTCCTACCCCAGCGCGTCGGCTACCCCCGCGCGCCCCCAGTACACGCCGCAGGCCTACCCGGGCGTCGGCGCCTCCCACCAGGTGCAGCCCACTGTCTCGCAGGAGGCTGCGCCGAAGGAAGAGAAGGAACGCCGTGGCTTCCCGATGATGGGCCTCGTCCTGGGCATCCTTGGCCTGATCGCAGTGATCCTTCTCGGCTTCGTCATCTACGTTTTCACGCGCGGATACGAGGGCCCGGCCACGAGCTCGGACGCGACCCCCTCGGCCTCCTCTTCGTCGCCCGCACACGCGACGCCCTCCCCGAGCGCGACCACGGAGGAACCCGTCAAGTACCCGGCGCCCGCCGGCGCGATCACCGTGGACTCTTTCTCGTCCCCGTCCGGCAACATCACCTGTTCCTTCACCGCTGATGGCGTCAGCTGCGGCATCAAGGAATCCGACTGGGCCGAGGACGGATACGCCTCCTGCTCCGGCGGCAGCCAGGTCGGCGTCCTCACCGCCTCGAAGGACAAGGCGGGCCAGTCCTGCGAGGCCGCGGTGCCGGGCGGCGGCAACGCCCTCGCGTACGGCGCCGCAGCGACCAAGGGTGACTACGCCTGCCACTCCACGCAGGATGGCATCAGCTGCTGGAACACGAAGACCGGCCAGTCCTTCGCGCTGGCACGCGGCGGCTGGATGACCGGTACGACCGGCGAGATCGGCCCCCAGAAGTTCAGCTGGAACGACTGACCCCACGCGCATGACGCGCGCATAACGGAGGGCGGGCCCGAGGACATCCTCGGGCCCGCCCCTTAAGTCTGCGCAAGCCTACTGAGCCTTCTCGATGGGGCCCAGGATCAGGTTTGCCCACGCGGCGTGCAGGGACTCCTGATCGGAGGGCTGGAAGAGGCCGGCGAGCGCGTCGCGGTACAGGCGCGAGAGCTCGTGCGTGTTGTAGTAGGCGCTGCCGCCGCATGCGCGCATGGCCTGCTCGACGGCGCGGAGCGTGGCCTCGGCGGCCGCGTTCTTCGCGGCGGACAGCTGCGGCATCCACGAGCGACCGCGGTCCACGCCCTCGTCGATGTCGCGCGCAAGCTCGCGGATCTGCGGGCCGACCGCATTCATGATGAGGGCGGCCTCGGCGATACGCCAGCGAATGTCGGGATCGTTGGAGTAGGTCGTCTGGTTCTTCACCGAGCGGCGCGTTGCCACGTGCTCGGCGGCCACCTCGACCGCGCGCTCGCCGACGCCCTGGTAGGTGGCGGCCAGCAGGATCTCGAAGTGGGAGAAAATGCCGAAGATGACCGGGTCGGCACTCGGTCCCGGATCCGTGATCGTGAGGATGCGCTCCTCGGGCACGGTCACGCCCTCGAGCAGGGTCGTCATGGACTGGGTGGCGCGCATACCCAGCGTGTTCCAGTCGTCCTTGATCGAATAACCCTCGTCGTCGCGGTGGACGATGCCGAACACGGACTTGGGGCCCTCCTCGGTCTCTGCGCGCCCGAAGATGAGCAGGCGCGTCCACACGGGGGACAGGGAGGTGAAGATCTTGGTGCCCTCGAAGGAGTAGCCGCCGTCTGCGGTCGCGATCGCGCGCGTTGTGGAGCCGAAGAGCACGAGGTCGTTGCCCGGCTCGGAGATGCCGAAGCCAAAGACCTCGCCGGCGACGGCGTCGCGCAGGATCTGCTCACCGCGCGCGTTGCCGTTGGCGACCAGGTAGCGACCGAGGCCGACGATGATCTGGTGCATGTTGATGCCCAGTGCCGTGCCGGGAGCCGCTTTGGCTAGCGCCGTCTGCTCGGCGGCGATCTCGGTCAGGCTCAGACCCGCGCCCCCGAATTCGGTGGGGACGAAGGCCGACAGGTATCCGGCCTCGCGCAGCTCCTCCAGATCCTTCTCGGGGTAGGTGTTGGCGGCGTCCGCGTCGGCGGCGCGCTCGTGGATGCGGGCGAGCAGGTCGGAATCCAGGAAGCTCATCGCGGTCCTCTCTTCGGTGGGGGTGAACGAGGCCGGGGCGCCTAGCACACGGCGGTGCCCTTCGAGGGGTGGTAGCGCGTGTAATGGCCCCGTTACTCAGGGTGACCTAACTGTAACGCTGAGTGGGACGTGCTGGCGAGATGTAATGTGCCTGACGGGGCGTTGTCTGGCCTCGGGCCGCCCCTATTAGCTAGGGTGGATGCTGTGAGTACTCCGAACGCGCCCCGTCCTGCCCTCACTCCGCGTCAGCGTTTCCTGCGCGAGCGTCAGCAGCGCCAGAACACGACGTTCGCTATCATCGGCATTGCGATGATAGTGGCCGCGGTGGCGGCCGCCCTCGTGTTCACGGGAATCGTTCCCGTCCCGTTCGGCAATGACTTCTCCGTCAAGGTCAAGTACGCCGAGACCGGTGACATCCCGTGTCCGAAGGTGGACGCGAAGCCCGTGGCCCCCTCGCAGGTCACTGTCACGGTCATCAACACCACCCAGCACCAGGGCCTGGCCTCCAAGGCCACGGATATGCTCTCAACCGCCGGCTTCCAGACCGAGGAACCGGCGAACTCGGACGTCGAATACACCGGCAAGGTGCGCATCACGGCACGCGCCGACTCGGTGGACGCCGCCTATTCGGTGGCCCGATTCTTCCCCGGCTCCCACGTGCGCCTCAGCGACGCTGAGGATGCTACCGTCACGGTCGAACTTGGCACCTTCTATGACGACACGATGAGCGCCGAGGACGTGCAGCGCGTCCTCAAGTCCAACGACTCGATCGAGCAGCCCGCGAAGTGCCGACCGATGTCGGGCACGAAGCAGGACTAAGACAGAAGAAAAGGCCGCCCCGAGTGGGCGGCCTTTTTATGTCGATGAGCATCGTTTTGTTCGCGGATTATAGGACGCTACGTGTTGCTGGAAGGGTGACTTTTCGGCTTTGTCGAGCAGGAAAGCCGCTATTTTAGTTGGTTGTATGTGCCTCGTTCCCGTGACTATGACATCGTGCCCAGTGCACGTGCCCTGATAGCGCACGTGGGCCCGACAACTCGCACGTGGGCCCGATGACATGCGTGTGGGCAGCGCCGCCCACACGCATGTCTAGCGGTTCACGTGCGCATCAAGGGGTTTGCACGCACAATCAAGGGCTAACGTGCGAGCGCGCAACGTGGGCCCGAGTCACGAGAACCCCGGCCAGGCCCTCGACAGCGTGCGCATCAGAGTGGCCGGGCCCCTCGGCGGGGGGAATTGCATGCGAAATTGATGGGAGAGCGGCCCGTGGGGCCACAAGCAGCATCACACCGGCGGGCTTGCCCGCTCAGCGGCTGGTCAGCGGCCCGGCTGTGCCACGGCCTCGTATGTTCTCCAGGAGCGCCTCGCCGTCCGACCCGTACCAGACGGGGACGGACTCAGGGACGGTCCACAGGGCGTCGGGCACCATGGCCTCGAAGCTGCCGTGTGCCATGAACTGCTCGATCTCGGACAGGGAACGAATCGCGATGCCGGCGACGCACTGCGGGAACTCGCGAGTGAACTCCGCGTAGATCTCCGGGTCGTGCTGCCCGTCGTCGCCGACGAGGAGCCAGCGCATGTGCGGGAACATGCGGGCCAGGCGGCGCAGCTCGCGGCGCTTGTGCTCAGGCCCCGAACGGAACCATCCCGTATTCGAGGGGCCGAAGTCCGTCATGAGGAAGCCGCCGGCCGGGTAGCCGGAGCGCTCCAGGAAGGAACGCACCGTCGGCACCACGTTCCACGCGCCGGTGGACAGGTACATGACGGGGGAGTGGGTGCCCTCGGGCACGCCCTCCGATGAGGCCGACGACGTCGTCAGCGTCGTCAGCAGGTGCGCCATGCCGGGGACGGCCTCGCGCGAAGACACACGGTCCAGGAAGGCGTGCTTCGCGGCCGTGACCAGGCGCGGCAGCATCGACACCATGACGGTGTCATCGATGTCAGAGACCACGCCGAAATGCTCGTGATCCGACACGATGCGCAGTCGAACGGAGGTGGGGCGGCCGGCGCGGATATGGCCCTTGCGGGGGCGCTCGTACATCGCCGAGGCCGGGGCAGGCAGAGGGGTCGCCGTGCGCAGAGTGGTCGCGAGTTTGGTGGCGGTGTCCTCGGACAGGCCGAGTGCGCGCACGTCGCCCGCGTGCAGGACCTGGATGGTCGCGTCGTGCCAGCCGGGCTCGAGGCCGTGGCCCAGAACCGTCATGTCGACGAATCCGCCGCGGTCCGCGAAGGTGAGTCGGCGCGCGTTGCCGACCGTGATGAGCACGGGCTGGCGGGGGACCTGCGCGTTGAAGAACTGGCGCCATCCGCGCCGGGTCTGCAGCCAGGAACGACCGTCGTCGCCGCGCGCCATGAGGACGCGGCCGAGGATGCGGGCGCTGCGTTCAGAGCCGATGCCGCCGAATCCGACCACGCCCGGGTAGTACCAGCCCTGCGACATGGCGGCGACCAGCAGAGATGAGGCAAATTCACCCACGCCTGCCGTCAGGGCGAGCGCGAGCGAGGGTGATTCGTCGTCGATGAGGGGCGGTCGGAGGCGCATGATGGCAATCATAGGTCCTCGCGCCCGTGCGGGCGCAAGAATCGACGGGGTTGCGTCCTCAGTCGAGGGGCAGCGTGGGCTTGGGGGTGGCCGCGGTGCCCTTACGCAGCGCGGGCAGGCCGATGAGCATGAGGAGGACCATCGCCCACCCCGCGCCGGCCATGGTGAACAGGCCGCCGCGCGCGCCGATTGCGTCGATCGCGGGTCCGGCGATCGCCGTGCCCAGCGACGTGCCCAGGTTGATCGAGGTGGACATCCAGGTCAGGCCCTCGGTGAGCTTCGCGGGGGAGACGGAATTCTGGATAATGACGTTGACGTTCGTCATCGTGGGGGCGCAGGTGAGGCCCGTGATGAGGATGACGATGGCCATTGTCCAGACGCTGAATGCCACGGGGAACAGGCTCATGCCGATCGCCATCGCGATCACGCCGATGACGAAGAGCTGCCAGGTGGGGCGCCTCCACGTGCGGGCGCCGTACACGAGGGCGGCCGTCAGTGAGCCGATCGAGAAGAGGGCCAGGAGGATGCCGCCGAGTGCGGGGGCACCCAGCTCCTCGGTGAAGCTGACCATCGACACTTCCATCGCGCCGAACGTCATACCCATGCCGATGTAGGTCGCGGCCATGACGAGGACGACGGGCTTGCGGATAACGGACTCGCGCGGGGCGCTCGGATCGTAGGGGATGATCGCGGGCTCGGAGTCGCGGCGCGACAGGAAGAGAGCGCCGCCCACCGCCAGGCTGACGATTGAGATAATGAGGCCGGTGGCCGGGTGCAGGGCGGTGCCCAGGACCGTGGAGAGCACGGGGCCCACGATGTAGACAAACTCGTCGACCGCGGACTCGAGGGCGTAGGCGGTCGGCAGCTGGCCCGGTTTGTGCAGGATCGTCGACCAGCGCGAGCGCACGAGCGCACCGGGCGCTCCCCACGTGGCGCCCGCGAGGGCCGCCGGGATGAAGAGTAGCCACTCGGGGGCGTGCATGAAGACGGCGGCGACGAGGCCACACATCGACAGGGTCGCGATGATCCACGCGGGACCCATGACGCGCAGCTGCCCGTAGCGGTCGACGTGGCGCGCGAGAATGGGCGCGCATATCGCCATGACGATGATGTTGACTGCGGAAACCGCGCCGGCCAGCGTGTAGTTGCCGTACTCAGTGCGCACCATGAGGATCGTTGACAGTCCCACCATGGACATCGGCATGCGTAGCACAAGTCCAGCCGCGGAGAATTTCCAGGACTGGCGGTAACGCAGAATGTCAAGATAGGTGCCGAGCATCCATCCATTCTATCGCCGGGCAGCGTGCCGAAAGCCAAGTGGAATGGGGTGTTCGTAACCATTCGGGCCCTCCGCACGGGGAGGGGAGTCCGCGAATAAACCACGGCCTCGTCACAAAGGACGAGGCCGTGGCCGGGGAACGGGGAAAGGTCTAGTCGGTCACCTCGAAGACGCCGACCTGGCCCTTTTCCGCCAGGGAGAGAGCGTGGTTGACGAAGGTGTAGTGGCCGGCCTCGAGCGGCGTGAACTCGACGAATCCGCCCTCGGCGGCGCCCAGTGTGAGGACCTGTCCCCAGCCGCCGCCGCTTCCGCCGCCTCGGATCACGTAGGCGCCCTCGCGCCACACGGTGTCGAACTGGGTACCCACGACGTGGAAGGTGGTTGCCAGGTTCGGGCCCGCGTCCATGACCCACACGCGCACGCGCTCGTTGGTCTTGATCTGGATCGGGTGCGCCTTGTACTGGAAGGGCACGCCGTTGAAGGCCATCGCGTTGGGCTGCAGGGCCGACAGGAGCGAGGCGTCAGCGGGCTGCCCGTCCGCGCCCAGGTAGAGCTCGGAGGCAACCATGATGTACTCGCGGTCGACCTTATCCAGGTCGGTCGGGTCGATGATGACGGCCCCGAACATGCCGTTTGCGATGTGCATCGACATGGGCGCGGTCGAGCAGTGGTAGAGCCAGATGCCCGCGTTCTTGGCGACGAAGGTGTACTCGAGCGTCTGCCCGGGCTCGATCGAGCGCATGACGTTGTCGGGGGCGACGAGGCCCGCGTGGAAGTCCAGCGAGTGGCTCATCGTCCCGTTGTTGACGAGCGTGATATGGAAGGTGTCGCCGATGTGTCCGCGCAGGATCGGGCCGGGAGCGTCCCCGTTGAAGGTCCACGACTCGCGCGTCAGTGAGCTTGTCACGTTGACGGTCTGCTCGGTGACCGTGAAGGTGTAGTGGCGCTCGGTCTCGTTCGTGGCGGGCGGCAGCACAGGGTCTCGCGCGTCGATGGTCTCCGCGTAGTCCGTCAGGGCCGTCGGGGTGGCGGGACCGGCGGCGGCGTCTTGGCCGTGGTCGTGCCCGTGGTGCGCGTGGCTGCCCGAGGCCGAGGTTCCCGAGGAGGACGAGGACGACGATGACGCGCCCGTGGCCTGCACGTGCAGGGTCATGCCGAGCTCACGGTGTCCCGGTAGGGAGCACCAGCCCTCGACGTCGCCGGAGATGATGCCGAGGTCCAGTTCCTTTGTCTCACCCGACGCGAGCGACCCGGACGACACGCCCGTCTCAAATACCAGGTCATGGCGCTGGTCCCCCGAGTTCGTGAAGTCAATGACCAGGCGGTCGCCGACCGGCACCTCAATGTGGTTTGGTGTGAAAGCGATGCCCTCGACCCCCACCGACACGCGGGTCGTGTGTCCGGTCGGTGTCACAGACGAGGCCGTGGTCCCGGTCCCCGTTCCCGTGCTCTGCGTCGTGGGCGCGGACGGGTTGGACAGGAAGATCGCGAGAGCGAGCGCCACGACGGAGACGACGCCGACGATCGCTCCGGCCGTGCGGCTCACGGGCGAGTGATCGCCCGCAGGGCTCATGCGCAGCTTGGGGGTTCCCGTCGTGGGGACTTTCGGGGCGGGCGCCTTCGGCTTCTTGCCTCCCGACGACGGCGAAGCGGACAGGTTCAGGTCAGCCACGGCTGCCTCCTTGTGTGGTGGGGGATGAAGCGGCGGCGCGTTTGGCGCGCGCCTGGGCGACGCCGCAGCGGGCCATGAGGACGATGTCAACAAGGTAGGTGGCCAGCAGGACCACCCACGCGGCGATGGTGAGGCGTTCGGCGGAGGTTCCGCCCAGGGCCGCGACGGCGAGCGCGAGGACCGCGGCCACGTTGCGAGCGGTCTCCCGGATGGGCGCCCCGGCCTCGAGCACGCCGACGCCGACGCGCACCGCGGATGGGCCGCCGCCAATCACGACGGGCATCAGGTAGGTGAGCGCACCGACAAAGAGCTGGCCTAGCCCGGCCGCGCCCAGGATCGGCATCCACGCGAGGAAAGCCGAGCGCAGCCCGGTCGCGTCCGTCGCCTGGAAGGCGCGCAGGGACGTTCCCGCGCCGGCAACGAGGATCCATGCGGCGCCCAGCATGAGAGACCACGCACCGTATTCAGCCGGCCCCTTCTTAAGCGCCACGCGGACCAGCGGAATGCCCACGCCCAGGGTGGCCGCGCCCACGACGACGAGGAGACCCACGGAAGTCACGCGCATCGACCCGGCCACAGCGCCCGTGCCGGCGACGAGAAGCGCAGCCACCCACAGGGGCAGGGCGCTCGTCGCGAAGGACACGGCTCGCGGATCCATGCGCGTACGCATCGCGGTTGGCCCCAGCGTCACCAGGGTCCCGCCCATCGTCAAGCCCACCCATCCGGCGATCCCCGCCAGCGCGTGGGCGACCGTCAGGCGGTCCCGGGCCTTGGCCAACCACGTGGGAGCGTCCGCGTCGAACATGGCCGCCGTGACGAAACCCGCCAGCGTCGCGCCCACCACCAGGAAGAACGCGGCCGCGATGTAGTAGCGGATGATGACCGCGAAACGCGAGGCCAGGCGCTCGCGGGACGCGGTGAGCAGCGCCCACCCGTGCCAGGCCGCGATCGCGCCGACAACGGTCGCGCCCGTGACGGTCGCGTGCCACAAGCCCGACCACATGCCACCGATGAGGAGCAGGAGGGAGAGATTAAACGCCGTGATGCGCACGGTGTTGTCGCGCCCGGCCCGCCGATCGTCCGGGGCCAGGTGGGCGAGCGCGCGCGTGAAGTACCAGGACCACTGGAAAATCCCGTTTGACAGGACGCCGAGGGTCACCAGGTGGATCATCGTCCACAGGTTCTGCGGGATGCGGCCTCGGGCGATGATCGTGATCGCCGCGGCGATCGCTGCCACGCACATCCAGACGGAGGTCGCGCGGTCGGTGCGGGGAACGCGAGGCTTGTTCATCGGGCCTCCCGAGCATTGGCGCGCGCCCGGCGTATCGTCACCGTCAGCGTCGTCGCGACGAAGAGGAGCATGCCGACGACCCCGAGGGTGCCGCCCAGGCGCCACGGGTAGGCGGCCTCGCGCGCGCCCGCGAGGAGACGCAGCAGGAGGGAGACCTGCAGGAATGCGAAGGGGACCCACATGGCGCCGTGGTAGGGGACCTCGCGCCGGGCGACGGCCGGGATGATGACGGGAGCGTGGGCCAGCAGCATCGAGACGACGAAGCCGATCGTGATCGCGTGGACGCCCGCATCGTAGCCGTATCCGTCGAAAGCGGGCGGAGCGATGACCCACATCAACGCGGGTACAAGCGCCCATGCGTAGCCGCTCAGCATGCACACGGCCGCCAGGCGAGGCAGGCCGCTCATGCGCACGGTGCCGCGCGCGACGTCGTGCCACGCGGTGTCCGCTGCGAGGACGCCGAGGGAGAGACCGATCAGGGGGTAACCGATCGTCGGGGAGTAGAGCGCGACGGTCAGGCCCACCATGAGCGCGGCGCTCTCGGCCGTGATGCGCCGCTCGGTCGAGCCGGACGCGAAGGCGAGGCGCGCGAGCTCGACGCGCTCGCCGACGATCGTGACGATCAGGAAGGCCAGCCACCAGGGCACCGCTCGCGGCGTCTCGAGGCCTCGCCACCACAGGAGGATGCCGCCCAGGCCAATGAGAGCGCCCATCAGCTGGATGAGGACCGCGTGGGTGGCCTGACGGCGCGCCCACACGTAGCAGTAGATCGCCGTCAGCAGCGCCATGCCGAGGGTGACGAGGAAACCGGGCATCATCCGCTCGGGCGCGAATCCGGGCAGGTGGGCGGCCAGGAAGCGGGGGACCGGGAGGTTCGTGAGCACCTCGCGCACCCCCTCGTTCAGGGAGATGATGACCGCGCTGATTCCGCCGGCTCCGGTGAGTAGGGGAGCGGCGTACGCCCACGCGCGCCGCCCGTCGGACTGCAGGGCGACCGCGCGCTCGAGGCAGATCGCGGTGCCCAGGAACCCGTAGATCATGAGGAGTCCGTGCACGGTCCCCAGGCTCGTCGCGGCCACGGGTGCGAGCGCCCCCAGGCGCACGAGGGATGCGTCAAGGCCCGCCAGGAGCGCGGCGCCCGCGAGGAGCAGGAACGCGAGGCGGCCGGCGGGCAGCCGGGGGATGGGAGGCCTCGTCGTCGCTATCGACGAGGCCTGGGCTGGTGCATCCGGTCCCGCGTCGCGTGCGGGTGGGCGGGATGCCTCGCTCATGTGGGCTCCTGGAGTAGGTGGGCGTTGCCGGTGTTCCCATCTGGGGACAGTGCCAAGGTAGCGACCTTGCTCGCAATTTTCTAGGGATGAAGGCGGTGAAATTGCGTGCTGGGACGGTTATGGTGGCCTTCGAAGGGAAAACGCACCTCGTGACTACCCGTCCGGTAATATTGTGCGGGTCACTATCAAGAGTCAATGGAGCAATTGATGAGCGATCTTCATTTCGTCGCCGGCGAGTTTCGTCGTCTTGCGTCGACGGCCCGCGACGTGGCGGATGCTGTTCGGCAGGCTCGTCCTGATGGAGGGGCCAGCGCCTTTGCCTCCGCAATGCCGGGTGCGGAGCTCACGTCACTGATGCAGAGCGTCGAAGAGAAGTGCGTGGACACGTGCACGGTGCTCGGACGAAACTTGGATAATCACGCTGATTCCCTCGACGCTGCCGATAGGGACTTCATCGCTACCGAAGAAGACAATGGTCAGCTCATGTCCTCGATCATTCGGGGACTTGGCTTTGGGGGCGTGAGCGAACGATGAAGTGGGCTGATCTGCGTCAGTGGCAGATGGGGCCGCTCAGCGAGCAGGCTCGGTCTTATGCGGACAAGCAGCGGGTACTTGCGCAGGCCGGTGACGACCTGCGCGCCGGAGTGGATGCTCTGGGCGGCGTCGGTCGGACGGTTACCGCGGCTCAGGCTGCCCTTCGCCAGGACGCGGCCGAGATAGCGAAGCAGGAAGATAAGCTGGGCGCGCTGAGTGACGTCCTGTCGTTCGCCGCGCATGGAGTCGCGAGCATTTGTTCGGCAGTGGCGAGCGCGGAAGCAGCTGCCGCCCGCAATATGCTGGCCATTCACCCGGATGGTTCCATCGGGTATGTCGGCCCCATGGAGGTCTCGAAAGACGACGCGCGCCGGATTCGCCAGTCGATGAAGCAGCTGGCCGATCGCGTCGCAGAGATCCTCCGTGCAGCGCGGGACATGGTGAGCGAGATACGGTCGAAACTGCTCGCCCTATCGATGCCCGGCGTAGCCGGAGCGCTGGGTGCAGTGGCGTCCATCGGCAAAGACTCGTCGCCGAAGCTGCCCCCGCCGGGCGCAACGGCGAAGGAAGTCGCCAAGTGGTGGTCCTCGCTCACCCCGGAGCAAAAAGAAAAGCTCATCAATGAGCACCCGTATGAGATCGGCAAGCTTGACGGTGTCGACGGGACGTCGAGGGATAAGGCAAATCGCCTCGTGCTCGACATCGAGCTGCCGAAACTCGAGGCTGAATACGAGGAGTATAAGAAGAAGGTCGGCCTGATCATTGACCCGTTCGAGGCTGCAACTCTCAAGAAGCTCAAGGAGCGAGCAGAAGCCGTCAGGAACATCAGAACAACGCTGGATCGCTCGGACGAAGACGGTATGCCTCGTCAGCTTCTGGGGATCGACACCTCTAACCCGCGCGTGACGGCGATCGTCGCACAGGGAAACGTCGATACTGCCAAGCACATTGGTGTCATCGTGCCGGGACTGTACTCGAACGTGGCCAACAACCTGGATGACTACGATGACAAGGCCTCCGTCATGGGTGCGAACGTCCGCAAGCATGCCCACGGCGAGGAGGTTGCGATGGTCTCTTACCTTGGCTACGACGCGCCACAGAATAAGATCGAGGCAGCGATGATCCGCAAAGCGGATGCTGGCGCCAAGCAGCTCGCTGGCTTCTTGAATGGCATGCACGCGTCGCGTGAATACGGTGCGGGCGACGCGCACGTGACCGCCGTGACCCACTCCTACGGGTCGACGACTGCTGGAAAGGCGCTGACGATGACCGACAAGGGAGCCGTCGATGATCTCATCCAGTTTGGCTCCCCAGGGTCCGGCGTCCAGAGCGTCGACGAGTTCCATCTCGAAAAGGGGCACGCCTGGGTGAGCGCGGCGCCGTATCGAGAAGACATCGTTCAAGGCCTCGGTGATGACGGACGATACGGTAAGAATCCTGCCAAAATGCCCGGCTACAACCACCTCTCTGGGGATGTCGGCCCCGGTGAGGGATGGTTTGTACCCTTCCGGAAACACAGTTCCTACTTCAACGAGGGGAGCGAGGCGCTCGACGACATTTCGAAGGTCGTTGCGGGGCGCGGCGTGCCAAGGAGTACGCGATGAGGGAGTCGATGAACGATATCCTGGCAGCTGTGGCGGCGCACGTATCTGGTGCCGCGTTTCGAGGAGAATAACGGATGAATTCGGAACAGAAGGAACTGCTCGCTCGAGCGTCACGCATGGAGTCGATCGAGGCCTTCCAGCGCGACGTCGAGCCGGCGATCATTGCTGCCCGCGATCAGCTGATGACGCGGGAGAACTATCGCGGCTACTACCGCAACGATGTGATCACCAGGAACAACGTCGGCGACCATGTCCTGTACGCCTTCATCTCGCGCAGCTACGACTTCGACGAGCACGACCCTATTCGCGTTCGCGACGTGTTTGATGCCGCGCTGGCCCCTCGCGGTTTCGTGTGCAGTGAAAAGGCGGACGTCCTGCAGGACGGGACGACGGACACCGTGTTGATCTGGGGTAGCGAACGCTTCGGTGCGACCGTCCACGTCATGGTGTCCGAGAGCTGGCTGACGTCCGTCAACTACTACACGGATCCCCTGCTCAGCGACGGGTCCGTGGGTGACCCGAAGATGCTCATGGAGCTGCCCGGCCGCATTCCGCAGTGGTTCCTGGACGTTGCCGCAGGCACGCAGTCGTGACGAGATCCAACTCAGCAACCTGCTAGATGACGAAGGGGGGGGCGGCGCTCGATTGAGCGCCGCCCCCCCCTTCGCAACCCGCGTGAGCGGGCACCATCAGAGCGTCAGCCGTTCAGGGCGTCGGACACGACCTGCTTGGCGGCCTCCTGGACCTGGGCCAGGTGCTCGGCACCCTTGAAGGACTCGCCGTAGATCTTGTAGACGTCCTCGGTGCCCGACGGGCGAGCTGCGAACCACGCGGACTCGGTCGTCACCTTCAGGCCGCCGATGGGCGCGTCGTTGCCGGGCGCGCGCACCAGCTTCGCGACGATCGGGTCGCCGGCCAGCTCGGTCGCGGTCACGTCGTCCGCGGACAGGGCCGCCAGCTTCGCCTTCTCCTCGCGGGAGGCAGCCGCGTCGATGCGGGCGTAGGCGGAGGCGCCGAAACGCTCGACCTGCTCCTCGTGCAGCTGGGAGGGGGTCTTGCCGGTCACGGCCAGGATCTCCGAGGCGAGCAGCGCCAGGATGATGCCGTCCTTGTCGGTCGACCACACGGTGCCGTCCTTGCGCAGGAACGAGGCTCCCGCGCTCTCCTCGCCGCCGAAACCGACGGTACCGGACAGCAGGCCGGGGACGAAGTACTTGAAGCCCACGGGCACCTCGATGAGGTCGCGGCCCATGGTGGCGACGACGCGGTCGATGAGCGCGGAGGACACGAGGGTTTTGCCCACGGCCGCGTCGGCGTTCCAGCCGGGGCGGTGCGTGAACAGGTACTCGATGGCGACGGCCAGGAAGTGGTTCGGGTTCATCAGGCCGTCGGGGGTGACGATGCCGTGGCGGTCCGAATCCGCGTCGTTGCCGGTCGCGATGTCGTAGGGGGTGTTTCCCTCGGCGTCGGGGGTCATGGCCTCGCGCAGGGACGCCATCGCGTAGGGCGAGGAGCAGTCCATGCGGATCTTGCCGTCCCAGTCCAGGGTCATGAACGGCCACGCCGGGTCGACCTCGGGGTTGACGACGGTCAGGTCGAGGCCGTAGTGCTCACCGATGGCCGCCCAGTAGTCGATGGACGCGCCGCCGAGCGGGTCGGCGCCGATGCGCACGCCCGCGTTACGGATGGCCTCGATGTCGATGACCTGGTCGAGCTGCGAGACGTAGTAGTCCAGGTAGTCAAAGGGCTTGATATTCGGGTCGTGCAGCAGATCGGAGCCGGTGACGCGGGGAACGTTCTTCCATTCACCCGAGTCGAGGAGCTCATTCGCGCGCGCAGCGATCCAGCCGGTTGCGTCGGTATCGGCGGGGCCGCCGTGAGGCGGGTTGTACTTGAAGCCGCCGTCGCGCGGGGGGTTGTGGCTGGGGGTGACGACGATGCCGTCGGCCAGGCCGTCGCCCTCGGTGCGCAGGTTACCCGGGGCGCCGTTCGCGCCGAGGATGGCGACGGACACGGCGGGGGTGGGCGTGTAGGAGCCGCGCGAGTCGATGCGCGTGTCGATGCCGGCGGCCGCGAGGACCTCCAGGGCGGTGCGCCACGCGGGCTCGCTCAGGGCGTGGGTGTCGCGGCCGATAAACAGAGGACCGTTGAAGCCCTGGGAGGCGCGGTACTCGATGATCGCAGCGGTGATGGCGATGATGTGCGCCTCGTTGAACTTGGCGTCCAGCGAGGATCCGCGGTGACCCGAGGTGCCGAACGCGACGCGCTGTCCCACGTCGGTCGGGTCGGGCACGATGTCGTAGTAAGCGGAGATGACATCGTCGACGTTGATGAGGTCTTCAGGTAGGGCACGTGTGCCAGCTCGTTCATGCATAGGGACAGTGTTGCACGTTACGTCCCTTTGTGTGTAGCACCGTCCCACGGCGTGGACTTTTCCTTGTTTTCTCTTGTTCGAGGCCGTGGCTGGGAAGGTGAAAAAGGCCAGGTGAGAGCGGGGGCGGCCCCGGCCTCGTCCCCGGGGAAGAAATAGGGATATGCACGTTTTCCCAAAATCGGCGCCGAGCGACTATCCTATGAGATGTCGGTCACCGCAGACCGTGACTGTGTTGTCAGGAGGAACATCGTGGGATGGTTTGATTCCATCGAACATAACCGTTGGCTGAGCGGCCACATGCAGGCACTCATTGAAGAGGCAGAAGGCGCGATCGTCGCGACTGGTTTCGCGCACCTCGATGCCGATGGAAAGCCCGATCTGACCCGATCGATTGACCTGGCCGTCACTGGTCGCATGGCCTACGTGTTCTCGCTGGGCGCGCTCATGGGGCTGCCCGGCACTCGTCGCTACGCCGACCACGCCGTCAAGGCGCTCACCAACTGCTTCACGGACCCCGTCAACGGCGGCATGTGGTTCGCGATCAAGCCCGAGCCCGATGCCGACGGTCACGGCGTACCGTGGGACGAGGATGCGCGCGTCAAGTCGCAGTACCACACGGTGTACGCGCTACTGGGCGTCGCCGCTGCGACGGTCGCAAACCGCCCCGGAGCCCACGAGTTGCTCAACCGCATGCTTGAGGAGCAGAAGGAGCTCTGGACCGACGACTTCGGCCTCGTGTGGGATCAGTATGACGAGGCCTTCAACGAGCCCGTCCCCGTCCACACCCTCGGCACCCTCATCCACACGATCGAGGCCTACATGGCCGCGGCCGAGGCGACAACCGAGCCCGAATGGCTCGACCGCGCCGAGAAGATGACGGCCTTCGCCTACAAGATCGCCTCCAAGAATGGCTGGCGCATCCCCGAGTATTTTGACGAGAACTGGCAACCCAGCCCCGAGGCCGGCAAGCTCCTCAACGACGGACGTCGCTACTACGAGGGCTACGTCACTGGCCACTCAATGCAGCTTGCGCGCTTCGCGCTGCAGGTGCGTGCCGGCCTGCGCTCAATGGGGTGGACCGTGCCCGACTACCTCCTCGAGATGGGAACCGAGCTCTTCGAGCGTGCCCGCGTCGACGGCTGGCGTCGCACCGACGGCAATCCCGGCTTCTCCACAGGCGTCAACGACGAGGGCGACCCCGTACCCGGCGAGGACGAACATCAGCAGTGGGTCGTCTGCGAGGGCGTGTGTGCCACCGTCGCCGTGCGTCGCGCCATGCTGGACGACGGCGCGCGCGTCTCCGACGTCGAGCACTTCGAGCACTGCTACCGCTCCTTCGTCGACTACATCCACGACTACCTCATCAGCCAGCCCGGTCGGTGGGTGCGTCGCCTCGGCCCCTGTAACGAGAACGTGCAGCCTGCGAAGTCGTCGCGCTGGGACGTCTACCATGCCGTCCAGGCGACGCTCGCGATCCGCCTGCCGCTGTGGCCCCCGACGGCCCCCGCGCTCTCGCGCGGCCTCCTTGACCGCCCCGAGGAACCGGCCCCCGACAAGAAGTCCTGGAACTTCTTCGGGCTGCGCGGCTGACGCATCGGATCTCTGATGGGCTCGGGCCCGGGGATGCGAGGGTCGCATCCCCGGGCCTGGTCCTGTAGGATGTTCCGCGTCTGGAGGGCTGTCTGAGTGGCCGAAAGAGACGGTCTTGAAAACCGTTGTGTCAGCAATGGCACCGGGGGTTCGAATCCCTCGCCCTCCGCCGAGCCGGCCGCCTTCGGGCGTCGCGGCGGGCGCACGTTCGCGCTCGCGGCGAAAATGCCCTAAAGTAGTCGGCACTGGAGACGTCGCATAGTCCGGTCGAGTGCGCCTCCCTGCTAAGGAGGTAGGGGTGCATAGCCCCTCGCGGGTTCAAATCCCGCCGTCTCCGCGCACAACCCCCGGGATTCCATCGGAATTCCGGGGGTTTTCGTTGCTTGTAGAGTGATTGTCACGGCCGTCATCAAGCGTCAGGGGTGGCACGAATAGCGGGACTGTTGGGCGACTTGTGACGCTGGTACTCGTCGCCTCCTGGGGGCGTGGAGCTGCGTCACTATGTGGTCTTCCCGTCGTGTGGAGCCCACCGGAGTCCCGTGACTCGATGATGGGGCGCTTGGGTGCGACAGGGCGCTCCGGTGGGACAGGGTAGGTGCCGTGCGCCGAGGAGTGGGTGTTGAGAAGGATCTGAAGAGGGTTTGGTCAACATTGAGGCACCCTCGTTGTGAACTGATGGACAGTGCACCGTTGTGTGTGGGGTGAGTGTTGCGTTGGTAGTTCATTGTTCCAGCAAGTAACAGATCGTTGTGTCGAGGCATGCGCCTGTCTTGACCCGATGGTCATTGTGCGTGCAGCTTCAGGTGATAGTGGAGTGACTACTGTTGGAATTTAGGGCAATTAAAATCAGAGTGCCGGCGATTATTCACAGGGGTGCTTCTAATTCTGACCGAGATGATAAGTGTCAAGCCTGAAAGTAGTTTATAAAAGTGTTCTCGCAGGCCGCATGGGTCAGATGGTAAAGCTCACATCAATCATTATCATTCAGAAATTACATGGATAACGTTATTCAGTATCCTAATGAGTGGTGCGCGTCGCTGACTGTCCATAGTTTTCGGTACAACGTCTCTGGTGTGATGCGCAAAGGGCTCAGACGAACAAAGAGGATAGTATGCAACGCCTACGCCCCCTGCACTCGCGGCATTCCAACAGAGCTGCTCGCTATGCCATGCTGTACGCAGTGATCGTCCTGTCATTCTTGGCTGGCTTCCTGACTCCCCTGACGACACCGGCTTTTGCGGCGCAGCAGGAAGCCGACGCTGCTCAGGTCGCCTCCGATGGCGCCGATGCACCTGAAGGAACTGTCGTCGGAGACTCCGACGGGGCAGGCGCCCCATCAGCGCAAGCAACAGCTGAGGAAGAAACGGCCGGGGACCCGGATGGAGATCAGAGCGGTGGTCAAACTGATGGGTCCGAGCAGCCGCGTGCCAGGTCACGTCGTTCAATAGACGAGGCGCAGGACACGGCGAATCTGACGATGACAATCGCCAATGATGCCGATCGAGTCAAGGTTCGCGACACGCAGATCACCACTGTTAACTTCGCGTGCTCATCGGTCAACGTGCCGTGTCGCGGCGGCGTCATTACCGTGGATATCCCAGCTCCCACAACACCCGACGGGCAGGTCCTGACGACCCGGATGGCTGCGAGCGTGGTGTCGGGGAATAACGTGCAGCGTCTGGTGCCCTCCTACCCCTTCGCCGGATCCGGTCTGTACCGCCTCACCTTCTACATGAAAGAGCCCCTGGCTGCGGGCACTTCCGACCGGTTGCAGATCAACTGGTGGTACCCGAACAATGACGCCCCCGACGGGTCCACGGTCGATGTGACTGCCTCCTTCAGCGCGAAGAACGCTGAATCTGTTGATGCGCGTGCAACCACCACATTGACGGCATCGTCGGATGTTGCCATCGAAAAGAAGAAGTTGGGTGCACCCCCTGCTTTCGGGTCGACGGCCTCCTACCAGCTGCGCTACGGATACCAACAGATTGATAACACCGATTCGAACTATGTGGGCATCCGCTGGAACGGCTCGGCATACAACGGCAATCAAAACGGCCTGGGTTTTGTTGAACTGCAAAACATCAAGGTCGTCGACCCGCTGCCCGACGGTGCCGAGTTCGTCTCCGCGACCGGCGGTGGCGTGTATGACTCGGCAACGCGTACGGTGACGTGGAGCTACGATTCGTGGAGTTGGCAAAACCCCATCCAAAACACGGTTGTCCTGAGATACCCGCAGGGAAGCTACGACATTAGCGATCAGGTGACCAACACGGCGACGATCACCGCTGAGCAAAAGAACAACCCCGCCGTCACCTACAGTAAGTCGTCGCACGCAACCCACGGATTCGCCCCGTCGAATCCTCGCGGCCAGATCTCTAAGCAGGGAGATGACTATAACGGGGCGTTCCGCAAGGGTACGTACCAGTGGCGTTTCGCCGTCAACAACTCAGGCAATACAACCCTGCACCAGGTGTGGGACGATACCTTGCCGTGCACCTGGAGCACGCAGGATGCGGCAGCGGGTAACTGTGACACACCTTCCCTTGTGGGGCCCTACGAGTTCTATATCTTCCGCCCCAATGGCAGTGAAGAAGGGTGGAACTGGGAGTACTGGACCAACACGGGCGAGCACGTGGTGCTCAACAACCAGACGGAAACGAAACGTGTGGAACTCCCGGAGGGGCAGTACATTACGCGCATCCGTATTGAATCGGATGTTGCTCCAGGTAACGGTGCCACAGTGTGGTTCCGCGGACATGTTCCGGAAGACTTTCCGCGCGAGGAACCGTCTGATTTTGACTCACGGTACAACCCCGCCTCCAAGCCTGAATCCTACTTCAACTACGTGAAGTCGGACGAATACGTTCGCGTGCAGAACTGCGCCTCTGCGACGTTGACGGACGTAGCAAGCGGACGGGTTCTAGCTTCCAACGACAACCTGTGTTCGTGGAATCGTGTCAAAACGGACTTCCCGTCGCTGCACCCGTCGGTGGACGCCCCGCGCGGTTTGGTAAAGGTGGGCGATCGCCTCCCCCTCACACTGAACGTTTCCATCAGGAATCCGGAGGATCGTGGCGTTGCTGCACCTTTTGTGGTGACGGATCTACTGCCGCTTGGCGTGGATATGGACGAGATCCCTGATTCGGCGTTTAGAGAAACCGCTCTGAAGAACCCTGATGGTTCCCCCTATGACGTCTCACAGATCAAGCGTGAGATCATCAAAGACTATGAGGGGACGGGGCGAACGCTGATTCGCCTGACTGTGCCCACCCCCGCCTACAATCTGCTGCGCGTGATTCTGGAGACGACGACTGACTCGCGCCTCAGCGCGGGCAAGGTTGAGAATCGGGTGCAGGCGAAGTTCGTCGACTCTGAGGTCGAGCCCTACACCAGAACCTCCTCGTTCCGCCTGAGGGAATATTGCCCCAGAGCGGTTGTCGCGCAAGATACTCTCGATCTTAACGGGAGTGGGGGCACTACCGACTACATGTGCGAGACCCCCTCGTCCTTTGTCGTCGCTGTTTCGCCGGGCATGACCATTGAAAAAGAGGTGCGTGGAAACCGCGACGCCGACTTCGTCTCCTCCCCCAAGATTGCTCAGATTGATCCCGGATCAGACGGTGCATATCGCTTTACGATTTCCAACACCGGTAATGTGGCTCTGAAGCAGGCAGTGGCCTACGACCTGTTGCCTCACCTCGGCGACACTGGTGTCGGTCCAGCAGCCTCCCAGGAGCGAGGATCGAAGTGGAAGCCGCAGATTAACTCGACTCAGTGGACTTTTGAGTCCGTCACCGAAACGCCGGGTCAGGAGGCAACTGTCTCTGCAGTTCCGGCCTCCGACATCACTGTGCAGTACACGACTGCACTGAATCCGTGTCGCGGAGAGGTGCTCAGCGCTGGTGGCGCCATGAATCAGGCGCCCGCCGGATGTACCCCCAACGCATGGGGTGACGCTCCGGCAAACCTTGCCGATGTTACCGGTTTCCGACTGGTGATGAACCGCGATATCGCGCCGGGAGAGAAGATTCGCTTTGTTGCGCCTATAACCTCACCGGCAGACGCGAACTACACGGCGTGGAACTCTGCTGCGCTTTCCGGTGGCTACGATCAAAATGGCAAGACCCTCTACCTCTTGCCCTCTGAAGCGCCGAAGGTTGGTATTGAAGTCGTCACCGACCTGGCGCTGAGCAAGGATGCCGTCAAGGCCGTCGTGGACAGCGGCCAGCCGGTGCTGGGCGGGGACGGATTGCCGCAGACCGCCACACCACGACAGCTGCTGAGCGCTGGCGACTACGTTCTCTACAGGATTAGCGTCGTGAACAACGGTCCGGCTGCGGCTTCTGGCATTACAGTGAGCGACGCACTGCCCGAAGGGGTTGAGTACGTGGCGTCCTACACGCGCCTGTGCCCCCCGGGTGGTGATCAGCAACCCGTCGTCCCCTGCGCCGGGACGGTGGAGAACGGAAACTATGACCCCGCCTCGAGCACGTGGCAGGTGATGCCCTCGGAGCAGGCGGGTACCAACTTGCCCGTGTGGGCCAGCTCAACCCTTTACATCCTCGCCAAGATCAGCGACACAACCAAGGGACGCACCATCAAGAATCGTGCGGAAATAGGTCAATACGATCAGATCGATCGTGACCCGTCCAACAACGAGGCGTCCGCTGATATCTCCGTTGGCGGCACTATTTCGGGCCTCGTCTATAACGATGCCGACGCAGACTGGAATCGTGCGGATGATGGCGAGCCGCCGTTTGAGGGAGTGACGCTGACCCTGCTCGACAGCAATGGCCAGCCTGTCTTGGACGGCAGCGGAGCTGAAGTTACAACGACGACCGACGCTCACGGAGCATACAGCTTCCCGGGGCTGCCCATGGGAACCTACTCCGTCAGGATCACTCGAGGAACCGCTACAGTGGATGGCGCGCAGGTGTCTATGGATGACTACACCGCGACCTATGCGTGGGGCCGTTCGCCGGACCGCTCGTACGCTGGCGTTGATTCCTCGACCACGTCGCCGATCGCCTTGACGCAACAATCTCCCGATGCCTCGAACGTGGACTTTGGTTTCACGAAGCCGGCAAAAATCGGTAATCGCGTGTGGTTTGACGCGAATAAGAACGGACTCCAGGATGAGGGAGAACGAGGAGTCCCACACGTAGGCGTGTACGTCATGTATTCGGATGATCTGGGAGCGCTCGATGCGTCCGGAAATCCGGTGCAGCAGGTCTTTACCGATGAGAATGGCGAGTATCATTTCGACAACTTGCTCCCGACTCCGAAGAACTCGGACGTCCAGTATCGACTCCTGTTCTTCCTTCCCGAAGGGTATTCGGCGACTACCAGCCAGGTGGGTGAGGATCGTGCTATCGACTCCAATGGGGACGATAGCTTGTTCTCGCTGAAGCAGGGCCAGGTGGATGACACCTTTGACCTGGGGCTGGTCGCTGACGGCCGCGTTGAGGGAACGCTGATCTGGGATATCAACAACCAGGGTGGAGCTGTTCCGACCTCCGTGGATCGTCCCCTCGCCGGCGTGACAGTGACACTGACACGCCGAGATGGCGGGACGGACACAACCATCGAAACACAGACGGACGCCGATGGACACTATTCCTTCAAGGACCTGGCTCCCGGCGACTACACGGTGACCGTTGATAGGGACTCGTTGGCGCGCATCTGCCCCGAGTGCACGGCTCAGACGCACGCGCCTTCGGGTGACATGGTTGCTTCTGTGGGGCAGCAGCTGTCCCTGACATCGAAAGTCAGCCTGGTGCCGACACACATGATGGTTGGATCGCAGGACTTTGCGTTCACCGGACCGGCGAATACATCGGTCGAAAAGGCAATCACCAGCCCTGCGACAGAGCCTGACGGTGGCTTCGAACCCGGTGCCGAAGTGACCTACACGCTGACGATGACGAACCGCGGACCCAGCCCGGTCACCGGGTGGAGTGCCAACGATCCATTGCCCGCCGGCGTTGAGTTCGTCAGGTCGGCCGGAGACGGGACGTATTCTGCCGACACAGGACTGTGGGATCTGTCCGGTCAGCTGATTGAGAAGGACGCGACGCGGTCCCTGACCATCACTGTGCGGGTCACGGCTGAGGCAGCTGGACGCGTCGTCACCAACACCGTGACGGTGGCCCGGCAAGACCAGATCGGTGACGACGCATCCGATAACACCGCGTCTGCGGACCTGAGCGCCGGATACGTGCTCTCCGGCAAGGTGTACAACGATGCCGACGCCTCGTTCAGCGCTGGCAACAATGAGACTCCGTACGCGGGAGTGCGCCTGACACTGACGCATCCGGATGGGACGCCGGTCCTGGGCAGCGACTCTCAACCGGTGACGGCTGAGACGAAGGCGGATGGAACATATTCTTTCACGCGCCTGCCCCTGGGCGACTACCGGGTGAGCATCATGAATCCTGACGGCGGAGCGCTGCAGGGAACAAAGCCCACCGAGGCATACAACAGCCGCTACAAGAACACCGCGGACGTGTCGATTGCCAAGGCCACGGGCTCGGTCGTTGACGTCAACTTCGGTCGAGTCAAGCCCGCTTCGATCGGCGACTCCACCTGGATCGACGTGAACCGTGATGGCCTGCAAGGTGCCGACGAACCGAAACTTCCCGGTGTCCGCGTCCGGCTCACAGACGTCAACGGCAGCCCCGTCACCGATGCTGACGGCCACGACGTGGCCGATGCCGTGACGGATGAGCAGGGGCATTACACCTTCGAGAACCTCTTGCCGGGCACCTACAAGGTGTCCTTCCAGGCGCCGGCCGGATACACCCCAACTCAGGTGAGTGCGGGCAGTGACCCGAAGGCAGACTCGAATGGGGACAACGCTGACGTGACGCTCGAGCAGGGCAGCAGCGAGGACACCATCGACTTCGGCGCCGTCGGCACCGGAGTGGTCGGTGACCGCATCTTCGTCGACGTCAACCACAACGGTGGATCTGAGCCTGATCGGGCAGATCGCCCGCTGAGTGGTGTCACCGTGAAACTCACCTGGCGCGGCCCGGCGGGTGCTACGGCAACCTACGAAGCGGTGACGGACGCACAGGGTGCCTACCGCTTCAACGACCTGTTGCCCGGAGACTACACAATCGAGGTTGACCGCGATTCGTTGACGAAGGCCGAGGCTCTGCTGAATGTCCAGACACACGCGCCAGGCGGCGACACCGATCGCACACCTGGGAATGAGTGGACCCTCACCAATGAGTTCACGCTGACCGGCGACCACATGACCCGCACTGATCAGGATTGGGCATTCGCGATCTCGGCCGACGCCGCCATCGCGAAGGCGATCACCAACCCCAGCGCTGACGAACAGGAGAACTTCCAGTTCACGCCGGGGAAGCAGATCAGCTACACGCTGACCGTCACCAACAACGGTCCCGGACCTGCCACCGGCGTGACCGCCTCGGACCCGCTGCCCGCGGGGGTGTCCTTCGTGTCAGCAACCGGTGACGGCACCTTCGACCAGGCCTCGGGGGCGTGGGATCTGTCCGATCAGGTCATTGCCTCGGGAGAGTCGCGGACCCTGGTGATTACTGTTCGCATCAAGTCCGAAAGTGCGGGAACCCTCGTGTCGAATGTCGCTCAGATAACCCATCAGGACCAGTCGGGCGACGACACGACCAACAACCGGGCGTCTGCCCACTTTAAGGGGGGATACAACCTGGGTGGGCTCGTCTACCGAGACTCCGATGGCTCGTACACGAAGGGTGAGCAGGAAACCCCCTTCGCGGGAGTTACGGTGGCCTTGCTGGACGCGGATGGACAACCGGTGACCGGACAGGACGGCCAGCCTCTGACTGCGGCGACCGATCAGGATGGCCGCTACCAGTTCGTCGGAATCGCTCTGGGGACCTACCGCGTGAGCGTCGTCGGTACCGATTCGGGTGACCTAGCTGGCCTCCTACCCACGCAGGCCTACAAGGGACGCGGACAGATCAACGAAAAGTCCGTTGCCGCGCAGGTGAGCGTGTCGGCTGAGACCGGTTCCGTCGAAGGCGTTGACTTTGGTTTCGTGTCCCCGGCCTCCGTCGGAGACCGCGTCTGGATTGACGCCAATCGTAACGGGACGCAGGACCCCGGCGAGGCTAGCCTGGGCGGAGTCGTCGTCATCCTGAGTGACGGATCCGGGACGGAGATTGCCCGGCAAACCAGCGATGCCAACGGTTCATACCGCTTTGACGGGCTGCTTCCCGGCACCTACACCGTCGCCATTGAGGTACCTACCGGGTACGAGGCAGTAGCTACGACGACCCTCGAAGTGACCTTGTCTGAGGGTGAGGTCAAGGACGATGTGGACTTCCCGTTGGCCCCCATCGTCATCCCCTCGAATCCGATTCTTCCCTCTGCGGCGGGAGCGTTGGCGCGCACCGGTGCAGACACGGTGGTTGGTTGGGCCGCGTTGCTCGCCATGGCGGGTGTCACCGCCGTGCACGCCAGACGGCGCAGGAAGTGAGTGACGTGTGAGGGCCCGAGGCTTGAGTCTCGGGCCCTCACACGTGCGGGGCGCGCAGCCGGATGCGGGCAGTGTCAGCATCGACGCGCGTTGCCTCACGATTCATGCGAGAATCCCGGCACAGGCTTCCCGGTTGCGCGTCATCCCCTTCCGGGTCATCAGATAGGGGCGTGAGCTGCGTGCGCCTCCGGCTGGCAGACCCCGAGCGCCGGGGCGCTCAGTAGATCGTCACGTAAGTCCCCGAGGGGATCGTGTCGTGGAGCCACTTGGCATCCTCGTAGCGCAAGCGCACGCACCCGTGCGAGACGTGTCCACCCAGGGTTCCATCCATGATGGTGTAGGTGCCCTCGTAGTAGAGGACCGAGTGGAAAAGGTAGTCTCCCGAGAATTGCGTCCACCAGTAGGCGGTGTAGCCGTGCCCGAAGGAGCGACCTCGGTTCTTGATGGTGAACGTTCCCGTGATCGTCGGCGTTGAGGGTTTGCCCACGGAGCACGGCATGTCGGTAAGCGGCTGCCACGATCCGTCGGCCCAGTAGAAGGTCATGCAGTGGGGGGCGTTGGTGTCCACCACGACCAGGTAGTTCGTGGGGCTGTACAGGCTCTTGGCGTAGTTCCAGTCGGCCTCAAACCCCGTCCGATCGCTCACCCAGAAACCCTTCCAACGGTCGAAGTAGTTCCACGTTCCGCCGACCTGGGACCACCCGGTGGCCATCGCGCCGCCTCGGGCTGAATCCAGGTAGTACCAGCTCCCGCCCCCGTCGCGCAGCCAGCCGGTGGAGAGCGCGCCAGAGGAATCCAGGTGGTACCAGGAGCCGTCGGAGAGAACCCACCCGGTGGTCATCGCTCCGTTCCATTCCGCGTAGTACCACCTGCCTCCGGCGATGAACCAACCGGTTGCCATCGCACCGCTGTCCCCCAGGTAGTACCACGAACCCGAACGCACCCATTTCGAGGCGTTCATCGCCCCGGATGCATCGAAGTAGTACCAGGAGCCGTCAATGTGGGACCAGCCGGTGACCATCTGTCCGCCTGCCGACAGGTAGTACCAGGAACCGCCCGAGGAAAGCCAGCCGGTCGTCATTGTGCCGCCGTCACCGAGGTGGTACCACGAACCTCCCTCGTGGTACCAGCCTGTGCGCACGCCGTTCTCGGTCGACGCATACCATGCGCCACTTGGGTCCTTGTACCATCCGACCGGGACGTAGCCCCGAACGTCGAACGCGTAGCGGCGTCCCTCCACGTCGAAGATGCCGTCCTTCATCCACGTTCCGTCCACTAGCTCGTAGCGCCAGCCGGCCTCGTGGCGAACCCAATGGCCGGAGGTTGCCTCCGGACTCGTCGGTTCTCTCTCTGCGTCAGCCGAGGTGGAATCGTGATCTAAGGAGGGGGTTTCCACCGAATCGGTGGCCGCGTCGGCCTGGGAGGTCGCTTGGCGTTCCGAGGTCGGCCCGGAAGCATCGGCCGCGGGGGATGAATCCTCGTGGCCGCTTGGATCGGGTGCCTCGGAGCCGACGTCGGGACTGGCCGCCGCGGAAGGCGAGGAGGCATCGACCGACGGGATATCGTTCGCGCCCGAGGCTGTTGCGGCCAGCGGAAATAGGCCGATGCAAGCGATCGTGGCTGCCGATGCGCCGATGCATCGTAGGAGGCGGACACTGATGTTTCTCATGATTGCACCTCATTCACGTGTGATGACCAATTCTTCACTGTGATGAATCAATGGTAAGCGTCGGGGGTTTGCGAGGAGGGCGTTTGGGTGCCGTCGTTGGTGTCATCTTTTCTTGCCCGGCGTTACGCTGGTGACGTCGATGGCGACGGGTAAGGACGACTGAATCCGTGGACCGCATGTGAGCGTGAGGGGGCGGTGATACGCAAACGACGACGTCACCCACTACCCTGGAGGGGTGACCACAGCTCTGTATCGCCGGTATCGCCCCGACACCTTTGATCAGGTGATCGGCCAGGAACACGTGACGGAGCCGCTCAAGGCGGCGCTCCGCGCGAATCGCGTGACGCACGCGTACCTGTTCTCCGGGCCGCGCGGATGCGGCAAGACCACCTCAGCGCGCATCCTGGCGCGCTGCCTGAACTGCGCGCAGGGCCCCACGGACACCCCGTGCGGCCAGTGCGAATCGTGTCGTGAGCTGGCCACCGGCGGCCCCGGTTCGCTCGACGTCGTCGAGATCGACGCGGCCTCGCACGGCGGCGTCGACGACGCGCGCGACCTGCGCGAGCGCGCCACCTTCGCGCCGGTGCGCGACCGCTACAAGATCTTCATCATCGACGAGGCCCACATGGTCACGAACCAGGGCTTCAACGCGCTGCTCAAGCTCGTCGAGGAGCCGCCCGAGCACGTCAAGTTCGTTTTCGCGACGACGGAACCCGAGCGCGTCATCGGCACGATCCGTTCGCGTACCCACCACTACCCGTTCCGCCTGGTGCCGCCGGATGTCCTCGGCCCTTACCTGACGGGCCTGTGCTCCGAGGAGCACATCGGCGTGGGCGAGGGCGTCCTGACCCTCGTGATGCGCGCGGGCGGCGGCTCGGTGCGCGACACCCTGTCGGTGCTCGACCAGCTGATGGCCGGCGCGATCGATGGCCAGGTCACCTATCAGACGGCCGTCGCGCTGCTCGGCTACACGGACTCCGCGCTGCTGGATGAATCCGTCGATGCTCTTGCGGGTGGCGACGGCGCCGCGGCCTTCCGCGTCGTCGAGCGCATGGTCGAGTCCGGCCACGACCCGCGCCGCTTCGTCGAGGACCTCCTGCAACGTCTGCGCGACCTCCTCATCATCGCGGTCGCCGGCGACGGCGCGCGCGACGTCCTGGTGGACACCCCGCACGACCAGTTCGAGCGCATGCAGCGCCAGGCGCAGAACTGGGGGCCGCACGGCCTCTCCCGTGCCGCCGACCTGACCGACGAGGCCCTGCGCGCCATGACGGGTGCGACCTCGCCTCGCCTGCAGCTTGAGCTCCTCGTCGGCCGCATCCTCGTGCCTTCCCCCGGCCCCGCCCAGGCCCCCGTGCAGGGCACGGTTGGCATGACCGGTGGGGGAGCGCCGCGAGAGGCTTCCGCGCCATCGTCGTCCGAGGCCTCCTCGGGTCGTTTCGGCGCCCGCGAGGCCCGCGAGGCCCTGGCTCGCAAGAAGCAGGAGCGCGCCGAGGTTTCGGCCCCGGCCGCTCAGGCGCCCGCATCGTCTGCCGCGCCTGCTCCCCAGGGCATGCCCGCGTGGGGGAGCGGCCCCGACTGGTCCGCTCAGAAGCCTGTGGCCCCGGAGCCGAGCTCCGCTCCGGCGCAGGCCGCGCGACAGGAGGCTCCGCGCCACGAGGCCGCCCACGAAACGGCACCCGCCCGCGAGGCCACGCCCGTCCAAGCCGAGCCGCGCCCCGCCGCGCCTCCGCAGCAGCGCCACGAATCCAGCGCGCCGCAGCGCTCGGAGGCGCCCGCCCGCGCAGAGGCCCCTGCTTCGGGCCGCGACGCCGACATGCTCCGTGGCCGCTGGAACGAGGTCGTCGAGCGCCTGTCCTCCATCAGCCGCGTCACGTGGTCGATGGTCGGCGGCAACGCCCAGCTCGGTGCCGTTGACGGCCCCCAGGTGGTCCTCCTCTTCCCCGTCGAGGCCATGGTCAACGCCTTCTCGCGGGGCCCCCGCGCGGCCGACGTCGAAAAGGCCATCAACGAGGTCACCGGCCTGACCGTGAGCGTATCCGCGCAGGTCGGGCAGGCCTCGGGCGGAGCCGCGACGACCGGACCGTCGGCGCAGGCATCGCACCCCGGCCCTGCCGCGCAACACTTTCAGCCTGGCAGCTGGGTTTCGGAGCCGCCCCCTTTTGATGAGGCCGCCGCGCAGGCGGCACCCCAGGGCGACCTCGAGCCGGCTGACACCGGTTGGCCCGAGCCCGTGCTCCCGCCGGAGCCCGCACAATCCGGTTGGCCCACAACCGCTCGCGCCCCCGAACCCGCTCTCGAGCCGGAGCCGGTGGAATCCGCCTGGCCCGAGCCTGCGACGGTGACGCCGATCCGACGCGATGAACCCGTCGCGCCCGCACCGGCACCGATTACCCGCGCCCCAGACCCGCAGCCCGCCGAGCGCCCCGCGCTACCCGAGCGAGCTGCCCGTGCCCTCGCACAGGCTCCCGCCGATACGCCCGAGGCCGCCCAGGCCTCGTCCCCGAACGGTGACGCGGCCCCGCGCAAGCGTTCCTTCACGGTCTTCCGCTACCCGGGCGACCCGGAGCCCGCCGACGATCCGGCGGACGCACCCGTGCAGCCCGAGCCGGCCCCGGCCTCGTCCCCTGTCTTCGATGATGCGCCCATCGAGCCCGCCGCGCACACGCCGTCGACCCCGACGGGATGGGGAGACCCGGTCGTCATCTCCGGGGGTGCGTCCGTGAACTTCGACGACGGTGCCGACTCGTGGGCCCCGCCGGAGTCCACAGCCCCCGCCGACGTGACCCCGATCAGTGCGGCCCCGAGCGCTCCCGCGCACGCCCCCGCCTGGCTGGCGGCAGCCCCTGAGCCGACGTCGGATCCCGCGCCCGGATTCGGCGCCCCGGAACCCCAGCGCGACGCCACAGCTGCGCCCGACGGGCCGCTGACCGGACGCGCCGCCGCCGAGGCCGCCCTGCGCGAGAAGGCTCAGCGTGAGGCTGCCGTCGACTCGACCCGCACTCACGCAGCCGACGACGATAGCGCCAGCATCGACGACGAAAATATCGAAAACTCGCAGATGATCGGCCTGGCAGCGGTCCTGGAGATCCTCGGCGGACGCGTCATCGAAGAAAAGATGACCGAGGGAGGATACTGACATGTACGACGGCGCCCTGGCCGACCTCATCGACCAGTTTGGGCAGCTGCCCGGCATCGGCCCGAAGTCCGCGCAGCGCATGGCCATGCACGTCCTGGACGCGGAGCCCGAGGACGTCGCGCGCCTCGTCGACGCGATCAACGCCGTGCGCGGGCGTGTGCGTCACTGCGACATCTGCGGCAATCTCACGGAAGAGGACGAGTGCTCCATCTGCCGCGACGTGCGCCGCGACCCCAGCGTGATCTGCGTCGTCCAGGAGCCCAAGGAC
Source organism: Schaalia odontolytica (assembly GCF_009730335.1). Lineage (GTDB taxonomy): Bacteria > Actinomycetota > Actinomycetes > Actinomycetales > Actinomycetaceae > Pauljensenia > Pauljensenia dentiphila. Next base: position 465,706 of record NZ_CP046315.1, read on the forward strand.
ATCCAGGCGATCGAGGGCGCGCGCGTATTCCGCGGTCGCTACCACGTCCTCGGCGGCGTCATCGATCCGATTCACGGGGTGGGGCCCGACCAGCTGAACATCGCCTCGCTCATGAGCCGCCTCGCGGACGGCACCGTCGTCGAGGTTATCCTGGCGACCAACCCGAACGTCGAGGGCGAGGCGACGGCCGCCTACCTCGCGCGCATGCTCTCCACGATGGGTGTCGAGACCTCGCGCTTGGCGATGGGCCTGCCCATGGGCGGCGACCTGGAGTACGCGGACTCGGTGACGCTGGGCCGCGCGCTCGAGGGGCGCCGCCGCCTCTAGGCTCTCATCGACGAGGCCGTGGCTGCCTCGCGTTCTCAACGCGCGGGTGGGTACGGCCTCGCGTTGTGTTCGAGCGGGCACCCCAGGCGCCGCGGCACCCGTCCTGCCCGCGACCTGCGGAGTTTGTCGCGCTGCGGGCCGCGCGTCCCCCTGTCGATGACGCACGTGTGACACAATCGGAGGGTAACGCTCCGACACGTGAGGAGGCCATGATGGCGACCCAGGCGAGCTCAGACGCGCCCCGAGTACTGGTTGTTGACGACGAGGCGATGCTGGCGGACCTGCTGTCGCAGGCCTTGCGCCACGAGGGCTGGGAGACGGCAACGGCGAAGGACGGCCTGGACGCCCTGGCGAAGGCGACGAGCTTCCACCCGGACGTCGTGATCCTCGACGTGCAGATGCCGCGCATGGATGGTCTGGAGACGCTGGAGCGCCTGCGCGCTCGCGACCCGGAGCTGCCGGTCCTCTTCCTCACTGCCCGCGATGCGGTCGCGGATCGCGTGCAGGGATTGCGCGCGGGCGCGGATGACTACGTGACGAAGCCCTTCGACCTGGACGAAGTGGCGGCCCGCGTGGAGGGGCTGCTGCGCCGGGCGGGGCGCACCCAGCAGGCGGCGTCGACGGTGCTGCAGGTCGCCGATCTGACTCTCGATATGGATTCTCACGACGTTCGCCGTGGCGGGGAAGAAATCACGTTAACGAACACTGAGTTCGAATTGCTCCGGTATCTCATGGAAAACGCTGGAATTGTGCTGTCCAAGCAGAAGATTCTGGACGCCGTGTGGAGCTACGACTTCGGCGGCCAGGTCAACGTCGTTGAGCTGTATATCTCCTACCTGCGTAAGAAGATCGACGCGGATCGCCCGGCCCTCATTCGCACGGTGCGCGGCGCCGGTTACATCATGCGGGAGCCCCAGTGACGCGGCGTCGGTCCCTCGCCGGGCGCCTGTCGCGAGCGTTGGCCGCGTGCGTGGCTCTCGCGCTCATTGTCATGGTGGCCGCGTCCACCCTGGTGATGCGCTCCTGGATGCTCGGGAACATGGACTCCGAGCTGCATCGCCTTGCCCAGCGCGCGGGAGAGCATCTGGATGTTGATGATGCGCCGGACCCGAAAGTGGAGGGGGGCGACGCGGACGCGAGCGCTGACGGCGACGACGGCACACGAACGATGTCCCAGTCTGGCGGCCGTGGGCCACGTCCTGGCGGGCCGGTCATTCCCGGTGGACCCACGGGACCCGGCTTCGGCGGGTCTGGCATTTCCGAGGGCACACTCCAGTATGTGAGCGAGGATGGGGAGGCAGCCGGCGCGGTCATCTCCAACTTCTCGGTGAAGTACCTGGATGAGCGTGCGCTGGCGATCCTTGCCGATGTGCCGACGGATGGCGCCCCGCACACCGTGCGCCTGAAGGGGCTGGGCACGTTCCGAGTGACCTCCCAGGTTGTCGATGGCAAGACTGTTCTCGTGGGCGTGCAGATGGACAGCGTCGACGACGTCATCTTCATGCTTGTTGCGGTTGAGGTGGGCCTGTCCCTCGTCGTCGCTATCGCGGCGGGTTTCGCTGGTCGCGCGTGGGTGCGCCGCGAGCTGCGTCCCCTCGGTGTCGTGCGCGCGGCGGCCGCGGATATCGCGAGCCGCGACCTGGCTGACGATGCCGAGGAGCTGACCCGCGTCGGCGAGGAGGCCACCTCCGGCCCCGTTGAGGTCGCGGACGTTGCGGGGGCCCTGAACTCGATGATCGACGCGGTCGAAGACGGTATGGAACGTCGCGCCCGCAGCGAGGTGAAGCTGCGCCAGTTCGTCGCCGACGCCTCGCACGAGTTGCGCACGCCGCTGGCCTCCGTGCAGGGCTACGCGCAGCTCGCGCGCCGCGACATTGACGACGCCTCACGGACCCAGGCGCTCGAGCGCATCTCCTCGGAGGGGGCGCGGATGGCGTCCCTCGTGGAGGAGATGCTGACGCTGGCCCGCCTGGACGGAGACCGCGCTCTCAAACGGGAGAATGTCGACGTTATCCCGCTGATACTGGACGCTCTGTCAGATGCCCACGTGGTCGCTCCCGACCATGCGTGGGCGCTCGGCGAGGCAGTCGACGTGCAAGTCCTCGGCGACGAGGCTGCACTGCGCCAGATCCTCACGAACCTCCTCGCGAACGCTCGCGTGCACACGCCCGCTGGCACACGCGTGACCGTCTCGCTGACCCGCGTACCCCAGGGGGCGGAACCCGCGAAGGGCGCCCCGGCCTCGTCGATGGTGACCCTGCGCATCGCGGACGACGGTCCCGGCATCCCGGCCGAGATCCGCGACCGCGTCTTCGACCGTTTCGTGCGTGGCGACTCCTCGCGGACGCGCGACGGCCGCGGCTCCTCCGGCCTGGGAATGTCGATCGTCGAGTCGCTCGCCCGTGCGATGGGTGGGGCCGTTCGGCTGGTCGACTCCGAGAAGGGGACCGTCATCGACGTGACATTGCCCGCCGCCTGAGCGCGCCAGCGCGGACGAGGGCTTCGCGCGCTGATCAGGATCGTTGCATTTCCGGGCGTCACGGGCCCGTGTGTCCTGGGTCGCCCCGGCGCGTCCCATGTCACCTGTGCCCACATGCCGGTCGTTCCCGGCGCGATGCCGGGCGGGCCGTAGGATTGTTGTGGTGGCGTGCGCCACTCGAAGGCGTGCGAATCGGCACGTACCGATAGAAATGAGGCTCTAGTGGCACTGATCGTGCAAAAGTACGGCGGTTCTTCCGTCGCCGACACCGAAGCCATGAAGCGCGTCGCCCAGCGCATCGTGGACACGCACAACGCGGGACACCGCGTCGTTGTCGTCGTATCGGCGATGGGTGACACGACCGACGACCTGCTCGACTCCGCCGCAGCCCTCACGGACGCCCCGCCCGAGCGCGAAATGGACATCCTCCTGTCGGCCGGCGAACGCATCTCGATGGCCCTCCTCGCGATGGCCGTCAACGAGCTCGGCGTCGAAGCGCGCGCGTACACCGGCGCGCAGGCCGGCATCCAGACCGACAGTCACTTCGGCGCCGCCCAGATCGTCGGCATGGTGCCCGAGCGCGTCGCCCGCGCCGTCAAGGACGGACAGGTCGCCATCGTCGCCGGTTTCCAGGGCATCTCCAAGGACGACGACGTGACCACGCTGGGCCGAGGAGGCTCCGACACGACCGCCGTCGCCCTCGCAGCCGCCCTCCACGCCGACGTGTGCGAAATCTACACGGACGTCGACGGCCTCTTCTCCGCCGACCCGCGCATCGTCCCCAAGGCCCACCGCCTGCGCACCCTCACCCAGGAAGAAACCCTGGAAATGGCCGCGCACGGCGCCAAGATCCTCCACCTGCGCGCCGTCGAATTCGCGCGCCGCTACGGGGTCCCCCTGCACGTGCGCTCATCGTTCTCCGAAAAGAACGGCACCTGGATCTCCGACTCCCCCGCAAACCCTGAACTCAAGGGCCTCGTGCCCGACGCAGCCCTGAAGTCTCCCGAGGAAAACGCCATGGAAAAGCCCGTCATCTCCGGTATCGCTCACGACCGCTCCCAGGACAAGATCACCGTCACCGACGTGCCGAACAGCCCCGGAGTCGCCGCCCGCGTCTTCGCCGTCGTCGCCGAGGTCGGCGCCAACATCGACATGATCGTCCAGAACCTGCCGATCTCCGACCCCACGAAGGCCAACATCACCTTCACCCTGCCCGAAGGAGATGCGCGCAAGGCCCTCGACGCTCTCGAAGCCCACCACGACGAGATCGGCTTCAACGAGCTGCGCTACAACCCCAACATCGGCAAGCTCAGCCTCGTCGGCGTCGGCATGCGCACCAACCCCGGCGTCTCCGCGCGCCTCTTCAGCGCCCTGTCCGACGCGGGCATCAACATCGACCTGATCTCCACCTCCGAGATCCGCATCTCCGTCGTCACCCGCCTCGACGACCTCGATCGCGCCGTCCAGGCTGTCCATACCGCCTTCGGCCTCGACGCGTCCGAAACCGAGGCCGTCGTCTACGGCGGCACCGGCCGCTGATCGTTCATCGACGAGACCCGGGCCGGTTCCGCTGATCCGCGCGGTTCCGGCGCTCCCGAGAGTGCGCCCCGGCCTCGTCCCCATAGATTTCACCCAGCGTTCGCCCCGTCGTATGGGCGCGCGCACCAACACAAGGAGAACACCATGAGTGGATTCAATGTCGCCGTCGTCGGCGCTACCGGCCAGGTCGGCCGAGTCATGCGCACCCTGCTGGAGGAGCGGGGTTTCCCGGTCGAGACGATTCGATTCTTCTCGTCCGCGCGCTCCGCGGGCCAGACCCTGACCTTCAAGGGCCAGGACATCGTCGTCGAGGACGTCGCGACGGCCGACTACTCCGGCATCGACATTGGCGTGTTCTCCGCGGGCGCCACCGCCTCGCGCGAGTACGCCCCCAAGTTCGCGGCCGCCGGCGCGGTCGTCGTCGACAACTCCTCCGCGTGGCGCAAGGACCCCGAGGTTCCGCTCGTCGTGTCCGAGGTCAACCCCGACGACGTCGACAACCGCCCCAAGGGCATCATCGCGAACCCCAACTGCACCACCATGGCCGCCATGCCCGTCCTCAAGCCCCTCGTCGAGGCGGCCGGCGGCATCAAGCGCCTCTTCGTCTCCTCCTACCAGGCCGTCTCCGGGTCGGGCCGCGCCGGCGTCGCCGAGCTGACCAGCCAGATCGAGGCCGGCGTCAAGCAGGACCTCGCGGGCCTGGCCCTCGACGGCCGCGCTGTCACCCTGCCCGAGCCCGGCGTATACGTTGCGCCCATCGCCTTCGACGTCGTGCCGCTCGCCGGCTCCATCGTCGACGACGGCTCCGAGGAAACCGACGAGGAGCAGAAGCTGCGCAACGAGTCGCGCCGCATCCTGCACGCCCCGGACCTCGCCGTGTCCGGCACCTGCGTGCGCGTCCCCGTCTACACCGGCCACACCCTCACCATCCACGCGGAGTTCGCCGGCGACATCACGCCCGACCAGGCGCGTGCCCTGCTGGCGCAGGCTCCCGGCGTGCGCGTCGTCGACGTCCCGACCCCGCTCGAGGCCGCCGGCCGCGACGAGGTCCTCGTCGGCCGCATCCGTCATGACCAGGCCGTCGACGGCAACCGTGGCCTCGTCCTGGTTGTCTCCGGTGACAACCTGCGCAAGGGCGCTGCCCTGAATGCGGTCCAGGTCGCCGAGGTGGTGGCTGCGCGACTGCGCTAAGTGTTCCACTGACTGTGTGAACGCGCGGCGGCCCGGCGGGCTGCCGCGCGTTTGCGTTGCGTGTTGCGTCGCTGCTGTTCCGGGTGCCGGAGAGCCGGCCGCTGTGTGTGCCGGTGGGCGGCGGCCCGCCCGCGAGCCGTCCGCGCTGCGAGCTTCGCTCGGCGCGTCGGCTCGTTGTCCGGTCAGGCCCCGCCGCCGCCCACCGGCACTGCGGCAGGTCCCTCCGGCGCCCTCCACACCGGCGGCACCTGGCGTGCTGGCGTGTGGCCCGGTGCGCCGTCTCGAAGCCTGGCCTGGTCCTGCCGCCACCGCTGCTGGGCCCTGTCGGAAACATCAAACCCGATAGAGCCAAATCCACCGAGACAATCGACGGAGTCGTCGCCACCATCATGGCCCTCGACCGAGCTAACCGAAACGGCGGACAACACAACGAATCCGTCTACGACTCGCGCGGCATGTTGGTGCTGTAAGCGGGCTAGAGGTCGAGGTGTTCGACCGGGACGGGCTCGGCTTTGCCCTGTAGCTTGGCGACGATCTCGGCATCGAGCTGCGTGCGGAGTTCTTCCCACGTGTCAGCGACGAAGAGTGCGTAGGTGGGCTGCCACCACTCATTGCCGTTCGCGATGCCGGCCCAGGTTTCTTCGTTCAGGTGAGCGCTTGCCTGCCACGCCACCGCGGAGCGCTTGGTGACCGCGATCTTGTCTTTCGGGGTGGCGTAGGCACGGTAGACGGTTTCTCGACCGTCACGCACGTATGCGACGCGACTCAAGCGGCGCCCTTGGAAGGCAACGACAACAGGCTTTCCGTCTCGTTCGATTTCAACACGAACTTCCTCGAATTCAGTGCTGCCTGACATGTCGTACCTCGCTAACTGCTGCTTATTTCTCCGAGGAGCACCCTATGGGCCTGAATACATGGATACGAAACAATGCTACGCACAAGGCCACCGACCAGACCCTGGGTTCATCCTACAGCTTCCTGTTCGGGCCCGCGAGTAGCGGCCGTGCGGTGACCGAGCGCTCCGCTATGCAGATGACCGCGGTGTACTCGTGTGTGTGGATTCTGGCCGAGGCGATCGGGGGCCTGCCGTTGCACGTGTACCGGGTGCGTGCAGATGGTGGGAAAGAGAAAGCCCCCGACCATCCGCTCTACCGGCTCCTGCACGACGAACCCAACCCGGAGATGACGAGCTTCGTGTTCCGGGAAACGCTCATGACCTACCTGCTGCTGTGGGGCAACGCCTACGCCCAGGTCATCCGCAACGGGCGCGGCGAGGTCATTGGCTTGTATCCGCTCATGCCAAACCGCATGGCCGTGGGGCGCGACAGCGCGGGCCGGCTGTATTGCGAGTATCAGCGCACCACAGACGAACCACCCAACGCCCAATACGAGCGAGTGGTCCTGTCATCGTCTGAGGTCCTGCACATCCCAGGCCTCGGCTTCGACGGACTGGTCGGGTACTCACCGATTGCGATGGCGACAAACGCGATCAGCATGGCCCAAGCCTGCGAAGACTACGGGGGCAGCTTCTTCGCCAACGGTGCAGCACCCGGAGGCGTCTTGGAGCCCCCAGGTGTCATCAGTGACCCAGCCAGAGTACGCGAATCATGGACCCAGACTTTCGGTGGGGCAAGGAACGGCAACAAAATCGCTGTCCTGGAAGAGGGCATGAAGTACACGCCCATCTCGGTGGAGGGGTCTGGGTTTTTCGGTCCGTTTGTTGTGAGAGGGTTGTTCTGAGTAGTCCCGGCTGCTTGTTGCCGGGCAGAATGGATGACCATGAGGAAGTTCTCGAAGCACACGCCTGAGTAGATTGTCGTGAAGCTGGAGAAGGCCGAGGCGTTGGGAGGTGAGGGCATGAGTACGGCCCAGGCCTGCCGCGTGCTGGGTATCAGCGAGGCGACGTTGTGTCGGCGGATTCAAACCCGAACTACACCCTCAATTATGAGGAGCCAGAAAACTGGCTCTTCAGAGTTGAGTGTGGGTGAGTGGGTGTTGGTCGGGGGTTGCGGGTTGAGGTCGAGGTCCTTGATGATGAGCGGACTTGTACCCCCGCTGTCTTCAAGGACCTCGGGCGGTGTCTCACCCTACCTGTGGGCTTTGGCTGGTGTTGTTGACTCTTCGTAAAGCGGGTGTGTGTGCCTGCGGAGCGTGGGGTGCCTGGTATGGGATCTCGTCGTCGTTTGACGCCGGGGTATCGTCGTGATGTTGCGACTCTCGAGTTGGATACGGGGTCTGCGATCGCGTCTGTGGCTCGGGATTGAGGGCTGGGTGGAGTCGGTGGTGGGCCGGTGGGTCACACTCGAGCGCGTGCGGCGCCAGGCTGTGCGTGAGGGCCGTCCTGATCCACGCGAGATGGAAGCTGAGATCACTGCTGTGCGTCGGCGGGTGCGCGAGCTGGAGAAGGAGAATGAGTTTGTGGGAAAGCCAGCGCCTTCTTCGCGTCGCATCACCACAACACCAGCGGTTTGAACTGCTGAACTTGCAGAAGGCTTCCTCCTCGATCGCTGTGATGGCTCAGGTTTGAGGGGGCACGCGCGCAGGCTATGACGCGTGGAAATACCGAGCGTCCTACACGGGGTGAGCGTGCGCTGGCGGGCAGGCGTGTGGATGAGGCGGTGGCCTGGGAACACGAGGTGTCGGGTGGCACGTATGGGGCTCCTCGCATCCGCCATGCTCTCATGCGCGGCGGTGTGGATGTGGGTGTGCGGGCGGTTACCACATCGATGCGCCGCCTGGGCCTCACAGGCCTGAACACGCGCCCGCGCCCGGCCAGGCCCCGGCGCGGCCTCATTGATTTCGCACGTAATTTGCCTGCGACTGTTTCAAACTATGAATTCATGTTGTTGGAATTCCAATGTTTCGGTGCTTTGTTGAAAGCTCAGGCAATCGAATTACGTGCGACTATCTGGGGGTCTGGCCCCGCCGCCCCAGTAAGTTCGCATGCAATTCCTTCACGGGTGTTTCATAGTGTGAGGCTTGATTATTGGAATTGCATGCGGAATTGGGGAGGTCTTTTTTCCGTGGTTGAGCTTGTTGCTCAGGGGTATTGCACTACATGCGCGGGCGATGCACTGCTTAGTTGCCAGTGCACTGCTGCGCTATCTGGTGCATTGGTTCTGTATCTAGTGCATCGCTTCGCTGTGGTGAAACTGGTGACGCCTTTGCGACCTTGTGTGAGCGCTGGCTTGAAACCGGTGACGCCTTTGCGCGGGGAAAATGCTGGTTTTCCAGCTGTTGAGGGCTTGCAAAGGTGCTGGCGGTTTCATTGGTGAGCTCGGGGAAGCGAGCAGTGGTGTTGTTGGTTTCAATCTCGCCATGTTTGTACGTCCTGTGCGCGAAGTTTTTCGCGCCAAACGGCGCGTCCAGGTTTTGTAGCTGACGTGCGCCCTTCATGCCGGCAGGGGGTACGACACGAAGCCGTCGCACAGCGTGTCGCCGGTGTGTCGGACCCTCATGTAGTGCAAATCCCCAGCACAGGCATAACAAAACCGCCCGGCGCGCGGCTGGGCGGGGTGGAGCGGGCGACGGGAATCGAACCCGCCTCTGAAGCTTGGGAAGCTTCCATTCTACCGATGAACTACGCCCGCAACTCATCGTCCCGAAGGAATCGACCTGTCGATCATATCGTCACGCCGGATAACAGTGCAACCTGCGTTGCTTGGGCATGGCGTGGGAGTGCTGGGCGGAGGGTGCGATGACGAGTCGTGGTGGCGGCGTCGGGAGGGGTGGGTGCGGCGTCGGGAGGGGGTGGGTGCGGCGTCGCCCGGCACTCAGCCTCTGTCCCATCCGCACGCTACCAGGCCCGATACACTGGGTTCGCCTGACTGATTGGAGTTCCCATGCCTCGTCCCGTGGTGGCGGCCGCGATCGTTGATTCCCTGAGCGACCCCACGATGCTGCTCGCCTGCTCACGCGCCTACCCGCAGGAGCTGCGCGGCCAGTTCGAGCTGCCCGGCGGCAAGATTGAGGAAGGTGAGGACCCAACAGCCGCCCTCACGCGCGAGATCGCCGAGGAGCTTGGCGCCCGCCTGACGATCGGCGAACGCGTGTGCCCCGAGGGCGGTCAGTGGTGGCCGATCCTGGGCGGGCGCATCATGGGCGTATGGCTCGCCGAGGTGGCGGCCGGCTCGCCCGCACCGCGCGCGAGTGCGTCGCACCTTGAGGCCAGGTGGGTGCCCCTCGCGGACCTCGCTGCGCTTCCGTGGATCGTCGCCGACCTGCCGATTGTCGAGGCCGTGGTCGCCCGCTGCGCTCGCTGACAGTGCGGCGTTGCGCTTGGGGTGTGGGACCCGGCAACGGGTGTACGTGCGCGTCGTGAGCAGTGTCGTTGCGTGAACATGCAGTTCACTCCGCACGCTCTCCCATTTGACGACACATAGGGGCAAGATGTCAGAATAAGCGCATGCCGAAGATTATTGGCGAGTCCCTCGCCTCTCACCGCGAGCTGACTCGCACGCGCCTGTTTGAGGCGCTCGGGTCGTTGATGGCCGAGCAGGCCTTCGAGTCGATCACCATGAGTCAGATCGCTGAGCGTGCGGGCGTTGGTCGCACGGCCGTCTATAACCATTTTGCGGACAAGGAAGTGCTCCTGCTGGCCTACATGCGGCAGGTGACCGAAGAGTTCGCGCGGGTGCTGACGGAACGTCTCGACTCTGAGCCGGATCCGCTCATGCGTCTGCGCCTCTACATCCGCGCGCACCTGCAGATGATTAGCCGCTACCACGTCAAGGCCGGGACGGGCCTGCGTCGTCAGATGTCGGGCCAGGGCGCCTCGCATCTGCATGATCACGCGGGGATCGTCGGAGAGCTCCTCATTGGGATCCTCGACGAGGCCATGGAGCGCGGGCTGATCGTCGAGCAGAACACACTGGGCGCGGTGCACCTGATTCATGCGACGCTGCAGGGGCAGCGTCTGCCTCAGGATCCGGCGCATCGTGAGTCTGCACTATTGTTGGTTGAGACCTTCATCTTGCGAGGCCTGGGCGCTTCAGAGGAGAATGTGCATCAGGTCACCGCTTCCTCTCTCGTTTTGGGGGAATAGAGGACGCGTCGCGCCCGTTGAATCGTATAGTTCACTCAGGGGCTTTTGCCCCGACCAACAGACCGGTGACAGTGCCGGCGATAATAGGAGAAACATGGCTACCGTTACCCTCACACAGGAGAACTTCGAGCAGACCGTTTCCGCCGGCGGTATCGTCCTGGTGGATTTCTGGGCGACTTGGTGCGGCCCGTGCCGTCAGTTCGGCCCCATCTTCGAAGAGGCCTCCGAGAAGTACCCGGACATCGTGTTCGGCAAGGTCGATACGGATGATCAGCAGCAGATGGCGATGGCCGCTCAGATCACCTCGATCCCGACCCTGATGGTCTTCCGCGACGGCATCGTCGTGTTCCGTCAGTCTGGCGCTCTGCCGCTGTCCGCGCTCGAGGACCTGATTTCCCAGGTGCAGAACCTCGACATGGATGAGGTTCGCAAGCAGATCGCCGAGATTGAGGCTGAAGAATCTGCCGAGTGATGAGCTCGTGAAAAGGCCCCGAGGCGCGTTGCTTCGGGGCCTTTTCGTTTGTGGTAGCGGTTCATTCGCTTGGGAGATGCGCCGGTCGGCGGGTGATCAGTTCGTAGTCGGCGTGGTCTCCCACCATGAACGAGTAGTCGCCGACGATCTCAAATCCGTGGCGCGCGTAGAAGCGTTGTGCCCCGTAGTTTTCGCTCCACACGCCGATCCACAGGGTGCGCGGACCGTCGCGTTCGAGCCACTCAAGCGCTGTGGTGAGCAGAGCTGTCCCGCGGCCGCCGCCCTGGTGTCCCTGCAGGATGTAGAGGCGCTGAATTTCCCCGTCGCCGGGCGCGACCTCGGGGTGGGGTAGGTGCGCGGGGCATGCGGTCACGTAGCCGATCGGGGCTTGGGGCGCCGACGAGGCCGGGGCTTCGTCGCTCGGATCGTCGAAGAGGAGCCACGTCGCCCGGTGTGGGTCCTCGAGTTCGGCGCGCAGGACGGTGGGGGAGTAGGCCTCGTCGAGGAAGGCCTCCAGGTCACCGGGATCGTAGAGGTGCCCGAAGGTCTGCGTGAAGCAGGTGCGCGAGAGGGTGGAGAGTGCCTCGGCGTCTGCGGGGGTGGCGCGGCGGATCATGGCTGCCTTTCGTCGGTTTGTTACCCATCGTAGGGGCGAGGGGGCGCGGCGCCCAGCCGGCGGGACAGAACCTGAGAAAACCCTGAAAGGACGGGGGTAGCGTTGCTGCATGAATGAGGCGCACCTTACAATCGAGTGACGCCGTTCATCAAAGGAGACGCACGTGGCACACAAGACCCGCACCGCCCAGGTGCTCGACATTGTCAAGGTTCTCGCGTGGGTAGTCATCGCGGTGGCCTTGGTGAAGTTCGCGTTCTTCCCCGCCGTTCAAGAGGATGAGGGCAGCGACGGGATGGACCCGGGCGGTAACTTCGGGCAGATGACGATCGAGGTGGGCCGCGCGGACATCACGAATACAGTGAGCGTGACGGGGACGATCCAGGCCGATGAGCCGGTAGTGGCGCGCGCGACCTTGGACGGCAACGTCGTGCGCACATTCGTCAACGACGGCGACAAGATTGCCAAGGGTGACGCCATCGTCCAGATCCGCAAGGACTTCCCCGGCGAGACCCGCCAGGTCACCGACGAGGAAGGCAACGTGAGCGTCGAGACCGCGGAGCCGACCTACAAGTTCGAGACCGTCGTGTCCCCCGGTGACGGCACGGTGTCGACGGGCGTGCTGGTCGGCCAGCAGTTCGCGATCGGCGACACGGTCGCGACTGTCGCCCCCGCGACCTTCTCTGCGGTCGCCTCCCTGAGCGCGGACCAGATGTACCGCCTCCAGGATGCCCCGTCGACCGCGACCGTCACCATTAAGAACGGCCCCGCACCCTTCGAGTGCACGGGTGTCAAGCTGGTGAGCCCGACCGGCAAGGCGCAGGACCCGAAGTCGAACGCTGGGTCCGATAACGGGGCCTCGTCCTCGACGGACCTGAAGGCTCGCTGCGCGATCCCTTCCGATCAGACGGTGTTCGCTGGCCTGCAGGTGACCCTCGAGATGACGGCCGGCTCGGCGACGGGCGTCCTCGCGGTGCCGATCTCCGCGGTCGAGGGACGCTACCAGTCCGGCACCGTCTACCTGCCGACCTCCGACCCCTCCAAGCCTGAAAAGCGTGCGGTGACCCTGGGGATCACGGACGGAAAGATGGTCGAGGTGAAGGAAGGGCTCACGGAGGGCGAGGAGATCCTTGAGTTCACCCCGACCTCGAACAAGGACAACCAGGACGGTCAGACCGGCCCCTATGGCGGCATGGACTCCGGCATGGCCGGGGGCTCGGGCGACTCGGCGGGCACGCAATGAGTCTCGTGTGCCTGCGGGATGTCATCCGCACGGTGACCCTGCCTGACGGGGACGACTTGCACATTCTGCGCGGCGTCAACCTGGACGTCGCCCAGGGCGAGCACGTCTCCATCGTGGGCCGCTCGGGCACGGGCAAGTCCACGATGCTCAACATCATCGGTCTCCTGGACGCCCCCACTTCGGGCACGTACGAGCTGGACGGCGTGGACACGACGCGCCTGGGGGAGGGGCGCCGCGCGCGGATGCGCGGAGAAGATTTCGGCTTCGTGTTCCAGCAGTTCAACATCTTTTCGGCGCGCACGGCCGCCGAAAACGTCGAGGTTCCCCTCCTGTACGCACCCGGCCCGCAGCTGCTGCGTCGGCGTTCGATCGCCGTCGACATGCTCGAGCGCGTGGGCCTGGGTGAGCGCGCAGACTCCTACCCGGGAGAGATGAGTGGCGGCGAGCAGCAGCGCATCGCGATCGCGCGCGCCCTCGTGCGCCGCCCGCGCGTCATCCTCGCCGACGAGCCGACGGGTGCCCTCGACCCGGACACAGGCGGCGTCGTCATGGCCCTCCTCGAGGAGGTCGCCCGCGAGTCCAACGCTGCCCTCATCGTTATCACGCACGACATGGCCGTGGCAGTGCGGGCGCAGCGCGCCTACGAGCTCTACGACGGCACGCTGCACGAGGTCGAGGATCCCTCCGCGCTCACCCAACGCGCGGAGGCCGGGCACTCGGGTGACGAGGCTGTGGCTGGGCAGGAGGGTGAGCAGTGAACGCTGTCAGTCAGATCCTGGGCGCTCTCATCGAGGCCTGGGGCGAGGTCAAAGTACAGAAGGCGCGCGTCGTCCTCTCCCTCGTAGGCGTGGTCGCGGCTGTGGCCGCCATGACGATCGTTATCGCGCTCGGTGACCTGCTCCTGCAGTCCTCGCGCGAATTGGCGGAACTGTACGAGGGTCGCTCCGTTACCCTGCGCCTAACCCCCGAAAGCTCCTCGGCCTCCTTGGAGGGGCCGTCAGCGAACGGCTCGTACCAGGACGCCTCTGATCCCGCCGCGGCCACTGGCGCGCAGACCGCGAAGCGTCCCGACGAGAAGGACACGCTCGGTGAGGCCATGGGCACCCTGGCCGAGCGCGCGGACATTCACTACTGGTCGCGTTTTTCCAGTGGTGGTGGGGATATCGTCGAGACTCGACAGGCCCGCTCCAGCGGACAATTCCGCGGCTATCCCCTGACGAAGATCGGCGACATGGTTGACGGCGTCGCGTTCCAGGGCGTGGACCCCTCCTATGCGGTCATCTACCGCACCCGCATGCTTGCGGGACGCTGGGTCGAGAGCAGTGATGCCGACCAGCGCCTGATTCCTGTCGTCATTTCGCAGACTCTCTGGGATCAGCTGGGGCGCGCCCCTATCGATCAGGTGCCGATCGTCCTGCATACGAGCGACGGCATCGCGATGCGCGTCGTCGGTGTCACCAAGTCGAAGAGCTCCTTCGACATGCCGACCGTGTTCGCGCATTACGACGCGGCGCGCGTCTCCTTCCCGCAGATGAACTCCCCTGCCATGATTGCGTGGGTGGGCACCGAGAATGCCGACCAGGCTCGCGAGACCCTGCCGCGCGCCCTGGCCTCGATCCTCGGCGAGGGGTGGAAGGTCTCCATCTCCGGCGGTGAGCATGAGGATATCGGCGAGGAACAGCTCGGCACGATCTCCAACGTCATCATGGTGATCGGCGGCATCATTGTGTTCCTGGGTGCCCTGGGCCTGCTCAACGTCGCGATCGTGACCGTGCGCCAGCGTGTGCGCGAGATCGGCATCCGCCGCGCCGTCGGTGCCTCCGCGGCGCGTGTCTTCTTCGCCGTCTTCATGGAGTCGGTCGTCGCCACCTTCGTCGCGGGCGTCATTGGCGTGGGTATCGCGGTCGTCGTCGTCCGATTCCTGCCCCTGGAGGCGCTCGGCATCACCCTGAGCGACACCCCGGCCTTCCCCGCCGGCGCCGCCATCGCCGGCGTCGCCATCTCCACGAGCATCGGCGCCCTGTGCGGCATCATCCCGGCACTCGCGGCCGTGCGCATCAAGCCGATCGACGCGATCCGCTACTGATTCACTGACGAGGTCGTGGGTGCCTCCCGGGTCCGCGCGCGGTGGGCATGGGGTGCCCCGGCCCCGTCCTATGAGTGTTAGCGGGGGAGCGTGACGCGCTTGGTGTCCTCGTTGTAGACGATCATGCCTTCCTTCAGGAGTGCCCGGTAGACGCGGGTGGGCTGGTAGCGGTCGCCCCCATCGATGTGGGCGGCGTCGAGGACTTTGCGTTTGGTGAGGCCGTCGGTGCCCTCGAAGTGGGCGGTGCGCAGTGCCTTCATGATGCGTCCGCGCGCCTGGCGGTCGGTGCCCGCGTAGGGCTGGGGCGTGGGACGCTTCTCGTCCTTGGGGAATCCGGCGGCGGCCCACGCGCAGTTGTCGTGGATCGTGCATTCGTCGCAGGAGGGACTGAGCTGCGAGCAGACCAGGGCCCCGAATTCCATGAGAGACAAACTGACCTCGGCCGCTTTGTGCCCATCTTCGGGCAACATTGCGTCGGCCCGCATCGTTTCCGCTTTCGAGGGCGTGGTATGGGGAGGAAACTCCCGGCCGTCCAGAAATCTGACCAGCACGCGACGCACGTTCGTGTCTAGGACCGGCACTCGGATTCCGTGGCGGAAAGCGAGCAGCGCGGATGCGGTGTAGGTGCCGACGCCCGGCAGGAGCGTCAGCTCCTTGAGGGAGAGGGGGACCTCGCCGCCGTGCTTCTCAACGATCGCGGCTGCGCAGGCCTTGAGACGCAGGGCGCGGGAAGGGTATCCGAGGTTTGCCCAGGCAACGATGATGTCGGCGGAGGAAGCGGCCGCCACGTCCGCCGGCGTGGGCCAGCGTTCCATCCATTCGAGCCAGATCGGCTGGACGCGCGCGATGGGTGTCTGCTGGCTCATGATCTCAAAGACGAGGGTCCCCCAGTCAGAGACGTCGGCTGCGCGCATTGGTAGGTCGCGCTTGTGCGTCGCGAACCAATGGGGCAGGTCGCAGTGGAGTGCTCGTGTGGCCTCCGCCGATGGATTTATGAACACTCAGTCAGTCTATGGAACAAAACTTCATCGTGATGAACGAAAGGAATTATGCTGTGATCTGCTCCATAATAACGGATGGATATTGTACAAAATCAGAAGGTTCCGCTAGTCTTACCATGCTTTCAAAAATGCCCTTATGGGCTCCCATCAACGCATAGGAGGCACTATGTCCGCTCCTCAGCAGCCCGTCTTCAATCAGCCTGCGCAGGGCAAGTCCCGTATCGTCGCCGGCCTGCTCAACCTGTTCCTCGGCGCCCTCGGCGCCGGTGAGTTCTTCCTCGGCTACACCCAGTACGGCATCTACAAGCTCGTCATCTCCATCGCGTTCATCGTGCTGGGCTTCCTGGATCTCGGCTTCATCTCGACCCTTATCGGCCTGCTCAACTACGTGTGGTGGGTCGCTCTGCTCGCCATGGCCGTCCTGACCTTCATGGGCAAGTGGATCTACGAGAAGGACGCCAGCGGCGTTCCTACCGTCTGAGTTGTGTTCATGCGCACAGTGGGTGCGCGTGAGTAACCTCGAGCGCGGGGCCCGGCATTATGCCGGGCCCCGCACCTTTTCTCCGACCGGGTGGTGTTCTCCGGGATTGATCAGGGGGGTATCGGGGATGGACTGGGTATCGCCAAGTGCCGACCGCACGCTACCCTGTACCGGTACGGCCATTTCGGCCCCCACGTCTATCGAAAGGCTTTCCCATGACGACGCCCGATCCGCAGGCCACCCCCTTCCAGCCCGAGGACGCCGCTGAGGCTCCCGCCTTCCCCCAGGCCTCGACCCCCGGCTACGACGAGGCCACGGCGACCCCCGGCGCGACGACCTACGGCACTGCGTACGACGCGCCCGCGGCCGACCCCTACGCCCAGCAGGGCTACGGTGTCCCCGGCCCAGATGCGAACGCCCAGGGTGCCTACGGTGCGGAAGCCTACGGTCAGCCCGGCTACGAGCAGGCTGCCTATGCAGCCGGTCAGCAGGCTTACGGCCAGCCCGCCTACGGTCAGCCCGCCTACGGTCAGCCCTTCGCCGCTGGTGCTCCCAAGCAGTGGATCGTCGCGCTGCTCCTGGCGTTCTTCCTGGGTGCCCTGGGTATCCACAACTTCTACCTTGGTTACACCACCAAGGGCATCATTCAGCTGATTCTGACGATCACCATGATTGGTGCGCCTATCGCCGCCATCTGGGCGTTCATTGAGTTCATCATGATCATCGCTCGCTCAGGCTCGTACGCATACGACGCTCAGGGCCAGCCCCTGCAGTGATCCCCTGAGGCTGTTGTCGCGGCGCTGAGTATGCGACAATCGAGTCATGCTGCTCAGTGACCGCGACATCAAGGCCTCTCTGGATTCTGGACGTATCCAGCTCGACCCGCTCGACCGGGACCTGGTCCAGCCGGCCAGTATCGACGTGCGCCTGGATCGCCTGTTCCGGCTCTTCGATAACCACCGCTACCCGGTGATCGACCCGGCGGCGGACCAGTCGGACCTCACTCATCAGGTCGACGTGGGCCCCGATCAGCCCTTCGTGCTGCACCCCGGCGAGTTCGTCCTGGGCGCCACCTACGAGCTGGTGACCCTCGGCAACGACATTGCCGCGCGCCTTGAGGGCAAGTCCTCCCTTGGCCGCCTCGGCCTGCTCACCCACTCGACGGCGGGCTTTATTGACCCCGGCTTCTCGGGCCACGTGACTCTGGAGCTGTCGAACACGGCGACGATGCCGATCCTGCTCTACCCCGGCATGAAGATCGGGCAGCTGTGCTTCTTCGACCTGTCCTCCCCGGCTGAGCACCCCTACGGTTCTAGCGGCCTCGGCTCTCATTACCAGGGCCAGCGCGGGCCGACTCCCTCGCGCACCCACGAGCGCTTTACGCGCACCCGCATCGAACGGTGATACCCGATGTCGGCTCTTCCTCCTCCAACGCCCTCCCGGCTTGAACGCATGCGCGCCGAGCGTGCCGAGCGTGCGGCCCGCGAGGCGAGCTATCCGCCAGCACCGGATTCCGCCGACCTGCCGGAGCCTCCCGCTCCCGAGCCGGCTGACTTGCAGGCACCGCCCCCGCCGGAGCCACCTGAGCCGACGCCGGTCATGGGTGTTCCTCAGGTGCAGGTCGCGCCGCAGCGAAGCGCCGGTCACGAGGTTGAGGCCGGCATCCCACCGGTGGCTCCCAGTCAGACGCGCACGGGCGTCATTCAGGGCGTTGCTCTGCCCGGTATGACGCCGCGTGAGCAGGTCACCAACAGGGACGAGGCCCCTCAGGCCGCGCCGGTGAGGCGTTCCCTCAAGGAGCGCATGGCCTCGGCCCCCCATTCGTTCGCGGACCCGACGCCGATGAGCGTGACGGACAACCCGCTCACCCAGACGAACGTCGGCCTGACGACGATGACCTCGACGGACGCTGCCTTCCAGATCGCGGCCGACGGTGAAGTCACGAGCGCTGAGGCCACCATCCCGATCGCCGCCGCCATCGAGGTGAGCGAACCCGCCGGCGTCCTCGACTTGGACGTTGCGCGCGAGCATCACCTGTTCCTTGTCTCCGACGCGGTTGATCCCGCCGAGCTCGAGGCCCTCGCGATTTCCATGTGGGACGAGGCCGGATGGATCGCCCCGGGACGCCTGCGCCTCTCCTCCGACGCCGAGCTGGAAGGCCCGTGGACCCTCGACCAGCCGACGCGCGCGGCGCTGGGCACCCCGGCCTCGCTGTCCAACGCGTGGGTCCTGCACTGCCCGCAGGCGCCCGCCCGCCAGCACAACAACGGCGTCATGGGCGAGTGGGACAAGGCGTTCCCCGACGGCCTGCCCACGGGCCTGGAGTACCGCGTGCTCGAGGCGCTGCGCCGCATGGCCCGCCGCCTCGCGGGCGGACTGCGCATCGCGGGCAGCGGCTACGTCATGGTCCCCGACGCCGACTCGGCCGTGAACCTGACGGTGTACTCGCCGCGCTGGATCAACCCCGAGGATCTGCTCTCCGCGATGCGTGAGCGCGCCGGTTTCGAGCAGATGAAGGATGCGCGTGACATCACGCCCGAGGCCCCCAAGCCCGTCCCGCTGACCCCCGCGCAGATCGCCCAGATCGAGAAGCTGAAGGCCGAGCTGGGCCCGGTGCGCAAGGACATCGCCTCCAAGATCGCCAAGGCCCGCGAGGAGCACGAGGCACAGCGCGACAAGCCGCAGGTCGTCGACGGCTACGCCCTCATGAGTCCGATCGGCCATCGCTCGGACATGATGATCGAGGTCCACGCCGTGCCCACGCCGCCGCGCGTCCTGCGCTGGGAGCCGTGGACGGCCGGAGCCATCATCGAATACCAGGTCCGCTGGCTGCCCACCTCCGCGCCGACGCCCGGCGTTGGCGCGATAAGCCGCACCGCTCGCCTCGAGCGCCTGCGCTCGACCCAGGACGTGGAGAAGGCCGCCGGCATGATCGCGACCCTGGTGGGCGGCAACGTCATCGACGAGGACGGCTTCCTCGTCGGCCTTGAGGAAATCTCCCCTGAGGACGGGGAATAGGCCATCCGTAGACGGTGGGGGTGTCACCCGCTAAGGTGAATGTGTTTTCATATCCACACGAAGGAAAGGACACGCCATGAAGCTCTCTGCACGCAACCAGCTCCCCGGCACCGTCGTTGAGGTCTCTCAGGGCGCCGTGAACGGCATCGTCAAGATCGAGGTCGCCCCCGGCCTGGTCATCTCTTCGTCGATCACGAACGCCGCCATCGAAGAACTTGGCCTGACCGTCGGCTCCAAGGCTGTCGCCGTCATCAAGGCCTCCAACGTCATCGTCGGCGTCGAGGACTGATTTTCTTTCGTTAAAGGGTGGCCCCGCAGGTTTTCCTGCGGGGCCACCCTCTTGTCTGTGTGCGTGCGTTACTGGCCGCGCTTGACGGACTCAAGCAGCATGACGGCTACGTCCCGCACCTCTGGGAGCTTCCCACCCGACGAGGCTGTGGCGGCGTCGTTGTTCGCGCCGCCCTGGTCGGCGTCGGAGGAGACGAAGCCGGCGGACGTGCCCGAGGCGGAGCCGAGCATCTGGGAGCAGAAGGGGCAGGCCGTCGCGACGACGTCCGCGCCCGTGGAGGCGGCCTCGACGATGCGGGCGTCCGCGATCCGGGTCCCGCGCGTCTCCTCGAACCAGGCGTGCGCGCCGCCCGCGCCGCAGCACATCGCGCGGTCGCGGTTGCGCGGCATCTCGACGAGCTCCACGTTCGGCAGGGAGCCCACGAGCTCGCGCGGCGGCTCGTAGACGCGGTTGTGGCGTCCCAGGAAGCACGCGTCGTGGTAGGTGACCTTCAGGGGCGCGCCGACCGAGGGAGCGCTGTCCGCGGACTGTGCCCCGGCCTCGTCCGTGGAGTCCGTGCCCGCGGAGGCAGGCGAGGCGGTGGGGGCCACCGGCGTGAGGAGGCCGTCGCGCACCAGGCGGTTGAGGAGCTGCGTGTGGTGGACGACGTCGAAGGAGCCGCCCAGCTCCGGGTACTCGCCGGCGATCGTGTTGAAGCAGTGCGCGCAGGACACGACGATCTTCTGAGGCTTGGCTTCCTTGAGCGTGTCGATCGCCTGGGCGGCCAGCATCTGGAAGAGGGCCTCGTTTCCGGCGCGGCGGGCCGGGTCGCCCGTGCAGGACTCGCCCGATCCGAGGACCGCGAAGGACACGCCCGCCGTGTGCAGCAGCTCGGCGACGGCCGCGCTGGTCTTCTTCGCCGTGTCATCGTAGGCGCCCGCGCAGCCCACCCAGAACAGGTAGTCAACCTCGGAGGCGTCCTCGATGTCCTCGCCGACGACGGGGATGTCGAAGTCCAGCTTCTTCGCCCAGTCCATGCGCTTGCGGGCCGCCTGGTTGTAGGGGTTCGCCTTGGATTCCATGCCGCGGAACGCGCGGCCCAGCTCGCGGGGGAACGCGCCCTCCATGAGGACCTGGTGGCGGCGCAGGTCAAGGATGTGGTCGATGTGCTCGATGTCGACGGGGCACTGCTCGACGCAGGCGCCGCAGTTCGTGCAGTCCCACAGGACCTCTTCGGAGACGACCTCGGGGACCAGGGGAGCGGTGACCGCGGAGACGCCCTCGGGACCGGTCGCGCCCGACAGGGACAGAGCGGACACCAGGTCGAAAGAGTGCGGCGAGGCCGGCACGCCCTTGTCGAGGAGGACCTCCCCATCCTCGAGCTTCTGGTGGCCCTCTTCCTGCTCGACGATCTGCACGTTAGAGGCGGACTCCATGTGGTCCCGCAGGCCCATGATGAGCAGCTTCGGGGAGAGAGGCTTCTGCGTGTTCCACGCGGGGCACAGCTCCTGGCAGCGGCCGCACTCGGTGCACGAGTACAGGTCCAGGCGGGCCTTCCACGAGAAGTCGTCGATCGTGCCCACGCCGAGGACCGTGTCCTCGGGGAGGTCGTCGAAGTCGTCCTCGCTGGTCACGGGCTTGCCGTCAATGAGCATGTGGTCGGCTGGTCCCAGGGACTTCGTGCCGTCCGCGTTGCGACGCGTGTACAGGTTGAGGATCGCGACGAAGCGGTGCCAGGCGACGCCCATGCCCGTCTGGATGCCGACGACCGTCAGCCAGGTCATGGAGGTGAGGACCTTGAGGGCGCTGACCAGCACGATCGCGTTGGCCAGCGAGGCGGCCGAGGAGGAGACAGCGGCCGCGAAGAGCGCGCCCAGCCAGCCGGTGAGGGGGAAGTGCAGGACGGTCGCGTGGGCCTCGAGGCCCGGGGTGGCGCTGAACAGCGCGTATTCGAGGCCGCGCAGGGCCACGACACACGCGCACACGATGAGGATGACCCACTCGACGAAGAGCGCCTGCCAGCGGGTCGAGCCCAGGAAGCGGGAGGCCAGGCCGCGCGGGGAGGAGTCACGCGGGTGGGGCTTGGCCAGGGACGAGGGCGGGGTGCCTTCCGGGTCGGCCGCGGCAGCAGCGGCGTCGGGGTCGTCGTTCGAGAGGGCCGCCTCGGCGGCCGTGCCGCGCCCGGCGCGCTGGCGCACGACCATCAGGGCGATGATGCCTGCCAGGCCGCCCCAGGCGAAGACCTCGGTGAGCCACTCCCACGGCGCGAAGTGGCCGAGGAGGGGCAGCGTGAAGGTCTGGACGCGCAGCTGTGCGTAGCCTGTGATCAGGGTGAGGAAGAGGATCGGGAAGGACACCATGACCAGCCAGTGGGCGGCCTTGATCCAGGGGCGGCCCTTGAACTCGCGGTGCGTGAGGGCTGCGGAGACGACGCCCCAGAGGCGTTTGCCGACGGGACCTAGGCGCCCCGGGTCGGGCGTGCCCGCCGAGACCGTGCGCCACATGTGTGTCAGGCCTCGTGCGAACGACAGGACGGCCACAGCGCTCACTAGCAGGGCGAGTCCCCACATGATGGCGCTCAGCGTCGGATTGGCCACGTTTCCTCCTCAAGATTGCTGCACTCCATTGTGTCATCTCGACACTGGAGAGAACGGTTCTGCCCCGCAAAGCGTGCGCAATTACGCGCTGCGCGTCATGTTTGCGGGGCCTGCGTGTGTGCGCCACAACGTGGATACATGCCACGGTCTGGGGAAAAGTGTGGGAGAGTGAGAGCGTGCTTCCCGTCTCGCAGCCAGACACGACACTGTCCGACCAGGAACTCTTCGGAGACGATCACCCGCACGATCACTGCGGGGTCTTCGGAGTATGGGCCCCGGGTGAGGACGTTTCCCGCCTGACCTACTTCTCCCTCTACGCCTTGCAACACCGCGGCCAACAGAGCGCCGGTATTGCGACGTCGAATGGCAAGCAGATCCTCGTGTACAAGGATCAGGGCCTCGTCTCGCAGGTGTTCTCCGAGCAGTCCCTCCAGGGCCTGCGCGGCCACATCGCCCTGGGACACGTCCGCTACGCGACGACCGGCGCGGACGTGTGGCGCAACGCCCAGCCGACGCTGGGCCCCACCCCCACGGGCACGCTCGCCCTGGCCCACAACGGCAACCTCACCAACACGGCCGAGCTGCGCGAGCTGGCCGTCGAGATCGCCGATGACGGCGAGGACTTCGAACGCGGCGCCTCCACCGACACCTCTCTCGTGACCGCGCTGCTGGGTATGGCCGACCGTATCCCGGGGCCGACCCCCTTCATCGCGTCCCCGTCCGTGACTCCGTCCGAGACCGATGGGGACGAGGCCGCCCCGGCCTCGTCGCTTGCTGAGGACCTTGAGCCCGCACCCCTCGTCGGCGCCGCCCTGAAGGTCCTGCCGCGCATCAAGGGCGCGTTCTCCCTGGTCTTCATGGACGAGAACACGCTGTACGCCGCGCGCGACCCGCACGGCTACCGCCCGCTCGTGCTGGGCCGCCTGGCCTCCGGCTGGGTCGTCGCCTCCGAGACTGCTGCCCTGGACCTGTGTGGCGCGACCTTCGTGCGCGAGGTCGAGCCCGGCGAGCTCATCTCGATCGACGCGTCGGGCGTGCACTCGCGCCGCTTCGCCGTGCGCCGCTCCAACACCTGCGTCTTCGAGTACGTGTACCTGGCCCGCCCCGACACGACGATCGGCGGGCGCCGGATCGTCGCCGCGCGCCACGAGATGGGTGCCGCGCTGGCGCGCGAAAACCCCATTGAGGCGGATCTGGTGATCCCCACGCCCGACTCGGGTACGCCGGCCGCGATCGGCTACGCGCAGGAGTCCGGGATTCCCTTCGCCCAGGGCCTCGTGAAGAACGCGTACGTGGGCCGAACCTTCATCCAGCCCACGCAGTCCCTGCGCCAGCTGGGCATCCGCCTCAAGCTCAACCCGCTGCGTGAGGTCATCGAAGGCAAGCGCCTGGTCGTCATCGACGACTCGATCGTTCGCGGCAACACGCAGCGCGCGCTCGTCAAGATGCTGCGCGAGGCCGGGGCCGCCGAGGTGCACATCCGCATCTCGTCCCCGCCGGTGCTGTGGCCGTGCTTCTTCGGTATCGATTTCCCGACGCGCGCCGAGCTCATCGCCTCGTCCATGAGCGTCGAACAGGTCCGCGAATCCATCGGCGCCGACTCGCTGGCCTACCTGTCGATCTACGGCATGGTTGGTGCCACCGGACAGGGCACGTCCCTGTGCATCGGCTGCTTCACCGGCGAATACCCTGAGACGATCCCCGCCGGGACCCCCGTGCCCGGAACCCCCGATGCCACCCCCTGCTAACCTCCACGCCCGCGACGCCACCCGGCGCCGCGGGCGTTGTTCTCAACCCGACCACCCAGACACGGCCTCGTCGAGCGCCATCCGCGAAAGGCACCACCCATGACCGACATCCCCCTGGACTACGCGACCGCTGGCGTCGACACCGCTGCGGGCGACCGTGCCGTCGAGCTGATGAAGAGTGCCGTCGCCGCCACCCACGACTCCACCGTCCTGGGCGCGACCGGCGGATTTGCCGGCATGGTTGACGCGTCGGCGCTGCTGGGCATGCAGAAGCCGCTGCTCGCGACCTCCACGGACGGCGTGGGCACGAAGATAGCGATCGCGCAGGCCATGGACGTGCACGACACGATCGGCCAGGACCTGGTCGGCATGGTCGTCGACGACATCGTCGTGATCGGCGCGCGCCCCGTCCTCATGACCGACTACATCGCTTGCGGGCACGTCGTCCCCGAGCGCATCGCCTCCATCGTCACCGGCATCGCGCGCGCCTGCGAGGCCACGGGCACGCCCCTCATCGGCGGCGAGACCGCCGAGCACCCGGGCGTCATGGAACCCGACGACTACGACATCGCGGGCGCCGCGACCGGCGTCGTGGACGCCTCCAAGCTGCTGGGCCCCGAGCGCGTGGCCGACGGCGACGTCGTCATCGCCATGGCCTCCTCCGGCCTGCACTCCAACGGCTACTCGCTGGTGCGCTCCGTCGTCTCCCGCGTCGGCGCCTCGCTGGAGTCCCACGTGGCCGAGTTCGGCCGCACCCTCGGCGAGGAGCTCCTCGAGCCCACGCGCCTGTACACGCGCCCGTGCCTCGACCTGGTCGAGCGCTTCGGCGTCGGCGGTATCCACGCCTACTCGCACGTGACCGGCGGCGGCCTGGCCGCGAACCTGTCGCGCGTCCTGCCCCAGGGCGCCATCGCCACCGTCGACCGCTCCACGTGGACCATCCCCGCCGTGTTCGACTGGGTGCGCCGCGGCGGCGATGTCACCTGGGTCGGAATGGAGGACTCCCTGAATCTGGGCGTCGGCATGGTCGCCGTCGTCTCGGCCTCCGTGGCCTCCGAGGTCCTCTCCGCGATCAATGAGTCCGGGGTGGCCGCGTGGGTCCTGGGCTCCGTCACGTCGGCCGGCGCCGACGGAACCGTGGCTGGCTTCGGGTCGGTTTCGGACCTCGGCGCGGATTCCTCCGGCGTGCGCCTCATCTCCGGTACGAAGGGCGTCCAGGCGGGCGCCGTGCTGCTGCACGGCGAATACCGCGTCGGCTGAGCGTTACGTGGCTTGAGCTGAGCTGAGCTGAGCTTCGCTGAGCGGTGCGCCTGCTCTGAGTGCGTGAGAGGGGTCGAGGCCTGCGGGCCTCGGCCCCTTGTCGTGCGGGTGCCCTTCTGCGGGCGTGCGAGTGGGTGCGGGTGTGCGAGTGGGTGCGGGCGTGCGAGTGGGTGCGGGTGTGCGGGGTGGCGCGTGCGGGCCCGAGCGTGCGCGTGCGTCAGAAATAGTGTTTCGGGTACGCCAAAGCGGCGGACCGGTTCTCGGTCCGCCGTGTGGCTGAGCCGTTACTTAGTGGAGGATCCACCCGTCCAGAAGGACTCATCGAGCTGTTCCGGATCGATGTCGTCTTCTTCCGCGGGCATCTCGGCGAAGTCGGCGTATTTCGAGTAGAGGTCGTCGTCGATCGCATCGTCCTCTTCGGGCTCGTCCGCCGGCACGTGTGCCAGGTACGAGTCCTCATCCGCCAGCTCGCGCTGAAGTGCGTTTAGGTCGGTGTCGGGGCTGAAATACTTCAGCTTCCGAGCGACTTTCATCTGCTTAGCCTTTTGACGGCCGCGCCCCATGGCGTCGACCCCCTCCGCGTCGTTCGGGTCCGCGTGAAGCGGTTCCCTGGGTGTTCAAAATGTTTCGTGGGACCATCATAGCTAATGACGGGCCTTGACCTCACCTTGGATTGGGTTTTGCGCGCTCAGCGGAGCGGGTGAAGGGGCGCGGATGCCCACGAAACCGGGGAAATAGAACCGGCGCAACCCTCGGCCAGTGTGGCCGGAGTTACGCCGGTTCGCGTCAGTTGGTGCTTACAGGGCCTCGGTCACGTCGGACTTGAGAGCCTGAAGCGTATGCGCGGCGGCCTCACGGGCAGCGCGGCGGGCCTCGCGACGGGAACGACGCGACGAGCGGGTCGCCAGCAGGACGATCACGCCGATAGCGCCGACTGCGGACAGGGCGACGACGCCGATCTTCTTGAGGGCCTCGGCGTTACCGCCGGCGGCGTCCTGCAGGGTCAGCGACGCGGACTCCTTGAAGGACGCGAAGCGGGCGCTGGCCTCTTCCTTCGCCTCCTGGGCGAGGGCTGCGGGCTGCACGCGCGCGTACAGCTGGTCGATCGTGGCGGCCAGTTCGGCGCGCTGACGCTCGAGGTCGGCGGTGATCTGGGCTTCTGTGCGCGGCTCGGCGGGTGCGGCCTCGCCGACGGTCACGTTACGCGTATCGAGGTTGGTGCTCACTTGCCCAGTCCCTTCTCGATGGCTTCCTTGGTGGCGGCGACCGACGCGGCCGGGTCGGGGCGGTGGGCCTGCGCGCTCTTCAGGGAGCTGACGCCCACGAGAGCCAGGATCAGCACGATCAGGAGGAGGATGCCGACGACGATCAGCGACGCCGCCCACGCGGGGACGACGAGTTTGAGGGCGACCTCGATCGTGTGGAAGACCCAGCCCAGCAGGTAGAGCGCGAAGACCGCGGCGGCCACGAGAAGGCCGATGCCCTTACCGCTCTTGGACGCGAAGGCGCGCAGCTTCGCCTTATTCAGCTCGACCTCGTCGCGGATGATGCTGGAGATCTGGCCGGTGACCGACGCGAAGAGGGCGCCGATGCTGGGACGCGCCTCGCCGGCGGCGGGTGCGGGGGCAGCGGGCGGGTACTGCCCGGGCTGAGGGGTGGGCTGAGTCATGGATGCTCCTGCGCGTACGGGTGAACGAGGCGATGCCTCGCCTGATACGCCTAGTGTCTCACGAAGAATGGCGGCTCGCAGTGACCGTTACGTTACTCCTGCGGGGCGATCGAGCCGGGCAGGTCGGAGAGGATCTTGCGGGCGCGCACGACCAGGTCGGAGACCTCGGGCTCGGCCAGGGCCGGGTCCTCAGCTTCGACGACGGGGATGCCGCGCATCGCGGTCTCGGTGCGGGGTTCGGGCGAGGCCTGGGGGACCTCGGTCGACTGGGTTGTTTGGGCGGGGGCGGCCTCCACGCGGGTGGTCGCCGCGTCGAGGGCGGCCTCGGCCGGGTCGGTTTCCTCGGGTTCGGAGGCCTGCTGAGCGTCCGAGGTCTGCGCCCCGGCCTCGTCGGAGGTGCCGAGTGGGTGCCACGCGGGGGCCGAGGCGGACCCGGTGGGGGAGATGACCTCGTCGAAGGAGGCGGGCAGCGCCGAGGGGATCGGGCCGAGGAGGGCCTTCGGGTCCTCGGGGTTGGCTTCCAGGGAGGCGGCGATGATCGCGGCCGAGGGGTTGGGTGCGTCGAGCGCGACCCGGCCGTTCGTCAGGAGGATTGCGCGGTCGGAGGCAGCCGCGACCTCGGCGTTCGGGGTCGCGATGACGACCGCGCAGCCCGCGTCCGCGAGGGAACGCAGGAGGGGGCCGAGTTCTTCGCGCGCAGCGGCGGGCAGGGAGACCGGGTCTTCGATGAGGAAGACCTCGGCGCCGGACACGATCGCGCGGGCGATGAGGGCCTTGAAGCGCTCCCACTCGGAGAGCTCGGAGGGGTGGACCTCGACGCGCTGGGCGAGGCCCGTGATCTGCAGGGCGCCCACGAGGTTATCCCAGTCGGCGACGGAGCCCGTCGCGGACAGGGGCGCGAGGATGTTCTGGCGGATCGTCAGGGACTCGTCGAGCGGGGAGTCCGCGCGGATCAGCGCGACCGAGCCGATGCGGCCGGCGAGGCGCGCGGCCAGCGAGCGCGAGGGGGCGGCCACGATGCGGCCGGCCTGCGGCTCCTCGAGGCCCGCGAGGATCAGGAAGAGAGCGCGGGCGCGGCGGCCCGTCGGGTCCAGGATCGCGCTCAGCGAGCGGGCGCGGAAGCCCAGGTCGATGTTCGCCAGGAGGACCGCGCCGGTCACATGGTCCGTGTAGGTCAGGCCCAGGCCGGCGACCTGGACGCGGCCGCCGCTGCCCTTCGCGGAGAAAGAACGACGCGAGCGGTACCAGGGGCGAGGCTCGGCGGGCGGCAGGTGCACGGGGGCGGCGATGGCGTTGTTGACGTTCGTTGATGCGGTGTTGCCCGTGGTGTTGGTGCTGTTGGCGGGCGTGAGCTCCTGGGCAGGCTGCTCGGGATCGGCCTGCGGGGTCGCGGTCTCGGGCGCGATGTCGCTGGCGGTCTCCGCTGTGGTCTGTGCTGCTGCCGCCGCGTCGGTGGTGAGCGCGGCGGGGGAGGCCTCGGCCTCGTCGGTTGTGACGAGGGGAGTGGAGGACGCGAGGGGCTCCTGCAGGTCCTGCGCGCCGTCGTCGGCGAGCGTCTCTGCGGGGGTGTCGGCGGTGGGGGCGTCGGCCTCGTGGGTGGTGCCGCTGAGGATCTCCTCGAACGACGAGAGGGCGCTGCGTGGGGCGGGCGCCTCGTCGGAGGTGTGGGCGGGGGTCGAGGCGGCTCGCTCGGCGCCGGCGCGCGCGGCGTCGGCCGTCACGTCGGCCAGCTCCTGGCTGTCCGAGCCATGCAGGTTTTCACGCGGGTCATTCGACATGCCCCCATTGTTTCAGGATCGTGTCGATTGTGTCGTAATGGCACGCGGAAGTGGGTGGGGTGATACGTTTGTGAGGTCCTGCGAGTGCTCGACGCGACCGCGGTCGCGGTGTTCCCCGACAGGGGATGATCCCGTGTAGTGCATCAGGAGGACGTATTCCCCGCGAAAGCGGGGATTTTTCTATTTGAAGACGGGTGAATGAAATCCTGTCTGCAATATCGAGAACGTGTATTGTATAATAGAATTTCTTCTGTTATGGTTACTCCATCACCTCCGAGGGGGTGGTGACAGCTCCGCTGGTGCTGTCGGGCTCAACATTTTCAGAGTAACCGCATGAGCTCATGCTAGTGCGCATGCCGTACTCAGAGGATGGTTTCGACTCAAGGAAGAGGAAATGGCCCGAAAAGACAGGCAGAGAGTTTCGTTATCGACGCCAGCAACTGCGGAACCCCCAGTTTTCCCTGCCGCCCAGCCTGGCCTCGGTGCTGCTGATCTCTCCGAAATGGCCAGGAGTTTCTGGGCGAAGAGTGGAGACTCCGGCAGCTGGCTATCCGTCGTCCAGCATCTGATGGATGCCGCTGACGTTGCTGGATTCCTCTTCGATGACTACCTGAGCGAGCATCATCGCAGGCTCATGGCCTCGGTCTGGGGAGGAGATCGCGCCAAGGCTCGGGCCTCGTTTGTGTTCCTCGCAGGGGTGCACGATGCGGGCAAAGTGAGTCCCCAGTTCGCATGCCAGCGCCAAGATCTGGCTCAGCTGATCCGCAGCGAGGGGCTGGTCGTCATGCGCAAAGCCGACTACGCTGAACGTTCCTTCCTTCCCCATGGCCTCGTCAGTCAGTTTGCGCTTCAGGAGGAAATAGCTGCGGGTGGCGGTGATGGATCCCGGGCTCTCCAATGGGCGATCCTCGTTGGGGTGCACCACGGTCGATACCCGGACGCAGGTGCCGTGTATGTCGCACGACAGCAGTACAAGACGCAAGAAGGTTCGCGTGAGGATGATCCCCGTTGGGGTCAGGTTCGCTCGGAGATTCTTCGATGGATGGCTGCGCGCAGCGGTTTCCCGCTCGTTGCACCCGGAACTGCCCTGCCGGAGCTGCCCATCGCAGTGGCATCCGCCTATGCCTCGGCCCTCGTGATCGCAGACTGGCTCGCTTCCAACGAGGATTACTTCCAGCTTCGACCTCGACCGGTCGATGAGGCTGGAAAGCTGTCGATCGATGGGTACCCCGAGCTCACTGCGAATCAGCAGCGCGATCGTGTCCGGCGCGCATGGAAGCGAGCGGCCTTCCCAACCCCTCTGCGTATTCCTACAACGCCGAGCGATGAGGTCACAGACTTCTACCGTCACCGTTTCGGGTGGCCGGCCTCGTACTGTCCGACCGAGGCCCAGCGCGCCGCCATTGAGATTGCAACACACGAGGACCCGGATCTCATGATCGTCGAGGCTCCGCCGGGGTCCGGGAAGACTGAGCTAGCCTTCGCGGCCGCCGAGGTTCTCATGCGCGCTCGGGGGCTGCAGGGGGTGTTTGTTGCGCTGCCCACGCAGGCCACGACGAACGCGATGTTTGAGCGCGTCACCGCCTGGCTGACGAGCATTCTGGGCGATGAACCGCAGAAGCTTGGCATCCAGCTCGCGCACGGAAAAAACAGCCTCAATGAGTCCTTCGTGAAGCTCCTCGCGCGCGGCAAGAGCCCCCTTGAGGTGCATGATGATGAGGAAGACCTCGGTCTATATGCGAGCCGATGGATGGGTCAGCGGTGGCGCTCGACGCTGTCGCCGGTTGTGGTTGGCACGATCGACCAGGTGTTGCTCGCAGCCCTGAAGTCGCGTCACGTGCTGGTGCGTCACCTCGGGCTCATGGGCAAGGTCGTCGTCATCGACGAGGTGCACGCCGCCGACGAATACATGGAGACGTACCTGGAAGCCGCCCTCACATGGCTCGGTATGTACGGGATCCCCGTCGTGCTGCTGTCGGCTACCCTGCCGCCCGCGCGGCGTCTTGCTCTCCTGAACGCGTATCGCCGCGGCCGTGGTTCGTCGGGCGTGAGCGCTGAGTCGGTCGATGTCATGATCGGCTATCCGGCTATTTCAACGGTCTCCGCCGCAGGCGTGCGTGTTCATGAAATTGTTGGTGAGGCTGAGGTCCCCAAGCGGATCATCCCGACCTCGCTCGGCTCGCCGCTGGAGATCGCGGAGCTTCTGGACCGCGAGCTCGCCTACGGTGGATGCGCAGTCGTCATCCGCAATACGGTCCGTGAGGCCCAGGAAACATACGAGGCTGTGAGGTCCGTGTTTGGTCGTGAGCAGTCGACCCTGTTGCACTCGCGTTTCCTGGCCGCCGAACGTGCCGCCCGCGATCGCCGCATGCTCGAACTTTTCGGGAAAGATAGTCAGCAACGCCCCTTCAGGCACGTTGTCGTGGCAACGCAGGTGATCGAGCAAAGCCTTGACGTCGACTTCGATCTAATGCTCACCGACCCCGCGCCCATGGACCTCGTGCTGCAGCGTATCGGGCGGCTTCACAGGCACGACAGAGCCGAGCGGCCAAGTGGGCTTCGTGGTGCCAGGTGCCTCTTGATTATTGAAGACATGACTTCCGATCCCTGGGCATACTCTCGTGGCACCGACTACGTGTACGCGCGCTACGCCGTCCTGCGGACCCTGGGGATCATCGCTGGTCGCGGAGAAATACTCGTCCGTGAACCGCGGGACTACGCGGAATTGACAACTCTGGCGTATGACGATGATACGCAGGTCGGTCCCACGCCGTGGCGCGAGGCCTTCGATGCGGCGTTGGAAGAGCGAGATAAAGCACGCGCCCAAGCGCAAGCGAAGGCGACCACCTGGTGTCTCGGCGAAGAGAACACACCCTCCTGGCAGTCCCTCGAACTCGAAGAAAAATTCCTCGGCAATGCCACGACCGGTGACGAATCAAAGGGACCGGGAGTCGCAGCTGCCCGCGCTGCCGTGCGCGATGGAGAAGACCAGATCCCCGTCCTCGTTGTCGCCCTCGACCCCGAGCTGGGCAACGTACCAATGGCTCCTCCCATCAGCGGGGCGCCAGAAGGTGACACGCCTCTCGCAGTCGGTGAATACAACGCACGAGGGCGTATCGCCGACATCTGCTCGTGGAGCATCTCACTGCCGCCGTGGGCATTGCGCGCTCGCGGGCAGAGCATCGACGAGGCGGTGGACGCAGTTGCAGGTGCTATCTGGGATGATCCCATCACGACGGAATGGTCGTGTCGCGAGCATCCGTTCCTGGCGGGGGAACTGATCCTCGCGATGTACAAAACTCCCGACGGGGAGCGCCTCACGCGCGACCTGTGCGGACACACATTCACATACTCTCTCGAAAGAGGAATGGAGGTGCAGGGCCAATGAAGAACCCTGAGTACAACCTACTCGATGAGCCGTGGATACCCGTGCGGCTCGTCGATGGGACCATCACCGATGTCGGCCTGCTGGAGCTACTCCGGCGCACGACCGACATCGCGGACCTAGCGTGCGAGCTACCCACGCAGAGCATCGCGATTCAGCGACTGATCCTGGCAATCATGTATCGCGTGGCCACTCCGCGCGATACGCGTGACTGGGTCAGGCAGTGGGACGAGGGTGCGCCCACGGAGCAGATGATCGAGTACCTCGAACGATGGAGGGATCGTTTCTACCTCTTCGGCGGCCGCTTCCCGTTTATGCAGGTGGCTGATCTGCGCACAGCGAAGGATGCTGTGTCTGGACTGGAGAAGCTGATTGCCGATGTTCCTAACGGTGAGCAGTTTTTCACGACCCGTCACGGTCGCGCCCTGGCGTGCATACCAGCCTCCGAAGCTGCGCGCTGGTTAGTTCACGCGCAGGCGTATGACCCCTCGGGCATCCGTTCGGGAGCAGTCGGTGATTCCCAGGTCAAGGGAGGGAAAGGCTATCCCATTGGCCCAGCGTGGTGCGGACACCTCGGACTCGTGTGGCTCAAAGGAAAGGACCTCGACGAGACGCTCGTCCTCAACCTGATCCCTGCGACCACCGCGGAGTTGCGTGGCGTCGACAGCTCGACCGACTGGGGAGCATGCAGCTGGGAGGATCCCGAACCGGAAACCTCCGTTCGCGGTGACTACTCCCTCCTCGACCCCGCGGGTACTCCGAAGGAGCTGAGTATCCCTCGACTTCTCACCTGGCACTCTCGCCGCATCAGGTTGGTTGGCGACTCGTCCGGCGTGACGGGCGTTGTTTTGGCACAGGGTGATAAACTCGCCCCCCAGGAGATGCGACTCTATGAGCCTCAGAGCCTGTGGAGGTACTCAACCCCGCAATCGAAGAAGTTTAAGACCGACGTATACATGCCTCGTAAATTCGAGGCGGGCCGCGCGCTGTGGCGTAACCTTCCCGGCACCCTGCCCACCGTGACAACCGTGCAGGGCGTGGATAAGCAGCCCAAGCGTGAGTTCCTCCCCTCCGCGACGCTGTCCTTTCACTACCAGCTCGACAATGCCTCGATCCAGACCAGCTATCCCAAGGTGATGAGGATTCAGGCTGTTGGCGTTACGTACGGTCCGCAGGAAGCGACGTTCGAGGATATCTACTCGGACGAGCTGACGTTGTCGGTTGCCGTCATGCGAGTCGAACGCGAGGACCTGTCCGCCCAGATCGACCGTGAGGTTCGTCTGACAGAAGAGGTTGCCAGGGATGTGGGAACTCTTGCGGCGAACCTCGCGCGTGCCGCAGGCGAGAGCGGTGACGGTGCCGGTGATGGGGCTCGATACCGCGCTAAGGAACTCTTCTTCTCCGCTGTCGACAACGATTTTAGGGCATGGCTGACCCAGGTCGATGGGCACGAAAGCGCACGGGATGTTGGGTGTCGGTGGGAGTGTATCTTGAGGCAGCACGCTTTGGGAATCCAGACCGAACTCGTCAGGAGTGCGTCATCGTCGGCAATTGTCGGTCGGGATACCGGCAGGGGATACATGAACGTCGGTATTGCCGAGAACTACTTCCGGTCGGCTCTCAACAAGCGTCTCCCGGTACAGAACACCAATCAGGAAGGAACGAAATGACCAGCAATGATGCTGCTCCGGAGACCCCTCCGGATGGCGGTGCGAAAGGTTTGTCAACACGGCGTGCAGTGTACGGACGTGTCGGTGGGCTGATTGTGACTCGGCTCTGGAACAAGACTCCTTCGGCCCGTGCCCTTCGCGCGCAGCTGAGGGGAGCGCTTTCACAGGAAGCGGGATCAGTGCCCGAGCTGTGGGACCTGACGCTCGATGACCGCCCTGGTTATCTGGGCGATGAGCCGACCAGAGGCGAGAAGGCCGTTCACGGAGCTCTCACTCTCTGGGCCCTCCATCAGGGCTCAAATTCGAGACCCATGCACGACACGTCGGACCGTCCGCGCAGCTTCGCGTCCGCAGTCCGAGTTGTGGCCGAGGGACAGAGCGGCGACAAGCGGGCTGAGGAGACTCCGATTTATCGGCGTTTTTCAGCGGCCGTTCAAGCGCCGACGTTCGAGGGACTTCTTGTGCATCTGCGTTCGCTCATCTCTCAGCTCGAAGCCGCCGAAATTCCCTGTGATTACGCGCAGCTGGCAGCCGACCTCTTCACGTGGCAGGATCCGCGTGACCGCACGTCCGTCATGCGCAACTGGGGGCGTCAGTTCGCTCGCCCCGCTGAAACCATCCACACCGAAACCGATTCCGACGACTGACGTCGGACACCACAATCAATCGCTTCATTTGTGAAAGGAAAGACAATGTCCGTCTTCGTTGATATCCACGTCCTGCAGACCCTCCCTCCCTCGAACCCGAATAGGGACGACACCGGCGCGCCCAAGAGTGCGACTTTCGGTGGAGTCCAGCGTATGCGCATTTCGTCGCAGGCCATCAAGCGTGCGACGCGTCAGGACTTCGAGGGAAAGATCGCCGACGGAAACTATGGTGTACGCACGAAGAAGATCGTCGAGCTGGTTGCGCGAACGATAACCGAGAAGCGTCCCGACCTGGCGGCCGCATCGATTGAGCTCGCTGAGATGGGGCTAAAAGCCATCGGATTTAAACTTGCTGAGCCGCGTGGAAATAAGAGCGACAAGGAGTTGAAGGAATCTGGATTCCTCGTCTTCCTGTCGGCCAAGCAGATCGAGCATGTTTCGGACGCGTTGATTTCGGTCGCTCATGAGGACGATCCCGCGGCAGCATTCAAGGAATTGAAGCCGCGTAGCCTCGTGGATACGGATCACTCGATCGATATCGCTCTGTTCGGGCGTATGGTCGCCGAACCGAATGCTTTGAACGTCGATGCCGCATGCCAGGTTGCCCACGCGATTGGTGTCGGCGCTGTTGAGCGCGAGTACGACTACTACACGGCCGTCGACGACGCGAAGAAGCGTAGCGACGAGGCCGACGAGGGTGCGGGAATGATCGGCACGATCGAGTTCGCGTCCGCGACGGTGTACCGCTACGCGACGATTAACGTAGACCTGCTGCGCGAAAACCTGGGCGACGATGCGGTTGCGGATCGAGCCGTCGAACTCTTCGTGGATAGCTTCGTCCGCTCGATGCCGACCGGAAAGGTCACGACTTTCGCGAATCGCACGCTGCCTGAGGCTGTTCTGGTTCAGGTCCGTGATGACCAGCCGATCAACATGAGTGGCGCTTTTGAGGAACCGATTATCGCCGGTCAGCACGGCTTCGCCGAGCTTGCCATTGCGCGATTCGTTGAGTTTGAGTCGCAGCTGCGTGAGCTCACGGGTCTGGAGGCTGTCGAGTCTCTCGTGTCGTGGACGACGCCTCGTGGCGAGAGCTTCTCGGAGCTTGGCAAGCAGGTGCGCCTGGCGTCTCTCGGTGAAACCGCAGCGGAAGCGGTGCGAGGCACGCGATGAGTGCGGTGCTCGTCTTGAGGCTGGCGGGTCCCATGCAATCGTGGGGCGCGGACAGCCGATTCACGCGAAGGTCGACGGAGGCTTTTCCCACGAAAAGTGCGCTGGTCGGTCTGCTCGGTGCGGCACAGGGGCGCAGGCGCAGTGATCCGATCGAGGACCTCGCTGAGCTGAGCCTTGCCGTCCGAGTTGATCAACCGGGGCAGTTGCTCCACGACTTCCATACGGCGCACAGGGGCGATACGTCGATGCCCTTGTCCCACCGTTTCTACCGGGCGGATGCTGCGTTCGGAGCCTTCATCGAGGGGCCCGACGACATGATTGATGCGCTTGCGCAGGCAATTGTTCGCCCAGTGTTCCCGCTGTACCTCGGCAGACGTTCGTGCCCTCCGACCTTGCCGCTACGTCTCGCTGTCCGGGAGGGCAACGCCTGGGACGCCGTGCGCGAAACTCCGTGGATGGCCTCGACCTACTACCAGAAGAAGCAGCGTCACGATCATTTTGTCCGGATGCGAGTCGTCGCGGATCTGGGAATTATTCCTCCCGAGGTGGAGAAAGTCGCCCAGCAGACGCTTCAGGATATGCCGATCAGTTTCGACTCGGAGAATCGCAAATACACCCTGCGTACCGTTGAGGAGACATATATCGACCTGGAGAATCCGCAGTACGTGGAGACGAAGCTGCAGGCCCACCCCGGCCTCGTGCATGATCCGATGGAGGTGCTCTGATGTATCTGACACGCATCTACCTCAACCCGCACCGTCGTGGGGCGAAGCAGCTCATGCGCAGCCGGCAGACGCTGCACGCGGCTGTGCTGAATTGCTTCCCTCCGAGCGTGCTGGATGATCCCGGCGCACCGCGGGTTCTCTGGCGGCTGGACCGTCCGCCGGCCGTTCGGGGAGCTGCTCCTCGTCAGGGGAGTCCCTCGTGTTCTCTCTACATATCGAGCCCGGTTGCTCCGGATCCCTCGCATATCGTCGAAGAGGCTGGTTACGCGACCGAGGGCGGGGTAGTCATCCGCGACATGAGTAGTTTCCTTGAGGGGCTGTGGGCTGGGCAGCGGTGGGGTTTCCGCCTCTGCGTCAATCCGACGTTCCGGGAGGGCAGCCAGGTCAATGCACGGGGACGCAAGAAGGTTCTCGCACACGTCACGCAGGATCAGCAGACGCAGTGGGTCCTCGAACGCGCTGAGAAATGCGGGTTCAGGGTGCTCACCTCCGCTGAGCTTGGTGGCGAACTACCGGTTCTCGAGGACAGCGACGGGCAACGCGTCGACGGAGCGAATCTGCTGATCAACGGTGTTGAACGCAGTATCGCTGAGTTTAAGCGTGGGGAGCGTCGCGTGACCCTTGGGGTCGCCACCTTCGAGGGTGTCCTTGAGGTGACAGACCCTGATGCTCTGCGCAGAGTCCTTACTCACGGAATCGGCCGAGGGAAGGCCTACGGCTGCGGCTTGATGACTTTGGCTCGGCCATGAGACCGATCCCCGGGGCGAAGCCGCCAGAACCGAAGGATCTGGTCCGTGTTCGAGACCGGTTGACGTTCCTCTACGTCGAGCGGTGCACGATCAATCGTGACTCGAACGCGATCACTGTGGCTGATGGTCATGGAATCGCCCACGTCCCAGCGGCAGCGCTGTCGGTGCTGCTGCTGGGACCCGGGGTTCGGATCACTCACTCGGCGGTGTCTGTCCTCTCCGAGAGCGGATCGACCATCGTGTGGGTTGGCGAGAATGGGGTGCGCTACTACGCGCACGGCTCACCGCCCTCGCGTTCCTCGAGGTTGTTGGAGGCGCAGGCTCGCGCGGTGAGTGATCCGTCGATGCGGCTGACTGTCGCGCGCAACATGTACTTGATGCGCTTCGCAGGTGAGGACGTGTCGAAACTGAGTCTTCAGCAGTTGAGGGGACGCGAGGGTGCTCGGGTGCGTCGCTTGTACCGGGAACACTCGCAGCGTACGGGGGTGCCCTGGGATCGGCGCGAGTACGATCCCGAGAACTATGAGGATGGTACGGTTGTGAACCAGGCTCTCTCGGCTGCGAATTCGGCGATCTACGGGATCGTTCACGCGGTGATCGTTGCACTGGGATGTAGTCCTGGGCTGGGTTTCGTCCACAATGGGACTTATAGATCGTTTGTGTACGACATCGCCGACCTGTACAAGGCTGATCTCACTATTCCGATCGCTTTTGATGTCGCGGCTTCTCCGACTGACGAGGCCGTGGGCAGTGCCGCTCGTAAGGCCGTCCGCGATGCTGTGCGAGAGTTTCGTTTGCTCGAGCGGTGTGTTGCGGACATCAAGGGGCTGCTGTTGGTGTCGGGTGCCTTGAGTGTTGAGGATGATGACGATCTGATTGTCGCTGATCTGCGGTTGTGGGATGACCGCGAGGGCGCGGTCGCTGCTGGGGTGTTGTATGAGGAGAGTGGATCCTGGTGATCGTCCTCGTGCTGTCCGCAGTGCCTGAAGGTTTGCGAGGGCACGTGACTCGGTGGTTGATGGAAATCTCCCCGGGGGTATTCGTGGGGACGCTGTCCGCACGGGTTCGTGAACGCTTGTGGGATATTGTCACCGAGAACATGAAGACTGGGCGTGCCGTCATGGTCTATCGGGCGCGCAACGAACAGGGCCTGGAGTTCTTGACGTGGGGAGACCCCTGGAAGCCCGTCGACTTCGATGGGCTGACGCTCATGATGCGTCCCTACTACTCCGAGGGACGAGGCCAATACTCCGAACCTGATCCTGCGGCGCGTCAGTTGCGTAAGCGTCCTGCGATGAGTAACTTTCAGAAGAGGCGCAAAGCTCAAGGCTTTCCAAGATCTGACCGATCTGCGCGATAAAAACGCAGGTCAGAAAGTGTTTTCCCCGCGTGAGCGGGGATGAGCCGTGACCGAGATGCTCATCCCCGCCAAGTACAAGGTTTTCCCCGCGTGAGCGGGGATGAGCCCGGAAGTGTGGAAGGAAGGAAGTGTGCGGGGATGTTTTCCCCGCGTGAGCGGGGATGAGCCTTCGATCGCGCAGCCGTCGTCGAGGCGAACCGTGTTTTCCCCGCGTGAGCGGGGATGAGCCGCCGATCGACCTAGCCGCGTCCCGCCGCTCGCCGTTTTCCCCGCGTGAGCGGGGATGAGCCTCGGGACAACACAAGTATGTCCCGAAACCGGGAGTTTTCCCCGCGTGAGCGGGGATGAGCCCCCCGATCCCAGCGGGCATCACGCCGCCCACACGTTTTCCCCGCGTGAGCGGGGATGAGCCATGGGAACACATCGGCGCACTACGTGGCCAGCGGTTTTCCCCGCGTGAGCGGGGATGAGCCGGTTTTCCTCTTCTCTCAGGGCTTCTCGGCTCCGTTTTCCCCGCGTGAGCGGGGATGAGCCGGACCGCGCAACCAAGGCAAAGCTCATTCATTGGTTTTCCCCGCGTGAGCGGGGATGAGCCTCGCGCGGCGACCTCGATGCCTGCCTCGGTTTCGTTTTCCCCGCGTGAGCGGGGATGAGCCGCTAACGGATTCGCTGGGCGAAATCATCGACCAGTTTTCCCCGCGTGAGCGGGGATGAGCCTCGTCTCCTTCGACCCCGGCTCGTTCTGGGACAGTTTTCCCCGCGTGAGCGGGGATGAGCCCCCGCCAATGGCGTGCGCCGCATGAGCTCCCTCGTTTTCCCCGCGTGAGCGGGGATGAGCCCTGGGATGACGTCGAACCCGTCGACATCATATGGTTTTCCCCGCGTGAGCGGGGATGAGCCGTGGGTCGCAGAAATGCGCCGCACGCCCGTCGCGTTTTCCCCGCGTGAGCGGGGATGAGCCGCCAGCACGCAGCGAGGCATCAAGACCCCGCTGGTTTTCCCCGCGTGAGCGGGGATGAGCCGGTTTTCCTCTTCTCTCAGGGCTTCTCGGCTCCGTTTTCCCCGCGTGAGCGGGGATGAGCCGGACCGCGCAACCAAGGCAAAGCTCATTCATTGGTTTTCCCCGCGTGAGCGGGGATGAGCCTCGCGCGGCGACCTCGATGCCTGCCTCGGTTTCGTTTTCCCCGCGTGAGCGGGGATGAGCCGCTAACGGATTCGCTGGGCGAAATCATCGACCAGTTTTCCCCGCGTGAGCGGGGATGAGCCTCGTCTCCTTCGACCCCGGCTCGTTCTGGGACAGTTTTCCCCGCGTGAGCGGGGATGAGCCCCCGCCAATGGCGTGCGCCGCATGAGCTCCCTCGTTTTCCCCGCGTGAGCGGGGATGAGCCCTGGGATGACGTCGAACCCGTCGACATCATATGGTTTTCCCCGCGTGAGCGGGGATGAGCCGTGGGTCGCAGAAATGCGCCGCACGCCCGTCGCGTTTTCCCCGCGTGAGCGGGGATGAGCCGCCAGCACGCAGCGAGGCATCAAGACCCCGCTGGTTTTCCCCGCGTGAGCGGGGATGAGCCCCCAGCTGACCTGCAGGCTGAGGAGATGCTCTTGTTTTCCCCGCGTGAGCGGGGATGAGCCCCCGCCTGGGAGCCGATCGTCGTCGCGCGCCGCGTTTTCCCCGCGTGAGCGGGGATGAGCCTCGCCGCCGCATGGCTCGACGACGAGGGCGACCGTTTTCCCCGCGTGAGCGGGGATGAGCCCCCAGCTGACCTGCAGGCTGAGGAGATGCTCTTGTTTTCCCCGCGTGAGCGGGGATGAGCCCCCGCCTGGGAGCCGATCGTCGTCGCGCGCCGCGTTTTCCCCGCGTGAGCGGGGATGAGCCTCGCCGCCGCATGGCTCGACGACGAGGGCGACCGTTTTCCCCGCGTGAGCGGGGATGAGCCGAAGCCGAAGCCTTCCAGAAAGCGATCACCGACGTTTTCCCCGCGTGAGCGGGGATGAGCCGTACACCGTCGATGGTGACGGACGCCTCGGTGGGTTTTCCCCGCGTGAGCGGGGATGAGCCCCGCGTTGAATTGGCGCTCGCCGCGTACAACGCGTTTTCCCCGCGTGAGCGGGGATGAGCCGGAAGCCCTCAACCGTGAGCTCGCGCAGATGACGTTTTCCCCGCGTGAGCGGGGATGAGCCGCTCAACGGGCACGTCGATTTCTCACTCTCTGAGTTTTCCCCGCGTGAGCGGGGATGAGCCCGTTTCCAGGTGGTCAGGGTTATAACCGTCGATGTTTTCCCCGCGTGAGCGGGGATGAGCCGAACGGCGGCACGAGCATCGATCAGCTCGCAGGGTTTTCCCCGCGTGAGCGGGGATGAGCCCGAGAAAGGCCGCGCCGGCTGGCGCATCCCCGCGTTTTCCCCGCGTGAGCGGGGATGAGCCTAGATTCGGGGGTTATTTACGTGGGGTGAGTGCGTTTTCCCCGCGTGAGCGGGGATGAGCCCCGACGATCGCGCACATCATCACGTCGCCGTCTGTTTTCCCCGCGTGAGCGGGGATGAGCCGGCGACATCGGCGAAGCAGGACGCCAACTCATCGTTTTCCCCGCGTGAGCGGGGATGAGCCGTCAATAACTTGGTTGTGTGTTGTTGGTTACTTGTTTTCCCCGCGTGAGCGGGGATGAGCCGCGCGTCTACGCGCGCCTGGACGAACGCCTGTCGTTTTCCCCGCG
The DNA here is from genome assembly GCF_009730335.1 of Schaalia odontolytica. Taxonomy (GTDB): domain Bacteria; phylum Actinomycetota; class Actinomycetes; order Actinomycetales; family Actinomycetaceae; genus Pauljensenia; species Pauljensenia dentiphila. The sequence goes on from NZ_CP046315.1 coordinate 506,940, forward strand.
TGAGCGGGGATGAGCCCACGTCGATGGGCGGCTCGCAGGACAACGGCAAGTTTTCCCCGCGTGAGCGGGGATGAGCCGGGCTGGTAATCGGCGGGGATCTGCGCGTGGAGGTTTTCCCCGCGTGAGCGGGGATGAGCCCCCGCATTTACCTACCAACAGGGCCGGGTTGTCGTTTTCCCCGCGTGAGCGGGGATGAGCCTCGATCGCGCGGGCGCTCGTGATGGTGTTGACGGTTTTCCCCGCGTGAGCGGGGATGAGCCGCTCTCGGCGCTCATCGACGGATCGGGACAAAAGTTTTCCCCGCGTGAGCGGGGATGAGCCGCCGCTGCCGCCTGGTTCGAGGCCAACCTCCCCGTTTTCCCCGCGTGAGCGGGGATGAGTCCCGCAGCTATCCGCGCGATTCGTCGAATGGATGGTTTTCCCCGCGTGAGCGGGGATGAGTCGGCGCGGCCCACGCACGCCTGGTACGTGGACAGGTTTTCCCCGCGTGAGCGGGGATGAGCCGCCGACGATCTCGGTCCCTTCGTGACGGAGTGCGTTTTCCCCGCGTGAGCGGGGATGAGCCGCCGACGATCTCGGTCCCTTCGTGACGGAGTGCGTTTTCCCCGCGTGAGCGGGGATGAGCCGCCAGATCGTGGTGCCCTTCTTCTTAATCAGATGTTTTCCCCGCGTGAGCGGGGATGAGCCGGGCGGCTGGGACTGGCTCAAAGACGCCGCCGACGTTTTCCCCGCGTGAGCGGGGATGAGCCGCCGCTCCACGTCAGCCGTCGCTTATCGAAGTCGTTTTCCCCGCGTGAGCGGGGATGAGCCGCGTGCCCGCAGCTGCGTCACGTTCGCGATACCGTTTTCCCCGCGTGAGCGGGGATGAGCCCCTCCACGAAGTAGCAACCGCTCTCCTGCCCACGTTTTCCCCGCGTGAGCGGGGATGAGCCGACACCCCGACGAGCGCCCTCGAGGCCGTGGATGTTTTCCCCGCGTGAGCGGGGATGAGCCTGCCCCCGGCCCCACGTCTTACGCCGGCAACATGTTTTCCCCGCGTGAGCGGGGATGAGCCCTTGTCGGTCGCATCTGACGCGGCCAAGGCCTCGTTTTCCCCGTGTGAGCGGGGATGAGCCGTCCTGCCCGTCATCGGGAACCTCCTCAACCAGGTTCTCCCCGCGTGAGCGGGGATGAGCCCCTCCACGAAGTAGCAACCGCTCTCCTGCCCACGTTTTCCCCGCGTGAGCGGGGATGAGCCGACACCCCGACGAGCGCCCTCGAGGCCGTGGATGTTTTCCCCGCGTGAGCGGGGATGAGCCTGCCCCCGGCCCCACGTCTTACGCCGGCAACATGTTTTCCCTGCGTGAGCGGGGATGGGCCGTACTGGCCGATCGGTGGGCAGGATTATGCGATGTTTTCCTCGCGTGAGCGGGGATGAGCCGGCCACAAGGCAGTTCAGGACCAGGATCATGACGTTTTCCTCGCGTGAGCGGGGATGAGCCGTGCACGATTCCGGTGGTTGTCCCTGTCGTGTAGTTTTCCCCGTGTGAGCGAGGATGAGCCCGGCCGTTCAAGGAGTGCCAGCCCGACGAGCGGGTTTTCCCCGCGTGAGCGGGGATGAGCCCTCGCCTTGACGCCAGGGGGTGACGATGAAGGTGTTTTCCCCGCGTGAGCGGGAATGATCCCGAGCCGCCTACCTTGGTAAAGCCCAGCTCAGCGTCTTCCCCGCGTGAGCGGGCATGAGCCGTATGGTCCGATCACCATCGACGGGGTTAAGCAGTTTTCCCCGCGTGTGCGGGGGTGAGCTGGACGACTGGCGTGAGCTCGCGGTCGAAACACCGTTTTCCCACCTGAGCGGGGATGAGCCCGGCACCAAGCGTATGAGTGGGCTGGTAGCCTAGTTTTCCCCGTGTGAGTGGGGATGAGCCCATGGCCGGGCCCACGCCCTCCGTGAGTGCAACGTTTTCCCCGCGTGAGCGGGGATGAGCCCCGGGTGCTGTCAGCCAGGAGCGTGAGCTCCTCGTTTTCCCCGCGTGAGCGGGGATGAGCCCGCCGCCCGCAAGGCCATTGGCGTGCCCTACGTGTTCTCCCCGCGTGAGCGGGGATTAGCCCGCACATGCCGACCCTGTTCGCACGGGCACAAGGTTTTCCCCGTGTGAGCGGGGATTAGCCCCCGACACGCCAGCCCCGAGCCGATCGCACAGGGTTTTCCCCGCGTGAGTGGGGATGAACCCACCATGGGCGGCTTCTTAAACGGCTTAGGGAAGTTTTCCCCGCGTGAGCAGGGATGAGCCTGTGTCAGGCTGGGGGATACCCCGGTTATGGGCGTTTTCCCCGCGTGAGCGGGGATGAGCCGGACTTGGCGCGGCGCTCAACGGCGACCCGCAGGTTTTCCCCGAGTGAGCGGGGATGAGCCGTACGAACCGGGAATGATGGCGAAGCTGCTCCCGTTTTCCCCGCGTGAGTGGGGATGAGCCGTACTGGCCGACTGGTGGTCAGGATCATGTAACGTTTTCCTCGCGTGAGCGGGGATGAGCCCGACAACGGCGGTGGTCGATGGGTTGTGCCGGCGTTTTCCCCGCCCGCGCGGGGATGAGCCGAAGAAGAGCGGCGGGGATAAGTGGCTCCTCATGTTTTCCCCGCCCGCGCGGGGATGAACCACTGGGTATCAAACACCAGTCCCTGTGGTACACGTATTCCCCGCTACCGCGGGGTTCTCCAGTGCGCCGTTGGTGTGCATACCCACCGGAATAAACGACAACGAGCCTTGCGCTTCCTAGTATCTCTGCCGTATCCTGCTCGGCTACCTAACACACGGATGAAGGAGAAATAAGGATATGAACGAGGCACAGGTGACGGACTTGGGTGCTGGTGAGGCGACGGAGATGCAGCAGGACGCAAGCGAGGCAACGGCGACGTAGCAGGGCGCGCGCGGGGCGGCTCAGACGCGGATTCGCGCGTACATCACGCACGTGGGCAGCGAGTATCGCAAGGACGTCACCTCGGGCACCTGCGAGCTCTGCATCGTCGACTGGAGCGCCCGCATCCGCGACATCTCCTTCGAACTCACGGACGTCGACACCGGCGCCACGTGGCAGGCAACCACCCCACCCTTCACGTCTGCCGGTGGAACGACATCTGGGAGATACGCGTGAACCCCTTCCACCTCTCCAAAGCCCTCGCCCACGTCACCCTCGTCGTCGATACGGACCGCCTGGACGATGCAGACGGTCGCACTCTCATCGCGCTCGGCATCCTCGAGGCCGTTGAAGCCTGCACCCGCTCCTCCGAGATGGTCGAGTGTCTCGACGGCGCCTACATCCACGACGACGACTGGGACGAGGAACAACTCGTCCTCAAGCCCTGGCCCGCCGCAAGATGACTCTGACGAAGGGTAGAAGTCCTTTCGGCGGTGCTTGGGCAGGCGCAAACAGTCGCGCACACGTTCGTCGAAAAATGGTCATCCAAACGCGCACGCACACAGTCAATGCCTGTTGCGCTCGTCACTGTTCCTCAGGAGCTCTCTATCTCTCACTCCTGTGAAACATCCTGTGTAAATGGATGCGCCCACGCGACCGCTCGCCGCCGGTCTCCACCTCACTCTCCCGGAGTCTCGAGCCTCGCGTGGGCGCGTTCGCGTAAGACTCAGCCCCGACCTCGTGATCAGAGGTCGCGGCTCTTGTTGGGCAGGAAATTGTCTGGCATCACCTTTTCGCTCAGTTCTGCTAGTGGTGTAGGCCGCGCGTTCCGCCTTGCTGTCGGGATCATGGAGCGTGACCTGTTGATGACTGGTGGTGGGTAGGGTTTTGCAGCATTAGGAGCTGGCTGTCGGCGTGTCGCCGGCGTGTCGTGCTCCTAATGGTGCAATTCCGCCTGTTGGGTGGTGGTGAGGCTGTGGCGGCAGGTCTCGTGGTCTCCAGAAATTTCGCATGCAATTCCCGTGAGCATATTTCAAATTATGCAATCTAATCGTTGATATTCTGCTATTTTTGGGGTTGGGCCGATTCGTGCTGTGGGGGAATTGCATGCGAAATTTGTCTGGTGGCGCGTGTTGGTCGCGCGTGTGCGGAGCTGTCGGGTGCGCATTCCTCCAACCGGCCCCTGTCCCAGGCGAAGCTCATGGGCAAAACAAAAACCCCGAAGCAAAAGCTTCGGGGGCTTGCTGGTGGCTCCGACCGGCGTCGATCCGGTGACCTTTCGATTTTCAGTCGAACGCTCTACCAACTGAGCTACAGAGCCAAGACCTGAACCAAAAGGTCTGGTCGGCGACCCCGACGGGACTTGAACCCGCGACCTCCGCCGTGACAGGGCGGCGCGCTAACCAACTGCGCTACGGGGCCTTACAACAGGTAAGACCTATTGAATTGTTCCAATCACGATTGCGACCGGTGGTACCCCCAACGGGATTCGAACCCGTGTCGCCGCCGTGAAAGGGCGGTGTCCTAGGCCGCTAGACGATGGGGGCCTGCTTGGCCGTCGAACTGGCGTCCGAAGACGGGAGATAGTTTAGGCAGAACGCGCGCGGCACGTCAAAACGAAATTAAGTGACAGCTAACACATTACCGAAAAACGTTGCAATTGTGCGGAATTCCCAGGATTTCATCAGCTGTCCGACCTAGGCTTGATGCATGACTATGACACCAGCACTCGGTGCCCTCGCCCAGGTTTCGGACGCCCTGACGCGGGCGGCCGCAGACGCGCAATCAGGAGCGGAGGCCGCCGTAACCACGACCATCGACCTCACCCTCCTGATTCTCGGCCCGATTATCGGTGCCTTCGTGGGTGTCGTCGTCTCGGTCCTCCTCTCCGCCCTCTTGCGTAAGGCCCTCGCAAAGGCAGCCACGGCCTCGTCGATCCTGGCGCGCGTGCGCCGCCCGGGCCACTTCACGTTCGCGGCCTGGGGAGCGTGGGCGGGACTCGGCATCGCCCTGGTCAACCCCCACCTGTCCGACTGGAACGGCACGTCGATCACGACGTTCCTCATGCACGTGCTGCTCATCGTCGCCCTCGCCTGCCTGACCTGGATGGCGTACGCCGCCGCGTGGGTCTTCGAGGACGCCGCCAAGGCCCGCCAGGATTCTGACCAGGGACGCTCGCGTCGCTTTGAGACCCAGGCCCAGGTGCTGCGCCGCCTCACCCAGTCGATCGTCGTCGTCGTGGGCGTGGTCGCCATCATCAGCACCTTCGAGGTCGCCCGCCAGGCCATGACCACCGTCCTGGCCTCCGCCGGCGTGATCTCGGTGATCTTCGGTCTCGCCGCCCAGCAGACCCTCGGCAACGTGTTCGCTGGCCTGCAGCTAGCCTTTACCGACGCGATCCGCGTGGGCGACGTCGTCGTCGCCGGCGAGAAGAAGGAAACCGGCTCCGTCGAGGAAATCACGCTCTCCTACGTGGTCGTGCGCATCTGGGACGAGCGCCGCCTCATCATCCCGTCGCGCTACTTCACGCAGACGCCCTTCGAGAACTGGACGCGCCGCGCCGCCGCCCAGCTCGGCACCGTCGAGCTCAAGCTCGACTGGTCCGCGCCCATGACCCTCATCCGCGCCAAGGTCGAGCAGCTCCTGACCGCCACCGACCTGTGGGATGGTCGCACGTGGGGCGTGCAGATCACGGACTCCGACGAGTACACGGTCACCGTGCGCGTCCTCGTCTCCGCGAAGAACTCCGGTCACCTCTCCGACCTGCGCGCCTACATGCGCGAGCAGCTCATCTCGTGGATCGTCACCGAAGAGCCGTGGGCGCGCCCCGCCCAGCGCATCGAGCCGCGCCAGACCGTCACCGTCGAGCAGGACATGAGCCGCGAACGCATCGCGCGCCTGGCCGCCGAGCTCGCCGGGATCTCCGGCACGAACGAGGCCGTGGCCGCCACGGGCACGTCGGCTTCCCACGCGGGTACGCCCGCGTCGGCCGGCGAGCAGTCCGGCGCCGCGACGGGTGGCGCCGCCTCCGCGATCTCCGCGTCCGCCGCCACGGCTGCCGCCCCGAAGGACCCCGCCCACGCCGCGCGCATGGTCGCCGCCCGCCGCAAGGCCAAGCGCGCCCGCCGCCGCGCCATGGCCGACCGCCAGCGCGAACTCGCCGAGGGCGGCCCCAGCACCTCCCGCGACGAAACCCAGGTGATCTCCAAGAGCGCGCTCCGCAAGATCATCGAGGCCGCCGGCAACGCGAACCCGCAGCTCACTCAGACCCTCACCACAACCTCCATCGGCCGAGGCGAACGCTTCTTCTCGGGCTCCGCCGAGGCCGAGGAACGCGCCGCCGCCCTCACGGGCCCGGGTGAAGAGGTCTACGCCGAGCGCGAGGCCGAGGCCCGCCGCGCCCAGGAGCGCCGCGAGGCCCACAAGCGCCGCGAAGCCGATGCTCTCGACCCCGCGGCAACCCTTGCCCTGGCGGCCGTTGGCGTTGAGCCGGTGGTTGCTGGCAATGAGGCGCCCGACAACGAGGAGCCCGACGCTGCTCAGGATGTGGCCGCTAATTATGCGGCCGCCGAATCTGCTGCCGCTGGATCCGAAATCGCTGACGACCAGACCGAGGGCGTAAAGCCTGAGGCCGACGCGCAGTCCGCCGATGGCTCTTCCGCTGAGGAACAGGCCACCGACGTGCAAGCTGCTCCCGCGCAGGGTGAGGCCCCCGCCGACGCTGCCACCGATGCTGGCGCATCCGCCGATTCCGGCGACTCGCGCGCCGTCGATTCGCAGGAGGGCAGCGCCCCCGTCGAGGACGCTGAACCTGAGGGCGCACCCGCCCCCGACGCACCCGAGGAAACGGGCGACGAGGAGGAGGCCCAGGCCTCGTCGGACGTCGAACTGTCCGCGGACGAGCAGGAGACGACGCCGATCCCCGCGCGTGAAACATCCGTGAAACATCCCGTGCAGGTGCCCCCGCCCGTGCGCACGGGCCGACCCGTCATGACCGACACAGTCCAGGCGATCGCGCCGGCGCTCGTGCCGCCGCCCGCGCCGACCCCTGCCGAGATGGCCGCATCGCGCGCGCCCGAGGACGAGGCCGACGAGCCCGCCGTCCACCCCGGCTGGTACGCGGTCGCCGAAGAGGCCCGCCTCGACGCGGAAACCCGCCCCACGCCCACGGTGAAGCACGCGCGCGTGTCCATCATGGACTTCTTCCCCGCCGTTGCCCCCACCGGCGCCGAGGCTAACGTCCTGCGCGCCGTCACCGGCCAGATCCCGGCCATCGAGCCCCCGGAACCCAAGCCCGAAAACGCTGAGTCTGCGGTGGCCGAAAAGGCCGCGACCGATGAAGCCGCGGCGCCCGAGAGCGCGCCCGCGGAGGACGTGGCCCCCGAGGTTGAGGCGCGCGAGGCCAAGGCTGCGGAGAACGACGCCGCCGACGGACCCACTGCCGACGAGACCGCCGTCATGGATCCCGTGGAGGCAGCAGAGGCTGGCGCGCTCGACTCGGACGCCACGCAGGTCCTGCCCTCGGTCGACGAGCCCGTGGACGAGACCCTCGTGATGCTCGCTGCGGACATCGCCGAGCCGGCTTCTGAGGCCGCGAAGGCTGCGGAGGCCGCCGCGACAGACGTCTCTGCGGCGGAAGAGGAAGCCCCGAGGAACAAGGAGCCCGCCAAGAAGACGGCCTCCACCAAGACCGGCGCGAAGAAGGCTCCCACGAAGAAGGCAGCCACCAAGAAGGCCACCGCGAAGAAGCCCGCCGCCAAGAAGGGTGCCGCCAAGAAGGCGGCTCCCAAGAAGGCAGCAGCAAAGAAGACCTCCAATGCAGGGCCCTCCACCAATGAGTGATGGGGATAGGTGAACGGGCCCCGGCCTCGTCAATGAGGTCAGCGCGAGGAAAACGGACCGCCCGGGCCCGTGCACACATGTGCGTGGGCGCGGGCGGTCCGCGACAATAGAGGCGTGACCGCTCCCGATCCTGCCTCCCGCAATGAGATGCCCGACCTGAATCCTGCCCCTGACCAGCAGGCCGTCCTCGACCCGCAGGATGCACCCGACCAGAACGATCCCCCCGGCGGGCACGTCACTGGCGCCGACCATGCTGCCCTCGCTGCCAGGCTCGTTCTTCCGATCATCGGTATTGCTCTGGCCGGAACGATCCTGGGTGTCGCAACTCCCATCACCATTGCGTGGATGATCCTGGTCCCTGCGGCGATCGTCCTCCTCGTATGGAAACGGCCCTGGCGTCAGCGCCTCGACCTGCGTGGGCTGGGCATTGCCGTGCTCGTTGGGCTCCTGGAAGTCGGGTACGCCAGCCTCGTCTTCTCGGCGATGAACCATCTGCTCGTAGGTACCGTTGCGGTGTTCTTGATGACCATCATCATTCCTGTTGGTGTGGTCCACGGGCGGGGGAAGCTTCGCTTCCTCAGCTTGGCTCTCGCCCTGGCGGGGCTGGTCGCGTTCGTGAGCCAGGCACCCCCGAGCACCGTTAACGGCAATGTGCAGCAGGCGAGCATGATGGCGAGTATCTTTGCTGGTCTCTCCCTGTTGCTCCTAACGGCGGTGCAGGCTGCCGTACCGCGCCTCGGCTACGACCGCGGCACGATCCGCGGGGTGGGACTCACGATCGCCGCCGCGGGATTTGGTGTGTGGGACGCCGTCTCCGGTGTAATTCCCGCCCTGACCGGGTCTTTTATCGCGGTCATCGTTGCGGTAAGCCTCCTGATGTTCATCATTCCCGCCGTGCTGCTTCGCGTCGGCGATCAAGGGGCATATACGCGAACTGCAGCCCGCTACAACGCCTTCTACCCCGCAGTTGCGATGGTTGTCGGTGGCATCGTGCTCGGACAGGTTCCCAGCGTCCTCGATCTCCTCGGTCTCGCGCTCGTCACCGGCGCGCTCTGGATCATGTCGGGCGTGACGATCGTTCCGCGGCGCCTCTTCGGCAAGCGCGGGTCCGGAGCGGTGACCGCGGACTGAGCCCCCGCCTCGTCGATCGAGGCGCGCAAGGAAAGCGGCCGCACGCGTGCGAGGGCGCGGGCGGCGCGGGACAATAGATCCATGAACGCAACTGATCCCGCTGCCCGCACCGACGCCGAGTGGAAGAAGCTCCTGAGCCCCATGCGCTACCACGTGCTGCGCGAGGCCGGCACCGAGCGCCCCTTCACCGGTGAGCTCCTCGATGAGGCGCGCGTCGGCACCTACTCGTGCGCGGCCTGCGGATCCAAGCTCTTCGACTCCGACGCGAAATTCGACTCCTCCTGCGGGTGGCCCTCCTTCTTCCAGGCGCACGACGGCGCGACCGTCGAGAGTGTCGACACCAGCCACGGCATGATCCGCACCGAGGTGCGCTGCGCGACCTGCGGCTCCCACCTCGGCCACGTGTTCCCCGACGCGCCCGACCAGCCCACCGGCATGCGCTACTGCATGAACTCGGCGGCCCTCACCTTCGCGCCCGCCCAGTGAACGCGCCCGCCCAGTGAACGCGCCCGCGCAGCGCCCCGTCACCGACCGCATCCCGCCCCAGCTCTACATCGTCGGCTCTGGCCTCATCCAGTACGTGGGCGCGGCTCTCGCGGTTATTGCCTTCGCGTCCGTCGAACCCGCCTCCGTCGCCTGGTGGCGCGTCCTGACCGGCACGATCGTTCTCCTCGCCTGGAAGCGCCCGTGGCGCGGCGGCCTCACGCGCTCCGACCTGGCTATTTCCGCGCTCTTTGGCGTCATCATCCTGACGATGAACTCCTCGTTCTACGAGTCGATCGCGCGGATCCCTCTGGGGACCGCCGTGTCTATCGGGTTCATCGGCCCGGTTGCCGTCGCCGTCATACGAGGCCGTGGCTGGCGGCCGCGCATTGCCGCTGTCCTCGCGTTCGCGGGGGTGGCGTGCATCGGCGGGCTCGCCCTCGACCTCAGCGTGCCGAGCGTGCGCGTCGGCGTCGCCTGGATTCTCCTTGCGGCCCTCGCCTGGTCGGCTTACATCGTCGTCGGGCAGAAGGCCTCGACCACGCGCGACGGGGTCACGAACCTGGCGCTCGGATGCGCGTGGGGTACCCTGTTTTTCGCGCCCATCCTCGGGCCGGGCGCGATGGCACCCCTAGCCTCGTGGAAGCTGATCGCCATCGTCGTCGGGGTGGGCCTCCTGTCCACCGCGATTCCCTACACCTTCGAGGCGCTCGCGATGCGGCGCCTGGCGGCGTCGACCTTCGCGCTGTTTGCCGCGATCCTGCCGGCCACCTCCGCCCTGGTCGGGGCCGTCATGCTCCGTCAGATCCCCGGCGTCTTCGAGCTGATCGGTCTGGTCCTGGTGTCGGTCGCGGTCTGGCTGGCCTCGCGCGATTAAGGGTTTTCGGCGGGGCACTTTCCCGGTTTTCTGTGCCGGTGTGTCCGCGCCATCCCTCAGGTGCGCGTCAGTGCGGCCTAACGCCTGCCGATGTGCCGGCGGTCGGATGCGCGCACGTTGCGATGTTACAAACGTCGTCAAACCACCCCGTTTTTCAAGGGGGTTTAGCGCTCCTTGTTACAAACGTCGTCAATCCGAGCCCGAAATCGGCTTTTTCTGGCGTTTTAGCCCGCGGATTGACGACGTTTGTAACATACGGGGTCGGAGACGCGTTGAAAATGCTGCGGATTGACGACGTTTGTAACAACAGCCGGGCGCGTCGGCCTTTCGAGGGGTTCCTATGGGTTTTGTCCTGGGGTGTTGAAGCCCCTCAGTCGAGGTTGAGCTGGCGGGGCGTGTGCTTGCCGCCGCGGGCGATCACCCAGAACGCGAACCATGCACCGGCGGAGCCGACGATCATGACGAGCACCATCGGCACGGCGCTGTCGCCGCCCGAGGTCGCCAGGGGAGCGGCGATGCCGTTCGCGATCGACTGGAACACGCCCATGACGGACGAGGCCGTGCCCGCGTGCTCGCGCGCCTCGCTCATGGCCTGCGCGGCCGAGTTGCCGAAAATGAACGCGTTCGCCGTCATGACCAGCGCGAAGCCCATGCACGTGAGAATCAGCGGCAGGTCGAGGAGGAAGATCGAGATCGCGAGTGTCACCACGCCGGTCGCGGCGATCGTGAGGCCCGTGATGATGAGCGTGCGCGGCGTGAAGTGCGAGATCAGGCGAACGTTGACCAGAGCGAATCCGGTCGACAGCAGCGCGTTGAACGCGAACACCCATGCGAAAGCCATGGGGGACAGGCCCAGCGGGCCCTGCAGCACGTAGGTGGCGTTCGAGATGTAGCCGAACATGCAGAAGCTCGAGAAGGCGTTGGTCAGCATGAAGCCCACGAAGGGGCGGATGCGTACGACCTGAACGAGGCCGTGGAAGAACCGTGGAATACCGCCGGGGTGGCGGCGCTCCTCGGGCAGGGATTCGTGTACGACGAACCACGCGAGGGCCGCCATGAGCAGCGTGAAGGCGGCGAGCGCCCAGAAGACGACCCTCCACGTCGCGTGCGTGATGATGAACGCGCCGAGGACCGGGGCGAGCATCGGCGCGAAGCCGACGATCGCCTGGAGGAGGCTCATCGCGCGAGCCAGCGTCTTGCCGTGCGCGACGTCGACGAGGATCGCGCGCGCCACCGAGGAGGCGACGCCGCCGCCGAGGCCCTGGAAGACTCGGCCAACGAGGAGCACCCAGATGTTGGGCGTGAACACGCAGATCATGGAGCCGACGAGGGCGATGATGCCGCCTGCGATGATGGGGCGGCGGCGGCCGATCTGGTCCGAGATGGCGCCGCCCAGGACCTGGCCGGACGCGTAGCCCACGAAGAAGGTTGTGAGAGTGAACCCGAGCATCGTCGAGTTCGTCGCCAGGTCCGCCGTGATCTGCGGGAACGCGGCTGAGTACATGTCGGTCGCCATCGGGGGCACGGCGTTCTGTACGGCCAGCGTGATCAGCAGGGCAACCGTGAGCGCCCCGCCGACGATCCCGCCGCGGTCCTGGGTGTCGTGACTCGTCATGATGTGATTGTGCACCCTCGGGGGCGCAAAATAGACGACTCGGTTGAATATTTGATGCATCTCGCACGTCGCAGGCGGTGACGTGCACACATGTGCACTGGCTGGCAGCGCTCCTTCCGCGCGAACGGCTCGACCGCGCTCACTCCTCGTCGTTGCTCGCCTCCAGCGCGTCCGCCGCGGCCTCGATCTCCTCGCGCGTCGGGCAGGAGGCCGGCCCGACGACCGTCGTGGACAGGGCGCCCGCGCAGTTGGCGAGGAGGAGTGCCTGCTCGGTGGGAATACCCTGAGCGAGGGAGGCCGCCAGGACTCCGGAATGCGCGTCGCCCGCGCCGTTCGTGTCGATCGCCTTGACGCGAGGCGTCGGGACATGGATCACGTCCTCATTGCGGGCATTCGGGGCTGTCCCGGCGGGGAGCACAAAGTATGCGCCCTCGGCTCCCGCGCGCACGAGAACGGGGCGATCCAGCACAGCGAGCACCCCTTGAGCCACCTCGCGAGGCTGGTCGCATCGGTTGCGAACGCTCGCATGGCCTCTCTGGTGAACGATCTCCTGAGCCTCCCTGTGGTTCATCGAGACGATGACGTCGTCAGAGGGCAGTCCCTCCGGGATTCCAATGACAGGGGAGACATCCAAGACGACGTGTACGCCCTCGGGGAGGGCGCGCAGCGCTGCCTCCGCAGCCTCGCGGTTCGCGGGGTGGTCCATCAGGTAGCCGTCAACGTAGAGCACATCCCCTGGATTCATCGTGCGCACGAAGTCTGCCCACGCGCTCGCGGGTGCCATCGTCTCGGCGCCCTTTGTGGAGATGAAGGTGCGCTCGCCCGTGCGGTCCGTGAACGCGATGCAGAACCCGTTGTCAATGCCCGTCACGCGAGGCCCGAGGTCAGTGATCCCCTCGTGCGTCAGCGCCGCTTGGATGAGAGAGGAGTAGGGGCCGTCGCCGATTGGGCTGAGGGAGACGGCCTCGGCCCCCATGCGCCGCGCCGCCACGAGGGCGTTGAAGCCGCCGCCCACGTGCATTCCCTCGTCGATGGCCCACACGTCACCACCCGGCGAGGGCAGAGCCTCGCCGCGCACGGCGAGGTCCACGAGGATCTGCCCCATGAGGACGACCCGCCCGACAGGACCGTTCCCGTTGGTTGAACCGCGACCGCAGGGAGGCGTCGGTTGTGCGTCCGGAATTGGATGGGTGGTATCAGAGAGCGGAATCATGCTGTTTCTCCTCAGTTGGATGTCGCATCATCGGAGACGTGCACCCGCCGTTCGACGAGGCGCTCGGCCAGGGGAGCTATGCCCGGGTGGGAAACCCTCTCGATGGTGGCGAGGTCGTCGGGAGAGAACATCGTGATGCCGCAAATCGCCCCTTGAACGGCGCTGGAAATCGCCGCGATCAAACTTGTCTCCCCGCCGAGGATAGCGGCGTTGGTAGCGGCGAAGCGTGATTCGCTCTTGTCAACGAGTGCGAAGGCAGCAGGAACCGACTGCGTCGGATCCGCAGACGTGCCGATCGATTCGCGCAGGCGCTCGTATATGTCGTCACCGAAGTGGAGGACAATGCCAATCGCCTTGCACGTCGCTTGCAGCACGTCAGGCCCGCTGCTCGCGGAACCATGCGGGGGAAGATCGGCCACGTAGTTGATGACTTCTTGCAGGAAAGAAACGATTCCACTGGCCCTGTAGTTTTTCTTGTCAATGCCCAACGAGATTGCCGCGGCGACGAGAGCGGCGGCCTGGAACTCCTGCCGGGTGAGGTTCTCGTTTCCGCAGGCCTGCCACACGGCCTCCGCGAAGGCCTCGGGATCTGTCGTCACGGTCGCGATGCCCACCGGAATAGCGCGCAGGACGTAGCGAGAACCCGCCAGCTCATCACCCGCACGGTCCTTGGCCTCGCCCCTGAGAGGGGAGGTGCCTTCCGAGAGTAGCGCCGATGATGACGCGAGAACCTCGCTCGTGACAGCAGTGAGTGTTCCCGCGGGTGCTCCTGGCATCGCGGGGTGCGAGGTGGGCGCATCCTTCAGAGAGGAAGACCGATGGTAGAGCTCCTGAACCTGCTCCGTCGGCATACCCATAGCGGGAATGCCGATTGCGTCGCCGAATACGACTCCCGCCAGGGCCCCGAGGGCGCGGGCACGGCGCTCCAGCTCAACATCGTCTCGCTCTGGCAGGGCGCGAGCCGAGGCCTCGATCTGTTCGCGCGTGGGGCACGAGGCCGGACCGGGCATCGTCGAGGCCAAGGCCCCCGCGCAGTTTGCAAGGATGATGCTTCGCTCTATTGCGTTCCCCTCAGCGAGGGCGGACGCGAGGGCTCCCGTCCAGACGCTGTACGCCCCGTCGTGGTCGGTGGACACGACGGTAGGGGCATGGAAACGGGTTCGTGGCTCGCTCGCCTCGTCCGTCGCGTGGCGCGGTCGCGCGAGGAAGGACTCGTACGTCATCGTGCTGATGAGCGCGGAACGATGGAAGAGGGACAGGATGAAGCTCGCGGCGTGAGCAGGGACGCGGGAGGCATCGAAGGCAGTGCGATCAGACATAAAGCGCATGCCCAAGGGCTCCACCGACCCCTGGTCCAGCACCATCAGCACGTTATCGTTCGGAAGAGAACGCGGACCGATGAAAGCTCCCGACACGTCCAGGACGACGCGCACGTGACGGGGGAGGTGGGCCAACGCATGCTCGGCCGCCGCTAGAACAGGCGGGTTGTCTTCGATGCTCGCGTCGATGTAGAGCACGTCGGAGCGACCCAAAGTGCGGATGACCTCGTCCCATGCGTCCTCGGGCATGCCGCTGATCCTGGCGTTCTTATATCCCCCGGCCTGCGTGGTGACGGGTGAAGCAAAGCCGTTGTCGCACCGAGTGACGCGCGGACCCGCGTCGATGATCCCTTCGCGTGCCAGGGCATCAGCGATGATCGAGGCCCGGGGACCCTCGCCGATCGGACTGAGGGAGACGACCTCCACCCCCATGGCGCGTGCTGCGCGCATCGCCGGGAAGGGGCGTGCGAGGTGGACGCCCTCACGGGTCGACCACTCAGCGCCTGTGGGAATGCGCTCATCTTTGGTACGTCGGTCGAATCGCAGCATCAGTTCAGACATGATGATGACCCGGCCAGACGACGCCCCTGCAGCGTTGGAATCCCGCGGTTCATCGGCGCTCTGGTCATCGGCATCGGCGCGGGTGGACGCACCAGATTCAGACGCCTCGAAGGGGGAAGGGTCACGCCGGGGCACGCGCGGAATGGCGTCGCCCAGCGCTCGACGGATCCAGTCGATGGGAGCCGGAGGGTACAGTTCGAGGAGCTGGCCGGCAATCCCCAGCCAGTCCACGTGAACGTCCTCAGAACATTGTGCGAGATCGAGATCCGAGAGTACTCCGCTGGGTGCAAAGACCCCAGAAAGCGTCTCCGCAACCGCCTCGCACAGCGCCGGTGAGCCGCTCAACGCGAAGCACTTCGAGGCCTCGTCGGCGCCTTGTGGAGAGGCGGCCAAGAAGAAAGCGAGCGGAACGATCCGGCTGGAGGGAGTGCAGTCTGACAGCGTTTCCTGAAGTACAGGCGTGGGCGACGAGCGCAGATCCGATTGGGTATTGGCAACCGCCTTCAGGGTGCGCTGGGCCACCTCGAGCACGTCCGCGCCGCCGTCTTCTTCGCCGCGCGGGGACACCGCGCTCACGACATCAACCGCGTCCCACAGGGTGTCGATGTGGGAGCGACGTTGGGTATTGATGCCGATGGACACCGCAGCAGCAAGAAGTGCGGCGGACTGGAACTCGTTCCGGTTCGTGCACCCGCACGCAAACCATACGGTCTCGGCAAAGGCCTCGAGGTCGACCGTCGACAGTGCGATGCCGACCGGAATCGCACACAGGAGGCGAGCATCCGCGCTCGCGGCGGGGGTTGACCAACGTCCGGAGCGAATGCTGCGCAGGCCGTCTGGGGCTTTCATGAGTCGCGTGGCAACGGCTATCGCCGATGTTACGACCGCGCCGACGGGCCTGTTGGGCACCTCGAGCGTGGCCGAATGTGCTGCGTCTGCGCGGGCCAAGCCTGCCAGCGCACCAAGAGCGTAGGGGAGTCGTAGATCCATTCTCGTTTCTCCTTGTCAGGCCTGATCGCGGCTCTTTAGTCCAGTGGCCGCCGTCTCGATAGCGTCTCGAGCGGACAGTGAGGTCAGGGTCCCCAGAGCAGCCGCGCAATTGGCCAGCAGGACCCCTCGTTCGGCACTCATGCCCAGCGCGAGGCAGGCTGCCAGCGTTCCGGAATGAACGTCCGCCATTCGCTCGGCCCTGACCGTTGGGCTGAACGGAGGTCCCGGAACCCGCGTGAGAGAAGGGGACAGAATGCGGGCGTCATCCAGCGTGGGGCGAACGAACAGCGCCTCGTTGTCGGCGTTGCGCAAGACGATGTGGCGTTCGCTGAGCAGGCAGAGAGCTGTTGCCTGATGCTCGGGCCGGTCGTTGTAACGCGCGAGAGAAGAATCCACGCCGAAATGCTCCCTGAATGTCGTATGGTTGCCGACTCGTAGCGACACGAGAACATTGTCGAGGGGGAGATTGCCGGGGACGCCCTCGTCCGATGCCCCGTCGAATACGACGCGCACGTGTTCGGGAAGTCCTCGTAGGGCCTCGTTCAAGGCTTGTGCCGTGGGCTCGTGTCCCATGAGAGCCCCATCGATCCACAGGATGTCCGAGGGACCCAAGGCCTGGAGGGATTCCGCCCACTCGCGCGATGCCAGGGAGGGAAGTGGGGTGGTCGTCGAGAGGGTCATATGCCAGTCGCTATTGGTCCCGCGCAGGATCATGCGGTACCCCTCGTCGGCAGAGAACTGGAGGCGGTATCCGTTATCCACTCCGCTCAGGTGAGGGCCCGCGTCGATGATGTTCATACGTCGCAGGGCCTGCGCGATGATCCGCGCGTTGGGCCCCTGCCCGATTGGGCACAGCGAGACGACCTGAGCGCCCATGTGGCGAGCCGCCTCCATGGCCCTGTAACAACCTCCCGCGGTCCACCCGCGGTCCGACGCCCACACGTGTTCCCCGAATTCTGGGTACTTGTGCCCGTGCATGATGTGGTCAGCGAAGAGTTCGCCGAGGAAAACGACGCGTCCGAGCTGAGCGTCGGCGCGGAGCGCCTTGAGGGATACGTGTGGGGCTACGGAGGGGAAGTAGCGTTGGCGCGTGTTCTCGCCAGAATCGGTGTCCTCGAACGAGGAGGGGCCCGACGGTGCGATCGGGCACGAGGGCCCGTCAGGGACGAGGGGATCGCCCGGGTAAGGGACCCGGCAGGAGAGAATTCTCTTCGCGTTCTCATTCGGATCAAATCGGAGGGATTCCTCGACCATGCGTGCCCCGTAGGAGCGTAGGAAATCTGCGCCCCGCACCGCTCCGACCAGGGCGCATGCGGTGGAAAGGATTGTGCTTGAGTGAACCCCTAGCCGAAGGGGAGAGGTCAGGATGCGGCGGTCCTGGTAGCGGGAGGCCAGGGCGAAGGTCATGGGAACGATCTGCGAGAGCGAATCGCCCGCACCGATCTCCTCGACGAGACGCTCAAGGGGCGACTCGGCGCTTGCGTTCATGTCGCTGACGATGTTCATTGCCCTGCGCGTCGCGGCTACGACGTCAGGCTCCGGGCTCCACTCTCCGCGTGGCTCCAACGACGCAGCGACATCGATAGCGCGGACCAGGGTGTCTTCGACGCTAAGGTTCGGGCTGTCGAGGCCGAGCGAAACAGCTGCTGCGACCAGTGTTGCCGCCTGAAACTCCCGGCAATGTGGTTCCTCGTCCTCGCAGTAGTTCCATACGGCGTCTGCGAAGGCCTGCCGGCCGCAGGTTGACGTGTATGAGCCAGCCTGGGCGGCGTGGACCAGCAGCTGAGCCAACCGGTGGGATGACAACTTCATGGAGGGGAACGAGGGCTTTTCTGCGGAATTTTGGAGCCTCAGCAGCGCGAGGATGCGCTCGCTGAGGCTTGCCGCCTCGTTGCCGTTCTCGACCAAGGTATCCATCGTGAGGACGTGGTCGAAAGCGAATCCGATCGTGGGCCCCTGGGCGCGGTCAAGACGTGGGTCCATCGTTCAGTCCTCCTGCTCGGCCAGTGCGTCTGCTGCGGTCTCGATCTGGGCTCGGGGTGGGCATGTTGCGGGCCCCGCTGCGGTTGATGCCAGGGCTCCCGCGCAGTTGGCCAACAGGAGCGCCCGTTTGAGGGAGACCCCTTGCGTCAGGCAGGCGGAGAGAACGCCTGAGTGGGCATCGCCAGCGCCGTTGCTGTCGACGGCCCGGATTCTCGGGGTTGGGATATGGAAGGTGGGCAGAGCATCCGAGGGGGCATACGGTGCGAAGTAAGCGCCGTTCGCATCCTTATGGACGAGTACGTCGCGGTGAAGTCGCGAGGCCAACGTTGTTGCCGCGTTATCTGCTGGCGTCCAGGAGAGAAACTGTCGTTCCTTCTCTGGAATCCTGGTCCACAGAACCTGCGATTCCTCGTAGTTCATGGAGATGATGGCGCTCGAGGGCAGTCCGTTCGGGATACCGATGGTGGGGGAGACGTCGAGGACGACTCGTACGCCCTCGGGCAGGGCGCGCAGGGCATTCTCTGCGGCAATCCTGTTGGCAGGATGATCCATCAGGGACCCATCGATATACAGCACATCCACGGGGTGCAACGAGCACACATAGTTTGCCCATACGTTCTCAGGTGCCATCGCCTCCGCGCCCTTCGTCGCGATGATCGTGCAGCTGCCGTTGCGCGCAATGAGCACGGTGCGCATAGCGTTGTCGCAGTCTGGAACCCGCGGGCCTGCGTCGACGATTCCCTCTCGCTTGAGGGCCTCCTCGATCAGCGAGGCGTTCGGGCCGTCACCGATCGGGCTGAGGGAGATGGCCTCGGCTCCCATGCGGCGAGCGGCCACGAGGGCGCTGAAACCAGCCCCAACGTGTATGCCCTCATCTGTGCCCCGCCCAGAGCCGCCGCCGTATATCGGCCCGGTGCCCTGCAGGACCCGGTCCACGAGGATCTGGCCCATGAGGACCACGCGGCCCGCGGGGGAGGCAGGCGACGAGGTGGGGGCTGGCTCCTCCGGAGAAGTGACGCCGCGCGAAACCTCGGGCCTGGCGTCTGAAGAGGCATCCGTTGCAGCGTCCTCCGGGCGCCCGACAAGCGCCTGATCGCGCAGCGCCAGGAGATCCCCGGCGACGCTGGACAGGCCGAGGTGGGAGATCTCCTCGATCATCGAGAGGTTGTCTGTGGGGAGAACCTCGACCCCGAGGGCCGCGCCCAGGATTGCGCCCGCGATCGCGCCGATTGTGTCGGTGTCCCCGCCGATGTTGGCGGCGTCCAGGAGGGCCTGCGGGGAGGGATCTCGCGCGAGCAGCGCGAAGGCCATAGGGATCGCGTGCGCCGAGGCCACGGATGTTCCCACCTGTTCGACGAGGCATTCCAGGGATGAGGAGGCGGGGTTGACGGCCAGCTGCATGGCCCTGCGCGTCGCGGCAATGACGTCCGGGTCTGGGGTCCACGCGCCGCGATCGGGGAGGGAATCGACGTAGGTGAGGGCCTTCCACAGCAGGCCCCTCAGATCCAGGGATGGTGAGCGCGTCGCGTCAATACCCATGGATACGGCTGCCGCCACGAGGGCAGCCGACTGGAAGCCCTGTCGCGTCGCGTGCGTGACCCGGCACGACGACCACACGGCCTCGGCGAAGGCCTCCGGATCCTCCGTCGAGACCGCAATACCGATCGGGGTGACGCGCATCGCCGCGCCGTTTGTGGTGCCCTCGCCGCCTACGGTCAGCGGGTCCTCGCCCGCGCGCACGCGCTCGAGTGCCGCCTTCGTTGAGGGGCCCAGCAGGTCGAGTGACCCTCGCTCGATCATTGAATCCTCCCAGGCCAGCAGGGCGTGGGCGAACTCGACCGCATTGAGGGCAACGCGACCCGAGGACGAGCCCCGGCTTCGTATTAAGAGGGACGCGACCAGCAGCGCCTGTTCCGTGTCGTCCGTGACCGACCCCGCCGGCATCCCCGGCGCGTAGGGCTGGGAGGCGTCGCCGTCGACGAGGCCGGTGATGCGCCCGTACACCGCGCGGATCTGCGCAGGTGACATCTCCTGCGTCGGCATGCCCAGCGCGTCTCCGAGCGCCAGGCCGGCCAGGGCGCCATGCGCGTGAGAAAGACGAGGATCCATGCTGCACCTCCAGCGCGGGCGCGCGCCCGCAGATAGCGTGAACGCCCCGGAAAATCCCGAGGCGACCAGTAGGCCCAGGGGGACTCGAACCCCCAACCTACGGATTAAAAGTCCGCTGCTCTACCATTGAGCTATAGGCCCAGCAGCCCCATTGTAGGAGGAAGAAGTCCACATGGCCCAATCGAAGATGCCGCGACGCCCCGCCATGCTTGACGCCGCCAGGGCTGACGCCATCATCGGCGACGAAGACCCCGCGGCCAGCGCCGCCGTCGCCCACACCGCCGCCTGGGCCCTCATGGGCGTGGGCGACGAGACCTTCACCGACGCCGACGTGGCTCGCCTGCGCGAGACCGTGCGTACTAGCGGGGTCGACACGATCGCGCACGTGTGGTCGCGCAGCCCAGAGTTCACCCTCCCCGGCGCGCTGTGGCGCGTCTACCTGCTGCACGAGTGGTACCACCGTGACCCTCTCCTGGTGGCCGAGCGCTACGCCGAGGGCTCGCGCGCGCCCATCATCCAGGGCCTCGAAGCCCCCGTCGAGCTGCGGCCCCTGAGCCTCATCATGGAGGAAGTCGACTCGCTGCTGCGCGGCGACCTGACCGACGACGACCTCGAATACGTGCTGGGCGAGGCTTCGCGCGCCATGCGCGTGCTCGCCGCCGGCGAGGCCGGGGCCCTGTGGATCGAAGACCCCGCCGACCCGCTCGCCCACCGCGTCACCATGCGTCACTCCGCGCTGCTGGTCACTGCCGACGAACTCGATGTCGCCGCGCGCGAGGCGGCCGTCGGCACCCTCGACTGACCCCGCGTTCGCTGCGTCGTTGCTGATCTCGGCGTACCCTGGACGGCCTCGTGGAAGGCCCGAACCGGGGTGACGTGGCGCGCCCACCAGGGCACGGGCGCGCGCGGGCGACTACCCTTGTCCCTATGCGTCCGATGCCAGCCCCCCGCCCCCAGCGACTCGTTCGCTCTGCGGGCGCGCTTGTCTGGCGCTTCACGGACCCCGAGCGCGTCGCTGTCCCCGGCGAGTCCATCGACCCAGCGGACATCGAAGTCCTCATGGTTCATCGGCCGCGCTACCACGACTGGTCCTGGCCCAAGGGCAAGACCGAACACGGTGAATCCCTCGTCGCCGCCGCCGTGCGTGAAGTCGAGGAGGAAACAGGCCAGATCATCACGCTCGGCGCGCCTCTGACGACCCAGCGCTACCGCCTGGGTGGCGGACAGACCAAGGAAGTCCACTACTGGGTGGGCACCCCCGTCCCCGCCGGTCACGCGTCCGAGCGCCTGCGAGCCCCCGTCGCGCGCGCCCCGCGCACCGAAATCGACCAGACCGCGTGGACCTCGCCCGAGCGTGCCGCCGACATGCTCACGCGCCGAGGCGACCGCCGCCTCCTCGCCGACATCGTCGCCCGCGCCCGCGAGGGCCGCCTCGTGACAACCACGCTCCTCGTCCTGCGTCCGGGGCAGGGCCTTACTCCGCGCCTCGACGAGGCCGGGGGCGCCCGCGCGACCGCCTCTCCTTCCGCTTCTTCCGGCGGTTCCGCGGCACCTGCTGAGGCAGCGGCTCCTTCCAAGCCTCGCCCCGCGCCGACCCCAGCGATGGTGGCGTCGGCCGCGGCCAGGAGGGCCGCCCAGGTGGAGCAGGGCTCGGCGAAGAAGGTTGAGACCGCGCCGGAACCCGTCGACCCGCCGCTCAGCCGATTCGGCGTGCGCCAGGCCTTCGACCTCATCGACCTGCTCTCGAGCTTCGGCGTGGCCCGCGCCTTCGCGTCGCCGGCAGCCCGCTCGCGCCAGAGCCTCACCCCGTGGGCGTCGATGGGCGGGGGCTCGGTGACGCTCGTCGAGTCCCTCGACTTGGCCGTCTCCGGTCCGGACGCACAGATCGACGGCGAGGCGCGCCTCGGACGCGTCCGCGCCTTCGCGGCCGAGCGCCTGCGCGAGCACGCGTCCCCCACGGTCCTGTCGGTCGCGGGAACGGCTCGCGACGCCATCATCGAGGAAATCCGCGCCTACGCGTCGGCTCCCGTCGCCGGCGGCGAGGCGCCGTGCCTGAGGCACGGCCAGGTCCTCGTCGCCCACGTCGAACACGCCGGTGATTCCCTGACGGTCGCCGCCCTCGAAACGCACGGCGTCACCACGAAGGACCCCGCCGCCCGCGCGCGCAAGGCCTCCAAGAAGCACTGAGGCGGCCCGGCATAAGCCGAGCCGCCTCCTCTCCATCCGCGAGGCAGCGGTGTGGAAGAGCGGCCTTCGATAAAGAGTGATCCGCATCGGTCGCATTCGCAGTAGATAGAACGTAAAAGTATCGGGTGGTGTGCGACCTAAGGTCACACACCACCCGATGACGTTCGGAGGGTCGACGGACCCTACAGGCCCGACTCCTTCACCGACGAGGTGAGCTTCGAATGATCCAACGGACGCGCCAGGCACACGATCGATCGATCGTTTTGCGCCCACGAATCCTTCGTCGGGATCATCCACGTTGCGTCGAGCGACGAGGTCAGGTAATCCGACCCCACGTACGCGTCGAACGCGGAAATGCACTCGGTCTCGGCCTGCCGGTTGAGCGCCTCGGCGCCCGGGAAATCCCCGTCCGGCGCGGACGCCAAGGCGAAGACCTCAGCGTCGTGCTCGCCCGTGCAGCTGGTCTTATCGATCGTCGTCGCCGTGGTCGCGCTCTTATCCTCCGGCAGGAGGATGCACTGCCCGACTCGCATGTGCATGACGGACGAATCCGAGCATGCCGCGAGCGGGGCGGCGGCAAGAGCCACTACCGCAGCTGTCACGACGAAGCGACCACGCATCAGTGAACTCCCAGAGGCAGCGCCACGACGAGGTACACGATGCCTGACACCAGGGCGGCGGCCGGCAGGGTGAGGAACCACGCGATGACGATGTTGCCCGCGACGCCCCAGCGAACCGCCGAGAAACGCTTCGTGCAACCCACACCCATGATCGCCGTCGACACGACCTGCGTCGTCGAGATGGGGGCGTGAATGACGTAGGAGCACAGGTACAGGATCGAGGAGGACACGGCCTCGGCCGTGAAGCCGCGAGCCGGATCCAGGTCGATGATCTTACGGCCGATCGTACGCATGATGCGTCCGCCGCCGGCCATCGTGCCCAGCGAAATCGCCAGAGCACCCGAGACCTTGACCCACAGCGGCACGTTCATCTCGCCCGTGATGGGATCGAGGATGTTGTGGTGCTCGCCGTAGCCGCCGGCCAGCAGCGCCATGACGATGATGCCCATCGTCTTCTGCGCGTCCTGGATGCCGTGGCCCAGAGCCATGGCCGCCGAGGAGAAACGCTGAGCGGCGCGGAAGCGGCGCATCGTGCGGTGATACTGCGCCTTGCGCAGCGCCCACAGCACGATCTTCATGGCGATGTAGCCGATGACGAAACCGATGATGGGGGAGGCGAACATCGGGATCACGACGTGGCTCATGATGCCCCACCAGTGCACGACAGTGCCGCTCATGAGGCCCGCGCCCACCATGCCGCCAATGAGGGCGTGCGAGGAGGACGAGGGGAGTCCGAACCACCAGGTGATCAGGTTCCAGATACAGGCGCCCAGCAGGGCGGCCAGGATAATGACCAGGCCCTTTTGCTGCATCTCCACCATGGGAGACTCGGCATAGTCGCTGATCGAAATAATGCCTTTGCCGACAGTCTTTGCGACGGCCGTGCCCATCATGGCGCCGATGACGTTCATCGCTGCGGCCATGAGGAGCGCCGCGCGAGGAGTCCACGCGCGCGTCGACACGGAGGTCGCGATCGCGTTCGCCGCGTCGTGGAAGCCGTTGGTGTAGCTGAAGAACAGCGCGACGGCGATGACGACGCAGACGAGGATCAGATTCAGATCCACGGCTCAGGATTCCTTCAGTGCGAGGGACTCGATGACGTTGGCCAGCTCCTCGAACGCGTCGGCGCAGGACTCGAGGCCCTGAACGATGTCCTTGAGCTTGATGATCGTGACCGGGTCAAGGCCCGAGTCGAACAGGGCCGTCAGGGTGCGGCGGTAGGCCAGGTCGCCCTCGTTCTCGAGGCGGTTGACCTCGATCCAGTAGTCGCGCATGTCCACGGGCGACTTGAGCTTGGGCATGTTCTCGGCGGTCAGGTCCGCGCAGTGCTGGATAACCGCGATCTGCTCGTTGAGCAGGGAGACCAGGGAGGAGGGGATGTCGGCAATGCCGTAGACGACCAGGAGGTCGCCGGCCTCGTCGATGAAGTCGAGGCAGTCGTCCAGGTGCGACGCCAGCGACTGCAGATCCTCGCGGTCGAAAGGCGTGATGAACGAGGAGTTAATGCGCTGAACGATCGCATGGTTCAGCTCGTCGCCGCGGTGCTCAACCTCGTGGAGCTGATCGCGCAGGGCGATGCGCTCTTCGGGGGAGGCGGCGTAGATGTGCGAGAGGAACTCGACGGCCTGCACGAGCTGGCGGGCCTGAGAGGTCAGATCTTCAAAAAAGTCAGGGCCTTGGGTCTTAGAACGGAGTCCCATGGTGTATTCGGTCCTTCCAATGGTGAACAGCACTGTTGTGCTACGTGTAATCGTCGGTCATGGGGTGGTGAGACTTCAAGTTCAGAGATGGAATTGCGACCCCATAATCGGTGTTCTATCTCACGACGATGGGTGATTGGATGACTTCCGTCGCATCCACGAGGTCGGGGCGGGGTGTGGCCTTCATAAAGACCCTTGTGGGTGGGTTGAAGGTCCCTATCGGTCGGGCGGTGTGTGACGTGTTCGACTATGATTGAGGTGTGACCGGGACCAAGCTCCCGCAAGCGCGGGTGAGGGGTCCGGCATGATTGATTCTGTCAATCGAGGACGCAACTGCGACCTCGACAATCCGAAATGCCTCAGGAGGCAAAATGTCCGTGACCGAACAGGACGTGCGTGCAGCCGCTCCGGCGAACGCTCCCGAAGATGTCATCAAGTGGGTTGCTGAAATTGCTGAGCTGACCACGCCTGACGCCATCGAGTTCTCCGACGGCTCCCAGGAGGAGTGGGATCGCCTGACCTCTCAGATGGTCGAGAGCGGCATGTTCACCAAGCTCAACGAGGAGAAGCGCCCCAACTCGTTCCTGGCTCGCTCCAAGCCGTCCGACGTTGCGCGTGTTGAGTCCCGTACCTTCATCTGCTGTGAGAAGGAAGAGGACGCTGGCCCGACGAACCACTGGGCCGACCCCAAGGAAATGAAGGCCATCCTGCGTGAGAAGTTCACGGGCTCCATGAAGGGCCGCACCATGTACGTGGTGCCCTTCTCCATGGGCCCCCTGGGCGGCCCCATCTCCCAGCTCGGTATTGAGATCACCGACTCCCCCTACGTTGTCGTCAACATGCGCATCATGACCCGCATGGGTGCTGCTGCCATGGACCTCATCAACGAGGGCCGCGTGTGGGTTCCCGCCGTTCACTCCGTCGGCGCTCCCCTCGAGCCCGGTCAGGAAGACTCGACCTGGCCCTGCAACGACGAGAAGTACATCACCCACTTCCCCGAGACCAACGAGATTTGGTCCTTCGGTTCGGGCTACGGCGGCAACGCCCTGCTCGGCAAGAAGTGCTTCGCCCTGCGTATCGCCTCGACGATGGCAAAGCGCGACGGCTGGATGGCCGAGCACATGCTCGTCCTGCGCCTGACGCGGGAGTCCACGGGCCAGCAGTTCCACGTCACCGCCGCCTTCCCGAGCGCCTGCGGCAAGACCAACCTCGCCATGCTCCAGCCCACGATCCCCGGCTACAAGGTCGAGACCGTCGGCGACGACATCGCGTGGATGCGCCCCGGCCAGGATGGACGCCTGCGCGCCATCAACCCCGAGGCGGGCTTCTTCGGCGTCGCCCCCGGCACCTCCTACAAGACCAACCCCATGGCCATGGAGACCGGCAAGGCGAACTCCATCTTCACGAACGTCGCCCTGACCGACGACGGCGACGTGTGGTGGGAAGGCATCGACGGCGAGGTCCCGGCGCACCTGATCGACTGGCACGGCAACGACTGGACGCCTGAGTCCGGCGAGAAGGCTGCTCACCCGAACAGCCGCTTCACCGTTCCGGCCTCGCAGTGCCCGATCATCTGCCCCGACTGGGAAGCCCCCGAGGGCGTTGCGGTTGACGCCATCCTCTTCGGCGGCCGCCGCGCCACCAACGTCCCGCTGGTCGCCGAGCAGTACGAGCCCGCCCACGGCGTGTTCATCGGCGCCTCCGTGGCCTCCGAGGTCACCGCGGCCGCGACCGACGTCAAGGCAGGTTCGCTGCGTCACGACCCCTTCGCCATGCTCCCCTTCTGCGGCTACAACATGGCCGACTACTGGGGTCACTGGCTGGAGATGCAGGACAAGCTGGGCGACAAGTTCCCGAAGGTCTACCAGGTCAACTGGTTCCGCAAGGACGAGGACGGCAACTTCATGTGGCCGGGCTACGGCGACAACGCCCGCGTCCTGGACTGGATCGTTCGTCGCGCGGCCGGTGAGGTCGAGGCGATCGACGGCGTGACCGGCCGCTACCCGAAGTTCGAGGACTTCAACCTCGACGGCCTGGACATCGACGAGGCCGTGTGGGCCAAGCTCTTCGCGATCGATCCCGACGCGTGGGCCGCCGAGATGGACGACACGGAGGAGTACTTCTCACAGTTCGGCGATAAGCTCCCCGCCGCCATCACCGAGCAGCTGGCGAAGTTCCGCGAGCGCATCGCCGCCGCGAAGGCCTGAGCCGCAGCATCGTCCGCTTCAAGCGGAGCAGCGGGGGACCCGACCGAAAGGTCGGGTCCCCCGCTGCTTGTCCCCTCCGTCCCCGGTAGCGTCCAAGACGCTGGACGAGGGGAGCGGGCGCTCCCGTCCCACGGGTTCCCGAAAACGTGGTGAGCGCACTAAACTAACCACAGCACCACTTTTCCCGTGCCCACTAGGAGACTTCGTGGCCGAATACCTCACAGATGCGGAACTCGCCCAGGCGAAGGACATGCTCAACCGCATAACCATGATCTACCAGGCGAAAGTTGTCGGGCAGGAGGATCTGCGGACGGCGCTGACGGCATGCCTGCTGGCAGGCGGTCACGTCCTGGTCGAGTCGGTGCCCGGTCTGGCCAAGACCACCGCAGCCCAGACTTTGGCCTCGGCGGTGTCGGGAACGTTCCACCGGATCCAGTGCACGCCGGACCTCATGCCCAACGACATCGTTGGATCTCAAATCTGGAACCAGGCCTCGGGTGAGATGGTCACCCAGCTGGGACCCGTCCATGCGAACCTGGTCCTGATGGACGAGATCAACCGTTCCAGCGCGAAGACTCAGTCCGCGATGCTGGAGGCAATGCAGGAAGGGCAGACGACGATCGGCGGAGTCAACCACCGCCTTCCCCGCCCGTTCATGGTGATGGCCACCCAAAACCCCATCGAAGAGGAGGGAACGTACGTCCTCCCCGAGGCGCAGATGGACCGTTTCCTGCTCAAGGAGATCATCACCTACCCGGCCCCCGTCGAGGAGCTTGAGGTCCTTGAACGCATCGACTCGGGAGTGATGAGCCTGCCCACCTCCTCCGAGCCCGTGTCCATCACGGACGTGCTGCTGCTCCAAGACCTGACGCGACGCATCTACGTGCACAGCACGCTCAAGGCGTACATCGTCGACATCATCAACACCACGAGGGGCGCCGGACCCAATCCGCTGCCGGGTTGGACCAAGCACGTGCGTGTGGGCGCCTCGCCGCGAGGCGCCATCGCACTCATGCAGATATCCCAGGCGCTGGCCCTCATGGATGGGCGCAACTACGTGGTTCCCGACGACATCAAGAAGCTGCGCTACGGCATCCTGCGGCACCGTATCATTCGTACCTTCGATGCCCTCGCCGACAACGTGTCGGTGGAGGGGCTCATCGACGCGGTGTTCAACGCGGTTCCGGTGCCGTGACGGGGGCGCTCGTGGACCGGCGATCACCAGGAGAACCAGCATGCCAGTGAGGTCGCGTGAGATCCACGCACTGTCGACGCGGATCCAGTTGCCCGTCCTGCGCAAGCTGCTGTCCGTCATGGAGGGGCAGCATTCGGCGCTGAGGTGGGGCCGTGGCTGGGAGTTCATGGACCTGGCGCCCTACCAGCCCGGTGACGACGTTCGCGAAATCGACTGGGCGGCGACGGCACGCACTGGTTCGCCGGTCATCAAGAGGCACGAGGCCACGGCGAACCTGCAGGTTATGCTCGTCGTCGACACGGGCCGCGAAATGGGCGCTCTCGCCCCGTCGGGCGAGTCCAAGGAAGAGGTCGCCCTCACCGCATGCGAGGCGATCGCATGGCTGAGCGTGGCGCGCGGAGACCAGATCGGCCTCGTCGCCGGTGACGCCGAGCGCGTGCGCTTCATGCCTGCCCGATCCGGCAACGCCCACGCCGAAACCATCATGCGCCGCATCGAGGAGGACATCACGCTGTCCTCCCCGCACTCGGATGTGCCCAAGCTCCTGGCGCGCGCGCGGACGGTGACCCGACGCCGCAGCCTCATCGTCATCGTCACGGACGCAACCCAGCCCGAGCCGACGCGTCTGTCCGATGACATCATCAAGTCGCTGAGCGTGCGCCATCAGGTCATCCAGGTGTCGGTGGCCGACATGAATCCGGCGGATATTGACCAGGATAAAACCGTTATCGACGTCAACGAGGGGCCCCTTCCGGACTTTCTGCGCAGGGACGAACAGCTGGCCCGCGAGGCGAGCATGGTTGTTGAGCAAAGGCGCGCCGCTGTCGCGCACATGCTTGACATGCGCGGCGTCATCCAGGTGAGCGTGGGCTCCTCGGAGGAGGTTCCGCGGGCGCTGCTCAGGGCGCTGCAGCGCTCGGGAGCCCGCAGATAAACAGGGGTTGGTCCCCCGTGGTCGCCGCGCGTCTCTCTACCGAGTGGTATTCAACTGAGAGCTAGCGCACAGAATTGCCGGTATTTTACATGGGGTCGTGAGATAGCTTTCAAATTTCCCGGCAATCATAGTTTTCTCGGGTCACCTCTCATATATTTGTTGCTGAACCATCCATCCCGTCACACATAGTGCGGAAGTTATGAGAGGAAGACTAGTGAGCAGGAAGTACGCGCCCCTCGGGCGGCGAATGATCGCCGCCGCGGGTGCTCTCAGCCTCGGCGTCGCCGGGGTCGTTGCGACCAGCGTCGCCACCTTCGCCGAGGATCCGGCCTACGGCACGATCAACCAGAACGCTACGGGTTCGATCGTCGTCCACAAGCACCTGAAGAACGCCACGGGCACCATGGGCAAGGTTGACGGCACCGCCGACTCCGGTGGCGACGGCGTCGACGGCGTCACCTTCAAGGCCTACAAGGTCTCGGGCCTGGACCTGTCCAAGCCCACCGACTGGGA
This sequence comes from Schaalia odontolytica, assembly GCF_009730335.1. GTDB lineage: Bacteria > Actinomycetota > Actinomycetes > Actinomycetales > Actinomycetaceae > Pauljensenia > Pauljensenia dentiphila. Next base: position 536,316 of record NZ_CP046315.1, read on the forward strand.
CAAGCTCGCCGCCCTGGCCGACAACGTCCCGTCCAACGCCTGCGCGGATCCCGCCCACCCGACCCTGGGCGACAACGCGCCCGCCGTCGACACCGCGGCTTCCGCCGAGGGCACGACCGCGGGTGGCGGCACGACCACCCTGGCTGGCCTGTCCGTCGCGGCGTACCTGGTCTGTGAGACCGAGGCTCCCGCCAACATCGTCGAGAAGGCCAAGCCCTTCGTCGTCACGATCCCCTTCCCCAACACCACCAACGGTGGCGAGGGCAAGTGGCTCTACGACGTGCACGCCTACCCCAAGAACCAGAAGATCGAGATCGACAAGACCATCTCCGATCAGACCGTCAACGGCGTGGGCCTCGGCTCGCGCGTGACCTTCCCCGTCTCCACGACGATCCCCAGCCTCGACGCTGATACGAACTTCACCTACTTCTACATCCGCGACCGCCTGGATGATCGCCTCGCCGACGGCAAGGTCGACAAGATCACCCTGGGTGCCGACACGCTGGCCGAGAACACCGACTACGTGCAGTCCAACACGGGCGGCCTGGTCGTCGTCTCCTTCACGCGCGCCGGCCTGGCCAAGCTGAAGGAGAACCCCAACAAGAAGCTTGAGGCGATCTTCTCCGGCACGGTCTCTGCCATCGGCGACGGCACCATCAAGAACAAGGCCAACCTGGTGCAGGACACGCACTACGGCGCCATTCCTCCGAACGAGCCGCCGTCGACTCCTCCGACCGAGCCGAACAACCCGCCGACCTCCCCCGAGGTCTCCACGGACTGGGGTAACGCCCAGCTCCTGAAGTTCGACGCTAACTCCGGCGCCGCCAAGACCGGCATCAAGGGCGCGAAGTTCAAGGTCTACAACGCCACCGAGCCCTACGCCGCCGACTGCTCCGCCGCTACCAAGGCCGGCGACCCGATCACGGTGAATAACAAGACCGAGTTCGTCTCCGATGACGCGGGCCTCGTGGCAATCGACGGCCTCTACGTCGGCGACTCCGTTGGCTCCGCCGGCCAGGGTTCCCAGGGCGCGACCAAGCGCTGCTACGTCGTCGAAGAGGTCGAGGCCCCCGCGGGCTACGTCCTGCCGCAGAAGACCACGACCGGCATCTCGGTCTCCAAGGGCACCCTCGCCGCTGCCACGTACAGTGCGGAGATCGCCAACAACAAGCAGCCCGTTCCCCAGCTGCCCCTCACGGGTGCCAACGGCCAGCTGCTCATGACCATCGGCGGCATCTCTCTGGGACTCATCGCCGTTGGTTCCACTATGGTGATCCGCTCGCGCAAGCGCAGCGAAGCCTGATACCCCGGTTCTTCAGCGGTTCCTTCCGCTGAAGAACCGGGCCCCGCACGGGTCGGCGCGGCCGCGAGAATGGCTCTCGGATCGTGCCGACCCGTGGCCCGTCCCAGTCAATACTTGTGCGAAAACGATTTACGTCGAACTAATCATTGGAGTTGAAGTGACCCAGCACGCCCGAACACAGCGCCGCGCCACGCGGTTCTCACGCTTCGCGGTCGCGTTCGCGGTCTGCGCGGCCGTCACCGCCGCGCCGATCCTGCCCAACGCGGCCCAGCCTGCCCAGGCTGCGGCCGAGGGAGTCCCCAGCGGGTCTCTGCCCGCGACCTTCGCCACGGGGGGCATGGGACGCTTCAAGGACTCCATCCAGTGGCTCCAGTGGGCCGACTACGACAAGGACTTCAAGGGCAAAGAGAAGCCCAATGTCCCCGTCCTCGGCGTGGGCGAGGGGCCGAAGGAGTTCATCAACCACCGCGACCTGGGCGACGCGGGCTCCCTGGTGACCACCTGCACCCTGTCCAACCTCACCCACGACACCCCCGCGCCCGGCACGCCCAAGCAGCAGACCGAGGGGCCCCTGGTCGCCACCATCCCGGGCGCCTGGGCGGGCGACGCCCTGGACAACCTCTACAACGTCGGCGGACCCGGCTCGTGGAGTGACGGCTCCGAGGTGTGGCACTCCGGGCTGACCTACCCCAAGGACTACGTCAACAAGAATCAGATGGTGATCGGCCTGGCCAACGGATACGCCTACAACGGGGGAAACGCCTGGGACGGCAAGAAATGGGATCAGACCACCGACCACCGACCCACCGGCTACAACGCCCGGGTGAGCGTCGACTACAGCTGCAAGGCCGAGATCTACGGCAGCGACGGCACGATCACCAACGTTCCCATCCAGGGCCTCGTCTTCGCCGACGCCGAGGCCTCCTCCAGGCGCTTCGGCATCAAGAGCTGGGCCACCAGCGACCGCCAGGATGAGTGGGTCCAGGCCACCGTGAAGAAGACCGACGGCAACAGGCCCCCGCGCTGGAGGGTCCTGGACACCATGCGCTCGCGCGCCTGCATCAGCAAGAACACCGGCAAGCAGGTCACCACCGACGGCATCGTCTCCGACGGTGGGCGTACCCTGCGCCTCATGCCCTCCGACGAGGAATGCGTCTACCAGTCGGGCGGCACCTACTCCAAGCCGAACGGCTACGGAGGCCCCGACGCCGTCATGTTCATGGAGGGCGCCACCTCCGCCACCGTCACCATGCAGGGCGCGGGCTACTCCGCCGTTGCGCTCGGCCTCGTGGTCGCCACCGACTACGGCGACGCCCCCGACTCATACGGCATCGCCTCCTCCGTCTTCCAGCCCACCTGGGAGGGCGGCGAGGTTCGCTCGACCACCGACCTCTTCAAGGTCTCCCCCCAGGCCCGAATGAACATGGACAGGGTGTCCCCCCGCCTCGGCGCCTACATCGATGCCGAGCCCAACCAACCCTTCAGCGCCGACGCCCTCGGCGACGATATAGACGATTCGACGAACGACGAAGACTCCGTGACCCTACCCGCCGACGGTATCCGCACCCAGCCCGGCGCCACCTACAACCTGTCCCCCACGTGCGCGGGCGCGGGCAAGGTGGCCGGCTGGATCGACTGGAACCACAACGGCACCTTTGATGCCGGTGAGAAGTCCAACGAGGCGCCCTGCGCATCCGGCAAGGCGCAACTGTCGTGGACGGTCCCCGCCGACGTCGTGCGTTCCGTCGACGGCGAGGACGGAGTCGGCAGCGCCACCTACATGCGACTGCGCATCACCGCCGACAACAACGGCAACGGCCAAAAGCCCGTCGGCGGCACCGCCACCGGCGAGGTCGAGGACTACCGCGTCGCAGTGCGCGTTCCCACCCTGCAGCTGGTCAAGAACGTCGACAACAAGTACGCCACCGCCGAGGTCGCGGGCCTGGGTGCCGACCAGTGGACACTCACCGGCGGCGCGGGCACCTACACCGCGACGGGCAACGGCACTACGGGAGGGCCCACCGTCGTGCGCACCGGCAACAACGACCTCTCCGAGACCACCGCCAACCCCGCCGGCGCGGGATACGAGATGGGCCAGTGGAGCTGCGAGCAGGCCCCCGGAACCGTGGGCGAAAACTACTCCTCGTCCCTCAGTGGCACCACGACGGACGGACGGGCGCAGCTCCAGGTGCGCGGCACCGACCGCGTCCTGTGCACGATCACGAACACCGCGAAGCCAGGCTCGCTGACCTGGAATAAGGTCGACTCCGACGGAATCACACCCCTGGCGGGCACCACCTGGACTCTGACCGGGCCGAGTGTGCCCCGCAACGCCACGGTCGAGGACTGCACCGCCGGCCCGTGCCCCGCCCAGCCCTACAAGGACCAGGATCCGGCCCCCGGATCCTTCGCGATCAAGGACCTCAAGTGGGGGACCTACACCGTGCGTGAGACCAGCGCCCCCGTCGGCTACCAGGTGAACCTGCAGGCATACACCTTCCCGCAGATCGCCCCCGCTTCCCTCGAGGCAACCCTGAATGCCGCCGTCGTCAACGAACGCAAGACCGGATCACTCACCTGGAAGAAGGTCGACGCATCGAACACGGCTACCGCGCTGGAAGGCTCGGAGTGGACCATCAGCGGCGGTGCGCTGCCGGGCGCCGTGACCATCATGGACTGCAAGGCCGCCTCGGCTGCCCAGTGCCCCAAGCCGGCGGGCGCGACCTACTACGACTCCGACCCTGCCGCGGGTTTCTTCGCGGTGACGGGCCTGCCGTGGAGTGACACTGCGTATGCTCTGACGGAGAAGAAGGCCCCGGCCGGCTACCGCCTCGACGCGACGCCGCGACCCTTCACCATCACTAAGGATGCGCTCGACTACGCCTTCGCGCCCATCACCAACGACAAGCAGGGTGTTCCCGCCATCCCGCTTACCGGTGGTTTTGGCGCTGACGCCTACGTGATCGGCGGCATCGTCGCTGGCCTAGGCGCCACCGGCGCGGCCGCGGCCATCAGGCGCCGTAAGGCCCGCACGGCATGATGCGCCCCGGGGGACCCGAGAGACGGGTCCCCCGGCGCACGCGCGCTATGGCTCCAGCTCCCGACACCGCACCGGCAACGCCGAGTGCCTCCGCAACCTCCTCGACCGCTCCCCGCGACGCGCGGCGGTGGAGGTTCTCCGTGATCTCCCTGATTCCCTCCCTCCTCGCCCTGGCGGGAATGCTCCTCTTCCTCTACCCGTCGATCTCCGCGTGGATCGTTCAGTACAACCAATCCCAGATCATCGCCCAGTACGAGGACTCCGTGAGCAAGGCCGATCCCTCCGCCGCGGAGCAGCTTGCCCTCGCCCACCGCTACAACGACGCCCTGAGCTCGGGGGCCGTCCTCCAGGCCAACTCGAACGTGCCCACCGGCGACGGGACAAGCGGGGACGCGAGCCTGGACTACAACGCGATCCTCGCCGCCGACAGCTCCGGGCTCATGGGCAGGCTCAAGGTTCCCGCCGCCGACATCGACCTGCCCATCTACCACGGCACCGACGATGAGACGCTCCTGCGCGGCCTCGGACACCTGGAGGGAACGTCGCTCCCCGTCGGCGGGCAGGGGCAGCGCACCGTCGTCACCGGACACCGTGGGCTGGCCGAGGCGCGCATGTTTACCGACCTCGACAAGGTGCAGGTCGGAGACACCTTCACCTTCGAGGTGTTCGGGGAGGTTCTCACCTACCGGGTCTTCGACAAGAAGGTCGTCAACCCCGAGGAGACCGAAGCCCTGCGCTCCGAACCCGGCCGAGACCTCGCCACGCTCGTGACGTGTACCCCCCTGGGCATCAACACGCACCGCATCCTCGTCACCGGGGAGCGCGTCTACCCCACGCCGCAACGCGACATTGACGCTGCGGGTGCCGCCCCCGACATCCCCGGCTTCCCCTGGTGGGCGCTCGGTCTCCTGGGGGGAGTCTCACTGATCGGTCTGTACATCTGGCGATCCGGTTACCCGCCGCGCCCCAAGAGGCGTCCAACACTGAACAAATGAGAGAAAATATCGCCGATTAGGCCCCGTGGTGGCGCTCGCGCCGCAGGGTGACGCCGAGCCGGGCATTAGCACTATCGCGCCCGGCGTGGCACAATCAGGTGAACGCGGCGTCGGTGTGACCGCAATATGCACGGTCGACCGACGCCCCGATGGCGACGGGGAAGAGGGTGCAATGACACGACGAGCGACGGCGGTGCCTCGCACCGATCGCGCCCGGACCGTCCCGCTCCCGCGCCCAGGCGAAAGGTACGGCAATGTCCGGTAACCTCATTGAAGGCCTTCAAGAACCCGTCATATACCCCCACTGGATGTGGATCTTGGGGGTCGCACTGCTCCTCGCCGTCCTCGGCTGGGTAGCGTACAGTCTGTGGGCCTGGTGGCACTCACGCGAGGGCAGCGTCACTCACCTGCAGACCATCTCCCAGGCCAGGCGGGCCCGATACCACGACTACGTCAACCAGATCGCCCAGCGCCGCGCCTGCGGAGAACTTGACGAGCGCGGAACCCACCTGGCGGTGGCCGGCCTCATGCGCGCCCTCGGCACCGAGCGCTCCGGCCGCGACCTCGAGGTGGCCACCGTCGCGGAGATCCGCGCCCTCGTCCCCACCTGGCCCCAGCTGGCTCTCGTCCTGGAGGCCTGCGAGACGCCGAGCTTCATCGGCGAACGCGCCGATGGCGCCGCTGGGGGACCCTCCCTGCCCGGCGGCGCACAGGGGGCGGGCGGCACCGACATCCTGATCCTTGCCTCGCAGGCGGTAGACGCATGAGATTCACCTGGCTCATCTTCGTCGTCCTCGGTGTCGTGCTCGCCGCGACCTGCGCCGGCTGGCTGCTCGCCCGTCGAGCCGGCGTGCGTTCGGGCAAGAAGGGGTGGGTGGCAAACACGGGCTACCTGCGCGGCCTGCCGAAGTACCAGGCGCTCGTGCGTCGCACGCGCGCCTCGCTGGCCATGGCCTTCGTCTGCTTCCTGATCGCCGTCATCGCGACCTCCGTGTCGGCGGGCGCGCCCGTCGACCGCTACGTCAAGCATGACAAGTCTGCGAGCCGCGACATCGTCCTGTGCTTGGATGCCTCCGGATCGATGCTGCCCTACGACTCGAAGATCGGCGGGGCTTTCCGAGAGATCATCTCCCACTTCGAGGGTGAGAGGATCTCGCTGCAGCTGTGGGACGCATACTCGATGACGATGTTCCCGCTCACCGACGACTACGAAATGGCCACCGACGTTCTCCAGGACATGTCGGACACGATCGACACCGGCCTGACGCGCATTGGCGGCAGGTTGAGCGCGACGCAGGAACTCTTCGACTACCTTGCGCCCGTCATGGATGAGAACCAGGAAGTCTCCTCGATCGTCGGCGATGGCCTGGCCTCGTGCGTCATGGGTTTCGACCATAACGACAAGCAGCGTTCCCGCACCATCCTGCTGGCCACCGACAACGAGGTGTACGGCGACGGCGTCTACAACCTGAGCGAGGCGATCGAATTCGCGAAGAGCCAGGGTGTGACGGTCACCGCGCTGTACCCGGGATCGGATATCACCCTGAGCTCCGAGGCCCTGCAGCTGCGTGACGAGGTCCGTAAGACCGGCGGCGACTTCTACGATGCCTCGTCCCCATCGTCCGTGGATCGTGTGGTGAAGCAGATCGAGGCCGAACAGAAAGAAGAACTCGACTCCGCTGGCAAGATGCTGGAGACGGACCGCCCCGGCGCCGCCCTCGGGTGGACACTCTTCGGCGTCGTGTCCCTGCTCGGTCTGCTGGCGTTCGGGAGGCTCTGACATGATTTTTCGCCCCGTCTTTCACCTGGCTGTCCTGGGCATCATCGCCGTGCTCGGCGCGCTCTTCGTGTTCCTGTCGGCCAAGCGTGCCACCCGCCGCCACGTCATGGATGTTCTGCGTCGCTTCCTCATCGTCGTCACAGTCATCATCATGGGCGCAGGCCCGTCGATCCCCGGCGAGGCCCAGGAAGTGACCTCGACCCTCGAGGTCTACTTCGTCATTGACCGCACCGGCTCCATGGCCGCCGAGGACTGGGACGGCAGCAAGCCCCGCATCGACGGCGTGCGCAACGACATCTCGATCATGATGAACATCCTCACCGGCTCACGCTTCTCCATCATGTCCTGGGATTCGAGAGCCCACACGGACCTGCCGTTAACCTCCGACGCCTCCGCGGTCATCTCATACATGGATTCCTTCGACCGCGAGCTCTCCAGTTCCTCCCAGGGATCGTCGGTGAACCGACCCGCCCAAGACCTCGCCAAGCTCCTGAAGAAAAACAAGGAACGCCACCCCCAGAACGTGCGCGCCCTCTTCGTCTTCTCCGACGGCGAGACCTCCAACCAGAACCACTGGACCAGCGCACCCTCGGGTGAGGCCAGCGACTGGGATGCTGTCAAGGAGTACATCGATGGCGGCCTCGTCCTCGGCTACGGTACCGAGGAAGGTGGCCCCATGAAGGTACTGCGCCTGGGCGACAGCGGCTCCCAGAGCGGCGGTGAACCCGAGTACATCCACGACTCCTCGCAGCCTGGTAACCCGATCGCCATTTCGAAGATCGACGAGGCCGCCCTGAAGGATGTCGCCTCACGCGTAGGCGTCGACTACGTGCACTCGCCCGACAAGTCGGCGATCGAATCGCACGCTCGTTCCGTGCTCGACAAGGCGACGACGCTCGCCGAGTCGCGCAATCTGAAAGACACGTATCGCTACATCATCTGGCCCTTCGCGCTCCTTCTCGGGGCTCTCCTCGCGTGGGAGGGTGCCACGCTGGCGCTGCGCGCCCAACAGTTGAGGAACTCCCATGCCATCTGAGAACTCGCAGCCTGAAGCAGACCTCCTCCCCTTTGGCGCGCCCCAGGTCGATCCCGTCGATGCGTCCGTTCGTGCGAAGCTCACCAAAGCCTCGTCGGGCAAACAGAAGATCCAGCGCAACCCCCGTGCGCTGCGCCCTCTGTGGTACTCCATTCCGATCCTCGTCATCGTGCTGAGCGTCGCCGCGTACCTGATCGGCCTCTCGCTCTGGTCGCGCTCGTCCCTGAGCCACTGGAAGGCGCAGGAATACAACATCGCCCAGACGGGCTACGAAGGCCAGATGGCGTGGACGAAGATCGGCATCGAGCGCTGGGTCGCGCACTACAACCGCGGCACCACTCTCGTGCGTCAGGGACAGACCGACGAGGGCGTGACGGACCTGCGTACCGCCTTCGACCTCGTCCCCAAGGCCACCGAGGTCAAGCCGGGCCGACTCGAGCCCTTCTCCTACGAATGCCGCGTTCGCGTCAACCTCGCGATCGGCATCGAGATTCAGGGCGACGTGCAGGCTGCCGCCGGCGCGTACGCAAATGCCGCGACTATCTACCAGGAAGCCGAAGAGACCGTAGCGCCCTGTCAGACCGCCTCCAATTCCAGTCAGAACCAGTCTGACGACCAGAACCAGTCCGATAACAAGGACCAGTCGAGTAACCAGAACCAGTCCGGCAAGCAGGGCCAGTCCGGTGACCAGCAGCAGTCTGGCAACCAGTCCGATAACCCCGCCGACCAGAACAAGGAACGCGTCGAGGACAAGAAGCAGAAGGCTGAGGAGCAGTCCCAGGAGCAGGGCGACCAGCAGCAGGACCAGCAGGACAAGGGATCGAAGGATCAGCAGGACAAGGGATCGAAGGATCAGCAGACGAACCCGAGTCCCAGCCCGAGCCCCTCGCCGAACCCCTACGAGGGCGAGACCCCGGAAGAGAAGCAGCGCCGTGAGGAGCTGCAGCACAAGAACGATCAGCGTAACAAGGACCAGCGCGACAAGAAGGATGACCGCCGCAGCGGCAACCCGAACGGCGCCTGGTGAGGGCCGCAAGCCCGTCTCACTTTCGCTGTGACGTGCACCCATAAAACACCACGGTGGCCCGGAAGGCCACCAAACACCGATAGGCTTGAATCGTGAAGGTTCTTCTCGTTGGTAACGGGGGTCGCGAACACGCGATCGCCCGTGCGCTTGTACGAACGTCCACCCCCGAGCATCCTGTTCAGCTCGTCGTCCAGGCGGGTAACCCCGCGCTGGAGCAGCTGGGTCGCTCCCTGACAATGGATCCCCTGGATCCGAAGGACGTCGTCCGTCGCGCCACGTCTGAGAACGTCGACCTCGTGGTCGTCGGCCCCGAGGCGCCGCTCGTCGCGGGCGTCGCGGATGCGGTCCTGGACTACGGAATCCCCGTTTTTGGCCCGACGAAGGACGCGGCGCGTCTCGAGGCCTCCAAGTCTTTCGCGAAGCAGGTCATGGCCGATGCCGGCGTGGCGACGGCTCGCGCCTTCACGTGCACCACGATGGACGAGGTCGAGGCCGCGTTCGACGATCTGGGTGCCCCCTACGTCGTGAAGGATGACGCGCTTGCCGCCGGCAAGGGCGTCGTCGTGACCACCGACCGCGCCCAGGCCTCGGAGCATGCGCGCGCCTGCCTGTCGCGCGACGGGGGAGCGGTCGTCATCGAGGACTACCTCGACGGCCCCGAGGTCTCCCTCTTCTGTTTCGCCGACGGTGCTACCGTCGTGCCGCTGCAGCCCGCGCAGGACTTCAAGCGCGTGGGCGACGGCAACGAGGGCCCGAACACGGGCGGCATGGGCGCCTACAGCCCCCTGCCGTGGCTCCCCGAAGAGGCCACGCAGCGCATTGTCGACGAGGTGGCCCAGCCCGTCATCACCGAGATGGCGCGTCGCGGCACCCCCTTCCGCGGCCTCCTGTACTGCGGCCTCGCGATGACCTCGAAGGGCATCCGCGTCGTCGAATTCAACGTGCGTTTCGGCGACCCGGAGACCCAGGCGGTCCTCGAGCGCCTCGACTCCCCGCTGGCCCCCATCCTGTACGCGGCCGCGACCGGCACTCTCGCCAAGGTCCCCGCCCCCGTGTGGAGCGAGGACGCGGCCGTCACGGTCGTCATGGCCTCGGGCGGCTACCCGGGCCCCACGGATACCGGACATGAGATCACGGGTATCGAAGCGGCCGAGGAGCTCGACGGCATCCACGTCATCCACGCCGGTACCTCTGAGGAGATCACCGACGACCCGACCGACGTCGCAGCCGGATGCTGCGGCTTCGAACCGACCTACGCACTGGTGAACTCCGGCGGCCGAGTTCTCGATGTCGTCGCCCGAGCGGCCACGCTCGACGAGGCGCGGGCGCTCGCCTATCGCGGCGTCGACCTCATTCACTTCGACGGGGAGCACCACCGCAGCGACATCGCGACGTGGCCCGCCGACCTGGTCGTCACCCTCGACTGAGAAACCCCTGAGGAACATCATGACCGCCACCCCCCACGGCTGGACCCCGCTGAGCGCGGGCAAGGTTCGCGACATCTACGCTCCCGACGAGGCCGTGGTCGGCCCCGCACCGCAGACCGCTACTCAGGCGGACCGCCCGCGTCACGCGAAGGCTGGCCCGGAGGCACTCCTCATGGTGACCTCGGACCGCATCAGCGCCTACGACTACGTGCTGCCCACGCTGATCCCCGGCAAGGGCGCGGTCCTCAACCAGCTCGCCATCTGGTGGATGGGTCAGCTGCGTCCCCTCGTGGAAAACCACCTGCTGGCCGTGGGTACGAAGGCGCCGGCCGAGGCCTCGCGCGCCCTAGAAGGCGCCCAGCCCACGCGCTTCACGGTGCCCGCCGAGGTCGATGGGCGCGCGGTCGTGTGCCGCAGCCTGCACATGATCCCCATCGAGTGTGTCGTGCGCGGCTACCTGACCGGCTCCGGCCTGGCCGAGTACCGCGAGTCCGGATCCGTGTGCGGCATCAAGCTGCCCGAGGGCCTGACCGAGGCCTCGCGCCTGGAGGAGCCGATCTTCACGCCCGCCGCGAAGGCCGAGCTGGGCGAGCACGACGAGAACATCACTTTCGAGCAGACCGTCGAGCGCATCGGCGAGGAGCTCGCGGTCGCCATCCGTGACCTGTCGATCTCCCTGTACCGGGCCGCCCGCGACATCGCCGCCGAGCGTGGCATCATTATCGCGGACACCAAGTTTGAGTTCGGCATCGACGTGACCACGGGCGCGCTCGTACTCGCGGACGAGATCCTCACGCCGGACTCCTCGCGATTCTGGCCCGCCGACCAGTGGGTGGAAGGCCAGGTCGCTCCCAGCTTCGACAAGCAGTACCTGCGCGACTGGCTGGTCTCCGAGCAGTCCGGCTGGGACCGCTCCTCGGGCGCCAACCCGCCCGCGCTGCCCGAATCCGTGGCCGCCGCGACCGCCGCGCGCTACGTCGAGGCATACCGCCGACTCACCGGGTCGGACCCCATCCTGTAAACAAACTTGCCCGCCGGGCAAGATGCACGGCGGGATCCTCACCAACAACACAAGGAGGAACGCCGTGGGGCGAATCATCGTGGAAGTGATGCCGAAGCCGGAGATCCTGGATCCCCAGGGTAAGGCTGTCGGTTCGGCGCTGCCCAGGCTCGGAATCACGAGCTTTGAGGCCGTGCGCCAGGGTAAGTGCTTCCACCTGAGCGTGGACGGTCCCGTCACCGACGAGCTCCTGGACCAGGCCCGCAAGGCAGCCGAAGAGGTCCTGTCCAACCCGATCATCGAGGATGTCGTGCGCGTCGAGGCCATCGACGAGGCCGACGCCCGTTACGCGGGAGGCGTGCAGTGACCCGCGTCGGAGTCGTCACCTTCCCCGGCACCCTCGACGAACGCGACGCCGCCCGCGCGGTTGAAATCGCGGGCGCGCAGGCTGTGTCCCTGTGGCACAAGGACGCCGACCTGCACGGCGTCGACGCGGTCGTCATCCCCGGCGGCTTCTCCTACGGTGACTACCTGCGCTGCGGTGCGATCGCGGCGACCGCTCCCGTCATGAGCGAAATCGTGCGCGAAGCCGGACGAGGCCTGCCCGTCCTGGGCATCTGCAACGGTTTCCAGGTCCTGTGCGAGTCGCATCTGCTCCCCGGCGCGCTCATCCGCAACGACCACCAGAAGTTCCTGTGCCGCGACCAGGTGCTGCGCATCGAAAACGCGGACACCGCGTGGACGCGCGCCTACGGCGCCGGCGACACCATCACCGTCCCCCTCAAGAACGGCGAAGGCAACTTCCAGGCGGCCCCCGCCGAGCTCGAACGGCTCGAGGGTGAAGGCCGCGTCGTGTTCCGCTACGTCGACTTCAACCCCAACGGCTCCGCCAACGACATCGCGGGCGTCACCAACGCCGCGGGCAACGTCGTCGGCCTCATGCCCCACCCCGAGCACGCGACTGAGGCCGGCTTCGGCCCGCTCTCCCTCGGACCCGACGGCGCCAGCCACCACGGCGGCACCGACGGACTGGGCATCTTCCGTTCCGTCCTCGCATCCCTCGTCGGCTGACGACGCCACCGCACCCTCACCCGTGAGGGAGCCCCGGCCTCGTCCCAGACCTTTCGAATGGAAACACGAATGACCTCCGAAAACACCCGCGAGCTGCCCGACACCGTCGAGAACGCCGCCGCGACCCCCGGCCAGGACATGCCCTGGAAGGAACTCGGCCTCAAAGAGGACGAGTACCAGCGCATCTGCGACATCCTCGGGCGCCGACCCACCAACGCCGAGCTCGCCATGTACTCCGTCATGTGGTCCGAGCACTGCTCCTACAAGTCCTCCAAGAAGCACCTCGCCGAGCAGTTCGGCGCGCGCACGACCGACGCCATGAGGAAGAACCTCCTCGTCGGCATGGGTCAGAACGCCGGCGTCGTCGACATCGGCGGCGGCTGGGCCGTCACCTTCAAGGTCGAGTCTCACAACCACCCGTCCTTCGTCGAGCCCTACCAGGGCGCGGCCACCGGCGTGGGCGGCATCGTCCGCGACATCATCTCCATGGGCGCGCGCCCGATCGCCGTCATGGACCAGCTGCGCTTCGGCGCCGTCGACCATCCCGACACGGCGCGCGTCGTCCACGGCGTCGTCTCCGGCGTCGGCGGATACGGCAACTGCCTGGGCCTGCCCAACATCGGCGGCGAAACCGAGTTTGACCCCTCCTACCAGGGCAACCCTCTCGTCAACGCGCTGTGCATCGGCAAGCTGCGCCACGACGACATCCACCTGGCCAACGCGACCGGCGAAGGCAACCTCGTCGTCCTCTTCGGCGCGCGCACCGGCGGCGACGGCATCGGCGGCGCCTCCATCCTCGCCTCCGAGACCTTCGAAGACGGTATGCCCGCCAAGCGCCCCTCCGTCCAGGTGGGCGACCCCTTCATGGAGAAGGTCCTCATCGAGTGCTGCCTCGACCTGTTCGAGGCCGGCGTCGTCCAGGGCATCCAGGACCTCGGCGCCGCGGGCATCTCGTGTGCGACCTCCGAGCTGGCCTCCAACGGCGACTCCGGCATGCACGTCGACCTCGAGAACGTGCTCCTGCGCGACCCCACGCTTACCGCGGGCGAGATCCTCATGAGCGAGTCCCAGGAACGCATGATGGCGATCGTGACCCCCGAGGATCGCGAGCGTTTCTTCGAGATCATCGACAAGTGGGACGTCGAGGCAGCGGTCATCGGCCACCTGACCGGCGACGGCCGCCTCACGATCGACCACCACGGCCACCGCATCGTCGACGTCGACCCGAAGACCGTCGCCCACGAGGGCCCCGTCTACGACCGCCCCTACGCGCGCCCCGCGTGGCAGGACGACCTGCAGGCAGCCACCTCGGAGGATCTCTCGCGTCCCGCTACGCGCGAGGAGCTGATCGCCGACGTGCGCGCAGTCCTCTCCGACATCAACCAGGCCTCCAAGGCGTGGGTCACCGACCAGTACGACCGCTACGTGCAGGGCAACACCGCCCTCGCCCAGCCCGACGACGCGGGCGTCATCCGCATCGACGAGGAAAGCGGCCTCGGTGTCGCCCTGTCGACCGACGCCAACGGCTGGTACACGAAGCTCGACCCGGCAGCTGGAGCCCGCCAGGCCCTCGCCGAGTCGTACCGTAACGTCGCCGTCGTCGGCGCCGAGCCCGTTGCCATCACGGACTGCCTGAACTTCGGCAACCCCGAAGACACGGACGCCATGTGGCAGCTGGTGACCGCCATGACCGCGCTCGCGGACGGCTGCATCGAGCTCGAGATCCCCGTGACCGGCGGCAACGTGTCGCTGTACAACTCGTCCGGCACCGAGAAGGGCCTGCCGAACTCGTCGATCAACCCGACGCCCGTCATCGGTATGCTCGGCATCCTCCCCGACGTCACGCGTGCCAACCCCTCCGGCTTCACCGAAGAGGGCCTCGCCGTCATCCTCCTGGGCACCACCCGCGAGGAGTTCGACGGGTCCGCGTGGGCGCGCATCGCCCGCTCGCACCTCGGTGGCCTGCCGCCCGAGGTTGACCTGAAGGCCGAGGTCGCCCTCGGTAACGTCGTGCGCGCGCTGAGCGCCGCCGACGGTCCGGACGGACGACCCCTCGTGCGCGCCGCACACGACCTGTCCAACGGCGGCCTCGTGCAGTCCCTCGTGGACTCTGCGCTGCGCTTCGGCATCGGCGGCGTCTTCGACGTGGCCGGGGCCGCCCGCCGCGACTGCGTCGGCGACCACGAGATGCTCCTGTCCGAGTCCCAGGCCCGTGCCTTCGTCGCGGTGCCCGAGGCGGCCGTCAAGGCCGTGTTTGTGGCCGCCGAGGCCGAGGGCGTGGACGCCGTGCGTATCGGCACGACGGGCGGCGACATGCTAGCGATCAGCGGCGTGGACCTGCTCGCCGCCGAAGGCGAGGGCTGCGGCTGGATCGCCTCGATCGACGAGCTGCGCGAGCTGAGCGACACCGGACGCACGTACTTCTGAGCGTTCGCGTCTGAGTTGTAGCGCCAAGGGGCGCGGGCCTGCGGGCCCGCGCCCCTGTGCTGTGTTGGTGCTTGATCTGTGGCTCTGCTTGTGTTGCTTGTAGCGCTGCTGGTGTTCCGGGCACTGTCGGGCCCGGCCGCCCGCGAGACTAGGCGACTTCGCTTCGCTCGGCGCCGCGTCTCGAAGCCCGCCCGTGCCCTCCGGTCCCTCCGGCGCCCTCCACACCGGTGGGGCCGGGTCGCTGATTGACGCGTCGTCTCGGAGCCCGGTCAGGCCCCGTCGCCACCGCACAGGTGTCGCGTCCACACCTCGCTTGCCGCATTGCTTGCCTTTTCGGTGCAACGCGTTGCCAGGCTGAAACCGGTGATACCTTTGCGGCCCGGTCTTTGTGCGTGGGTGAAACCGCCATTACCTTTGCTCGCTCGAAACGTGTGTTTTTGCTGCATTGTGGGCGAGCAAAGGTGTCGCTGGTTTCATGCGTACCCGTGAACGAGCTAGCAAAGGTGGTGGCGGTTTCATTTGGGCGCGAAATAGTTCGCCCTGCGCGCTCAAAATACCCCAAATTTGGCGTTTTTGTGCTCGCTGGGCGAGTTTTTCGCGGAAGAGCCGCTGGAGCGGCTGTGCTGGGCGAGTTTTTTCGTGCGACCGAGTGGTGATAGCTGGTGCTGGGCTAATTTTGTCTCGTCGTGGTACGGTCCTTCTGCACTGTTGCCCGGCTTCTATCGTCTGTGGGAACCGCAGCCAGGCCCCGCAGGCTTCGGGACGGCCTCCAGACCTGTGGCGGTGGGGGTTTTGCAGCATTAGAAGGTGGCGGGCGCTGTATGCCCGGCGTGTCGCAGCTCTAATGATGCTATTGCCCCCGTCTCACGTCGGTGAGTTGGTTGTTTGAGGCGGTGTAACGCCCGAAGAGCAGACCACCCCGCCCACAACGGCCCGTTACATCGTTTTCGCCGAGGTGGTCTGCGATTTGGGCACAACGATGCCGGGCGTGGCGTGTTCTTCGCGCCTAAACCCTTGAACATACGTGTTAACCCCTTGATACGCACGCGAACCCCTTGATACGCACGTAAACCACTAGACATACATGTGGGCGGCGCCGCCCACATGAAAACCATCGGGCCCACGTGCAGGTCATCGGGCCTGCGTGCGTATTCGCGGGTGTGCATGTGGCTCAGCTGCTTCGTGAGAGCTTCTCGTGCCGCGGTGAGAGCGATCGTGCAGGCAGCGATGGCAGCTGGGCCCATCTACTGGCAGTGTTAACCCGTCAATGCGCAGCTAAACCCAGCTACTGGCAGCTGGGCGCAGCCGCCCACACTCCACCAGGTGGGTTAACGTGCGCATCAAAGGGCCCAGGCGGCCACCTGCTCGACCCGAGCGCACGCAAGTGAGCTGGCACGCCCCCGCGCATACGCCCAGGTACTCCAGCCACCAACGAGTACCGGTGCGAAGCGTCATGAAGCAATGTCACGGTGAACAGAAGCAGCGTCCACCGTGTTCTGTGAGAACGCCCCGAACGCGTGCCATTTGGTCGAAGTGCTACCAAAAGCCCACCAATCTTTGGCATACTGAGGGGCGGAAATTATCCACCATCACAGGAGCTGCCCGTGCCTGAGCAAAACGTCCCCACTACAACTGAGCAGGCCCAGGCCTCGTCTGAGAGTGCCAGCAAACCCAGCCTGGGCCGCGTGATTGCCGCCTGGGCGGTGCACGCGTTCACGATCTCCGGGCTCGTGTGGGCGACGCTCGCGCTGTTCGCGATTCTCGACAACAACATCCCCATGATGTGGCTGTGGTTCGTCATCGCCCTGATTGTTGACGGTGTTGACGGCACGCTGGCCCGCAAGGTCGGAGTCCGTCAGGTCATTCCCTGGTTCGATGGCGGCGTCGTCGACAACCTCGTTGACTACCTGACGTGGACGTTCCTGCCGGCGCTCTTTATGGCGGTGTATCTGCCGTTTGGGCCCAAGCCGCTTCCGGTCATCATGATGGTTGTCATCATCGTCTCCTCTGTATTCTGCTACGCGAACGACGGAGAGAAGTCGAACGATAACTACTTCGTGGGTTTCCCGGCGGCGTGGAACTGCGTTGCGATTGTCATGTACGTGCTTCAGACTCCTGCGTGGGTCAATATCGCCGCGACGATTTTCCTGGCGATCATGACGCTGGTCCCGCTGCACTACACGCACCCGGCGCGTGTGAAGCGTTTCCAGATCCCGAACATCATCGGTGCGGCCGCGTGGATCGTCGCGTGCGCGTACCTGGTGGTCGTGTACCCGGTCCAGCCCCTGTGGACTCTGATCCTGTTCTGGGTTGGCGGCGGCTGGTTCATGATCGCTGGCTTCATCCGCACTGCGACCGGTGAGGACAAGTAATCTCGCGCGCCGCGAACGAATACGAACGTCCCCCGGGCATTGCGCTCGGGGGACGTCGTCATGCAAGGTCGATGAACGGGTGCGCACTGATGCCACGCGAGGATAGGGCGGGTCTCAGAGGAACGAGGCCGGGGTGGGCTTCGACACGCGGCGCCGAACGTAGTGAGGCTGCCAAGTCTCGCGGGCGGCCGAGGCCTCCGGCACCCGGAGCGCCAGCTGGACGCAGCCGCATCGGCGTGCCTACAGCTGCTCTGCAAGGCCCTTCTTGACGGCGCGGTCGCGCTGGTAGCGGAAGACTTCGAGGAAGATGCCGCCGAAGAAGATCAGCGCGATGGCAGTCCACACGCCGGGGGGAGCGTGGCGCCCGTACATGAGGAAGTACACGTAGGGCGCGATGAAGGTGATGGCGGCGGTGATCGCGCCAACGACGCGGTGCCAGAGCTTCTGCCCGGCGACCATTTCGATGAGGCCCCACGTGTAGGGGATGGCGGTGATCATGTCGATGGCCCACAGGATGCGCCAGTCGCCGTGGAAGTGGGGGACGTACATGACGGGCACGGCTCGCGCCACCGAATACACGAGGACGACGACGTAGGCGATGAATTTGGGGTTGCGGCACAGCCGGAGGAACGCGGAGCGCTCAATGATGGATGCCCCGACGGCGCGCGAGGCGTGGGTGGCGTGTGACGAGGTCGTGAGCGTGTCGAGTCCGGCCATGGCGACGCGCATGAATTCGCGTTGCTCGTCGGTGCCGGCCGCCCAGTGCTCCAGCAGCTCGAGGGGAGACAGGGCGATGGGGGTGTAGCCGTCGCGTGGCTGGCCGGCGTCGTGGATGACGTCGTCGCCGAGGGCTTCGCGCAGGCGGGCAAGCTGTTCGGTGGGTATTTCAGCGATCCACAGGCGGACGCGGCGTTGGATGGCGTCGTGGAGTTCGTGGGAGAGCGCGTGTCCTGCGGCGGAGTGGGGGGAGAAGCCTTCGGTGGCGATGTCTGCGAGGGCTCCGGGATATTCGACGATCCGGGTCGTAAGGTCGCCGGCGCGGTCAACGCCGGAGACTTTGATGATGGTGGCCGCGTCCCACTGGTAGCTGCGTGCGATCTCGATGTCGAGGATCGAACGTAGCGTAATCAGGGAAGCTATGTCGGTCACGGGTGGCCTCTCGTCGGAAGTGATGTATCCATTGTGCCTGACAAGGCGGTCGGAATGCACGCCCGGGGACGGGGTGGCAGTGCCGCGTAGAATCGGGGTATGGCGAAACGACGGATTGACCCCGGTGAGGGGATGGTGGCGCTGCGTTCGTGGCGCGATGCTGTGGAGCGCGGCGAGGAGCCTGCGCGTGCGGTCGTATTGACGGCGGTGCGCTTCACCCTCGAGGAGCTTGGTATCTCGCATCCCGGCCGAGCGGTCGAGGTGCGCGTGCCTCCCGCCGGCGCGGTGCAGATCCTGCCGGGGACGACGCACCGGCGCGGTACGCCGCCCGCCGTCGTGGAGACCGACGCGCGCACGTGGCTGTCGCTCGCGTGCGGCCTTCTCACGTGGGACGAGGCCGTGGCTGCCTCCCGCGTCAGCGCGTCGGGGGAGCGCACGGACCTGGGGCCCCTCCTGCCGGTCGTGTGAACGCAGGGGAGGGGCGTCGGTCTGCGGGGCTCAGGCCTCGAGCTGGGGCACGCCGAAGCGCGCCTCGAGCTTAGGGGCAAGCCACTTCTGTGAGCCCTTGTACGCGTAGCGCTGGGCGACGGCCGCGATGGCGGCGGAGGTGGCCGCGAAGAGGACCAGCGAAGCGATGGTGACGTCGTCGGAGTCTTCGGCGGGAATGGGGCGTCCGGTGGCGACCTTCCAGCCGACTTCGAAGACCTTGGAGGCGGCGAAGGCCGCTCCGGCGATGACGGCGGTAGTGGCGAGCTTTTCGATGGTGGCTGAATCCATGGTTGCCTCCTGGTGTGGGGGTGGTTGTCCCTGTGCGCGTGCGCACGCTTCCATGATGCCCCACGCGGCGCTCTTGCGCGAGGCCCACAGGTACCCTGTCTTATGCTTGGACGGTAGTGTTCCCGGCTGAAGGATTCCTTATGGCTCGCGCCCGCTCTGTTTTTGCGTTGTCTGCCCTCCTTGTTGCGGCGACGACGGTGGCGGCTTGTACGCCGTCCGTGTCCTCGAGTGCGCCTCGGGATCCGTTTGCGTCGCCGATCGTTCCTGGCCAGAGCGCGCGCGCCTCGTCGAGCACGGCGGGGCATGGGACGATCGACGCTCCGACTCCTCGTAGTGGCTCGGGCACGCTGACCGTCGCCCTGGTGGGTGGCGCGCAGCTGCCGATGGAGACCGCGCAGGAGTTCACGAAGGCGACGGGCTTCACGGTTGTGGCGGTGCCGGTGGATGGTGTGGATGCGCTGTCAAAGGCGGGCGTGGACGTGGTGCTCGGCCTGGATGGAGCGGACGCCCTGCAGGCGACTGCGGCGGGCACGATCGCCGCTTCGGCGCCTCAGGATACTGCGACGCTTGCCGGCACGGTCGTGGACGGTGCCGCTGCGGCGATCGCCTACGGCCGCGACGACGTGTGCGTCATCGCCGACAAGTCGTGGATGAGTGCGAACGGCCGCCCGCTGCCGACTTCGTTCGGCGATCTGACCTCGCCGCGTATCCGCGCGCTGCTGACGGTCCCGGACCCGGCCTCGTCGTCGGTGGGCCGCGCCTTCGTGCAGGAGGCAGCCGCGCAGACGGGCGAGGGACTGGGTTCTTTCGCGCAGTCCCTCAACCCGCGTGTGGATTCCTCCCTGGGTGGTGCCATCGCCGCGTGGACGGCCGGCGCGCACGTGTCCGAGGGCTACCTGTCCGAGGTCGCGGGTGCCTCCGCGGGTTCTTCCGGCGCGTATCCGCTGATCGTGGCCCCGCGTTCGCTGGCGGCCGCTGCAGCGACGAATACGGGCGCCGATTCCTACGGCACTGCGATCTCCTCGACGTGTATCGCTCGCATCATGTACGCGGCCCCCACGTCCTCGCCCGCGTCGGACGGTGCAGAATCCCTGATCGCGTGGCTGCAGGGTGAAACCGCGCAGCGCTCCCTGGCCACGACGGGTGCCGTCTACCCGATCGATGGTGTGCTCGCAGCCGACACGAAGGCCGGCTGGCTGATGGGCATCACCGGCGACCCGATCGTCGCCGACGAGACCGTCGGTTCCCTCGACGCGATGAGCGCATGGCTGGCCACGTGGACCTCGGCGCTGGCCTCCCCGGCGCCGGCCGCGCCGAGTACTCCCGATCCCGTGACGGATCCGGGCACGCAGGACGTCGAACCGGAGCCGGCTCCCGCGGATAACCCTGCGGCCGACACGGGATATGAGGATTCGAGCGACGACGAGGAGTAATCCCCGCCGGACGCATTCCTTTGGAGTCAGCCTCGCAGCATTGCGGGGCTGACTTTGCATTCCTCTCCGATGCGCATGGGGGCGATGAGGCCGGCTTCGCGCAGCTTGAGGAGGCGCGGTACGGTGCGCTCGACGACCTTCCACGGGTCGATCGTGTTGAGGTAGATGCGCGTGCCACCCTCGAAACCCGCGAGTGTCGAGATGCGCCACTTGAGCAGGATTCGCCAGCGCATGGGCGTGGACACGGTGGGCGGGCGGTGGTACCACTCCTCGTTGGCGGGCACCTCCACGCCCGTCGCGGCGTGCGCGGCGTGCAGGATATCTGAGATCCCCCGCATGGCCTCGGGGCTGACCTCCCACGGGTTTTTCGGCTCGTCCAGGGGCCAGATTGCGATGCCGGGGAAGCGATGCCCGAAGCCAGCCAAGGCGACGGCGTGCTCGTTCTGGGCGATGAGGAGCTTGCGCGTGGCTGCGACCGTGAAGATCTGGTCGTAGATGTCGGGCTGGGCGCGCAGGCGCTCCAGCTCGGCCTCGGTCTGTACGGACATGTCGTCGATCGCGACGAGCTGCTTGTGCAGGTGGTCGAAGGACGCGCCCGCGGGGCGCAGCCAGTTCTGGAATGTCGCTACGTAGCGGACCGCGGGATCCAGGTCGTACAGGTCGCGCATTGAGCGGGCTGTGTAGGCGGTGTACTGCTCATGTTCGTCGGGGGTGAGGGTGCCGGACCCGGCCAGCTGGTGGGCCTCGGTGGCGCCGTCGACGAAGTGGCGCCTGCCGATGATCAGGTCGTGCCCGCCGGAGAAAAAGCCGTTGGCGGATTGTAGGCGCGCGGTCTCGCTGGTGGCTGCGAACTCGCCTTCGCTCATGCCCGAGGCCAACATGCGCGAGCGGACGACGTTCATGACGTGCTCGTAGCCCGCGTCCGAGGCCAGGTAGTGGGCCATGCGGCGACGGTCGTCCTCGGAGGGGACGTGCCCGTGGTTGAGATGCCAGTAGTTGTAGGAGACGATCTCGAACAGGTTAGGAATGCGTCGGAATTCTGCGACCGTGTCGCCGAGCTGATCCGCGCCGAGGGCGTCCAGCTGCTCCCAGGACCCGTCCTCGTGGCGCACCAGGCGCGACTTTTCGGGCGGGGTTTCAAGGTATCGGCCGGAACAGAACGCGCAGTGGTGTCCGTCGGCCTCGTGGTCGATGGGGTTGTGATCCGTGTGCGGTGCGGTGAGGGGCCGGTTGCTGCGGCCCGGAACGGTCCACACCTCTGTGCCCGTGAGGAGGTTCTGCTGTTTAACGGTACCGTCGGCCAGTCGAACGATGGCGCGGTCGGCGCGCGTGAGCTTGGAAGCCATACTTGTATCGTACCCGTCCTCAGAGTCGGTCCATGGTGGCCGGATGTGACCCCATGCGACCGGACTCGCCCGCGTCGAGAGCGTCGATGCGTGCGGTCTGTTCGGGATCCAGCGAGAAGGAGAACACGTCGAAGTTGGCGGCCATGCGCTCACGACTCAGGGTCTTGGGGAAGACGACGTGGCCGCGATCCAGCGCCCAACGCAGCGTGACCTGCGTTGGTCCCACGCCGAGCTCAGCGCCGATCTCGACGAGCGTCGGGTCGGTGACCGCGCGTCCGCGCGCCAAGGGGGACCATGCCTCGAACACCATGCCGAGTCCCTGTGCGTAGGCGCGCAGGTCGGCGTTGGGGAAGAAGGGGTGGGATTCAACTTGGAGGACGTGCGGGGCGACCGTCGCGACCTCGCGGACTGCCTCGACGTGCTCGCGCTCGTAGTTCGACAGGCCGATCGCGCGTGCGCCGCCTGCGTTGAAGGCGTCCTCGAGGGCGGGCCAGGGCAGGGCGACGTCGCCTCCGTAGAGTGTGGGCAGCGGCCAGTGCACGAGGAGGAGGTCCACGTAGTCGGTGCGCAGGTCCTCGAGGGAGCGCCGGATGGATGCGGCTGCCCGATCGGGTTCGTGGTTCGAGTTGTCGACCTTCGTCGTGATGAACAGGTCCTCGCGCGCGATGCCCGATGCCTCGAGCGCCGCCCCGACTTCGGCCTCGTTGCCGTACATCTGAGCGGTGTCGATATGACGGTACCCGACCTCGAGGGCGCGGCTCACCGCGCCGTACGTGTCCTCGGGCGCGACCTTGTAGGTGCCGAAACCGAGCACGGGGATGGGTGATCCCGTCGGGAGCATAAAGGTTGGAATCGGGGACGAGGCCGGGGCGTTCTCGGCGGGAAGCGGGGTGTTCATCGGTGAATCCTCCTAGTCGTTCCCAGTGTAGCCTCCCGCACGCGCTGCGGTCGCTGTCGTCTTCGATATGAGCGGGCTGGAGTGCGAGGAGGTCTGCGAGGTGCTGGCCGGTGTTGAATTCACTGACCTGCACCCCGACGAAATGCCCCTGCTGGCGAGCGCAGATGGTGAGTTCTGGGCGGTTACTGCGCCTTCATCGCCGGGGGTGCTCTGGGAAAATATCGAGGATGTTCTCTCCGAGTAGTCCAACTCCTGAACCGCAGATCTCACAGTCTGAGAACGTCGGGTGACAAATTATTTCTGTCCTGGCGGTCAGTTGGTCTGTTTGCGGCGTTTTCCTGGATTTGGATGCTCGCGGTCCTCTCTTTTGAGGGGTCTGACCGTGTGAGTAGAGAAGCGCTGAAATGTCGCTGAAAAACCCTTGAATAGCGTCTGCAATGTGGTTGATTCTTAAATTCGTATAACGGTCAATATCTGTGATATAGCGCGAAAATTCGGGGACTCCTGTCTAATCAGGCGGTAGACTTTATGTTAGGTAACCCTCCGTCAATTCCCCGCTCTAAGTGCAAAATTCGCGTACGATAGATACTGTTCAACCACGATCGTCTACACGTCCAGACAACGAACGGAGAGTTATGTCGGTTCGCAATGCCCTGCTGGCGCTTGTTGCGCAGCAGCCCGCCGGGGTCTACCGCCTGAAGCAGATGTTCGAGGAGCAGACGTGCGGAGCATGGCCGCTGAATATCGGCCAGGTCTACCAGACGATGCAGCGCCTTGAGCGCGACGGCCAGGTTGTGTCTCACGCCGAGACCAACGCCGGCCGTGATTCCGAGGTCTTTGAGCTGACCGATGCCGGTCGCGATGTCCTCAACGCCTGGTGGTCCACCCCCGTTCCTCGCGAACACCCCGAACGCGATGAGCTCGTCATGAAGCTCGCCGTGGCCGCCGCCGACCCCACGGTCGACGTCGAGGCCATGATCCAGACCCAGCGTCGCTCGACCCTGGGCTCCCTGCGTGATGTCACCCGCCTGAAGGCATCGGCCGATGAGGGCGAGCTCGCGTGGAAGCTCATCCTGGAGCGTCACATCTTCGACCTCGAGGCCGAGCTCAACTGGCTCGATCACATCGAGTCCGGTGCTGTTTCCGAGGCCGCTCGTCGCGCCGCCTTCGCTGCCGCGAAGGGCCGCTCGATGAACTGGGCTCAGGCAGAAGCTGGCATTTCGGAGCATGCCGGGGTGCGATGAGCCAGCCTGTGCCGCTACCGATCAGGATGGCGGGTGTCGGACATGAGTTCGGCGCCGACGGCGTCCGAGTGAGAGCGCTCGACGGGATCGACCTTGAGGTCGCCCCCGGCGAGCTTCTCGCTGTTATGGGCCCTTCTGGATCCGGCAAGTCGACCCTGCTGTCGATCGCTGGCGGACTGGAGCGTCCGACGCGCGGAAGTGTCTTCATCAACGGCGTCGATATGGCCACGATGGATGCGGCTCACCGTGCTGCGGTGCGTCGCCGTTCCATCGGTTACGTCTTCCAGGACTACAACCTGATCCCGTCCCTGTCGGCCCTCGAAAACGTTGAGATGCCGCTGCAGCTGGACGGCGTCAGCCCGTCGAAGGTGCGCGAGGCCGCCATGGCTGCTCTCGAAGAGGTCGGCGTCGCCGAGCTTGCGGATCGCTTCCCCGAGCGTCTTTCGGGTGGTCAGCGTCAGCGCATCGCGATCGCCCGAGGCCTCGTGGGTAGCCGCTCGGTCATTCTTGCGGATGAGCCGACGGGCGCGCTGGACTCGCACACCAGTGACCAGATCCTGTTGGTGTTGCGTGACCATATTGATGCGGGTGCAGCCGGTATCCTCGTTACTCATGAGGCCCGAATGGCCGCATGGGCGGATCGCACAGTCTTCCTCCGCGACGGTCGCATCGTCGACCGCTCGCGCGGAGACTCACTGAGGGATCTGCTGGCAGACACTGCACCAAGGATCTGATGAGTCGACTCAACACACGAATGAGGCGATGGGGAGTAGTACTCCGCATCGCCTCTCGTGATGCGCGCCAAAGCCTGGGGCGCACGCTGACGGCGGTTTTTCTCATCTCGCTGCCGATCATTATCGCGATCGGCTCGATCACGTTCTGGGACGTGACGACCTCTCAGCGCTACCAGGCAGCGTCGTGGCTCGGCCACCGTTCCGACGTTCAGGCGGTCACTTTGCGCCGCTCGTCGACTGCCATCGAGCAAGACATCACCGCTGACTTCCTGTCGAAGACGGCCTCTGATGAGGAAGTGACGGTCACCCAGAGCACCCTCACCAACTGGGTGCCGGCTGGGGACCAACTGATCGCCGTCGACACCCTCTACCAGCTCCACCTGACGACGCAGGACGGAACGGGGTACACGGTTGACTCAGGCACCCAGACGGCAACGCTGGATGCCCCACGCGTGAATGCGAGTGGAAAGAGCGGTGCGCTCGCTGCGAACCACGCCGTCATTTCGGATGACGTCGCGCGGGCACTCAAGGCCGAGGTGGGCGATACGCTCACGCTGTCGCTGACTGTCGCCAAGGATCGCACCACTCAGGACCTCACGGGAAGCATCGTCATTGACGAGATCATTCCCGGTACGAATCGGGCGATCATCGGTGAGGGCACGCTCGAGATTGACCGTCTTGCGGTGGCAGGACGCACGCAGACGGCGTGGTTCGTCACCGGCCCGACTCCGGTGACCTGGGACAATGTCCACCAGATCAACCAGTCGGGATTCTCTGTCGTGTCGCGACAGGTACTCGCCGATCCGCCGGACGCTTCGGCTCTTCCTGCCCAGTTGGCTCAGTACGAGGTCGACCAAAACAATCGGGCTACTAATCCCTGGCAGTACCTTCTGCTGGTCGCAAGCATCCTCCTCATCCTCACCGAGATGATCCTGCTCATCTCGCCGCTCTACACCGTCGCACAGCGATCGGTCATGCGCACGGCAGCCATGATCGTCGCCAACGGCGGCGACCAGTCCGACGGTCGTCGCCTGACGATCGCCCATGGCCTCGTCATCGGCCTGTATTCGGGGCTTGTCTCCGTCGCGCTATCCGCGTGCGGCATGGTGGGTATCGGTATCTGGTCGGGCCTCGGCATCGGCATCGTGCCGTGGTGGCCGCTGGCCCTGTCGGTGCTCCTGCCGATCCTGCTGTCCCTCATGGCGTCCGTGTCGCCGGCGCACACCTCGTCGCACATCAACACGTCCGCGGTCATCGGGGGGCGCGTGTGGGAGCCCTCCCGCCTCGTGCGTCGTCGCATGATCTACCCCCTGGCGCTGCTGGCCGGACTCCCGCTGCTGGGTATCGCCGCCTGGCGCGGGTGGGTGCTCGCCCTCGTCGTTGGTGTCGGTCTGCTCGAGGCCGGCCTCATCGGGTCGATCCCCTACATCTTCACCCGCTGGCGAGTGCCCAATCGTCGCGCGTCGATGAGCATGCGCCTGGCGCTTCGCGACGCCGTGCGTAACGGCCACCGCACGTTCCCCGCCATGGCCTCGATCCTGACGACCGTGTTCGTCGCCTGCGGCCTACTCATCACCCTGTCCTCGTCGAACGAGGCCGGCTGGAACTCACGCCCGCATGCCGGACAGCGTGGGCAGGTCTTCCTCTCGACGGTCGATAAGACTGACTCGGTGACGCGCACCCGTAACCTGCTTCAGTCGGCCCAGCAGGTCGTCGATGCGGAGCGCACGGTCACCTCGAGCGCCATCATGAACGGCATGGCGTGGAACAGCGGCCCGGGCGGCCCGGAGACCATGGTCGAGGCCGTGAACCCCATCGACAAGTCGACGCTCACGATGCGCAACGACATGGGAACGATGGCGGAGATCGACGTCGCCTACATCGTCGATGACGGCACCTACCTGCGCGAGGCCGGCTACCTGAACGAGGACGAGATGGTCCGAGCGATCGCAACCCTGAACGCCGGGGGCGTCCTCGTGCCCGACCCGAAGCTGGTTAACGGCGCCGGTCAGGCCGACCTACGCAGCCTCGACATGTCGGCGATTGCTGCCGCCAAGGCCGCCGGTGCCTCCGATGATGACCTGCCGGACGCTCTCGTCCAAAGGACGATGACCTTCCCGGCCTCGCCCCTCACGCGTATCAACGTCATGGTCCTATCCCCGCAGGCCTCCGAGGCCCTCGGCTTGCGCGCCGTGCCGCTCGGTGAGCTCCTCACCGTCGAGAAGCCGGTGAATCTGGTGGACGCGCCCACCTTCCAGACGACGATTGCACGTCAGGTTCCCGGTGCCTCCGCCCAGGTGATTGCCCCGACGATGCGGTCGCTGGTTCTGCCGTACGTTGCCGCCCTGATTGCTGTCGTTGCGGCTGCGGCAACGGTTGCCCTCGTGGTGGCACTGTCTTCCTCGGATATGCGCCCGGACCTCGACACCCTCGATGCGATCGGTGCTGTTCCCTCGATGCGCCGCCACGTCACCACGTGGCAGGGTGTGGTGCTTGCGCTCAACGCGATTCCGACGGCTGTGCTCTCCGGCCTCGTTGTGGGCGTGCTGGCCGTCATCACCTTCGCGAATTCGGGGATATTCCCGACGCTGACGACGACGCTGCGCCCCATCATTCCTTGGGGAGCCCTGCTGGGCATGCTGATCGGCATGCCGATCCTGTGCGCCCTCGTTGCAATTATCTTGACGCCCCGCCACCAGAAGCGCATCCGCCGCATCAACTAGGCGGTTGCGATGAGTGAGATCCCCGAAGAAGTCGTTATCCCCGCGGGTGCCCTCGCCTCGTCGGCCGTGCGCGTCGATACGTGGCTGTGGGCGACCCGCCAACTGAAGTCCCGATCGCAGGCGACGGCCGCCGTGCGCGCCGGGCATGTGCGCGTCAACGGCGAGCCCGTCAAGGCCGCCTACAAGGTGCGCGTCGGCGACGAGGTGCGCCTGCGCATTGAGGGCTTCGACCGCATCCTGGGGGTCAATCTGCTGCTGAACAAGCGCGTGTCCTACCCGCAGGCGCGCATAGCCTACGACGATCGCACGCCTGAGCGCCCGCGCGTGCACATTCCCGTCGCCATGCGCGAGAAGGGGAGCGGGCGCCCCACCAAGAAGGAACGGCGAGAGCTGGATCGGCTGCGCGGATACGACTCACACGAGCACTACTAAGCACCCGAGCGAGTCCGAGGTAGGCGTACGTCGCGATGTGGACCGCGCGCCTGCCTCTGGTGAATACGCGTGGTCCCGCCGCCCGGAATGGGGCGACGGGACCTGTGCGTTCGATGAGAGTGCCTGGCTCACATGTTCGGGAAGTACTTCGCGACCTCGACCTTGTAGTGGGAGCCCCAGCTCGTGTCGAAGGGAAGCGTGAAATCGACGCTCACCTTCTCGCCCTTCGTCATCGTCGCAGTCGCGACGTCGTCGACGACGTGATCCGGGGTGCCGAGAACAAACTGCGACTCGTCAAACCAGATCTTCAGCGTCAGGTCGGTCGTCTGGAAAGCTTCAAGCTTGGTCTTCATCGTGTCGCTGGCGGGGGAGACGTCCACGGAGCAGTGCAGAGTCGTCTGAGCGTCGTCCAGCTCGCAGGTAGAATCAATCGTGAACGCGTTTTCCGCGTCGTTGAACTTCAGCAACTGGACGGCGTCAACCCGATCCTTGCATTCCTTCTTCACCGCTTCCTGAGCGGCCGAGGACATCCTGTCGTACGTGGAGTACAGCTCGTCGACCTTGTCGGTGTTGTCCGGGGTCACCTGCGCGCACCAGGCCGGGGCAGCGAGGGCATCCTTCTGCTCAGTGAGCGTCTGGATCTCATCCTGCATATCCTTCTGTGCCTTCGTCTTCTGGACGGCGAAGGTGAACAGGGTAGTCGTCGCGATGACGAGGACGAGGAGGAGGACGAGCGCGACGCGGTTGTAGATCGACAGTCCCTTGCTCTTAGGTGCCTTGGTCGCGACCGTCACGGGAGCCGGGGTGGTTGCCGCGGGCGTGGGGATGTTGTTGTCACTCACTTGGCGGCCTCCTGCGCTTCCTGAAGCTCCTGCTGGACGGTGCTGAGCTCTTCCTGGGTCTCGGTGAGGTCCTTGCTCTTCATGGAGTAGATGCCAGCGGCCATGAGGGTCGTAATGGCGAAGAGGACGACGAGGACCGACGTGATGACGGCAATCGCGATCTGCCCGCCAGTCGCGCGCGGGCGAGGGGCAGTCAGCGGGGTGAACGTCGGCGTGGCGGCCGCGACCGCGGGGCTCGGCGCAGTCGGCACCTGACCGGCGGGGGGAACGGGGATGCCGGCCGGTTCTTGAGGCAGGATGGGGGGTGGGGTGCTCACGGGGAAACTCCTTTCACTGTGTCTCCCCAATTCTATGCGAGTCGAAAAAATTGGATTTGGTGCGGTGACGGGATTCACCGCGCATCACAGGTTGGAGGGCCACCAGCTGGTCATCGTCGCGCCGCACTCGGTCTTATCGGTCATCGCGGGATCGTAGGGAATCGACAGTGTGAAAGTGGCGGGCGAGCCGGGCGTCAGAGTGATCGTCGTCGTGCCCTGGTACGGTGAGCCGGGGCTGGGGTTCTTCCCCTTGTCCGCGGTAAACCCGTTGATCTCCACATCGAGTGTGCCCAGCGACGCGATCAGGGAAGAGTCCTTGAGCGTGAGCGTGCCATTGACCGTGGTTGTCACCTGGTCGGTTGTGCATTCGCCCACCGCGATGGTGAAATCAGCGTCCTTGTTGGTGCGGTAGACCTGTGCGAGAGTCTCCTTGGCCGCGCACTGTTCGTGGATCGCGTCCTTGGTGGCCTGGGTCGCCGAATCGTAGGTCTTGAGCGAGTCTCGGATCGACGCGGCGGATTCGCGCGTGATCGAGTCACACCAGCTCTCGGCATCCTTGCGCACGGTGGCGGCATCCAGCGCGGCCTTTGCCTCCGTGATCTGCTGATCGACCGCGGCCTTGTCGGACTGGGCCTGCTCAGCCTGTGCCTCGTACGTGGATGCAGAATGTGTGCGCCACGCGTTGATGCCCCCGACGATGGCGGAGAGGACGATGAACGCCGTGGCGAGGATGGCCCCCGCGACGGTCGCGGCACGCAGGGGTGCGGGAGCGCTCACTTGGTGGCCTCCTGGAGCTGCTGGTTGATGGACTCGAGCGTCGAGCGGGCCGTATCGAGCTCACTCTGGGCGGTCTCGGCGCGGCTCTTCGCGTTCTCCTGGATGCGGCCGCTGGCCCCCAGGTGCGACCAGACGATGACGAGCACGGTAATGAACACCGCGACGAGCACCCACGATGCTGCGCATGCGAGAACCCACTTGAGCGTTCCGCTCTTCTCGGGTGCATCCGTCTCGTTGCTGTCTTTTTCATCGACGGGGGAGCCGGGCATCGGAATCGGTGCGACCGGTGCCTCCGCTACCGACGAGGCCGGGGTGACCTCCTGCGGGAGGGAGGCCTCGGGCATGGGGATGGGTGTACCGGCGGAAGTGACGGCCCGCTCCTCGGGGGACGAAGCCGGGAAGGCCTCGTCCACCGCCGGAACTGCGACCTCAACGTCCTCAGGAGAGGGCGCCGGTGCCTCGTACGGCTCGACGTAGTCTGTCCACGCGTGGCCGTCCCACCAGCGCAGCTGGTTTGTGCCGCTGGGGTCGGCGTACCAGCCTTCCGCAGGTTCAGTCATCGTGATTCCTTCTCTCGTGTCAGGAGACAGCTGTGAATACGGCGCTCACAGACCGGTGGGCCAGATGCTCTTGACGCGCACCGCACAGTAGAAATCGCCGGTTGTTGCGAACGGAACTGTTGTTGAGAAGTTGCCGGTTCCACCCGGGGGTACGGCGGCAGTGGTCGTTCCGAGCGGAGAATCGGAATCGCTGATCTCGTGATTCGCCGCGAATACCTCGTAGACAACGTCGATGCTGCCGATCTGGGCCAGGGTGGGTGCGTCGAGCGATACGGTGCCGGAAATGGTGACGGTGGTCCCGTCTCCATTGCATGTTGGCGTCGATGTGTTGACCATGCCGCGCTTGAGGTCCTTAGCGAATGCCTCTGCGAATGCCTTCTTGCCGCCGCAGACCTCTCCGACTGCGTTGCGCTGTGGCTCCGACATTGTCTTGAGGGTGGTCGCCATCTTGTCGAGGTCGGTCACCTTCATCGAGTCTTTATCGAAGTCGGTGCACCACTCCTCAGCATCCTTCTTCGCCTTGGCCGCGGCGATCTGCTCCTGAGTGGACGTGATTTCGCTGTCGATTTCCACGGTCTTAGCGTCCGCGGACTGGATCTCGGCCCGCATATCCTCAATCTCCTGCGCCTTCGAGCGAGCGCTGACGTACATGGTGGCGCTGACAAGGAGGAAGATGACGGCAAGAACCGAGCAGATGATCGTCAGGATCCTAGGAAGGCTGGAGGGCTTCTTCGCCGGGGGCTGGACTCCGTAGCTCACTTCTGTGCCTCCTCGAGTTCTTTCTTCACCTTGTCGAGTTCATCCTGCTTGTGGTCGAGGCTGATCTTTGTGGAGTTGCGCTGGTCCTGCACGTCGCGCCACTCGACGTTCTGAGCGCGCAGCTGTATGCCCGCGTACACCATCGTGCCGAAGAAAACGACCATGAGGAGGACGGAGACAATAGCGCCGATGACCCATCCGCGACCGCTCTTCGGAGCGGCGTCTCCCGCCTGTGGGCCCATTCCAGCGGCGCCCAGCTGCGGGGCGACGCCCGACGGATTGTAGGGGTCGGAGGAAACGGTCGGGGCCTGCGACTGGGCGGGCATGTAGTGCCCCGCCGTCTGGTCTGCGGGCGTTTGCTGCGTGACAGGCGCTCCCCGCTGCGGCATATCGTGGAATTGTTCGGTCCACTCGCCGCCACTCCACCAGCGAAGGCGCTGGCTTCCTGCGGGGTCGGGGTACCATCCGGGTGCTGGTTGAGACATGACCGTCCTTTCAGTTTCTGGCACCAGTGTAACCAATCCGTGAGGTCCATAACGTAGGCAATATGACAGTCGTGGGGAACGTCGGACGCGCGACAGGTACTCTGAAAGCTATGGCCTCTCTTTTTGCGTCTTCACCCCTGCTCGCACTGTTTGTCGTCGTTGCGTTGGGTGCGGCGATTGGGGCCATCCGGATCGGCCCGCTGCGCTTCGGAGCGGCCGGTGCGCTCTTCGTGGGACTGACCGTCTCGGCCCTGCATCCCGAGGTCGTCAGCACCCACATGTCGATCGTCCAGCCGATGGGCCTAGCCTTCTTCGTGTATTGCGTCGGCATTTCCGCGGGTGCCACCTTCTTTCAGGATTTGCGCAAGCAGACGAACCTCCTCGCCCTCACGACAATTGTGTGCGTCGTCGGTGCGCTTATCGCGCTCGTGGGAGGCCGCCTCCTCGGCCTGTCTTCGGGCCTGACCTCGGGTCTGTTCACGGGTGCTCTGACGGCCGCTCCCGCCCTCGATACAGCTACCCGACTCACGGGAGATCCCAACGCGGCGGTCGGCTATGCCTTCGGCTACCCGGTGGGCGTTATCGGCGGCATTCTCATTGTGACGATCACCGTGACGAGGAAGTGGGTCGGCCCCAAGGACACACCTTCCCTCGCGGGGTCGTCCCTGGAAGCCGTCAGTATTCATGTCTCCAAGCACATCAACACGCGCGACATCGACGCGTGGCGCGACCAGCGCGTGCGCCTGTCCTACCTGCGTCGTGACGGGCGCACTCGCGTCATCGCTCCCGGCGAGGATCTGCTGCCCGGCGATCACGTCGTCATGGTCGGTGATCCCGCGTCGATCAAGGAGGCGGCACCCCTCGTCGGCGAGATCCTCGACCACAATCTCGAGGACGACCGTTCCGACCTCGCCTTCGAGCGCATCGTCGTGTCCAACCCCGACGTCGCCGGCCGCAGTGTCTCCGAGCTGAACGTCACCAAGCGCTTCGGTGCTGTCATTACGCGCGTGCGCCGAGGTGACCTGGACCTTCTGGCTCGCGACGACCTTGACCTGCAGCTTGGCGATCACGTTGCCGTCGTCGTTCCCACGGACGAGCTCGACGACATCGCCGAGTGGCTCGGCGACTCCGAGCGCCGTGTCGCCGAGGTTGACGGCATGGCTTTCGGTATCGGCCTCGTCCTCGGCCTGCTCCTGGGTATCGTCTCCTTCCCGCTGCCCGACGGCCAGGGCTTCCAGCTGGGCGCCGCCGCCGGCCCCCTGATCGTCGGTATGCTGCTCGGCGCACTGCGCCGCACTGGACCGCTCGTGTGGACCCTGCCCGCCGCCGCGAACCTGACGATCCGACAGATCGGCCTCATGCTCTTCCTTGCCGCCCTCGGCCTGAATGCAGGACCGCAGTTCGCGAGCCTGCTCGGCAGCCCTGAGGGTTGGCGCGCCGCGCTCCTCGCCGCCGTCATGGTTGTCGTCTGCTGCGTCATCCAGGCCCTCGGTGCCAAGTTCATCGGCTTGTCCTCCGCGCGCGCTGCGGGCGGCATCGCGGGCTTCCTCGGCCAGCCGGCCGTCCTGCAGGCCGCCGACGCCCGCGTCACCGACGAGCGCATCGAGGCCGCCTACGCGACCCTCTTCGCCTTCGCGATTATCGTCAAGATCCTGCTCTTGCCGCTCATCACCTCCTTCCTGTGAACGCCGTAGACTAGGGCTATGGCTACCCCTGACTTCGTCCTCGAACTGCGCCGTCATGTCGGCCATGCGCCCCTGTGGATGCCCGGCACGACCGTCGTTATCCTGCGTCCCGCCCCGGGCCAGGTGGCGATCGACTGGGAACGCCCCATTGCTCCCGAGGCGGTTGAGATCCTGTGCGTGCGCCGCTCAGATAACGGCGCCTGGACCCCCGTGACCGGCATCGTTGACCCGGGCGAGGAGCCTGCGATCGCCGCCGCGCGCGAGGCCTTGGAGGAAGCCGACGTTCGCATTGAGGTGCGCCGCCTTCTCTCCGTCGAGGTCGTCGGTCCCGTCACCTACTACAACGGAGATGTCACCACCTACCTGGACGTCGCCTTCGCCGCGCAGTGGGTGAGTGGCGAGCCGAGCCCCGCCGACGGCGAAAACAGCGAGACCACGTTCTTCCGCGGCGACCAGCTCCCTCCCATGAAAGACCGCTTCCGCCGCGCCGTCGCCAAGGCGCTGAGCGCCCGCCCCGACGCGGACTTCCTCACCGCCTGACCTCGCGTGAGTGGAGGGGCACGTCTCTGCCTCGTCGAGGTGAGCGCGATAACGCTTGTATTTTTGTCAAACCCCTTGCGGGACTGAAGTCCTAGTGGTGAAATAGGGTCATGGATACACCTAACGAGATCGTTTACGCCGTCACCGCCGACTCCACCGGTGGTCGCGCCGGCACCTCCACCGTCCCCGCGCTCGGCATCAGCCACGTTATGCGCGCCCCCAAGGAACTGGGCGGCCCCGGCGACGGCCCCAACCCCGAAGCCCTCTTCGCCATGGGCTACGGCGCCTGCTTCCAGGGCGCCATGGGCCTGGCCGCCAAAGAACTCGGCATCGACACCAAGGACTCCGTCGTGCGCACCACGATCGGCCTCGGCCCCGAGGGCGACTCCTTCGCCCTCACCGCCGACATTAAGGTCTTCATCCCCGGCGTCGAGCTCGACCGCGCCCAGGCCCTCGTCGACCGCGCCCACCAGCTGTGCCCCTACTCCAAGGCCACGCGCGGCAACGTGCCCGTCACCGTCACCGCGGTCGCCGCTCTCTGAGAGCGCCCGATAGACGCAAGAACCCCGGCATCGTCTGAATGAACTGCCTCCCGTTTCTTGGACATCGAAATTGAAGTCCGGGGAATGGGAGGCTTTTCATGTCTGTGGATCTGCGGTTGAGGCATGATCGTTTGCTTCGGGAGCAGGCGGTGTCGATGTTTGAGAGGGGTTGTGGCTATGCTTTGACCGCCGGGAGGCTTGGTGTGTGTGCCGAGACTGTGAGAGAGTGGCAGAAGACATACCGCGCAATTGGGAGGAGCGGACTTTTGGCCATGGGAGTGAAGTACGCCAGATACGACTATGAGACCAAGGTCGCCGCAGCGAGGGCCGTGGTAGACGGCGGGATGAGTAAGCCTGAGGCGATGGTGCGCTTCGGTATTGCGAGCGCGACACCGTTGAAGCAGTGGTGCAGGCTGTACCGCGAGGGCGGCGCGCAGGCCCTTAAGCCTAAGCCCAAGGGCAGGCCGAAGGGGTCGGTGCGGGCGGTGCCACCAACGCGTGAGGAGGAACTCCAAGAGCGCGTGCGTAAGCTTGAGGCGCAGGTGGCGTACCTAAAAAAATCGATTGCCCTGAAGGCGCAGAGGCGCTCCCAAACCGGGACAAAGCCCTAGTGGTTGCCGAGCTTTCAGGGCATGGACACAGGGTGTGTGATCTCCTCGAGGTGGCAGGCCTTGCCAGGTCGAGCTACTACTACGCGCTGACTCACCCCCAGCAGCCAACCAGAGCGCAGCTACGTCCCAAGGTCGCCCAGATCTTTTCACGCACCCCCAACGGGTGCGGTCACAGGCAGATAGCCATGTGCCTGCGCGCTGAGGAAGGGGAGCGCATCGCCGACAAGACGGTCTTGAAGATGATGCGCGAGATGGGTCTGCGCTGCGGCATACGCCGCGAGAGGGCCTACCACAGGTACAACTCCTACAAGGGGGACGTGGGACACAGCTTCGACAACATCATCGGCCGCGACTTCAAGGCCGATGGCCCCTGGCAGAAACTGGGTACCGACGTCACCGAGTTCAAGCTCTCCTTCGGCAAGGCCTACCTCGCTCCGGTCTACGACTTTGCCAGCAAAGAGATCGTCGCGCACTCCATTTCGATGTGCCCCAACCTCGCCCAGCAACAAGAGATGCTCCAGATACTCATGGACGCCAAACCAGCAGGGGCCGAACCGATCTTGCACTCGGACATGGGATGGCAATACCAGCACGAAACCTACATCAGCACGCTCGCCGATAACGGTTTCATCCAGAGCATGTCACGCAAAGGCAACTGCATCGACAATGGCGCCACCGAGCAGGTCTTCGGACACCTCAAGGACGAATTCTTCCGCGGCCAGGACTGGCAGACCTTCGAGAGCTTCAAAGCCGACCTCGACGCCTACATCACGCACTGGAACACAACAAGACGCCAAGTAAAGCTCAAGGGCCTGACCCCGGCAGAATACCGGGATCAGGCCCTACAGGAAGCCGCATAACGGCTACCATTTAAAGCGTCCAAGTTTCGGGGCGCAGTTCAAGATGGACGAGGCCGGGGTTACTTCGTGCGCTCAGGCACCCCGGGCGTCAGGCGCCCTGCTGCGGGTGCCGCGCGCACGGCTTCACCCTTCGGGCTCGCCGCACGCGGGCGTCAGGCGCCCTGCTGCGGGTGCCGCGCGCACGGCTTCACCCTTCGGGCTCGCCGCACGCGGGCGTCAGGCGCCCTGCTGCGGGTGCCGCGCGCACGGCTTCACCCTTCGGGCTCGCCGCACGCGGGCGTCAGGCGCCCTGCTGCGGGTGCCGCGCGCACGGCTTCACCCTTCGGGCTCGCCGCACGCGGGCGTCAGGCGCCCTGCCAGTACGCCTTGAGGACCCGGGCGAGGTCGAGGAGATCATCCACATGGCTCATCTCGCGCGCCGAGTGCATCGACAGCAGGCCCACGCCCACGTCCACCGTCAGGATCCCTAGACGGGTCGCCGTGATCGGGCCGATCGTCGTCCCGCACGGCATCGCGTTGTTACCCACGAAGTTCTGCGAAGAAACGCCCGCCGCCGCGCACGCACGATTCCACAGGGCGATGCCCTCCGCGTCCGTCGCGTAACGCTGCTTCGAGTTGATCTTGATGATCGGGCCGCGGCCCATCATCGGACGGTTATCCGGATCGTGGTGCCCCGCATAGTTCGGGTGCACCGAATGCGCCGCGTCCGCGCTCACGCACGACGAGGCCGCGAGCATCCGCTCGAAACCGTCCTCGTCGCGGCCCAGCGCCTTCGCCGTGCGGCGCAACACCGTCTCCAGGATCGGGCCAGCCGCACCCGTGCGAGACTCCGAGCCCACCTCCTCGTGATCGAAGCACATGAACACCGTGACATCGCCGCCCGCGGGTGTACCCTGCGCGGCCAGGCGCTCCAAGGCCACCAGACCCGGGTGCACGCTCGACAGGTTGTCCTGGCGCGAGGCCGCGATGAACTGGCCCTTATCACCAAAGAAACCCGGTCCCTGGCTGGGCGTGAGGATCAGGTCGAACGCCGCAACCTGCGACGCGTCATCCAGGCCTGCCGTGCGCGCCACGTACTCCAGCACGTTGCCGTACGGGTTGTCCACCGTCCATACCGGGTGCAGGTGCTTCTGCGGATCCAGCTTCAGCCCGCCCGGATTGACGTCGCGATCCAGGTGAATCGCCAGCTGCGGGATGCGCGCAATCGGGCCCGTGCGAGCCAGGACGACCTCGCCGCTATTCAGCACCAGGCGGCCCGCCAGCGTCAGCTCACGATCCAGCCACGAGTTCCACATCATGCCGCCGTACACCTCGACGTCAATCTGGCCCCAGCCGTCCGGCGTCGTCGACTGTACCGATGGTTTCACCGAGAACGCCGGTGAATCCGTGTGCGCGCCCACGATGCGGAAGCCCGCGTCGTCGTCGACTGTCTCGGGCACGAACCACGCGGCGACCGCGCCACCGCGTACCATCACATGACCGCCCGGGGACGCGTCCCACGCGCCCTTCTCGTCGACGCGCGTAAAGCCGGCGTCCACCAGGCGCTGTGCCACGACCTCGGCCGCGTGATAGGGAGAAGGAGAATCAAGGAGGAAATGCTGATAGTCCACCGCGTTCGCGTGGACCTCGTCCAGTTCAAGCTGTGCCATACCTCCCATGGTAGAACGCCGCGCGGGGCGAGGCCTACGATTGACACATGAGTGAGATCCCCGCATACACCCTGAACGATGGCCTGGACGTTCCCGCGATCGCGCTGGGGACCTACAACCTACGTGGCGCCTCGGGCGTGTCCTCAATGGTCTCGGGCATCGAGGCCGGGTATCGCATGCTCGATAGCGCCTTCAACTATGAGAACGAGGGCGCCCTCGGTGCTGCCGTGCGCCGCTGCGGCATCCCCCGCGAGGAACTGCGCCTGGTCTCCAAACTCCCCGGACGCCACCAGCGCTACGACGAGGCCGTCTACACGCTCGAAGAATCCCTCATGCGCGCGGGCCTGGACTATTGGGACATGTACCTGATCCACTGGCCCAACCCCAAGCACGGCCTCTACGTCGAGGCCTTCCAGGCGCTGCTGGAGGCCCGCGACCGCGGCCTCGTTCGATCCGTCGGCGTCTGCAACTTCCTGCCCGAGCACCTTGAGCGTGTGCACGCCGAGACCGGCGAATACCCGAGCGTCAACCAGATCGAGCTGCACCCCTACTTCCCACAGGCCGCCGCGCTGGAGTATCACGCGCAGGTCGGCGTGCTCACCGAATCATGGAGTCCCCTGGGCCGCAAGTGGCGTATCGTCGAAGACCCCGCGATCGTCGCCCTGGCATCCGGGGTGGGCGTGTCCCCGTCGCGTCTCATCCTGCGCTGGCACTACCAGCTCGGCACGATGCCCCTGCCCAAGTCCGGTAACCCTGAGCGCCAGCGCGAAAACCTCGATATCTTCTCATTCTCCTTGTCATCCGAGCAGATGGCGGCGATCAGTGCACTTGGCCGCCCCGACGGCCGCCAGGCCGACCAGAACCCGGAGTACTACGAGGAGTTCTGAGGCTTCTCCGTTCGGTGGTGCTTGTGGCGCCGCTGGTATTCCGGGCGTCGCGTGGCCTGCCCGCCCGCGAGGCTAGGCGACCTCACTTCGTTCGGCGCCGCGCCTCGAAGCCCGGCCAGGCCCCGCAGGCCCCGCGGCGGCCTCCACACCGGCGGCGCCTGCAGTGCTGTGCGGTGATGCGTCGTCTCGATGCCCGGCCAGGCCCCGCCACCGCCCACGGGCACCGCAGCCAGGCCCTCTTACGTCCTCCGGACCCTCCTGTGCCCTCCACGCCGGCGGCAGGTGCTGCTATTGCTTGGCAATTTCGCATGCAATTCCCTGACGCCTGTCGTCTATGACTCCGCAGAAAGCTTGGAATTTCAACGATTGCATGCTGACGCATGAAGTGTCTGCGGCGGAATTGCATGCGAATGTGCGTTGATCAGGACCCCCAATAGCCCGCGGGCGTCGCAAATCTCTCGCGTGAAACCGGCGTCGCCTTTGCTCGCGCAGGCCGAGCCTCAGATGAAACCGCTATCGCCTTTGCTCGCTCGTGCGCGCGTGGGGTTGAAACCGCCATCACCTTTGCGGGCGAGAAATGGGTGTTTTTCGTGCATTTTTCGGTTGCAGAGGTGATGGTGGTTTCAATGGTCGCTGTTCTGGGGCGAGCATTGGTGATGGCGGTTTCACGTTGGCCTGCATCAGTGGTTGCAGTGGTGTCGTCGGTTTCAACGTCGCCACCTCACAGCTGCCTGTGCGCGAAAAAGTTCGCCCAGCGCACGAAAAATGGCCCAAAATCGTCGGTCTGTGGCGTGCTGGGCGAACTTTTTCGCGCCTGTTGTGGCAAAGGTCGTCATTCTGACGGATTTTTCTTCGAATAGAGTCGTTTTTTGAGTAGGAACGACGACGTTTGTAACGCTGGGCGCTCTCAGGCCCGGCAGCCCGGCTCAGGCTAGCCGTGCCTTCAACGCCCCAAACGAAGCGCCCGCCCACGCGTCACGCGGGGGCGGGCGGCAACTCAGGAATGCAAGTGGCTCAAGAACGCAAGCGTCGCGCGCTCACTTCTTCTCGAGCGTCACGCGGTACACGTTGGTCTCGCGCAGCTGGAAGCCGGCGCGCTGGTACAGGCGGTTCGCGGCCTCACGCGAGGGGCGCGACGTCAGGTCGACGGTGCGGGCACCGATCTTCTGAGCGTGCTCGATCGCGGCGACCACGAGGGCCTGGCCGGCACCCTGGCCGCGGGCGGCCTCGTCGACGACGACGTCCTCGACCCACGCGCGCACGCCCGTGGGGATCTCGAAGGTGGCCAGCGACAGCATGCCGAGGATCGGGTGGTTGCCTTCGGCGTCGGCTGTCTCGGAGCGGAACACGAAGAAGTGCACGCCGGACTGGGAGAGGAAGCGCTGCACGTCGGCCTCGCTCATGGGGGCGGCGGAGCGGGACAGCTGGGGGATCAGGCGGCCCATGGCCTCGTGGATTTCGGGTGTGGCGGCGGTGATAAGTTCGACGGTCATGTTTCTCCTAACGTCTGGGTCCAGTGTAGCGGGCGCGCAGCGCGAGGCGTGGAAGAGGGGTCTTGCAAGGCGACGCCAGTTGGCGGACACGTGGGTGCTCCGTGCAGTTATTCGCCCACGATGGAACCTATGCGACTCGGTGAGCCGCGTGAGGTTGATGGCAGAAGCATCGACGATAGTGCGCACGCAGCGGCATCAGATCGTGATCTCGATCTGGTTTCCCTCGATGGCCACGACGCAGCTCTCGTAGTAGCCGTCGCCGGTTGTTCTGGGGCCGCTCAGGACCTCGTACCCCCCAGCGTGGAGGGTGGCGGTCAACTCGTCGACCGCTTCCTCGCTTCCGACAGAGAAAGCGATGTGCGCGTACCCCGTGCGATTGATGCCCTTGACGGCATCGTCCATGCGCGGCTTCGTCATGACTTCCAGGCGCGGGCCTTCCTCGAAAGTGATGAAGTAGGATCGAAAACCCGTGGTCGTGTTGTGGTAGCCGCCGTCGGAGCGGCCTCCGAGGTAGCGGACGAAGAAGTCGCGCGCGGCCTCGAGGTCGTTGATATACATCGCGACGTGTTCGATCCTCATGGACGCAAGCCTTTCGGGGGCAGTGTCGTTTCGCGTCAGTGTATCGGTTGCGTGCGAGGTGTGTGTTTGGCCTGTTCCGAGGAGAGGGCCGGGAATTCGTCCCCGTGGCGGTCCGGCGCTACAGTAGTCTTTCCGCTACGCGCGCTCTCGCTCGAGGAGGAGGGCGACCTCCACGTGGGTCGTGTGCGGGAACATGTCGAAGATGCGGCCCTCGACGGGTCGCAGGGATGGCATGAGCTGCAGGTCTCTCGCCAACGACGCGGGATTGCACGAGGAGTAGATGACGCGGGGAGCGGCGCATCCATTGAGGTAGGCGGCAAGATCCGCCCCAATGCCTCGACGCGGCGGGTTGACGACGATCACGTCGGGCACATCCTCGGGCGACTGGGCGCGCGCCCACGCGGTCGCGTCGTCTGCGATGAAGGTGGCGGCGCCTCGGGACAGACCCGCGTGTCGGGCGGCGCTGATCGCAGAAGAAATCGCGCCGGGGGAGACTTCGACGCCGGTGACGCGCGGGAACCCGGAGCGAGCGCACGCCAGCGCGAATCCGCCGACGCCGCAGTACAGATCCCACAGGCTTTCGGGCAGCCGCCCGTCGGTGAAGGGCCGCGACGCCCACACCGAGGCCTGCTCGTACAGGGTGGAAGCGACGTGTGCGTTGGTCTGCGCGAAAGAGCGAGGCCCCAACTCGAGGCCCTCGACGCTGAGCGGTAGCGTGCGGGTCCGCGTCAGGATGATCTCGTCGGGCCCCTCCACGATGGCCTCGTGCGTGGGGTGAATGTTCGCTGTGACGACGTGCGCGCTCGGCACGAGATCGCGCAGGAGCGGCAGTGCCGAGCGGATGTCAGAGACTCGCTCGCGCGTGCGTAGCACGAAGCGAATCATGAGGCGCTCCTCCGCCCCCACGGTGACGAGGATGTTCTTGAGTTCTCCGCGCTTGGTGGGCACGTCGTAGGGGGTGAGGTCCAGTGCCCGGATGAAGCGCTTGAGGCCGGGCGTCGCGCGATTGATCGCGGGGTGCTGGATGGGGCAGCCGGGTAGGTCGACGCCGCGCCGGTCGGGCCCCAGGAGGCCCAGGGTGGGGCGGCGGCGACTGCCTCCGACCACGAGCTTGACGCTCGTGCGGAATCCCTCTTCGGGGGACGAGGCTGGGCTTAGCCACCGGATCTCCTGGGTTCCCGGGACGTGGGCTAAAGCTGCCACGACTGCGTCAACCTTCTCCGCGAGCTGTCGCTCGTAGGGCTGGGGGAGGAGCGAACAGGAGTGGCAGGTGCCGGCGTCAAAGTGGTCGCAGCGCATCTGTTAAGTGTAAGTGTGGGCGGGGTGTACCGTCAGGTACGCCCCGCCCACTTGAGTGGTGGTTATGCCCACGCGGCGCTTAGGCCTTGGTCAGACGCGAGCGGCGGATGAGCACGGTGCCGACACCGGCGGCGATCAGCGCGCCAGCGACGACGATCAGCGCGTTGGTACCGGTTCGGGCCAGGCCTCCCTTGCCGCCCTGCTCGGGGGCGGGTGCCGGGGCTGCGGAGGGCTGGACGCTCGGAGATGCGCTCGGCTCCGCGGAGGGAACGGCTGGCGCGGTCACCGTCAGCGGTGCGGATGCCGTAACTGCTGGCGAAGTGGACTCCGCGACGACCGTGTGGTCCCCGGCCTCGGTGTTGGCGGGAACCGTTACCTCTGCGGAGAAAGCCCCGTTCTCGTCAACGGTGGCGGTGCCGACCTCAACAGGCTCGGAGTGCAGCGTGAGGGTCACGGCGGACTCGGGAGCGAAGCCCGTGCCCTTCACAGTGATCGTCTTTCCTGCCTCGACGGTCGACGGCTTGACGGTCACGGCGGGGGTCGAGAGCTTCTCGGCCTTGACGGTGACCGACTTGACGGTCGTGTCCTTGCCGAAGCCCTTGAGGACGTATGCCGGGTTGTCGTATTCCAGGGTCACGCGAGCGGTCTGGTTTGCTCCGATCGCGAAGGGGCCGACGCCTTCCTTGAGCTCGGCGACTGTCAGGCCCTTGATGACCTGTCCGTCGACGCTGACCTTGTACTTCGCGTAGGCGTCCGTGAAGCCCTCGGTGTCGAAGGAGACGCTTACGCCCGAGGCGATCTGGTCACCCGAGGTGATGGAGGCCGTGAAGCTGGTCTCGCCGGTCTTGGGGGTGGGGGCCTTGAACTTTTCGAGGCCGGAGGCGGGGATCGTGGTCGCCTCGGTGCCGATGGTGGTCAGGCCGGTGGGCACGTAGTTGGGTGCGCCGTTCGTGGTGGCCGTGACGACGGGGAGGATCTCGTCGGGCTGCGCGGGCAGCGTGATGACGAGGTCGTTGCCCTCGACCTTGTAGGTCAGAGCCGCGTCGGAGCCGTCCAGCTTCACCGAGGAGATGTCGTTGGCGCCGGCGCCGCGTAGGGTAATCACGCCGTCAGCGGGCCACTTCTCGATGCCCATGTAGATGTGGGAGTCATCGACCATGGTCTTGCCCCAGGACTCGATGGGGAAGTGGGTCGGGCGCGAGTTGTTGAGGATGCCGGGGTGTGCGCGGTTCCAGTCGCCGATTCCCTTGAGGACGGAGGCATCCCACGGGTCGTAGGAACCGTCGAACTTTGGGCCGACGTTGAAGAGGAACTGGCCTCCCAGGGCAACGGTCGAGAACATGTTGCCCACGATCTCGGTGGTCTTCTTGTGGGCGCCGCCGGGCGCTTTACGCAGCGCCGTCGTGTTGTCCACGTTGATCATGTGGTCCCAGTTCGGGTAGTCCGGGTAGCCGGTGTCCTTGAACTTGGGAGCCGCGTCGTCCCAGTTCGCGTAGCCCCATGTCTTGTGGAAGATCGAGACGGCCGACTCCCAGGGGCCCTGGGTCTGCTCGGACTGCATCTCGTTGTCCCAGCCGACCTCAAAGTCCGCGCGGTCGTTGCCCACGCGCGAGTTGATCATGATGTTCGGCTGGAGTTCGTGCGCCCACTTGCGCAGCTGGTCAGACTGGGCAGGGTTGGGCTTTCCCATGTCG
This sequence comes from Schaalia odontolytica, assembly GCF_009730335.1. Lineage (GTDB taxonomy): Bacteria > Actinomycetota > Actinomycetes > Actinomycetales > Actinomycetaceae > Pauljensenia > Pauljensenia dentiphila. The sequence goes on from NZ_CP046315.1 coordinate 580,109, forward strand.
TACCAGAGCTCGGCGATCTCGCCGTACTTACCGCCGAGGAGTTCCTTGAGTTGGGCATGGATGTATTCCATGTAGCCCTCTTCGTCGAGCGTGTTGGCGTTTTGCCAGGGGTTCTCGGGCTGCTTCTCCCAGTCGATGTTGGAGAAGTAGAGGCCGAACTTAATGCCGACCTGCTTGCAGGCCTGGGACAGCTCGAGGAGCGGGTCGCGGTGGGATGGCGACTGCTTGGTGAAGTTGTAGTCGGTTGTTGCCGTGTCCCACATGGCGAAGCCGTCGTGGTGTTTGGAGGTGATGAGCAGCATCTTCATGCCGGTGTCTTTGGCCTGCTGGCACCACGCGGTGGCATCGAAGTTGGGGGCCTCGAATGTTTGGGCGGTGGCCAGGTACTCTTCGCGCGGGATGCCCTGGAGCGGGATACGGGAATCCCAGGTCTGCTGGTGGCCCCATGCCTTGATCTGCTCGGGGTAGCCCACTTCCTGCTTCTGGCCCTTGTACCAGCCTGCGTAGGAGGAGTAGACGCCCCAGTGGATGAACATGGCGTACTTCATGTCCTGCCACTCGGATACCTTCGCCTCGCTCGAGGCTGCGACGGCTGCGGGGATCGCGTAGCGCGCGTCGTAGGTGGCCTGGGGGGCGGGGGTGCCGGACTGGGCACCGTCGGCTGTCGGCGTGTCGGCCAAGGCGGGACCTGCCATTCCTAGTGTTAGGAGGCCGGCGAGGAGGGTACCAGCCACTCGTTTCGTGATGTGCATCAAGTCTCCGTTGATTGATGAGAAACTCCGGTTTGGAGGCGGTCACAGTCTAGCGAAGGAAAGTGATGAATGCCATTTGCTGCCACATTGCTACGGCGTGTCGAGCTGGTTGTGATCAAGTGCATATTTTAAATGCTGACTGGTTGGAAAGTTGTTGCTGGCGTCTCCTGTTGGCTCTGTGGGTGCGTGGAACCTGGTGGTCGAGCTAACTTCCAGAGGATGGTCAGGGTTTGTTGAGCTTTGGGTCTTATGGGTCATTCCGATCATACGTAGTGTGTCTGGTAACCGTCGTGGTCACCACTATGTCCAGGCCGCGCGGATTGAAACGAACCCTACGGAGGATGAATTGATGACGATGTTCCGCGCTAAGTGGGCGCGGGTGGCAGCTAGCGCCTCGGCGCTTGTTCTTGCCGCAACGGGGATAGGCGTCTTTGGCGTCTTTTCGGCCGCGCCCGCCGAGGCTGCCGTCAACCCCAACATTAAGGTTGCGATCAAGCCCCTCGTTCTGTCTGACCAGGACGGAGTGGAGATCCCCGGGGCGGGTGCCCAGGTTGAGGATCCGGTGAGGATGTACGTTGAGTGGGATGCCAGCGATGCCAATCCGCAGCCGGGCGACTCTTTCACGGTCGGGCTGCCGACCACTGGGGCCGCACTGCCTGACATTACGAACTACTACCGTTTCCGCGAGGTTGGGCGTAGCGATCCGCTGATGTTTGAAGGCGTGCAGGTCGGCGAGTGTGTGACCGCCGCCGATGTCATGACCTGTACCTTCAATCAAGCTGTCGCGGCCCAAAGCAACGTCAAGGGCAAGATGAATCAGATGCTCATGGCTCAGAAGGAAACTCCTCTGACCAAGCTTCCTTTCAATGCCAACGGTGTTGAGACTCAGGTTCCCAACCCGAACGATGAGCCCATCACCCAGCGCCTGTGGACCGAGAAGAACGTCGGCAAGTATGCCAACTCCCTCAAGCGCGACTCGACCCAGATCAACTGGCACATTACTGGTTCCGGGCGCCGCCTTTCGGAGCGTTCTGGAATGCCTGCGGGAACCTATGCGAACAAGGTCGTCTTCAACGATGTCCTCGGTGCTGACGGTCAGACGCTGCTGCCTGATGACTCCACCTGGTACGTTCGAGTGGACCCCAAGAGTGCGCCGAACCAGTACCCGACGGTCGCGCGAGTCGGGCAGCCCGGCATCAAAACGACCTACGGCAACTACACGCTGGAGCGTACGATCTCCGCAGACGGCAAGTCTGCGACGGTGACTCTCACCCGTACTGACGGCAACTTCGACCCGGCGATTAACTACGAGATCGTCTACTCCTCGAAGATCGACGGTAACGTCATCCCTGAGAAGCAGTACACGAACAGTGCGACGCTGGTGGGTGACAAGGAAGGCCCGATCACCTCGGCGATCAGCTACCGCGACCCGATCACCTACACCATTGAGATGAAGCCCGGCTACGGTGCCTTCGGCGTGAAGAAGTACGTCCTCGGAGCGCAGGTCGGTGCCGACGCGGGACAGATCCCCGCCGCCACGGCCGTCACGGTTAACGTCAAGTACGAACTTCCCGCTGGCTGGGACCCGGCTCTCCACCCCGAGTGGACCGCTCCCGAGGGCGGAACCAACCCCTACACGATGAAGGTTCCCGTTGAGCAGGGCGTGGCCGGTGTGGCCTTCCCCAAGGGCACCAAGGTGACGCTCACGGAGTCCCTCGACTCCGCACAGCTGCCTGCTGCACTGCGTTGGCAGGGGGAGCCCTCCTTCTCCGTCGGATCCACGAGCGCCGTGAACGAGGTCTCCTTCACCATCGCTGAGAACAACGTCTCTGCGGTCACGCTGACCAACACCGCAGCCCCGGCTCCCGGCAAGATTGCTGTGACCAAGAAGGTTGTTGGTGACATTCCGGCTGGTAAGACCTTCGCTTTCGATTACGTGTGTGACGATGCTGCGAAGACCTCCGGTTCGATCACGGATGTTGTTGCCGGTCAGGCCAAGGAGTCTGCTGAGATTCCCGCTGGTGCGACTTGCACGGTGACCGAGCGTGATGCGTCGGTTGCTGGCTTCACCCTCCAGACCTCCACGATTGATCCTGTGATGGTTAAGTCCGGTGAGGTGGCCTCCTTCGAGGTGACCAACACCTACACCCCGGTTCCGGGCAAGATTGCTGTGACCAAGAAGGTTGTTGGTGACATTCCGGCTGGTAAGACCTTCGCTTTCGATTACGTGTGTGACGATGCTGCGAAGACCTCCGGTTCGATCACGGATGTTGTTGCCGGTCAGGCCAAGGAGTCTGCTGAGATTCCCGCTGGTGCGACTTGCACGGTGACCGAGCGTGATGCGTCGGTTGCTGGCTTCACCCTCCAGACCTCCACGATTGATCCTGTGATGGTTAAGTCCGGTGAGGTGGCCTCCTTCGAGGTGACCAACACCTACACCCCGGTTCCGTCGCCGACCCCGACGCCGAGTGAGACCCCCGGTGGCAACGGCGGTGGAGACCGTCCCAAGCTGGCCAAGACTGGCGCCGATGTGATCGGTGGATCCCTCGCGACCCTGATCCTGCTGGGAGCGGGTGGAGGACTCCTCGCCCTGCGCCGCGCGCGTCACTGATGCGCTCAACGGTTGAGCGAGCGCTCTGAGCGCTGAGCTCCGGACCCCCGGGCCCCACGGGCCCGGGGGTCCGCCGTATCATCCGGGAGAGTTGTTCGGCCATAGCTGGGTAAATAACGCTCATTGTGAAACCTGAGCATATGTGACTCAAGTTCTGTCTCTTCAGGTTGCGGAATAAAAGGTCTGCTCGTAAAGTTGAGTACATCAGACTCAAGGGTCTGTCGGGATCATCCCGGCACGAGACAGCAATGCGAGCCGCTCCGGTGAGACGGAGTCGGCCTCGCCGATGAAAGGAACACACACTATGGCACGTGCAGTCGGCATCGACCTCGGCACCACCAACTCCGCTATCGCCGTCCTCGAAGGCGGCGAACCCACCATTATTCCGAACGCTGAAGGCGCTCGCACGACTCCCTCGGTCGTTGCCTTCTCCAAGACCGGCGAGGTCCTGGTTGGTGAGATAGCCAAGCGTCAGGCGGTCACGAACGTTGATCGCACCATCTCGTCCGTCAAGCGCCACATGGGCACCGACTGGACCACGGAGATCGACGGTAAGAAGTACACCGCGCAGGAAATCTCCGCGCGCATCCTCATGAAGCTGAAGGCTGACGCCGAGGCCTACCTGGGCGAGCCCGTCACCGAGGCTGTCATCACCGTCCCTGCCTACTTCAACGACGCTCAGCGCCAGGCCACCAAGGACGCCGGTCAGATCGCCGGCCTCAAGGTCGAGCGCATCGTCAACGAGCCCACCGCCGCGGCCCTCGCCTACGGCCTCGAAAAGGGCAAGGAAGATGAGCTCATCCTGGTCTTCGACCTCGGTGGCGGCACCTTCGACGTGTCCCTCCTCGAGGTGGGCAAGGATGACGACGGCTTCTCCACCATCCAGGTGCGCGCCACCTCCGGCGACAACAACCTGGGTGGCGACGACTGGGATCAGCGCATCGTTAACTGGCTGATCGACCGGGTCAAGGCCAAGACCGGCGCCGACCTGTCCAAGGACGCGGTCGCCCTCCAGCGCCTGAAGGAAGCCGCTGAGCAGGCGAAGAAGGAGCTGTCCTCCGCGACCTCCACGAACATCTCGCTGCAGTACCTGTCCATGACCGCCGATGGCCCCATCCACCTGGATGAGTCCCTCACACGCGCCAAGTTCGAGGAGCTCACCTCCGACCTGCTTGAGCGCACCAAGAAGCCCTTCCGCGATGTCATGGCTGAGGCTGGCGTGACCGTCTCCGAGATCGACCACGTCGTGCTCGTCGGCGGCTCCACCCGTATGCCCGCCGTCACCGAGGTCGTCAAGGAGCTGACCGGCGGTCGCGAGCCCAACAAGGGCGTCAACCCCGATGAGGTCGTCGCCGTGGGTGCCGCCCTGCAGGCCGGTGTCATCCAGGGTGACCGTAAGGATGTCCTGCTCATCGACGTGACCCCGCTGTCGCTCGGTATCGAGACCAAGGGTGGCGTCATGACCAAGCTCATCGATCGCAACACGGCCATCCCGACCAAGGCCTCGGAGATCTTCTCCACCGCCGAGGACGGCCAGCCCTCCGTGCTTATCCAGGTCTACCAGGGCGAGCGTGAGTTCGCCCGTGACAACAAGCTGCTCGGCACCTTCGAGCTGTCCGGCATCGCCCCGGCGCCCCGTGGCGTGCCGCAGATCGAGGTCACCTTCGACATCGACGCGAACGGCATCGTTCACGTCTCCGCGAAGGATCGTGGCACCGGCAAGGAGCAGTCGGTGACGATCACCGGTGGTTCGTCCCTGTCCAAGGAGGAGATCGACCGCATGGTGCGCGAGGCCGAGGAGCACGCCGCCGAGGATAAGAAGCGCCGCGAAGAGGCCGACATCCGAAACCAGGCTGAGCAGGCCGTCTACGCGACGGAGAAGCTGCTCAAGGACGAGGCCGACAAAATCTCTGAGGAGACTCGCGAGGCCGTCCAGAAGGACGTCGACGCCGTCAAGGAAGCCCTCAAGGGTGACGACATCGAGGCCGTGAAGACCGCCACGGCGACCCTGTCCGAGTCCGGCATGAAGATCGGCCAGGAGATCTACGCCAAGCAGCAGGCCGACGAGGCCGGTGCCCAGTCCGCGCCCGCGCAGGACGACGTCGTGGACGCCGAGATCGTTGACGAGGACAACAAGTGAGCACCGAAGAAACCAACGGTTTCTCGGCGCCCAACGAAGACGCCAACGTCGCCGGGGCCGACTCCTTCGAGTCGGCCCCGGCCGGCCAGGCGGCCGAGAACAACGAGACCGCACTCGGCGCGGATGACGCTGCCCAGGCCTCGTCCGAGGGCTCGGCCGACGACATGAGCGCCTTCGAGGAGCAGATCGAGGACTCCGACCTCGCCACGGCCCTCGAGCGCATCGCGAGCGTTGAGGACCAGCTGGCCCGCGCCAACGCGGAGCTGTATAACCAGGGCCAGGAGTACGCCAACTATGTGCGCCGCTCCAAGGAGGCCATCCCCGGCTACAAGACCGCGGGCCAGGACGAGGTCATCGAGTCGCTCATCAGCGTCCTCGACGACATCGCCGCCGCCCGCGCGCATGGCGACCTGGAGGATGGCCCCTTCGCGTCGATCGCCACGAAGCTCGAGGAGACGCTCAAGACGCGTTTCGAGCTGGAGCGCTACGGCGCCCCGGGCGACGACTTCGATCCCGCCCTGCACGACGCCCTTATGGCGACCACCAGCCCGGACGTCGACCATCCCGTCATCGGGCAGGTCCTCACGAGTGGCTATCGCCGTGGCGAACGCGTCGTGCGCGCCGCGAAGGTGCTGGTGAACAACCCTGAATGACATCGACACGCTCGCAACTGAAAGAGAGGTGACACGCGCGTGAGTGAACAGGAATGGTTCTCCAAGGACTTCTACAAGGTCCTCGGAGTTGACAAGACAGCGGATAAGAAGGCCATCACCAAGGCCTACCGCAAGCTGGCTCGGCAGTGGCACCCGGATCAGAACCCGGGCGACAAGGCCGCTGAGGATAAGTTCAAGGAAATCGGCGAGGCCTACGCCGTCCTGTCCAATGACGAGGATCGCAAGCGCTATGACGCGATCCGCGCGATGGCTAGCGGCGGGGCACGCTTCTCCGCCGGATCGGGCGGCGCGGGCGGCTTCGAGGACCTCTTCGGTGCCTTCGGCGGTGCCGGCGGCTTCGGAGGCGGCGGTCATAACGTGCGCTTCCAGACCTCCGGCATGCCCGGCGGTGGTGGCTTCGAAGACATCCTCTCCGGTCTCTTCGGCGGTGGCGGCGGTGGCGCGCGTTTTGGGGGCGACCCCTACGGTTCGCCCTTCGGCGGAGCCGGTCACGCCCAGCAGGCGGCGCCCACCCCTGAAAAGGGTGGGACCGTGCGCGCGAAGCTTTCCATCTCCTTCCGCCAGGCCCTCAACGGCGCGACCCTGACCATCAAGGTCGGCGGCTCTCCGATCAAGGTCCGCATTCCCGCGGGCATTAAGGATGGCCAGAAGGTCCGCGTCAAGGGCCACGGCAAGCCCGGTATCAACGGCGGTCCCGCCGGCGACCTCGAGGTCGCCGTGACCGTCAAGCCGCATCCCGTGTTCTCGCGCGAGGGCGACGACCTGGTTCTCACCCTGCCCGTCACGGTGTCCGAGGCGATCCTCGGTACCGTCGTCGACGTGCCCATAATCGATGGCAACACGGCCACGGTCAAGGTGCCTGCGGGTTCCTCCTCGGGCTCCGAGATTCGCATGCGCGGCGGGGGAGTGAAGACCTCCAAGGCGACGGGTGACCTGATTGCCCGCGTGGCCATCCAGGTTCCCGCCAAGCCGAGCCGCGACCTCAAGAAGCTCGCGAAGGAGATGGCGACGGCCGAGGGTGACCTCGACGTCCGCGCCTCCCTGTTCAAGGCCGTGGAGGAGTAAGCCATGGCGACGACGGGATCGGACGATGCGATCACGTTCGTCATCTCGGTTGCGGCTGAGCTGGCGGGCATGCATCCGCAGACCCTGCGCCAGTACGACCGTCTCGGCCTGGTGATCCCGGCCCGTACTAAGGGGCGGGGACGCCGCTATACGAAGCGGGACGTGCAGCGTCTGCGCGACGTGCAGCGGATGAGCCAGGAAGAGGGCATCAACCTGGCGGGTATCCGACGTATCCTCGAGCTCGAGCGGCGAGTCGAGGCCTTGGAAGAGGAACGGGACGCTCTGCGTGGGGCGGTCGCCGCGGCCGAGGCTAAGCGCAACCGTGTGTTCGCTGCGTCTGCGGACGGTCAGGTCATGCCGATGCGACGAGGCCAGCGCCCATGGGATAGCTCCTCGAGGTCTGAGGCTCGCTCTGGGGGCTCTCTCACCGTGTGGAATCCGGTGCGGGCGCTCGCGGCGCTCGCCTCCTCCGAGGCTTCGGCGCGTTCGGCCCTTCCGGCTGCGCCGCGATCGAACGCGCGCGCGGTGATTGAAGGGACGATCGTCTCTCGCAGCTAGGACATCGAGACATAAAGGACTGCGGGACCCATCCAAAGGATGGGTCCCGCAGCATATTCGATCGAGGATCCGGGGGCACACAGGATCCCCGACCGAAGCCTGGAACAGGCGACAGGCTTTCGCCTGCTGAACATAGTTTTACCAGGTCACAGCCGGTTTCGATAGTTGATTGTTGGGGTGTGGACCGCTTGGCGCAAACGTGCAGGGGCTGCGTGAAATGTGTGCGTCAGATTCGCTACTATTTTTTGGAAATGCCCTCTGACCTGCAAGTTTGTTGGTGGGTACGCCTTTTCCTTGAAAATGCTCATGTTGTGGGCCGGTGGGACGATGCTCGTGGGTGGCTCATCGGTCGGTATTGACCGTTAGGAAATATCGATGCCATCACAGAGAGATGGCGTGGATAACGTCGGTATGCAATACGTAACTATCTGTGCAGGTCAGATGGGTATCAGCGTGTTGCGCGAGGAAGGCAGTCTGAGAGGTGTCCCTCGTCTGTGTCCTGATAGAAAGGATCGAGATGCGTCAGCGGTGCGACCGATGCCCCGCATGCGTTAACGTGGACGCATGACGAAATCTTCGCATCACCTGTCGGTGCGCTCGCGCGTGGCCAAAGCGGCCGGCGGTGCCGCCCGCTTCGCCTCCCGGGCCCTCGGGCGCGGATCCGGCGGCATGATTGGCGGTGAGGTTGCCATGCGCATCTCGCCGACGTTCCTTTCGGAGCTGGCAGCCCCCTACTCTTCCGTCATCGTGACCGGTACGAACGGAAAGTCGACGACGACGCGCATGGTGCGGGCGGCCCTCGAAAGCGCCGGACCCGTCGCTTCGAACATCAATGGTGACAACATGACCTCGGGCGTGATTACGGCCCTCATGCAGGGTAAGGGGGCGACGCGAGCGGCCCTCGAGGTCGACGAGATGCACGTGCCCGCCGTCGCCGCCGACGTGAAGCCGGCGGTCTTCGTGTACCTGAATCTCTCGCGCGATCAGCTTGACCGCGTCGGCGAAATTGGCTCCGTCGAGCGTCGCCTGCGTGACGGGGCCTCGGCCCACCCGGGCGCCGTCGTCGTCGCCAACTGCGATGACCCGCTGATCGTTTCCGCCGCCGCCGACAATCCGAACGTCGTGTGGGTGGCCGCAGGCGCCGGTTGGGGAGGGGACTCCGCCGCATACCCGCGCGGTGGCCGCGTCGTTCGCTCCGGCGAGGACTGGCACCTGATCCCAGCCTTCGACGGCGAGGAACTCCCTGAGCTCAGCAGCCGTCCTCAGCCTCAGTGGTGGCTCGAGGACATCGAGCTGGCCCCCGAGGGGCCGCGCGCGACGCTGCGTGGACCCGACGGCGTCAGCGTCCCCCTCAAGCTGAAGCTTCCCGGGCGCGCCAACCTTGGCAATGCCGCGCAGGCCGTCGCCGCCGCCGTCGCGATGGGCATTGACCCCGCTGCTGCCGCCGCGGCCGTCAGCAGCGTCGCCGAAGTCGCGGGACGCTACTCCGTCCACGATGTCAACGGACGCAGTGCGCGCCTCATGCTCGCCAAGAACCCCGCCGGATGGCAGGAAGCCATGACGATGATCGACCCGCGCGTCGACCAGGTTGTCATCGGCGTCAACGGCCAGGTGCCCGACGGCCAGGACCTCTCCTGGCTGTGGGACGTCGACTTTTCCGCCGTCAAGCAGCCCGGCCGCCGCGTTGTGACCTGCGGTGAGCGCGGCGCCGACCTGGCCGTGCGCCTCGAATATGCGGGCGTCCACTGCGACCTCATTCCGCTGCCCATGGACGCCCTCGCCGCGTGCGAGCCCGGCCGCGTCGAGATGCTCCTCAACTACACGGCCATGCGCGACTTCAAGGTCCTGCTCGATCGAAAGGAAGGCGCGCGATGAGTGCCTCCACGCTGCGAATCGGCGTCCTCATGCCCGAGGTCCTGGGCACCTACGGTGACAGCGGTAACGCGCTGATCCTCGCCGAGCGAGCCCGCAGGCGCGGCATCGACGCCGAGGTCGTCCACGTCGGCTTGACCGAGGAGATCCCGGACAGCCTAGACATTTACACTCTCGGAGGTGGCGAGGATACCGCCCAGGCGCTCGCGGCCGACAAGTTCCGCGGCACCTCCGGTCTCGCCCGCGCCCTCTACGCGGGGCGCCCGCTCCTCGCGATCTGCGCCTCCCTGCAGGTTCTCGGCCACTGGTACGAGGATGCTCGGGGCGTGCGCGTTCCCGGTATGGGCGTCCTCGATATTACGACGCGCCCACAGGGGCACCGAGCGATCGGTGAGCTCGTCTGTGAGCCCGTTCTTGACGGCCTTACGCAGACTCTGACGGGTTTCGAGAATCACGGGGGCGGCACCGTTCTCGGCCCAGACGCCTCCCCGCTGGGACGCGTCATCTCGGGCGTCGGAAACGGCACACCCCAGGGAGAGGAAGCGCCCGAGGTGCGCTATGACGGCGCCGTTCAGGGGTCCGTCATCGCCACCTACATGCACGGCCCCGCTCTCGCCCGTAACCCCGAGCTGGCGGACCTGCTGCTCGAGCGCGCCACGGGCGCAACGCTGGAACCACTCGACGTGCCGGGTGTCGCCGAGCTACGCAAGGAACGGCTGGCCGGCATTCAGCTGTCCTGACCTCGCCTCAGCCTCATTCATCCGTCGCCGATTCCCGGCGGGGGGCGGCGACGCACAATCTGGTCCTGTCGCGCTCTGGTTGCGGGACTCTAGTATTCTGAGCTCGATCTTCCATCAGAAAGGCATAGACATGTCGAATCCCTCCTACGGTCCCGCGGACCAGCAGAACGCGGTGCCCACGAACGGCATTTCCTACCCGGGTGCCGCAGCCCCGCAGGGCTACGGTGCTCCCGCGCCCGTGGTCATGTCGAAGCTGCCCGGTCGAGGCGGCGCCATCACCACGCTCGTTCTCGGCGTGGTACTCATGGTTTTCATCGCGCCGATTGTCTTCTTTGCCACGATGATCGCCGGTGTGGCTGGCACCGATGGCAACGCGGTCAAGGGTGGCACCACCGCCAACGGCAGCGTCGTCACTGTGACCGCGGATGGCATCTTCATGGTGCGGGCCGACGCGCACAAGGACCCCTCCTGCTCGCTGATTGGCGCAGATGACAAGAGCTACGAGCTGGAACCCTACGCTGGCAGCGAGGACGTGTATCTGGCAGAGAACCTGCCCGCGGGCTCGTACGTGCTGCAGTGTGACGGCATCGCCAGCGGCGCGAACATCACCGCATTCAACGCATCGCCTGAGGTCGTGACAAAGGTCTTCGCCATGCCCTTCGTGTGGGGCACCGTTGTCGGTGTTGTCGGCCTGATTCTCCTGATCGTCGGCATCGTTCTCCTGGTGAAGGTGAACGGCAAGCGCCGCCGCATCACGCAGGAATCCATGCTGAGCGCCGTGCGCTGACTCGGATTCCGACAAGGGGACGAGGCGGGGGGAACTATCCCGGGCCTCGTCCCCTTTGTGGTTCCCTCTGGCGTTTTCCCCCACGGCAGGAAACAGCGTACGATCGAGGGTTATCTGAGCGTTCCAATCGCGTCGGCGCACTGTTCAGTCTGCCTGCCGCATTGTTATGCTTAAGCAAAGTTTTCTTCAGGAAGGCACGCACATGTCGAATCCCCCCTACGGTGTCCCGGGCGATCAGGGCACACCCTGGCCCCAGTACGGTGACAACGGAGCGGGAGCTCCGATGCAGGGTATGCCGATGCAGGGTATGCCGATGCAGGGAGGGCCTCAGAACTTCCAGGGTTACGGTGGTCCGGCCCCGATGCCGATCGTGAAGGGCCCCAGCAAGGCCCCCGGCACCATTCTCATCGTCCTGGGCGTCCTCGCGTCTTTTGTCGCCGCTCCCATCCTTTTCTTTGTCCTGTGGTTCCAGGGCGTCACGGATATGGCTGGCGCTCTGGCTCAAGGTGCCACCTTCTCGAATGGCGGCACCGTTGAGGTCGGCGGAGCCGGCAGCTACATGCTCCAGATCTCGGGCGGCGAGGCAACTACGTGCAAGATGATTGACTCGGGCAACAACGTGTACGACATGTCCCCGTTCCAGAGCGACAAGTCGCTCTACTACATCGACGGCCTGAACAATGGCACCTACACGGTCCGCTGCGAAGGTGTCGACCAGAAGGCGTCCATGACGGGCATGAGCGTGAGCCCCAATGACTTTACGAACACGGTCGGCTTCGCATTCCTGTGGAGCACCGTGGTTGGCGTCACCGGTGTCGTCCTGCTGATCGTTGGTATCGTCCTCGTGGTTCGAGCCGGCAGTAAGACCAAAGAGCTTCAGCAGCAGGCCATGATGTCAGCGATGTACTGACCCATGTAACGCGATCAGGGGCGAGGCCCGGACAGACTCTCCGGCCTCGCCCCTTTTTCGCACCGGCACCACCACGAGGAAGGACACCATGCGTACCCTGTCTTTCACGGGAGAACGCCAGCTTCGATACCCGGCCCCCGACGTCGCGCGTGGCTTTATGCTCGCGCTCATTGCGCTGGCAAACGTCCCCTTTTGGCTGAGGTACTTCCCGGAGGCGCCTCACGCCGGGCATGCGGCGCTTGCGGCGATGGGCAGCGCCGACCAGTGGTGGTACCTGGCGCGGACCCTGTTCGTTGACCGCAGGGCCTACCCGCTGTTCTCGATCCTGTTCGGTTTCGGCATGGCGATCATGGCCTCGCGCACGATGGAGCGTGAGCGCCGGGCCGTCATGGAGACCTTCACTGCCGAGGAGGTTGCCGGCTGGCATCCCGTCCAACGACAGATTGTCGAGGAGAACGTCGAGCGTTATGCGCGCCGCACGGCCTCGCGCCTGATTCGCCGTCGCGGCTGGTGGATGCTGGCCTTCGGCTTGGTGCATGCTGTCTTCTTCTCGGGTGACATCATCGGGGCGTATGGCCTGGTTGCGGTGGTTTTTGCTGAGGTGATCGTCATGACGCGCGCATGGGTGCGTGTGCTGGTCGGCGTACTTGTTGGCTCCTTGAGCCTGCTGGGAATCTGGTCGATGGCGGCGTTTATGGGCCGAGAAGCGATGATGTTGGAGTTCCACGATCCTGTATCGCTGGACGCGGGGTATCCGCTGGTGTCTGTTGCCTCCTGGCTCATCGCGACGCCGATGACTGTCCTCACGGCTCTGGTGGTTCCCTGCGTCATGATCGGCGTGGGCGTGGCGCGCTGGGGCCTCCTCCAGGACCCGCGTGGGCGTGGGGCGTTGCTGTCCGGAATTGCGGCGTGCGGCCTGGGGATCGGAGCGCTCGGAGGGTTGCCTTTCGCGCTCATGCAGCTGGATTGGGCGTTCGCCGGCTCGGCCGCCTGGTCTTACCCGCTGTTCCACGCCTCGGGGGTCGCGGGTGCGTGCGGCTGGCTGGCGCTTCTGGCCCTCGTGGGTGGCGGCCCACGCGAAAAGCTGGGCACCGCGTGCGCCTTCCTCAGCGCGATCGGTCGCCGTTCGATGACCGCCTACCTGTCCCAGACGCTGCTCTTCATCCTCATCTGCGGGTTGTCAATCTCCTTCGGTGTGCGCTCGCTGGGCGTCGCCGTGTCCGGACTGATTGCGCTCGTCGTGTGGGCACTGATCGGCCTGGGCTGTGTCATTGCCGAGGCAATGGGATCTTCGCGCGGTCCCGCTGAGTGGGCGCTGCGCTGGCTGGTCGCGAAGAGTGCCAAGAAGAGGCCGATGCCGGTCTTCGTTCCCGTTCCCGTCGTTCGCTCGGATGTGTCCATAGGAGTCACGCAGGCCTCGTCGTTCCCTGTGGCTCCGGTCCCCGCATCGGGTGTCGAGCCCAATGGGAATGTGCAGGGGAGTACGTGCGACAGCGAGTGAACTTTTCCTATTTAATAGAAATAAGCTCTACTTGCAAGGGCTATGTAAAAATGTGAGAGACTACACATTTAGCATGGAGGGATGTGAACTCTGCCGGGTGAGCTGCGACGACGGTGATGCGCCGTCTTATTGTGCATCCCCTCCGCGGGGCTGAATCTGTCAGGGGCGTTGGTTTTTCGCGGTTTCTGCGCTACTGTGAAGTTACCAAGACACGTGCTGGTAACACGATGAGGTGAGCTGAGGAGGCGCCAATGGGTATGCATGTGCAGACCGCTGTCAGGGGTGATCGGCGCGCTCTCGCCCCATCGGTAGCGACGCAGTGGCGCGTCACCAATCATCGGCGCGACTAGGGGTGCATCATGGGCTGGCTATGGCGGGCGGATGTCGACGGCGGGACCGATGGTGAGGAGACTCCTCGCCGCCGCGAACTGCCGGACGATACCGCCCCTGATATGGAACAATGGGGAGGTAGCAATGCAGCACCTCCGGAAGGAATTGTCACGGGTAATTCGGAGTTTGAAGCCAATCGTTTCGATATGGTTCGTCCCATCACGCAGGAGCGCTTAGGACTCCTTTTTGATTCTGAGGGGTGGGCGTGGCGTATCGATAGCGATGGAGACCTCTGCGGTTTTTGGGAGGGGCATCTGTTCTGCTTCCGCTTCCTCGGAGACTCGCGCGAGGTGCTGTCGATCGTTGCCGTCATGAAGAGCCTCGTTCCCATTGAATGTGGTGAGGATCTGCGTGACTTCCTGCAGGCGTGGCACGGCGAGTTCCTGTGGCCCAAGGCCTACGTTGCTGATCAGGACGAGGGAGACCGTGTCGTCGCCGAGGTGAATGCCGATTACGAGTATGGCGCGACGGATGCGCAGCTCGTGCAGCAGGTGATGTGTGCGCTGGCGACAACCCTTCAGCTTTTCCGCGCGCTCGAGGAGCGCTATGGCCTCGATGATGATGAAGGGCCCGGTCCTGCCGGCGGTCATCAGCGCGGGTTTGATGGCCCTGCCTGGCTTCCCGAGAGCTGACTCACATCCCCCTCAAAATTGAAGTTGAGTGGAATAGACTCAATTTCAGCTTCGTTGTGTCTGTCAGAAGGCGTTGACTGTCTCGACGCCACCAGACAAACCATTTGGAGGAGTGATTTCATGGCACGTGAAATGACGACAAAGGCGCAGGAGGCCGTCTCCTCTGCGCTTCAGGCTGCCGGTGCAGCCGGTAACCCGCAGGTGGAGCCCATCCACCTGCTGGAAGCACTGATCGAACAGCGCGAAGGCATCGCGCTCTCCCTGCTCGAGGCCGTTGGGGCCGACGTTCGCGCGATCGGCGCACGCACTCGCAATGCCCTCGTGGCGCTCCCGAGTGCGCAGGGCGCATCCGCCGGAAGCGCCCAGCCCTCGAACGCTCTGCTCGCGGTCGTTCGCGACGCCGGCGAGCGGGCTGAGGCTGGCGGCGACCAGTACATCTCGACCGAGCATCTGCTCATCGCGCTGGCTGCGTCGCAGACCGAGGCGGGTCGCATCCTCGCCCAGGGCGGCGTCGAGGCCGACGCGCTGACTCAGGCTCTCGCGCAGCTGCGCCCCGATCCGATCACCTCGGCGGACCCCGAGGGGTCCTTCGAGGCCCTGTCCAAGTACGGGCGCGACCTCACGGAGGTGGCGCGCGAAGGCAAGCTCGATCCGGTTATCGGCCGTGACAACGAGATTCGCCGCGTTGTGCAGGTCCTGTCCCGTCGTACTAAGAACAATCCTGTTCTGATCGGCGAGCCCGGCGTCGGCAAGACGGCCGTCGTTGAAGGCCTCGCCCAGCGCATCGTCGCGGGCGACGTCCCGGAGTCCCTGCGCGACAAGCGCCTCGTCTCCCTTGACGTTGCGTCGATGGTCGCCGGCGCGAAGTACCGCGGTGAATTCGAGGAGCGCCTGAAGGCGGTTCTGTCCGAGATTTCTCGCTCAGACGGGCAGATCATCACCTTCATCGACGAGCTGCATACCGTCGTTGGTGCGGGTGGCGGCTCCGAGGGTGCGATGGACGCGGGCAATATGCTCAAGCCCATGCTCGCCCGCGGCGAGCTGCGCATGGTCGGTGCGACGACTCTCGATGAGTACCGCGAGAACATCGAAAAGGATCCGGCGCTGGAGCGTCGTTTCCAGCAGGTGTTCGTCGGCGAGCCTTCGGTTGAGGACACCGTTGCGATCCTGCGCGGTATCGCGCCGAAGTACGAGGCTCACCACAAGGTGACCATCTCCGATGGTGCGCTCGTTGCTGCGGCGACCCTGTCGAACCGCTACATCACGGGGCGCCAGCTGCCCGACAAGGCGATCGACCTGATCGATGAGGCGGCCTCGCGCCTGCGCATGGAGCTGGACTCCTCGCCCGTCGAGATCGATGAGCTGCGCCGCAGCGTGGATCGCCTCCGCATGGAGGAGTCCTACCTGACCGAGTCCGATCCGGAGGGCCTGGATGAGGCTACCCAGGAGCGGCTGAGCAAGCTGCGCGCCGACCTCGCTGACCGCGAGGAGAGCCTGCGTGCTCTGACGGCTCGCTGGGAGGCTGAGAAGGCTGGTCACAACCGTGTTGGTGAGCTGCGCGTCCAGCTCGACTCGCTGCGTACCCAGCTGGACCTGGCCGTGCGCGAGGGGCGTTGGGAGGAAGCCGGGCGCCTGCAGAACGGTGAAATCCCGGCAGTCGAGCGTCAGATCGCCGAGGCTGAAGCGCAGGCTGAGGAGCAGGATGCCCGTAGCGACGACGAGCCGATGATCGCCGAGAAGGTCGGCCCCGCAGAGATCGCCGAGGTCATCGAGGCGTGGACCGGAATTCCGACGGGTAAGCTCCTGCAAACGGAGACGGACAAGCTCCTGCACATGGAGGATGAGCTCGGAAAGCGCCTGATTGGTCAGAAGGAAGCCGTGCGTGCGGTGTCCGATGCGGTCCGTCGCTCCCGCGCAGGCCTGTCCGACCCGAACCGTCCGACCGGTTCGTTCCTTTTCCTCGGCCCGACGGGCGTGGGTAAGACGGAGCTGGCCAAGGCGCTCGCGGAGTTCCTCTTCGACGACGAGCGTGCGATGGTGCGTATCGACATGTCCGAGTACTCCGAAAAGCACTCGGTGGCGCGCCTCGTCGGCGCCCCTCCGGGGTACGTGGGCTACGAGCAGGGCGGTCAGCTGACCGAGGCGGTGCGCCGTCGTCCCTATTCCGTGGTTCTGCTGGACGAAGTCGAGAAGGCCGATCCTGAGATTTTCGACATTCTTTTGCAGGTTCTGGATGATGGACGTCTCACTGACGGACAGGGGCGGACGGTCGACTTCCGCAACACCATTCTGATCCTCACCTCGAACCTCGGATCGCAGTTCCTGGCGGACCCGGACTTGACACCCGAAGAAAAGCGGGAGTCTGTCATGTCTGTCGTATCGGTGGCCTTCCGTCCGGAGTTTCTCAATAGGCTGGATGAGACGGTCATGTTTGACGCTCTTACCCGTGAAAATCTGGGTGAGATCGTCGATTTGCTCGTCGCGTCGCTGGAGTCTCGTCTGCGCGAGCGTCGCATCGGATTGACAGTAACCGAACCGGCCCGTGGATGGCTCGCTCGAGTCGGCTATGATCCGGCCTTCGGAGCGCGCCCGCTGCGCCGCTTGATTCAGCGCGAGATTGGCGATCGACTGGCCAAGCTGCTGCTCAGTGGAGACGTTCAAGATGGTCAGAATGTGACAGTTGACATCAACGATTCCATTGACGGGCTTGTCATGAATGTTGATAAACCCTGAGATTGCGCGGTACACTGACTACCAGTGTGTTTTTCGGGCGCTCGGTATGTGGTGCCCGCAACAGCAGGAGATGATATGACAACCCAGAGGAAGGCCCGTGGCGCCTACTCCGTAGGACAGGCGACGCGTGAATCCATCCTCTCGGCAGCGATGGTTCTGATTGCAGAGCGAGGCTATAACGGCTTTTCCCTGCGTGACCTTGGTCGCCGAGTCGGCATTTCGCACCCCGCGGTGGTCTATCACTTCCCCTCGAAGGAAGCCATCCTGCGCAGCGCGATTCAGCGTCACGAGGAGATGAACGCACTCTTCGACGTTTCCATTAACGACGAGACCGAAGGCGGGTTCGACGAGGGCGGTATCACCGTGGGCTCGTTTGTTGACTGGGCAGTCGGGGAAATGCGCTTCGCCATCAAGCCCGGCGCCGATGCGGCCATCGCACTGGACTGTGTCCTGTGGGCGGAGTCCTCCTCTGAGGCGCACCCTGCACACGCACACTACAAGTACCGCACCCAGCAGATGGAGGAAACCCTCACTGCGATGATCCAGACCTTCGTGGAGGAGGAGGGTGCCGAAATCGGTACGACTCCTCGTACGCTTGCGAGGATCCTCATTCGCTACTGGTACGGCTCCGTCGTCTCGGCTCGTTACAACGACGAGCCGATCGACGCTCGTGAGTTCGTCGCGGACTTCCTCGCTGTGTGTGTGCAGCTCCTGCGTCTGCCTGCGCACTACGTGCTGCAGCTCGGGGCCTCGGTCCCCGAGGAGGTCGCAGAAGTTTACGCGCGCACCCTGCGTAAGATCAGTGAAAAGACCACAGCAGCCGCCGAGGCAGGTGTGGCTCCGGCTCCGGAGGCCACCGCGTGATCGGCCCACTGCCATCCTTTGATGTCGCCCTCGTCCTTCGTGTCGGGGGCGACGTCGTCTATACGTACGGAGACGTCGATCGCGTTTTCCCGCTCGCGTCGGTAACCAAGCCGATCGTCGCGTGGTCGGTGTTGGTCGCGGTCGAACGAGGCCTGATTTCCCTCGATGATCCCGCGGGTCCCGAGGGTTCGACGGTCCGGCACCTGCTGGCTCACGCCTCGGGCCTGCCGTTCGAGGGGCGTCGCCCCGTCGCTGCTCCGGAGAAGCGACGGATCTACTCGAACGAGGGCTTCGACGTCCTCGGTGAGGTGATCGAGGCTGCGACCGGCGTCGGCATTGCGCAGTGGGTGCGCGAGACGGTCTTTGAGCCGCTCGGCATGGCGACGGCCGATATTCCCGGTAGCCCCGCTCATGCGGGGGTTGCCAGTGCGTCCGACGTCAGCCTCTTCGGTGCCGAGCTCGCACGCCCAACGTTGCTGAGTGGACCCTTGGCTGCGCTTGCCGCTCTGTCGCAGTTTCCTGCGCTCGCTGGCGTTGTGCCCGGCTACGGGCGTTTCAATCCCTGCCCGTGGGGCCTCGGCCTCGAGATTCGCGGTGAGAAGTCGCCGCACTGGACCGCGCCCGACGCCTCCCCGCGCACGATCGGGCACTTCGGACAATCCGGCTCGTTCGTGTGGGCGGACCGTGACCTTCGTGCCAGCGCCGCCTTCGTTGGCGCGGAGCCTTTCGGGCTGTGGCATCACGACAACTGGTCAGCCCTCAATGCAGAGTTGCTGCGCCTCGCGCGCGAGCACGCCTAATCGATACGGAACGAGGCCTGGGCGCGCGCCCAGGCCTCGACCCATATCGGCCGGCTGAGTTCCGGCCTCGTTCGCCTCTTAGTCGACGTCGACGATGACGGGCACGTGGTCGGACGCTCCCTTGCCCTTGCGCTCGTCGCGGTCGATCTGTGCGCCGCTCACGCGCGCAGCGAGGGCCGGCGAGCAGTAGGCGAAGTCGATGCGCATGCCCTCGTTCTTGGGGAAGCGCAGCTTCTGGTAGTCCCAGTAGGTGTAGTTTGTGACGCGCTCGCGCGTGACCTCAACCCAGCCGTCCGCGGCGAAAGCGGCGAAGGCCTCGCGCTCGGGCGCCGACACGTGCGTGGCTCCCTCGAAGGCGCTCATGTCCCACACGTCCTCGTCCAGGGGGGCGACGTTCCAGTCGCCGACGAGGGCGATCAGGGCGCTCGGGTCGGTGAGCCAGCCGCGGCCCTGCTCGGCGAGGTTCGCGAGCCACTCCAGCTTGTAGGCGTAGTGCGCGTGCGTGAGCTCGCGGCCGTTGGGCACGTACAGGCTCCAGATCGTCATCGACGAGGCCTGCCTATCCTCGGAGGGGAGTGTGTTAGTCGTGTCGATGGTGACGCCGAGCGCGCGGGCCTCGACGACGGGCGGCTCGCCGAAGGCGGGCTGGGTGGGGAAGTGGTCCTGCACATCCAGGATGGGCAGACGGGAAGCGACAGCGACGCCGTTCCACTGGTTGAGACCATGGATGGCGACGTGGTAGCCGGCCTCCTCAAAGGCTTCCGTCGGGAACTGGTCGGGGCGGCACTTAATTTCCTGCATGGCCAGCACGTCCGTACCAGAGCGCTCGAGGAAAGCAATAACGCGGTCGACGCGCGTGCGGATGGAGTTGACATTCCAGGTCGCAAATCTCATGGGGTCGAGCCTATCGGCGGGGGAGAGAGGAGGCCGCGTGAAACACGCGTGAAACAAGCCTGATCGGTGTGAGTTGTGTGTGAGCTTATTTAGAGTGATAATGATTCTCACCGACAACATAGCTAGAAAAGGCACTCGAATGTCACACCTGCGACGCATCAGCACGGCTGCGCTCGCCCTCTTCCTGGCATTGACCCCCGCCGCCGCGTGGGCCGGTCCCGACCAGGACAAGGAATGGATCGTTACCGGACAGCACGTTGATGCACCCATCCCCGTCTGGCATGACGACACCAACAGCTTCTCCCTGAACACCATCAACATGCCGATGGAGAAGACCGCTCTGTGGATCCCCAAGGCGTGGACCGGCACGAGCGACAAGGATGAGGCGAAGTCGCAGCTCGTCATCCCCGCGAAGCGCCCTGACCTGGCCTTCCTGGGTGCCGAGGGCACCGTCCTCAACGCCGCCCCGCAGAACCCCGGCCCCGGTAACACGCCCATCTGGGCAGGCCTCGGAGCCGGCGAAATCGGAGACACCGACAAGTTCGAGGGCGAGACCTACACGCTCGACCTCATCAGCGTCGACGGTCCGGGCCGCATGGAGATGTTTATCGACAACGGCGACAGCGTGAACCGCTTCCTCTCCAGCCATGACACTGCCTACCGCAGCGTCTACAATCCGCGCCACACGCACCTGTACACGACCTTCACGCAGCCGGGTCGCTACGTCGCGAACTACAAAATGACAGCGCGAAGTGCCGACGGGAGTGCCATCTATTCCTCGCCGATCACGCCACTGGTCTGGCAGGTCGGCGGTGCGAACCCCGCCAACGGCACCATCAAAGATATTGAATCCGCCTATAACGGAGCCCGCGCTGAGCGCGGTGACGGCAACTCCGCGGCGCCCACGCTCACCCTGTCCCACCACGCTGAGCGTGAGCATCCCGGCGACAATCACCTGACCGACATTACGATCGATACGGGTGTCACCACCGACACGGGGCGTGCGTGGATCACCGTCAATGGCTACTTCCTGACCGAGGTCGCCGTCGAAGGCGGCCGCGCGACGGTCTCCGAGCTGCTGGGCGCCGATGCTGCTGCCGTTCAGGCGATCTACGTCCCCGGCGACTCCGCCTCGGCTCGCTGGATCTCGCAGACCGTTCAGTACTCACAGCGGGAGACCGAACCCGTCACCGTCGGCGGCACAGACACGATCCTCGGCCCCTCCAACCCGGACCCTGCACCCGTGTGGAACCCGGACCACCTGCCGATCTCCTCGCGCCGCGTCGAGGTCTCCTACGACCTCATCCCCGGCTCGACCGACCAGTACACCGCCACGGTGCGCGCCAACGACCCGACCCTGCGCGCCACCTACAAGATCGAGTTCCTCGAATCCAAGTGGGATTTCAGCCCCTGGTGTTCGATGGAAGGCACCCTGGGCGCGGGAGGCATGGACTCCAAGACGCAAGACCTCGGCGTGTGCCAGTCGGATCCGATGTACATGCGCGTCACCCTGAGCCCGCACCCCCTCTCCGACGCGGTCATGACCGTCGCCGAGGCCTCCGATGTCACCGTCGGTTCCCACGTGGGCCTCACCGCGATGCTCAAGATGCGTGACGGCATCGCCGCCCCCGAAGAGCCAGAACCCGCTCCTCAGCCGACTCCCGATCCTGCTCCCACCCCCGATAACGGCGGAAACGACACGACCCCGGACCCGGCCTCGTCCCTGCTGAATGATCCCGTGGAGATCGCGCGCGGACACCTGGACGTGCGCCTGACTCAGGCGAGCGGAGGCAACGGTCTTACCTACGGCCTGGCCGTTAAGGACGACTCCCTGACCAACGCTCGCACCTCCGTGCTACGTACCGTCGGATCCACGACCCTCGGGGTCGCCCCGAACGCGCGCTTCGTACGTCCCGCGTCTCTGTCTGACCCGAGCTACGACGTGCTCGGCCCGGTGGGCACCGCCACATACGTGCTGCCGGAGACGCAGAAGAGCGACATCGTGTGGCCGGGCCTATCCACCGAGGGCATCGACTACGCTGCCCTGCCCGAGGGCGCCGACCTGACCCTGCACCTCGCGCAGGCCCCCGAAGGCGCCCGCGTCGCATTCTTCCAGGGCGGCACCTTCGGTGCGGGCGCGAAGGTCCACTTCGACTCGTCCAAGGGCGACGGCCTCGTCCACACGACCGAAGCGACGCACATGCACGGCAACTGGGTATTCAGTGCGCCCGGCACCTACCGCATCGAGGTGGGCGCACGCAGTGGCGAACGCAGCCTCGTCGAGCCCCAGTCCTTCACGGTGATCGTCCGATCCGGACACCACAATGAGCAGCCCGCACCGGTCGAGGAAGAGCCCGTTCCGACGCCGTCGCCCGGGCCCTCCCCGGTGCCTGAGCCGGTCCCCACCCCGGCACCCGAGCCGACGCCCGCCCCCGCGCCGAGCGTGGATCCCGCACCCGCGCCGAGCGTGGATCCCGCACCCGCCCCGAGCCTCGATCCGACTCCGGCCCCCGCGCCGACCGCAGATCCTGCACCCGCTCCGGCTCCGAGCGTGGACCCCGCTCCGGCTCCCGCACCGACGACGGACCCGGCTCCGGCTCCCGCACCGACGACGGACCCGGCTCCGGCTCCCGCACCGACGACGGACCCAGCTCCGGCTCCGGCCCCGATTGCTGACCCTGCACCGATGCCGCGCCCCTTCCCGTCTCCCGCTCCCACTGGCGGCCCGGTTCGAGTGCCCGCAGCGCCCGCGACAAACGCAGGTACCCCGGCCTCGTCCGGCGCGACCCGTTCCGCAGCCCCCGCTGCGACCGGTGGTAGCGCGACCGGCACTCCGGCCGCTCGCAGCAACGGAGCGGCAAGTGGAACAACCGGTGCGGCCAGTTCGGCACCAGTGACCGCCCCGAAGGCGGTTCCTGCGCCCGCCCCGTCCGCGAGCCCCTCGGCTGCGCCCCAGAGCGGTGCGCAGAGCGGTGAAGTCGCGCAGAGCGGTGGCGTGCCTGCCCCCGAGAACGGGACGGCCGACGCATCGGGCGCCATGCCGATCGCCGCGGCCGCCGAGACCGGCCGATCGGGTGGATGGAGCCCCTACTGGCTCGTCCTGCTCGTCATCCCGGCGGCCCTCGCCGGCGGTGGAGCCGGATACCTGATCCGGACCCGATGACATGGTAAGCCGGGGTGGGACGCACGCGCGTTCCCGCCCCGGCTTCGTGCTGCGCGCACCATGCGGCGCTAGACTTCCCCCATGGGAACAGCGCTGGTCACCGGAGCAACCTCCGGCATTGGTGAAGAATTCTGTTGGCAACTGGCCGCCGCGGGCCACGACCTGGTGCTCGTCGCGCGCAACGAAGACGCCCTGTGCGCGCTCGCGGACTCGCTCGCGAACGTCGCCGGCGTGCGCGCCGAGGTGATCGCCGCCGACCTGTCCACCGACTCCGGCTGCGGACGCGTCGCCGCTCGCCTTGACGTGGGAGGACCCGCAGAACGCGACAAGCCTGACCTGGCTCCCGTGGACCTCCTCGTCAATAACGCCGGCTTTGGATTGGGAACAGAGTTCCTGGACAACAGCCTTGAGAATGAAATCAAGGGCCTGAACGTCATGGTCCGCGCCGTCATGACCCTGGCCCACCACGCCGGCATCTCCATGCGCTCGCGCGGACGCGGCGCCATCCTCAACGTCGGCTCTGTCGCCTCGCGCACGGGCGCGGGCACCTACTCCGCCCACAAGGCCTGGGTCGTCGCCTTCACCGAGGGCCTCGCCGCCGAGCTCAAGGGATCTGGAATCACGGCCACAGTCGTGTGCCCCGGCCCTGTCGACACACCGTTCTTCGAGCGCGCGGGCGTCGACATGCGTGCAACCCCCTCCTGGCTCATGGCCAGCCCCGAGCAGGTCGTCACGGAGGCCCTCGACGCCGTGCGTGCGGGCCGCGTTCAGGTCACCCCCACCATCCCCTACAAGGTCGCCATGGGCACCATGAAGCTGGCCCCGCGTTGGGTGACCGCGCGCGCCATGCGCTCCGTCCCCCACATGTGAGGGCGCGCGCACAGATACGAGGCCGGGGCCGGGTTCACGCAGAACCCGGCCCCGGCCTCGTCAATGCATGCGGAGAATCAGGCCAGGCCGATGTCCTCCAGGCCCAGCGCGTAGAAGTACGGGAAGCCCTCGGCCTCGATACGCTCCTTCGCGCCCGTCGCGCGGTCGACGATGACGGCGACGGCGACGACGTTCGCGCCGGCCTCGCGCAGTGTGAGCGCGGCCTCCAGCGGGGAGCCGCCGGTCGTGGACGTGTCCTCGAGGACGACGACGTTCTTACCCACGACGTCCGGGCCCTCGATGCGGCGCTTCATGCCGTGATCCTTCGCGGCCTTACGCACGACGAATGCGTCCAGGTCCAGGCCGCGCGACGCTGCGGCGTGCATCATCGCGGTCGCGACGGGGTCGGCGCCCATCGTCAGGCCGCCGACGGCCACGTACTCCTCGCCCACCGCGAAGCCGGACTCCTCCAGGAGGTCCAGCATGACGTGGCCGATGAGGGGGGCCGCCTCGTGGTGGAGGGTCGATCGGCGCATGTCGACGTAGAAGTCGGACTCGCGCCCCGACGCCAGGGTGACCTTCTCGTGGATGACGGAGAGTTCCTGGACGAGGGTGGCCAGGCGCGCCTTGTGGGAATCGTTGGTCATGGGTGTTCCTTCCGGATCGGTGTGGGTCAGTGCGCCGCCTCGACGAGCTCGATGAGATCGCCGATGCCCTCGTGGATGCCGAAGGGGCGGAACGGGAAATTGTTGATGTCCTCGCGGGCCGTGGAACCTGACAGGACCAGGTGGGTGCGCAGGCCGGCCTCGACGCCAGCGCGCACGTCCGTGTCCATGCGGTCGCCGACCATTGCGGCGCTCTCGGAGTGCGCGCCGATCTTGTTCAGGCCAGCGCGGATCATGACGGGGTTCGGCTTGCCGACGAAGTAGGGTTTCTGCCCGGTCGCCGCCGTGATCATCGCCGCGATGGCGCCGCAGGCGGGGAGGGTGCCCTCGTCGGAGGGGCCAGACACGTCGGGGTTGGTCGCGATGAACTTCGCGCCGCCCTCAATGAGGCGGATCGCGTGAGTCAGCGCATGGAAGTCGTAGGAACGCACCTCGCCGAGCACCACGAACTCGGGATCGATCTCAGTCATGACGTATCCCGCGGAGTGGATCGCGGTGGTCAGGCCGGCCTCTCCGATGACGTACGCGGTTGAGCCGGGCGACTGCTGGTGCAGGAACGCGGCCGTCGCGTTCGCGGAGGTCCAGATGTTCTCTTCGGGGATGTCCAGGCCGGAGTTCGCCAGGCGTGCGGACAGGTCGCGGTTCGTGAACACCGAATTGTTGGTGAGGACCAGGAAGGGGATGTTCTTCCCGCGCAGAGCGGCGAGGAACTCGTTCGCGCCCGGAAGCGCCCGATTCTCCTTGACCAGGACGCCGTCCATATCGGAGAGCCACGCGGTGACGGGAGGCAGATCGGTTAGGGGTGTCGGTTCGTGCGTCAGGGCAGTCATGCCTCCATTCTACGGTGCCGCTAGGGTGGGATCCGTGAACGAGTTCGAAAACGGGTGTGACATCGCGCGTGATGGCGCGTGCGGGAACGACGAGGCCTGGGCTGCGCAGTCCGGGCAGGTCGGGGTCGGTCCGTGGCCGGGTGGGGAGGCCGCCTGGCCGGTCGGCGAGTACTACGATCGGGAGCTCCTGAAGGCGGGGGATCGGCGCAACGTTGAAGACCGCTACCGCTACTGGACGATGGACGCGATTCGAGCGGACATTGCTGCCCGCTCGCTGCCCTTCGAGGTGGCAGTGGAGAATCTCGATCACGACTTCAACATCGGGTCGATTGTGCGAACGGCGAATGCCATGGGTGCGCGCCGCGTGCACGTCGTGGGGCGCAAGCGGTGGAACCGACGCGGCGCGATGGTCACCGACCGCTACCTGCCGGTGGATCACCGTCCCGAAGTGCGTGAACTCGTGGAGCATTGCTCGAAGGAAGGCTTGACACTCGTCGGCGTCGACAATGTTGAGGGGTCCGTCGCGCTCGAAGGCGCGGTGCTGCCGGAGCGCGCGTGCCTCGTCTTTGGATCCGAGGCTTCCGGATTAAGCGAGGAGATGATCCGGGCGTGCGATATTGTCGTCGCCATTACTCAGCGCGGCTCGACTCGGTCCATGAATGTTGGTCATGCTGCCGCGATCGTTATGTGGGCGCACGCGTCGCGTCTGGAGGGCGCGGAAACCTCATGACTTGTAGGCGAAGTATCAAACTGAAATCCCTCAATTAACCCGGTTGGCCGATATTCTCGCTGACCCACCGATCTTTTTCCGTTTCTATTGTTTTTATCCTCCGATCTTTGATGCTATGTGCAAGCTAAAAAGTAGTCGGAATGGACACTGAGCATCCTTTTTAATTCGGGCTTTGGGCAGTTTGCGTGGAAGCAAAACGTTGAGCAGGAGAATTAATGCGTCAGTCATCGCCAAGCCATGCGCGGGCGCCGCGGCTCGCGCGCACCCGAGCGAAAGTCGCGCTCATCCTCACGTCCGTGTGAGCCCTCGTCGCCGCGGTTCTCGTACCCTTGACCTCCCACCTGAACGCGCAGGCGGCCAGTCAAGTCCCCGGAACGATCCCCTCCCTCAAGGGATGGGCCCCGGCCTCCAACGCCCTCACGCTCACGATCAACGCGTCCCGTACCGACCTCGGTGATGAGGGCCACCAGCTGACCGTCAACGCAAACGGAGCCGAGGTCGTGGCTGCCAACCGCTCCGGCCTCCTGTGGGGTGCCCGCACCATCGAACAGGCGGTGCGCACCGGCCAGGGAACCGTGCCCGCCGGTAGCATCACCGACATCCCGCGCTTCGCCGACCGTGGCGCCACCCTGTGCGCCTGCGGCACCCACATCACCCCGGACTGGATCACCCGACAGATCGACCGCATGCCCGACCTGAAGATGAACTACCTGTCCCTCGAGCTGCGCATCAAGTCCGACAAGTACCCCGTCGCCCAGCAGTTCCCCTTCGACCGCATCGACGAGTACATGGAAGCCTTCGGGTCCACCGAATGGCACATGGGCGCCGACGAGTTCTTCTTCAAGCAGGGCCCCGGCGACTTCAAGAAGTACCTCGCACAGATTCGCAGTCACTACGGCGCCCAGATGTTCTGGAACACCAAGACCCCCAAGGCTGATGGAAACGCTGAGGCTTTCAAGGCGCGCATCAAGGCCGAGGCCGCGGCAGCCGACTCCGTCGAAACCCGCTGGGAGCGCGGCAAGGAATCCATGGCCACCGACGGTGACCCCGCGACCTACTGGCACTCCCAGTACATCGACGCCAACAAGGCCAAGCTGCCCGGCACCGACAACGCCCGCAAGTAGCCCCACTGGATCGACCTGACGATCGGCGACGGCGCCACTGGATACGAAGTCTGCGCCGTCTCCTACACGCTGCGTGCCGGCAACGGCTCCTACCTTCGATTCCGCGGTACCTCGGCCCGGGCCGACGTTGCTAAGGACCTGACGGACGTCATGTCCGTCGCCGAACTCGGAGTCCGCATCGGCCGCTCCAACTGACGCATACCAGTCGGGGAAGGGTTGGAAGAAAACCGTCCAAACGGGACTTCCTTCCCCTCCCCGCTCGTGCAAAATGTGAGAGAATCTATCACGACAAAACTGTCACTCGATTAGGAGGCTCCAAGTGCCTATCGCAACCCCTGAGGTCTACGCAGAGATGCTGAATCGCGCACGGGATGGCAAGTTCGCCTACCCTGCGATCAACGTGACCTCGTCCCAGACCATCACCGCCGCCCTCCAGGGCTTCGCCGAGGCCGAGTCTGACGGCATCATCCAGGTGTCTGTTGGCGGCGCCGAGTACGGCTCCGGCTCCACCATCAAGAACCGCGTCACCGGCTCGCTGGCCCTCGCCGCCTACGCCTACGAGGTTGCCAAGAACTACGGCATCACCGTGGCTCTGCACACCGACCACTGCGCCAAGCAGAACATCGACTCCTGGGTCCGCCCCCTCCTCGAGATCGAGGCCGGCCAGGTCGCCGAAGGCAAGCTGCCCACCTTCCAGTCCCACATGTGGGACGGTTCCGCGATTCCGCTCGACGAGAACCTCGAGATCGCCAAGGAACTGCTCGCCCTGTCCGTCAAGGCCAACACGATCCTCGAGATCGAGGTCGGCGCGGTCGGCGGCGAGGAGGACGGCGTCGTTGGTGAAATCAATGAGAAGCTCTACACTTCCACCGCGGACGGCATCAAGACCGTTGAGGCCCTGGGCCTGGGCGAGAAGGGCCGCTACATCACGGCCCTGACCTTCGGCAACGTGCACGGCGCCTACAAGCCCGGCCACGTGAAGCTGCGTCCCGAGCTGCTCGGCACCATCCAGAAGGAGGTCGCTGAGCACTTCGGCCTCGACCACCGCCCCTTCGACCTGGTCATGCACGGCGGCTCCGGCTCCACCGCCGAGGAGATCGCCACCGCTGTCGCCAACGGCGTCATCAAGATGAACGTCGACACCGACACGCAGTACGCGTTCACCCGCCCGGTCGTCGACCACATGATGCGCAACTACGACGGTGTCCTCAAGATCGACGGCGAGGTCGGCGTGAAGAAGCAGTACGACCCGCGCACGTGGGGCAAGTCGGCCGAGGCCGGCATGGCCGCCCGCGTCGTCGAGGCCTGCGAGCGCCTGGGTTCTGCCGGCACGCAGATGCGCTGAAACAATCGCTGAGAGCCGCCTAGCGGCCTGATGCGTGAGCCGCCCGGCCCCCTGTGGGGTCGGGCGGCTTCGTTGTGTTTGCTGGGCCGGGCCGCTGTGTGTGCCGGTGGGCGGCGGTCACGCCCCGGTGGGCGTTGGTAGACCACCACGCATCCCATTGGCCCAATGTGGACCCTTGAAACAAGGCGATGAGGGGCCGTATGATGGGGTAACTGCGAAAAGGTACGCGGCGATCATCGCCCAACGACGCGCATAGGACAGGGAAAGCGGAAGCGCAATGAACACAGGCCCGATGCATTGAGGAGTGAGCCCCCTACCGCTCACCCGTTTTCGCCCAGGTGTGGTCTCATTCTTTACCGCGAGAGGCTAGCAGTAGACACCTCAAAATCATGCAGGAGCTGCGCACCAGGTAAGTGCCGGCGCAGTGATACAAATTCTCGTCACTGACCGTGCGGCCGAGCGAAAATGCGATCCGCACGACACAATGGAACTATAGAGTGGTGAGACGATCTCACCACGGACAGGAAGGTAGCGACATGGCCCAGGAATGGACTCGCATTGAAGGCATGATCATCGGCCACGATCTGGATCCCAGCGTGGTCGCCGGCGAGCTGAAGGAGCGTTCGATCCTCGCCCAGCTCGAGTGGTTCCCCTCCTCGCCCCAGCTGCTTGGCCTGAACGTTGCCGTCGGCAGCGAACGCGTTGCGACTGTTCCCGCCGGCTCGACCGAGGTTGTTCCCGGCCCGACTCCCGCGGAACTGGCCAACGAGCTCGCCATCCTGTTCGACGCAGAGGTGCGCATCGGTAACGCGACGGCCGATCACCTGCCCGAGGGTGACTCGCCGCTCGGCAAGGTCTGGCCCTCCGATGAGGAGGAGGCCGCCGCCGTCGAACCTACCCCGACTCGCATCGTCGAGATTGGCCGCACCCCTGCCTCGTCCGTGCCGCTCCTCGCGGCCCTTGAGGGTGTGGATCTCGGAGACCTCGAGCTCGCCGATGATCACCGCGCACTTCTCGCTGAGCTGCCCGCCGAGAAGGAGGGCTGGAACTTCGGTGATCTGCCGCTCGTGACTCTCTCCGTGACGGACGGTGAATTCCAGGTCTTCCTGGTCACCGACGATCACCTCGAGCACATCATCTCTCACAACTGGGGCATGGATGCTGCGATCGTCCCCGGTGGACACGACCGCACGTCGGAACTGCCCGGCGAGGTCATTGATCTCGTGGGCGACCGTCTCGACCTCCTGGAGATCGCCGAGGCCGTCCCGGGCTCCGACGCCGACGCCCTGTGGGCCTCTGTGGCCACGACCGGCGAGGAATCGGTGTGGAAGGTCGTGCGCGCCCTCGGCCTGCACGGCTCCGTCGCCGGCTTCCTCCTGGGCACCACTGACCTCGAGGACGTTGAGGGCGTCTCCGTGCACCTGGCTCGCGGTATCTCCAACGCGATTGGTCGCAGCGTCGACATCATGATGGGCCAGCCGCAGTCGGTCGTGAAGCCCCTGTGGAACTCCTACGAGTCCGTGGCCGTCGAGCGTCCGTGGATCATCCACGCCGCCGTCGCCGCCGAGGCCATCGGCGGTACCGGCATGCTTGTGGCCGCGGTGCGCGCCTCCTCGCCGCGTTCGGGTTGGATGCGCTTCGCGGGCATCGTGGGAGGCCTGATGGTTGTCGACTCGATCGCCGAGCTGTCTCTGGCCAAGCACGTCTCCAAGCGCTTCACGCGCCGCGCGGGCGAGGCGTAAGGAGCCTTCCGGCGCATACCTAAGAGGCAGCCGGGGTCGCGTGAGCGACCCCGG
This sequence comes from Schaalia odontolytica, assembly GCF_009730335.1. GTDB lineage: Bacteria > Actinomycetota > Actinomycetes > Actinomycetales > Actinomycetaceae > Pauljensenia > Pauljensenia dentiphila. The sequence goes on from NZ_CP046315.1 coordinate 610,555, forward strand.
CTGCCTTGTCTGTCGGTGCTGGCGCGGGCGCAGGCCGCGCTCTTGTTCGTTAGGGATCCAGGGTGCTGACGCGGAAGCGCCCGCACCCGTCAGGCCTTCAGGGCCTCGGCGGGGAAGTCCTGCGGGCGATCCGTGAAGATGCCGGTGACGCCCCATGAGGCCAGCTCGCGAGCCTGATCGACGTCGTTGACGGTCCACACGTTGACCTCGAAGCCCGCGTCGCGCATCGCGCGCACGTCAGGCTCAGTGAGGCCCTCAACGCCCGGATGAATCGCTGTCGCACCCAGGGCGGCCGCGCCCTCGCGCCACTCCTCGGAGGCGCGCTCGATCAGCCAGCCGAGCGCAACCGTCGGGCAGGCCTCGTGGAAGGCCGCGAGGAGGTCGTGGTCGAAGGAGGAGACGATCAGTTCGGAGGGAACCTTGTCGCCGGCCAGCGTGACGGCCAGGGCATCGATCAGGCGCTCGCGCAGCCGATCCCCGCCCGCGCAGGGCTTGATCTCCAGGTTCGCGCCCATCTGCTGGGCGTGCGCGAACGCGAGGGCATCCGCGGCCTCGGGAATGCGCTCGAAGCGGTACGTGTCCGAGAACCAACGGCCCGCGTCGAGTCGGCGGATATCCGCGAATCCGAGCTGGTAGTAGGAGCCGGACCCCGTCGTCGTACGGTCCAGGGTGTCGTCGTGAATGACGATCAGCGAGCCGTCGCCGGTGATGTCCACGTCGAACTCGAACCACCGCGCGCCGACCTCCATGGCCTTAGCGAACGCGGCGATTGTGTTCTCGGGAGCCAGGGAAGACGCGCCCCTGTGGGCGAAGATGCGGGGGAATTCAGACATAGGTGCTCCTAGCGTGAACGGGACGGGGCGTTGTGCCCCTTCACCATAGGTCGGGGTTCGCCTCGGCGCTGAGCATGGACGCGCGCCCTGGGCCGGGTTCGATGAGGACGGCCTCGTCGCGCTTGGACGGCAAGATGTTCTCGATGTAGGAGGCGACGGCCTCCTCACCGGGAATGTCGTGACCGGCCTGCTGGGCCATGTACCATCGGTGTTCGAGGTACTCGTGATACAGCTGAGCCGGCTCGAGCTTGCCAGCGAGTTCGCGTGGGATCGCGCGCACGACGGGCGTGAACACGTCGGTAATCCACTCGTGAGCGGCCTGCTCAAGGGGAATGTCCTGCAGCCCACTCGTCGCGCGCCACACGTCAATGTCTGCGAGGAGGCGGGCGGCCTGGTGTTCGCCGACGTCCATCCCGGTCAGGCGCATGAACTTACGGTTGTGGTGCCCGGCGTCGACCACCTTGGGCTGGATGACCAGATGCTCGCCCGACGAATCCGATGCCATGTGCAGCTCGGCGACGTCGAAACCGAGGTCGTTGAGGCGGCGAATGCGCTCGCTGACGAGGTACTGGCGCTGCTCGTTGGGAATGGATTCCTCGGCGGTGACTTCGGTCCACAGCAGGTCGTACTGGGTGCGGATGCGGTCGCCGACGTCGATGGGGTCGGCGTCTTCGGGGAAGAAACCGCCGGCCTGGAGATCCATGAGTTCGCCGATGATGTTCGTGCGGGCCAGGTCGACGTCGTACTCGCGCTGGCCGGGGGTGAGCTTTGGGTGCAGTTCGCCGGTTTCGGCGTCGACCAGGTAGGCGGCGAACTCGCCCGCGTCGCGGCGGAACAGCGTGTTCGACAGGGAGACGTCGCCCCAGTAGAAGCCCAAGAGGTGGAGGCGAACGAGGAGGAGGGCGAGCGCGTCGATGAGGCGCGTCGCGGTGTCCTCGCGCATCGACAGGGAGAAGAGTGCGCGGTAGGGGAGGGAGAACTGCAGGTGCTCGGTGATGAGTACGGCGTTGAGTTCTTCGCCCTCGGGGCTTTCGCGTCCGGTGATGACGGCGACCGGTTGGACGGACGGGGCGTTCAGGCGCGTCAGGTCACGCAGGCAGTCGTATTCGTGATGGGCGACGGTCGGACCAATCTCCTTGACCGCGAGCACGCGGCCAGACAGGTTCACGAAGCGCACGATGTGGCGGGAAATACCGCGGGGAAGTGCCGCGAGTAAGTTGGATGGCCACTCCTCGAGGGGAACATCCCACGGGAGGTCCAAAAGGGCGGGGTCAATTGCGGCCGCCGTAATGTCCAGAGCCATGGTTCCCATTGTCTCATCTCGAGCGCCGTGCGTATAGTTCCGACTCGGCACCTGCGCTAGTCGCGGCCAAGAACACATGCGGGTATAGCGAAACCCCGGCCTCGTCCTGGAGGTACGAGTGGACGAGGCCGGGGCCGATTATCGCTGTGCGTGAGCGCTATGCGTCACTCGGGCAGGCGAACGCCCGTTGCAGCGGAGAAGTTGTGCTGCTGACCCTCGCGGATGCGCACGTGCAGGACGCCGCCGCGCGCGGGAGCGGTGCGCGGGGGAACGCGCACGATCAGCTGCTTGCCGGTGCCCTCGGAGCCGGAGCCCAGGGTCTCGCCCTCGGCGGCGCCGGCCAGGTGGCCGTACACGTAGGCGTCCGAGCCGAGCTCCTCGACGAAGTCGACCTCGACGGGGATGGAGCCCTCGGAGCCGTCGGCAACGACATCCAGGCCCTCGGGACGGAAGCCGATCTTGATCTTTCCGCCGTCCTCAGGGGTCATCGCGGCGCGGGCGGCCTCGGAGACACGTACGCGTGCGGGGCCGAGCTTGGCCCACTCGCCCTCGACCGTGAAGGTGCCCAGGTTCATGGCGGGGGAGCCGATGAAGCCAGCGACGAACTCGTTGGCGGGACGCTCGTACATCTCCTGCGGGGTGCCGCACTGCTGGAGGAGGCCGCCGGCGAGGACCGCGATGCGGTCGCCCATCGTCAGAGCCTCGGTCTGGTCGTGGGTGACGTACACGGTGGTGACGCCGAGCTCACGCTGCAGGGAGGCGATCTGCGTACGGGTCTGGACACGCAGCTTCGCGTCCAGGTTCGACAGGGGTTCGTCCATGAGGAACACCTGGGGCTTACGGACGATCGCGCGACCCATGGCGACACGCTGACGCTGGCCGCCGGACAGAGCCTTGGGCTTGCGGTCCAGGTAGGGCTCCAGGTCGAGGATCTTAGCGGCCTCTTCGACGCGCTTGTTGATCTCTTCCTTCGGGGTGCCGGCGATCTTCAGGGCGAAGCCCATGTTCTCGCGCACCGACATGTGGGGGTAGAGAGCGTAGTTCTGGAAGACCATCGCGATGTCGCGGTTCTTCGGCGGAACGTCCGTGACGTCCTTGTCGCCGATGAGGATGCGGCCGGAGTTCACGTCCTCCAGGCCGGCGAGCATACGCAGCGAGGTCGACTTGCCGCAGCCGGAGGGGCCGACGAGAACGAGGAATTCGCCGTCCTTGATCTCGAGGTCGAGCTGGTCGACGGCGGGCTTGTCGGAACCCGGGTAGACGCGGGTGGCCTTGTCAAAGGTAACGGTTGCCATGGAGTTTTCCTTCCCACCGGCAGGTACGTGCCGGACGATCCGTAGTGGGGTGACCGTGGAGCGTCTTCGCCCACAGAGTGCGAACGCGGATCGTTCCGCGCGCGCGACTAACTGCGAAGTTAGCATGCTCGCTCGCGGCTGTACAGTTCGGGCCACATGGTGGATTGACAGCGTGTGTTTGCTCGTCACATTCAAGGACGAGGCCGGGGCCACCCCGCGCGGGTGACCGCAGATGGGGGAGGGGACAGGTAGGCTGAGGGCGTGGAAGAAGGCGAGGAACTGGGCGGCTACAGGCTGATCCGTCGGCTCGGTACGGGCGGGGCTGGGACGGTCTGGCTCGCCGAAGACGGGGGCGGCACGCGTGTCGCCCTCAAAGCTATGCATCCGGCGATGGCCGCCTCGGAGGAGTCGCGCCAGCGGCTGGAGCGCGAGACGCGCACGGTAAACTCCGTGCGCTCGCCGTTCGTCGCGCACATCGTTGATGCGGAAACCGAGGCCTCCCAGCCTTTCGTTGTCTCGGAGTACGTGGAGGGTCCCACGCTCGCGGAAATCGTCGTCTCCGGGCCGGTTCCGCTGCGCGGCGTCGCCGCCCTCTCTTACCACTTGGCGTCCACGATCGCGGCCGTTCATCACGCCAACATCATCCACCGCGACATCAAGCCGTCTAACATCATCTGTTCGCCGCGAGGCCCGGTCCTCATCGACTTCGGTATTGCGATGGCGACCTCCGATCAGCACCTGACCAGCACCGGCCTCGTGTCGGGGACGGCTGGGTACACCGCGCCCGAACTCCTGCAGGGCCACGGTGCCACGAAGGAGTCGGACTGGTGGGCGTGGTGTGCCACCCTGCTGTCCTGCGCCACCGGGCGCCCGCCGTTCGGCAAGGGCGACGTGTCCGCCACGATGCTGCGCGTCCTCGAAGGAGACCCCGACCTCGCCGGACTGCACCCCATGGTCGCCGACGCGCTCGCGGGTGGACTTGCTCCCGACCCCGATGAGCGTCCCTCGCCCTCCCTGATCGTCGCCGACCTGATGAGCGCAGTCGGGTGGGCTCCCGGCGAGCTTGACTACGTGACCGTGAACTGGGCGCAGCTGCTCGACACGGGCATGCGCACGCAGATGGTGAACTCGGACCCTCAGGAGATCGCTGCGCCTCCCGAGTGGGAGGATGCGGGGCAACGCCCGGACGCCTCCGGTGCGCGAGCCGTCTCCTATCCGCAGCACCCGCGCCGCGACGCCTCGGAGTTCACCGCGGCAAACGATCATACGGAGGTCGTGGATATCGCCTCAGTGGCGGAAGGCTACGGTGCCTGGGAGGATGAATCCGCAGAGGTCGCCTGGCATGACGATGCGACCGACACGTGGCAGGCCGTCGATGATGCGGACCCCACCGAGGTGTTGGCACCCTATCCGCAAGCTCCCTACGCGCACCCGCAGGGTGCCTATGGTCCCGGGCCTGGTGTTGCCCCCGGTCCCGCGCAGCAGCCGTACCCTCAAGCGGGCTTCGTGACACCTCCGGTGGGCGCGGTTCCGCAGTGGAACCCGAGCCCTGCCGCAGGTGTCGTCGGCGCGCACGACGAGACGGCCTCGTCTCCGAAAAAGAAAAATGCCTGGATCTCCGGTGCCGCTGTGCTCGCGCTCCTGGCCTCACTGCCCTTCGTCCTCGGTATGAGCGGCACCCTCATCGTCGGCATCGCCCTGACCGCCTTCGGGTTGGTTGGAGCGATGAGTCGGTGGGTCGAGCGGCGGCGCATCCTGCGCGGCCCTAGGCCATCGGATGGGGCAGCCGTTATCGCTATGTCCCCGATCCTGCTCGCGCGTTCGATCGTGACCACCGCCCTGGGCCTCGTTGTGGGGGGTCTTATCCCCTATCTCGTGTGGGCCGGCGTTTCGTATTCTTATGAGGGACGTGTCCTGTGGACCTGGCCAGTCGACGTAGCTACGTCAAGCGGCCTCGATCGCAGCGATTACTGGCTCAGTGACCCCCGTGGGACGATCACCGTGTGGGCGCTTGCGGCGGCCACCATCTGGGCGGCCTGGCTGATGCCGTTCGCCGCAGATCTGCGTGTTGGAACGGCGACATCGCTGCGCGCGATCGTGCGTCCTGCCTGGGGACGTGCGCTCCTCACGGTAGGCTGTGGTGGGTTCCTGGCAGGTGCATGGCTGATCGTTACGGGTGGGCTGTCGCACTAAGCGCAGCCGCGCTGCGCCCGATATTCTTGCAACATTCAACTACTTTCGGAAGGTGAGTCCATGGCTCAGAAGAAGAAGCCGGCCGTCGATCCCGTGCGCGCGAAAGCCGCCCAGATGCGCCAGGCGCAGGAGCGCGCTGACCGCCGCACCCGCATCATCGTCATCTCCGCCGTCGCTGTCATCGTCCTCGCGGTCGTCGCAGCCGTCGGCGGCGTGATCTGGAAGCAGCAGGCGCAGGTCAACGCCGCCCGCAACGTCGACGCCTCCGACGTCCTCGGCGCCTACGCCGACGGACGCCCGATCATCGTCAACGCAAACGGCGTCGTCGCCGAGGCGGATCCGAACCTGCCCACCCTCACCGAGTACTTCGACTACTCCTGCCACGCGTGCGCCGACCTCGACGCATACCTGGGCGAGGATCTCACGACCTGGGCTGCCGAAGGCCACTACAACCTCGAGCTCCAGCCGGTCATCACCGTTAACATGGACTACCTGAAGCCCGCGGCCAGCGCATCGCTCGTCGTCGCGCAGAAGGCACCCGATAAGTGGGTGGACTTCCACCACGCACTGCTCGCATACTTCCGCACCCAGTACCAGGCCTCCAACGGCACCGTCGTCCAGAACCTCGACGCCTCCTGGAAGCAGGTCAAGGTGATCGCCGCCGAGGTTGGCGTCCCCTCCGACGTCATCGACACCTTCCCGGTCAACGCCGTCGAGGACTACCTCAAGGCATCGACCACCGCCTGGCGGAACGCCGGCTACAACGGTCGTGGCGACGGCCTCGGAACTCCTGAGCTCATCAAGGACCGCTCCACTGTCATCCCGCTCGGAACCCAGCTGCCCGCGCTGCGCGAGACCATCGCGCAGGAATACGGCATCACCGATTCCGCGAGCCAGGGCACCTCACAGACCCCGGCTCCCGAGGCCACCGAGCCCTCGCAGAGCGGAGCCGACGAGGGACAAAGCTCTGAGACGACCGACAGCTCCAACTGAGCCTTCAATCAGTGAGGGGCGGGACCGCGCGGTGGTCCCGCCCCTCACTTCTGTGGCGTGAACGTCAAATCCCTCCGGCTCATTGGAGGTCCTTGAGGCGCGCGCCAGTTATCCACACTGCGCAATGGGGAATCGCATTGCTGCGTGCTCATTGACCCCGATCTGGCCCGCCCGCGCGCGCGAGCCCCTACCTGTGGCACACTAGTGTCCGCCGCCGGCTTAGCTCAGTTGGTAGAGCAGCTGTCTTGTAAACAGCAGGTCATCGGTTCGAGTCCGATAGCCGGCTCCACGGAGTCCCTCACCGCGGCATCGCAGCCGCTCCCACCGACACTCGAACGGGTGGTGTGCTCCGGCCTCGTCAATGAGAAGCGCCCAGCGACCAATCCACGCCCGACGCGCCCTGCGCCTCCAACAGTTCATTTGCGCGCGAGAACGGCTTCGAGCCGAAAAACCCTCGATACGCAGAGAGCGGCGACGGGTGGGCGGACGCAATAGTCGGCGTGTCACCCAGACGCGGTGTGAGCGACTGCGCATCCTTGCCCCACAAAATCGCCACGAGGGCAGCGCGCGAGCCATCCGAACGCTTCCGGGACACCAGGGCGTCAATCGCGCACTGCGTCACCTCCTCCCAGCCGCGGCCTCGATGCGATGCGGGCGCACCCGGGCGCACCGTCAACACGCGGTTGAGCAGACACACGCCCTGCTCGCACCAGGGCGTCAGGTCACCCGACGTCGGAGCGGGAACGCCCATATCCTCGCTCAGTTCGCGGAAAATGTTGATGAGCGACTTGGGCAAGGCCACCCCCGGGTGCACCGAAAACGACAGCCCCATCGCATGCCCCGGCGTCGGATACGGATCCTGCCCGACAATCAGGACCTTCACCTTGTTGAACGGGTACGTGAAGGCACGGAGAACATCCGTGCCCGCAGGCAGGTAGCCATGTCCCGCCTTGACCTCAGCGGCCAACATCGCGCCCAACTCGTGGACGCGCCCCTCCACCGGAGCGAGCGCCTGAGCCCAGCCCGGATCAATCAACTCGGCCAACGGACGCGGATTGTGTTCACCCATAGCACCAGCCTAATGCCGCACAGGCCACGCCACATTCCCCGCGCGCCACCCGCGCCCCACTCCCTCTTTTCCGATAGTCTGAACGCGTGAGTTCTCAGTACCCCAGGGATGAATTTGACCGCACCGGCGAAGACATGCCCGTCGGCATGCACCGCCCCAAGCCGTCCAAGTGGAAGAACGTCTGGCCTTTCCTGGCCATCCTCGTGATCGTTCCTGCCCTCGGATGGGCAGCGGCGACCGCACTGTCGCGCCAGCAGGCCACTGTCAGCAACGTGCCCAGCCCCGCCGCGACCACCCCGAGCGCCGCCGCTCCCTCCGCGTCACCCACGGCCGAGGCCACCGCGTCCGCTGAACCCACGCCTTCCGCCAGCTCCTCCTCACCGTCGGCTTCCTCTGAGCCCGACCACGGAGCTGTCATCCAGGTCCTCAACGGCACCGGAACCCAGGGATACGCCGGCCAGCAGGCTCAGATCCTGAACCAGGCCGGCTACGCGGGCACCTCCGCAGCGAACGCTGACGGCTGGGCCACGCAGACCTCCACCGTCTTCTACGAGGATCCCCGAATGGAGGCAACCGCGAAGGACGTTGCCGCCAAGCTGGGTATTTCCAACGTTCGCCAGGAGAGCGGCCTCGGAGACCCCGACATCATCGTGATCCTGCGATGAGCCTCTGATACTGACTAAGCCGCCCGGCCCCTGTGGGGCCGGGCGGTTTTGTGTGCCCACGGGTGTTCCGGGCGCCGGAGGGCCCGGCCGCCCGCGAGGCTAGGCGTCCTCACTTCGTTCGGCGCCGCGCCTCGAAGCCCGCCCGTGCCCTCAGGTCCCTCCGGCGCCCTCCACACCAGTGGGGCCTGGTGTGCTGATGTGTGGTTGGGCGCCTCGTCTTGACTCCTGGTCAAGCCTCGCCGTCGCCTGTGGGCGCCCATAGGGGTTCTGGTGAAAGAAATATCGCCCCAGCGTGGTGCTCTTGTTCGTGGCGTGGCGTTTCACTGAAATAAAAACCGCCCATGCGTGCTCACAATCGTCGAAAATTGGCCTTTTTGGGTGTGCTGGGGCGAATAATGTTTCACGGTGCACCGTAACAACTGAGGCATGGGCGTTTTTTCTTTCATCCCAGTCCCGCCCACGGACTCCGCGCGTGTGTGCTGCAGGCGAGGCGTGGCGGTGGTTTGAAACCGCGATCGCCTTTGCTCGCGTGTGCCGGTGTGGGAGTGAAACTGCCATCTCCTTTGCTCGCGTGTGCCGGTGTGGGAGTGAAACCGCCGTCGCCTTTGCGGGTGAGAAATAGGCGTTTTTGGTGCAGTTTTCGGGCGCAGAGGTGATGCCGGTTTCACTGGTCCCATCTTGGGGGCGAGCAGAGGCGTCATCGGTTTCACTGTCACCATGTTTGTGCGTGCTGTGCGCGAAATTTGTCGCCCTGCTCGGCCTTGGTGTGGGCGTGAGCGCGAAAAAGTTCGCCCAGCGCGCTCAAAACACTCCAATTTCGGCGTTTTTGCGCTTGCTGGGCGAGTTTTTTCGCGGAAGTGCCGCTGGAGGGGCCGTGCCGGGCGAGTTTTTCGCGGAACGGTCACCGGAGGGGTTGTGCTGGGCGAATTTTGTCGCGCGCGGCCCGAGAGGGGGCATGACGTGCCAACTTGGCTCGGCATAACCAGGCCGATGCTTGTTGAGTGAAACGGGTGGTTCCGTTGCACACCTGTTTGTTGTCTTGATTGAAACCGGTGACACCTCCGCCAGCGGACAATGGCTGTTTTCACGGCCTCTTCGGTGAGCAGTGGTGTCGGGGGTTTCAAGTTTCTGATGATCGCCGCCTGCAGAGGCGTCACTGGTTTCATATGCCCGACGCCTGTCCTGTGGACCGGGCTGGCGCGTGTGCCCACGGTGTTCCGGGTGCTGTTGTGCCCGGCCGCTGTGTGTGCCGGTGGGCGGCGGCCCGCCCGTGAGCCGTCCGCGCCGCGAGCTTCGCTCGGCGCGTCGTCTCGAAGCCCGGCCAGGCCCCGCCGCCACCCACGGGCGCTGTAGCCAGGCCCCGCGGTCCTGCCCGGCCTCGTCGTGGATTGTTACGCCCTGAGCGCAGCGGGCTCAAGGCTCGTGACCTCGCCTTGCACTCTGGGATGGTGAGTGCCAAAATCATAGTTAGCACTCCGACATGGAGAGTGATAAGACCACCGGTTCGATGAGGCCACCTCAAAAGCGTGGCCGTCCGTCGCGGGCATCGAACCCGATCCGCATCGCGGAAGGACACATTTCCAATGAGCAAGATCATCAAGTTCGATGAGGATGCCCGTCGTGGCATGGAGAACGGCCTCAACCTGCTGGCCGACACCGTCAAGGTGACGCTTGGCCCCAAGGGCCGCAACGTCGTGCTCGACAAGAAGTGGGGCGCCCCCACGATCACCAAGGATGGCGTCTCCGTCGCTAAGGAAATCGACCTCGACGATCCGTTCGAGCGCATCGGTGCCGAGCTGGTGAAGGAAGTCGCCAAGAAGACCGACGACGTCGCGGGTGACGGCACCACCACCGCGACCGTTCTGGCCCAGGCGCTGGTCCACGAGGGCCTGCGTAACGTCGCCGCCGGCTCCAACCCGATCGCCCTTAAGCGCGGCATCGACCAGGCCGTCGAGGCCATCGTTGAGCAGCTTCACGTGGACGCCAAGCCCGTCGAGACCACCGAGCAGATTGCTGCCACGGCCTCCATCTCCGCCAACGATCCCGCCATCGGCAAGCTCATCGCCGAGGCCTTCGAAAAGGTCGGCGCCGAGGGCGTCGTCACCGTCGAGGAGACCAACTCCTTCGACACCACCCTGGAGACCACCGAGGGTATGCGCTTCGACAAGGGCTACCTGTCGGCTTACTTCGTGACCGACCAGGAGCGCCAGGAAGCCGTCCTCGAGGATGCCTACGTCCTCCTCATGGACTCCAAGATTTCTAACGTCAAGGACATCGTCCCCGTCCTGGAGAAGGTCATGCAGACCGGCAAGCCCCTCGCGATCATCGCCGAGGACGTCGAGGGCGAAGCCCTCGCCACGCTGGTTGTCAACAAGATCCGCGGTACCTTCAAGTCCGTGGCTGTCAAGGCCCCCGGCTTCGGCGAGCGCCGCAAGGCGATGCTGCAGGACATGGCTATCCTGACGGGCGGCCAGGTCATCTCCGAGACGGTCGGCCTCTCCCTTGAGAACGCTGACCTTGAGCTGCTGGGCCGTGCCCGCAAGATCGTTGTCTCCAAGGACGAGACCACCATCGTCGAGGGCGCTGGCGACAAGGACATGCTGGATGCCCGCGTGCGCCAGATCCGCCAGGAGATCGAGAACACCGACTCCGACTACGACCGCGAGAAGCTGCAGGAGCGCCTCGCCAAGCTGGCTGGCGGCGTCGCCGTCATCAAGTCCGGCGCGGCCACCGAGGTTGAGCTCAAGGAGCGCAAGCACCGAATCGAGGACGCCGTTCGTAACGCTCGCGCGGCTTCCGAAGAGGGCCTGGTCGCCGGCGGCGGCGTCGCCCTGATCCAGGCTGCCACCGTGGCGCTGCCCAAGCTCGACGCCCTCACCGGCGACGAGGCGACCGGCGTCAACATCGTGCGCCTGGCCATCTCTGCCCCGCTCAAGCAGATCGCTGAGAACGCGGGCGTCGAGGGCGGCGTGGTTGCTGACCGCGTTGCGAACATGGAGCCCGGCCACGGCCTGAACGCTGCGACCGGCGAGTATACCGACCTCATGGCCGCCGGCATCTCTGACCCGGTCAAGGTCACCCGTTCTGCGCTGCAGAACGCTGCGTCGATCGCAGGCATGTTCCTGACGACCGAGGCCGTTGTCGCCGACAAGCCCGAGGCTCCGGCCGCCGGTGGCGACGACGCTGGCGCTGGCATGGGCGGCATGTACTGATCCGCTCGGTGTTAAGCTGATCCGCCTGGGGGCGGGACTCGTGAGGGTCCCGCCCCCAGGCGTTTCTGTCTGTCTGCGCCGGTGTGCCACACGGTCGTGGCGCCTCAAAGGACAGGGGCGTAGTGCGCGGTGTCAGACCCCCGCAAAGAGGGAAGCGGAATGTGTCTCTGCGTCGGCGTAGGTGGAGGCTGCGACCTGCATCTGCGAGGAGATCGCATCCAAGGCGTCGTGTGTCTGCGCCTGGATGCCCTGCCACTGGGTGATAGTCGCCTGGAAGTTCACCTGCGCCCCGCCGGTCCACGTGTCCTGAAGGGCGAGCAGCTGGGCCATCATCGTGTCCACTTCGGTGCGGATGGTGGATGCGGTTGTGCAGGCCTGCGCGGAGGCAGCAGCAATTTGTTCGGCGTCGACGGCGTATGCGGTCATGATGTCACTCCTTTGTGGGACCCCGGGTGGGTCCGTCGACATCGACGCTACGCGCATGAAGAAGCGTGATCCAGGTAGAAACGAAGCCCTGTGGATAACCGCCCGCGCCGAAAAGTGCCTGTGGATAGCCCAAGGTATACCCGTGCGACTCATGCGCGAGGTGCCGCCGACCACGGGCGCACTGAGCAGCCCGAGCAGGCAAAGACAGCCGCGGCCTCGTCAGTCGGACGTGGGAAGGTCCAGGGATTCGACGGCGGACTCAAGGGAGGAGGTGGCCTCCTCGTCCTCGTCCGAGTCGGTGTCTTCCTCGATCTTGCGGGGCAGGACGCCGGTGGACGTGGCCTCGTCGTCCGGGGAAGCAACGGGGATGCACTTCTTGATCGAACGGCGCTTGATGATCAGCGTGCCGGTTGTCGTCGTGGAATCCTCCACGACCTCGTCGGTGTCGTCCGCATCCTCGGTGTCGTCCGTGTCCTCGGCCTGGGCGGCCTGGCACAGCTGGGCATTCTCGCGCTCAAGGCGGGTGAGCTCAACCTCGAGGTTTGCGCGGGCGGTGTCCTCCCACGCGGAGCCGAGGGGGGACTGGTAGATCGTCTCGTAGCTCAGGAGCTTCTTGACGAGTGCCATACGAGCCTTGGTGAACTGCAGGTCGTCGAGCTCGCTGAGCTCGGCGCGCAGGGACGTGCGGAGCTTCTTGTAGTCCTGCGGGCTGCAGGCCAGGACCGCTAGGTCCGCGTCGACAAGCACCTGCGCGTCGAAGTCGGTGCGAGGCGCGCGGTGGCGCGTGAGGAACGCGATCAGCTCGTCGATGCGGGCGACGACTTCCTCGGGCACACCGAGGTTGGTGAGGCGGTTGTGCGCGTGATCGATGCAGCGGGTGGAGGCGAAGTTCGCTTGGAACCCGCCGAGCTTGATGTCGAGGGCCTTGTTGAGGAAGGCGCCGTGGTACCACGCGGCGACGCGCAGGATGTCGGGATCGTGCGCGGACGACGAGATTTCATCGATATGGGTGAGCGTGTTCATGAGCCGACGCACGTTGTGCAATTGGCGTTCGGGCGCGCTCCAGCGCTCCGCGAGGTCGATGCTCTCGGTTTCGAGGTCTGACTGGGTCGCGGTTGCGCCGATTTGCTGCATGGCGTCGACGAAAGACGTCAGCAGCCACTGAGGTGCTTGAGCACCCATGGGCCACTCTCCTTGCTGAGGAATACCCGAGCCATGCTAGTGCGGTTTTGAGCGAAGGTCACGTTCGTTGATAAAAAATCGGGGAAAATCCCGAGGGATTTCGTGAAACTGTTAGGTGAAAAATGGCGAAAACTGAGCGAAAAAGCCGTGTGTGCTGACCGGTGCGTTACGTCGTTCACGCTGTGGGGAGTTCGATGCGAACGGTGAGGCCGCCGCCTTTCGTTTTGGTGAGCGATGCGTTGCCCCTGTGAGCTGTGAGGATGCCGGAGACGATTGCGAGGCCGAGGCCGGAGCCCCCGGACTTGCGGTTGCGCGATGTGTCCGCGCGGTAGAAGCGTTCGAAGACGCGTCCGCGGTCAGTTTCGTCGATGCCGGGCCCGTGGTCACGCAGTTCGACGATCGCGGTGTCGCCGCTGCGTCCAAGCGCGATTTCGACGGGGGAGCCTTCAGGGGTGTAGCGCACGATGTTGCCGATGAGGTTGGTGAAGACCTGCGAGAGGCGGTCGCGGTCGCCCGGGACGATGAGGGTCATCGGGGGAGTGCGGCTGTTGATGCCGGTGAGTCCGACCGTGCGCGTGGGGTCGAGGGCTTGGAGGTCGAAGACGGCGTTATCGGCGAGCTTGACGAGATCGATGTCGGTGATCTCGAGGGGGCGGCCTTCGTCGAGGCGGGCAAGGGTGAGGAGGTCTTCGACGAGGGTGGCCATGCGCGAGGATTCGGAAGCGATGCGCCCCATGACTTCCTCGATGCGCTCGGCGGGCACCCCGCCCATGGCGTAGAGCTCGCAGTAGCCGGAGATGGCTGCGAGGGGGGTGCGCAGCTCGTGGGAGGCGTCGGAGACGAATCGTTTGATCTTTTGTTCCGAGGCCTGGCGGGCTTCGAAGGATTGCTCGACCTGGGTGAGCATGGCGTTGAGCGAGAGTGAGAGTGAGCCGACCTCGGTCGTGGCCGGGTGCGGGGTGACGCGCTTGGTGAGGTCGCCGGCGGCGATCTTTCCGGCGGTGGATTCGATGGAACGCAGGGGGAGGAGGGCGCGGCGCACGAGGACGCGCCCGGTCCAGCCCCCGATGAGGACGATGATGATGCCGGCGACCGCGAAGTACGAGGCCGTGGTGCGCAGGGTGTGCTGCATGTCCGACAGGGGCAGGGCGATCGTCATGTATCCGGAGAACAGGCCGGAGTCCTGCTCGTACACGGGGACGACGAGGGCGCGCCAGCCGAGGCCGGCCTTGGAAGAGGAGACGGTGACCGGGAGGGTGCGGAAGGAGGAGATGGGCGCGGAGCTCGTGTCGACGAGTTCGGGTAGGTTGGGCTTGCCCGAGGCCTTGAGGGTGTCCTCCGAGTAGAAGTACCGATCGCCCCCGGCGGTGTCGTGGATGTGAATGTAGTAGAGGGTGGGGATGCCGCCCTGGCCGTCGGCAGAGAAGGTCGCCGCCGATCCGGAGATCTGCATGGTGTGCGCGGTGGCGACGAGCTGGTCGTCGATCTGGGAGGTGAGGTGGCGCTGGAGGAGGCCGATCATGACCGTGCCGGACAGGGATAGTCCGATGGCCAGGAGCAGCGTGATGAGCGTGACGAGCTGCGCGGATAGCGGCTTGGAGTCCCACCATGCCTCGATGCGTTGGGCCAGGCTACGGTGCACGTCAGTCCTCAGCGCGCAGGATGTAGCCGACCCCACGCTTGGTGTGGATCAGCTCCCCGGAGGCTCCCTCGACGGCGAGTTTGCGCCGCAGGTAGGAGATGTAGGACTCGACGATGGCGACTTCGCCGTCCCAGTCGTATTCCCACACGTGGTCGAGGATCTGCATCTTGGAGACGACGCGCCCCGCGTTGATGACGAGGTAGCGCAGGAGCTTGAATTCGGTGGGGGACAGGTCGATGGGTACGCCGGCGCGCGTGACTTCGTGGGCGTCCTCGTCGATGACGAGGTCTCCGACGCGCAGGAACGCGTCGTCTTCTTCGGAGCCCATGGTGCGGCGCAGGATGGCGCGGATGCGGGCGACGACCTCTTCGAGGCCGAAGGGCTTAGTGACGTAGTCGTCGCCGCCGACGGTCAGGCCTTGGATCTTGTCGCGCATGTCGTCGCGCGCGGTGAGGAAGAGGACCGGGGTGGTGATGCCGGCGTCGCGCAGGCGCCTGGTGACGGTGAAGCCGTCCATGTCGGGGAGCATGACGTCGAGGACAATGAGGTCGGGGCGCGAGGCCTGGGCCTCGTGAAATGCGCCGCTGCCGTCCTCGGCGGTGATGACGTCGAAGCCGGCGAAACGCAGGGAGGAGGCGAGGAGGTCGCGGATGTTGGGCTCGTCGTCGACGACGAGCAGTTTTGCTTCAGTTCCCGGGGTACTCATGAAACTAGTGTCACTCATCTGTCTGAATGTTTCCTGTGAGGTAGGTGGGAGTAATGACGCTACTTCTGTTTGCTTCGTCACCTCGGTTGGTCGCGCAGAAATAAAGGACAGGAAAAGGCGCGGAAAAGATGTGCAAGAATTGAAGCATGTCATCTCAGAACGCAGCAGACGTCATGTCCCCCGACGGCGTCGACTTCCAGCACGTGTCCCCCAAACTCGCGACCCTGCGCCTCGGAAACGCCCTGGCTCTGTGCGGTGCTCTGTGTGGCGCGATCTCCGCCCTCGTCCTCATCGTCGACATCCCGGCGCTGTGGTGGCTCATGCTCGTGCCCGCCGCCATCGCACTCTTCTGCCTGTGGCTCGTGCCCGCCCAGGTGCGCGCCCTGCGCTACGCACTGGCCGATACGGACTTCGTGATCCGTCGCGGCGTCTTCAGTCGCTCGCTGACCCTCGTGCCCTATGGCCGCATCCAGTACGTCGACATCTACCAGGGCCCCGTGCTGCGCCTGCTCGGCATCTCGACGATCAAGCTGTCGACCGCGAGCGCGAAGACTGACGCGACGCTGAGCGGCGTGCCCGTCGCGGATGCGGCGCGTCTGCGGGACGTCCTGGCGGAGCGTGGTTCGGCGGAGCTGATGGGCCTATGAGCACGGACCTCTCCTCTGACGGCATCGCCCCCGAGGACTGGAAGCCGCTTCACCCGCTCACCTACGTTCCCCGCGTCGCGGGAAGTGTCGCGGGTATCGTGGGCGCGGTGTCCCTGAGCAACGCTTCTGCGATCGGGCGCATGCTCAACGGTGAGACGCCGCAGTGGTTTGAAACCACCGGTATCTTCCTCGGTCTGGCGTTTATCGCGGGCCTCGTTCTGGCCATTGCGGGCGCGTACTGCTACCTGTCGTGGACGAAGACTCGCTACGCGGTGAGCAACACGGCGATCTGGTACCGCGCCGGCATCCTGAAGCGCACGCAGCGCCACGCGAGGCTGACGCGCATCCAGACGATCAACGTGTCCTACTCGCTCATCGGGCGCCTCCTGCGCCTGGGCTACCTGGATATCGAGGTCGCCGGCGGCACTGACTCGAGCATCAAGCTGGGCCTGCTGCCCGCGCAGCGTCTCGAGGAACTGCGTGCCCTCCTCCTCGCGCTCGCTTCGGGTGCGATCGACGAGGCCGTGGATCCCGCTGACCTTTCCCCGGCCTCGGACCGCGTGGCGACGGCGAAAACCCCGCTGGAGGCCCCCGAGCGCTCCGTGTTTAAGGTCGGGTTCGTCAAGCTCCTGGCATCCATGCTGGCGACCATCGACAATGCGATCGCCCTGTTCTTCGGCATCTTCCTCCTGGGTCTCAACGGCTTCCTCGTGGGTGTCGTCGGGGTGACGTCGATCATGAGTTTTCTGGGTATCGTGGCGGGTGCGTTCAGCCTCCTGGCGGGCGTCTGGGCGCGTTTCGATCGAGAGTTCGGTTTCACCGCGGCGATTGCTGCTGATGGCGTGCGCATCGACCGCGGCCTGACGGCTCGCCGCCACGTGACGATCCCTCCGGGGCGCATCCACGCTATCGAGGTCACCCAGCCGCTGATCTGGCGACTGTTTGGCTGGTATCGCGTGGAGATCACGCAGGCCGGCAACGCGGCGCACACGACGGATGAGAAGAACAAAGGCATGCAGGTGGATGTGGCTTCCGACGTGCTGGTTCCCGTCGGAAGCCGCGTGGAGGTCATCCAGGCGATCGCGATGGCGATCCCGGACCTGGGGGCCGATGATCCCGACGGCTTCCTTGAGTCCCTTCGTGTGGGCACGGGCGAGGACCGCTGGATGACACCGATCCCGCCCAGCGCGAGGATTCTGGATCCTCTCGTGTACAAGCGCCGAGCCTTCGGCCTGACCGATGCCGTGTTTGCGATCCGCGATGGCTTCTTTAACCTGCGCTTCTCGATTATCCCTCTGACACGCATCCAGTCGGTGTCGCTGCATCAGGGGCCCATTCAGCGCTGGCGCCGCGTCGCCTCGGTGCGCGCCGCGCTGGTCCCCGGATCGGTGGCATCCATGGCCGAGCACGTTGAGGCGGGCCGCTCTCTACAGCTGTGGGCGCAGCTGTCGCAGGCCTCGAAGGTCCGCCGCGAGGCCGAGGTTCCCGAGCGCTGGCTCTCTCGCGTCACCGAGATCGTCGAGGCGACCTCGCAGCGTGCGGAGGACGACAAGTAGCCCGATGATCGGCGACAATGGAGGCATGAGTACCCCCGGACGCCTCGGAATCGGCATCATCGGCATGGGCCACGTCGGGCCCGTCATCGGCTCTGCGCTGCGCGCGGTCGGGCATCAGATCGTCGCCGTCTCCGCGTCGTCGGACGCGTCGCGCGAGCGTGCCGACGCGATGCTCCCCGGCGTGCCGATCGCCACGCCCGAGGAGGTCGTGCGACGCTCCGAGGTGGTCATCGTGGCCGTTCCTGACGACCAGATCGGCCCCCTTGTGAGCGGCCTGGCCGACCTGGGCGCCTGGCAGAGCGGGCACATCGTCATTCACCTGTCGGGTGCTTCCGGCGTGGGGCTGCTCGGCGCCGCCGCGGGCGCGGGAGCGGTCCCGCTCGCCATCCACCCGGCGATGACCTTCACCGGTACCAGCGTCGACGTGGCGCGTCTCGTGGGCACGCCCTTCGCGGTGACGGCTGCGGCACCCTTCCTGCCGATCGCCCAGGCCCTCGTCGTCGAAATGGGCGGTGAACCCGTCGTCGTTGCCGAGGTGGACCGCCCCCTCTACCACGCGGGCCTCGCTCACGGCGCCAACTTCATCGCGGGCATCACGGTGCAGACGACCCGAATCCTGGCCGAGGCTGGCATCGAGAATCCCGCCCTGTACGTGCGCCCGCTTCTCGAGGCAGCGCTCGATCGCGCCCTCACCGAGGGGGTTGCGGGCATCTCCGGGCCCGCCGCCCGCGGGGACGCGGGAACGATCGCCGCGCACGCGCGCTGCCTCGGGGCCCGGGAGGATCTCGCCGGGGAACGCGACACCTACGCGGACATGACCCGTGCCCTGACCCGCCTGCTGCGCGACGCGCGTCTCCTCGACGAACGGGCCGCCGCCAGCGTCGAGGCCGCCCTCCTCGACCCGGGCGCCTGATCATCACACACCCAACGAGCCCACAACGCGGGAGAGAGAACGCGCGCAACCCAGGCCTCGTCGCGAAAACGCGAGGCGTGAGGAAAGCGACTCGATTACGCACCGGCGGGCCGAAGTTGCAAGAATAGAACTATGACTCACCGTCCTGTCCTGACCCACACGCGTGCCGAGTTGGCCGATGCGCTGTCGCGCCTGCACGGCACGAAGGCACTCGTGATGACCATGGGTGCTCTCCACTCCGGGCACCTGCAGCTCGTGCGCGAAGCCCGCGAACTGGCCGATCATGTGATCGTCACAATCTTCGTCAACCCGACGCAGTTCGCGCCCGGCGAGGACTTCGACGCCTACCCGCGCACCCTGGACGCGGACATGGACGCCCTCGAGACGGTGGGTGCGGACCTCGTGTGGGCGCCCGCGCCCCAGGACGTGTACCCCACGCCCGCGACCGTGACGATCGACCCGGGCCCCATCGCGCGCGTTCTCGAAGGTAAGACGCGCCCCACGCACTTCGCGGGTGTCGCGCTCGTGTGCACCAAGGTTGTCAACCTTGTGCGCCCCGACGTGGCCCTGTACGGACAGAAGGACGCCCAGCAGCTGGCCGTCCTGCGTACCGTTTTCTCCCAGCTGGATATCCCCGTGCGCGTTCACCCCGTGCCGATCGTGCGCGCCGAGGACGGGGTCGCCCTGTCCAGCCGTAACCAGTACCTGAGCGACGATGAGCGCATCCGCGCCCGTGCCCTCTCGCGCGCGCTTCGTCGCGGCGCCGAGGCCGCCGAGGCCGGAGCCAAGCCCGCGCAGATCGTCGCCGAGTGCCGCTCGGTTATCGACGCCGAGGGCGGTATCGAGATGGACTACATTGCGCTCGTGGACGCGGGGTCTTTCGAGATTCTCGCGGGCACCGAGTCCGTGCCCGTCGGCGAGGGTACTGCCGCGCCCACGATCCTGTCGGACGGCTCGCGTGAGGGACGTATCCTCATCGCCGCCAAGGTGGGCACGACGCGCCTCATCGACAACATGGAGGTGCCGCTGCGCGACGCCTCCGGTTCCTCCGGCCGTCTCGCCGAACGCGCGGGGGACCTCGCATGATGGAAATGACCCGCGAGATGGCCATCGGCAAGATCCATCGCGCCGTCGTCACCGGCGCTGACCTGCACTACGTCGGCTCGATCACGGTGGACGAGGACCTGCTGGACGCCGCGAACATCGTGCCCGGACAGAAGGTCGACATCGTCGACGTCAACAACGGTGAGCGCCTGTCGACCTACACGATCGCGGGTGAGCGAGGCAGCGGCACGATTCAGCTCAACGGCGCGGCCGCGCACAAGGTGAGCGTCGGTGACCTCGTCATCATCATGGCCTACGCCCAGGTGCCCGAATCCCTCGTGCGTACGATTAAGCCCTCCGTCGTCTTCGTCGACGAGGCCAACACAATCGTGAGCGCCGGCGACCACGCGGGAAGCGTCCCCGAGGACTCACCCCGTGCCCGCGAGCTGGGGCTGAAAAGCTCCGGCGTCTGATTGACACGCCGGTAGGAGCGCCCACTCAGCTGAGTGGGCGCTCCCTTGTTTTGCCTCGTTTCGTGCACCTTTGCTCGTTTGACGGCATGCGATGTTCACAATTGTCCATACCTTGTCTTCGCCCGGCGCTGATGCGCCCGTCACACCTATCCTCGAAGAACCGAACGAAAGGAAGGTGGGGCATGAGCAAGCGAGCGTCTCGTACGCGCCACGCACTCGTCGGATACGCGTTCCTGTCGCCCGCCCTCATCGGCGTCCTCATCTTCATGGTTGTGCCCATCGGTGTCATCATGTGGGTGAGCCTGTACCGGTGGGACCTCATCGGGGATACGCGATACGTGGGCCTGGCCAACGTCACGAACGTACTGAGCGACCCGTCCTTCCTGTCGTCCCTGCGCACGACGATTTTCTTCGTCCTCCTCGTGGTCCCCATCCAGATCATCCTGGGCCTCCTCCTCGCGAACCTACTGACGAAGGGCGTGCGAGGAACCGTCGTCTATCGCACGCTCATCGTCATTCCGTGGATCGCGCCTCCGCTGGCCCTCGGCGTCGTCTGGTCGTGGATCTTCGCCCCCACCGGTGGTCTTCTTTCCGCGCTGGCGGGCACGCGACTAGAAATTCTCGTGTCGCCCACCTGGGCGCTGCCCGCGGCGGCTTTCGTCGTCGTCTGGTCGAACGTGGGGTACACGGCTCTCTTCTTCATCGCCGGATTGCTCGCGATCCCGCGTGAGCTCACCGAGGCCGCGACCGTGGACGGGGCATCCTCCTCGCAGGTGTTCTGGCACATCAAGATGCCTCTCCTGCGCCCGACCTTCTTCTTCGTCTCGGTCACCTCCGTGATCTCGGTCTTCAACGTTTTCGATCA
This sequence comes from Schaalia odontolytica, assembly GCF_009730335.1. Lineage (GTDB taxonomy): Bacteria > Actinomycetota > Actinomycetes > Actinomycetales > Actinomycetaceae > Pauljensenia > Pauljensenia dentiphila. Next base: position 631,572 of record NZ_CP046315.1, read on the forward strand.
GATCTACGCCCTCACCAAGGGAGGCCCATCCGGCTCCACCGAGGTCCTCGCCTACCTGATCTACAAGGAGGCCTTCGAGACCGGAAACGTCGGCCGCGCCGCAGTCATGGCGTGCGTGATGATGCTGCTCCTCATGGGATTGACGCTGGCCCAGAACCTGTACTTCCGGAAGAGGACCACGTATGAGCTCGTCTAAGTTGCACTCGCGTCGGCCCTGGTGGTCGACCCTGGGGATCTACGGGGGGCTCTCGCTGGCCGCGTTCATCATGGTCGTCCCGCTCCTCTTCAGCTTTGTCACGGCCTTTAAGTCGCCGCAGGACTTCGCCTCGCACTCGCCCTTCGCGCTGCCTTCCCCGCCCTCCCTGGCCTCGTTCCAGGCGATCCTCACGGGACGGGTCAACTTCGGCGACGCGATCATCACGACGCTTCTCATGGTCGTGGTGATGGTCGTCGGGCAGCTGGTGTCCTCCGTGCTGGCCGCCTACGCGTTCGCCCGTATCGAGTTCCCGGGGCGCGAGGTCATCTTCTGGCTCTTCCTGGGCACCATGATGATTCCGGCGTCGGTTCTCGTCATCCCGCTGTACCTCATGATGGCCAAGATGGGGCTCAACAACACCTTCTGGGGCATCGTCCTCCCCTTCGTGTTTGCGTCGCCCTACGCGGTGTTCCTGCTGCGTCAGTCGTTCCGTCAGATCCCCCAGGAAATCATCGACGCGGCGACCATGGACGGCGCCGGGCAGATGCGCATCCTCTTCTCCATCGTCGTTCCCGTGTCGAAGCCGATCATTTCGACGCTCGTGCTCATCACGGTTGTGAGCCAGTGGAACTCGTTCATGTGGCCGCGGATCATTGCCGCGACCAGGCCACGCGTCCTCACGGTCGCGACGGCCGCGCTACAGAGCCAGTACAACGCGAATTGGACGTACGTCATGGCGGCGACCACTATCGCGCTCGTGCCCCTGATCGCTCTGTTCATCGTCTTTCAACGTCACATCGTTGAATCGATTGCCCTGACGGGAATCAAGTAACAACACAACCCATCACAACTGGAGGTCTTCATGAAAAGGCGTTTTGTTACCGCTACCGCTCTGATTGGTGCCGCGTCGATGCTGATGGCCGCCTGCTCGCAGGGTGGCAGCGCGTCGAGCGAGACGGGCACGTCCCTGACCCTGCGTCTGTGGGATGATCAGGCTGCCCAGGCGTACGAGGCGGCGCTCCCCGAGTTCACCGAGGAAACGGGGATCACGGTCAACGTCGAGGTCGTCCCGTGGTCGGACTACTTCACGGGCCTGCGTTCTGAGCTCGCCGCGGGCACCGGGCCGGACGTCTTCTGGTCCAACACGAACAACTACACGGAGTACGCGCGCGGCGGCAAGATCGTCAACATCGACGAGGAATTCCCCGCCTCCGAGCGCGACGGCTGGCTTCAGGGCGCCATCGATCAGTACACGGTTGACGGAAAGCTCTACGGTGTCCCGGTCCTCACCGACCCGTCGATCGCGGTGTACTACAACAAGTCGCTGCTGGACGCGGCCGGCGTGAGCATCGAGGACCTACAGAACCTGTCGTGGGACCCGAGCGCCTCCACCGACTCTCTGCGAGAGATCACCCGAAAGCTGACGTTGGACTCGTCGGGCCGCAACGCGGCTGACCCTGCATTCGACGCGGACCACATCGTCCAGTACGGATACAACGCCGCGCTGGATGGCCAGGCCATGCTCATTCCGTACCTGGGGTCGGCCGGTGCCACCCTGCAGGATGAGAGTGGGCACTTTACGTTCGCGAGCCCCGAGGGCGACGCCGCGGTCGGCTACCTGGTGGACCTGATCAACAAGGAGCACGTGGCCCCCTCGGCGGCCGACACGAACGACAACGGCGACTTCAGCCGCGACCAGTTCCTGCAGGGCAAGATCGCTCTGTTCCAGTCCGGTTCCTACAACCTGGCGAATGTGGCCGAGGGCGCTTCCTTCGAGTGGGGCCTGGCTCCCCAGCCGAAGGGTCCCGCCGGTGCGGTGACGGTCGGTAACTCCGTCGTCGCCGCCGGTTCGACGGCGAGCGCGAACCCCGAGGCTCAGCACAAGCTGCTGGCGTGGCTGGCTGGCAAGGACGGAGGTGCCGCACTGGGCAAGACCGGCGCCGGCTTCCCCGCGAACGAGAAGGCCCAGGCGACGTGGATCGCGTACTGGTCGGACAAGGGCGTCGACACTTCGGTGATGGCGAAGACTCCTTCGGGCACGATCATGGCTCCCTTCGGCGCGAAGCTGGGCGCGGCAATGGACGCGTACAACGGCGTGCTCAAGGAGGTCTTCCTGGGACGCACCGGCGTGCATGAGGGCGTCCAGGCCGCTCAGGACGCCGCCAACGCGGCGATTGATCAGTAGCCGTCACAGACTCGGGACAGGCGCCGGCGGGACATGATCTCGCCGGCGCCTCGGTAAGGAGTACACGAATGGATACCGTGCTGGGCATTTACGCCCACCCCGATGATGCGGATGTGGACGCGGGCGGGACACTCGCTCGCTTCGCGCGCGAAGGGTCGAGAGTTGTCGTCGCAGTCGTCACGGACGGTGACGCGGGAGGCTCCGACCAGGATCTGCATCAGCAGATGGGGGAGTTGCGTTGCGATGAACAGCACCGCGCGTGCGAGCAACTCGGCGTCACGGAGCTCGTCTTCTTCGACGGCTACCCCGACGGTATGGTGACCCCGTCCCACGGCCTCGTGCGCGATATCGTTGCCCTCATTCGGCGCGTGAAGCCGAACCTGATCCTCAGCCTCTCGCCCGAATACAACTGGTCGTCCATCTACGCCAATCACCCGGACCACCGGGCCGTGGGCGCCGCGGTCACGGATGCCGTCTATCCGGCCGCGCGCAACCCCTTCGCGTTCCCCGAGCTACTCGACGAGGGCCTGGACCCCCACGTGGTCGAAGAAGTGTGGTTCCAGGGGGGCCCGTTGACGAACCACGTCGTCGAGCTGGACCAGGCAGACGTCGAGGCCAAGGTCAGGGCGGTGCGCGAGCACGTCACCCAATTCGACGACCTCGACCGGATGGAGTCCTGGATCCGACAGGGCATCCGCGACGCGGGGAAGCCCCACGGCTACGCGGGGGGAGAAGAGTTCTTCCGCTGGGACACGCGCGGGTGATCTCCCGACACCCGGCGTGCCCCTGAGACTGTGCCCCTGCCTCGTCCGTACGAGGCAGGGGCACAGTGCGTTGATGGGCGCGGGGAGGACGGCGCCCATCAGTCGAAGGCAGCGGCGACCAGTGGGTTTGTGCGGATCGCCTGGTCGAGCACGTCGCGCGCGACGTTGACCGAGTCGACCAGGGGGTGCAGCGCCAGCGCCTGCCACGCGAGGCTGCGGTCGCGCTCGCGCGCGGCGTCGATGACGAGATTCTCGCAGGCCTTCACGGATTGGACGAGGCCGAGAGCTGCCCCTTCCAAGGGAGCGACCGGAATCGGATGGACGCCCGAGGCGTCGACGTCGCAGGGAACCTCGACGACGTCCGCGTCGCGCAGCGTCGGAATCGAGGAGAACCCGCCGTCGCCGTTACCGACGTTGAGGATCATGCGCGCCGGTGTGTCCGTAGCGAGCGCGTTCATGAGGTCGAGGGCCACCTTTTGGTAGCCGCCGCCAGCGATGTCCTCGGCGCGCCTGCCGGAACGCTCGTCGACGTCGCGGGCCTCGGCCATGTAGGTCGCCTCCCGGTCGGCGAGTGCATCGATCCACGTCCGTCCCGCCTGCTCGGGGGCGGAGAGGACGGCGTTGTAGAAGGCTTCCTGCTGATCGCGCAGGTACTCGCCGCGTGATTGGTCCTGGTGAATGCGGGCCATGGCTTCGCGATGACAGTAGTAGTAGAAGAGGTATTCGTTGGGCAGGGCGCCCAGCGCGCGAATCCAGCCCGTGCCGATGGCGCGGGATTCTTCCATGGATCCCAGGGCCTCCTCGTCGGCGAAGAGGCGCGGGAGAATGTCGCGGTCGTCGACTGAGAGGGAGCGCAGCCAGCCGAGGTGGTTGAGGCCCACGTAGTCGAAGGACACGTCGGTGCGCTCCTCCTCGGGAACGCCCAGGGCGTTCAGCGTGCGATTGACGAGGCCAATGGGGGTGTCGCAGATGCCGATGACGCGCTCACCGAGCGCGGAACGCATCGCCTGGGTGATGATGCCGGCTGGGTTCGTGAAGTTGATGAGCCAGGCGCCCGGGCACAGGCGCTTGGCGGCGCGTGCCAGCTCGAGTGCCGGTCCGAGCGAGCGGAACGCGTAGCAGTAGCCGCCCACGCCGACGGTCTCCTGGCCGAGCAGCCCGTGATCGAGACCGCAGTGCTCGTCGAGGACCCTTCCGCAGGTGCCGCCCACGCGCATCGCGGAGAAGACGAAGTCGGCTCCCGGAAGCGCCTCGTTGATGTCGGTCGTCGCACGAACGGTCGGGGAGTGCGGGAAGTCCAGTGAGGACAGCACGGCCATCATCGCGTCGAGCCTGCGCGCGTCGGTGTCGTACAGGACGACGCAGTCGACGTCGAGGGACGCGTAAGCTCCCTGACCCGACCGCGAACGTGCCAAGACGTCGATCATCGCGGGGACCCGGAAGCCCCCTCCTCCGACGATGGTGAGCTGCATGGCGGGCATCCTCTCTGGATACGTATAGTGGTGGCTCAGTGACATATTGTAGTCGCGCTCACGTCTAGGAGGACCTGTGGAATCTCGAGCATCTGACGCGTCCGAGTTCGCGGTGTACGGCCCGACCTTCCTTGACGTCGTCATGGGCCCCCTCGACGGTCCTCCGGTTCCTGGCCGCGAGGCCTGGGTGGAGGGAGCGCTCATGTGCGCGGGCGGCGCGGCGAATCAGGCGATTGCGCTGGCTCGCCTGGGCGTGCCCGTTCGCCTGCACTCTCGCGTGGGCGTCGATCAGATGGGAGCGTTCGTGGACGAGATGCTCGCGCGCGAGGGAGTGGACACCTCGTCGTGCGAGCGTGTGGGCGATCAGAACGTCACCGTCTCCCTGTCCTTCGACGGTGATCGCGCGATGACGACGCGCGGGACGACCGCGTTGCCGCTCCTCGGCGGCGACGCGCCGGCGTGTCTGCTCGCGGACGTGCGGGGGATCGGCGCGAACAGCGAGGTCGTGTCCTCCTGGCGCGCTCGCGGGACCTGGGTGCTGGCGGACACTGCCTGGGACGAGGCTGGGGCCTGGGACGAGGCGGACCTAGAGTCTTTGCTTCTGGCTGACGTGTGCACGCCCAACGAGGAGGAGGCGCTCGCCTACGCGCGCACCGAGAGCGTGGAGGATGCCGCGCGGTGGTTCGCGTCCTTTGAATGCGACTGCGTGGTCACCTGCGGCAAGAACGGCGTGATCGCGTGCGTCGATGGACAGATCCTGCGCGTGCCAGCGCCCGCCGTGAACGCGGTGGATACGACGGGCGCGGGGGATGTCTTTTCGGCGGCGCTGGCCTGGGCGCGCCGAGCTCGCCGCATGCCGTGGCCCGAGGCGCTCGCCCTCGCCTGCGCGGCCGCCGCACACTCCACGCAGGGGATCGGTGGATCCTCGTCGGCCCCCTACGCGGCCGACCTCCCGGGTGCGTGAGGAGCCCAACCGGGCCCCTGCCTCGTCACGGGGTCAAATCCCGGTACGATAGGCGCATGACCGATTCTTCTTCCACGCCCACGCAAGCACCCGCAGACGACACCCCCGAGCAGGTCAAGGTTCGCGCGGCCAAGCGCGCGCGCCTCATGGAGGCCGGCATCCCCGCCTACCCAGTGCGCCTGCCGATCACGACCACCATCAAGGCGGTGCGTGAGAAGTACGCCCACCTCGAGGCTGGCGAAGAGACCGAGGACTACGTGGGCCTGGCGGGCCGCGTCATCCTCGCGCGCAACGGGGGCAAGCTCTGCTTCGCGACCCTCATGGACGGTGAGGGCAACAAGATCCAGGTCATGCTCTCGGCCGCCTCCGTTGGCGCCGAGTCCCTGGCCGCCTACAAGAACGACGTCGACCTGGGCGACCACCTCTTCGTCCACGGCCGCGTGATCTCCTCGCGCCGCGGTGAGCTGTCGATCTTCGCGACCCCCGCCGAAGTCACGCCCGAGGCCCAGGCCGAGTACGACGCCGCGCCCACCGCACTGCCCGCCCCCGACGCCTCGTGGGCCATCGCCTCCAAGGCGATCCGCCCCCTGCCCAAGACCTGGACCACCGAGGACGGCGAAGAGATCACTCTGTCCGAGGATCAGCGCATCCGCCGCCGCGAGCTAGACCTGATCACGCGCCCCGCCGCGCGCGACATGGTCCGCATCCGCGCGGCCGTCAACCGCTCGATCCGCGAGAACTTCTTCCGCCGTGACTACATCGAGCTTGAGACGCCGATGCTGCAGATGATCCACGGTGGTGCGGCTGCCCGCCCCTTCACGACGCACATGAACGCGCTCGACACCGATCTCTACCTGCGCATCGCGACCGAGATCTACCTCAAGCGCGCGGTTGTCGGCGGCGTGGACCGCGTCTTCGAGATGAACCGCAACTTCCGCAACGAGGGCATGGACTCCTCGCACAGCCCCGAGTTCACCTCCCTGGAGGCCTACGAGGCCTACTCGGACTACAACGGCATGGCTGAGCTGACCCGCGACCTCATCCAGCAGGCCGCGCGCGACGCCTTCGACCTGTCCGAGGGCGAGGAAATCGTGCGTCTGGCCGACGGCACCGAGTACGACCTGTCGGGTGAGTGGGACCGTATCGATCTGTACGGCTCCACCTCCGAGGCCCTGGGCGAGGAGATCACGGTGGAGACGCCGCGCGAGACCCTCGTCAAGTACGCGGAGCGCATCGGCCTGGAGGTCGACGACTACGCCGTGTCCGGCAAGATCGTCGAAGACATCTTCGAGGAGCTCGTCGTCTCCAAGCTGTGGGCGCCGACCTTCGTCTACGACTTCCCGGAGGACACCTCCCCGCTGACCCGCTACCACCGCTCGCGCCCCGGCCTCACCGAAAAGTGGGACCTGTACGTGCGCGGCTTCGAGACGGGCACCGCATACTCCGAGCTGGCCGACCCGGTCGTCCAGCGCGAGCGCTTCGAGGCGCAGGCCCTCGCGGCTGCCAACGGCGACCCCGAGGCCATGGTCATGGACGAGGACTTCCTCATCGCCATGGAGCAGGGCTTCCCGCCGTGCGGCGGCATGGGCATGGGCATCGACCGTCTGCTCATGGTCCTCACCGGCCAGGGCATCCGCGAGACGATCCCGTTCCCGCTGGTCAAGCGCCTGGGCTGATCTGAGTCGATGAAAGGGCCTCGGCCTCGTTCCCATCGTGGACGAGGCCGAGGCCCTTTCATGTGCGTCGGTGTCTCCCCGGCTCAGATGTAGGAGCGGCGGGGAGTCATGCGCGTGTGAACGAGGTCGAGGAGCTCGTGCGCGGCCCCGTCGTCGAGGACGAGGTCGGTGGCGACCCCCGCGCGCAGGGCGCCCAGCAGCGGGAGGGCCTTCGAGGCGCCGGAGACGACGCAGAGGCGGCGTGGGATCTTCTTGAGCGTGGCCGGGCTCGGGCCCGAGGCGCGCTCGTTGAGGTGCATGTTCGTGGAGCCGTCCTCGCGGATGAGGACGGTGCACACGTCGCCGACGACCCCGTCGTTCTGGGCCGCCGCGATCTCGTTGGGGTCGAGGAAGCCCCCCGAGTAGACGTGGGAGGGGAGGCGGGCCGACATGGAGCCGACGCCGAACAGGGCGACGTCTGCGCTGTCGATCGTGTTGAGGACCGACTGGACGGAGCGTTCGCGCCAGAGTGCCTCTTTGGTGTCCGCGTAGTCGAAGAATGCGGGCACGGGGAAGTTGACGATGCGCCCGCCGATGGCCTTCGCGGCGCGGGCGATGATGGCCTCGGCGTAGGGCATGCCCGACTCGGTGGCGGTGGCAGCTCCGTTGAGCTGGACGACGGTGGAACCCGCAAAAGACACGTGGGGCATGGCCCGCGTCACTTCGGCGGTGGTGTTTCCCCAGGCGATGCCAAGGGTGACGCCGGGGAAGAGCATGTCGATAAGGTGTTCCGCCGCGACGAGCGCAACGTTGTGCAGGCGGTTGACCTCGGTGTGGACGTCGTGAACGGGAACGACAGAAACCTGGACGCCGAAGAGGTCGGCAATTTGTCCCGCGAGGGTGCCCTTGAGACCGGGGGAGGTAGACACCGAGATGCGCACCAGGCCGACCTCCCGCGCGTGGGCGAGAAGTCGCGAGACCGAGGAGCGTGATATCTGCAGGTGGCGGGCGATTGTCTCCATCGTCTGCCCCTGGAGGTAGTACATCGAGGCGGCCTCATGCGCCTGTTCGTCACGTATTGTCACGTTTTCTAGTGTGCCATGCACAAGCGTGCAGATGTGTGACTTTGGGAATTAAAGGGTCTGAAGGGGCGACAAGTAAAATGCGTGTCATATGGTCAGGGTCACACGCGAGGGCCTGCACGGATGTGCAGTCAGTTTGGGCTAACGTGCATCAAGTGTCATACTGTGATGTGACCCGCGAAGCTTATCCGAGCGGATATTGTTCGACGGTACACAGTTGGCGGTGAAAGAACACCGGTGACCCGGCGCGAAGACGCGTCGGAGAAAGATAGGGAAACATGCTCACAACACTGCTCCCGGCAGCCGCTGATGCGGCTGTCCCTACCACGGGCCAGATTTTCTGGTCTGAGTTCCTCGGCACCACGATCCTGCTGCTCCTCGGTGGCGGCGTCGTTGCTACGAACCTGCTGCCCAAGTCCAAGGGCAAGGGCGGCGGCTGGCTGCTCATCAACTGGGGATGGGGCCTGGCGGTCTTCGCCGGCGTCTACGTTGCGTTCCGCACCGGTGGCCACCTGAACCCCGCGGTGACGATCGCCAAGGTCGTCGCCCACATGTTCGACTCCAACGTCACCCTGGCGGGTGACATTCCCGTCACCGGCACCAACGTCGCGGTCTACATCGTCGCCCAGTTCCTCGGTGCCTTCGCCGGCGCCGTCCTGTGCTGGCTGACCTTCAAGAAGCACTTCGATGAGGATTGTGACCCCGCCCTCAAGCTCGGCGTTTTCTCCACCGGTCCCGAGATCCGTTCCTACGGTTGGAACTGCCTCACTGAGGCCATCGGCACCGCCGTCCTGATCCTGTGGGTCTTCGTCTCCGGCTACACCGAGACCGCGGTCGGCCCTCTCGGCGTCGCGCTCATCATCGTCGTCATTGGTAACTCGCTCGGTGGCCCCACCGGTTACGCCATCAACCCGGCCCGTGACCTCGGCCCCCGTATCGCTCACGCGATCCTGCCGATCAAGGGCAAGGGTGGCTCCGACTGGGGTTACTCCTGGGTTCCCGTTGTCGGCCCGATCATCGGCGCCATCGTCGGCACCGTTCTCTACTACCTCATTCTCGCCTGAGAGTGAGTGCGCGGCCTCGCCCGCGTCATACCCCGCCGCCGGGGTGACATTTTGTGGGACTGCGAAGTCCCGCCCGCCGCGCAGGTGGATCGACGCGGCATACACAACGACGTGATAACGCCTCCGAAAGGACACTCATGACCACCGAAAAGTTCGTTCTCGCCATCGATCAGGGCACCACCTCGACCCGTGCGATCATCTTCAACCACTCCGGTGAGATTATCTCCGTCGGACAGAAGGAGTTCACCCAGATCTTCCCGAACCCGGGTTGGGTGGAGCACAACCCCATTGAGATCTGGGAGACCACCCGCACCGTCGTCGCCGAGGCTCTGCAGAAGGCGGAGATCAACCGCCACAACCTCGCGGCCGTCGGTATCACCAACCAGCGTGAGACCACCGTCGTGTGGGACAAGAACACCGGCGAGCCCGTTTACAACGCGATCGTCTGGCAGGACATGCGCACCTCCGACATTGTCAAGGAGCTCGAGGGTGACGAGGGCCCGGACCGCTTCCGCCAGATCTGTGGCCTGGGTCTGTCCCCCTACTTTTCCGGTTCGAAGATCAAGTGGATCCTCGACAACGTTGAGGGTGCTCGGGAGCGCGCCGAGGCCGGCGACCTGCTCTTCGGCAACACCGACTGCTGGGTCCTGTGGAACCTGACGGGCGGCATCAACGGCGGCGTGCACTGCACCGACGTCACCAACGCCTCGCGCACCATGCTCATGGATATCCGTACGCTGCAGTGGCGCGAGGACGTCTGCGAGATCTTCGGCATCCCGATGTCGATGCTCCCCGAGATCAAGTCCTCCTCCGAGATCTACGGCTACGGCCGCAAGAACGGTCTGCTCGTCGACACCCCGATCGCCGGTATCCTCGGCGACCAGCAGGCGGCAACCTTCGGCCAGGCCTGCTTCGAGAAGGGCATGGCGAAGAACACCTACGGTACCGGCTGCTTCATGCTCATGAACACCGGCACCGAGCCCGTCTTCTCCGACAACGGCCTGCTCACCACCGTGGCCTACAAAATCGGCGATCAGCCGGCCGTCTACGCCCTTGAGGGCTCGATCGCCGTCGCAGGATCGCTGGTCCAGTGGCTGCGCGACAACCTGGGCATGATCGTCAAGTCCTCGGACATTGGCGACCTGGCCAGGACGGTCGAGGACAACGGCGGCGTCTACTTCGTCCCCGCCTTCTCCGGCCTTTTTGCCCCCTACTGGCGTTCGGACGCTCGCGGCGCGATCGTGGGCCTGACCCGCTACGTCAACAAGGGCCACATCGCCCGTGCCGTCGAGGAGTCGACCGCGTTCCAGAGCGCCGAGGTCCTCGACGCGATGAACGCCGACTCCGGCGTGCCGCTCAAGGAACTCAAGGTTGACGGCGGCATGACGCACGACGACCTGGTCATGCAGTTCCAGGCCGACCTGTGCGGCGTCGACGTCGTTCGCCCGAAGGTCATCGAGACCACCGCGCTGGGTGCCGCATACGCCGCCGGTCTGGCGGTGGGCTTCTGGTCGGGCACCGAGGATGTCGTGGCCAACTGGCAGGAAGGCAAGCGCTGGAGGCCGTCCATGGATACGGCCGAGCGCGACCGCACCTACCGCCTGTGGAAGAAGGCCGTCACGCGTACGCTCGACTGGGTTGACGACGACGTGTTGTGACAGTCGCTCCATAGAAAGTGACGAGGCCGGGGCTGCGTGAAGCGGTCCCGGCCTTGCCGCGTGTGGGGAGGGGAGTGTTAGAACGTCTCGTAGGAGACGCGTGCGCCCCCGGCCTGGATGATGCGCAAAATGTCGCGGACTATGCGGGCGGAGCCGCACACGTAGTACGTGGCCTGGGGATCGATGCCCTCGGCGTTCAGGTAGTCGGTGATGCGCCCGTGAAATGTGCCGGGTGCCGCCTCGCGGCTGACGCATTGAATGAGCCGGGGCAGCGGTGTGTCGACTCGGCCTGTCAGGTCGTCTTCCGTCCGTGAGCATCCGACGATGAGTATGTCGTCGTCGCGCCTGCCAGCCTCGAATGCCGCGAGGAATGGGGCGATGCCCGTCCCTGTTGCGATGAAAATGCGCCGGTGTGGTGCCTCGGCGTCGGTCGTGCCCCGGTCTGGCGTGACGAGCCAGTGGCCGTAGGGCAGCTCAAGGTCGACGTCGTCGCCGGGTGCGGTGGTGCTCGCCCAGGAGGCGCCCATGCCCTTCGTGCGCACGTCAACGAGGAGCCTGACGGTGCGCCCAGGGGCTGATGCGAGCGAGTAGGGTCGCCATTCGAATGGGGCGACCCGAACGAGCGCGTACTGGCCTGCCTCCCACGTCGCGCATTCCGGTAGCTCGAGTGTGATGTCGCGGGTGGTGGGGCTCATCCAACGAGCGCGTTGTACTGTCGCCCGATGGCGTGCCGCCCCGGCGGTGCGTTCAGTCGTCGTGTCGTGGGAGGAGCTCGCGTGATCCTGGGTGGGGACCTGATCGCGCAGTGCGCGCATGATGCGGGGATATCCCGCGGGCCCGAGTACCTTGCAGGCCGTGGACATGCCGGCCATGGCGGCACCCACGATGCCGGGCATTCCGGCGTCCTGCCCGGTCAGGTAGAGGCCGTCGATGGGGGTCGAGGGAGAGACGAGGTCGGCGGCGAAGCGCTCGGGCGTGAGGGGTAGTCCGTAGAAGCATCCGCCCTCGTGTGACGTGAAGTGTTCGATGGTGAGTGGGGTGGCGACCTCGACTGAGCGCACGGCGTCTGTCAAGCCGGGTATGGCCGTGTCCGCGAGGCCAATGAGTCCGCGTGCCATCGCCGACGTCAGGCGTTCGTAGTCCTCCCCGCGCATCCCCGGCCTCGTCCCCAACCATCGGTCGAAGGCCTGTGGCTGGGCGAAGGACACGATCTCCACTGTCGCGTGGCGGTCTCCGGCTTTGATTCCGGGGAACGAGATGAAGGCTGATTGAGGGCGTCCCCGGCATAGGTCCTCGGTCATCTGCTCCAGGTTGTCGGGTCCCTGGGATGTATTCACCCAGATGTTCGACCCGTCCACGCCGGCGGGGTAGTGGTCGAGGGTGAGGTAGACGGTCACCGCGGAGCCTCCGTGCCCGAGGCGGGCGATCCTGTCGCGGACACGTGCAGTGAGCGCGCCGACCGGACCGGTCGTTGGTAGTAGCCGGGTGTAGGTTTCCCGTGCGCCGACGCCGGAAATCACGATGGGAGCACGCTCCTCGTAGGAGACAGGCGTGGGACCGCTGCGATCGCTGACGCGTACGCCCACTGCTCGCCCGTTGTCGATGAGGATGTCGTCGACGTCCTGGCACAGGCGGATCTCACCTCCGGTTGCGCGGATCCGTTCTTCGATCATGCGCGCGATCTGCCCGCTTCCGCCGCGTGGGAACCATGCGCCGTCCATGTAGTGGCACACGATCATCGCGTGGGCGACGAACGCGCTGCGCGTAGGCTCCACCCCGTAGTCGCCCCAATGCGTGGTGAGGAGGGCGCGCAGGGCCGGGTCGCGGAAGCGGCGCTCCATGTAGTGCTCTGTATGTTCTAGGGCGCATCCTGTCCGCAGGCGGAGTGCGAGGTGAATGGCGGGGGATGCCTGTGGTGGGACCATGTCGGCCATGTAGCGCAGCGACATCCATGAATAGGCGCGCTTCACATCCCGGCAGTAGCGTTGAATGGCTCTCTTCTCGTGTGGAAACAGAGAGATCAGGAGGTGCTGGTATTCCTTGAAACTGGATGGGATTGTGACGGTCAGGCCGTGGCCGGGCAGGATGAAGCGGTCGTAGCCCGACGGCATTCGATTCCATGTGAGCGCGCCGCCGGTGAGGTACTCGAAGAGCTGGCGTGGGCGGGATCCGGGGTGCATGTCGCCGACGTAGTGCAGCCCGACATCCCAGGAAGCGCCCATCCGACGGAATGAGTGGGTGAGGCCGCCTGGGGTGCTGTGTTTTTCGAGGACAAGCACGCGCGCTCCCGCGACTCCGGCAAGGAGGCCGGCCGTCGTGAGTGCGCCGATTCCCGAGCCGATAACGATCGCATCATACATGGAAACTCCCAAAACTAGACAGTGTCTACTTATGACAACATGCCTGCTAGACATTGTCAAGTCTGGCTGCTGTCTCGGATACACTGAGTGCATGACGCGCTCTACGACATCCGAGGGGCTGCGCGAGGCAATCCTCGCGATCAGCCGCGATCTCCTCAATGAGGGTGGGCCCTCTTCTCTCTCCATGCGCGAAGTTGCTCGTCGTGCGGGCTGTACGCACCAAGCTCCCTACCACCACTTCCAGGGGCGCGAAGGGATCCTCGTGGCGCTTGTCGAGGAGGGTTACCGCTCCCTCGAACGCGTACTGCGTGAGGCCAGGGAGCGTAGTGATGGGGCGCCGCCGCAGGACGTGACGCGAGCCGCCGGACACGCCTACCTGTCGTGCGCCCTGGCAAATCCTGGTGTCTTTCGGATCATGTTCCGATCAGACATGTACGACGCCGACGCGCATCCGGGGCTGAGGCAGGCCAGCCTGGCCGCGCGCTCCCAGCTACGTTCGTTGGCGCACACCGCCTACGGAACCGACGATCCCCACGCGGAAGTGACCCTGTGGGCATACATTCACGGCCTTGCCACTCTCGTCCTTGATGGGCCGCCCGCCCTCGGCAGCGGACAGGACGCGCAGTGCTTCGCTCGCCAAGCCATCGAATCCCCCTTCTTTATCGATGGAGTGACGGGAGCATAACGGGCTTTGTCGCGATGGGGAGGAATGTCTAGGACTCAAGGCCGCATAGGTCCGGATAATCGTCGGATACCCTAATCCCATGGAAAACCCTAATAATCAAACAACATATCTCGTTGTAGACGGCGAAAATATCGATGCCACGCTGGGCCTGTCCGTTCTTGACCGGCGTCCGAACCCCGAGGAGCGCCCCCGCTGGGACCGCGTTCTCGAGAGTGCGCACGGCCGCTGGGGGCAGAAGGCCAAGGGCCTGTTCTTCCTGAACGGCTCCTCCGGCTTCCTGCCGATGGGCTTCGTGCAGGCGCTCACGGCCATGGACTACTCGGTCATCCCCCTGTCGGGCCCGGCCGACATGAAGGTCGTCGACGTCGGCCTCCAGCGCACGATGGACGCGATCGCGAATCTTGGCTCTGGCGACGTCATCCTGGCCAGCCACGACGCTGACTTCCTGCCCCAAATCGAGACCCTCCTCGACCAGGGCCGCCGCGTCGCGGTCATGTGCTTCAAGGAGTTCCTCTCCTCCCAGCTCCACGAGCTGGAGGAGCGAGGCCTGGAGATCATCGACCTCGAATACGACGTGCACGCCTTCCAGGTGCGTCTGCCCAGGCTCCACATCATCGACATCGACGACTTCGACCCGATGTCCTTCCTGTAAACCCTGGCCGCGCGTTCGTGAGTGGGTGCGTTGCCACCGACATGACGAGCCGGGCGGCCCCGCGAGGGGCCGCCCGGCCTGTCTATGCATGCGGCAGGGCCGCGTCCGCTCACGCCTGCGTGTTGTTGCCCTTCAGGGCAGCCAGGCGAGCCTCGATCTCCACCTGCGAGGAGTCGGTCTGGAGCTCAGCAAACTGGGCGTCCAGCGAGGATGCGGCCAGCTCCATCTTGCCCTGGGCGAGGGCCTCCTGCTGACGCACGCGGTCCTCGAAGCGGCCGAGCTCGCTCGTGGGATCCAGGATGTTGATCGAGCCGAGGGCCTCCGTGACCTGAGCCTGGGCCTTGGCAGTCTTCTCGCGGGCGATCAGCTGGTCGCGGCGGCTCTTGAGCTCGGAGAGCTTGTCCTTCATCTGAGCCAGGCCGGACTTGAGGCGCTCGGCCACGTCACGCTGAGTGGCGAGAGCGGGCTCCTCGGTCTTGATCTCGTTCTCGAACTGGATCTGCTTGCCGAGGGCGACCTTGGCCAGGTTGTCCCACTTGTCCGCTCCGGCCTCGTCGCCGGCAGCGCGCAGAGAGTCAGCCTTCGCGGAAGCGGCGGCGGCCTTCTGGCCCCAGTCGGCAGCAGCCTTGACGTCTTCCTCGTAGTCACGCTCGGCCATACGCAGGTTGCCCAGGGTCTGAGCGATCGCGTTCTCGGCCTCGATGATCGAGTTGGTGTAGTCGCGGATGAGCTGGTCGATCATCTTCTGCGGGTCCTCGGCCTTGTCGAGGAGCGCGTTGATGTTCGCCTTGGCGAGCTGAGCAATGCGGCCCAGGATCGTCTGCTTTTCGGCCATGATGTTCTCCTTAGAGGTGGTGCGCATCTGCGCGGTTTGGGTTGGTGCGCGTGTGCGCGGGTTGTGAGCGAGATGAGGCCTCGCGCGATTGGTGGGTGGGCTACGAGTCGCCCGAACTGCTTGTCGAGTGAGTGTATGTGGGGGAGTGGGGTGCGGTGACGCTGAGCGTGTGCCTCCCGAGCGGCGCCACGCGAGACGAATTGGATCGAGCGTGGCGTCTGGCCTGGCTCGCGTGGTGCTCACGTGTTCGAGAGTCTCGAATCCGTGGCATGTGATCCTCCTCGGTTAGTGGCGAACAGATCAAAATACATCATTGCGAGCCGCAACGCCCTCAATCTAATGTATTTTGAATCACATTGTTTTGGTATGGGACCAGTGTACGTGATGGTCGGGTGCGGGTGGAAATCGGCCGGGCGTGAGCCGGTGTCGGGTATGGTCATGCGCAACGTCGTCATGATTGTCAGCGCGTGCGGTGATGAATGTTCGTCAACCTCCTCTATCGTTGTCCCGGTGCCGCAAGCGCGCGTAGGGCGAGTGTGGTGGCTCGCGAGGCCGCTGCGATTGCCTGTAGGGGGCATCTAAGTCAACAGGAAAAAGGGCTCTTCATAGTTGGGGGTGTCGTTGGGGTTTGAATCCTCCTGTTTCGAGGAGTGCTCGGGTGGTGTAGTTGGTGAGGTTTCGCAAGTTCGAGTGCGGAGCCGCGTAGGTGTTCGAGGTGGCCGTTGATGGCTTCGGTGGGACCGCCTGTGGTGTGGGGGTGGTCGAAGTAGGCCAGGATATCTCTGGATTGCCGTTTGAGCGTCCTGCCCAGTGTGACGATCTCCGTGAGGGCGGTAGGGACGCCCGCGCCGCTGGTGACGTTCTTGCCCGATGCGCCTGCGGCACTCATCGAGAGCATCCCCGGCCGGGTGCGTGACGTGAAAGAGATCCATGACCGCCCTCGCGCCGGGAGTTCTTCGGCGGCTGCGCTCTTCAAGCCGGTGAATCGCTCCATTGCGACGATCTCCATGCGCTCGCGTTACGTGTTGGGCTGGGAGGCCAGCCAGATGTGGGACGCCACCCGCAGGGCTCGTGAGCCAAGCGCCTGACCGCAGTGCCACAAGAAGTTCCCTGGCACGCGCAGTGTCGGCACCACCGATCCTCACCAGCAATACGGCATACCAACACTGCAGGGTCTGGCTCAATGCGCTGACCCGTCACCTCCAACCCCAGGTCATCCAGGCGAGCGCCCGCGCTCAGATTGGGGCGATCACAGATAATACTGTGAATGGTGAGGTCTTTCAGATGGACGGTGTAGGAATCAGTAAATAGTCCATCTCTGATTACGAAATACAAAATGGCTATCCTACCTTTGTAAATCATGGATAATATAGCAGAATGTTTTAATGCAACTTCAACCTAACTATTTGGAATTAGTGAAGAGATTGAGTTAGAAGAGAGTTATATGTTGATTCAACTTCTCAGAAAAGGACATTTCGTAACCAAAATGAACATGGTTTTATTGTAGCGAGAGAAAATCTCCATTAGAGCTCTTGATTGAAAACAAGGAGCTATTAGATTTAATAATAAGTGAGGATTATCTCACTTTTATATTGAAACACTATGAGTTTATTTGTTGCACTATGTTCTAAAATGTATGTTATGATAACTTGCAGCTCTACGATAGAAAGGTCTTAAGGTGGCAACTCTTATTCAGCATAAACGTGTCGAATTTTCAGAACTATTTTATGACCTAGTGTTTGTTTTTGCAATTTCAAAAGCAACTGCTTTAATTCACCCTCTTCATGGCGGTGTTGTGGCTTGGGATTCTTTACTTGATTTCTTCATCTCTGTCATGGTTATCATCAATTCCTGGATGATTCAAACCATTTATACCAATCGCTATGGAACAAACTCGTTATTTAACATGGTAATCATGTTTATCAACATGGGACTTATGCTCTTTATATCCAATATGATTGGATACAATTGGCAGCAATGGTACTATTATACCTGTTGGGCTGTTGGCACATTAACCCTTACCTTATTTTTTCAATATTTGGTTCAGTTTTTTAGAGGATCAACCGATAATGCTGATCGGGAAAGCATTAAAGGTTTTCTATGGTTAACAGGTCTACAATGCTTAGGAGTCTATCTGGCAGCCCTTTTTCCAATTCACGTTGGAGTCTATGTCTTTATTGCTAGTATTCTGCTAACATTTATTGTGCCAATTTTCTTGATTACTAAAGATGAGCGTTTCCAGGTAAATCTTCCCCATTTAATCGAGCGCGTCTCCCTTCTTGTCATTATTACGTTTGGAGAAATGGTTATTGGGCTAGTCAGCTTCTTTACAGTTGAGAATTTCTCGATTTATTCGGTTCTCAATTTCGTTATCATGCTTTCCCTGTTCTTGTTTTATTTTGGCGAATTTGACCATGCTATTGATGAAGAATCCAGTCAAAAGGGATTATTTGTAATTTATAGTCACTATCCTATTTTCATCGGGCTTATGTTGATGACAGTTTCGATGGGTTATCTCCTGAACCCCGAGGCTAATCTTCTCGTTGCAATCAGCTTCTTTTATATCGGAATTGGCCTCTTCCAAGCTGCTGTCCTAGCAAATGGGCCCTATAACAAAAACTATCTTCGCTATCCGAGAAGTTACTACAGTGCTCAAGCGACACTCTATCTGGCTGCCTTGATTCTCTCTTTGCTTTTCGCTTCTAATCCTATAACAGTGTTGAGTATTGCAACCATTTTTACTCTAGCTATAGCTAGTCATTTTATTTCTTTCTGGGTTACACGTACTAAACAATATTCCGTGCCTTACTGGGGGTTCTTCTAAACTAAATTTGGCTATTATTCGTCTATCAACTTCCGTAGGTATCGTAGATTTTAGAACCAAATGGGAGTCATTAGTTATTGTCTCGCTTTTACCCCATTTTAAAATCCTGACATTGAAAGTACCTAAAAGTAATTCCCTGAAATCAGCTGAGTTTTAACATCCTGTTCGTTTTCAATGCGGAAGGTTCTTACAAATTCATCTAGGGGATCTTCGTCGTGGGCTGCGCGCGCTTCGGTCATTGCCTGGTCGGCTTCGCTCATCAGCTTGTTCACGTCGAACAGTGCCGTACCCTCGTGGTCCTTCAGTACTTGCGAGCCCAGGCGACGGTGGCATCAGCGTCACGAATATGGCGCTGGGCGGTACCTTTCGCCTTGCGCTTAACTTATTTCTGAGTCATGAGTGGAGCGAGGATCGCATCCATTCGGAGCTCCACGTCGCGAAGGTTTTCGAGCGCACCGAGGGGATCCTCGTCGCTGACTAGCGCGCGCTGTCCCCTGGTGATTGCGGCCTCGGCCTCGTCCAGAAGGGGAGAGAAAGCGTCGGAGGAATCGTGCTGCTTTATGTCCGACAGGGCGGCGGACACGGATCCGATGGAAACGGTGAGCCGCTTCCGGAACTCGTCAAGATCGGTCTTCGCGGAGAAGATTGCATCCGTCTGCGCATTGGCCATGGTTAGTGCGCGCTGGGCGGTATCCAGCGCGGATGCTGCGCGGGTGGCATCGGTGTCGAGATGTGCGCCGGCCGTCTCCAACGCCGCGCGAGCGGACTCCAGCAGCTGTTTCGCGCGCTGCGGATTGTCCTGGAGGGAAGCGAGCATGGACTCGGGGTAGAGGCCCGCGATGCTGGAGAGTTCTTCCTTCGAGCGCTCCAGATCGGCGAGCTCTTCGACGAGACGTTCGCGAGCGTCGGCAAGCTGCGTGGGAAGCGATGAGCGCTTCTCGCGCTGTGCGGCAAACTCCTTGCGAGCATCGCGCAGGGGCGCCAGGTTCTTGTCGAGATCCTCCGTGATTGTTGTGGCGAGGCGTCGCTTGGCGTGGGAATCAGGGGTTTGCTCGATCTGTTTGTGTGTGTCGAGGCCGCGCGCAACAGCTGCCTTCGCCGCCTCGAGGCGACGTCCGTACTCCTCAGCCGCAGCACTACCGAACTGGGCGCGAGCGAAGTTCCAGTCCTCTTCCGCGGCGCGCACCTGTTCCTCGGCCTCCGACAGGCGTCGCCGTGCCTCCGCGGCGACCCTCAAGGCTTCTCGCCTCACGGGGTCGACGAGAGGGGTGAGGTCCGCGGATCTCGTGCCTCGTCCGTCGTCTTGCTCTTGTTCGCGCAGCTTGGCGCGCAGCTCGAGAAAAAGGAAGAAGACGAACAGTCCGATCGCGATGACCCAAGCGATCATGCGGTGGGTTGTATAGTCCTCGTTTCTACTGTCCTGCCCTTGCTGCGTCGTGATGTTGTAGCGATTCACATGTGCGTGAATGTAGGAGGTGGTGTCTATATCGCTGATAAATGAGCTGATGCCGGCGCTCACCGCGTCGCTGGTCAATGGGCTCGATGTGTAGTTGTTTCGAGCGTTCGCCAGGGCGTCGTCGAAAGTGCGCTTGAGGGACGGGTCCGTTGTCAGGTTTCGAGCAAATTGTGCATCTGCGCAATAGGTGTCTGTGCCATCCTCGTAGGAAACAACGTAGAGGATGCCTTTTTCTGCAGTCCGTGATTTCTCGAGGGTGGCCTGGCACCAAACGGACGGTTTCTGGTCGGAGAAATTAGGGACAACGACTGCGTCGATAATCACGCCGTAGGTGGAGCGCAGTGATTCTGCATCACTCTCAAGGTGGGCGCGCTCATCGGCGCTCAGGAAGCCGTCGGGATCGGTGACGTGTCCGCTCGTGGTGAGCGGCTCGGTCGCGTACGCCGGGGCGCCGCCGACCAGCAACGCGAGCATCGTGATGGCTGCGAAGCCCAGGCGTCAGGTCCGTGACACGGTGCCTCCTGCTCGTCGGTGAAGCGATAAACCGCTGCTGTGTGGCTCGATAGCGCCGACAACACACTGTGTGGTGCGGTGCCGCTGTGCGATCGTTCTTAGTTTACGAGGAAATATGCCGAGCTGTGACGGACTCGCTTATGTTTCCCGAGGCCATGGCGGCACTGTGAGGCCCGCAAATACCGATTGTCGGGGGCCTCACGGGTGGAACAAAACTCAGAAGCTGCCGGAGGCGGAGGACCAGCCGCCCGAACCCCAGTCGGAGCTGCTCGAGCTCGAGCCCCAGTCGGAGCCGCCGCCGGAAGCGAAGGACCAGCCGGATCCGGACGAGCTGGAGCCGCTGTGGAAGGGGTCGAAGTCATCTCGGTGGTGCGAACCAGAATTCGAGAACAGCGTCGACCACAGGAGGAAGTCGCCCAGGGACGAGCCCGTGTAGGACCCGTTGCCCGTGGTGGGCTGCCCCCACGACCCGCCGAAGTTCTGGATGGGGGTCGCCATGACGCTGTCCGCGAGGGCGCGTGCGTTCATCGCGTGCGTCGACGCGGCCTCGGGATCATCCTCGAGTGAGCGCTGAGCGGTGCTCAGGGCCGTCTCGGCGTTGTTCAGGGTTGAACGCAGATCCAGACCGATGGCTCCACGTCGGCCCTGCACGTAGCGCTGGGCCTGGGTGACGGCGGACTCTGCCAGCGAAATCTGCGCCTCGGCGGCCGTGCGAGCCTTCTCGTAGGCCTCCTCCTTGGTGCGCAGCGGCTCGAGTGCCGCGTCCAGGGTGGCCTCGGACATGCGCAGGTGCTCGAGGGCCGCGAGCGGATCGCCCGTGTTCGCCAAGGCCGCCTGGGCCTCGGCGATGGCCGCGTGAGCGTCGGCCACCATCGGGTTAAACACAGCCGGATCCGTGTGCAATTCGTTGACATCGGTGATGTCCGACGAAATCGAGCTGATCGCCGCGACGAGGCGATCGCGGATTGCGTCCAAGTCGGACTTCGCCGAGAAGATCGCGTCGGTCTGGTGGTTGGCCATCGTCAGTGCACGCAGGGCGGTGTCGAGGGCGCTCGCGGCGTGCGCGCGATCGGTGGACGCGGATGCTTCTGCGGTGTCGAGCGCGGTGCGCGCGGAGGTGAGGAGCGCCGAGGCCTGCTCCGGGTTGTCCTGAAGGGAGGCGAGCATCTGCGCAGGGTAGAGCGCCGAGATGCTGGCCAGCTCGGACTTCGCGCGCTCCAGATCCGTCAGCTCTTCCGCGAGGCGCTCGCGGGCCTCGGCGATTCGTTCGGGGAGCGAGGCCTGCTCGGCGCGCTTCGTTGCGAACGACGCCTGGATGGCGCTGAGCGGGTTCATGTTGGCACCCAGATCCCGCATGATCGCGGTCGCCAGGCGGAGCTGTTCGGCGGGCAGGGTCGCGGAGTTCATCTGCCCCTGGGCGCTGAAGCCACGCGAGACCGCCGCCTTACCAGCTTCGATGGCTCGGGCGAATTCGTCCGTGGAGCTCAGGCCGAACTGTGCACGTGCGTAGTTGAGTTCGTCCGTCGCGGTACGCACCTGCTCATCTGCGGACAGGAGCTGTCGATTCGCTTCCTGAGCGGCACGCGCCGCGCTCTGGGCATCGACCTGTGCGGCCTGCTGGGCCGCGAGCCTGTTGCGCCGCGACGAGCGCGCAACTCCGATGGCGACGGCAATGACGCCACCCACGAGCAGCAGGAACATGACGAACATGCCGAAAAGTGATCCGGTGTCGTCGTTGGTCGCGCCGGCGTTGCTCGAGTAACTCGAGCCAGTGGAACTGGAACCCGAACTGGACGTACCGCTCACGAGGGCATTGACGAATGAGTTGACACCGTTGGCGACGGCGGAAGACGTGAGAGGATTGGGCGTCAACTGGCCCTCGGATGCGCGCACGGCGCTCTGGAGAGAGGAACTCGAGGGGCCGTTGTAGGAGCACGCCGCGTCACGGCGCTGCGAGTACGCGATGACGTAGACGACGGTGCCGTTGGTCAGGGAGGAGCGCTCGACGGTCTGCTTGCACCAGGAGTCTGCGTCCGTGCCCGAGAAGTTTGCGACGACGACGACCTTGACGGGTTTGCCCGAGGAGACGGCCCTGCTCGTCGCGGACTCAATGGATGAGCGGTCGGCGCTGGAGAGCCAGCCGTCGGGATCGGTGACCGAATCGCTGATGGACATGGGCGATGCTGCGAGCGCGGGAAGGCCCAGTGCAAGCAGTATCGCTGTGAGAACAGCGATGAGGCTGAAACGGCGGATTCGTGTCACGGGGTCCTCCTGCGATGTGGCGAACAGGTCAACATACACCATGTGCGCCGTGTGCGTCTAGCGTCTGATGCACCGCGGCGTCGGTGATTGTTTCCGTGGGGTCAGTCTACGTGAAAGCTCAGAGGTAATGGGGGAGCGGTGCTGTTCGCTACAGGCGTCGGCCGCTTCCACGCGCGCGGAGGAAGAGGGCCCTATGATAGGGAGAGCCTATATAGGCTTTCAGACTATTGAGAGAAGGAGGGGACCATGCCCACCGGTAAAGTGAGGTTCTTCGACGCAGATCGCGGTTTTGGCTTCATTGCGGGAGATGACGGCGCTGATGTCTTCCTCCACTCGTCCGCGCTGCCGGCCGACCACGCTAACCCGCGAGTGGGTGCTCGCGTGGAGTATTCGGTGGCCGACGGACGAAAGGGACCGCAGGCTCTGAGTGTGCGTTTCCTGAAGGAGACAGCTTCCGTTGCCCGAGCCAAGCGCCGCAAGCCGCAGGCGATGGTGCCCGTCGTCGAGGACCTGATTAAGCTCCTCGACTCGTCGAGCGCCGCGCTGCGCCGCGGTTCCTATCCGGACAATGCGACCAAGATCGCGAAGGTGCTGCGCGCCGTCGCAGAGGAATTTGATGCCTAAGACGAGTGCCCGCCTGCGGGCAGTGAAGAAGGACGCCGTCCTCGAGGCCGCCGTCGACGTCGCGCGCGCCGGTGCTGAGGCTGTCGCGCACCCGCGTCCCGTCGGCGAGCACGTCGGATTCGAGATGGTGTCGGAGCGCCTGGCTACCCACTACTTCGCGTCGACCGACGCGGGTTACGTGGGCTGGTGCTGGGCCGTGACCGTTGCCCGCGTGCCGCGCGGACGCGTCGCCACCGTGTGTGAAGTTGGTATGACCCCTCGTGAGGGTGCGCTTCTGGCCCCCGCGTGGGTTCCGTGGGAGGATCGCCTGCGTCCCTCGGATATTTCTCGCGACGACGTCTTGCCTTACAAGGCGGACGATGAGCGTCTTGTGCAGAGCTTCGAGGACACGAGCGTGGACCCGGACCTGCCGGTCGTGCGAGAGCTCGGCTTAGGGAGGGTGCGCGTGCTCTCGCCGGAAGGGCACAGCCAGGCCGCGAAGCGCTGGTACGAGTCGGAGCGCGGCCCGAAGTCCGGGCGTCGCCCGCGTAACACGTGTTCGACGTGCGGCTTCCTCGTGAAGATGGGCGGCGACATGCGCACGATGTTTGGCGTGTGTGCGAACGAATGGGCGACCGACGACGGCGCCGTGGTCTCTCTCGACCACACGTGCGGCTCCCACTCGGAGACCGACGTGCCCAAGAACGGCACCGCATGGCCCGTGCGTCCCTCGCGCGTGAACGAGGGGGCACTCGACGCCGAGCCGATGCCGCGCGCATCGAACGAGGCGAAGAAGGACGAGGCAGCGGTCGCCGAAGTGACGTCCGCCCAGGCCGAGGCACCGACGGGTGAAGAACCGGAAGGCTGACGTTTCCTTCCGCTATAAACTGACAGAAAGTACTCGGGACTGAGTGCCGGGTGCTTTCTCAGCAAGTGGGCAAATGGTGAGTTTGTTTGCATGCGGGCGGCCGAACAGGCACGATTATCCGGTGAGCACACAAGAAAAGACCGCCCCGTCCCACGGCGGCTTCGCACAGTCACTTGATTCGTTCTTCCAGATTTCCGAGCGTGGCTCGACTATTAGTCACGAAATCCGCGGTGGAATTGTCACCTTCTTCGCGATGGCATACATCCTGGTCGTCAACCCGGCGATCCTGGGCAATGCCGTTCCTGAAGACGGCTCCATCACGACCCAGGGCATCGCAGCCGGCACCGCGCTCGTCGCGGGCATCATGACGATCCTCATGGGTGTTGTCGCGAACTACCCCCTGGCGCTCGCCGCAGGCCTCGGCCTCAACGCGGTCGTCGCCTTCACCCTGGTCCTCGGTGCCGGCCTCAGCTATGGCGAGGCCATGGGCATCATCGCCTGGGAAGGTATCCTCATCTTCCTGCTCGTCCTCACGGGCTTCCGCGAGGCCGTTTTCCGTGCGGTTCCCGCCGCCCTCAAGACTGCTATCACGGTGGGCCTGGGCCTCTTCGTGGCGCTCATCGGCCTCGTGAACGCGGGCATCGTGCGTACCGGCGCGACCCCCGTCCAGTTCGGCATCTCGGGCTCGCTCGACGGCTGGCCGGCCCTCGTCTTCGTGTTCGGCCTGTTCCTCATGATGATCCTCTACGTGCGCAAGGTGAAGGGCGCGGTGCTGATCTCGATCATTGCCTCCACGATCCTCGCAGTCATCGTTCAGGCCTTCGCCCACATCGATCGCATCTCCGACACCAACCCGACCGGCTGGGGCCAGACCGTCCCAGAGCTCAAGGGCTCCCCGATCGCGGTTCCCATCTTCGACACGCTCGGCAAGGTGGATCTCTTCGGTGGCTTCGGCAAGCTCGGTGTCGTCTCCGTGATCCTGCTGGTCTTCTCGCTCATGCTCGCGGACTTCTTCGACACGATGGGCACCATGGTGGCCGTCGGCGCCGAGGGTAACCTGCTGGACAAGGACGGCAACCCGCCCAAGACCCGCCAGATCCTGATCGTCGACTCCCTGGCCGCGGTGGCCGGCGGCGTCGGCGGCGTCTCCTCGAACACCTCTTACGTCGAGTCCGCTTCGGGTGTTGCCGAGGGTGCTCGTACCGGCCTGGCCTCCGTAGTCACCGGCATCCTGTTCCTGCTGTCGACCTTCCTGGCACCCCTCGTTGAGCTGGTGCCGACCGAGGCTGCCTCCACGGCCCTCGTGTTCGTCGGCTTCCTCATGATGACCCAGGTGACCGGCATCGACTGGGATTCGCCGGAGGTTGCGATCCCCGCCTTCATGACGATCGCCTTCATGCCCTTCGGTTACTCCGTGTCCGTCGGCATCGGCGTGGGCTTCGTGACCTATACGGTCATCCAGCTCGTCAAGGGCAAGGCCGCCAAGGTGCACCCGCTCATGTGGCTGGTCGCCGGTCTGTTCATCATCTACTTCCTGATGGGCCCGATTCAGCGCCTCCTCGGCGTCGGCTGATTCGTCACGCTTCACGCGCTTCCCGCCCCGCCGGAGCCTTCCTCCGGCGGGGCGGTCGTATCCTGGGAAGGTGCACCGATGGGGGCCGGTCAGCGCCGCCAGCCCCTGCCTCGTCCAGTGCGCGAAGTGAGAGTAGGAGGAACGGCATGTCGGCAACGTTTGCATCCATGCGCTACGTGAACTACCGGTACTGGTTCGTCGCCTCCCTCATTGCATCGACGGGCGTGTGGCTCCAGCGCGTCGCCCAGGATTGGTACGTCCTGACGGTCCTCACCGATCATGACGCGTCGCAGGTTGGCCTCGTGACGGCGCTTCAGTTCCTCCCCATCATCCTGTTCTCCGCGTGGGCGGGGGTCCTCGCGGATCGCATCCCGGGGCGTCGCCTCCTGCAGTGCACGCAGGTCGGCGTCGGCCTCGTGTCCCTCATCATCGGTATCGTCGTCCTGACGGGGACGGGCGAGCTCTGGCACCAGTACGTCCTCGCGTTCATCTCGGGGACGATCTCCGCCGTCGATACCCCGGCGCGTCAGGCCTTCGTGGGTGAGCTCGTGCCCCACGAGAAGATGGCGAACGCCGTTGCCCTGAACGCTACCGCCTTCCATACCGCCCGCCTGATTGGCCCGGCCTCTGCGGGCTTCTTCATCGACTGGTGGGGGATTGGTCCGGTCTTCCTCATCGATGCCGTGATGTTCATGGCGCCCGTCATCGCGCTGGCCCTCATGCGCGGAGACCAGCTCTATCCGCGCACCCTCGTGCCGAGCGCCCCGGGGCAGCTGCGCGAGTCCGTCGCGTACGTGCACAGCCGCACCGACATTCGCATCATCCTCGCGCTGATCTTCGTTGTGAGCGCGCTGGGTATGAACTTTCAGATGACGAGCGCCCTCATGGCGACGACGGTGTTCGGAAAGGCCGCCGGCTCTTTTGGCATCCTCTCAACGTTCATGGCGGTGGGGTCGATCCTCGGCTCCACGGGCGCCGCCCGCCGCGCTCCCCGCCTGCGCATCATCCTCATCGGCGCCGCCTTCTACGGGACCGCCGAGATTCTCCTGGCCCTGTCGCCCTCCTACTGGTGGTTCGCGCTCCTGTCGATCCCGACGGGTTTCGGCATGCTCACGATGAACACGAGCGCGAGCGCCCTCGTGCAGACGCGCACCGATCCCGACAAGCGCGGGCGCGTCATGGCCCTGTACTCCCTCGTGTTCCTCGGAGCGACGCCGATTGGGTCGCCGCTCATCGGATGGGTGGGCACGACGTTCGGCGCGCGCTGGTCCATCCTGGTCGGCGGCATCGCCTCCCTCGGCATCGCGCTTATCTGCGGAGCGTGGGCGATGATCCACTGGAAGGGGCGTGTCGTGCGCCGCCGCTCGTTGCCGTGGGTGGGCATCGAGGCGGATTCCTCCGCGGACGCGCCGCGGCGCTCGGTCGACCCGCTCTGATCTCCCCGGCGAGAGACTAGAGCGCGCGCTCCAGGCAGTAGTCGATACAGGCGAGGAGTGCCTCCACGTCCTCGATCTCAACGCTCGGCCACGTGCCGATGCGCAGCTGGTTGGTGCCCACGCCGCGGTAGGCACCGATGTCGACGATCCCCCGCGCGCGCAGGTGCGCGGCCAGCTCGGAGGCGCTCGCGGCCTCGTTGATCTCGATCGTGGCGGTCACGGGGGAGCGCCACGCCGGGTTGTCCACGAAGGGGCGTGCGGCCAGGTTCGCTTCGGCCCAGTCGTAGATGAGGGACGAGGCCTGGGTGCAGTGTGCGCTCACCGCGTCCATCCCGCCGCGCTCGAGGAGCCAGCGGACCTGACGCTCCGCCATCACGATCGTTGCGAGCGCGGGAGTGTTGAGCGTCTGGTCCTTGCGCGAGTTGTCGATGGCTGCGGACAGGGAGAGGAACTGTGGGACCCATCGCCCGTCGGTGCTCTCCTCGACGCGGCGGGCGCGCTCGACGGCGGCGGGGGAGAGGACCGCGACCCATAGGCCGCCGTCGGACCCGAGGGCCTTTTGGAGGGAGAAATAGTAGGCGTCGACCTGGGTCAGGTCGACGGGTGCAGCCCCCGCGATCGACGTGCCGTCCACGAGGGTGAGCGCGTCGGGCGCCTCGACCCGGTAGACGGGGGAGGTGACGCCGGTGGAGGTCTCGTTGTGGGGGTAGGCGTAGACGTCGATGCCCTCTGAAGCCCCGCGCGGGGAGACGGTGACGAGAGATCCGTGTGCGGCCTCGTCAATGAGGGGGGCGGTGAGGTGAGGTGCGTGGACGGCCTCGGAGGCGAACTTTGCGCCGAATGCGCCCCAGGAGCCGAACGTCGCGCGCGAAGAGATGAGGCACGCGCAGGCCACGTCCCAGAATGCGGAGGCGCCGCCGTTGCCCAGGACGACCTCGTAGTCGCTGGGGACCGACAGAAGGGCACGCAGCCCGTCCTTCAGCGAGGCAACCACGTCTCGCACGGGGGCTGCGCGGTGGGAGGTGCCCATGAGGAGAGGGGCGGAGAGCGCCTCAATCTGTGCGGCGCGCACCTTGGAGGGGCCGCAGCCGAAGCGTCCGTCAGCGGGGAGGAGGGCCTGGGGGATGTCGGGGAAAGCCACCATGGCAACAGACTAGTCTTCTCGGGCAGGGTATTTCCATCACGTTCATTAATCGAATTATCGTGAGGGCCCCCACGCCGACACGCCCGTTTTTCCGCATCAACGCGTCGTTGCTCTTGCGGGAAGGAAGGTGACCCTATTCTGTGTTTATCACCTACCTGATGAAGGAGGCCGACGTGGCAGACCTGATCGACACCACCGAGATGTACCTCAAGACCATCCTTGAGCTCGAGGAGGATGGGGTCACCCCCCTGCGTGCGCGCATCGTCGACCGCCTGGGGCACTCCGGCCCGACGGTCTCGCAGACGGTCGCGCGCATGGAGCGCGATGGCCTGCTGCATGTCATGGGCGATCGTCGCCTCGAGCTGACTGACACTGGCCGGGCGCGCGCCACCGAGGTGCTGCGTAAGCATCGCCTGGCCGAGCGTCTCCTCCTCGACGTGATTGGCATGGACTGGGCGCAGGTGCACGACGAGGCGTGCCGCTGGGAACACGTGATGAGCGACGCCGTCGAGGCACGCCTGGAGGAGCTGCTCAGCAATACGTGCGTGGACCCCTACGGCAACCCTATGCCTGGCTGTGCACCGCTGGAGGGCGCCTATTCTGCCGAGCTGGCGGTGCGTTCGCTCGAGGCGGGGGCGCTCACGCTGGCGCGCATTGGCGAGCCGATTCAGGCGGACGCGGAGCTGCTTGCCTCCTTCGATGAGCTGGGCCTGCGTTCGGGTGCGCGAGTGGGCCTCTCTGCGCACGGTGACGTCGTGCGTGTCGCCGCTCTCGACGAGGCCGGCGAGGTTCGCGGTTACCTGACGATCCCGATGGCGCTGGCCGCGCACCTTTTCGTGCGGGATGAGTGAGCGCTGACGATTGACGAGGCCGGGGCGATAAGCCCCGGCTTTTGTCGTCTACGGGGTGTGTCTCGAATCGCGAAACGTGTGAGGGGACGGGGTTTTTCCTGAGATCGCGGGACGCAAATGTCACGGAATGGTAACGATGAGGATTGTCACTGTTACCAGAACGTGACATTGGTCGGGTGATCAAGGTATAGTTGCTGTCGGTCATCAGACCACCCGCCCATTCGGAACCCGAAGTGAGACGACGAATGGAGCGGAAAAATCGTCTCACGCGGGGAACCCAGATGTGGCTCCTTGAGCCTTGGGGTGAAGCTCGCACGCCGAGCCGGACCTCCCGTCCGAACCCGACAGCTAACCTCGCAGGGAAACAGGGAGAATATGAGTGAAGACTATTAAGCCTGCTCCGCGTCACCGCATGGCACGTCGCCCGCTGACCGATTCCGTGGTCGAGGGTGTGAACGTTTCCGGCACCGCTCGTCCGATCGCTTTCGCGTCGGCCGCCGGTGTTGCGCTGACCGCGATTGCCGCCGGCGTTGCGAACGCCGCCCCGGCGACCCCCCAGTCTGAGCCGCAGAGCGCTGACCTTAACACGACGACCGTCGCCGTCGATGACGTGACCACCGTTGAGGTTCCGGACATCGAGTGGACCGCTGAAGAGGACGTCACCGCTTCTGCGACCGCTGAGGCTCCCGCGCCGACCCCCGCCGCCGCGACCCCCGCCGCCGATCAGTCCGACTCGGCTGCTTCCCGCTCGGAGACCCGTTCCGACGCGACCTCCGACACCTCCGCTCGTCAGGCCACCCTGAACGCGGCCGGCGGTGACATCGTCCCCGTCGCCCTCGGCCTGACCGGTATCCCCTACGTCTACGGTGGCGAGACCCTCGGTGGCCTCGACTGCTCCGGCCTGGTCAAGTACGCGTACGCGGCTGCCGGCATCAACCTGCCACACTCCTCGTCCGCTCAGGCCGCTGGCGGTACCATCGTGTCCGACCCGCAGCCTGGCGACATCGTGTCCTACCCCGGTCACGTCGCCATCTACATCGGCGGTGGCCAGATGGTTGAGGCCACGGTGCCCGGCCGTCTCTCCCAGGTCTCGCCGGTCCGCCCTGGCGCCACCTACGTGCGCTACTGAGCCTGCGATACATAGCTGATGATCCCCGCAGCCCCTACGGGCTGCGGGGATCGCTGTTTGTGCTCGGGTTGGGCTTTCGCGGATCGTTAAAATGCGGCACAATATAAGTGACTGCCACCACGAGGAGGACATCATGAGTTCTACCGAAGTCATTCTGGTCGGTGTCGATGGCTCGACGGAGAGCCTTGCCGCCGTCAAATGGGCCGCTGATCGCGGCGCGCGCACCGGAGCGCGTATCCATTGCCTGTGCACCTACGCGCTGGCCTCGTACTCAGCGGCCGCCCTGGACGGCGGATACGCCGTTCTCGACGATGAGGCCCTGAAGGCGGGCGCCGAACAGGTCGTCGAGGAGGCGAAGGCCCTGGCTCGCGAACGCGGAGCGACGCATGTCTCCGGTTCGACTGAGCCCGGAGACCCGGCGGGGGTGCTCATCGACTTCTCCGCCGAGGTGGACATGATCGTTGTCGGTTCCCGCGGCGGTGGCGGATTCGCTGATCGTCTCCTCGGTACCGTTTCGTCGGCTCTGCCAGCCCACGCGAAGTGCCCCGTCGTCGTCGTTCCCCGCCACACCTCGGGCAAGAAATTCACGCCCGTCGAGCGCGTCGTCGTCGGTATCGACGGCACCGATCAGCCCTCGTGCGCGCTCAAGCGCGCGATCGGCGAGGCCCGCCTGTGGGATGCGCGCCTGACCGCGGTGTCCGCCGTGCCGATCGCGGTGGGCCCGTCCGTCATGACGTGGACCCCCACGGGCGTCGATCACTCGGCCCTGCTCGCGCAGGTGCGCGAGGGAATGGACGCCGCGATCGCCGCCGCCCTGGATGGCGATGACATGCACGTCTCCCGCCACGCCCTCGACGGCTCAGCGGCATCGCTGCTCATCGAGTTCTCCACCGCGGTCGACCTGGTGGTCGTCGGCACCCGCGGGCGCGGAGGGCTGGCCGGTGTGCTCCTCGGTTCTACGTCGCAGACGGTGCTCGGTCACTCGACCTGCCCGATCATGATCGTTCCCTCCGCTCACCTCGGGGATGCGGGAACGGCCGTGCACACCGAATGGGAGCGCCGTTAATCGCATACGTTCACGAGGCCGGGGTCCGAAGCGTGGGTACCCCGGCCTCGTCCGTGTGTGGAGGCGAATATTCGCCGGGGTGAGGCTCCCCGCACGGCGACGCAGGGCAGCGGTGCGCGCACTTTGCTACAGTGGGCGCGGACAACTTGTCACGCCCTCGTAGCTCAGGGGATAGAGCACCGCTCTCCTAAAGCGGGTGTCGGACGTTCGAATCGTCTCGGGGGCACAGTAGAAGGACGCTATGCGCAACGCCCTTGGGTATCTCGTGACCGTCGTGGCCGCCCTGTGTTGGGGCGCCTCCGGCGTCTCCGCCGACTACCTCATGGAGCATCACGGCATCGAGCTGACCCTCATCAGTTTCTTCCGTATGTTCGTCTCGGGCATCCTCGCCCTCGTTTACGTTCTCGCGCGCTCGCGCGGGGTATCCGCTCGTCATCGAGAATTGGTGTCCTCATCTCGCAACTGACGAGACCTTGTGATCTACGCGGTTTTTGGGCTCGCGGCCTGTCAGATCACCTACATGGGGGTGATTCGCGCCTCGAACGCGGGCACCGGCACCGTCCTTGAGTACCTGGGCCTCATCCTCATCGTCGTCTGGGTGTGTCTCACCCACAGGCGATGGCCGCGTGCCTCCGAGGTGATCGCCATCGTCCTCGCCGTGACCGGCACCTTCCTGCTGTGCACGCACGGGTCGCTGGACTCCCTCGTTATCACGCCCACCGCGCTCGCCTGGGGAGCCGTCGCTGCGCTCACGCTCGCGACATACACACTGCTGCCCGCTCGGCTTATTGCGGCCTATGGCGCGGACGTCGTCGTGGCATACGGCCTCCTGATCGCCGGTGCGTGCGTCGGCCTGGTCGGTCGAGTGTGGCGTTTCCACATCACCTGGACGCCCGACGTCGTGCTCGCTATGTTCAGCACCGTCGTCCTCGGCACCGCCGTCGCCTCCACCGCCTTCCTGTGGGGCGTGGACCGCATTGGGCCCGTCAAGGCCTCGCTCATTGGGAGCCTCGAGCCCATCGCCGCGACCGCCTTTTCCGCCCTCGTCATGGGAAGCTCCTACACGGGCATCGACATCGCCGGTATGGCCCTCATCGTCGGCGCCGTTGTGACCATTTCCGTTGTCGACCTCCTCCGGGCGCGCCGCGTCACACAATAGGGCGGTGCTGCCGTAGGGTTAAAACGTGGTTCCTAGTATCTTTTCGCGCCGTTCCGCCCCTGAGCCCGAGGCCCCCGAGGCTTCGTCCACCTCGACGCACCCGACCACCCTCGTCGGCTCTGCGCGCGAGAAGTGGCGCTCACGTCTCGACCAGGACATCGCCGCAGACTCCACGTCTCTGCCGACGCTGTCCCTGTCCGGCGCGCACCCCGGAGGCCTCGCCCAGCTCTACACGGAACACCCCGTACGCCTGAGCCTCCTCATCCGCGAACCCATCGCCCTGGGCCGCGCCCTCGAGCGCGCCCGGTCCATCATCGCACGCTCCGAGCAGCGTGCCTCCGCGCACGGCACAGGCCCCATCCACCTGGGAATCGGCACGGCCTCGTGGCGCAACGGAACCGACGCCGTCACCGTCCCCGCCCTGCTGCGCCCCGTGCGCCTCGTGCGTCGCGACGACGACGTGCTCATCGCGCTCGGACGCGGCGGCCTGCTCGCTCCCGAACTGGCCGAGGCACTGCGCAGCCACGGCCTCGACGTGGACGGGGACACGATCCTCGCCCAGGCCAGCGGAGCCCACGGGTTCTCCTCCTCCCAGGCGATGGCCGCCCTGCGCGATGCCTGCGCCGCCCTGCCCCGCTTCGAGGTCCGCGACGACCTCGTCATTGGCCTGTTCTGCCACCCGGCCGGCGCCCTCGCCGCCAGCCTGGCCGAGGACGTGACAGCCCTCGAGGACTCTCAGGTGATCCGCGCGCTCGCGGGCGACCAGGACGCGCGCAACGACCTGCGCTCCGAGGCTCCGGTCCCCAACCCCGCCGACCGTGACCCGTGGGCAGAAAAGGGCGTCGGCGACCTGATTCCCTCCCAGCAGGACGCGGTCGAGGCCGCCTCCGGCGGTCGAAGTGTCTTCATCGACATCCCCGCGCACAGCGACGACGCCTCCGTCGTCGCGGCCATCCTCGCGGACGCGGCCGCCACTGGTCGGTCGGTCCTGCACGTGTCGACCTCCCCGTCACGTTCGATCGCCGCCTACACGCGCCTGGCCGATCTGGGCCTCGCCGACATCGTCGCCAACATCGATGGCTATTCCGACGCGCGTAAGACCCTCGCCGCGCGCGTGAGCGCCGCAATGGAGGACACCTCGCCCGTCGTTGACCAGGCAAGCGTTGACGAGATGCGTGCCCGCCTGCGTCAGGTGCGCGGCCAATTGGCCTCGTACGTGGCCGAGCTCCACCAGCCCTACGGCCGCTTCGGCGTGTGTGCGGCCGACGCGCTGCGTGCTCTCACGGACCTAACGAGCGGCGAGAATGCGCCCACGACCCGCGTGCGTCTGGACGAAAAGACCCTCTACGAGATTGCGGTCGATCAGGGTGAGAGCGCCCGCGCCCTACTGCGTGAGGCCCTGGCGTCTGGGACCCTCAAGGGCTCCGCCTCCTCCGCGTGGGGCAACGCCGTCCTGACCTCCGACGAACAGGCCTCCGACGTGCTGCTGCGCGTCGACCGCCTCTCCAAGACCCTGCCCGAGCTGCGCGTGCGCATCGCGACCGTCGCCGGCGAGGCCGGCATCAAGCCCGCCGGCACGCTCGCCCAGTGGGACCGCCAGCTCGCCATGTTCGACGGCATCGCCGACCTCCTCGACGTATTCCTGCCCCGCGTGTTCGAACGCAGCGCCGCCGATATGGTGATCGCAACCGCGCCCAAGCAGTGGCGCAAGGACCACGATATTTCGATGGGCCGCTCCGAGCGCAACCGCCTCGTCAAGCAGGCCCAGGACCTCGTGCGCCCGGGCGTGCACGTTCCCGACCTGCACCGTGCCCTCATTCGCGTCCAGGAGCGCCGCGACGCGTGGTGCGCGGTCTGCGGCGACGACTCGTGGCCCATCCTCCCCGCGAAGATCGGCGAGATTTCGGCCCTGACGGATGCCGTGCGTGATGACCTTGACGCCATCGCCCCCGTGTTCGCGGCGGAGGAGCCGGACCTGGTGGGCACCCACCTGCAGCGCCTGACGACCCTCATCGAACGCTGGGCCGGCGACACGTCCGCCGCTCGCGAGGTGCCCGCGCGCCTTCAGATGCGTGAGCGCCTGGCCGCTCACGGCCTCGACAAGCTCGCCCAGGACCTCGCCGATCGCGAGGTCGAAGACGCCGCGATCGATACCGAGCTCGATCTTGCGTGGTGGGCCTCGCTGCTGCGCGCCATGCTCGCCTCCCAGCCCGCGCTCGGCGGGGTGGACCCTGCCTCCCTCGAGGACCTGGCGCGTGAGGGGTGCGAGCTTGATGAGGCTCAAGTGGCTTCGCTCATCCCGCAGGCCATCACGGGCGTGCGCCGAATCCGCACGAACGCCCTGGCGGCCCGACCCAGCCAGTACGAGGAGCTGCACGACCTGCTCGCCGACGGAACGGCTCCCTCCGACCTGGACCTGCTCACGTCGTACCCGCTCGTGCGCCACCTGCTGCCCGTCCTCATGACGGTGCCCGCGATGGTTCCGGCCCTTGCGCCGACGGGACGTACCGTCGACGTCGTTGTCCTGGACGGCGCTGACGGCCTGCCGCTCGCCGAGCTGGCACCCATCATCGCGCGTGGCCACCAGCTGGTTGTGATCGACGATCTGACCGGCGCCTCGGAAAGCGGCGCGACCCGCGAGCTGGCGGGCGTCCTGCCGGTCGTGCGCGTCGAGCCCGGTCCGCGCCGCCTCAACGATCAAGTCGCCCTGCTGCTCGCCCGCTACGGCTACGAGCACGCCGGTATCCCCGTCCCGTGGACCGCCGCGAACGCGCCCGTGTCCGCCCGCTGGGTGGAGGCGACGGGCATGCCCGCGCCCGGTGCGCACGCGATCGAATCGACCGCCGCCGAGGTGCGCGCAGTTGTCGACGCCGTCATCGAACACGCGGTCGAGGCCCCGGAGCGTTCCCTCGCGGTCGTCGCCCTGTCCGAGCGGCACACGCAGCGTATCCGCGAGGCCCTGGAGAGCGTGAAGGCCGACGAGCCCGGCCTGGCCTCGTTCTTCGATCCCGCGACCCCGGAACCCTTCGTTGTCGTCGGCCCCGATCAGGTGGCTGGCTTGACCCGCGAATCGCTCATCCTGTCCGTTGGGTTCGCGAAGACCCCGCACGGGCGGGTCATTCACGACTTCGGCGTCCTGTCGAGCGAGGAGGGCGCGGATGCGCTCGCCGAGGTCCTGCGCGTCGTGCGCGGCGACCTGACGCTTGTCTCCGCCCTGCACAGCGCGGAGATTGACCGTGACCGCCTGGGCCACGAGGGCTCGCGTATGCTCGTCGACCTCCTGGAGATTGCTGAAGGCCACGCGGGCGAGGGCATGGACGCCTGGCCCGTCCTGGCCGGTGAACCGGATCGCCTGCTCGTCGACCTTGCCGAGCGCCTGTACTCGCGCGGCCTCGAGGTTGTCGCGAACGTCGGTATCCCCGGCGGCATGCGGATCCCGCTCGCGATCGGTCACCCGGAGTCTCCGGGGCGCCTGCTCCTCGCGGTGCTCACGGATGACGAGGAGTACCTGGCGGAACCCAGCCAGCGCGTGCGCGACCGCGCCCGTCCCCGCTGGCTCGAAGCCCAGGGCTGGGCGGTCTACACCGCCCTGTCGATGCCGCTGTTTATCGACCCCGACAAGGAGGCATCGCTCGTCGTCGATGCCCTCCTGGATGCGCTTGAGAAGCTGCGCGCCACCGACGACGAGCCCGTCGTCGAGGTCCCCGAACGCATCGCCGATGACGAGGCCGCGGACGAGCGCGTCGAAGAGCGCGCGGAAGAGGCTTCCTCCGGTGACGGTGACGAGGGGGCGGACGAGGCTGAGGACTCCTCGGACGCCTCGGCCCCGCGCATGCCGATGCTGGACGACGGCCTCGACGAGGAATCCAAGCGCCGCAAGAAGGCCGACGAGGACACCACCGGCATGCTGCTGGCGATCAAGCGCAAGGAGCGCGCCTCCGAGGAGAACCGTGGGCCTCGCCCCGCGATCGCCAAGGGCCTGCCGCTGGCCGCCTACTCCGACGACCAGCTCGACGAGATGGCCGCCTGGGTGCGTTCCGACGGCGTCGAGCGCACCGACCTGGAGACCGCCGAAGAGCTGCGCGAGGCCCTGGGTATCACCCGACGCGGCTTCCAGTCCGACGCGGTCCTAGGCAACGTCGTGCGCCGCACGAAGCCCGCGGCCAGCGCGCAGGAATCTGACGAGGCTTCGGCCTCCGATGACGCGCAGCTGGAGGACTCCTCCGATGAGTGAGACGACGCCGCGTAAGCGTCGCCGCGTCGCCCGCTACGTGTCCGACGTAGACCGCCGCCTTATCGAGGAGGGCCTGCCGCCCTCCTGGGAGGATCGCGTGCGCCCCGAGGACACGCGCCCCGGTTCCATGGCTGATGCCCCCGACCGGGGCGACGGCGCCAACGACGCGCAGCTGCTTGAGAACGTCCCGCCGCACGCGCAGGTGCGGGCGTAGGGGGTTGGTGCGTGAGCGCGAGTGTTCTTCGCTGGAGCGGCGCTCTCGTGTTGTGCTGATACAAAAAGGCGGGGCCGATGCGACAAGCATCGGCCCCGCCTTCGTCCCTCACGAGGAGGGATCAGATGCTCAGTGGCGCGGCGTGCCCTGGGCGAGGGCGTCGCGGATCTCGGTGAGGAGCTTAACCTCGTCGCTCTCTTCCTTGTTGGCCTCGGCCTCGGCCTCATCGGCGGCGGCCTGCTTCTTCATGCGCTCGTTGAGGGCGTTCATCGGGACGATGATGCACAGGTAGAGCGCGATGGCCATGAGCAGGAAGTTGATGACCGCGGAGATCAGGACGCCGAACTTCACGTCGGTGCCGTTGAGGGTGAGGATGAAGGCGTCCGAGAAGTCGGGCTTGCCGATGACTGCGGCGATGAGGGGGTTGATGATGCCGTCGACGAGGGCGTCGACGATGTTCTTGAAGGCGGCACCGATGATGACACCGACGGCGAGCTCGACGACGTTACCGCGAGAGATGAATTCCTTGAATCCCTGGATCATGTTGTCTCCTGTGAGAGCGGCCGGGTGAGCCGGCAAGTCTGAACTGCCGAAAGTCTCGGCGTGGCGGCTTTGTGCCGCCGGGGAGCGCGCTCCCTGCTGGCGCTCCTTCACAGCCCCTCACCCTAGTGTGGACTAAGGTCGCACGACAGTGCTTAGGAGGTAATCTTCATCGCATTTTTGTAATTCGGTCAGTGAGGTGCGGATTTAGGCCGAAAAGTCCGCTGTGAGAGGTATGTGACAAACGGGTGCTGGCGTTGTGCTTAACAGGAAAAACCCCGAAAAAGGCTTATCGGAGGTTTACTGCGATCGTCCGTGTCGGCGTCACAATTCCGTCGACGGGAACGTCGTGAGGCTCCGCAGGAATTATCTCGGCCTCCAGTACCTCATCGTCGAAAATCACCGCAACGACCGGGGTGCCGGGGGAGCGGTGCGTGAGCGCGCGGTCGTACCAGCCTCCTCCCTGGCCGAGGCGAGTCCCGTCCGCGGACGCAGCGAGCCCCGGAATGACGATCAGATCGGCCTCCTTGAGCGACTCCGCGCCCAGCACCTCACCGCTCGGCTGAGCGGGTGGTCGCCCGAGCGTCACCAACGCCTGGCCCGGCTCCCACAGTCCCCAGCGCGGTGCGCCGAGGGGAGCCCCGGCCTCGTCGAGGAGGACCGGGAG
The DNA here is from genome assembly GCF_009730335.1 of Schaalia odontolytica. GTDB lineage: Bacteria > Actinomycetota > Actinomycetes > Actinomycetales > Actinomycetaceae > Pauljensenia > Pauljensenia dentiphila. The sequence continues at coordinate 669,683 of NZ_CP046315.1, forward strand.
GAGCGCACGTTCAAACAGCCCGAGCGCAAGGGACATGTCGGGTTCGAGGGGGGTGGGGACGAACAGTGCGGGCAGGGTGACTGCGCCCATCGACGAGGCTAGGGTGCGAATCTGGTGAGCGAGCCCTTCCGCTTCGGCGCGGTCGCGCACCGGGATCGGGGACTGGTTGAATTCTGTGGCTAACGGGGCCTCGACCGTGGACGTGCCCGCGCGCCGGGCGCGGCGCCTGCTACGCACCTCCGCGCGGAGAGTTGTTTTTGTGTCCATCGTCTCCCTCTCGGGCGTTTTCTTCGCTACTCTGTGAAGTATGTCAGATAAAAACCAGCCAGTAGTGCACGCTGTCGTTCCCTCGGCCGGTCGCGGAACCCGCTTCCTGCCTATCACGAAGTCCGTGCCCAAGGAAATGTTGCCCGTCGTCGACCGTCCCTCGATCGAGTACATCGTGCGCGAGGCCACGGATGCCGGCATCGAAGACATCCTCTTCGTGACCCGCGCCGGCAAGCAGTCGATCGAAGACTACTTCGACGCCGAACCCGGCCTCGAGGCCGACCTGGAGAAGGCCGGCAAGGAGAAGGCCCTCGAATACGTCAACGAGTACAAGAAGTACGCGCGCGTCCACTCCGTGCGCCAGGGCCACCCCCTCGGGCTCGGTCACGCGATCCTGCAGGCCAAGTCCCACGTGGGCGACGCCCCCTGCGCGGTCCTGCTGCCCGACGATCTCATGGAGCCCGGATCGCAGCTGCTGCGCAAGATGATCCAGGTGCGAGGCGCCCTGGGCGGCACCGTCGTCGCCCTGCTGAAGGTCACCCCTGAGCAGGCCACCGCCTACGCGTCGACCGCCGTCGAGGTCCTGCCGATTCCCGAGGGCGTCGACCTCGAAGAAGGCCAGCTCATGCGCATCACCGACGTCACCGAGAAGCCCCCGCTCGAAGAGGTCAAGTCCGAGTACGCGGTCGTCGGTCGCTACCTGCTCGACCCGGCCGTGTTCACGGCCCTCGAGAATATCGAACCGGGCGCCGGTGGTGAGTATCAGCTCACAGATGGGTACGCGCGCATGATCGACCTCCCCGAAGAAGAGGGTGGAGGGTTGTACGGTGTAGTCATCGACGAGCGACGCTTCGACACCGGGGACAAACTCGGCTACCTCGAAGCTAACGTCACGCTCGCCCTTGAGGACCCGGCGCTTGGAGCGGAACTCAAGGAGTTCCTGCGCTCCAAGCTCGAGGACTAACAACTATGCGAAGCGTTGCCGACTTCTACCAGGACTGCATGGCCGTTGCCCACGCGCTGCCGCCGCTTGACGTTCAGCTCGCTGACGCGGTCAGCTGCGTGCTCGCAGAGGACGTGCAGGCCCCCTTCAACCTCCCGGTCGCCGACCTGTCGGCGTGCGACGGATACGCCGTTCGCATCCGTGACTGTGAGGGAGCCACCCTGGAGTCGCCGGTGACGCTTCCCGTCACCGAGGAGATCCGCGCTGGCGCCGTCGACCCGGCGGCCCTCGTGCCCGGCACCGCGATCCGCATCGCGTCCGGCGCGCCCATGCCCTCCGGCGCCGAGGCCGTGGTCTCCCTCGAGTTCACGGATCACGGCATCGCCCAGGTCGCCCTGCGTACCGCCCCCGCCAATGGGGAGAACATTCGCCGCCGCGCGGAGGATGTTGCGCAGGGCGACACGGTCCTGCGTTCGGGTACTCGTATCGGTGCCCGCCAGATGGCGCTCCTCGCCGGCGTGGGCCGCGACCGCGTGCTGGTCCACCCGCGCCCGCGCGTCGTCATCATTTCGATCGGTGACGAGATCGTCGAGCCCGGCGGCGAGGCCCGCCCCGGCACCGTCTTCGACGCGAACGGTCACGCCCTGTCGACGGCGGTCGCTGACGCCGGTGCACAGACCTTCCGTGTCGCCGCCGTCCCGGACGAGCGTGCTCGCCTGCGCGAGACCATCGAAGATCAGCTGGTCCGCGCGGACCTGATCCTGACGACCGGTGGCATCTCCTACGGCAGCGGCGACACCGTCCGTGAGGTCCTCGGTGCGCTCGGAACGGTCCGCTTCGACAACGTCGCCGCCTGGCCCGGCCACATCATGGGTGTGGGTACCGTCGGCGCCGAGGACGGCCAGCCCGGCACGCCCATCGTCTGCCTTCCCGGCGACCCCGTCTCCGCCCAGGTCTGCTTCGAGGTGTTCGTCCGCCCCGCGCTGCGCCACATGCAGGGCTGGACCGCCGTCAACCGCCCCGTCGTGCGCGCCGCCATCGACCGCTCCTGGTACTCTCCGCGAGGCCGCCGCGAGTTCGTGCGCGTGCGCCTCACCGGCTCCCCCCGCTCCGGCTACAACGCTGCCGTCATGGGCACCCCGGCCTCGCTGTTGCTGTCCGCGCTCGCGGATTCCAACGCTCTCGCGGTCGTCCCCGAGGACGTGACGACGGTGCGCGCGGGTGACCGCCTGCAGTGCCTGGTTCTCGAATGAGGCATCTGTTCCGTCGCTCCCCGCGCGTGTGGGGCCGCGACATTGAGATGCTCACGCTGCGCGTGGCCGACCCGGTCGGCCGCGACTTCCTGCGCAGTGGCACCGAGCTGAATCCGCGCCCGCACGAGCTTGTCGTGCGCCCCGTGCACGGCGAGGAGCATCGCACGCTCGACGCCGTGCGCCGCACCGACGGGCACTGGCTGCGCCCGTGGGAGGCGACCCTGCCCCCGGACACGCTCGAACACATTCCGACGTTTTCGCAGTACATGCGTCGCGCTGATCGAGACCATCGCGAGGGGACAGGCCTGATCTTCGGCGTCCAGATCGATGGGCGTTTCGTCGGCCAGTTCTCCATCTCCAACGTGCACTGGGGTGCGATGTCGACGGGCATGCTTGGCTACTGGATCGTCTCCGAATGGTCGGGGCGAGGTCTGGGATCCCTGGTAGCGGCGCTCGTTCTCGACCTCGTCGTCGGCGAGTTGGGGCTGCATCGCGTCGAGGTGTGCGTGCGTCCCGAGAATGAGCGTTCCCTGGGCGTGTGCCGAGGCCTCGGCCTCGTGGAGGAAGGGCTGCGTCCGCGCTTTATGCACATCGGTGGGCAGTGGGCGGACCATATCGCGTTCTTTATTGATGCTGAGTCCCTGCCTGAGGGTGGCCTCGTGCGACGTCGGTGGGGGAGTTCGGCGATCGACTGAGTCAGAGGCTTTCTTTGCTTGCTGAACGGTGCATGTGGGGCAAATGTTACAGGTGTGACACCTGTGGTTACTTCTCTTTTTACCGAGAGGTTTGAGAGCCCGACACGCGCCCATCGCACAAAGCGCAGCGTCACAAACGCCCGTACTTTGTGAGGGTGGAGATTGGTGGACTCGTCATTGCAGCGATATTCGTCGCGCTCATCGCGACGGTACCGTCGCTCGTTGCACGCAGGACAGCAATCGTTCAGTCTCGAGAAATTGACCGTTTCTCTCCGAGGCTGCGCATGATCCACACGAATGAGCCAGAATTAGACACATGCGACCACGCCAGCGGAACCATCCTGGCGCGGGGCGCATTGACGAGCGGAGGCAGCATGCACCAGGGCACCACGGGGCGCACGCGTCCCGTTATCGACCGTCGCAACAACAAGGCGGTCCGTGAGATCGCGAAGCTGCGTGCCCGTCGCGCCGCCCGTCTCGCCGCCGAAAGCGCCGCTGGCCGCCGCCGCATGGTCGTCACCGGCGTGTGTGCGCTCGCGACCGTCGTGCTCGGCATCGTGATCGCAGCGACCTCCATCGCGTGGGTATGGATCGCCATCCCGGCAGCCGCGCTCGTCGCGTCGCTGGCTACCTCCCGCGTCGCCGCCGTGCGCTCCCAGCGCGCCTCCGAACGTGAACTTGAGCTGCTGACCAAGCTTCGCGGCGACGTGCGCGGCGCTGGGCGTCCCACCGCTGCCGCTCCTGCGGATACTCAGGCTTCGTCTTCCATTTCGGAGGAGGTTTCCGAGGTAGTCGAGGCCACGGAACCCCAGACCGGCTCCGTCCCCTCCCTCGTCTTTAATGTCGAGGTGCCCGAGGTCGTCGAGGTCGCTGACACCCCGGCCCGCGCATGGACCGTCGCGCCGATCCCCGCTCCGACATACGCGTCGCGCGAGCGCGTGCGCGGACGCATTGTCCACGCCGACACCGACCTGCGCGGCATCCCGCGCATCGCCGCCGCCGTCCCGGCGCGCCCGATCGCACAGACCGCCCAGGTGGGCGCCCGCTCCACCGCCGAGGTCGTCGCCGATCAGGCCGTCGCCCTGGACCTGGATGCCGTCCTGGACGCGCGACGCGCCCAATAGGGGACCTCTCAGCTGCTGATGCCGCGCCGCGGGCCTTCGGGCTCGCGGCGCGGTCGTTTATCCGGGCTCGTGGGTGGCTGGTGCGGATGCGTGCGTTCAGAGAAGTAGGGGTGTCGTCCCTCGTGGAGTGTTCGCAGTGGGGTGCTCGTTAATGCCGCGCTGCCTGCCTGTGGCCCTTCTCGGTTCCCTCTCCGTGTCATGCCGCACGCGGCGGTGGTCGGCTTGCATGGCCGATTGTGATGGTGCTAAGCTGTTTGAGTCCTTGGGGCTATGGCGCAGTTGGTAGCGCGTCTCGTTCGCAATGAGAAGGTCGGGGGTTCGAATCCCCCTAGCTCCACCACAGGCCGACATCCGATCCGGATGTCGGTTTTTTGTATGCCTGGGTGTTGTTGGGGTGGTGCGTTGTTGTGGCGCCGCTGGTGTTCCGGGCGCCGTCGGGCCCGGCCGCGTGGCCGGGCTGCTTGGTGTGCCCGTGGGCGGCGGCCTTCCTGCATTATGTTGCTTGAGGCCCCACGGGTGTTCCGGGCGCCGTCGGGCCCGGCCGCCCGCGAGATCGCCACACGCGAGCCTAAAGGCTCGGAGTGGTCGATCTCGAAGCCCGCCCGTACCCTCCGGACCCTCCGGCGCCCTCCACACCGGCGGCGCCTGCGGTGCTGTGTGCGGTGGCACGTTGTCTCCAGACCCGCCCTGGCCCTACCGCCGCCCACCGGCACCGCGGCCAGGCCCCACCGCCGCCCACCGGTGCGTTCGGGAACTCTCGTGAAACCGTCATCGCCTTTGCTGGCGCGTGCTCCGTCTCTGGTGAAACCGACGGCACCATTGCGAGCCAGATACACCCGTTTTCGGCGCTATTTCATCGAGCAAAGGCGTCGTGGGTTTCATGGAGGCGTCCTGAGGTCCCTGCATTGGTGTTGATGGTTTCATCTCACGGCGCGGTAAGCAGCGTGGGCGCGATAAAGTTCGCCCAGCGCGACCTGTCAATGCCGATAGCGCGACAATATTCGCCCAGCGCGGGCAACATGGCCCAAAAGGGGCGTTTTGTAGCCTGCCGGGCGAGTTTCTTTGCGCGTGTGGGCGGGTGGGCTGTCTGTTGGGCGAACTCTGTCGCGCCCTCTGGTACTGCAATCAGGCCTCGATGTCCTCCACCGGCCATGAGGCCAGGCCGTCCCGTGCGTCACTGCCCTCTATCCCGGCGAAACCAGTCACGTACGCGGATAGGTTATTGCGACATGGATAGGTTATGAGGATGCGGATAGCTTATTAACCTATCCGCGTTCCGATAACCTATCCGCATCAGGACAACCTATCCACGTAGGTACAGGTGTGGTCCTCGCGCGCTCGAAGCGCCGACGGTGGTGGGGTTTTGCGCCATGCGAAGCCCTCTGGAGGCGTTTCGCCGGCGTGTCGGAGCCTTGGATGGCGCAATTCTCCCCCGCTGGGTGGCGTAGGGCCGTGGGCTGGAGCGTTGTTGTTGCCAACGTGCATACCCGTTGGGCGAAAAGCGCCCAACGACGACGGTTTTGGCTGAATGGGTCTGCGCTTTGGCGGATTCATTGTCTCGCGTGGTGTGTTGTGTGCACGTGGACCCTTGAATATGCGTGTTAACCCTTTGATGCGCACGTTAACCCTTGAGTATGCACGTGGGCGGCGCTGCCCGCGCGCAGATCATCGGGTTCACGTGCGAGTCCTTGGGCCACAGTGTGCGCACAAGAGGGTGCCCAGATCCGGTTACGTCTGACAACGGTTCTTTGTCTCTTGTCCCCGTTCCTAGCCCGGAGTGCGCAACGTAACCAGCAATTGTGTGGGGCTGCGAAGGTTTTCTGGTTGCCCTGGTGATGCAACATCTTGGAAAGCAATCATCGATTGGATCTTTCAATTGGCTTTGAGGAGTTAATCGAATGGATAGCATTGACAACCATGAACACAGTGTCCTGGGCCGAGTCTGTCGCTGCATGGTCGTCCTTTGCGACTGCCGTTTTTACTTTGGGGCTACTAGTTGCAGCGGTGTGGGCCGGCTTCACAGCTGTATCAGCTATGCGCGCCTCGAAGGCAGCGAGTAACGCAGCTGCGGAAGCCAATGAGCAGATGAAATTGGATAGCATCGCACAAACGCGTCCATACGTGTATGCCGATATTGTTCCGAGTTTGGCTGGACGTCGTCATTTTGATCTTCGGATCACGAATGTCGGTAAGACAGCTGCGAGAAACTTGCATATCCAATTCGACAACTGGCCGGAAAAGATCGATGACGTGGCTGAACACGTTAAGATCCTTTTTGAGACTGAACGAACTCTGCCTCCTGGCTGCTCGATTCGGACTTACTGGCGCCTCGAGGGCAATTTTTCAGATGGAACGACCGAAGCTGGGATGCCTAAAGAAGGAACGATCGAGTTGTTCTATGGCTCTGATGATCCAGCAGCGCCGCAGTACCAGGAACAATACGAGGTTTTGATCTTCCGTTCGGGTCTATTTCCTGTAGCGGAGGATGGGCCGGAACCCGACAATCTGCATGGCACAGAGCGTAGCTTCTATCTTCTCGGTCAAGCCATCGCCCGCTCGATAGGGAACTTGAGTCGTTAGCGATCCACTCTCGAGCGGACGACCTGCAACTTTTCTGAGCGTTGGAGGAGTCCCGGATGCCTCGCATAACCCTTGATATCGTGGACTCGTCGCGTGCTGAAGCGCCAAGAGACGAGGGAGCGCCGCAGCTTCCACGCAGATAGGAGGTAACACACGATGGACACCATCAGGAAAGCGGATAGCCGCCGCGGGCGGATCGCCTACGAGGTCGCGGGCCTCGCGTGGCTGGCCGAGGCCTCGGACCCCGGGGCAGCCGTCGTGCCCGTCCTCGATCTCGGCGCGACGTGGCTCGAGGAACCGCGTCTGGTCTCCGTCCCTCCAACTGCCGAGGCCGCCGAGCGGTTCGGCCGCGCCCTCGCCCACACGCACGCCGCCGGCGCACCCCACCTGGGCGCGCCACCGCCCGGGTTCGAGGGCGACGGGTGGATGGGGGAGGCTCACCTGACCTTGCCTCGGCATGCCCACAATGACGACAATGGCGACAGACATCATGCGGGCATCGGTGTGCCCAGTGATGCGGGCCATCCCGGCCGCCCTGCGCGCGGCGAGACAGCGCACGACCGGGCCCCGGCCTCGTGCCGATCCTGGGGTGCCTTCTACGCGCGCGAACGCATTGCCCCCTACCTGTACGCCCCGGCCTTCAGTGCGTCCAACAGGACTCTTATCGAGCGCCTGTGCGAGCGCCTCGAATCTGGTGCGCTCGACCACGGCCAGCCGCGCCTCGTCGCCGACGCGATCGCCCGTACCGGAGGCGTCGGCGCGGCCCGCACCCATGGCGACCTGTGGAGCGGAAACGTCATGTGGACCCCCGAGGGTGCCGTCCTCATCGACCCCGCCGCGCAGGGCGGCCACGCCGAGGAGGACCTGGCGGCGCTCGCGGTCTTCGGCTGCCCGCACTACGAGCGCATCCTCGCCGCCTACAACGAGGCCTCGCCCCTAGAGGACGGCTGGCGCGAGCGCGTCGCCCTGCACCAGATGCACATCATCATGGTCCACTGCGCGCTCTTTGGCCGCTCCTACGTGCCCGAGGCGGTCTCGATTGCCCGACGCTATAGCTAGAAGGGGATGCCTTCGCGCTGGGCCGGAGTGCATGGTGCGCTCCGAATGACTGCGATACGGCCGATTGTTGACCCCGTGCACGTGGATGTGCGGCGCAAACAACCAACCCGACGACGGATGCGTGACGGTGACGTTTCGATGGGAGTGCTAGCCTGTGTGCATGTTGGTGGTACTGCGAAAGTATGACACAGCTATCGCATTCGTCTGTGGCGCCTTGATTGTCGCGTTCATTGCTGCAGCCTTCACGGTGCCGAGCTTCTGGGACTGGCTATGGCAACGCCACCAGAACCAGCTGAGCTGGTATATTCGGCCGCTTTTCCTCATTCCATTGTGCTGGTTCGCCTACAAGCGCAGCGGCGCGGGGATTATGGCGACGGTGCTCCTCCTCCTCACCAGCATGGGATGGTTTCCCCCACCGCGTCAGGTGAGCCCGCGCGTGCAGCAGTTCCTCCAGTTTGAACAGCAGTACCTGCAGGGTGATTGGACGCCCGGTAAGGTCCTCCTCACGGTCATGGTTCCACTGTCGTTGGCGGCGCTAGCGGCAGCATTACGGCGGCGCAATCTCTGGCTCGGTCTAGCGGTCATGGCGCTGATCGCCATCGCAAAAACCCTGTGGAGCGTGGCGTTTGCGGGTGAGGCGGGGGCCTCCGTCATTGTCCCCGCAGCCCTTGGACTTCTCCTGTGCGGCGGGGGCTTGTGGTGCGTGGCCAAGCTCGTGCGTTCGCGGGCCGACACACGATCCCCACGTTAAACGTGCGTGAGGCTGAGGGCGGGTTGCGTGAACGACCCGACCCCAGCCTCGCCTTCGGGGGCGACGCACGACCTACAGCCGCGGGATGTTGCGCATGTTGGAGGTAGCCATTGAGAAAGCCTCAGCGATGCCGCGGTTGAGAACGATCTTGCTCATCGCGGTCGCGAAACCGACCACCTGGCCGCCCGTGATGGCCGGCGGGAGGGAGAGGGCGTTCGGGTCCGTGATGACCTCGACGAGGGCGGGGCCGGGCGCAGCGAATGCCTCGCGGTACGCGTCCTCCAGGCGAGAGGCGTCCTCGACGCGCTCCGCGTGGAAGCCAATTGCGCGGGCAATGTCCGCGTAATTCGTATCAGGGACATCTGTCTGGAAGTCAGGCAGGCCGTTGACCAGCATCTCCAGCTTCACCATGCCCAGCGTCGAATTGTTGAAGACGACCACCTTGACCGGCAGGTCGTACATCTTCGCGGTGATGAGCTCGCCGAGAAGCATCGAGAGCCCGCCGTCGCCCGACACTGACACGACCTGGCGATCCGGGTAGGCGACCTGAGCGCCCAGGGCCATCGGCAGGGCGTTCGCCATCGACCCGTGCAGCAGGGAGCCGATGAGACGGCGCGTGCCGAGCGGATCAATGTAGCGGGCGGTCCACACGTTGCACATGCCCGTGTCCGCGGTGAAAATCGCGTCCTTCGCGGCCGTCTCATTGAGGAGGTGGGCCGCGTACTCGGGGTGGATCGGGCGCATCTTCTCCACGTTGCGCGTGTATGCGCCCACGGGAGCGTGCATGATCTCCGAGTGCTTCTTGATCTTGGACTTCAGGAAGGAATCGGAGCGGTTCGCGCGCAGGTGGGGGAGGAGTGCCTCGATGAAGGGCTTGACCTGCGCGTGGATCGCGAGGCCGACGTCCGTGCGGCGGCCCAGCTTCTCCGCGTGCGTGTCCACCTGAATGGTCGGGGTGTCCGGCAGGAACTGGTCGTAGGGGAAGTCGGTACCCAGCAGGATCAGCACGTCAGCGTCGTTCATGCCCTCGGCGGCCGCGCCGTAGCCCAGCAGGCCCGTCATGCCCACGTCGAAGGGGTTGTCGTACTGGATGAAGTGCTTGCCGCGCAGCGAGTGGCCGATCGGTGCCTTGAGCGCATCCGCCAGCGCGATGACCTCGTCGTGAGCTCCCTCGACACCGGCGCCAGCGAAGATAGCGACCTTGTCGGCCTTGTTCAAGAGCGCTGCAGCCTCTTCAATATCGGTGGCGTTGGGAGCAAGCGTCGCGGGGCGCGCGGGCGCGTAGGTGGGAACGTGCTCAACGGCCTTGAGGTCAGAGACGTCGCCGGGCAATGTGATGACCGAGACGCCGCCCAAGCCGACCGCGTGGCGGATCGCTGAGTTCACCGTGCGCGGCGACTGTGCCGCGGAGGAAATGAGCTCGTTGTAGACCGAGCACTCCTCGAAGATACGGTCCGGGTGGGTCTCCTGAAAGTACATCGACCCGATTTGGACGCTCGGAATGTGCGAGGCAATGGCCAGGACCGGCGCACCCGTGCGGTTTGCGTCATACAGACCGTTGATGAGGTGAAGATTGCCCGGGCCGCACGAACCCGCACACACCGCGAGCTTGCCCGTCAACTGAGCCTCCGCAGACGCGGCAAACGCCGCAGCCTCCTCGTGGCGGACGTGAATCCAGTCGATGCCGCCCTTCTTCGAGCCGCCGGTCTTGCGTACGGCGTCAACGATCGGGTTCAGTGAATCGCCGACGATTCCATAGATCCGATGGACTCCCGCGTCAACGAGTTGAGTCACGATCTGCTCCGCGACGTTCATGTCATCTCCTTAATTTGTTTGGGTCAAGCCTTGCAAAATCACAATAGGAATGACTAGGGTCCCGTGTCGCTACAGCGTGATCGACGGATCAGCGAGCGGCGTCGGTGGAAGACTCGCGCCTTCCTCCGTTAGGATAGCAGGGCCCCAATAGCTCAGTCGGTCAGAGCAGCGGACTCATAATCCGTGGGTCGTCGGTTCAAGCCCGACTTGGGGCACCATCTCCCAAGCCCGGGTTCTGCCAGCGTCGCGCCTGACGAGCAAACTGGCCGCGGCCTCGCCCGTGAAACCGTGCACATATCACACGCAGCCTTGACTCGCGATGCGACTCACGGTAGGCTGAGTAGTTGCGCCTTATCATGCCCGAGGTGACCCGTATCCAGCCGTCGTAACAGGCGCTTGACGGACCAGGACGCGTCAGATAATGGGTGATAAGGCAGCGTGCGCACCGTTAATGCAGGGAAGGATCCCCTTTGGCTGCCAACAGCACCGCCAAACAGCCCAAGCACCGCATCTCGTTCGCCAAGCTTCGTGAACCCCTCCAGGCCCCCAATCTGCTGGGCCTGCAGGTTGAAAGCTTCGACTGGCTGCTGGGTAACGACGCGTGGAAGGCCCGCGTCGAAGCCGCTCAGGCATCTGGCCACGGCGACGTCCCCGACGTCTCCGGCCTCGAAGAAATCTTCCACGAGATTTCCCCCATTGAGGACGTCGCAGGCACCATGAGCCTGTCGTTCCACGACCACCGCCTCGAATCCCCCAAGTACTCCATGGAGGAAGCCAAGGCGAAGGACTACACGTACTCCGCACCGATGTACGTCACCGCCGAGTTCATGAACTACGAAACCGGCGAAATCAAGTCCCAGACCGTGTTCATGGGCGACTTCCCGCTCATGACCCCGCGCGGTACCTTCATCATCAACGGCACCGAGCGTGTCGTCGTCTCCCAGCTCGTGCGTTCCCCCGGCGTGTACTTCGAGAAGCTCTCGGACCGCTCGTCGGACAAGGAAACCTTCGGCGCGAAGGTCATCCCCTCGCGCGGCGCTTGGCTCGAGTTCGAGATCGACAAGCGCGACGCCGTCGGTGTGCGCATCGACCGCAAGCGTAAGCAGTCGGTGACCCACTTCCTCAAGGCCGTCGGCATGACTGAATCCGAGATTCGTGAAACCTTCGCCGCCTACCCCGTCCTGCTCGAGACCCTCGAGAAGGACACGGTCGCCACGCAGGAAGAAGCCCTGCTCGACATCTACCGCAAGCTGCGCCCCGGCGAGCCCGCGAACGTCGACGCCGCCCAGACCCTGCTCAACAACTTCTACTTCGACTCTCGTCGCTACGACCTCGCCAAGGTCGGCCGCTACAAGATCAACAAGAAGCTGGCCATCGAAGCCGACCCCAAGGCCTCGACCCTGTCCCTCGAGGACATCGTCGCGACCGTCAAGTACCTCCTCGCCCTGCACCAGGGCGACAAGACCTTCGCCGGCACCCGCAATGGCGAGGCCGTCGAGGTCCGCGTTGAGGTCGACGACATCGACAACTTCGCCAACCGTCGCATCCGCGCCGTCGGCGAGCTCATCCAGGGTCAGGTCCGCACCGGCCTCGCCCGCATGGAGCGTACCGTGCGCGAGCGCATGACCACCCAGGAGACGGACTCGATCACGCCCCAGACGCTGATCAACATCCGTCCCGTCGTCGCCGCGATCAAGGAGTTCTTCGGAACCTCCCAGCTCTCGCAGTTCATGGACCAGAACAACCCCCTCGCCGGTCTGACCCACAAGCGTCGTCTGTCGGCCCTGGGCCCCGGCGGTCTGTCGCGTGACCGCGCGGGCATGGAAGTTCGAGACGTCCACCCCTCGCACTACGGCCGTATGTGCCCGATCGAGTCCCCTGAAGGCCCGAACATCGGCCTCATCGGCTCGCTCGCGACCTTCGCGCGCATCAACCCCTTCGGCTTCATTGAGACGCCCTACCGCGTCGTCAAGGACGGTAAGGTCACCGACGAAATCCGCTACCTCACCGCGGACGACGAGAAGGGCCACTACATCGCCCAGGCCTCGTCGCCCCTCGAGGCCGACGGTTCCTTCGCCGAGCACGACGTCCTGTGCCGTGTTGCCGGCGACGACCCGACCCTGATCGCCCGCGATCGCGTGGACTACATGGACGTCTCCGCACGTCAGATGGTCTCCGTCGCCGCGGCGTTCATCCCCTTCCTCGAGCACGACGACGCTAACCGAGCCCTCATGGGCGCGAACATGCAGCGTCAGGCCGTGCCGCTGCTCACCACGGAGGCCCCGCTGGTCGGCACCGGCATGGAGATGCGCGCCGCGCACGACTCCGGCGAAATGATCCTCGCCGCGCACTCCGGCGTCGTCTCCGAGGTCTCCGCTGACCTGATCGTCGTCTCCACGGACGAGGGCGGCCGCGACTCCTACCGCCTCGAGAAGTTCGAGCGCTCCAACCCCGGTAACTGCACTAACCAGCGCGTTATCGTGGACGAGGGCGACCGCGTCGAGGTCGGCGACGTCCTGGCTGACGGCCCCGCCACCTCCAACGGTGAGGTCGCGCTCGGCAAGAACCTCCTCGTCGCCTACATGTCGTGGGAAGGCCTCAACTACGAGGACGCCATCATCCTGAGCCGTCGCGTCGTGGAAGAGGACATCCTCACCTCGATCCACATCGAGGAGTACGAGGTCGACGCCCGCGAGACCAAGCTCGGTGAGGAAGAGATCACCCGCGACATCCCCAACGTCTCCGAGGAATCCCTCGCTGACCTGGACGAGCGCGGCATCATCCGCATCGGCGCCGAGGTCACCGCCGGCGACATCCTCGTCGGTAAGGTCACCCCGAAGGGTGAGACCGAGCTGACCTCCGAAGAGCGCCTGCTGCGCGCCATCTTCGGTGAGAAGGCCCGCGAGGTGCGCGACACCTCCCTGCGCGTCCCCCACGGCGAAGAGGGCATCGTCATCGGCGTTCGCGAATTCAACGACGACCAGGACGACCTCAACCCCGGCGTCCGCCAGACCGTGCGCGTCTACGTCGCCCAGCGACGCAAGATCACGATCGGCGACAAGATGGCCGGCCGCCACGGTAACAAGGGCGTCGTGTCCAAGATCCTCCCGGTCGAGGACATGCCCTTCCTCGCCGACGGCACGCCCGTCGACATCATCCTCAACCCGCTGGGTGTCCCCGGCCGAATGAACGTCGGCCAGGTGCTCGAGTACCACCTCGGGTGGCTCGCCCACCAGGGCTGGGATGCCTCGGCCGCTGTTGAGGCCGGCGAAGAGTGGGCGGCGCACCTGCCCGCCGACGGCATCAAGACCGAGCCCGGCACGCCCGTTGCTACCCCCGTGTTCGACGGCCTTGAGGCCGACGAGCTCGCGGGCCTGCTGCGCAACGTGAACCCGAACCGCGACGGCGACGTCCTCACCAACTACGAGGGCAAGGCGCGTCTGTTCGACGGCCGCTCCGGCGAGCCGTTCCCGTACCCGATCTCGGTGGGCTACACCTACATGCTCAAGCTCCACCACCTGGTCGACGACAAGATCCACGCCCGCTCCACGGGCCCGTACTCGATGATCACGCAGCAGCCGCTGGGCGGTAAGGCCCAGTTCGGCGGCCAGCGCTTCGGCGAGATGGAGGTGTGGGCCCTGGAAGCCTACGGCGCCGCCTACGCCCTCCAGGAGCTGCTGACCATCAAGTCCGACGACACCACCGGCCGCGTCAAGGTGTACGAGGCCATCGTCAAGGGCGAGGACATCCCCGAGCCCGGCATCCCCGAGTCCTTCCGAGTCCTCATCCAGGAAATGCGCTCGCTGTGCCTGAACGTCGAAGCTCTCGACGCGGCCGGCAACGTCATTGACCTGCGTGAGCAGGACGAAGACTTCAATGCGCGTGAGGATCTGGGCATCACTCTTGAAGCCCGTCCGAACGCTGCGGCGACCATCGATGCGATCTGATAGGGAGAGATAACTTTGCTGGACGCCAAAACGTTCGACAGCCTGAAGATCACCCTGGCCACCGGCGACAACATCGCCGAGTGGAGCCACGGTGAGGTTAAGAAGCCGGAGACCATCAACTACCGTACGCTCAAGCCCGAGCGCGACGGCCTGTTCGGTGAGCAGATCTTCGGCCCCACCCGCGACTGGGAGTGCGCGTGTGGCAAGTACAAGCGCGTGCGCTACAAGGGCATCGTCTGTGAGAAGTGCGGTGTCGAGGTCACTCGCTCGCGCGTTCGTCGTGAGCGCATGGGTCACATCGACCTGGCCGCCCCCGTCACGCACATCTGGTACTTCAAGGGTGTTCCCTCGCGCCTGGGCTACGTGCTCAACCTCGCGCCCAAGGACCTCGAGAAGGTCATCTACTTCGCTGCCTACATGATCACCGAGGTCGACGAAAAGGGTCGCCACGAGGATCTGGCTGAACTGCGCGCCGAACTTGAGGTGCAGAAGAAGCAGATGGAGAACAACCGCGACGCGACGATCAACGACTTCGCGGAGCAGCTTGAGTCCGACATGGCCGCCCTGGAAAAGGACGGCGCCTCGCAGGCCGAGCGCGAGCGCGCCCGCAAGCAGGGCGAACGCGAGATGGCCAAGATTCGCCGCCGCTTCGACGGCGACATCGAAGGCCTCGAGGCCGTGTGGGAGCGCTTCAAGGACCTTAAGGTTGGCGACCTTGAGGGCGACGAGCGCCTCTACCGTGCGATGGTGGCCCGTTACGGCACCTACTTCAAGGGTGACATGGGCGCTGCCGCTATCCAGAAGCGCCTGGAGACCTTCGACCTGGAGGCCGAGGTCGCTGCGCTGCGTCAGACCATCGCCTCTGACTCCGGCCCGCGCAAGGCCCGCGCCATCAAGCGCCTGAAGGTCATCAACGCCTTCGTCG
The DNA here is from genome assembly GCF_009730335.1 of Schaalia odontolytica. Taxonomy (GTDB): domain Bacteria; phylum Actinomycetota; class Actinomycetes; order Actinomycetales; family Actinomycetaceae; genus Pauljensenia; species Pauljensenia dentiphila. The sequence goes on from NZ_CP046315.1 coordinate 685,042, forward strand.
CGACCGGCAACTCGCCGGCTTCGATGGTCCTCACCAAGATCCCCGTGATCCCGCCGGACCTGCGCCCGATGGTTCAGCTGGACGGCGGCCGTTTCGCGACCTCCGACCTCAACGACCTGTACCGTCGCGTCATCAACCGCAACACCCGACTCAAGCGTCTGCTCGAGCTGGGCGCCCCCGAGATCATCGTCAACAACGAGAAGCGCATGCTTCAGGAGTCCGTTGACGCTCTCTTCGACAACGGCCGCCGTGGTCGCCCCGTCGCGGGCCCGGGCAACCGTCCGCTGAAGTCGATCTCGGACATGCTCAAGGGTAAGCAGGGGCGTTTCCGTCAGAACCTGCTCGGTAAGCGCGTCGACTACTCGGGTCGTTCCGTTATCGTCGTCGGCCCGCAGCTGCAGCTGCACCAGTGTGGTCTGCCCAAGCAGATGGCCCTGGAGCTGTTCAAGCCCTTCGTCATGAAGCGCCTGGTTGAGAAGAACTACGCGCAGAACGTCAAGGCCGCCAAGCGCAAGGTTGAGCGTCAGCGCCCCGAGGTGTGGGATGTCCTCGACGACGTCATCCGCGAGCACCCCGTGCTGCTGAACCGTGCACCTACGCTGCACCGCCTCGGCATCCAGGCGTTCGAGCCCCAGCTGATTGAGGGTAAGGCTATCCAGCTGCACCCCCTCGCCTGTGGCGCCTTCAACGCCGACTTTGACGGCGACCAGATGGCTGTCCACCTGCCGCTGGGCGCTGAGGCGCAGGCCGAGGCCCGCATCCTCATGCTGTCGACGAACAACATCCTCAAGCCCTCCGACGGTCGCCCCGTGGCCATGCCGTCGCAGGACATGATCATCGGTCTGTTCCACCTGACCTCGACGCCCGACCCGTCGGTGCCCGTCGAGAAGGACGAAGACGGAAACCCCGTGATTCCGTACTTCTCCAGCCAGGCGGAAGCCCAGATGGCGTACGACGCCGGCAACCTGCACCTGAACGCGACCGCGCGCATCCGCTTCGCCGACGGCACCGTGCCGCCCGAGGGCTGGGAAGCCCCCGAGGGCTGGGAGCCCGGCGACGAGCTGATCCTCGAGACCAGCCTTGGCCGCGCGATCTTCAACGAGCAGCTGCCCACCGACTACCCGTTCATCAACGAGGTCGTCGGCAAGAAGCAGCTCGGTAACATCGTGAACACGCTGACCCAGCGTTACCCGAACGTGCTCGTGGCGGACTGCCTCGACGCGCTGAAGTCGGCCGGCTTCCACTGGTCGACCTGGTCGGGCATCACGATTGCGTTCTCCGACATTCAGGCCTCGCCGCGTAAGCGCGAGATCCTGGCCCGCTACGAGGCCAAGGCCGCCGAGATCGTCGAGCAGTTCGAGACGGGTATCATCCTCGAGGAGACCCGTTACGAGGAGCTCGTGAAGCTGTGGCTGCAGTGCACCGAAGAGGTCGCCGACGACATGCGCGCGAACTTCGACGAGCGCAACACCGTGTACCGCATGGTGAACTCCGGCGCCCGTGGTAACTGGTCTCAGGTTCAGCAGATCGCCGGTATGCGTGGCCTCGTGTCCGACCCGAAGCAGAAGCTGATCGAGCAGCCCATTAAGGCGAACTACCGCGAGGGCCTGACGGTTCTCGAGTACTTCATCGCCACGCACGGCGCCCGAAAGGGCCTGGTCGATACGGCTCTGCGTACCGCCGAGTCGGGCTACCTGACCCGTCGTCTGGTCGACGTCTCGCAGGACGTTATCGTCCGCGAGGCCGACTGTGGCACCCGCGCCGGCCTGAAGATCGATATCGCTCACAAGAACGAGTTCGGTGAGTGGGAGGCGTCCGAGACCATCGAGACGACCGCCTACGCCCGTAACCTCGCCCGTGACGCGGTGAACGAGACCGGAGAGGTCGTCATGCCCGCGGGTACCGACCTGGGTGACGACCAGCTCGCCGAGCTCGTCGCAGCAGGCGTCGAGCAGATCGTCTGCCGTTCCGTCCTCACCTGTGAGTCGCAGGTCGGCACCTGTGCGGCCTGCTACGGTCGCTCGCTGGCCACCGGCAAGCAGGTCGACATCGGCGAGGCCGTCGGCATTATCGCCGCTCAGTCGATTGGCGAGCCCGGCACGCAGCTGACGATGCGTACGTTCCACACCGGTGGCGCCGCCTCCGCTGCGGATATTACGCAGGGTCTGCCCCGTGTCCAGGAACTCTTCGAGGCCCGCAGCCCGAAGGTCGAGGCGAAGATGAACGAGGCCGCCGGCCGCGTCCACATCGACGACGAAGACCCGAGCGCGCGTAAGGTCGTCATCACCCGTGACGACGGCAAGGAAGACCTGGTCATCGAGGTCTCGCGTCGCCAGAAGCTCCTCGTCTCCGAGGGCCAGCACATCGAGGCAGGCACCCCGCTGACCGAAGGCCAGCTGGATCCCAAGGAAATCCTGCGCATCATGGGCCGCAACGTGTCCCAGAAGATGCTCGTGGACGAAGTCCAGAAGGTGTACCGCGACCAGGGCGTGGGCATTCACGCCAAGCACATCGAGGTCATCGTCCGTCAGATGCTGCGCCGCGTCACCATCCTGGAGCCCGGCGACACGACGTTCATGCCCGGCGAGCTCGTCGACCGCATGGCGTACCTGACGCAGAACCGTCGCGTCGCAGCCGAGGGCGGCCAGCCCGCCTCCGGTCGCCAGATGCTGATGGGTATCACGAAGGCGTCGCTGGCCACGGATTCCTGGCTGTCGGCCGCGTCCTTCCAGGAGACCACCAAGGTCCTGACCGAGGCCGCCATGAACGGCAAGTCGGACTCCCTGGTGGGCCTCAAGGAGAACGTTATCCTCGGTAAGCTCATCCCGGCTGGCACCGGCCTGTCGCGCTACAACGACGTCATCGTCGAGCCGACGGCTGAAGCCATGGCGAACTCGAACTACTCCGAAGCCGACTTCGGTGACGGCTCCGTGTCCGAGGACTTCCTCGACGCGCTGGGCGCCATCGACTTTGGCATGAACTTCCGCGAGTAATCCGGTTCGTGACCGCTTGGGGCCCCGGCCTCGTCCGTGAGAACGTGACGAGGCCGGGGCCTTTTTGCGTGCCCGGGAGTGGTTGGCACGTGAGGTGGGGGAGTGTGGCTGGTGCCTGGGGACGCTCGCTGCCAGTTGTGCCAACTGGGGAACCCCGGCCTCGAACATGTGCGACCTGAGCCGTGCGGCGAGGTACGGGCCTGATGGCGGGCAGGCTGTGCTCGTCGATGCGCACGTTAACCGCTAGATGTGCGCGTGGGCGACGTTGCCCACGTGCAAGTGATCGGGTTTGCGTGCGTATGAAGCGGTTAACGCGCAGGTTATCGGGCACAGTGCGATGGGGCCAGCGCGTCGTGCGGTAAACATGCCGGGGTGTCATTCTGAAACTGGAGGTGTCTCTGCGCACAGATGAGTATGGAATGCTACGTACTGCCGTACAGGTGGACTTTCCTCCAATGATGACGACGGTGGTGTGGGTAGAAGTGAATCTCCGCAGCGCTCTCCTACTTGTGAGTCCTTTGTTTGCGGGGTACATGCTGTTGTCGGGGCTCTGCCCACAGGCGGAGTGATTGCTGCGTCAGCGGCAGGTGCTCGATCTGTATCTGTGCTGCGATGTTCGTTCGGAAGGTAACGAGATCCTCCGTATCGTGCCAGCGGACGCGTATGACCCTCCACCCCGTGTTGGTCAGATCGTGCTGACGGGCGAGCCACTTACCGGTGTTCTCGCGTACTTCCTGCTCGGTGTCTCCGAACTTCTTGCGGCCGTCGGGTTCGATGATGACCTTGAGATCAGGGAGAACGATATCCCCGAAATAGATGTGGTCTTCGACCGCGATCGGGAACTGGGTAACGACGCGACCCGAGTACAGGCTTTTGATAATCCAAAGCACCGTGGCCTCGAAAATGTTGTCGCATCCGCCATCCGTTGCTTCGATGAGTGCCTTGGCGCGAGGGAAACCATGGTGGCTGGAGAAACGTGAGAGTTCTTCAAGCATCTCGCGCCGAGTCTGCTCGCATCGACGTCGTGACTCTTCTAGCTTGAATCTGTCGAAATGCGTGAGAGCATGTGTCGCCATGCATAAGGCAACGAAAGCATCGCGAGGTTGCTCATTGAGGGCGAGACGGACGACGGCCTCAATGGGAGATTCTGCTTCAAGGCCGCCGATTTGAACGATGGTGCGTGGCGGCCTGCTCCGACTGATAACCGGAGTACTGGGGACGACTGTTTGACGGTGGCGCACCGCAGGAAAAGGCCGAAGGTGGAGGACCGTCTTGCTCGGCCATGCCTCGATCCATGAATTCGTTGACCAGGTCGGAATATCGTGAAGCAGTAGGGAGCTGTTCCCGGTGAAAACCACGCGTTGTGTGGACTGGTAGTCGAGTGCATGCAGACGTGCGATGTTGATGCTCCGCCATATTTCCCACGGTTGAGCATTGCGATCACCGTGCAGACGTACGCGGTAGCCACGACGAATCACCAGGATGTCCGGGTTATCGACGATGCTGGGACGAGTGTGCCGGTGAGTTCTGAAGGTCTCGATAGTGATCATGTGCCCGGTGTATATCTCAGCAGAAGTAGAGTGCAAGCAGATTGTGGTTGCCTGTGGATAACCGTTGCGGTGCCACGTTGCCTGTGGACAGACGGTTTCACTGAATGACTCGGTGACCGTTGAAGATTCTATGTTCGCAATTGACACCCTGAGAACCGCACGTTAACCCCTAGATATGCGCGTGGGCCTCTTAATCCGCACGCTAACCCCTGGATATGCGCGTGGGCGACGTTGCCCACGTGCAAGTGATCGGGTTTGCGTGCGTATGAAGCGGTTAACGCGCAGGTTATCGGGTTAACGTGCGCATAGGGCTCAGACGGGTAGTGCGAACTGGGAGGAGGTGTGCTTCCTCCGTGGCAGGTGGTAGCGCGATGAGGCCCATGCTGTCTTGCGTACTGGAGTGAACCCACATGGGGCATCCCCACCTCGCGACAGATTGTGCGCGCAATCCGACAGAACACACGAGGTCCCACCTCCAGGTGCCGACCGTGCGGTTGAATAGGTGGTGGCGGTTCCCATCTGCCCTCTGGTCTGCGGCGACCCACGTCTATGGAGACACATACGGGGATGGAAAGGGAGCTGATCTGGCTCTGGGATGCAGGGTTTCGGAACTGAAAGAGGACATCAACAATGCTTTCCATCAACTGGTCTGATGTGTGGAAGATGGTTGAGTCGATCAAGGTCCCCTTGATCGTCATTGGCGTGGTGCTGGCGCTCGCCATCATCGTCTCCCTCGCTGTTTTCAAGATGGGCAAGCCTGCCCGTAAGCTCACGAGCTCGACGGCCTGGGTCGCGGCGCTCATCACCGTTGTCGTTGCGGTCGTGTCGATGATGTACGGCGGTTTCAAGACGGTGCTCGACCTGGCGGCCGGCACCGGCGCCCTCACGGACGCGTCGAAGGCCCAGGTTGAGGACCTGGGCAACGACATTTCTGACGAGGGCATGGTCCTCCTGAAGAACCAAGGAGGCGCCCTGCCTCTCGCTAAGGGCTCCGCGATCAACGTGTGGGGTTGGGGCTCGACGAACCCGATCTACGGCGGCACCGGCTCCGGCTCGCTGTCGAAGGATAACCCGACGACGTCGCTGCTCGACGGCCTGCACAACGCCGGCTTCACCACGAACGATGAGCTGACGAACCTGTACACCTCCTACCGTGCTGAGCGCCCCGAGGTCGGCATGTTCAAGGCCGACTGGTCGCTGCCTGAGCCCACGCAGGATAAGTACTCTGACGACCTGCTCTCCGACGCCACCGCCTTCGGTGACACCGCGGTCGTGACGATCGCCCGCTCGGGCGGAGAGGGCTTCGACCTGCCTCGCGACGTCAACCAGGAGATGGCTGACAACCCGTACTTCAGCTACACGAACAACTCCGAGGACTACACGGACTTCGAAGATGGCCAGGGCTACCTCGAGCTGACGCGTCCCGAGAAGGACATGATCGAGCTGGCGAAGAAGACGTCGACGAAGACGATCGTCGTCATCAACGCTGCCAACGTCTTCCAGCTCGGCGACCTTCAGGACGACCCGGAGATCGACGCGATCGTGTGGGCAATCCCCGGCGGCCAGGTTGGATTCAACGCGCTGGGCCGCATCCTGGACGGTGAGGTCAACCCCTCGGCGAAGACCCCCGACACGTTCCCGCGTGTCATCAAGGCGGGCCCCGCGGCCAACAACTTCGGCGACTTCCAGTACACGAACATGACGGAGTTCGCCCAGGACGACCCCTTCAACAAGGGCACCCAGACACAGCCGTCCTTCGTCAACTACAACGACTCGATCTACGTCGGCTACCGCTGGTACGAGACGGCCGCCGTTGAGGGCGTCATCGACTACGGTAACGAGGTCGTCTATCCCTTCGGCTACGGCCTGTCCTACACGACGTTCTCCCAGTCGATGAGCGACATCTCGGTCGACGAGGCCACGGGAACCATGTCCGCGGACGTGACCGTCACGAACACCGGCCAGGTCGCCGGTAAGGACATCGTCCAGATCTACGACAACCCTCCCTACACGGACGGCGGCATCGAAAAGGCTTCCGCGAACCTGCTGTCTTATGAGAAGACGAAGCTGCTGGAGCCCGGTGAGTCCCAGACACTGACGGTCACCTGGAACCGCGATTCGCTCGCCTCCTACGACTCGGTGAATGCGAAGGCCTACGTGCTTGAGGCCGGCGACTACAAGATCTCCGCGCGCACCAACTCGCACGACGTCATCGATGAGAAGACCTACACGGTGGATGCGACGCAGACCTTCAACGCCGCCGACAACACGCACGACGGTGACGAGGTCGTGGCCACCAACCAGTTCGACGACGCGAAGGGTGATGTCACCTACCTGTCGCGTGCGGGTCGCTTCGCCAACCTGGCTGAGGCTACCGCGGCTCCCACGAACTTCGAGATGAGCGAGGCCAACAAGGCGAAGTTCCTCGCGACGTCGAACTACGACGCAGCAGCCGCCGACGCTGACAGCAGCGCCACGATGCCCACCACGGGTGCGAAAAACGGCCTCGTCCTGGGTGATCTTGCGGGCCTCGATTACGACGACCCGGAGTGGGATCAGCTCCTCGACCAGCTCACCGTCGAGGAAATGAACACCCTCATCTCCAAGGGTGGCTACGGCTCCCCGGCGATCTCCTCGATCGGCAAGCTGCGCGTCTCCGACGTGGACGGCCCCGCCTCGCTGAACAACAACTTCACGGGCGTCGGCTCGATCGGCCTGCCCTCCGCGGTGTCCGTTGCGGCCACCTTCAACAAGGAGCTCGCGCGTTCCTTCGGTGACGCGATCGGCACGATGGCGCACGATATGCAGGTCTCGGGCTGGTACGCGCCGGCCACGAACACGCACCGCTACGCCTACGCGGGCCGTAACTTCGAGTACTTCTCGGAGGACCCGGTCCTGGCCGGCTCGCAGGTCGCCGAGGAGATCAAGGGGGCCCAGGCGAAGGGCGTGTACGCCTTCCTCAAGCACTTCGCCCTCAACGACCAGGAAACCAACCGCACGCACATGCTGGCGACCTGGACGAACGAGCAGGCGATGCGCGAAATCTACCTGCGTTCCTTCGAGATCGGCGTCAAGGACGGCGGCGCGCACGCGATCATGAGCGCGTTCAACTACATCGGCCCTGAGTATGCGGGTGCGAACTCGGCGCTGCTCAACAACGTCCTGCGCGACGAGTGGGGCTTCCGCGGTATGGTCCTCACCGACTACTTCGCGGGCTACGGATATCAGAATGCCGATCAGATCACGCGTAACGGCGGTGACCTGATGCTCGCGACGATTGACATGCCGATCTCCACGGTCAACGTGCAGGATGCCGCGGGCGTGACCGCGCTGCGCGGTGCCTCGCACAACATCCTCTACACGGTTGCGAACTCGTGGATGTACGAGAACGGCCAGCCCGAGGTCACCCGCAATACGTGGGAGTACATCACGTGGGCCGTGGCAGGAATCCTGATCTTGTCGCTGCTCGGCCTTGAGGTGCGCTCGATCCGTCGGTACCGCAGCCGCAAGGCACAGGCAGTGATTACCGTTGAACCCAACGCGTCGATCGACGAGGCCGGGTCCGAGACGGTGGAAGAATGACCGATCCGGGAACAGACGGACGGAGCATGATCTCCGGGTGACATTGAGTGCCGTTCACCCGTGGGGGAGGGGTCCGCAGGCAAGCGCCTGCGGGCCCCTCTGTGTGCCACTGAAATGACAGCCGGCGCGCCTGAAACGCAAAGGGGCTTGCCCTTCACGGCGCAAACGGGGGAGCGCGGAGGAAACGATCTGAGCGATCCTGTGCCCCGGCCTCGTCGATGAGGGGGGAACCACAATGCACCCCCTTTGACGAACGGCGACGTTTCGCACTATCCTTGAGGGTGGTTCCCGCTTCTGTGGAACCTCTGTGCCCGGGAAACCGGGAGCGGGCTCCGTCCGTCGGAGCTCCGGGCGTCATTCTCTGACCATCGTGGTTATCATGGCGCGCCGGCCCCCAGGCGGACACGTGTGCCCACACGGGGGTGACAGCAGTCGCGGAAGACTGACAATCAGGGCCGCCCCTTAAAGCGAGGGGAGGCCGCCGACGGAAAGAAACTGGAGACCCAGTGCCTACCATTCAGCAGCTCGTCCGCAAGGGACGTGTCTCGAAGCGCGCGAAGGTGAAGACCCCCGCGCTGAAGGGCTCCCCCCAGCGTCGCGGCGTGTGCACCCGTGTGTACACCACCACGCCAAAGAAGCCGAACTCGGCTCTGCGAAAGGTCGCTCGTGTGCGCCTTTCGTCCGGCATCGAAGTCACCGCCTACATTCCCGGTGAGGGCCACAACCTGCAGGAGCACTCGATCGTGCTCGTGCGCGGTGGTCGTGTGAAGGACCTGCCCGGCGTGCGTTACCGCATCGTCCGCGGCTCGCTCGACACCCAGGGTGTCCGCGGCCGTCAGCAGGCTCGTTCCCGTTACGGCGCGAAGAAGGAGAAAAAGTAATGCCTCGTAAGGGCCCCGCTCCCCGTCGCCCCCTCGTCGATGACCCGGTTTACGGCTCCAAGGTCGTGACCCAGCTGGTCAACCGCGTTCTCCTCGACGGCAAGAAGACCGTCGCCGAGCGCATCGTCTACGGCGCACTTGAAACCGTTCGCGAGCGCACCGAGCAGGAGCCCGTCTCCGTGCTCAAGCGCGCTCTCGAGAACATTCGTCCGGCCCTCGAGGTCCGCTCCCGCCGCGTCGGTGGCGCGACCTACCAGGTCCCCGTTGAGGTTCGCCCCGCGCGCGCCACGACGCTGGCCCTGCGCTGGCTGGTTGACTTCTCGCGTCAGCGTCGCGAGAAGACCATGACTGAGCGTCTCGCCAACGAGATCCTCGACGCCTCCAACGGCCTCGGTGCCGCTGTGAAGCGCCGTGAGGACATGCACAAGATGGCTGAGTCCAACCGCGCCTTCGCGCACTACCGCTGGTGATTTAAAGACGAGGCCTGGGCAACCGGGCCTCGTCTCACGCAGCTTTCACACCCATTACTTCGAACGAAGGAACCACACTCGTGGCACTAGAGGTGCTGACGGATCTCAACAAGGTCCGCAACATTGGCATCATGGCTCACATCGATGCTGGCAAGACGACCGTGACCGAACGAATCCTGTTCTACACGGGCATCAACTACAAGCTGGGCGAGACGCACGACGGCGCCTCGACCACCGACTGGATGGAACAGGAAAAGGAACGCGGCATCACGATTACGTCCGCCGCCGTTACCTCTTTCTGGAACGGGAACCAGATCAACGTTATCGACACCCCCGGTCACGTTGACTTCACCGTTGAGGTTGAGCGCTCCCTGCGCGTCCTCGACGGCGCTGTCGCCGTGTTCGACGGCAAGGAGGGCGTTGAGCCCCAGTCCGAGACCGTGTGGCGTCAGGCCGACAAGTACGACGTTCCGCGCATCTGCTTCATCAACAAGATGGACAAGATGGGCGCCGACTTCTACTTCTCGGTTGGTACCATCCGCGACCGCCTGCACGCGACCCCGATCGTCATGCAGATCCCGATGGGCGCCGAGAACGACTTCGTCGGCAACATCGACCTGCTGACCATGGAGGCCCTGACCTACCCGGCCAAGGACGACAAGGGCAACGACACGTTCGGCTCCATCGTCGAGCGCGGCCCGATCCCCGCCGAGTACCAGGAAAAGGCTGAAGAGTACCGCGAGGCGCTCGTTGAGGCCGCCGCCGAGGGCTCCGACGAGCTGACCGAGGCCTACCTCGAGAACGGCGAGCTCTCGCTCGAGCAGATCAAGGAAGGCATCCGCCTCCTTACCATCTCCTCGCGCGCGTTCCCCGTCTACTGCGGTACCGCTCTGCGCAACATGGGCGTGCAGCCCGTCCTCGACGCCGTCGTGGACTTCCTGCCCTCCCCGCTCGACATCGGCGACGTTCGCGGCTTCCTCCCCGGCTCTGAGACCGAGGAAGAGACCGAGACCCGTAAGCCCGACGAGAACGAGCCCTTCTCCGCTCTGGCGTTCAAGATCGCCGCTCACCCCTTCTACGGCAAGCTCACCTTCATCCGCGTGTACTCCGGTAAGGTCGAGTCCGGCGCTCAGGTCCTCAACTCGACCAAGGGCAAGAAGGAGCGCATCGGTAAGATCTTCCAGATGCACTCGAACAAGGAGAACCCCGTCGACGTGGCGCACGCTGGCCACATCTACGCGGTGATCGGCCTCAAGGACACCACGACCGGCGACACCCTGTCCGCGATGGACAAGCCGATCGTCCTCGAGTCGATGACATTCCCCGCCCCCGTTATCCAGGTCGCCGTCGAGCCCAAGTCGAAGGCCGACCAGGAGAAGATGGGCGTCGCCATCCAGAAGCTGGCGGAAGAGGACCCGACGTTCACCGTCGAGCTCGACGCCGAGACCGGCCAGACCATCATCGGTGGTATGGGTGAGCTCCACCTCGACATCATCGTCGACCGTATGCGTCGCGAGTTCAAGGTCGAGGCCAACGTGGGTAACCCGATGGTTGCTTACCGCGAGACCATCCGCAAGACGGTCGAGAAGTACGAATACACGCACAAGAAGCAGACCGGTGGTTCCGGTCAGTTCGCGCGTGTCATCATCGCCCTGGAGCCCCTCCCGGCCGACTCCGAGGAAGAGTACGTGTTCGAGGACAAGGTCACCGGTGGCCGCGTTCCTCGCGAGTACATCCCGTCGGTCGACGCGGGCATCAAGGACGCCATGCAGTCCGGCGTTCTCGCCGGCTACCCGATGGTCGACATCAAGGCCACGCTGCTCGACGGCGCCTACCACGAGGTTGACTCGTCCGAAATGGCGTTCAAGGTTGCTGGCTCGATGGCGCTGAAGGAAGCTGCTAAGAAGGCTAACCCCGTCCTCCTCGAGCCGATCATGGCCGTTGAGGTTCGTACTCCCGAGGAGTACATGGGCGATGTCATCGGCGACCTCAACTCTCGTCGTGGCCAGATCTCGTCGATGGACGAGCAGCACGGTGTGCGCGTCGTCAAGGCTCAGGTCCCGCTGTCCGAGATGTTCGGATACGTTGGTGACCTGCGCTCCAAGACGCAGGGCCGCGCTGTCTACTCCATGGAGTTCGACAGCTACGCCGAGGTTCCGCGCGCCGTCGCGGACGAGATCGTCGGCAAGTCTCGGGGCAACTGAGTCCCACCGGGGGCTCGCGGGGCAGGTCATCTGCCCTGCGAGCCGCCTCACACACAAGTAAACCCAGTAGGTCTCAAGCCCCAGTGGTGTTAAAGTGGCACCTAGCCGTAGGCTGAGAGTATCTACCCGAGTCCAGGAGGACACAAGTGGCGAAGGCCAAGTTTGAGCGCACCAAGCCGCACGTCAACATCGGCACGATTGGTCACGTTGACCACGGCAAGACGACGCTGACGGCAGCTATCACCAAGGTGCTGCACGATAAGTACCCCGATCTGAACGAGTACACGCCCTTCGATCAGGTCGACAACGCTCCCGAGGAGCGCGATCGTGGTATCACGATCAACGTCTCCCACGTCGAGTACCAGACCGACAAGCGCCACTACGCGCACGTTGACGCCCCCGGCCACGCCGACTACGTCAAGAACATGATCACCGGCGCGGCCCAGATGGACGGCGCGATCCTCGTGGTCGCCGCCACCGACGGCCCCATGGCCCAGACCCGCGAGCACGTTCTGCTCGCCCGTCAGGTCGGCGTCCCCACCATCCTCATCGCCCTCAACAAGGCCGACATGGTCGACGACGAGGAGATGCTGGAGCTGGTTGAGGAAGAGTGCCGCGACCTGCTCGAGTCCCAGGACTTCGACCGCGACGCCCCGATCATCCAGGTCTCCGCTCTGAAGGCCCTCGAGGGCGACCCGGAGTGGGTTGCCAAGGTCGAGGAGCTCATGGACGCGGTGGATTCCTACATCCCCACCCCCGAGCGCGACATGGACAAGCCCTTCCTCATGCCGATCGAGGACGTCTTCACGATCACCGGTCGTGGCACGGTCGTCACCGGTCGTGTTGAGCGCGGCAAGCTGCCCATCAACTCCGAGGTCGAGATCCTCGGTATCCGTGAGCCCCAGAAGACCACGGTTACCGGCATCGAGATGTTCCACAAGTCGATGGACGAGGCCTGGGCTGGCGAGAACTGTGGTCTGCTCCTCCGCGGCACCAAGCGCGACGAGGTCGAGCGTGGCCAGGTTGTGGCCGTTCCCGGCTCCATCACGCCTCACACCGACTTCGAGGGCCAGGTCTACATCCTCAAGAAGGAAGAGGGCGGCCGTCACAACCCGTTCTTCTCGAACTACCGTCCGCAGTTCTACTTCCGTACCACGGACGTGACCGGCGTCATCACCCTCCCCGAGGGCACCGACATGGTCATGCCTGGCGACACCACCGAGATCTCCGTCCAGCTGATCCAGCCGATCGCTATGGAGCCCGGCCTCGGCTTCGCCATCCGTGAGGGTGGCCGCACCGTTGGTTCCGGTCGTGTCACCAAGATCATCAAGTGAATCACCCTCTGAGGTTGACTCAGATTTGATTCGCTGCTGATCCAGCGGCATTGAAGGCCCCGCCTCTTTTCAGAGGCGGGGCCTTTCGCTATTCGCCTCGTGAGTGAATGGTTCAGCTCATGGAGTCGCTGTGTGGAGGTGAATGCTCTGCGCTGCGCCTTCTGTGACATAGGTGACTCCAGAGGCGCATGGGCATACTGTGCTTCGGCGCTACGTGGCGTACTCGCATGGCTGCCCCGGCCTCGTTCATGGAGATGTGACTGATCCCCGGTTGCGACACGCCCGAGTGCGGGGTACGGTAGTTCCTTGGTGACGGTCTGGGCTGTTATGTGCAGCTTTGGCCACTATCCACGCCAATCTGTCGGTGGTTTCACATGCGAGAACCCCCTTTCGGGTTTGTACTCGCGGGTGGAACTCTGACAGAATGGCACGGTTGCCTCAGCATCTCTGGGGTGGTCCATGCGTGCCATCACGTATGGATCGGGCAATATGCCCAAGATCTTTGGACAAGACGTCGGTCCAGCGCGAGCAATTGCGCGCACAACGGCTGCGACACGCCCGAGTGCGGGGACCGGCGGCGAATCTGTACGAGAAGAGGTAAGACGGCATGGCGGGACAGAAGATCCGCATCCGGCTCAAGTCGTATGACCACGAGGTCATCGACAGCTCCGCGCGCAAGATCGTGGACACCGTACAGCGTGCTGGCGCCACGGTCGTGGGCCCGGTGCCGCTGCCGACCGAGAAGAACGTTTTCGTCGTTATTCGGTCGCCCCACAAGTACAAGGACAGCCGCGAGCACTTTGAAATGCGCACGCACAAGCGGCTCATCGACATCATCGATCCGACCCCCAAGGCCGTCGACTCGCTCATGCGCCTCGACCTGCCTGCGGACGTCAACATCGAGATCAAGCTCTGAGGACATCTGCAATGACTAACAAGAAGCAGCACGCTGGCGCGCCCATCAAGGCGCTGCTCGGCCGCAAGCTCGGCATGACCCAGGTGTGGGATGCCGACGGCCACCTCGTGCCCCTGACTGTCGTGCAGGTCGGCACCAACGTCGTGACCCAGGTTCGTACCGATGAGGTCGACGGCTACTCCGCTATTCAGCTTGGCTTCGGTGAGATTGACTCCCGTAAGGTCACCAAGCCCCTCCAGGGCCACTTCGAGAAGGCTGGGGTTGCCCCCCGTCGCCACCTCGTTGAGGTCCGTACGTCCGAGCAGGACTCTTTCGAGCTCGGCCAGGAACTCGACGCCACCACCTTCGAGGCTGGCGAAGGCGTCGACGTCTCCGGCACCACCAAGGGCAAGGGTTTTGCCGGCGTTATGAAGCGTCACGGCTTCGCTGGCGTTTCCGCCTCCCACGGTGCGCACCGCAACCACCGCAAGCCCGGCTCGATCGGCGCCTGCGCAACCCCCGGTCGCATCTTCAAGGGCCTCCGCATGGCCGGCCGCATGGGTGGCAACCGTCGTACTGTTCAGAACCTGACGATCCAGGCCGTGGACGCCGAGAAGGGCCTGCTGCTCATCAGCGGCGCCATCCCGGGTCCGAAGAACGGCGTGGTCCTGGTTCGCTCCTCCGTGAAGGGTGCGTGATCATGGCTGACGATCGTAACGTTGACGTCATCGACATCAAGGGCAAGAAGGCGGGCTCTGTCGTCCTCCCCGGTTCGATCTTTGACGTTCCCACCAACATTCCGCTGATGCACCAGGTTGTCGTCGCTCAGCTTGCAGCCGCTCGTCAGGGCACGCACGCGACGAAGACCCGTGGTGAGGTCGCTGGCGGCGGCAAGAAGCCGTTCCGTCAGAAGGGCACCGGTAACGCCCGTCAGGGTTCGATCCGTGCGCCTCACTTCACCGGCGGCGGCATCGTCCACGGCCCTCAGCCGCGTGACTACGACCAGCGCACCCCCAAGAAGATGAAGCAGGGCGCTCTGCGTTCCGCTCTCTCCGACCGTGCGCGCGCCGACCGCATCCACGTTGTCACCGCCCTGTTCGAAGGCGACAAGCCCTCGACCAAGGCTGCTCTCGCCGCTCTGAGCGCGATCGTTGAGGACCGTCAGGCTCTCGTCGTCCTTGAGCGTGGCAACGAACTGACCGCGCTGTCCCTGCGCAACGTTCCCGAGGTTCACGTCCTGTGGGCCGACCAGCTGAACACGTACGACGTCCTGGACGCCGATGACATCGTCTTCACGCAGGCCGCCCTTGAGTCCTTCCTCGGTACCAAGGAGGAGACCAAGTGAGCACGATTGAAGCGGGTAAGAACCCCCGCGACATCATCTTGAAGCCGGTCACCACCGAGAAGTCGCTCGCCCTCATGGACCTGGGCAAGTACACCTTCGAGGTTGACCCCCGCGCGAACAAGACCGAGATCAAGATTGCCCTCGAGCGTATCTTCGGCGTCAAGATCGGTTCCATCGCCACCCAGAACCGCAAGGGCAAGACCTACCGCACCCGCAACGGGATCGGTAAGCGCAAGGACGTCAAGCGTGCCATCGTCACCGTGCGTGAGGGCACCATCGACATCTTCGGCGATCAGGCCTGAGGACCGAAGGGACATTTGAACAATGGGAATTCGCAAGTACAAGCCCACGACTCCGGGCCGTCGCTTCTCGTCTGTCTCTGACTTTGTCGAGATCACCCGCGACACCCCCGAGAAGTCGCTGCTGCGCCCGCTGCACAAGACCGGTGGCCGTAACAACAACGGCCGCGTGACCTCCCGCCACCGCGGCGGTGGCCACAAGCGTCAGTACCGCGTGATCGACTTCCGTCGTCACGACAAGGACGGCGTTCCGGCGACGGTCGCTCACATCGAGTACGACCCCAACCGCACCGCTCGAATCGCTCTCCTGCACTACGCAGATGGCGAGAAGCGCTACATCCTCGCTCCGACCGGCCTCAAGCAGGGCGATCAGATTGAGGCTGGTGTTGGCGCTGACATCAAGCCCGGCAACTCGCTGCAGCTGCGCAACATCCCCCTGGGTACCGTTGTGCACGCCGTTGAGCTCTACCCGGGTGGCGGCGCCAAGATCGCCCGCTCCGCTGGCACCTCCGTGCAGCTCGTCGCTAAGGAAGGCCGCTTCGCCCAGCTGCGTATGCCCTCCGGCGAGATCCGCAACGTCGAGGCCACCTGCCGCGCCACCATCGGCGAGGTTGGCAACGCTGAGCAGTCGAACATCAACTGGGGCAAGGCCGGCCGTATGCGCTGGAAGGGCAAGCGCCCGCACGTCCGTGGTGTCGTTATGAACCCGGTTGATCACCCGCACGGCGGTGGTGAAGGCCGCACGTCCGGTGGTCGTCACCCCGTGTCGCCTTGGGGCAAGCCCGAGGGCCGTACGCGTCGTCCGAAGAAGGCGTCCGATCGCATGATCGTCCGCCGTCGCAAGACCGGCAAGAACCGCTGAGTAGGAGTCGATTGAAATGCCGCGTAGTTTGAAGAAGGGCCCGTTCGTCGACGACCACCTGCTCAAGAAGGTTGACGCCGCGAACGAATCCGGCTCTAAGAACGTCATCAAGACCTGGTCGCGTCGCTCGGTCATTACCCCGGACTTCCTGGGTCTGACCATCGCCGTCCACGACGGCCGTAAGCATGTGCCCGTTTTCGTCACCGAGTCGATGGTGGGCCACAAGCTCGGCGAGTTCGCTCCCACGCGTACTTTCCGCAGCCACGACAAGGACGATCGTAAGGGACGTCGGCGCTGAGCCGGCCCCACGGAAGAAGAGGCAGATACATGGAAGCCAAGGCGCAGGCGCGATTCATCCGCGTCACGCCCCAGAAGTCCCGCCGTGTTGTGAACGAGGTTCGCGGCAAGCGTGTTCTGGAGGCCGCCGACATTCTGCGGTTCGCCCCGCAGGCCGTCGCCACCGATGTCCGCAAGGTGCTCCTGAGCGCCGTCGCCAACTCGAAGGTCAAGGCTGAGAATGCCGGAGAGACCTTCAACGAGGCCGACCTGCTCGTCCTGGAGGCATACGTGGACGAGGGTCCGACCATGAAGCGCATTCGTCCCCGTGCACAGGGGCGCGCCGGTCGTATCCTGAAGCGCACCTCCCACATCACCATCGTGGTGGGGACCAAGGAAGATAAGAAGAAGGGAGACCGCTGATATGGGTCAGAAGGTCAACCCCCGCGGGTTCCGTCTGGGAATCACCACTGACCACCGGTCTCGCTGGTTCTCCGACTCCACCACCAAGGGACAGCGCTACGCGGATTACGTGGCCGAAGACGTCGCGATCCGCAAGTTCCTGACCGACAACCTCGAGCGCGCCGGCATCGCCGAGGTGAGCATCGAGCGCACGCGTGACCGCGTTCGCGTCGACCTGCACACCGCTCGCCCGGGCATCGTCATCGGTCGCCGTGGTGCAGAGGCTGACCGCCTGCGCGTTCAGCTCGAGAAGCTGACGGGCAAGCAGGTCCAGCTGAACATCCTTGAGGTCAAGAACCCCGACCTCGAAGCGCAGCTCGTTGCGCAGGGCATCGCTGAGCAGCTCGCCGCTCGCGTGTCCTTCCGTCGTGCGATGCGTAAGGGCATCCAGTCCGCGCAGCGCGCTGGCGCCAGGGGCATTCGTGTCCAGGTGTCCGGCCGTCTGGGTGGCGCTGAAATGTCCCGCTCCGAGTTCTACCGTGAGGGCCGCGTGCCGCTGCACACCCTCCGCGCGAACATCGACTACGGATTCCACGAGGCCCGTACGACCTTCGGTCGCATCGGCGTCAAGGTGTGGATCTACAAGGGCGACATCACCGAGCGCGAGTTCGCTCGCCAGCAGGCCGAGCAGGCCCAGCGTGGCGGCCGTCGCGATGGCCGCCGTGGCCCCCGCCGCGGTGGACGCCCCAACCAGGAGACCGCTGCGCAGCAGGCTCCCCGTGAGGCTTCGGCCTCCGAGGCCACTGCGCCCACGACCGGATCGGAGGCCTGAGCCCAATGCTCATTCCCCGTCGGACTAAGTACCGCAAGCAGCACCGTCCTCACCGCACTGGCTTTGCCTCCGGTGGCACCGAACTCGCGTTCGGCGACTACGGCATCCAGGCTCTCGAGGCTGCGTACATCACCAACCGTCAGATTGAGGCGGCACGTATTGCCGTGACGCGTCACATCAAGCGTGGCGGTAAGGTCTGGATCAACATCTTCCCGGACCGTCCCCTGACGAAGAAGCCCGCCGAAACCCGAATGGGTTCCGGTAAGGGTGCTCCGGAATGGTGGGTTGCCCCCGTCAAGCCCGGACGTGTCATGTTCGAGCTGGCAGGCGTCCCCGAGGAGCTCGCTCGCGAGGCCCTCAGCCGTGCCCAGCACAAGCTTCCTATCAAGACCCGCTTCGTGGTCCGAGAGGGTGGTGACATCTGATGGCAGATAAGGGTCTGACCACCGAGCAGCTCGACGCCATGGACAACTCCCAGCTGTCCAAGGAGCTCGAGAAGGCTAAGGCCGAGCTGTTCAACCTGCGTTTTGCGCAGGCCGTTGGCAACCTCGAGGATCACGGTCGCATGAAGACCGTGCGCCGCGACATTGCCCGGATCTACACCATCGCGCGTGAGCGGGAGCTTGGCTACCGCACCGCCCCGAGCACTGAGGAGTGAGCCTGATGGCAGAAACCACCGCTCGTAACGAGCGTAAGGTCCGTCGCGGCTACGTCGTCAGCGACAAGATGGACAAGACCGTTGTCGTCCAGATCGAGGACCGCGTCAAGCACGCCCTCTACGGCAAGGTCATGCGCAAGAACAAGAAGGTCAAGGTTCACGACGAGCACAACGAGTGCGGCGTCGGCGATCTCGTCCTCATCATGGAGACCCGCCCGCTGTCGGCCACCAAGCGCTGGCGCGTTGTGGAGATCCTCGAAAAGGCGAAGTGACCTTCGCTCACAGACCGAAATCCGTTCGGCAAGGCTCGACCGGTACAATCCGGAAGAGAACCGGCACGACGACAGGAGTCAATAGAAAATGATTCAGCAGGAGTCGCGACTGAAGGTCGCCGACAACACAGGGGCCAAGGAGATCCTGACCATCCGTGTTCTCGGTGGCTCGGGTCGGCGCTACGCGGGTATCGGCGACACGATTGTCGCCACCGTGAAGGACGCCATTCCCGGCGGCAACGTCAAGAAGGGCGAAGTCGTCAAGGCAGTGATCGTTCGCACGCGTAAGGAAACCCGCCGCCCCGACGGTTCCTACATTCGTTTCGACGAGAATGCGGCCGTCATCATCAACAACAATGGCGAGCCGCGTGGCACGCGTATCTTCGGCCCCGTGGGCCGCGAGCTGCGTGACAAGAAGTTCATGCGTATCGTCTCCCTCGCTCCGGAGGTGATCTGATCCATGGCAGCCAAGATTCGTAAGAATGACCTCGTTGAGGTCGTTCGCGGACGCACGTCCGACGAGAAGGCGCTGGCTGAGCGCAACGCCCGCCGTGCGGAAGAGGGCCTTGAGCCCCTGACCCCCGGCGACAAGGGCAAGCAGGGCCGCGTCATCCAGGTGTTCCCGGCTGAGGGTAAGGTCCTCGTCGAGGGCATCAACCTGAAGACGCGCCACGTGCGTCAGGGCCAGCAGGGCAGCGCCGGCGGTATTGAGACCATCGAGGCCCCCATCTCGCTGTCCAAGGTCGCACTGGTCGACCCCGAGACCAAGAAGCGCGTTCGAGCCGGTTTCCGCGAGGACACCGTCGAGCGCGGCGGCCGCACCCGCACCGTTCGAGTCCGCGTGGCTCGTGGTGGTGCGAAGCGCGGCGTTGAGCAGGGCAAGGAGATCTGAGCATGGCCCCGCGTCTGAAGGAAAAGTACGTCTCCGAGATCCGCGAGGCGCTCCGTGCTGAGTTCAAGCACGAGAACGTCATGCAGGTCGGCGGACTGACGAAGATCGTTGTCAACATGGGTGTCGGCGAGGCCGCTCGCGACTCGAAGGCACTCGAGGGCGCGCTCCGCGACCTCACCGCGATCACCGGCCAGAAGCCCGTGACCACCCGCGCCAAGAAGTCCATCGCGCAGTTCAAGCTGCGTGAGGGCCAGGCGATCGGTGCGCACGTCACGCTTCGCGGCGACCGCATGTGGGAGTTCCTGGATCGCCTCCTCTCGACGGCGCTTCCCCGTATCCGTGACTTCCGCGGACTGTCTCCTAAGCAGTTCGACGGTCACGGCAACTACACCTTCGGTCTCACGGAACAGTCGATGTTCCACGAGATCGATCAGGACTCGATCGACCGAGTGCGCGGCATGGACATCACGGTTGTCACCTCGGCCACCACCGACGAAGAGGGTCGCGCCCTTCTCCGTCACCTCGGCTTCCCGTTCAAGGAGGACTGACCCATGGCCAAGACATCCCTGAAGGTCAAGGCTGCCCGCAAGCCGAAGTTCGGCGTGCGTGCCTACACCCGGTGCAACCGTTGCGGTCGTCCGCACTCGGTGTACCGCAAGTTCGGACTGTGCCGCGTGTGCCTGCGCGAGCTCGCCCACCGTGGCGAACTCCCCGGTGTCACCAAGAGCAGCTGGTAAAACGAACGTCGCAGGTCCCGGGTAACCGGAGAAACCGCGACGAGGAAGGGGAATAAACCCCCATGACAATG
The DNA here is from genome assembly GCF_009730335.1 of Schaalia odontolytica. GTDB lineage: Bacteria > Actinomycetota > Actinomycetes > Actinomycetales > Actinomycetaceae > Pauljensenia > Pauljensenia dentiphila. Next base: position 705,597 of record NZ_CP046315.1, read on the forward strand.
ACAGACCCGATTGCAGATATGCTGACGCGTCTGCGCAACGCGACTCGTGCGCACCACGAGACGGTTTCCATGCCGTACTCGAAGCTCAAGAACGCGATTGCGAACATCCTGGTCGAGGAAGGCTACATTGCCTCGACCTCCGTCGAGGATGCCCGCGTGGGCAAGACCCTGACGATCAACCTGAAGTACGGCGCGCACCGCGAGGCCGCGATCCAGGGGCTCAAGCGCGTGTCCAAGCCTGGTCTGCGCGTGTACGCCAAGTCCACCAACCTGCCCAAGGTCCGCGGCGGCCTCGGCGTGGCTATCCTGTCCACGTCCTCCGGCCTGCTCACGGACCGTCAGGCAGCCGAGAAGGGTGTGGGTGGGGAAGTCCTCGCCTACATCTGGTGATGAGGAGGCTGAACAATGTCGCGAATTGGTAAGAACCCCATCGCAATTCCCGCCGGTGTTGACGTCACGATCGACGGCCAGAACGTGTCGGTGAAGGGCCCCAAGGGCACCCTCTCCCACGTTGTTGCCGAGCCGATCACCGCCAAGATCGAAGACGGTCAGGTTGTCGTCGAGCGTCCGAACGACGAGCGCACCTCGCGTTCGCTCCACGGACTGTCGCGCACCCTGATCGCCAACATGATCGTCGGCGTGACCGAGGGCTACAAGAAGGATCTCGAAATCACGGGTACCGGTTACCGCGTGGTCGCCAAGGGCAAGGACCTCGAGTTCTCCCTGGGCTTCTCCCACACGATCACCATCACCCCGCCCGAGGGCATCGAGTTCACAATTGCGCCGAAGTCCCAGACGCTGTTCACGGTCTCCGGAATCGACAAGCAGCTCGTCGGTGAGACTGCTGCTCGCATCCGCAAGCTGAAGAAGCCGGAGCCCTACAAGGGCAAGGGCATCCACTACGTGGGCGAGACCATCCGTCGCAAGGTCGGAAAGGCTGGTAAGTGATGGCTTACTCGATCAAGGGCAAGGGCAAGTTCGTCGCTCGCAAGCGCCGTCACCTCCGCCTCCGCAAGAAGATCAACGGCACGCCCGAGCGTCCCCGTCTGGTCGTCACCCGTTCGAACCGCCACATGGTGGCTCAGGTCATCGACGATACGGTTGGTCACACCCTGGTGTCGGCCTCCGACATCGAGACCGAGGTCGCTGGTTCCGAGGGCACGAAGACCGACAAGGCTCGTAAGGTCGGCGCACTGATCGCCGAGCGTGCGAAGGCTGCCGGTATCTCTGCTGTCGTCTTCGACCGCGGTGGTAACAAGTACACAGGTCGCGTTGCGGCCGTTGCCGAGGCCGCCCGTGAGGGCGGACTCGAGCTGTGAACGAGCCGAAAGAAAGAGAGATCATCTGATGGCTGCACAGCAGCGAGACAGGAACGGTTCGGGCGCGGGCGAGAACAACGATCGCCGTGAGCGCCGCTCCGGCCGCGGCAACGATCGCGATAACCGCCGGAACAACGAAAACAAGAACGAGTACATCGAGCGCGTCGTGACGATCAACCGCGTCTCCAAGGTTGTGAAGGGTGGACGTCGTTTCTCCTTCACAGCCCTGGTTGTCGTGGGTGACGGCGAAGGCACGGTGGGCGTCGGCTACGGAAAGGCCAAGGAAGTTCCTCAGGCCATTTCCAAGGGCGTCGAGGAGGCGAAGAAGAACTTCTTCCGCGTCCCGATGATCCGCCGCACGATTACGCACGTGGTGCAGGGCCGCGACACCGCCGGTGTCGTCCTCCTGCGTCCGGCTGCCCCCGGTACCGGCGTTATCGCCGGCGGCCCGGTGCGCGCCGTCCTGGAGGCCGCAGGCGTCCACGACGTGCTCACGAAGTCGCTGGGCTCGTCCAACGCGATCAACATCGTCCATGCGACGGTTGACGCACTCAAGCAGCTCGAGCAGCCCGAGGCTGTCGCCGCACGTCGCGGCCTGCCCCTCGAGCGCGTTGCTCCCGCGTCCATGCTGCGCGCTCGCGCAGAGGGCGAGGCCGAGAAGCGCGCGGCTGCCGAGGCCGCCGAGGCCGACAAGGCCGCTGCAGGGGAGGCTAAGTGATGGCGAAGAACATCAAGATCACGCTGGTCAAGTCCTCTGCTCACGCGAAGCAGAACATGAAGGACACGCTGCGCACCCTCGGGCTGCGCAAGATCGGCCAGAGTGTCGTGCGTGAGCAGACGGACGTCGTTCTGGGCGCCGTTCGCACCGTGCGTCACCTGGTGACCGCTGAGGAGGTCGACTGACAATGGCTGACTCCACGAACAAGACGCAGATCGTTAAGCTGCACCACCTGCGTCCTGCCCCGGGAGCCAAGACCGCGAAGACCCGCGTGGGTCGCGGTGAAGGTTCGAAGGGTAAGACCGCTGGCCGTGGTACCAAGGGCACCAAGGCTCGTTACCAGGTTGCTGCCGGCTTCGAGGGTGGTCAGATGCCGATTCACATGCGTCTGCCGAAGCTTCGCGGCTTCAAGAACCCCTTCCGCGTTGAGTACCAGGTCGTGAACGTAGGCAAGCTCGGGGAGCTCTTCCCCGAGGGTGGCAAGGTCACGGTTGAGGATCTCATCGCCAAGCACGCCGTTCGCGACTCCGCGCCCGTCAAGGTGCTCGGTACCGGCGAACTGAGTGTCAAGCTCGAGGTTGAGGTCGACTCCTGGTCGTCCTCCGCCGAGGCGAAGATCACGGCTGCTGGCGGGTCCATCTCGGCCCGCTGACGCTGAACGGGGGTGGTCCCGCGAGGGGCCACCCCCGTTACGTGTCTGTCTTGTCGCGGGTGAGGAGCTGTCAAGCGGCGCCTCAACCGCGAAAGCAACTCACCCCATGAGATGGGGATTTCGCGCGTCGCGTCTCGTTAATTACGCGGCAATGCGCTTTTTTAATGATTGGATATCGCCAACCACTACCCGTGTCGGGTAAGCTGGATCAGTCTAGGGGCTTTGCCCCGCATGCCCATCACCCGTAGGAGGAAGCCTTGCTCGGTGCATTCGCCCAGGCGTTCCGTACCCCCGACCTGCGTCGGAAGCTGCTCTTTACCCTTTTCATCATGGCCGCGTTCCGGCTGGGTTCGTTCATTCCGACGCCCGGTGTCGACTCGCAGGCCGTGCAGCGCTGTATGGCGCAGGAGTCGGAGGCGTCGCTGCTCGACCTCGTCAACCTGTTCTCGGGTGGAGCGCTTCTGCAGCTGTCGATCTTCGCCCTGGGCATCATGCCCTACATCACCGCGTCGATCATCATTCAGCTGCTGAGGGTAGTTATTCCTCGCTTCGATGACCTCCATAAGGAAGGTCAGACGGGCCAGGCGAAGCTGACGCAGTACACGCGTTACCTCACGATCTTCCTGGGCATCCTGCAGGCGACCACGACGATCTCGCTGGCCCGCAGCGGTCAGCTCTTCCAGTCGTGCAACCACGACATCATCAAGGACCGTTCGGTCATGACCTTCATCATGATGATCATCGTCATGATGGCCGGTACCGGCGTGATCATGTGGCTGGGCGAGCTCATCACGGAGCGCGGCATCGGTAACGGCATGTCGCTGCTGATCTTCACGTCTATCGCGGCCCGTCTGCCCGAGCAGCTCCTATCTATCGGCCAGGCCGGCAAGTGGGGTTCGGTCGCCGCTATCGTCGCTCTGCTTCTCCTCGTCGCGATTGCCGTCGTCTACGTTGAGCAGGCCCAGCGCCGCATCCCGGTCCAGTACGCCAAGCGCATGATTGGGCGTCGCCAGTACGGCGGCACCACCACCTACATTCCGCTGAAGATCAACATGTCGGGCGTTATTCCCGTCATCTTCGCCTCCTCGATCCTCGCCCTGCCTCCGATGGCGGCGCAGTTCGGCAGCCCGGACGACAAGTGGGTTCAGTGGATTTCTGCGCACTTCACGCAGGGCAGCTCGTTCTACCTGACGATCTACGCCCTGATGACTCTGTTCTTCACCTTCTTCTACACCGCTATTACGTTCAACCCGGACGAGGTTGCGGACAACATGAAGAAGTATGGAGGCTTTATCCCCGGTTACCGTGCGGGTCGTCCCACGGCCGAGTACCTGCGCTACGTGATTAACCGAATCACCACTGCTGGTGCCCTCTACCTGGTGATCATTGCCCTCCTGCCGTCTCTCGCGATCATTCCGCTGCAGCTGTCGAGCTCGCAGATGCCCTTCGGTGGCACCACGCTGCTCATCATCATTGGCGTTGGTCTGCAGACGGTGAAGGAAATCAACACGCAGCTGCAGCAGCATCACTATGAAGGATTCCTGAAATGACAGTCGTCATCCTCCTCGGCCCTCCCGGAGCTGGCAAGGGCACCCAGGCCTCGCGTATCGCTGAGCGCCTCGGTATTCCGGCTATTTCGACGGGCGACATCTTCCGCGCCAACATGGCGGAAGGTACGGAGATCGGCAAGCAAGCGCAGGCCTACATGGACCGCGGCGAGTTCGTTCCTGACTCGGTCACGAACGCCATGGTAAAGGCGCGCCTTGCAGCCCCCGACGCTGCCGACGGTTTCCTCCTTGACGGCTACCCGCGTACCGTGGAGCAGGCGCACGTCCTGCGCGACATGCTCCTCGATCTGGGCAAGTCCATTGACGTTGTCCTGGAGATCCAGGTGGACGAGGACGAGGTCGTGGAGCGCATGCTCAAGCGCGCTCAGGAGCAGCACCGCACGGATGACACTGAGCCCGTCATCCGTCACCGCCTGGAGGTCTACCACCAGCAGACGCTGCCCGTCGCCACCTACTACGTCGACCAGGACCTCCTGGAGGTTGTCGATGGCAGTGGCACGATTGACGAGGTCACGGCTCGCATCTTCGCGATCCTTGACTCGGTGGCAAAGAACTGAGCGATGCCTCGCATTGAACTGAAGTCCGCGCAGGAGCTTCGTTGGATGCGCGAGGCCGGTCTGGTCGTCGCGTCCATCCACGAGGCCCTGCGCGGCGCTATCCGCCCCGGCATTACAACGCGTGAGCTGGACGAGGTCAGCGCCCAGGCGATCGCCGACGAGGGAGCGACCTCTAACTTTAAGGGCTACTACGGCTATCCGGCGACGGTGTGTATCTCGGTCAACGATGTGATCGTTCACGGCATCCCGGGCGACTATGAGCTGGCTCCCGGAGACATCGTGTCTTTCGACTGCGGTGCGTACGTGGAGCGCGGCGGCCGTCAGTGGCACGGAGACGCTGCCTTCAGCGTCATCGTAGGTGAAACTTTCGTGTCGGACGCTGACTTCGCGGCGGGGGAGCGGGCTACCGGCGCTATCGCCGGAGTGGACGAGAACCTGCTTCGTGAGCGTCGCCAGCTGGATGCCGTGACGCGTGAGTCCCTGTGGGCTGCCCTCGCGGGGCTCGCGACCGGTAAGCGTATTAGCGCGGTCGGCAATGCGGTCGAGACCGTTGTTGCAGAGAACGCTCTGATCAATGGCTGGGAAGCTGGCATTATCGAGGAGTTCGTTGGCCATGGCATCGGTACGAAGATGCACATGCCTCCGGATGTTCTCAACTACAACGTTCGCGGCATTCAGGCTCGCCTCAAGCCGGGCATGGTCCTGGCGGTCGAGCCGATGCTGACGCGTGGTGACATTGCCTGGCAGACGGACGACGACGAGTGGACGGTGCGCACGGTCGACGGTCGCGACGCCGCCCACTGGGAGCACTCGATCGCGATCACCGAGGACGGTGTCTCCGTTCTGACGGCGCGCGACGGGGGAGTGGCCGGCCTGGCGCCCTACGGTGTTACTCCGGTGTCGCTTGACTGACACGATGGATGGCTGCGGGCCCGGTGCCTCACGGAGGTGCCGGGCCCGACTCGTTCGTCGACGAGGTCGCGGCCGGATCCCAGGTGTTTCTGCTGGCTGCGCCACCGGTGTTCCGAGCGCCGTCGGCCCGCCCGTCCACTCGCCGTCCGCGCCGCGAGCTTCGCTCGGCACGTTGGTTCGAACCCCGGCCAGGCCCTGCGGCCCCACCGGCGCTCTCCGCACTGGTGGCCCGTGGCGAACCCCGGCCTCGTCGATATGAGACAGACTGTGGCGGCGTTTCGCTGAAATGTGACGCATTAAACGTGAGCGAACCGACAGGGGTCCTGACTACCGCCGATGGGCGTGAATGCCGTAGAGTAGTTCCTTGGGCGTATCTGCATCCGGCATTCGTTGGTGCACTATGCCTAGCGGCATCCGCCGCAACCTATCCGAGACATGTAGAGGATAAACGGAGGATATGGCGAAGAAAGACGGCGTCATTGAGATGGAAGGCACGGTCGTTGAGGCCCTGCCTAACGCGATGTTCCGTGTGGAACTGAAGAATGGCCACGTGGTTCTCGGCCACATTGCGGGAAAGATGCGTCAGCACTACATCCGCATCCTGCCCGAGGATCGAGTTGTCGTCGAGCTGAGCCCCTACGACCTCTCCCGAGGCCGTATCGTCTACCGCTACAAGTGACCCGACACAAACTGCCCAACGGGCAGTGGAGGTAACAACCATGAAGGTCAAGCCGAGTGTCAAGAAGATCTGTGACAAGTGCAAGGTGATTCGTCGCCACGGCAACGTCATGGTCATCTGCGACAACCCCAGGCACAAGCAGCGCCAGGGCTGAGACCCGCTGCGACCCGCGGGGCACAAAGCCCCACAGCATCACTCTAAGCGCCCACTCGTGGGTGACCCTCGGTTCGGAGGCCGAGGCCGGGCTGCTCGCCCGGACTGAGCGATGACGACCTCCGATGAACAACTGGAGCAACATCACCATGGCACGTATTGCCGGCGTCGACCTCCCCCGCGAGAAGCGGCTCGAGATCGCGCTCACATACATCTACGGAGTCGGCCGCACCCGCGCGGCAGAGACCCTCGCCGCCACCGGCGTCAGCCCGGACACTCGCGTGAAGGACGCGACGGAAGAGGAACTCGTCAAGCTTCGTGACTACATTGAGGCAAACTTCAAGGTTGAGGGTGACCTCCGCCGTGAGGTTCAGGCCGACATTCGTCGCAAGATCGAAATCGGTTCGTACCAGGGCCTTCGCCACCGTCGTGGCCTGCCGGTCCACGGTCAGCGTACCAAGACCAACGCGCGTACCCGCAAGGGCCCCAAGCGCACCGTTGCAGGCAAGAAGAAGGCCAAGTAAGGCCTAGGAGAGCGAATCCCCTCGGGATAGCTTTCCGCGACAAGAAGGAACTGAACCAGAAATGGCAGCAGCAAAGACCTCGCGCTCGGGCGGTGCCCGCAAGCCGCGTCGCAAGATTTCGAAGAACGTCACCAACGGCCACGCCTACATCAAGTCGACGTTCAACAACACCATCGTTTCCCTCACGGACCCCACGGGCGCGGTTGTCGCCTGGGCGTCCTCCGGCCAGGTTGGCTTCAAGGGTTCGCGTAAGTCGACCCCCTTCGCCGCGCAGCTCGCGGCCGAGGCTGCGGCTCGTCGCGCCCAGGAGCACGGCATGAAGAAGGTTGACGTTTTCGTGAAGGGTCCCGGCTCCGGCCGTGAGACCGCGATCCGTTCCCTCCAGGCCGCAGGCCTCGAGATCGGTTCGATCCAGGACGTCACGCCTCAGGCCTTCAACGGCACCCGCCCGCCGAAGCGCCGCCGCGGCTGACTTGTGGACGGGAGGGCATTGCCCTCCCCACGTCTGAACCTTCGGGTTCTTACTCCCTTAGCCTGCTTCAGCAGGTTCCCATATCCGGTGTCATATAGCGGGCACCGGCCAGAAAGGAATAGACGTGCTCATTGCAGAGCGACCCATCCTGACCGAAGAAAAGGTCAGCGACCTGCGCTCCCGTTTCACCCTGGAGCCCCTCGAGCCTGGGTTCGGCTACACGCTGGGTAACTCCCTGCGTCGTACCCTCCTGTCCTCGATCCCGGGTGCAGCGGTGACGTCCATCCGTATTGATGGCGTCCCCCACGAGTTCCGCACGATCGAAGGCGTGAAGGAAGATGTCGCTGAGATCATCCTGAACATCAAGCAGATCGTTCTGTCCAGCGAGAACGACGAGCCTGTCGTCATGTACCTGCGGAAGGCTGGCCCCGGCGAGGTTCTCGCCGGCGACATCACGCCTCCCGCCGGCGTGGAGATCCACAACCCCGATCTGCACCTTGCCACCCTCAATGAGAAGGGCAAGCTGGAGATCGAGCTGACCGTCGAGCGTGGCCGCGGCTACGTGTCGGCTGCTCAGAACAAGGATCCGCAGGCCGAGATCTCTCGCATTCCGATTGATTCGATCTACTCGCCCGTCGTCAAGGTGACCTACAAGGTCGAGGCGACGCGTGTTCAGCAGCGCACCGACTTCGATCGCCTCGTCATCGACGTGGAGACCAAGCCGGCGATCACCCCGCGCGATGCCCTGGCCTCGGCCGGCAAGACGCTGGTGGAGCTGTTCGGCCTCATGCGTGAACTGAACGAGGAAGCGGAAGGCATCGAGGTGGGTCCGTCCACCACCGACGCCACCCTCGCAGCCGATCTGGCTCTCCCGATCGAGAACCTGAACCTGCAGTCGCGTTCCTACAACGCGCTGCGTCGCCGCGGCATTCTGACCGTCGGCGAGCTGGTTGCTCACTCGGAGGCCGACCTGCTCGACATCCGCAACTTCGGCACCAAGTCGATCGAAGAGATCAAGGAGTCCCTGGCGGCCCTTGGTATGACGCTGAAGGACTCGGTCATGCCGAGCTTCGGTGACTCGGAGTCCGCCGCGATCTTTTCGGACGACCAGTCCATCTGACCCCGTGCGTCCGATGGACGCATTGAATCCGTAGGAGAAACTCATGCCCACCCCCAAGAAGGGTGCTCGTCTGGGCGGTAGCCCGGCACACCAGAAGCTGATCCTGTCGAACCTGGCAGCTCAGCTCATCGAACACCGTGCGATCACGACGACCGAGGCCAAGGCTAAGGCCCTGCGCCCCTACGTCGAGAAGCTCATCACCAAGGCCAAGCGTGGCGACCAGCACGCCCGCCGCACGGTCATGAAGAAGATCCCCAACAAGGGCATCGTCGCGATCCTCTTCGAGGAGCTCGTTCCCGCGATGGATTCCGAGCGCGCCGGCGGCTACACCCGCCTCATCCGCGTCGGCAACCGCAAGGGCGACAACGCTCCCCTGATGCGCATTGAGCTCGTCATGGAGAAGGTCGAGAAGAAAGCCGTCGTGAAGGCTGCCGAGAAGACCGCCGCCAAGGCCGTTGCCGACGAGGCTGAGAAGGCCGCCGAGGCTGCCGCCGAGCGCGCCGAAGAGGCTCGCGAGGAAGGCGATCTCGCCAAGGCCAACGAGGCCGAGGAAGTCGCCGCCGAGGCCGGCAAGGCTGCTGACGCCGCCGAGCAGGTCGCCGACGAGAAGTGACCGTGAGTCACTGATCAACTCGAGCATTAGGCCGGACATTCCGCAAGGAGTGTCCGGCTCTTGCCGTATCCGGTAGCCTGAAGCCATGACTCGTGAGATGACGTTGGCGATTGACTGCGGCGGCGGCGGTATTAAGGGCTCCGTCGTGGATGAGCGTGGCACGATGATGGCCCCGCCTCGCAGGGTGCCCACTCCCTACCCGCTGCCTCCTGAGCTCCTCGTGGAAACCGCTATTGGCCTCGCGCGTGAGCTTCCCACTGCGACGCGAGTGACGATGGGTATGCCGGGAATGATCCGCCACGGCGTCGTCATCGCAACGCCGCACTACATCACCCGCGATGGGCCGCGCTCGCGCGTGCTGCCCGAGCTGGTCGAGCGGTGGGACCACTTTGACATGGGCCGGGCGATTGAGCAGGCCCTCGCACTGCCCACCAAGGTCTTGAACGACGCAGAGGTCGCTGGCGCTGGCGCTATCACGGGCCGCGGTCTCGAAATGATCATCACCCTGGGAACCGGCCTCGGTAACGCGGTGTTTGACGGCGGCCAGCTGGCGCCTCACGTGGAGGTCTCTCAGGGACCCGTTCGCTGGGGTCTGACCTACGACGACTACATCGGCGAGCATGAGCGCCTGCGCTTGGGCGACGTGCACTGGTCGCGCCGGGTCCGTCGCGTCGTGGATGGCCTACGCCCCATGTACATGTGGGATCGCCTCTACTTGGGTGGCGGCAACTCCAAGCGCATCACGGCCTCGAACCTGCGCCTCATGGGCGATGACGTGATGGTCGTGCCCAACGACGCGGGCATCATCGGCGGCGTTCGGGCGTGGGAGCTGTGAGCACGCGGCGCCTGCGCCTCGACCTGGGCTACGACGGCACCGACTTTCGGGGTTGGGCCGCACAGCCCGGACTGCGCACCGTCCAGGGTGAGGTCGAGGCGGCGCTGGCCATGGCCTCGCGCGAAGACGTCGTGACGACGGTCGCCGGTCGTACCGACGCGGGTGTTCATGCGCGTCACCAGGTCTGTCACGCGGACATCTCCGAGGCCGCCTGGGCACGCCTGTCGCCCAGGGGAGGGGAGTCCGACGAGCAGGCCGTGGCCTCGGCGATTGTCCGCCGACTCAACAAGATCCTCTCCGGCCGCTACGGCGAGCGCGCTCGCGGGCGTGACCTGGCTGTTGCACGCGGCACCTGCGACGTGCGCATCTACTCGGCCGCCGTCGTTGACCCCAGTTTCGACGCGCGCTTCTCCGCTCTCGGTCGTTCGTATGCCTACCGGGTGTCCGACCGTCCCGAGCCCCTCGGGCGCTGGGATCGCCTGTGGGTCGAAGAACCCCTCGACGAGGCTGCCATGAACGAGGCCGGGGCCGCGCTCCTCGGGGAACACGACTTCCTCGGGTTCTGTCGTCCGCGCGAGGGAGCCACGACGATCCGAACCCTGCGTACCCTGCTCGCCGAGCGTGACGCCGAGGGGACCCTCGTCTTCCGAGTCGAGGCGGATGCGTTCTGCCACTCGATGGTCCGCTCCCTGGTGGGGGCGCTGCTGCTGGTGGGCTCGGGCGCGCGCGACGTCGCCTACCCCGTGCAGATCCTGCGGGCCCGGTCCCGCTCCGAGGCCGCGCCGATCGCCCCCGCACACGGGCTCACCCTTGAGGGCGTGGAGTATCCCGATCCCTCGCAGTGGCGCGCGCGGGCCGAGCAGGCCCGGGCCAGGCGCGACACGTGCTGCGGCGACGATGGCTGAGGAATGTGACACAGTATTCGCCGCGCTTTGACCGCCGGGCTGAGCACAGATACTATGGCTAGTGCTGTGCGTCAGCAGAGTACCTAGTGTCTCCCACTCGCTAGGAGCGCTCGCCGACGCCTCGCGCGAACCGTTTCATCGCGGATGCCCCCGGAAAAACCGGCGCGGCGTCCCATGACCAACAAGAATTGAAGGTTACGCCCGTGCGCACCTATTCACCCAAGCCTGGGGACGCGGACAAGAAGTGGTACGTCATTGACGCCACCGACGTCGTCCTCGGTCGCCTGGCAGCCCAGACCGCTGCCCTCCTCCGTGGGAAGCACAAGCCGACGTTCGCCCCTCACATGGACATGGGCGACTACGTCATCATCATCAACGCGGACAAGGTCGCTCTGACCGGCAAGAAGCTCGACCAGAAGATGGCCTACCGTCACTCCGGTCGTCCCGGTGGCCTGACCGCGACCGCTTACCGCGACCTCCTCGCCGCGACGCCTGAGCGCGCCGTCGAGAAGGCCGTTAAGGGCATGCTTCCTCACAACTCCCTCGGCCGCGCGCAGTTCAAGAAGCTGCACGTTTACGCTGGCCCGGAGCACCCCCACGCCGGCCAGTCGCCGGTTCCCTACGAACTGACCCAGGTGGCTCAGTGACCTTTGGTCGCTGAACGCCTTTGACCCTGAGGAGAACCGTGGCTGAGACCATCGTTTCCGCTGAGCTGGACGAGGAAGTCGTCCCCAGCTCCTACACGTCCGAGACCGAGTCGGCTCCCGCCGGCGCCGGTCAGTCCATCACCGCGCCCGGCGCGGGCCTGGGCCGCCGCAAGGAGGCCGTCGCCCGCGTTCGCCTGGTCCCCGGCTCCGGCAAGTGGACCATCAACGGTCGCACCCTTGAGGACTACTTCCCCAACAAGCTGCACCAGCAGCTGGTGAAGTCCCCCTTCGTGCTGCTCGACATTGACGGCCGCTTCGACGTCATCGCCCGCATCAACGGCGGCGGCGTCTCCGGCCAGGCCGGCGCCCTGCGCCTCGGCGTGTCGCGCGCCCTCAACGAGATCGACCGCGACGCGAACCGTCCGGCCCTCAAGAAGGCTGGCTTCCTGACCCGCGATGCCCGCGCCACCGAGCGTAAGAAGGCAGGCCTCAAGAAGGCCCGCAAGGCTTCGCAGTTCTCGAAGCGCTGATTTCACTCAGCACTTTTTCTGTTGGCCGCGCCCCGCTCCTGCGGGGCGCGGCCTTCGTTTCCCCATCAGCATGTGCCGGGATGTGAGCGTCTCCGCTGTCCGTGCCCCGGCCTCGTACCGAGGACAAGGCGTTCGCGCGGTACGCTTAGTGCAGTCGTATGACCCACTGAACGGAGAGACTATGCCCAGGATGTTCGGCACGGACGGCGTGCGAGGACTGGCGAACGTTGACATCACTGCGGACCTCGCGCTGCAGCTCGGCGAGGCGGCTGCCCGCCAGTTCGGCGGCTCCCTGCGTGCGGACCGCTCCAAGCCCCGCGCGATCATCGGGCGCGACACCCGTATCTCGGGTGAGTTCCTCGACCACGCCCTTGCGGCGGGCCTGGCGAGCGCCGGTATGGACGTCACCCGGATTGGCGTTGTCACCACGCCGACGGTTGCGCACCTGACGGCTACGGAGGACACCGTGGACCTGGGCGTCATGATCTCCGCCTCGCACAACCCCATGCCCGACAATGGCATCAAGTTCTTTGCCCACGGAGGCTATAAGCTGGCCGACTCCGTGGAGGACCAGATCGAGGCGCTCGTGAACACCGAGTGGGATCGTCCCACCGGTGACGCCGTCGGTGAGATCAACGCCGATCACGCGTGGGCGAAAGACTCCTACATCGCGCACCTTGTCGAGGCGATCGGCACCGATCTGCGCGGCATGAAGATCGCGATCGATTGCGCGAATGGTGCGGCTTCCGAGCTGGGGCCGGCCGTGTTCCGCGAGCTCGGCGCGGATATCACCGTCATCAACGCGTCCCCCGATGGGCGCAACATCAACCTCAACGCGGGTTCCACGCACCCCGAGTCCCTGCAGGCTGCCGTCGTCGAGGCCGGCTGCGACTTCGGTGTTGCCTACGACGGCGACGCGGATCGCTGCCTGGCTGTCGACCACGAGGGCAATCTCATCGATGGCGACAAGATCATGGGTTCTCTGGCCGTGAACGCTCTTGAGCGCGGCACTCTCGCCAAGGACACCCTCGTCGTGACCGTCATGAGCAACCTGGGCCTGCTCATCGCTATGCGCGAGGCCGGCATCAAGACCGTGCAGACCGGCGTGGGCGACCGCTACGTGCTTGAGGAGATGCTGGCGTCCGGCTACTCGCTCGGTGGCGAGCAGTCTGGACACATCATCGCCCGCGACCATGCGACCACCGGCGACGGCATCCTGTCCTCGCTGCTCATCTCCCGCATGGTGAAGGAGTCGGGCCGCTCCCTGGCGGACCTGACCTCCTTCATCCAGCGCCTGCCGCAGACACTGATTAACGTGGGCGGCGTGGATCGCGCTGGTGCCTCGACGAACGAGGCTGTTGCTGAGGCCGTGGCGGCCGCAGAGGCCCGTCTGGGAGAGACCGGCCGCGTGCTTCTGCGTCCCTCGGGCACGGAGCCGCTCGTGCGCGTCATGGTCGAGGCTGCCACGCAGGAAGAGGCCGACTCAGTCGCCGCTTCGCTGGCGGACGTCGTCAAGGAGAACCTGGCGCTGTGAGCGTCTGAGAGATGTACGCGTGAGGGCGGGCACCAGCCGGTGCCCGCCCTCTGTGTATGTGTTGTTGGCGTACGAGGCCGCCTGTCGCCCTCCTGTGTGGAGTGTGCAGCAGGCGGCCTCGTGCTGGTGTACGACGAGTCGTCAGATCTTGGCGGCCTCGATCCACTCCAGCGGGATGCGGCTGAAGTACAGGCCCTGCATCTCACGCTCCCACAGCAAGCCCAGAGCCCCGTCGGGGAGGATCGTCATGCACTGGTAGACGTAGTGGGCCGGGTTGAATGTGCGAGATGCGATCCACGTCCGCCCGCCGTCTTCGGACAGGCGCAGAACGCCGCGGCCGCGGTAGGGACGCATCTGCGAGGCATTCGCGAACACCACGCGCTCGGGGCAGTCCTCCGTCGGCCAGGGAACCGCGTTCGGCTGGCAGAAGATTTCGGTGATCTCCTCGGCGAAGAACACGTCGCTCCAGGTTTCGCCTCCGTCGGTGCTGACGGTCGCCGCGACCTTTCCGCTGGGGTGCTGGTTGCGCATGAGCATCAGGAGCGAACCGTCGGCGCGCTCGATGAGCGTGGCCTCGTGCGTCGCGGCCGCTTCGGTGTCGAGCGTGCGTGAGTCGATCTCGCGGCCCTCGAAGATGCGCCCGTCGTTGGGAGACTTGCCGCGCTTCCATGTCGTACCGCCGTCATCGGAGTAAACGACGGATGCGGAGAAGTGACGCTTGTGGTCCCCGTTGTAGTAGATCGGGATGACGAGGCGCCCGCTGCGCAGCTGCACGCCCGTGCCCGGGGAGGTCCCGCAGAAGGACATCCATTCTTCCTTCACGTCTTGGTTGAGGTTGAAGGGGCCGGACCAAGTCTCGCCGTCGTCGTCGGAGTAGATCATTTGAAGGAAGCAGGTCCGGGCCGTCAACAGTGTCTGGTGGGGATCGACGCCATCGGCGAGGAATACGTTGCCACCGGAGGATTCCTGTCCGCCTTCCGTGACGGTGACGTCGCCGCGCTCGGAGACCGTGAATGCAGTGGTGTTGCCGTCGGCGTCCGTGACGCTTCCATCCTGGTTCCACGTGTAGGTGGCACCGTTGGCGTCGTGCAGGATGTACCGGCCCCGTTCGTCGACGCCGAGGCCGGCCTCGGCGTTTGGCTGGCCGATGCCGCCTGGGAAGTGGTCGATGAGGATAACGAGGCGTCCGTTGCGGCGGTCCTGCACGACGCATGAGTCGATGACGGATGCACCCTTGGCGCCGTGACCGGGGTAGGTGAGGACTGTCTGGAGGTCGCCCCACGTGTGTCCTCCGTCGAACGAGCGGCGAACCGTGAAGTTGATCGAGTTGGGTGAGTCGTTCGCGATGGTCTCACGCTGGTCGGCGCCTGCGACAACGACTCCGGATTCCAGGGTGATCAGTGAGGGGATGCGGTAGCTGATCGAGTCGTGAAACCCGGCATCGAACAGGCATTGCGTGTCGACCGGAGCGATCGAGGAGAGCTTCTTGATCTGCGAATCGTTGAGGACCGACGAGTAGAGCGCCGCGTTACGGACCTCGCCGAAGAGGCGAGACCCGGAGGTGTCCTGACCGATGACGACCTCGTCGAGGGAATCGACGGCTGCGAAGAATGCCTGTCCGGGCAGGTGAGCCTCGAGATAGCCGTCCACGTAGATCTGTACTGCGCCGTGTCCAACGCGAACGACGACGTCGTGCCAGTGTCCCTGGTCCCAGTGTCCGTGGGCCGTAAATGTACGCCACTCGCCCCGTCGCCCGAGGACCTTGTACTCGATGCCTTCTTCCGTCACGGACAGGTTGAGCTGCTCGGTGCCGCCACCACCCGCCGCGAGGATCGTGCCGTGCTGGCCCGGTCCGCGCACGCGGTAGCGGGCGAAGATCGTGCCCGCAGTGAGCTCAGAGAGTTCGGCGACGTCGTAATCCGACAGGCGAGCGGCGGCAAACTCGATGAGCGGAGTGGGGGCGGGCGAGAGTGCGAGGATCTCTGCGGGGGAGAGAACGCCGTCATGCTCTGTGAAGGATCGAATGTCGATGCCGGCTCCCGGCGTGAGTTCCAGAGTAGCCTCGGGGCCGCTTGCAGCGGGGGATAGGTCTGCGGTCGTAGAGAAGCACTGGTAGCCGTCGAGGAAGATCTTGGAGCCCGCGCTGGTGGCCGTGATCGCGAGAGAATGCCAGGTTCCATCCGTGACGGAAGCGGTGTCTTCCATGTCCAGGGCGAAGGACATCGCGTTTGTTGATCCCTCCAGGAAGAGGGCGCTGGAGCGGATGAACAGGTGCCACCCTGTGTCGGCCGTGCTGTGGAGCTCGATCAATGCTCCATCGATGCGTGCTCGGAACTGTAAAGTCCAGGAGATTCCCGGGTGACCCGCGTCGATGCTCATGCTTGACACCTTTCTGTTAGTTGCTGATTTCGCCTCGCATCATTGCGAAGCTGAGCGTGCGATCAGTCACAATGCGGAAGTTGTCAGACAGATTAGCACTGTGGTGTTTCGTTGGCAATATAGAGATTTTGCCAATATTTCGTATTGACTCCAGAATGAGAGAGAGCTAACATTGCTGCAAGTTGTCTGACAACTTGCTAGTTAGACATCTGGACTCACAGCCCCTCGTTATTCGACGATGAAATTTCAGGAAGGCACTCATCATGAGTACGTCCCCCGCACAGGCGCTTACGAAAAAGCCCTGGTATCAATACCTGACCAAAGAAGATCGCAAGGCCTTCTTCGCCGCATGGATCGGCGTGCTGCTGGACGGCTACGACTTCGTTCTGATCTCCTTTGCGCTCCCCGCGATCAAGGAAGCGTTCAGTCTGACGCTGGTCCAGAGCGCATCCCTGATTTCGGCCGCCTTCATCAGCCGCTGGATCGGTGGCCTCGTGCTCGGAGCTATTGGCGATCGCTACGGACGTAAGCCTGCGATGGTCCTGTCGATCTTCATGTTCGCCTTCGGCTCTATCGCCTGCGCTCTCGCTCCTAACTTCTGGATTCTCTTCATCCTGCGCCTCGTCATCGGCTTTGCAATGGCCGGCGAATACTCGGCATCTGCTGCCTATGTCATCGAGTCGTGGCCCAAGCACATGCGCAACAAGGCGTCGGGTTTCCTGCTCTCCGGCTACGCCTTTGGTGTTATCGCCGCTGCTCAGGTCGACAAGTACTTCGTGACCTGGGTCGATTCGGTTCACCCCGGTTGGGGCTGGCGAGCCCTCTTCCTCACGGGCATCGTCCCGATCGTCGTCGCCATCTACATGCGGCGCACCCTGCCCGAGGCTGCGGACTGGAGTGAGGCCAAAGAGAAGGGTGATGGTGAGAAGAACGATATGCTCGCCGTGCTCTTCGGTGGGCAGCGCAAGATCCTCAACTATGCCGTCGTTGTGATTGCCTTCGTCGGTCTAATGGTGATCTTCACTCAGCAGGTGGGTGGCATTGTTGCGGTCAGCCTGATCGGTGTCGTGTGCGCGATCGTCTTCATCTACCTGATCATCCAGTTCGACTCGAATCGCTGGATCATCGGCATCGCGATCATGCTGACGATCTTCGCTTCCTTCATGTACACCTGGCCGATCCAGGGCCTTCTGCCGACCTACCTGCACGGTGTTGGTATGGACCAGAAGGTCGTCGCGAACGTCGTGTCCTTCGCCGGCCTCGGCAACGCTGTGGGCTACATCATCGCCGGATTCGCGGGCGACAAGTTCGGCATGCGTCGCTGGTACGCCATTTCCCTGCTGCTGTCGCAGATCATCGTCTTCCCGCTGTTCACGCAGGATGGGAAGTACGTTGCTCTCGTTGCCGGTCTGCTCTTCTTCCAGCAGATGTTCGGCCAGGGTGTTTCGGGCCTGCTGCCCAAGTGGGTGTCCTCCTACTTCCCGGTCGACAAGCGCGCTGCCGGCCTCGGCTTCTGCTACAACGTCGGTGCCCTCGGCGGCGCGGTCGGCCCCGTCCTGGGGGCTGCGATCGCCGATCAGCTCGGCCTCGGTATGGCCCTCGCGATTCTGTCCTTCGGATTCGCTGCGGTCGTTATGGTCTCCATCGGCGCGAACATTCCGCGTCTGCTGCAGAGGATGGTGGGACCGGAGTATGTTCGTCCTGAAGATGGAAACGACGAAATCATCGCAGAAGGATGACCACCATGACACTTCCTTTCGTTATCGGCGCGTACGCGTCGCATCCGGCACCGGAGCTGGAGGCAGACTACTACCGACTCCTCGCGGATCAGCCGTGGGTGAGTGGCGTCGAGATCCCCTACCCGGGGCAGCTCGCCACCCAGGGCGACGTGCTGGCTGGCCACCTGGCCGCCCACTGGGACTTCAACACGATCACCGCGATTCCCGGCACCATGCAGAACGTGTGGAAGAACGAGAACTTCGGCCTGGCCTCGCCCGACGAGGCCGGACGCGCCGCCGCTCTTGACTTCACCCGCGCGCTGCGCGATGACCTCGCCGCCCTGTGCGAGCGGGCAGGTCGCCAGCTGGTTGCCCGCGTGCAGCTGCACTCGGCGCCCACGCGCCTGGCGCAGGTGGACGCCTTCAAGCGTTCGCTCGCCGAGGTGGCCACCTGGGACTGGTGCGGGGCCACGCTCGTCATTGAGCACTGCGACAAGTACATCCCCGAGCAGAACCCCGAAAAGGGCTTCCT
Organism: Schaalia odontolytica; assembly: GCF_009730335.1. Lineage (GTDB taxonomy): Bacteria > Actinomycetota > Actinomycetes > Actinomycetales > Actinomycetaceae > Pauljensenia > Pauljensenia dentiphila. The sequence goes on from NZ_CP046315.1 coordinate 723,964, forward strand.
CTCCCTCGAATCCGAGATCGACATCGTCTCCGAGGCGGGCATCGGCATCCACCTCAACTGGGGCCGCTCCGCCGTGGAGGGCCGCAGTGCGGACACCGCCTACGAGCACGTGCTCGAGGCTGGCAAGCGCGGCGTCCTGGACGGCATCATCTTCTCGGGCGCAGGCCCGGAGGAAACCCAGTACGGCTACTCCTGGATCGACGGCCACCTGCCCGCGCAGGCCGACGAGCCGACCTCGCTCATGGACGAGGCCGAGATCGCTCGCTGTGCACGGGCCGCCGTCGAGGGCGGAGCCAACTACCTCGGCGCGAAGGTCTGCGTCCCCAAGGATGCGTCCCTCGAGCAGCGCCTGGCCATGCTGACCAACATCTACCGGGCCTGCGGCATCGGCGAGTAACGGCATCGTCGCCAGGCGCGGCATCCGCATCGTGCGGGAGGCGCTCGGCGCGAAGCAACAATAGACGGGAGGGGCGGATGCCATGGGGCATCCGCCCCTCCCGCTGCGCTGTCACGGTGTGCGCCTGGCGACCGATGAACGCCACACCGGGCGCGTCGGGATCGTCGCGATCGGGGTGCCGTCCGGGGCCTCCTCGTCGATGGAGGCCTGCGGGTGAATGTCGGTCATGGGGGAGCGCCCCTCGATCACGTTGATGATCGAGGAGACGGCGGCCTCGGTCATGTCCTTGAGGGGCCACTCGACCGTCGTGAGGCCGAGAGCGGAGGCGCTGCGGTGGTCCTGGTTGCCGAAGCCGAGGATCGACAGGTCGCCGGGCACGGACAGATCCAGGTCTGCGGTGGCCTGGAAGACGCCGGGGGCCTGCGAGTCGTCGGCCAGGGCGATGAGCGAGATTGACGGGTCTTCGTCGAGGAGGCGCAGCGCGGCCTGGTAGGCCGTGGTGGGTTCCCAGTCGGGCAGCGAGTACATCGTGAACCTCGTGCCAAACATCCGCGCGATCGGGTTCTGGCGCGCGTGATTCGTGTTCGGGCCAGCCAAGAACACCGCCCGCCCGCTGCCCGTACCGGTCGACGGATCCACGAGTGCGCAGTCAGAGAGAACGTCGCGCACGCCGGCACCCTCGTCGATGCGAATGAGGGAGGATTCCGATCCGGTCGGGTTGGCCTCGATCATCGACATGGCGACGACGGGGATGCCGAGGTTGGCGAGCAGGCGCGAGGTGAAGGCCTCAGCCGACGTGGTCTCGCGGATGATGCCGGCCAGCTGGGTGTCGCCCAGGACCCCGCGGATCACCTCCGCGTCGGAGGCGCCGTCGCCGGACTGGAAGAGGGGGAGGAGGAGGTAGCCTCGTCGCTGGATATCGATCATCGCGGTCGTGAGGACCGTGTGGACGACGGGCACGAAGGGGTCGTCCGGAAGCTCGGCCATCAGAAGGGCGATGAGGTGGGACTTGCCGCGTCGCAGTGAGCGGGCGGCCGCGTTGGGGATGTAGTTGAGTTCGCGTGCGGCCTGCTTGACGCGATCGATGGTGGCGGGCGCGATCTTGACGTCTCGGCCTCGTCCGTTGAGGACGAGCGAGACGGTCGACGGTGCGACGCCTGCCGCGCGGGCGACGTCGGCCCGGGTTGCGCGCTCCATGCTAGGCTCCCAATCCTCGGTTGCGTTTCGTTAAAACACAAGAACTATAACGTGTTAGTCTTATCTCTGACGATCGGAGTTTCGACGACGACATCCGAAAGGCACACAGACGTGATATCGATACTACCTTCCTATGCTCCCGGCGCGGGCACGCTTGTGCCTCCGCGTGCGCACCTCGCTGACGACTGCGGGGTTCTCACCCTCGATGGCATGTGGAGCTTCGCCTATCACAGCACCGACCCCGCGCCCTTCGTCAACGTCGAGCAGCCCTGGGACGAGCCCGCTCCCGTCGGCGACGCGTCCGAGATTGACGTGCCCAGCCACTGGGTCCTGCGCGGTGAGGGTGCCTGGGGCCACCCCGCCTATACCAACGTCGACTTCCCCTTCCCGGTCGACCCTCCGTTCCCGCCCGACGACAACCCCGTCGGCGACTACCGCCGCACCTTCGAACTCCCCGCCGACTGGCAGGGCGGCCACATTCGCCTGCGTTTTGACGGCGTTGAAAGTCAGGCCACCGTGTGGGTGAACGGCACGTGGATCGGCATGGCTCGCGGTTCGCGCCTCGCCCACGAGTTCGACGTGACCGAGGCCGTGCACTCCGGCGTCAATACGATCACCGTGCGCGTGCACCAGTTCAGCCCCGGTTCCTACCTCGAGGATCAGGATCAGTGGTGGCTGCCCGGTATCTTCCGCTCGGTGAGTCTGCGTCGCCTCGCTCCCGGAGCGATCGAAGACCTGTGGGTCGACACTGACTACGAGGCCGGGGTGGGTTATGTGACCATCGAAGCCCGGGTGCTCGGTGCCCAGGAGGCACATCTGTCCGGGCATCTCAGCATCGATGGCCTCTGGTCGTTCGCCTGCTCGCTCGAACGCGGCGAGGATGGCCGCTACCGCAGCGGACGCATCGAAGTGGGCAGCGTGCGCCCGTGGAGCGCGCAGGACCCTGCCCTCTACGAGGCGCGCGTCAGCGTCCAGGGCTCGGAACGCCTCGACGCGGGTGAGCGGTGCCTGCGCATCGGCTTCCGTCGCGTGTACATCGAGGGCGGCGTGCTCAAGGCCAACGGTGAGCCCCTGACCCTCAACGGCGTCAACCGCCACGAGGTGCGCGCCGCCGAGGGGCGCGTGTTTGACGAGGCCTGGGCGCGCGAGGATCTCGCCCTCATGAAGTCCATGGGAATCAACGCGATCCGTACCTCCCACTACCCGCCCCACCCCCGCGTGCTCGACCTGGCGGATGAGATCGGCCTGTGGGTGATGCTCGAAGGCGACATTGAAACGCATGGTTTCGAGGGCGTGGGGGAGTGGATCGATAATCCCTCCGACGACCCGTGCTGGGCCGATGCCTACATGGATCGCACGGTCCGCGCGTTCGAGCGCGACAAGAACCATCCCTCGATCATGAGCTGGAGCCTCGGCAACGAGTCTGGCACCGGCGCGAACCTGGTCGCCTGCGCGCGCTGGGTCCATGAGCGCACGGGTTCCCGGGCGATCGTTCACTACGAGGGCGACCATGCCCTCGAATACACGGACATCTACTCGCGCATGTACCCGACCCTGGAGGAGGTTGCCGCCGTCCTCGACGAGAGCGATCCCCACGCCGAGGTTGCCGTGCCCACGCACGTCGCTGCGCGGGTTGACGATGCGGCGCGCGAGCGCATCCGCCGCGCTCCCTACATCATGTGCGAATACCTGCACGCGATGGGGACAGGCCCCGGAAACGCCGCCGCCTACGCCGCGCAGATGGGCCACCGCCGCCATGCCGGCGGCTTCGTGTGGGAATGGCGCGATCACGCGCTCTGGCGCACCCTGCCCGACGGGCGACGAGCCCTGTCCTACGGCGGCGACTTCGGTGAAGAGGTCCACGACGGCAGCTTCGTGTGCGACGGCCTGATCGATGCCCTCTCGCGCCCCTACGCCGGCACCTGGTCGTGGGTTCAGGCGATGGCTCCGGATGCTCCGGCACTCGCGAAGGCTATTGAGTCCTCGCGCGGACACGGCCCGGATGAGGCCCGACTGCGCGCGCTCCTCGGCGCCCCCGTCGCGGTCGTCCGCACGGACGATGACGTGGCAGCCCCCTACGCGCTCGATGCGCGTGGGCGCCTCGCGCGGATCGGCACCATGCCCGTGAGCGTCGACCTCAGCGTCTTTAGGGCCCCCACCGACAACGACCGCGGGCGCGGCCCGGTCGACTACTGGGGGATTGACGAGGACGACCTCGGCCCCCTCGGGGTCGGGCGCGGCGAGCATGGAACCTCGCACGCAGCCCGCTGGGAGCAGGCTCGCCTGCACCTGCTGCGCCGACGTCTCGTCTCCATCGAGGAGGAAGGCACCTGCCAGCGCGTCACTGAACGCTGGGCCCCGCCTGTCGCGCAGTTTGGCGTCACCCTCACCTGGGAATATCGTCCTGTGCTGCTGGGGGAGACCCCGGCCCTGTCGGTGTCTGTCCGCGTCGCGCCCTACGGGGCCTGGCCCGAGCGCGTCCCGCGCCTCGGCGTGCGCATCGAAATGCCCGGATCTCAGTGGGAAGCCTCGTGGCTCGGCGATACTCTCATCGGATACTCCGACATGCGGGTGAGTGGCGCTCGCGGATATGGGCACGCTCCCGTGCGCGAGCTCTGGGACGTGAGCGTGTGCCCTCAGGAAGGCGGGCAGCGCCTCGACCTCGAAGCCCTCCGTCTGCACGGTGAGGCGGGCGACGTCCTCGTCGTGCCGACATCGTCCCTGGGCTGGAGTGCCTCGCCGTGGAGCGAGCGTGAATTGGCCGAGGCCTCGCACTGGGAGGACCTGCCGGACAGTGAGCGGACGTTCCTGTGGCTGGACGCCTTCCAGGATGGGATTGGCACACGTTCGTGCGGGCCTGACTCTCGGCCCGAGTTCGCCGGTTGTATGCGCGATGCTGACCTGACATTCGTAATTGCCCAGGTTGGGGGTGATTAAGCCCCAACCTGTTATGTTGCGGCTTGATAACGATGCGCAAAGTTGTTGGCAAATGATGCGAGCTTCGCAACAGGTCGCTATGATTCATGTATCAACTAACACGAGATAGTTAGTGACTCGATCCCATCGATCGACCAGCAAAAACGGACCAATGGAGGTTTCGCATGTTGAAGAAGAAGATGGCCGCAGGCGTTGTCGCCCTCGCCATGTTCAGCACCCTCGGCCTGGCCGCCTGTAACCCTGGTGGCTCCAGCTCCGACAGCTCGAGCGGCGGTTCGGCCGCCGCCGGTTCCATCCCTCAGCCCGACGTCGCCTGCGACATCCCCGAGGGCAACCTTGACGACTCGAAGATCGACACCTCGAAGGTCGAAGGCGAGATCACGTTCCAGACCCAGGGTCTGCAGAACGACTTCGGCGACTTCTTCAAGGCCAAGATCAAGGAATTCGAGGACGCCAACCCCGGCGTGAAGATCAACTGGACCGACCAGGGCGGCGGCGCCGAGTTCGACCAGACCGTGACCGCTCAGGCCTCGAACTGCAAGATGGCGGACGTCATCAACGTTCCCTCCTCCACCATCCTCGCCCTGTCCAAGTCCAACCTCCTCATGGACTACGACGTCAAGGCTCCCGGCATCGGCGACAAGTTCGTGAAGTCCATTTGGGACTCCACCGCCCTGGGCGCCAACGACCACCACACGGCTCTGCCCTGGTACTTCGGCCCCTACATCACCACCTACAACAAGGAGGTCTTCAAGCGCGCTGGTCTCGATGAGAACATGCCGCCCAAGACCATGGATGAGCTGTTCGAGGATGCCGCCAAGGTCGGTGCCGACGGGCAGGGTGACTACGGCATCTATGGCTCGCCCGAGTGGTACATGATCGCTCAGCTGCACGGCATGGGCGTCAACCTGCTCAACGCCGACAAGACCGCCTTCAACTTCGCCGACAACGAGGCCGCGATCAACTACGTCACCAAGCTCTCCGAGCTCTACGCCTCCGGCGCCATCCCGAAGGACTCCCTGACCGGCGAGCCCGACCCGGGCAAGGCCTACACCGACGGCAACCTCGCCTTCGGTACGCCCAACGCCTCGTTCCTCAAGTCCGTCAAGAAGAACAATGAGACGGTCTACCAGAACACCGGCGTCGGCCCGTTCCCGACCAACCCCGGCATCAAGCCCGTCTTCGAGGGTCAGTACATCGGTGTCTCCGTCACCACGCAGAACGCCCCGCTGGCGATGAAGTTCGCCGAGTGGATCACCAACGCTGAGAACGAGTACGCCTGGACGCACGACGGCGGCGCCATCATCTTCCCGGCTGCCACCGACGCCCTCGACAAGCTCGTTGCCAACCCGCCGGAGATCGCCGACGACCCGGTCTTCAAGGCCGCCTACGAGGAAGCCGCTAAGGCCGCCAAGGACGCCGAGGCCTACACCGACGTCTTCTACGCGACCGGCGCCGTGAAGGACGCCCTCATCGAGAACGTCAACAAGGCCATCCGCGGCGAGGTCGATCCCAAGACCGCCCTCAAGACCGCTCAGGATCAGATGAACGAGAAGCTCAAGGCTCTCGGAGACTGATTGATCGCTCGGGGGCCGAGGCATGGCCTCGGCCCCCGATGCATTCCTCGCCCAGCGTCGGGCCGCCGGCTCACGACCCCGCGCATCCCTGAAAAAGGACTTTGGTATGCCGATACGTAAGAGTGCGCAGACGCGCTCCCTCAATGGCGCCGCCCGATTCCGCCCGGGCTGGGTTCCCTGGCTGTGGGTGACCCTCCCGGTCCTCGCGGTCATCTCCTTCTACATCTACCCCTTCATCACGACCGTCTACGTGTCGTTCACGAAGACGAAGCCGATGGGACGCATCGGTCGCTTCGTTGGTATTGACAACTTCACCGCGGTACTGTCAGATCCCGAGTTCTGGCAGTCGCTGACAAACTCCCTCATCTACGCGGTCTGCGTCGTCCCGCTGATGGTGCTCCTGCCCCTGCTGCTGGCCCTCCTCGTCAAGTCGCACGTGCCCGGCATCGGCTTCTTCCGCGCCCTCTACTACCTGCCGGCCATCTCCTCGTTGGTCGTCATTTCGCTCGCGTGGCGCTACCTCCTGGACCAGCGCGGACCCATCAACAACATGTTGGCCTCCTGGGGCCTGGACCCCGTGCCATTCCTGTCGAATCAGTGGATGATTCTCTTCTGCGCCATGATCATCACCCTGTGGCAGGGCCTGCCCTACTACATGATCCTCTACTTGTCGGCCCTCGCGAACGTCGACAAGTCGCTGTACGAAGCCGCCGAACTCGACGGCGCCGGACCGATCCGACGCTTCCTGACGGTCACTGTTCCGGGTGTCAAGGTCATGATGTTCCTCGTCGCCACCCTGACGACGATCGGCTGCCTGAAGATCTTCACCGAGGTCTACCTGCTGGGTGGCTCCGCCTCGCCCACGAAGACCCTCACGATGTACATCCGAGACCGAATCGTCGACCCGACCTTCGGATCTCTGGGACAGGGCGACGCCGCCTCGGTGTGCCTGTTCCTCATCACCTTCGGCTTCATCATTGCTTCGCAGAGCCTGCAGAGGAAGGCTGAAGACTCATGAGTACCGCAACTTCGAGCGCCGCGACCTTCGGTGAGCGCTTCGCCCAGTGGCGCAAGGAACGCCGACTCGAGCGCCAGGGGCGCAACGTTGCCTCGCGTCAGATGCGCGGCGGCGCCCTCATCGCCCGCTACGCCCTCCTCGTCGTCGTCGCCCTCATCCTGGTCGGCCCCCTCGTCCTACCCCTCATGGCCGCCTTCAAGGCCCCCGGCGAATCCGTCTTCGGTCAGGGCGCGACCATGCTGCCACAGCAGTGGTCGCTGGACTCCTTCTACGTCCTCTTCGAGCGTACCAACATCCTGCTGTCCATCAAGAACTCCGCGATCCTGGCGACCCTGACGGTCTCCTCGAACGTCATCCTCTCGTGCATCGGCGGCTACATGCTCTCGAGGCGCGGGTGGACCGGCCGCAACGTCATGTACTTCGTCGTCCTGTCCGCCATGATCTTCCCCTTCGAGTCGATCATGCTGTCGCTGTTCAAGATGATGGTGCAGCTGGACCTGTACAACACGCTTCCCGGCGTGTGGATGGTTGCCATGATCGGCCCCTTCCAGATCCTCATGATGCGCGCCGCCTTTATGGGCATCCCCGACGAGATCGAGGATGCGGCTCTCATCGACGGAGCGGGGGAGCTGCGTCGCTTCTGGTCCATCTTCCTGCCCCAGGTGCGTGGCACGCTGACGGTCGTTGGTCTGACATCCTTCATCGGCGCGTGGTCCGACTTCATCTTCCCGCTGCTCATGCTGCCCGATCCGAACAAGCAGACCCTGATGTTGACGCTGACGGCCATCCAGAACTCGCCCCAGGGTGTCACCTACCAGCTCGTGCTGGCGGGCGCCGTCGTGGCGATGATCCCCGTCGTGCTGGTCTTCGCCTTCAGCCAGAAGTTCTTCTTCCGCGGCATCGAAGATGGCGGTCTGAAGTTCTGATCCTCATCCCCGCGGGTGCCCCTCGCACCCGCGGGGATCTTCTCTACCTAAAAGGAGGTTATTTCACAAATAACTAACACGTGTTAGGTATTGTGGATCTGTGGCCATCTAACGGCCGATCCCAGCCACCACCCCCATACTGACGAAGGAGTTAAACTCATGGGGACTAGACCCATCATCGGTGCACTCGGAGCCCCGATTCTTGCGGCCACCATGCTTGGCCTCGCACCCGCCGCGGCCGTCGCCGCCACCGAAACCCCGTATCACCCGACCGTCCTGTGGGCGACCTCCGAAGAGAAGGTCGGCGAAAGCGCACCCAACGGTACGATCGCAGCCCTCGTCGACGACGACACGACCCGTACCGACGCGACCAAGACCTTCTGGACCACCAAGTGGAAGGGAGGGCTCGATACCTACCCCCACGCCCTCGCCGTCCAGAACCCCACGCCCGGCACCCAGGTGTGCGGCCTCGGCCTGACCCCGCGCCCCACCTACGATTCGACCCTGGGCAACGACCAGTTCCCCGGCGAATACCGCGTCTTCGCCTTCGACGAGGACCCCGGTAACCCGGCCGCCGAAGCCTCCTTCGCCGACTGGAAGACCAACGTCGCTGCGGGCACGTGGGAAGGCGGCACCGAGGTCAAGCACGGAAGTGACCTTCAGTTCGGGAACAAGGAACAGTACGTCACCTTCCCAGCGACCACGAAGCGAGTCTTCGCTCTGACCGGCCTGCGCTCGCTAGCCCCCGGCAAGAAGGACATGGCGCTGTCGGACATCAAGCTCCTGCCCTGCGACGCCGACGGTAACGCCATCACCTCCTACGGCAACGAGGACACCGGCGGTAACCACGAAGCAGCACGACCCGTCGTACCTCACCCCGATGCCCCCGAGCAGGGATCGGGCGCATCCGACCTCGTCGTTGACTTCGTCATCGACCAGCTGCCGTACGGCGAGCCCGGTAAACCCGTTGACTTTGCCCCCGGCACCCACACCTACACGGCCACCGGCTACTACCACGCGAAGACCGTCTCGGCCCGTATCCGTGCGGTCGACGGTGCCACCGTCACCATCAACGGCGTGACCCCTGACGCCGATGGACGCGTGTCCAACCTTGACCTCACCACGGGCCTGAACGTCATCACCGCCACCGTGGCCAAGGACGGCAAGGAAGCCACCTACGTCGTTAACATCACCAAGGTTGACACCGACTTCCGCGGCAACGTGATGATCCCCGCGACCGCTCAGGCGAATGGCGGAACCGAGGCCGACAACGCGGCCCTCACCGACCTCGACCCGACAACGACGTGGACCTCCGATCCGCTCGTTCGTGCGCATGAATGGTCGAGCAGCGTCACCGGCATCGAGCTGCACCTGGGCGAGGCCCGCTACGTGCACCGCATCAACGGATGGGGCACCCCGATCCTGCCCGCGGGCGTCCAGGGATGGCACGGCGGCAACTCCGTGGCCATCGCGGTCCAGGAGGCCGACGGCGGCGAATGGAAGACCATCGTCACCCACGGCTCGCTCACGCGCGACGCGCGCGGCCTGTGGTACTGGGACTTCAACAGCTATCACCTCGCCAAGAACATCCGCATCTGGATGAACGACGAGACCGAGCCCCAGACCCCGCAGAACATCGCCACCGCGGTGACCTTCAACGACGTCGAGGTGTGGGGCCTGCCCGCCGGCAAGACCCCCGTGGCTCCCGTTGTCGACAACTCCATGTACGAGCGCTACTCCGGCTTCAATCCCGGTGACGGCAAGTGGGGCGTCAACCGTGCCCAGGCCCTCGCGCTGCAGTACGGCGTCATGATGCCCGCGTGGGTTCCCTCCGAGGGCTACGGCCGTGGCGGCTTCGACGCCAACGAGCGCGACCTCACGGGTGGCGCGTTCCCGATGTTCTACGACCTGCCCATGTTCAACACCGCCATGATGGAGTCCCTGGGTAAGGGTGCGCCGTGGGCCCTCGCCAAGGCCCCCACCGGCAAGAACAGCATGTGCAACGCTGGCGAGCCGCGCGACTTCATGAACGAATACATGAAGCCCTACGCCTCCACGCTCGTCGACATCCAGTACGGCGATGAGGGCGGCTTCAACCGCGGCGAGTCCGAGTGCTTCAAGAACTGGTTCTCCTGGTCCAAGGAGAACATCCCCGGCGCCGTCGTTCATGCGAACTCTTGGGACGACCCCTCCTGGTACCGCGACGCCAATCTGAGCTACTACGTCGAGAATGCCAAGCCCGACCTGCTCAGCTGGGACAAGTACTACTGGGGCGCCAACGGCGGCCCGGCCCCGAGCAACGTCGTCATGAACCTGCTGGGCACCAACACCTGGAAGAAGCAGCGCGAATACGGCCTCAAGGGCCTCACCGGTGACGGCTCCAGCCCGATCCTGTACGGCCAGTACCTGGACTACAACTGGGATGCGAACGTGTCCGCCTCTGAGAAGTCGATCGTTCCCTCCCTGGGCCTGGCGACCGGCCAGAAGTGGTTCGGTCTGTTCCGCATGGAGTACAACGGCTACGACCGCTCCTCGATCATCGACCACGACGGCGCGCCCACGCGTTCGTTCTACGAGTTCTCCAACATCTTCGGCAATGTCACCTACATCGGTAACTACACGAAGGCCATGAACTCCACGTTCGTCGCCTACAAGCCCGGCCAGTACGCGGCTCGTGGCGCGATCCCCTCGCTGAGCGGCTACAAGTACGGTGACTTCGCCTCCGGCGACGAGGCCAAGGCCGCCAACGAGTCCGTCGGCCTGGTTGACATGTCGGTGACCAACGTCGGCTCCGTCAACGACGGCCTGCCCGGCGACGTCGTCGTCGGCTACTTCGAGCAGCTGAAGGGCCTGGAGACCGCCAAGTCCGCCGAGATCTTCGGCGACTCCACGACGGCCCCCAAGGGCTTCATGGTCGTCAACGCCCTGACGGGCCAGACCCGCTACCCGTCCTACCTCCTCGACCCGCGAACCGACAACGGTTCGCTGGCCGAGACCGCTCAGGACATCACCCTGACCGTCAAGAAGCCGGCTGCGAACGCACACCTGATGCTCGTCAACCCGGCCGACAAGACGACGCAGGAAGTCGAACTCGGCGAGGGCGAGACCTCGCAGGTCGTGCTCCATGCTGTTGGTGGCGGCGACTCGCGCTTCCTGTACTGGGTGACGATCGAGGATCCGACCCCCACCCCGGATCCGACCCCCACCCCGGACCCGCAGCCCACCCCGGACCCGACACCGGCTCCTGAGCCGACCGTGGACCCGACACCGGCTCCGACCCCGGATCCTGCGCCCCAGCCTCGCACGGGCCAGTGGAAGTCCGGCTACTTCGGCTGGTGGTACAGCTACTCTGACGGCACCTACGCGGCCAACGAGACCCTCGTCATCGATGGGCAGACCTACCGCTTCGATGCGCGTGGCTACATGAAGACGGGCTGGGTCTACGACGGTGGACACTGGTACTACCACGGTTCCAGTGGCGCCCAGCAGACCGGCTGGATCATGGACCGCGGTAACTGGTACTACCTCGACCCGTCGAACGGTGTGATGGCGACCGGCTGGGCCCAGATCGATGGATCATGGTTCTATATGTCGCCCTCCGGAGCGATGCGAACCGGATGGGTGAAGGACGGCGGTGCCTGGTACTACCTGTCGCCCTCCGGCTCGATGGCCACGGGCTGGCAGCACCTGGATGGCTCCTGGTACCACCTGGGCGCCAACGGTGCGATGACCACTGGCTGGCTCAAGGATGGACCCTCGTGGTTCTACCTGCACGGCAATGGCTCGATGGCCACCGGTTGGGAACTGATCGGATGGACCTGGTACCACTTCGCGCCCTCGGGCGCGTGGATTGAGTAGTTAGCTCCACACAGGACGAGGCCGTGGCCGGGTTATCCGGCTGCGGCCTCGTTCGCGTGCGAAAAGGTTCATTCCTTGCGGATCGACAGTGATTCGACGCGGTGGTCGTGGCCCTTCGTGAAGATGAGGGTCGCGCGCTCGCGGGTGGGGCGGATATTCTCGCGAAGGTTCGGCAGGTTGATCGCGTTCCACACGACGTGCGCGGTCGATGCGGCCTCGGCGTCGGTCAGGGAGGCGTAGGTCTTGAAATAGGAATCCTCGCGAGAAAACGCGGTCGCCCGCAGCTTGAGGAAACGGTCCACGTACCACTGCTCAATCTGTTTCTCGTCGGCGTCGACGTAGATCGAGAAGTCGAAGTAGTCCGAAACGGCCACCGACACAGAACCGGGGGCGGAGCGCGGCGGCTGGAGCACGTTGAGGCCCTCGACGATGAGGATGTCGGGGCGGTCCACGTCGACGTAGGCGTCGGGCACGATGTCGTAGGTGACGTGGGAGTACACCGGCGCCTTCGCGTGCGGGTTGCCCGCCTTGACCGAAGCCAGGAACGAGATGAGGGCCGAGCGGTCGTAGGACTCGGGGAAACCCTTGCGGGCGATGAGGGAACGTTCCTGCAGGATCCGGTTCGGATAGAGGAAGCCGTCGGTCGTCACCAGGTCCACGCGCGGGGTGGAATCCCAGCGGGAGAGCAGCAGCTGGAGGAGGCGCGCGACCGTCGACTTGCCGACGGCGACAGAGCCGGCGATGCCGATGACGAAGGGGGTCGAGTGGCCTTCGGGCTCGCCGAGGAAGGCGTGCCGCTCGGCGGCTGTGCGGCGTCGCCCGTCGATGTAGAGCTGCAGCAGTGCGCTCAGGGGACGGTAAATCGTGTCGACCTCGGTCATGTCGATGGGGTCGCCCAGGGATGCGATGCGGTCAATGTCCTCCTGCGTGAGCGGCAGGGGAGTGCGATCGGCGAGGCGGTCCCACTCGCGGCGGTCGAAGCGTGCGTAGGGGTTGGGTGCGTTGCGCGCGGGGGCCGGGTTTTGCTCGTCAGACGAGACGCTTGACGAGGCCGGGAATGGGATGGGCGAGGGGCTCTCGGTGATGCTCACGATCCCATTGTGCCCCACATGTTTGTGGTCGTGCGCACTTAGTTCACCACGTGAAGCCACACACGTTACTGACCGGTGGAGGGGTTTGGTGTGTTGCAATGGGTGCTATGTGCGGAATTGTTGGACATATTGCATGCAAGGCGTCCCAGCGTAGTCGCGAGGTTGTCCTCGGCGGCCTGGCGCGCCTCGAATATCGCGGGTACGACTCGGCGGGTATCGCCCTGGCGTCCCCGGATCGCCTCGACGTTCGCCGCGCGCTCGGCAAGCTCATCAACCTCTCCGAGGACCTCGACGCGCAGCCTCCGGCCGATGCCTTTGCGGGCATTGGACACACCCGCTGGGCGACCCACGGTCGCCCCACGGTCGCGAACGCCCACCCCCATTCCAGCCCGGATGGACGTTTCTCTCTCGTTCACAACGGCATCATCGAGAACGCGGACGCCCTGCGCGCCGCCCTCATCGCCGACGGCGAGACTTTCGCCTCGGAGACCGACACCGAGGTGGTCGTCCACCTGCTGGCCCGCGCCTACGACCGGGCTGATCCGGCCTCGTTCCAAGGGGCGGTCGCCGGACTGACCGGAGCGGACGAGGAGGTGGCGCGCCGCCTGGTCGTCGCCTTGCGCGCTGTCACCGAGCAGCTGCACGGCACCTTCACCCTGCTGGTGCTGAGCACGCAGTCCCCGAACGTCATCGTGGCGGCACGCCGCTCCTCCCCGCTGGTCATTGGCCTGGGGGAGGGGGAGAACTTCCTGGGCTCCGACGTCCTGGCCTTCGTCGAGCACACGAACCGCGCCGTCGAGGTCGACCAGGATGAGGTCGTGGTTGTCTCCGCGACCGGCGTGACCGTCATCGACCCCGCGGGTAACCCCGTCGAGCGTGAGGCGTACGAGGTCGACTTCTCCTCCGACCGCGCCACCAAGAACGGGTGGCCGACTTTCATGGAGAAGGAGATCCACGAGCAGCCCGACGCCGTCGGCGCCACTCTGGCCGACCGCATCGACTCCCACGGCCACCTGGCCCTGGACGAGGTGCGCATCCCCCAGCACGTCCTGCGCTCCGTCAACAAGGTCATCATGATCGGCTGCGGCACCGCGTCCTACGCCGGACAGGTCGCCCGCTACGCGATCGAGCACTGGTGCCGTATCCCCGTCGAGGTCGAGCTCTCCAGCGAGTTCCGATACCGCGACCCGGTCGTCGACGAGAAGACCCTGGTCGTCGCCATCTCCCAGAGCGGCGAGACCATGGACACGATCCAGGCGATCCGCCACGCCCGCGAGCAGGGCGCGAAGGTCGTCGCCATCGTCAACACGCCCGGCTCAACGATCTCGCGCGAGTCCGACGCGGTGATCCTCACGCACGCGGGCCCCGAGATCGCGGTCGCCTCCACCAAGGCGTTCACCGCGCAGGTCACCGCCTGCTACATCCTGGGCCTGTACCTGGCGCAGGTGCGCGGCAACAAGTACGCCGATGAGATCGCCGACTACATGGACAAGCTCGGCGCCATCCCCGACGCGATCTCACGTGTCCTCGACAGCGGCGAGAGCGTGCGTCAGTTCGCTCGTACTATGCAGGACGCGACGTCGGTGATCTACCTGGGACGCCACGTGGGGTTCCCCGTCGCCCTCGAAGGGGCGCTCAAGCTCAAGGAAATCTGCTACATCCACGCGGAGGGCTTCGCCGCCGGTGAGCTCAAGCACGGTCCCATCGCGCTCGTAGACGAGGGCCAGCCGGTCATCGTCATCGTGCCGACCCCTCGCCGCCCAGAGCTGCACGGCAAAGTCCTGGCCAACATCGCCGAGGTCCGCGCCCGCGGTGCCCGCACGATCATCATCGCCGAGGAGGGGGATTCCTCCGTCGACGAGTTCGCCGAGGTCGTCTTCCGCGTGCCCGCCGTGCCGACCCTGTACGCGCCGCTCCTGACCGTCGTGCCGCTGCAGATCTTCGCCTGCGAGCTTGCCGCTGTGAAGGGTCTCGACGTCGACCAGCCGCGTAACCTCGCCAAGTCCGTGACGGTGGAGTGATCCTCCGGCGCGGGGCTGGTGCCTCGTGAACGCTCACGGGCCTCGTTCCTCATCAGGGACGAGGCCCGTGCTGTCTTTGCGCGACTGCTTCGTCGTCGCTCAAGCGGCCACCCCAGGCGCGCACGGTGTGAAACAATATGGCGCATGTTCACGATTGATCGAGCCGCCCTGTCCTTCGCCGACGCGCGGGAACTGGAGACAAAGTGCGTTGACCAGGCGGTTTCCGAGGGCGATCCGGACCGCTACATGCTCGACGTCGCGGGCGAGGTCGCGGCCGCGGTCGTGCGCCATGCGGACCTGCCCGTGAGCTGGAATGGCGAGGACAGTGAACCGGGCGTGGATGCGGAGGAACGCGGCGACGCTGAAGGGGTCGACTGGATCGCTAGCCGTGTTACAGCCTTCGTTGGAGGCGGAGACAACGGCGGGGATGCCCTCTACGCCTGCGCGATCCTCGCGCGCGGAGGAATCGGAGCGACCGCCTACCTCCTCAAGAAGCGCTGCCACCGCCGCGCCCTCGCCGCCGCCCAGGAAGCGGGCGTGCGCATCATCGACCTCGGCGGCCAGTCGCTGCGCTCCATCGAAAACACCCCCGCATGGTCCGATGTCTTTCTCGCGCACGCCTGGATCGACGGCATCGTGGGCACCGGTTCCCACGGCCCGCTCACGGGCGCGCTCGCGGAATCCGTGGAGCTCCTCAACAGGCTTTCCGCCATCAAGCCTCGCCCCGTTATTGCGATCGATGTCCCCTCTGGTCTGACCGACGACGACGGCACGATCACGGGCCCGATCCTGCGTGCTACCCACACCCTCGCGGTCGGCACCTACAAGCGCGCGCAGGTCCTGCCTCCCGCCGTCGAGTTCACCGGGGACATCAGCCTCGTGACGATGGACCGGGATAGCAACGGGACGGGTCGCACACAAGGCGATGACGGAATGATTGGCGCGGATGACCTCTACGTCGTCGACGAGGCCTTCTCCGCCCGCGAGGTCGTCCCCGTCCCCGCTTTCTCCGACGACAAGTACGTGCGCGGCGTCGTCGGCCTTGTCGCCGGATCCGACACCTACCCGGGAGCTGGTCTCCTCGCGACGCGCGGTGCACTGGCCGCGGGTGTGGGCATGGTGCGCCTGAACTCGACCCGGCGCGTCCAGGACCTCGTGCTCGCAGACCAGCCCGGCGTCGTCACCGTCGGCGGGCGCATCCAGTCCGCCCTCATCGGCCCCGGCCTCGACGAGGATCGCCGCGAGGACGCGCTCGAACTCGCGCAATTCTGCGGTCAATCGGGCATGCCCCTCGTCATCGACGCGTGGGCCCTCGACCTTGTCCCCGAGCTGGCGACTTCCATCAAGCTCGACGCCACCGTCCTCACCCCGCACTACGGCGAGGCCGCGCGCCTCCTGGGACGCCTCGGGACTCCGGTGACGCGGGCCGAGATTGCTGCTTCTCCTCTGCGCTATGCCCGTGCGCTCCACGAGGCGACCGGCTGCCACGTGATCCTCAAGGGGCCCGTCACGATCGTGTACTCCTTCGAATACGTCGATACGGAGGTGCAGGAGGCCTTCCAGCGTGCGCTCAACGCCGCGGAGGCATGGCCCGACGTGGACGCGCTGCCGCAGGGCCGCCTCGTGCGCTCCTACACCCCGACTGTCGGCCAGGTGACGACCTCCTGGGCGGGTGTCGCAGGCAACGGGGATGTGCTCGCCGGATTCCTCGCCGGCGTCCTCGCCCGACCGGTCGATGAAGGGGACGCCGTGGCGGGCCCCGATGGGCAGCCCCAGCGCGTCACCCCGGGACGCCTGACGGCGGCGGTGAGCGTTCACGGGCGAGCCGCCCAGGTGGCCGCCGAGGCTGCCGGTGGAGTTGCTCCCATTCAGGCCTCCGACATCGCGGCCGCGATCGGGCAGGTCCTGTCGCAGCCCACGCGGTGACACTCTGGTCGCCATGCTCGCGACGGCAACGAACGCGGGGCGGGCGGCGCGCGCCGTGAGATACTGGAGGTGTGATTTCCACAGACGAACGAGTCGAAGGACGGGACTACCCGTCATCCGCGGCCGTTGACCTGGCCGCGATCCGTCACAACCTGGGCGTCCTGCGCGCAGCCGCCCCCGGCGCGCTCCAGCTCGCGACCGTCAAGGCGAACGCCTACGGGCACGGCCTCCTCCCAGTCGCCCGCGCTGCACTGGACGGTGGCGCCGACTGGCTGGGTGTCGCCCAGCTGGCCGAGGCCTTCACGCTGCGCCGTGGCCTCGACGAGGCCGGGGTCGCCCGAGCCGACGCGCCCATCCTCGCGTGGATCTCCACCTCGTCCTCGGATTTCGCGGCCGCGATCGAGGCCGACATCGACCTGTCCGTCTCGTGGACGTGGGTCCTTGCCGACATCTGCGCCGCAGCCCGAGAGGCCGGCCGCCCGGCCCGCGTCCACGTCAAGATCGACACCGGCATGTCCCGCGCGGGCTCCACGCTCGCCGACCTGCCCGCCCTGGCCTCGGCCCTGCGCATGGCCGCCGACGACGGCCTCGTCGATGTCGTTGGCGCCTGGAGCCACATGTCCCGCGCCGACGACCCCAGCGAGGCAGGAAACGCCTCGACCGCGAGCCACGTGCGTATCTTCGAGGAGGGGCTCGCGATCCTCGCCGACGCGGGCGTCACTCCGCGCATCCGACACCTGTCCGCCACGTCGGGCATCCTGTGGCACCGCGAAGCTCACTACGACATGGTTCGCGCCGGCATCGGCCTGTACGGGCTGAGCCCCGACCCGGAGGTGGCCACGTCCGAGCAACTCGGCCTCACCCCCGCCCTCGAGCTGCGCGCGCCCCTGACCTCCGTCAAGGTCATCGAAGAGGGGACCCCGGCCTCGTACGGTGGAACCTGGGTCGCGCCCACGCGCCGCTGGATCGGCCTCGTCCCCCTTGGCTACGGCGACGGCATCCTGCGCGCCGCCTCCAACCAAGCGCGCGTCGTCGTCCACACCGCCTCGGGCCCCTTTAACGCGCCCCTCATCGGACGCGTGTGCATGGACCAGTTCATGGTCGACCTCGGGCCAGCCGAGGGAAGCCCCGGAACGCCGACCGCGCGCTCCGGGCAGGCCCCCGCCATCCCCGGCGACATCGCCACCCTCTTCGGCTCCGGGATCAGCGGCGAGGCCTTGGCCGACGACTGGGCGCAGGCAGCCGGTACCATCAACTACGAAATCGTCACCCACCTGGGCGCACACATCCCCCGCATCTACCGGGATGGCGCCGACGCGACCTTCGGGAGCAACTCATGACCCAGCCCATCGCCTCCTACGAGGTGTCGACGCGCGACGCCGACCAGACGCGCGCGTTCGGCGAAGACCTTGGTCGCATCCTCGCCGCCGGAGACCTTCTCATGCTCTCCGGGGGCCTCGGTGCGGGCAAGACCACCCTCACCCAGGGCATCGGCGTCGGCATGGGCGTGCGCGGGCGCGTCGCATCTCCGACGTTCATCGTCGCTCGCGTACACCCCTCACTGAGCGGCGGCCCCGACCTTATCCACGCGGACGCCTACCGCATCACCGACCTGAACGACCTCGAGACCCTCGACCTCGACTCCTCCCTCGACGAGGCCGTCACCGTCGTCGAATGGGGCGAAGGCAAGACCGAGGCCATGAGCGACGAACGCCTCTCCATCGAGGTGCGCCGGGCCTCGGGCGGCGAGGCCGCCCACGACGGGGACGTCATCGACCTGGAGAACATGGATGACGGCACACGCGTCATCGTCCTGCACGCCCACGGGCACCGCTGGGACGGCGTCCTTGACGGCGTCGTCGCCGCCCACGGCGGAACCCGCATCGACGAGGCAGACACCGACGAGTAGGATCACACCGTGCGAGAGATAGCCCTAGACACCCAAGCAGCCACCACCGTCGCCATCATCGACGACGGCTGCGTTCTCGGCCGCGCCCAGAACGACTCTGGACGTCACCACGCCGAATCCATCACCCCGCTCGTGCGCGAGGCGCTCGCGGCAGCAGGCCTCCCCGCGCAGCTCGCGGACGCCGGCATTGATCGAGTCCTCGTGGGCACCGGCCCCGCCCCCTTCACCGGTCTGCGCGCCGGTCTCGTCTCCGCGCGCGTCCTCGCCTCGGTCGCCGGCGTGCCCGCTTACGGCGTGTCCGCCCTCGACGTCATCGCCCGTCAGGGCCTCGACCGCCTGCCTCCCGACACCCGTGTCTACGCGATCGCCGACGCACGCCGCCGCGAACTCTACTGGGGCTCGTACGTGGCCGCCGGGCCCGACGACGTCACCCTCGAGGGACGCCTCGAGGTGGGGGACGTTTCTGCACTGCTGGGCGCCATGCGGACCGCCCCCGGCCTCGTCGTCGCGGGAGCGCCGATCCCCGCGCACAGCGCCGATGCGCTCGCGCGCGTGGACCTCGGACCCCAGGTGAGCCTCGATCCCGCCGTCATGAGCCGCATCGTCGCCACGCGCCTGTCGCGCGGCGAAGACGATCGCCTGCGCACCGACCCCCTGTACCTGCGCCGCCCCGATATTCAGGGCCAGCCCACTGCGCGCCTGTGAACGCCACGCTGCGCGTCGCGGGCCCGGGCGACCTCGAACTCTTCGCCGCCCTCGAGGCCGAGGTGTTCGCCGAGGACCCCTGGACCCCCTACATGATCGCCGAGGAACTCTCGTCCCCGGCTTCGCGCTATTGGATCGCCACGGATGAGTCAGGCGATGTCGCCGGATACGGCGGAGTCAAGGTCGGTGGAGACCAGGCCGACGTCATGACCATCGGCGTGCGCGCTCACGCGCGGGGGCGAGGCATCGGCTCGACCATCCTGGATGCCCTCCTGGAGTGGTCGCGTGAGGCTGGAGTGCGCGAGGTCTTCCTCGACGTGCGCCCCTCCAATAAGGGGGCCATCGGCCTGTACGAGTCCCGAGGTTTCGTTGAAATCGGGCGTCGTCCGCGCTACTTCCGTAACCCCGTCGAAGAGGCCGTCGAGATGAGGGCGCCCCTGATCTGAGGCGATGCGACGACCGCCACTAAATAGGTATGGTCGGTGTATCAAAATTCGTATCTGTTTACCCCCGTTTGCGGGGCCGATGGTCCTAGGTGTCTTCCTCGCGATAGCCGCTCAAGCTGCCCCAGATAACCGCGGAAAATGGCCGAAAACGACACCGTGTTGAGATCCTTGGCGGGCGGCCTCGTGCCATGGTCCTACGAAGCGGAGGAAAAGCGTCGATATGCTCATGGCATGGCCACTCAAAATGTCGCAACGAAGAAGCGCCGCGCGTGGACCACCAGCGTCTTTATTAAGCAGCTGATGGCTGTCTCGGGCTTCGTTTTCGTTTTCTTCTTGCTGTTCCACTCCTATGGCAACCTCAAGATGTTCCTGGGCGCGGAGGTCTACAACGACTACGCGCACTGGCTGCATGAAGAGGCTTTCGTGCCGATCTTCCCGCACGGCGGATTCATCTGGGTATTCCGCGCCGCCATGGTGCTGATGCTCATCATCCACCTGTGGGCCGCCGCCTACACCTGGAAGCGTTCGCGTCGCGCTCGCTCCACCCGCTACGTCGTCAAGAAGTCCGTCTCGGACTCCTACGCGGCTCGCACCATGCGTATGAGCGGTGTTCTCATTCTGCTGATCCTGATCTTCCACATCGCTCACTTCACCACCGTGAGCCTGCCCGCGAAGGTCGCGAACTTCGGCGCTGACGTCACCACGCCCTACGCCCGTATGGTTGCTTCCTTCCAGTCGCCGGTCCTGGTGATCCTCTACGCCGTGTTCGTCGGCTGCGCCTGCATCCACGTCTCCCACGGCTTCTGGTCCATGTTCCAGTCGCTCGGGTGGGTGCGCAACGCGACCCGCAAGCCGCTGGTTCTCCTCTCGGGCCTGGTCGGTCTGGTCATCTTCGTGATGTTCATGGCCCCGCCCGTCGCCATCGTCACCGGCTTGATCCACTGAGGAAGGGCACGCAATCATGACCGATACACTCATCCACGGCCTCTACCGTGAAGGCGAGAAGATCGCCGACACGAAGGCCCCCCACGACGTCCCGATCGCGCAGCGCTGGGAACAGCGTAAGTTCAGCGCCGCGCTGGTCAACCCCGCCAACCGCCGTAAGCTGCGCGTCATCATCGTCGGCTCCGGCCTCGCGGGAGGTGCTGCCGCCGCCTCGCTCGGCGAAATGGGCTACAACGTCGACTGCTTCTTCTACCAGGACTCCGCCCGCCGCGCGCACTCCATCGCCGCGCAGGGTGGTATCAACGCCGCGAAGAACTACCGCAACGATAACGACTCCGTCTATCGTCTCTTCTACGACACGGTCAAGGGCGGCGACTACCGCGCTCGTGAGGACAACGTCTACCGCCTCGCCGAGGTCAGCGCCAACATCATCGACCAGTGCGTCGCGCAGGGCGTCCCCTTCGCCCGCGAGTACGGCGGCCTCCTCGACAACCGCTCCTTCGGTGGCGTGCAGGTGTCCCGTACGTTCTACGCGCGCGGCCAGACGGGTCAGCAGCTGCTGATCGGCGCCTACCAGGCGCTCGAGCGTCAGGTCGCGGCCGGCACCGTCAAGGAATACGCCCGCCACGAGATGGTCGAGCTCATCGTCGACGAAGGCAAGGCGCGCGGCATCATCGCCCGCGACATGTCCACCGGCAAGCTCGAGACCTTCGTCGCCGACGCGGTCGTCCTGGCTACCGGCGGCTATGGCAACGTGTTCTTCCTGTCCACCAACGCGATGGGCTGCAACGCGACCGCTATCTGGCGTGCGTACCGCAAGGGCGCCTACTTCGGCAACCCCTGCTTCACGCAGATCCACCCCACGTGCATCCCCCAGCACGGCGACCAGCAGTCGAAGCTGACCCTCATGTCGGAGTCGCTGCGTAACGACGGCCGTATCTGGGTTCCCAAGCGCGCTGAGGACTGCGAGAAGGACCCGCGTCAGATCCCCGAAGAGGATCGCGACTACTACCTGGAGCGCATCTACCCCTCCTTCGGTAACCTCGTGCCCCGCGACATCGCGTCGCGTCAGGCCAAGAACATGTGCGACGAGGGCCGCGGCGTCGGCCCGAAGATCAACGGCGTCGCCCGCGGCGTCTACCTCGACTTCTCCGACGCGATCAACCGTATGGGCCTGGCCGCAGTGTCCGCCAAGTACGGCAACCTCTTCGACATGTACGAGCGCATCACGGGCGACAACCCCTACGAGGTGCCGATGCGCATCTACCCGGCCGTCCACTACACCATGGGTGGCCTGTGGGTTGACTACGACCTCGAGTCGAACCTGCCCGGTCTGTACGTGGCCGGCGAGGCGAACTTCTCCGATCACGGCGCGAACCGCCTGGGTGCCTCGGCGCTCATGCAGGGCCTGTCGGACGGCTACTTCGTCCTGCCCAACACGATCAACGACTACCTGGCGCACTGCTTCCACCTGCCCAAGCTGGACGAGAACTCGCCTTCGGTGAAGGAAGCTCTCGAGTCGGCTCAGGGCCGTATCGACACCCTCATGTCGATCAACGGCACCCGCTCCGTGGACTCGTTCCATAAGGAGCTGGGCAAGATCATGTGGGAGTACTGCGGTATGGAGCGTACCGAGGAAGGCCTCAAGAAGGCCATCGGTATGATCCGCGAGCTGCGCGCCGACTACTGGAAGAACGTTCGCGTTCCCGGCAAGTCGATCGGTGAACTCAACCAGTCCCTCGAGAAGGCCGGCCGCGTCGCCGACTTTATGGAGCTGGGCGAGCTCATGTGCATCGACGCGCTGCATCGCGAAGAGTCGTGTGGCGGCCACTTCCGCGCGGAGTCCCAGACTCCCGAGGGCGAGGCCCTGCGTCACGACGACAAGTTCCTGTACGTGGCGGCTTGGGAATACGCTGGCGAAGGCGAGCCCCCGATCCTCCACAAGGAAGACCTGATTTACAACGACATCGAGCTGAAGCAGCGGAGCTACAAGTGAACCTGACACTGAGGATCTGGCGCCAAAACGGTCCCGAAGACAAGGGCGCAATTCATGAATACCAGGTGAAGGGAATCTCGGAAGAGTCCTCGTTCCTGGAGATGCTCGACGTCCTGAACGAAGAGCTCTTCGCACGCGGCGAGGAACCCATCGCCTTCGACTCCGACTGCCGCGAGGGCATCTGCGGTCAGTGTGGCATCGTCATCAACGGTATCGCTCACGGCCCGGAGGTCACCACGACCTGCCAGCTGCACATGCGTTCCTTCAACGATGGTGACGTCATCACGATCGAGCCGTGGCGCGCATCGGGCTTCCCGATCATCAAGGACCTCGTGGTCAACCGCAGCGCCCTGGATCGCATCATCCAGGCCGGCGGCTACATCTCCGTGAACACGGGTGCAGCCCCCGACGCGCACGCGACCCCGGTCCCGAAGCAGGACGCGGATCGCGCGTTCGAGGCCGCTGCGTGCATCGGCTGTGGTGCGTGCGTGGCTGCCTGCCCGAACGCCTCCGCGATGCTCTTCACCTCGGCGAAGGTCACGCACCTCGGCCTGCTCCCGCAGGGTAAGCCCGAGAACTACAAGCGTGTCGTCAACATGCTCAACCAGATGGACGAGGAGGGCTTCGGCTCGTGCTCGAACATCGGCGAGTGTGCTGAGGTCTGCCCCAAGCAGATCCCGCTTGACGTGATCGCAAACCTCAACCGCCAGCTCGGCAAGGCTGCCTTCAAGGGCGTCTGATTCGGATGGAGTGGCCTCGCGGAGGGCCCGGCGCGCAGGCGCCGGGCCCTCCCGCGTTTATGTGGAGTAAACGTGGTGGCATAGTGATGTTATCGCGGTGCGATGACGCGGCGAGACAGCCGCCGTAGCGCACGCAAAATGCGCATGACGGTGCGGTTGGCGTCGTATCATGGAGGCATCATTGGCTCAGAGAGGAGCACGCCATGCAATTTGATGAAACCGGTCCGAACACGCATACGCGCCGCTACTGGGTCAGCGCGACCGTCGGCATCACGGCGATGATCGCCTTCGCGATTCTGTCGATCCTCCTGCTCCTGGGTATGCTCTTTGGCTCCCCCCAGATCAAGCCGATCGCCGATTCGCTGTTCCCCTGGAGCCTGCTGGTCTTCGCGGTTGCGGGTGTCTCGATGTTCATCGCGAACGCGCGTTCTCGCGATTAGATCGACGCCGACTGCACGCGACGGACCTGCGCGCCACGCGCGTGCGGCGCCGCCCGCATGGGCAGATTAAACTGGGGGTGTGAGTGAACCCCTGGTCCTTGGTATTGAGTCAACCTGCGACGAGACCGGCGTCGGCCTCGTGCGCGGTACGCAGCTGCTGGTCGACCGCACGGCCACGTCGATGGATGAGTACGCCCGCTACGGCGGCATCATCCCCGAGATCGCGTCGCGCGCGCACCTGGAGTCCTTCCTGCCCACGCTGGATGCAGCGCTCGACGAGGCCGGAGTGGCCCTGGCGGATGTGGATGCGATCGCGGTTGCTGCCGGACCGGGTCTCGTCGGTTCGCTGACCGTCGGTATCTGCGCGGCGAAGGCGCTGGCCTCGTCGCTGGGCAAGCCCCTGTACGGCGTCAACCACGTGATTGGTCACCTGGCCGTCGATAAGCTCGCTGACGGGCCGCTGCCCGAGCACTTCATCGGACTCGTCGTCTCCGGAGGCCACTCCAACATCCTTGAGATCCGCAATATCGCGACGGACGTCGTCGAGCTGGGTGGCACCCTGGATGACGCCGCGGGCGAGGCCTTCGACAAGGTCGGGCGCCTCCTCGACCTGCCCTACCCGGGCGGCCCGCACGTGGACCGCCTGTCCCAGCAGGGGGACTGCGAGGCGATCCGTTTCCCGCGCGGCCTGGCTGCCGGCAAGGACAAGGAGCGTCACAAGTACGACTTCTCCTTCTCGGGTCTGAAGACCGCCGTCGCCCGATACATTGAGGGCGCGACCGCGCGCGGCGAGGTCGTCAGCAAGGAAAACGTGTGCGCCGCCTTCTCCGAGGCCGTCAACGATTCCCTGACCGCGAAGGCAGTGCGCGCCGCGCTGGACACCGGCTGCGACACGATTGTCGTGGGCGGCGGTTTCTCCGCGAACTCCCGACTGCGAGCTTTGCTGACGGAGCGGGCCGAGACGGCCGGCGTTCAGGTTCGCATGCCCCCTCTGCGCTTCTGCACGGACAACGGTGCTCAGATCGCGGCGATTGGCTCCGAGCTGGTCGCGGCGGGTCTGCCACCGTCGGACTGGGACTTCTCCCCGGATTCGGGCTTGGAGCTGACGACGACGTATCTGGCGCCGCGCGCCTGAGAGCGGCGCGCGGGCCTAGCGTAGGCCGTCCATGAAGCTCTGCGCGATCGAGCTCCATGAGGTGTAGAAGCCGCCCGCCATGTTGGCGGCAATGCCGACGAGGAGCGCGGCGCTTACCGTGGCCGCCCCGAGGGACATCAGACGCGCTAGGTAGCCGAGTGCCCGGAGCGCGGGGCGCGGCACAGAGGTGAACAGGCCCGAGCGCTGCGCGCGGTGACGTGCCCGGTGTCGATGATCGGCATGGTCGTCGGTGTCGCCCTCGTGACGGCGCAGCTGCCAGCGCGGCGCGATAAGCCACGTGAGCGCGAGCGAGACGAGCACTCCGGCGATCAGGAGCGCGAGCGTCAGGTACCCGTTCGGGGCGGTCGGCCGGACCTCGTGGGTCACGGTTGTCACCGGTACAATGGATGCGCTGGCCTCGGAGGACTGTGCGGTCGCCGCCGTCGAAGTGGCGCCGACGGCCCGGGAGACCCGGTCGGAGGACCCCCACCACGCCAGCATTGTCGGAATGTGCTCGCGCCACAGCGGGCCCGCGTGCCCGCCGCTCGGGGGAACGTCCGTGGTGACGCTGTCGGGTTCCTTGACGGCTGAGGCCATCTTGAGAGCGGTGTACGCGCCCCCAACGGCGTCGTCGCCGGCGGCCATCGCGTAGATGCGCATCCCGTCGGGGGTGCGATTAGCCAGCATGGTTGACAGCGTGTTGTCAGCCAGGTACTGCTCGCCCTGGTTGGTCATCTGCCCCTCGATCTGAGTGTCGTAACCGGACAGCGAGGCGGCGGCACCGTAGGTTTCGGGCGTGCGCAGGGCCGTCCAGATCGCGCAGTAGGCGCCGGCGGAGAAACCCCCGATCATCCAGGCGTCTCGATGAGACGTCGTATTGGGGAAGTTGTGTCGAATCATCGCGGGGACGTCGTGGGATACCCACGTGTAGACGGCGGGGCGCCCCTCGATGTCGGCACAGTCGTGGGCTTCTTCGTCGACGTTGAGGGAGGGGCCGACGACGATTGTCGGCGGGATGATCCCCTCGTCGATGGCGTTGTTCAGGGCTTCCTGCACCTGCGCGCCCTGCATGGTGCCGTCGGGGCCGCCAGGGTAGCCGTGGAGAAGCTCAATGACCGCATAGGTCTTGCCGTCATTGGGGGAGTAGTCGCGTGGGGTGATAACGAAGACGGGCTGGGTGATCCCGCTTGACGGGCCGGTCCAGGTGGTCTGGAGCATGCCGTCCTCGGTCTTCGTGAAGGTCGCGTCCAATTCGGATACGGCAGCGGACTGCGCGTTGACGTCGGCCTCGCCGCCGGACTGAGCGGTCGTTCCTACGACGGATAACAGGGCGAGTTTCGCTAGATCACCGCTGGTTTTCACAAGGCCGAGCGAGCGATTGAAAACGAGAGCCCCCGCGGAAGCGATAAGGAACGTGGGCACGAGGAGGATGACCGCGCGTCCCAGCCAACGCCTCGCGCGTCCCGGGCAGCGCGACGGGGCCGAGCGCGCAAGCAGAGAAGCCCCAGCCAATAGAGACAGAATCGCCAGGACGGCGACTACCGCGAGGGTCTTGAGTGAGGTGAGGGGGATGTTTCCCAGGGCACTCATCGGTGCTCCTTTCCGCTCCCATCGGACGAGGCCGTGGCAGCGAGTGCGTCCGCAGCGGATGTGCTTTCCCGCGAGGTCGCTCGGGTCGATCGCAGGTCACCGACCCCCTTCGCGGCGAGCTTGGCGAGGCCTCCGGCGACCGAGGCGACGAGCGTGAGGGTCTGCGCGGGGGATACGTGGGGCACGTAGGCATGCGAGATGGCCAGTCCGACCGTCGCAAGGGAGGCCGGATCCGGCACCGCCAGGTACAGGGACTGCGTGCGGGGCTTGAACTTGCGCTTGAACGCGTGCAGCGAGGTGAAGCCGTAGAGCGGCTCCATGATGGCGGCCAGCGCGTCGGTGAGGGGGCCAAAGGCCGAGGTGTCATCGGCCGAGCGCGACAGGGGAGCACCCGACAGAGACAGGATCTCCAACCCCTCTTCCTGCGCTGCCAGGGCGGCCTTGCCGATGAGGAACTCGATCGCGGGACGCCACCCGGTTGTACGCCGACGCATGACGTCCAGGGTCAGGCCGACGACTGTTCCGTCACGGTAGATTGGCAACCACGAGGTCACGGCGTGGATCGTCGATTCCTCATCGATGGCGACCAGGATGCGCGTCTCGGGGACAGCGAGTTCGGGTACACCGCCGAGCGTAAAGCCCATCTCAGGTAGGGCCTTGTCATCGCTCCACGTATCGGAGATGACGGTGATCTGATCGCGCCAGCCCGCCGGGCACTCCTCCCAGGTGGTCCACACGGCCTCAACGCCCTCGCGGGTTGCGTGGTTCATGGCGGTGCGCACGTCCTGGTAGGCCTTGCCCTTGAAAGCGAGCTCGGGCAGGTCCAGCAGTGACTCTTCGGCGACCTGCATGATCGTCCAGCCCTCCTCGCGCGCGGCCTGCGCGAGCTCCTCGTGGACCGAGTAGAGCGCGGGTGTCAGGCCCGAGTCGGACGCGAAGGCTGAGAACAGCGCGATCGCCTCGGAGGCCTTGCCCGGCTCGTACGCCAGGTCTGTGACCGTCAGCGCGACGCCGCCCGACCCGCGGTAGGCGACCCCGGCCTCGCCGGTAGGGGACACCCACACCTGGTTCCCCTCCCAGGTCTGCATCCATCCGAGGGTGCCCGCTCCGTGGGCGCGCAGGAGAGGGGTGAGGCTCTCGAGCGGGGAGGACAGCGGGATACGGGGCCGGGCGAGCAGCGCGCTCAGGATGATGGCGAGGGTGCCGCCCCAGGCGACGAGGGGCACCCACAGGACGGGTGCCTCGGCGAAGAGAGTCATCGGAACCAAGGACGGCTCGAAGATCGAGGCGGTCGCAGTGGGGAGCAGCGCGAGGGTGTAGTCGTGGAGGATCTGCAGGGGAGTCGCGTTGCCGGTGACGGTCAGGTCGTCGCCGGAGTTGAGGGCTTCAAGGGGGACGAACGAGTCGCTCGTGAGGAACCCGAGGACGAGGACCGCGCCCGCGCAGCCGACCATGAGGAGCAGCCAGCGCCGCAGCAGGGTCGAGGTCGTGGAGGGCTCCGCGTGAATCGTGAAGGAGCGGCGCACCCACCACGTGATGATGCATAGGGCAGCGTTGAGGATCACCGGAACGAGAAGGAGCGAGGCTGTGGTGACGAGCTCGGGCCTGGCCATCCCGTTCTCGTCGGCGCCCTGGGCGAGAGCAACACCCGTCGCAGCGACTGTTGACAGGCCGAGGATCAGCTGGAGAATGAGAGTGCCGAAGTAGGCGGCGCGCCTGCCCTTGCGCAGCCCGTAGGCGAAGATCAGCTGGAGCGTGATCGGGGCCAGACACAGGAGAGTTGTGATGACACCCGTACGCCCCTCAAGCCACCACGCGGGGCCCAGCGACCAGCGCATCTGAGCGAGCGGTCCCTCGGGGGCCGAAGAAACAACTGTCAGCGCCGCAGCGCAGGCCCAGCACAGGGCGGCGACGGAGGCGAGCTGACGTCCGATCGTAATGTCGTTTCCGGAATCGCTGCGTGCGCCGCGAACCCCAGCCAGGCGCGCGGCGACCATGCCCGCGAGGAGTGACCACACGCGCGCATACGAGATCGCAGATCCCAGGATCGCGGCCGACAGGATGAGGATTCCGATGAGGAGGAAACGGGCGCGCCAGCGCCAGTGAGAGGCCAGTGACTGCGCTGCGGCGCCCACGAGGGCGACGAGGATGAGGCTCGTGCCCCACAGGCTCCCCGCATCGATCGTCTGCCCCCACGTGGAGAACACCCTGGTGAGCAGGGGGAGTGTCAACCAGGTGGCAGCGACGCCGACGACCTGGCCGGAGGCAGCTGCGGCCACCCATGCGCGTGTGCCCAGGTGTCGCTCCGCAGCACCGCCCGCAATGATCATCGTGACGATGCCGAGCACGGCGGTGGCGATGAAGTTTCCGGGCACCGCGCCGACGGAGGAGAGAACCGACCACCAATGGGGGCTGGACGGGTCGGCCTCGAGGGCCGTGAATTGATCGCGCCACACCCAGTAGGTCGCCGACACGATCGTCAGGGCGACCGTAAGGACGGCGGTAGCTGGGCATCGTGACAGCCAGCGGATGGTGAGGTGGGCCAGCGAGGAAAGCAATAGCCACACAGTCTGCAGGGTTGCCCCGACGGGGGAAGCGATCCTGACCAGCGCGGATGGTGCGCCCTCGGATTCCGGTGACTGTGTTGCTTCCTGCACCACGGGCGAGTGTCCTCTCAGCGTCAGTTGTCGAGCTACATCAAGGATACGGCGGCATTCTGAAAGTCAGCTGAAAGCAATCTGAAAGAGTATGAGAATGGCGACAGTGCCCCGCACCGGTGAAGATGCGGGGCACTGCTGCGACGGAGTCAGACGTTCAGGGTTGCGAACTCGGCGAGAGCCAGGGGGCGCCCCGCGCTCATCTCCGCGCGCATGAGGTCCACGACTGCGTCGAGGCCCTGGCCGGGTCGCGCGGCTGCCGCAACGGCCCGCTGGCGCTCGTAGGAGGCGCCGATCGTCAGGATCGTCTCCAGGCCTGCGAACTCGCGCGTACAGTTCAGGTCGGTGGCCACGGGGGCCAGCTCTTCCTTCAGTCGCGCGATGCCATCGCGCGCGTTCTCGGTCGTGCCGTCGCGCGAGATGATGAGGGTCGCGTCCATGCCGTATCGCGCCGAGCGCCACTTGTTCTCGGCGACGAACCAATCCGGCAGGGAGGGAAGCGGCTCGCCCGCGTCGTACAAGCGCGAGAAGTGCTCGACGAGGACGTGGGTGAAGGCCGCGAAGGTGGCGACCTCGGTCGCGTTCGTCGCAGCGTCGTACACGCGGTTCTCGATCGTGCCGAAGGTCGGAGAGGGGCGGATGTCCCAGCGGACCTCGTCGAAGCCCTCGATGACGCCCGTGCGGATCATGTCATCCGTGTAGGCCTCGAGATCCTCCCACGTTGCGAACTGGCGCGGGATGCCGGCGGTGGGCAGCTGCTGGAAGACCATCGCGCGGTTGGACGCGTAGCCCGTGTCTTCGCCCGCCCAGAAGGGGGAGGACGCAGAGATAGCCTGCAGGTGGCCCAGGTGGGCGGTGAGGGCGGCCTGGATCGGGAGGATCTTCGCTCGGTCTTCGACGCCGACGTGCACGTGGACGCCGTACAGAAGCATCTGGTGTCCCCAGTAGGCGGTGCGCTCCACCAGCTGTGTGTAGCGCTCCGAGTCTGTGACGCGCTGGCGGCCCGGGCGCGCGAAGGGGTGTGTACCGGCGGTGGCCAAGTCGATGCGCAGGTCCGAGGCCAGGGGGGTCAGGTAGTCGACGCAGTCCATCAGGTCGGCCATGCACTCGGCGACGGTTGAACGCGGCTTGGAGACGACCTCGATCGTGTTCAGCAGCATCTCGCGGTGGACGCCCGGGTCGAGCTTCCCGTCGGTCGTGGCGCGGTCAATGATCGCGTCCGCGCTCTGACGCAGGTCGTGGGAGTCGCGGTCGACGAGCTGGAGCTCCCACTCGACACCGATCGTGGAACGCTGGGAGGAACCGAAGGGCAAAGACATGTCAATCCTTTCGCTTGCTTCCTCCATTGTGGCAGGGCAGCGAGCGGTGTCGGCGGAGAGCTTTCTTACAGGTTTTTAGCCAACCGTCGGCAGATGATTGCGCGGTGGCGTCCGTTCACGCGCGTCGCGATGACGGTCAGCTGCTCGTTGCCTCCGCCCAGTTTCAACGATTTACGCAGGTTGTCGGGGTTGATGTCGGCGCCGCGCTTCTTGATCTCGACGCTGCCCGCTCCGCGCGTGCGCAGCTCGGCGGAAATCGCCTTTGCTCGCAGGTTGGTCACCGCGAGGACCTCGAAGCGGTCGTAGAAGGGGCAATCGGGCAGTTCATCCCCGGTCAGGTAGGCGATCTTGTCGGACACGATGCCCGCGCCGACCTCGTCCGCGAGGCGTCCCAGGAGACCCGAGCGGATAACCGCGCTGTCGGGCTCGGCGACCATAGCGCCCAGGGGCGCGACCTCCACGCGGGCTGCGGGGGCGTTGGGTGCATACCCCTCGGGTGTGGAGAGCGAATGGGCGGCCCCGGCCTCATCCAGGAGGAGACAGGAGCGTCCACGGCCCTCGGGGGACAGTGCGGGGGACCAGAGCGAGGCCTCGACGAGATCGCCGCCCACGCTCACCCACTGCGCGTGCCAGGAGGAGGGGATGCGCTCGTACGCGATGCCCGGCGCCACCTTGATACCGACGCGTTCGATCGTGGAGGCCCAGCCGAGGGCGAGCGAGAGGGGAGGGGACCACTGCTGTGGGTCCGTGATGCGCGCCGACCCGCGCGAGGCGCCTGTGCGGCGGGCCGGGTCTGCGAAGATCGCGTCGACGCCCTCGGAGGCCAGCTCGTCCATGTCGAGGTCGGCGACGTCCCCCAGGCGTACCTCGGATCCCTCGAAGGCCCGCAGGTTCGCGGCCGCGGCCCCGGCGGTATCGGGGTCGATGTCGACAGCCAGCACGTTCATGCCCAGGCCGGCGATCGCCATGGCATCCGATCCGATGCCGCAGCCAAGATCCGCGACGCGCGTCGCGCCGCAATCCTTGAATCGCTGAGCGTGGCGAGCTGCCACGACGAGGCGTGTCGCCTGCTCGAGGCCGTCGCGGGTGAACACCATGTGGGAGGCAAACGGGCCAAATTTTGAGCGTGCTGCCTGGCGCAGGGCCAGCTGGGTGAGGACTGCGACCACGAGGTCCGCGTCGAGGCCGGAGGCGCGCAGGGCGGATCCGAGCTCGGGCAGCGGGATGGGGTTGGTTGCCTGCTTCGCTTGTAGGGACTCCAGCAGCTCCCAGCCGGGGGAGGACAGAATAGGGGTCAGGGCGCTCACCCGCTCATTGTCCCATCTCTTCAGGGACGAGGCCGTGCGGGGCCTGCGGTCGGGCGCGGGTGTCGTCTCGCCCAGGGTGAACGCGCCTGGCACTCAGCTTGCCCGAGTGCCAGGACCGTGCCTACACTCGTGGAGGAAACGCGGGAACACCCGCGACCGGTCCTGCACCTGACCCCCGCGACGGCAGGGAAAGGACGAGCACCTTCGTGACAAAGAAGAAAGGGAGCGACAATGTCGATCTCCATCAAGCCCCTCGAGGACCGCATCGTCATCCGCCAGGTTGAGGCCGAGCAGACCACCGCCTCCGGCCTGGTCATTCCGGACACCGCCAAGGAGAAGCCGCAGGAAGGCGAAGTTATCGCCGTGGGCCCCGGCCGCGTGGACGACAACGGTAACCGTATCCCCGTCGACGTCAAGGTCGGCGACGTCGTCATCTACTCGCGCTACGGCGGCACCGAGGTCAAGTACGACGGCCAGGAGTTCCAGATCCTGTCCTCGCGTGACGTGCTGGCGGTCGTGGAGCGCTGAGCGCTTCGCACACTGAACGCTACAGGGGCGGCCCGGAAGGAATCCTTCCGGGCCGCCCCTTGTGTTCGTGTCTCCCGCGCCGAGCATCCTTGCGGCGCGGGGCCTCGCGTCAGGACGCGGACTGTGCCGCCTGGTCGAGGATTGTGTTGCGGATGTAGGCGGCGTCGCGGTAGCCGCTGACGTACGCCTTATTAATGAACATGGCGGGGGTGCCGGTGATGCCGGCCTGGTGAGCCCGCTCCTTGGCCGCCTTCACCGTGGTAGCGGTGTGGTCGGAGAGCATCGTCTCGCGGAACTTGTCCAGGTCGGGCACACCTGCCTTGGCCGCAAAGTCAACCAGGGCCTGCTCGGAGTACTGGGGGTGACCGGTCGGGTCGGACGCCGCGTACACCACGTCGTGGAACTCCCAGAACTTACCCTGTTCGCCCGCAGCGATGCCCGCCTGGGCTGCCAGGGGAGAGGTCTCGGTGATCTGGGCCAGGTCGTACCACTCTACGCGCAGGGTGCCATCCTCGACGAGGTCGGCCAGTGCGGGGTCGATGTCCTGGGCGTACTTCGTGCAGTAGGGGCACGCAAAGTCAGAGAAAAGAACCATCGTCACGGGAGCGTTAATGTCGCCCTTCGCCTGAGTGTCGTTCTCCTGGTGACGCACGAACGACTTCATGATCTCCAAGTTGTTCGGGTTCGTCTGGCTGGGGGCCGCCGTCTCCGTGTTCTGCGGTATCTGCGCGGCTGCGGTCGGCGTGGCCGCCGGGGTTGCCTGGCTCGCCGGAGAGGTGGAGGGGAGCTGAACACCCATCCACACGCACGCCCCTGCGAGGGCCGCAGTGATCGGTGCGGTGACGAAGAACAGGGTCTTGTACAGGTTGGTGGAGGTATCCTCGGCCTTTTTCTGCGAGGTCTTGGTGTCGTTGCTGGTCATGCGAGCTCCCGGAGAGGATGGGCGTTGTGTCGGGCAGTAAAATGGTGCGGCATCGCGGTGGCGATGCCGCACCGGAAAAATGGATGCGCGTTAGGAGACGCGGCGACCGCGTCCAGAGGAGCGGATCTCTTCGCGTCGTTCTTCTTCAGTCATTCCACCCCAGATGCCGTAAGGCTCCTGAGCGGCCAGAGCGTAAGACCGGCACTGCTCGATAACCGGGCAGGTCGCGCAGATTGCCTTAGCGTTTGCTGCACGGCGTCGGCGCGTGGAGCCGCGCTCACCCTCGGGGTGGAAGAACAGCTCGGTGTCCAGGTCTCGGCACGCCGCTTCGTACTGCCATTCCCACGCGTCGATCATGGGTCCGGGCAGACGGGAGACGTCAGTCATTGGGTGCCTCCTTCATGTCTGTCGTGCCGACATTTTCGGCACACGATGTCGGCAAGAATAGACACTTGTGCGGTAGTTATTCAAGGATCTTTCTCGAATTATGAGCCAGTTCTCAGATCGAGCGTGCCCGTACTGTGAAAACGTGGAGAAACGTATGGTGTGCAGTGTGAACAGATTGTGAATAACTTTTTGAACAACTTGGATGTGGGTGTCATATCCCTTCCTGTGGCGTGCGCGCTGCGAACACGCAAGAATCAGAGCAGGGTACGGACAAGGACCGGAGGGAGCGGACATGCCACGAGCCATACTGGCGCAATCGGCGCACGCCGACCGCTCCCGCACCATGTCCTCGGTGTCCGATGAACTGGGAGTATCCCCCTCCACCCTGCGCACCTGGGAACGACGCTACGGCCTCGGCCCCGCGCAGCGTGAAGCCGGTGAGCGACGTCGTTACCAGCCCGAGGACGTTGACCGTCTGCGCGCCATGATCCACCACGTGCGTGCCGGCATGTCCGCCGCCGAGGCCGCCAAGCGGGCCCTCGCAGAAAGCACACTTCTGCCTCGTCGAGGCCCTGCGAACGCCGCCCAGCTGCGCTCCGTTGCCCTCTCCGACGACTACCAACGCCTCGAAGAAGTGATCGAGGCGGCCGTCGCCAGCCATGGCCTCGTCCATACGTGGTCGCGATTCGTCGAACCCACCCTCAAATCTCTGCGCTCTGCTCCGGGTGGCGAACCCATCGGCAGTGCGCCCGCCCTCATGCTGGTCAACGCCTTCCAGCGCGTGTGCCGCTCCGTCTATCAGTCCCGCCCCGCCCGCTCCCTCGTCGGAGGGGACCGCGTTGCGATCATCTCCGACTCGCTCCACGAGACCGCCGCCCAGGTCATCGGCGTCGCTCTGGCCTGGTACGGCTGCGACGTGCGCATGCTCTCCAGCGAAAACTACGGCGGTGTCAGCACCACCGAACGCTTCCGCGAGTATGTGCGCGGAGGCGTCCCCGCGCTCACCGTCGTCCTCGGATGCGGTCCCGAATGCGCGCAAACGGTGGCAAACCTCGTCGCACGATACGGGGTTCCCACGATCATGGTGGGAGCGGACGCCCCCGAGATCCTCTCGCCACAGGTTCAGCGCGTGCGCACCATTAGTGCCTGCGTCGAGGAGGCCCTCGCCCTCCTCGCGCCCCAGGCCGACCTGGAGCTCGTCGGTCGCTCCTGACGCCTTTGACGGCTCGCGCGCAGTTGCGCCCTCAACTGCGCGCACGCGGCCCCCACGTTCGCCCGCGGTGCCTGGACAGGTGATACCGTGAAGGCACGTACCGGCAGGAGAACAGTCATGAACGCCCCCTGGAACAACGAAGATCTGCGCCGCGCTTTTGACGCCGATTTTGGCGCGCTCGTCGCCTTTGCTTCCCGGTCGAAGGCGCGGGTCGGTTTCGCCTTCCTGCGCGCCGATGGTCAGGTCGACCTCGGGCGTCCCCTCGACGCGCGCATCAGCGCCCGGATGACCCACGTCTTTGCCCTCGCGCAGATGCGAGGCATTGAGGGTGCCGTGCACCTCGTCGACCACGGCCTGGCCGCCCTCGCAGGTCCCCTGCGCGCTCCGAATGGCTCCTGGTACGCGGAGGTTGTGCCCACCTCAGAGAACAGCGCCACCCCCGTTCCTCGCGCGGTCTTGTCCCAGCGTGCACAGTCCGCGATGATCGGTGCGGCCGCCGCTGCCGCCATGGTCGGGCACGAGGAGGCGCGTGGCCTGCTCGCCGACCTCGAAGCGGACCAGGATCAACGCTGGTGGGACGCGTGCGCCGGAGCCGTGCGCGAAGAGGTTGATGCCGCGACCGGCGCTCGTTCGCCCCTGCGTCGACTCTCCACCAACCTCGACACCGCCCAGGCCTACCTGGCCGCCTGGGAAGCGACGGGGGAGCGCGTCTGGTTCGACCGCGCGCGCTCGATCCTGCGCCTCGTCGGAGAGATCGCCGCGCGCTGCGCCTTCGCCCTGCCCGACCTCTACGACGAGGAATGGCGCCCCCTGCCCGCCTCCTGCGATCAGGCTCCCGTTGAGCTCATCCGACCCGGAGATACGCTCCCCGGCCTCGGATTCAAGGCCGCCCGCCTCATCGGGCAGACCTACGCGATCCTCACCCACATGGGCGAAAAACCCGGCCCATGGATGATCGACACCGCGACCGCGCTCTACGACCGCGCCCTCGCCGACGGATGGACCACCGAGGGTGTGGGCGGCATCGTCTACACCCTCGATCCCACCGGCAGTGTCGCCGCCCCCCAACGCATGCACTGGGTCGTGTGCGAGGCTGCCAGCGCCGCCCGCGTCCTTGCCGAGGTCGTGGACTCCTCGCGCGCCGAGGACCTCGCCGTCGACTACGCCCGCGCCATCGCTTGGGCCGACTCCCACGCGCGCGCCGGCATGGGCCGTTGGATCCATGAGGTCGCCCCCGACGGCTCCGTCTCCATGCTCGTGTGGGAGGGGCGCCCCGACGCCCTCACCGCCGCCCGCATGCTGGCACGAGGCGCCGCCCCGATCCATCTGACAGTCACCGGAGCGACCGCAGCCCGCTACGCCTCTCAGGCCAGCCAGAGCGCATCCTCCTGACGATTGCTGACGGTCCCCGGCCTCGTCCCCCGATACCCGGCTTCGAGGCGTGCGCGGAAGCGACTACGCGAAAGCGCCACCGACCGCCTACAATTGGCCTATGGGAGAACTCGCTACACATGATCCTTTCGGCCTGACCGGCCTCACCTACGACGACGTCCTGCTCCTACCCGAGCTCACGGACGTCGTTCCTTCATCCGTTGACACGAGCAGTCGCCTGACGAAGAACACTTCGCTGCGCATCCCGCTCCTGTCCGCCGCTATGGACACGGTCACCGAGGCGCGCATGGCCATCGCCATGGCCCGCCAGGGCGGCATTGGCATCCTTCACCGCAACCTCTCTATCGAGGAACAGGCCGCGCAGGTCCGCCAGGTCAAGCGCAGCGAATCCGGCATGGTTGAAGACCCGGTGACCGTCGGCCCCGACGCCACCATCGACGAACTCGACAGCCTGTGCGGCCACTACCGCGTCTCCGGCCTGCCCGTCGTGAACGAGGACGGTACCCTCCTGGGCATTATCACGAACCGCGACCTGCGCTTCGTCCCCCAGGACGAGTGGGCCACCCTGCACGTGCGCGACTGCATGACCCCGCGCGACCAGCTGGTCGTCGGCCAGGTCGGCATCTCCCGCGAACACGCCAAGCACCTGCTGGCCGAGCACCGCGTCGAAAAGCTGCCCATCGTCGACGACAACGACCACCTGACCGGCCTCATCACCGTCAAGGACTTCGTTAAGACCGAGCAGTACCCCAACGCCACCAAGGACTCGCGCGGCCGCCTCGTCGTCGGCGCGGCCGTCGGCTACTGGGGCGACACCTGGGAGCGCGCCACCGCCCTGGCCGAGGCCGGCGTGGACGTCCTCGTCGTCGATACCGCGAACGGTGGCGCCCAGCTCGCTCTCGACATGATCCGCCGCATTAAGGCCGATCCGACGTTTGAGGGCATTGACATCATCGGCGGTAACGTCGCCACGACCGAGGGTGCCCAGGCGCTCATCGACGCGGGCGTCGACGCCGTCAAGGTTGGCGTGGGCCCCGGCTCGATCTGCACGACCC
The DNA here is from genome assembly GCF_009730335.1 of Schaalia odontolytica. GTDB lineage: Bacteria > Actinomycetota > Actinomycetes > Actinomycetales > Actinomycetaceae > Pauljensenia > Pauljensenia dentiphila. Next base: position 761,598 of record NZ_CP046315.1, read on the forward strand.
GCGTCGTCGCCGGCGTCGGCGTCCCCCAGATCACCGCGATCCACCTGGCCGCCAAGGCCTGTGGCCCCGCCGGAGTCCCGCTCATCGCGGACGGCGGCTTGCAGTACTCGGGCGACATCGGCAAGGCCCTCGTGGCCGGCGCCGACACCGTCATGCTCGGCTCCCTGCTGGCCGGCTGCGAGGAGTCCCCGGGCGAGGTCGTGTTCACCAACGGCAAGCAGTTCAAGCGCTATCGCGGCATGGGCTCGCTCGGCGCGATGAGCTCGCGCGGGCGTAAGTCCTACTCCAAGGATCGCTACTTCCAGGCCGACGTCACCTCCGACGACAAGATCGTCCCCGAGGGCATCGAGGGTCAGGTGCCCTACACCGGCTCCCTCGCCCAGGTCATCTACCAGCTCGTCGGCGGCCTGCACCAGACCATGTTCTACCTGGGTGCCTCGACGATCTCCCAGGTCAAGGCCAACGGCCGCTTCGTGCGTATCACCAGTGCGGGCCTGCGCGAGTCGCACCCGCACGACGTGCAGATGACGACGGAAGCGCCGAACTACCACTCCTCTTCGGCGAGGTAATCGCAGGCAGAGTGTTCGTAATGGGCGGGAGCAGTCGGTGGGCTGCTCCCGCCCGCGCTATCCTAGGGGTGCGAAAACTCACAACAGCGCAAAGGAGCTGCTCACATGCTCATCCTCATCGATCATGCGAACGTCGATTCCATCGCCAAGACCCTCGAATACCTGCCCATCGACGGCGTGACGACCAACCCGACGATCCTGTACCGCGAAGGCAAGGAACCCCTCGAGGTCCTCCACGCGATCAAGTCCGTCCTGCCCGATGGCGCCCAGCTGCACGTTCAGATCGTCTCCCAGCGCGCCGACGACATGGTCGCCGAGGCCCGCGCCCTGCGCGGCGAAATCGGCGGCAACCTCTTCATCAAGCTCCCCGTCACGCGCGAGGGCTTTGCTGCTATCCCGCGCATCGTGCGCGAAGGCATGCAGGTGACCGCTACCGGCATCCACTCCTCGATGCAGGGCTTCATGGCCGCCAAGGCCGGCGCCCGCTACGTTGCCCCCTACGTCAACCGTATGGACAACTACGGCATCGACGGCGTGCGCGTCGCCTCGGAAATTCACCGCACCCTGCGCTCCTACGACCTGAAGGCCGATGTCTTGGCCGCGTCCTTCAAGAACTCCGAGCAGGTCCTCGAGCTGGTCCGCCAGGGTGTAGGCGCCATCACCGCCGCCCCCGACGTGCTGGCCGCCCTCATCAAGAACCCCGCGACCGACGCCGCCATCGCGGACCAGAACCGCGACTTCGGCTTCCTCGTGGGCGAGCGCCGCACGTGGCTGGACCTCATCAAGGAAAAGTGAGCCTGTAGCGCCACCGGTGTTCCAGGCGCCGTCGGGCCCGCCGGCGCTCTCCACACTGGTGGCGCGTGGCGCGTGTTAAGCACCTCGCGCACGGACGCGATGACGCGGCTCTGTTATCTGGATGTGTGCCGCATTTATGCTTGTTGCTAAGTGGTGTTACACCACTTAGCTGGGTATTGCACCAGTTCGGAGGTGGCGTCATGCCCCCTAACTGGTGCATGACGTCCAGGTTTGAGGCACAACCAATCGCAACAATGCTCGTCGCTGAGGGTGTAGCTGTGTTGGCGCTCCCGACTTCTTCGGTTGCTTGGGGCATGCTACTCGAGCGGTTCGAGAGACGCCGGAACTGGATAGGAAACAACCTTCTGGATAGGTTAATAACCTATCCAGAACTGTTTTTCTTATCCAGAACAGCGTTTCCTGTCCAGAATTCCAACGCGTACCTGAAGGCCGTCTGGATAAGCAGGTTCCCTGCTAGCTATGCCGCCGGCACCCTCCAAGCCTTCCTCACCAATGTCGCGCGTAATTCCCCTACGACTACCGCAAACCTTGAAATGGCATCGTTGGAATTGCAACGTTTTGGATGGTGCTCGAAGAATGACCGCGGGTAATTATGTGCGACTTTATCCGGCAAGGTGTGGTGATTCCGCTGTGGCCACGCTCTGCTCTGCCGCGGCCCGTCGCCCGCGGCGCCCCAGGATTCCACCGGAACCCCGCCACTGCCTCGTCCAGGTATCTCCACGCAGCTCGTACAAGCGCCCTCCAGGCTTTTCATGCAAGCCCCGTGCGCGTTGGACACCTCAGACACAACGAAAACGGGGGCCGGCACCCGCCGACCCCCGCCCGAAGCGTTCTTACTCCTGGTCGTCGCCGCGGCCTCGCGGCGTGATCTGGGGCCATTCGCGGTCGATGTTCGCGTCCTTGCCCTGCTCACGCAGGTACTTCTCGAAGTCCTCGGCCCAATCCTGGTGAGCCTGGAGCTGGTAGTCCATGAGCTCCAGGGCGCTCATGGACGCCAGCTGCGGGTACTTGTCCACCATGCCGGCGAGCACGTCGAGCGTCATGGCGACATCGACCTCGGCCGTGTGAGCGTCGGGGGAGGCGACCGCCCCGTAGACGGGCGCCATCTCCGTCAGCGTCTTCTTGCCCTTGCGGAAGCGGTCGAGCTTACGGTCCAACACCAATGGGTCGACGATTAGCATCGGCGCGCCCTCCAGGCGTTCCTCGAAGGAGCCCAGGCGGTGGCGGCGCAGCTCCTGGTTGACCAGCGTGATGTCGTAGGTGGCGTTGAAGGCGACGACCGGGTAGCCGCGCAGCCAGTGCTCGACGATGGAGCCAGCCAGTTCGTGCAGAACCTCCTCGATGGGGCGGCCATCGCGTCGTGCCTGCTCGGTCGTGATGCCGTGGACGGCCGTGGCCTGCTCGGGGATCTCGACGCCCGGGTCGGTCAGCCACGTGGCCACCTGGTCGGGGGCGCTGACGCCGCTGCGGTAGGACGCGCCGTCGATGCGCAGCACCAGCGCGGCGGTGACGAGGCGGTCCTTGAGCGCGCGCACGCCCGTCGTCTCGGTGTCAAAACCCATCCACGGGTCGTCGATCCAGCTCATGATTGCTCCTAGCCTTGCCGGTGACCCCAGTGTGGCAGAGGGTGGGCACATCTGCGTCCCGTAGGCAGTAGAATCGGGTCATGAGCGACGAAGTGGAAATCGGTCGTGGCAAGCGCGGACGCCGCGCCTACACGCTGGACGATATCGCCCTCGTGCCCTCGCGGCGCACCCGTGACCCTGAGGATGTCAACGTTGGCTGGCAGATCGACGCCTACCACGTCGATATCCCCCTGATGGCCGCCCCGATGGACTCGGTGATGAGCCCGGAGACCGCGATTGCTTTCGGTCGTCTCGGTGGCATCGGCGTGCTCGACCTGGACGGGCTGTGGACCCGCTACGAGGACCCCACGCCGATCCTCGACCGCATCGCTCACCTGGGTGAAGAGGAGTCGATCGCGACCCTTCAGCGTGTCTACTCCGAGCCGATCAAGCCCTCGCTGATCACCGCGCGTCTCAAGCAGCTGCGCGAGGCCGGCGTGGTTGTCGCCGGCAAGCTCTCGCCCCAGCGCGTGCAGAAGTACTGGCGCGCGGTCGTGGACGCGGGCGTCGACCTGTTCATCATTCGCGGCTCGACCGTGTCTGCCGAGCACGTGTCCTCGCGCCGCGAGCCCCTCAACCTCAAGCGCTTCATCTACGAGCTGGACGTCCCCGTCATCGTGGGCGGCGTCTGCACGGATACGGCGGCCCTGCACCTGATGCGAACGGGCGCGGCTGGCGTCCTCGTCGGCTTTGGTGGGGGAGCGGCCCACTCGACGCGCCAGTCCCTGGGCGTGCACGCGCCCATGGCGACCGCGATTGCGGACGTGGCCGCTGCCAGGCGCGACTACATGGACGAGTCCGGCGGCCGCTACGTGCACGTCATCGCGGACGGCGGCATCGGCCGCAGCGGCGACCTGGCGCGCGCGATCGCTTGCGGCGCGGACGCCGTCATGCTCGGCGCAGCCATCGCCCGCGCGGAGGAGGCTCCGGGACGGGGCTGGCACTGGGGATCCGAGGCGACCCACCCGGACATGCCGCGCGGCCAGCGCGTCCACGTCGGCACGACGGGCACGCTTGAGCAAATCCTCTACGGCCCCTCGACGCGCGCGGACAGTTCCCTGAACTTCGTGGGAGCCCTCAAGCGGACCATGGCCTCGACGGGATACTCGGAGGTCAAGGACCTCCAGCGCGCCCAGGTGGTCGTCTCCCCGTACTCGGCGTCCTGACTCGCGCTCACTGAGCGTGACGAGGCCGGGGCGGCCGTGCGCTCGTGTGTGTGCTCCCGACGAAGGCTTGTATTTCAGGGAATGTTCTCAATCGCTTCCGCACGTATGCGCACGACGTTACACTTGTTATAACTCGTGTTGCCGTTGGTAAAGACGTCTGCGGCATGGGGCTCGTCGGCCCCTCACGGTGAGGTGAGGTTGAGAGGATATCCCGATGAGGTACGGGACACGAACACTAGCTGTGTTCGGCGCGCTTGCGCTGTCCGCGGCGGGGCTTGTACCCGCGTCGTGGGCGGTCGATGCGCACCGGTCGGATTCTGCGCAGTCCGGTCAGGTAACGCAGTCGGGAGGGCCGGGAGTGTCGCAGGCTGATGCGGTGCAACCCCAGTCGGCCGCTGCGCAGCCTGTTCAACCGACGCAGCCGGCGGAGACTTCCCTCCCCGAGGGATCCGCGCAGTCCGCAGAGTCCAGCGCCGGCCTCGTCGATACTGCGATCCCCGACATTCAGGCCGTAGGCGGCGGGGACGATTCCGCGATGGTGGGGGCCACCGTGACGACGGTCGGCGTCGTGACCGCCGCTTACCCCGCCAACGAGTCGGGGCTGGGCGCGACGATTGATGGATACACGATCCAGACCCCCGGCTCGGGTGGAACGTGGGAGCCGGGGCGCACGCGCTCCGACGGCCTCTTCGTCTACGCGGGCAAGAAAGGCGAGATCCCGGCCCCGGGCACCTGCGTGCGCGTCACCGGCACGGTCGGTGAGTTCCCCGCGACGAGTGCGAAGGGCAACCCCCAGAGCCTCACCCAGCTGGCCGTGACCTCCGTCAGCGTGGTCCAGGGATGCCAGGAACCGACGCCCATCCCGGCGACCCGCGTCCCCACGTCGGACGAGGCCGAGGCCCTCGAGTCCATGCTCCTCGCACCCCAGGGCACATGGACCATCACCGACAACTACCAGACGAACCAATACGGCACCCTGACCCTCACCCCGGGTGAGAGCCCGCTGCGCTCGGCCACGGACGTGGTGGCTCCCGGGCAGGCCGCCCGCGACTACGAGGCCGCCAACGCGGCCCGCGCGATCGCGCTCGACGACGGCACCAACACGAACCTGCTGAAGGGGGCCGCCACCGAGGTGGCCTACGCTTACCTGGCGAACGGCTCGCCCGCGCGCGTCGGCTACCACGTGTCCTTCACCAAGCCCGTGGTCCTCGAGCCCCGGCACGGTTCATTGGTCTTCCAGCCGACCTCCATGGTCGCTGGGCACCCCGATCGTTCGCCCGTGACCATCACCGGGGAGCGCCCGAGCCCGCCCACGGTTGGTGGGGACACGCGAGTAGCTACGTTCAACGTGCTCAACTACTTTTCCGACCTGGGCGTTGACGAGTCCGGTTGCTCGGGTTACCCGGACCGTACGGGTGCCTTCGTGACGGCCAAGAAGTGCAAGGTGCGCGGCGCATTCTCGCGCGAGGCCTTCGCCAACCAGGAGGCCAAGATCGTCAGCGCGATCAACGCTCTGGGTGCCGATGTGGTCGCCCTCGAGGAGATCGAAAACCCCGTCGCGGTGGGCGTGGGAACGGACCGAGATGCCACCCTCGCGCGCCTCGTCGAGGCCCTCAACAAGGCAGCGGGCGATGGAACGTGGGCGTACGTGCCCTCGCCGCCTTCCGTCCCCCAGGGCGAAGATGTCATCCGCATCGCGTTCATCTACAAGCCCGCGACCATCGCCCCCGTCGGCCCCTCGCTGATCCACGACGACCCGGCATTCACGGGACTGGCGCGACAGCCCCTGGCCCAGGAGTTCGCGCGCGTCACCGGGCAGAGAGCCGCCCCCGCCACCTTCGTCGTCATCGGCAACCACTTCAAGTCCAAGGGGTCCGTGCCCGAGGGCGCGCCTCCCGGCAACGTCGACAACGGGGATGGGCAAGGAAACGCGAACGCGATCCGCGTCGCCCAGGCCACGTCGCTCGCCTCCTTCGCCGCCCGCTTCGCGGACAAACCGACCCTCCTCGTCGGCGACTTCAACTCCTACTCGCAGGAGGACCCAATCAAGGCCCTCGAGGCCTCGGGCTGGGCGCGCGTGTCTGGAGCGGGCGAGGCCTCCTACGTCTACGCCGGGCGCTCCGGCTCCCTCGACCACGTCTTCTCGAATGCGGCAGCGAAGCCCCTCCTCTCCGGAGTCACCAGCTGGGCCGTCAACGCTCAGGAGTCCATCGCCTTCGAATACTCGAGGGCAGGGATGAACGCCCACCTGACCATTGAGGCCGACAACCCCTACCGCTCCTCGGACCACAACCCCGAGATCATCGGCCTTACGCTCCTTCGCGCCGATGATACCGCGCCTTCGCCCACCGCGCCTGAGACCCCTGCCCCCTCCGAGACCCCCTCACCCGCACCCCGGCCCGGCACCGCCCAGATGGACCCGGTCTTCTCCCACGGGGCACCCCCGCGCGCGACGCGTCCCCAGCGCGGCCTTCCGCACACCGGCTCGGACACCGACCGGGCGATCGGCCTCGGGATCATCCTCGCCGCAGCGGGCGGCGGACTCATCCTCCTCTCGCGCCGTACCCGTCGCCGCGGCTGACACCGGGCACGTCAAACCCACCACCCAGGATGCGGCACCGACACCGCACCGATGAAAGGAACACACCCATGCGCAGACCATGGACACGCCTCGCCCTCGCTTCGGCGGCCGCCCTGACCCTGGCCTCCCTGCCGGCTGCCGCGCTCGCGGCTCCGCCAGGTGCCGACGCGCCGATCACCCTGGACCTCTACAACCTCACGGACGTGCACGGACACATCCAGCAGGTCGCCAAGAAGGGCACAGTGCGCGAGGCGGGGCTGCCTGCGATGAACTGCTACCTGAAGAAAGCGCGCCAGGCGAACCCGAACTCCTCGTTCACGCTGCTGGGAGACAACATTGGCGCGTCCCCCTACATCTCCGGCGCGCTGAAGGACAACCCGACCATCGCGGCCCTCAACACGATGAACCCCCTGGCCTCGACAATCGGCAACCACGAGCTGGACATGGGGCAGGCCGTCTTCAAACAGCGCGTCGACGGGTCCAACCCGGGCGAGTTCGTGCAGGCCACCTTCCCGTACCTGGGAGCCAACATCGAGGGCATGGGTACCTACGGGGACGGCACGCCCTACCTCGGGGACTACAAGCTGTGGACGTCACCGTCGGGCATGAAGGTAGCTTTCATCGGTGCGATCGCTCAGGACGTTCCCTACAAACTCAGTCCTGGAACGACGGCCGGCCTGACCTTCACGGACCCCATCAAGCGCATCAATGACCTGGCAGCCGAGCTCAAGGGCAGTGGGAAGGCCGACGTCGTCATTGCGATGCTCGACGACGACGTGAAGAACAACTACCCGAAGGTCGGCAAGGACGTGGACGGCCTGATGGGCGGCGACACCCACGTGCCCTACGAGTTCGACCACGTCAACTCCCACGAGCGTTTCGACTCGGCCAACCCCCTGCTGGCGGGTATCGCGTCGGGCTCCTACACGGACAATCTGGGACTCATCCGCCTGACGATCGATCCCGTGACGCGTCAGGTCACGAGTGCTGACTCGATCCTCATTCCGGCCGCAGAGGTTGCCCAGTGCGGCTCGGACCCCGACACCCAGGCGATCGTCGACCAAGCTGAGTCCGACTCGAAGGAAGCCGGGAAGCGCGTCGTCGCCACGGGCTACACGGAGGCCTTCAGGCGCGGCGTCTTTACGACGCCCGAGGGGGCCACGGACCCCGGATCGAACCGAGGCATCGAATCCTCCCTGGGCGACCTGGTGGCGGATTCCCTGCGCGAAACGATCCTGACCCCGGATGGAAAGAGCGTTGACATCGGCATGATCATGGCGGGCGGCCTGCGTGCCGACCTGGTGCCGAACGAGGACGGCACGATCACCTACGCGCAGACGTATGAGGTCATGCCTTTCTCCGATGAGCTGGGATACGTCACCCTGAAGGGATCGGACGTCAAGGACGTGCTCGAGCAGCAGTGGAAGACGGACCTGAACTCACAGAACTCCAGGCCGATGCTCAAGCTGGGCCTCTCCTCGAACGTGCGCTATACCTACGACCCAGCCAAACCCTATGGCCAGCGCATCACGTCGGTGACGATCAACGGTGAGCCGCTGAAGGCCGACGCGACGTACACGGTCGGCTCCGTGTCCTTCCTGCTGGAGGGTGGCGACTCCTTCGAGGCCCTGACCCGCGGGGGAGCTGCCACGACGAACGGCAACCTGGACCGCGATTCCTTCAACGCCTATCTGGGCGCGCACTCGGGAGGCCGGGCCCGTTCGGTCCAGGCTGAGGGAGGGCTGAGCCCGCGCGAGGCCAAGTCCTCCATCGGCCTGACCCTGCCCACCGAAGCGGTGGCCGACGGCTCGACGGTGACGATTCCGCTGCGCGGCCTGTCCTTCTCCGAGGGGCCCTCCATCACCTCGAAAGTGCGCGTGAGCGCCGGGGGAGCGCAGGCCGTGGCCGAGGTCGACAACTCCCTCGTGGACGCGCACGCCTCCGACGCCGCCTCGGTCATCACGACGGATGGTGCGGGACAGGCGAGCGTGGACGTGACGGTCGTGGGTGCCTGCGAGGGCAAGGCGGCCGGCGAGGTCGTGAACGTCCCTGTCACGGTCGCCACCGACTTCGCGACGGTCGTCGAGGCCGGGGATGGCCTCACGATCCCCGTGACCTGCGCCGGAGACAGTGCCGCCCAGCCGTCCCCGACCCCCGACGCCGGTGGTGACGCGACGCCGAGTGCTCCGACGCCCTCCGCCTCGCCCAGCCCGAGTGCTAAGCGGGGCGGGCTGGCCCGCACCGGTGCCTACGCCGAGGCGCTGCTCGGCGCGGCGGCCATCGCCGCAATCGGCGGCGCGGGGGTTCTCGCTCGTCGACGTGCGAATCGTTACCAAAGCGAGAACTAGTTGTTCTTGACACGCCGGTGGCGGCGCGGGAGACTCGGATCAGACGTAAAAGTCGATCATGACAAATGTTCGCGCATCGGCTGCGTGGACACGATCCGCGGCCCGCGCCGCCACCGGATCAAGGAAGAATCCACATCAACGGAGGAAAACACTCATGAAGCACCTCACGAAGCTCCTCGCCGCTGCGGGAGTTGCAACGCTCGCCTTGGCCGGCTGTGGCGGCGGCGGAGGAACCGCCACCAGCCAGTCCGGCGGGGCGAAGGATGCCACCTCGTTCAAGGCCTGCGCGGTCTCTGACGCCGGCGGCTGGGACGACAAGTCCTTCAACGAGTCCGCTTACGAGGGCCTCAAGGCCTCCCAGACGAGCCTCGGAATCCAGATCAACACGGCCGAGTCCAACTCGGACGCGGACTTCAACCCGAACGTTGAGTCCATGGTCTCCGACGGCTGCAACCTGATCATCGGCGTCGGATTCAACCTGGAGAAGGCCGTCCACACCTCCGCCGACGAGAACAAGGACGTGCACTACGCCCTCATCGACTCCAGCTTCAACGACGGTAACAACAACACGGTGACGCTGGACAACGCGCGTCCGCTGCTGTTCAACACCGCTGAGGCCGCCTACCTGGCAGGCTACGTGGCCGCGGGCATGACCAAGACCGGCAAGGTCGCCACCTTCGGCGGTATCCAGATCCCCTCGGTGACGGTGTTCATGGATGGCTTCGCTGACGGCGTCGCGGCATACAACAAGGCCAAGGGCACGAACGTGCAGCTGCTCGGCTGGGACAAGGCCACGCAGAACGGCTCCTTCACGCAGTCCTTCGACGATCAGACGCTCGGCAAGGAGCAGGCGCAGCAGTTCATCTCCCAGGGCGCGGACATCATCATGCCCGTTGCGGGACCGGTCGGCCTGGGCGCTGCGGCGGCCGCCAAGGCGGATGGAAACACCTGGATCATCGGCGTTGACTCCGACTGGTACGAGGCCAACCCCGACTACTCCTCGATCGTGCTGACCTCGGTCATGAAGGAGATCGGTGCCTCTGTCGAGCAGGCGATCCAGGACTCGGTGAACGGCAAGTTCAGCTCGACCCCGTACGTGGGCACGCTGGCCAACGGCGGTGTCTCGATCGCCCCGTTCCACGATTTCGACGACAAGGTGTCCGCGGAACTCAAGGCAGACCTGACCAAGCTCACGGACGACATCAAGTCCGGCAAGCTCGTCATCGAATCGCAGAACGCCCCGAAGTGATGCGACGCGTGTGGGGCTGGTGGCGGTGACGCTGCCAGCCCTACACGAGCATCGGGGCGGGGTGCGCCCACCTGCTGGGGAAGGTCGAAGGTATGAAATTAGAGTTGCGGGGGATCACGAAGAGGTTTGGTCCCCTCATCGCCAACGACTCGATTGACTTAACGATCGAGGAGGGGCATATTCACGCCCTGCTGGGAGAGAATGGTGCGGGCAAGTCCACGCTCATGAACGTCCTGTACGGGATGCATGCCCCCGACGAGGGGCAGATCCTCATCGACGGCGAGCCCGTGACGTTCAAGGGCCCCGGCGACGCGGTCGCGGCGGGCATCGGCATGGTGCACCAGCACTTCATGCTCATCCCCGTCTTCACGGTCGCCGAGTCGATCGCACTGGGCTTCGAGCCGACAGGCCCTGCCGGGATTATCAGTCGCGAGCGCGCCCGCCAGACGGTGCGCGAGGTCTCGGCGCGTTTCGGCTTCGACCTGGACCCCGACGCCCTCATTGAGGATCTGCCGGTGGGCGCCCAACAGCGCGTGGAGATCGTCAAGGCCCTGTCGCGCCAGGCGAAGGTCCTCATTCTCGATGAACCAACCGCGGTGCTCACCCCGCAGGAAACGGACGAGCTGATGACGATCATGCGTCAGCTCGCCGATGCTGGGACCTCGATCGTGTTCATCACCCACAAGCTGCGCGAGGTGCGCGCGGTCGCCGACGAGATCACGGTCATTCGCCGCGGTCGGGTTGTGGGGCACGCGTCCCCGAGCGATTCCGAGGCCTCGCTGGCCACGCAGATGGTTGGGCGCGAGGTGCTCATGCGCGTGGAGAAGGATCCCGCGCGTCCCGCTGGCGGCGGCCTGGCCTTCGAGGATGTGTCCCTGCTCGGCTCGGGGGGCGCCCCCCTCCTCGACCACGTGTCTTTCGACGTTCGTCAGGGAGAGATTCTGGCGGTCGCCGGCGTACAGGGGAACGGCCAGACTGAGCTCGCCGAGGTGATCCTGGGCCTGCGCACCCCCGACAGCGGTGTGATCCGGCTCGAGGGCGCGGACATTACCCGCGCGAGGCCTCGCGAGTCCCTGGACGCGGGAGTCGGTTTCATCCCCGAGGACCGGTCGACGGACGGCATCATCGCCTCGTTTTCGATCGCGGACAACCTGGTGCTCGACCAGTTCCGCTCCTCCTCCTTCTCGGCTGCGGGTTCCCTCAAGCGCGGCGCAATCGCGCGCAACGCCCGCGAGAAGGAGACGGAATACGACATCCGTCTGACGTCGATCGAGGACCCGGTCTCCTCCCTGTCGGGCGGCAATCAACAGAAGGTCGTCGTGGCCCGTGAGATGTCGCGTGACCTGACACTGCTGGTCGCCAATCAGCCGACGCGCGGCGTCGATGTCGGCTCGATCGAGTTCATTCACCGCAGGATCGTGGATGTGCGGGACCAGGGCTGCGCGGTCCTGCTCATCTCCTCGGAGCTTGACGAGGTCGTCTCACTGGCCGACCGCATTGCCGTCATGTACCGCGGCCGCATCGTCGGCATCGTCCCTGCGGACACGGGCCGCGATGTCCTCGGCCTCATGATGGCCGGCGTCCCCCTGGACGAGGCCGTGGCCGACTCCTCGGGATCGGCTCAGGAATCCGGGGCACCAAGGCAGGAGGAACAATGAGCGCACGTACGAGTAACGGGCTGGGCATCGCGACCCGGGTCTTTGGCTCCCAGTGGTTCGTGTCGGTGCTGGCCGTCCTCATCGCCTTCGCGATTGGAGCGATTCTCATCGCGCTGTCGGGGGCGTCCGTGGTGGATGCCTACTATGCGATGTTCCGCGGCTCCATCGTGGATCCGAACGCGGCGAACGTTGTTCGCATGATCAAGCCACTGACCGACTCCCTGTTCTATTCGATCCCGCTGATCATCTCGGGCCTGGGCTTGGCGCTCGGCTTCCGAGCGGGTCTGTTCAACATTGGCGGCAAGGGCCAGATCATCGTCGGAGCGCTCGCGGCTGTGTGGGTGGGCTTCGCGGTGAGCCTGCCACCGGTCCTGCACACGCTGGTGGCCCTCCTCGTCGCGGTGATTGCGGGTGGCCTCTATGGCGGCATCGCTGGCGTCCTCAAGGCAAAGACGGGCGCGAACGAGGTGATCGTGACGATCATGCTCAACTCGATTGCGACGCTGGGCTTGGGGTACACCCTCACGCAGAAGGCATGGCAGGTGCCCGGAACGAATCAGCCGGTGACACCCAAGGTCGCGGAGAGCGCGGCGCTCGCGCGACTCCTGCCCGCCCCCTTCAAGCTGCACGTCGGGTTCCTGGTTGCCCTGGTCGCCCTCGTCGCCTTCTGGTGGCTGATCGAGCGATCCACGCTGGGATTCCAAATCCGTGCGGTCGGCGCCAACGCGGCAGCCGCCCGCACGGCCGGTATCTCGGTCGAGCGCATCACGGCGATCACGATGGTTCTCTCGGGCGCGTTCCTCGGCCTGGCAGGGGCGAACGAGGCATTGGGGACCATCGGGTACGTCTCGCGTGACGTGGCCGGTTCGATCGGCTTCGATGCGATCACGGTGGCCCTCCTGGGCCGCAACAAGACGTGGGGAACCTTTGGCGCGGGACTCCTCTTCGGTGCCTTCAAGGCGGGCGGTTACACGATGCAGGCTAAGGGCGTGCCGATCGACATGATCCTCATCCTGCAGTCGGTCATCGTCCTGCTGATCGCAGCGCCCGCGCTCGTGCGGTGGCTGTTCCGTCTGCCCGATGTCCGCGCGCTCGCGGCTAACACGCGAAAGGGGAACGCCGATGAGCACAAGTGAGTCCGGCATGGTCACTCAGGTCGAGGCCAAGCCCTCCTGGAAGCTTCCCGGCATCTACGTGGCCGCCTGCGTGCTGCTCGTGGTCTTCGCGGCCACTGCTCGTGGCGACATGACCCTGCGCCTGAACGACAAGTCGCAGTCATACTCAATTCCCGACATCGTCACCGCGGGCGCGCCCATCGTGTGGGTGCTCGCGGCGGCGTCGATCGCCATCACCCTGTGGACGGTCGCGGCGACGCTGCGGCGTATCACCCAGCCCGAGTGGGCACGCGTCGGCGGCATGGTGTTCGTCGGGCTGTCCACGATCCTGGGATTCTTGTTCTACGCGGGCTCTGGGTCCTCGGGCGTCGTCACGCTGACCTCCACCCTGGTGTCCACCGTGGCGATCTCGACGCCGCTGATCTTCGGCTCGCTCTCGGGTGTTATCTCGGAGCGCGTGGGCGTCGTCAACATCGCGATCGAGGGCGATCTCTTGGTCGGCGCCTTCGCGGGCGTCATGGCGGCCTCATACTTCCAAACCCCTTATGCGGGCCTGGTCGCGGCTCCCCTCGCGGGTGCCTTCCTGGGATCCCTCCTGGCCCTCTTCTCCGTGAAGTACGGGGTGGATCAGATCATCGTCGGCGTTGTCCTGAATGTCCTGGCCCTGGGCCTGACGACGTTCTTCTACGGCACGATCATGAAGGACGCTCCCGGAAGCCTGAACACCAACCAGTTCTCGCTGTCCGACATCAAGATTCCCGTCCTGTCAGAGATTCCGATCGTCGGCCCGGTCCTGTTCAACCAGTCGATCCTCGTGTACTTGATGTACGCGGCCGTCATCGCCTTGGCCTTCTTCCTCTTCCGCTCCCGGTGGGGCCTGCGGCTGAGGGCCTGCGGTGAGCACCCGCGCGCCGCCGACACGGTCGGCATCAACGTGGGGCGTACGCGCACACTCAACACGATCCTGGGGTCGTCCTTCGCCGGCCTGGGTGGTGCGTTCTTCACGATCGGTTCCGGCCTGGCCTTCACGGACAATATTTCTGCGGGCAACGGCTACATCGCCCTGGCCGCCATGATCCTGGGCAAGTGGAACCCGCTGGGAGCTATGGGTGCGGCCGTCATGTTCGGCTTCGCGCAGGCCCTGGCCCGCATGCTGCCCAACATCGAGCCCGCGATCCCCGCCGACCTCGTCTCGATGATCCCCTACGTGGTCACGATCGTGGCCGTCGCGGGATTCGTCGGCAAGTCGCGCGCACCGGCCGCTGAAAACATCCCCTACGTGAAGTGAGATCCCGCATGGATCCAACAGAAATTGACTGGGACGCCCTGCTGGCCGAGGCTATCGACGTGATGAAGCACGCGTACTGCCCCTACTCGAACTTCCCCGTGGGGGCCGCGGGCCTGACGGCAGACGGCTGGCTCGTCAGCGGCTGCAACGTCGAAAACGCCGGCTACGGCGTCACCCTGTGCGCCGAGTGCGGCATGGTCTCCGACCTCATCCGCTCCGGCGGCGGTGCGCTCGTCGCGGTCGTCGCCGTCAACGGCAACGAGGAGCCGGTGGCCCCGTGCGGGCGCTGCCGCCAGCTTATCTACGAGCACGGCGGGCCCTCCTGCCTGGTTCTCATGCCCGATGGCGTCGCGCCCATGACCGAGGTGCTGCCCGGCGCTTTCGGACCCCACGACCTGTCGAGCGTCGCCCAGGCGGCACCGGCCTCGTCGGAAGAGAAAGAAGGACACGATGGCTCTCTTTGATGCCGTTGACATCATCCGCGTTAAGCGCGACGGGGGAGTGCTGACCCCCGACCAGATCGACTGGACGATCGACGCCTACACGAAGGGCGTCATCAAGGACGAGCAGATGGCCGCCCTGGCCATGGCGATCTTCCTGCGCGGCATGGACCGGGGCGAGATCGCCCGCTGGACGGACGCGATGATCCGCTCGGGTGCACGCATGGACTTCTCCGGCATCGGCAAGCCGACCGCCGACAAGCACTCCACGGGCGGCGTGGGAGACAAGATCACGCTGCCCCTGGCGCCGCTGGTCGCGTGCTTCGGCGTGGCCGTCCCCCAGCTCTCGGGTCGAGGCCTGGGGCACACGGGCGGCACCCTCGACAAGCTCGAGGCGATCCCCGGGTGGCGCGCGCAGCTGAGCAACGACGAGATCATGACCCAGCTGGGGCAGGGCTGCGGCGCGGTCATCTGCGCGGCGGGATCGGGCCTGGCACCCGCGGACAAGAAGCTCTACGCCCTGCGCGACATCACCTCGACCGTCGAGTCGATCGCGTTGATCGCCAGCTCCATCATGAGCAAGAAGATCGCCGAGGGTACGGGAGCCCTCGTCCTGGACGTCAAGGTCGGATCGGGTGCCTTCATGAAGGACCTGGACGCCGCGCGCGAGCTCGCCCGCACGATGGTCGACCTCGGACGCGACGCGGGGGTCGCCACGCGCGCCCTCCTCACCGACATGTCGGTGCCGCTGGGACGCAAGATCGGCAACGCCCTCGAGGTGGAGGAATCCGTCGAGGTGCTCGCCGGCGGCGGGCCCGCCGACGTTATTGAGCTGACGTGTGAGCTCGCGCGCAATATGCTTGACCTCGCGGGGGTCCGCGACGCCGACGTGGAGGCCGCCCTGGCGGACGGGCGCGCGATGGACCGCTGGCGCGCGATGATCCGCGAACAGGGCGGCGATCCGGATGCTCCGCTTCCGCGTGCAGCCCACACGCACCAGGTGCTCGCCGAGGCCGATGGGACAGTGGTTGGCATGGACGCGCTCAGCGTGGGTGTCGCCTCCTGGCGCCTGGGTGCGGGGCGCGCGGTCAAGGAGGATCCCGTGCAGGCGGGCGCCGGCATCGAAATCCACGCCAAGCCGGGCGAGTGCGTCGCGGCGGGCCAACCCCTGCTCACGCTCCACACCGACGACGAGTGGCGCATCGAGCGCGCCCTTGAGTCCCTCTCCGGCGCCATCGAGATCGCCGACGGGGTCACCCCCGAGCCGCGCAGCGTCGTCCTGGAGACGGTGTCCTAAGGGCGGAGCGGCGCGAGCGAACAGGAAGGAGGAATCGTGGAACGGCGTGACGAACAGGCGATCGAGGCCGTCAAGCTCTACTACCAGCAGGGCTTGAGCCAGGCCGAGGTCGCCACACGCATGGGCCTGTCGCGCCCCACGGTCGCCAAACTCCTCGCGCATGGCCGCGAGCGCGGCTTCGTGACCATCGAGATCCACGATCCGCGCGAGGATGCTTCGGAGATTGCGCTGCGGCTGGAGCAACGCTTTGGACTGGCCTGCGCTCGCGTTGCCCATGGCACGGGCGCGACCGAGGGTGAGGCTATTGAGCAGGTCGGTCGAGTCGGTGCGGATGTGGTGACTCAGCTCGTGAGCGACGGCATGAGCGTGGGGATTTCTTGGGGGCGCACGATGAGTGCGCTCGCGGCCCACTTGACCCGCGCCCCTCGCGTGGGCGTGCGCGTCGTCCAGCTCAAGGGAGGGGCGTCTTTCTCCGAGAGGGCGACGCACGATTATGAGATCATGCGTTCCTTCTGCGAAGCCTTCGGTGCGGAGCCGCGCTACCTGCCGCTGCCCGTCATTTTCCAGGACATGGCGATGCTCTCGATTGTGCGTCGCGACCGGGCGATCGAGCGGATCCTGGAGGAGGGGCGCGGGGTGGACGTGGCGGTGTTTACCGTCGGATCCCTGGGGTGCGAGGCCCTCTCGCTCAACCTCGGCCAGCTCGAGGACGACGAGGTGGAGGCGCTCCTGCGCGACGCGGTCGGGGACGCATGCTCGCGATTTTTCACGCGCGAGGGCGGCGTCGCCCTGGCGTCGGTCGACAGCAGGACGGTCGGCATCACGCTCGACGAGCTGCGCTCTCGCCCTGTGCGGGTGCTCGTTGCTGGAGGGCGTGTGAAAGCGGAGGCGCTGGACACGGCGCTTCACATGGGGTTGGCCACTCACCTGGTGGTCGACCAGGACCTGGCCCTCGCGCTGCTGGAACGGCCGCGTGGGGCAACCCCGCGCGGGGTGCGTGATCGCACCCCAAGCGGATGAGAACATTTGTCAAACCACTCGTTGACACATTTCAGTTGCACGGCATAGCCTTGCGACAAGGGTAAAGAAGCCTCGACGGAGCCCCGGGCTCCTCGACACCACAGGAGGACACATGCGCTCGACACCGCACATCAACCCCACCGCCCCCATCGCGCCGACGATCCTCCTCCCCGGAGACCCGCTGCGTGCGAAGTTCATCGCCGAGACCTACCTGGAGGACGCGCAGCAGTTCAACGCCGTGCGCAACATGCTGGGCTACACCGGCACGTACCGCGGCACCCCGGTCTCCGTCATGGGTTCGGGTATGGGCATCCCCTCGATTTCGCTGTACGCCCACGAGCTGATCCACGAGTTCGGCTGCACGCGCCTCGTGCGCGTGGGTACGTGCGGTGCCCTGCAGCCAGACGTCAACCTGTACGACGTGGTGGTTGCCCAGGCGGCGTGCTCGAACTCGGCGTTCCTCGATCAGTACCAGATCCCCGGCTCCTACGCTCCGATCGGCTCCTTCCGCCTCATCGACGACGTGGTGCGCCGCGCACGCGAGGCGGATGTGCCGATCCACGTGGGCAATATCCTCTCCTCCGACACGTTCTACAACGCGAATCCGACCTTCAACGAGGCCTGGCAGCGCATGGGCGTGCTTGCGGTCGAGATGGAGTCCGCGGGCCTGTACGCCACCGCCGCCCACGCGGGCGTCGAGGCCGTGGGTATCTTCACCGTCTCGGACTCCCTGGTGACGGGCGAGGCCACCGACGCCCAGGCGCGTCAGACGTCCTTTACCACCATGATGGAGCTGGCCCTGCCCCTGGCCCAGCTGTGATGCGACAAGAAAGTAGTTCCATGAACAAGCGTGACGTGGCCGCGATGATTGACCACACGATCCTCAAGCCCGAGGCCACCCAGGCGGACGTGGCCCGCATCGTCGAGGAAGGCGCCGCGGCCGGCACCTTCTCGGTGTGCGTGTCCCCCTCGATGCTGCCCCTCGACGTCCCCGAGGGATTGCAGGTCGCCTGCGTGGTCGGCTTCCCGTCGGGAGCCGTCAAGCCCGAAGTGAAGGCATTTGAGGCGGCCCTCGCCGTCGCGGACGGCGCCGACGAGATCGACATGGTCATCAACATTGAGCTGGTCAAGGATGGACGGCTTGCCGACTTGGAGGGGGAGATTGCTGCCGTTCGCCGGGTCGTTCCCTCCCCCCGCGTCCTCAAGGTCATTATCGAGGCTGCGGCCCTCACCGACGATGAGATCGTCGCCGCCTGCCGGGCGTCGATGGCGGCTGGCGCTGACTTCGTCAAGACGTCGACGGGTTTCCACCCCGCCGGGGGCGCATCGACCCACGCGGTCGCGCTCATGCGCGCCACGGTCGGAGAGGCCCTGGGAGTCAAGGCCTCGGGTGGCATCCGCGACGCCGAGACAGCCCTGGCAATGATCGAGGCCGGAGCCTCCCGCTTGGGAGTGTCCGCAACCAATGCCATCCTGGCAGGACTGGAGGACTGAGACGATGGAGCTGCTCGAGCGCGCCCGCCAGTGGGCGAGCCACGACCCGGACCCCGCGACGGCCTCGGCTCTGAGCTCCGACATTGAGGCTGCGGAGCGCGGTGATGAGGAGGCTGCGGCCCGCGTGGGTGCGGCCATGAATGGCCCCCTCCAGTTCGGTACCGCCGGCCTGCGAGGCGTCGTGGGTACGGGCGAGTCCCGCATGAACCTCGCGGTCGTCATCCGCGCGACTGCAGGCCTGTGCGAGGTCGTTAAGCGCCACGCCACGGGGACCCCAACCCTCGTTGTCGGGTGCGACGCCCGCTACGGGTCCTCCGAGTTCGCCACGGCCGCGTGCCGCGTCGCCTCGGCTGCCGGAGTGCGGGTCCTCGCGCTGCCCCAGGCGAACCCGACTCCGCTCACCTCCTTCGCGGTGCGCCACTTCGGCGCCGACGTGGGCGTCATGGTGACCGCCTCCCACAACCCCGCCCCGGACAACGGCTACAAGGTCTACCTGGGCGGCAGCGTCGTCACCGGCGACGGGCAGGGCGTTCAGATTGTGCCACCCTTCGACGCCGAGATCGCCGAGGCCATCAAGGCCACGCCGCCCGCCGACCAGGTGCCCATGAACGACGACCTCATCGAGGCGGTCGACCCCCGCGACGAGTACGTGGCCTGCGCGTCCGCCCTGGCCTCGGGCGAGGCATCGGCGCGTGAGGACCTGCGCATCGTCCTGACCGCCATGCACGGCGTGGGCGCCGCGATCACCTCGCGCGTCCTGGCTGAGGCCGGTTTTTCCAACGTCTCCCTCGTGGCGGCGCAGACTGATCCCGATCCGGACTTCCCGACCGTGCCCTTCCCCAATCCCGAAGAGGCCGGCGCCCTCGACATGGCGATCGAGCAGGCGCGTGAGGAGGGGGCCGACCTCATCATCGCGGTCGACCCCGATGCGGACCGCTGCGCGCTCGCGGTGCCCGACCCCACCTCGGAGACCGGTTGGAGTCCGCTGAGCGGAGACCAGATCGGCTCGCTGTTGGGTGAGTTCCTGGCCGCCCGCGGTATGACGGGCTCGCTCGCGAACTCGATCGTGTCTTCGCGCCTGCTCTCGCGTATTGCCCGTGCCCACGGCCTGGAGCACCACACGACGCTCACCGGTTTCAAGTGGATCGCCCGGGCACCGGGCCTCGGCTTCGGCTACGAGGAGGCCATCGGCTTTTGCCCCGATCCGGGCAACGTGCGCGACAAGGACGGCATCGCGACCTCGGTCGTCGCCGCCTCCCTGGTGGCCGCGCTTAAGGCGCAGGGGCGCAGCGTGTGGGACGAGCTGGAGCGCCTGGCGCGACTGCACGGCCTGCACGTAAGCTCGCCGCTGACCTTCCGCGTCGAGCAGATCGAGCAGATCGCCAGCGGTATGGCGCGCCTGCGTGCCCAGCCACCGAGCGTCCTGGCCGGCTCTCCCGTCGTCGAGGTCTCGGACCTGTCGCAGGGATACCGTGGTCTGCCGCCCACGGACGGCGTCCTCGTGCTCACCGAGGCGGGGGACCGCGTCATCGCGCGCCCCTCGGGCACTGAGCCAAAGCTCAAGTGCTACCTCGAGGTGATCCTGCCGGTCGCCGAGGGGGAGCCGCTGCCCTGTGAGCAGGCGCGTGAGCGTCTCGACGCAATTAAGGGAGCGTTTGCCGAGATTATCGGCCTGTAGAGGCGAATCGGGACTCCGTCAGCGTATTTTCTGTGGGTATAGCCCTGCGTGAAGAAATAGATAACGCTATACTTACGTATATGGCAACTCACAGTGAATCGCTGGCGGAGGCCCTTCCCTTCGCCGACCGGCCCGTCGAGAAGGCGCCCGGCCACTGGGTGCTCGCGCGCGCCGGAAAGACGGTGCTGCGCCCCGGCGGCCTCGCCCTGAGCACCTGGGCCCTCAAGCGTGCCGTCTTGCCCGGTTCGGACGTCGTCGAGTTCGCGCCCGGCCTGGGCGTCACGGCCTCGGCGATTATTGAGGTAGGCCCGGCCTCCTACGTGGGCGTGGAGCGCGATCCGAACGCGTCCGCGCGCGTGAATGCAATCGCCTCGGGCGTGGGGCGCTGCGTGAACGCCGACGCGGCCGAAACCGGCCTGCCGGATGAGAGCGCAGACGTCGTCATCGGCGAGGCCATGCTCTCCATGCAGGGAGAGAAAGCCAAGCGAGCCATCATGAGCGAGGCCGCGCGCATCCTACGCCCCGGCGGCCGCTACGTCATCCACGAGCTGGGGATGCGCCCCGACTCCATCGCGGAAGAGCCTGCCACCGAGATTCGCCGCGCGCTGGCACGCGCCATCAACGTCAATGCCCGGCCCCTCACGGTCGCCGACTGGAGGCGAGCACTCGAAGAGGTTGGCCTCGTCGTGGAAGAAACACGCACGGCCCCCATGGCCCTCCTCAAGCCTGGCCGCGTGATCGCCGACGAGGGCGTGCTCGGAGCCCTGCGCATCATGCGCAACGTCGCGCGGGACAAAGACCTGCGTGAACGCGTCACGACGATGGCGCGCACGTTTAAGAAATATGATCGACACCTGTGCGGCGTCGCCATCGTCGCACGCAAACCCAAGGAGAGCCAATGAGCCTGTCGCCCGAATCGAACACCGAGGTCCCCACGCCCATCATGACGGACCTGCAGGACATCGCCTCGATGATTCAGATCAACGAGGAAGCCACGGTCTCGCGCACCGTCATGAACGCAGAGGGCGTGCGCCTGGTCCTCTTCAGTTTCGACAAGGGTGAGATCCTCAGCGAGCACACCGCCGCGATGCCCGTCATCCTGCACACCCTCGAGGGCGCCCTCGAGATCGAGGCCGACGGCCGCACCGTTGTTCTCAAGCCCGGCGACGTCATCCACTTCGGCACGCGCCTGCCGCACGCCGTGCGCGCGCTTGAGCCCTCGAAGCTGGCACTGTACATGCTGGATCGTCGCGAGCGCCCCAAGGCCTGAGACCCCGACACTGTGCGGCGGGCCCCGTCCTCGTGAGGTGATGCACGAGGCCGGGGCCCGTTTGTCGTATCCGCGCAGGGTGGGCGGGGCGGCGGCGCCCCGCGGAGGGTTATGTCAGCGACGCCCTGCCGGCGCCCTTCGCGACCAGCCAGAGGCCGACCTCGACGATGAACCCTGAGACGATGAAGACGATGGGCACGGAGATGCGCGTGTCCATGAGGGTGGTGGCGGCCAGAGCGATGCCGTGGGCGGTGCCCAGGACGCCGCTGCCGAAGAGGATGGGCCAGGCGGTGCGGTGCGCGCGCTCCCAAGCCTGCGAGCCGGGCTCGACGCCCTGAAGGCGCAGCCCCAGGGGAGGTCGGCACATGCCGGCGCGCGCGGTGAGGCCCGAGGCAAACAGATAAAGGCCACCCGCGATCAGAGCGACGGCGAGAATCAGGAAGGCGGCGATTAGTCCGACGTGCACGGGAACCCCTCGAAAAATAAGCGTTTCACGGCCGTTTCACGAAGGGCCGCGCGACCATTCTACCCGGCCCCGGCCTCGTCGCCGCTGAGGCGGGCGGGGAGCGGTGACTGAGCGGCTGCTGCCAAGCATCGCGCCCGAGCCGGCCTCGATCAGAAGTAGCAGGCGATCGGACCGTTGGGACCCGGCACGACGGTGACGGGGGTGTTGAAGATGTCGGTGAGGACCTCGTCGCGCATGATCTCCTCCGGGGTGCCCATGAAGGCGACGGTCCCTTCCTTGAGCGCACAGATCTGCGAGGCGTAACGCGCCGCGAAGTTGATGTCGTGCAGGACGATGACAATCGTGCGCGAAAACTCGCGGGCCGCGCGCTCCAGCATGCGCATCATCTCGACGCTGCGCGCGATGTCCAGGTTGTTGAGGGGCTCGTCCAGCAGGACGTACTCCGTCTCCTGAGCGAGCACCATGGCGACGTAGGCGCGCTGACGCTGGCCGCCCGAGAGCTGGTCCAGGTAGCGCCCTTCGAGCTCCTCCAGGTTGAGGAAGCCGATGTAGCGGTCGATGATCGCCTCATCTTCGGCGCTCAGGCGTCCCTTCGAGTGGGGGAAGCGTCCGAAACCCACCAGCTGGCGCACCGTAAGGCGTGAAATGAAGTGGTTCTCCTGGCGCAGGATCGACAGGGTGCGTGCCAGCTCGGAGGACTTCGTCGTGGCCACGTTGAGGCCGCCGACCTCGATTGTGCCCTCGTCGATGCCCAGGAGGCGCCCGATCATCGTGAGGATCGTGGACTTTCCCGCGCCGTTGGGGCCCACGAGCGCCGTGATGCCGCCCGCGGGGATGTCGAGGGACACCTCGCCGATGCGCACCGACGGCGAATACTGCTTGACGACGGAATCGATGGAGATCACAGGCGACCCTTCCGCAAGATAGTGACGATGAACGCGAGTCCGCCGACGAACTCGATGATGATGGCGACGACGCCCTGCGTGTTGAACACGTGATTCATAACGAAGTACGCGCTGGCAAGGATCGCGGCGCCCAGGGCGACGGACATCGCGAAGATGTAGCGGTGATCGTGCGTGTCCGAGAACTGGTAGGCCAGCGTCGCCACGAGGAACCCGAGGAACGTCATGGGACCCACGAGGGCCGTCGACGTGGCCATGAGGATCGACACCAGGACGAGGACGAGCACGGAGGTGCGACGGTGATTGAGTCCCAGGTTGGTTGCGGTCTCGCGGCCGAGCGAGAGCACCGACAGCTGGCGAGTGAGCAGCACGAGGGCGATGGCCGCGGCCGCGACGAGCGGAACCGCGATCGGGAAATACTCCTTCTGGGCGTTCGCGATCGACCCGAAGAGGCGCGCGGTCAGCACGTCGAACTCCGAGGGCGTGAGTAGCCTCTGCATGAAGGTGGAGATCGACCCGAGGCCCGCGCCCAGCATGACGCCGATGAGGAGCATCGCGTGCATCGAGGCCCGCTGCGAGGTGAGCAGCCACGAGTAGAGCGCGAGCGTTAGGGCGATCATGAGGGCGAGCTGCCCGACGAAGTTGCCGACCGTCGCCGACGCGTTGAGGCCTGCGACTCCCAGGAAAAAGACCGTGGAGGTGTGGATCGCCCGGTACAGGGACTCGAATCCGAGGATTGAGGGCGTGATGATGCGGTTGTTCGCCACGGTTTGGAAGGCGACCGTCGCCATGCCCTGGCACACCGCGACGATGGCGATCGCGAGGACCGCGAAGGCGCGCCGGCGGGCGAGCCTCCAGAACACCGGGGTGCCGAAGTGTGCGGGGTTCTTCCACGCAAGGAGGCCGATGCAGGCGAGGATCGCGACCGTGCACACGACCCCGAAGAGGATCCACCAGCGGCGCCGTGCGGCCGGGGACGTGAAGGCGCCGGTATGCCGGGCGGGGCGCTTCGTGCGCGCGGACGAAGTCGGGGTGGGTGCCGGGGTGGAGGCCTCGCGGTGCGCGGGGGAAGTCAGGACGCTCACAGGACGGCTCCCTTCTTGGCCTGGCGCAGCACGAGCACGATGAAGACGAAGGCTCCGAGGATGCCGAGGATAACCGAGACGGGCATTTCGAAGGGGGAGATGATCGTGCGGGCCAGCAGGTCGGTGATCGTCACGAGGGAGATGCCGGCCAGGCACACCCAGGGGAGGTTGGTGCGCAGGTTGTCTCCCATCGACATGGCCACGAGGTTGGGGACGATGAGGCCCAGGAACGGCAGGGAGCCGACGACGACGGTGACGACGCCGGTCGCCACGGCCACGAGCCCCGTCGCGATGAGGACCATGCGGTGGTAGTTGACGCCGAGGGAGATGGCGATGTCCTCGCCGAGGGACACGGCCGTCAGCCTGTCCGCCATGATGAACACGATCGCCACAACGACGGTGACGATCCACAGGACCTCGTACTGGCCCTCGTAGACGGAGGTGAAGGATCCCTGGAACCACGCGGAGACGCTCTGCAGGGTGTTCGTCTCGAGCGCCAGGAATGTCGAGATCGCGGAGACGACCGCGCCGAGCATCATGCCCATGATCGGCACGAGCAGTGAGGAGCGCAGAGAGACGCGGCGCAGCAGCGCGAAAAACACCATCGTGCCCACGAACGCGAAGACGATCGCGCAGGTCATGCGCACCAGGATCGGCGCGCCGGGCCACACGATCATGATGACGAGCAGGCCCAGCCCCGCCCACTCGGTCGTGCCCGTCGTCGAGGGCTCGGCGAATCGGTTCTGGGTGACCAGCTGCATGACGAGGCCGCTCATCGACATCGCGGCCCCGGACAGGACAAGCGCGATCGTACGGGGAACGCGCACGGCGAGGAAAATTTGCCACCCGTCGTCCTGGGAGAGGATCGAATATTCGCCGGTTGACAGGGATAGGACGAGGAGCGCAGCCACGGCGAGCGCGGCCAGGGCGAGCGCGACGGGGCGACGCTTTGACGAGGCCGGGTTGGCCTCGCGCTCGAGCGCCGCGTCCGTGGGCGGGGCGGTGGTGGGGGAGTGCGTCATAAGAAAACGTGGTGCGGGTGCCGCCGCGACAGGCGGCACCCGCAAAGGTGTCAGAGGGTCACTTCTTCGCGGCTTCGAAGGCGTCCGCGATGGAGTTGAAGATCTCCGTGTAGGTGATGATGGACTCGTTGGTGTACGTGTCGTTGGGCGCGTACACGACGTGCTTGTTCTGCAGCGCGGCGATGTTCTGCAGGGCGGCGTTGCCGTTGATGACGGTCTCGGCCGGGGTGTTGGAACCGTCCTTGGTGATGGCGGCGTCGCGGTCGAGGACGAAGATCCACGCCGGGTTCGCCTCGGCGATGGCCTCGACGGAGATGTCGTCGCCGGTGTGCGAGTCAGTCGCACCCTCGACCTCAAGGGCGGGCTTCAGGCCGAGCAGGTCGAAGACCGGGCCCCACGTGCGACCCTTGCCGGGTGCCACGTAGCCGATGTTGCCTCCGGAGACGTCAACCGCCATGACGGTCGAGGAGCCGTCGTAGGCCTTCTTCGCGCGCTCGATCGAGGCGTTGAAGTCGTCGACGAGCTTCTTGGCCTCGTCCTGCTTGCCGAAGATCTCGCCGAGCTCGGTGACCTCGCGGATGAGCTCCTCATTGAAGGGCTTGCCCTCGCGCGGCTCCAGGTTGATGAGCGGGACGTCGGGCGCGAGCTCCTTGATCTGCGTGTCGAACTTGGAGAAGCGCTGACCGGAGATGATGAGGTCGGGTTCGGCGGCGACCAGTGCCTCCAAGTTGGGGTCGCGGTGCATGCCCACGTCGGCAACGTCCTCGCCGTTGAATGCGGTGACGGTGGCGGGAATCAGCTTCTTCGGGGCGGCGACAAGCTGCACGTCCCACTGCTGGAGCACCTCGAAGGTGCGGTTGTCGAGGGAAGCGGCGCGGGTGACGGGCAGCTTGATCTCCACCGGGCCGTCGTTCGCCTCGACCGTCACGGACGAGGGCTGGGTGGCCTGCGTGGTCTCGCTCGCGGCCGCGGAGGACTCGGAGGAGGACTGAGTGGAAGAGGAGGTGCTGGCGCCGGAAGAGCATGCGGCCAGGCCGAGAGCGGCAACGGCGGCGATGGTGGCCAGAGAGGTAGTCGTACGAGACATCATTTCTCCGTAGAGGTTATCTGTGCTGGGGCTGAATAAGGAAAAGCTAGGCTTACCTAACTGCCAGACCAACCATACAGAGATTCTTTAGCCTCGTGCGTGTGAATGCGCCCATAGTTTCGAGGGTGAGGTGCGGGTGGTGTGCGGTCTGGTGAGGCCAGGAAGTGATTGCTCCGAGTATGTCAAGGGGCGGTGCTCGAATGAGTACCGCCCCTCAGAGAACAGCTCGGGTTCCCGAGCGAAACGTCAGGTCAGTCGACCAGGCCCTTCACGGCCTCGTCGAGCTCTGCGGCCCAATCCGCGCCCGACACGTCCGAGGGCATGCGCCAATCCCCGCGCGGGGATAGGGAGCCGCCGGCCATGACTTTCGGGCCGTTGGGAAGGGCGCTGCGCTTGAACTGCTGGCTGAAGAAACGCCACAGGAACAGGCGCTCCCACTTGACGATCTCCTCAAGCGAATACGCAACCTTGTCCTCCTCGGGGAAACCGACCGGCCAGGAGCCGACCGAGGCGTCCGACCAGGCCTTCTCCGCCAGGAACGCGATCTTCGAGGGGCGCGCGCCGCGACGCAGCACGTGGTACAGCGTGAAGTCCTGTAGGTTGTAGGGGCCGATCTTGTCCTGCGTGGACTGCATCTTCTCGCCCGGCTTGGCGGGAACCAGCTCAGGGGAGATCTCGGTGTTGAGGATCGACAGGAGCACCTCGCCGACGTGGTCGTCGAACTGCTTGGAGGCCACGACCCAGCGGATCAGGTGCTGCATGAGGGTCTTCGGCACGCCCGTGTTCACCGCGTAGTGGCTCATCTGGTCGCCCACGCCGTACGTGCACCAGCCCAGCGCCAGCTCGGACAGGTCCCCCGTGCCCAGCACGATGCCTCTCAGGTGGTTGGCCAGGCGGAATAGGTAGTCGGTGCGCAGGCCCGCCTGAACGTTCTCGAAGGTCACGTCGTAGGTGGCCTCACCCTCGCCGTAGGGGTGACCGATGTCGGCCAACATCTGCGTGGCCGCCGGACGGATGTCGATCTCCTGGAAGGACGTGCCCAGGTACTGGCACAGCAGGGTCGCGTTCTTCTTCGTGCGCTCGGAGGTGGCGAAGCCGGGCAGCGTGTAGCACAGGATGTCCGTGCGCGGACGTCCCAGCAGGTCCATCGCGTGCGCGGCCACGACCAGTGCGTGCGTCGAATCCAGGCCGCCCGAGACGCCGATGATGATCTTCGGGTTGCCGATTGCGCGCAGGCGCTGGACCAGGCCGGCGACCTGAATGTTGTAGGCCTCGTAGCAGTCCTGCTCCAGGCGGGTTGGGTCGTTGGGGACAAAGGGGAAGCGGTTGACAGGGCGCTCCAGACCCAGGTTGGTGCGCGGCGGATCGAGCGTGAACTCGACCTCCTGCGGGGCCATGCGCTCGTCGCCCGCGAAGTAGCGCTGAGCGTTGTCCGTGAACGAGTTCTGGCGCTTGCGCTCGGTGCGCAGGCGCTCCAGGTCCACGTCGGCGATCGTGATGTGCGCGCCCTCCTGGAAACGCTCGCCGATGGCCAGGCGGTCCCCGGCCTCGTAGATCATGGCCTCGCCGTCCCAGGCGAGGTCCGTGCTGGACTCGCCCATGCCTGCCGCCGTGTACACGTAGGCCGCCGAGCAACGCGCGGACACCGAGCGCACCATGAGCTCGCGGTCGGCGCCGCGTCCCACGGTGATGGGGGAGGCCGACAGATTCGCCAGGACGGTCGCGCCCGCGAGCGCAAGCTCGGTGGCTGGGGTGACGGGCACCCACATGTCCTCGCAGATCTCGATGCCGATGGTCAGGCCGGGCACGTCGTCAGCGGACAGGAGGACCTGGCCGAAGGGGACCCACACGGGGCCGCCGCTGAATTCTTCGACGCCGCCCCACGGCACCTCGATGCGCTCGCAGGCGCGCGGGGGCATGGTGACGAAGTGGCGCTTCTCGTAGAACTCGCGGTAGTTGGGTAGGTGGGACTTGGGGACGATCGCCAGGACGCGGCCGCGGTGGATGGCGACGGCGCAGTTGTACAGGGCGTTGTCCTTGCGCAGGGGCGCACCCACGACGAGGAAGGGCAGCAGGTCGGCGCTGGCCTCGACGATCTGGGCGAGGGCCTTCTCGACGTTATCGAGCAGCACGTCCTGCAGGAAAAGGTCGTCGATGGCGTATCCAGAGACGCACAGTTCGGGGAAAACGCCCATTGCGACGCCGCGCGCATCAAGCTCGCGGGCTGCATCGATGATCTCGCGCGCGTTCTCGAACGGGCGAGCGGGGTGCACGGGCAGGGTCACGGCGGCAACGCGTGCAAAACCCTGATCGTAGAGGGAATGAAAGTTCATGGTTCTCCTTCGGTACTGGGCTATTCTTGCGCACTCGGTGCGCTCGCGCTCTTCATCGACGAGGCTGGGGTCGGGGTGGGCGGTCGGCGCAGGGGTGGGTCGAGGACGAAGGCCGTAGCATCGACGCCCGGGACGAGGCGGTAGAGGGCGGCCGGGCGCCCGGCACCCTCGCGCACCGTGCCGCCCGTTGGTTCGATGAATGACGCGGTTTTTGTTGCTTTGCGATGAAAATTGCGCGGGTCGAGCGCCGACCCCCAGATGGCTTCGTAGGTCGTGCGCAGCTGTGTGATCGTGAACTCGGGGCCGCAGAAGGACGTGGCAAGGGGGGAGTATTCGATCTTGGAGCGGGCGCGCTCCACGCCGTCTGCGAGGATTTCCGCGTGATCGAAGGCGAGGGGCGAGGTGGGCGCAAGGAGGGCGTCGACGGGGTGCCAGAGGGCTCCCGCGGCGTCGCCGCCCGAGCGGGTTGGTGAGAACGAGGGGGCGAGGAGGAGGTAGGCGACGGAGAGAACGGGCCCGCGCGGGTCGCGGCCTTCTGGTCCGTAGGAGAAGAGCTGTTCGAGGTGTCCCGGCGGAGTGATGCCGGTTTCCTCCTCGAGTTCGCGTGCTGCGGTCTCCTCGGTCTGTTCACCCTCGCGCAGAAAGCCACCGGGAAGTGCCAGGTGGTCCTTGAAAGGCTCAATACCGCGCCGCACGATGAGCGCGTGGAGCGTGTGGTCGATGACCGTCAGGGCGACGATGTCGACCGCGACGGGGATGGTGAGGGGAGAGGTCATAGTGCAAGCCTAGCTTATTTGTGTCGAGTTGACATTAAATGCGGTGAGGGGTTATCGTCATCCTGACATAAACAAGTGGTTCGCCACCCAACCAAGGAGTCATCATGGGAACCCTTCGCCACCACCCATTCCTCATCCGCTACCAGGGAGGCGCCGGCGATCACGTCGTCCAGATCCGCGCCGGACGCACGATCCGATCCGGCGTCGGCCAGTCCTTCTGGCTGCGAGCCGGCCGCTGCGCGCTCGCGGAGGTGCCCACCGCCAACCGCGCCCACAGCTTCCTCGTGCAGGCGACCACCGCCGACCAGCAGAACATCAACGCGCAGGTTGCCATCACCTACCACATCGAAGATGCAGAAGCCGCCGCCGCACACTACGACTTCGGGATCTACCCGCGCGAAGCGGGAGCAGACGCCCAGGGGCTGTGGCAGATCGACGAGACCGTCACCCGCATCGCCTTCTCCGCCCTGGCCTCGGCAATCGGAGAGATGACGCTCACAGATGCAATTAGCGGTTCTCTTGAAAAAGTAGGTGACGTGCTCGCCCAGGCCTTCAAGGCGGATGATCAGCTGCGCGCCACAGGCGTCACGGTCGTCGATGCCCGCCTGCTGAGCCTGCGCCCGGACGAAGGGGTTGAATCCTCCCTGCGTGCCCCTCTCCTCGAGCAGCTTCAGGCCGAGGCCGACCGCGCCCTCTACGAGCGCCGAGCGCTCGCGGTCGAACGCGAGTCCCAGATCTCCGCAAACGAGATGCAATCCAAGCTCGACCTGGCCCGCAAGCGTGCCGACCTCGTCGATCAGGAAGGCCATAACGCCAGGCGCGAAGCCGAAGAGAAGGCCGCGGCGGACGCTATTGAGGTCGAAGCGGAAGCGCGTCGTATCACTGAGAAAGCTAAGGCGTACGAGGTCGACTGGAACACCGCGGGCCGCGCCCGCATCGCCAACGACGCCGCCTACATCCAGGCGCTCGCGCAGGCTGGGCCCGAGGTGGCGCGTGCCCTCGCGCTGAAGGAAATGGCGAAGAACATGCCGTCCTTCGGGAACATCACCATCACCGCCGACGTGCTCAGTGACCTCGTCGCGGCCTTCACCGGCTCCGCGAAGGCGGGGCAGTAGGCATGCGTCGCCGCGCCGTCATCGTCCGACGCCCCACCGAGTTCGACGAGCTCATGGACCGCTATTCCACGCGCGGCCAGGTCGAATTCGTCCTGCGCAGCCGAGGGCGCACCCTTGAGTCCGTCGAGCGTGCGCACGAGTCTCACGTCGCCGCCCTGGCTCGCGTGCGGGCGGGCATCCCGGACGGGTGGGCCAGTGCCGACGTGGAGCGTGATTCCCTGTCGCGCTTCCTCTTCGCCCCCGAGGACGTCATCGTCGTCGTCGGACCGGACGGTCTCGTGGCCAACGTCGCCAAGTACGTCGACACCCAGGTCGTCGTCGGGATCAACTCGGTTCCCGAGTCTCAGGCCGGTGTGCTCGTTCGCTGCGCGCCCGAGGAGGGCATCTGCGCGCTGCGCCGCCTCGACGAGGACGCCGACCTGCGCGTCGATCACCTCACGATGGTGCAGGCGAGCGTTGACGACTCGCGATCGCTGCGGGCCCTCAACGAGGTCTTCATCGGGCATCCGAGCCACCAGAGCGCCCGCTACGAGCTGCGGTCCGGGTCCGTCGTCGAGCGACAGTCCTCCTCGGGCCTCGTTGTCTCGACCGGGACCGGGGCGACCGGGTGGGGAGCCTCCCTCAAACGCGGACGCCACATGGGGGAGTTGCCCGCGCCGACCTCGTGCTCGCTCGCGTGGTTCGTGCGCGAGGCGTGGCCCTCACCCTTCACCGGCGTCGAGTACACCGAGGGCATCCTGGATGAGGGCGAAGACCTAGGCCTCGTCGTTGCCTCCGAATCCCTCGTGCTGTTCGGCGATGGCATGGAGTCCGACCGCTTGACCCTCACGTGGGGCCAAAGCGTGCGGATTTCGCGCGCCCCGCGCGCCCTGTCCCTCGTCGACCCCGCCGGGCTGGGGGAGGGCTGAGCCTGCGAGGCGGTGTGTGACGGCTTCTGGATAGGAAACAGAGATGTGGATAGGTTACGGAGTTCTGGATAGGTTACTAAGCTATCCGGAAGAGTTTTTCCTTTCCAGATCAACGTTTCCTATCCAGTTCTCGTACTTGTGCGCTGCTGCAGGATAGGGGCCGCCCGGGCTTGCACCCGGGCTTTGCGCTTAAGGACAACCTATCCGCATGTGGGCAGAGGAGGGGGCGCCTGTGCGTTGGGGCCGTAGCCTGTGAGGGATTCCCGTGCGCCGCAAGCCCTACGCGGGAATGATGCCCTGCGCGCGCAGCTTGTCCATGACGCGGTCGAGGGTCGCGCCCACCGGCTCGCGGATGATCAGGTCGGCGTGGGCGTCGGCCGAGGTTGGGGTGGCGTTCATCAGCACCAGGTGATCCCCGGAGAAATAGTTGATGAGGCCCGCCGCCGGATACACCACGAGGGACGTGCCAGCCACGATTAGCACGGATGCGCGAGAAATAGCGGTGACGGCGGCCTCGATGACGTCCTGATCGAGGGACTCGCCGTACATAACGATGTCGGGGCGCATCTGCGAGGCACACGAGGGACACGCGGGCACGGGATCCCCATCAACCCTGACGGAATCGCCTAGTGATGCGACGGCCCCACAGCTCGTGCACACGAGCCGCTCCCAATTGCCGTGCAGCTCCCACACGGCGCGCGACCCGGCCCGCTGGTGCAGGCCGTCGATGTTCTGCGTGATGACCGCGTCCAGGCGCCCCGCGGCCTCCAGAGACGCCAGTGCCCTGTGCGCGCCGTTGGGCTCCACCGGATGGTAGATCTCGTGGAACCACTCCCAGTAGGCCTGTGGGTGCCGCTCAAAGAAGTCGATACTCAGGACCGTCTCGAGGGGAATCTCGCGCTCCTGAAAGTAGAAGCCGTTCGCCCCACGAAAGTCCGGGATACCAGACTCGGTGGACACGCCCGCCCCGCCGAAAAACACGGTCGATGGTGATGCGGCGATCCAAGCCGCCAGGGTTGAAACATCGCTGTTCATGAGGCCCTCCTCGAGGTGGCTACTCGCCCAGGATACGCCCGAGGCCGGGGCCCCACGTGGGAACCCCGGCCTCGTCAACGCGAAGCGATCAGGCGAAGGTCAGCGCCTGGCGGGCGATCGCCAGCTCCTCGTTGGTCGGGAAGACGTAAATCTTCACGGTCGAGTCGGGAGCGGAGACGACGCGCGGCTCGCCGGAGCGAACCTTGTTCGCCTCGACGTCGATCTTGACACCGAAGGGAGCGAGTGCCTCGGCCAGCTCGCGGCGCACGTCGCTGTCGTTCTCGCCGATGCCGGCGGTGAAGGTGATGACGTCCAGGCCGCCCAGCTCGGCGGTGTAGGAACCCACGTACTTCAGCAGGCGGTTGATGTACACGTCCATGGCGGTACGGGCGCGCTGCTGAACCTCGGGGGCGTCATCGTTGTGGATCATTTCCCATACGGAGCGCATGTCGGACTCGCCCGTCATGCCCTTCATGCCGGACTTCTTGTTGAAGAGGGTGTCGACCTCGTCGACGCTCATGCCGGCGACGCGCTGCAGGTGGAACACGACGGCCGGGTCGATGTCACCGGTGCGGGTGCCCATCATGAGGCCCTCGAGGGGGGTCAGGCCCATGGAGGTGTCGATCGGGTGGCCGTTCTTGACGGCGGACACGGACGCGCCGTTGCCCAGGTGCATGACGATCTGCTTGAGGTCGTCGCGGCCTTCCAGCTTCGCGATCTCATGGGAGACGAACTGATGGGAGGTGCCGTGGGCGCCGTAGCGGCGCACGGAGTACTTCTCGGCGGTCTCGGTCTCGAGGGCGTACAGGGCCGAGCGGGCGGGCAGCTGCTGGAAGAACGCGGTGTCGAAGACGGCGACGTGGGGGACGTCGGGCATGAGCTCGCGCGCCACGTCGATGCCCTTGAGGTGGGCGGGGTTGTGCAGCGGAGCCAGCGGGCACAGCTCTTCGATCAGGTCGCGGACCTCGTTGGTGATGAGAGCCGGGCCGTCGAAGTGGCGGCCGCCCTGAACGACGCGGTGACCGACGGCGACGATGCCGGCCTCGGCCAGGGTCGGGCCCTCCGTGTCGAAGAGGCGCAGAACCTCGCGCATGCCGACGGTGTGGTCGGGAACCGGGAGCTCTTCTTCGGTGACGGCGTCGCCGTGGACGTGCTTGATGACGCCGATGGGGTCACCGATGCGCTCGACGAGGCCCTTGGCGATGGCGTCGCCGGTTTCGGGGTCGACAAGCTGGTACTTGATGGAGGAGGAGCCGGAGTTAATGACGAGGACGGAGGACGAGGACACGCGTTCGCCTTTCGTGTTGTGGGGATAGGAAAGAAAAAGTACGAGGCCGGGGCTCGGTTCGCATCAATACTAACCGGACCCCGGGACCTCAGTCCCGTTCAGCCCTGGGCCTGGACGGCGGTCAGGGCGACGGTGTTGACGATGTCTTCGACGAGGGCGCCGCGCGACAGGTCGTTGACGGGCTTGTTGAGGCCCTGCAGGACGGGGCCGACAGCGACGGCGCCGGAGGAGCGCTGGACCGCCTTGTAGCCGATGTTTCCAGCTTCCAGCGAGGGGAAGACGAAGACGGTGGCCTTGCCGGCGACCTCGGAGCCGGGCAGCTTGGTGGCGGCGACGGCCGCATCGACGGCAGCATCGAACTGGATGGGGCCTTCGATGGCCAGCTCGGGGGCCTTCTCGCGGGCGAGGCGGGTGGCCTCGACGACGACGTCGACGTCCGGGCCGGACCCGGAGGTGCCGGTCGAGTAGGAGAGCATGGCGACGCGCGGGGTGACGCCGAACTGGGCGGCGGTGCGCGCGGAGGTCACGGCGATGTCGGCCAGCTGCTCGGCGGTGGGGTTGGGGTTGACGGCGCAGTCGCCGAACGCCCATACGCGATCCTTCATCGCCATGAGGAAGATGGAGGAGACGACGGAGACGCCGGGGGCGGTCTTGATGATCTGGAAGGAGGGGACGATCGTGTGCGCGGTCGTGTGGGCAGCGCCCGAGACCATGCCGTCGGCGTCGCCCATGTGGACCATCATGGTGCCGAAGTAGGACACGTCGGTGACCTTCTCGCGGGCCTGCTCAAGGGTGACGCCCTTCTTGGCGCGCAGGCGCGCGAACTCCTCGGCGTAACGCTCGAGGTAGGCGGGATCGTTCACGGAGATGACCTGGGCGGCGCTCAGGTCGAGGCCGAGCTTGCCGGCGCGCTTGGCGACGTAGTCGGCGTCGCCCACGAACGTGATGTCGGCGATGCCGGCGGCGAGGACCTGGGCGGCGGCCTGCAGAACGCGGTCGTCGTCGGGCTCGGGCAGGACGATGCGCTTGCGCTCGGCGCGGGCGCGCTCGATGAGGTCAGCCTGGAAGGCAAGCGGGGTGACTGCGGTGGGGGCGGCGGTGGCGCGCAGGGTGGCTGCGGCCTCGTCGCCCAGCGGCAGGTTCAGGACGGGGACGTCGGCCTCGACCGCGGGGGCGCCACCGGTCAGGACGACGGCGACGACGGAGGCGGCAGCAGCCTCGGCGCGCAGGCGGGCGGCGGCGATCTCTTCAGCGAGGAGCTCGGCGCTGGCGCCCTCGGCGTCGAAGGCGAGGATGACGCCGGCGCGGGTGGAGGCGGCGAGGTTCAGGTTCCAGGCCACGTGGTCGAAGGCGCGGTTCGAGGCCTCACGGGCGGGGGTGATGAGCGCGTCGTCGCCGACGGCGCGGACGGCTTCGACCGCGGCGGGCAGAGCAGAGGCGGGACGGAGGGCGGCGTCGGTAGCCGTCGTGCCGGCCAGGGCGTCGACGGTGGCGACGCCGAGAACGCGGGCCAGCTCGTCAGTAGCGAGGGCGGCTGCCTCCGACGAACCGGGGGCGACGACAATAAAGCGGGACACTCGAATGCTCCTTTGATGCGAGAAATATGTTGCGGGTCTCAGGGACCTTTGGACCAATACTAAACCCGCATGCCCCTTATTCCTATTCTTTTGAAAAGACGAGGCTGTGGTTGGCTTGGTGGGACGCAGATGAGCGCGCGCACGATGACGAGCGCTCGTGCGATAGGGTAGGGGCGTGAATGAGGAGGAAAAGACCGCGCGCGCACGAGTGGGTGCGTGGCTTGGCGCTGCCCTGAGTGCGCTCGGCGTTCTCGGCGTGATTGCGCTGGCCGTGAGCGATCATCGCCATCGCGCGGTCCTTCTCATGGTCGCTGTCCTCGTTGGCATGGGTGCTCTGCGTTTGTGGATGCCGGGACGGCCCTGGTTTGCGTCGCGAGCTCGTCTGATGGATGTCGCGGTGTACGTGATTCTCGCCGCGATTATTTGGTGGTTCGCCCCCTACGTCTCCACCCTGGCGGTGCGCTAAACCCCTGGGAACAGTGGTGTTGCGAGCGGTGGCAGGCCTGCGCGAGCACGACATTTCTTCCGTGATTTTTGCCGCATCTATCCCGAATCCTGGTTATCGCTTCAAGAATTCGTAAAGCTCGTGCATGCTATGAGCGCCCCATCATCCCTAATTGTCAAGGTGAAACACATGCGCGAGTTCCTGCGTAAATCCGGAATCCTCGTGTGGGTGATCGCTGCGATCATCCTCGCGACCGTCCTCGGATCCGTCCGTATTGGCGGCGACCACCTGGTTCCCGTCGAGATCGGGCGTATTTTTGCGACCTTCTCGGCGATCTTCAGCCAGTTCCTGTCCTTCTCTATCCCGCTGATCATCATCGGCCTCGTGACCCCCGCTATCGCGGACCTGGGCCGAGGCGCGGGCAAGTGGCTGGGCATCACGACGGCGATCGCCTACGCGTCGACGCTCTTCTCGGGCTTCCTCACCTACCTGGTGTGCGCGTCCCTGTTCCCGCGCCTCCTCGCTTCCACCCAGCTGGCGGATGTGGCTGAGCCGGGCAGTGCCCTCGAGTCCTACTTCACGATCGAGATGCCTGCGCCGCTGCAGGTGATGACGGCGCTGCTCCTGTCCTTCGTGGTGGGCCTGGGCCTGTCGATGGTCCCGCGCGGCGTGCTGCGTAAGGGCTTCATCGAGTTCCGCGCCATCATTACCCGTCTCATCGAGACGATCATCATTCCGCTGCTGCCGCTGCACATTTTCGGCATCTTCCTGAACCTGACCTACACGGGCGAGGCCGCTTCGGTCATCCGGACGCTGGTGCGCGTGGTCATCGTGGTTCTGGTCCTCGAGGTCATCATCCTGCTGACCCAGTTCTGCTTCGCGGGCCTCGTTGCGCGTCGTAACCCCTTCAAGGCCCTCCTCACGATGATGCCGGCCTACCTGACGGCTCTGGGCACCTCCTCGTCCGCGGCCACCATTCCGGTGACCCTGCGTCAGACGAAGAAGAACGGCGTGTCCGACGCGGTCGCGTCCTTCACGATTCCGCTGTGCGCGACGATCCACCTGGCTGGCTCGACCTCGAAGATCTTCTCCTTCGCGTTCGCTATTGTCCTGACCCAGGGCCTGACGGTGAGCTCCCTGCAGTGGGTCGGCTTCATCTTCATGCTGGGCATCACCATGGTCGCCGCCCCCGGCGTGCCCGGCGGCGCCATCATGGCGGCCACCGGCCTGCTGAGCTCCATGCTGGGCTTCAACGACGCCCAGGTAGCGCTCATGATCGCCACCTACATCGCCCTGGACTCCTTCGGTACCGCCACCAACGTGACGGGCGACGGCGCGATCGCGCTCGTTGTGGACCGCATGGCCCACGGCTCGATCGGCACCGAGGGCGACCCGGAGAACGCTCGCGAGCTGGCGTTTGACGGTATGGCCTACCTGGACCGCGTCTCCGTCGAGGGCGTTGTCAGCCCCGAGGAACTGGCCGAGTCTTCCGCCCGCAATAGCAGCGAAACTGTCGCCTAGTCTCCAGTGACTGTGTGAGCGCGCGCCCGCCGGCTTCGGCGGGCGCGCGCTTGTCGTTTCCTCGGTAAATGGGAGTAAGGCCCTAGTAGCGGAGGCGCAGGTCACGTAGAATAGGGAATGATAGGCACACTGGGCCTGACGGCCCGCTCGGTCAACGAAAGATGGCAGAAAAATGAGCACAGTTCGTATTGGTGTCCTCACGTCGGGCGGTGACGCCCAGGGAATGAACGCGGCTGTTCGAGCCGTCGTGCGTACGGCGCTGGCGCGTGGCGCGCAGCCCTACGCGATCTATGAAGGCTGGCAGGGTGCCTGCGTGGGTGGCGATTCCATTAAGAAGATGGAGTGGTCGGACGTGTCCTCGATCCTGGCCGAAGGCGGCACGGTGATTGGCACGGCTCGAAGCGCTGACTTCCGCACTTACGAGGGCCGCCACCGCGCGGCCGCGAACCTGCTCGAGCACGGCATCGATCACCTCGTCGTGATCGGTGGCGACGGCTCCCTGTCGGGTACGAACGAGTTCCGCGGCGAGTGGGCTCAGCACGTCGCCGAGCTGGCTGCCGAGGGCGTGATTTCGCCCGAGACCGCCGCCGAGCACCCGGCTCTCATCATCGTCGGTCTCGTCGGCTCGATCGACAACGACTTGGTGGGCACGGATATGACGATCGGCGCCGACACTGCGCTGCATCGCATCCTGGACGCCATCGACCAGCTGACCAGTACGGCGGCCTCGCACCAGCGCACGTTTGTCGTCGAGGTCATGGGCCGCCACTGCGGTTACCTGCCCCTCATGGCTGCTGTTGCGGGCGGCGCCGACTACGTGTTTACGCCCGAGGATCCGGCGGGCCCGGGTTGGCAGGACGAGCTGGCGGAGCACCTGCGCCTCGGCCGCGAGGCTGGTCGCCGCGAGTCCATTGTCCTGGTGGCTGAGGGCGCGCATGATCGCGATGGCAACGAGCTGTCGACTCAGCTGATCGCCGACACGATCCAGGAGCGCACGGGTGAGGACGCGCGCGTGACGATCCTCGGCCACGTGCAGCGCGGCGGCACCCCCTCGGCCTACGACCGTTGGATGTCCACGCTGCTGGGCTACGCGGCCGTCCAGGAGATCCTGGCGTCCTCGGCTGAGGATGAGCCCGTCATTCTGGGTGTGCGTCGCAATCGCATCACCCGCATCCCCCTCATGAAGGCCGTGCATGACACGCGCGCGGTCAAGGACCTCATCGCGGCCGGCGACTATACGGCGGCCCAGGCCTCGCGCGGCTCGTCCTTCTCGTCGATGGTGGGCATCAACCAGATTCTGTCCACGCCCCCGCAGCTCACCCCTGAGCCGACGGGCGAGATCAAGCGCGTCGCGATCCTGCACGCGGGCGGTCTGGCCCCCGGCATGAACACGGCGGCTCGCGTGGCCGTGCGCCTGGGTATCGCGCGCGGCTGGACGATGCTCGGCGTCGACGGCTCGTGGAGCGGCCTGGCGGACGACCGCGTGCGTGAACTGAGCTGGTCCGACGTGGAAGGCTGGGCTTTCAAGGGCGGCGCAGAGCTCGGGACGAAGCGTGACGTTCCGCCGGTCGAGCAATTCTACGCGCTGGGTCGCGCCATCGAGCGAAACGAGATCGACGCGCTGCTCGTCATCGGCGGCATGAACGCCTACCTGGGCGTCCACGCGATCACGTCGGAGAAGGACCGCTACCCGGCGTTCCAGATCCCGATGCTGCTCATCCCCGCCTCGATCGACAACAACCTGCCGGGCTGCGAGCTCGCGATCGGCACGGACACGGCGATCAACAACGCGACGTGGGCGATCGACCGCATCAAGGAGAGCGCGGCGGCCTCCAAGCGCTGCTTCATCGCCGAGACGATGGGGCGCCGCTGCGGCTACCTCACCCTCATGAGCGCCCTGTCGAGCGGCGCGGAGTACATGTACATCAACGAGGAGTCCCCCTCCCTCGAGCAGATCGCCGCGGACGCTGATCGGATGGTCGCCTCCTTCAAGTCGGGCCGACGTCTGTTCCTCACGCTGCTCAACGAGTCGGCGTCCCAGTACTACGACCGCGAGTTCCTGGCCGACGTGTTCAACGCCGAGTCCGAGGGGATCTACGACGTGCGTCACC
This sequence comes from Schaalia odontolytica, assembly GCF_009730335.1. Taxonomy (GTDB): domain Bacteria; phylum Actinomycetota; class Actinomycetes; order Actinomycetales; family Actinomycetaceae; genus Pauljensenia; species Pauljensenia dentiphila. Next base: position 800,883 of record NZ_CP046315.1, read on the forward strand.
AGGCCCTCGGTCACATGCAGCAGGGCGGCTCACCCTCGCCGTACGACCGCCTGCTCGCCACGCGCCTCGTGGCGCGCGCCTTCGAGCAGCTCCTCGACCAGTTCGAGCGCGGCGACCGCGGCGCCTACTACATCGGCCAGGTCGGCAACGCCGTCGAGGCACGCCCGGTCAAGAACATGTTCGACGACCTCGACATTGAGAATCGTCGCCCCTTCGTCCAGTGGTGGCGTGACCTCGTTCCCGTCCAGCGCATCGTGTCGCTGCAGAACCCGGGCATCGAGGCGACTCCGATCCCTATTGACGATCCTGTCGCCTGACCGGGGTCTCCCGACGCCGTACGAGGCCGTGGTTCCGTGAGCACTTGCGGGCCACGGCCTCGTCGTTTCAGAAGCGAGAAACGAGGGTGACCAGGGGAGCAGACCCCGCTAAACTAAAGTGCGAACCAATCTCTACTGTCAGGAGACCCCATGAGTGATATCCCCGTGATCGACCCGACGATGACCCCCGCGTGGGACACGCTCGACCAGCTGGCCGACAACTTCGATCCCGACCTGCGCAAGCTGTTCGCGGACGACCCCAACCGCACCCAGACTTTCACCTTCGACGCTGCCGACCTGCACGTCGACCTGTCGAAGAACCTCGTGTGCCCCACGCTGGTGGGCCACCTCCTCGCCCTCGCTGAGCAGACCGGCGTCCTGGAGCTGCGCGACCGCATGTACGCGGGCGAGCACATCAACGTCACCGAGGATCGCGCCGTCCTGCACACCGCGCTGCGCCGCCCCGCGACTGACTCCCTGACGGTCGGCGGCCAGGACGTGATCGCCGACGTGCACGAGGTCCTGGAGAAGGTCTACGCCTTCGCTCGCCGCGTCCGCTCCGGCGAATGGGTCGGCATCACCGGCAAGCCCGTCAAGACCGTCGTCAACGTCGGCATCGGTGGCTCCGACCTGGGCCCCGTCATGGCGTACGAGGCCCTCAAGCCCTACGTGCAGGAGGGCCTGGAGTGCCGCTTCATCTCCAACATTGACCCCACCGACGCGGGCGAGACCACGAAGGACCTGGACCCCGAGACGACCCTCGTGATCGTCGCGTCCAAGACCTTCACGACGCTCGAGACCATCACGAACGCCAAGGTCGTGCGCGCCTGGCTGCTCGACGGCCTGCGTGAGCGCGGCATCGTCACCGACGAGGCCTCCGAGAAGGAAGCCATCGCCAAGCACTTCGTCGCCGTGTCCACCGCCCTGGACAATGTCGCCGAGTTCGGCATCGACCCCGCCAACGCCTTCGGCTTCTGGAGCTGGGTAGGCGGCCGCTACTCCGTAGATTCCGCGGTGGGTACCTCCCTGGCCGTCGCGATTGGCCCCGAGGGCTTCGCTGACTTCCTTGCCGGCTTTCACGCGATGGACCGCCACTTCGCCGAGGCCGCGCCCGAGAAGAACGTGCCCCTGCTGATGGGCCTGCTCAACGTGTGGTACTCGAACTTCCTGGGCGCCGACACGCACGCCGTCCTGCCCTACTCCCAGTACCTGCACCGCTTCCCCGCGTACCTGCAGCAGCTGACCATGGAGTCCAACGGCAAGTCCGTGCGCCGCGACGGCAGCCCCGTCACCTACGAGACCGGCGAGGTCTTCTGGGGAGAGCCCGGCACCAACGGCCAGCACGCCTTCTACCAGCTGATCCACCAGGGCACCCGCATGGTCCCCGCCGACTTCATCGCGTTTGCGAACCCGACGTGGGCGCTGGGCGATGGCGACGCCGACATGCACGAGCTGTTCCTGTCGAACTTCTTCGCCCAGACCAAGGCCCTGGCCTTCGGTAAGACCAGCGAGGAGGTGCGCGCCGAGGGCACGCCCGAGGCCATCGTCTCCGCCCGCGTGTTCACCGGCAACCGTCCCACGACGTCGATCATGGCCCCGTCCCTGACCCCTTCGGTCCTGGGCCAGCTGATCGCCCTGTACGAGCACATCACCTTCGTTGAGGGTGCCGTGTGGGGTATCGACTCTTTCGACCAGTGGGGCGTCGAGCTTGGCAAGGTCTTGGCCAAGCAGATCCTGCCCGCAATCGAGGGTTCGCGCGAGGCCTTGGAGGCGCAGGATCAGTCGACTCAAGCTCTCATCGAGTACTACCGCGAGAATCGCACGAAGTAGTCTCGCCTGAGCGATACTCGGGGGCCGTGCCGTGTGTGGCACGGCCCCCCCGACGAGTATTTGGGGAAAAGAGAAACGGCGCGAACTTAGTAAAGTATCCGTGATGCTATGTCGACGCGCGTACTTTCTTTCTCAACCAGGTCACTATGGGGATTTTGTAATGCATCGCATTAGCGACTTGGGGATTTTCCGCAGAGGCTTGTTCGATTCGGCACCACTCCTCATCGCTGAGCGCACCGAGAGACGCGATGACGTTGGCAATGCATCGCGTGTTTCGGAACGAGGAGGAATGCACCAACGCATCAAGAAGCGATGTCTTTGTTTCTTCCCGTGTCTGAGTCTCAGATAACAGCCAAGAAGCCACCATCTGTGCAGTCCGTTCTGAGGATTCGGTGTCGAGAACCTCGAGGTCCTGCCGGGCCGCGAGGAAGCCAACGGATCTTTCCTCGCCGTCATACCGTATCCACAGGACCGGTAGATTCCGTCCGATTGCCCATCCAATCTCCTGTTGGCACCACGCGCTCTTCGTGTAGCCAGTCGTGCCGATGCATAGGAGAGCAGAACTAGCTTCAAGGTGTTTGCGGATCGTCAATGCCCAATCTGCGCCTGGACGGATTGAGTGTCTGGCCATGGTTGCGTCGATGCCCAGGATTCTCAGTTCGCCTTGAAGAGCCGACGCGTAGGCGTCGCCTTGTTCGTCTTCGTGGTAGCTCAGGAACGCTTGCATGTGCTCTCCCGACGGTGTCAGTGGTCCGCGTTGTGGCAGTGCGCAGGTGACGAAGCGAGCCCCTTTGCGAGCAAGGTGCCAAGCTCGGATGCTCGCTGCGTGGTTGCGAGGAGCCGTAGGTCATCCTCGGACAGCCCGGTGCGCGACGGATCAAAACTCTCTTTGATCTCCTTGATTGCGTTCCGATAGCTCGTGCACTGTCTCATCTCCGTCAGGGCTGCGTCCGGAACTGGCAGATCGAGCCCGAGGCCGAGTTCGCGTGCCAGAAGAGCAGCCGCACCACCGAATCCTCCCGCGACAAACAGCGGCTGACCTTTCCGAAGCGTATACAGTGCTTCCTCGATGATTCCCGGATAGTCGCCAATGTATCCGTTCGGGTTTTCCGGCGACTGCCGTAGAGTCTTTCCGCCGATCAACAGGCGAGCGTTGCAGAAACGGGGGAGAGCCTCCCTGATGCGCGTCAGTGCGCGCTTGGTGTCTTCTGCTGTCCCTTCCCAGGGGTTGAAAGCCTTGAGGTCGTCGTTCATGTTGCCCTCTTTGTCGAGGACGCTGATCGATGCGTATGGAGCGAAATGATTGGCTGCGCGGTCGAGTCTCTCGATGGAGGCCGTGTCTCGCAGAACGACATGCGGGACGGTGAGACTAAACATTTTATCGTAGTGGAGGAGGCACTCTACCTGCGAAGGAGTGGTGCTGTGGCGTGCGTAGGCCTTCATGGACGTGGTGTAGCTTGCGACGGTATCCATGATCGCGTTTGTTAGATCTGGAACGTGTGTCCCCGGAGCGCCGGCGTAGAGGATGCTTCCCCCGCCGATCAGCACCATTTGTGCTACCTCAGCGACTGCGCTCTCAAGATGTGTGGGGCTCAGGCCAATGCGGTCCAGATCTTCAGACAAGGCCATTGAGATTCCGAGTTTCTTGCCTATGAGCGGGCGATCTCGCGAGAGGATCGGGGTTGTTAAAGTGGGTTCACAGCGGCCAAACGTGCCACCTGCAGCGAAGAATGAGCGCGGTGTCAACAAATGCACCTGCCCATTGTCGTAACCTGCCTGCTCACAGAGGGCGACCAAGAACTCTTGCTCAGCGGGAAGAAGCGGTGGATCGGGGTGGATGAGCCACAGGTGATGATCGTCTTTAAACTTGTCCCGGTGCTCCTGGATGAACTTCAGCAGGATGGTGGGCTCGGGCGGGGAAGGGGGTGCACTATCGAAGCCGGGGTGATTCGCGGATTTGGGTTCGGTTGTACTATTGGTGGCAGCGTACACTGCTGCGGGGATTTCCTGGCAGCGCCAGAGGGCAAATTTGAGGGTCTCGTCGACGAGACGATTCAGAGCAGAGATGATGGCGTTGTCAGTAGCATCTGCTGTCTGATTTCCCTCTGTGGGGTTCTGCCCTTCAATAATCTGCGGATACGCGACCGTCGGGACGTGATCGAGCAGGAAGGACCCGCGCGACTCTCCGGCGCTGAGCGCTGAGAGGCAGACGATGGGCATGCCCGCTTGTTTTGCCTCAAACACTTCCCATTGTGTCCACTCGCGGCTCGAGTAGCTATCCGTGCGCACCATGAGGAGCGCACTCGTACGGGCTCGTTCGCGTATTGAGGAATCCCACTCACTGTCCGCTTGAATGTCGTACACGTCGAAAAAAGTGTCCAGGCGAGTCTGTTCGGCGAGTGCCTTCACCTTCGCGACGACGCCTCGTGGAGTGGTGCCCGTGAGGTCAGTAGCGGGGATGTCGCCACGGGCATGCGAGATGAATACTCGGAGGCGTGGACTTTCTGATGGGGACAGCATTCCCGCCTGCTTCCAGAGAAGACGTTGGATGATGGCTTGTCCGATATCGCGAGTCAGTGCCCGCGGAGCGTAGGCGTTGTCATTAAGGACCAGTCCCTGCCGACTCGTGAGGGAGCTGATGACGCCTACGGACGTATTGAGCCCCTTTGTGTCGATGATTGGGAAAACGAGGAGACTGGGCGAGTGAGATGCTAATGCGTTGTCGCGAACCGTGCACAGACTCTTCAGGTACGAAGCCCACTCGCTGTTGTCGCGGTGTGAAGCTCTGATCATGTGGCGGCCGATGACTGGAATGATGACCGTGAATGGAGAAGTGGTGTTCTCTGGTGCGCGCCGTTCAGAAATGATCTTGCTGTCGATCCCGTTATCGACTTGTCCGTCGCGCGTCACAATGGGGCAGGGGGTCTCGTTCTCGGGGGTCAGGGGCAAGGACCGAGAGAAAACCTCAATTGCGCTGCCAGCTAGTCCCGAGAAACGCTCCGAGTGGTAGTGGGTGACCAGTTCGTCGAATACGGCTTTACCTGCCCGGTCGTGAGGATGCCAGACGACGTAGATATCGAGCACCGTTGGGGAGGGGGCGGCGAGTTCATGCACTAACGCAGGGGCGGGTATGCTGTCCGTCATACTGTCTCAGTCTAGGCCCGCAATCATTGGTTGACAAGCTGCTGTAGACCGTCATTCAGGGGCTTTATGTTGTCGTGTCACTTGTTGAACTGTCGCGGAGTGTGCGTGATGGAAGTGCGTGCGGATGCCCAGGATCAGTGGACTCGAGCTCTCATCGAGTACTACCGCGAGAATCGCACGAAGTATTCTCGCCTGAGTACCACTTCGGCACCGTGCCGTGTGTGGCACAGCCCCCTATGCATTATCGGGTTGTGCGCCGACGCCAGTAGCCGATCAGGCCGATCGTGAGGGCGGGAGCCCACAGGAGCAGCATCGGGGCGTAGGCCGCGACCAGGATGGCCACCTGCCAGCCGTTCATGCCGTCCGCGGGGGTCCTGCCGTCGGTAAGGCCCAGCCAGATGGAGCCGAACCTGATGATCAGGGTGGCGCTGATGCGGTAGAGCAGGGCGTTTCCGATCCCTCCGAGCACTAGGGGTAAGAACGTGGGGATCCGTCTCGATCCGAGAAGGGGACACCATCGGGGAACGCGCTCGCCCCAGGGGTAGATGAGTCCGAGGCACAGGGTTCCAGCGAGGGCCTGGATGGCCTCGAGGCCCAGGATGTAGGCGGTGGCCGAGGCGTTGGATCTGAAGAAATCTGCCTGGGAGAAACCGAGGTCAGCTCCGCAGAGCATCGCGATCCTCCACACCACCGGTAGAAGGGCGCTGATGAAGGCTGTCCAGCAGGCTGCGCGCACCAAGCCGCTCGCTCGGACTTCCGGTTGAGCGGCCGGGTCGGCACCCCTCACGTTGTCTCGGTGCGACTGAGAACTCATGCATTATTCCCAGCGGAAGAAACGCGCCGCTGCGGCGGCGCAGACGGTGCCGAACACAAGGAGAATGAGAGCGGCTATCCAGTGCTCGCCCCATCCCTCGCCATCCCACAGGCCTCGTGTGAGATAGGTGAGTTGCGTCATCGGCGAGTACTTCGTGATGGAGAGGATACTGGGAGGGAGCATCGCCAGGGGAACCGCGGCGCCCGAGGTGAAGATGAGTGGGTACATGAGGATGTTTCCTAGCCCCTGAGCCGCACCGACGTTGCGGAACCGCCCGGCGATGAGGTAGCCCGCTGCCAGGAAAGCCGCTAGACCGAGCATAGTAGCCGCGAGTGTGGAGATGAACGCTCCGGCTGATGCTGGGCGTACCCCGAAGCCGAGTACGGCGATGGCGTACATGGCGGCGAAGGATACGAGGCCGAGTGTCAAACGGGAGACAACGTCGGCGGCCAGGTAGAGGGCCGGGTTGAGTGGGGTGGCGCGAAAGCGGCGCAGTACGCCCGCCCCCCGCTGGGTCACGAGGTCGACGGGGACGATGATGAGCGCGCTGATCGCGATGACGATCCCGGGGAAAGCGGTGAAGTTTGCCTCGAGGAATCCTTTTCCTCCGAACTCGGGTAACGGGTTGTTGCCGAAGATGAGGCCCATGCACCCGATGAAGGCGGGGGCGAACAGAAGCGTGAAGATGACGCTGACGGGTTCTCGCAGTGCGCGCATCGCGGTGACGCGGCACAGTTGAATGAAGGTGCGCATGGCTCACGCCTCCTGACGCATGTTGCGGCCGGTGAGTGCGAGGAACACGTCCTCGAGGCCGGGGGAGCTGGTGCGGATGTCTGTCACGGTGAGGCCCGTGGCCTCGATGGCTGCGATGGCAGCCTGGGGGATGCCGCTGCCCGACCACAGCATCGAGACGGAGGTCCCGGCGATCATCACGTCGCTGATGCCGTCGATCTCGTCGACGATGCCGCGGGTGAGCTGCTGGGAGGTGCGCAGCTGTACCTTCGTGCCCTTCGCGATGGAAGCAATGAGGCCGGGCACCGTGTCGAGTGCGATGAGGCGGCCGGCATCGATGACGGCGACGCGGTCGCACAGGGCCTCGGCCTCTTCCATGTAGTGGGTGGTCATGACCACGGTGGCTCCGCCCTGTCGGATGGAGCGCACGACAACCCACATGGCCAGTCTCGCCTGCGGGTCGAGGGCTGTGGTCAGCTCGTCGAGGAACACGACCTCGGGCTTGCCCAAGAGGGCGAGAGCGATGAAGACTCGTTGGCGCTGTCCGCCCGAGAGCTTGTCCACGTAGGAACGCCCCTTGGCTGCGATGCCGAGCTCGTTAAGGAGTTGAGCTGGGTCGGCGGGGTTGGAGTACATGGAGGCGAAGAGTGCCATCGCCTCGTTGACGGTGATCTTGGGGGGCAGGGCTGCTGTCTGTAGCTGGACGCCGATCCTTTCTCGCCATCGTGTGGAGGGACGGGAGGGATCCTCCCCCAGGACGTCGATGGTGCCGCTCGTGGGGCGGCGTAGGCCCTCAAGGCATTCCATGAACGTCGTCTTGCCTGCCCCGTTGGGGCCGATGATTCCGAAGATCTCGCCGGGGTGGACCTCCAGTGATACGCCGTTTACGGCGGTGAGGTCGCCGTAGCGCTTGGTGACATCCGTCGCGCGGATAGCTGGGGTTGTCATGACTTCTTCTGAAGATGCTGTTGACAGGTGTCACGAGGCGGGGGCTGCGTCTGCGGGGCCGCTGTCCGCCTCGGGGGGCATGGTGCCCGCCATGGTGTTGCGTACGAGAGCCGCGATGGGGTTCGTGTCCGCGTGTTGGGAGACGAGAACCGATAGTGGGATGAGGGCGAGGCCTTGGGATGGGTCGGTGAGGACGACCAGCTGGTCGCCGGGTTCGAGTCCGAGGGACTTGCGAGCCTGGGCGGGGATCGAGACCTGTCCTCGAGTTCCCACGGTGACGGTTCCGAAGAATCCGCGACCTCCGGGTCCGTAGTGCGCGGGGTTGCGTGGTGTCATGTGTGTGTCCTCTCCGTCATGTCAGATATAGCATGCAAAACACGTATACATGTATTATCTGCCTCGGAGAGATTCTCGTGTGAGTATTGAATTGTGATCTAGGCCATGCTCAATGCGGTTGTGTGAGCTCTCTGGGCATGCAGCTGACGCCTTGGGGCGCTAACCGTTGTCCCAAGGCGTCAGCAAGCGCGGACTATGCCCGGCTTCTCAGTTAGGCACGGTGCCTGGCCAGGAGAAGGGCCCCTCCTACTCCCGCAGCCACGACGAGGCCAAGAAGACCCGAGTGTGCCCCCGAGTTCGCGAGCCTGGGCCCCTCGCCCGAAGGGGGAGGCGTCTCGGGGTGGCTCGCGCTCGGGCTCGGCTCACTCGGTGCAAAAGAGCGCGGAAAACGCAGCTTGGACCACACCAAGCGGTGGTCCGAGGTCGGAAACGGATACAGACCGGTCAAACGGAAAGCCTCGTCCTCGCGCGTCGGCCAGAACACCCCCGCGTCCTCGACCTGGGTCCCGGTGTTTGGCAGGACGTAGTCAATGCGCAGGTTCCCCGGCCGTGGAGTGTCGTTAAAGTCGCCGGTATCGTACTTGGGCTCCGTCCTGTGCGTCAGGTTTGCTCCTCCCTGAAGCTCGGCTTCGCGCTGGCCTCCCAGCGAGGTCGGCGCCGTGTCCGCCACTCGGGAGTTTGTCAGCAGCTGATCGATGGCGCCCGGGTAGGAGTCCCCGTCAAGGGGGTCCGAGTTGTAGTCCCCGAGGATCACGAAGTTGGCATCCGCGCTCAGACCTCCCCGCACTCCGTTGTCGTCGTACAGGTAGTCGGCTCGGTTCGAGACGTAGTCCGCCCACAGCCGGATCTCGTCGAAGTTCCGCTTCTTGTTACGCTGCTCGGCTCCGTCGAATGACGGGGGCGTTGTGTGCGCCGCCAGCACGTGGATTGTCGTGCCATCAACATCGACCGGCAGGTCCGCGTGAGTCTTCGAAGACAGGGGGAAGCTGTCGAGTACCTCGTCGGAGTACCAGCCGGTGCCGTCGCTGTTGGTGGGCAGGAGAGCGCCTGGCATGTCCTTCCATAGGAAGTGCTGGAAGGTACGAACCTGCTCGTCCTTGATCGGGTACTTGGAGTAGACGACGAATCCGTACTGGCCTGGGAACTTGCCGAATCCCCAGGCGTCGGAGGGTCCGGAGGTGCTTCCGTCCCCGTCCAGGTCGAAGCCGCTGGGGATGCCCGTGTTTACCGAACCCGACCATGAGTAGGGGTAGGACACGGGCCGGGAGCCGTTGTGTGGGATTTCGAGGTAGTTCGTGCGAAAGAGGTCAACCGCGGCCGCGGTGGCGTCGTAGTCGAACTCGTTGATCAAAATGATGTCTGGGTTCACCCGCTGGATGGTCTCTGCGACGTTCGATGCCTGGGCGTTGTCTGCCGTGGCCAGGTCGTCGAGAAGCTGACCCGGGGCGTCTCGGTTAAGGCTAGCGTTGAAGGTGGCCACCGTGAGGACATCGGTTGTCGACGACCGTGGGGGATCGGCGAGCGCGGGGGCTGCCGCCAGTAGGCACAGGGATAGGGGAAGGCACGCCGCGGTGGCTGCCGAGAGGGGCTTCATTGCCAAAATCTCCTTCATCACCGTTGGGATGTGTACGACAGATGGTAGATCCCCGGGTGGGCAACAAACAAGGATGCGGTAGTAGTGGGAGGAGAAGGGCGGGTAGCCTGAACGACGCGACTGCTAGTCGATGCAGCCCTGCGAGTAAGGAATCGAGGTTTCCATGGTTTCAACAGCTTCCCTGGTATCCATGGGCGTGAGTGCTCTGGCCGCGCTCGTCCTGCCGATCGTCATCCTCGTCGCCGCTCGGCGCAGGTGGCGTTTTTCCCTGTGGTCCGCCGCCGTCGGTGCGCTCGTGTTCGTCGTGTTTGCTCTCCTCCTCGAAGGGGGAACGCACTCGCTTGTATTCGCGGCCGTCCCAAGCCTGCGCAGTAGCCCCGCCCTCTACACCCTCTACGGGGCGCTCGCGGCCGGAGTGTTCGAGGAGCTCGGGCGGGTGTGTGGCTTCGCCGTGCTGCGAGCAAGCGATCGACGCCCCGACGACGTCGGGCGCGCCCTCGGGGCGGGCATTGGACACGGAGGCATCGAGGCAATGCTGCTCGTGGGAGTGGGGATGGTCTCCAGCCTCGTAACCTCGGTGAGCATCATCAACGCGGGGGCCAGCGAGGCGTTCCTCGCCGGCTTGCCCGACGCCCAGCGCGACACCGTCGCCCGCCAGTTCGACTCACTCATCAATACCCCCGCGCCGCTCTACCTGCTGGGCATCGGCGAGCGCGCCATCGCCATTGCCTTGCACATCACCCTGTCGGTCCTGGTCTGGATGGCGTTCACGGGGCGGATCCGCCGCTGGTGGATCCTCGGGGCGATCCTCGCCCACGCCCTCGCGGACGCTGGTGCTGCCCTGTATCAGAGCGGGGCGGTGAGCGTGTTCGTGGCGCAGGGGTGGGCGCTGATCGTCACCGTCATCCTCGCACTGGCGATCAGGCGAATCTACGTGTCCGCCACGGCGCCGCTCGCCCGCGGGGCCGCGCAGGCCTCGTGAGCGAGCGACGGGCGGGACATGAGCTCACGCGGGAATGTCGCGCACGCGGTAGGCGATGAGGCCGCCAGCACAGCACGCGATGCCCACGCCGAGCTGGACGGCCAAGGGGAGCCAGTGGGTCGTCCCCCACGGGTCGGCCACGTGCCCGAGGACGGACAGGTCCTGTGCCCACGCCGGCATGTCGATGAGGCCCCCGAAGAGACGCGCGAAGGAACTCCACGCGATGACCGCCCACGCCAGGGACCGCCACTGGGGCGCAGCTCCCACCAGGAACACGGCGATGCCCGCCGCCGCCACGACCCCCGGTAGCTGGGTGAGCGTGGAGACGAGCGCGCGACCGGCAGCGTGGTCCTCGCTCACCTGGGTGGCCGTCGCCGCCGCCAGCGCTGCCCCGGACACGAGGAGCAGGACCACCCCGGCGCCGATGGCGTCGGCCACCGCCGCCACGAGCGTGCGCGTGCGCGGGACCCCGCAGGCCAGCACCGCCTCGGACAGCCCCCTCTCCTCCGACGCAGCCAGGCCGAGCACCCGCTGGACGACCGCAGTGTCCACGAGGGCCACCATCACGACCGCGAGCAACGTGGTGTACTGGACGACGGGCCGCATCTCGGGGGCCATCTTGTCGACGTAGGCGGCGCTCGCCGGGTTGTTGGCGATCAGGTCGGACAACCCGCCCGACATCGCGCCGAAGAGCGCCCCCGCGAGCGCCAGCGCGAAGGCCCAGGCCGCCAGGCGCCGAACGCCCAGGCGCGCGGTCAGGCCCAGCGGGCTGCGCACGCGCCACCGCCTGGCGGACACCGAGCGGTCGGCCAACACCGCCCCCAGCAGCTCCCGGCGGGAGTGAAGCAGTGCCGCCAGTGCCACCAGAGCAGCGACCACGAGCGCAAAGACGGCGAGTACCCATACGCGCTCCGCCCCGAAGGGCTCGGCGACATCCCGCCAGGCCAGGGGGCTCAGCCACCGCAGCCACGCGGCTCCCGTCTCGTCGGCCAGGACGCGGACGGCGAAGGCTGCCCCGAACACTGTGAAACTCAGTCCCCGAGCGGCTGAGGTGTCCCGCACCAACTGCGAGGCCACCAGGGCGATCCCTGCGAAAGCCCATCCCTGGGCGATGGCCACGCCCCCGAACACGAGCGCCCCCCGTAGGGGCGTCTCGCCCACGACGGCATCCACGCCGATCAGCGAGACCGCCAGACCCGTGCCCGTGAGCGCCATCGCGCCCAGCGCCCACGCGGTCGCCGAGGCGAAGGGCACCCAGCGGCCGGCGCCCGCCCCGAGGACGACCTCGACGTGCCCGTCCTGCTCGTCACGCCTGGCCAGCACGGTCGTGAGCATGATCGCCATGATCGCCACGAACCACAGCAGGTACCCGCCGTCCTCCCAACTGGCGAACTCTCCCACGCCGCCGGTGGCGGGGAGGGGCCCGAAGAGCAGGCGCACGCCGGGCGCGTCGCGCATCTGGGTGAGGAGTGCGGTGCGCTCCTCGAAGGAGGGGTAGGTGCGCTGCAGGGCGATCGGATGGCCCAGCAGGAACAGCCACAGCGGCACCATCCACGCGAGCGCCTGCCACCTGTAGCGGCGCGTCGCCAGCCCCAGGCACCGCCGCAGTCCCGTGAACGCGCTCATGACCGTGCCCCCTGGTTCCCCGAGTAGTGGCTCATGAACAGGTCCTCCAGGCTGGCGGGCTCCACCTGGACGTCCTCCGCGCCCAGTTCCGCGACCACGCTCAGGACCCCGGGCACCAGGGAGGAAGGGACGCGGGTCTCCACGCGGGTGCCGGTGGGGCGGACGTGGGCGCCGAGCGCAGCCAGGGTCTCGACGAGGCGGGGGCGGCGCGCGTCCGATTCGCCGACGCCGATGCGGATGGCGGTCTTTGCCAGGGAACGCAGGTGCGACAGGTCGCCGCTCTCCACGGTGCGCCCGTCCTTGATGATCGTCACGTGCGAGCACAGGTCCTGGACCTCCGCCAGGATGTGGCTGGACAGCAGGACGGTGGCGCCCCCGTCGGCGGCCTCGCGGACCGTGTCCGTGAAGACCCGCTCCATGAGGGGGTCCAGGCCAGAGGTCGGCTCGTCGAGGATGAGCAGATCCACGGGCGCGGACAGGGCGGCCACGAGCGCCACCTTCTGCGCGTTGCCCTTGGAGTAGGTACGCACTTTCTTGGTGGGGTCCAGGTCGAAGCGCTCGGTGAGTTCCTCCTCGCGGGCGCGGTCGCGCGAGCCGCGCAGGCCCGCCAGGGTGTCGAGCACCTGCCTGCCCGTGAGGCTGGGCCACAGGCTCACCGATCCGGGTACGTAGGCGAGGCGGCGGTTGATGGCGGAGGCCTCGCGGGCGGGGTCCATCCTCAGGACCCGGGCGCGGCCGCCGTCGGTGTGGTACATGCCCAGCAGTACGCGGATCGTCGTGGACTTCCCCGCGCCGTTGGGGCCCAGGAATCCGTGGATCTGGCCCTGCCCGACCCCCAGGTCGAGGCCGTCCAGGGCCTTGACCCTCCCGAAACTCTTGATGAGGCCCTCGGCCTCGATGAGATTAGACAATGTTCCAGTCCTTTCCTGTTTTCTCTTCGAGCACGGGCCCGAACTCCGGGTCCGCCTGCAAGCGGCGGACCAGGTCGTCGATGACGCGCCTCTGGTCGGGCTCGGGGTAGCCGATCTTGGACAGCCGGGCCACCCGCTTCCACAGCAGGTGCCCGGGCCCGCCACTGGGCAGGTCGCGCAGCAACGCGAGGGCGGTGGCCCTGTTGCGCTCGAGGACGGCCCACTCGGCCTCCTCAAGCTCCTCGATGACGCGCTCCCTCTCCTCGTCGCCGTAGGCGCCGGGGTAGCGGCTGCGGTCGAGTGTGGCGAACGTGGTGAGCATGCGGACCACCGCGCGGCGGTCCTCGTCGCTGAACCCCTCAATGAACGGGCTCAGCGAGGCCGGGATGAGGCCTGAGATCGCCAGCGCCAGGACCATGCGCCGGTCCGTGTGGATGATGGGCAGCGTGGCCGGGTCCTCGACGAGGTCCTCGAGGTGATCGTAGAAGCGCTCCAGGACGATGGGCAGGGGCGAGAGCGCCTCGCCGGAGCGCACCCTGGCCACGAGCTCATCGATGCGGGCGCGCTGGTGGTGCAGGACCTCGATGCGGGCGTCGATCTGCGCCCGCGTGGCGAGCAGATCCGCCTCGACGGCGCTGCGCCCCTGGGCGGGTTCCTCGGGCAGCATCTGGGCGATCTTCGCCAGGGGGATCCCGGACTCGGCCAGCCACCGTATGCGCAGCAGGCGCGCCAGGTGCTCGATGCCGTAGTCGCGGCGCCCCGCGACGAGTGGGGGCACGGGGAGCAGGCCCAGGCGGTGGTAGTAGCGCACCGTCCGGGTCGTGGTCCCCGCCAGGTCGGCCATCACTTTCACTCTCATGGGTACCATCGAACACTGTGACGCTACGTCGCTGTCAAGGGTGCGAGAGTCGCGGACCATCGTCGCGGACTCGGCGCACTCGCGATCCTCCCTGATCGACGCCGATCGTTCACGGAACGCTCGCGTGAGTCGCTAGTATGGCGTCATGAAAACCTTGGTGGTCGGAGCAGGGATCTCGGGACTTGCATGCGCTGACGCGCTCGCTCGGAGCGGTCAGGACGTCGAGGTCTACGAGGCGAGCGCGCGAGCGGGTGGTCGCATTGAAACGGCTACGGTGGCCGGTTGTCGGGTTGAGGTCGGTGCGAACTTTCTGTCCTCGACATACCGTGTCATCCCGCGCATGGCCGAGCGCCTCGGCGTCGCGCTCCGCCCGATTCGTGCGCGCGCAGGAATCATCGTCGACTCGCAGGCTGTGACCTACGTCCCCAACGGATTCGCGATGGTGCGAGCGGGCGTGATGGGCTGGCGCGAAGCCGCCCGGGCGGGATGGCAGCTTGCCCGTCAGTTCCCGCGCCTCGCGAAAGCCAACCCGGCTGATCCCGCCCACTGGGCAGACATCGACGTGCCCGCCGACGAATGGTGTTCCGCGCGCTTTGGCGAGGCCTTCACCCGCGCGGTCATCGGATCCTCGTTTAGGGGCTACTACTTTCAGGATCTTGCCGACACCTCGGCCTGTGCGGCGCTCGCCATGGTCTCCTACGGCGCGCGTCCCTTCGTCACGCTCACCGCGGATCCTGGGCTCGAAGCGATCCCTCGGGCACTGGCCTCGGGACTGTCGATCCATTACGAGGCTCCCGTCGCTCGCGTCGAACGCGATGGGACCGGCGGCGCTTTGGTGCTCGCTAACGGAACTGTGGTCGAGGCGGATCGAATTGTCCTGGCTGTTCCCGGACCCGTGGCCGCTTCGCTCCTCGTGGATCCCTCCCCGCTTGAAGCTCAGCTCCTATCGACACCCTACAGCTCGGGGCTCCTGGTTGTCCTCGCGTGCCGTCGTCGCCTGAGCGAACGCGAGTTGGGCGGTGCATACGGTTTGCTGGCGTCGCCGAGCCAGGCTGGCCCCATCGCCGCGCTGTGTGTGGCGAGCCGCGCCGGGCACGCGGCGCCGGGCGTAGATGCCGTGACCGTCATGTTTGATGGGGAGGCTGCGCAGCGCTCGATCTTCATGGGGGAGTCCGACACTGAGGTGACCGCTCGGGCGGTCGCGGTGGTGTGCGAGCTCGCGCCGACTGTGGGAGACGCCGTTGATCTGGAAGCGAGCCGCGTCGTCAGGATCCCTCACGCGATGCCGACCTGTCGGGTTGGGCGAGTCAGTCAGGTTCGCCGCTATCGCAAGGAGCATACGGGGCCGGTGGTTCTCGCGGGTGATTACTTGGCATTCCCGTGGTCGGATTCGGCGGCGCTGACGGGCCTGTGGGCAGCGAACTGCGCGAGGGTATCGGGCGAGCGAGACTGAGGAACATGCGGTTGCGCAGAGTCGAGCGTGCTCGGGTCATCGCGTGTTAGCAAGATCTGTGGGGCGGTAGCGGTTTGTGGCGCTGGCGATCGTAACTGGCGAAGCTGTCGTGGGCTGCGTAGGGATAGTTTGTCTCGTGCCGTCTGGTGGTCCATTGTCTCGCACCTATGGTGCCTGAAGAATCCGGCTTCATAGCACACCGTGATATTACCGACGATGAGCGTCGGATAATTCATCATGTTTGTCGATTGAATTTCCCTTTTGGGTCTGAATGAAAATATGTTAGACAATTTATGTGATGAGAGTGTAAGTGTACCGAGGTGGAATCGGCGTGTAATTCGTTAGACCTTTCTGTGTCGGATGACTAGCTCTTTATGGAGTAATGAACATTTCAGTACAAGCTGACAAATGGACCGAGATCGTCCGCAATAAACGCGCTCTTAGCACCGTCCGCGCCACTACTGGCATAGGACACTTTTGGACGCGTAAGGTCCGGAATCGCGGGAAATTAATCTGGGACCAAGGTCGGGATTGACCTGGTTCGCTCTCGATACCATTGACCGCACAAAGTTCAGCGAGTGCTACTGGTAGCCACGCTTCATGATGATTAACGGTGATCAGAATAGTGGCTCGACGTCGACAAATACCTGGATTTTCATTCAATGATGATGATGCGAGACATGGTCGCGGGGCGATGTCAACAAATTGATTTCCCAGCCTCTCAATTTCATGAAAGGTGGTCGCAGTGCTGAGCATGCTCACCCAGGAGCGCCACGCGAACGATCTGTCGCGTGGACACCGCTTCATCCTGCTCGTTCTGGTCTCCATCGGCAGCTCCATCATCTACACCCCCGTCTACCTGCAGTACGTCTTTGAGGACCCGTTGGGTAAGGCGCTGATTGCCTCGAGTACGGATGCCACCTCACGATTGAGGACGGTCCGGCCATGGTGGCGCATGATCTGACCCGCCCGGGTCTGATGATCATCGGGGATGCCGCGGGCTTCACCCTCAACATGGGCCTGACCATCCGCGGCATGGACCTGGCGGCTGGCTCCGCGCTGGCGGCTGCCGAAGCCATCGAGAAGGCCTTCCAGACCATGGACTTTGGCCAGCAGTCGATGGACCAGTACCGCGCCCTGCTCGACGAGAGCTTTGTCGGCAAGGACATGGCGACCTACGCGAAGGCCCCGGCCTTCCTGGAGCGCCCGCGCATGTACAAGGACTACGGCAAGCTCGCCGCCGAGGTGTTCTACGGCATCTTCAACCATGACCTGACGCCGAGGCGCCACATCCGCAAGGTCGGTCTCGACGCCCTCAAGGCGTCGGGCCTGAAGCTGACGCAGATCATGGGCGATGTCCTCGCGGGCATCCGCGCCCTGTGACGAGATTTCTGAAAGGAGGACGAGCAATGGCTCAATTCGTCATCGAGAGTGTCCCCGCCCGCCTGGCTGGGAACACCTACTACCTGGATGAGGAAGAATCCCACATCGAGGTCAATCAGGAACTCGCTCGCGCCACTGGCGCTGGCGCTCTCCTCGAGCGCGTCTGCCCCGCGAAGGTGTACTCGGTTGAGGCCGACGGGACCGTTGGCGTTGAGTATGCGGCGTGCCTTGAGTGTGGCACCTGCTTGGCTGTTGCACCGAAGGGCGTGCTCAAGTGGCACTACCCGCGCGGTAGTTTCGGCATCATGTTCCGCGAGGGCTGATTCAAACCCCACAAGGCGTGGCCGAGAGTTGTGCCTGTGGTGAGGCGGTGGGAGCGTGAAGCTCCCGCCGCCTCACCGTTTGTGTATGGAGGTGAAGTGTCGCTTAGTGCTCAATGTGCTCGTGTTCGCGGTGTTGCGGGCATTCGAGCTGGAACGTGGAGTGCGCGATGGGGAAGTGGTGGCACGCGCATTCGCCCAGCTGGTGGACAATTCTGTCCCGGCTTGGCCCGTCGGCGTGTTCCGACACGGTCACGTGCGCCGTGACGGTCACCAGGTGAGATGAGACGGCAGCGACGTGTAGGTCGTGCACGTTGAGCACGCCGTCGACGTTCAGCATGTGTGCGCGCAGCTCAGTGACGTCCACGTTCGCTGGCGCCTGCTCCATAAGGATTGCGACAGAGCGGCGCAGGAGGGTGAGTGCGCGCGGTGCCATGAGCGCTGCAATAAGGAGTGAAGCGATCGCGTCGGCGCGGGTCCACCCGAAGGCCCACTCGGCACCCGCAGCGACGATGACAGCGACCGAACCTAGGGCATCGTTCGCGACTTCCAGGAATGCTGCCTTCATGTTGAGGTTCGCGTCGCGCCCGCCCGCGAGGATCGCCAGCGACACGACGTTGGAGGCTAAGCCGATGATGCCGACGAGGAGCATCGGTCCGGCCTCGACCTCGGGCGGAGAAAGTAGTCGCCACGCGCCCTCCCACGCGACGATCGCGCAAATGATCAGCAGCATGCCGGCCTGTAGGGCGGCGGCCAGGACCTCGGAGCGCGCCCACCCCCACGTGCGCTTGTCGTCCCGTGGGAGCCGTGTCAGGTGCGCGGCGATCAGTGCGATGACGAGGCCGGAGGCGTCCACGACCATGTGCCCGGCGTCCGCCGCCAGCGACAGGGATCCGGACCAGAAAGCGCCGACCAGCTCGGCGACAACGACGGCACCCGTGACCGTGAGCGCCCACCCGAGGCGCTTGGTCGAGGCCCCCGCGTGGGAATGATCGTGGGAGTGGCCGCCGTGCCCGCCGCCCTCGGAGTGCGCGTGGTCCTGGGAGTGGGCCACGGCCTCGTCGATGTGGGACGAGGCGGGGGTCGATTCTTGCGCGTAACCGGCGCTGGGGGAGGGGCTGGGGCGGTTGTTGAGCATGCTCCTACTATACGTTCCGAATGGGCTCCGTGAGGAGAGGTCCAACCGCTCGGTATGTCATAGATCACTGCCAGGCTGGATGGTCTTGGGACTGGGTGCCCGGGTTCCACTGTGACGGACGACGTATCCTAGAGGACAGAGCGCGGGGAACACCGCGACTGAAGGGCACACGCCCACAGGAACTGTAAAGGAGCGCCACATCATGGCAGAACCTCGTATCGTCACCGTCACGGGCGCAGCCGGCAACATCGGCTACGCCCTCCTGTTCCGCATTGCTTCCGGCCAACTGTTCGGCCCGGACGTGCCCGTCAAGCTGCACCTGCTGGAGATCCCGCAGGCCGTGAAGGCAGCCGAGGGCACCGCGATGGAACTCGACGACTGTGCGTTCCCGACCCTGGCCGGCGTTGAGATTTTCGACGACGTGAACCGCGCGTTCCAGGGCACCAACGTCGCGTACCTGGTGGGCGCCATGCCGCGCCGCGCCGGCATGGAGCGTGCCGACCTGCTCGAGGCCAACGCGGGCATCTTCGGCCCCCAGGGCAAGGCCATCAACGACGGCGCCGCCGATGACGTGCGCGTCCTCGTCGTGGGCAACCCCGCGAACACCAACGCCACCATCGCCCAGAACGCTGCGCCGGACGTCCCCGCGTCGCGCTTCACCGCGATGATGCGCCTCGACCACAACCGTGCGGTCGCGCAGCTCGCCCACAAGACCGGCGCCGCAAACGCCGACATCAAGGACGTCGTCGTGTGGGGTAACCACTCGGCCGACCAGTACCCGGACGTCTCCTTCGCGAAGGTTGCTGGCAAGCCCGCGACCGAGCTCGTGGACGAAGAGTGGCTGTCCAGCTACTACCGTCCCACCGTCGCCAAGCGTGGCGCCGCCATCATCGAGGCGCGTGGCGCCTCCTCGGCCGCCTCCGCTGCGAACGCCGCGATCGATCACATGTACTCCTGGATCCACGGTACCCCGGAGGGCGAGTGGGTCACCGCCGGTGTCATGTCCGACGGCACGCACTACGGCGTCCCCGCCGGCCTGAACTTCGGCTTCCCCGTCACCTCCGATGGTGGCGAGTGGCAGGTCGTCGACGGCCTCGAGATCTCCGACGCGACCCGCGCTGGAATCGACCACAACATCAAGGCGCTCCAGGAAGAGTACGACGCCGTCAAGGCGCTCGGCTTCATCAAGTGAGGCTACCGCCCTCGTGGCGGTTGGTGGGAAGGGCGCGCGCCCGGCTGATTGGCCGGGCGCGCGCCCGCATGTATGGGGGGGTTGTTGTGGGCTGGCGGGGTTGTTGTGGTGTTGTTGCGGTGTTGTTGTGCGGGTGTAGTGGGGTCGGGCAGTGTTGTTGCGGGGTTTGTCAGTGAGTGTGGCGCGGTCGTGCTGCTTTGGTCGCGCGCGGCAGCAATGCACTAGATAGCGAGGCATTGCACTAGATAGCGCGGCAATGCACTGCATACTTCCCAGTGCAATGCTGCGCTAAGTGGTGCAACGCTACTGAGCAACAAGCCCATGCGCGGCATGGCCTGCTCCATTGCTGCTCCAACACGATTCCAGCCGAGCTGTGCCGGGCAGCCCTGCGCCGGTTAGGGAGCATAGGGCCGGTTAGGGAGTATTACATTAGCTCCGAGCTGGTGTAATACTCCGCTAATTGGTGTAACACCACTGAGGACCAGGGGCATTGTGGTCTGGTGCTCACCGCGCTTCGGTGAGAAGTGCTGTAACTGGCCTCTGGCCTTTGGCGTGGTGCGCAGTGTCGGACCTGTTGGCGGGGCTGCGCTGCCCCTGACGTGTATCCGCGCTGTCGCTTGTTGCGATCGGGTCGTGCACCCGATCAGTGAGCATTGCACCCGCTCTGATCGGGTGCAATGCTCCTTAACGGGTGCAATGCACCTTATCGGGTGTAGCTCCGCAAAAGCCGCATGCAATTCCCGCGTTGGAACATCAGGCATTTAATCCGAAACATTGAAATCATGCGGTTTATGAGGTGTCGTTGATCTGTGTTCGCGGGGAATTGCATGCGAAAGTGTGGGACGTATCTGCGGCCGATTGGGCGTTATGGTCGCGAGCTGCCGTCGCGTGGTTCCTCTTTGATCCAGTCGTAGGCAACGCGCTCCGTGCCGTTGGCCACCGTGATCGTTCCGCACTCTTGGAATCCGAAGGATTCGAGCGCGCGTCGCATCGGTATGTTCTCTTCGTGAGTGTCGCATCGTAGATAATCCGCGTGTTCCGCCGCAAATCTGAAGATCGCCCGCGCAACCCCATGCCCACGCACCGCGGCCACGCGGTGGATGACGTGGTAGTCGGCATTGGAGTGCCAAGCGCCGGCGATCTCTGTGTAGGTTTCGTCCGGACCTGGCGTGAAGGTGAAGACGGCGAGAGGTCCATCCTTGTCGGTGATGAGGAAACAGTGCTCGCTCGCGATGTCTGCCTCCGCATCGATCCGCCCTGGGTAGCAGTCAGGCCACTGGGTTGCGTTCCCATTCTCCCGCATGAACGCGCGAGCGTGCTCATAGGCACCTTCGATGAAGGCGAGGTCTGAGCGGGACGCGAGTCGAATCTGCATCCCCCAATGATAGGAGGTGTTCGTGGCCCCTCCGATAGGTGGTGGCCTGGGCCCTATGGGCGGAGTGGTAACCCGATTGGTAGTAGTGGTGGCAGCGCGCCCAGGCTGTCACCTAAAGGGTTAGCGTGCGCATCAAGGGGTTAGCGTGCGTACTAAGGGGTTAATGTGCGTATCAAGGGGTTAACGTGCACATAGAGGGGTTAAGGGCGCCACCTAGCGGGTCGACGTGCCAGCCTTGCGTCGGCGGGTGCGGTTCGAAGCTGGCCCGGACGCGAGTTAACAGTTATTTGGGAGCAGACTAAGCGTGCGTGAAACGCGCGTGAAACCAGCGCGGCCGGCCCTGGCGACCCGTGAAACGCGCGTGAAACCGTGGTGCCGCCTGTCCAGACAGTAACCCCGACCGCAACAACGCACCAACGCAACCCCGCCCAGCAACAACCCCACCCCGCAACCCCGTGGCATCTCCCGCAAACGGTGCCCCGGCCTCGTTCATGGGTATGAACCTGGCTAGACTGGCTCCCATGACTGAAAACGCGCAGCTTGTTGTGACCCTGTCCTGCCCGGACCGCCCCGGCATCGTGCACGCCGTGACCGGCGTGATTGGTGGGTCCGGCGGCAACGTCATCCAGTCCCAGCAGTTCGGTGACTCCGACACGGGTACTTTCTTCATGCGCGTCGAGGTCGACTCCCCGAAGGGTCGCGCGCCCATCGATGAGGGCCTGGCCCGCGTCGCCGAGGAATTCGCCGCCACCTACCGCGTCGACGACCTGGGCCGCAAGCTGCGCACCATCATCATGGTCTCCCGCGAGGGCCACTGCCTCACTGACCTCCTGTACCGCCAGCAGACGCAGGGCATGCCCATCGACGTCATCGCGGTCGTCGGCAATCACCCGGATCTGGCGCCCGTTGCCCAGTTCTACGGCGTCCCCTTCCTCAATATCCCCGTTACGAAGGACACGAAGGCCCAGGCGGAGCGCCAGCTCCTCGACCTCATCGCCTCCGAAAACGTTGAGCTCGTCGTCCTGGCGCGCTACATGCAGATCCTCTCCGACGAGGTCTGCCGCGCCATGCAGGGTCGCGTCATCAACATTCACCACTCCTTCCTGCCCTCCTTCAAGGGTGCGCGCCCCTACGCGCAGGCCCACGAGCGCGGTGTGAAGCTGATCGGCGCGACCGCTCACTACGTGACCGCCGACCTCGATGAGGGTCCGATCATCGAGCAGGACGTCACCCGCGTCTCCCACGCCGACTCGACGCCGGACATGGTGGCCCTCGGCCAGGACGTGGAGCGCCGGGTCCTCGCCCAGGCCGTCCGCTTCCACGCGGAGCGTCGCGTCCTCATGAATGGCAACCGAACGGTCGTCTTCTCGCGCTGACGCCCTCCCGAGGGAGTCAAGACGAGGCCGGGGCGCGGTCCGTGGGCATGCTGAGCCTGACCGCCCGAGCGGCGCGTTGGCCTCGTGACACCCGGCTGGCGTGTCGCAACCTCTCACAAGGGTGTGTGCGGCCATGCGGTCACATTTACGCGATATGACGCCCCTGTGTGGAGTCTCTTGTCACTTGGTGGGCAAGGTTCAGACGTGATCTTTCGGTCATTTAGCGGGTAAGTGTCGCATTGACCGCCTGATAAATGGCACACTTGTTACGTGGACGAAACGACTCAGCAACGCACCCCCATCACCGGCTACGTGCCCGGGGGTTTTGACATGTTCCACCAGGGACACCTCAATATCCTGCGCGCCGCGCGTGAGCGCTGCGATCGCCTCGTCGTCGGCGTGACCTCGGACGAGGCCCTCATCCGCATGAAGGGCCGCGCCCCCGTCATTCCGCTCAAGGAGCGCTGCGACCTCGTGTCGTCGCTGCGTTTCGTGGATGCGGTTGTCGTCGACCTGGACCAGGACAAGCGCCTCGCGTGGCGTCTCCAACCTTTCGACGTCCTCTTCAAGGGTGACGACTGGAAGGACACTCCGAAGGGCGCCGCGCTCGAGGCCGAGATGGCCGAGGTCGGCGCGCGCGTCGTCTACCTCCCGTACACGCCGTCGACGTCGTCGACGAAGCTGCGCCGTTTCATTGCGCCCGAGGACTTCTCTGACGAGGCCCCGGCGAAGGACAGCGACCAGGCGGCGGAAGGGGAGGCGCAGTGAGCCTGCCCGTCGTGCTTGAGCCGGCTTCCTCGTGGGGGACTCGTTTTAGTGCTTACCGCTCCGCGCTGGCTGCCGCGCAGAAGCCGGGCGCGGGTGTACCCGCGTACATGCGCTGGGTGAACCGCGGCGCTGCGCGCGTCGTGGCCGCCGCCTGCGCGGCCTTCGGCTGGACGCCGAACTTCGTCAGTTTCGTTTCCGTGTGCTTCTCGACGCTGGGCCTCATCGTCCTCGTCGCGTGTGACCCCGCGTGGTGGACGGGCCTCATCGTGGGCATGGCCCTCGCGGTTGGCTTCATGTTCGACTCCGCAGACGGCCAGGTCTCGCGCGTCACGGGCGCGTCCTCGAAGACTGGCGAGTGGGTGGACCACGTCGCCGACGCGTTCCGCTCCCCGGCGATCCACTTCTGCACCGCCGTCGCCGTCATGGTCTACCTCCCTGAGTCGTGGTGGCTCGCCGTCGTCGCGCTCGTCTACGGCTGGGTGACGTCGGGCCAGTTCATGAGCCAGATCCTCGCCGAGCAGTTCGTGCGTGCCGCGGGCCGCAAGCAGACGCGTGGCGGCAACCTGCGTTCCTTCGTGCTGCTGCCCACCGACCCGGGCGTGCTGTGCTGGTCCTTCGTGCTGTGGGGCTTCGGCGTGCCTTTCATGGTGCTCTACACGTTCCTCGCAGTCATCGCGGTTGCGCATTCCTCGATTTCGCTGCGCCGTCGTTTCCGCGACCTGCGCGCCCTGGACGCGGCCGCTAAGGAGGCCGCCAAGCAGGCCGCCACGCAGGGGGAGCCCCGTGCCT
The DNA here is from genome assembly GCF_009730335.1 of Schaalia odontolytica. GTDB lineage: Bacteria > Actinomycetota > Actinomycetes > Actinomycetales > Actinomycetaceae > Pauljensenia > Pauljensenia dentiphila. Next base: position 824,770 of record NZ_CP046315.1, read on the forward strand.
GAGCTGTCCGTCCTGCTGCCTGCGCGTAACGCGGCGGGCACGATCACGCGCGCCGTGGCCTCGACGCTGGCGGCCATGCCGCGCGACGCCGAGCTGGTCGTCGGCAACGACTCGTCGTCTGATTCGACTGTCGGCGAGGCGATCCGTGGCGCGTCGCGTGGGGGAGTGGTCGATCCTCGCCTGCGCATTGAGGACATCACCCCGGGCGAGGGCGGTGTCTCTCGTGTTCTCACTCAGCTCATGGAGCGCACCGACTCGCGCCTCGTGGGTCGTATGGACGCCGACGACGTGTCCCTCAAGGGCCGCTTCAAGCGCACGATGCGCGCCATCGAGCGCGGCGACGACATGGTCTTTACGCAGATGATTGAGCTGCGCGGTTCCCGCCCGGTGCCCCGTATGCCCTACGAGATCACGCCCGAGGACATGGGCTGGCACCTGCTGCTCACCAACCCCGTGTGCCACCCGACCATGCTCGCCACCCGCGAGATCATGGACCGCGTCGGCGGCTACCGTAGCGTTCCCGCCGAGGACTACGATCTGTGGATGCGCGTGGCGTCCGCGGGCGGTCGAATCCGCCGCATCGCGCCCTGGGGTCTGCTGTACCGCATCCACCCGGGACAGGTCACCGGAAACGCCTCGTGGCGCTCGGATTCGTGGAAGAATCCCGAGCAGGCGCAGGCCTTCGCTGACCTTTCGGTGTCTCTGACGGGCCAGGAGCTGCCGCGCCTGGTCTCGCTCGTTTCGCTTCCTCGCGACGAGGCTGAGCGTGAGCTCGACAGCTTCGTGCAGGTCTACACTCAGGGGGTCGCGTCTCGACCCGCATCGTCTCGCCGCGCTCTCGAGCGCCGGCTCAATGCGCGCGCCGCGTGGGTGCGCTCTCACCTCCAAGGAGAACAGTCATGATCCTGACCCCTCCGCCCACGGGCGGCCAGCAGATCCTTCGTCACGCGCTGGCACGCCGCTGGACCTCGATCGTTGCGGGGACCGTGGCCGGCCTGGTCGTAGGTGTCGCAGCCGCCTTTGGTGTCCCCGCGTCGCACTCGGCGACCGTGTCGATGACCGTGACGTCTCCGTCGATCACCCCGGCTCCCGCCGTGCGCGCCTCGCTGTCGAACACGACGGACATGGTGACCGAGCAGGGCATTGCGAAGTCCGCCGCCGTCCTTGATGTCGCGGCTGCGCGCCTCGGCAATGGTGTCACCGCCGAGGAGCTTCGCTCCAACATGGAGGTGTCCGGCGACACGAACGGCACGATCGTCAAGATTGAGTACGTGGCTCCCACGCGCCAGCAGGCCGTTGACGCCGCCGACACGATCGCCAACGCCTACCTGACCGAGCGCACCGCCCTCGTCGAGCAACGCGCCGACGAGATGGCAGCCGGCATCAACGAGCAGATCGAGGCCCTTGAGGCCGAGCTCGCCTCCCTCCAGCCCCTGACCGACGAGGACGGCAAGACGAAGGACAACCCGCGCGCCGCCGAGATCCGTACCGAGCTGACCAAGCTCGCGAAGGATGCCGAGCAGCTCGCCCCCTACCACGCCACCGCCGGCCGCGTCATCACCCCGGCCGCGGCTTCGAGCGACGAGGTCTCGCCCTCGAAATCCCGCCTGATTCTCATCACGACCGTGGTCGGCCTCTTCGCCGGCCTGGTCCTGGTCCTCATCCGTGAGACCCGCTCGCGCTCCCTGACCTCGCCCACGCAGCTCGCCGACCTGACGGCGCTGCCCGTGTGGAGTGCCGACGAGGGCGCCCCCGAGCCGTGGCTCGCCCCCACCCGCATGCTCGCGATGGCGATAGACCGCGATCACTGGGTTGACCTGATCGTCGATGCGTCCGATCCGCAGGCCCGCGACCTGCACCGCGTCCTGTCCGCCTCGCTGGCCGAGACCCGCGTGCCCGCGCCGCGCCTCATCGACATCAACCAGCCCCTTGCCTCCCTCCTCGACGAGGTGCGCCCCTCGCGCCATGTCCTCGTCGCCGTTCGCAAGGGCCACGACCTGAAGGCGCTGCACGCCCTCCTCGATGAGCTGGCGATCATCAACCGCGAGGTGAACGGCTTGATTTACCTGGGTGACCAGGTGGCCGCGCCCGCCTCCGCTCCGACTACTCCCGCTCAGTCGGCCGAGGTCATCGAACCCGAGGCTGAGGAAGAAGCCGCGGAAGAGACTTCCTCGGAGAAGGGCAAGAAATGAGTGCCGAGGAGACCACCGCAGCCGACCACAAGGCTGCCTCCATCTGGCACGTTGACCGCACTGCGCGCGTCTCTCAGCTGATTTCGGGCGACCCATCGGATCCGCGAGCGCTCGTGCTCGTGCGCGACAACGGCCGTAACTCGGCGTTCGTCGACATCGAGGGCACGGACCATCCGGAGACCGATCCGCGTGTGCTCGAGGTCGAACCGGCCCCTGCGCGCGGCTGGGAAGAGGGCGCTGGCGCCGACGTGGACGCGACCGTTGTCATGTGCACGGTCGGCTCGTGCGACATGCTCGAAGACGCGGTGCGCGCCATCCTCGCGCAGGATCACCAGCGTTTCACGCTCGTCGTGGTGGATAACGCGCCGCACACGGGCCTGACGCGCGAGAAGCTCGCGGGCATCGACGATACGCGCCTGAGCATCGTCTCTGCGTCTCGTCCCGGCCTGTCTCGCGCCCGCAACCGCGGCGTGTTGGCTGCTCGCGGCGAAGTCATTGTCTTCACGGACGACGACGCGATCGTCGACCCGCACTGGCTGACCGCCATGATTGACCCGTTCACGGCCTCGCCGTACGTGGCTGCGACGACGGGTATCGCGCTGCCCCTGGAGCAGCGCTACGCGCCCCAGCGGTGGTTCGAGTCGCGCGGCGGATTCCCCAAGGACATGTCCCCGCGCGTGTGGTGCGTCGGTGATATCCCCGAGGGCCTGGAGGTCCTGGGTGAGAAGGGTGACGGCGGCCCGCTGTTCCCGATCACGACGGCCCGGGTGGGCGCAGGCGTGTGTATGGCCATGCGTCGCGACGTCCTCATGGAGGTCGGCCCCTTCGATCCGGCGCTGGGCGCCGGCACCTCGACGCGCGGCGGTGAGGACCTCGACATGTTCGCGCGGATCCTGGCCACGGGCGACGTCATCATCCACACGCCCGACGCTCTCGTGCACCACCGTCACCGCGTCGACGAGGCCGGCCTGGATAAGCAGATCCGCGGCAACGGCTCGGGTATGGCGGCGCTCCTGACGAAGGCGATCATCGCCAAGCCCTCCGTACTCGGTACGCTGGCGACTCGTGTGCCTGGCGTCCTCAATCGCGTCAAGCCCGGTGGCGCTCGCGTCGCCGGCACCGACGAGGACGTGCCCGGCTCGCTGACCAAGTCCGAGATCAAGGGCTTCCTCGAGGGCCCCTTCCTCTACCTGTCGTCGCGCACGCGCAACAAGCTCGGCGCCCCGCGCCAGGCCGAGCGGGCCCCCGCGCAGGATAGCGTGACCGCACCGAGCAGCGCTGGGGAGGCCCAGGCCTCGTCCGCGACGGAGACGACCGGCGAAGGGAACGGTAACGCGTGAGCCCACGCCGAGGACTCTGGGCCAAACCCGCCCCCGCCCAAATTGGGCCGTTGCGAGAGGACGCGCAAGATCTGCCTGCGTGGCCCTTCGTTGTGGCCTATTCGGCGTACTTCCTGTGGTGGGTTCTCGGCTCCGGTGACCTGATGTGGCCGCTGTTCGCGTCGATCATGCTCGTGTTCATGATCGGCCGACACGGCCTGCGCTTCCCGCCCGGATCCATCCTGTGGGTATTCTTCCTGGCGTGGGTGCTGGCCTCGATGACCATGCTCGACACGGGCGGGCGCGTCATCGGCGCGTTCTACCGCTTCCTGCTGCATATCTCGCCTGGCATCTTCGCGGTCTACGCCTTCAACGCACGCAAGTCCCTCAGCGTGCGCACGATCGTAGGCACGATGTGGGGCTTCCTGGCATCGACCACGATCGGCGGCTTCATCGCCATGGCGGCGCCGACGCTGCGCTTCAAGACTCTCATGTACTACCTGGTGCCGCGAGCCCTGCACTCCAACGACTTCGTCAAAGAGTTCACGAAGCGCGCGACCACCCAGTGGACCCCGTCGTCGTGGATCCTCTCCGACCCGCGTCCGTCGGCCCCCTTCATCTACTCCAACACCTACGGCAACGTCTACTCGCTGATCTTCCCGCTCGCGCTCGTTTTCGCCTACGTGCTGTGGCGCGAGCGCTCCAAGTGGCGTTTCATCGTGGCGGCCGTGTGCGCTCTGTCGGTCATCCCGGCAGCCGCAACGCTCAACCGCGGCATGTACATCGGCCTCATCGTCATTGTCGTGTGGGTGGGTTTCCAGCGCCTGCGCGCGGGAGCTTGGCGTACCGTCCTGGGTATCGTCGCGGCCATCGTCGTGGGTGTGATCGCGTGGCTCGCCACGCCGGCCTCCCAGTCGCTCCTTGAGCGCGTTGCGGCCTCCTCCTCGACGGAAGACCGCGCCTCCAACTACGTCGAGACGCTCTACGAGCTCCAGCAGTCCCCGCTCCTGGGCTTCGGCGCCCCGCGTCCCTCAGCCTCGCCGTGGCTGCCCTCCCTGGGCACGCAGGGCCAGTTCTGGACGGTCATCTTCTCCTACGGCCTGGTCGGCCTGGTGCTGTTCCTCGCCTTCTTCCTGCGCATGTTCCCGCGCATCTGGCGAGCCACGGACGTGTACGGCTCGATCCTGGGCGGCATCATCCTGGCGACCCTGGTGGAGCAGTTCTACTACGGCATGAACACCGGCCTCATGATCTCCGTCGTCGCGGTGGCGCTCCTGTCGCGTCACCTCGAGGAGGAGAGCGATCCGATCAAGCGCGCCGAGGCCGAGCGTGACGGCCGCGCGAACGCCGGTAGCATCGCCGGGACAGTCCGCGCCGAGCGCGCGGTGCGCATGGGGCAATGGACAAGCCCCGCCGCGAACGACGGGGCTTTTGCCACTCACATGCTTGCTCGACTCAACAAGTCGGGTCGTCGGGGAACGAGAAGCCGGACAGCTTCCACGCGCCGCCGTCCTTCACAAACAGAAAATAGGTGAGGGCGCGGGTCATGGTCGTGTCGTCCGTCAGCGCAGTTCCCGCGTCGTTGAGGACGCGAACGTTGGACGAGTCGACGCACGCCGAGACCGTGACGTTTCCGGCACCGTCATCGCTGAGGATGTGCACGTCCTCGAGGGTGGGTGAGCCGGTGGTGCGGGTGCCGTCCCTCGTCCACTCGAGAGCCTGCGCGTCGAACTCCTCCAGCGCTGAGGCGGTGAGCACGGAGGACAGGTCGGTCGCACGAGCCTGCTCGGGATCCGTGTACGCGTCCCATAGGGTGTTCATGACGAAGGTGGCCTGTCCGGTGGCCTCGGCGTCCGTGGCCAGCGAACCGGATTCGTTCGCGGGCCCGCCCGACTGCGGGGTGATGGTCTTCGCGACGGACTGTGGGATGTCGGACTGCGGGTCCTCTTCGGCGCTCTGCGCCCCGGACGCCGCGGAGGCGGCCATATCTGTCTCGGAGGAGCCCGTCAGGCGCAGGAAGCCGGCGATGACGAGCGCAATGATGAGGAGAATCGCGGCTGCCAGCAGGCTCTTCTTGCGGGCAGGGGAGAGCGAGTTGATGAAGTCCATGTGTATCCCATCGGTAGGTTATAGAAAAAGGCTACCGCGCGGTAGCGGGAAGGTTGATCATGAGTGAGGCAAATCAAGCCAGGCGTTCCCTCGCGCGCGGGGGCATCGTCGGCTTCGTTGGAGCGGCTGCCTCCGCGGTCCTGGGCTTCGCGTTCACGATCATCCTGTCGCGCATGCTGGGTGCCGAGGGCGCGGGTATCGTCACCCAGGCAACCGGCGTCTTCGCGATCGTCATGGCCCTGGCCAAGGTGGGCCTCGACTCCACCGCCATCTACCTGATGCCGCGCCTATCTTTGGATGCGCCCGAGGAGATCCGCGCGACCCTGTCCTTCATGGCCTCCATGACTGTGGGCGTGTCCACCGTGTGCGTCCTCATTCTCGAGGCCGTGGCTCCCCTGATCTGGAACGCCGAGGTTGCGGCGTCCACCCGGGCCGTCCTGTGGTTCGTACCGATCGGTGCCCTCACCCTGGTCGCATCCGCCGCCCTGCGGGCGCTCGGCAACATGCGCGAGTACGTCCTCATTCAGAACCTGCTGCTGCCCGGCCTGCGCCCCCTCCTCGTTGCGCTCGCGGCCGCGTTCACCGGGTCGCTGGCCTTCGTGTCTGTCGCCTGGGCGCTGCCCTTCGTCGTCGTCCACGTTGCCGCGTGGTGGCTGCTGCTGCGACACATGCCCTCGGCGGCCGACTCGGTGGGTCGCTGGCCGACCGCTCAGCGGCGTCGTCAGGTCGTGTCCTTCGCGCTTCCTCGCACCCTCACCGCTGGTCTCGAGCAGGCGCTGCAGTGGCTCGATGTCCTCCTCGTCGGTCTCCTGGCGGGCGATGCGGCCTCGGGCATCTACGGTGGCGCCATTCGCTTCATTCAGGCGGGCATGGTCGTCGACACGGCTTTGCGGGTCGTCGTCTCCCCGCAGTTCTCCAAACTCCTGCACCAGGGTAAGACGAAGGAGCTGCGCGACCTCTACAGCACGGCCTCGATCTGGCTCGTCCTGTTCGCGGCCCCCATCTACGCCCTCATGGCGATCTACGCGCCCGCGCTCATGCGCATCCTCGGTGATGGCTTCGCTCCCGGCGCGAACGTCCTCGTGGTCCTGTGCATCGGCTCCATCGTGACTTTCATGGCGGGAAACATTCACTCGCTGCTCATCATGAGTGGACGCTCCGGGTGGGCGGCGGTCAACAAGATCGTGGTCCTTACGCTCAACGTTGTGGGTAACGTCATCTTTATTCCGCGTGGAGGAATGGTTGCCGCGGCGATCGTGTGGGCTGTGTGCATGGTGCTTGACGCGGCCATGGCGACCATTCAGGTCTCGCGGTTTATCGGTGTGACACCGAAATTGTCGGAAGTGGTCAAGCCGATCCTTGTTGTGGGCGTGTCTGCGGTGATTCCGGGCGGGTGTATAGCGTGGTGGCTGGGGCGCGACTCTTTCGTTGCGACCATTGTCGGATCGGCACTCGCGGTCCTGGTTTTCGCTTGTGTTTGCTGGGTGTTTAGGGATCGTCTGCACCTGTCGGGACTTGGGTCCCTAGCGAGGCGTCGCAGGGGGTAGGAATGGGGTGTGTGGCGCACCTGTGAAAGTCTGACGTGACCATTCGGTTGATTGAACGGGGATTGTTGTGTAATTCTTTATGCAACAAGTTTCTGTTCCCTCCGAAAGGTCGTGTCATGGCTTCTGCGATTTCGCGCCTTGCAATCCTTGCAACTGCGCCGATTGTCGCCTGCGCTTCCCTCGCGCTCGCTCCGATGGCTCACGCTGTTGGCACAGGTCAGGGAGATTCTGCACCCGGTCAGGCTATCGTTCGCGACGGTTCGAGCGCCGCGACTGCCGCCGCGTCGTGCTGGGACATTAAGCAGCGCAATCCCAGCGCTTCCGACGGAGCGTACTGGCTGCAGACCCCCGCCATGGATCACCCTGCACAGTTCTTTTGTGACCAGACGACAGATGGTGGCGGCTGGGTCATGATCGGCCGCGGCCGTGAAGGCTGGGAGGCCTGGAGTGGCGGCAAGGGAGATCCCGCGAAGCTGACCACCCGCGGGCGTGACGCGAGCGCTTTCGACGTTGTTCAGCTCTCCAATGACACCGTGAATCAGCTGCTCAATAACGTGCCGGTTAAGGATCAGGCCGACGGCGTGCGCGTCATGCGTTCGTCGAGCCCCTCCGGACATTCCTACCAGTCGTTGGATATCCGCTTCCAGAAGATGACCGACTTCGTGTGGCCTTTCAAGATGGCACATCCCATCAGTATCTCGATGGACAAGCGCGGCCCAGTCAGCGACATCATGTGGAACACCTCCGGCTACGATCAGGGCTGGAACGCCCTGCAGGTCTACCCGTCTGCCCGTACCGGCTGGCAGATCGGCTGGGGCTATGGCCCCGTGGCCGCCAGTTGGGGTGGTGACGTCACCTCCCGTGGCTCCTTTTTGCGCAAGTCTGGTCAGACAGTGTTCCCCTACGCGGAGGCCTACATGCGTCCACGCCTGAGCTCCGAGGACGCGTCGTTCTCCCGCATCTCCGATGAGGGACTTCCGGCCAGCACCGTCACTCGCGCCGTCTCGCAGTACGCAGCTAAGACCTCGTGGGGCGTGAGCGGTAACCTCAACGGCTCGTACGCCGAGGGCAACATCCAAGTCCAGGCCTTCGCCCAGGTCGGCTCCACCATGTACGTCGGTGGCAACTTCACCGGCGTCAAGCAGGGCGACAAGGGCACCGAGATTTCCTCGCGCGGTCTCGCGGCCTTCGACGTGTCCACCGGCGACTTCACCGGCCAGACCTTCGACTTCAACGCGCAGGTCAAGGCCCTCCTCGCCCTACCCGACGGCCGACTCCTCGTCGGTGGTGACTTCACGCAGGTCAACGGACAAACTCACGTCGGAACCGCCGTCATCGATCCGTCGACCGGCCAGGTCGACTCGTCGTGGAACCTGCAGGTCTCGAATGCTCTTCGTGGTGGTGCAGTGAGCGTGCGTTCGCTCGCCTACTACGATGGCAACGTCTACATTGGTGGATCCTTCACGCATCTCAGCGGTGGTGGTCGCTCCAAGGTCTACGCCCGAAACGCCGGCCGTGTTGACCTCTCCTCGCGCCCCGACCGCTCGTGGAACCCCGAGATTAACGGCTCGGTCCAGGCTGTGGGCGTCTCCGAAGCCAACAGCTCCTTCTACGCCGGCGGCCACTTCACCAAGGCTCACGGCACCGAGCGTGCCTGGTACGCCGCCAAGTTCTCCACTCAGCCCGGCGCCGCCCAGGACACCTCCTTCGTGTTCGAGCCCTCGACGACCACCGCAGGCAAGTACCAGCAGACCATCGCGACGGCCGGCAACCGCGTGTACATTGGCGGATCCGAGCATTCGCTCTTCGGCTACGACGCCGGCTCCAACAAGCGTGTTTCCGGCTCCGTGACCTTCAGTAGGGGTGGCGATCTGCAGGCCAGTACCGTGTCCTCGAAGGGCATCATCTATGCGTCTTGCCACTGCTCCGATGCCTCCTACCAGGACATGTACTTGTGGCAGATGGACTCCAGTTGGTCGCGTGTCGACGAGATCAAGTGGGTCGGCGCGTGGGACGCAGCCACCGGCGAGAACCTGAAGTGGACTCCCTTCGAGCTCTCCTCGCGCCGCAAGACCGGCGCCTGGGCGCTGACGACCGATAACTACGGCAATCTGTGGGTGGGCGGCGACTTCACCCTCTCCCACACCGATGCCACGCGCACCCAGTGGAACGGCGGCTTCGCCCGCTACGATAGCCGCGACAACGTCGCGCCCGAGGCGCCCTCCTACCTGCGCTCCTCCGCGTCCAACGATTCCACCGTGACCCTCGCCTGGAAAGGCATCGCCGACGCCGTGTCCTACGAGATCCTGCGCGACGATCGGCCGATCGCCACCTCCGAGACCACCACCGTCGAGGTGCCGCGCGGCGGCGAGAACCGCTACTTCGTGCGCGCCGTTGACGCCGAGGGCAACCGCTCCGCAACCACCGCGGTCTACACCGCCCCGGCCCCCGGTCAGGTGGACGCCTCCAACCCGGTCCTCCTTGAGGCCGATGCGACGTGGAACTACCGCTCTGACGCCAGCGCGGCCCCCGAGAACTGGGCCCAGGCCTCGTTCGACGACTCCGCGTGGCCGACCGGCGCAGCCCCCCTGGGCTACGGCGATTCCGCGATCGCGACCCAGATCGCCACCAAGGGCTCGCGCCCCGTGACGACCTACTACCGCACGCACTTCCGGGTCGCCGACGCGAAGGGCCTCAAGGGTATTAACGTCAAGTACCTGGCCGACGATGGCGCCGTCGTCTACATCAACGGCGTCGAGGTGGACCGTACCCGCATGGGTGCCGGCACGGTGAGCTACACGACCCGTGCCGATGCCGCTCCCAACTTCGCTGCGGCCTCTGCATCGCCCTCCGAGATCTTCGTGCCCGCGTCGGCCCTGAAGACCGGTGACAACGTCATCGCCGTGGAAACGCACGTCAACTACATGCGCACCGCGACCGTGGCCATGCAGGCCTCCATCTTCCGCGTGGAAGGCACCCCGGACGACAACAGCTCCGTTCCCACCGAGCGCAGCACCGAGCCGACCGACGCGACGCAGCCGATCAACGCGGCCTCCGTCAAGTCCGGCACAGTCATCCACACTGGGGACGAGTGGAACTACTGGACCTCGACGGATGCTCCCGCCTCCGACTGGGCGACGACCGGCTCCCTCCAGAGCTGGAACCGTGGCTCCGGCCCGATCGGCTGGGGAGACTCCGCCGCGGTAACCGCCCTCGATATCGCCAAGAAGGATCGTGCGATCACGTACTACTTCGCGCGCGACATCGACCTGGGCCCGATCACCCCGAACACCACGCTGACCGTCAAGGTGCGTGCGGATGACGGCGTCGTCCTGCGAGTCAATGGCACGATCATCGACATGAAACGTATGTCCGATGGCAAAATTACTCACACCACCTACGCGAACTCGGCCGTGAGCGCCGCCAAGGCAGCCTCCGATCTGCTCGAGGTCACCATCCCCGCCAGCCTCTTGACGAGCGGCGTGAATCGCATCGGTGTTGAGGAGCACCTCAACTACAAGGGCTCGCCCTCGATGACCTTCGATCTGAACGCGACTCTTGTGAAATAAGGGAAGAATCGTTGTTCTTCGCCCGCGTTTGTGTGAGGCATGAGCCAGAGACATTCGTTCATTCCAGCTCGTGAATCGTGCTGACAAGTGCAACCCCCACCTTTTTGGCGGGGGTTGACTTGTATGTGGTAAACGGCTCCCACCTGGTCCTAACCAAGTGGTTGAGCGGTGGCAATTATCGTGACACTATAGAAGTAACCATTTACACGATACCCGTGAGGACCCCATGAGTTTTATGCGCCGTTGCTTGGCGCTTGGACTGGCATCAGTGACCAGCCTGAGCGTGCTTGCGTTCTCCCCGGCTGCCCACGCCGCCACCGACCCGCTCCACGATGGCCTGAGCGCGGCCACGGCCGCGGCCTCGTGCTGGGAAATCAAGCAGAACGACCCGCGTTCCCAGAATGGAACGTACTGGCTGCAGACCTCGACCATGGACGCGCCCGGCCAGTTCTTCTGCGATCAGACCACTGACGGCGGCGGCTGGGTTCTCATCGGTCGTGGCCGTGAAGGGTGGGAGACGTGGAGCCAGGGACAGGGCGACCAGGAGAAGCTCAAGACCCGTCCGCGTACCGCCGGTGACTTCGAAGTCGTGCAGGCCTCACACCAGACGGTCAATGGGTTACTGGGCGGCACCTCTGTCTCCGACCTTGAGGACGGCCTCATGGTCCAGCGTGCCTCGAACCACAAGGGCACCGCCTACCAGACCGTGCGCATGCGCTTCCCGAAGATGCGTGACTTCATCTGGCCGTTCAAGAGCGCTCACCCGGTGGATGTGAAGTTCGACCACGAATGGTGGGTCCAGGGTGGCATTGTGTGGGCAGGCTTCGGTACCAACACCTCCTGGGGCTACGTCAACCTCATCGCCTCCGCGCAGAACAAGTACACGCTCGGCTGGGGCTACGGCCCCCTCGCAACCTCCTGGTACGACACGTCCTCCTCGACGTCGTACTTCCACCGCAACGGCTCGATCATCAACCCCTACGCCGAGGCCTACGTGCGCCCGCAGCTGCGCTCCACGGACGCCAGCTTCCGCGCCATCGGTGACGGTGGGACGCCCGCCAAGAAGCAGAAGGCTACCGCTTCTGAGTTCGCGTCGCCGATGTCTTGGGGCGTGGCCGGCAACCTCAACGGTTCCGTCCAGGAAGGTAACATCCAGGTTCAGGCCTTCGAGCAGATCGGCTCGACGATGTACGTGGGCGGTAACTTCACCGGCGTGAAGAAAGGCAAGAACGGCCAGGAAATCGCCTCCAGTGGTCTTGCCGGCTTCGACGCGACGACGGGGGAGTGGAACGGTCAGACGTTCTCCTTCAACAACCAGGTCAAGGACCTCGCCGAGTTGCCCAACGGCAAGCTTCTCGTGGCCGGCGACTTCACAAAGGTGAACGGTGAGACCCACGTCGGCACCGTTCTGATCGACCCTGCGACCGGCCAGATCGACCCGTCGTGGACCCTGCAGGCGCGCACCGGCACCAACGGTGGCCGTGTCTCGGTCAAGTCCATCAAGATCATCAACGACCACATCTATCTGGGCGGTATCTTCACGCACTTCCAGGGCAACGGCGCGTCGTGGACCTACGCCCGTAACGGCGCCCGCCTCGACATCAATGGCAAGCCCGACCGCTCGTGGAACCCCGAGTTCAACGGCTCCGTCATCGATATCGACGTCGACGAGAACGAGGCCTACTACTACGCGGCCGGCTACTTCACCCGAGCCCACGACCGCGTCGTCGAAAACGCTGGCCGCCTGTCCACGGCAGCCGGCGCCGAACTCGACCAGTCCTGGACCTTCCGTCACTCCTACCTGATCGGCAAGTACCAGCAGACCGTGACGGCCGCCAACGGCCGCGTCTACTTCGGTGGCTCGCAGCACTCGCTCTTCGGCTACAACTCCGACACGATGACGCGCACCTCGGGCTCCATCACCATGTACAACGGCGGTGACCTTCAAGCCAGCACCCGGTCCGCCACTGGCGTCGTCTACGCGTCGTGCCACTGCTCCGACTACGCCTTCCAGGATGCCTACCAGTACCTGACGCTGGGCACCACGTGGACGCGAGCCGACGAGATTCAGTGGGTCGGCGGCTGGGACGAGGCCACGGGCCGCCAGCTCGGTTGGACCCCCTACCGCCTCGGCTCCCTGCGCTCCAGCGGCGCGTGGGCCCTCGAAATGGCTGACGACGGTGCCCTGTGGGCCGGCGGCGATTTCAACTACTCCTACACGTCGCTGACCTCGGGCCAGTGGTCCGGTGGCTTCGTGCGCATGCCCGCCCGCAACGCCACCGCCCCCGCGGTTCCCGCGAACCTGCGCGCCTCCGACGGCAACTCCAAGGATGTCACGCTCAAGTGGTCCTCCGTGCCCGGTGCCGTCTCCTACGACATCCTGCGTGACGATCGTCCGATCGCCACCACGACCTCGAACTCCGTGACCGTTCCCCTGGGCGGCAAGAATCGCTTCTTCGTGCGCGCGGTGGCCTCCGACGGCCTGCGCGGTGCCTCGACCCATGTCTACACGGTCGACTCCAACGGCAAGCCCACCCAGCCCGACGGTGCCACGCTGCTCGTCGACGAGGATGACGCCTGGGCGTACCACTGGTCGACCGATCCGGTCGCCGAGAACTGGGCCCAGACCTCGTTCGACGACTCCGCCTGGAGTCGCGGTGCCTCGCCGATCGGCTACGGTGGCCCCGGAATCAACACGACACTGACCCCGGGCGCGGCCAAGAACCGCCCTGTCACCACCTACGCGCGCATCAACTTCACGGTCGCTGACCCGACCGCCATCGGCGGCGTGAACGTTGCCGTGACGGCCGACGACGGAGCCGTGGTGTACGTCAACGGCAACGAAGTAGACCGCCAGCGCATGGACGATGGAACGGTTGACGCCTCGACCTTCGCGAACGCGTCCGTCACGACGCCCGCCGCGCGCGCCGACCGACAGCTGGTCTTCGTCCCCGCGGACAAGCTGGTCGCCGGTACGAACACGCTGGCCGTCGAAACGCACCTGAACTACCGCTCCAGCTCGTCGATGACCATCGACGGTATGGTCAAGGTCGTCACCAAGGGCGACGAGCCTACTCCGGAACCCGATCCCGAGCCCGATCCGGAGCCGGCGCCCCAGCCGCAGCCGGACGTTCCGCTCACGCCCGACCCGGACAAGCCCCTCGAGGTGCTCGATGTCTCCGCGATGAACCTCGGTAACTTCCTGTACCCCGGCATGTACTGGAACTACTGGAACTCCAAGGAAACTCCGGACCCGGCGTGGAACTCCACCGCCGACCTGTCCTCGTGGAAGCACGGCGCCAGCCCGCTTGGCTGGGGTGACCGTGACGCCGGTACGCCCTTCACGCTGCCGGCAGCGGACCGAGCCATCACGAACTACTTCGTGCGTGACGTCAACTTCGGTACCCTCAGCGCTGACTTCGAGGTCATTCTCAACGTCCGCGTTGACGATGGTGCAGTCATCTACATCAACGGCACCGAAATCAAGCGCGTGAACATGCCCGAAGGCACGATCGACGCCAATACGCGAGCCTCCTCCAACGTGGGCCTCGCTACGGCGAAGAACAACATTGTGCGCATCGCGGTACCTCGCAAGGTGCTCAGGGACGGCGTCAACCGTATCGCGGTTGAAACGCACGCCAACTACGCGAATGCGGCATCCGTAACCTTCGATCTCAAGGCAAGCCTGGTGAGGTGATCTCCATGACCGCGACGTCAACTCCCGCCGGCGGCGAGGCTGAACCCGAAGCTGCCGGCGCGGTCGGCGCCCCCGCGACCGATCCCGCGTTCGACGCGATGGCACAGCGCGTGCTCACTCGAGGGCACACGACCACGTGGCTCAACCACTGGTCCCTCCTGCATGCCGACTTCCGTGCGCTTGCCCGCATGCACGCTGTCGGCTTCGATGGGACCCTCCTGCAGATGCGTCTGCGCGCAGCAGGCCACGAGGTCGCCCGCACCTCTGCGGACCTCGTCCTGCCGCACGTCTTCGAACGCCTTGAGGATGGCACCCGCATCGCCCTCATCGGGGCTGTGCCCGAGGCCGGTCAGGCCGCAGCCGATCGCCTGCATCGCTTCGATGTACAGGTCATTGACGGGTATGAGGGGCTTCGTCGGCTGAAGGCCGATCCTTCGGTGCTCACTGCCTTCGATCCGCGCCTCGTGATCGTCGGCCTGGGGGCCGGCCTCCAGGAGGTCGTCGCGTCGTTCGTTCTCGACCTCCTGCCCGAGGCGTCTGTGTGCACCGCGGGCGGTTGGATCGACCAGTACGCGCGCGCTGCCGACGACTATTTCCCGACCTGGGTGCACGCCGCCCGCCTCGGGTGGGCCTGGCGCATCGCGCACGAGCCCAAGCGGCTCACCAAGCGCTACACCGTCGAAGCCCTCGACTTCGTCGCTCACGCGCCCGAGCTCATCTCGCGGCTCGAGGCAATGGGTAGCTTCGACGATCTCGGACTGGTCGGTGGCGTGACGCTTCGCTGACCGAGGTTGACGCTAGTCGTTGTGGAGGAGACCGGACCCGCAGGGGTCCGGCCTCCTCCACGTTGCCGAATAGGCTGGCGCTGCCCACTGGTGGGTCGTGAAGGCTGCTGGCGCGTAGGGGCTGTTGTTTCTACCTGCTGTCATCTGGCATTGTGTGCGCCTAGTGTGGTCAGCCCCCCGTATCTGGCGACGTGCGCTTCAGGCGACTGCAACGGGTTGTTCTGGATAGGAACGGCAGTTCTGGATAGGTTACTTTCCTATTCAGATCGCTCCAACCTATCCAGATCGCCATAACCTATCCGTATCGTCATGGCATATCCTCCCGGCCCATGCCCGCGGCAAGTGGGGCTCGAGGCTCTTATCGGTCAATCCTGTCGTCCTGTGTCTCGAAGCTCGGTCAGCAACAGGGTTTGCGTGAAGGTGCGCGCTCGCAGGTCAGGGTCTCTTTCGTGTGAGAGCCTGGTCGGCTTTCGGGAGTGCATGAGGGACGCGCGTGGGGGAGGGGGAGTGGCGCTGAGCGTGTCTCACAACGCTTCCGGATGGATGCTTAAAAGGGTTATGCAGTGAATGGTGTAGCCCACACAAACCATTATGAGGGTGCGACGGATCCCTGGGATGCGGGTGGCAAAGGGGCTCCTGTGTGCCGGTGTCACACTCTCGTGAGACTTATGAACTGCTCATTGTGTGAGCACTGCCATGAGGTACTGCGATGGGGCCTCACCGCGCTGTCCAAGCCGGTGTGAATTGCCTAGAGGTTGCGGTGATGTGCGGCCGTGGTGGGGCGTTAAAGATAAAGGTGTGGCCCGAGCCAATTGGCTCGGGCCACACCTAATCACACACAGAGAGGAAAGGCTTAGTAGGCCCCCTCGTGACGCAGGATCGCGGGGATGGTCTGAAGTATGATCCACGCGTCGAGGGTGAGGGAGCGGTGCTGGGCGTAGGAGAGGTCCAGGTGGACGGTCTCATCCCAGGAGAGGTTCGAGCGGCCGGAGATCTGCCAGAGGCCCGTAATGCCGGGGCGAACGGCAAACTTGCCCATGACACGCGACTCGTACTGAGCGACCTCGCTGGGGAGCGGGGGGCGCGGCCCGACGAGCGACATGTCGCCACGCAGCACGTTGAACAGCTGGGGAAGCTCGTCGATGGAGGTCTTGCGCAGGAAGGCCCCGATGCGCGTAACACGCGGATCGTTCGCCATCTTGAACATGATCGAATTTCCGGCAGAGGAGTCCGCTTCGTTGGCTTCCGTGAGGGAGGCCTTGAGTTCTTCAGCGTCCATGCGCATGGTGCGGAACTTGTACATGGTAAAAGTTGTTCCGTTGAGGCCAATGCGCTCCTGCGTGAAGAAGGCGGGGCCTCCGTCGTTCAGGCGCACCATGAGGGCGACGATGATCCAGAGTGGCGTCAGTAGGATGATTCCGACGAGGGCAGCGAAAAAGTCGCACATGCGCTTAATCGCATTGTCGGCGGAGGCGGCAAGATCCGACGCGTGCTCGAATGCGAGAGCCGTCGAGGCGGCTCGTGCAGTGGGCTTCGTCAAAGTTGTCATCTGTGCGTCTTCCTTCTACTTCCTCAAACTCAAATGCTGCGTGATGGTTAGAGCGGTGAAAACCGCTCCGAACTGGGATATCTACTGGGTAGATATCAACTGCGCAACTCAGTCACCGTTAGGTGTTAACTCTAGTCTATCCACATGGTTAGCTTGGTTGCTAACCAAAGGGTCAAGTACAAGCGAAAAATAGCTGTGATTTCGTGCACGGCGAGAGTTTTCCAGGAGCGCTGGAAAACTCATGTGACCGGCTGGTAGGGCGTTGACACCTTGGCAGAATGCATGGAAAACCACCGAGCGATAGACTGGTAGGTGTGTCGTGACTGGCGAACAGGTGGGCCACCACCGGGGAGCGACGCGTCGGCATCGATAGCCGCCCGCCTGGGCTAGAGGCCACTGCCAACCATCATCGGATGATCAATAGGAGAACCCCATGGATTCCCTCAATGACATGACACTTGCGCAGCTGGATCCTGAGATTCAGGCCGTTCTGGACGCCGAGCTTGGTCGCCAGCGTGACACTCTTGAGATGATCGCCTCGGAGAACTTTGTCCCGCGCGCCGTCCTCGAGGCGCAGGGCTCGGTCCTTACGAATAAGTACGCCGAGGGCTACCCGGGCCGCCGCTACTACGGTGGCTGCGAGTTCGTGGATGTCGCAGAGTCTCTCGCCATCGAACGTGCGAAGCAGGTTTTCGGCGGCGACTACGTCAACGTTCAGCCCCACGCCGGTGCGCAGGCCAACGCCGCCGCACTCATGGCTATGGCGAACGTCGGCGACCCGATCCTCGGCCTGTCGCTGGCTCACGGCGGTCACCTGACCCACGGCATGCGCCTGAACTTCTCGGGCAAGAACTACAAGGCCGTCGCCTACGAGGTTGACCGCGAGACCATGCGCATCGAGCCTGAGAAGGTCCGTGAGGCTGCCCTCGCGGAGCGTCCGCGCGTCATCATCGCCGGCTGGTCCGCCTACCCGCGTCACCTTGACTTCCAGGCCTTCCGCGACATCGCGGACGAGGTCGGCGCCGCCCTCTGGGTGGACATGGCTCACTTCGCGGGCCTCGTGGCCGCGGGACTGCACCCGAACCCCGTCCCCTTCGCTGATGTGGTGACGACGACGGTCCACAAGACCCTGGGTGGTCCTCGTTCTGGCATGATCCTGTCCTCGCGCGGCGAGCAGTGGGGCAAGAAGCTGAACTCTTCGGTGTTCCCCGGCCAGCAGGGCGGCCCCCTCATGCATGCGATCGCTGCGAAGGCCATCGCCATGAAGGTCGCGCAGACCGACGAATTCAAGGACCGCCAGCGCCGCACCCTCGAGGGTGCGCAGATCATCGCCGAGCGCCTGGGCGCTGACGACGCGAAGACGGCCGGCATCAAGCTGGTCACGGGCGGCACCGACGTGCACCTCGTCCTCGTTGACCTGGTTGACTCCGAGCTCAACGGTCAGCAGGCCGAGGATCTGCTGCACGAGGTCGGTATTACCGTCAACCGCAACGCCGTTCCCTTCGACCCTCGTCCGCCGGCCGTCACCTCGGGCCTGCGCATCGGCACCCCTGCCCTTGCGACGCGTGGTTTCGACGCCGAGGACTTCGCCGAGGTTGCGGACATCATTGGCACGACCCTGTCTCAGGGGGCGTCCGGCGGCAACGTTGAGGTGGACGCCCTGCGCGCCCGCGTCAAGAAGCTGACGGACAAGCACCCGCTGTACGCCGGGCTCTGATCGTGAGGGCTCCCTGGGAGGGCCCCGCCGGGGTCCTGGATGGCAAGGCGACCGCTGCCGCCATTAAGGCGGAGCTGAAGGAGCGCGTCGATCGTCTGCGCGAGGCCGGGGTTGTCCCGGGCCTCGGTACGATCCTCGTGGGCGAGGACCCCGGGTCCGTCGCCTACGTCGCCGGCAAGCACCGCGATTGCGCTCAGATCGGCGCCGAGTCGATCCGTGTGGACCTGCCCGCCGACGCGACGCAAGAACAGGTGGAGGCCGCGATCGATCAGCTCAACGCGGATCCTGCCTGCACGGGCTACATCGTGCAGCTGCCCCTGCCGCGCGGCATCGATACGAACGCCGTCCTGGAGCGTATCGACCCCGCGAAGGACGCTGACGGCCTGCATCCGATGAACCTCGGACGCCTCGTGCTGCGAGGCTCGGGGCCCATCGATTCGCCTCTGCCGTGCACGCCGCGCGCGGTCATCGAGCTCATGGAACGCCATGGGATCGACCTGGCCGGCAAGAACGTGTGTGTCATCGGTCGAGGCGTGACCGTGGGTCGTTCGATCGGCCTGCTGCTCATGCGCAAGGAAGTGAACGCGACGGTCGACGTGTGCCACACGGGTACGACCGACCTGGCTGATCACGTGCGTCGTACGGACGTCATCGTGGCCGCGGCGGGCTCCGCGGGGATTATCACCCGCGACATGGTGGCCCCCGGCGCCATCGTCCTCGACGTCGGCGTGAGCCGCGTGCAGGGCGAGGACGGCAAGGCTCGACTGATGGGCGACGTCGCGGACGGCGTCGATGAGGTGGCCAGCTGGCTCAGCCCCAACCCCGGCGGTGTTGGCCCGATGACGCGGGCCCTCCTCGTGACGAACGTCGTCGAGGCAGCCGAACGCCAGGCGGGAATCAGCGCGAACTGACAGGCGCGCGTGGCCTCGGTAAACATGGAGGTCGCGCGCGAACGCAGCGGAGGCGCGGTGAGGATGTCCATTCCTCGCCGCGCCTCCTCGTTCCTCTAGACTGAAGAAAACTCGCGTAAGGAGAAAACGATGACTCTGACGGTGACCACCGTGAACCTGAACGGCATCCGCGCCGCCCACAAGCGTGGATTCCTCGACTGGCTGGAGGCAAGCGATACGGATGTGCTGCTCATGCAGGAGGTGCGCGCGCCTGAGGAGATCTCTCGTGAGATCATGGGCGAGGCCTGGGAGAGCGTGTGGGTTCCCTGTCGTATCAAGGGGCGCGCGGGTGTAGGCGTAGCAGTGCGACGCGGGCGCGCGGTCTTGGAAGGCGAGCCTCGCCTGATTCTCGACGAGGCCGAGACGGACGTGGATTCGGGTCGTTGGCTTGAGGCCGTCGTGCGTCCCGAGGGCGGCGACACCCCCGTGCGCGTCGTCTCCGCTTACTTCCATTCGGGCGAGAAGGATACTCCCAAGCAGGAGGCCAAGATGGCGCACCTGCCCCGCATCGGCGCGCGCATGGCTGAGCTCATCGCCGAAGAGGCTGGCGGTGGCATCTCCTCGCTCGTGTGCGGCGACTTCAACGTTGTGCGCTCGGAGGCTGACATTAAGAACTGGAAACCGAACCACAACAAGCGCGCCGGCGTCCTCGACGAGGAGATCGCCTTCCTCAACCGATGGGTGGAGGAGGGGTGGCGCGATACCGTGCGCGACCTGGCCGGCGATGTGCAGGGCCCCTACTCGTGGTGGTCGTGGCGCGGCCAGGCCTTCGTCAACAACGCGGGCTGGCGCATCGACTACCAGTACGCGACGCCCGCCCTGGGCGAGCGCGCGCGTTCCTTCGAGATCGGCCGCGCCGACGAGTACGCGGAGCGCTTCTCGGATCATGCGCCGGTCTCGGTGACCTACGAGATCTGACATTTCAACGACGAGGCCGTGGCCTGGGAATGCTCCCTGGGCCGCGGCCTTTCGTGTGTGTTGAGGTGCCCGTGGATGGCCGTTGCCTCCGGCGCCCGGATACCAGTGTGCGCAGGGCTGGTGGCAGGGAATCAGTGGCCGGAGGCGTCGAAGTCGAAGAGGGCCATCGACGAATAGATGCCCGAGGGGGCGATGCGGTCCAGACGGAAACCGGGAACGATCCAGGAGGCCTCAACGGTTGCGCCGATGTCGAGTGCCATGTCCAGGGCGACGTCGTCGACGTCCTGAGCCAGCGTTACGTGAGGGTGATACGGAAAGCGCGTCTCGTGGTCGAGGGGGCCGGAGCGGATCTCCTCGGCGAGGTCCGTGCAGTCGGAAGCACCTTCGGCCAGCGTCATGAAAGCGACGTTGGAGACGGGGCGGAAGGAATCGGTGCCGGACAGGGTGACGCGGAAGGGGGAATGCCTCGATGCGATGGAGCGCAGGTGGTCGATGACTTCGGCGCGCGCTTCTCGTGCGACGGGCGTGGGCGGCATCAGCGTGATGTGCGCGGGGATGCGTGATCCTGCAAGGTCTCCCAGGCGCAGGCGCAGGTCGGTGAGCTGTGTGACCCACGGTTCGGGGATCGCGACGACGACGCCGAGCCAGTCCTGGTCGGGGAGTCGTTGGGGGAGGAACATGGGGCCTGCCTGTGTCGCGGTTGTGGTGGCTCCACTGTACCGGGTGTCGGGGCGGGTTCGATGAGGCCGTAGCGCTTGAAGGATGTGAGGGCGTTCACGTAGCCTTGGGGAAGTGAGACCAAGGAGGATCTTGTGACTGATCTCGTGTGGGCCGACGCCGCTACTCCCGATGAAGGGGCCGCGCAGGCCGCAGACCTGTTCCGTGACGCGTTTGGCTACGAGCCTCGGGGCGTGTGGAGCGCGCCCGGGCGCGTCAACATCATCGGCGAGCACGTGGACTACAACGGCGGTCCGTGCGTTCCGATCGCACTGCCGCACCGCGCCTACGTGGCGCTGTCGCCTCGTGAGGATCGGACGATTCGCCTGATTTCGCCGCAGACGCGCGAGGCGATCGACGTCCTCGATCTCGACGTGATCGGTCCGAAGGGAACCCCCGGCGAGGTCGCTAACCACTGGACCGCCTATCTCGCCGGTGTCGCGTGGGCCCTCGAGCAGGCTGGATATGGGCCGCTGCCCGGTTTTGACGCGGCTCTGTGGTCGTGCGTGCCGCTGGGAGGTGGCCTGTCGTCGAGCGCCGCGCTCGAGTGTGCGACTGCGGTTGCCCTTGACGAAGTGTGCTCGCTGGGTCTTGCGGGCACGATCGAGGCCCCCAACGACGAGGGGCGCAAGGTGCTCGTGGATGCCGCGCGCGCCGCGGAAAACCAGGTGGCGGGTGCGAACACGGGTGGCCTGGACCAGACGGCGTCCCTGCGCTGCCGCGAGGGGCACGCGCTGGCCCTCGACTGCCGCGACATGTCGACGCGCCAGGTTCCCTTCGACCTGAGCGCGGTGGGTCTCGAGCTTCTCGTCATCGATACGCGTGCCAAGCATTCGCTGGCGGACGGCCAGTACGGGTCGCGCCGCGCGGACTGCGAGGAATCGGCGCGCATCCTGGGAGTGGGCCAGCTCGTGGAGGTTGAGGACCTCGGCGAGGCCACGGCCGCGCTGGGTAATGAGCGCTTGGCCGCCCGCACGCGCCACGTCGTCTCCGAAATCGCGCGCACGCGCGCCTTCATTGAGCTTCTCGATGAGGGGCCGCTGGACGGCACGCGTCTGGCGGTCGCGGGCGCTCTCCTGAACGATTCGCACGACTCGCTGCGCGACGACTACGAGGTCTCCTGTGAGGAGCTGGATGTGGCTGTGGAGGCTGCCCGCGCCGCGGGCGCGCATGGTGCGCGCATGACGGGCGGTGGCTTTGGCGGAAGTGCGATCGCGCTCGTCGACGCGCACGCCGTGGAGGGTGTGGCACGAGCCGTCGCGGCCGCCTACGCGGAGCGAGGTTGGGAGCCTCCCCACTTCATCCGATCCCTCCCGGGAGCTCCTGCCGGACGCCTGGACTGAGCGATCTGTGACAAACCGAGGGGCCGGTGCTTCAGCATTTGAAGCACCGGCCCCGGCCTCGTTACACTGAGGAACAGCAGACACGAGGGAAGGACATTCCGATGGGGATCAGCAAACGAGCATGGCAGGTAGCGGGCGCGGCAGCCGGCGGTGCGAGCCTCTTTGGTGGCGGCCTGGCGATTGGACGCCTCCTGCGGCTGGATTCCCAGCGCGGTGACTACCGCAAGGCATGGGAAAACCACAACCTGGCGACCCTGGACCGCCTGCGTGAGCTCGACGAGCATCCCGAGGGTGAGCGTCCCTACCTGATCGTCTCCCTCGGCGACTCCTCCGTGCAGGGTGTGGGCGCCTCGCGCGTCACCGAGTCCTACCCGGCCCGCCTCGCCTCCTCGATCGCCGCGCAGATGGATCGCGAGGTCCTTCTGCTCAACCTGTCCCTCTCCGGGGCCACGATCGAGTCCGTGGAACTCACTCAGATCCCGCAGATGCGCGGCCTGGGCCTCCTGGACGGCCCCTACCGCCCCGACCTGGTGACGCTGACCATCGGCGGCAACGACGTCATGACCGAGGACATGGCCCCCGGCCAGTTCGAAGAGCGCCTGCGTCGAGTCCTCGTCTTCCTGCCTGCCGACGCGCTCGTCTCCACGATCCCGTCCTTCGGCATCATGCCCCAGGAAAGTCGTGCGCAGGACATGTCCGACCGTATCGGGTCCGCAGTCTCCGACAGCGACGCGCACCTTGTCGACCTGCGTTCCCTCACCCAGGAATACTCCCTGCCGACCTACACGTTCGCCTACCACGCTGCGGACTTCTTCCACCCGAATTCGGCGGCGTACACCAAGTGGGCGCAGCTCTTCGCAGACGCGTGGGCCACGTCTCGACGTGAGGCAGCCCCCGTCGTCGAGGATGCCCCCCAGTGGGACATGCTCTCGGCGCGGGTGGCACAATCGGAGTATGACGACTGACGGACCGTGGCTCGTCGTCGGGTTGGGTAACCCCGGCGCACAGTATGCCTTCACCCGACACAACGTTGGGTACTTGACCCTCGACGTGCTCGCCTCGCGCGGCGGCGCGACCCTGACCTCGCACCGCTCGCGCACGCACACCGCCGATGTCCGCTTAGGGATCGGCCCCGGCGGCGTGCCTGGACCCCGCGTGATTCTCGCGCGTTCCGACAGCTACATGAACACCTCCGGCGGTCCGATCAGCGCGCTCGCCACCTTCCACAAGATCGACCCCTCGCGCATCCTCGTCATCCACGACGACATGGACCTGCCCGCACACACTCTGCGCCTCAAGGTCGGCGGCGGAGAGGGCGGCCATAATGGCCTGAAGTCCCTCAGCCAGCACCTGGGCACGCGCGACTACGCACGCCTGCGCATCGGCGTGGGCCGCCCGCCGGGGCGCATGGACCCCGCCGACTACGTGCTCGCCACCCTGCCCTCCAAGGAACGCCCCGAATGGGACGTGACCTTTGAGCAGGCCGCCGACGTCGTCGAAGACATCGTGACCAAGGGATTTGCTCCCACCCAGATGGCCCTGCACACCGGGTCCTGATCGAGGCGGCGCCCCTGGGCGTCGCCGCGCACTCTCACCGCGAAAGGCAGCGCGTGCTACTCACCGGACTTCTCCCGGACATCACCACCGATCCCGCGATCGAGACGGCCATCGACTCCGTCGAAGCCGGCCGTTCCGGCACGATCGTCGCGCCCGTCGGCATCCGTCCACCCCTCCTTGCGGCCGTCGCCTCCCGCGCGGCCACGCCCCTCGTCGTCCTCACGGCCACCGGGCGCGACGCCGAATCGCTGACCAACGCCCTGGCCTCGTGGATCCCGGGCGTGGCCATGCTGCCCGCGTGGGAGACCCTGCCCCACGAGCGCCTCTCGCCCCAGGTCGATACGATGGCGCGCCGCATCGCCGTCCTGCGCCGCCTCGTCCACCCGATCACGGGAGACGACAGCGCCGGGCCGATGTCGGTCCTCGTCGTCCCCATCCGCGCCTTCCTCCAGCCGATCATCTCCGGCCTGGCGGACCTCGAACCCGTGCGCGTGCGCACCGGCGACATTCTCGACCTCACCGAGACCACGAACCGCCTGGCCGAGCTGGGCTACGAGCGCGTCGACATGGTCGAAGGCCGCGGCCAGATGAGCGTGCGCGGCGGCATCCTCGACGTCTTCCCGCCCCAGGAACCCCACCCCCTGCGCGTGGAGCTGTGGGGGGACGAGGTCGACGACATCCGCGCCTTCTCCGTCTCCGACCAGCGAACCCTCGGTGAGGCCGCCGACGGCCTGTGGGCCGTCCCCTGCCGCGAGCTTCTCCTCACCCGGGCCGTACGTGCCCGGGCCCGCGAGGCCGCCGACCGCCTGCCCGGCGCCGCCGAGATGCTCAGCCTCGCCGCCGAGGGAATCGCCGCCCCCGGCATCGAATCCCTGGCTCCGATCCTCGTCGGCGGCATGGAATCCCTCCTCGACCTGCTGCCCGCAGGCTCGCCGATCCTCGCCTCCGACCCCGAACGCATCCGTGCCCGCGCCGCCGACCTCGTCGCCACGACCGAGGAATTCCTCGCCGCCGCGTGGAGCGCCGCCGCCGGGGGAGCCGACACCCCGCTCGAGGCCTCCAAGGCCTCGTTCCTTGACCTGGCAGACCTGTGGGGGAGTGGGAATCGCCCCTGGTGGGAGCTCACCGACCTGCCGCCCGCCGACCTCGCCTCCGCGATCGACGAGGCCGAGGCCGACTCGCCCTCTACGGACGGCCCCGCGCCCGTCGTCGTCTCGCCCACCCTCATGCGCGTGGGCGCCCGCGACGTGCACCCCTACCGCGGAGACTTCGCCCGAGCCGCCGCCGACCTCACCGACCTGGCCCGCGACGGCTGGCGCATCGTCGTCACCACCGAAGGGCCCGGCCCGGGCCGACGCATCCGCTCCATCCTCATCGACGCCTCGTGCCCGGCCGCGCTCGCGGACAACGTGGAAGCGCGCCCCGACCCCGGCCTCGTGACCATTACGACGGCGCAGGCCGGCGTCGGCTTCGTCACTCCCCACCTGAAGGTCGCGATCCTCACCGAAGGCGACCTCACTGGGCGCGCGGGCGCATCCACGCGCGACATGCGCCGCATGCCCTCGCGCAGGCGCAAGGGCGTCGACCCGCTGACCCTGCACCCCGGGGACTACATCGTCCACGACCAGCACGGCATCGGACGCTTCATCGAGCTCGTCTCCCGCACGATCGGGCGCGGGGACGCCGCCTCGACGCGCGACTACCTGGTCATCGAATACGCGCCCTCCAAGCGCGGACAGCCCGCCGACCGGCTCTTCGTGCCCACCGACGCGCTGGACCAGATCTCGAAGTACACCGGATCCGACGATCCCTCCCTGACCAAGATGGGCGGCGCCGACTGGGCCAAGACCAAGGCTCGCGCCAAGAAGGCCGTTAACGAGGTCGCGAAGGAACTCATCCGCCTGTACGCCGTGCGCCAGCAGACCAAGGGCCACGCTTTCGGCCCCGACACGCCCTGGCAGCGCGAACTCGAGGACGCCTTCCCATACGTTGAGACCCCCGACCAGCTCGTCACCATCGACGAGGTCAAGGCCGACATGGAAAAGCCCGTTCCCATGGACCGCCTGCTCACCGGCGACGTCGGCTACGGCAAGACCGAGATCGCCGTGCGCGCCGCCTTCAAGGCCATCCAGGACGGCTACCAGGCCGCCGTCCTCGTGCCCACGACCCTGCTGGTCACCCAGCACGCGGAAACCTTCGCCGAGCGCTACGCCGGCTTCCCCGTGCGCATTGGCACGCTCTCGCGCTTCTCGACCCCGAAGGAAACCGAGGAGGTCAAGGCGGGGCTGGCCTCGGGCGAGGTTGACCTGGTCATCGGCACGCATTCGCTGCTGACCGGCACCGTTT
The DNA here is from genome assembly GCF_009730335.1 of Schaalia odontolytica. Lineage (GTDB taxonomy): Bacteria > Actinomycetota > Actinomycetes > Actinomycetales > Actinomycetaceae > Pauljensenia > Pauljensenia dentiphila. The sequence continues at coordinate 851,085 of NZ_CP046315.1, forward strand.
CGTTCAAGAAGCTCGGCCTCGTCATCATCGACGAGGAGCAGCGCTTCGGCGTCGAGCACAAGGAGACGCTCAAGGCGCTGCGCACCGACGTGGATGTCCTGTCGATGTCCGCCACGCCTATCCCGCGCACGCTCGAGATGGCGATCTCCGGAATCCGCGAGATGTCGATCCTCCAGACCCCGCCCGAGGAGCGACAGCCGGTCCTGACTTTTGTCGGCGCCTACACGGACGCCCAGGTCAGCGCCGCGATCCGACGCGAGCTCCTGCGCGACGGCCAGGTCTTCTACGTGCACAATCGCGTCGACTCGATCTCTTCGGTCGCCGCCCACATCACCGAGCTGGTTCCCGAGGCGCGCGTGCGCACGGCCCACGGAAAAATGAACGAGCACCAGCTCGAGGCCGTCATTCAGGACTTCTGGAACCACGAGTTCGACGTGCTCGTGTGTACGACCATCGTCGAGACGGGCCTGGACATTTCCAACGCGAATACGCTCATCGTGGATCGCGCCGACACCTTCGGCCTGTCTCAGCTCCACCAGCTGCGCGGGCGCGTCGGACGAGGCCGCGAACGCGCCTACGCGTACTTCTTCTACCCCGGTGACAAGGCGCTCACCGAGACCGCCCACGAGCGCCTCAAGACGATCGCCGCCAACACCGAGCTGGGAGCCGGCCTAGCCGTCGCTCAGCGTGACCTCGAGATTCGAGGCGCCGGAAACCTCCTGGGAGGGGCACAGTCCGGCCACGTCGAGGGGGTCGGTTTTGACCTCTACGTGCGGATGGTCTCCGACGCGGTTGCCGCCTATCGAGGCGACGCCCCCACTGAAAAGACGGACGTGCGTATGGACCTGCAGGTCGACGCGCACATTCCCGACGGCTACGTGCGCGGAGAGCGCCTGCGCCTCGAGGTCTACGCCAAGATCGCGGCCATCTCCACGCCCGAACAGGAAGCCGACGTGCGCGAGGAACTCGTCGACCGATACGGTCCCATCCCGCCCCAGGTTGACCTGCTCTTCGCCGTCGCGCGGCTGCGCGAGATCGTGCGCCGCGCGGGGATCACCGAGATCGTCACGCAGGGCAAGTACCTGCGCGTCTCGCCCGTCGAGCTGCGCGATTCCCAGGTCATGCGCCTCAAGCGTCTGCACCCCGGAACGGTCATCAAGGCCGCGGTTCGCCAGGTTCTCGTCCCCCTGCCGCTCACGTCTCGCGTCGGCGGTTCCCCGCTCACCGACGGCCCGCTCCTGGAGTGGGTGGAGATTCTGGTGACCAAGATTCTCGTGCCTTTTGGCGAGTAGTGCCTGTGGTGGAATACACTGGTCCTATTGCGTTGCAACACATCTGAGGAAGGAATGCTCGTGCGCTACACACGCCAGCTCGCCACCGCCGCCCTGATTGTGGCCGCAGGACTGGGAATGGGGGCGTGCTCCGCCCATCCCGGCGCTGCCGTCATCACCAACAATGGCGACTACAGCATCGCGGAAGTTGACGAGGCCGTGAGCCAGATTGCCGCAGTGACGGGCGGGCAGTCCTCCATCGGCGCGTATCAGGTGCGCGCCAGCCTCATGAACGAACCGCAGCTCGTCGCAGTGGCCGACTCAGTGGGCATCAGTGTGACCGACGAGCAGGTCGACCAGGCTATCGAGCAGATTGCGACGCAGACCGGTGCTCAGGTGCCCGTAATTGGGCGCGGCACGCGCGCGACCGTGCGTTCCCTGCTCCTGAATCAGCAGCTCAGCCAGGTCGCTCAGGTGAACCCGGGGGCTGTGTCAGCCATGAACGAGGCCTTCGAGCAGGCCCGCGCCGCAGCGAACGCGCGGATCAACCCGCGTTTCTCCCAGCCGACCCTGGGTGGAGGCCAGGCACCGACCATGCCCCTCTTTGGTGACGCCGTATCTGGAGCCAAGGACGATCCTACGGCAGCGCTCCTGGGTGGCAGCGCCCAGTGAGCCTTGTGAGTATTCGCTCACAGCGCCTCCGGCAGGGACTAATGTCGCTTGTCCGGGTGCACAACCGGGGTTGATAGCCCCAAAAACCACAACGTCCCCCTCGCCGGGGGTGACCACATATGGCGGTCCGTATTACCGTTGTACTGACCGCTTCCACGCAACAACATCGATTGGAGAATGACGTGGCAGTTATTGAAGGCATTGGTGCACGCGAGATCCTCGACTCGCGCGGTAACCCGACCGTTGAGGTTGAGGTCGTCCTCGAGGACGGCACCGCTGCGCGCGCGTCCGTTCCCTCCGGCGCGTCCACCGGCGCGTTCGAGGCCGTCGAGCGTCGCGATGGCGACAAGGGCCGCTACCTCGGCAAGGGCGTCCAGGACGCCGTTGACGCCGTCGTCGAGCAGATCGCCCCCGAGCTCATCGGCGAGGAAGCTGACGATCAGCGCTACATCGACCAGGCCATGCTGGACCTGGACGGCACCCCCAACAAGGGCAAGCTCGGCGCGAACGCCATCCTCGGCGTCTCCCTCGCCGTCGCCAAGGCTGCCGCGAAGTACGCGGACCTGCCCCTCTACAAGTACCTGGGCGGCCCGAACGCTCACGTCCTGCCCGTCCCTATGATGAACATCCTCAACGGTGGCTCCCACGCGGACTCCAACGTTGACATCCAGGAGTTCATGATCGCCCCCATCGGCGCTCCCTCCTTCCGTGAGGCTCTGCGCTGGGGCGCCGAGGTCTACCACACGCTCAAGGGCGTCGTGAAGGAGCGCGGGCTGTCCACCGGTCTGGGCGACGAGGGCGGCTTCGCCCCCAACCTGGACTCCAACGCTGAGGCCCTCGACCTGATCGTCTCCGCGATCGAGAAGGCAGGCCTGAAGCCGGGCGAGGACGTCGCCCTGGCCCTGGACGTTGCCTCCTCCGAGTTCTTCAAGGACGGCCTGTACCAGTTCGAGGGCGAAGGCCGCTCGACCGACTACATGGTGGAGTACTACGAGAAGCTCATCTCGAACTACCCGCTGGTCTCCATTGAGGACCCGCTGTCCGAGGACGAGTGGGATGCCTGGAAGGCCCTGACCTCCGAGATCGGTGGCCGCGTCCAGCTGGTCGGCGACGACCTGTTCGTCACCAACCCCGCCCGCCTGAAGAAGGGCATCGAGCTGGGCGCCGCGAACGCGCTGCTCGTCAAGGTGAACCAGATCGGTTCGCTGACCGAGACCCTCGACGCCGTCGAGGAAGCGCACCGCAACGGCTACCGTTCGATGACCTCGCACCGCTCCGGCGAGACCGAGGACACCACGATCGCCGACCTGGCCGTCGCCACCAACTCCGGCCAGATCAAGACCGGTGCTCCCGCTCGTTCCGAGCGCGTCGCCAAGTACAACCAGCTGCTGCGCATCGAGGAGCAGCTGGGCGAGGCCGGCGTTTACGCTGGCCGCTCTGCCTTCCCTCGCTTCAAGTGAGCCTAGGCAACTAGCCGCATAGCTCCGCGCGGGCCCGTAAGGGTCCGCGCGGAGTTTTTCGGCGTGGGGCTGAGCCAAAGACGTCAACTTAGGGCACGATAGAAGAATGGCTAGCCGTCGTCCTTCTTCTCGCCCCTCTTCGCATCGTCGCTCCTCCGCTTCGGAGGCAGCGCGTACGACGCGTGAGATCAACGCGGAAAAGTCGCGCCAGCGCAGGGCGGCCGCGAAGGCTTCGAAATCCTCGAAGAGGGCCGAGGCCTCGGCGAAGCGCCAGAAGTCGGCGCGGGGAGCACAGAAGAATGAGGGGGCAAAGCGCAGCTTCTTCCGCAGGAATAAGGGCGCTGAGAAGGGCACGTCGCGCTCTTCGTTTGTACGCCCCGCCGCGGAGGGCTCTTCGGTCCTGTCCATCGGTGGCCTCGACGTGTCCACGCGACTTCTCGTCGTCCTGATCGTCGCCGCGATTCTGTCGGTCATGCTGGTGCCCAGCCTCTACCAGTGGTGGCAGCAGGAGCGTGAACTCGCGCAGATTAAGACGCAGGTCGCCGAGCAACAGCAGAAGAATGCCGACATGCAGCGTCAGCTCGACCTGTGGAATGACCCCGACTACATCTCCACGCAGGCGCGCGAGCGCCTCGGATTCGTTCGCCCCGGTGAGACCCAATACACGGTGGTGGATCCGGGGCCGCAATACCAGGACTCGGCGCTGGCGGCCGCAGCTGCATCCACTGGACCGGCGCGCCCCTGGGTACATCAGCTCGGTATCCTAGTGGGGAAGGCGGACCAGCCGCCGAGTGCGACGCCTATCCCGTCGGCTGAGAGCAGCCAGTCGGGCCAGGCTCCCACCACCAGCCAAGAAAGCGGAGAATGAGCCTCGTTAACACCACCGACGCCACTGAAGAGGACCTGGAGGTCCTGCGTTCCCAGCTGGGCCGCGTGCCCCGAGGGGTCGTTGGTATCGCCGCGCGCTGCGTGTGCGGTCGGCCCACGGTCGTGGCCACCGCGCCGCGCCTACCTGACGGGACGCCGTTCCCCACGACCTACTACCTGACGCACCCGGCGGCAGTGAAGGGCGCTTCCACGCTTGAGGCCGAGCACGTCATGGAGACCCTCAACGAGGACCTCGCGGCTGATGAGGAGCTGCGCGCCGCCTATGCGCGTGCCCACGAGGCCTACATTCAGGCGCGCCTGACCCTGGGCGACGTCCCGGAGATTTCGGGCGTGAGCGCCGGCGGAATGCCCACGCGCGTCAAGTGCCTGCATGCCCTCGTCGGCCATTCTCTGGCTGCCGGCCCCGGCGTGAATCCGATCGGGGACCGAGCGCTCGCGATGCTCGACGAGCGTGGCCTGTTCTCCACCTCCCGTTGCTCCTGCTGAGCGCTTTTTGCCCGTGCCCGCCCCGGCCTCGTCCGGGACTCACCCCCGTAGAAACGAAGCGATGACCCGCGTAGCTGCCATTGACTGTGGAACCAATTCGATCCGACTGCTTGTCGCCGATGGACATATCGGCGAGGACGGCCGCCCTCACCTTTGCGATCTGACCCGCCAGATGCGCATCGTGCGCCTGGGGCAGGGCGTGGATGCGCGCGGCTACCTGGACCCCGCGGCGATCGAGCGCACGGTGGAGGCCGTGGTCGAGTACCAGCGCATGATTGAGGCCCTGGGCGCGACGAGCACTCGTTTCGTGGCGACCTCCGCCACCCGAGATGCGTCCAACAGCGCGGACTTCGTGCGCCAGATCAAGGCCATCATCGGTGTGGAGCCCGAGGTCGTCGTCGGCACGGAGGAGGCTTCCCTGTCCTTCAACGGCGCGGTGAGCGGCCTGGGCGAGTCCGTGACCGCCCCGATGCTGGTCGTCGACATCGGCGGTGGGTCGACGGAGCTGGTGCTGGGTGCGACCCGCGTCGAACAGGCGATTTCGATCGACATGGGCGCCGTGCGCGTCACCGAGAAGTTCTTCTCCCACGTGGATCCGGCAGGCGGAGTGCCCGTCGAGGACCAGGAGCGCGCGATCGCGTGGATCGATGAGCAGCTGGACGGCGCGGAAAAGTCCGTGGACCTGGCACGCGTGCGCTCCCTCGTGGGCGTCGCGGGCACGGTGACCACCCTGACCGCCCAGGCACTGGGGCTCACCTCCTACCAGCCGGAGCGCATCCACGGTGCCCGCCTGAGCGCCGCCCAGTTCGAGGAAGCCGTGCGCTTCATGGTCGATCAGCCGACCTCCGTGAAGGCCTCCCTGGGCTTCATGCCCGAGGGACGCGAGGACGTCATCGCGGCAGGCGCGCTCATCTGGAGCCGCATCGTCACGCGCGTTCTGGCGCGCGCCGAGGCAGCCGGGCACCCGATCGAGCAGGTCATCACCTCCGAGCACGACATCCTCGATGGCATCGCACAGGCGATGATCTGAGCGGAGCTTGAGGCGCACGCCAGCCTCCCGTAGGCTGGACGTGCGCGTGCACGCCCCCGTGGCCCAATTGGCAGAGGCAACCGACTTAAAATCGGTGTGTTGTGGGTTCGAGTCCCACCGGGGGTACAGACCAGCGGTGTCATTGACGAGGCCGTGGCCAGTTCGTGGAACTCGCTGCGCGTGTGGATGCCGCGTTGCGCTGCGCGCATAATGGTACGTTTCCCACCCGTGGATGCCTCGTGCGACACTAGAGGCACTGCATCACTGAATGAGGAGGAAAAATGGCCAACCCGGTGATGAATTCGATCGTGAAGGACTGGTCTACTCAGTCGACGACTCCCGCCGGCTACCCCGAGATGCCGGGGTACCAGCCCGCTTCGGCGCAGGCACAGAACCCCTACACGGGTGCGACCAACCCGTACGGCACCCAGCAGGGTGTCGACTATTCGGGGCAGCCGGTCTACGGCACTGCACAGGCTGGCGCCGAGGGCTACCCGGTGTCGTCCAGCTATGAGGAGCAGATGGCCTCGTACGAGGCGATGATGAACGCTCCCGCGGCCGACGCGGTGGATCGTGGAACGATGACCTACGACGACGTTGTGGTCAAGTCCCTGATCTGTTTCGGTCTGCTGCTCATGGGTGCGACCGCAGGATGGCTGACGGGCATCGTGACGCTCGGCGCGGCTATGCTCGTGGCTCTTGGCGCGTGCGTGGTGACGCTGGGGCTGGGTCTGTTTATCCGGTTTTCGAAGACGGTCCGCCCGGCCGCGATCATCGCCTACTCGCTGATCGAGGGCTTTGTCCTTGGTGCCCTGTCCTTCGCCTTCGAATTGATGTACCCGGGCATCGTCGTCACCGCGGTAGTTGCGACCCTCGTCGTTATCGGCGTGACCCTGGCGGCCTTCACGATGGGCTTCGTGCGCAACTCCTCGACGCTCGCCCGCGTCGCTGGCATTGGTTGCACTGCGTTTTTCTTCTACTACATGGCCAGCTTTGTCCTCTCGGTCACCGGCCTCGTGGACATGACGGCCGTGAACAACGCAAAGATCTTCGGTATTCCGCTTGGCATCATCATCGGTGTTCTCGCCGTCTTCATCGGTGTCCTGTGCCTCGTGCGCGACTTCGATACCGTCAAGGTTGGTGTCGCCAACAATGTGCCTGAGAAGTACTCGTGGCTGTGCACCTTCGCCATCATGACCGACGTTATCTGGATCTACCTCGAGATCCTCAGGATCCTGTCCTACCTCATGCGCCGCGACTGACGCGTCGCTTCACCGACCCTAAGGAAAGACATCATGGAAAACATCTCTGTCGCCGACGAATTCGGCCGCAAGCCCACCCTGTCCTTCGACGGCACCCCCTCTGATGAACTCGTCGTCGAGGTCCTGCACGGCGGTGACGGCCAGGTCGTCGAGGCCGGCGATACGATCACGTGCCACTACTACGGCGCGGTCTTCGGCTCCGACGTCGACTTCGATAACTCCTTCGACCGCGGCGGCGCCCTGTCCTTCCAGATCGGCGTTGGAATGGTCATCCCCGGATGGGACGAGGGCCTCGTGGGCAAGCGAGTGGGCGACCGCGTCCTGCTGTCCATCCCCTCCGAGCTCGGCTACGGCGATCGCGGCGTCCCGCAGGCCGGCATCCCCGGCGGTGCGACCCTCGTGTTTGTCACCGACATCCTGGGCGTGAACTGATCTCACGCGATGTGGGGCGGGCCGGCACACACGTGCCGGCCCACCCCACATCTGTCTCACGCGTTGGCTACTCGTGGGGGAGCGCCGGGCAGGCAACGCCCGTGCGGGCGTGGCACTCGTAGCCGCCCGGGTTCTTGAACAGGTACTGCTGGTGGTAGTCCTCCGCGTACCAGAAACGTGCGGTGGAGTCAGCATCTGGAGCGGGGGAGATGACTGTCTGAATCGGGCCGAAACCGCGCTTGGTGAGCACCTCCTGGTAGGCCGTGCGCAGGGCGGTCGCGTCGCGCAGCTGCTCGGGCGTGGTCGTCCAGATCGCAGAGCGGTACTGGTCGCCGATGTCGTTGCCCTGTCCGCCCACCTGCGTCGGATCGTGGATCTCAAAGAAGAGGCGAACGAGGTCAGCGGCACTCGTGAGCGCGGTATCGAAGACGACGCGCACGGTCTCCGCATGACCCGTCGAGTGAGAACACACCTGCTCGTACGTCGGGTTGGTCGAATGCCCGCCCATGTAGCCGGTCGCCGTGGTCACGACCCCGGGCGCATTCCACAGGGCCTTCTCGACGCCCCAGAAGCACCCCGCTGCGAGGTAGATGACCTCCTGGCCCGCCCTGGCCTCGTCCCTCATGTTTGAGCCGAGGACCGCGTGCGTGGAGACGTGAACGTTCGTGTGTGCCTGCTTGAAAAACGATGTCATACCTCCCAGTATGCGCCCCTCGTGGTAGGTAAGCGCGCTGCGCGAACGGAAATGCGTGTGCGCGCGAGTATGCTGAGGGGTGAACGAAAAGGAGGGACCGTGGCCGACACTCAGGAACAGCCGCGATGGAAGCTATCCGACCTCATCGGCAGGCTCTCAGCTGCCCTGCCGTCGAAACACGCAGATGAACCCGCACCCGCGCCTGTCATGGTGTCCGTGCGCGAGGAACACGAGGATGAGCGCGACGTGGCAGCTGCCGTCCCGCGTACCCTCCGTGTGGCCGCAGCGATCTCGTGGCGCACTCTGGTCGTCGCCGGCCTGGTCTTGGCTGTGCTGTGGGGCATCGCGCGCCTGACGATCGTCATCATGCCGGTCGCGATCGCGCTGACGGTGGCGGTGCTTCTCGAACCCCTCGTCTCCTGGATGCGCCGCCGCCTGCACTTTCCCTCGTCGCTGGCCGCAACTGTCGGTCTGCTGGTCTTCTTCGCTGTCGTTGCTGGTGCGCTGAGCCAGGCTGCCGCCGAACTTATCCAGCAGGTCCCGCAGCTGGCCTCGGAGGCCGCGGACGGCTTCCGCAAGTTGCTCGACGCGATTGTGCACAACGAGTTCCTGCAGGACGGCCCTCTCAAGATCGATACGACTGTCCTGACGGCCGCGGCCGAGCAGCTACGTTCCGAGCTGGTGAACTGGCTGAATAGCAATAAGGAAACGCTGGCGACCGGTGCCCTGAGCATCACCTCGTCGGTGGGTACGCTGGCGACCTCCGGCCTGACGATGCTCTTCTGTCTATTCTTCTTCCTGAAGGAGGGGCGCTCGATCTGGCTGTGGTGTGTGCGCCTGCTGCCCGCCCCCGCCCGCGTTCCCGTCCACGAGAGCGCGATCCGCGGTTGGGCAACTTTCGGCTCCTACGTGCGCACACAGATCCAGGTGGCGGCCATCGACGCGATCGGTATCGCGCTGGGCGCATTCTTCCTGGGCGTGCCCCTGGCCATCCCGATCGGTGTCATCACCTTCTTCGCTGCGTTCGTGCCGATTCTGGGCGCCCTGACCTCCGGCGTCATCGCGGTGCTGGTGGCGGCCGTGAACGGTGGCTTGACGAAGGCGATCATCATGCTCGTCATCATCCTGGTTGTCCAGCAGGTCGAGTCCAACATCCTGCAGCCGTTCATGATGTCGAATGCCGTCTCCCTGCACCCCGTCGCCGTCATGCTTGTCATCACCGCCGGTTCCGCGATCGCGGGCATTGCGGGCGCGGTTTTCTCGGTGCCGATCGCCGCCTTCATCAACGCGACCGTCATGTACCTGCACGGGTATGACCCGATGCCCGAGCTGGCGACCGCCGAGGATCGCCCGGGTGGCCCTCCGGGCATGCTCGAGGAGAAGATCGCCGCCTCCTACGCGGGTAAGCCGGATACGCGCCCGTACGTTGCTCGTGAGGAGTTGAGTGAGGACGAGGTCGTGGCGTCCGTGGATCTTCACGTCGAGGCCCGTGTCGAGTCGGAGGGGGACGCGACCCAGGAGGAAACACCGGCTGATGAGAAGCAGAAGCCGGGAGAGCCTCCGACACCCCACGTGGAGGTGTAAGGCCTCCTCGCGAGCAGATGTAATGCGCAGCGGGTCCCACCAAGTGGTGGGACCCGCTCATTGCGTGTCAGCTGTGCGCGCGAAGCCTCATGGGTCTACGCGCCTCTGAACTCAGCCTTCGAAGGGCTTGGCGTCGAGGATCTCGACGTCGATCATGCGGCCCGTGGGGGCTTCGAAGGAGAGCTTGTCGCCGGCCTTGTGGCCGATGACCGCGGCGCCCAGGGGAGCCTGTGCGGAGAAGACCTGAATTCCCAGGTCACCGCCGGCGTCACGCGAACCGAGCAGGAACTTCTGCTCGCGGCCGGCCACCAGAGCCGTAACAACCATGCCGGGCTCGACGATGCCGTCGTCGGCGGGGGTCTCGCCGACCTCGGCGTGCTCCAGCATTTCCTGGAGGGCCTGGATGCGGGTCTCGTTCATGGACTGCTCGTTGCGCGCAGCGTGGTAGCCGCCGTTCTCGCGCAGGTCGCCCTCCTGGCGGGCGGCATCGATGAGGCGCGCGATCTCGACGCGCTTGACCTCGACGCGCTCCTTCAGCTCGCTTGCGAGCAGGTCGTACTGGGCCTGCGTGAGCCACTGTGTGTCAGCCATGGTTCCTCCAATGACGTGTCAGTAATCGAGCGCCGACACACGGGTGCCGGCGCGCATGGTGTCGAGTGTAGCAACATTGCGCCTGGCCACGGGTGCAGCCTGGCCGGGCGGCGCGTCAGGAATTCAGGACCGCCAGGTAGACGGCGACGCAGTGGCAGGCCCACGCGGCGACGGTGAACGCGTGGAAGATCTCGTGGAAGCCGAACCAGGTGGGGGAGGGGTCGGGCTTCTTCGTGCCGTAGACGACCGCGCCGAGCGTGTAGAGGACTCCTCCGGCGACGATCAGCCACACCACGATGGGGCCGCCGCCCGCCCACAGCTGGGGCAGATACCAGACCGCCACCCACCCGAGTGCGACGTAGACGAAGGTGGTCAGCCAGCGCGGTGCGCTGGGCCAGAAGAGGTTGAGGAGGATGCCGGCGATCGCCCCTCCCCACACGACCGACAGGAGAACAGTCGCGTCAAAGCGGTCCAGGAGTGCGATCGTGATCGGCGTGTAGGTGCCCGCGATGAGCAGGAAGATGTTGGAGTGGTCGAGGCGCTTCCACATGATCTCCCAGCGCGGGGCCCAGTAGAAGCGGTGGTAGGCGGCCGAGACGCCGAAGAGGATGAGGGAACAGGCCAGGTAGACGGCGGATCCGATCTTCGTGGGGGTCGTGGGCGCCAGACAGACGAGGACGATGGATGCGGCCAGGGACAAAGGGGCGGCGGCCAGGTGTAGCCAGCCGCGCAGCTTCGGCTTGATCTGCACGAGCTGGCCCGAGAACCATTCCTTGGGCGTGAGCGATGCGATCCTCATCTGTTCCCCCTGTCAATCTGTCAACATTTCTTACGAGTCCGTAGGTTACTACGCCGTAACTTGTTGCGATAGGCGTGTTCTCGCTCTTCGAGAGTGCTTGTGTTTCCTTGCCGTCCTACGGCGCGATACCCTTAATGTCATAAGAGTACGCCGCACCACGGGGTGCGACAGTAGCAGGAGGGACATCATGGCCCAGTGGAACATGCTCTACGACATGTACGAGCGTCGCCTCAAAGCCGAGCTGTCTGACGCCGCCGTGCCCGCCCACATCGGCGTGATCCTGGACGGTAACCGTCGTTGGGCGAAGTCCCTGGGCGCGACCGCCTCGCAGGGACACCGCGCTGGCGCCGGGAAGATCAGCGAGTTCCTCCAGTGGTCCGACGACGCGGGTGTGTCGATCGTGACGCTGTGGCTCCTGTCCACCGATAATCTCTCGCGCGATGCCGGCGAGCTGGGCGAGCTGCTGCGCATCATCTGCGAGGCCGTCTCCCTCCTGGCGGACCAGGGGCGCTGGAAGCTGGCCGTCGTCGGCGACCTCTCCCTGCTGCCCGAAAAGGTGGCCGAGGACCTGCGTGCGTCCGTCGCGCGCACCGCCGGCGTGCAGGGAATGACCGTCAATATCGCGGTTGGCTACGGCGGACGACACGAGATTACCGAGGCCGTGCGATCCATGATGCGCGAGGCGTCGGCCCAGGGGCGCACCCTCGACGAGCTCGCCGACTCCTTCACGGACGCGGATATCACCGCGCACGTGTACACGAAGGACCAGCCCGACCCCGACCTCGTCATCCGTACCTCGGGCGAGCAGCGCTTGTCGGGCTTCATGCTGTGGCAGTCCGTGCACTCCGAGTACTACTTCTGCGAGGTCTACTGGCCGGACTTCCGCCGCGTCGACTTCCTGCGTGCCCTGCGCTCCTACGCGCAGCGGGAGCGCCGCATGGGCAAGTAAACGCGCGCCAATCGTGCCGAGCGTTCGATGTACGAGGCCGGACCCCGTTGTGGGGACCGGCCTCGTCACGTGTGTGGCGATCTTAGGAGAGCTCGTGCGCCCAGGGAGGGTTCGCGCCCTTGCGCGAGACGGTCACGTCGGAGACGGCGCTGGCGCGGTCGATGATGGCGCGGACCTGCTCCTCGGGCAGGGCGCGCAGGGTCGCGCGCGCGTCGGCGCCGCGCAGGCCCATGCCCCACATGGCGTCGATCATGCCGCCCATGAAGGAGTCGCCCGCGCCGACCGTGTCGACGACCTTGACGTCGCTCGGTGTCTTCGTGAAGCGCACGCCCGAGGAGGTGACGGCGAGGCTCCCGTGCTTACCGTGTGTGACGACGACGAGCGAGACGCCCATGCCGAGCCAACGATCCACGACCTCGTCGATGGGCGCGCCGCCTGTCAGCCACTCGATGTCCTCGTCGGAGACCTTGACGACGTCAGCCAGGGCGATAAAACGCTCGAGGGAAGCGAGCGCCGCCGCGGGCTCGCCCATGATCGAGGGGCGCGCGTTCGGGTCGAAGCACACGAGCGCGTGCTCGCGGCCGCGGGTCAGCGCGTCGAGGACTGCGGAGGCGCCGGGCTCAATGATCGCGGAGATTGAACCGGCCTCGATGATCTGCGCGGTAGGCGGAACGGTGATTGGAGGAGCCGGCGCCCACTCCAGGTCGAAGGTGTAGGAGGCGGCCCCCGACTCGTCCAGGCGTGCCAGCGCCGTCGACGTGTGCGAGGCACCGCGTGAGGCCCCGGTGACGTGCACGCCGGAATCGTACATGTGGAAGTCGATGAGACGGCCGCGCTCGTCCAGACCGATCCAGGTCGCCAGCGCCACCGGCCGGTCCAGACGCCCCAGCGTTAGGGCGACGTTCGCGGGAGAGCCGCCGGGGATCTCAACGGGGAAGTCGGGTTGCTCGTACGTGATGACGACGTCGATGAGCGCCTCGCCGATCGCGAGAATGTGGGGGCCAGATTGCACCGTCATGGCGTCTCCTCACCTGCGTGTGAGCGGATCTACAGAATGTACATTAGCGTGCTTCGGGGGAGGGCGTGGAGGTGCGCTCAGAAAGACGAGCCTGGGCGCCGTCCAGGATCTGGGAACAGCGGGCTGCCAGGGCCTCGCCGCGTTCCCACATCGTGAGAGTGTCCTCAAGCGGGGCCTGACCGCCCTCGAGGGTCTGGACGATGCGCACGAGCTCGTCGCGCGCCTCCTCGTAGCCGAGGGACTGGGGATCGGGGAGCTGGTCGTTCGTGGTCATTTGTGTTCCTTTGGGTGAGAGGTTCGGGGACGAGGCCGGGACCCTGAGTGTCAGGTGCCTGTGTTGGGCGCGTCCGCGGGAGGAGTGGGGTTGGTGGCACCCACGACCTGGGCGACCATGCGGCCCGACGCGAGGATGCCTTCGATGAGGTCGCCCTTCTTGATCTGCGCCGAAGAGGTGATGAGCGCGCCGGAGGGAGTCTTCAGCAGCACGTAGCCGCGGTCCAGCGTCGCCTGCGGAGACAGGGCCGTCAGGGTCGCGCGCGAGCGAGTCAGCTGCTGGCGCTCTGAGGCGAGCCGACGCTCGATCGCCGATCGCATCGCCGTGACCCGCTGCGTGAGGGCTACACGGTGCCCCTCGACGATCGCCTCCGGGCCTTGGAGCACCGGGCGTGACGCAATGAGCGTCAGGTTCGAGCGCTCTGTCGCCAGGCGCGCGCCCAGCGCCCCACGCATGCGGGTCAGCGCCTGAGAGATGCCGTCGTGCTCGCGGGCGCGGTCCGGCACGATGCGGCGAGCCGCATCCGTCGGGGTCGAGGCCCGGTAGTCTGCGACCAGGTCCAGCAGGGGAGAATCCCCCTCGTGGCCGATCGCGGAGACGATGGGCGTGCGGGCGTCCGCGACGGCGCGCACGAGGCGCTCGTCGGAGAAGGGGAGAAGGTCTTCGACCGCGCCGCCGCCGCGCGCGATGACGATGACGTCCACGTCGTCCATGGCGTCCAGTTCGAGGAGGGCGCGGCCCACCTCGGGTACGCAGTGATCGCCCTGCACGGCGACCTCGCGGATCTCGAAGCGGGCGGATGGCCAGCGGTCCGACGCGTTCACGACCACGTCGTCCTTCGCCTTCGCGTTTCGTCCGCAGATCAGACCGATCGTGCGCGGCAGGAACGGCAGCGGTTTCTTGTGTGCATCCGAGAACAGCCCCTCTGCGGCCAGGCGGGCACGCAGCGCCTCAATCTGGGCCAGCAGATCACCCACGCCCTGGAGGTGAATCTCCGCGGCCTGCAGGTTGAGGCGGCCCGAGCGCTCCCAGAACACCGGCTTCACGCGCGTCACCACGCGCGCGCCCTCGGTGAGGGGCGTGGAATCCATGACGCCCGCCCACGCGGTCACCGTCATCGACGTGTCCGTCTCGAGGTCGCGCAGCGTCAAAAAGTGCATCTTTGCGCCCGGGCGTACCTTGTATTCGACGACCTGTCCCTCCACCCACAGGGGGCTCATGCGGTCCACGTACACCTTGATGTTCTCCGTCAGCCTGCGCAGCGGCCACGGATTATCCCGCGTCGTATCAGCCGCCTTCGTGGCGGGCGGACGAGGCTGGGACGAGCCGCCCGGAGGCGGCGCAGCATGAGTATCAGGCAATGTCACGCCACTCAGCATGCCACAGGAAAGTCCCCGCCGCGCTGCCGCAGCGTACGCCTGTCGACAGCCCCGGCCTCGTCGATGAGGAGCGTGTGGGATTGCCACGAGCGCGCGCACGCCCCGGGCCGCGGGCGCTAGGGTGGACGCATGAATGAAAACGTCGACCTGCGAGCCAGCGCCGAGACCCCCCTGCCCTCCTCCCACGGTGAGGGCAGCGGCCGCATCCTCTTGGCCGCCCCCCGCGGATACTGCGCCGGCGTGGACCGCGCCGTCGACGTCGTTGAAAAAGCCCTCGAGCTCTACGGCGCGCCCGTATACGTGCGCAAGGAGATCGTCCACAACAAGTTCGTCGTCGAGTCGCTGACCAAGCGCGGCGCGATCTTCGTGCAGGAGACCGACGAGGTGCCCGAGGGTGCCCGCGTCGTGTTCTCCGCACACGGCGTCTCCCCGGCCGTCCACGAGGCCGCTGCCACCCGCCACCTCGCCACGATCGACGCGACCTGCCCGCTCGTGACCAAGGTGCACCGCGAGGCCGTGCGCTTCGCGAAGGAAGACTACGACATCATCCTGGTGGGCCATCAGGGCCACGAGGAGGTTGAGGGCACCTTCGGCGAGGCCCCCGACCACATCCAGGTCGTCGGCACCCCCGACGAGGTCGATAACGTCGTCGTGCGCGACCCCTCGCGCGTCGTGTGGATCTCCCAGACCACGCTCTCGGTCGACGAGACCCGCGAGACCGTCGACCGTCTGCGTCAGCGCTTCCCGCAGCTCATCGACCCGCCGTCGGACGACATCTGCTACGCCACCCAGAACCGCCAGGGCGCCGTCAAGCACATCGCGCCCCAGGTGGACGTCATGGTCGTCGTCGGCTCGGCGAACTCCTCGAACTCTGTGCGCCTCGTTGAGGTCGCGCTTGAGGCCGGGGCGGGCGCCGCCTACCGCGTCGACAAGGCCGACGAGCTCGAGGAATCCTGGTTCGAGGGTGCCCGCACCGTGGGCCTCACCTCCGGCGCGTCCGTGCCCGAAATCCTCGTGCGCGAGGTCATCGAATGGCTACAGGAGCGCGGATTCCCCACCGTTGAGGTGGCCCGCACCGAAACCGAGTCCACGACCTTCGCGCTGCCCCGCGACCTGCGCGCCGACCTCAAGAAGGCCGGCATGGCGCCCGCGCGTCCCCACGCGCCCCGCGTCGCCGGGCCAAACCACACGAAGTAGGGCAACACCACCGGGCCTGCTCCGATAGGATGGGGGCGTGTCTCTTACTATCGGTATCGCCGGACTGCCCAACGTCGGCAAGTCCACCCTGTTCAACGCCCTGACCCGCGCGACCGTGCTCGCCGCGAACTACCCCTTCGCGACCATCGAGCCCAACGTCGGCGTCGTTCCCCTGCCCGACCCGCGCTTGAACAAGCTCGCGGAGATCTTCGGCTCCCAGCGCATCCTGCCCGCCACCGTGTCCTTCGTGGACATCGCCGGAATCGTGCGCGGCGCCTCCGAGGGTGAGGGCCTGGGCAACCAGTTCCTTGCCAACATCCGTGAGGCAGACGCGATCTGCCAGGTCACGCGCGCCTTCTCCGACCCCGACGTCGTGCACGTCGACGGCAAGGTGGACCCGGCCTCGGACATCGAGACCATCAAGACCGAGCTGATCCTCGCCGACATGCAGACGATCGAGAAGCAGATCCCGCGCCTCGAGAAGGAGGTGCGCGGCAAGAAGACCGAGCCGATCGTCCTCGAGACCGCGCGCCAGGCTCTCGAGCTGCTGGAGCGCGGCGAGCTGCTGTCCGGCCCCGAGGGCGCCAAGCTGGACCAGGACGCGCTGCGTTCCTTCCAGCTCATGACCTCCAAGCCCTTCATCTTCGTGTTCAACATGGACGCCGCCGAGATGGACAACGAGGAGATGAAGGACGAACTGCGCGCCCTCGTCGCCCCTGCTGAGGCCATCTTCCTGGACGCCCAGTTCGAGGCTGAGCTGGTCGAACTGGACGACGAGGACGCCCGCGAGATGCTCGCCGAGTCCGGCCAGGACGAGTCCGGCCTGGACAAGCTGGCCCGCGTCGGCTTCGACACCCTTGGCCTGCAGACCTACCTCACCGCGGGTGAGAAGGAAGCGCGCGCCTGGACGATCCACAAGGGCGACACCGCCCCCAAGGCCGCCGGCGTCATCCACACGGACTTCGAGAAGGGCTTCATCAAGGCCGAGGTCGTCTCCTTCGACGACCTGGTCGAGGCCGGCTCCATGGCCGCGGCAAAGGCCGCCGGCAAGGTCCGCATGGAAGGCAAGGACTACGTCATGGAAGACGGAGACGTCGTGGAGTTCCGCTTCAACGTCTGAGGGGAAGAAGTGAAGGTAACTGATCTTGCCAGGTTCGCGCGGCGCTGTGGAGCGCCGCAGACGAGCTGCGCGCCAATTCCAAACTGACTTCGGTGCAGTACCGTGACCCGGTATTGGGCCTTGTCTTCTTGGCCTACGCGGAAGATCGGTTTGAATCCGTGCGTGCTGCGGTTGATGCTGGCGCTACGAGCCGTAACCCGGCCAACGTCGCGGACTACAGGGCGAAGTCCGTGCTCTATGTGCCCGACGAGTCTCGCCTGTCCTACCTGGTAAACCTGCCAGAAGGTAAGGACGTCGGCAAGGCGACCGATGCGGCCATCAAAGCCATCGAAGAGACCAACCTAGAGCTCAAGGACGTCCTGCCACGCGGGTCCCAGAAGCTCGAACGCTCTACTCTTATCGAACTCCTTCGCCTGTTTGCCCCACTACCCAAGCAGCTTGAGGGGGACGCGTTCGGGTTCATCTACGAGGATTTTCTCTCCAACTTCGCCGCCCAGGAAGGAAAGGGCGGTGGTAAGTACTTCACCCCGTACTCGACGCGCGTCTGATCGTCGAGATCCTGCAGCCCTTTCAGGGGCGCGTGTTCGACCCGGCCTGCGGCTCGGGCGGCATGTTCGTGCAATGCGCGAAGTTCGTTGAGTGCCATCACGAGAAAGCCAGCCGCAAGTTGTCCCTTTTCGGTACAGAGAAGACCGGGGACACCATCCCACTGGCGAAGATGAACCTCCCCCTGCACGGCCTGTCCGGTGACATCCGTCAGGACAACAGCTACTCCGAGGACCCATACAAGGCCGACAATGGCAACTTCATCTGGATCCAGCAGTTCTACGCAGCCCTTTCGGCCAAAGGCCGCGCCGGATTTGTCATGGCCAACTCCGCGTGTGACACCGGGCATTCTGAGAAGGACATTCGACAGAGGCTCATCGAGTCTGGCACAGTTGACGTGATGGTGGCCGTCGGGCCGAACTTCTTCTACACAGTCACCCTGCCGGTGACGCTGTGGTTCCTTGACAAAGCGAAGCTGGGCACTGCACGGGAAGACACTGTGCTCTTCATCGACGCCCGGCACGTCTTCTATCAGATCGACCGTGCCCACCGTGACTTCACCGCGGAACAGATCGAGTTCATTTCCAACATCGTGAGACTCTATCGCGGCGAACACGTCCAGACTGTTGACGGCAGTAACGAACTCCTTGAGCAGAACTTCCCCGGCGGCCAGTACGTCGACGTCGGCGGCCTGTGCAAGATCGCCACCCGCGTCGAGATCCAGGAACAGGGCTGGAGCCTCAACCCTGGCCGCTACATCGGCACTGCCGCCGTCGACGAAGAAGACGTCGACTTCTTGAGCGACCTGCAACGACTATACGAGGAGTTCACTCAACTCAGCGACGACGCCGACGCTCTTCGCGCCAAGGTCGACGCGGCGATCAACGGGGTTCTCGGATTATGACTGTCAGGTTTGGTGGTCCCGTTTCCTACCACATCGGGGGTGGGTGGGGTAGCGAGACTCCGAATCCAGTCTCGGATGTACCCGCCTATGTCATTCGCGGCACCGACATACCCAGGGTAGCTGTTGGTGATTTGAACTCGGTGGAGTTTCGGTTCAGCACGTAAGTATTTCCTGATGTTCAGACTTGCCCTCAGTGACAAAGTTGAAGGGAAAGCGGGATGCAGCGGTCGTAGATCCCAGCCAACTGGACGTCTGTGAGCCCGCAGCAGTAAAACGGCAGGTCAAAGACCTAGCGCCTTTGGGGCTAATGGCGCTCAAGCGGGCGGGTTTGCGTGATCTCACACACACTTGGTCTGTAAGTGTCTCGAAATACGTCTGGCAGGCACGGTAAGATTTCTTTGTAAATATCCGTGAGGACTGGGCTTTTCGCCGTGTCCTTCATTCGTCGTTTTCTCATCCCATTTTCAACGTGGAAGGTCCGAGCATGCAGACATCGACAAGCAGCCTGCTACTGAAGGCAGTGAGATCGAGGTTGACCGGCGTTGCCGTCACCCTCCTGGCGGCCCTGGCTATGGTGGCCCACGGGCTGGCAGCGCCAGCAGTGGCCGCTGTCAACCCTCAGATCGAGGTGACCGACCTGAGCTTGACCAAGGTGAATGCTTCCAACGAGGAGCAGAGCGGTGAGCTCTATGTGAAGGGCCTGGCCTTGCTCACATTCAACTGGGATGCCTCGAAAATTACGCCGAAGGAGGGTGACTCCTTCGCAATCAGCTTGCCCGCCGAGTTCAAGTTCCACTCGACCTTTGCGGTACCCATGAAGTATGACGATCAGACGGTGGGTCAGTGCACCGTCGCAGGCGACACTCTGACTTGCGCGTTCGACGCTGGGATCACGCCGCTGGTCCAGGCTGGAAACAAGGACATCCGAGGGACCGGAAAGTTTCAGCTCGGTGTCGTTTCGCACACGAGCAAGGAAGAGCTGCCCTTCATCATCAACCGTGACAAGACCGTCAACGTTGATCTCCCGGGGACTGGCGGCATCCCCAAGCCCACAAGTTCCTACCGTCCGGACATACAGTTCTACAAGAGCTACATCGGAGTAATGAAGGAAGGGGACACTGAGACGAACTGGTACTTCAACTTCGGTGGGCCGACCTTCATGAAAGCGCTCGGAGTGACCTTTGATGGCCAGACGGAACAGACCATCACCTTCAAGGATACGCTCGGCGCGGGCATGACTTGCCCGATGACGTCGATCCACCTCACTGCCATCGAATCTGAGGAAAACCCCTCGCAATGGGTCCTCCTGGACAAAGGGCCGGAGGCAGGGGCAACGACCGGTGCGCAGGGGACCTTCGAGGTCACTGGTGAGTGCGAGCAGATGGAAGCCGATGGAACGACTCCGATTACCATCGTAGCCAAGGGCCCTTTCAGGGCAAAGACGAACTATTCAATCTCCTACAAGACTCTCTTCGTCGGCGGGACGGCGCTTCCGGGAACCGACTACACCAACAGTATTTTGGTTGAAGGAACCAAGTTTAGATGGAAGAAGACTACGAATTTCGCTGTGGCGGGGTCCGTCGAGGTTGAGATGCGGCAAGGTGAGGGTACCTTCAGCGTCACAAAGACGATCGCCTCCGACTATGTCCAACACGTAGATGCAGACGTCAGCTTCAAGGTGACCTTCGACTATGAGCTTCCTGCGGGCACCACGGTAGACAACTACCCGAAATGGACGCCGCCTACGAACGAAGACCAGAGCAGCACGCTCAATTCTGACAAGCGCACCGGCACGGCCACGATGGTTGTCAAGCGGGGCCAGGAGACTAGCTTCGCTACACCGTTCCCAATGGGTACGACGATCACCAACCTGCGTGAGGACACCTCGACGGCCAACCCCACTCTGCCTGCGGGCTACGTGTGGAAGGACCCGAAGTTCACCATCGGCACCGGTGCTGGCACGAGCCTGACGATCGAAGACCAGAAGACCACGAAGGTC
Source organism: Schaalia odontolytica (assembly GCF_009730335.1). Taxonomy (GTDB): domain Bacteria; phylum Actinomycetota; class Actinomycetes; order Actinomycetales; family Actinomycetaceae; genus Pauljensenia; species Pauljensenia dentiphila. The sequence continues at coordinate 871,640 of NZ_CP046315.1, forward strand.
GACCTGTTGAATACCGTCGGAGCTGCCGACAATGGATTCCAGGTGATCAAGACAGCCAGCGGCGCCGAGGGGGCGGACGCGAAAAAGTACTCCTTCACGTACACGTGCACCCTCCCGGACAAGACCGAGAAAAAGGGACAGATCACGGATGTCTTGGGTAACTCGACCCCCGTGTCCAGCCCTGAAAAGTTCCCGGTCGGCACCACCTGTGTGGTTACTGAAGATACCGAAGGGGCCGGCATCGACGGCTACACCCTCGACCCAGTGGGCCATGACGCCCAGAACGTGACGATCGGCCTGGTTAGCGAACCGACGGTCGCCGCCACCTTCACGAACACCTACACGCTCAACAAGGGTTCCTTCTCGGTGAAGAAGGTCACTAAGGGCGCTGCCTTTACTGGTGCCGACAACAACTTCACCGTGCAGTACGCGTGCACGCACGACTCGGTGGCGCTCACTGAGGAACAAAAGGCTGGCACCCTGACGGTGACTGGTAACGGCACCGCAGTCCAGAGCCCCTCCCTTCCCTTCGGTACTTCCTGCACCATCAAGGAGAACGCCGACACCGCGCAGCGCGCAGGATACGCCGTGGCCACGGCATACTCCGCGGGCCAGGTAACCGTGGCGACCGCGACCCCGAACCCTGAGGTGACGGTGACTAACACCTATACGCCTCTCAAGGGTGGTTTCGTGATCTCCAAGACCGTGGATGGTGACGGGGCCGAGCTAGCCAAGGACGCGCGTTTCACCTTCGACTACACGTGTACTCCGACCTCCGGCGTCGCCCAGGTGAAGGGAACGGTAGTTGTCAAGGGCGGCGAGAACCACGCTGTCTCTGATGTCCCCGTCGGTTCGTGCTCCGTCTCCGAGCGTGATGCCACTATCAATGGTGCCAGCCTGAGCACTGTTCTCACAGTTGACGGCTCTGCCAACGGTGTGAACAACGGTACCGCGGTCTTCAATGTGTTGGACAGCGCTACCGTCAAGGTTGCTGCCACCAACACCTACGTGCGTGATCGTGGCTCCTTCTCAGTCGCGAAGGCGGTTGTGGGCGGTCAGGATTCTTTCGTGCAGGACACGTTCGTTTTCGACTACGTGTGTGCGGATGGCACCGAGGGGCGCCTTGACGTTCCGGGTGATGGCACGATCGTGGAGGGTCCGCGAGTGCCTACGGGCACGGCATGCACGCTGAGTGAGCGCGCTCAGACGGCAAACCGCGACGGTTATACGGTTGCGTCTGAGCTTTCCAATGACGGTAAGGTCACCATCACTGACAAGGACGTGGTGGTTGCCGTGAAAGCGACGAACACGTACACGCCGGTGCCGACGCCGAAGCTTCCCGCCAAGCCGCTGGCCAAGACAGGCGCTTCGAACGTCGTCGTGGTCGCCATTGTCGTTTCCTTGCTGGTAGGGGCCGGTGGTGCCCTTATTGTGATGAAGCGTCGCCGTCGCGATCTTTAATATCGCTGAGCCGCAGCGGCTGTTAACAGCTTGCTGAGGCAAAGAGTGAGCGCCCTCATCCCACTGCACGGGGATGGGGGCGCTCGCCTACGCGTCTGGAATACTGGTCGGTCAATGAATTGAACGCATTGGAGCTTCAGTCAGCCCGCGGGGATCCGTCCGGGAGATGAGGGAAGAATGAATAGTCTTCAAGAGACTTGCGAGCCTGCGATTATCTTGAGGTAGTGTGCTTTCCTTTTGCTGGCGCCGAAATTGTTGAGCGCTCCCAGCGGTAACTTATCGGCCGCATTGTTTCCGCGCTCGAAACCGCAGCCAGGGATTGTCGTTGTTTCTGAGAGGCAGATGCGCCCCTATGGTAGGAAGCGATCGGCCAAGCCGTTTCCTCGCGACTCGGCTGGAAAGATCATCAGCTTTTCCAAGCGAAGCGCAGATGTGCGGTGCTCATCCTGGGCGTGCTAGGGAGCGTATCGAGGCCTTAGGAATCCTCCTCAATGCGGCTACTGACGAGAAAGACCATCCCGGCGCAACCTACGCCACGAGCGGCAACCAGATAGCCGCGTGAACAACTGGATTTGGATCGGGCTTTCGATGAGATCCGCACACAGCTGGATGGGATTGAGCCGGCGCAGTTCCCGAGGTAGCGAACCGTCTCTCAAAAAACTCCGACGAGGCCGGGGCTCGGTTGTGTACGTTCGTGCGGTTGTTGGTTGGGGTGTGGGAGAATGTGCGTGATGGTTGCGCGGCATTCTTAGTGTTTCGTGTCGGTTCTGAGCGTATCCTCACAGGCAAGGGCACGTCCCCGACGGTGGGGGCGCATGGAAGGCAAGGACTACGTCATGGAAGACGGAGAGGTCGAGCAATCGCGTGCGTTCGCTTGTTCGGGAAGACCCGCGCCGTTCGTGGCGAGGGCAGTCGTGATGTGTGACAACCTGCGCAGTAGTGGTCCAGAAGGGGTTGAGATCGTTGACTACCACTAAAATTGCTCCGATTCACCCGGGTGAAGTTCTTATGGAGCACTTCATTGAGGGCTTCGGAATTACGCAGCACAAGCTCGCCGTCGCTATCAGTGTTCCGCCCCGTCGTATCAACGAAATCGTCCATGGGAAGCGGGGCATTACGGCCGACACTGCGATGCGTCTCTCTCGCTACTTCGGCACAACCCCGGGATTCTGGATGAACCTGCAGATGCGCTACGAGCTTGACCGTGCTGAAGATGCACTGGGGGATACGTTGAGCGGAAGCGTTCCGCTTACGACGGTGGAAGTCGCCTAAACGCCTCAGTCTGAGGAGGCAGTGGCCGGGTCGCGCGAGAGCGTGGCCCGGCTTTGCTATTGGGGACTCGTGTGCGTAAATCGTGTCGCCTGTCACCCGGGTGGTAGGGTGTGGCCATGACGACGGATAGCCAGTACTCATGGCCGCGCTTTTTCATGGAACTAGCGGACAAACTGCTCGCCTTCAAGGATGATCGGCAGGCTCTCATTGCTACGTTGCAGTATGTCTACGCCGAACTCGGTATGGACCTGCCGACGCTTGACTCAGGCGGCATTCCGACCGATATTGATCCTTTCACGGTCTACGGCCTCTTCAATCGAGGCCTCACAGACAATAAGCGCCGGGCGGTTGCCCTCGGAATTGGTGGCGCTCTCGGCGTGCAGGCCCCTCTGCATGATGATTTTGTCGGTGTCCCCGTCCTGCTCAATATCAACGCGACCTTCTACGACCAGGTGCGTCGGGACGATGGGGATATCGAAAGGCTGTGGGACTTGTTTGCGGTTGCGCTGGCCTACGCGGATCAGCCGACTGAACAGGCAGAAGCAGTGTTCCGTCACGCCTACGATGCAGTTCTTCAACAGCGCCATGCCAGCTGGAACGTCACGATGGGACTCTTCTGGATTCGCCCATATGCCTACGTCAACTTGAGCTCCCGAGACCGATGGTTCCTCGCGCTGCCCGACCGGATGCCTTCATCGGTTCGTTCTGTGCTGGCGTCGATAAAGAAAGTGCCCGGATCTGCTGAATACCTGCGGATTCGCGACAGCATTCTGTTGGTGTTGAAATCCGGAACCTACGAGTACGCATCCTTCCCCGAGCTTTCGGCATACGCGTGGCGCGTTTCCGAACAGGTCAACCGTGAGAACAAAGACTCTGACAAAGAGAAGGAAGAAGTTACCCAGGAGGCTGCCCTGGGGGACGCCGACGTGCAGATCGTGCGCTACTGGCTCTACGCCCCCGGCAGGGGCGCCTGCATGTGGGACGAGTTCTACTCGCGCGGAATCATGGGACTGGCATGGGGCGAGATAGGGGATCTGACTGCCTACGCACATAAGGAAGATCTGAAGGCGCAGATGCTCCAGACCTATCCCGAAAACGGTACCCAGAAGAACGACATTCACGCCCTGTGGCAGTTCGCGAACGAGATGAAGCCGGGCGATGTCGTTTTCGTGAAGAAAGGACGTTCAGAGATTCTCGGGCGAGGAATTGTTGCGGGTGACTACGTCTTTGATCCGGAGGGCGGCCACTACCCGAACTGTCGGGAGGTTCGCTGGACGTCCGCAGGAAACTGGCCAATCGACGAACGACTGGCAATGAAGACTCTGACAGAAATCACCGACTACCCTGAACTCCTTTCTCGCATTGAGACGTTCTTCGAGGACAGTGACGACGACGTTGAGAGCGAAGAACCACTTGTAATCTTCCCGGAGTACTCCGCCCGGCAATTCCTCAACGAGGTCTACATGGGCGAGGAACGCTACGACGCGATCGTAGGGCTGCTGCGCACGAAGAAGAACATCATCATGCAGGGAGCACCCGGCGTCGGTAAAACCTATGCAGCCAAGCGCCTCGCCTACTCGATGATGGGCGTCAAGGACGCCTCACGGGTCATGCTGATCCAATTCCACCAGAGCTACTCCTACGAGGACTTCATCGAGGGGTACCGGCCCTCCGGCGCGGGATTTGAGCTTGTCAAAGGTGCCTTCTACTCCTTCTGCAAGACGGCCGCCGACGACGAGGAGAACGCATACTTCTTCATCATCGACGAGATCAACCGCGGCAACCTCTCCAAGATCTTCGGCGAGCTGTTCATGCTCATCGAGAGCGATAAACGCGGACCGAAGAACAAACTTCAGCTCCTCTACTCCCGCGAGCTCTTCTACGTGCCCCGCAACCTCCACATCATCGGCATGATGAACACGGCTGACCGCAGCCTCGCCATGCTTGATTACGCGCTGCGACGCCGCTTCGCCTTCGTGGAGCTGTGCCCCGCCTTCGACTCCGACGGCTTCCGCGACTACTGCTCCGGCCTCGGCAATCTGAGGTTCGAGGCCCTGGTGCGCGAGGTGGAATCTCTCAACCGTGCGATCGCCGAGGACGAGTCTCTCGGCGAGGGCTTCTGCATCGGACACAGCTACTTCTGCAACATGAAGCCTGAGACCTGCACCGACGCAGCCCTGGCCTCGATCGTGGACTACGAACTCATCCCGATGCTCAAGGAATACTGGTTCGACGAGCCCGGCAAGGTCCGCGAGTGGACCGACAGGCTGCGCAGGTCGCTGCGGTGATTCGCATCCGCAACGTCTTCCACATGCTTGCCTACGCCTTCTCGGCGCTGCGCGAGCAGGGCTACCGCGCCGTGGCCACGGAGGACTTCGACAATGCGGCCGAGCTGTGCGCCGCGATCCTCGAGCGAGGCGTGTCCCTGCAACTCAAACGAGGCCTCGGGCAGGAGTATGCGAGCCGGACCGAGGCGCGCTCCTCCCTGCGCGGCAAAATCGAGGTCACAGAGTCCGTGAAATCGCAGGCGATTCTGCGACGCCAGCTGGTGTGCTCCTACGACGAGTTCAGCGTCGACACGACGATGAACCGCGTCATCAAGGCGACGGTCGCGCTGCTGGTGCGTTCGGACATCTCCCGGGCACGCAAGAAGAGCCTGAAGAAGCTCATGGTCTTCTTCGCGGACGTGCGCGAGATCGACCTGCACACGGTCGACTGGAACATGCGATACGACCGCAACAATTGCACGTACCGCATGCTTATGGCGGTGTGCTGGTTGGTCGTCAAGGGCCTCCTCCAAACCCAGAGCGACGGCACCACGCGCATGATGGATTTCTTCGACGAACAGCGCATGAGCCGTCTCTACGAGAAGTTCATCCTCGAGTATTACCGCAGGGAGCATCCCCGTTTGAACGCCAGTGCGTCCTTCATCGAATGGGCGCTGGACGACGGGGTTTCGGAGGGGCTGCCCGCCATGCGCAGCGACATCACCCTGAGCGCTCGCGGCCACGTGCTCATCATCGACGCGAAGTACTACGCGTCCACGATGCAGAGCAACTTCGACAAGAGGACCGTGCATTCGGGGAACCTGTACCAGATTTTCGCGTACGTGAAGAACAAACAGATTGCGTTCGAGCAAGCGGGGGAGAGCGTTGAGGTCTCGGGCATGCTCCTCTACGCCGCCACCGATGAGGACATCCAGCCCGACGCCACTTACTGCATGAGTGGCAACCGCATCAGCGTGACGACGCTCGACCTGGACCGTCCTTTCCTGGAGATCCGTGCGCAGTTGGATGGGATCGTCGAGGAGTATTTCCTGGGGGAGTGACCCGTGCCCGCACGTTCAACGGACGAGGCCGGGGTTGGGTGTGCACATCCGTGCGCTTGCAGGAATGCGGGTGGGAGGATTTGCGTGATGGTTGCGCAGCATTCTTGGTGTTTCGTGTCGGTTCTGCGCGTACCATGAGGGGGAAGGGCGCGCTCCCAAGGGTGGGGGCGCGTCGGAGGACACCTCACCGTGGAGGCACACACACCATGAAGGTCCCACCCCTATCCGAGCGACCCGTCACCGAGGAAGAAGAGCAGGCCTTCCTCGCCCCGCCGTCACGCCGCAAGAAGCGCTCCATAGTGGACACACGAGCAGCGCTGCGCCCGTGGGTGATCGGCATCGGTCTTACTGTGCTGGTGGCTGTGGCATGTGTTGTAGCCTACAGGCTGGCTGCGGGCATCGGCTCGTGGAGCGAGAACCCCAGCGCCGCGGCGACACCCACGGTTCATCCAGCGCCCGCGCCAACAGTGTCCAGCGAGCCTGCAATGTCGGGTGGGTACGAGATTGGCCCCGACGGAGTCCTCGTGCGACCAGCCGAGTTCGCCGCGGACACGTACACGAAGCCCGAACTACCCAAGGCAGCCAAGGAAAACAGTGAGCGAGGAGCCGAAGCAGCTGCCGAACATTATCTCGCCCTCATGGTCTATGCGTGGAACACCGGAGACACAACGCTTTTTGAAGATATGTCTGCTGGCGATTCTCAGTTCGCTCGTGAGGTGATGCAGAGGATTAATGCCCTTTACGGTGAGGGTTGGCTATACAACAATTCGTCGAGCGTGGAACATGTTCTGAAGCTTGAACCTGCCGAGTCGTCGGACGGAGAGGGGGACTCCAACGCGGTCGCGGTGGTCTTCGCGATTAGTTCAGCGGACGGGACGATTTGTCGGAAGAAGAGCATATTCGTGCGTGAGCAGCCGTATCATTCCATCTTCGCATTAGTGATGACATGGGAAGATGGGCGCTGGGTCGTGACTCGAGCTGGGATGGAAAAAGCTAATGACTAAGAAGATCTTCGGAGTCTGGCCAGCAATCGTTCTGGCAATTCTTGCAGTTGTGCTTCTACCCCAGTCAGTGCAGGCAGAAGAATCTGATCCTCCTCCGATTTTTAATACAGACGCGCACGATGGCGATATCGATGCGCTTCTTCGACAAGGGAAAAGACAGTACGACAGCGGTGTTCAGCCCAGCACGGAATCACCAAATGATGAGTCGATCCGTTTGTCGAATTCTGCTGATGCAAGCGCAGAGGCGCACGTCTATGCGGAGGATGATAAGTGCGATGGTCACACGATGCATACAGTGACGTTGCCGGATGGGACCGAATCTGCCCCATTCGTGTGTGCGCACATTACGCGGAAGGGGGACGGTAGTAACGCGGGGCAGCTGCCAACCACGCGGGAGATCCTCTACTACGCAGCGACGACGATTCATGCCGACGGCGCAGGTCTTCATAAGCGGCCCGAAGGTGTCTCGTACACGAACAAGTACATTCCTACGCTCGTCGCGGCCACGCATCCCACGCAGACCCGCACCGTTACGCTGTTGGGCCACGCCATCACCATTACTCTGACGGCCACGTCCTACACGTGGAGCTGGGGAGATGGAACCCCGGACTTGACCACGACCTCGCCGGGAATGCCCTGGCAAGAGGGCATGGACCCCAACACCGACCCCGCCCTGATTCGTCACTATTACAAGGCGCCGAGCGGGTGGAAGTCTTTCCTGGACGGGCCCTACCCGTCCGCCACGCGCACCATCACACTCACCACCACCTGGGCGGGCACGGCCACCAACCCCTTCACGGGTGACACTCAGACCATCAACGGCCTGGTCACCACTACCGAGACGACCGGCCCGTTCCCGCTGGGGCAGCTTATCGTCAACAACACCGACACCTCAGAAGAAAAACGAGGCCACTAGAACGTCGAGCAGATGCGAATCTACGCCACCACCATGGCCGCCGTTCCCGCGCACATGAGGGCCAGGCCGAGCAGGTAGCGCGGTGTGAAACGCTCGTGAAACGCCACGGCCGACACGGCGACGGTCACGAGGATCGACAGCTTATCGATGGGCACGACGACCGAGGCGGGTCCATCCTTCAGCGCGTGATAGTACGCCAGCCACGACGCGCATGTCGCAGCGCCCGACGCGACGATAAACGCCAGCTCACGGCCGGGGACCGACCGAACCTCGCCCAGGTGCCCCTGCGCGCCTACGATCACCCACGCCATCGCCAACACCACCATCGTGCGCATCGCCGTCCCCAGCGTCGGATCAACGCCCGAAATACCGACCTTCCCGAGGATCGACGTCAGAGCCGCAAACAGAGCGGACGCGAGCGCGAATGTCAGCCAGCTCCCGCCCCCGCGCAGCGCACGAGGCAAGCCAGACAGGTCGGAGGGCTCCACCATCAGAAGCGTTCCCGCCGTGATCGCGACAACCCCGCCCGCGCCCCACAAACTCACCGGCTCGCCCAGCAGGACGAGAGCGAGGATGATCGCGAGGACCGTCGACAGCTTGTCGATCGGCGCCACGCGGGACACGTCCCCTCGAGACAACGCTGCGAAATAGCACAGCCACGAGGCCCCCGTCGCCAACCCGGACAGCATCAGGAACAGCGTAGAAGTCCCATCGATAGACGCAATCCCGGAGGCTGTTCCGGTCAGCGCCGCCATGCCCCACGCCCCCGCGGCCACGACAACCGTGCGCAGCGCCGTCGCAACCGTCGAGTTCGTTGACGCGACGCCCGCCTTCGCAAGGACGGCAGTCAGCCCTGCGAACAGGGCTGACAAGCAGGCAGCGAGGATCCACATGAGACCAGCCTATGCCCGGAACGGGAGGTACGTGGGAGCAGAACTCAGCCCCGGCCTCGTGAGGCCTGCGCTGAGTGGGCGTCGCTCGCTAGAGTGGGACCGGATGCGCGCTGTCCGCGCGTCGTCAGACGAGGAGGAGCTCGATGCCCGACATGATGAACGCCCGTGCCCGCAACAGCCAGACGGCTGGAGTTGCCACAGGGCAGCAATCCGAGCCGGAACAGCGAGCGCTCGAGTTCCTGGCGAAGGTCGTGCGCGTGCCCGGCGTGCGCGTCAACCGCGAGGAGTTCCTGCACCAGGAGCTGCGCAAGCTCCGCATGGGTGACGACGCAATCGCACGCGCAATCGACTCGAGCCCGCTGCTCGCCGGAGTCTCCCTGACCGAGATCGACAGGCTTGCAGAGGAAGCGATCTCCTACGAGACGAACAAGTCGGCGGCCATCTCCTTCGTCGCGGGTATCCCCGGCGGCTTCGCGATGCTCGGCACGATCCCCGCGGACCTGATGCAGTACTACGCGCACGCGTTGAGGATCATGCAAAAGCTCGCCTACCTGTACGGCTGGGGAGATCTCCTCCCGGACGGGCGAGACGCTGACGATGACACGCTCGGCGTGCTCGCCGTGTTTTTCGGCGTCATGCTGGGGGTCGGGGGCGCCGCCCAGTCCCTGACGGCGTTTGCGCGCGTGGCCGCCAAGACCGCATACCGGAATCACGCGACCAAGCGTGCCCTTATGAGCATCACCTGGTACCCGGTCGTCAAGCACAGCCTGCGCCTCATCGGCATCAACATCACGAAGAGCACAGCCGCCAAGGGATTCTCGAAGATCGTCCCCGTCATCGGCGGATTCGTATCGAGTGGCCTGACCTTCATGGCGCTCCAGTCCCAGTCCGCGCTCCTCAAAGAGCACCTGCGCGAGATCCCGCCCCCCGGCGTCGACGTCGACGAGTGGGACCGGCATCGCCTCGGCGCGACCAGGCAGGGACAAACACCTGAGACGGCGACAACTATCAAGAAGGGCCTGCGTGGCAAAGCGAAGGTCGTGATGGTCGGTGCCAAGAGCGCGGCCTCGGGTATCGCCGACGGTGCGTCGAGCGCCGCCTCCACTCTCTCCAGCGTTAAGGGACGCCTTGGGCGCCGCAAGTAACGCACCACCGACGAGGCCGGGGCCGTACCGCGCGCATCAGCGGTACCCAGCCCCGGCCTCGTTACCGTGTATACCCCGCCACTGTTTCCCATTCTCGCGCGCCCGGGGGCGGGCAAACCTGCCACGATATGCGGGTGAATGAGACGATCGAACCGGCCCTGGCCTCGTCCCTGACGGAGGCGGGCCCGCTGATCCTGCAGGCTTTCGCCTGGGACATGGCACCGGACGCGAGCCACTGGCGCTACCTCGCCCAGCACGCCCAGGAGATTGCGGACCTGGGCGTCACCATCATCTGGCTGCCGCCCGCATACAAGGGGCAAGCCGCCATCAACGACGTTGGCTACGGCGTCTACGACCTGTACGACCTGGGCGAGTTCGACCAGAAGGGTACTGTGCCTACGAAGTATGGGACGAAGGACGAGTACCTGGGCGCCATCGAGGCCCTGCACGAGGCGGGAATCGCCGTGTGCGCCGACATCGTCCTCAACCACCGCATGGGCGCCGACGCGACCGAGACCGTGCGAGCCACCCCGATCAACCCCCAGAACCGCCACGAGGCCATCGGGGAGCCCGAGACGATCGAGGCGTGGACCCGCTTCACGTTCCCGGGGCGCGCGGGCGCGTACTCGGACTTCACGTGGGACTGGACGTGCTTCCACGGCATCGACTGGGATGAAGCCACGAAGCGCAACGGACTGTGGCTCTTCGAAGGCAAGCAGTGGAACGAGTCCGTCGACACCGAGTTCGGCAACTTCGACTATCTGATGGGCTGCGACGTGCACGTCACCGACCCCCGCGTCAGCGAGGAGCTGGACCGCTGGGGCAAGTGGTACGTCGAGACGACCGGCGTGGACGGGCTGCGCCTCGACGCCGTCAAGCACGTGGGATCGGACTTCTACGCGCGCTGGCTCGAGGACCTGCGTACCTCCACGGGCCGCCTGCTGCCCGCTGTCGGCGAGTACTGGAGCGGGGACGTGCGCGAGCTCGAGGACTACCTGGAGCGAGTCCCCAACGTCATGCTCTTCGACGTCCCCCTGCACTACCACCTCCACCAGGCCTCGGTCTCGGATGGCAACGTGGACCTGGCGCGCCTGTGGGAGAACACGCTGACTGCCTCCCATCCGGACAAGTCAGTCACCTTTGTCGAAAACCACGACACGCAGCCCGGCCAGTCCCTGGCCTCCACGGTCGCCCCCTGGTTCAAGGCGGCCGCCTACGCCCTCATCCTCTTCAACGAAGCCGGGGTTCCCTGCGTGTTCTGGGGTGACCTTCTGGGTTCCCCCGAGTCCGACGACCTGCCCGCCGTGCGTGAGCTGCCGGTCCTCATGAGTATCCGAGCCCGCGCGGCTGTCGGCCCGCAGCACAATGCTTTTGATCATCCCGACGTGGTGGGCTTTGCCCGCGAAGGCAAGGACGAGATCCCCGGCTCCGGCTGCGCCGTCATCCTCTCCGATCGAATGGCCGCTGAGAAGACCCTCTACGTGGGAACACGCCACGCAGGCCAGGCGTGGGAGTGCATCATCGGTGACCACCCGTCCGTGCTCGTCGCGGATGACGGGACCCTCACGGGCGTGGTCAGCGACGGCGGCCTCAGCGTCTACGTGCCCCGCAGCAATGCGTAGAGCATTGGCGCAGCGCCTCGGGCAGTGACCGTATAACGAACCCCGGCCTCGTCCGAAAAGACGAGGCCGAGGAACGTTTCTGTGCGAGCGTTACTCGCTCGCGCCACCCAGTGCGGGGATGCGCTCGATCTGCTCCTTGAAGAAGGACTCGGACGCGGAAATGAAACGGTCGATGTTGATCGACACCTGCGCGTCAGTCATGCCGTAGCGAGACGAGACGAACTGCTCGGCGCACACGCGCTGCGTGCCGTCGTCCAGCGTCGCCACGTAGACCTTGGGCCACTTGGTTGCCGCGTTCCAGTCGTTGCACGCCTGGATGAGGCGCGGGCGCAGCTCCATCGACACATCCTCGCGGATACCGCCCCACATGCTCAGGTCCGCTCCGTCGTCGATCACGGAGAACACGTAGTAGCCGTTCGTGAAGCCCGTGCGCAGGCGATTGTCCTCAACGTCGTACCTGTAGTCGTTGCGCTCGAAGAAGTCGATAAGTGCATGCATGTCGAGGGGACGTATGACTGTGCGACGCTCGAGGGCGCGCTTGCACTCCTCGATGACCTGTGGAGCGTCCTCGTGGGTCGGGTCCATCGCGAGGCACTGCTCCAGGTACGTGATGGCACTTTCCTCCTCGTCCTGCCAGTACAGGGCGGTGCCGATGCGGTAGTACCACTGCGGGTCTGCCATGCCCTCGGCCTCGACGCTGCGCAGCAGCTCCACCGCGTGCTTGATGTGTTCCTGGAAAGAATCCATGTAGGGCTGAGCGTAATTGATGTAGGCGCGCGCCAGCAGGCTCGTCAGCTCGTAGTCCATCGCGGCCGGGGGCTGGCCCTCGATGAGTGCGATGATCTTCTGGTGTTCCTTCTCCTCATGGAGAAGAGCGATCTGGTTGATGAGCGACTCACGAGATTCCACGGGAGCTCCTTCGTATCGAGGCCGAATCTGACTACCAGGTCACAAGCATAACAGGGGACGCGGCGGCGCTACAGCCTCGCAAGAGGCCCTCACTGTGTAGTGTTGGTGAGTTAGCGACCGCGAGAGAAACGGGGAGAGCATGTCTGACGATCTGCGTGCACGCATGAGCGAGTCCGACGCCGCCCATTGGGACGAAATCCAGCGGTGGAAGGACGTGCAGATGCGCCCGATCCGCCCCCGAGTCATCTCCCAGCGCGTCCGCTCGGCGGCCCTTGCGCCCCTGGGTAAGGCGGTGTCCATCGCGCGCAAGGTGCCCGGCGGCGAGGCGCTGACCCGAACCGTGTCCTCCGCTGCCCTCGGCCTCGTCGAGCTGGCAGCCTCCGCATCCGAGGCCTCGGTGCGCCGCAAGCGCATCCTCAAGGCCTATCGTTCCGCGGGCTTTGACGTGCGGACCCTGCAGGACATCCGCTCTCTGACGCTCGACGACGTCCTCACCGTCAAGCCCCGCCTGAGCCTGGCCTATTCGACGACCGCGGCCGCCGAGGGCGCGGTGAGCGGCGTCTTCGCCTCGGGTGGTTCCGTTGCCGCAGTGCTTGGCATGGGCGTGGCTTCCGCCCCGGGAGTGGGCGTCACGGCCTCGGCGATCGCCGTTGATATCACGAGCTTCCTGGCTGCCGCGACCCGCCTCGTTGCGCACACGGCCGCGTACTACGGCTACGACTCGGAGGACCCGACTGAGCGACTCTTCTCCACGATGGTGCTCTCACAGGCGATCGATCCGACGGGCAGCGGTCGCGATTTCGTCGTTGAAAAGCAGACGACGATGCTGGCCTTCAATAAGGTGATGCGCGACCTCGCCCGGCGCGGTTCGCTCGACGGCCTCGGCAGCAACGTGGTCGTGAGCGCGATGAACTCCCTCTTCAGTGCGATGGGCGTGCGCCTGGCATCCCGCAAGCTCGCGCAGATCGTCCCCGTCGCGGGCGTCGTCGTGAGTGCCGGGCTCAATGCCGCCCTGATGCGCACCATCGGAGAGACCGCCGATCACCTGTATCGCGAGCGCTTCCTCGCCGAACGCTACGGCCGCGTGGAGCCTGGCGACGGTGCCTCCACGGACCTGGTGAGGCCTGCCGATACCCAGGAGCTGAGCGCAGACATCGCGCGCTACGTGGAGATCGCCGAGGCCGAGAGCCGCCCGTAGGGGAGTGGCAGTCTCGCTCCCGCGGTTCCATGAAATCGCGATTGTCGGCCGTGTAGGCTGGGGGTATGCCGGATTGTTTAAAGGAAGCGGACAGCGAAGCTGACGACATACGTCAGCGCATGACCGGTGACGATCGTGCGCAGTGGGATGCGATCCAAGAATGGAAGGCTGCTCAGATCAGCCCGCGCAGTCCTCGCGTCATCACTCAGCGCATCCGTTCGTACGTGCTCACCCCTTTGAAAAAGATGGCCGACCTCGCGCGCAAGGTGCCCGGCGGGGCCGCGATTGCGGACAAGACCTCATCGGCTGTCCTGGGGCTCGTCGAGAAGACAACGTCAGCCGCCGAATCCTCAGTTCCGCGAAAGCGAATTGTGAAGGCGTATCGCCGGGCGGGCAACGACATCGAGTGCCTCGAGGACATCCGAAACCTCAACCTGGCCGAGATCCAATTGGTCAGGCCCCACCTGAAGGTCGGATACGCCGTTGCTACCGCGACCGAGGGAGCGGTGAGCAGCATATTCGCGACGGGAGGGTCGGTCGCTGCCCTCCTCGGTCTGGGCATCGCATCGGCACCCGGTATCGGCGTGATCGTGGGGGCGATCGGCCTCGATATCGCGACGTTCTTGGCTTCCTCTGCGCGCCTCGTGTCCCACACGGCTGCCTACTACGGCTATGACACGAAGGACCCAGCTGAAAAGCTGTTTTCCGCGATGGTTTTATCCCAGGCGATCGCCCCGCGTAGCACGGTTGGTGACCATGCCGTCGAGAAGGAGACCTCGATGCGCATGTTTAACAAGGTGGTGCGCAAGCTCACCAAACGCGGATCGATGGAGAGCATCGGGAACAATGCGCTGACGGCGTCCGTGAACTCCTTGTTCGCGGCCCTGGGAGCGCGTCTCGTCGGCATGAAGATGGCGCAGATCCTGCCGATTATCGGCATTATCGTCGGCATGGCCCTCAATGCATCCCTCATCCGTACCATCGGCGTGACAGCGGACAACCTCTACCGAGAGCGCCTCCTGTTGGAGCGCTACGGACAGGACGAAGCGGATGTAGAGGCCGAGGCCACGTCCGATGGGGCAGACAATCCGGATGATCTGGATGAGGAGCTCGCGCACTACGTCGAGTTTGCCAAGGTCGAGAGCCGCCTATAGGCGCTCCCCGGCGCTCGGTTAGCTGCGCGAGTTCCAGTTCTGCCAGTCGTTCCAGTCATCCTCGTCCTGCGCGTCGACTGAAATCATCGGCGCGTGAGAGGACTCGATCGGCTCATCGATCTCGGGTTCGGGCGCGGTGGCGGCCTCGTTGCGCTTCTTGCGGCGCTTGCCCCAGCCCCACAGCCCGCGGCGCTTCTTATCACCTTCCTGCTCGCGCGGGGCTTCCTTCTTCTGGGAGATTTCCGCGTTCCAGTCCTCCTGGAAGGGGGTCGCAGCGGCCGGCGCCTGGAAGGCGGCAGGCATCTGCGGGGATGCGGGGGCCTGCGGCTGTTCGACGACCGAAGGCATGGCGGGCGCACTCTGCTCGAACGGAGCCGGCGTCATCGGGGGAGTGGACACCTGAGGGGCGGGCTCGGGCTGTTGCACCGGCGCGGCCGACTCGGGCGTCCCCCAGTCTGCGGGCCTCTCCCGGCGGACACGACGAATCTGCGCGGTCGGCATCTCCGCGTCATCAATAAACAACATCGACGAGGCCGGGGCGGGTTCCGCGACGGGCTCCGGCTCGACGACGGGGTCCGGCGCGACGATCGGTTCAGGTTCGATGATCGGTTCGGGTTCGACGATCGGATCGGGCTCAGCCGCCACGACGGGCTCCGGCTTGATGACGGGTTCGGGCTCGACCACCGCGACGGGTTCCGGTTCGACCACCGCGATGGGTTCCGGTTCGACGATCGGTTCAGGCTCGACCACCGCGACGGGTTCCGGTTCGACGATCGGTTCAGGCTCGACCACCGCGACGGGTTCCGGTTCGACGATCGGTTCAGGCTCGACCACCGCGACGGGCTCGGGTTCCACGACGGGTTCCGGTTCGACGATCGGCTCGGGTTCCACGACGGGCTTGGGCACCGGAATAGCAGCCTGGCGGACCTTCGGGATTAGCATCGTCTTGGGAGCGTCGACGGCGCTCGCGGGAGGCGGCGGCACGGGCGGAACGGGAGGCATGGGCACGGGAATCGGCACCTGCTGTGCTGCAGGTGCTTCTCCGGGGGCCGGAATAGGCTGAGGAACATGCGCGTCGCGGACCACCTGACGTTGTGAACGTCTGCTCGGGAACACCGGCTGAGCGTCGGCCGCTTGCTGAGCCTCCGAGGCCTGGCGCGAACGACGATGAAGCGAGGAATCAGAGGCGGACTCCGTGTGAGTCTCTCGCTGTGGTGCCGATGCTGCGGCCTGCGGCACCGTCACGACGGGCTGGGACGCTTGCGTGGGTGTCGGACTGGTGGCCGGGGTAGGCGCGACGGTAGGAGCCTGCGGGGAAGCAGGGGGTGCGGCCGGGGCCGCACTGCGCTGAGAAACGCCGGTCATCGGGACCTGGAGGGGGCCGTCGGACATGCCGGCGCCAGGCATCGGCTGGCCGGCCATCGGCTGTGCGGGGCGCTCGGGGAAGACCGCAGGCCTGTGGTCCTTGCGCGAGCGTCGCCTCTTGGGAGCCTCCGGGGTCGCAGCTACGGGAGCAGCGGTGGGCATCGGGCGCGACTTGTGCTCCCACGTGAAACCGGTGTCACGCGGCGTCGGCTGCGGAGGATTCAGGGAGGCCGAAGGACGCTTGGTGGGAGCCGGAGCAGGAGCGGACGTAGCGGCGGGCGCAATCGGTGTCGGAGGGGCGTAGTGCTCCACGCCCTCGTTCCCACGAGCAGGAGAGGGACCGCGTATATGCGAAGCCGGGGTGGCGGCCTGCGTTCCGGATGTCGCTTTCTTTCCACGCTTGGCACGCACAACGTAGACGACAACCACGATGCCGATGACGAGAAGGACGAGGCCAACGATGAGACCGATGAGAAGAGCGATCGGAGGATCGGAGGATTCTTCGGGTGCGGCGGCAGCGTCCGCCGTCGGTGCTACGCTCGAGCTCGCCGAGGCCGAGGTAGGCATCGGGGTCACGCCCCACGGATCCTTCAGTGCATTCGTCGTCGCCGCGGCACTGGGGTCGCCGCCAGGGGTGAGAGACCCTTTCACGGTGATCATTTGGGGGACGGTGTCGGTCCAGGAAGTGACGGAGAATGTGCGGCCCTCGTACGTCGTTGCAGACGTGGAAGCTCCCGCGGTGGCGGACTGTACCTCTCCCTCGACACTTAGGGACAGAGACTTAAGCGTCAAGTCCGGGTGGAACAACTTTCGAGACTCGGTGAGGGTGCGCTCGGCGTGAGCGGTCATGACGAACTCGCCGGAGTCCTCGAGGGAGAACTCAGATTCATTCTCCGCATTCGTGTACATGAGCTGCATGTGGCACACGGTTGCGTCGTCGCGCGTCACGAACTCGACATGCTGGTCCGATGATTTACCGGCGTAGGGCTGGCACGCCGACTCACTCATTGTCCGGGACGGATCAATGATGGTCAGCGTGTCGACGAGCTGGCCGTCCTTGGTCAGGACGAAGGCCTCCGACAGTGTCGGCCCGTCGGCGGCGTAGGCTCCCGACGGTAGCGTCGACACGATGAGTAGTGCCCCGAGCATGGCGCACAGGGCGCGAAAGAGTCGCATGCAGTCCTCCTGATATGAACCACTCGATTATCGTCCGTTCGTGGATACAAAGCAACGAGGGGGAGTGCATGTAAGATTACCTGACCGATCGTCAAATAAAAGAAGTCCGAGTGACAAAGAAAAACACGCCTCGTTGACAAGGCTAGATTGGTGTCTATCCCGTAGGATGACAGGTGTCTACCTGCAGTTAGGTTTTTGATAGCAAATTGCTCATGTGCCCATGTTGATGAAGGAGGTGGCCCATGAAGTGTCGACCCGCTACGCGCGGCGATATTCCCGAAATGACACGCATTATCACCGAGGGGTTCCTTGACTATCCGCTGCATATCATGCTCAAGCCCTACCTCTACCAGCCGGACTGTTACCCACAATGCCTGGCCGCGATTAATCGGATGCTCGCGTCCTCCTATCAGTGGGCACGTCACGCACTTGTCGTGGAGCATGAAGGGCAAGTTGTCGCAACGGCGCTCATGCATGATCGCAAGGTTGGCGTGGTGCGTAACTTCCTCAGTGGAGGCTATGAGCTCTTCCGCTACGCCTCCCCGCACCTCGTGGCTGATTTTCTCGACGTGACCGACCGATCTGATCAGATCGCCATCGATAATGGCGATTTCGACTGGTATCTCGAGGTGCTCTCCGTTGACGCGAGCATGCGTGGTCGCGGCGTGGGGCGTTGGCTGGTCTCCGAGGTCCTGCCGGATTTCGTGGCGAAGCGCGGTGGGCGCGCCTACGGCTTCGTGACCTCGACGGAAAAGAATGCGCGTTTCTATCTTAATGGCGGTTGTGAACTCCTTGACCGCGTCGATGTGCATATGCGTGAGGAGACCTGTCCGATCTGGGCTTTCCAGAGGCGTGCGGAGCTGCTCTAACGCGGGTGCGCTCAGGCGTTTTCTGCCGATTCTCAACTCTGCGTGGCGACAGATGAGCGATTGCGCCTTTGTGCAGGTCGCGGCGCGTGATGCACGTCCCGCACCTCCGCTTGACTTCAAGGACTTGAGGTCTTTTAGGGTGAAGTCATGGTAGGGACTCGCTCCGGGCGCACGTACTCCATCAAGGAGGTAGCGGCGCTCGTTGGGCTGCCCGCGTCCACCCTGCGTTACTACGAGGATGTGAGCGTCATTCCCGCCATCGCGCGTGACCCCTCGAGTGGTCACCGTATCTATCAGGAAGACGACCTTGAGCTGTTGACGTGGGTGTCGTGCCTGTCGGCCTCCGGCATGTCGATTGCTGATATGCGTGAGTATGTTCGCTTGGGCCTTGGTGGTGAGCGCGATGTTTCCGAGTTCATCACCTTGCTGGAGCAGCAGGATGAGCGCTTGCAGGAAGAGGCGCAGATTCTTGAGCTGCGTCGCGAGTTCTTGCGGACGAAAATTTCCTACTGGCGTGCGGTCAGGGGTGGGGACGTTCAGGAAGCCGAGCGTTTGGACGGTGCGGCGCGCGCTTGCTGAGCGCCTGAAAGCCTGGTCGTAGCACCTGCATAGTCCTAGTGGGGCGGGTTCATGCCTGCTCCGAACCCTGCCCCGCTAGGGGGCGTGGGGCCGCGCATTCGACTCGGGTGTGCGGCCCTTCATCGTGGCCGCTGTGGATTCCAGTAGGGGATGGTGCACCGCAGGTGTGCCATCTCGTGTTCGATGAGGGGAGCCAGCTTGTCCCAGGGCGGGGACTCCTCCCCGTGCCACGCTGCTTCCGCGATGACGAGGAGCCTGGGGAGGAGATGGTAGAAGAGGAGGTCTGGGGTGGTGATGGTTGAGGACCATGCCACGGCCTCGACTCCTTTCAGTCGCTCCCCACGCAACGCCTGGGTGGGGTCGTCGAAGAGGGGTGGGTGGGCTCGAGGGGGCTGCTGGTTCGCCCAGGGTGACTGAGGGTGAGAATCTCGGCGTCCGCCAGGATCCACGGCGCTCCAGAGGATTCGGCGGCCTGGCGGCCAGTGTTCCCGGGACGGTGGGCAAGGGGAGTGGTTCCCGGTGGAGGAGTCGGATAGGGCCTCGTGAGGGAGTCCCAGGCGGCCGCGCGCCTGCCCTGAAAGTGGAGGGCGCGCAGTGCCCGGTCGATAAAGTGCCGCTCAATCGCTGCGCCGGAGGTGAGGCCTGCGCGCTTCAGCGAGAGGTCGGATTCCCATGGCCCCCAGTCGGTCGATGCTCCTCCGATATGGATGGTCGGAGTGGGGAAGAGAGCGCAGGCGTGATGGAACGCCGCTTCGACGAAGCTGAGAGAGGCGGCGCTGGGCCAGAGCGTTTCGTTGACCCCATGGGGCGCCTTATTGACGCGGGCGGGGTTTCCCAGGTGGGGATAGGCGCGGATATCGGCTCCAGCGTGGGTCGGTAGGGCGCCATGACGGTCAGGAGCAATTCCATGGTGGCTCCTTGGACTTGGCTACAACAGTGTAACAAGCGTCACTAATGATGCGGAACGTTTTCGTTCGTCAATCTGCGGAATTGTTGAAAGGTTGCGATTATCTCCCGACTGTCAGGTTTGTTGAATGGGTCTACAATGGTCGTGCTGATGTGAATCCAGTCATACTCAAAGAGGAGTGCTTCATGCTGTCGACCGACACCGTTTCCCTCAGTCCAAATCCCCTCGTTGCTGCACTCGGAAAGCCGGCGAAGGAATTTACGAAAGCCGACATCATTGGCTATATCGAGGACAACGGCATCAGGATGCTCAACCTGCGCTATATCGGAGGGGACGGTCGCCTGAAGACGCTGAACTTCGCGATTCAGTCCAAGGCGCACTTGGATCGTGTGCTGACGCTGGGTGAGCGCGTCGACGGCTCGTCGCTCTTCGCCTTCGTCGAGGCAACCTCCTCGGACCTGTACGTCGTGCCCCGCCTGGCCACGTCCTTCCTCAACCCCTTCTCGCACATTCCGACCCTGGATATCCTGTGCGGCTTCTACGACGTCGACGGCAAGCCCCTGGCCTCGGCGCCGCAGGAGATTCTGCGCAAGGCCCAGCGAGCCCTGAAGGAGGAGACGGGTTGTGAACTGCAGGCCCTCGGTGAACTCGAGTACTACCTCTTCTCCGACGAGGAGGACCTGTTCCCTGTCGAACCGCAGCGCGGCTACCACGAATCGGGGCCCTTCTCGAAGTGGGAGAGCGTGCGCACGGAGACCCTCTTGCACCTGGTGTCCATGGGGTGCTCGGTCAAGTACGCTCACTCGGAGGTCGGTAACTTCGTGTCCGACGGTCGTCAGATGGTCCAGCAGGAGATCGAATTTCTGCCCGTGGATGCCCTGGATGCCGCCGACCAGATGGTGCTCGCCAAGTGGGTGCTGCGCGAGGTTGCCCACTCCTACGGCATTCACGTCTCTTTCTCTCCGAAGATCGCGGTTGGCCAGGCCGGTTCGGGCATGCACTTCCATACCCGCCTCGTCAAGGACGGTGTCAACCAGTTCTCGACGGGATCGGGCCTGACGGAGACGGCCCTGAAGGTCATCGGCGGTTACCTGTCGCATGCCGCTTCCCTGACCGCCTTTGGCAACACGGTCCCCACCTCCTTCCTGCGCCTCGTGCCGCATCAGGAGGCCCCCACGGCGATTTGCTGGGGCGACCGTAACCGCTCCGTCCTCGTGCGCGTGCCCCTGGGATGGCAGAACATTGACGACTCGATGTTCCGTGATGCGAACCCCGCCGAGCCTCCGATCGACGAGCTGCCGAATGACTCGCAAACGGTCGAGCTGCGCAGCCCCGACGGTTCTGCGGCCGTCCACCTGCTGCTGGCCGGTATCGCTGTCGCGGCACGTATCGGGCTGACCGAACCGGGCATGGCCGACTACGCGCGCGAACGCAAGGTCGACGGCGACGCCTCGCAGACCCCCGACCTCGATCAGCTGCCCGGCTCCTGTTTCGAGGCCGCCGGTAGGCTCCTCACCCAGCGCGAGGACTACGAGGCGAAGGGCGTGTTCCCCGCCGGCCTCATTGATTCGTGGGCGTCTCACTTGGTTGCACTCGGAGACATGCACCTGCGCGACGACCTGGCCGACTCGCGAATTTCGGTGGAAGAACTCGTCGAACGCTACTTCCACATCGGCTAACGACACGTGCCCCGGCCTCGCAAAGAGGTCGGGGCACGTCGTTGTCACAGACGAACGAGGTCACTCGGGCGGGGCGAAACGTTCTTCGTTCGGGGGGGCCTCGGAGCCCTTCGAGATGGCCGCGCTGCGCGCGTAGGGGAGCGCGGAGGTCTGACGCGCACCCGACTGAGCACGGCGCGCATTCTTCAACGAGGCATCGCGATCGAACTGAGCGTCTGCTGCTCGCCGCTGCGAGGCGGCGCGGCCACGCACAAGCGCTCCGATGATCACCAAGGCCAACACCGACCCAGTCGCTGCGAGGACGGGCATCAAAGAACGCCCGACCGAGCTACCACCTCGCTGCTCAGAGGAAGATACGGGGCTGGTGCTCGACGAGGGGGAGGGGGATGGCGCCGGCGCGGAGGCCCCCGGCGCAACCGAGCCCGACGCACTCACGTTGTCCGTCACGCCGTGCCACACGACAGTGCTCGTATCGTTCTTCGTGGACGACGAAGGAACCGAAATCTCCCCGCCGTCAGAGGCTTCGACGACAACTGAATCGTGAGCGATGAGGGTCACCGACTCGATCGAGGCCGACGCCTCGGGCGAGGAAAAACCCTCCAGCAGTCGGGCCGACGTCGACTCGAAGTGGAAGACCCCACCGTCGTCAACCGAGACGACCTCGGCGTTCGCGTCCTCGAGGTTCCAGGTGAAACGGCATCCCAAGACCCCGCCCACATCCACCAGCAGCGAGGAAGTCGCCTGTGCGGCTGTGCCCATCGACTGGCACTGCTCACCGATCAATGCGTGATCCGTCGACAGGGTCACCTGATGGGTTGCGCTCACGCCCGGCGTCATCTCGTAGACCTCGACGAGGCGAATCTGCGTCGGCTCGTCCGCATACGCCGCAGCGCCGCCCGCCGTCAGTGCGAGAGCCCCAGCGGTGCCGAGCAGCGCTCGCGTGAGCCTCATTCGGCCTCGTCCTCAGCGCGCAGTCGCGGAACAGATGTCTTCTCAGGGTGAATACCCACCTTGTCGGCGTAAAACGCGCGGATGGCCTCCATGTCGGCGTGCACGTCGCCCGTCAGCTGGTACGTCGGGCCCCAGCCGAACGTGCGGGTGTTGCGGTCGATGAAGCCCAGCTGGATCGGCACGCCTGCCTCCATTGCGATGCGGTAGAAGCCGGACTTCCAGAAAACACGCGGCGATCGCGTGCCCTTCGGCGTGATGCACAGCGTGAAGGTGTCTGCCTCGCGGATGCGCTGGGCAACCTGCTCGACCAAGCCGTGCGAGGCGCTGCGCTCAACGGCGACCGCGCCAATCTTTTTCACGAACCAGCCGAGCACCGGGGCCTTGACGACGGAATCCTTCACGAGGAACGAGAACGTGCGCCCAGACTTCCACATGGAAATCGCCATGAAGACACCGTCCCAATTCGAGGTATGCGGGGCGCCGATGACGATGACCTTGTCCGGCAGGGGCTGCGTGGACAGCTTCCAGCGGGAAACAGACAGGTATGCGGACGCGATCGCGGAAGTGAGAGCCATGAGGGCCTTTCTGGTCGTAGCTGGAGCCAATCCTACCCGCGGGTCGGTCAGTCCAGCGTTTCCACGGCAAGGGTCTGCGTCATGATGTGGGGGTGCCCCGGCCACAGCGTCAGCGCGCGTTCGCGCACCGCCGCGGTTTCCACGCACACGAAGTTCTGCCACTCGCCCTCGCCGATGTCGCTCATCGTGGCCGCGCCCTGCGACCAGGGGTTCCACACGATCGTGGAGCCCGAACCGCTCTTGTCCACGATGATGCGTCGGCCCAGCTTCGGATCGACGACCTGGACCAGCTGGGTGGAGGTATAGACTCGGTCCGTCGGGCCGATAAAAGTCACGTCGCCGGTCTGGGTGGCGTAGCGCTCGCGGACCTTGTCGTAGTAGCGCTCTCTGTCCAGGCCCTCTACCGTCACGTCCTTGACGTCGCCGACGTGCAGGTAGGTGTGCAGGGCGGCCTCGATAGCGAAGGGGTGGTCGTCCTCGTTTGTGAGGGTCAGGGTCGTGTTCAGCTCAGCCCCGGCGGTGATGTCCAGGCGCGCGCAGAAGGAGTGTGGGTAGAGGGCAGAGGTCTCGCCCGTGTGGTGCAGCTCGAAGGAGAACGAGGCTGGGGCGTCGTTCGCGGGTTGGGTGCTTCCCAGCAGCGTCCAGGGGCTCGTGCGGGCGAACCCGTGGGCACCCGCTCCCTGGCCGGGCCTCGTCGGGGAGTCGGTGGGGCTGCCGAACCAAGGCAGGCACAGGGGGATGCCGCCGCGGATCGCCTTCGTACCATCCAACACCGCGCGGGAGGACAGCCACAGGACATCCGGGTGACCCGCAGGACGCCACGACAACAGGTGCGCACCGAAGAGGGTGACAAGGGTCGAGGCTTTAGAAACGTCTGCGCTGAGCGTGGTGATGTCAGTCATACAAGCCAGTTAACGTCATAGCTTGTGACCGAGCAAATAGACGGGCCGATGGTGCCTCACATCGCCGCCACGTGTCCACGACGTGGTGGAATTCGCAACACGGGGATCGTGTTGCCCCTCGTTCAGCCGATATTCTTAGAGTCGTATGTGCGTGAAATCGGTTCGAACCGGTTGTGTCTGCGGCTTCCATGCCCCCCTCACACGCATAAATCTGTATCCACATTTGAGGAGTCCACATATGTCCACGCGTCCCGACCTGCGAAATGTTGCCATCGTCGCGCACGTCGATCATGGCAAGACCACGCTGGTTGACGCA
Organism: Schaalia odontolytica; assembly: GCF_009730335.1. Classification (GTDB taxonomy): domain Bacteria; phylum Actinomycetota; class Actinomycetes; order Actinomycetales; family Actinomycetaceae; genus Pauljensenia; species Pauljensenia dentiphila. The sequence continues at coordinate 895,861 of NZ_CP046315.1, forward strand.
ATGCTCTGGCAGTCCGGAGCGTTCTCCGAGCGTGACACGGTTGAAAAGACCGGCGAGCGCGTCATGGACTCCGGCGACCTTGAGCGTGAGAAGGGCATCACCATTCTCGCCAAGAACACCGCCGTCCACTACACCGGCCCCGCCGCACAGGCCCTGGGTCTCAAGGATGGCGTCATCATCAACGTTATCGACACCCCCGGCCACGCCGACTTCGGTGGTGAGGTCGAGCGAGGCCTGTCGATGGTCGACGGCGTCGTCCTCATGGTCGATGCTTCCGAGGGCCCGCTCCCGCAGACCCGCTTCGTGCTGCGTAAGGCCCTCCAGGCCCACCTGCCCGTCATCGTCGTCGTCAACAAGGTAGACCGTCCCGACTCGCGTATCGAAGAGGTCGTCTCGGAGACGACCGACCTGCTCCTGTCGCTGGGCGAGGACCTCATGAACGAAGGTATCGACATCGACGTGGACTCCCTCATGGACGTCCCCGTCGTCTACGCCTCCGCTAAGGCCGGTAAGTGCTCGCTGGAAAACCCCGGCGACGGCCAGCTGCCCACCGAGAACCTCGAGCCCCTGTTCGAGACCATCCTGAACCGTATCCCCGGCCCCACCTACGACGAGGACATGCCGCTGCAGGCCCACGTCACCAACCTGGACGCCTCCCCGTTCCTGGGCCGTCTCGCCCTGCTGCGCATCCACAACGGCACCCTGAAGAAGGGCGCTGACGTGGGACTGGCGCGCCACGACGGCACCATCCAGCGCGTCCACATCTCCGAGCTGCTGGCCACCGAGGGCCTCGAGCGCGTGTCCACCGACTCCGCCGCCCCCGGGGATATCGTTGCCGTCGCCGGCATCGAAGACATCATGATCGGCGAGTCCCTCGTCGACCTCGAGGATCCGCGTCCCCTGCCGCTCATCACGGTGGACGACCCGGCCATCTCCATGACCATCGGCATCAACACTTCGCCCATGGCCGGCCGCGTCAAGGGCGCTAAGGTCACGGCCCGCCAGGTTAAGGACCGCCTCGACCGCGAGCTCATCGGCAACGTGTCCCTGAAGGTTCTGCCCACCGAGCGCCCCGACGCCTGGGAGGTCCAGGGCCGTGGCGAGCTCGCCCTGGCGATCCTGGTGGAGCAGATGCGCCGCGAGGGCTTTGAGCTCACCGTCGGCAAGCCGCAGGTTGTCACCAAGGAGATCGACGGCGTGCTCAGCGAGCCCATGGAGCGCATGACGATCGACATCCCCGAGGAGTACCTGGGCGCCGTCACGCAGCTCATGGCCGCCCGCAAGGGCCGCATGGAGACCATGGCGAACCACGGTTCGGGCTGGATCCGCCTTGAGTTCGTGGTTCCCGCCCGAGGCCTCATCGGCTTCCGTACGCGGTTCCTCACCGAAACGCGCGGTACCGGCATCGCCTCGTCCATCTCCGAGGGTTACGCCCCCTGGCAGGGCTCCATCGAGCAGCGCCTCACCGGCTCCCTCGTCGCTGACCGCGCTGGCCAAGCCACCCCGTACGCGATGACGAACCTGCAGGAGCGTGGCTCCTTCATCGTCGAGCCCTCCTCCGAGGTCTACGAGGGCCAGGTTGTGGGCGAAAACCCGCGCGGCGAGGACATGGACGTGAACATCTGCCGCGAGAAGAAGCAGACGAACACGCGTAGTGCGACCGCCGACGTGTACGAGTCGCTGACCCCCTCGCGTAAGCTGACCCTCGAGGAGTCCCTCGAGTTCGCGGCCAACGACGAGTGCGTCGAGGTCACGCCCGAGGCCGTGCGCGTGCGCAAGGTCGTCCTGGACGCCCAGGAGCGTTTCAAGATCGCCGCTCGCGAGCGCCGTGCCAACCGCTGAACCGCGCCTGCTTCCCCGCTCGCTAGATGGTGGGCGGGGGAGGTACGCGCTTGCCCGTCACCATCGTGCGGGCATCCACGCGAACCGGCCCGCGCCTCGTCGCGACCGTGACGTGCGTGGGGGCCACCTCGAGCGCCTCTCCCAGAGCGTCGTGTAGGCCGTCTGCCAGACGGTAGCGGATGACGATCCTCTCGCCGACCGCGAAGCTCATCCACGGCAGCTGGGGAATTGCGCCAGGCGCGCGTGTGGAAAATTCCTTGCGCGCCCCTTCGGTCTCGGTGTGCTGAATCGGCGTATTCTCGCCGCTCGCAGCGCTGTCGGGGACGCGGGGTGACTCGGGGCTGCTCATACGTGAATAATAGAATCAACGAGTCTTTAGAACTGACCAGGAGGAACGTCTCATGACCTACGTCATCGCGCAGCCCTGCGTGGACGTCAAGGATCGCGCATGCGTGGACGAGTGCCCCGTCGACTGCATCTACGAGGGTGCCCGTTCGCTCTACATCCACCCCGAGGAGTGCGTCGACTGCGGTGCATGCGAGCCCGTGTGCCCGACCGAGGCCATCTTCTACGAGGACGACCTGCCCTCCGAGTGGTCCGACTACCTGCGCGCCAACGTCGACTTCTTCAACGATCTGGGTAGCCCCGGTGGCGCCCAGAAGACCGGCGTCCAGGACTTCGACGATCCGATGATTGCCGCGCTGCCGCCTCAGAATGAGGAATGGAAGGCCGAAAATCTCTGACAGTCGATAGGGTAGGGGTATGACAACGATCCTTCCTCGCCCTCTTGACCTGCCCGAATTCCCCTGGGATCAGCTGGCGCCCGCCAAGGCGCGCGCCACTGAACATCCCGGGGGAATTTGCGATCTGAGCGTCGGAACTCCGGTCGACGACACCCCGGCGTTCATCCGCGAGGCACTCGCCGACGCTTCCAACGCGCACGGCTACCCGACGGTGATCGGAACCGCCGAGGTGCGAGACGCGATCCTCGCATGGGGACAGCGCCGAGGCATGGTCGATGTCGGCCACGGTGGCGTCATCCCAACGATCGGGTCGAAGGAAGCTGTCGCCTGGATTCCCGCCCTGCTGGGCGTGCGCCCCGGCGACATGGTCCTCGTGCCCGAGGTCGCCTACCCGACCTACGACATTGGTGCCCGCCTGGCCGGTGCCACCCCCGTCGCTGTCGACCCGACGAATCCTGACGCCTGGCCCGAGGCCACCCTCGTCTACCTGAACTCCCCGGGCAACCCCGACGGGCACGTCATGAGCAAGGACAAGCTGCGCGCGGTCGTCGCCTGGGCGCGCTCCCACGGCGCCGTCGTCGTCTCCGACGAGTGCTACGCGGCCCTGCCCTGGTCGGAGCCCTACGTGAGCGAGGGCGTGCCCTCCCTGCTCGATACGGACGTGTGCGATGGCGACGCGAGCGGCCTCCTCGTCCTGTACTCGCTGTCCAAGCAGTCGAACCTCGCAGGCTACCGCGGTGCCCTCATCTATGGTGACCCCGCGCTGGTCGCACCAATCGTTAGCGTGCGCAAGCATTCCGGACTCATGGTGCCCGCCCCCGTCCAGCACGCGATGGCGGTTGCCCTCCGCGACACCGAACACGTGGAACGCCAGCGCAGCGTCTACGCCGCGCGTCGCGCGCTCCTCCTCGAGGCGCTGACCGACGCCGGCCTCGACGTCGACCCCGACACGGCGGCCGGCCTGTACCTGTGGGTCTCGGACCGCGCGAATCCGACCGACTCGTGGGCCCTCGTGAATCGCCTGGCCGAGCTCGGCATCCTCGTGGCGCCCGGCGACTTCTACGGCACGGCAGCCCACGGGCGTGTCCGTGTGGCCCTCACCGCCACCGACGAGCGTATTCAGGCCGCAGCGAGCCGCATTCGCGAGGCCTGGGCGGCCCCGGCCTCGTTGGTGAGAAGACTCAGTTCGACGCGTGCAGCGCGTCGTTGAGCTCGATACCCACGATGCCTGCGCGGGCGATGGCCTCGATGCGGCCCGTCTGGGAGTTGCGGCGGAACAGGATGTTCGATGCGCCCGACAGCTCGCGTGCGGCAACCGTGCGCGGCTCGGCCTCGCCGGAAGAATCGATGAGCGTGACCTTCGCTCCGGCGGTCACGTACAGTCCGGCCTCGACGACGCAGTCGTCGCCGAGCGCGATGCCCAGGCCCGAGTTTGCGCCCAGCAGGCAGCGCTCGCCCAGGCGCACACGCTGCTTGCCGCCGCCCGAGAGGGTGCCCATCGTGGAGGCGCCGCCGCCCACATCAGAGCCATCGCCAATGACGACGCCCTGCGAGACGCGGCCCTCGACCATCGAGCGGCCCAGCGTGCCCGCGTTGAAGTTGACGAAGCCGGCGTGCATGACGGTCGTGCCCTCGGACAGGTAGGCGCCCAGGCGCACGCGCGTGCCGTCGGCGATGCGAACGCCGGAGGGCAGGACGTAGTTGACCATCGGCGGGAACTTGTCGACGCCCTGCACGGTCACGGGGTGACCGTCGCGAGCGCGCAGGCGCAGGCGGGTGGCCTCGAAGTCGGCGACGGCGCACGGGCCTGCATCCGTCCATACGACGTTGGGCAGCACCGCGAAGATGCCGTCCAGGTTGATCGTGTTGGGCTTCACCAGACGGTGGGAAAGCAGGTGCAGTCGCAGGTAGGCGTCCTCCGTCGAGGCGGGGGCTTCCTGCAGGTCAATCGTCGTGGTCACGACGACGGTGCGCGCGCGGCGCGCGTCATCGACGCGCTCCAGCACGGACAGCGAGGTCGCCAGCTCCTCGTCGGTCCCGGGATCGCCCAGGTGTGGGGCGGGGTACCACGTGTCGAGTGTCGTGCCGTCCAGAGTGATCGTTGCGAGGCCGATGCCCCATGCAGTGCTGTTGTCCATGCCCCTACAGTACGGGGCATGGTGGGGGTGATTGGCGCCGAAACTCAGGGGCGCGGCGCATCCCACAGGTCCGGCCAGAACACCCCAAGCTCGGTGGCCATGGAGCGCAGCAGCGGCAACGAGATGCCGACGACCGAGTGATAATCGCCCGTCACACCCTCGATGAAGGGGCCGCCCAGTCCATCCACCGTGAAGGACCCTGCCACGTGCAGGGGCTCGCCGGTGGCGACGTATGCGTCGATCTCAGCATCCGAGATGTCCCCGAAGTGGACCTGGGTCGAGGCGGAGCGGGTGACGGTTGCGGTGATCGTGCGTTCGTGCCTCTGGTCGTCATCCGACGAGGCCGGGGCGAGGATCGCGGCCGAGTGGCCCGTCCATAGGGTGGCGCTCGTGCGGCGCATGGCGCGGATGCGCTCGCGGGCTACGTCGGGGGTGTGGGGCTTGCCGAGCATCTGGCCGTCGATCTCGAGCATGGAGTCGCAGCCAACGACGAGGACGGTCTCGTCCTCGGGTAGTTCGGCGTTGGTGCCGGGCGTACTCAGGGCTTTGCAAACGTCGGCACACTTGGCTGCGGCGAGCGCTGCAACTTCGTCCGCCGGGGTGGTCGTGCATCCCGAGAATGCGCGCCCGCCGGGCAGCGCAGCGAGGACGGCGTCCTCATCAACGGTGGAAACCTGGATGATCGGTGTGATGCCCGCCGCAATGAGTGTTGCGCGGCGGGCCGGGGATGCAGAGGCAAGAACAAGGCGCATAGGGACATTGTGGACCATCGTGCGAGAAGCGTGTAGACAAACTGAAATTAATTGCAAGATGGAGGGTTTTCGCAGGTAAACGTGCAAAACGCTGGTGAAAAACTCATCAGACTACTACACTTGTCTACGTACGAGGTCACAATCTCGATGTGACTTTGAAAAGTGATCTGATATACCGTTACCCGCTGATGTGGTGTTGAGTCAGCCCAAAGAGGAGGGATTTGCGATGGATGAGCACGCGGCTTCGTCCCCTGCAACTCCTGATGAACTGACCGCAACAAGCTACGTTCCCCAGCTTCTCGGTGGTCATCTGATGTATTCGGCCCGCGATCTCGCGGAGATGACGAATACGCCTATCGAGCGCGTTTTTCGTTTCTGGATTGCCCTTGGCTTTCAGGCTCCCACCGCAGACGACAAGGTGTTCTCTCAGCGCGACCTGGAAGTTTTCAGTCGCTGGCACGACCTCGTCGAATCCGGTGGCATTGACACGGCAACCTCGCGCTCTCTCCTGCGTGCCAACGCTCACCTGGCCGATCGCCTTGCCCTGTGGCAGTTCGAAGCGCTGGTCGAGGATTCAATGCGTCGTCTGATGCTTGATGACACGACGGCCCGCATGTACGTGCTGGACCATATGCGCGAGTACATCGACGTCTTCCAGGAGATGTTCACATACGCCTGGCGGCGTCAGCTCGAGGCAACCCTGTCCCGTTTTGATCGCGAGGTGTCCCAGCGTGGGCACGAGGAGCGGCATAACCGATTCCCGCTCAACCGCTGCCTCGGCTTTGTCGACATGGTGTCCTACACGTCGTCCTCGACCATCCTCGGTGATGCCCTCGTGGGTCTCATTGAACGCTTCGAGGAGGAGAGCCGTAACGCTGTCATCGAGGAGGGGGGGCGCGTCGTCAAGATGATCGGTGACGCCGTCCTCTACATCGCCGATGACCTGCCGACCGGTCTGCGCGTGGCCACTGCCCTCATCGAGAGGCTGAACGCCGACGATGAGATGCTGCCCGTTCGAGCATCCTTCGTGCGCGGAGACGTCTTCTCGCGATCGGGTGACGTCTTCGGACCCACGGTGAACCTCGCGTCTCGCCTCGTGGACATTGCTCCGGTGGGTAAGATCCTCACCGATCCGACCACGGCTGCCGCCATTGCTGCCGGTGAGGTCGGCGACGGGTACGAACTCGAAGAGTTCCCAACCGCGGACTTGCGCGGTTTCGGCCCTGTCTCGCCGTACCTGCTCTCAAGCGTTGTTAAATAACGTGCATCTCGCAGTGTGAACGAGTGCTTGACCGGCCCGCATAACGGGTCAAGAACGGTGCAAGTTTTGGTTCAGAATTGCTAAGATGTAAGCGTGACTACAGTTCTCCTTGTTGAAGACGATCCGGCCATCTCCGAGCCCCTCGCCCGTGCGCTGGGCAGGGAAGGCTACGACGTGCGCGCACACGCGACAGGCGCTGAAGCCCTCGCAGATGTTCGCGGCGTTGACCTGGTCGTCCTGGACCTCGGACTGCCCGACATGGACGGCCTGGATGTCGCCCGCGAGATCCGCTCCTCCGGCAACCGAGTCCCGATTCTGATCCTCACTGCGCGCACGGACGAAGTCGACATGGTCGTCGGCCTGGACGCGGGCGCAGACGACTACGTGACGAAGCCCTTCCGCCTCGCGGAGCTCCTCGCTCGCGTGCGGGCACTCCTGCGTCGCCAGGCTGCCGAACCTGCCGAGGGTGAGCTGCGCGCTCAGGACATTCGCATGGATGTCGCCGCGCATCGCGCCTTCGTGGGCGATGTTGAACTTAGCCTGACGGCCAAGGAATTCGACCTGCTGCGCGTGCTCCTGCGCGAGGCCGGTTCCGTCGTTGCTCGCGACACCCTCATGCGTGAGGTGTGGGGCTCGGATCCGACCGGCTCCACGAAGACTCTCGACATGCACGTGTCGTGGCTGCGTCGCAAGCTCGGTGACGATGCGACCGACCCGCACTACATCACGACCGTGCGCGGGATGGGATTCCGCTTCGAGAACGCTCGCTGAGCGCGTTGCTGAGGGAGGCCCGCCATGCGCGCTCGCGCGGTGAGGATGATCGTCTCCATCGTCGCCGTCGTGTGCGTGCTGATGGGCATGCCCGGCGCCTTCTTCGCGTCGGCCTCCATCTGGTCATCCGAACAGCGCAGCCTTGATGTTCAGGCGCAGCTAATCCTCCAAAACATCGAACGTAGGCGTGCTGTGGGGGAGGGGAACGACCCCGCAACCCTTGCCTCGCTCGTGGCGGATCAGGCGAACAGTCGCGGTGACGAGCTCGGCTACCGCATTAAGGTTCCCGAGGCCAACCTCGTCACCAACAGCAAGGTGTTTCCGGGGCGGACCATGACCGCCCTGGCCTCGTCTCCGAGCGGCGTTTCCGTGCAGCTTACAGCGTCGGCGTCGAATGCTCTGAACCGCATCGCGCGGACGTGTGCGATGTTCGGCGGCGGCATGGTTGCTTCCTTGGTGATCGGTTGGGTGCTCGCGCGCTCCCTGTCGCGTGAGCTGTCGGCCCCACTCATCTACCTGGCCGCCCAGGCTGAGCAGATCGGCTCGGGCGGCGTGCGCGCCCGCGTGGAGAAGTCAGGCATCGAAGAGATCGACCTGGTCTCCGAAGAACTCGCTCGCACCGGCGAACGTATGGCGGGCCGACTCGCAGCCGAGCGACAGGCTGCCGCCGACGCCTCCCACCAGCTGCGCACGCCGCTGACCGCTCTGTCCATGCGCCTGGAGGAAATCGAACTCATCTCCACAGAGGACGAGGTGCGCGCCGAAGCCCGCACCTGCCTCGAACAGGTGGAACGCATGACCAACGTGGTCACGGAGCTGCTCGACGTTTCTAAACGCCAGACCAGTCAGACAGAGGCCATTCACATTCTCGAGGTCTTCAACACTGCGCGCGAGGAGTGGGAGGACCAATTCGAGGCGGCGGGACGTCCCCTCATTTTCCTCGACGAGGCCGAGCGTCCGATCCTGGCCGACGCCGGAAAGCTCGGGCAGGTCCTGGCGACCCTCATCGAAAACTCGCTGCGCTACGGCGGCGGGACCACGCGCGTGTGGGCGCACGCGGGCACCTCCAAGCGCGGCGTCGTCATTGAGGTGAGCGACGAAGGCGAGGGCATCGACGAGTCCCTGGCCCCCGACATCTTCCAAAAGGGCGTCTCCGGCCACGGTTCCACGGGCATCGGCCTGGCCCTGGCTCACGACCTCGCCCAGGCGATGGGCGGGCGTCTCGAGCTCAAGACGAACAAGCCGCCGGTCTTCACTGTGTCGGTCGCCGCGATCCCAGCGTCCCTCGACCCCGATCGCGTGATGCCCGAAGGCCCCCTCATGTCCATGGGACGCCGCTCGCGGCGCTTCTAGCAGCGGAGTACATTGAAAGGCGTGGAACACGAGATGCTGACCCCTCCCACCGTTGCCGTCATCGGCGGCGGACAGCTCGCACGCATGATGCAGGAGAGCGCGGTCGCGCTCGGTATCAATCTTCGGGCCCTCGTCGAGGCCTCGGACGGCTCGACCGGTCAGGTGACCGTCGACAAAGCGGTGGGCGAACCCGCTGACCTGGACGCGGTCCGCGCGCTGATAGACGGCGCGGACGTCCTCACGTTCGAGCACGAGCACATCCCGGCTCCCACGATGGAGGAGGCTGCCCGCCTCGTCTCCGTTCAGCCCCCGGCCAGCGCCCTCCTGTACGCCCAGGACAAACTGGCCATGCGCAAGCGCCTCACCGAGATGGGCATCCCGTGCCCCGCATGGGCGTGCGTCGAGGACGAGGCCCAGCTGGCCGAATTCGGCGCCACGATCGGATGGCCCCTCATTGTCAAGACCCCGCGCGGCGGATACGACGGGCACGGCGTGGCAGTCGCCCACAGCCCCGCGGACGTGTCCTCCTGGTGGGGCAACGGCCTGCTGCTGGCCGAGGCCCTGGTTCCCTTCACCGGCGAGGTGGCGGCCCTCCTCGCGCGCACCCCCTCGGGTGAGATCGCCTCGTGGCCCGTCGCCTCCACCGTGCAGATCGACGGCGTGTGCGCCGAGGTCACCGCGCCGGCCGTTGGCATCCGGCCCGAGACGGCCGCTGAAGCCCAGCGCATCGGTGAGCGCATCGCAGCTGAGCTGGGTGTCACCGGCGTCCTCGCCGTGGAAATGTTCGTCGTCGGCGAGGGCGCGGACGAACGCGTCCTCGTCAACGAGCTCGCCATGCGCCCCCACAACACGGGACACTGGACCATCGACGGGGCCGTCACGAGCCAATTCGAGCAGCACCTGCGCGCCGTCCTCGACCTGCCGCTGGGCTCCACGCAGCTGCGCGCACTGGGCACGCACGTCGTCATGGTTAACCTGCTCGGCTCCTCCCACGCTCAGCCCGCGCGCGCCCTCGCGGCAGCCTTCGCAGCCGGGGGAACGGGAGCGAAGGTTCACCTCTATGGCAAGGAGGTGCGTCCCGGACGCAAGCTCGGCCACGTCACCGTCGTCGACGCAGATCCCGCCCTCGCTCTTGAGCGTGCTCGGGCAGCTGTCAACGCCCTGAAGGGCGAGACCCCCACCAGCTAACCCTCCCACCTGTCCGCGGCCGAGGGGCCAGGTGCCCCGGCCTCGTTCTCTCTTGAAAGGACCGCCCATGACCACCGAGCTCGACATCCAGCTGACCGCCACCGGCGACAACCCTCTCGTCGGCGTCGTCATGGGCTCCGACTCTGACTGGCCCACGATGGAAGCGGCCGTCGGTGCCCTCGCCGAATTCGGCATCGCCTGCGAGGTCGGCGTCGTCTCCGCCCACCGTATGCCCGAGGACATGGTCGCGTACGGTCGATCCGCCTCCGCGCGCGGCCTGCGCGTCATCATCGCGGGAGCCGGGGGAGCGGCCCACCTGCCCGGCATGCTCGCCGCACTCACCGAACTGCCCGTCATCGGCGTGCCCGTGCCCCTCAAGCACCTCGATGGCGTCGACTCCCTGCACTCCATCGTCCAGATGCCCGCGGGCGTGCCCGTCGCGACCGTGTCGATTGCAGGCGCGCGTAACGCGGGGCTGCTCGCTGCCCGGATCCTCGGAGCCGGCGAAGGGGAACGTGCCGGATCCCTGCGCGCCTCGATGCGCGACTTCCAGAAGGACCTACGCGACGTGGCCAGCGCAAAGGGGGCGGCTCTCGCCCAGCGTGTCTCGCAGGCTCGCTGACGCCCGACAACACAAGCCCCGCGCGGGTAGCCGCGAGGGGGCGGTGCGTCGTATCCTGAAGCCATGAGCATTCTCGTTTGTGGCGGCGCCGGCTACATCGGCGCACACGTTGTCCGCCTCCTGCGTCAGCGCGGGGATCGCGTCGTCGTCGTCGACGACCTGTCCACCTCCAACGCGGCCAGGATCGGGGACACGCCCCTGGTTCGCCTCGATGTCGCTACTGATGAAGCCCGTTCCGTTCTCTCCAACCTCATGGTGGACGAGGACGTCACGGCCGTCATCCACTTCTCCGCACGCAAGCAGGTCGGCGAGTCCGTCGCACGCCCCACCTGGTACTACCAGCAGAACATCGGTGGCATGGCCAACGTGCTGGCCGCCATGGAGGACGCGGGCGTCGACCAGATGATCTTCTCCTCCTCGGCCGCCGTCTATGGCATCCCCACCGCAGAGGTTGTCACCGAAGACATGGCCGGACACCCTATCAACCCCTACGGCGAAACCAAGCTGATCGGCGAGTGGATGATGGCCGACTGCGAGCGTGCCTGGGACCTGAAGTGGATCGGCCTGCGCTACTTCAACGTCGCGGGCGCCGGCTGGCCTGACCTGGCCGACCCGGCGATCATGAACCTGATCCCCATGGTCCTTGACCGCATTGAGCGCGGCGAGAGCGCCAAGATCTTCGGCACCGACTACGACACCCCGGACGGCACCTGCGTGCGCGACTACATCCACGTCCTGGACCTGGCCGAGGCCCACATCGCCGCCCTGGATGTGCTCGCCGAGGGCCGCCAGCCTGACCACCACACCTACAACGTGGGCACCGGCCTGGGTACCTCCGTGCGCGAGATCATCGACGGTCTGCGCCGCGTCATCGGCTGGGACTTCCCGGTCGAGGAGCTGGACCGCCGCGCGGGCGACCCGCCCAAGCTGATCGGCGATCCGCTGTCCATCGGCGTGGACCTGGGCTGGAAGGCCAACAACGGCCTCGACGAAATCCTCACCTCCGCCTGGGAGGGCTGGCAGGCGGGGCCGCGCCCGATCACCGTTCCCGGCTCCTGAGGGTGCCTGTAGGGCCTGAAGAACTCCGGTCTCATTCCCTTTAGAGGGAACGAGGCCGGAGTTCTTTGTCTGGTTGGTCGCGCGAGGTTTCGGGGTGAGGGCTACACGTTGTCGACCTGGTTGAGGTCCGAGGTCGTAAGGCTGCCCGCACGGAGTTTGGCGAAGAAGTCGTCTGCGGTCGTATCGCGCAGCAGGACAGCGGAGGCTCCGGCGTTCGTCGTGAAGTTCAGCGACGCGATCGGGGGGACGCCCATCATCTGGTTCGACGAGGCACCGCGCAGCGCCCACACGAGTGACGCGACCGTCACAACAGAGGAATCCTCGTCAATTGTGAAGGACTTCGAACCCGCGCGCTCCACGCGCAGGGTCTTCGCGGGATTAACGAGGGTCGAGGGCGAGGCTGCCGAGGAAATGACCTTCGAAATCACCTGGCGCTGACGCTTCGTGCGGCCGATGTCGCCCTCAGGGTCCTGGTAGCGCATGCGCGAGAACTGCAGGGCGGTCGTGCCGTCCACCGTGTGGCAGCCGGCGCTCCACTTCAGGCCGGAGTACTGGTCGTCCGCGTCGCTGTCGTAGCACAGCTCGACGCCGCCGACGGCGTCCACCATGTCCGGCACCGCACCCATGCCGATCTGGACGAAGTGATCGATGGTGAGTCCCGTCAGCTTTTCGACGGTCTCCACGAGCAGCCGCGGGCCGCCGTAAGCGTAGGAGGCGTTGATCTTATCCCAGCCGACGCCCGGGATCTCCGCGTAGGTGTCACGCGGAATTGACAGCGCGACCTTCTGCCCGTTTGGAGCGACGTTGACGAGCATGATCGAGTCGGCGCGTTCGGATTCGTTGAAGCCGTCCTGGACGGCACCGTCGGCGCGCGAGTCGGAACCCGCCAGCAGGTAGGTCGTGCCCGGAGTGCCGGCGGCCCCCGACAGGGCGCTCACGCGTCCCATGTTCGTGTTGGCGTCCCACATGAGGAATCCGCCCCACGCGAGGACGAGGACCAGGAACAGGCACAGGGTCTTGAGAATCGGATGGCGGCGCTTGCGTCGCCTCGGCTTTGTAGCCGGGGCCGCGGGAGCGGCCGGCGCGGGTGCACTCTGGGAGCGATTGATCGTCACCTGTCGGGGCCCGATGCCCGACGGCGCGTACGTGCCTGAGCCGGACGAGCGGCCGGAACCCGGCGCATAGGACGGCGGGTTGGCCGCCGAGGCCGGCTGGAACGACGGCGGCTGCTGAGCTGGGGTACGGCGCGGGAAAATCGACTGAGAGCCCCTCTGCGGCTGATCCAGCGTGCGGGGCATCAGCGGGCGGGCCGCCGCGGCCTCGTCGTCCGAGATTCTCCACATCTGCGGGGCCAGAGCCTCCGGCGGGGGAGTGGGCGCGCCACCGTGCACCTCCTCACCGACGACGTGAGCGTCGTCGGATCCGGGGCGGCGTCGCTTCGGGTCAGGCGTAAACGAAGGAGGATTGCTCATTGGTTCTTCGGCGGGCAGGTGGCGGCTGTCTGCTTGGCGGCTTCCTCGTTCGCTGCGTTATTCGCGACGGAGGCGGACTGAGCGGTGTTATCCGTGGTGGTCTCCTCCGAGCTGGGGTCGGTGGCCGGCGCCTGCGTCGAAGGAGCCGTCGTTGCGGTCGGATCGGGAACGACAAGCTGTGCGCCGTTGCCGTCCGTGTAGGTCGTGCCCACGGGCAGGGCTTGGTCGTTCTTCAGGGCGTTCCACACGTTGCGGGCCATCGGCTCAGAGGGGATGCGGCGGTTCGGATCCCAGGAGGGCTCCTCGACCGGCATCGTCACGAACTGAATGTTGGAGCGATCGATGTTCTGCAGGACGTTGATGAGCAGGGATGCGTCCGAGCTGGCGTTGCCCAGGTTGGGCGACACGTTCACGGAGGAAATCGCAGCCTGCAGGAAGTTGATGAGCGAGCTGGGATCCGTCACGTAGTTCTTGTCCTGCAGCTCGCGCAGCATCGCGGAAATCAGCTGCTGCTGGCGGCCGATACGGGAAATGTCGGAGCCGTCGCCCTGGCCCTTACGCGAGCGCATGTAGGCCAGCGCGTGCGTGCCTGAGAGCTTCCAGCAACCCGCGTCGATGTAGAGCTGGGCCGAGTCATCGTCGATGTGCTCGGGGATGTTGAACCAGACGCCACCCAGGGAGTCGATCATGTTAACAAAGCCTGCGAAATCAACGACCATGAAGGCGTCGATGGACATGCCGGAGAGCTTTTCGACGGTCGATCGCACGCATGCGATACCGGGGCCGATGTCTTCCGGTTCGTCGCCACCGTCCGCGCCGTAGACCATCGCGTTGTTGAACATGTCGTCCGTGGTGGGCTCGCTGGTGGTGCCATCGCGGTGCTTACACGCCGGGATGTCCACGAGGGTGTCGCGGGGGATGGAGACGATCTGCACGCGGGAGCGGTCGGCGCTGACGTGAATCACCATCGTCGAGTCGTTACGCAGGCCAGGAACGTCATCTGCGTCGCCCGCGCCCAGCTCGCCGCTGGCGCCGTTACGCGAGTCGGTGCCGACCACGAGGATGTTGACGGCGCGTCCTTCGAACGAGTCCGGGGTGGCCTTATTCTGTTCGTCGCTCGCGTAGGCGTCGATGTTGACGACGCGGTTGGCGAACTGAGTGCTCAGCTTGGCGTAGACGAAGCCTGCGGAGGACACGACGAACAGGACGCCGGCCAGGAGCACGGCGAGTGCGCCACGCAGGAAGCCGAAGCGTCCGAAGTTGACGGCCGAGTGCTGGATCGGTCTCAGATTCACGTTACTCATCATTCGTAACCATATCGTTATCTGGCGTGTTTGTCGGGGAAGAAGGGCCGTTAGCGGCGCGTTCCACTCCGCTCGTATCGGCGTGTGAGCTGCTCGTCTCGGTGCTCGCGTCCCCCGGATCGTCGGGCGGGAGGACGTGCGCGAGGGCAAGGGACCGGGCCAGCGCGGCCATGCGTTCCTCAGCGCGGGCCTCGCGCCGATAGCCGGTCACCATCTGCGCGATCAACGCGATGACGAGGCCGTAGACGATCAGGTTGACGCCACGCTCAACGCCGATCGCGCGGGCGGCCGTGTTGGCCAGGGAGGGCACGAGGATGGCCACGATAGCCGCGGCAACGACCGCTCCGATGCCGATGCGGCGCATCGCGAGGGACGAGGCGGAGGACACCGGGCGCACCAGCCACCACGCGGTGAGCGCGAGGGCGAGGAGCAGGAGGATGCGGATGGCGAGGTATGCGCTCATCGTCCCCCCAACGCGAGGTCGACGACGATGTTGACGGAGTTGAGCAGAGGTTGGCCCTTCGCCTGCGAATAGTCCGTGTAGGAAATCGTCACCGGGTGCTCGGCGCCGGGCAGGCCACAGGCGGCCAGCTGGGAGACGATCTGCGAGGCGTGGGCCATGCGTGCGTGGGTGAGATGCACGTGGGCGAGGGCATCGACGCGGATAACACGTAGCCCGTTGTGCGTGTCAGTGAGTTCCAAGCCCGTGCGCAGCCGGGCCACCAAAGCTCCGAGGCGCAGCATGGCGCGTTTGACCCTACCCGCCGACGACGGAGACCCCGACAGGAAACGAGATCCGAGGACGAAAGCGAGGTCCTCCCGGTGTGCCCGCTCGACCATGGCTGCCGCCTCGGCGGGGTCGTGCTGGCCGTCGGCATCGAAAGTAACTACGTATCGCGCCCCGCGGGCGAGGGCTGCATCGAAGCCGGTTTGGAGGGCAGCGCCCTGCCCCAGATTGAGCGGGTGTCTCGCGGTGTAGGCTCCAGCGGCGCGCGCGATGGCAGCAGTGTTGTCACTCGAGGCGTCATCGACGACGAGAACACGTGGAAAAAAGGTGCGGACTCCCGCGACGACGCCCCCGATGACGGACGCCTCGTTGAACGCTGGGATCACCACCCACGTGTCGGAGCCGATTTGCATTTGATTAGTGTCGCACATCGGGATGGGCGCGCGCCTATAGTGTTGGGTATCCGAGAGGGCGCCGCGCGCCCCAATGCGCGCACCCACGTAAGCAGACAACGACAGGGAGACCCCGTGATCGAGCCCAGCGCCGACATCGCCCCCAGCGCGATCGTCGCTCCCAGCGCGCGCGTCTGGCACCTCGCCCAGGTGCGCGAGAACGCGCGCATTGGGGAGGAGACGATCGTTGGACGTGGAGCCTACATCGGCGAAGGCGTGAGAGTCGGTAAGCGCTGCAAGATCCAGAACTACGCGCTCGTCTACGAGCCCGCATCCCTGGCTGACGGAGTGTTTGTCGGCCCCGCGGCCGTCTTCACGAATGATCACGCTCCTCGTGCGATCAACGCCGACGGCAGCCTGAAGAGCGCGAGCGATTGGGACCGTGTCGGCGTCACCGTCGAGCGCGGCGCCGCCATCGGCGCACGCGCCGTGTGCGTGGCCCCCGTGCGCATCGGGGAGTGGGCGTCAGTCGGTGCGGGCGCGGTCGTTACCCGTGACGTGGCCCCCTACGCGCTCGTCGTCGGCGTCCCCGCGCGCCGCGTCGGGTGGGTCGGCGAGGCCGGGCTGCCCCTTGAGGCTTCCGATGACGCCGGGAACGAGGCCGGGGAGCGCACGTGGGTGTGTCCGGCCTCGGGCCGCCGCTACGCCGAGCGAGACGGTGCCCTGTCGCCCGAGGAGGTCCAGGCCTCGTCCCCGAATGACGCCGAGACGCCTCACCAAACCAGCGAGGACCAGCAGTGACACAGCCGTTCATCCCACCCGCACGCCCGCTCATCGGCGAGGAGGAGATCGACTCGGTCGCAGCCGTCATGCGCACGGGTATGATCGCCCAGGGACCCCAGGTCGCCGCCTTCGAGGAGGAGTTCTGTGCCGCCCTGGTGCCCGGGGTGCAGGCGGTCGCGGTCAACTCGGGGACCTCGGCACTGCACCTGGGCCTGCTCGCCGCCCGGATCGGTCCGGGCGACGAGGTCATCGTCCCCTCCTTCACCTTCGCGGCCACCGCCAACTCGGTCGCCATCACGGGCGCGACCCCCGTGTTCGTCGACATCGACCCGCTCACGTTTACCCTGTCGCCTGCCGCCGTCGAGGCCGCGATCACGCCGCGTACGCGGGCCATCATGCCCGTCCATCTCTACGGCCACCCTGCCCCCATGGACGCCCTCCAGGCGATCGCCGACGCGCATGGGCTTATGGTCTTCGAAGACGCCGCCCAGGCCCACGGCGCGAGCCTGCACGGGCGCGCGGTCGGCTCTTTCGGCGCTTTCGCGGCCTTCTCCTTCTACCCGACGAAAAACATGACCAGCGGCGAGGGTGGCATGGTCACTTCGAGCGACCCCGAGATCATCCGCGGCGTCAAACTTGCGCGCAACCAGGGCATGGAGACGCGCTACGCCAACGAAATCGTGGGCCTCAACAACCGCATGACCGACATCCACGCCGCCATCGGACGCGTGCAGCTGACGAAGGTTGGCGAGTGGACGCGCGCACGTCAGGACAACGCCGCCTTCCTGGATGCCCACCTGCGCGGCGTCACCGTCCCGCACGTCGCGCCCGGCGCCACGCACGTCTACCACCAGTACACGATCCGCGTGGCCGAGGACCGCGACGGCTTTGCCGCAGCGCTGCGCGAGGAACACGGCGTCGGCTCGGGCGTCTACTACCCGATCCCGAACCACGAGCTGCCCTCCCTCGCCCGCTTCGCCCCCGGCCTGGGGCTTGCGGCCACGCGCGAGGCAGCCGACCAGGTCCTCTCCCTGCCGATCTACCCGTCCCTGACGCCCGGCGAGCTGGAGCGCATCGTCGAGGCCGTGAATGCACTCGCGGAAGCGGGGGCCTGACATGAGTATTCGCCTCGGAATCCTCGGCATCGGCTCGATGGGCCGACACCACGTGCGCAACGCCCGCGCCACCGCCGGCGTGGACCTGGTCGCCCTCGCTGACCCGGGCGGCGACCGATTCGGCGTCGCCGGCGACCTGCCCGTCCTGGGCGGTGTCGAGGAAATCATCGAGGTCGGCATCGACGCCGCGATCATCGCCGCGCCTACCGCACACCACGAGGCCGCAGCCTTGGCGCTGGCCGAGGCCGGGGTGCACACCCTCGTCGAAAAGCCCCTCGCCACGAGCGTGGAGGCGGGCCGCCGCATCCGCGACGCCTTCGCGGCCGCGGGCCTCGTCGGCGCTGTCGGCTACGTCGAGCGCTGCAACCCGGCGCTCATTGACATGCGCAGGCGGATCGCGGAGGGCCAGCTCGGAGCGATTGAGCAGATTGCGACGCGCCGCCAGTCGCCCTTCCCCGCCCGCATTAGCGACGTCGGCGTGGTGAAGGACTTGGCTACGCACGACGTGGACTTGGCCGCGTGGGTGGCCGGTGCCCCCTACGAGAGCATCTACGCGCGCACGTCCGCGCGCTCGGGGCGAGTGCACGAGGACATGATGGTCGCCTCGGGCGTACTTGCAGGCGGTATCCTCGTCAACCACCTCGTCAACTGGCTGACCCCCTTCAAGGACCGCACGACGATCGTGACGGGGGAGCGGGGCGCGCTCGTCGCAGACACCGCGATGGGGGACCTGACCTTCTACGAGAACGGCCACGCGCCCCTGCAGTGGGACGCCATCGCCGCCTTCCGCGGGGTGAGCGAGGGACAGGTTGTGCGCTACGCGCTCACCAAGCGCGAGCCCCTCGCCCTCGAACACGAGCGCTTCCGCGACGCGATCCTCGGTGCGGGAAGCGAGCACGTCACCATGGACGAGGCCCTGGATAACCTGCGCGTCGTCGAGGCCATCCTGTCCTCGGCCGCCACCGGTCGCTCGGTCGACCTGTAGAGCGCGGTGCTACCGCGTCACGTCGGCGTAGATCGCGCGCAGCTGATCCGCAGATCCGCGCAGCGAGCGCTCATGTGTCACCCACGCCCGGCACGCCGCCCCGCGATCCTCGCGTTCGTCCTCGGACCAAGCCAATGCCTCGTCGATGGAGCGAGCGAGAGCGTCCGGCGAGCGTTCATCCGAGAGTATTGAGGCCCCGGGCGCGATCATCTCCGGTGTTCCGCCCGTGCGATATGCGATGACGGGAACGCCGCACGCCTGCGCTTCGAGCAGCACGAGTCCCGCAGCCTCCTGCCTCCCCTGCGTCGGCTTCGTGGGCAGGACGAGGACGCGGGTGCGGCGCATCCAGTCGCGCACCCCCTCACGATCCAGTCGGCCCGTGAACGTCACGTGGGCGGGTGCGTGCGCGCGCAGTGCGGGTGCCAGCGGCCCGTCGCCCACGAGGACGAGGCGATGCGGGCGGCGCCCCACGAGGGAGGCGGACGCCCGGGCCAGGTCGTCCACCCCCTTGAGACGACTGAGCGCGCCCACGAACAGGACGACGGGTTCCTCGCGCGACTCTGCTGTGTTCGAGGCAGACGTCCACCAGTGCGTGTCCACGCCCTGATAGTGCACGCTCAGGCGCTCCGGATCTGCTCCCGCGCCTAAGGCGACGTCCGCCAGGTAACGGGAGACAGCCAGCAGCCGGCTCGCTCCCTCAAAGGCGGACGTGCGGTTGCGTGCGTTCCACGCGGCACCCGCGCCGCGCCCGAGCCTCGGGTAGGCGTCCCCGCCGTGGAGCGTCACCACGAGGGGCACCCCTGTCTCCCGCGCAGCTCCCACAGCCGGTAGGGACCAGGTCGCCTGGTGCTGGTGAATGACGTCCGGATTCCAGGCGGTGATCGCGCGGCGCATCTGTCCCATGCCTCGTGCCTGTGCGGTCACGCGAAGCAGGAGGGGACTGCCGAGCGCGCGCGGAGCGGCCTCGTCGATGGGGACCGTGACGGTCGGATCGGTGATGCGCGCCGCGAGTGTGAAAGCCCGCCAATCGAGCTCCGGCATCGCGAGGGCGTGCGAGAGTGCGAAGTAGGTCGGAGGAACCAGCAGGGTTCCCTTCGTCAGGGCGACCCTCATGAGTACCACCCGAGGGTGGGCGTGGATCGGTGAGCGGGCATGCCACCATCCTAGGGGCAAGCCGCGTGCCCCAGGTGATTAAATGAGTCCATGATGAACGCACCTGCCCGCCCCGCCCGCTCGGGCGTCCTCGCGCAGGTGCTCACCCTCCTTGGCGGCACGCTCCTCGCTCAGGTCATCGCCTTCGTCGCTCAGATCGGCATCGCCCGCCTCTACACGGACACGGACCTGGGCTACCTGGGAATCTTTACCTCCGCCGCCACGCTCGGCGCGGCCGTCGCGGGCGCCCGCTTCGACCTCAGCATCGTCCTGCCCGCCCCGGGGGACGAGGCCTCGGCCCGGTCCCTGGCCGGCCTCGCTTCGCGCTGCGTGCTGGTCGCCTCCGCACTGGCCACCCTGATTGCGGCCGCCGCATGGCCGTGGGTGAGCGCGCGCTACGGAAGCGCGCTCGCGGGGTGGATGCTCGCCGTTGGGGTCTCCATCCTGTTCCTGGCACAGGGGCAGGTGTGCTCCTACTGGCTGACTCGCCACCGGCGGTTCCAGGCGATTGCGAGCTCATCCGTGGTGCGTGCCCTCGGGATCGCGGTCCTGCAGCTGGTGTGCGGTTTCGTGGCTGGTGGAGGCCTGGGTGCAGCGATTGGGGCGACGATCGCGGGCCAGGGTATCGCTGTCGCCTACCTGTCGTGGCGCGCCCGCGACGCCCGCGAACGTCAGGACACCGATCCGACCCTTCGCGAGGTTGCCTCGCGCTACCGCAAGATGGCCCTCGTGGGTGTGCCCAACGTCGTCGTCGACGCGCTGCGCACGAGCACTATCCCGATGCTTATCGCCACGTATTCAGTGGCTGCGCTTGGCCAATTCAACTTGGCGTGGCTGGCACTCCAGGCCCCGGTCGCCCTCATCGCGGGGGCGCTGTCGCAGGTGTACCTGCCGCGCCTGTCGGACACCCCTCCCGGTGAGATGACCCGCGTCGCCCTGCGCGTCGGTGGCATTGCGTTGGCCTGCTCGATCCCGGTGTTCGCCCTGCTCGCGTGGGTGAGCCCTGCGATCTTCCCCTTCGTGTTCGGGGCGCGCTGGGAGGCGGCCGGGTACTTCGCGCGATCCCTGGCCCCCTGGCTTGCCCTCACGGTCGCGACCTCACCGCTGTCAAACGTGTTCGTTGCGACTTACCACCAGCGCCGCATGCTGGCCTTTGCGTGCGTGTATTGCGCGGCACCGCTGGCGTGGCTCGCGTGTAGCCCCTACGGCGTGGAGACCACGGTTGCGGTGCTCGGAGCCCTCATGGCCGTTCTGCTGGTGGGGATGCTCCTCATGGCGGTCGTGACTGCACGCGCTTACGACCGGGGTGACGTTACGCGACCAGTGACCGCGTGAAACCCTTGTGAAACCTGTGTTTCACCGGCGGGCTCGCGCGGCGAGTGCTCGCTCGTAGGCCTCACGCAGGCGCGTGGCTCCCTCCTCCCAGGTGGGAATCGTGGGAGCGATGAAAGCCGCGATGTCCTTTCGCGTGATGCGCTCCAGGGCGCTGACGAGCTCGCGCTGTGGATCCTCCAGCACCCACGCGTCGGCCTGATCTCCCAGGTAGCGGCGGGCCTCGGACAGAGGAGAACACAGCGCAGGTACACCGGCCGCGAAGGCCTCCATCATCTTGTTGGGCGTGGACATGCGGTGCGACAGGCACCCGGACTCGATGAGACACAGCGCCACGTCAGCCCCGCGCGTCATAGCCAGAACCTGGTCCGGCTCCACGGGAGGCAGGCGGTGGATGTTCGGGTGGGTCGCAGCCGCACGCTCAACCTCGGGCAGCAGGGCACCCGCGCCGACGAAGACGACGTGCGCGTTCTGAACCTGCTCAAACGCGCGCAGAATCAACGGAATGTTGCGCCCGGGCGCCAGGTATCCCGAATGGAGGTACAGGAGAGCGTCCTGCGGGATCCCCAGCTGCCCGCGCAGGTCGATGACCCCATCCGAGCCCGTCGGAGCGTTCGTCACCACCACGGGTTCGACGCCAGGGTAGGCTTCGCGGTACCACTGCGCGATCGTCTCGTTGACCACGGACACCACGTCCGCGCGGTGGATATAGCGGCGCTCAATCACGCGCTGGAGGCGCTGGCGTAGGCCCGCCGACCCTACCGTCTCCGTCTCCAGTTCGTGCGCGTTGTACGCAAACACCGCGCCCGTGCGCTGCGCCAACGCGTGCGCGAGGGGCAGCAGGAACAGGTTCTGCGCGGAGACTGCGGCGACACGCTGCCTCGCGAACCGTCGGTACACGCGCGCCCCCCACGCGCCGACGACCCTCGGACCACCCAGGGGCGCACCCAGGGACGTGCCCCGAATCCGGGTGAGGTACACGGTGGGGGCCACGGCCTCGTCCGTGGGAAGCCCGCCCTGATTGATCCCGACAACGTGGGTCTGCGAGAAAAGCGGGGACAGGGAACGCGCAATCTTCACCAGGCGACCGGGCGAGGCCAGGTTCGACGGGTAGAGCAGGAGGTTCAGCGCGCGATCCACGCCCCCATTGTAGGTGGGGAGGGGCACTACACTGGAGGGGAACAGCGAGGCCGGAGACGGAAAGGGGAGCCGCATGCGCATCGCGGTTGTCGGCATGGGCAAGATCGGGTTGCCGCTGGCGGTACACTACGCGCGCGGCGGACACACCGTCGTCGGCGTGGACGTGAACCCCGGCGTGGTCGCCCTCATTAACGAGGGGGTCGAACCCTTCCCGGGCGAGGCGCACCTGGCCGAGTACCTGCCCCCGCTTGCCTCCTCCGGCGCTCTGCGCGCCACGACCGAGTACGCCGAGGCGATCCCCGGCGCAGACACGGTTGTCATGGTCGTGCCGCTCGTCGTCGATAACGAGAGCCGCCCCGACTTCCGCGTCATGGACGGCGCCACCCGCTCGATGGCCGCCCACCTGACGCCCGGCACCCTCGTCTCCTATGAAACCACCCTGCCCGTGGGCACGACGCGCGGACGATACAAGCCCCTCATCGAGGAGGTCTCCGGCCTGATCGAGGGCTGCGACTTCGACGTCGTGTTCTCGCCCGAGCGTGTCCTCACCGGCCGGGTTTTCGCCGACCTGGCGCGCTATCCGAAGCTCGTGGGGGGTCTCAGCGAAGCCGGCGAGGCGCACGGCGTTTCCTTCTACGAGGCCGTCCTCTCCTTCGATGAGCGCGACGACCTGCCGCGCCCCAACGGCGTGTGGCCTATGGGTGGGGCCGAGGCCGCTGAAATGGCCAAGCTCGCTGAGACCACCTACCGGGACGTCAATATCGGCCTGGCCAACCAGTTCGCGCGCTATGCGGACGCGATCGGCATCAACGTCGCTCGCGTGATCGAGGCCTGCAACTCCCAGCCGTACTCTCACATCCACCGGCCCGGCATTGCGGTCGGTGGCCACTGCATCCCCGTCTACCCGCGCCTGTACCTGGCCGGTGACCCGGACGCGACCATCGTGTCCGCGGCCCGCGCCGCCAACGCAGATATGCCCGCCTACGCGGTTTCCCGCGCCTCTGCCCTGCTCGGTTCCCTTGAGGGTCTGCGCGTCGCGGTCCTGGGTGCCACCTACCGCGGCGGGGTCAAGGAAACCGCCTTCTCCGGCGTCTTCGGCGTCGTCGACGCGCTGCGCGAGGCCGGGGCGCAGGTGAGCGTGCACGATCCGCTGTACGCCGATGACGAGCTGGCAGCCTTCGGGTGGGACGCCTACCACCTCGGCGAGCCGGTGGATGTCGCCATCATCCAGGCCGACCACGCCGCCTACCGGAACCTGGTCCCCGCCGACCTGCCCGGCGTGCGCCTCCTCGTCGACGGCCGCGCCATCACCTCACCCGAGGCCTGGGCCGGCACCCCGCGCATCACCGTCGGTGGGGGAAGCGCTCCCGCATGCTAGTCACTCTCGCGACCCGCACCTTTACACCCGAGCCGACGGCCGCCGCGCTGCGCCTCGGGGCACTCGCCCGCGCGCTCGCCGCAGGCGGAGACAGGGTCCGGGTCCTCACCTCGCGCCTGGCTCTCTCCGTTGCCAGCGACGCCTGCCGGCTCGCAGACGGTGGTGTCGATGTGGGGGAGGACAGTGGCCTCGTCGAGGTTCGCCGCGCCCCCGTCCTGCGCGACCGTACGGGAGCGGTACGCGGATACGTCTCCTATATGTCTTTCGACCTGCCCCTCATCGCCCGGCTGCTCGCCGGTCCGCGCCCCGACGTGGTGGTCTCCGAGCCTCCGCCGACGACCGGAGCAGCCGTCCGTATTGCGTGCGCGGCGCGCCGCGTCCCCTACGTCTACTACTGCGCCGACATTGTCTCGGATGCCGCCGCGCTCGCGGGTGTGCCCGGCTTCGTCGTGCGCACGGTCGCGGGGCTGGAGTCTTTTGCGCTGCGCGGTGCCCGCCGCGTCATCGCCGTGTCAGATGGGGTCGCCCGCTGCGCGCGCGACATGGGTGCGCGCGATGTCGCGGTCGTTCCCAACGGCGTGCGCGTGCCCGAGGCCGTGGCTACCGGCACCCCGGAAGGATTCCCCACCTGCGGCGGCCCCGTCTTTGTCTACGCGGGCACAGTCGCCCAGTGGCTGGCCCCCGAGGTCTTCGTCGATGCCTTCGAGCGCGCGCGAGCGCGGCTCGGGGACGCGCGCCTCGTGTTCGTGGGGCAGGGGAGCGGATGGGATGCCCTCGCCGAGCGCTCGCGAGGTGTGGCCGGCGTCGAAATGATCCCCGCAGTCAGTGCCGAGGAGGCGGACCGGTGGATGGCGCGAGCCACCGCGACGCTCGCCTCGCTGCGACCGGGTGGATACGACTACGCCTACCCGACGAAGATCCTCGCCTCCCTCGCGCAGGGCACTCCCGTCATTTACGCGGGGCCCGGTCAGGCTGCCCGTGACATCGCGGAGGGGGAACTCGGAGTCGCGTGCAACCTCAACGCCGATGAGGTTGCCGAGGCCATGGTTGGTCTCGCGTCGGGGACTGCCGCCTGGGTGGGTGCTGAGGGTGCACGCGCCTGGGTGAGCATGCATCGGTCAGTCGAGGCCTCGTCGCGCGCTGCGGCCGCGGTGGTTCGGTCGGCGCTCGCGTAGGCCTTCGGCTTTTCTCCCTCGGGCTGACGCGGTTGTGCGTCGGTGCGTCCTGATGCGATCGCGCATTGGCGGAGGGGAGCCTACCTCGTCTCGTATCTAAAAAGCTATCGTTTCAGTTTGCGTGAGTTCATGCATGTAACTATTCTCATGTTTACAGTTACAACATAAACATCTACAATCACGACTGTCACATCAGCAACTTGAAGGATCACTATGCGCTCCTCGTGGAGGACCATCGTCGCCGGGCTCAGCCTGGCCCTCGGCGCAGCCGCAGCGGCCCTCGTGCCGCCCGCGCACGCAGCTGGCATCACGATCGCCATCGACCCCGGGCACGGTGGCTCCGACCCCGGCGCGGTCGCAAACGGCCTGCGTGAGAAAGACCTGACCCTCGCGGTCTCGCTGGCCCTGAAGGAAGAGCTGGAAAGCTACGACGGTGTCCGTGTCGTCATGACCCGCACGACGGACACCCGTCCCTCGGAGAACATCAGCACCGACCTGTCCCGCCGCGTTGAGATGGCGGCCGCGGAGGATGCGGACGCCCTCGTCTCCATCCACTTCAACTCGGCCTCGCCCATCGCAAAGGGTGCGGAGGTCTGGTACGCGAACTCTTCCTCGTACAACTACGGCACCCACACGCAGGGACGTACCCTGTCGAATGCTATCCAGAAGCAGCTGACCGGCCTCGGGCTGGCTGATCGCGGCATCAAGACGCGTGACAACCCCTACTACAACTACCCGGACGGCTCGACCGGCGACTACTACGCGATCATCCGCCAGGCTCGCGAAGAGAACATGACCGGCGTCATTGTCGAGCATGCGTTCCTCACCTCGACGACCGATGCCGCCCTCCTGCGCAACGAGAGCTTCGTGCGCTCCCTCGGTGTCGCCGATGCGACCGGCATCGCCCAGGCCTACGGGCTGAGCAAGGGCACCTGGCGCGCAGCCGGCGACTCCTGGAGCTTCATCTCCAACGGCGTGGCCAAGACCGGCTGGTTCTCTGCCGGTGGTCGCTGGTACTGGGCCGGCTCCAACAAGCAGACGATCCGCGGATGGTCCACCATCAACGGACGCCGCTACTTCTTCGATGACTCCACCGCCATGGTGACGGGCTGGAAGAAGGAAAGCGGCAAGTGGTACTACCTGCATCCTGATGGCGACATGGCCACCGGCTGGGTGAAGGTCGCCGGCTCCTGGTACTACATGAACGCTGACGGCGTCATGGTCACCGGCTGGCTCAAGGATGGCAACAACTGGTACTGGCTGCGCGCCGACGGTGCGGCTGCGATTGGCTGGACCAACGTTGATGGCGCCTGGTACCTCTTCGAGGACGACGCGCGCATGCTCACCGGCTGGCAGCTGACTGAGGATGACAACCGCTGGTACTACATGCGTTCAAGCGGCCAGATGGTCACCGGCTGGCTCCTCGACGCCGGCAAGTGGTACTACCTGGATGATGAGGGCGCCATGATGACCGGCTGGACCAAGGTGAGCGACACCTGGTACCACCTGAACTCTTCCGGCGCGATGAGCACCGGCTGGCTCCTGGACGGCGCCTGGTACTGGCTGGACCCGAACTCGGGCGCGATGGCGACGGGCACGGTCACCGTTGACGGCCGCGCATCGAACTTTGCTTCCTCCGGCGCGTGGCTCGGCTACGCGGACGGCGGCGACGCTCAGGCGGCCTCCCGCAGCGCTTCCGTCACGAACGCGTCCGGTCAGCGCCTCATCATGAGTGCACCCACCGCCTCGCGCGCGGACATTATCGACGCGATGGAAGACGCCTGGGATCAGGCCGGCTACAGCTACCCGAGCGCCCTGGCCGCTGGCGGTGCGCCGACGATCCGCGACTTCGCGTCCATCGTCTACGACGAGGCCGTGGCCGAAGGTGTGTCCCCCGAGCTGGTCTTCGTCCAGGCGATGAAGGAAACGGGCTGGCTGCGCTTCGGCGGCGACGTGACCGTCAACCAGTACAACTTCTCCGGCATTGGTGCGGTTGGCGGCGGCGCGAAGGGCGCCTCCTTCCCGGATGTTCGCACGGGCATCCGCGCCCAGGTCCAGCACCTGCGCGCCTACGCGGACTCCTCGGTGACCACGGCGTCGCTCGCAAACGCGGTCGTCGACCCGCGCTTCACCTACGTGCGCAAGGGCGCGGCCCCCGTGGTTGAGTACCTGGGCATTCAGGAGAACCCCAACCGCACTGGCTGGGCCGCTGCCAAGAACTATGGCTACGATCTGGTGTCCATGATGAAGGCGTACTTCTGAGAGTTCTTCTGTGACGAGGCCGGGGCCGGCTGCGCGATTCAGCGTGGCTGGCCCCGGCCTTTCATCTCGCAGGCAATTCCCATCAGGTCTGTTTTGCCGTATTGAGAAAACGTTGGAATACCAACGGCGTGGTTTCAAAAGTTGAAAGAGATGTCGGGGAATTGCATGCGGAATTGGGGGATTTGTAGCAGTGTGCTGGGGTGGTCCGGTGTTGTCGGGCACTTCGCTGTTGCTCCGCTCCGGTGCTTGAGCGTCCGTAGCTACCCTCGATCATGTGCGCCGGATAGGACGTGCGCATCTGGATAGGTTATGCGCATCTGGATAGGTTATTGCGTTCTGGATAGCTTATTTTCCTATCCAGAACGTCGTTTCCTATCCAGAACGTCGTTTCCTATCCAGAATCGCGCTCGGCTGGCGAGCTGGGGAGCGACACACGTGAAAACCCCGCGGAGTCGAACGTGCGCGACAATGAGCGCGCCTCCGTGAGTAGCCCAGTTTGCACGAGGCCCCGGGCGCTTTCCAAAGCGCCCGGGGCCTCGTACGTGTGGCGATTAGCCGCGCAGAGAAGCGACGTAGGAGTCGATGCGCTGCGAGGAATCCTCGGGGGTGAAGCCCGCGGCCTTGATCTTCGTCAGGTCGAGGACGGAGGACAGCGGACGCGGAGCTACCTCGCGGCCCGCGAAGTACTCCTCCGTCGTCACCTCGGTGACGTCTTCCGGATTGCGGCCGCACAGCTCGAACACACGCTTGGCGATCTGCGCCCAACTCATGACCGGTCCCTCGCCCGACAGGTTGTAGGTGCCAAATGGGGCGTCGCTGGTCAGCAGGTGAATAATACCCTTGGCCAGGTCGGAGGTGAAGGTCAGGCGGCCCACCTGGTCGGACACGACCGAGGGGGATGTGCCCTGATCCGCCAGGGACACCATGGTCTTCAGGAAGTTCTTGCCGTCGCCCACAACCCAGGAGGTGCGCACAATGTAGTGCTTCGGCGTCGAGGCCACAGCGGCGTCGCCGCCCGCCTTCGACTGGCCGTACGCGCCGAGGGGAGAGGGGGCCTCATCCTCAATGTGCACGTCCTGCGTGCCATCGAAGACGTACTCCGTCGAGATGTGGACCATCGTCGCACCGTGAGCGGTCGCCTCGCGGGCCAGGATTGCCGGGCCCGTCGAGTTCGCCTGCCAGGTCGCACGGCGACCCTCGGGCGTCTCAGCGCCGTCGACGTTCGTCCACGCCGCCGCGTTGATCACCACGTCGATGTCATCCCACGGCAGAGCGGCCACCCGCTCGGCGTCGGAAATCGATACCTCGGGCAGGTCCACGCCCGTCACCGTGAAGCCTGCCTCGGGCAGCGCGCGCATGAGCTCGCGGCCCAGCTGGCCGTTTGCGCCCGTCACGAGCGCGCGACGACCCAAGGGAGCCGGGGCAGGGAAGGGGGTCACATCGGCCATGCGCGGGTGTGCCTTGTCCTTGTCGGACAGGATGGCGCGCTCGAGCGGGATCGGCCAATCCACGGCGGCCGTCTCGTCAGCCAGGTTCAGGAAGGTGTAGCGCGCGTCCGGCGACCAGTGGTCGTTGACCAGGTACGTGTAGGCCGTGTTCGGCTCCAGAGTCTGGTAGGAGTTGCCCACGCCCTTGGGGACGAACACCGCGACGCCCGGATCAATGATCGTCGTGTAGACGGTGCCGAAGGACGGGCCCTCGCGCAGGTCCACCCACGCGCCAAATACGCGACCGGTTGCGACCGACACGAACTTATCCCACGGCTCCGCGTGAATGCCTCGCGTCACGCCGACCTCGTCGTTGAACGAGATGTTGTTCTGCACGGGCTGGAAATCCGGCAGGCCCAGCGCGACCATCTTCTCGCGCTGCCAATTCTCCTTGAACCAGCCTCGGTTATCGCCGTGAACAGTCAGATCAATGCGCAAAAAGCCGGGGATCGGCGTGGTCGTAATCCCCAGGGGCTTAGCGGTGGGCGCCATGGTTCTTCCTTACGTGCGTGGTTTTTGTGCGGACGCAACATTCCATGTAAATACTATCCGATCTGCGCCCCCGCGGCGGTGTACGCCGACCCATGGGCGCGCGCGGGGACAAAGTTGTGAAAAATACTGTTGTATAGGGATAATTGTCAACGACGCGCGACCCACACGAGGACGCGCCGGGAAGCGGAGGCAACATGAAAGGCATCATCCTGGCGGGCGGCTCGGGCACCCGTCTCAACCCGATTACGCTGGGGACATCGAAGCAGCTCGTCCCCGTCTACGACAAGCCGATGATCTACTACCCGCTGTCGACCCTCATGCTGGCGGGCATTTCTGAGGTCCTCGTCATTACGACCCCCCACGACGCGCCGTCGTTCCACCGCCTGCTCGGCGATGGCAGCCAGCTTGGTGTCAACATCTCCTACGCTGTCCAGCACGAGCCCAACGGCCTCGCGCAGGCCTTCGTGCTCGGTGCCGATCATGTGGGTAACGACAGTGCCGCCCTGGTCCTGGGCGACAACATCTTCTACGGTCCCGGCATGGGTGCCCAGCTGCGCCGTCACGTCGACCCCGACGGCGGTGCCGTCTTCGCCTATCACGTGTCCAACCCGCGTGAGTACGGCGTCGTCGAATTCGACGAGGAGTTCAACGCGCTGTCCATCGAGGAGAAGCCCGAGCACCCCAAGTCGAACTACGCGGTGCCTGGCCTGTACTTCTACGACAATGACGTGGTCGAGATCGCCCGCAACCTCAAGCCGAGCGCGCGCGGTGAGTACGAGATCACCGACGTGAACCGCTCCTACCTCGAGGCCGGCAAGCTCAAGGTCGAGGTCCTCCCGCGCGGCACCGCGTGGCTCGACACCGGTACGTTCGACTCCCTCGCTGACGCCACCGCCTTCGTGCGTACGGTCGAGGCCCGCCAGGGCATGAAGATCGGTGCCCCCGAAGAGGTCGCGTGGCGTATGGGTTTCATTGACGACGAAGGCCTGCGTCAGCGCGCCGAGCCCCTGGTCAAGTCCGGCTACGGTGCCTACCTGCTCGAGCTGCTTGAGCGAGAGGGGCGCTGAGTGAGCCGTCCCAGTGCTCAGTCCCGCCTGCTCATCGTTATTCCCGCGTGGAACGAGGAGGAGGTGCTCGGTGATGTCCTCGAGATGGTGAAGGCTGAAAAACCTTCATTCGCGGACATCCTCGTGGTCTCCGACGGGTCGACGGACGCGACCGCCGATATCGCGCGCGCCGCGGGCGTGGCCGTCCTCGACCTGCCGCTCAACCTGGGGGTCGGCGGCGCGATGCGCGCCGGCTTCCAGTACGCGCGGCGCGTGGGCTACGAGTATGCGTGTCAGCTCGACGCGGACGGCCAGCACGATCCGCGCGAGATTGAGACGCTCATCGAGACGGCCTCAAGCGAGCACGCGGACGTCGTCATCGGCTCGCGTTTTGCGGGTAAGGGCAACTACCATGCGCGGGGCCCGCGCAAGTGGGCGATGAACCTCTTCTCGTTCATCCTCTCGCGCGTGTGTGAGACTCGCTTGAGCGATACGACCAGCGGTTTCAAGCTCTACGGTCCCCGCGCGCTCTCGCTCTTCGCGCACAACTACCCGGCCGAATACCTCGGTGACACGATCGGTGCGCTCGTCATTGCGGCGCGCTCGCACTTGGTCGTGCGCGAGGTCGGCGTGCAGATGCACCCGCGCGCGGGCGGCGAGCCCTCCCACAACCCGATCAAATCGGCGCTCTTCCTGGTGCAGGCGACGATGGCCCTCGCGGTCTCGCTGTCGCGTCCCGGTGAGAAGGTCGCCCCGGCGCCGGAGGAGAATGCATGAGCCCCACTTATCTGCTCGGACTGGTGTTCGCGATCATCATCTTGGTGATGGTGTTCGTCAAGATGCGTAACTCAGGTCTGAAGGAACGCTACGGCCTGTGGTGGTACTGCATCGCCTTCTTTACGGCGCTGCTGTCCATCTTCCCGCCGATCCTGAAGTGGACGGCGCTGCAGCTCGGTGTTGTCGTTCCGCTGAACCTCGGGTTCTTCCTGGCGGGGGTGGTGCTGCTTCTCCTGTCGCTGCGTTTCTCGGTGGACCTGTCGCGTTCGGATGAGGATCGACGTCGCCTGACTGAGGAGGCTGCGATCCTGCGCCTGCAGGTGGAGGATCTGCAGCGCCGCGTCGATGCTCTCGAGGCGTCCCACCGGGGGGACGGTCAGTCCCACTGAGGCGTCGGCGCGCGCAACTGAATAAACGAGGCCGGGGCCCGTCAGGTGGAAACCTGACGGGCCCCGGTTTGTGATGTGGGAGCGCCCGCGGGAGGGAGGACGGTGGACAGACGCGGCGCGGTTAGTGCAGCAGCGTGCCGTCGGGGTCGAGGGTGAGGCGCTCAGTGGGGGCAGCCGGGTCGACTTCGCCCTCGGCGAGCTTGCGCTTCAGAGCCGAGGCGGGGCGCGACACCGGGACGGTGTCCTCGCTGGGGGCATCATTGTCGGTCTCGTCCGCCGCGCTCGCGGTGGGTTTCGAGGCCTCGACGGGTGAGGCGGAGGGGGATTCGACAGGGGTCAGGGAGATGCGTGCCCCCATCGCGGATGCGTGCGAGGGCAGCAGGGGCTCACCGTCGAGGTCTTTTGCCAGGTCGTCGAGCATTGAGCGGGCTTCTTCGACGATGGAGGAGTCTTCGGCGTGCAGGCCGTGCACGAGCCAGCGCACGAGCGCGATCTCGGACAGGAGCTGGGCGCGCGTGAAGACGTGCAGGTCGGTGGCGCGGCGCTCGTGGCCGTAGGTCTCGCGGAAACGGTCGAGGAAAGCGTCGGAGGCGGTGGCCTGGACCCATGCGATGTCGAGTGCGGGGTCGCCGACGTGTGCGCTGGTCCAGCCGCCGATGGCGAGGAGTGAGCCGCGCTTGACGGACAGGCAGCGCTCCTGGATATCGCCGTGGATGGGTGCGGAGGGGAAGCGCCACAGGGACACGTCCTCGAGGGCGGTCTCCCAGCGGCTCCACAGGGCGGCGGGGATGGCGACTTCGCGGGCGGCCTCGTCGAGGAGGGCGAGGTTGCGGTCGCGGCACTCGATGGCCGTGTAGCTGGGCAGGCCAATCGAGGAGAAGACGGTCTCGGGGAGGTTGTGCAGGGCTGCGAGGGCACGTCCGAGGGATGAGGGCAGCAGGGGATCGGTGTCAAGATCCTCGTCCGAGGGGGCGGTGCCGCCCGGGTCGCGGTGGACGTAGACGGTACCGCCGTCGCTGGTCTTTACCTGGCCTGCCAGGCGCGGCACGTCGAAGGGAATGTAGTCATGGTCGTGTGCCTGGCCGAGTCGATCCAGGATGCCGGAGGTCGCCTCGAGCGCGGGTCCGGAGACCTCCTCGTGGGGGCAGGTGACGATCCAGCGGTGTCCGGCGGCGTCTTCGATGCCGGTCACGGTGGAGAGCTCGTCGCTGTAGGTGGGCGGGCGCAGGGCGGTGACGCGCATGCCGGGGACGGCTGCGGTGGCCAGGGCTGCCAGTTCGAGGGGGCTCTTGCGGGAGGTCATTGCCTTAACGTATCGCGGCCTGGGCCCGGGCGCTCATCCCCGCGCGGGCGCGAGGAGGATTGAACGAATGTGGGTTTGCTCCTTGCCGAAAAACTCTGTTACTTTTGACACATTGACCCGGTCTGTAGCAAGGAGGCGCAGCGATGGAAGCCACGACGCGCGCGCTCGCCGCACGGGTGCGTGAGGACTTAGCCGCGAGCGGAGTCGACGCGGCCCGAGATCCTCGCTCCGTGCGTCTGCTCATTCACCGCGCCATCGACAGGTATGCGCCCGATCTGCTGCCCACGGCCCGCGAGCAGGTCGAAGCGGACCTCATGGACGACATCTGCGGCTTGGGCCCGCTTCAGGCGCTCATGGATGATCCCTCGGTCGAGGAAATCTGGATCAATGCGGCCTCGCGCGTGTTCGTGGCCCGCGCGGGTGTCGCAGAGCTGACCAGCCTGATCCTCACGGACGAGGACGTGCGCGCCCTCGTCGAGCGCATGCTCCACCACTCCGGGCGCAGGCTCGATCTGTCCAGCCCCTTCGTGGATGCGATGCTCGCGGGCGGGGAACGCCTCCACGTCGTTATCCCTCCCGTCACGGGATCGTCGTGGAGCGTCAACATCCGCAAGCACATCCAGCGCGCCCGCACCCTGGACGACCTGGTCTCGGTCGATATGCTCGCCCCTCCGATGAGGGATTTTTTGGCGGCCGCCGTCTCCGTCGGGCTCTCTGTCCTCGTCTCGGGCGGCACGCAGGCCGGGAAGACGACGCTCCTGCGCGCCCTTGCGGGGGAGTTGCCCAGGTCGCGCCGCGTCATCTCCTGCGAGGAAGTCTTCGAGTTGGGCCTGGCTAACTGGGACCACGTCGCGATGCAGACACGCCCGGCCGGCGCGGAGGGGACGGGCGAGATAACGCTGCGTGACCTCGTGCGCGAATCGCTGCGTATGCGCCCCGAGTACCTGATCGTCGGCGAGGTCCGAGGCCCCGAAGCCCTCGACCTGCTGGTGGCCCTCAACGCGGGCGTGCCGGGCATGGCGACTGTGCACGCGAACTCGGCCCGCGAGGCCCTCGACAAGCTCTCGATCCTGCCGCTCCTGGCGGGGGAGAATGTGACGACGGGGTTCGTCACCCCGACCCTGGCCTCGTCCATCGATCTCGTGTGTCACGTTGAGCGCGGCGTGGACGGGCAGCGCCACGTCGCCGAGATCATGGCGGTCTCAGGACGCGTCGAAGGAAATCGGATCGAGACAGCCACGCTCTTCCGCTTCGATGGGCGCCGGTGTACACGAGGCAGGGGCGGCCTCGACCTGCACGACCGTTTCGCTACCGCAGGCTTCGACCTCGCGTCCCTCCTGGATTGGGGGCCGGCGTGATTGCGATCGTGTGCGGGCTCGTGTTCGGGATCGGCCTCGTCCTGGCCGTGTCCCCCTGGTTCACGCCGCCGCCGGCTTGGCGGCCGTGGGGGCCGTGGAAGCGCCTGTGTGAGGATGTAGCCCGTGCTCGCATCCCCGGATTGACGGCAGCGCGCCTCATCGCGCTGAGCCTCGGAGTCGCAATCGTTGTTGCGCTCGTCATCCTGGCCGTCACGGGAGCCTGGCCCGTCGCCCTCATCGTCTCCGTTGGCGTCGCGTTCATGCCCTACGCGTGGGTCGTCTCGCGCCTGGGAGCACACGCGAAGACTGTTCGGGCCGCCTGGCCTGAGGTTATCGACGCCATGGTGTCCGGTGTGCGTGCGGGCACGGCGCTGCCCCAGGTGCTTTGCGACCTGGCCGACGAGGGGCCCGTCCCCGTGCGCTTCGCCTTCGAAGCATTCTCGAGGGATTACAGCGCTAATGGCCGTTTCGAGCTCGCTCTGGACACGATGAAAGAGACGGTCGCCGATCCCGTTGCCGACCGCATCGTCGAGGCGCTGCGCATCGCTCGATCTGTCGGCGGGGCGGACCTGACGCGCCTGCTTCAAGACCTTGCCTCGCTCCTGCGTGAGGATGCGCGCGTGCGCGGAGAACTCGAGGCGCGTCAATCCTGGACCGTGGGCGCCGCTCGCCTCGGCCTCGCGGCCCCATGGGTCGTCCTTCTCCTCCTGTCGGGAGGCGGGGCCAGCGCACATGTGTGGAACTCGCCGGGCGGTGTCGCCGTCCTGTGCTCGGGGGCTGGCATCTGCGTCATCGCCTACCTGATCATGAAGGCCATGGGCCGCCTGAGCACCGACCCGAGGAACCTTGGGGGCGCTTGATGAATCCGTGGATTATGCGTGCCCTCGACCTGGCCGTCGCCCTCGTCGCCGGCGCGGGCCTCGTCCTCATCCTGGCCGCCGCCCTCGCACGCCGTCCCTCCTTCGTTGACCGCGTCGCGCAGGGGCGCGTGCAGGAGCGCCCGCCCTCCGCGCTCGTCGCGTGGGCGCGCCGAATGAGCGCCTCAGCCCTCGATTCTCTCGGGTCCACGAGCGAATCCGTGGCCCGCAGGCTCTCCCTGGCCGGTATGAACCCGGACGTGTCCGTCTTCCGGCTGCGCCAGGCAGTCGCAGGGGTGGCAGGCCTCGTCGCCGCATGCGCCCTCGTCGCCGCGCGCCACGCTTCCTCCCTGCGGGCCTCTTTCATTCCCCTGTGCGCCTGCGCGCTCGTCGGCACCCTCCTTGGGGTCGCCGGCATGGACCGCTTCCTCACCATGCGCGCGAATGCCCGCCAGCGCGCGATTGACGCCTCTGTGCCCGACTGCTCGGAACTCCTCGCGCTCGCGGTGGCCGCCGGCGAGTCGATCCCGGCCGCTATCGAGCGCGTCGCCGGCTGCGCGGGAGGTCCCCTCGGGGCAGAGCTGTCGCTGACAGCCGGGCACATCCGCAACGGCACGCCCTCCGTGCGCGCACTCGCCGACCTCGTCGAGCGCACCGAATCCCCAGCCCTCACGCGCCTGAGTCGCACCCTCACCACGGCGATCGAGCGCGGCTCGCCCCTGGCCTCGGTCCTGCACGATCAGGCGCGGGACCAGCGCGAACGCTCTCTCGCCGCCCTCATGGAAGAGGGTGGGCGCCGCGAGATCGCGATGCTCCTGCCCGTCGTCTTCCTCATCCTGCCCGTCACCGTCATGTTCGCCCTCTACCCGGGGCTCATCGCCCTGGATTTCACCCCGTGAAGGAAGGAAACAGTCATGAAGAAACTCTTTCTCAGGAAGGCTCCCCTCGGGGAGCGCGGCGACGTGCCCGGGTGGGTCCTCATCACCCTCATGACGGCCGCGCTCGTCGTCCTCATCTGGGGTGTTGCCTCAGAGCGGCTCGTGGAGATCTTTAATCGTGCGATGGACTCGATTGCGGGCATCTGAGGAGGGATCCGAGGTCGTCTCGACGGTCCTTGTTCAGGGCCTCGTCGTCCTCGTCATCCTCCTGCTCCTTCAGCTGGCCTTCGCCTCGCACGTGCGCACGATGAGCGTGAGTGCTGCGTCCGAGGGCGCGCGCCGAGGCGGCCTCCTCGGAGGGGATGAGGACGAGGCCCGGGCGCGCACGAGCGAACTCCTCGACTCGCTCGTGGGGGCCGCGAAGGATCGCGAGATCGCCGTGGACCGTGAGAGCGATGCGGGCGTCGACGTCCTCACCGTCACCGTGCGCACGCGCCTGCCGCTCGTCGGAGGACTCGGTCCGAGGTGGCTGACCGTGCGCGGGCGTGCCCTGGTGGAGGGGCCGTGAGCGAGCGGGGCGACGCCAGCGTCGAATTCCTGGGGATCCTGGTCGTCGTCGTGATCCCGGTGCTCTACATCGTGCTCGCGATCGGCCAGGTGAGCGCGGGAGCGATGGCGGTAGACGCGGGGGCACGCGAGGCCGCACGTATCCTCGCCGAGGACCCGGATCGAACGGCCGACGCGAACCACGCCGTCACCCTCATCGTCGAGGATTTCGGCGTGAATGCGACCCCTGAGGTGGCCTCGACGTGCGAGAACTGCCAGGACGGAGAAGGGGCTGTTGACGTGCGCGTGTCCGTGCAGGTCCCGCTGCCCTTCATGCCCGCCTGGCTCGGCGGCCTCGGCGTGGGTGTCTCCTCGAGCGCCCGCGCGCCCGTGCGGGAGGTGGTCGCCCGTGAGTGAAGGGGAGGAGGGGCGCGTCGGGATCCTCATGTGCGCGGGCTGCGCCTTCGTGTGCCTACTGCTCGTCGTGTCGATCGCGCTCACCGAGGTCGCGATGCAGGACCGCCGCCTCGTGTCCTGCGCCGACGCCTTGGCCAGCGCCGGGGTGTCGGGAGCCTCCGCGTCCACGGTCTTCGCGGGAGGAAACCTCGGGGTTGACGAGGAGACGGCGAGCTCTCGCGTCGACCGTGCGCTCGCGGGTCTGTCGGACTCGACGTGCCGGGTCGGGGACGGGGTGAGCGTCTCCTGGGTCAGCGTGAGCAGCGGAGAGGTGGAGGTCGGCGTGAGGGCGCACCCCAGGGTCTCCCTCCTGCCTCCGGTGCTGCGCAGCGCGGTGGTTCCCGAGCTGGTGAGGACCTCGAGTGCGCGCCTGCGCGGGGTGCAGGGGCCACCCTAAAGTGGCGTCCGCGACGGTCACATCGTGGGACGGCGAGGGAAGGTTGAGTAAACGAAACGTAAACTTTAGGCCATGAGCAGCTTTGATACATCTCGTCTTTCCCCCGCGCTGGCCTCCGTTTTCGAATCCGTCCAGCGCCGCGACCCCGCCCAGGCCGAGTTCCACCAGGCCGTCTACGAGGTCCTCCTGACCATCGCCCCCCTCGCTGAGCGTCACCCCGAATACGCCGACCTGGCCATCATCGACCGCATCGTCGAGCCCGAGCGCCAGATCCAGTTCCGCGTCCCGTGGGCCGACGACAAGGGCAACATCCATGTGAACCGCGGCTTCCGCGTCGAGTACAACTCCGCCCTCGGCCCCTACAAGGGTGGCCTGCGCTTCCACCCCTCCGTGAACCTGTCGATCATCAAGTTCCTCGGCTTCGAGCAGATCTTCAAGAACGCCCTCACCGGCCTGCCCATGGGCGGCGGCAAGGGCGGCGCGGACTTCGACCCCAAGGGCAAGTCCGACGCCGAGGTCATGCGTTTTTGCCAGTCCTTCATGACTGAGCTCTCCCGCCACATCGGCCCCGACACTGACGTGCCCGCCGGCGACATTGGCGTGGGCGGCCGCGAGATCGGCTACATGTTCGGCCAGTACAAGCGCCTCAAGAACCGCTTCGACGCGGGTGTCCTGACGGGCAAGGGCCTGTCCT
This sequence comes from Schaalia odontolytica, assembly GCF_009730335.1. Lineage (GTDB taxonomy): Bacteria > Actinomycetota > Actinomycetes > Actinomycetales > Actinomycetaceae > Pauljensenia > Pauljensenia dentiphila. The sequence goes on from NZ_CP046315.1 coordinate 933,487, forward strand.
GGGGCGGCTCCTACGTGCGCACCGAGGCCACCGGCTACGGCCTCGTCTACTTCGCTGCCGAAATGCTCGCCGCGAAGGGCACTAGCTTCGATGGCAAGCGCGTCGTGGTCTCCGGCTCGGGTAACGTCGCGATTTACGCGACCGAGAAGGCTCAGCAGCTGGGCGCGACCGTCGTCGCTGTGTCCGACTCCTCCGGCTACGTCGTGGACGAGGCCGGCATCGACGTCGCGCTGCTCAAGGACATCAAGGAGGTGCGTCGTGGACGCGTCTCCGACTATGCGGCCGAGCGCCCCGGCGCCGTCTTCGTGGCCGACGGCTCCATCTGGGACGTCCCCTGTGACGTTGCGCTGCCCTGCGCGACCCAGAATGAGCTGCCCCTGTCCGGCGTCGAGACCCTCATCAAGAACGGCGTCCAGCTGGTCGCCGAGGGCGCGAACATGCCCACGACCCCCGAGGCGATCGAAGCCCTGCAGGCCGCCGGCGTTGCCTACGCCCCCGGCAAGGCCTCGAACGCTGGTGGCGTGGCCACCTCCGGCCTCGAGATGCAGCAGAACTCCGGCCGCACCCAGTGGCCTTTCGAGGAGACCGACGCGAAGCTTCACCAGATCATGGTCGACATCCACGCGACCACCGTCGCCACCGCCGAAGAATACGGCGTCGCGGGCGACTACGTGGCGGGTGCGAACCTGGCGGGCTTCCGCAAGGTGGCCGACGCGATGATCGCGATGGGTCTCATCTGATCCTCTCTCTTTCGGTGCCCCGGCGTCCTGTGTGGCGTCGGGGCACCGTCGTATCTGCGGCAGGTAGGGGAGTAAGCCCCGCCACCGTCGCCCCTTAGCGTTCCTCGTTGGGCTTCCGATCCGCTACCCTGGGTGCGTGGCCATTGAATTTTCTGAAGAGATCCCGTCCCTGCGCACCACGATGGAGAACATCATCGCGGTCGTGCAGCCGGACAAGCTGCGCGAGCAGATCGCCGAGCTGAATGAGAAGGCGGCAGCGCCCGACCTGTGGGACGACCCGAGCGCCGCCCAGGCCGTCACGAGCGCTCTCAGCCACCGTCAGAGCGAGCTGGACCGCATCACGCAGATGAGCGAGCGCATCGACGACCTGGAGGCCATGGTGGACATGGCCGCTGAGGACCCGGATGAGGGCGCTGACATCCTCGCCGAGGCCGAGGCCGACCTGGAGAAGCTGCGCAAGGACCTGGGCGACCTGGAGATCCGTACGCTGCTGGACGGCGAGTACGACGAGCGTAACGCCGTCATCACGATCCGAAGCGGCGCGGGCGGCGTGGACGCCGCCGACTTCGCCGAGATCCTCCTGCGCATGTATCTGCGTTGGGCGGAGCGTCACGGCTACCCGACGAAGGTTATGGACACCTCCTACGCGGAAGAGGCCGGCCTGAAGTCGGCGACCTTCGAGGTTCAGGCGCCCTACGCCTACGGCACGCTGAGCGTCGAGGCTGGCACCCACCGCCTCGTGCGTATCAGCCCCTTCGACAATCAGGGCCGCCGCCAGACGTCGTTCGCGGCTGTCGAGGTCATCCCCCTCATCGAGACAACTGACCACATCGAGATCCCCGAGTCCGAGCTGAAGGTGGACGTCTTCCGCTCCTCGGGCCCAGGCGGCCAGTCCGTGAACACGACCGACTCGGCCGTGCGCATGACGCACATCCCCACGGGCATCGTCGTGTCCATGCAGGATGAGAAGTCCCAGATCCAGAACCGTGCGGCCGCTCTGCGAGTCCTGCAGTCCCGCCTCCTCGTGTTGCGTCACGAGGAAGAGCAGGCGAAGAAGAAGGAACTCGCCGGCGACGTCAAGGCGTCGTGGGGCGATCAGATGCGCTCCTACGTGCTCCAGCCGTATCAGATGGTCAAGGACCTGCGCACCGAGTACGAGTCCGGCAATCCCCAGTCTGTCTTCGATGGCGACATCGACGGCTTCATCAACGCTGGAATCCGCTGGCGCAAGAACGAGCAGAAGGCAGCTCAGGACTGAGCGACGCCCATACGCACTACCCGGCCCCGGGCTCGTCGATTCATGAACGAGGCCGGGGCCGGGTAGCGTGTCCAAGTGTCCCCAGGTGGAGGGCTGAGCGCCACACCGCCTGTTTTCCGCGTGTCGTAGCCGGGCCGTGACACGATCGTTACCTAATCTGACAGGGACTATTGACCCCGATCGGACGGTCCCATGATTCGTTTTGAAGATGTCACCATGGTGTACACGCCAGGTGCCCAGCCCGCGCTGGACCACGTCTCGCTGGAGGTGGAACGCGAAGAATTCGTGTTCCTCGTCGGCAAGTCAGGTTCCGGTAAATCCACGTTCTTGCAGCTCGTCATGCGCGAAATAAAGGCGACCAGCGGGAAGGTGTGGGTGCTCGGCAAGGACGTGTCCAAGCTGTCCACGTGGGCGGTTCCAAAGCTGCGCCGTCAGATCGGCACGGTCTTCCAGGACTTCCGACTGCTGCCCTCCAAGACCGTGTACGAGAACGTCGCTCTGGCCATGCAGGTCATCGGCAAGCCTCGCCACGCGATCGAGACGGCCGTCCCGGACGCCCTCGAGCTGGTGGGCCTGTCCGGCAAGGAATCGCGCCTGCCGCACGAGCTGTCCGGCGGTGAGGAACAGCGTGTCGCGATCGCGCGCGCCATGGTGAACCGTCCCGAGCTGCTGCTCGCGGACGAGCCCACCGGCAATCTTGACCCGGAGACGTCGCTAGGCATCATGCGTCTCCTCGACCGAATCAATCGCACGGGCACGACCGTCGTCATGGCTACCCACGACGCGGACATCGTGAACCAGATGCGTAAGCGCGTCATCGAGCTCGCCAGCGGCGACGTCGTGCGCGACCAGAACCGCGGCGTCTACGGGGCCGGGAGGTAAGACTAGTGAAGCTTCGTTTTATTCTGTCCGAGGTCGGCAAGGGCCTGTCGCGTAACCGCGCGATGAGCGTCGCCGTCATCCTCGTGACCTTCGTGTCCCTCCTTTTCGTGGGCATCGCGGGCCTGACCCAGATGCAGGTGTCCAAGATGAAGTCGGAGTGGTACGACAAGATCGAGGTCACGATCTACATGTGCGCCATCAACGACGCGGCCGCGAACTGTAACGCAACCGAGGCGACCGACGCGCAGATCGACGCGGTGCGCCAGAAGCTGGCGTCCGCCGAGATGACCCCCTACGTGGCCAACGTGTACGAGGAGACGAAGGAAGAGGCATACGAGAACTTCCAGCGTCTCAACGGCAACAACGCCCTGACCCAGTGGACCACTCCGGAGATGCTCCAGTTCGCGTTCCGCATCAAGCTGGTCAATCCCGAGCAGTACTCGGTGGTCAAGGAGGAGTTCTCCGGGACCGCGGGCGTGTCCGAGGTGCGCGACCAGCGTGAGGTCGTCGAGCCGCTGTTCCGCGTGCTGGGCGCCGCCCGTACGGCTGCGCTGGGCCTCGGTGCGATCATGGTCGTCGCCGCGATCCTGCTGATCTCGACGACGATCCGCCTGAGCGCCATGAGCCGTGAGCAGGAAACCCAGATCATGCGTTACGTGGGTGCCTCGAACCTGTTCATTCAGGCCCCCTTCATGATCGAGGGCGCGCTCGCCGCGCTGGTGGGCGCCGCCTTCGCGATCGGTACCCTGTTCGCGGGCGTGCACTTCATCGTCCAGGGGTGGATGGCCCCGTCGTTCCGCTGGACGAACTTTATCGGCATGGGCGAGGTCGCGATCATGACGCCGATCCTCGTCCTGGCGGCGGTAGCGCTGGCGGTTATTGCCTCGGCGTTCTCGCTCGCGAAGTACACGAAGGCGTGATTCTCATGTCCCTCTCCTCGCATCGTCCTGGTCGTCGCGCGCTGCGCGCCGGCGCGCTGGCCCTCGCGGTCGCCTCGTTTGCGGCGATGAGCCAGGCCCTGCCCGCGCGTGCGGACGATGAGCGCGACGCCGCCGCGAACGCGGCCGCCGAGGCCGAGGCGACGGTCAACGCCCTGCAGTCGCAGCTGGAGGGCATCGACGCGTCGCTCGCCCAGGTGTTCATCGACCTGCAGGCGCTCAACGGGCAGATCCCGGTGGCTCAGGCCGCCTACGAGAGCGCGACCGCGACGTATGACCAAAAGACCCGTGAACATGCGACGATCATGGGTGAGCTGAGCGCCGCTCAGGGCGAGCAGAGCCGCATCGGTCAGTCGCTGAACCAGGCGACCACGCAGGCCGGCGACGCGCAGCGCGCGATTGCTGACCTCGTGCGTCGCAAGTACCGCGAGGGCAACGTCGACCCGGTCGCGGTGGCCCTGACTGCGGGCGGTACGGAGTCGATCACAGACCGTGCGGCGGCGGCCGATATGGCGCTGCGCACGGAGAGCCAGACGATGACGGCCGCGCTGGACGTGTCCTCGTCCCAGCGCACCCAGGCCACGCGCCAGGACGCCATCACGGAGCGTATTACCGACCTTGAGGTCAAGGCCGCGCAGGCTGAGGAGGAGGCCAAGCAAGCCAAGAACGAGGCCGACGCCAAGCTCACCGAGCTCAACAGCCTCAAGGAGCAGGCTCAGGCCAAGCAGGCCGAGTGGGACGCCCAGAAGGGCCAAGTCGAGGCCTCCCTCAGCCAGGCGGAAGCCGACTACCAGGCGCGCAGCGCCGAGCTGGCGGCCATTGACGCGGCAAACCGTGCGTCGGGCGCCTCCTACGTGTCGGCCTCGGGCTTCCGTAACCCCCTCGACATTCCGATCGTCGTGACCTCCCCGTTCGGTATGCGCTACCACCCCGTGCTGGGCGTCATGAAGGGCCACTCGGGCACCGACATGGCCGCGGACTGCGGCACGGTCATCCGCGCCGTGGCCTCGGGCTACGTGAACGCCGTGTCCTCCGACGTGTCGGCAGGCAACTACGTGGATATCAACCACGGCCTCGTCGGCGGCAACTCCGTCATCACCGAATACCTGCACATGCAGGCCCAGTACGTGTCCCCGGGCCAGTACGTGAACGCGGGCGACGCGCTGGGCGAGGTCGGCTCGACCGGCTACGCGACGGGCTGCCACCTGCATTTTGGTGTTCTTCAGAACGGAAGTTATGTTGAACCGATGGATTATTTGTAATCCGCGTTAGGATGGACCCTCGTAGCGATTTCGCTGCGGGGGTCTTTCCGCAGGGTGTGCGGAAAACGAGTCTGAAAGGAGGTAGCATGCCCAAGGAATGGAAGAAGCCCAAGCCCACGGAGGGGCAGCGCGCCAAGGCTGCCTCCGACGCGAAGAAGACGATCGCCCGTAACAAGAAGGCGCGCCACGACTACACGATCGAAGACACGTGGGAGGCCGGCCTGGCCCTCATGGGCACCGAGGTGAAGGCGCTGCGCATGGGCCGCGCGTCCCTCGTCGATGCCTGGGTCGAGATCAACGGGGGAGAGGCCTGGCTCTACGGCGCCAACATTCCGCTGTACTCGCAGGGCTCGTGGACGAACCACGCGCCCACGCGCAAGCGCAAGCTGCTGCTGCACCGCGCGGAGATCGACCGCATGCAGGACCGCGTGGCCGCGAAGGGCTACACGATCGTGCCCCTGGAGCTGTACTTCATCGGTGGCCGCGTCAAGGTCGAAATCGCCCTGGCCAAGGGCAAGCAGGAATGGGATAAGCGTCAGGCCCTGCGTGAGAAGCAGGATCAGCGCGAGGCCGAGCGAGCGATGCGCCGCTACGTGAAGCAGGCCCGCAGGTAAGGGAAAGAAGGCGATTGCGTGCGAGGTTCTGTCAGGATTTTTCGTCGTGATCTTCTGAGACTGGTGCGTGTGCTGGCCGCGTGGATTGTCATCATTGGTATGGCGTTCGTGCCCGCGCTCTACGCGTGGTTCAACATCGTAGGATTCTGGGATCCGTACTCGCAGACCTCCCACATTCGCGTCGCCGTCGCGAACGAGGACGAGGGCGCGACCAAGGACCAGATCGGCACCGTGAACGTCGGTGCGATGCTCGAGACTCAGCTGAAGCAGAACGATCAGCTGGGCTGGTACTTCGTGAGCGCCGACGAGGCGCGCGCCGAGGTGGAACGCGGGGACTCCTACGCGGCCTTCGTCATCCCGGCGTCTTTTTCGCGTGACCTGACGGGCATCGTTGACGGCACGTACGTCAAGCCGAATATCCAGTATTACGTCAACGAGAAGAACAACGCGGTGGCTCCCAAGATCACGGGGGCGGGTGCGACGGCTCTGGACCGCCAGATCAACTCCGCGTTCGTTTCGACGGTGGCCAAGGTTCTGTCGGAGAAGGCGTCCGAGGCCGGGGTCAGTATCGCGAACGACGCTGACCAGAAGCGTTCGGAGGTTTCTACCTCGGTGTCCGAGGCCTCGGCCAAGCTCGGAAGCGCCTCGCAGACCCTGGACGGCATGGGGGAGAAGATCGACGCGGCGAAGGCCTCGGTGGCCTCGGCTCGCACGACCCTGAGCGATCTGGACGCGGCCGTCTCGGAGATGTCGACGTCCCTGGACCAGGCGGACCAGCTGGTGAGCGACTCGCGCACGTCGCTCGGATCCTTCTCGAGCCAGATGGGCGGGGCCCTCGACGGCCTGTCGTCGAACGCGGCGAGTGCCCTGGCGGGCGTGTCCGCGAATGCGGGAACCCTCGACGGCGCTGTGCAGGGCGCCTCCGGGCGCGTGGGCGGACTGCTCACCGAGGGAACGTCGATCAACGACTCGGTGGGCGACGTGCTGGCGGAGCTGAATGCCCTGGGGATCGGGAACCTGCCTGCTGCCGGCACGGCACTGACCGACCTGACGAACCAGAACACTGCACTGTCGACGGCCCTGGGCAGCCTGACGACCCTCAACTCCGACCTGTCGGCCACGTCCACGTCGATTTCGAACGCGCTGACGTCAGCCTCCGACGCATCTGCGGCCGTGTCGGCCTCGGTCACAAACGCGCGCAGCGGAGTGTCCGCTCAGCTGCCCGCGATCTTCTCGGCGCTCGATGACTTCTCGAGCGCGTCCTCGTCGATGCGTGGCTCGCTGGACACGCTGCGCAGTCAGCGCGAGCAGGTGTCGGGCCTGCTCGACCAGCTCGATTCCCTCTTGGACGGGGCGAAGACGGCGACCCAGACCAGCTCGACGAATGTCGCCGCGATCAAGACCGACCTCGACTCGGTGGCGACGGACATTTCCTCCCTGTCCTCCTCGAACACGCTGCGTGACCTCGCGGATTCCCTCGGGGTCAACGCAGAATCGATCGCCTCCTTCATGGCCTCTCCGACGCAGATCGAGACGAAGGCCGTGTACCCCGTGGCCGCCTACGGTTCGGCGATGGCCCCGCTGTTCACGAACCTGGCTCTGTGGATCGGCGCGTTCTCGCTCGTCCTCCTCCTGAAGCTCGATGTGGATGAGGAGGGCATCGGCCCCACGTCCTCTGCCGCCAAGTACATGGGCCGGTGGATGCTTCTCGCCTTCTTCGGGGTCATTCAGGGGCTCGTTGTGTCGATCGGCGACCTGATTATCGGCGTGCAGACGGTGTCGCGTCCCGCGTTCGTGGGGATGGCGATGATCATCTCGCTGGTGTTTGTGTCGATCGTCTACATGCTCTCCACGTGCTTCCAGCACATCGGCAAGGGCCTGTGCGTCATCATCATGGTCATGCAGATTCCCGGGTCTGCCGGCCTGTATCCGATCGAGATGCTGCCGTCCTTCTTCCGCTTCCTGCACCCGCTGTTCCCCTTCACCTACGGCATTAACGCGCTGCGTGAGATCGTGGCCGGCTTCTATGGGCACACTTACCTGTCGTGCCTGGCGGTTCTCGGTGCCGAGGCGCTGGTTGCCTTCGCGATCGGCCTCGCGCTGCGTCCGTTCTTGGTGAACTTGAACGCGATGATCACGCGCGACCTGGCGTCCTCCGGGCTCTTCCTGGCCGAGGCCACGCGCGTCCCCTCCAGCCGCTACCGGCTGAGCCAGATCGTGGCGGCCCTGGCCGATCACGACGGCTTCCAGCGCTCGGTGAGCGGCCGTGCCGCGCGTTTCGAGCGTCGTTACCCGACGATCCGCCGCGCCGCGATCATTCTCGGGGTTATCGTTCCGGTGACTCTGGCCGTCCTGTCGGTCGCGAACGTCGCGGAGGTGCCGATCATTCTGGGCGCCTGGATCGTCTGGGTCCTCCTCGTGATCACCTTCCTGATCGGCCTGGAGTACCTGCGCGAGGCCTTGGCGCGTCAGCAGCTCCTCGGCGCCATGGACGAGCAGGACGTGCGTTCCCTGCTCACCCGCCGCGTGCAGGGCGCGCGCTCGCGTATCGCGCTGGGTGCGGCCGCGGTGGGTGCGTCGATCTCGTCGGCGCTGGCGTCCTCCCTCGGTGAGCGCGGGGGAGAGGACACGGACGAGGCCGCCCCCGACCTCGTCGATGAGGACGGCGCGGGCGAAGCGTCGGAGGCGGCGAAGGGAAGCGAGCAATGAGGACCATCTGGGCTATCTACCGCGCCGATCTGCGCCGCGCGCATCGGTCCCTGATCGCCAGCGTCGTTGTCTTCGGACTGGTCGTCATTCCGTCGCTGTTCACGTGGTTCAACGTGGCGGCGTCGTGGGACCCGTTCGGGAACACGAAGAGCCTGCGCATCGCGATCGCAAACACGGACGCGGGCTACAAGTCGGACCTTGTGCCGCTGCGCATCAACATCGGCGATTCTGTGGTGTCCGCACTGCGCAAGAACGACAACTTCGACTGGGTGATTGACTCCGAGGATGCGGCCATCGAGGGGACGCGCTCGGGCGAGTACTACGCGGCCATCGTCATCCCGTCGGACTTTTCGCGCGAGATGCTCACCTTCTTCGACGGGGGAGCGTCCTCCGCGCCGATGACGTACTACGTCAACGAGAAGAAGAACGGTATTTCGCCGAAGATCGCGGGCCAGGGTGCCGAGGCCGTGAGTGCTCAGGTGAATCAGATCTTCGTTCAGACCCTCTCCGAGGTCGCCCTCGATACGGCGACGTCGGTCGGGGGTGCGCTGTCGGCGCCGACGGCCGTCAACACGGTGACGGCGCTCGATAACCGAGTGCAGACCGTCGCTTCGCGCCTGCGCACGGCGGCGGACAGCGCGGACGCGTACGCGTCGCTCGTGGGTTCCTCGGTGACGCTCATCGACTCGACGGCCACGCTCGTGGACGGGCTGGGGAGCGCGAAGGGACCTGCGCAGTCCGCGGTCTCGAGTGCTCAGGCGGGGGCCAGCGGCCTCGGATCCGCTGCATCGGCTGCGGTCTCCTCGGTGTCCGACGCGATCTCCTCCTCCCAGTCCTCGCTGTCCTCCCTGTCGAGTGCCGTCGAGAGCGTGTACGCGAACGGCTCGACGAGCGCGTCGGATGCGGCCTCGACGCTGCGCTCGCAGGCCTCCGTGCTGGACACGCAGGCCACCAGCTTCACGTCCATCAAGACGACGCTCGGGGCGCTGCCGGGCTCACCCGTCTCCCAGTCCTCGTTGGATCGGCTGCAGGGCGCCTCCGACCGGCTGACCGAGGTTGCGAACGGGCTGCGCGCCGCCGCCTCAGAGCTGGACTCCAAGGTCGCAAATGCCGAAGCTGGGCACGCAAGTGTGAACGGCCTGATCGCCCAGGCGCGCTCCGCGGTCGACGGCCTGTCCTCCGACTATGAGACCAACCTGCGGCCCCAGCTCGAATCGCTGGCGTCCACCCTGGCCTCGGCCCAGTCGTCCCTGAGCGCCGCGCGAACGTCCCTGGAGGGCGCGACGTCCACTGCCTCGAACGGCAGCGGGAGTGCGCGCGAGGGGCTGACCCAGCTGCGCGACAATCTGACGGGCGCGGCCACGAGCCTGCGCGAGGCGGCCGGTAAGCTCGACTCCCTGCACGCTTCGATCAGTGAGGCGCTTGCCAGTGGCGACCTGACGACGCTCGGGACCATCATCGGGAATAATCCCGAGGCCCTGGCTGCAGCCATCGCGGCCCCCGTCGGCGTGGAGAAGACTCCCGTTTACCCGGTCGCGAACTTCGGCTCCCAGATGGCGCCCTTGTACACGATCCTGGCGCTGTGGGTGGGCTCCATCCTGATGGTCGTGTCGCTGCGCTCGGACGTCACGGACTCCAATGTTGCTGAAGGCCTGCCCGAGGGGCACCCGCTGCGCGCGACCCTCACCGCGAAGCCCGTCGGCCTGGCCGCCGGATACCTTGGGCGCTACCTGATCTTCGGGACGATCGCTCTCACGCAGGCGACCCTGGTGGGGCTGGGAGACCTGTACTTCCTGAAGGTGCAGCACGCTCACCCGCTGCAGTTCATGGGCACGCTGTGGCTGACGGCCGTCGTGTTCTCCTTCCTGCTGTACACGCTTATTGCGACGTTCGGGAACGCGGGTAAGGCCCTGGGCGTGCTGCTCCTGGTCCTGCAGATTTCGGGCGCCGGGGGAGCGTTCCCGCTGGCGATCCTGCCGTCCTTCTTCTCGTCGATTTCGCCGTTCCTGCCGGCCACGCACGCGATCACGGCCCTGCGAGCCTCGATCGCCGGGTACGCGGGGCATGAGTACGCGGACGCCATGTGGTTCTTGGCTTCCTTCATCCTGTTCGCCGCGTTCCTGGGGCTGGCGCTGCGCCCGCTGCTGGTGCGCAAGAACCGCCGCATGGTGGAAAAGCTGGAGTCCACGAAGCTGCTCTGATGCTTCGGTTTACCCTTGACGGGCCAGCGCGCGGCGGCGTAAACTGACGTGTCCGACGGTCTGCGGCAACGCGGGCGTCGGTGAGTTGAAAACTCAAGAGGGGATGATCGGTTTCGACAGTGGTCGTCGATCGAAGTGAAGCGAGCCGAGAATGTGCGCTCAACTCGTTAACGATGCGTGCAAACCAATAGGTGCCGAACAGAATCGCACCGACTACGTTCTCGCTGCCTGATATCGCAGCCTGAACCTTTAGTCCGTCAGCCCGGGAGTTGCTTCCGGCCCGGTGTCTGGCGTCGTCTAGGGAGCCACTGGGAGTCGCCCATGTTGGTGGGGTGCCTCCGACACTTAATCAACTGAGCCTATCCAGCGGTGAGTCTACGCAATGCTGGGGGCCGAGAAATATAACCGTAGACTGCGCTCGGAGAAGAATTCGGGGCCGGCTATTGGACGGGGGTTCGATTCCCCCCATCTCCACCATCCCACCCCGGGCTTCCGTTGGAAGCCCGGGGTTTTCTGTTGCCTTGTCAGCGTTTTGCCCACGCTGAGGAAGTGCGGACTAGCGTTCTGGATAGGAAACGCTGTTCTGGATAGGAGAATCAGTTCTGGATAGCTTATTAACCTATCCAGAATGTCGTAAGCTATCCAGATTGTTGTTTCCTCCCCAGTTCCCGCAGGGGCGCTGGCTAGTTTCGATCGGTGTCCCGCTGTTCTCGCGCCATGCACCATGACATTTGAGTAGTGTCCCGCATAGTGGTGTAACCGTGTGGTGGTCGGCGCGTTGCTTGTTATGGGTGCGGTCACCGTGTGATCCTTCGAGAAAGCTCTCTACTTCTGACTCGAAACATTTTGGAGGCACGACGATGACCGCTCCTCGTATTATCGACCCTGCTGGCCTGCTTGGCGAGGCGTTGTCCCAGGCGTCCCCGGATTTGATGTGTTCCTTGCTCCAGCATGTCATTAACGCGTTGTTATCAGCGGATGCTGATGCGGTGTGTGGGGCCAGTGGGGTCAACAAGATCCGCAACGCCAGGCCCAGCGCAATGGGTATCGCTACCGGCCCCTTGGACACCAGGGTCGGCACCATTGACGTGGCAATCCCCAAGCTGCGCTCAGGCACCTACTGTCCAGAGTGGTTGTTGCAGCGCCGCACACGCTCCGAAAGCGCTGTGATCACAGTGGTCGCTGACTGCTACCTAGCAGGAGTGTCCACGCGCCGCATGGACAAGCTCGTCAAAACCCTGGGGATCACAGGACTGTCCAAGTCCCAGGTCTCACGCATGGCAGCCGACCTGGACGAGCACGTGGACCAGTTCCGCAACCGGCCCCTCCACGATGCCGGGCCGTTCACGTTCGTCGCCGCTGACGCACTGACCATGAAAGTACGCAAAGGCGGACGCGTCCTCTCGTGCGCGGTCCTGGTTGCCACCGGAGTCAACAATGACGGACACCGCGAAGTACTGGGGGTGCGCGTGTCCACCAGTGAAACCGCTGCGGCGTGGAAGGAGTTCTTCGCTGACCTGGTCGCCCGAGGCCTGACCGGCGTGCGCCTGGTCACCAGTGACGCCCATCTGGGCCTAGTTGAGGCCATCGCCGCCAACCTGCCCGGAGCCACCTGGCAACGATGCCGCACCCACTACGCCGCTCATCTCATGCCATCACCCCCAAAGCGCTATGGCCCGCCCTCACAGCGATGCTGCACTCGGTGCAGCCAGCCCGACGCCGCCTCGGTCAACGCTCAATACGACCGGCTCTTGAACTACGTGCACGACAAGCTCCCCGCCGTGTGTGACCACCTCGATCACGCCAGGGCAGACATCCTCGCGTTCGCGTCCTTCCCCACCGGGGTATGGACCCAGATCTGGTCCAACAACCCCAATGAACGCCTCAACCGCGAAATCCGCCGACGCACCGACACCGTAGGAATCTTCCCCAACCGCCAGGCCATCATCCGCCTGGTCGGAGCCGTCCTCGCCGAACAAAACGACGAATGGGCCAAAGACCGACGCTACCTCAGCCTCGATGTCCTCACCAAATCACGACTCACACCACAACCCACCCAACAGGAGGACACCCCACTCCACCTCAGCGCATAACCCACCCCGAAGGACACAAAACGATTACACCACTCCACAGGACTCGACCGTTTTTGGTCGCAACGTGTGCCCGGTTGTCACTGTGGACTATGACTGCTTGGTCGCCACCCTGCCCTGTTTGTGTGTTGTTGCTCTGTGCGTGCCAGATTTGTGCTGCATGTACCGAAGCCTTGTATTCTAATACCCCTGGGGGTATAATCAATGCGGTTGAAAGAGCAGTCCGTTGAGACAGAAAGTGAGCGGAACATGCGAGTAGTGGTCGTCGGAGGAGTCGCGGGCGGCATGAGTGCGGCGGCGCGCCTGCGCAGGCGCGACGAGGGCGCCGAGATCATCGTCCTGGAGCGGGGGAGCTACGTGTCCTTCGCGAACTGCGGTCTCCCGTACTACGTCGGCGGCGAGATCGAAGACTCCGCCAAGCTCCTCCTGCACACTCCGCAATCCCTCAAGGCAGCTCTCAACCTGGACGTGCGCATCAACTCCGAGGTGACCGCGATCGACCTCGACGCCCACTCCGTCACGGTCGCCAACTCGGATACCGGCGAGGCCTACACGCTGTCCTACGACTACCTGATCCTCTCACCCGGCGCTCTCGCCGCCCGTCCGCCGATCGACGGCCTCGACTCCCCGCGCGTGCACACCCTGCGCACGGTTGACGATGCCCTCGCCCTGCGCGAAGCCTCGGGCACCCGCGCCATCGTGCTCGGTGCCGGCTTCATCGGCATCGAGGCCGCCGAGGCCCTCGCCGCTCGCGGTTTCGAAACCCACCTCGTCGAGCTCGCCGAGCACGTCCTGCCGCCGCTCGAGGTCGAGATGGCAACGCTGGTTACCCAAGAGCTGCGCGGCCTCGGCGTGCACGTTCACGCGGGCGTCGCCGCCCAGACCATCGCCCACGCTGACAACAACGATGTCGTCACCCTCTCCGACGGCACCGTTCTGCACGCCGACGTCATCGTCCTGTCCGCCGGCGTCCGCCCCGACACGGCGGTCGTCGAGGCAGCTGGCATCCAGACCCGCCGGGGCTACGTCGTCATCGACGATCACGGACGCACCAGCGCCGACGACATCTACGCGATCGGCGACGGCACGATCGGCCGCGACCACGACCGCCCCGTCGCCCTGGCCGGTCCCGCGAACCGCGGCGGACGCCTCATCGCCGACGCGATCACCGACGCCGAACGTGGCGAGGCCACCGCCCGACCTATCCCGAGCCCCCAGGGAACGGCCATCGTCCGGATCGGGAGTCTCACCGCCGCCATGACCGGCGCAAACCGCCAGGCGCTCGATGCCTCGGGCACTGAGTACTTCACGGTGCACACACACGCCAACCAGCACGCGGGCTATTTCCCCGGTGCCCAGCCCGTGCACATCCTCATGCACGTGGGCGCAGGTGGCGAGATCCTCGGCGCGCAGGCCGTGGGCACCGACGGCGTGGATCGCCGCATCGACGTCATCGCAACCGCGATGCGTGCGGGACTGAAGGCAGCCGACCTGATCGACCTGGACCTGGCCTACGCGCCGCCCTACGGCCAGGCCAAAGACCCCGTCAACCAGACCGGCATGGTCGCCCACAACGTGGCGACCGGCGAGCTCATCCTCACCGGCCCGGACACCCTCACCGAGGACATGCCAGTCCTCGATGTGCGTACGCCGGGCGAGTACGCTGCCGGGCACATGCCCAACTCCCTGAACATTCCCCACACACAGCTGCGCGACCGCCTGGACGAGGTGCGTGCCTGGGTCGATGAGAACGCACACGAGCAACCCTTCGTCGTCATGTGCGCAGCCGGCGTGCGCTCCTGGATCGGCTACCGCATCGTGCGCGCGGCAGGCTTTGATGTGACCATGCTGTCGGGCGGTATTCAAACGTTGCGCGCGTGGCTCGGCGACCGCGCCGCCACGGTGCTCGTTAAAGAATAGGGGAGAGGCATGGCGACGCAGACGCAGATTGTGAACCGACTCAAGCGTGCTCGTGGGCAGCTTGACGCCCTCATCGAGCAGCTGGAAAGCGGGGACGGAAACTGCCGGGAGGTCTTGACTCAGTTCGCGGCCGTCAACTCCGCGATGAAACGAGCCAGCTACCTCGCGGTTGCGACGATCATGTCGCAGTGTGCGCAGGAGGTTGTCGGCTCGCGGGACGAGGCCGACCCTGAGTCGGCGCGAACGGAATCGTTCGTGGCTGCGGACAGGGTGACGATGGATGAGCTTGAGCAGCTTTTCCTCCGCCTGACCTAAAGCGTCGATAGATCCACTATCGCGAATAGAACAACCACCAATGCGCAACGACTCCCCAGAGGATCCAAGGCGCGAGTTTCAAGGAGATAATCATGTGTCGACCCACCACCTGCGAAGTATGCGGAAAGACCACCTGGAAGGGCTGCGGCAAGCACATCGACTCGGTGAAGGAGAAGGTTCCCGTAGATCAGTGGTGCGATAAGGACCATTCCGACGAGGAGTACGCCGCCGTCGAGAAGAAGCGCGGTTTCTTCGGCAGCTTCTGCAAGTAGGCGTCACCCCTCTGGTAGCGTCGCGCGCGCCGCGACGCTCGTTGAATGACGCCCATTTCGAGGCTTGCACAGTGGACGTGTCAAAGAGCTTTTTTCTTCATGCGACGCGGCTATCATTGAGTCATGAGGTGGGCGACAAAATCAACGTGGTTTCGTATCGCCGTGCTGTTCGGCATCTACCTGCTGGTGCCGGCGGCGTGGTTTAGTCTCTCGCGCGTCTCGGACTCGATGGAGATCGTGAAGAGCCTCGTGTTCCTGATCCTGCTCGCGATCCTACCGATCCTCGCGATGGGCTTCGGTGCTTGGGACGGCGTAAAGGAGGGCTTTAGCCTCCTGTGGCTGCTCGCGCCCTTCGTGTGTTTCCTGGCACCGATGTACCTGTTCCTCAATGACAGTGCACTCATCTACGGGGTGGGTTACAGCCTGCTCGGCTTCGGGGCCCATTGTGTCGGTGCCTTCATCCACGCGCGTTCCTCGCGGCGGATGTAGGTGTGCAACGGGCCGATTCGCGCGCTGAAGGCGACTACGCGGATATGTCCCCGTGCGCAGACCCCGTTTCACCCCGGTGTCGCTTTCTCGGGCGTAGCATTTCCTGTATTGCGACGGCTCAAGGCCCGCGCAACGCACAAGCACACGGAGGAGCTGGCATGATTTGGGATCGAGTTGCCCCGCTCTACGACCTCGCGGTCAACGCGCTCAACAGGAGGGTGTACGACGGGACGGGCGATGCCGTTGCCAGGTTGATTCGCCCCGGTGACACCGTGCTCGAATGTGCGTGCGGAACGGGCGCGATTAGCGCTGCCATCGCCCCCGCATGCGCGCGTGTGGTTGCGACCGACTATTCCGAGGGGATGCTCAAGCAGGCACGCAAGAAGCTCGCGAAACACTCGAACGTCACCGTCGAGCAGGCGGATATCACCGACTTGCGCTACGCGAACGACTCGTTCGACGCCGTCGTGGCGGGCAACGTCATCCACTTGCTGCCTGAACCGGGCGACGCGCTCAAGGAACTCAAGCGGGTCGTGCGCCCGGGTGGCACGATCATCGTGCCCACCTACGTGATTCCCAAGAAGCGGGCGTACACCATGTTCCTGAGTGTGATCTCCCGATTCGGCGTGCACTTCCAGGAGCACTTCGACCCGGTGTCGTACCGGGCGTTCTTTGAGCGTATGGGCTGCATGGGCGTCACCTACCGCGTCGTGCGAGGTCGAATTCCCTGCGTGATCGCCTCCTTCACGAACGATCAGTAGATGCCGAGCCCAGGGCGACGTTCCGCAGCATCGCCCCGTAGGTGACCGAGTCGCGGCTCATGCGCTCGCAGTGCCCCCAGCCGGGCCAGACGCGCAGTTCGGCCTCCGGATAGAGGCGAGGGATCATGCGGCGCGCGAGCCGCAGGTCCGAGTCTTTCTCCCCGTACGTGAAGGTGCAGCGCCGCTGAATGGCGGGGGAGAGGGGCGGCAGGCTGACATGCGAGCAGTCGCGCACGATCGCGCGGATGCTGTCCTCGCTCATCGCGGCAAAACTGGCAACCATCGAGCGCGCAGCCTCCTCGCCGTAGAGGCGCTGGAGCTTGCGTGCCCCAGCCTCGGGATCGCGCACGGCCTTCCGGTGTTTCGCGACCATCACCCGGCTGAGAACGGCCCCGCCGACTCGGGCCACGGGGCCGCCCGAGTAGAAGCTCACTCCCTCGATGAACAGTCGATCGAACGAGAGGTCCGGGAAACGCAGCAGCTCGAACAGGATCACCCCGCCGAGCGACGCCGCGAACCCCAGCGACAGGCGACTCATCCCGTTAGAGACCAGCCACTGGTGGATTGCTGCCGCTTCCGCTGCCGCCGATACGTAGGGGGCCGAGGCCTCGTCCCCGTGGGCCGACAGGTCCGGTACGAGGAAGCGCAGTCCGGAGCCCATGTGGTCGCAGAGCGAGGCCTTCATGCTCGAGGCCGAGGATAGCATCGGGTGAATGATAAGGACGGCGGGGCAGTCCTGCCCGCAAGGCCCGTAGACGTGCATTCGCATAGTTGTAGATTCGATGTGAATAAGGGTGAATTACTGGAATAACTCAAGTTTAACAAGATGTGAACGTGCAAATACCTGTATTTCTGAGTAATTCTAGGTGAAACGAGTCGAAACGTTACGATATGTTGCGGTAGGTTTGACTTGGTGTGGAAGAATTCTGAAGATGCCCCTGGTGTAATCAGATTGTGTCTGAAATAAATGTGCTTGTTTTCTGATGGAAAAGTAACTGATCTGTGTAGAATTTTCGTATGAGCGATTTTCAGTTAGAAATAGGTGACAGTATTAGTGGTCTACTTACCGATGGTGTAGAAGGTGCTCCATGGGTTGGAGCGACGCTAAAGGTGGACCGTCGCAGAGGTCTACTGGTCGAGGTGCCGTATCTGCAGGGCGCGGATGATGGGCAGTTTGAACATGTTCGACACTGGTTTGAATCGCGGAAAGCTCCGACGATTATGGAGCTACTTACCCCAAAAGGTGCTGTCGGCTTATTTGGTATCGTATGGGTGGGCTATCGTGCGCCATTTGGGGGCTGGAAGGCTTCGGTTGGTAAGCTTCAGCCCTCAGTTGCAGTACTTGAATCGCGTAATGGGCGATTTGAAGACCCTCTTGTTATAGATGAAGTATATAGCTGGATTGATGGTCTGCATGGCTGGTCGGGCTTGAGTGCTGTGAGTATTGAACCTTCAGTAGATGAGAGGAATATTGCCAATGAGCTTACGCTGACGGTGAAGTCGGAACTGGTGCTTGAGTGGGTGCAAGGCAACGCGAATATGCGGATTCAATCAATTTGGTCTGAGGTGTCTGAGTCAGATGGATATCAGCGAAAAGTCTTGATTGCTGATGATGTGTCACTGATTAGCTCTTTTCCTTCAGGTCCGAGGGGTTTTGAAGATCATTATCGTGAACAACAGAAGGTTCGTCACTTCATGACGTTCATGTATGGGCAACAATTGTTCTTTCGGCGCCATGCTCTCCGTGATGAACGGTATTCTTTTATGCTTGATGGTCGAGAAGACTTGATCAAGCCGCGCATCCAGCTTATTAGTTGTAGGACGTTTGCTGACTCCGTTCGTGACGTGCCCTCTCGTGATAAGTTGAACGATCTGCTTGCTAACTTCCATGCGGTCGGTGCGGATGGTATGGAAGCGTGGTGTGTTGAGTATGAGAAGTGGGAACGTTTTATTCTCCCGAGTGTGAATGTTCTTGGTCGTGATGGTGTGTTTGCTGAAGATGTCATCCTCTCAACGTCGATGAGCATGGAAGCGGCCGGTGAGCTGATTGGTGAGTGTGATGGTGAGGAATGTTTGAAAGGTAGGGGCAGAAATCTGCCAGTCGCATTGTGTATTTACCGGTGTTTGCATGTTCTTGAGTTGGAGCTGCCAGGTGAATTCAGTGGCATGGTTGCTTTGTCTAGGGCCATTGCAAATACGTATAACGCTATTAAGCATTCAAGCCGTGGTAGTTTTCCTGATGGTCGCGAAGTCAGGATAGTATGTGACCTTAATAAGCTGATTGTTAGACTTCTCGCATTGCATGTTGCGAAAGTTGATTTAAATGCTGTTATTCGGAGTTATGTTTCGCTAGCTTTAGATAACATTGTTGCCAAGATGTCGTGGTGGTCTATGAGTGTTGATGAGGATGGTAAGTGGCGTTATGAAGTGTGAGTAGTGTGTTTAGATGTATTGAATTGTGGTGTTTCTTGATTTGTTGCGGGGCTATCGGTGGTGATGAGGCCGAGGACAGCATCGGGTGAATGATGAGGGCAGCGGAGCATTCCTGCCCGAAAGGCCCGTAGACGTGCATCTTCATGGCATCGCCCCACAGAAGTTGCCGGGCGAGCCGCTGCGCCCGGATGGGAATGATGAATGGAATGGTAGCGCCGTGTCGGCTCGAAGGGGCTCGCTTCAACGCAGCAAACGGGCGAGGGGACCAACTGAGTCAATAAGCTGTTGAGCGCCTACTGGCCTCCGCGCGAGAAGACGGGTAGTGTTGCCACGTTAGCCCCCTATGAAGGAGTGAATGATGCTCGTTGTGACGACCCCGACCGTTGAGGGTGCGCCCGTCAAGCAGTACATCGGCATGGTCTCCGGTGAGGCGATCTCCGGCGTCAACATGTTCAAGGACTTCGGTGCGAACCTGTCCAACATGTTCGGTGGCCGCGCCTCCCAGTACGAGGAAGAGATCGGCGGCGCCTCCGCGACCGCCGTCAACGAAATGTGCGCCCGCGCCCAGGCCATGGGTGCCAACGCGGTCGTCGGCGTGAAGGTCGACTACTTCACCGCCGGCACCAACAACGGCATGCTCGCCGCCATCGCGACGGGCACCGCGGTCATTCTCTGACCCATATCCGCGTGCCACTGAGCACGCGACTCATAACCCGCCAGGATATGGTTCGGACCCAGTGTCCGCGCTCTCCTCGGCGGGTTTGTCGTTGGTAGCCACCGCCGCAGAAATTAAGGTCAACTATTGTTACTAAGGCCTCGCTAAGAAGAGCTAGTCTACGGCGAAAAGATGGGCGCGTAAAGCCCTCGACGGATGGTGAGAAGAAAACTTTTCAGTAAGGGTAGGTAACCCTATCCTAGACGCTGGGTTATGCCGTATCCACGGCCATGTCCCTGACCCAGTTGTCAACCAAGTGAGCCATAGATGTCCCAACGCACAACCTCGGCATTGGTGCTGCTAACCGCGGGCACCCTTGCCATGACCGCCGTGACCACCCCGGCGGCTTTCGCGGCCAACAGCCGCGAGGAAAGCCAGTCGGGTGTCCCCGCCCCCGCCTCGTCCGTCGACGCCCAGTCCGGCGCCCCGCAGTCGGGAGCCGCCGACGAGGCCGGGGCCGAGAACCCGACCACCACCCCCGAGACCGTCCCCACCGACGACACCCCGACGACGATCATCGTCCAGCTCGAAGACGGCTCGGTCGGAATCCCGTGGTACCAGCGGGTCTTCGGCCTGTCGTCCTCAACCAAGCACGAGACGGTCAAGGAACGCATCGAAACCTCGGTCGAGGCAGTGGTCCCCGGTGCGGACATCACCGACGTGCGCGACTACACGCACGCGTTGGACGGTTTCGCGATCCAGGCCCCGGCCTCGTCCCTGGGTGCCATCAAGGCGACCGAGGGCGTCAAGGCTGCGTTCATCGAGCGCCACCACAAGCCGATGGTCGTCGAGGGGGACGCGGGCGCGCTGGGCGCCGAGGCCGTGGACCCGGCCCTGCAAAACGCCTCCTCCCTGGAGATGACGCGCGCGAACCAGACCACCCAGAAGGGGGATCGTCAGGTCGTCGAGGTTATCGACACGGGCATCGAGGCCACCCACCAGGCCTTCTCTGGCTCCATGGATGGCGTTGACGTGCGCCTGAGCCAGGGTGACGTCGAGGCCCTCGTCGGCAAGCTGCCGCACGGCAAGACCGGCGCCTACCTCAACAACAAGATCCCCTTCGTCTTCGACTACGCGGACAACGACGCGGACGTGCTGCCCAAGTCCAGCAAGGACCTGTCGCACGGCACCCACGTCGCCGCGATCGCCGCCGCCAACGCGGCTGACCTGCAGGGCACCGCGCCCCACGCGCAGATCATCGTCGCGAAGGTCGCCTCCGACAAGGACGGATCGATCCCCGACAGCACGGTCCTGGCGGCCCTCGACGACGCGGTCGTCATCAAGCCCGACTCGATCAACCTCTCCCTCGGCGAGGATGCGGGCATGGGCACCGAGGCCGGAACCATGTACGCGGAGGTCTACAAGAACCTCGCCAACGCGGGAGTGACCGTCAACGCCGCTGCGGGTAACTCCTACTCCAGCGCCTACTCCAACTACAGCGGCAAGAACAAGCCGTTCGCGACCGACCCCGACGCCGGCACGGTCTCCGAGCCCGCGTCCTACAGCTCGACCCTGGCCGTCGCCTCGGTCAACAACCAGGACGCACTGCCCTACCTGACGGTGGGGGAGCGCCAGGTCGTCTACCGCAAGTCGCGCGGCCTCAAGGACGCCGTCGTACCGAGCCTCCTCGACATCCCCGAGGCCACCTACACCCTCGTCTACGCGGGCATCGGTGACGCGGCGGCCCTCAGCAAGCTCATCGCCGAGCACCCCGGAGACCTCTCCCAGGTCATCGTCCTCGAAGACCGCGGCGGCTCCGACAGTGCGACGGGCGCGGACATGACCCACGAGGCCAAGGTCAAGGGACTCACCCAGCTGACCTCCAAGCCCGCCGCCCTCATCATCGGCGACTCCGAGACGGTCGAAAACCCGTACGTGGCGACGATCGAGGCCACCCACACGATGCCGACCGTGACCATCACGAAGAAGGAGAAGGACGCGCTTATCGAGGCCATCAAGGCCAGCGAGTCCGGCTCCATCAACATCTCCAATCCGCACGCGGGCCTCAAGCTCGCCTCGACCAACCCGTCGATCTCCGACTTCACCTCGTGGGGTGTCACGCCCGATCTCAAGCTCAAGCCTGAGATCGCTGCCCCCGGCGGCAACATCGTCGCGGCTGTCCTGGGCAACACGTACCGATCCATGTCGGGAACATCCATGGCGACCCCGCAGGTCGCGGGCATTGCGACGCTCGTGCGCCAGCGCGTGAACAACGACCCGGCATTCGCTGGCCTGTCGGAGGTGGACAAGGCCGCGATTGTCACCACCCTCATGATGGGCACCGCCCACCCGCTGCTCGACATTGACCAGAACGACGGCACCTACTACTCGCCGCGCCGCGTGGGCGCCGGCCAGGTGGACGCCCTCGCAGCCACGACCACGACCGTCTACCCGCGCGTCGTGGGAGCCGAGAATCCGTGGCGTCCCAAGGCTGACCTCGGAGAGGGGACGACCGGCTGGACCTTCCAGGTCACGCTGACGAACGTCTCCGACACCGCCCACACCTACACGCTGGGCGGCCAGGCGCTCTCCGAGATCGTCGAGGGGGGCCTCTTCACTGAGCACTCCAAGAACTGGGCGGGGCAGGGCATCGACCTGACCTACTCCGCTGACTCGGTGACCGTGCCCGCCAAGGGCACCGCGACCGTGACCGTCACCGTGACCCCGCAGGGCGCCTTCGCCTCGTACGCGAACGCGAAAGCGCCGAAGGGCACGTTCATCGACGGCGCCGTGACCTTCACGAGCGCCGACGGTCAGCCCGACCTGACCGTCCCCTACATGGGCTTCTACGGCTCCTGGGGCGCGCCCGCCGTCTTCGATGGCAAGTGGTACGACGGTACGACGAGCACCGCGCACGCCTGCTCATCGACCCTCATCAACCCCGCGACCGAGGTTCCCCTGGGCGCCCTGAACCCGCTCGCCGGACAGGAAATTGACGATGTGCGCGCGGTCGACCCCGCGTACTTCATCATGTCGCGCTCTGCGCTGCCCGAGGCTCCCTCGCGCATCCTGCCGCGCACCTGCCTGTTGCGTAACTCCCCGAAGGTGACCTACACCTACACGAACGAGGCCGGCGAGGTCGTGCGTGAGTAC
Organism: Schaalia odontolytica; assembly: GCF_009730335.1. Taxonomy (GTDB): domain Bacteria; phylum Actinomycetota; class Actinomycetes; order Actinomycetales; family Actinomycetaceae; genus Pauljensenia; species Pauljensenia dentiphila. The sequence goes on from NZ_CP046315.1 coordinate 956,179, forward strand.
ACCTTCGAGCGCGCCCGCAAGTCCCTGTTCAACTACCACGCCAGCAAGGTCGAGCCCATCGAAAGCCAGGAAGGCAACAACCCCGTCTTCGATGGCTTCGACAAGGATGGCAAGGAGCTGCCCGCGGGCCGCTACAAGCTGACGATCGATGCGGCCTCGGTCGCGCCTTCGAGCGTGGCCTCGCAGCTGACCTGGGATTTCACCCTGGACACCGAGGCTCCCCTCATCTCCAACCTGACGGTGACCGGCGAGGGCGACGAGCGCGTCGTGTCCTTCGACGTCACCGACAACTCTCCGCTAGCTGGCATCGCTTTCTCCGAGTCCCCGACCTCGCGTCGCTACTACGACGAGAAGGAGGCCGTGGGCGCGAACCGTCAGGCCGACGGCACTTACGCCAAGCACTACGAGATCAAGTGGGCCGACCTCATCGACCGCGCGGACTCCTCGGATCCGGCGACCGCCTACCTGTTCGCGTGGGACTGGGGTAAGAACCAGGCCCGTCAGGTGATCCGCTTTAGCACGATCCCGATGACCTCCCTGTCGCTCACTCCGCAGGACTCCGAGGTTGTTGCGGGCGAGACAGTCGCGCTGAGTCCATCTTACGAGCCGGCGAACGCGAATGTCACCGACCTCGTATGGACGTCCTCGAACGAGGCCGTCGCCACCGTGAACGACAACGGCGAGGTCCGCACCCTGGCCGCCGGCGAGGCGACGATCACCGCGACCGACGCGTCCCAGCCGACCCTGTCGGCCAGCGCTCGGATCCGCGTGCGCACGATCTCTGAGGACGCGGGCATCGAGCTCGCGGACACCCAGGTGACGCTCAAGGTGGGCGAGATCGCCCCCGTGAAGGCCTACCTGGCGCCCTCGCTGAAGGACCGCGCGGTGACATGGAGCGTGGAGCCGGCCGACCTGGCCACGGTCGCCGCCGACACTGACACGCGCAAGGCGACCCTGACCGCCGGCGATCACGCTGGTTCGGGCACGCTGACCGCCACCGTCACCACCGAGGCCGGCGCTACTAAGACCGCGTCCATCGCAGTCACGGTGCGCGCCGCCGACGCCGACGACTTCGAGATCAACGAGGCCGGCGTCCTCGTCAAGTACAAGGGTTCGGCCACCGAGGTCACCCTGCCTGACACCGTGACCTCCATCGGCGAGCGCGCCTTCGCGAGCACCACCGTGGAACACGTGACGGTCCCCGCCTCGGTGCGTTCCATCGGCCTGGAGGCCTTCATCTACAGCTCGCTGAAGAAGATCACCTTCGTCGACGATGAGACCCACCCCGCCCAGCTGACCATGATCGCCGACCGCGCGTTCGCCAACACGAGCCTCGAGGCCATCGAGCTGCCGCATTCCGTGGTGACGATGGGCGCGGAGGTCTTCGACTACAACTCGGCGCTCACCACGATCAAGCTGGGCCCCAACGTCGCCGCCGACTCGGTGACCTCGGGCTACGCCGAGACCGCCGCGCTGACCAGCGTCGAGGTCGATCCCGCGAACCCGAACTACGAGAGCGTGGACGGAGTCCTCTACTCCAAGGACCACTCGCGCCTGATCCTGTACCCGGCCGCCAAGAATCCTGGCGGCGCGTACACGGTCCTGGATGGTGTCGCGACGATCGCGCCTAAGGCATTCCAGAAGGCTGGCATCACCTCCGTGACACTGCCCGACAGCCTACGCACGATTAAGGACGAGGCCTTCCGCCTCTCTGCGCTCACCGAGGTCACCCTGCCCGAGAAGTTCGAGACGGTCGGCACCTGTGCCTTCTGCTCCGCCGACAAGCTCGCGACCATCGACCTGGGCGGCACGATCTCCCTGGGCGGCAGCGCCTTCGAATCCACGAGTGCGAAGAACGGGGTCAATTACCGGCCCGAACTCGGACGCCTGACCACGATCGGCGACTTCGCGTTTAGCCGCACGGCGCAGTCCTCCGTGACCCTTCCTGACTCGGTGACCGCGGTCGGCGAGCAGGCGTTCTCGGAGAGCACGGCCCTGACCTCGTTCCACATCGGAGCGGGTGTCACGTCCTTCGCTGAGACCGCCCTGTACAACGACCGCAAGATCGCGACGCTGACCGTTTCCGCCGACAACCCGGTGTACTCGGCCGAGCACAACGTCCTGTACCGCAAGACGGGCGATGGCCTGCACCTGATGCTGTCTCCGGCCGCCAACACTCTCACCGACTACACGGTGCGCGCGGGCACGGTCGAGATCGGCGCGACGGCATTCGCCAACAACAAGACGCTCACCCGTGTCGTCCTGCCCGACGGCCTCAAGGTCATCGGCGACGACGCCTTCGCGGGCACAACTGCCCTGACCGAGCTGGTCATCCCCGAGTCGGTCGAGCGCTCGAGCGGCGTCACCGGAAACTCCCTGGAGCTCGTCGAGTACGGCTCCAAGGTGACCTCGATCCGCATGGAAGGTAGCTGGGTTCCCATGCCTCGTCGCATCGTCGTGCGCGGCGGTGTGGACGGCTCCTTCGTGTACGACGGTCGCCCGACGAACGGACGCCGCCAGAGCGCCTACTTCGGCGAGGGCATGACCCGCGTGTCCTTCGGCGTGGACGTCCCGCGCGTCCTCGTCCTCCCCTCGACGCTCACCCGACTCGACCTTGAGCCGGAGTTGAGCGACGAGAAGAAGGACGACACCCACGTGTACGTCGCCGCGGCCGAAGGTTCGCAGGCGTGGAACGTCGCCAAGGACGCCCTCGAGGCGGCCGGCATCGACCCCTCGCACCTGCACACCTACACGGGTGCGTCGATGACCCTGGCGGGTACAAACATCGCCGAGGCCGGGGGAAGTTACACGTACACGGGTGAGATCGGTGCGTCGGTCGACGTGACGGCTGAGGTTGCCGGTGGCATCGCCGGCACGCAGCAGGTGCGCGCCGTGCAGATCGGAGCGGATGGTACCGAGACGCTCGTGCGCGACTGGACGACGGTGACGGACAGCGGGGATCGAGCTGCGGCCTCCTCCGTGACCTTCCCGTGGACCCCGTCCGCCGCGGACGTGAGCCTGCGTGTGCAGGTGCGCGACGCCTCGTACCTGACGAGCACCCTCATGATCAAGCTGCCGGGTACCCCGGACCCGACACCGGCGCCTGAGCCGACGCCTGCACCTGAGCCGACGCCTGCTCCGTCTCCGGACCCGACGCCCGCTCCGTCTCCGGACCCGACGCCCGCTCCCGAGCCGACTCCGGCTCCTGCCCCGCAGGACGGCCAGTGGGTGAGCGACTCTGTCGGCTGGTGGTACCGCTATGCGGATGGCACCTATCCGGCTGGCCGGACGGTGCAGATCGGTAACTCGATCTACCGCTTCGGTGCGGATGGCTACATGCGTACTGGCTGGGCGAGTGAGGATGGCGCGTGGTACTTCCACAATCCGTCTGGTGCTCAGGCGAGTGGCTGGGTGAAGGATGGCTCTTCCTGGTACTACCTGAACCCGACGTCCGGACAGATGGTGACGGGATGGATCCTCGATGGGCTGACCTGGTACTACCTGACACCCGGCAGTGGCGCGATGGCGACCGGTTGGGTCAAGGATGGGTCCTCTTGGTACTACATGGCCCCCAGCGGCGCGCTGACCACCGGCTGGCTGCGCCAGGGCTCCTCCTGGTACTACCTGAGCACCGACTCCGGTGCGATGGTCACCGGCTGGCTGCAACGGGGGTCCTCCTGGTACTACCTGCACCCCGCGGGTGGCGCCATGGCCACCGGCTGGCTGCAGCTGGACGGAGCTTGGTACTACTTCGACCCGAGCAGCGGAGTGATGGCCACCGGCTCCCAGCGGATCGGCTGGCGTTCCTATCGCTTTGCTGACTCAGGACAGCTGATGAACTGACCTGTTACCAGGCTTCCCACACGCCCCCGGAGATCATCCGGGGGCGTGTGCTTGTCTCACCACCCATTCGTCATTTGTCGCCATGGCGGGTCAACCCAGGGTGCGACGTGCGCATCTTGTTCGACCATTCGGTCGATCATGAAGTAAATCGCCTGAGTAACGGGCGGTTAGGGTCGTTGTCAGAAGCGATCAATATAGATTGTTGGTGTTCTTGACAGATTGAGTGGAAAGATGCAACAAAACCCTAGAAAAACTCGATGAGAAGGAGGTGAATCAGCTAGGTGATGCCAAGCTTTCGTGAAAGGGCTAAGTATGCTACTACTTGCGCAGATACGGGTGAATCGGCCGACATATGTTGAGAAAATGGGTCGTAGGGGTATCCGAAAACCCTAAAAAGCGATATGTTTGACATGAATGGCTGCGATCGCAACGCGAGGCCTTCTCCTACCGAATGCTAATTTAGGGGTTCACAGATGTCCCATTCAAAGTTTGCGGTGCTGGCGTTTGCGCTTGCTGGCACCCTGTCGCTGACTTTGCTTGGCGTGCCTGCTGCCCATGCGGTCAGTGCTGATGCCGCCGGGCAGGCTAACGCTGCCGCCTCGCTGAACGCAGATGCCGACGGCTTCATCATCAACGCCGACGGCGTGCTCGTGGGCTACACCGGTGGTGCCAGCAAGGTGCGTATCCCCGAGGGCGTCGCCGAGATCAGCGCAAATGCCTTTAATGGCACGAGCCTGACGAGCGTGTGGATCCCCGCGAGCGTGCGCGCAATCGACGACTATGTCTTTTCAGGCCAGCCGCTCACCGAGGTTACCTTCCAGGATGACGACGCCCACCCCTCGCAGCTGGAGACGATCGGGGATCGCGCCTTCGCAAACACGGCGCTCGAACACATCACCCTGCCCCGTTCTCTCACGATGGCGGGCCTGGAGACTTTCAGTGACATGGCAAAGCTGCGCTCCGTCCACGTCGGTCCGAAGGTGTCGGCCCAGGGCCTGTTCGCGGCATTTGCGCGCACCCCGCTCTTGGAGAGCATCGACGTCGACGATGCCAACCAGAACTACCAGAGCCTCGACGGCGTCCTGTACACGAAGGGCCTGACGCACCTGGCGACCTACCCGGAGGCGAAGAACGCCGGTGGTAGCTACGCGATTGCCGAGGGGACCTCGACGATCGACGAGGGAGCCTTCACATCTGCGCAGATCACCTCCGTGACTCTGCCCTCGACCCTGCGTCGTGTGGAAAAGGCGGCGTTCGCGAGCTCGCAGGTCACCTCCCTGACCCTGCCCGACGGCTTTGAATCTATGGACGACATGGCGTTCTGGTACATGCCCAAGCTGGAGCGCGTCGACCTGGGAGGCACGACGGCCGTGTCGGACAGCGCCTTCCGCTACGATAAGACGCTCGCCGAGGTGAACTTCCGTTCCGACCTGGGGCGCCTCACCAGTGTGGAGGACTACGCGTTCGAAGCCGCGACGATCACCTCGGTCACGGTGCCCGAATCGGTGACGAGCATCGGGAAGTTCGCCTTTTCCGACAACAGCTACCTGACCCGCGTTCACCTGGGCTCGGGCCTGACCTCCATCGGGGAAGGCGCGTTCGTCGGGGCGACGTCCCTGGCCTCGCTGAGCGTCGCACCCGCCAATCCCGTCTACTCGGTGGACAGCGGCGTCCTGTACCAGAAGTCCATCGGGGGCAGAATCCTCGTCCTGTCTCTGCCCACGAACGGGGCCACCGAATTCACGGTTCCTGGCGGCACGGTCGCGATCGCTGACTACGCCTTCTCGAAGAACATGTCCCTGCGCCGCGCCGTCCTGCCCGAGGGCCTGACCACGATCGGATTTGGCGCCTTCGACGGCTGCGATAACCTGACAGACATCGTCATTCCCGACTCGGTGACCGTGGCCCGAGGCCTCGTCAACAACGGCCTGGACACCGTCGAGCTGGGTTCGCAGGTCACGGAACTGTGGATGACTCCGCGCGATACCACCACCCCGCGCCACATCATCGTGCGCGGCGGCAATGATGGCGAGTTCTACTACGAGGGCAAGGCCACCAACGGACGTCCCGACAGCGCGTACTTCGGCGAGGGGATGACCAGCTTCACCTTCTGGTTCGACACGCCCCGCGTCCTGGTCCTGCCTTCGACCGTGAAGGAGCTCAAACTCGCCGAGGATATGGCGGCCGACCTCAAGGCCGACACCGCCGTTTACGTCGCGGCTCCCAGGGGCTCGAAGGCGTGGACGCTCACCGAGGCGGCCATGAAGGAAGCCGGGTACAACACGGCGGCCCTCTTCGAGTACACCAGCCCGCAGGTCGCGGTGTCGGGGGATGGAATCAACGAGGCTGGCTCCGGGTACACGCTCACGACCTCCGTGAGCACGCCGACGACCGTGAAGGTCTCCGCTCAGGCCGGTGTCCTGGGCACGCGCCAGATGCGTGTCGTCCAGATCGAGCCCGACGGGCGTGAAACCGTCCTGCAGGACTGGGCCGCGATGTCAGATAGCTCGGACACCGCCACCTCGACGGGCTCCTTCTCTTGGACTCCGGCCAGCGACGGCATCGTCGCGCGTATCGACGTGCGTGACGAATCGAAACTCGTGAGCTCGACGACCGTGACCTTCAAGGCCTCCTCGGCCTCGGCACCCGCCCAGGGACATTGGGTGCGCAGCGGTCGTAGCTGGCAGTACCACTACGCGGATGGTACGCGCGCCACGAGCACCTCGCTCGTGGTCGACGGACATACCTACCGCTTTACTGCCAAGGGAAACATGCGCACCGGCTGGTTCTTCGAGGGGGGCGTATGGTACTACCACGGCCCCTCGGGCGAGCAGGCCTCCGGTTGGGTTCTTGATGGCTCCTCCTGGTACTACCTGAACCCGGCCACCGGGACGATGCAAACCGGATGGCTTAAGGATGGTTCGTCCTGGTACTACCTGAGTCCGGCCACCGGAATGATGCAGACCGGATGGGTCAAGGATGGTTCGTCCTGGTACTACCTCAATCCCACCACCGGCAAGATGATGACGGGGTGGCTCAAGGAAGGCGGTGCCTGGTACTACCTGAAGACCGGAAGCGGCGCGATGGCCACGGGCCGACTGCGCATCTTCTGGACGTGGTACACCTTCTCTGAGACGGGGCAGCTGATCAGCTAGGTTGCCGCTGAGACTGACCGTCCAGGCCCGCACCCCGATTCGCGTTGGGTGTGCGGGCCTGGTGTCTGTCAAAGCGGTTAAGCGCCAAAATTCCCAGGGTTTTTTCAGGTTGTCTTGCTGTTGTCGCAAGGTTCGATCCTTACACTGAATGTCATCGCAAGGGAATACGGCACGGACCATGAGGGTCCGGGACATGCCGACGAGATTTTTCGAGGAGCTTTCTGGGAAAACTTGCACTGTGTTGATGGGATAAGCCGAGGGGCCGACCGTAAGGTCGGCCCCTCGGCTTACATTCGGGCCTGCACAAAATGTCAGTGTGTGGACACTGGGCCATCTATCGGACATGCATACTGCACAACTGGAAGAACTTTCGCATAATGGGACGGCGCGTCACCCGGACGCGCACCAGATCGTCATCTCGTCGATACGTAAGTGAGCCATTGATGACCCATCACTCCACCCCGGCACTCGCGCTCGCCGCAGCCCTCGCCCTGACCGGCGTGAGCGTCCCGGCACTCGCAGCGAGCCCGCAGCCGGGCGGTGTCCTCCCCGCCAACCCCACCCACGCCTCGTCGAAGGACACGCAGTCGGGTACACGAGTCGAGGACGCGCTGCTGTCCATCCGCCAGGCCGAGGCCGGGGGAGCGACCCTGCCCGACGCCTCGTCCGCGCAGGAGGCGGCCGACGACACCCCGACGACAATCATCGTCCAGCTGGAGGATGGAACAGCCGGTAGCTCCACGCAGGCCATGCGCGACGACGTGAAGGCCCGCATCGCCTCCGCTGTCGCGGGAATCGTCCCCGGTGCGCAGGTCACAACCGTGCGCGAGTACACCAATGCGTTCGTCGGCTTCGCCATCGAGGCGCCCGGCTCCGCTCTCTCCGCGATCCAGAAGGTCGAGGGCGTCAAGACCGCCTTCAACGAGGGCGTCCACAAGCCGATGGACACCGGTGCCGAGGGAAGCGGTGCGCCCGTCCTCAAGAACGCCTCGTCCCTGGCGATGACGCGCGCGAACGAGGTCGTCCTCAAGGGCGATCGTCAGGTCATCGAAGTCATCGACTCTGGCCTGCAGACCGACCACGACGCCTTCGCCGGCTCGATGGACGGCGTGGATGTGCGCATGAGCCAGGCCGACGTGCAGGCCTTCGCGGGCAAGCTCCCGCACGGCGGAGCGGGCACGTACGTCAACAGCAAGATCCCCTTCGCCTACGACTACGCGGACAACGACGCCGACGTCGTGCCCCATTCCGAGAAGGACCTGTCCCACGGTACGCACGTCACCGCGATCGCGGCCGCCAATGCGGACGTCCTGCAGGGCACCGCGCCCCACGCGCAGATCGTCGTCGCCAAGGTCGCCTCGGACGAGGACGGCTCGATGCTCGACAGCGCCCTGCTGGCGGCCCTCGATGACGCGCTCGTCATCAAGCCCGACGTCATCAACCTGTCCCTGGGCGACGACTCCGGCATGAGCAGCGACGCGGGCAGTGTCTTCGCCGGCGTGTACGAGAAGCTCGCCGCCGCTGGCATCACCGTCAACGCGGCGGGCGGTAACGCCTTCTCCAACGCCTATGGCAACAACTCCGGCCAGAACAAGCCGTTCGCGACCGACCCCGACACGGGCACGCTCGGCGAACCCGCCTCCTACAAGTCCACCCTGGCCGTCGCCTCCGTTGATAACCAGGAGGCCCTGTCCTACGTGAGCCTGGGCGATCGCACAATCGCCTACCGCACCGCCCTCAACGGTCAGGGCGAGGCCGTGCGCGGCCTGCGCGACGTCCCCGAGAAGACCTACCGCATCGTCGACGCCGGCGCTGGCGGCACCGACCGGCTCGAGCAGTACGCGGGCACCGACCTCTCCGGCGTGATCGTCCTCGAGGATAGGGGCGGTACGGACTCCCGCGACGGCTCGGCGATGACCGAGGAGCTCAAGGCGCGCAACCTGACGGCCCTCTCACCGGCACCCGCGGCCCTCATGGTCGCCGATACGGATGAGGCATACACGCCCTACCAGGCGATCCTCGGCTCGACCACGTCGATGCCGACGGTGACCATCACCAAGCGTGACGGGGAGGCGATCCGCGAGGCCTTGGCCGCCGCCAACGGAGCCGACGTCACCGTGACCGTCACGCACTCCGGCATCGTGCTGGCCTCGAACAACCCGACGGCCTCGGAGTTCTCGGCGTGGGGTGTGGCCCCCGACCTGACCCTCAAGCCTGAGATCGCTGCCCCCGGCGGCGACATCATGTCGGCCTACCTCGGCAACGAGTACCAGCGCCTGTCGGGCACCTCGATGGCATCCCCGCAGGTCGCGGGAATCAGCGCCCTCGTGCGCGAGCGCCTCGCGGGCGATCCTGCCTTTTCTGGAATGAGCGCCGAGCAGAAGAACGCAGTCGTCACCAACCTCCTCATGGGCACCGCCCACCCGCTCATCGACGTCGAGCTGAGCGACGGCACCTACTACTCGCCGCGCAGGGTCGGCGCGGGCGCCGTCGACGCGCTCGCAGCGACCACCGCAACCGTCTACCCGACCGTCGTCGGCGCCGCCGATCCCTCCCGGCCCAAGGCCGACCTCGGCGACGGGACGAAGGGCTGGACCTTCCAGGTGCAGCTGACCAACCTCTCCGACGCTGCCTACACCTACACTCTCGGCGGCCAGGCGCTCTCCGAGATGGTCGAGGGGGGCCTCTTCCTCGAGCACTCGCAGAACTGGGTGGGCGCAGGAATCTCGCTGACCTTCTCCGGTGACGGCGTCGCCGAGGCCGGGGACGCCCAGCAGATCACGGTCCCCGCGATGTCGAACGCCACCGTGACCGTCACCGTGACCCCCGAGTCCGAGTTCGCGGCCTTTGCCTCGGAGAACACCCCGAAGGGCACCTTCATCGACGGCGCCGTGACCTTCACGAGCGAGGACGGGACCCCGAGCCTGACCGTGCCCTACCTGGGCTTCTACGGCTCGTGGGGAGCCCCGGACGTCTTCGACGGCAAGTGGTCGGACGACGAGACGACACCCGTGCACGTCTTCCGTTCTGCGCTGGTCAACGCGCACTCGTCCATCCCGCTGGGAGCGCTGAACCCGCTGTCGGACAAGCAGGACTCGAACCTGGTCACCACGATCAACACGCAGCGCCTCATCACCTCGCGTGCCAAATGGGCGGGCGCCCCCGACAGGATCGCGCCGATGACCGGCATGCTGCGCTCGGTCCCGTCTATGTCTGTCACCTACCGCAACTCCGCGGGCGAGTTAGTGCGCTCCTACACGATCAACCGCGTGCGCAAGTCCCTCTACGACCTCGAGACCGGCTGGACGAAGCCGGGTGAGTTCGCCGGTGAGGAACCCTTCTTCGATGGCTACGACCAGTCCGGCAACGAGCTGCCCGACGGCGCCTACACGGTGACGATCGAGGCTGCGACGGATGGTCCGTCCTCGCACACGCACCAGATGAGCTACGAGTTCACGCTGGACACGCAAGCACCCGTCATCTCCAACCTGACGGTGAGCGGCGAGGGCGATGCCCGTACGGTGTCCTTCGACGTCACCGACGCCTCGCCCGTGGCCGGCATCGACTTCCACGAGGATGCCGACGGCACCTGGTACTACCGCAAGCTCGTCGAGGATGACGGCGAGATCCTGGCCGACGGCACGCATCGCTACCACTTCGCCGTGCCCGTCTCGGAGCTGAAGGCCGCCTGGGCGCAGCAGGGACGCACGGACGAGGCCCCGGTGACCCCGTACCTCTTCGCCTGGGACTGGGGCGTCAACCCCGCCAAGCAGGAGGTGCGCCTCCAGGGCGATCCGACTCCTGCTCCGACCCCGGCACCTGAGCCGACGGTGGATCCGACGCCCGCTCCCGAGCCGACGCCCGCTCCCGAGCCGACTCCGGCTCCGAGCGTGGATCCGTCCCCGGTGCCCGCGCCCCAGGGTGGGGCGTGGATCAGTGATTCGGTCGGCTGGTGGTACCGCTACGCAGACGGTTCGTACCCCAGGAACGGTGCTGCCCTCATCGACGGAGCCACCTATCGTTTCGATGCCAGCGGATACATGCGCACCGGCTGGGTGAGCGAGGCTGGTTCGTGGTTCTACCACGACGCTTCGGGTGCTCAGGCGAGTGGCTGGGTGAAGGATGGTGCGTCCTGGTACTACCTGGATCCGGCGACGGGTCGCATGGTCACCGGTTGGCTGCTTGATGGGCTGACCTGGTACTACCTGACACCCGGCAGTGGCGCGATGGCGACCGGTTGGGTCAAGGACGGCTCATCCTGGTACTTCATGCACTCCAGCGGCGCGTTGACGACCGGGTGGCTGCGCCAGGGCTCCTTCTGGTACTACCTGAGCACCGACTCGGGTGCCATGTACACGGGCGGGCACTGGATCGGCTGGAAGTGGCACTACTTCGCCGAGAACGGCGAATGGAACGGCTGAGGCCTAACGCGCAGCACTGACAGCGCGTAACGCAGTGTGCGCCCCCGGGAAACCGGGGGCGCACACTCGTATTGGGATCACTCAGTTATCTGCGGGGTTAATTTCCCAGGATATTCTCAGCTCACCTTGCCATTGCCGCAAGGTTGGGTCCCTACAGTAGGTGTCATCACAAGGGAATACGGCACGGGCCACACGGGCCCGAGCAATGCCGACGAGACATCATTGAGGAGCCTTCTGGGACAACTTGCACTGTGTTGATGGGATACGCCGAGGGGCCGACCACGAGGTCGGCCCCTCGGCGTATCTGCACCTGGAGCGACTCGGGGGAACTGTGGGTGAAAAGTGCTATGCGTTGGTGTGGTGGCGCCGTGGTCTATGCTGCGAAGTCTGTGCGGTGGGGTTTTGTGGTGGGGCCTGTGGTGCGTATTTCCTACGGCGGAAGTTGTCTTCTGGATAGGAACGGCTCTTCTGGATAGGTTATTTTCCTATCCAGAAGCCGATGACCTATCCAGATCGTCGTTTCCTATCCAGTTCGTTGGTGCTTGCCACCTTCGGTGGCTTCTGAAGTGGTAGTGCTGAGGGGGTATTACGCGAAACCCTCTCAACGCGTGTTGCCGGCGTGTCGGACCCTTGTGTCGTGCAATTCCGTCGTTGATTGAGGTAATCCGTCACGTGACTTCCCTCGGACCCTCATGCGGCGCCCCCGCTGAGCGGTGTCACCGCCAGCTGATTGGGGAGTTGTGGTGTCCACAACGCACATCACCAGGGTAAAATCGCCCACAATAGGCCGCGCAAAAGCCGGGGCGCGTCAGGCATATTTCCCAACGCACCCCGGCCTCGTCTTTTGGAGACTCTGAGTGCTACTCAGAGGCGCTCAAAGCCAGCGTCCCACGCGGCGCGCATGGGGTTCGCGTCTGCGACCAGCTGATCGAAGCGCAGGTCGGCGATGTCGATGACCTCGCCGAGTGCGAAGCGAGCCTCGCGGGCGGGGGAGTGCTCGACGCGACGCCAGCCCGAGGACAGCAGATGCTTGCGGTCCACCACGTTGTCCACGCAGATGACCAGCGGGCGGCCAAACTTCTCGCGGTAGGCGGCAGCCAGGGCGCGCAGCTCCTCGGCTTCTTCGGAGGACACCTCGCCCACGGACAGGGATGAGGTATCCGAGCTGGCCTGCTCGTCGCCCGCACCATCGAGGACCAGGGAGACGACGTCCGTGTAGGACGCGATGAGCTCCTCGGCCTCCTCGGGGCTGGCCGCCAGGACCGCGTCCTCGAAGGAGGATCGCAGCTCAGACACGGAGGCGAAGGGACGAGATTCCCAGGCGCGCTCGACCGGCCACGTGTGCGACGAGAACATCGAGGCGAAGGTCGCGACGAACTGGTCGCGATCCATTGCGTTGACGTCGTCCAGGTTGATCTTCTTGCCGTCCACCACGGCCACGTCCGGCGAGGCCTGGCGTCCGATGTGGAAGAACAGGATGTTGAGGATGATGGCCGTCAGCGAGCCGATGGTCACGCCGGAGCCGAAGATGATCTGCAGCCAGGAGGGCATGACCGAGACGATGCCGGGCTTGAGAGTCACGAGGAGGGCTAGGCCGATCGACGTGGAGACGATGACGGCGTTGCGGTTGTCGCGCAGGTCAACCTTCGCCAGGGTCTGGATGCCGACGACGGCGACGTTGGCGAACATCGCCAGCGAGGCGCCGCCGATGACAGGGGAGGGGATGGCGGCGACGATGGCCGCGGCCTTCGGCAACAGGCCCAGGATGATCATGAAGACGCCCGCGGCGGTGACGACCCAGCGGGACTTCACGCGGGTTAGGCGCACGAGGCCGACGTTCTGCGCGAAGCAGGTGTAGGGGAAGGAGTTGAGGACGCCGCCCAGCAGCGTGGATAGGCCGTCGGCGCGCAGGGCGTTAGCGATGTCGCGCGGGGCGATGCGCTTGCCCACGACCTCGCCGGTGGCGAAGACGTCGCCCGTGGTCTCCACGGCGGTCACAGCCATGACGATGATCATGGCGAGGAGCGCGGTGGCGGAGAACTTCGGGATGCCGAAGTAGAAGGGCGTGGTGATGCCCAACCAGCTGGCTTCTCCCACGCCCGAGAAATCGGTCTTGCCCATCACGAATGCAACGCCCGTCATGATAACGAGGGCGAGAAGGACGGATAGGGTCCCGATGAAGCCCTTAAAGAGGCGCTGGATGATGACGATGATCGCGATCGTTCCAAAAGCGAAGCCGAGTGCCTCGAATGTTGCGGTTGCCTTCGCTGCATCACCGGTGGCCTGATCTGCCCAGGCGACGATGTCTCCGGCGGAGACAGACAGGAGCGTCGTGCCCATGACGGTCAGGAGCGTACCCGTGACGATCGGCGGGAAGAATCGCAGGAGCTTGGCGAAGAAGGGCGCCACCAGGAAGACGATGAGGCCGACGGCGATGATGGAGCCGTACATGGTGGCCAGGCCGGTCGTCGGGTCGGCGCCGGGCGGCGTGGCCGCTGCTCCGATTGCGATGAGGGGGGAGACGGCGGTGAAGGTGACGCCCTGGATGAGGGGGAGCTTCACGCCAATGAAGCGGCCGATGCCGGCCGACTGGATGATGGTGGCGATGCCACAGGTAAGCAGGTCTGCGTTAATGAGGTGGACCAGCGTATGGTTGTCGAGCCCGAGGCCGGAAGCAATGACGAGCGGGACGACCACGGCGCCCGCGTAGAACGCGAGGACGTGCTGAATGCCCAGAATGGTGAGTTTCCCAAAGGGAGGGACTTGATTGACGGGGTGGGGAGCGGACGAGGGGCTTGATGCCATCTGTGTCTCCTGGACCTTTATCCAAGTGTTGAAGGGACCCCTCCATTCTCTGCGATCGGGATAAGTGTTGTATGAGTTATTTAGAAAGTGTGGCGAGTGATATGTTCCGGGTGCTTTTCGTTTACGATGTGAACAAAGCTGGACGTATGCGGGAGGGAGGTCGGTATGTCGCGCAATGGTCGTCCTCCGTCGATGGCGGACGTGGCGGAGATGGTCGGTGTCTCGCATCAGACGGTGTCTCGCGTTGTGAACGGCAAGGGGCGCGTATCGCCTCGGACACGTGAGCGCGTGCAGGCCGCGATTGAACAGCTGGGATACCGCCCGAACTCGGTTGCCCGCGCCCTGGTGACCGCCCGCTCGGGCATTATCGGCGTCGTGACCACAACCTCGGCCCACTTCGGTCCCTCCTCGATGCTGGTGGCCCTGGAGGTCGCCGCCCGCGAGGCCGGGCTTTTCACGTCGGTTGTGGCCCTCGATCGTTTCGGTCCCGACGACGTGGCCAGTGCCTTCGACCACTTCTCCTCCCTGGCGGCCGAGGCGATCGTGGTCATCGCGCCGGTGGATTCTCTTGCCGAGACCGTGGCATCGCAGGGCGCGTCTGTGCCGGTTGTTGCGGTCTCCGGCGGGCGCACGTTCGGTCGCGGGGTGTCGGTCGTTCACGCGGACCAGCGCGGAGGTGCGCGCGCGCTCGCGGAGCACCTGATGACGCTCGGTCATCGCGATATCGCCTGCGTGGCGGGTCCTCAGGAGTGGTTCGAGGCGCGTGAACGCGTGGCCGGGTGGCGCGAGGCGATGGTCCAGGCGGGTCTGCCGATGCGCGAGCCGCTCGTCGGCTCGTGGGAGGCGCGCTGGGGGTACGTTGCAGGACAGAACATCGTCGAGGATGACCTGCCTGATGCCGTCATGTGCGCGAACGATGAGGTCGCGGTCGGCCTCCTCCGAGCCTTCGCCGAGGCCGGGGTGAGTGTTCCGGGTGACGTGTCGGTCGCGGGTTTCGACGACGTGCCGATGGCCGCCTACGCGGGGCCGGGGCTGACGACAGTGCGTCAGGATTTCGCGGACCTTGGGCGCTGCGCGCTTGAGGCGGTCAGCTATGCGCTCGACGGTGAATCGGTGGACACGTACGTGCGTCCAACGCGCCTCGTTGTGCGCGGTTCGACGGGAGTTTGCCCTCGTTAGAGGCTCTTTTTTGTATTCTTGCTTGCCTTATGCGCGGGTGAGTGTTAACGTTAACCCATCCGATGGTTATCGGCGCTCAGTGAGGAGTACGAATGGATCGCCGCAACCCCGACACATGGACCCCCGAATTCGCGCGCGAGATCGAGCGCGTTCGTGAATACGTCGCCACCCTGCATGCCGAGCTGCCCCGCTGGGGCCTCGTTGTCTGGACGGCAG
The DNA here is from genome assembly GCF_009730335.1 of Schaalia odontolytica. GTDB lineage: Bacteria > Actinomycetota > Actinomycetes > Actinomycetales > Actinomycetaceae > Pauljensenia > Pauljensenia dentiphila. Next base: position 971,798 of record NZ_CP046315.1, read on the forward strand.
GAAACGTCTCCCAGCGAGTGCGCGGCGAGGCCGAGGACGGCAGCCAGGACCTCCTCGTCATTAAACCCTCGGGTGTGTCCTACGACGACCTGAACTCCGAGGCGATGGTCGTGTGCGACCTCGACGGCAACCTCGTACTGGGGGAGGGTGCGCCCTCCTCGGACACTGCCGCGCACGCCTACGTCTATCGCCACATGAGTGACGTGGGCGGCGTCGTGCACACGCACTCCACCTACGCCACCGCATGGGCTGCGCGCGGAGAGGAGATTCCCTGCGTCCTGACCATGATGGGTGACGAGTTCGGCGGTCCCGTCCCTGTCGGCCCCTTCGCTCTCATTGGCGACGACTCGATCGGGCGCGGCATTGTTGACACCCTGCGCGAATCGCGCTCGCCGGCGGTCCTTATGCGCAACCACGGCCCCTTCACGATTGGGCGCGACGCGCGTGCAGCCGTCAAGGCCGCCGTCATGGTCGAGGAGGTCGCCAAGACCGTGCACGTCGCCCGGGTGGGCGGGCCTCTCGTTCCCATCGAGCAGCAGCACATTGATTCCCTCTACGACCGCTACCAAAACGTCTACGGACAGCACTGACATCAAAGGAGATTTCACCGTGACCAGTTTCTACGAGGATCGCGAGGTCTGGTTCGTCACCGGCAGCCAGGACCTGTACGGCGAGGAAACCCTGGCGCAGGTTGCGCAGCAGTCCCAAGAGGTCGTTCGCCTGCTCAACGAATCCGACCTGCTTCCCGCGCCGATCGTGTGGAAGCCCGTCCTGAAGGACTCCGACGCCATCAAGCGTGCGATGCTCAAGGCCAGCGCGGACGACCGTGTCCTCGGCGTCATCTCCTGGATGCACACCTTCAGCCCCGCAAAGATGTGGATCCGCGGCCTCGAGGTCCTGCGCAAGCCCCTGCTGCACCTGGCGACCCAGGCTAATGTCGAGATCCCCTGGGGCAGCATCGACATGGACTTCATGAACCTGAACCAGGCAGCGCACGGTGACCGCGAATACGCCTACATCCTGACGCGCCTGGGCCTGGCTCGCGCCACGGTCGTCGGTCATGCCTCGCAGGACAGCACGCGTCGCCGCGTCGCCAACTGGGTGCGCTCGGCCGGCGGTTTCGCGGCGACCAACGAGCTGCGCGTCGTGCGCTTCGGCGACAACATGCGCAACGTGGCCGTCACAGAGGGTGATAAGACCGAGGCTGAGCGCCGCCTCGGCGTCTCGGTCAACACGTGGTCGGTCAACGACCTCGTGGCCGTCGTTGACGCCGTGGACGAGGGAGCCATCGACGCCCTCGTGGCCGAATACTGCGAGGGTTACGACGTGGCCCCCGAGCTGGCCCCGGGTGGTGATCGCGCGGAATCCCTGCGCTACGCCGCCCGCGAGGAGATCGCGCTGCGCACCTTCCTCGAGGAGCGCGGGGCGATGGCCTTCACGACTAACTTTGAGGATCTTGGCGGGCTTCGTCAGCTCCCCGGCCTGGCCGTGCAGCGCCTGACCGAGGCCGGCTACGGTTTCAGCGCCGAGGGGGACTGGAAGACTGCGGTCCTCGTGCGCGCCGCGAAGGTGATGGGGGAGGGGCTGCCTGGTGGCGCCTCGCTCATGGAGGACTACACCTACAACCTCGTTGAGGGCCAGGAGATGATCTTGGGCGCCCACATGCTTGAGGTGTGCCCCTCGCTGACGAATGCCCGTCCGCGCATCGAGATTCACCCCCTGGGTATCGGGGATCGCGAGGATCCCGTCCGCATGGTCTTCGATGCGGCCCCGGGACGCGGCGTCGTTGTCGCCATGTCCGACATGCGCGACCGCTTCCGCCTCACCGCGAACATTGTCAATGTCATCGAGCCTCCCCAGCCGATGCCCAAGCTCCCTGTCGCTCGCGCGATGTGGATCCCCGAACCTGACTTCTACACCTCCGTCGAGGCGTGGCTGACAGCGGGCGGAGCGCACCACACGTGCATGTCGACGCAGATTGAGCCTGAGGTGTGGGAGAACTTTGCGGCGCTGGCGCACATGGAGCTTGTGGTTATCGACGAGTTGACGACGCGACGCGACTTCGCCTCCGGCGTGCGCTGGAACCAGGCGTACCACCGCCTCGCTGAAGGGCTGTAAAAAACTCCAACCTCGGGAGTATGCCGTGTTTTCTACGGTGCACTCCCGATACTATCCTTCGTGTGTATGTCCGTTCTTAAAATTGTGAACGTTAACAATTGTTATTGGAACGTTATCAATTGGGCGATGCGAGGGTGACCCCTCTCTCATATGGTAAAAGTTGTCAGACCACACGATGGACGTGTGGAGACGTGACACCCGTCGACAGTGATGTCGAGGAAATAAACAGGAGATATTCCATGAAGACACGTGGTTTCTTTGGCAAGTTCGCAACGGTTGCGGCCACCTTCGCGGCCGGCGCCCTTGCACTGAGCGGATGTGCGGGCGGCGGTGCCGGTGGCGCCTCCAGCTCCGATAGCGGCGCTGCGGCCTCGAACGGCGGCAAGGTTAAGGTTGGCGTCGCGATGCCGACCCAGACCTCGGAGCGCTGGATCGCCGACGGCAACGCGGTGAAGGAGGGCCTGGAGGCGGCCGGATACGAGGTTGACCTCCAGTTCGCGAACGACGACATCCCCACCCAGACCCAGCAGATCGACCAGATGATCACCAACGGTGCCACCATCCTGGTCATCGCCTCCATCGACGGCACGGCCCTCTCGAGCCAGCTCGACACCGCGGGTTCGAAGAACATCCCGGTTATCGCCTACGACCGCCTCATCCGCGACAACGAGAACGTTGACTTCTACGTCTCCTTCGACAACTTCAAGGTCGGCGTCGCACAGGGCAACGCCCTGCTGTACGGCCTGGGCCTGACCGATAAGGACGGCAAGAAGCTCGATAATGCACCCAAGGGCCCGCTCAACATCGAGCTCTTTGCTGGTTCGCCCGACGACAACAACGCCAAGTTCTTCTTCGACGGCGCCATGAGCGTCCTCAAGCCCTACCTCGACGACGGCACCCTCGTCGTGAAGTCCGGCCAGACCAGCTTTGACCAGGTTGCCATCCTGCGCTGGCAGCAGGAAGTCGCCCAGAAGCGCATGGAGGACCTGCTGACCTCGACCTACGGCGGCGGCTCTGAGCCCCTCGCCGGCGTGCTCTCGCCCTTCGACGGCATCTCCCGCGGCATCATCACCGCTCTCCAGGGCGCAGGCTACGGCCCCGCCATCAAGGACGGCCTGCCCATCGTGACCGGCCAGGACGCCGAGATTGCCTCCACCAAGATGATCAACGACGGCATTCAGCAGTCGACGATCTTCAAGGACACCCGTACCCTGGCTGCCCAGGCCGTGACTGTCATCAAGGCGATGGCTGAAGGCAAGGAGCCCGAGGCCAACGACACCACCACCTACAACAACGGTGTGAAGGTTGTGCCCTCCTACCTGCTTGAGGTCGAGACCATCTACGCCGACAACCTCAAGGAAAAGCTCATCGACTCCGGTTACTTCACCCAGGCCGACGTCGATGCGGGCGTCGTGAAGAAGTAAGCGACGACGGGGTGCGGGGCACTCGCCCCGCACCCCACCCCATCCGATTCGAGGAATGTAAACATGACGCAGAACATTTTGGAAATGCGTGACATCGACAAGGGTTTCAATGGCGTGCCCGTCCTCAAGCACGTCAACCTGGATGTCCGCCCCGGCGAAGTTCACGCCCTGTGCGGCGAAAACGGCGCCGGCAAGTCCACCCTGATGAAGGTTCTCTCCGGCGTCTACCCCCACGGGCAGTACGACGGAACCATCATCTTCGATGGCAAGGAAGTCCAATTCCGCTCCATCAAGGACTCTGAGGCGCTCGGCATTGGGATCATCCACCAGGAGCTGGCCCTCGTTCCCTATCTGTCGATCGCGGAAAACATCTTCCTGGGCGCTGAGAAGCCCCGTAAGCTCGGCCTCATCGACTGGCACGAGGTCAACCACCGCGCCGAAAAGGTCCTGGAAAAGGTTGGCCTGAACGAAAACGTGACGACCCAGGTCGGCACCCTCGGCGTGGGCAAGCAGCAGCTCATCGAGATCGGCAAGGCCCTGTCCAAGGACGTGCGCCTGCTCATTCTGGACGAGCCTACCGCCGCTCTCAACGACAACGACTCGGCCCAGCTCCTCGACCTCGTGCGCAGCCTGCGCGACCAGGGCGTTGCTATCGTTATCATCTCCCACAAGCTCGGCGAGATTGCTGAAATCGCTGACCGCACAACGATCCTGCGCGACGGCCAGACCATCGATACAATCGATATGAAAGATCCGGCCTCCACGCAGGGCAAGATCATCTCGCTCATGGTCGGCCGCGACCTCACTCAGCGCTACCCTGAGCGCAACGTGGAGATCGGCGAGGAGGTCTTCCGCGTGGAAGACTGGACCGTCTATCACCCGACCCAGGCTGGGCGCGTCGTGATCTCCGGGGCTTCCTTCAATGTGCGTCATGGCGAGGTTGTTGGCATTGCCGGCCTCATGGGTGCCGGACGTACTGAGCTTGCGATGAGTATTTTTGGTCGCTCCTTCGGGACGCGTATCTCGGGCAAGCTCTTCAAGGACGGCAAAGAGATTACGATCAAGTCCGTCTCGGATGCCATCAAGCACGGCATCGCCTACGCGACCGAGGACCGCAAGCAGTATGGCCTGAACCTTATCGACGACATTCGGCACAACGTGGCCACCGCAGGCCTGTTCAAGCTCTCGCGCCGAGGCCTCGTCGACGGTCACAAGGAACTCGCGGTCGCCGCCGACTACAAGGAACGGATGAACATCCGCTCCAACTCGGTCCTCCAAAAGACCGGCTCCCTGTCGGGCGGCAACCAGCAGAAGGTCGTTCTGTCCAAGTGGCTCTACACGGACGCAGACGTCCTCATCCTTGACGAACCCACGCGCGGCATCGACGTCGGCGCGAAGTTCGAGATCTACACGCTCATCAACAAGATGGTCGAAGAAGGCAAGGCCGTCATCGTCATCTCCTCCGAACTCGAGGAAATCCTCGGCGTCTCGGACCGCATCTACACCCTGGCGTACGGCCGCATCACCGGCGAGGTCAAGGCCGAAGACGCCACCCAGGAAAACCTCATGGAACTCATGACTATCGAACCCGCAAGGGAGGAGCAGAAATGACCGCCGAAATCAGCCTGGTTGACATGATGAAGGCCAACCTGCGTCAGGGCGGCATCTTCATCGCGTTCATCGCCATCGTCGTCCTCTTCTGGGCGTTCAACCCCGACACCTTCCTCTCGTCGGGCAACCTGACGAACATCGTTCTGCAGTACTCCTACATCCTGATCCTCGCGATCGGCATGCTCTTCGTCATCGTCCTGGCCCAGATCGACCTCTCCGTCGGCTCGGTCGTGGCCGTGACCGGCGCCCTCAGTGGCGTCCTCGTCATCAAGCAAGGATACCCCTGGTGGGTCGGCGTCGTTGCCGCCCTCGTCATGGGTATCCTGATCGGTGCGTTCCAGGGATTCTGGGTCGCCTACGTGGGCATCCCGGGCTTCATCGTCACGCTGGCCGGTATGCTCCTTTTCCGCGGCCTGACCTACCAGGTTCTCGACAATGTCTCGCTATCGCCCTTCCCCAAGGGCTACTACAACATTGCCAACGGCTTCCTGAACGGCCTCCTGGGCGGCAACGGCTTTGACGTATTCACCCTGGTGATCTTTGGCGTCGGCGTGGCGGGATTCGCCTACCAGCAGGTGCGCACCCGCCGTGCGCGCATCTCCTACAACCAGGCGGTTGAGGCGATGTGGCTGTTCATCACGAAGATCGTGCTCACTGCCGTCGTCGTCATGTGGTTCGCCTACAAGCTCTCCACCGAGCGCGGCCTACCCATCGTGCTGATCCTCCTGGCGATCCTCGTTCTCGTCTTCGGAACCCTCGCCTCCTCGACGATGTTTGGCCGCGATGTGTACGCGATTGGTGGCAACAAGTCCGCCGCCGCCCTGTCCGGCATCGACGTCAAGAAGGTCACCTTCTGGTGCTACGTAAACATGGGCTTCCTCGCGGGTGTTGCGGGCGTCGTCTACTCGGCTCGTATGAACGGCGCGCAGCCTTCTGCCGGCAACATGTTCGAGCTTGATGCAATCGCCGCCTGCTTCATCGGTGGCGCGTCGACGACCGGCGGTATCGGACGTCTGTCCGGCGCGCTCATCGGTGGCCTAATCATGGCCGTTATGTCCAACGGCATGCAGCTTATGGGTGCCTCCACCTCCACCCAGCAGATCGTCAAGGGAGCCGTCCTGCTCCTGGCTGTCGCCTTCGACGTCTGGAACAAGCAGCGCACCTCGGCCTGAGGCATCGCGAAGCTTCTCATCGGGGCGGGGAGTGGCCATGAGGTTGCTCCCCGCCCTTGTGTATGCCCGCGGGGTGTCGTATGCCCGTGGGGTGACGTGTGTGTCCCGGTTTCTTTCCGTCTCGTGAGCAACCGCGAGGATGGGCGACACGTGCTTCTGAACCAGAATGTGTGGGTGGGGTCTGTGTGCGTCGCCGTCTATGTTTGTCCGTTTCAATGAGAGGGGTGTGTCCTCGGTGTGCGTGAAAGTTCCTGTTATCGAAAAACGTGCCGGTGGCGACGCATTTGAGTTCCGCAGAATTGCAACCACTCGGCAAGTTTGAGTGACCTGTCGCACAGAATTGACGGTTTTTGAGCAAAAAAACGAGATATTTTCGTGAAATCCGCGAAATCTGGCCCTAAAGTCGGCAAAATTGCCAAAGATTTCGTAGTGTGTCATTCGTGGCCACGACAGTGGTAACCAAGAACGAACAGGAATGAGGTTTCTCAATGTCCGTGAACCGTACCGAGCTTGTCGCTCAGATTGCCGAACGCGCCGACCTGACCAAGGCGAAGGCCGACGAGGCCCTGGCTGCCTTCCAGGCCGTCCTCGTTGAGTCCCTGGCTAAGGGCGAGGCCGTCAAGGTGACCGGTCTGCTCTCCGTCGAGCGTGTTGAGCGCGCCGCCCGCACCGGCCGTAACCCCCGCACCGGCGAAGAGATCAAGATCCCCGCTGGCTACGGTGTGAAGCTCTCCGCTGGCTCCACGCTGAAGAAGGCCGTCTCCAAGTGACGCGCTGACACTAGCGAATAGCCTGTGGGGCACGACCGAGTGGTCGTGCCCCACACGCGTCTCTACCGTCGGATGGCGCCAATGGTGTGCAGAGACCTCGTACACGCGGTTTACAGGAAAAACGTGTTGGTTGTGTGGTGACTTGTCGGCTTGCTGGTGGTCGACAATGAACATTGACGGTGGTTGTTTCATTGTGGGAGCGTGGCTGAACGTCTGGCCTGGTATGGGTACTCAGGTTCAGGGCCGCAGTACGCCGAGGCGTGCGAGCTACATGCCAGGCCGGGCACCGTTGTGCCCAACACGCACACCGCCTCAGCCGCAGACCCCCATTATCATTGTTTTTCACCGAGGTGGTCAGCGATGTGGGTGCCGCACCGCCCCGAACCGCGACCTCACCGCCACCCAACGGGGGCATTTGCACCATGAGGGGCGCGACACGCCGGCGACACGCCAAAGGGAGGCTCCTCATGCTGCAAAACCCCCACCATTACCCCTGGTGTCAGGCTCCCTCACTGGTGCAGTGCCGCTCGGTGGGGTGCCGATAAACGCCGGTAGGGCATCACTGACGGGAACGGGGTAGGGGCACGGTCGGCCAGATCCGCGAGCACACCAGCCCAACGGCAGCGCCCTCGACGATGCCTGGGAGCGAGCCGCGACGGGCACTAGGAGGGCGAAGCAGCCCTGCGCCCTTCAGATGCGCATAACGGCCCGACGGTGTGGCTGTCGCACATAACGTTGCCCCCGGCTCGCGTCAGCGGGCCGGGGGCAACGCATGGAGTTCGCATGAACGTGTGTGTTAGGCGTTCACGTCTTCCTTGACGCTCAGCGTCAAGAGCGGGTGGTGGCACGCCACGCGGTGCGTCTCATCCGTGAGCATGGGCTGCACCTTGCACTCCTCGCCAGCGAACGGGCAGCGTGGGCGGAAGCGGCAACCCTCGGGCGGGTTGACGGCGCTCGGCGGCTCGCCGGTGAGCTTGATGGCACTCTCGTCGTGCTTGAACTCGGGGTCCGGCACGGGGATCGAGTCGATGAGCGCCTTCGTGTAGGGGTGCTTCGGGTTCTTGACGACCTCGTGCGCGGGGCCCTCCTCGACGATGCGGCCCAGGTACATGACGCCGATGCGATCGGCCATGTACTGAACGACCGCCAGGTCGTGGCTGATGAACAGGTAGGACAGGCCCAGCTCCTGCTGCAGGTCCTTCATGAGGTTGAGGACCTGCGCCTGGACGGAGACGTCAAGCGCCGAGACGGGCTCGTCGGCCACGATCAGGTCGGGAGCCAGGGTCAGCGAGCGAGCGAAGCCGATGCGCTGGAGCTGTCCGCCGGAGAACTCGTGCGGGTAGCGGTCAAGGATCTCCTCGGTGAGGCCGACCTGCTCGAGGATCTCCATGATGCGCTCGGCGATCTGGCGAGCGTTGCCGGTCTTCTGGATGCTCATGGGCTCGGCCAGGATCTGGTCGATGCGCATGCGCGGGTCCATTGCCGCGTAGGAGTCCTGGAACATCATCTGCACGTCGCGGTGGATGCGCACAGCGTCTCGTCCCTTGAGCGTAGCCAGGTCGCGTCCATCGAGTTCGATGGCACCGCCCGACGGGGGCTCGAGGCCGGCGATAAGGCGACCCACGGTGGACTTACCGCAGCCGGACTCGCCGACGAGGCCGTAGGTCTCGCCCTTCTTGACCGTGATGGACACGCGGTCGACGGCGGAAACGACGCCCTTCTCGCGCTTGAAGAAGCCGGAGCCTGCCGACTCGTACTCGCGCGAGGCCTCCTTGACGTCGAGCAGGACCTCGTGAGAGATCTGCGGGACGACCGAGGCCGTTTCTTCGGCCTTGGTGGAATCCAGCTTGCCCTGGAGAACCGCGGGGGACTCGTCGCCCTCCTGCACCGGGTGGAAGCAGGAGAAGGTGTGGGTCTCATCCCCGCTCAGGTCCGGGTACCCGGCGCGGCACTCGTCGGTGGCCCACAGGCAGCGTGCCGCGAAGCGGCAGCCCACCGGTAGGTTGGTCAGCGACGGGGGAGCGCCTGGGATGGAGAAGAGCTTGGTGCCGGCCGCGAGGGCGCGCTCGGGCAGGGCCGCCATGAGCGAGCTCGTGTAGCGGTGCTTCGGCTCGGTGAACAGCGTCTTCGTCGGCGCGGTCTCGACGATACGGCCGGCGTACATGACGGCGACACGGTCGGTGTGACCGGCCACAACACCCAGGTCGTGGGTGATGAGGATGACGCCCATCTTGTACTCGTCGCGCAGCTCGTCGATGAGGTCGAGGATTTGCATCTGCGTCGTCACGTCCAGGGCCGTTGTCGGCTCGTCCGCGATGAGGATGCGCGGCTTGCACACGAGGGCCATGGCGATCATGACGCGCTGGCGCATGCCGCCCGAGAGCTGGTGCGGGTAGTTATTGATGACGACCTCGGGACGAGGCATGCCGACGCGCTTGAGGATCTCGACGGCGCGTGCGAGCGCTTCCCGCTTCGAGAGCTTCTCGTGCACGCGCAGCGGCTCGCACACCTGAAGACCGATCTTCATGGTCGGGTTCAGAGAGGTGAGCGGATCCTGGAAGATCATGCCGACCTTCGTGCCGCGCAGCTTGCGCTTCTCCTTGAGGGGCAGCTGGGTGAGGTCCTGGCCGTCGAGGATGATCGAGCCGGAGGAGACCTTGCCGCCCTGGGGGAGCAGACCCATGAGGGACAGGGCCGTCATGGTCTTGCCCGATCCGGACTCGCCCACGATGCCCAGGGTTTCGCCGGGGTTCACGTGCAGGTCGACACCCGAGAGGGCGCGAACCACGCCGTTGCGGATCTCAATATCGGTGTGCAGATCTTTGATCTGAAGGAGTGGAGTATTCATAGTTCAGTACTCACCTCTTGCGCAGTCGAACTTCGAAGGCGTCACGCAGGCCGTCGCCGATGAAGTTGAACGACAGGACCAGGAGGATGATGAGGACGCCCGGCGGGTAGAGCAGCCACCAGTTGCCCGAGTAGACGTGCGACTGGCTGTTGGAGAGCATGGCTCCCCAGTCGGTGGCGGGAGGCTGCGCGCCCAGGCCGAGGAACGACAGGTAGGCGACGTAGAGGACGGCGTCTGCGACCTGGAAGGTCGCGTTGACGATGACGGTGCCGATCGTATTTCGGACGATGTGTGTCCGGATTGCTCGAGGCATCGAGCCGCCCATGCCGCGCATCGCGACGACGTACTCGCGCGTGCGCAGGGACAGGGCCTCGCCTCGAATCAATCGGGACGTTCCCAGCCAGGACAGGGCCGACATGATGATGATGAGGACCGGGACGGTCGGCGGGATCATCGTGGCGATCAGCATGAAGAGGAACAGGACGGGCACGGACATGAGCGCGTCAACGATACGCATCATGATCGCGTCGACCCAGCCTCCCACGAAGCCGGCGATCGCGCCGTACAGCGTGCCGATCGTAGTGGCGAAGATGCCGGCGAACAGGCCGACGATGATCGAGGTCTGGCCGCCCTTCATGAGGCGTCCGAGCTGGTCGTAACCGACCATGTCGGTGCCGAGCGGGTGCTCGGCGGAGGGCGGTAGGGCCGAGTTCGACAGGTCCGTGTGGATCTGGTCGGTCACGTAGAACATCGGGCCGATGAACGAGAAGGCCATCAGGATGAGGATCAGGCACACGCCGAAGACGGCGAGCTTGTTCTCCATGAAGACCTGCAGGCCCTGCAGCTTCGTTGACTTGCGGGCAGTGCGCGCCTTGGCCGGCGCTGCGATAGGTGCGGTTGCAGTGGTCATTTGGCACGTCCTGCCAGTCGGATACGGGGATCAGCAAGGGCGTAGAGGAAGTCTGCCAGGAGCGCGCCGATGACGGTCGCGAAGGAGACGATCAGGGCGACGCCGAGGAGAATCGGGTAGTCGCGCCTGCCGGTCGCCTGGTAGTACATGTAGCCCATGCCGTTGAAGTTGAAGAGCGTCTCGATGACGAGGGCGCCACAGAACATCGCGGGGATGTACAGACCGATCATCGTGATGACGGGGAACATGGCGTTGCGCAGCGTGTGAACGAAGACGACGCGGAACTCTGACAGGCCCTTCGCGCGAGCGGTACGCACGTACTGCTCGTTGAGGTTATCCACCATCGAGGAGCGCACGTAGCGTGCGTAGGCGGCGATCGTGCCAATCGACAGCGCGCACACGGGCAGGACCAAGTGATCCCACTGTTCCCACATGACCGACAGGGCCTCGCCCTGCGGTGCGTCGTTGGGCAGGATCGGCCACACCTGCGAGAAGAGGACGATGAGGAGCAGGCCCGCGAAGAAGATCGGCGTCGAGTAAGCCAACAGACACGCAATCGTCACGATGTAATCGGGGGCTTTATTTCTCTTGACGGCCTGCCACACGCCCAGGGGGATCGCGACGATGAGAGCCAGGATGGTGGACAGGAGAGACAGGAAGATGGTGCGCGGCAGGCGGGCAGCCAGCAGGTCGTTGACGGACTGGTTGTGCTGGTAGGAGTAGCCGAAGTCGCCGTGTGCAATTTTGTTCAGGTAGTTGACGTACTGCTCGGGGATGGGCCGGTCGTATCCGTTTTCGTGGTCGAAGGCCGCGAGCTGTTCTTGGGTCGCATCCTTACCGAGTGCTGCTCGGGCTGCACCGCCCGGCTGAGATTGGAGGAGGATGAAGGTGATGATGGTGACCAGGAAGACAACGATGACTGCCTGGCCGAGGCGTTTGAGGATGAATTGGATCATTGCGAACTCCACAGTAAGGGGGCAGGCGCCCGCATGTGCGGGTGCGGGCGCCTGCCCCGTGAGGCGTCAAGGCGAAGGTTTACTTACCTTCGGTCGACCACGACCAATCCTCGGGCCAGGTGTCGCCGGTGGCGTCGAGTTCGCCCAGGTCGAGCGTCTTCTTCACCGCGGTGATCTGGTAGTACGGGTTGGGCATCCACAGAACGGGGAGGTCCTCCGCGAGGTAGTCGTTGTATGCCTGGAGAGCGTTGGGCTCGGAGGAGCGGGTCGACTCTTCGATGAGCTTGTCAGCCTCGGGGTTCTTGTACTGGCCGAGGTTGACGGGAGCGTCAGAGGCGAAGAGGCGCTCGCCGGACGCGTAGATCGGGAAGCCCCACGAGGTCTGGGATCCGAAGAAGGACATGTCCCAGGTGCAGGGGGTCTCGTCGTCACATGCCTGCGAGGCGCCGACCGAGTCGGGGACCTCGTTCATGTCGATCTTGATGCCGAGCTTGCCGAACTGGGAGATGATCTCCTCGAACATCTGGTGCGTGGAGACGAAGCCCGACTGGGAGACGAGCTTGAAGTTCAGCTTGTCGCCGGCGTTGATACCCTCGCCACACTGGTTGGCGCCGGTGCCGGGGTTCTCGCAGGTGGTTTCACCATCGGGCACGACCTTCCAGCCGTGGTCCTCGAGGAGCTTCTTGGCGGCATCCGGATCGAACTTGTAGACGCAGCCCTCGGTGGTGCCGGTCTTCTCAGCGGGCATCGGGACGGGGCCACAGGTCGGGGAGGCGGTGCCGGACCAGATCTTCTCAGACAGGGTCGGCTGGTCGATCAGCTGCTGCATCGCCTGGCGGATGTACTTCTGGTTGATGAACTTCGAGCCGGGGGCCTTCTCGTGGAAGTTCAGGGCCAGGTAGGTGATGGAGTTGCCGGGCCACAGGAAGACGTTGTAGCCCTTGTCCTCGACGGCCTTGCGCTGGTTGTACTGCGCGGCCGGAATGTAGCCGAAGTCGATGGCGCCCGAACGCACGGAGTTGAACTCAGCGTCGTCACCCGTGAACGCCTTGTAAATCAGCGCGTCGATCTTGGGCTTGTCCTCGCCCCAGTAGTTCTCGTTGGGGACGAGCTTGAGGCCCTGGTCGGGGGTGAACTCCGCGAGCTTCCAGGGGCCGTTCACCGTCTGCCACAGCGGGTTGGTGGCGTAGGAGGACAGGTTCTTGGCCTCGCCCTGCAGGTAGGCGAAGACCTTCTGGGCGCCCTCGGGGGTGCGGTCGAGGTCGGAGACGGCCTCGTCGGCGCTGGTCTTGTCCCAGGCGTGCTGGGGGAGTAGAGCGACCTTGTTGATCTGGTTGTCAATGAACCAGGCGGGGGCGAACATGGTCTCGGTGGTGATCGAGAACGTGTGCTCGTCGATGATCTTCAGATCGGCACCGTCGGGGAAGAAGCCCTTCTTGTACGAGGCCCATTCGTCCTTGTTGTTGGTGACGAGGTTCCACCAGAACTCGATGTCGCGGGTGGTGACGGGCGTGCCGTCGGACCACTTGGCGTCGTCGCGCAGCTTGATGGTGTAGGTCAGGCCGTCCTCAGAGACCTCGGGAACGGTGCCCAGGGACTTGGGGAGGTTGATCTTGTAGGGGGTTTCAGAGGTGGACTTGTAGGCGAAGAGCGGGCGGTACATCGCCTGGATGAACTGGCCGTTTTCGCCCTGCGTGTAGCCCTTTGCGGAGATCGGGAAGATCCAGTTGGGGGTACGCGAGGCCATCGTGACCTCGTTCTTTCCGGTTTCCGAGTTGGCTGCCTGGCCGCCGCCGCTACTGCTGCTGCCACCACAGGCGGACAGGCCCAGGGAGGCGACCATTGCGAGGGCCGCGCCGGTGACCATCCACCGCTTCTTTCTAAGGTTCATGACTGCTCCAAATCAACGTTGATCGGGGACACTGACGGATGACAATCCTGTCAGATGACGTTCATCATATGACAGTTTGTCGGCGAATGTTGCCACTTTGGGCAAAATGTGGAATGTTACGAAAAAATAACAAGATATTTCGACGAAAGAAGTGTAAGACTTTCTTCGGTGGGGCATAATGAATCATGTTCTCAACGATGAGCGCAGTGTAACGTTGTCGTTACTGCATGCGTACTTAGAGGAGGTGTCATGGCCACGCACGATGTCGACGAGACCATCCTTACGCTGATTGGGTCCGGTCAAGCGGACACCAGGCCCGCGATTGTCAAGCAAACGGGCCTCGCACCATCAACGGTGTCGGCCGCTGTGTCTCGCCTCGTCGAAGCCGGGGTCATCGCGGAAGCGGAGCACTCTGTTTCCACGGGTGGGCGGCGCGCACGCCGCCTCGTCACCTCCGACGGCGCCGGAGCACTCGCCCTCGTCGAGCTGGGAGCCCACCACGGCCTCATTGCCCTGACGGACCCCACCCGCGGAGTCGGGCAGGCATTGAGCCTCCTTATCGACATTGCGGAAGGGCCCCAGGCGGTGCTCGACGCTGTCATGGACGAGGTGTCCCGCCAGGAAGAAGCTGCCGGCGTGCGGGTCGGTGGCATTGCCCTGGCGGTCCCTGGTCCCGTGGACGCGGAGCGCTCTCGCGTGATCCGCCCCGCCCGTATGCCCGGGTGGGACGGCATCAATGTCGCCGAGGCCGTCACCGAGCAGTGCGGCCTGCCCGCCCTCATTGAGAACGACGCGCGCGCGGGAGCCATCGGCGAATCCGTCTACCGCCGTCGACTTCAGGGCGTGACCCCCATCGACACGCTTATCTACGTCAAGGCTGGCTCCGCCATCGGCGGCGCCTACCTCGTCGATGGCGTGCCGCAGGTGGGGCAGGGCGGACTGGCCGGGGATATCTCGCACATCCCCGTCGAGGCCGCCGCGGGCCGCCCCTGCAAGTGCGGCAACGTCGGATGCCTCGAAACGATCGCGTCCGCCGACTCGATCCGAGCAGACCTGGCCGCAGCAGGCCTCGTCTATGAGAACAACGCACAGCTTCTGGCCGCAGCACGCGACGGTATCCCCGAAGTTGCGACGGCCATCCGCCAGGCGGGCACCCTCCTGGGCCACTGCGTCGCCCACCTCGTGTCCTTCCTGGCACCCCAGGGAGTCATCGTCGGTGGAGCACTCTCCGCCGTCGACGCCTTCACCGCCGGAGTGCGCGCCGCACTCCACCAATCCTGCCTCCCCTCGATCATGGAACACCTCGTGATCGAATCGTCTCGATCAGGGCGCGAAGCGGCGCTCTGGGGGCTCTCGACACTTACCCCCTCGAAGATCTCAAAGGAGAATCGCTCATGACCAAGCCCCGCATCGCGGTTGCCGGCATCCACATCGAATCCTCGACGTTCACCCCCTACATCTCGACCGCCGACGACTTCATCGTCACCCGCGGCGAGGAACTGATGGACCGCTTCTACTGGCGCGACGAGGACTGGGCCACCCAGATCGAGTGGATCCCCGTCCTGCACTCGCGCGCCCTGCCCGGCGGTGTCGTCGAGCGTGGCGCCTACGACGCCTGGAAGGCTGAGATCCTTGAGGGCCTCGCGGCCGCCGGCCCCCTCGACGGCCTCTTCTTCGACATCCACGGCGCCATGAGTGTCCAGGGCATGGACGACGCCGAGGGCGACCTCATCAACGCCATCCGCGGCGTCATCGGCCCCGATCCCATGGTCAGCGCCTCGATGGACCTGCACGGAAACGTCTCCCAGGACCTCTTCGACGGCTGCGACATCCTCACCTGCTACCGCCTCGCACCCCATGAGGACGCTCTCGAGTCGCGCCGTCGCGCCGCATACAACCTGGGCATGCGCCTCCTCAACGGCCAGCCGAAGCCCGTCAAGGCCCTCGTCCACGTCCCCGTCCTGCTCCCGGGCGAGAAGACCTCGACCCGCATCGAACCCGCCAAGTCCCTCTACAAGATGATCGACCCCATCGAAGCGATGGACGGCATCCTGGACGCCGCGATCTGGATCGGCTTCGCGTGGGCTGACCAGCCGCGCTGCAAGGGCGCTGTCGTCGTCACGGGTGACGACGCGGAGCTCGTCAAGGAACAGGCCGAGCGCATCGGCCAGTACTTCTGGGACGTGCACGACCGCTTCGAGTTTGTGGCCCCCGTTGCTTCCATGGAAGAGTGCCTGGCAGCCGCCGAGGAGGGCCCCAAGCCCTTCTTCATCTCGGACTCCGGCGACAACCCGGGTGCCGGCGGCGCCGACGACGTGACGGTCGCGCTCGCGGCCCTGCTCGCGTGGAAGCCCGTCCAGGAGGCGACGCTCGACGTCATCTACGCCTCGATCATCGATCCTGCCGCGGCCGCCGTTGCGTGGGAGGCTGGTGTCGGCGCCGAGGTCGACCTCGAGGTCGGTGGACACATTGACACCCGCGAGCCTGGCCCGCTGAACGTCCACGCCACGGTCGAGGCCCTCGCCGACGACCCGATGGGTGGCCACACCGCGCTGCTGCGCACGGGCGGCCTGCGCTTCATCATTACGACGAACCGCAATCAGTACACGATGTACAGCCAGTTCGAGCTGCTTGGCGTGGATATCACCACCGCCGACGTCGTTGTCGTCAAGATCGGTTACCTGGAGCCCGACCTGTACGAGACCCAGAAGGGCTGGCTCATGGCGCTGACCCCCGGTGGCGTTGATCAGGACCTCATCCGCCTCGGTCACCACAAGATTGAGCGCCCGATGTTCCCCTTTGATCCGGATATGGCAGATCCCGATCTGAATGCTCAGGTCGTCGTACCATGAGCGCCGTCAAGGATTCCGCGGGCCCGGTATTTGCGGGCATCGACATCGGCGGCACATCCATCAAGTGGATGATCGTCGATGAGGCGGGCGCGATCCTCACTCAGGGAAACGAGCCGACGGACCGCGAGGCCGTGGCCGAGCAGGTGGGACGAATCGGCGCGCGACTCGCGAGCGACTATCCGGGACTGGTCGGTTTCGGCCTGATCTGCCCCGGCCTCGTCGATGAGGAGAGCGGGATCGTCGTGTATGCGGCGAACCTTGAGCTGCGCGGCGTCCAGCTGGCCCGCGCGGTCGAGGACGCCACGGGCGTACCTGCTGCACTCATGCACGACGGGCGCGCCGCCGGCCTGGCTGAGGGACTCCTCGGCGCGGGCCGAGGGGCTTCCTCCTTCCTCATGATGCCCATCGGTACCGGCATCTCTGTGGCCCTCATGCTCGGTGACAACCTGTGGAGTGGTGCGACGTT
The DNA here is from genome assembly GCF_009730335.1 of Schaalia odontolytica. GTDB lineage: Bacteria > Actinomycetota > Actinomycetes > Actinomycetales > Actinomycetaceae > Pauljensenia > Pauljensenia dentiphila. Next base: position 988,816 of record NZ_CP046315.1, read on the forward strand.
TAGCGCCGGTGAAGTCGGGCACGCGCCCGTTTTCCCCGGTGGTGAGTCCTGCCGTTGTGGGTCGCGTGGGTGCCTGGAGGTCTACGCCTCGGCGAAGGGCATCGCCCGACGCTACGAGCAGGCGACCGGAGAGGACATCGGTGCGAAGGCCGTCGAGGCCGGCATCGGTACCGACCCGGTCGCGACCGAGGTATGGGACACCGCGGTTCGTGCACTCGCGCTATCTCTCACCCACATGACGCTCACCGTCGACGTTGAGCGCATCATCATCGGCGGCGGCCTGTCGCACGCGGGCGAGAACCTGCTGGCGCCGCTGCGCGAGGAATTCGCTTCGATGCTGACATTCCGTGACGCTCCCGAGATCGTCCGCGCATCCCTCGGGGGTGCGGGTGGTCGCTGGGGCGCCGCGATCCTCGCTGCCCGCGTGGGCGGCTCGACGTGCTACGAGAGGTGGCAGCCGTGACGACTGTAGAGATTTGCGTGGAAGATGCCGTGGGCGTGCGCCGCGCGCGCGACGGGGGAGCGGATCGCATCGAGATCTGCACCGACCTATCGTGCGGCGGCCTGACCCCCGCATTCGACGAGGTGGCCGCCGCCCTTGAGGTGGCGCCCGCTGGTGGCGTTCAGGTGCTCGTGCGCCCGCGCCCCGGGGACTTCGTGCATACGCGCGAAGAGGTCGATCGCATCGCCTCCGATATCGTGACCCTCTCGTCGATCGGTCGTGGATCGGACGTGCGCCTCGGCTTCGTCGTTGGCGTCATTACCCGCGACGGGCAGATCGACGTGAACGCGGCCGCGCGCCTGCGGGACACAGCCGAGGACGCGCCGCTGACCTTCCACCGTGGTTTCGACCAGGTTGCGGATCAGGATCGCGGTCTCGACGTTCTCATGGAACTCGGTTACGACCGTGTGCTGACGACGGGTGGAGATCCGGCCGTCGCGCAGCCGGACGCCCTCGCCCGTCTCGTCGAGCGCGGGGGAGACGACATCATCATCCTGGTGTCGGGTGGCCTGCGCGCTCATAACGTCGCCGAGGTCGTGGCTGCCTCGGGAGCACGCGAGGTCCACATGCGCGCTCCCGGAACCTCAGGAACCGATCAGGCGGAGGTCGAGCGAATCGTCGCTGCCCTGCACGGATAACCCAGCTCACACGTTTCCAAAAAATCTTCGTCGATTCGTCTGATAAATCGACGTCAGCCGTGTAAGGTTAAACACATGAGAATTGGAATTTTCAACGACGAAGATCAGATCGCATCCCTCGCAGCGGACCGCATCCTCGAGGTGTACCGCGCTAAGCCGAACTTCGTGCTCGGCCTGGCCACCGGCTCCTCGCCGCTCAAGCTCTACGCAGAGCTCGTGCGCCGCTACGAGGCCGGTCAGATCTCCTTTGCCCAGGTTCGTTCCTACAACCTCGACGAGTATGTGGGCCTGCCCCGCGACCACTACGAGGGCTACGCGAACTTCATCCACCGCAACCTCGTCGACCTCGTCGACATGCCCGAGGGTGCGGCACACGGACCCGACGGCTGGTGCGATGACCTTGAGGCCGGCGCTGCCGCCTACGACGAGGCCATCAAGGCCGACGGCGGCATCGACATTCAGGTCCTCGGCATCGGCTCTGATGGCCACATCGGCTTCAATGAGCCCGGCGGCACCCTTGCGTCGCGCACCCACGTGGGCGTCCTGACCGAGCAGACCCGCCGCGACAACGCCCGCTTCTTCGATGGCGACATCGACCAGGTCCCCACGCACTGCGTGACTCAGGGCCTGGGCACGATCATGGACTCGCGCGCCCACATCTTCATCGCCACGGGTGAAGGCAAGGCCGACGCGGTCAAGGCCATGATCGAGGGTGGCGTCACCCAGCGCTGGCCCGCGTCCATCCTCCAGCACCACCCCGACGTCACCGTGCTCCTCGACGAGGCCGCCGCCTCCAAGCTCGAGCTCGCAGACTTCTACAGGGAGGTCTGGGAGAAGGAACACCTGTGAGATAGGTTCCCCACCCGACTTCGCCCCGGCCTCGTCAATGCGAGGCCGGGGCCTTATTGTGAGCGTCGCTTCTTCGCTCCCGGCGCACGCGTGCCACCCGTTGGAAGCACACCTCGGCACGTACAATGGACCCCATGCGTAATGCCCTCGACGAACCCACCGGTCCCTCCGCGCCCTCCGGTCCCTCCACCGCGTCCTCGACCGGCCTGCTGGAGCGTACCGAGACCCGCAAGGAGCGCACCGGCGGGGACGGCGACCGCTTCGCCCACTTCGTGCGCAAGGACAAGGCGAACTCGTCCATGGTGACGGGGCAGCCCGTCGTTGCCCTGTGCGGCAAGGTGTGGATTCCCACCCGCGACGCCTCGCAGTACCCGGTGTGCCCCACCTGCAAGGAGCTGCGTGACTCAATGGGAAAGAACGGGCGTAACTGGCCCTTCTCCGACGGCGGAAAGGGCTCCGACAAGTGAGCGAGACGACCCGGCGCGCACCCGTTGGCAGGCTGCGCGCCTGGCAGGCTGCTGCCCTGGATCGCTACATGGCGACGTCCCCGCGTGACTTCCTGGCTGTCGCAACGCCGGGCGCAGGTAAGACGACATTCGCCCTGACGCTTGCGACCGAGCTGATCGCCCGCGGCATCGTCGACAAGCTCACCGTCGTGTGCCCCACCGAGCACCTCAAGGGACAGTGGGCCTCGAGCGCCGCGCGCTTCGGCATCCACATCGACCCCGACTTTACGAACTCGCAGGGCGTGGCCGGCTCGCACTTCGATGGCGTGGCTGTCACCTACGCGCAGATTGGCTCCAACCCGGCCGTTCACGCGGCGCGCACCCGTGCCTACCGTACCCTCGTCATCCTCGACGAAATTCACCACGCCGGCGACTCCCTGTCGTGGGGCGATGGCGTGCGCGAGGCCTTCACGGACGCGACGCGGCGCCTAGCACTGACGGGTACGCCCTTCCGCTCCGATACCTCTCCGATTCCCTTCGTCACCTACGAGGAGGACGAGGAGGGCATCCGACGCTCGCGCGCCGACTATACCTACGGCTACGGGGACGCCCTCAAGGATGGCGTCGTTCGTCCCGTCCTGTTCATGTCCTACTCGGGGCAGATGGCCTGGCGCACCAGCGCGGGCGACGAGGTGAGCGCCCGCCTGGGTGAGCCTCTCACCAAGGACATGATGAAGCAGGCCTGGCGCACCGCGCTGGATCCCAAGGGCGAGTGGATTCCCGCCGTCCTGCGCGCCGCCGATATGCGCCTCGAAGAGGTGCGCCGCGCCGTGCCCGACGCGGGCGGCCTTGTCATCGCCTCCAACCAGGAGCACGCACGCGCCTACGCCCGCCACCTGCGCCTGATCACCGGCAAGGCCCCCACGGTCGTCCTGTCCGACGACGCGGATGCCTCCGACCGCATCTCCGAGTTCGCCGACTCCACCGACAAGTGGATGGTCGCCGTGCGCATGGTGTCCGAGGGCGTCGACGTGCCCCGCCTCGCGGTCGGCGTCTACGCGACCAACGCCTCCACGCCGCTGTTCTTCGCTCAGGCCATCGGCCGCTACGTACGAGCCCGTCGTCGCGGCGAGACGGCCACCGTCTTCATCCCTTCCGTTGTACCCCTGCTGACGCTCGCCGGCGGCATGGAGGTCGAGCGCGACCATGCGCTGGATCGCCCCAAGCGCGACGAGGCCAGCGAAGACGACATGTGGAATCCTGAGGATGCGCTTGTCGCGGCCGCGAACCGCGAGGAGAGAGCTTCCTCCGACCTGCTCTCCCAGTTCGAGGTCCTGGGCGCGGACGCCGAGTTCGACGGGGTCCTCTTCGACGGTGCCGCATGGGGCGCCGGCGCCGAAGTAGGCTCCGAGGAAGAGCAGGAATACCTGGGTATTCCGGGCCTGCTGGACGCCGACCAGGTGACGACCCTGCTGCGCGCTCGCCAGGCCGACCAGGTTGCCGCGCAGAAGAAGACCCGCGCCGCGCAGAAGATGCGCGAAGAGAATGCCGGCATCCCCGCCCACAAGCTGCGTGCCGCCAAGCGCAAGGAGCTTCAGCACCTGGTCTCCACGTGGTCGCGCCGCTCCGGCGAGACCCACGCGACCATTCACTCGCGCCTGCGTTCGCGCTGCGGCGGCCCCGAGGTTGCCCAGGCCACGACCGAGCAGATCGAGGCCCGCATCGCCCTGCTGCGCGAGTGGTTTGTCGGCCGCCACTGACGCGCACTCCCGCAGCACTGTCCGCGCCCTGATGCATAACGAGCCCCGTCCTCATCCCTCCGAGAGAAGGACGAGGCCGGGGCTTCGTTCAGTGAGAGGTGGGGGTCAGTCGACCTGCTCGTAGCGCGTGGGGATTGCGACCTCGCCCTCGGACAGGCGCCACGCCTGGTAGGGCAGCTCGTTGCGGGCGCGCAGGTGGTGCTCCTGGGCGCGGGACAGTGCCTCGGGGCCCCAGGCTTCGGTGTCGATCTGACCGCCGCGGACCAGCTGGACCTGCAGCGGGCGGGCGCCCCGCTCGGCCAGTAGAGCCTGGCCCTCCTCGAAGGACATGCCAACGAGCAGGAGTTCCTCGGTTGCGTAGCCGTCCTCGCCCATGACGCGGCCGGCAACCTTGCGTCCGCCGACCGTGGACTTCGACTCGGCCTTCTTGGCCACGGAAACGATCTGGCCGTTGCTATCCTCGCGCTGGACAACCTTGTAGACCAGGGCGGCCGTCGGGACGCCCGAGCCCGTCACGAGCTTGGTGCCCACGCCGTAGGAGTCCACGGGGGCCGCGCCCAGGGCGGCGATCGCGTACTCGTCCAGGTCGGAAGTCACCGTGATCTTCGTGGTGGTCGCGCCCATCGCGTCGAGCTGTCCGCGCACCTTGAACGCCTCAGCGACGAGGTCGCCGGAGTCCAGGCGCACCGCGCCCAGCTCGCCGCCGGCAGCACGCGCTGCCTCGACCGCGTTGATGACGCCCTGCCTGATGTCGTAGGTGTCCACGAGCAGGGTCGTGCCCGTGCCCAGCTTGGCGACCTGAGAGTCGAAGGCGTCGCGTTCGGTGTCATGCAGGAGCGTGAACGCGTGGGCGGCTGTGCCGATGCAACGGATGCCGTAGCGCTTGGCTGCCTCGAGGTCGGAGGTGCCCTGGAAGCCGCCGATGATGGCGGCGCGGGCGGCGGAGACCGCGGCGCGCTCGTGGGCACGGCGAGCACCCATGTCCATGCAGGGACGTCCGTGTGCGGCGATTGTCATACGCGAGGCGGCGGAAGCCACCGCGCAATCGTGGTTGAGGATCGACAGGAGCAGCGTCTCCAGGAGCGTGCAGTCCGCGAACGTGCCCTCAACGGTCAGCAGGGGAGAGCCGGGGAAGTAGCACTCGCCCTCGGCGTAGCCCCAGATGTCGCCCGTGAAACGCCACGAAGCCAGGAACTGTGCCGCCTCCTTGGAGATGATCCCCTGGTCGTGTAACCAATCGATCTGCTCAGCGTCGAACTCGAAGCGTTCCAGGGCCTCGAGAATGCGGCCGGTGCCGGCGACAACGCCGAAGCGTCGTGTGGCGGGCAGGCGGCGCCCAAACAGCTCAAACGTGCAGCGACGATGCGCGGTGCCATCCTTCAGGGCGGCGTCGAGCATCGTGAGCTCGTACATATCGGTCAGCAATGAGGTAGATGTCGATGCAGGCATACTGTGAGCCTACCCTGAGAAGCGTGTCACCGGGGTGCGAATTTCCTTCCCTGATACCCAAATACGTCTTAGTGTTGACGTATGACAACGATGTTCCAACCCGCGTCCCGCACGCACGAGGCACCCACCGCGGTGCCGCGTTGGCGTGCCGTCGTGTGGGACGATCCTGTCAACCTCATGAGCTATGTGAGCGCTGTGTTTCGCCAGTATTTCGGCTATTCCAACGCCCGCGCTGAGGAACTCATGATGGCCGTTCATACGCGCGGGCGCGCCACCGTTTCCACGGGCGTGCGCGAACGCATCGAGGCGGACGTCATGGCTATGCACTCCTACGGTCTGCGCGCCACCATCGAAGAGGACCGGGACTGAGGATATGGAAGGGTTCGCTCTTCGAGACGGTGTCTATGCCTCGTCGATGAGCGACGGCGAGGCGCTCCTCCTGCGCCAGTTGGCCACGGAGGTTCTCGTTGTCTTGGATGATCCCGGTGAGTACGCCGCGACCTCGTCCATGGTGAATGCCGCCACCGAGACCGAGCAGCGCCGAGACGAACCCCGCGAACGCACTCTGCGTATGCTGCTGCCCTCGATGAGCGAGGATGACGAAGATGCTGGCCGCCTGCGCGCCCTCACCGAGGATTCTCTGCGCACCGATAAGTCCGTCCGTCTGCGTGCCATCGTCGGCGATCTTGACCACATCGTTCACGGTGAGAGCGACACCCTGAGGATCCAGCCCGAGGCCGTGTGGTCCTGGCTGGGTGCGCTCAATGACATTAGGCTCGGCTTAGCCGGTGAGCTGGACCTATCGGATTCACACGACGCTCGGCGCATCGAAGAATTGGCGCTCAGTGAGCCGACGGGGGAGCGCTCGCAAACCGTCGCAGCCATCTATATGCTCATCACATGGTGGCAGGACTCACTCCTAGAAGCCGTCAATAATTCCCAGTAACGCATAAGGTCGATACATGAACAACGCCCCGATCGGAATTTTCGACTCGGGCCTAGGTGGGCTGACGGTGGCTCGCGCAGTCATCGACAAGCTGCCCGACGAAGAGATCATCTACCTGGGCGACACCGAGCACACGCCTTACGGCCCGCGCGCGATCGCGCAGGTCCGCTCGCTGACGCTCTCCGCCCTCGACGAGCTGGCATCGCGCGGAGTGAAGGCGCTCGTCATCGCCTGCAACACGGCGACGGCCGCCGCGCTTGCGGATGCTCGGGAACGCTACTGGATCGATGCCGGGATCCCCGTCGTCGAGGTCATTACCCCGGCGGCACGCCAGAGCGTTATCGCCACGCGTAACCACCACGTGGGCGTCATCGGTACGAAGGCCACTATCCAGTCCGAGGCGTACCTGCGCGCGCTCGCAGCCGTCCCCGGGCTGACGGTCAGCCAGCAGGCCTGCCCCGCTTTCGTTGACTTCGTCGAGGCCGGGGTGACCACGGGCGAGGAGATCGAGGCCGTGGCGCGCGAGTATCTGACGCCGCTGAAGGAAGCGGGTGTGGACACGCTCATCCTGGGGTGTACGCACTACCCGCTGCTCACCGGTGTTATCGGCCGCATTATGGGCGAGCGAGTCACGCTCGTGACCTCCTCGGAGGCGACCGCGAACGTTACCTATAACGAGCTCGTGGACCGCGGGCTCCTTCACGACCCGTGGCCCGCGGGTGATGGGCCGCAGCACCAGTTCCTGGCCACGGGCGCTTCCGACTTGTTCCCGCGCCTGGCTCGCCGTTTCCTTGGCCCCGAGGTGGGCTCCGTTGCCCGCGTGAACACCGGCGGTGGTATCGCGTGAAGTTGACTGTCATCGGCGCTACCGGTTCGATGTCTGGCCCGGAGTCACCGGCCTCGTCCTACCTTGTTCAGGCCCGAGGCCTGGACCCTCGATCGGGGGAGGAGCGGACCTTCTCGCTCGCGTGCGACTTGGGTCCCGGTTCCTTCGGCGCGCTGTGGGCGCACGTGTTCCCATGTGAGCTCGACGCCTTGGCGCTGTCCCATTGTCACGCCGACCACATGGGCGACATCATCTCCCTGCAGGTCTACCGCAAGTGGGGCCCGGGGGCGGCCGCATCTGCGCTGCCCCTGTACGGTCCCGCTGAGACGATGCGTCGCGTACGCCAGATCGAAGACGCCCCGGACGGCGAGGCATACGAGGCTGAATTCGTCTTCACCCACATGCAGCTGGGCGAGGCCTACCAGGTTGGTCCCATGACGATTCGCCCCTACCGCGCTCTGCATCCGGTTGAGGCATTTGGCCTGCGCATCGAGGGGCCCTCCGAGGATGATCCTGAGCGCCTGGTGTCGCTGTTCTACACGGGGGACACCGACCTGTGCGACACGATCATCGAGGGGGCGCGCGGCGTTGACGTTCTCCTCAGCGAGGTCGGCTTCACGAGCGACGTGACCGAGCCCGACATGCACATGGACGGCGTGCGTGCGGGTGAGGTCGCCACGCGAGCCGGAGTGGGCCGCATGATCGCGACCCACATCCAGCCGTGGACGCCCCGCGATCGGGTGGCCTCCGAAGTGCGACAGACCTGGTCGGGTCCCCTCGACTTCGCGACCTCCGGGATGCAGGTCAGCCTCTGAGCCGACCCTCGCACCACCGATGGGTGAGGCGAGGTGGTTCCTCGGTCAGTCGCCGGATGTCGAGTATGAGGCGTTGTGACGCTTCCACTCCGCCAAGTATGTGGCCACGCGCGCGGGGCCTGACGCCTCGGACCAACCGTGGTTCTTGTGGCGCAGCAGGATCTTGCGAGTGCCCAGCGACGGTAGCGGGGTGATGCGCATGCCCTCCGTGTGGGCCCCGGCCAGCGCCATGGCCGGCAGGATCGTCGAGCCCGTGCGGGCGCGTACGAGGGCGCGGGCGGCCTCGTAAGTCGTGTAGAGGTGAGGCGCCCAGCGTGTGTCCGGAAATGCTTTCGTGATACGGCGCATGACGTGGTCGCCGCTGCTGCCCGGATTGACGCGCAGCCAGGTGAGGTCCGCAAGGTCTTCGATCGAGCCGATCGGGGGAGCGGAGTCCGGGGTGACGAGCATCCAGGGTTCGTCGAGGAATGGGACGTCCGTGTACCCGCGAGGGGCGAGGCCCGGGTCCTCGTCTCGTTCGATGACGAGGATGTCGTAGTGGCCGGTGCGCAGCGCGGCCATGCCCGGGGTCTCTTCTGTTTCCTCGATGCGCAGGTCGACGCCGGGCAGGGCGTCCGCGAGGTCGGGGAGTGCGGGGATGAGGGTGGAGCGACAAATCGTCAGGAACGCCCCAATGGTGACCGTTCCCGTCACCTGGCCGGTGAGGGGACGTAGCGCCTTGAGGGCTTCCTCGATATCGGCGTTGATGCGCTCGCCGGCCTCGGCGACGATCGTGCCGGCCGGGGTGAGAATCGCGCCGGACGTGGTGCGCTCGACGAGCTTGAGGCCGACTTCCTCCTCAAGTTTCTGGATCTGCTGGGACACTGCCGAGGGCGAGACCATGAGGATGTCGGCGGCGGCAACGATGCCGCCTTCACGCGCGACGGACAGAAGGAAAGGCAGGCGGCGAGGGTCGATATCCACGCGAACTCCTTCGTTAAGTGAAACTGTAAGATAACTATAGAACCATTCAATTGTGCTTGACTAGCGGAAGGTGCATCATATGAGTCATGACGATCTTTTCTCTCGCAATCACGATCCTCGGCTGGGTGGGCGCCGCCGCCTCCATCGCCGCCTACTACCTCGTCTCCTCCAAGCGCTTCGCTCCTGACTCCCTGCGCTACCACTCGCTGAACGTCTCCAGCTGCATCCTGCTGGCGATCGCCTGCGCCTCGACCGGCGCGTGGCCGTCCTTCCTGACGAACGCCATCTTTATCGGCGTCGGATGTACCATGATCTGGCGCGTGCGCGACCGCCTCGCGCGCCGCATCATGCAGGTCGTCCGCTTCTTCGACGTGCGCCGCTACCTGCCGCGTCGTGCGCGCCTGGCGCGCGCTCGCTGACTCTTCGCTGAATTGGGGTGGTGAGGGGGCAGGCCGTGGGCCTGCCCCCTCACCGTATCCACCTGCTGATTACTTAAGAGAAGTAACCCTCTTTGGTCAAGAAGTTTCCAAGCTGTACCAAGGAAAAGTCCGTAAGATGCTCTTCATAGAAAAATAAGAAAACATCGATGGAAAAAACGGGCTTTGAGGCGCACTATGTCAGTATGACGCGGTGACAGATCCATCGCACTGTACTCAAAGAGGAGCACACAATGTCTCGTTTCGTCGCATCACTCCTTCGTCGCCTCACCCATCACCGCAGGTGGCGCCAACAGCGCAACCCCCTGCAGTTCTCGATGGACCGCCCCATCTTCGGTAACCTCGTCGCCCGTTGATGGCGCGCCTGCGGGCGCAACACAAATCTGCCGGACACCCTCGGGTGCCCGGCACATTTGTGTCTGCGGTGCTTCTCAGCCGCGCAGGTACTCCACGATGTGGGGCATGAGGGCTCGGAAGGCGATGCCGCGGTGGCTGATCGCGTTCTTTTGATCCGCACTCATCTGAGCGGTCGTAACCTCGAAGCCCTCGGGGACGAAGATCGGGTCGTAGCCGAACCCGCCCTCGCCGCAAGGGGAACGCGTCAGGGTGCCGCGCACCTCGCCGCGCTCGACGAACTCGCGACCGTCCGGGGTGACGAGGACAGCGGCCGACACGAATGCCGCTCCGCGATGGGCGTCGGGAACGTCGCAGAGCTGATCGATGAGCAGACGCAGATTCGCCGCATCGTCCCCGTGGGAGCCGGCCCATCGCGCGGAGAAGATACCGGGCGCCCCGCCCAGAACGTCCACCGTGATACCGGAGTCGTCGGCGATGGCAGCCAGACCGGTGGCGCGAGCCAGCGCACGGGCCTTGATGAGGGAGTTCTCCTCGAAGGTCACACCGTCCTCGACCGGGGAAGCCACGTCGAAATCGCTCATGCGCGCCACGCAGCCGGCCTCGAAGCCCTCCCATGCGGGGGCCAGGATGGCTTCGAGCTCGCTGACCTTGTGCGCGTTGGAGGTCGCGAAGACCAGGCGCGCGCTCACGGACGCACCTCGACGCGCTCCATGAGGGGAGCCTCAAGCGCGAGCTTCTGCGCCTCTGCAAGCCGGGCGTTACCCAGGGTTGCCAGGTCCAGCAGCTCGTTGAGCTCGTCGCGGTTGAAAGGAGCGTGCTCGGCGGTGCCCTGCACCTCGATGAAGCGACCGTCGCCCGTCTGAACGACGTTCATGTCGGTTTCGGCGCGCACATCCTCGACGTAGGGCAGGTCCAGCATGGGGGTGCCGTCGATGACGCCCACGGAGATCGCGGAGATCGAGTCGGTGAGGACCTTCGCTGAGGGCTTGAGGATGCCCTGCTCCTTCGCCCAGCTCACGGCGTCGGCGAGGGCCACGTAAGCGCCCGTGATCGCTGCAGTGCGGGTGCCGCCGTCGGCGCGCAGAACGTCGCAGTCCAGGACGATGGTGTTCTCGCCGAGTGCGGAGACGTCGACGATGCCGCGCAGGGAGCGGCCAATGAGGCGCGAGATTTCCTGAGTGCGGCCGCCCACCTTGCCCTTGACGGACTCTCGGGAGGAGCGCTGCTCGGTTGCACGCGGAAGCATCGAGTACTCGCCGGTGACCCAGCCTTCGCCGGAGTCGCGCTTCCAACGCGGCACGCCTTCGGTGAAAGACGCAACACACAGGACGCGGGTGTTGCCGAACTCGATGAGGATGGAACCCTCACCGGTGCCCGACCAACCGCGGGTAATGGACACGGGACGGAGCTGGGACGGGGTGCGCCCATCGGCGCGCAGGGGAGTATTTGTCATAGTGCCTAGGGTAGCCCACCGCGTTACCGTGGAGTTATGAGTCTTGATCTACCTCTCGTCCGCGGTCACGTCGACGCGGCCGTCGCGCTGCGTGAATCCGTGGCTCCCGTCGCCCTGGTGCGCGCCGGTGAGGCCGATGTCATTCTCGTGGACGGTGCCGGCTTCGTTCTCCTTGACGAGGTTGAGGCATCCCCCTCGGGAGCCCCTGTCCTGCGGCGCCTGAGTGGGGACGAGGCCGTGCGTGCTGCTGAAGGAGGGACGGCCTCGTTCATCGGTGTCGCGCAGGGACGCTCCGTCGTCGCGATCGAGGTGAGTCGGGACGAGGCCTGGGGACGCTGGGAGCATCTGCGCGCGGTCGGGTGGCAGCTTGACGGTGACGACGCGGCCCTCGCGGTGACTGCGCTCGCGCTCGCGGGCTGGCACGCCAACTACCGCTTCTGCCCGCGCTGTGGGGCTCCGGTGCAGCTGGTGTCCGGCGGATGGGCCGCGCGATGCGAGGCGTGCGATCGGCTTGAATATCCGCGCCAGGACCCGGCGATCATCGTCCTCGTTGAGGATCACGATGGGCGCGTCCTCCTGGCGCACAACGCCCTGTGGCGGCCCGGCTTCGTGTCGATCATCGCCGGCTACGTCGAGGCCGGGGAGTCCCCGGACATCACGGTTGCCCGCGAGGTCGCCGAGGAGGTGGGCGTCGACATCGAGACGCCTACCTACGTCGCGACGCAGCCGTGGCCGTTCGGGCGTTCACAGATGATGGGCTACCGGGCTCGCACCGCTTTACCGCGCCCCACCCCGCAGGCGGATGGTGTGGAGATCGAGTGGGCGCGCTTCTACAGCCGCGACGAGCTGACCCGCGCGCTGGATAACGGGGAGATCAGCGCACCCGGTCGCGCCTCGATCGCCTACGCGCTGCTGCGGGAGTGGTACGGCGAGGAGCTGCCGAGCGGCCCGGACGGCGCGGGACGCAACTGAGCATGGGCGATGGAACAATGGGGACCATGAACCCCGAGGAACTGCTGGAGGCCCTGGACCCCGATCAGCGCGCCGTCGCCACGCAGGTCGCTGGCCCGCTCGCCGTCCTGGCGGGTGCGGGCACCGGCAAGACCCGCGCGATCACGTACCGCATCGCGTACGGGGCGGACGTTGGCGCCTTCGACCCATCCAACGTGCTCGCCGTGACCTTCACGCAGCGCGCGGCCTTCGAAATGCGTCACCGCCTGGCCCAGCTGGGTGTTCCTAAGGCTCAGGCGCGCACCTTCCACTCCGCCGCGCTGCGCCAGCTGCGCCATTTTTGGCCCACCGTCGTGGGCGGTCCGCTGCCCGACGTCATCCCGCACAAGGCCTCCCTCGTCGCGGCTTCCGCCGCGCGCCTGGGGATCACGATCGATCGCACGAACGTTCGCGACATCGCGGCCGAGGTCGAATGGGCGAAGGTCTCGATGATCGATGCCGCCCACTACGCCTCGCGCGTGGCTCGCCTGCGCCGCGATGTGCCCGCCGGGCTGGATGCAGGCGACATGGCGCGCCTCCTCGACGTGTATGAGGACGCGAAGAACGAACGCGGCGTCATCGACTTTGAGGACATCCTCATCTACCTGTGCGGCATGCTGCAGGAACGCGCGGATGTCGCCTCGATCGTGCGCAAGCAGTACCGCTCTTTCGTGGTCGATGAGTTCCAGGACGTCAACCTCCTCCAGGCACGCCTGCTCGACCTGTGGCTGGGTGGGCGCCACGACGTGTGCGTCGTCGGCGACGTCGCGCAGACGATCTACTCCTTTACGGGAGCGTCCCCGGATTACCTGACAGGTTTCGGACGCAAGCATCCGGGCGCACGCATCGTCGAGCTGACCCGCGACTACCGTTCGACCCCGCAGATCGTGAGCTTGGCGAACGACGTCCTGGCACGCTCGAGCCAGCGCGAGGGCACGGTGCGCCTATCCAGCCAGCGCGACGGCGGCGCCCAGGTCTCCTACCGCACCTACGACGACGATCGGGCCGAGGCCGAGGGCGTCGCAGCCTCGATTGCAAACCTCATCGCGGGCGGTATGGCGCCTCACTCGATCGCAGTTCTCATGCGTACGAACGGCCAGTCCCAGGCCTTCGAAGAGGCCCTGGGAGCGCGCGGTATTCCCATCGCCGTCGCCGGGGGAAAGCCCTTCTTTGCCCGCGATGACGTGCGTACCGCAATCTCGCGCCTGCGGGCCGCGGCGGCGGCCGCCACCGACGACGGGAGCGTGGGCGAGATCGTGCGTGACGTCCTCTCGGGCGTTGGCTGGGCACCCGAGGCACCCTCTGGCCAGGCGGGGTCCGAGCGCTGGTCGAACATGAACGCGATCGTCGGCTGGGCGGACGACAGCAAGGCGGAGACGCTCGCCGCCTTTGTGGCGGAGCTCGACGAACGGGTCGCCTACCAGGTCGAACCGGACAAGGCCGGTGTCGAGCTGGCCACGATCCACGCCGCCAAGGGCCTCGAATGGGACGCTGTCTTCCTCGTCGGCGTGGCCGAAGGCCTCCTCCCGATCTCGTACGCAAAGACTGCGGCCGCCCGCGAGGAGGAACGCCGCCTGCTGTACGTGGCCGTCACCCGTGCCCGCGACCTGCTGACCCTGTCGTGGGCGCGCTCGCGGGGCGCCGACGGGCGAGGTAAGCGTCATCGTAGCCGCCTGCTCGACGGCATCTGGCCCGAGGAAGTGGGCGTGGGCGCGCCGAAGAAGAGGGCGCGCGCCTCCACGCGCGCCCTCAACCAGGCCTTCGAAGAGGAGTCCTCGCCCCAGGTGATCGAGCTCTTCGGGCGCCTCAAGGCGTGGCGTCTCGAGGTCTCGCGCCAGGCGGGCGTGCCACCTTTCGCCGTGTTCACCGATCAGACCCTGCGCGACATTGCCCAGGCCATGCCAAAGAACACGACGCAGCTGCGCGTCATCCGTGGCATCGGTGACGTGAAGGTGCAACGCTTTGCTGCCCCGGTGCTCGCATTGGTGCGCGGCGAAGAGGTCATCGTCGACGAAGGGGCCTGAGCTAGCAGGCCACGCCGTCGATGCCGCAGACGCATTCGTGGGCGCCGATCGCGCGTTCGACGGCGATGGTTCCGTCCTCGTCGACCGTGGCGATTTCGGCGCACAGGTGCGGGGTGAGTGCCCCCGCAGCGAAGTCGCGCAGCAGGCGGGCAATCCGCAGGGCGGCTGCGAAGTGTGCCAGCTGGGGGAGCGGTCCGAGTGGCCACTGGGCGAGTTCTCGCAGGTGGGTGAGGTGGTAGGGATCTTGCTCGGCTCGCGCGTGCTCGATGCAATGGAAGCATGGCGTGGAGCCGGGAATCACGAACGGCCCAATCTCGTATGAGTGCTCTCCGCGCGTGATGAGCAGGTGGGGCGTGTCTGCGGCCATCAGCTCGAAGGGGATGCCGGGGTCCTGCGCCCGATCCGCTGATACGAGGGCGACGTCCGGCGTGTCCTGGGCGTGCAGGTTGGGCAGCGGGATCAGTGAGGCGAGTTCTCGGCGCACCGCACGCGAGCGCGGCGTGCCCGTGTAGGTGCCGCCGAACACATGATCCCAGTCGCCGTCCACCAGGGTGGGCGCGTCGATACGGAGCCACAGTGCGAGGGTGTCGACCAGCGAACGGAGAGCGAGGACAGTGGCTGGTACCGCGCCGAGAACTCCTACGGATAGGAGTGGGCGTCGGTCGGGGTGTTCCATGAGGTCCGCCGCGGCCAGCGCAGCGAGGAGGTCGGGGGAAGCCTCGGGAGAGTCCGAAGCGTGAACGGGCCCGGCCTGGCTGGCGAGCCAGAGCTGGTCGCTTGCGTGCAGGTCGTCGAGGCGCACGTGTCGGGCGCGGTCGCCACCTATTTGGACGCTGCCCGGACCACGCCACAGGATCGCCGTGTGATGCATCAGGTTCATGATGGTCTCCTTCAGTTTGTGACTGTTAGAGACATGATGAACCTATGTGTGTCGACTGTGTGGCGTTTTGGAAAATCTGTGGATAACTTGTCAGATCGTTCTTATATATATCAGTCTGTCGCATCCTTGGGGTTGGACGCTTCGGGGTTCTCGGGTTCGTCATCCGAGCCGGCCGAGGCCTCGTCCCCGGGTTCCAGCCCATCTGCCCAGCCGAGTGTTCCATCCAGGAGCGAGTTGAGGGCGGCGTCGATATCCGCGTCCTCTTCGGCCGCAGCCCGGCGCAGCGCCAGGAATGTGTCCGGCGTGGCCAGCTCCGTCTCGGAGGGAACCATATCCGGGTGCGACCACAGGGCCTCGCGAGCGTCGCGCCCGCCGTCGGCCTCCACCAGCGCAAAGATCGACGCGGCGCCGCGCGCCTGACGTGGGCGCATCTGCAGACCCATGAGTGTCCCGAGGATTTCCTCCGCGGGGCCACCCGACGCGCGGCGGCGACGCATCATCTCGCGTAGCGCGTCCGCGTGGGGCAGGTAGGGCAGGGTGGCGCGGGCTGTCACGACCTCGACCCAGCCCTCGATAAGGGCCAACATCGTCTCCAGGCGCGTGAGCGCACGGCGCTGATCGGGCGTCGTCGACAGCGCAAACACGCCGCCACTGAGGGCAGACTCCACCGAGTGCGGATCCGAGGGATCCACCGAGCGTGCCGCCTCGGAAATCGCCTCCGTGTCGATCGCGATCTGGGATGCGTAGCGCTCGACCGCGCGCACCAGGTCGCCCTCCAGCCACGGGACCGAGGCGAAGAGTCGGCGATGCGCCGCCTCGCGAACGGCGAGGAACTGACGGACCTCATCGAAGGGGATGTCGAGCCCCTCGGAGAACTGCGCGACGTTGTGCGGCAGCAGGGCGGCATGCGACGTGTCCGACAGGGGGATGCCTGTGTCGAAGGTGCCGAACGACTCGCCGGCCAAGGCTGCCAGTGCGCGTGCGATCTGCGCGGAGAACATCATCGCCGACAGGCGCGGCATCATCTCCTGTGTCTTACCGAGCATCGCAGCCATGCCGTCCGGCAGGGAGGCTGCGTCCCCCAGGCCCTCGGAACCGAACTGCTCCGAGAGGGCGGCGGACAGGGCGCGCGACACGTTGAGTGCGACGGGCTCGCAGATGCGCTTCCACGACGGAATCGTGTGCTCGACCCATGCGACCTTGCTCCACACGTCGCGGGTGACCGGGCCGGAGGCAAAATCGGTGACCGCGTCGAGCCACAGGTCCGCGACCGTCATCGCCTGACGGGCGGCTTCGGCCTCCGTGGCCGTGGGGGAGGGGTCGCCGCTCGCGTACGCTGCCTGCTTCGCGCTGTCCTCCACCATGCGCCAGTTGACGGGGCCGGCCGTCGTGTTCATGAGGAACTGGAACTGGCCCATCGCCGCGCGCATACGCGCGGGATCGGAAAACTCCGGGGGAAGATTCGCAGGATCGAAACCCTGAGCCTGCAGGGCGCGCGCGGCCTCAGCTGCCGCCTCCTCGCCCAGGATCGAGCGCAGGAAGTCCTCAAACGGGGTGCCGGAGTCAAACTCGTTCATGACCACAGACTAGCCGCCCGTTGTTCGCGGGGGCTAACAATCTTCTGCAAAAACGCTGAGAGCTGAAGGGGTGGCGCGCGGCGCACGTGCACTGGGGGAGCGGGTGGGACACAATGACACGGTGAACGATGCGCAGATGACCTCGGAGAATATCGAGCTGGTCCCCCTGCAGGAGGACGACTCTACCCGGCGTATCCCCATCGTCAGCTGGCGGATCGTCACGGCGGTCCTCGCCGTGCTCGCCATGGTGGCGATCCTCTTCTGGATCCCCGTTCCCTTCGTGGTCAACAGCCCCGGCCCGACCTTCAATGTGCTGGGATCCGACAAGGGTGTTCCCATGCTCCAGATCGAGGGAACCGACCCCGCAACGGGTGAACCGATCCAGCAGGACGAGCCTCAGTCCACCTCGTACAAGGCGCCCGCGAAGCCGGGGCAGGGGCAGCTGCGCATGGTGACGGTCTCCGAATCGGGAAACCCCCAGTCTCGCCTAAATTTCGCGCAGCTCATCGCCGCGTACTTTGACCCGCACAGCAAGATCGTGGACTACGAGTCGGTGTATCCCGAGGGAATGACACAGGAACGGTCGAGCACGGCGCAGCTGGCGATGATGCGCAACTCGCAGACGACCTCCCAGGTCGCTGCCCTGGAGTACCTTGGGTGGGAGGTTCCCGCGACGGTCACGATTGAGGGCGCGGTCGATGGAACCAACGCGGAAGGGATCGTCCAACAGGGAGACATCCTCCGCGCGATCACGACCCCTGACGGCGTGCGCCACGAGATCACCAGCGCCGCAACTCCTTTCGCACTCATGCGCTCGGTGCCGGCCGGTTCCACGATGACGCTGACGATCGAGCGAGAAGGTGCCACGCAGGACGTCTCCTTCGCATCCGTCGCCGCGTCCGCCACCGAGAGCGGCTCCAAGCTCGGTGTCTATCTTTCCGTCGACCCCGCCCTGCCCGTCGACATCACCGTCAACATCGACGGCGTTGGTGGCCCGAGTGCTGGCATGATGTTCTCACTGAGTATCATCGATCGTCTCACCCCCGGTGACATGACCGGCGGCAACGTCATCGCGGGCACTGGAACCATGTCCTACGACGGGCAAGTCGGAGGTATCGGTGGCA
The DNA here is from genome assembly GCF_009730335.1 of Schaalia odontolytica. Taxonomy (GTDB): domain Bacteria; phylum Actinomycetota; class Actinomycetes; order Actinomycetales; family Actinomycetaceae; genus Pauljensenia; species Pauljensenia dentiphila. The sequence continues at coordinate 1,006,852 of NZ_CP046315.1, forward strand.
TCCAGCAGAAGCTGTGGGGTGCGCACCGCGACGGGGCCCAGTGGTTCCTCGCCCCTTCCGAGAACTGTAACGAGGTCGTTGGACACGTCCCCGATGGGCTGCGCGTCGTCTCGGTGTCCACCCTCGACGAGGCAGTGAACGCCGTGCGCTCCATCGCCGACGGTACCGGGGATGCCCTGCCGACCTGCCAGTAGCGCGGGGGCGCTCTCAAGCCCGCCCACCGACTTTCGTCAGGTGGGCGACAAAGGGCCCCGGCCTCGTCCATCTGGTCCGGACGAGGCCGGGGCCTCTTCACGCTGTCAGGCTTGCTCGTCCGTCACCGGCTCGAGAGATGCTCGCAGGGCATCCACCAGCGCGGGGACGAGCGCCGAGCCCTGCCCGACCTTGTCGTCAGAGTCGAAGGCGCGGGTACGCAGAGCGCACCACGACTCGCCCGTACGCATCACGCCAACGGCCAGACGCACGTCCGTTCGCAGGGGGTGATTCGAGATGAAGGCCAGGGCCTCGTCGGGGTCCTCGGGGGCCTCGTCCTCGACCTCCGGCGGAACGACGATACGCTCGACGGTCAGTGCGGCACCCGGAACGGTCTCGGGCCAGGCCAGATGCGCCAGAACTTGCTCAATGTCGTCGTCAGCCAGGTCCTCCTGGATGATCGCGCTCAGGTGGTCCTCGGTCCCATCCCAACCAGTGCGCAGCTGCTCGGCAATGTCAGCAGGCAGATTCGGGTCGGCCAGCAGCATCGCCGTCGGTACCAGCGCGTAGATGGACGGGGCGTGATCCCAGCCCACGCGGGCCGCGCCCTTCTCGATATCGACAACCACGTTGGCCAGCGCGATCTCGCGCGCGCTCGGCATCATTTCAACAGTCATGCCCCCATAATCTCACGGAGAGCGAATAAGACAGAGACGAAGAAGTGCATGTGCGCGGCTACACTGGATCGGAGCTGATCGGTTTTACAGAGAGGACTGCCGTGAGCTTCAATTTTTCGGTCTTCCCACCGGGGGGAGCGCGTGCGCCCCGAGACCCCGATAGCCCACCCGTCGAGCTGAAGATGCGTAAGCCCGGCCCCGGAGCGATCACTCTGGGCGTCCTGATCGCGATCGGCGCCATCATCTACGCCGCGTCTGTCGTGTGGACCGAGATCCTGTGGTTCCGCCAGATGAGCGCCACCCGTGTCATTCTTACCCAGTGGGGCGCGCACATCGGCCTGTTCGTCGTTGGTTTCATCGTGGCAGCGGCCCTCATTTTCTTCTCGATGGCCTACGCGTACCGGCATCACGCGTCCTCGACGCGCGGGCAGGCGTCGGCCTCCCTGCGCGCCTACCAGAAGGCTCTCGAGCCCGTGCGCCGACTCGCGTTCTGGGGCGTCGCTCTGTTCTTCGGTTTCACGAACGGCGCTCGTCTGGCCACGGAGTGGCAGACGCTGCTCCAGTTCCTCAACCGTTCCTCCTTCGATCAGGTTGATCCTCAGTTCGGTCTGGACATCTCGTTCTTCGTGTTCGTCCTGCCCGCACTGAAGGTCCTCGTATCCTTCCTGATGACCGTCACCGCCATCGCCCTCATCGCGTCCCTCATCGTGTCCTACCTGTACGGAACGATCCGCCTGGCACCGCGCCCCCACGCCTCGAAGCAGGCGCGCCTGCAGTCCGGCTTGATGGCCGCCTGCCTGTCGCTCTTCATCGCCGCGAACTACTGGCTGGGCCGCTACGAGCTGCTCACCTCGGACTCCGGCTCCATTCATGGCGCTATGTACTCCGATATCAACGCGACGTTGCCCGCGCACTCCATCCTGGCGGTCATCTCCGGACTCGTTGCTGTCCTCTTCGTCGTCGCAGCCTTCAAGGGCACGTGGCGCCTGCCTGTCACCGGCGTCGCGGTGACGGTGATCGCCGCCCTCATCCTGGCTGGCGCCTACCCGGCCCTCGTCGAACAGTTCCGCGTGCGCCCCAACCAGCGCAGCCTTGAATCTCCCTACATTCAGCGCAACATCGACGCCACGCTGGCCGCCTACGGCCTGCAGGACGTCGACTATCAGACGAACTACGACGCGGCCACCACGGCCTCGGCCGGTCAATTCGACACCGAGTCCCTCACCTCCCAGGTGCGTCTGCTCGACCCGCAGGTCATCACAAAGACTGTCCAGCAGCTCCAGCAGTCTCGCCTGTACTACGGCTTCAACTCCGGCATGAAGGTCGACCGCTACAACGTGGGCGGGGAGCGCCGCGACACCGTGATCTCTGTGCGCGAGCTCAACCTCTCAGGCCTGTCCGCCGAGCAGCAGACCTGGGTTAACCAGCACACCGTCTACACCCACGGCTACGGCGCGGTCGCCGCATACGGCAACCAGCTGACCAGCGATGGCCTGCCCTCATACTGGGAACAGTCCGTGCCCTCCGTCGGCGAGATGGGTGACTACGAGGAGCGCGTCTACTTCAGCCCCGGCTCGCCCGACTACTCGATCGTCGGCGCCCCCGAGGGCTCCGAGCCTCAGGAGCTCGACTACCCGGACGACACCGCGGTTGGCGGCCAGGTATCCACGACCTTCGTCGGCAACGGCGGCCCCTCAGTGGGCAACGTGTGGAACAAGCTCCTGTACGCGATCAAGTTCGCATCCACAGACCTGTTCTTCTCCTCCCAGACGAACGAGGCCTCGCAGATCCTCTACAATCGCGATCCCCTCCAGCGCGTCGCGAAGGTCGCGCCCTACCTGACGCTCGAACAGTCCGCCTACCCGGCGGTCGTCGACATGGACGGCGACCCGTCGACCCCCAAGCGCCTCGTGTGGGTCGTCGACGCGTACACGACCACGAATAACTACCCGTACGCGCAGCACGAGACCCTCTCGAATGCCACCGTGGACTCTCGCTCCACTGAGGTCGGCCAGTACGTCCAGGCCAACAAGATCAACTACATGCGTAACTCCGTCAAGGCCATCGTCGACGCCTACGATGGCTCCGTGCGCCTGTTCCGCTGGGATGACCAGGATCCGATCCTGCGCACCTGGGAAAAGATCTACCCCGGCAGCGTGGAGCCCGTCTCGGCGATCTCGGGCGATCTCATGAGCCACCTGCGCTACCCGGAGGACATGTTTAAGGTTCAGCGCAACCTGCTCGCCACGTACCACGTGACCGACGCTGCCGGCTTCTACTCCGGCGGCGACCGTTGGCGCCTGGCCGAGGAGACCTCCACCCACGGCGCTGCCTCCAGCTCCAACTCCTCCACGCGCGTGGACGCGGCGGGCAACCCCGTGCCCGCTCCGACCGCACTGCAGCCGCCGTACTACCTGACCATGCAGATGCCCGGACAGGACAGCGCTGAGTTCTCCCTGACCTCGGTCTTCGTGCCCGGTGGCGGCGGCGAGGGCCGGCGCGAGGCCATGGCGGGCTTCCTCGCCGTCGACTCCGAGACCGGTAACACCCCCGGCCAGGTGCGCGAGGGATACGGCAAGCTGCGCCTGCTCGCACTGCCGTCGTCGACGACCGTTCCCGGCCCCGGCCAGGTGCAAAACAAGTACGACTCGGACGAGAAGATCGCGACCCAGCTCAACCTGCTCAACCAGGCTGACTCCACGGTCATCCGCGGTAACCTCCTGACCCTGCCGGTCGGCGGCGGCCTGCTCTACGTGCAGCCTGTCTACGTGCAGGGCACGGGCTCGGCGTCCTACCCGGTGCTACGTTCCGTCCTAACGGCCTTCGGCGACAAGGTCGGCTTCGCACCGACCCTGGAAGAATCGCTGCGCCAGCTGGTCGCCGACGATGGTAGTGCGACGACGCCGCAGACCCCGCAGACGCCGCCGGCGAGCGACGACGGCAGCCAGTCGGGTGCGACCCCACCGGCCGCCTCGGGCGACGCGAACGCCCGCCTGACGCAGGCCATCAACGATGCCGCTCAGGCCATGCGTGACGCCGATTCAGCAATGAGTAAGTCCGATTGGACCGCCTTCGGCCAGGCACAGACGCGCCTGCGCGACGCCCTGGCCCGCGCCGAGGCCGCCCAGCAGGAGCTCGGCGCGGCGACGCCCACGCCGACGCCCAGCCCGAGCCCATCTGCCACGAGCGGTGCACAAAGCGGCTCATAACCGCTGACGGAAGCCACCGCGCGCCCGGTCCCGCCGATCACATGTCGTGGGGGGCGGGCGCGCGGTCGTCTGTGGTTTGCGGCAACAACTGGATGGGGGAGCTTATCCCAGCATGAGTTGTTGACCGGCTCGCCTTGGTGCGTCGTTGCTATGGTGAGGGCATCTGTCCCTGGGATCCATCGACATCGTGGAAGGAATACGATGACTCTGCCCAATAATCCCTTCGCTACGCACTCGGGCGTGCCTCAGCCGAGCCAGGAGCCGGCGGAAGCTTCGTCGCTGCCCGCGCCGACGGGTGCTCCCGTGATGGTGGCGCCGGCCGCACATCCTTTTGGCGCGGCGCCCCTGCACACCGGCGCAGTGAGTTCGGCGCGCTCGTCGCGATCCATGCGCGGACGCATTGCGGCGTGGATGCTCATCGTCTGCCAGAGTATCTCCCTGGTGCACGGATTCATTCCCTATCGGTTTGATCATCTTGATGATTACGTTAGCCGGTTCTCGAACCCGTTGTTCTGGTTGTGGCGTCTGATGGAAATCGTTGTCATCGTGCTTGCGGTGCTCTATATCCGTAAGGGTGCTGCCATTGCGCGCTATGTTGCCGCATGCGTCATTTTGGTGTTGTTCTTTGTTGTTACGCCGATCGTGTTGGTTACCAATGATTCTGTCTGGTACTACGCGTTCGTGCCTGAGCCCGGTATTTATGAGCTCGGACTCTTGGGTGCGCGCTTGCTCCTGATGCGGGTGCTCGATTGGGTCTGTGTCATCGCCGCGATCCTGCTCGCGATCCCTGACTTCAAGCCGGCGCCCTCGCCCTACGCGATGAGCGCTCCCGTCCCTGCCGCAGGAGCGGCCCCGGCCGGCCACGTCACCTCGCCGGCGGTGACGCCCGAGGGTGCTTCGTCCGAGGCGGCGCCGAAGAACTCGTCCGCTCAGGCGACGAACGTGTCAGTGTTCGCCGCGCCCCAGTAACTGCTCCGAGCCGCGTGAACGCCCGCCCGCTGACAGATACTGACCGCTGGGACGTAAATCACCGCGCACAGTTTGTGCCCTCCCGGTCGATGCGCTAGAGTATCTAGAGCCGACGCGGGGTGGAGCAGTTCGGTAGCTCGCCGGGCTCATAACCCGGAGGTCGCAGGTTCAAATCCTGTCCCCGCTACCACCACAGACCCGGTCCCGTGAGGGGCCGGGTCTTTTGTTTCACGCCCGTGTTTCATGGTGTGAACGTCTTGACGTATACAACCCTCGGCGCGATAGTATTGGCTGTTCGCCATCAGGAACTGCACCTACGGGTGCGAGAGGAATACAGATGAGCACTATCGATCCGTCGCAGCTCACCGCTGCCGACTTGAGCAATCCGGCGCTTTCGGCCCAGGATCTCGCGGATATCACTGCCGCTCGCCCGGACCTGCGTCCCTACGTCGCAACGCACCCGTCGCTGTACCCTGCCCTCGGGCAGTGGCTGGCGGACCAGGGCGTCGTTCCCGCGCAGCCTCCGGCTGCCGAGGAGCCTGCGGTCTCCGAGCCCGAGGCTCCCGCGGAGGAAACCAGCGAGCAGGCCGAGCCTTTCGCCGGTGGCCACGAGGAAGCGCAGCCCGAGGCCGAGGCCGCCCCGACCGAGGTTCCCGTCGATCGGCCCGCGGTCGAAGAGGCGCACGTTGAGACTCCCGCAGAGCCCGAGGTCGCTCACGTCGAGCCCGAGGCTCCCGTGAGCGAGGCCACCGACGATAACCTCGAGCAGGCAATCCTCGAGGGCGCGGCGCAGTCCGAGGCTCCCGCTGTCGACGAGGCCGCTCCCACCCAGTCGACCGAGGAGCAGGTCGCGCAGTCTCCCTTCAGTAACCCGCCGCAGACAGACGCTCAGCCGCAGAGTCAGCCCGAGGTGGGCGCGCAGGCGCAGGGACAGCCCCCGTTCGGCGCGCAGCCGCAGCAGGGCCAGCAGGCCCCCTTCGGCCAGCCCGGCCAACCCCAGTACGGTACTGCTCCCCAGCAGGGTCAGCAGGGGCAGCCCCAGTTCGGCGCGCAGCCGCAGCAGGGCCAGCAGGCCCCCTTCGGCCAGCCCGGCCAACCCCAGTACGGTACTGCTCCCCAGCAGGGCCAGCAGGGGCAGCCCCAGTTCGGCGCGCAGCCGCAGCAGGGCCAGCAGGCCCCCTTCGGCCAGCCCGGTCAGCCCCGCCAGCAGCAGTACGGTCAGCCGGGTTATGCTCCCGCGGGCCAGTCGACGGGCCAGCAGTTCGGTGCTGCCGCCCAGCAGTTCGGTGCTGCCGCGAACTCGGCGTTCAACCAGTTCCAGACGGCCGTTGTGGCCGAAACAGGCAAGGTGAGCGGCCGTTCCGTTCGCGCGACCTACTCGCTCATCGGTATTGCCGCAGCGGCAGTGCTGATCCTCATCTCGATGTTCCTGCCTTACTTCAGTGGCTATGGTATGACCGCGTCGATGTTCGAGGTGAAGGGCGGCTACTCGGCATTCCACCTCATCCTGCTGATTGCTGTTGTCGGCCTGGGCGTCGCCTATTGGTTCACGAACCAGAAGTGGGCGTTCCTGTCGGCGGGCATCGGCGCGCTTGTGGTGGCGTTGCTTGGCATTATTCAGTTCATTGTCGCGCTTTCTAATCAGTACGTCGACGCGGGCTTCGGTGCGTTCTTGCTGGCTTTGTTCTCTATCGCGCTCGGCGCTGCGGGCGGCCTCCTGCTCATGGAACTGAAGACCGGTGCGGTTGCTCCGATCAACAACCCGAATGCCTTCGGTGGCGCGTTCGCTGGCGTGCAGATGGGCCAGCAGCAGGGCCAGTTCGGTCAGCAGCAGGGTGGTTTCCAGGCCCCGCAGGCCGGTCAGCCTCAGTTCGGTCAGCAGCAGGGCGGTTTCCAGGCCCCGCGGGCCGGGCAACCTCAGTTCGGTCAGCAGCAGGGCGGTTTCCAGGCCCCGCAGGCCGGGCAACCTCAGTACGGCCAGCAGCAGGGCGGCTTCCAGGCCCCCCAGGCTCCCCAGGCCGGGCAGCCTCAGTTTGGCCAGCAGCAGGGCCAGCAGCCCCAGCTGGGCGACAAGCCCTACAATCCTTTCGGTCCTCAGGCGTGATGCGCTGAGAGCCTGATGGCATGAACGAGGGGCCCGCGGTGATCCGCGGGCCCCTCGTCTATGCGGTGAGCGTTATTCGTCGTCGTCTTCGCTGAAGTCGACGCCTGCGACGCCATCGAGGTCGGCCAGGGTGGTCACCAGCAGGGAGCGTGAGAGGTCCTGGCGCGTCGATGCGGTGAATCGCGCGGTGGTCGCGCGGTCACTTGAATCCGTGTGGGTTGACACTGCGGAGACGGTCCAGCCGAGGGCTGATACCTGGCTGAGGAGTGTGGAGAGGACGCCGTGCCCCGGCGTGTAATGGATAGTGAGCGTCACCTTGTGGCCATGGGTGCGCATGAGGATGAACTGAACGAGGGGCGTCAGGAGCGCGATGACGATGAAATGCAAAACCGTGCCGGCCGCGGCAAGCCACCACAGGCCCGCGCCACACGCCATGCCGATCGCCGCGGTCTCCCAGATGGTGGCCGCGGTCGTGAGGCCTCGAATCGCGCCGTGACGGGTGAGGATGATGCCCGCGCCGAGGAAGCCGATGCCGGAGACGATCTGCGAGGCGACGCGAGAGGGGTCGTATCGGGTGATGCCGTCGACGAGGATGTCGGAGAAGCCGTACTTGGAGATAAGCATCATGAGGCAGGCGGTGAGGCCGACGATGGCCTGCGTTCGTATGCCCGCGCTCTTGCCTCGGATCTGTCGTTCGAGGCCGATGGATGCAGAGAGGACGAGGGCGAGGAGCATCCAACCGATGCTCATGAGGGATTGCGTCATAGGAACCTCCTGCGGTGGCGTGGGTGGGTTTAGTGTAACTGCCCGGTGGGTGTGTGGCTCGTTTGGTGCGGGCGAGGCCGTGGTGGGCAACGGGGTGACAAAAGCGGAAGGAGAGCCCCGGCCTCGTTAAAGAATGAGAAAAGAATCTACCAATGTCGACACAAGCGTTTGTGGGACTAATATGGGACTCGACGATCGACAGATGAGGAACCGACTCATGGCTACCCCCACTCCCGACGACATCGCCAACGATGTGCAGGAGCGCTCCAACACCGCGCTCAAGCGCGGCCTGGCGTCGCGTCACATGCAGATGATCGCCATCGGTGGCGCGATCGGCACGGGCCTGTTCCTGGCCTCCGGTGCGACAGTCGCGAACGCCGGTCCCGGAGGTGCCCTTCTTGCCTACGCGGCGATTGGCCTGATGGTGCTGCTCCTCATGCAGTCCCTGGGTGAGATGAGCGCGCACCAGCCGGTCGCGGGCTCCTTCCAGACCTTCGCCACGAAGTTCATCTCCCCGTCCTTCGGCTTCGCGATGGGGTGGAACTACTGGTTCAACTGGGCGGTGACGGTGGCCGCGGACCTCGTGGCATCGGGCCTCGTCATGGCCTATTGGTTCCCGTCTGTGCCGTCGTGGCTATGGGCGGTGGGCTTCCTCGTGATCGTCGTCGGGCTCAATGCGCTCTCGGCGAGAGTCTACGGTGAGGCCGAATTCTGGTTGGCCGCCATCAAGGTCGTCATTGTCATCGTCTTTGTCCTGTCGGGCGTCTTCATGATCGCCGGCGTGATGGGCGAAAACTCTCCGGGCCTGTCGAATTGGACGATCGGGGACGCGCCCTTCCACAACGGCTTCGTGGGCGTTATTGCAGTCTTTATGATCGCGGGCTTTTCCTTCCAGGGCACCGAGCTGGTGGGTGTGGCAGCGGGTGAGTCTGAGAATCCTCGCAGGGATGTGCCGCGCTCGATTCGCACGGTTTTCTGGCGCATCATGTTCTTCTACATCGGTGCGATCGCGGTCATCGGTACGCTGCTACCGTACACGGACCCGAGTCTGCTGAGCGCGGCCGATGACTCGGCGAACAACATCGCCCAGTCGCCCTTTACGCTCGTGTTTGCGCGCATGGGTATCGGCGCGGCGGCTGCCGTCATGAACGCGGTCATCCTGACCTCGATCCTGTCCGCGGGCAACTCGGGCCTGTACGCGGCCTCGCGTATGCTGCACTCAATGGCCCTCAAGCGCCAGGCGCCCGCGATCTTTGCCCGCGTCACCAAGGGCGGCGTGCCCGCCTACGCGATGGCGGTGACGACGGTGACTGCGGCGCTTGGCTTCCTCACGCAGCTGGTCTTCAACGACGCGTACATCTGGCTGGTGAACATCGTCGGTATTTCCGGCATCATCATGTGGCTGGGTATCGCGGTCAGTCATATTCGTTTCCGCCGCGCGTACCTGCTGCAGGGGTATCGCCTCGAGGACCTGCCGTATCGCTCTCCGTTCTTCCCGGCGGGCCCGATCATCGCTTTCGTCATGTGCTTGGTGGTCATGGCGGGACAGAACTATGAAGCTGTGCTTCACGGCCAGGTCTGGGAGGTTGCCTCTTCCTACATCGGCCTGCCGCTGTTCGGCGTGGTCTGGTGGGGCTACCACGTCGCGCGCAAGGATCGGGTGGTGCCGCTGGCTGAGATGGACGTGGCCCCCGTGGAGATCGAGCCTGTCACTCGATAGAGGGGACGAGGCCGGGGCCGGGTGGGCAGTTAACGCCCGGTGCGCCCCTTGTCTCCCCTGGGCTCTGCCCGGCGTGGCGGTGCGTGAGCGGCGTGGCACTTCATAGGATGGGGCCATGATCAACACGCGACGCATTCTTGCCGTGACCTCCCTGTCCGTCCTGGGCCTGGGCATTGCCGCCTGCTCCCCGCAGGGCGCGCAGCACCAGTCGGGGTCGACGGCCTCGTCCGCTTCCCCGAGCGCTTCCGCCTCTCAGAACGACATGCCCTCCCAGAGCGGCGCTGGCCCTCAGAGCGGCGTGCCCGACGAGGGAAACCAGGCCCCCGACGTCAATGTCGCCGACAACGACCAGCGCTGCGACCTGACGAACCTGCAGCCCTCCATCGATTCTCAGCAGGAGGCGGGCGGCACCACCTACGTGGATATCGGCTTCACGAACGAGGGGCCATCGTGCTGGATTGACGGCTTCCCGCAGATCATCTTCTCCGGCGGCGGCTCCGTCATCTCCACCGCCGTGCGCGACGGTGAGGACCCCGGCAACGTCTACACGATCGCTCAGGGTGGCCGCGTGGGCGTGACACTGACGGCAGAATCGACGGACGGAGTTGAGGGGTGTAACCCCGCCGATTCGGAGCTGGTCGACATCATGTCAGAGGCGGGCACCGGCGCGACGAGCCTGCAGCTGACCCTGCGCGTGTGCCAGGAGATGCCTTCGGTGTCGGTGAGCCCCTTCGAGCCGCGTTCCTGAGGAAGGCGCTGTCACTTCTGTGAACAGGTTGGGCGGCGAGACGGATGACGTCTCGCCGCCCGCCTGCATCTATGGGCCCGGCATCTGCTTTCTCAACGAAGGTCGCGGTCATTTCTGGGGACGGAATATGAGATTTGGGCGCGTGCTGCTACGCTGAACCAGCTGGAAGAAGTCGCGCCTTCGCAGCGCCACACTGAGGTGTCCGTGATCGTGCGCGTGGCCCCTTCTTCGCCGGTGCGCGCGGCCAGATCGCGCTTATCCGAGATAACTGAGATCTTTAAGGAGACACTCCCATGGGTATGCGTTCCACGACGCAGGCATTCCAGTTCGCCGTTCCGTTCGAGCAGCTGTTCCCGCTCGCCACCCCGGCCGCGCAGTCCGTTCCGAAGGCGACCGTGACCCTCGCCGACCCCAACCGTCAGGTTGTCACCTTCGACACCCCGATGGGCATGATGTCCTGGGGCGAGAACATCGTCGTCGGCTTTATTCCCTCCGAGGCCGGCACCGTCGTCGAGGTCACCTGCACGACCAAGGGGCTGCCCAACCTCATGCAGGACAGCCGCAACCGCAAGCTGATCGCGCAGTTCGTGACCGCTCTGTCCAACCTCGCGCAGACCACCGCCGTGGAGGTCGCTCGCTCCTGACGACCCGTGAGCGTCAGGCTCGGCCCCGGCCTCGTTGATTCCTGAACGAGGTCGGGGCCGAACCATGCGCGCAGGACTGGCCGATTGCGGTCGGGGAGTGCGTGCGCGATAGGCTGGATGCATGAGTGCCTTTGGGGCACCACGCGAGGAGGATCGGAGACGTATGAACAAGTTTGCGCCGCCCACAGGCGACGAGAACGCCGCTCCCGGGACTGTGCCCGCCGAGCAGGCTGGTGCTGCCCAGCCGGTGCCCGGGCCGAATGCCGCATGGAATCAGGGGAGTGGTGCTCCGATGAGCCAGCCTTGGGCGCCCGCACCGGCTCCCGTGGCGCAACCTGGTTCGCAGATGGCGAGGTCGAGCTACGGCACCTTCTACGCGGTCACAGACAAGGACGGGAGATCGCTGGGCCGCTGGCTCATCTGGAGTATTGGGCTGGCGTGCGCCGCCTTGTTCACGTGGATCGGTATCGAGGGCGGCGAATGGTTCTACGCGTCGGCTTCGATCACCGGTGGCGTCGTCTGCCTGCTGCTGGGAGCGGCAGAGGGAGGCCGGTCACCCTGGTTTGTCAGTGTCGTGTCCACGCCCGACGGAACGATTCTCGTGCGTCCCGGTTCCACCGTGATGTATCTTCGTGTCCTCACAGCGCTACTTGCCAGTGCCGCGGGAGTGTGTTTCTTCTACGTGTCGCTCTTCAGCGTAGACGCTGATATCAGGAGCATTGCGGGTGGTAACGTGCTGTCAGCCGCAGTGGTCGCGCTCTACCTGGTTGCCAAGATTATCGGATCTCAGAGCCGTGAATGCATCGTCGTGAGCCAGCAGCGTGTGGATATGTGGGGCAAGGGCGGCATCCACTATTCGATCCCGTGGAGCGACCAGCCCAGGGTGATCGGGCAGCGCAACAGTGGTAGGAGCCTGTTGATTGGTGCCGGACAGAATATCGAATGTCTCGTCGTGTTCACGACTCTGCGCATCCGTCCGTCGCGCGTGAGAAGCCTGCTCACCTACTACCAGACAACGCCGGGTGCGCTCGACCGCCTCTCCACCCCCGAGGCGCGTGACGAGGCCATGAAGGTCCTGAGCTGAACGCCATACGTTGAATCCGCAGTGGTGATCTGACCGCTCGACTCGACCCCGTCCTCGTTCATAGTGACGAGGCCGGGATTCGTGTCTGCGGGTAACAACAGAAAGTTGTTTCTGCATTTTGCTGTCGTGGTTATTCAGTAGATGTATGCTGTTCCGCATGTTGCTTCTATCAACGTCGAACCGGGAGTAATGCAATGGCGCGTGGCTACAGAGCAATTGTGGAATTGGATGGGAAGGAAGGCGCGCTGCAAACCGCGGATCGCCTTTTTCATGAGTGGGTGCACAAGAAATATCTGAGCAAAGGTTCTCAGTCGCGTATCGAGTGCGATGCGGAGGGAATCTACCGATTCGGTGAGCTGACATCCCAGAAAGGGAACATCGCGGATATCGTCGCGACGAAACTAACGGAGACGTCCGAGGATAAGCATTACGAACGTCAACTCCTCGAACTGGTCGAACGTACAGGCGACGGCCATCAGCAGTGGACGACGCGTATCTTCGCTATGCACGCGACCAAAGAGTCCCACTATCGGGATGTGGTCTGGATCGAGGTCACACCACCGCGCGACAGTGAATGGGACGCGAAGCCTCCGAGGCTGGTGCACGATCTCATCAGTGAGGGCCATTGCTATGACCGGGGGATGCCGCTGTCGGAATCTCTTCAATCTATCTCCGATGACCGTCAGGTCGAGGAGCTGATCGGCTGGATCCGTGACGAACGTAGGCGTGCCTCCGTCGTCGTGGCCGCTCCGCTTACGGATGGGAGCGGAGAAGGGGACCTCGTGGCGGAATGTCGATGGAAGGAAATCCTTGGGTCGCTGACTTGGGACTCGGCCGGCTGTGCGTCCTACTTCCTCCTAACGCCCGACGCGTACCGTGAGTTCCGCGCTGGGATCGGGCAGGGGTGTGGCATGCCTAAGGGGAGCCTGCGTACCTACCTGCCCGGTTTTAACCCGGAGGAACCTGCGGACAGGCTTCGCCACCGGGTTCTCACCGCTCCTACGCTCCTACGCGGTTATGACGAGAAAAGAAAGCGTTTTCGCCCTGAATTGTCGGCGATTATCGCACGCACCCCCTGCGAATACCTGTGGGAAAACGGACTGGACAAGGAACTGCGTCGCGCGCAAGCGCCCCTAGACAAGAAACGCCTCACGGTGCCCACGTTCTATCCGCTGCGCGAAGTGACGAGGACGGTGGAGCTGCTCGACGAGAGGGTACGCCAGCGGGTCGCCGAGTCTCTGTCCGCGCTCTCTCGTGAGACAGGGCTGCCGGTCGAGGAATCGAGTAAGCCTGAACTGGTGAAGCCGGAGGACGCTGCACCGGGTGCACCTGTATCCGAGGCGAACGGTAGGGCAATGGTTGCCGAGCCAGCGCTGCCGCGTAGCGAGTCCCGACACCTGGCGTGGTACGAGCCACTACGCCGCCTGATCCGCCGCTTCTTGCCGTCTTTTAATCCGCGTTCGCACACCGAGCTGGAGAGTGGTATCGCCGCTCTCTCGAGTGGCCTAGATGCAATGAATGAGGCTCACTCGGAGCTTGCGACCCAGTGCGACAAGTTGCGCGATCAGCTGGCTGCCACAGAGGATCGTCTTGATGAGACGGTTCGTGACAGTGAGGAAAAGTCCGAGTTGCTGTTGCAAAAGGGGGAGCTCGAGAGCGAGTTGCGCGAAGCACAGGCGGAGAGGGAGTTTCTCAGCAAACGGAATCGCTTCCTCGAATGGAAGTTGAAGAACCCCGACGCTAAGGACAGCGAGCGCGACTTCGTTGAGGAACAGTTGGACAACATCCCGCAGAGCATGTCGGAGCTCTTCGATCGGATGACGGAGGGCGGATACGAGTCAGTGACGAGGTATGTCGTCCTGAGCGAACCCGATGCGATGATTGATGACATTCTGAAACTTGACGCTCTTGACAGTGGACGCTACGCCGCCGAATTCTGGAACTACATCCTCGTCCTGCGCGACTATATGCGAGCGCGCGAGGCTGGTGATTTTTCGGGTGGAAACGTCCATGACTACCTGGCAAATCCGCCGGATGGCTACCGCACCTGTTCTGCCTCACGTCATAAATCGAATGAGAGCGAAACCGTGAAGGGGAACGAGAAGATGCGCAGGGAACGCACCAGGCCGGTTCCCGCGGAGGTTGACCCTCGTGGTGAGATTGAGATGTGGGCGCACTTTGCGCCTACCCACTGCGACCAGAACGCGCCGCGTATGCATTATTACCCGGATACGACAAAGACAAACAAGGTCTATATCGGCTATATCGGGCGTCACCTGACGAACACGAAGACCAACTGAGGGTCTGTCACGCGACTCGGCCCCGGCCTCGTTCATAGTGACGAAGCCGGGGCCGAGTCTTGTGTGCAGCGTGAGGGCACTGCGTCCTCCCCGGCTGTACCCGTAGTCGCCGAGCTCCAGGTGGTGCGCGCCGTTCGCGGCGAACGCCGTATCCGCGAGTTTGACGGAATCCGCGTTGAACTCGCGGAACGTAATGCAGTCGATGTTGATGGGCGCGTACTTCTCGTACTTGTCGATCGGGAAGGAAAATGTGTGGATGCCCGGGGTGAGCTCCACATTGATGGAGATATCTTCGTGCCAGTCGGAGGCACTTTCCGTCTTGTTGAAGGTGACGTACTTCAGGAGCTTCTGCTGACCCTTCTTGCCCAGTCGATCATCACCTGGTGGCTGGCGCCATCTGCCTGCCGGCTCGAGTAACGCGGTGAGAAGGTGAAGGCGCCTCCCTGTCCTGCGTCAACGGTGAAGGTGACGGCGTCCCCGTCCTTGGCAATGCCCGAGGTGTAGGAGCCGCCAGAGGCGGAAGCGTCGCCCGACACGATGGTAACGTCGCCGCTCACGTTCGCCTGGTCGGACTCGGCCTCGATACGCACGCCGTTGTTGGGGGTGATTTCGGGATGCTTGTACTCGTTGGCCGCCGCATCCCAGTAGAGGGTGGTCGGGTCGTAGTCGTTCGCGTAGGCGGTGACCACCATCGGCTTCTTCGTGCCCGTGGCGCGTACGCTCTGCAGGTAGCTGGCCACCTGCGCGTTGGTCTCGTTGTTGTCCCACGGCTCCGTGTACAGGTACGTGGTTGAGCCGGGAATGACCTTGTTGTTTCCGGCGCCGTCGGGCAGGTTGATGCCCACCGCGCCCTTCGTCTTCTCGGCGGTTTCGTTGACGAGCGCCGACAGGCCCTCGGTCAGGTTGAGCTTGTTGCCGGAAGCGTCCTTCTTGACGGTCTGGCCGAGCGTGTCGATGTGCGTGCCGGTGAACTTGAATTCATTCTTCTGGGTCGCGTATTGGCCAGTGATGTAGTCGCGTCAGCCCTGGTTGTTGACGTTCATCATCGTCATGTGGTTCTGGGGCTTGGGCGTGTTGGGGGGCACCTGGACCCACTACTGGCTGCCGAAGTCGCGTTGCCAGTTGGAGCCGTTGTCCTCGCGCAGGATCCAGTCTTCTTTGATGGCGTTCGTGTCGTAGCCGTCGTTGACTGCGTACGCCATGGAGTAGGCCAGCGAGGAGGCGCCAACTGCGTCTGCCTTGGTCACGTAGGTGTTGATGGTCGCAGCGGAGGCGTAGGTGTCTCGGTACCACAGCGGCCACTCGTTTTTGAGGTCGCCTTTGGCGACGGGCTGCTCGTGGCGGTACTGCCAGTCGTAGTACTGGAAGGCGTTGAGGTGGTAGTCCTGGCTGAGCTTCGTCACGTAGTCGGACGGGGCGTGGAAGAGGTAGGGCTCGTAGGTGGCGTTGTCTGCCAAGCCATCGGGGGCGGTGGGCTTGAAGTGGGAGAGGTAGCCCCTGCGCGGGAAGCGCGTCCAGCTGGTGGAGGCATCGAAGGCGGTCTCCGCGTGCGTGCCGTCTCCGCCGGTCGCGGTGACGAGGTATCCCCGGTTGTTCTCGCTCGGCGTCGTGTAGGTCCAGGTGGCCTTGCCGTTCGTCACGGTGGCGTCGCCCGAGTCGATTTCGACGCCGAGGTGGCTGACGGAGAAGTGGACGGTTCTCTCGGTCGAGGCTTCGGCCGTGATCGTCGCCTGCTTACCCGGTTCGTGCGTGGACTTGTCCGTGTAGGCGCGGGTGACGTGCGCCGTGCCAGTGGCGGTTGCCGGGGTGCTGCTCGGCAGGGGCAGAGCGGTGGCGACGACCGCGGTGCCCAGCACGATGGCAGCGGGGATGGTCAGGGGATGTCGTGTCTCTATGATGTGTGTATCCTCGACATCGTTGACGGGACTACCCAGTGGGGGAGTCATACGCGTGAAAATGCGCCCATTCAACGGTCAAGCGATTCTTCAGTAAATTAACCGACAATACGGTTATGCTGAGTGAAAATGTCCCACAGTGCGGACAAGTAAAATCGTGGGTCGGTTGAATTTCTAAGTATTTGCCAGGTGCTGCGCGCCTGTGACCTGTGGCTTTAGTTGCTTGATGATGAAAGAACCTGTCGATATTTTCTGAACGTGTCTAACTGATTGGAGGCGGGGGAGTATCCTGAAAAGTTGTGTTTTGTGGGTCCGTTTCGTGTGCCATGTTCTCATTGACGAGGCCGGGGCTGGGATGGGCGGAAATTAGGTGTGTTATCGGCCCTTAGCTGGTCGCTTATGCAGTAAGCTAGGCCACATGAATCGCCCGCGTACATTGGCGAGCGAATGTTGAGCAAGGGATCAGTGAGGAGTGTCGTAGCTCCTCGCCCAGAAAAGAGGGCATAGTGGCGGCAGTGATCGAGCGAGCGGAGCTGCATAAGACGATCTGGCGTATTGCCAACGACCTGCGCGGCAGCGTGGACGGGTGGGACTTCAAGAGCTACGTCCTCGGATTCCTGTTCTATCGCTTCATCTCGGAGAATCTGACAGACTACGTGAACGCCACTGAGCGTGAGGCAATTATCGCCGAAGGTGGAACCCCCGAAGAGGCAGCGGCCTTCGATTACGCGACCCTCAGCAACGAGGATGCGGAGGCAGCGCGTGACGGCATCGTCAAGGAAAAAGGCTTCTTTATTCGTCCCTCTGACCTGTTTGGGAACGTGCGTGCCCAGGCTGCCAGTGATGAGAATCTGAACGAGACCCTTTCCTACGCCTTCCGCTTCATTGAAAACTCGGCGCGGGGCAGCGGCTCCGAGTCGGATCTTCGCGGCCTCTTCGACGACGTGGACGTCAACTCCACGAAGCTTGGGAACACGGTCGCTCAGCGCAACGCGAAGCTCGTCAAGATCATGGACGCCATCGGTGACCTGCCTCTCGAGCACGGTGCTGCGCAGATCGATGCCTTCGGTGACGCATACGAGTACCTGATGACCATGTATGCCTCGAGCGCGGGTAAGTCAGGCGGCGAGTTCTACACGCCCCAGGAGGTCGCCGAAGTCCTCGCGACCCTCGCGCTGGATGGGCGCTCCGACGTGACGCGCGTGTATGACCCGTGCGCTGGCTCGGGGTCCCTGCTCCTGAAGTTCGCGAAGCTTCTCGGGCCGTCGAGCAGTCGCCAGTATTTCGGCCAGGAGATCAACCTGACGACGTACAACCTGTGCCGCATCAACATGTTCCTGCACGACGTCAACTTCTCGAACTTCGACATCGCGCTGGGGGACACACTGACGGAACCTGCCCACTGGGACGATCAGCCTTTCGATGCGATCGTCTCGAACCCTCCGTATTCGACGAAGTGGGTGGGCAAGGATGACATCGCTCTTATTAATGATCCGCGCTTCGCGCCGGCGGGCGTCCTGGCCCCCAAATCTAAGGCTGACCTGGCCTTCACCATGCACATGCTGCACTGGCTGGCTGAGGATGGGACGGCCGCGATCGTCGAGTTCCCGGGTGTCCTGTACCGCGGTGCTGCCGAGGGGAAGATTCGCCGCTACCTGGTCGAAAACAACTTCGTGCACGCGGTGATTCAGCTTCCGCCGGACCTGTTCTTTGGGACCACGATCGCGACCTGCATCATCGTGCTCAAGAAGGCGCGCCCCGACCATAGCGTCCTCTTCGTGGATGCGTCCGCCGAGTGCGTGCGTGAAGGGAACAAGAATCGCCTGACCGCGGAGAATCAGCAGCGGATCCTCTTTCTTGTGTCCGAGCGTCAGGCCGTCGACCATGTGGCTGCCTTGGTGTCGATCGACGACATTAAGGACAATGACTGGAACCTGTCGGTGTCCTCCTACGTCGAGCCCGAGGACACGCGCGAGCAGGTCGACATCGTCGAGCTGAACTCTCGGATCGCCGGCATCGTGGAGCGTCAGCGTCATCTGCGTGCCTCCATCGACGCGATCGTCGCAGAACTGGAGGCCGACCGATGAGCCGCCTCGCCGAGCTGATCGCGCAGCTGTGCCCGGACGGGGTGGAGTATCGGCCACTCGGAGAGATCGCTGATCTGCAACGTGGCGCTGGGATGCCGAAGAAGCTATTTGTCGATAAGGGTATTCCTGCTATTCACTATGGTCATATCTTCACGAAGTATGGCATTCAGGCGAAGTGTGCGGCCGCCTATCTGGCTCCTGAAGACGCAGAGAAATTGACTCGCGTGTTTCCAGGTGATCTCGTGGTGGCTAACACGAGTGAGAATCTTGAAGATGTGGGTAAGGGGGTTGTGTGGCTCGGTGATGTAGAGGGCGTCACGGGAGGCCATGCAACTGTGGTGCGCTCTCTCGCGGTTGATAGTGTCTTTCTTAGTTATTATCTCCGCACTGAGGACTTTGCTCTAAAAAAACGCAAGTATGCCCAGGGGACGAAAGTTATTGAGCTCTCTGCTGCGAACTTGTCCAAAATTGATATTCCGCTTCCTCCGGTGGAAGTGCAGCGTGAGATCGTGAGAATATTGGATCAGTTCACGACGCTGGAAGCGGAGCTGGAAGCGGAGCTGGAAGCAAGGCAGGCCCAGTATGAGCACTACCGCAACCACTTGCTCTCCTATGATTCTCTGGCTGCTCGCGGTCCGGTTGAAATGGTGAAGCTCGGCGAATTGGCGCATATTGCGACAGGTGGACGAAACACCTCGGATGCCGTCGACAATGGCACTTACCCGTTTTATGTTCGGTCACAAGTGCCACTCAGCTTGAATGAGTATGACTTTGATGAATCTGCGGTGCTTACAGCGGGCGATGGTGTAGGCGTTGGTAAGGTTTTTCACCATGTAGAAGGTAAATATGCCCTACATCAGCGAGCTTATCGGATCGTCCCTAATCTAGAGTTGCTCTCCTCAAGGTATTTGTATCACGTGATGGTTTCCCAATTTGGTCGATACCTTGAATCAACAGTCTTTCATTCATCTGTCACTTCGGTGAGGAAGCCGATGCTTGAGCGATTCCCGGTGGCTGTACCACCTATGGAAGAACAAGACCGAGTGGCAGATGTACTCGATCGCTTTAATGCCCTCGTGAACGACATTACGTCGGGCCTCCCCGCCGAGATTGCGGCCCGCCGTGCCCAGTACGAGCACTACAGGGATCGCCTGCTGTCCTTCCCCGAGAAGAAGGCCGAATAACGAACTGAGGGGGCGGGTGTTAGACCCGCCCCCTCAGTGGTAACTAGCCCCTGCTTCGACGGGGATCGTTCCCAGGCTTGATGGTGTCCTGGGCGCGGATCTTCCCGTTCTCTCCTCGCGTCCGCATCTCGCCGCCACCCTGATTAGCCAGAATGTCGCGTGCGCGCTGTTGAGCAGCTGCCTGCGTAGGTTCAACCGCGGATGCTCTGGATGCGTTCGGATCGAAAACACCCCACCCGTCGCCATGTCGGCGTACTTCTCGAATGTTCATTTGTCACCTCCTTCCTTCCACGTAGGTAGGGTAGGAGGGGGCATGCACATCTGCGTCCAGTCCATCTATAAATGACGAACGGCTGGTGCTCGATTCCGTGTATCTTCTTTAACTTCGCACGTAATTCTCTTCCGCGTCTTTTGAAGTGATGTCTTTAGACGTTGATATTCCGCAGAAAAACTTCGGGAAGCAGGAGATTGGCTGGTGATTTACATGCAGGACTCGTTGTTTGTGGTCAGCGCGTTCCTCAACAGAGCCTCCGAATAGTCGTGTTTCCCCTCACGCATACGTGAGGGGAAACACGAGGGCGTGACTTCAGCTTGTCGTCCACGAGTGGACTATTACGAGGCCCTGTTTTGTCAGGTTTCGCGGTCATCGTCTGCAGGTGAACTGCTTCGTACCCGTTTCAGACCTTGCCCTGGTGGTCGTTTTAGTGTCCACAGTGGCACCAGAGCAATGGGGCACCGTTAGGCAATCAAGCGAAAACGGGATGTTCCTGGTAGTAGCTGCGCATTGCTTCCTGCGTGATAACCGCATTCGAGGGAACGGATGGCGCCAGTCCCTCGCGTGCATCCAGCCAGGGCGATTCAAGGTGCGTCCGTTCACTCAGCTCGGCACCTGTCATGTCGCCCAGTGCAGAACACACGCTATCGATGAGAGCGCGTTCAGCATCGGTGAGAGCAGACGAGCCGCCGGACACCAGTTCGCCCGGACGAATTAGGAACATGCCGCGATGCAGTGCATAGAGCTCGGGGGCAACGGGTCCACCGCGCCACGCCTCAAAGTCCTCAGGGAAGAGGGAGGACCCGTACTGAGCGAGGTGCTGAGCTTGAGAATAGAAGGCAAGCTTCTGGAGCTTCATAGTCGTCACCGTGCCGGTACGCTCCAGGATGTAGGTTGCGACATCAACGATTGACTGTGCCATGTCGATCCCCTTCTGCTGAGCTTCCAAGACACTATACTCTTGTCGTGTCCAAAAGTCAGCAGCATGTGAGTCGGGAAGCAGCATCAAAGGCCGGAAGCCGGCTGAAAGCAAGTGGTGGTCGCGACCCAGAGGCGCTTGCAATTGCCCAAGCTTGGCGGGTGCAGCACCTGGAACCAACGGTTTTCTGCTTCGAAGCGTTAACTCGGTGTGCCGAACACTTTCAGGGAGCGGTTGTCTCGTACCGTCTGAAGCGCATGCGTTCGATCGTGAGGAAGTTACAGCGCGATAACAATCGTTTCAAACTTGGCGCGCTTGACGATATCGGGGGCTGTCGGCTCATTGTGGGTAGCGTGCGCGAAGTCTACGAAGCAGCTCGAATCCTTGATGATCTTCTTGAACATAGGAAGATCAAAGACTACATAGCGGCACCGCAACGCAGCGGTTACCGAAGCTACCATGCGATCTACAAGGTGCCCGTTGGCGGAATTACGTACCGCATTGAGGTGCAGATACGTACTCGTCTCCAGCACCTTTGGGCAACAGGGGTGGAAGCAGTTGGTGAAGTGTACGGCCTCGAATACAAGAGCCCCGATGTGCGTGCTTCGCTAGAAGGAGATGAGCGGAAAAGAGACCGATTCCTCATGCTCAGTTCCCATCTGTTTGCGAGTGAAGAGGGACGGCCTGGCGTACCAGATGTGCCAGATGACCTGGCTGCAGTGAGACGCGAAATTAGCACGATCTGTGAGACAACCCATCTGCTCGAAGATCTACGTGCAGCCCGCAGCGGCATCCTCGTACAGGCAGATTCAGATGAAAGAGATGAGTATTTTCTTCTCTGCCTCAGTCGAGAAATCCAGTTCTTTGACGTTGTCGGGTTCCCAGAATTTCAGGCTGCGAATGATGAGTATCAACGCCTTGAGAAGGAGGCGCTCCGGATAGAAGACGGCAATGATGTTGTCATCGCTGAACCAGAGTTCGACAATGTTGTCCTTGTGAAGGCGGAGAGTGCAGATTCCATCAAGAGCTCGTATCTGAACTACAGCCTCGGTGTCGATGGCTTCATCAGTCGGGTTGAACAGGCTTCAGGTTTGTCGCTTAGCTGACACCGCCGGTTGAGCCTGGACGCAGATGACGGTGGGTGACGTTAGCATCGGATCAACGTCACCAGACGGGAGGGAAGCCTCCCGCGTGCCAGCCCCGGCCTCGTGAAAGAGACCCGTAGAGAAAGGAACGCGAGTGTCCACCGACGCACCTCGCCCCCGCATCGAACCCGTCGTCGTCTCCGACGAATTCACGGTCGTTGGGCTCTATCACCCGACCCGTGACCAGGAGCAGGACTACCAGAGCGAAGCCGCCCTGGAGGACGACCTCATCAAGCAGCTGTGCGCCCAAGCCTACGAATATGTGGATATCCACGACCGCGATGGCCTGGAAGCGAACCTGCGCGTCCAGCTCGAGGCCCTCAATAACTACCGTTTCAGCGACCGGGAATGGAAAGACTTCTACCGGCATTCGATCGTCGACGTCCGCTCCTCCGATGGGAACCCCGTCGTCGCCAAAGCCCGCCGCATCCAGGAGGACCACGTGCAGGTCCTCACCCGCGACGACGGCACCACCAAGAACATCAGCCTTATCGACACGACCAACATTCACCGCAACAAGGTGCAGGTGATCCGCCAGTACGCCATCGACACGGGCGCGCGCTCCAACCGCTACGACGTCACCATCCTCGTCAACGGCCTGCCCCTCGTCCACATCGAACTTAAGCGACGTGGCGAAGAACTGCGCCAAGCCTTCAACCAGATCGACCGCTACCAGCGCGACTCCTTCCACGCCGGCGCCGGCGACGGACTCTTCGGCTACGTGCAGATCTTCGTCATCTCCAACGGTGCCCACACCAAGTACTACTCCAACACCGTGCGCCTCCAGCACATCACCGAAAACCAGGGCACGCGCCGGCAGGTGGCCGCCGCCAACGCGCGATCCTACGAATTCACCATGTGGTGGACCGACGCCGCCAACAATCAGATTCCGGACCTCACCGACTTCGCCGCCACATTCCTGGCCAAGCGCACCATCCTCTCCATCCTTACGCGCTACTGCGTGCTCAACACCCGCGGTGAACTCCTCGTGATGCGCCCCTACCAGATCGCGGCAACCGAAGCGATCCTCCAGCGCATTAAGACCTCCAGCATGAACAAGCAGACGGGCACCGTCGCCGCCGGCGGATACGTCTGGCACACGACCGGCTCCGGAAAGACCCTCACCTCCTTCAAGACCGCCAAGCTCGCTGCAGGCATGGAGGGGGTCGACAAGGTTCTCTTCGTCGTCGATCGCAAGGACCTCGACCATCAGACCATCCGCGAATATAACGCCTTCGCCGAGGGGACCGTCTCCGCCAACCAGTCCACGCGCCAGCTCGCCCAGCAAATCAACGATCCGTCCACGCCGATCATCGTCACCACCATCCAAAAGCTCGCGACCTTCGTCAAGAGCCACCGCGGGCACGCCATCTACTCCGGGCACGTCGTCCTCGTCTTCGACGAATGTCACCGCAGCCAGTTCGGCGACATGCACACCGACATCACGCGAGCCTTCCGTAACTACCACCTCTTCGGCTTCACCGGAACGCCCATCTTTGCGGACAATGCTTCCAGCTCCGGCAAAGCAAACCTACGGACGACCGAGCAGGCCTTCGGGGACCAGCTGCACTCCTACACGATCGTCGACGCCATCCGGGACAAGACCGTCTTGCCGTTCCGCGTCGACTACCTCAACTCGTTCCGCGTGCGAGACGGCATCGACAACCACGACGTCGAAGGCATCGATACCGACAGCGCCTACATGAACCCGCAGCGCATCTCGGCCGTGGTCTCCTACATCCTCGAACACTTCGACCAAAAGACGAAGCGGCACGCCTCCTTCCAGTACAAGGAACGGCGCGTCAACGGCTTCAACTCCCTGTTCGCCACCTCCTCCATCAAGGCTGCCCGTGCCTACTACCAGGAGTTCAAGCGCCAGCAGGCTGACCTGCCGGAGGCGCGCAGGCTCAGCGTCGGAATCATCTACTCATACGCGCCCAACGCCGAGGCACCGGGCACCGGTCTGCTCTCCGAAGAATCCATGGACCCCTCGGCCCTCTCCCAGGACGACCGTGCCTTCCTCGACGAGGCGATTGCCGACTACAACCAGCAGTTCGGTGCCAGCTTCGGCACCGATGCCTCGGGATTCGAGGGATACTACACGAGCCTCTCAACGGCTCTTGCCGAAAGACGTATCGACCTGGTGATCGTCGTCGACATGTTCCTCACCGGCTTCGACTCCAAGTCCCTCAACACCCTGTGGGTCGACAAGAACCTGCGCGCCCACGGCCTCATCCAGGCCTTCTCGCGCACCAACCGAATCCTCAACTCCGTCAAGACATTCGGAAACATCGTCTGCTTCCGCAACCTCGAAGAGGCCACGAACGACGCGATCGCCCTCTTCGGCAACAAAGAGGCGCGCGGTCAGGTACTCCTGCGCCCATACGGCGAGTACCTGTCCACCTACCTCGAGACCATCGAGCAGCTTCGCATCGGCTTCCCCCTGCCCATCGGATCGATCGCATCCGAAAAGGAACAGAAGCGCTTCATCGACCTCATGGGGCAGGTCCTGCGCCTGCGCAACATCCTCACGTCCTTCGACGACTTCGAGGGCGATGACACGATCGCCTCGCGCGAGCTCGAAGACTACAGGAGCGTCTACCTGGACCTCTATCACGAGGCGCGCGAGCGCTCGAAGGTGGAGAAGGAACCGATCGCGGATGAGCTCGTCTTCGAAATGGAGCTCGTCAAGCAGGTCGACATCAACGTCGACTACATCCTCATGCTCGTCGAGCATCATCGGGGCGAGCGTGGCGACGGCGACGACCGCGAAATCCCCGTCGAAATCACGCGCGCCCTCGCCGCTTCACCCGCCCTGCGCGGCAAACGTGACCTCATCGAAGAGTTCTACCGCCGAGTGTCCCTCAATGGGGATGTTCCCACAGAGTTCGAGTCCTTCATCGCTGCCAAGCGCGACAGCGAACTCGACGCAATCATTGAGGCCGAACGCCTCGGCGAGGGTGCGCGGGACTTCGCGTACGACTCCCTGCGCGAGGGCTACGTCCCCGACGAAGGGACCGGCCTGTCCTCGATCCTCCCGCCGGCCCGCCGCTTCGGTGGCGGTGGCAGCCGCGAAGCCATCCGCTCGCGCGTCCTTGACGCCCTGCGGACCTGGGTCGAACGATTCTCTGGACTCGGAGGACTGTGATGAAACGGCCCCGGCCTCGTGACGACGAGGTCGGGACCGCTACGCCAGTTGCCTTTCACTATTGGGTGCTGGCATTGAAAGGGACTCGTTCAAGTTCTGCTGCTTGACGAGTTCGATCCTCTACACGAATTATGACGATAAGGATCCATATGTTTACGCCTATTCACCGAGCACTGGGTCTTGAACCGGGGAATATTTCCATCATCCTGTTCAAACAAGCGGTCGAGCACAGCGTTGAAGAAACTAGTGACCTCGACTGGAAGCGGGTTGCTTATGATTCGCGAAAGCCGCGATGGGACGAAGAAGCCGCAAAAGACATCGCTGCCATGGCGAATAGCGGCGGCGGGTGGATTGTGTTTGGGGTTGAAGAAGACGGCGACAAGAACACCGCCTCTAAGATCGTCCCAATATCTTGGTCTGCCACCGACCAGCAGAGGATCCTGAGGGCGGCGTATGCGAAGATCGGACCTCCGGTAGTTGGACTCGAGTTCCATGAGGTGCCGTGTGGCAATGAAGGCGGCGGGAGTGTCGTCATGATGCGGGTTCCGGACTCTGCTGATGCTCCTCACTTTGCGAAAAAAGGCGACGATGCCTTTGTGGCGCCACGTCGTAATGGTCCCCACACCGTGTACATGAGTGATCGTGAGATCGAACGGGGTTTTCGCGAACGTTTCCAACACGCAGATGATCAGGAACGTCTCCTTCAAGATCGTTACGAGCGTGCCTGTGAGGCGCTACGCCCGGAAGACGGGGTATTTCTTGCCTTAGCTGCTGTTCCCCACGAGGCAGTTACTGGACGCGTGCCGACTACTGTAGATCTGATACATCAATACGCGAACGCGCCGATTGCTCCGGAACTCGTAAGTGGAACCAGAGTAGATAACTGGTGGAGTGGTGGGGAAGTAAAAAAGGGACTCCGTCAGTGGATCATCCGGGGATACCAAAGTTCTCGAGGGTACTTTCGTAAGTTCTTGCACGATGATGCAACGGTTGTCGGAGCATATCAACTGGGACTCCTGGTTACTGACCCGCGGTGGAGTGACCGTTACCCGGTGGGAATGACTAACCACTGTAGAGGCAATGAAGTCGAAACTGCAGTTACGGACTTCATTACTCTGTTGCGTAGCCATGCGAAAGAACGGCAGGCACACGGCGGTTTTAGGATCAGAGCGGGTCTTGTCGGTATTCAGAAAAAGCCGATCTACATTCACGGGATGAGCTTAGGTAATAGTCTGCTCGGCACTGAATACATGGAGCCCATTGTGAGGTTCCAGCCGATCACGATGGAACTCGATCCGCTCTTGACTATCGACGAGGTGCTGCCGATCATCAACGATTTGGCTTTGGATTTGATTAACCAAGGGGGTGTCCAGTATCTGCAGGTCATGGCGGAACCGAATGACCAGCAGTCTGAACCTGAGTGATTGACCCAGCCCCGGCCTCGTGATGGGAGGGATAGCGGACGGGTTTTGTGTTCCGTCCGATGGTCGGGAGTGTCGAAGCAGCTCCCGAAGACGGAATAACGGTCGTCGGCGTCGGATTCTATGCTCGAGGTCGTGTTCGTTGGGGCGTCTGTTTCTTTGGAATCGCTGGGGTTCTCACTAGCAGCACGTTCAACGGGACTGGTAAGAGTACGGGGCGTGACAGTGTCTCGCGAGCCCATCGCGTCGATGATCTCGCGTAGTCCCCAGGTGAGGCCCGCAGTGAGGAAATGAATGGGAAACCATACGGACACGAGCACCCGATTGGAATCGTCGCTGAGGAGCCCTGACGTCAGGCGACTACACTGAGGGGCACGGGCTACGACAGAAGACGCCGCGCAGTGTCGCGCAGGAAGGGGAAAGCATCGTGTTTGGCGGGAAAAATGGGGGAACAGATGTCGTCCAGTGAGGAGTATCGAGAGTATGTCCTCGAGCTGTTGTCCGGGTTAGAAGAAGTGTCGTATCGCAAGATGATGGGCGAATATGTTCTCTACTACCGGAGCAAGGTCGTGGGTGGCATATACGACGACCGGTTCCTGCTCAAGGTCACGCCCGCCTCCGAACGTCTTCTACCCGATGCCCCGCGCGCCATTCCCTACGAGGGAGCGAAGGAGATGCTCCTCGTCGAGGTGGAGGACCGCGAGGCGCTGCGCGACGTTGTCGACGCGATGTGGGAGGAAGTGCCCGCACCGAAGAAGAACAAGAAGTAGGCGTCTGGGCCCGGCCTCGTGAAAGCGAGGTCGGGGCCAGTTTGTGCCTTTTGTCTAGCGGCAGGGGAGCTGTAGAAGCCGCTCCCGAGACAACGGACTATTGCTTGTCGCTGTCGCTGTCTGCTTCGGTAGACCCGGTGGTCGCTGTCGGGGCGTCTGCAGCGTTGAAATCGCCCGGGTTCTCAGTTTCAGCCGGAGCGGCGGGGCTGGTAGGGGCGCTGGGCGTAGCAGTGTCTCGTGGGCTCAACCAGTAGACGAACTCGCGGAGTCCCCATGCGCACAAGGCGGCGACGAAGTGGTAGGGCAGCCACTGGGCCACGAGCCCCCAGCTGGGGCCGCTGAATATACCTCCGATCAGCCATCCCAAGAACCACAGGACCGCCACGTCAGAGGATACGGCCCCCACGATCGCGACAATCTTCCACGATCCGGCCTTCTCGAGGAACTTTCGGGTGATGGCTATCAACACCTGGAAGAAGGTGAAGAAGCCCAGGAAGCCAAAGAAGTAGATGAGCGCCAGGTCCATGGCGTACGAGAGCGGGAGCCCGACCAGGAACATCACGTGGAGTACCAGGTATCGGACAAAGAAGTTAACAATCCCTCGCGGGTCACGCGTATCTGTCATACCCCCATCCTAACGGAGCACTCAGATGCGAAGTTCGGCCTCTCGCACTCCCTGCGTCTCGGCGGCACAGCCTCACCTGCTCCCGGTCCCGGCCTCGTATTGGACGAGGCCAGGGCCGGGTTCGTCTCCCGCCTGATGGCAGGGGAGCAGAAGCTCAGAGGGAGGAGACGAACTCCGCGAGGTGCTTCGCGTGCTCGCGCGAACGCTCCACCATGTCGGCGTGCGCCGCCTCATCCGTGCGATTCGCGTACGACACCCCGTACAGGGGAAGGCTCCCCGCAAACTCGATGCCCGTCAGCGCACACGTCGCCTTCGCGGGCGTCAGCAAGTCGTTGAAATCGACGGAATCTGGCGCGTAGTAAGCCTGAGAAGCCCCCGTCGTTACCGACACGACCAGCTTCTTACCGCGCAGAGCCGTACCCGAAGACCCGTGGCTGAAACCGCGCACAAACACGTCCTCCATCCACTTCTGCAGCAGCGCTGGCCAGCCGTACCACCACAGCGGATACTGCAACACGATGACGTCCGCGGCGCGAAGCTTTTCCTGCTCCGCCTCAACGTCGAACGTGTACTCCGGATAGAGGTCATCGAGATGATCGATCTCGGCGCCAGGAAGCAGGACCGCAAGCTCCTCCAGGATCGTCTTATTCGCAACCGAATCATCGCCGGTGCGCGGGTGTCCCGACACAACCAGAACGTTGGACATCGCATTTCCTTTCGTTGATGCGAGGAGTCTACGCCCGCCCGTGGGCCCGTGAACAGGGCCGGGACTTCCATTTCGCGCGGGGTGAAGCCTTGTCTCAGAGCGCACAATAACCCAGTACTACAGTAAAAGCATGGCCAACGCGGACTCCCAGCCCCTCACCCTGAAGCGCATCCTCCTCGTCGCCCTGACAGGCGTAGGCGCTGGATTCCTCTCCGGACTCTTCGGGGTGGGAGGCGGCCTCGTCATCGTGCCCGCCCTGATGGCGGTCCTCGGCATGGACCAGCGCCGAGCCTCGGCCACGTCGCTCGCCGCCATCATCGTCACCGCCGCCGTCGGCTCGGGTAGCTACGCCCTGCACGGTGAGGTCTCCTGGGCCGGAGCCGCCCTCCTCGTGGTCGGCGCGCTCGCGGGTTCTCAGATAGGAGTGTGGCTCTTGCGCCGCCTCCCCGCGCCCGCCCTGCCCTGGATCCTCATTGGCTTCACTGTCTTCGTCATCGTCTCCCAATACCTGCACGTTCCCACGCGAGAGGGAAGCGTGTTGCTGACCCCGGCCTCGTGCGCCCTCATGATCTTGGTCGGCCTGTGCGCCGGCATCCTCTCCGGTCTGGTCGGCGTGGGCGGCGGATCCGTCATCGTGCCCGGCATGGAACTCGCCGTCGGCGCGGGAGACCTGATTGCGCGCGGCACGTCTCTCCTCGTCATGATCCCCACCGGCATCGCCGGCACCGTGACCAACCTGCGCCACCGCATGGTCGACCTGCGCGTCGGCCTCGTCGTCGGCGTATCCGCGGCAGCCGCGACCCCCGTCGGGCGCCTCGTGGCCACGTGGGTGTCCCCGAGCGTCGGCGCGATCCTCTTCAACGTCTTCCTGCTCTCCATCATCGCCTCGACGGTTCTGAAGATGCGTCGGAAAGCGCGCGCCCAGGACTGAACGAAACGGCCCCGGCCTCGAAAATGCGAGGTCGGGGCCGAAGCGTCAGCCGCTAGCGCGACGGGCGGATCACTCGTCGGCGGCGCTGGGGTGCGTCATGTCGGCGGGAACGACCCACGCGTCGAACTCCTCGGCCGTCAGGAAGCCCAGCTCGAGGGCGGACTCGCGCAGCGACAGGCCCTTGTGATGCGCGTTCTTCGCGATCTTCGAGGCCTTGTCGTAGCCGATGTGGCGGTTCAGGGCCGTCACCTGCATGAGGTTGATGTCCAGGTTGTGCTGGATCTTCTCGTAGTTCGGCTCGATGCCGTACGCGCAGTTCGTATCAAAGGACACGCAGGCGTCGCCCAGCAGGCGGATGGACTCCAGGACGTTCCACGCCATGACGGGCTTGAAAACGTTGAGCTGGAAGTTGCCCTGCGAGCCGGCGAAGCCGACCGTCGCGTCGTTGCCGAACACCTGGGTGGCGACCATGGTCATGGCCTCGCACTGCGTCGGATTCACCTTGCCCGGCATGATCGAGGAACCGGGCTCGTTCTCGGGGATGATCAGCTCGCCGATGCCGTTGCGCGGACCCGACGCGTACCAGCGCACGTCGTTCGCGATCTTCATGAGGGCGTCGGCCAGGACACGCAGCGCGCCCGAGACCAGCACCAGCGCGTCGTGCGCGCTCAGGGCGGCGAACAGGTTGTCGGCCTGCGTGAACTCGATGCCCGTCTCCTCGGAGATCTTCTTGGCGGTGAGCTCGCCGAACTTCGGGTGAGCGTTCAGGCCGGTGCCCACGGCGGTGCCGCCGATGGCCAGCTCGCGCGCACGGGTGTCGGCGTACTCGATACCATCGAGGGCGAAGTCGATCTGAGCAACCCAGCCGGAGATGACCTGGCCCAGGCGGATCGGGGTGGCGTCCTGCAGGTGGGTGCGGCCCACCATGATGACGTCTTCGAACTCCTTGGCCTTCTTGTCCAGGGTGTCACGCAGCTGACGCACGCGCGGGTACATGTCGTGCAGCTCAGAGACGACCGCGATGTGCATGGCGGTGGGGAACGTGTCGTTTGAGGACTGGCCACGGTTCACGTGATCGTTGGGGTGGACAGGGGCCTTGGTGCCCATGGTGCCGCCCGCGATCTCGATGGCGCGGTTGGAGATGACCTCGTTGGCATTCATGTTCGACTGCGTGCCCGAACCGGTCTGGAAGACGACGAGGGGGAAGTTGTCGTCGAGCTTGCCGGAGATGACCTCGTCGCCGGCCTGCGCGATGTAGTTCGCGATGTCGGCGGGCAGTTCGCCCAGCTCGGCGTTGGCCAGGGCCGCGGCCTTCTTCAGGATGCCGAGGGCGCGCACCATCGGGCGGCCCCACACGAAGGTGTTGCGTCCAATGTCGAAGTTGTGCAGCGAACGCTCGGTCTGAGCGCCCCAGTAGCGGTTCGCGGGGACCTCAACGGCTCCCATCGAGTCGGTTTCGGTACGGGTTTCTTGTGCCACAGGTGGCTCCTTCGCGTAGGGCTTACGTACCCCTCTAGGATAGCGCCGCCCGCGCGTTGAGGCGTGGGGCACTCGTCCTAGTCGCGTCCTAGTCCAGGGGCCGAGCCGCGCTCTTTGCTCGGTGCAGCAGCCACCAGGCGCAGGCACACGACAGGGCGACGAGCGAGAGCGCCAGCAGGAAAGGCGACAGCGGCATCCAGCCGTACAGGGCCGTGGCGCTCACGGGCGCAACGATCCACGTGATCGCGCCGGTCGCGTTGATGACGCCGGCGATACCGCCCTGCTCGCGCGCGCTCACTGCCAGGGACGCGCCCGCCGAGTAGCCGGGGGAGGCCATGCCCGAGGCGACACCCATCGCGAACGTCGAGACTGCCAGCGCCCACAGCGACGGCGCGATCGTCAGGCATGCGAGGGCAACGAGGGCGAGCGTCATGCCCGTGCGCAGCAGCGTGCGCGGGCTCCACCCCAGGCGCGGAACGACGATCAGCTGCATCAGCATGGCTCCGGCGGCGTTGGCCAGCAGCATGAGGGCGGTCACGGAAACGGCGGGTGCGGGCTCGAGCCCGCCGCGGTCCTGGACGAGGAAGCCCATCGTTATCTGAACGACGCCGTTCGCAAAGTAGATGCCGAACACCGAAGCGATCCACGGGGCGATGCGCCGGTCGGTCCACCGCACGCGCGGGGGCAGTGCGGCGGTGTCCGTCGCCTCGCTCGCGCTCTCCTGCTCCGTCCGTTGTGTCGACGAGGCCGGGGCCGCTTTCTCGGGGGTCGTATCCTCAGCGCTCAGGCGGGGTAGGCGCCGACTGGGGCGCGCGGAGCCTCCGTCGCGAGGCAGGCAGATGAGTGCGATGGCCAGGGCGATGAGGACGAAGATCGGGGTGGCGTGCACGGGGCCAAAAATCCACCAGGCACCGAGCGCCGAGGAGACGAGGGAGCCGATCATGACGGACAGGTTGATCGCGCCGGAGAACGCGGACGTGCCGCGTACGCGCGAGGCCTCGTCGGGGGTCACCTCGGCGACGAGGGCCTGGCCCGTCGGCGGGATCGCCGCGACGGCCGCACCGAAGAAGGGGCCGCGCGCCGCCATAATGGCGCCAGCAGCGAGGAAAACACCGACGTAACCGGCCGCGCGCGCCCACACGGCCGCCGAAAAAAGCGTGCCCGCCGTGAGCGCCAAGAACAGCGCCAACAGGATGACGCGCCTGCGTCCCCAGGCGATCGAACGGCGCCCCCAGAACTGGCTGAGCGCCGTCACCGCGGCGGCCGCCAAGGACACGGCAGCGCCCACGATCCACTCGGGCAGATCAAGGGCACGCGACAGCGGAGCGATCGACACGTTGAGCATGTTCTGCGCCGTGTACGTAAACAGCGCGATCGCCACGAGCGCGCGCAGCGTCGGATTCGTCAGCAAAGGTGATGAGGGCACAGTGCATCCTACGACGAAGGCCCCGCGCGATGCGCGGGGCCTTGCTGGACAGGTATCGAAACGGGGAAACGCTTAGCGCTGCACCCAGGTGCTCACCTTCCAGCGAGCATCGCCGGAGCGCTCACGCCACTCGGCGTCGCTGCGCTCCTCGTCCCTGCGCCACAGCGCCGGATCCAGCGCAGGCGCGTGCACGAAGGTCGAGCCCTCGGGAGCGCTCGCGGCCACGTCCAGCTCCAGGTCGGTCACCACCGCCTCGTCCAGGAGAGGAAGGGTCTCGGCGTAGAGCTGAGCCCCGCCCGTGATCCAGATGTAGGGAGCGTCCGTGCGCGCCGTTTCCTCGCGTGCGATCCGAAGCGCCTCATCGACGGAGGAGACAACGAGAGCGCCCTCGGCCTCGTACCCGGGCCTGCGGGTGATGACGATGTTCGTGCGGCCCGGCAGAGCGCGCCCGAGAGCCTCCCACGAGCGGCGGCCCATGATGATCGGGCAGCCCATCGTGGACTCCTTGAAGTGCCGGAAATCAGCGGGAACATGCCAAGACATGGCCGTGCCCGTCCCAATGATCCCGTTGCAATCCTGCGCCCAAATCGCTCCCAGTTTTGTCATACCGCGACCGGAGCCTTGATCGTGGGGTGATGCCGGTAGTCCGTCACCGAAATATCATCGAAGGAGTACTCGAACATCGAAGGAGCCTTCGCGAGCTCCAGGCGCGGGAACGGGTACGGCTCGCGGCTCAGCTGCTCGGTCACCTGCTCCGTGTGGTTGGAGTAGATGTGGCAGTCCCCGCCCGTCCAAATGAAGTCGCCGACCTCCAGGCCCGCCTGCTGGGCGAACATGTGAGTGAGCAGCGAATAGGACGCGATGTTGAAGGGCACGCCCAAGAACATGTCCGCGCTGCGCTGGTAGAGCTGCAGCGACAGGCGGCCGTCGGCCACGTACAGCTGGAAGAACGCGTGGCAGGGCTCGAGCGCCATCTGCGGCAGGTCGCCGACGTTCCACGCGGACACCACCATGCGGCGCGAATCCGGGTTCGTCTTCAGCGTCTCGAGCACCTGAGAGATCTGATCGATGTGGCGACCGTCCCCGGCGTTCCACGAACGCCACTGGACGCCGTACACCGGGCCCAGCTCGCCGTCCTCGTCCGCCCACTCGTTCCAGATGCGGATCCCGTTGTCCTGGAGCCAGGACACGTTCGACGAACCCGACAGGAACCACAGGAGTTCGCCGACCACCGACTTGAGGTGCACGCGCTTTGTCGTGATCAGCGGGAAGCCCTTCGACAGGTCGTAGCGCAGCTGCGCCCCAAACAGGGAACGCGTGCCCGTGCCGGTGCGGTCACCCTTGGGGGTGCCCTCACGCATAATGCGCGCCAGCAGGTCCTCGTACTGGCGGTCGACGACGCTCAAGTCAGTTGATCCGCTCGTTCGTCCATGTGTGCGAGGCCGACAGCGCCTGGTCGACGACCGAGTGCTCGATCGTGCAGTTGCGCTTGATCGCGGCATCGGCGCGACGCTTCAGATCCTCGATCTCTTCCTCAGACAGTGCGGACATGTCCTGGACCAGCTCGACGTCCACGTGCGTGAAGCGGTCGTTGTCCTGGTCGTAGTCGGCGGAGACACCGACGAACTGCTCGAAATCGTCGCCCAGGCGGGCGGCCATGCGCGCGTCTGAACTCATCGCGTTGCAGCCCGCGAGCGCGAGCTTGAGCAGGTCGCCGGGGGAGAAGAGGCCGGGGCCGTGACCGATGCGGATCTCGGCGCCGTCCTGGTTGCGGGCGACGTACTGACGCACGCCCGTACGCTGCATGTACAGAGACTTAGGTGTATCACTCATGGGACCTATTGTGGCGCGAAAAGACCCCACCCGCCCGAAATGCAACGCCGGGCGGGCGGGTTTCCTCTCAGAGCGTAGCGAAGGTTCAGCGATGCTCCTCCAGCCACTGCGTGGCCAGCGCCTGCTCGCGCTCCACGACGCGGCCCAGGTGAGCCACCGCCTCCTTCTCGATGCGCCCGCCCAGTAGCGGCACTCGCACCGACACGTTGCCGGTCACCACGCGAACGCAACCCTCCTCGGTGCCCGCCAGCGTGGACGTGGCCTCGACGGACACCGGGGCGCCGTCCACGGTCACTGACGTGCGCGAGGAGGCCCCGGCCTCGTTCGTCGTCCACTCCTCGGTGAAAGCGATGCGCAGATCGGACTTGACAAAGCGTGCGGCCGCCGCCGGAATAAGCTCCGGGCGCACGGTGCCGGCGAATGACACGCGCTGGCCCTCCACCGACACGGTGGAGGAACCCTCCACGACAAACTGGCCGAAGCGTCGCTCCAGGTAGGAGGGGGTCAGGTACATGGTGACGACCTCGTCGACCGTACCGGGATACGACATGGACTGTGTGAATTGCATGGTTCTCCTGACGAAAGAAGCGGCGCCGAAGCGTGTCCCGGCGCTCATTTACAACTAAGGTCCGTCCTCGCGGCCCTTCTCCCTTTAGAGTAGATGCATGCGTAGTCTCATGCAGTTAGCTGAAGAAGCCTCTTCGACGCCGTTGTCGGAGCAGGACATCGATTGGCTGCACCTCCTCCTCGCGGACTGGCAGGTGCTCGCCGACCTGGCGGCCGCCGACCTGGTTCTGTGGCTGCCCGCCGACGATGGACGCTTCATCGCGGCCGCGCACTGCCGTCCCGCGACCTCGACGACCGTCCACGTGGACGACATCATCGGCCTCCACCTGCCCGCCGCCCGCGAAATCGACCTGCGGCGCGCCCTGCAGACCGGGCAGGTCGTGCGCTCGCCCGCCGCCCGCTGGGCCGGCACCTACTCGATGATGGAAACCTGCGTGCCCGTGTGCCACGACGGGCGCATCATCGCCGTCGTCACGCGCGAGGCTAACCTCTCGAGTCCGCGTCTATCCCTCGGCTTCGAGGGGTGGACCGTTGCGGCGGCCGACACCCTGTGCCAGATGATGGCGCGCGGCGAATACCCCTACGACTCCACCCCGCAGGTTACCTCCCACGGTGTCCCGCGAGTTCTCGACGGCGCCGTTCTACTGGATGCGGAGGGCCGCGTCCAGCACGCGACCCCCAACGCCGTGTCGTGCCTACGCCGCCTCGGCATTCGCACGCACGTGACCGGAAAGGTTCTCGCTCAGGAGATCACCGAGGTTATCGGCGACGGTACCCTCATCGAGGAATCCATGGCGGTCGTCGTCATGGGCCGTGCCTCCTGGCGCGTTGAGATCGCCGCGCGTGCCTCGACCGTCAGCATGCGTGCGCTGCCCCTCGTGAACGGGCGTAAGCGCCTGGGCGCCGTCATCCTGACGCGCGACGTCTCCGAGGTCCACCGTCACGAGCAGGAACTCATGACTAAGGACGCGACGATCCGTGAGATCCACCACCGCGTCAAGAACAACCTGCAGACCGTGTCCGCGCTTCTGCGCCTTCAGTCGCGTCGCTCCTCCGAGGAAGCGGTCAAGGTGGCTCTTGCGGAGGCCGAGCGCCGCGTGCAGGCCATCGCGACCGTGCACGCCGCCCTGTCGCAGAACGTCGATGAGTCGGTTGACTTCGACGAGGTTGCGCGCACGATCGTGCGCATGGCCGGTGCGATCGCGTCCACGGACCACGCCGTCGAGGTCATCACGACCGGCAGCTTCGGCACGATTCAGGCCGATCAGGCTCAGGCCCTGGCGACCGTCCTCAATGAGCTGGTCGCTAACTCGGTCGAGCATGGCCTCGCGGACCGTGATGGCCTTATCGAGGTGCGCGCCGAGCGCGAGGGAACGTCCATGACCGTGACCGTCGCAGACGATGGCGTGGGCTTCGTGCCGGGCACGCCCATGAGTGGCCTCGGCACGCAGATCGTGCATCAGATGGTGCGCGGCGAGCTCAAGGGCTCGATCGAGTGGGCGCCGCGTGAGGGTGGCGGCACGCTCGTCACGCTCCACGCCAACCTGGACCCCGCCTGATCGGGGATCCGCCCAGACGGTGTGAATGATCAACGAACGAGGCCGGGGACCCATTGTGGATCCTCGGCCTTGATCGTCTGTGCGGCACGTGCGGGCACTGTGGCTTGTTAGCAGCCTGCGTGGCGTGCGCGCGCGGCGCGGCGCTTGAGGGAGCGGCGTTCTTCTTCGCTCATACCGCCCCACACGCCGGAGTCCTGATTGTTGTCGATGGCCCACTGCAGGCACACGCCCACGACCTCGCACTCGCGGCACACGGCCTTGGCCTCGGCGACCTGCCTAATAGCCGGACCCGTGTTCCCGATGGGGAAGAAAAGTTCCGGGTCTACGGTCAGGCATGCTGCCTTACTGCGCCAATCCATGATCTGTCTTTCGCTCCTCGTGTCCTGTGCGCCTGGTTCTCTTATGCTCTCTATAAGTGTCCGCTAGGTCATCTTAGTCGTGCAAGGTCGTGTCAACAGTGAAATGGAGATGTCACTATGTGTCTGCTCACGACCGGCCAATAAGGTGGGACTTAGGTGTTAACTGACCTTGCGGTCAGTTGGGCAGTGCTGACGGTATCACCCTCGCTGATCAGTCCGCAGGTCATGTCCCATCGTCGTGCAGTCAGGGCGAGCGGGGGCGTGTGGCTGTGTTGAATTAATGCGCGAGTAACGTTGTGTGTGGGGTTGAGCGCGAGGACCCTGTGCTCGTCCCATCTGGTGATACGAGTCCACGCTTCTTCGGGAATTACGTCAGAGATCTTTGGTGTTTCCCAACCGAGGTGGGCGTGGATGGCCTCGATGACCCGTGCATCGTCCCTGCGTCCGATGATGATCCACGGCAGTGCGTGTTCCCAGGCGGGGGCGCTGTAGGTGGGGCCGATCAGGATGGGAGAGCGGGTATTTCTGACCAGCGCTGTGACCTGCGAGGGGGAGGGGATGCGCCAGTCGTTCCCGTCAGCCGGGCGGTGGTGTTGCAGGTGAATGCCCCGCCTGGGGATGGTGGCGAGGCAAGGTCTCTCTCCCGGTCGCACGACGAGTGCCTGCCCCTCACCGAGAGCTCGCAGCTCTCCGGGCGCGATCCCGGCGTGGACGGCCTCGTCCGCGTCCCGGGCACGCACGATGCGCGTCGAGAACGCTCCCATTGCCGCGCTCGACGGGGTGAATCTGCCCGCGAAGGCGGCGACGATGACGACGCCAGCGCGCCTGGCCTTGGCCAGGAGCGAGGTCAACAGCGCCTCCGCCTGGGGAGCAGCGAGTGCCTGCGACAGATACGAGCGCAGCTGCGGGGTATCCGTGAGCGCGAGGACCGTGGGCCCGTGGTCGCAGATGCCTTCCAGCAGGTCGATGGCGCTGGGTGCGTCCGCAGGCAGCTGGGAGGCCACGCCTCCCACCGCGTCCTCGCCAATCACGTGGAGAGGGCGGCGGGTACCGTGTGCGATTCGGGTTGCGAGGGACAGCGCCCATTGCGCGGAGAGATGCGCTTCGTGCGCGCTGGTCT
Source organism: Schaalia odontolytica (assembly GCF_009730335.1). Lineage (GTDB taxonomy): Bacteria > Actinomycetota > Actinomycetes > Actinomycetales > Actinomycetaceae > Pauljensenia > Pauljensenia dentiphila. The sequence continues at coordinate 1,044,712 of NZ_CP046315.1, forward strand.
GAATCTGTATGCTTCCCCCGTCCCAGACGATGGGGACGTGATGCTCGATTCCTTCCGCGAGGCCGAGAGACACGGCGGTGCCGCCTGGGAGTCCGTCGTGGGCCGCGTTCCCCTCCGGGGTGTGATCGACAGAGCGTTGTGCGGCGTCGTCGACATCCTCCCAGTTCAGTGCCTCGGGTAGGGGCGGCGCCCACAGGGGTTCGGTGGTCGTACGAGGCCACGTGGCGTTGCAGCGCTCGACCACTGACGCGATGTCGGCGAGGTAGGTCAGCTGGATCGTACCCACGTCCGACAGGACCGCGCGACCGGGGATACGCGGCAGTGAGGCGGCGCGTCCGTCCCCGATGATGTCGGTGGAGTCCGAGGCGCTGACGCAGCGCAGGCACAGCCGAATGTCCATGTTTGCGCGCATCTGTGCGCTCACTGCGCCCGAGGGGCGTTGGGTGGCCGCGATGAGATGCAAGCCGAGGCTGCGTCCTTGCGCGGCGAGGCGGAGCAAGACCTCCATCGAATCGGGGTGGGCCTGGGCGAGAACGCGGAACTCGTCGATCGCGACGATGAGACGTGGCGGGGGAGCGCTCACGCTGACGGGATCCTCCTCGTGAGCGCTCTCCCACGCGGCGAGGTCGGGGAAACCAAGTGCCCTGAGGGATTCCTCGCGTCGCTGGAGGATCGACGCGATTCCCTCCAGCGCTCGGGTCGTGGCGCCGGCGTCGAGGTCGGTGAGGAGCGCCTGTGTGTGAGGCAACGCCTCGAGGCGGGCGAAGGTTGCCCCGCCCTTGTAGTCGATGAGGATGAAGCGGACCTGTTCGGGGCTGTAGCAGTGCGCGATCGCGGCAAGCCAACCGAGGAGCGCCTCTGATTTACCCGATCCGGTGCACCCGGCGACGAGCGCGTGCGGCCCATCGGCGACCAGGTCCAGGTCGATGGGACCCTCCGCTCCCAGGCCGATCCGCACGCTCAGACCGCCCCCGTGCCCCCTCGCCGAGGACGGATCCCAGTCGAGCCGCGCGGGCAGGCTGTCCTGCGCGTCTGCCCGGGTGACGGTCCACCACCAGTGCGAGCTCACGGGTGCATCATCGGTGACGCACACCTGCGCGCACCACGCCGGAAGGAGTGACAACGACGGGGAGTATCCGACATGGAGTGTTGGTCGGGCGGCGTCGCGCGTGCAGTGCGGGCAGGAGTCGCGGTCGCTGACGTGGATATCCACGCCAGCGTTCCCAATGAGCACGGGAGCGGCGCTGTTCCACCACACGCGCGCCCCACCGAGTTGAGCGGCGATCTGGCCGGCGCACCACAGCGCGCACTGGGACGCGTGGGCGCCGACGATGCCGATCGCCTCGCACTCACCCGGCTCTCTCGCGTCAGCGGACGCCGCCAGCCGCACGCGCCGTCCCACGCGCGTGGGACGCCCCGGCCACACGGCGGCCCGCGCAGAGCGTGGGGGAGCGGACGAGGCCTGAAGCCCAGCGAGGACCAGGGACAGTGCCCCTCCATCCCAGCCCAGGCGACGCCGGCGTGCCCGCCACACGAGGACGACCGCAGCTACGATCCCTACCAGCACGACGCCCGCGCAGGCCGGCACGAGCACCGAACGTAACGAAACGGATGAGTGCAGCCTCCACAGCAGAAAACCTCCCATGACAAGCACAGAGATCAACGGAGCGCCCCGCAGGAGAGAGGATCCCGTGATCGACCCTCGGCCTCGTTCGGAAGGTGCGGGCCACACCAAACAACGAGGCCGTCCCCGCACCTCGAAGATGTCCTCCTCCAGACGGATGCGGGTCCCCACAGGGAGAGGACGGGCGTCCCGATGGCGGCGCCATAAGGGAAGCCGAGCACGCACACGCACGGGGGAAGCACCGGGCGACACGCGCAGGACTGCTCGGCCGTCCCGCGTCGAGAATCGGAGGTGCTCTCGAGCAACGGACGCGCACGTCAGCGGCACGTCCCCCGCTCGCCCGACCGTGCCGGGGGCGAGCACGACGCCGACGTCCGGGCCAGCGACGCAGGCCAGGTGAACGTCGGCTCGCAAGGCTGATCGGGCGAGGCAACCGGAATCCTTCATGCCCCAACGATCCCGCCGCGCTCGCGGCCGATCAAGCGGCGACAGAAGCCCTGTGGATAACCCGAGGCACTCGCGTGCCCCTGTGGATAACCACCCCGCAGACCCGTGTGGCTATGACCACCTCCGCCGCCCAAGCGCCCCGCCCGCCGGTCGGCCAGCCTCGTCAAATGCAAGAATGGACCCCATGGCTGACTCCACGTTCGAGACGACCCGCGACCGCTACAACGACCTCGTTGACCGCATCAACGATGCCCGCGCAGCCTACTACGACCGTGATTCGCCGACCCTCGCGGACGCGGATTACGACCGCATGTACCGCGAGGTCGAACAGATCGAGGAGCGCTACCCGCAGCTGCGCAGCGCCGACTCGCCCACGATGAGCGTGGGCGGCAGCGTCGACTCCGGGTTCTCCGAGGTGCGCCACCTCGCTCAGATGATGTCCCTCGACGACGTGTTTTCCCTCGAGGAGCTCGCCGCCTGGGAGACCCGCATGGCCGAGGCCACCGGCATCTCCGACCTCGAGATGACGACCGAGGTCAAGGTCGACGGCCTGTCCATCAACCTCCTGTACGAGAACGGTCGCCTCGTGCGCGCCGCGACCCGAGGCGACGGCTACGTCGGCGAGGACGTGACCGCTAACGCGCGAACCATTGCCTCGATCCCGCAGACCCTGACGGGCACCGTCCCCGCCCGCATCGAGGTGCGCGGCGAGGTCTACTTCCCGGTCGCCGACTTCGCCGCCTTCAACGAGGCCCGCGTCGAGGCCGGAGAAAAGACCTTCGTCAACGCTCGCAATGCGGCCTCCGGCTCCCTTCGCCAAAAGGACCCGACCGAGACCGCCAAGCGCCCCCTCTCGATGGTCGCCCACGGCATCGGCTTCGTCGAGGTAGGGGAGGACTTCACCGAGCCGACCACCCAGATGGGCTGGTACGAGCAGCTGCGCGACTGGGGCCTGCCCGTCTCGCCCTACACTCGCATGCTCACGGGCCGGAAGGCCATCGAAGAGCGTATTGCTGAGCTTGGAGAAAAGCGCCATGATCTTGAACACGAGATCGACGGCGTCGTCGTCAAGATCAACGACCTGGACCTCCAGCGTTCCCTCGGCTCGACCTCGCGCACCCCGCGCTGGGCGGCGGCCTATAAGTTCCCGCCCGAAGAGGTCCACACGCGCTTGCTCGACATCCGCGTCCAGGTGGGCCGCACCGGCCGCGTGACCCCGTACGGCGTCATGGAATCCGTGCTGGTCGCGGGCTCGAACGTTGCGCGCGCGACCCTGCACAACGCCCAGGAAGTCGCCCGCAAGGGGGTACTCATCGGCGACCTCGTCGTCCTGCGCAAGGCCGGCGACGTCATCCCCGAGATCGTCGCCCCCGTCGAGGACGCGCGTAACGGCTCCGAGCGCCCCTTCGTGATGCCCAAGCAGTGCCCCTCCTGCGGGACGACGCTCGTCCAGGAGAAGGAAGGCGACGTCGACCTGCGCTGCCCGAACAAGGGTTTGTGCCCCGCGCAGATCACCGAGCGCCTCGCCCACGTCGGCGCACGCTCCGCGCTGGACGTGGAGGGCCTCGGCGACGAGTCTGCGCTCGCCATGACCCAGCCCGAAAACGACCGCGACGAGGTGGCCGCCGCCCTGGTCGCCGGACACAGCGTCACGCTGGAGGACGGCACCGTCCTCACCCTTGAGGGCGGCCGCGAGCTGCCCCACGGCGAGCAGATCACCCGCGCCGAGGAACTCCTGCCCGCCCCGCAGGCACCCGCCCTGCGCACGGAGGCCGCGCTCTTCGACCTGCGCGCCGAGGACCTGCGCGACGTCATGGTGTGGAAGCCCGTCAAGAAGAAGGGCGAGGAAACCGGGGACTGGAAGCAGGTCCGCTACTTCTGGACCAAGGCCTACAAGCCCCGCAAGCTGCGCGGACAGACCGTCTTTGAGCCCATCGAGCCCAGCGCCTCCAAGGGCACCGAGAAGATGCTCGCCGAGCTGGAGAAGGCCAAGAGCCAGCCCCTCGCGCGCGTCCTCGTCGCCCTGTCCATCCGCCACGTCGGCCCCACGGCGGCCCGCGCGCTCGCAGAGAAGTTTCTATCGATGGACGCCCTGCGCGCCGCCTCGGTCGAGGAGCTCTCCGCCGTCGAAGGCGTGGGCGAAGAAATCGGCCGATCCCTGCGCGACTGGTTCACGGTCGACTGGCACCTGGAGGTGCTTCAGGCGTGGGCGCGCGCGGGCGTGCGCATGGCTGACGAGGCGCCCGAGCCGACTTCTGACGTGCTCGCGGGCCTCACCATCGTCGTCTCGGGCGCGATGCCCGGATATGACCGCGAGGGCGCCAAGGAGGCAATCACCTCGCGCGGCGGAAAAGCGGCGGGCTCGGTCTCGAAGAAGACCTCGCTCGTGGTCGCGGGCCCTGGCGCGGGTTCCAAGGAAAAGAAAGCCAAAGAGCTGGGCGTCCCGGTCATCACCGAGCAGCAGTTCGCCGACCTCCTCGAGGGAGGGCTGCCGGCCGTCGGCCTGTAACGAGGCCGGGGCGGGGCCTAGACGAAGGGCTCGAAGGGGCCCAGCAGCACCTCGCCGACGCGGGTGAGGGTCGAGCGCTTCTCCCACTCGTCGATCGTCAGGCGGCTGGCCGTCGTCAGGTCGTTCGCGAAAATCTCCTCCATGCGCGCAGCCAGCGGGCGGGAGAAGAACTGCAGGCAGACCTCGTAGTTGCCGCGCATCGACAGGCGGTCGATGTTCGCCGTGCCGATCGTTGACCAGCGCCCGTCCACCGTCATCGTCTTGGAGTGGACCATCGCGTGACGGTACAGCCAGATCTCCACGCCCTCGCGCAGCAGCTCGCCGTAGTAGGGGCGCGCCACCCAGTCCGCCAGGATGTGGTTGGAATACTCCGGGATCAGCACCTGGACGCGCACGCCACGGCGGGCGGCGGCGATCAGGGAGCCGAGGACCTCGCGGTCGGGGATGAAGTACGCCGTCGTAATGAGCACGCGGTCGGTCGCGCGCTCGATCGCGTCGATGTACATGCCGCGGATCGGGTAGAGGAGGTAGTGCGGCAGGTTGAACTGCGCGGTCACGTCGGCGCTCCATGCGCGCGCACCCTGATCCGGGAGTTCCGGGCAGGTCTTGGGGCGGAAATGGTTCCAGAAGTCCACGAAGCCGTTTTCCAGTTCCCACACGGCCTCGCCCGTGATGCGCACGTGGGTGTCTCGCCACTCGTTCGCGAACGGGTCACCGATGTTGTAGCCGCCCACGAAGCCGACCTCGCCGTCGACCACGAGGATCTTGCGGTGATCCTGGCCCGTGCGACGAATGTTCAGGGTGAAGAAGCCCGAGCGCAGCATCGGGAACTTGCGCACGTGCAGATTCGGCATCACGGGGAACTTGTAGAAGCGCGGATCCTGGTTGAGGACGCCGAAGCCGTCCCACACGCAGAACACCTTGACGCCGCGCTTGGCTGCGTCGATCAGTGCCGTCTTAAAGCGCTGGCCCCAGCGGTCCGAGCGCCAAATGAAGGTCTCGAAATAAATGTGATGCGTTGCCCCTTCGACGGCCTCCAACATGTCCGCGTACAGGGAGGTTCCCTCCGTGTACGTGCGCGCCACGGTGTCGCCGATCTGCGTGTCGGCGGGAGGCAGGGTGGGGAAACCGTGCACGCCACCGGGGATACGGGCGGTGCGCATGCGGTCGATCGCGTGAACGGTCACGACTGCGGCCGCCTGGGCGGCGAGCAGCGCGATTCCCGCTTTTTTGACGATCGACCACGTCTGCCTGGTGAGTTGGCGTCGCTGTGAAAAGGCCATACGGGTAGGATGCCACACATGTCACGCATTAGTACTGACGAGGTCGCCCGCGTTGCGGGCCTGGCCCACATCGCATTGACCGACGAGGAAATCACGCGTTTCGCGGGTGAGCTCGACGCGATCGCCGACGCCGTCTCCAAGGTGTCCGAGGTCGCCACGCCCGAGGTTCCCGCCACGTCCCACCCGATTCCGCTGACCAACGTGTGGCGCGAAGACGAGATTGGGCAGACCGTGGACCGCGACGAGGTGCTCGCTCAGGCGCCCGCCGCCCAGGACGGCATGTTCCTGGTTCCGCAGATTCTGGGGGAGGACTGATGAACGAGCTGCTGAAGAAGAGCGCCCTCGAGCTGGCGGACATGCTGGCCGCCGGCCAGATCACCTCCGTCGAGCTGACCCAGGCGTGCCTGGACCGCATCGACGCGATCGAGGACCGCGTGAACGCATTCATTACCGTCGACCGTGAGGGCGCCCTGGCAACCGCGGCCGACGTGGACGCGCGCCGCGCGGCGGGGGAGACCCTGCACCGCCTGGCGGGCGTGCCGATCGCGGTGAAGGACAACGTGGTGACGCGCGGCCTGCGCACCACCTGCGCCTCGAAGATCCTGGGCGACTGGAAGCCTCCCTACGACGCGACCGTCACCGCCAAGATCAAGGAAGCCGGCCTGCCCATCGTCGGCAAGACCAACATGGACGAGTTCGCCATGGGTTCGTCCACCGAGCACTCCGCTTTCGGTGCGACCAAGAATCCGTGGGACACCGAGCGTATCCCCGGCGGCTCCGGTGGCGGCTCGGCCGCTGCTGTCGCTGCCTACATGGTTCCCCTGGCCCTCGGTTCCGACACGGGCGGATCGATCCGCCAGCCCGCGTTCGTGACCGGCACGGTCGGCGCCAAGCCCACCTACGGCGCGGTGTCGCGTTTCGGCCTGGTGGCCATGGCCTCGTCCCTGGACCAGATCGGCCCCGTCACCCGCACGGTCGCGGACGCGGCCGCCCTGACCGAGCTGATCGGCGGCTACGACCCCAACGATTCGACCTCCCTGAACGAGCCGGTCCCCGCGCTCACCGAGGCCGTCGAGTCCGTGGCCGCGCAGGGCTCCATGAAGGGCCTGAAGGTCGGCGTCGTCAAGGAGCTGAGCGGCGAGGGCTACCAGAAGGACGTCATCGACGCCTTCAACGCCACCGTCGAGAAGTTGCGCGAGGCCGGCGCTGAGATCGTCGAGGTCTCCTGCCCGCACCTGGAGTACTCGCTGGGCGCCTACTACCTGATCATGCCTGCCGAGGTCTCCTCGAACCTGGCCCGCTTCGACGGCATGCGCTACGGCATCCGCGTCGAGCCCACCGAGGGCCCCGTGACCGCCGAGCGCGTCATGGCCGCCACCCGCGAGGCAGGCTTCGGCGACGAGGTCAAGCGCCGCATCATCCTGGGCACGCACGTGCTCTCGGCCGGCTACTACGACGCCTACTACGGCAGCGCCCAGAAGGTGCGCACGCTCATCCAGCGCGACTTCGACGCGGTGTTCGAGCAGGTTGACGTCCTCGTGTCGCCCACGGCCCCCGAGACGGCCTTCAAGTTCGGCGAGAAGACTTCCGACCCGCTGGCCATGTACCTCTACGACGTCGCCACGATCCCCGCGAACCTGGCGGGCATCCCCGGGGTGAACGTGCCCAACGCGGTGTCGTCGGCGGGCCTGCCCATCGGCTTCCAGGTGCTGGCCCCCGCGCGCGGCGACCTGGTCATGTACAAGGTGGCGTCCCTGGTGGAGGCGCTCAGCGACGATGTTGCGGGTCAGTGCCCCGCAGCTAACTGGGAGGAAAAGTGATGACTGAGCTCATGGATTACGACGAGGCGGCGCGCCGCTTCGACCCGGTTCTCGGCATTGAGGTGCACGTCGAGCTGGGCACCAAGACCAAGATGTTCGACGCGGCCCCCAACGCGTTTGGCGGCGACCCGAACACCTTTGTGACCCCCGTGTCGCTGGGTCTGCCCGGCTCGCTGCCGGTCGTCAACCACAAGGCCGTCGAGTACGCGATCAAGATCGGCCTGGCGCTGAACTGCGAGATCGCTGAGTACTGCCGTTTCGCGCGTAAGAACTACTTCTACCCGGACCTGACGAAGGCCTTCCAGACCTCCCAGTCCGACGAGCCGATCGCTCACGACGGCTACGTGGACGTCGAGCTCGAGGACGGCACGATGTTCCGCGTGCAGATTGAGCGCGCGCACATGGAGGAGGACGCGGGCAAGAACACGCACATCGGTGGCGCGGACGGTCGTATCCAGGGCGCGGACTACTCGCTCGTGGACTACAACCGTGCGGGCGTGCCGCTCGTGGAGATCGTGACCCGCCCGATCGAGGGCGCCGGCGAGCGTGCGCCCGAGGTGGCCGCCGCCTACGTGCAGGCCCTGCGCGACATTTTCCGTGCCCTCGATGTGTCCGAGGCCCGTATGGAGCGCGGCAACGTGCGCGCCGACATCAACGTGTCGCTGCGCCCGACGCCCGACTCCCCGCTGGGTACGCGCACCGAGACGAAGAACGTGAACTCCTTCCGCGGAATCGCCTCGGCCGTGCGCTACGAGATGCAGCGCCAGGCTCAGATCCTGTCCGAGGGTGGCACGATCCTGCAGGAGACCCGTCACTACCACGAGGAGGACGGGTCGACGTCGTCCGGCCGTGAGAAGTCGGATTCCGAGGACTACCGCTACTTCCCCGAGCCCGACCTGGTTCCGATCCGCCCGGATCGTGAATGGGTGGAGGAGCTGCGCGCCTCGCTGCCCGAGCTGCCCGTCGCCAAGCGCCGCCGCCTGCGCACCGAGTGGGGCTACGCGGACATGGAGATGCGCGACGTCATCAACGCCGGTGCCCTTGAGCTCATCGAGGCCACGGTCGCTGCTGGCTGTGATCCCGCCTCCGCCCGCAAGTGGTGGATGGGTGAGATCTCGCGTCGCGCCAAGGAGCGCGAGGTTTCCCTCGACGAGGCCGGGGTCAGCCCCGCTCAGGTCGCTGAGCTGCAGGGTCTCATCGATTCGGGTCGTATCAACGATAAGCTGGCGCGCCAGGCCCTCGAGGGTGTCCTCGCGGGCGAAGGCGATCCGACGCAGGTCGTCGAGGCCCGAGGCCTCGAGGTTGTCTCCGACGACGGCGCCCTGACGGCGGCCGTCCAGGAGGCCCTGGACGCCAACCCCGACATCGTCGAGAAGATCAAGGGCGGCAAGGTCCAGGCGGCCGGCGCCCTCGTCGGCGCGGTCATGAAGGCCACCCGCGGGCAGGCTGACGCCGCCCGCGTGCGTGAGCTGATCATGGAAATGGTCGGTGCCTGAGGTTACTCCGCACGAGCCTCACGGGGGCCGGGATCGATGCGATCCCGGCCCCCGTCGGCGTTTCCGGACTGGGTGTCCCGGGTGTGTGCACGCTGCCCTGAAAGAGCGCCCCGGCCCCGTGCCTGCTCTCCCGAGGAGGTGCCCCGGCCTCGTCCCTGACCGTTTGCACGTGTCCACGTTGTGGCCTACCCCTTCCTGGGGGAGCGGAAAGTTACCTAGGATGAGCGCTTGAGGACAGCTGGGCCGACTCTGGCCGGGCGCCCAACGAAAGGACAGACATGCGCACATCGCCGTCGTACACCGCCTCCTACCGTATCGAGGTGGACGAGAAGACGACTTCCATCGCGTCCATTGTTGACGCAGTCTCTTCGACTGGAGCGGAGATCAAGGGCCTCGACGTGGCCGACTCCGACCGCGGGCGCATCATCATCGACCTGACGTGCGACATGCGCGATTCCGAGCACCGCCGCGAGGTCCGCGACGCCATCGGCGCGCTGCCCGGCGTGACCGCCGATTCGGTCTCCGACCAGACTTTCATGAGCCATATCGGCGGCAAGGTGGAGATCCACTCCAAGGTGCCGCTGCGTAACCGCGACGACCTCTCGCGCGCCTACACGCCCGGCGTGGCCCGCGTGTGCACCGCCATCCACGACATGCCCCAGAAGGCCCACCTGCTGACCATGAAGGCCAACACGGTCGCGGTCGTCTCCGACGGCACCGCCGTCCTCGGCTTGGGCGATATCGGCCCCGAGGCTGCCCTGCCCGTCATGGAAGGCAAGGCCGTCCTGTTCAAGGAGTTCGGCGGCGTCGACGCGTGGCCGGTCGTCCTGGACACCAAGGACACCGAAGAGATCATCTCGATCGTCAAGGCGATCGCCCCCGCATACGGCGGCATCAACCTGGAGGACATCTCGGCGCCCCGCTGCTTCGAGATCGAAGAGCGCCTGCGCGCCGAGCTCGACATCCCCGTCTTCCATGACGACCAGCACGGCACAGCGATCGTCGTTCTTTCGGCGCTCATCAACGCGCTGAAGATCGTAGGCAAGAAGATCGAAGACGTGCGTATCGTCGTCTCTGGCGTCGGCGCGGCCGGCAACGCGATCATCCGCCTGCTGCTCGCCCAGGGTGCGCGCGACATCATCGGCTGCGGCCGCGACGGTGCGCTCTCCGGCGACGACACCGAAGGCATGCACCCCTCCCGTAAGGCGCTGGCCGAAGCAACCAACCCGCGCCACGTTCACGGCTCCCTCAAGGAGGTCCTGAAGGGTGCCGACGTCTTCATCGGCGTCTCCTCCGGCAATATCCTCGATCCCTCCGACGTCGAGACCATGGCTGACGATGCCATCGTCTTCGCCCTCGCCAACCCCACGCCCGAGGTTGACCCGATCGGCGCCGGCAAGTACGCCGCCGTCGTCGCCACCGGCCGCAGCGACTACCCGAACCAGATCAACAACGTTCTGGCCTTCCCGGGTCTGTTCCGAGGTCTCCTGGATGCCAAGGTCAAGGAGATTACGACCGAGGTTCTGCGCGTCGCCTCTGTGGCTATCGCTTCCGTGATCTCCGAGGACGAGCTCTCGCCCTCCTACATCATCCCCGGCGCCTTCGACAAGCGAGTTGCCCCCGCCGTTTCCAAGGCCGTGCGTCGCGCCGTGCGCGACCTTCCGACCGTGGATATCCCCGTTCAGCCCGACATGGGTGTGAACTGAGAGTCATTTCGGCTGTGTGGCGGGCCTGATCGCGCTGGTGATGCGCGGACGGGCCCGCCTTTTCGTCGACTGTGCACGGCCATGCAAGCTGAATCGACCCGGACTTTTCGTTGTGTTTGGTGGGTTTGTGGGGTGTGTGGTGGGGGTCACGGTGTTTTGGTTTGACTTTGGGTGTGGGGGTGGGTAGATTATTCACCTGTCGCCGCGAGCTTGTTTGTGGGTTTGTGGTGGTGGTTCACTGCTCTGGTGGTTGGGTTTTTGGCTTGGTTTTCTGGGGTGTGTGGGTGTTGTTTGTGAACTCGATAGTGTGTTTGTTTGTTTTTTATGCCTGTTTTTTGTTTTTGAGTGTTTTTGGTTGGGATTGCTGGCTGGCTTTGTTTGGTTGGTTGGTTTTTCCGGGCTTTAACGTTTTTGTTTTTGTTCGGAGAGTTTGATCCTGGCTCAGGACGAACGCTGGCGGCGTGCTTAACACATGCAAGTCGAACGCTGAAGCCTAGCTTGCTGGGTGGATGAGTGGCGAACGGGTGAGTAACACGTGAGTAACCTGCCCCCTTCTTTGGGATAACGCCCGGAAACGGGTGCTAATACTGGATATTCACTGGTCTTCGCATGGGGGTTGGTGGAAAGGTTTGTTCTGGTGGGGGATGGGCTCGCGGCCTATCAGCTTGTTGGTGGGGTGATGGCCTACCAAGGCTTTGACGGGTAGCCGGCCTGAGAGGGTGACCGGTCACATTGGGACTGAGATACGGCCCAGACTCCTACGGGAGGCAGCAGTGGGGAATATTGCACAATGGGCGAAAGCCTGATGCAGCGACGCCGCGTGAGGGATGGAGGCCTTCGGGTTGTAAACCTCTTTCGCTCATGGTCAAGCCGCAACATTGGTTGTGGTGAGGGTAGTGGGTAAAGAAGCGCCGGCTAACTACGTGCCAGCAGCCGCGGTAATACGTAGGGCGCGAGCGTTGTCCGGAATTATTGGGCGTAAAGGGCTTGTAGGCGGTTGGTCGCGTCTGCCGTGAAATCCTCTGGCTTAACTGGGGGCGTGCGGTGGGTACGGGCTGACTTGAGTGCGGTAGGGGAGACTGGAACTCCTGGTGTAGCGGTGGAATGCGCAGATATCAGGAAGAACACCGGTGGCGAAGGCGGGTCTCTGGGCCGTTACTGACGCTGAGGAGCGAAAGCGTGGGGAGCGAACAGGATTAGATACCCTGGTAGTCCACGCTGTAAACGTTGGGCACTAGGTGTGGGGGCCACCCGTGGTTTCTGCGCCGTAGCTAACGCTTTAAGTGCCCCGCCTGGGGAGTACGGCCGCAAGGCTAAAACTCAAAGGAATTGACGGGGGCCCGCACAAGCGGCGGAGCATGCGGATTAATTCGATGCAACGCGAAGAACCTTACCAAGGCTTGACATGCACGGCGGCACTGCAGAGATGTGGTGGCATTTAGTTGGTCGTGTGCAGGTGGTGCATGGTTGTCGTCAGCTCGTGTCGTGAGATGTTGGGTTAAGTCCCGCAACGAGCGCAACCCTTGCCCTATGTTGCCAGCACGTGATGGTGGGGACTCGTGGGGGACTGCCGGGGTTAACTCGGAGGAAGGTGGGGATGACGTCAAATCATCATGCCCCTTATGTCTTGGGCTTCACGCATGCTACAATGGTTGGTACAGAGGGTTGCGAAATCGTGAGGTGGAGCGAATCCCTTAAAGCCAGTCTCAGTTCGGATTGGGGTCTGCAACTCGACCCCATGAAGGTGGAGTCGCTAGTAATCGCAGATCAGCAACGCTGCGGTGAATACGTTCTCGGGCCTTGTACACACCGCCCGTCACGTCACGAAAGTTGGTAACACCCGAAGCCCATGGCCTAACCGCTTTGTGCGGGGGGAGTGGTCGAAGGTGGGATTGGCGATTGGGACGAAGTCGTAACAAGGTAGCCGTACCGGAAGGTGCGGCTGGATCACCTCCTTTCTAGGGAGCCCATTTTGTGGGGAACAATGCAGCATGGTGGCCTTGTGGTTGGTGTGTTGTGTTGTTTTCTTGTGCCTGCATGTGTATGCCACCTGATGTGGGTGGTGGGTGTGGGTGCGTGATTGTGGGTTGGGCATAAAAGTTTTATGGCATTCGAGCACACTGTCGGGTTCACGTTCAACACCGTGTGAGCGTCCGCCACTTGTTGTGGTGGTTGCCTGCGCAGCCGGCCAGCCTGTTGGTGTTGGTGTGGGTGTGTGTGGTGGGTTGTTTGTGATTTGTATAGTGGTTGCGAGCATATTTGTTCTGTACTGTTTTTTGTGTTTTGTTTAGTTTTATTGGGCATTCGGTGGATGCCTTGGCATCAAGAGCTGATGAAGGACGTTGCGGCCTGCGATATGCCTCGGGGAGCTGGCGAGCGAGCGTTATTATCCGAGGGTGTCCGAATGGGGGAACCTAACCTGGGTTGTGCTGGGTTACCATCATCTGAACGTGTATAGGGTGGTGGGGGAACGCGGGGAAGTGAAACATCTCAGTACCCGCAGGAAAAGATATTCCGTGAGTAGTGGCGAGCGAAAGCGGAGGAGGCTAAACCAGATGCGTGCCAGAGGCGGCGGCCGTTGCGTGTTTGGTGTTGTGGGGCCATATTGGATCTTTCTGCCGGGGGATCGCATCACTTGTTGTTGGGAGTTGAACAGTCTGGGAAGTCTGACCGTAGAGCGTGATAGTCGTGTAAACGGACCGGTGGCGTGTGGTGTGGGTGTGGTACCCGAGTAGCGCGGGACTCGTGAAATCTCGTGTGAATCTGCCAAGACCACTTGGTAAGCCTAAATACTACTTGATGACCGATAGTGCATAGTACCGTGAGGGAATGGTGAAAAGTACCCCGGGAGGGGAGTGAAATAGTACCTGAAACCGGGTGCCTGTAAGCCGTCAGAGCCTTGAGGGGTGATGGCGTGCCTTTTGAAGAATGAGCCTGCGAGTTAGTGATACGTGGCGTGCTTAACCCGTGTGGGGTATGCGTAGCGAAAGCGAGTCTGAAATATGGCGTGTGTCGCGTGTTCTAGACCCGAAGCGGGGTGATCTACCCATGGTCAGGTTGAAGCAGAGGTAAGACTGTGTGGAGGACCGAACCCACCAGGGTTGAAAACCTGGGGGATGAACTGTGGGTAGGGGTGAAAGGCCAATCAAACTCCGTGATAGCTGGTTCTCCCCGAAATGCATTTAGGTGCAGCGTCGCGTGGTCCCTGGTGGAGGTAGAGCTACTGGATGGCCGATGGGCCCTGTGGGTTACTGACGTCAGCCAAACTCCGAATGCCATTAGGTGTAGCGCGGCAGTGAGACTGCGGGGGATAAGCTTCGTAGTCGAGAGGGAAACAGCCCAGATCATCAGCTAAGGCCCCTAAGCGTATGCTAAGTGGGAAAGGATGTGGAGTCGCGGTGACAACCAGGAGGTTGGCTTAGAAGCAGCCATCCTTGAAAGAGTGCGTAATAGCTCACTGGTCAAGTGGTTCTGCGCCGACAATGTAGCGGGGCTCAAGCGTACCGCCGAAGCTGTGGCAACAACACGCATGGCTGGCACCAGGAACTGGTTGTCGGTGTGTTGTTGGGTAGGGGAGCGTCCTGCACGAGGTGAAGCCTGGAGGGAACTTCTGGTGGATTGTGTGGGAGTGAGAATGCAGGCATGAGTAACGAATCTGCGGTGAGAATCCGCAGCGCCGATTGACTAAGGGTTCCAGGGCTAGGTTTATCCGCCCTGGGTTAGTCGGGTCCTAAGGCGAGGCCGACAGGCGTAGTCGATGGACAACCAGTTGATATTCTGGTACCGCGTTATGACCGCCCATGCTGAAGTCGTTGTGCTAACCAATTTGCTCACGCCGCCACATGACCTTCGGGTCGCGTGGTGTGTGTGGGTCTTGGGGCCCCGGTGATTGTAGGCAAGCGTGTTAACAGGGGTGACGCAGACAGGTAGCTGCAGTGCGCCGATGGTTGTGCGTATTTAAGGTTGTGGCCCGCCTCCCAGGCAAATCCGGGGGCATGTGGGTGAGAACTGATGAGGGACACACGCGTGTGTGGACTTGTGGTGATCCTAAGCTGCCGAGAAAAGCCTCGACGTGAGGGCATGACGCGCCCGTACCCTAAACCGACTCAGGTGGTCAGGTAGAGTATACCGAGGCGTTCGAGTGAATCGTGGTTAAGGAACTCGGCAAAATTCCTCCGTAACTTCGGGATAAGGAGGACCCCGTGACTTCCCTCCGTCTTGCGTGGTGGTGGGGTTGTGGGGTCGCAGAGAATAGGGAGAAGCGACTGTTTATCAAAAACACAGGTGCGTGCGAAGCCGTAAGGCGATGTATACGCACTGACGCCTGCCCGGTGCTGGAAGGTTAAGAGGAACTGTCAACACCCCCCTTGGGGTGTGAAGCGGTGAATTTAAGCCCCAGTAAACGGCGGTGGTAACTATAACCATCCTAAGGTAGCGAAATTCCTTGTCGGGTAAGTTCCGACCTGCACGAATGGCGTAACGACTTCTCCGCTGTCTCAACCGCGAACTCGGTGAAATTGCAGTACGAGTAAAGATGCTCGTTTCGCGCAGAAGGACGGAAAGACCCCGGGACCTTTACTATAGCTTGGTATTGGTGTTCGCTTGGACTTGTGTAGGATAGGTGGGAGACTGTGAAGCTGCCGCGCCAGCGGTGGTGGAGTCGTCGTTGAAATACCATTCTGGTTCAAGCGGTCACCTCAACCTTGGCCCGTGATCCGGGTTGGGGACAGTGCCTGGTGGGTAGTTTAACTGGGGCGGTTGCCTCCTAAAATGTAACGGAGGCGCTCAAAGGTTCCCTCAGCCTGGTTGGTAATCAGGTGGCGAGTGCAAGTGTACAAGGGAGCTTGACTGTGAGACCGACGGGTCGAGCAGGTGCGAAAGCAGGAACTAGTGATCCGGCCATGGCACGTGGGTGCGTGGTCGCTCAACGGATAAAAGGTACCCCGGGGATAACAGGCTGATCTTGCCCAAGAGTCCATATCGACGGCATGGTTTGGCACCTCGATGTCGGCTCGTCGCATCCTGGGGCTGGAGTTGGTCCAAGGGTTGGGCTGTTCGCCCATTAAAGCGGTACGCGAGCTGGGTTCAGAACGTCGTGAGACAGTTCGGTCCCTATCCTCTGTGCGCGCAGGAAATTTGAGAAGGGCCGTCCCTAGTACGAGAGGACCGGGATGGACGAACCTCTGGTGTGCCAGTTGTACCGCCAGGTGCATGGCTGGTTGGCTACGTTCGGAAGGGATAACCGCTGAAAGCATCTAAGCGGGAAGCCTGCTTCAAGATGAGATTTCCACGCCCCCCCCGTGGGGTGAGAGGCCCCCGCCAGACTAGCGGGTTGATAGGCCAGAGGTGGAAGCACAGCAATGTGCTCGCGAGCCGACTGGTACTAATGGGCCAACACTAAACAACAACCCAACACACCGTTCGGGTGAACAAGAAACACCAGCACAACAGCCGCAACCACTATACAAACCACGATCAACCCACACCCCCCGCCACAACACCAGGGGGGAGCGTGTTGAACACCAACACTTGTGGTGGTCATAGCACCGGGGAAACGCCCAGCACCCATTCCGAACCTGGAAGCTAAGCCCGGCAGCGCCAATGGTACTGCAACCGACAGGTTGTGGGAGAGTAGGACACCGCCACAACACACCAACGGAAGCGGCCGGAGACATAAAGTCTCCGGCCGCTTCTTCGTCGCCCCCGTCCCGACACCCCCTCCGCCCGTCGCGATTTCTGCGCGCCTGGGACTGGCGGTCAGTATCGTGTCATGTGTCCACCACATGAAAAATCGCACGTCTCGGACCAACGTCGCCCGCATATCGCTGTATCGCGTGCGATGCTATACCCATGGTCACTTCTTCACATCCGCACGGGCCTCACCACCACGGTGGCAAAGATGAGGTTCTTGCTCAACGCATGGCGGCGCACGATCGCCTTGCCCATCAATCCCAGGTAGTTCTCCGACTCGGCCAGATGCTTCTCTCGTTTGGTGCGAGCGCGTACCGCGTGAAAAAGTCGATGGCAGACCTCGCGCGCGCTGTCGGAATTTCTGAGCACCGAGCACAGGTCACCTACACGGAGATCATCGCCACCGCCTACGCGAACGGTACATTCCGCACGGAGCTCGCTGAGCAGCGCCTCATGGGCGTGAACGCAGACAAGATCGACCGCATCAACAACTACGTGGCCTCTCTGAACGGCAAGTCCGTGCGTGTCGAGGACGTATCGGATGAACTCGACAAGATCGCGAAGGTTCCCGGCCTCTACGACTGGTTTTCCAACGCTCTTGCCTCAGGCCTCGCCTGTGCGGCGTTCGCATTCCTCAACGGTGGGGGATGGGTCGAATGCTCTGCCGTCGCCGTCGCCTCGTTCTTCGGACAGGCATTGCGTCGCCAGATGCTGATCCGCCACATGAACCACTTCGGCGTGTGGATGGCCTGTGGCGCTCTCGCCGCGATGATCTATATTTTGTTGGTCGCACCGGCTCAGCATTTCCTCGGCATCGAGTCGACGCACCAGGCAGGCTTCATCTCCGCGCTGCTCTTTTTGGTCCCTGGCTTCCCGCTCGTGACTGGCCTGATCGATTTGGTGCGACAAGACTTCCAAGGTGGCGTCGGGCGCCTCGTCTACGTCACGATGCTCGTCATGTCAGCGGGTGTGGATGTCTGGGCGATCTCGGCTGTCTTCGGCTGGTCTGTGACCCCCGAGTACGGCGTATCGCTCGTTCCTTGGCTGCACTACCTTCTGCGCTTCCTCGCTAGCTTTGTTGCCGCGTACGGGTTCGCAATGCTCTTCAACTCGCCGCAACGCGTGTGTGCGACGGCCGCCCTTATCGGTGCCGTGATCAACACCGCTCGTATCGCTCTGCACCTGGAACTCGGCGTTCCCGCTCCGGCTGCCGTTGGCCTTGCCGCGCTCGCAGCTGGCCTTCTCGCCGTCTTCGTGGCCCGCAGGACGCGTTTCTCGCGCGTGACCCTGTCCGTGCCCGCTGTCGTCATCATGATCCCGGGCGTGCCGCTCTACCGTGCGCTCACCTATCTGAATAACCAGCAGATCGACGATGCCCTCTCAGCTCTCTTCACAGTCATGTTCACGATCGTGGCGATCGGCATGGGCCTTGCGCTCTCCCGTATGCTGACGGATAAGAACTGGCTCGTCGAAAAGGAAGAACGAGTCCCGAACCTGTGGGAGTACGAGGAGGAGAACGCATGAACTTCGAAATCGAGGCGGGCCTGAAGCCGCCGTCATTCGAGGTCGAGTACGAGATCGACCGCGACGAGATCCGCGCCGTCGGACGCAACATCGCCATTGTGTGCGTGGCGGCAGTGACTGCTCGAGTGCTCGTCGCGCTGATTTCGCGTTGACGCTCATTCATTGACGAGGCCGTGGCCGGGAAACCGGTCGCGGCCTCGTTGCATGTCCGTGCCCCGCCAGGTTTACGGCTGTAGTGCGAGCAGCGGCCCCCGGCCGGGCTGCTTTGTGTGCCCGTGGGCGGCGGCCCGCCCGCGAGCCGTCCGCGCCGCGAGCCTAGAGGCTCGGCGCGTCGTCTCGAAGCCCGGCCAGGCCCCGCCACCGCCCACGGGCACCGCAGCCAGGCCTAGCAGGCCACGTGTTGGCTTTTGGTTACCTGACCCCGGCGTCGCCCACGGGCACCGCAGGCGGATGCTGCAAGCCTCATAGTGCCTCTGGTAGGGGCGGCGCTGTAGTGCTCGTGACGCGCTCAGGAGATGGCGAGAGGGCATACGAATGGGGCCGACCCGAAAGGGCCGGCCCCATTGTGTCGCGGGTGTGAGCCCGCGGGAGAAACTACCGCTACATGCCGCCCAGGATCTGTGCGACGACGATCTTTCCAACCATCGCGACCGGGTAGACGAGTGCGTAGCCGAGCGCCACGCGAGGATCGGCGTTGGTGCGGCCGTTCGCGAAGGCGAGGACGGCGGGCTGCGTCTGAGCGCCACCGAGCAGGCCGGCGAGCTTCGTGCCGCCCATCTTGAACACCCAACGCATCGTGCAGTACAGGCCGACCGCCATAATCGACGTCATGATAAAGCCGAGGGCGAAGATACGGATCCAGTCGCCCGACGTGAAGGCCTCGAGGATCTGGCCTCCCGCCTTGGCACCCGCCTGTGCGAGGAAGATGAGCAGGCCGAGCTCGGCCATCACCTGGCAGGTGGTGAAGGGCAGAGCCGTCGCGATGGGGCCGATGCGGCCGACGCGGCCAAAGATAAGTCCCACGATGAGTGTTCCGGCGGCAGAACCGATTGAGAAATACTCGCCGGAGGGGGTCAGGATCGGCAGCTCGCCGATCGCAATACCCAGCGCCATGCCGATGCCCAGGGCGATCGGGTTGAGATCCGTGAGACCATGACTCGAGTCACCGAAGAACTTCGTAATCTCGGCCATCTTGGACGTGGGAGCGACGACGCGCACACGGTCACCCTGCTGGAGGACGAGGCCCGGCTCAGCGACCATGTCGACGTCGCCGCGGCGCACGCGCGAGATCGTCGCGGAGAACTCCTTGGCGAGGCCGAGCGAGGCGACCGTGCGTCCGGCGACCTTCGGGTTGGAGATCGTCATGCGGCGGAAGTCCAGGTAGGAGCGGTCTTGCATGAGGGAGTGAGAGGACGCGTGGCCGAGCTCCGTTGCCGCACGAGCGACGAGCTCGCGGGGACCGACGACCGTCACGAGGTCACCAGGATCCAGGGTGTCGGACATTTGGGGACGGGTGATCGGGCCGGTCTCGCCGCGGCGCAGACGGGAGAAGGAGACCTTCTCACCGAGCTTCTCGTAGATGTCGCCGACGAAGGGATGGTCGTCGCGCTCGACACGGATCGTGCGGTTCGACAGGGGAGAGGGGGCGTCCTTATCGTTACGGCCGTAGTGCAGTGCGGCCATCGAAGCGGCAAGCATGCCGATGACGCCGAAGAGGTAGGCGATCGAGTAGCCGACCGTCGCACGTGCAGGATCGCCGGAGGCCTCGCCGGCAGCGGCCAGAGCGGGTGTGTTCGTCACCGAGCCCGCAAAGGTACCGGCGATGAGCGGAACGTCCATACCCATGGCCTTACCGAGGTAGAGGCCGACGGTGGCGGTGATGCCGTAGAGGGCAACCATCGACAGAATCGGGCCGACGGCGGTCTTCAGGTTGTGGAAGAACGACGCACCCGAGTTGATGCCGATCGCGAACGTGAAGAGCGTCAGGCCGAGAGTGCCCAGCTGGGGGGTGACTCGCAGCTCGATGTCGTAGGACTGCGCCCACGCAGCCAACGCGATGGCAAAGAACAGAACGGCGGCGGCGCCGAGGCTAATGCCCCTGATTTTCACATGGCCGAACGCCATGCCTATACCGATGAGAAGGAAGAGGAACAGAACTGGCTGTTCGCTCAGAATCTCGAACACCTGATGCACGATGAAGTCTCCGTGTTGTGGATTGTGATATGAGGTATGAGTCAATTTAACCAGTAAAGCGTGCTGTGTATCTCAGTCCTTTGGCCTAGATGGCGATGAGAGCCGGAAGTTCCGCACAATGAGATGAAGAAGAGAGCAGCGCTCGGGAGAGATACGGTAAAGGCATGCTCAACGTTCGCGGAATTGGAATCCTCGCCCTGGTCATCGTACCCGGGCGTGCGATGCCTGCCGTGTAACGTGAGGATGGATCGCACGCCGAATTCCCCGCATCCGCGCGACTGCCGGATCTGACGGGGTTTTTTCTTTGAGACGGTCCCAACGATTGAGAGGACGAATGGTGAGCGACACCGCCAACACCACCCGCATGACCGGAGCCGAGGCTATCGTGGCCAGCCTCGAGGCCCTGGGCGTTACCGACGTGTTCGGTATGCCCGGTGGCGCAATTCTGCCGACCTACGACCCGCTGCTGGCGTCGACATCCATCCGCCACATTCTTGTCCGTCACGAGCAGGGCGCGGGCCACGCCGCCGAAGGCTACGCTCTGGCCACCGGTAAGGTCGGCTGCGCGATCGTGACGTCTGGCCCCGGCGCTACCAACGTGCTGACGGCCCTGGGCGACGCCTGCATGGACTCGGTCCCGATCGTCGTGATCTCGGGACAGGTCGGCGCATCCCTGATCGGCAGCGACGCCTTCCAGGAAGCCGACATCGTGGGCGCGTCGATGCCCATCACCAAGCACTCCTTCCTCGTCACGGATCCCGCGGAGATCCCCGCGCGCCTGGCCGAGGCCTTCCACCTCGCGGGCACCGGCCGCCCCGGTCCGGTCCTCGTGGACATCACCAAGTCCGCGCAGGTCGCGGAGATGGACTTCTCCTGGCCTCCCGCCATCGACCTGCCCGGCTACCGCGTCGCGGACAAGCCGAACATGAAGCAGGTGCGCGCGGCTGCACGCGCGATCGCCGACGCCCAGGCCCCCGTGCTCTACGTGGGCGGCGGCATCGTGCGCTCCGGCTCCACCGACGCCCTCGCCGACCTCGTCGACGTCACGAACGCCCCCGTCGTCACCACGCTGACCGCCCGCGGAGCGTTCCCCGACTCTGATCGCCACAACCTCGGCATGCCCGGCATGCACGGCACCGTGGCGGCCGTCGGCGCCCTCCAGCGCGCCGACCTGATCGTGGCCCTCGGCGCCCGCTTCGACGACCGTGTGACGGGCCGCCTCGACTCCTTCGCGCCCCGCGCCACCGTCGTGCACATTGACATCGACGCCGCGGAGATCTCCAAGAACCGCCACGCCGACATCCCGATCGTCGCCGACCTGGCGACTGCCCTGCCGATCCTCACCGAGGAAATCGCCCACGCCTCGTCGGACAACAAGGCGGACATCTCCGGATGGTGGCGCTACCTCGACCGCCTGCGTACCAAGTACCCGATCGGATGGGCCGAGCCCGAAGACGGTATGATGGCACCCCAGGAAGTCATCAAGAAGCTCTCCGACAAGGTCGGCCCCGAGGCGATCTACGTGACGGGCGTGGGCCAGCACCAGATGTGGTCCGCCCAGTTCATCACGCTGGACAACCCGCGCAGCTTCATCTCCTCGTCCGGCTCCGGCACCATGGGCTACTGCATTCCCGCAGCTATGGGCGCCCAGGTCGCGGCCCCCGACAAGGTCGTGTGGGCGATTGACGGCGACGGTTCCTTCCAGATGACCAACCAGGAACTGGCCACCTGCACGATCAACAACATCCCGATCAAGGTTGCCCTCATCAACAACTCGGTGCTGGGCATGGTCCGCCAGTGGCAGTCCCTGTTCTTCGGCAAGCGCTACTCGAACACGACGCTCAACCCCGTCGAGGGCGAGCAGATCCCCAACTTCGAGATGCTCGCGCAGGCCTACGGTATGGCCGCGCGCACCGTTCGCTCCATCGACGAGGTCGACGAGGCCATCGAATGGGCCATGTCGATCAACGATCGCCCCGTTCTCATTGACTTCCGCGTCTCCAAGGACTCGATGGTCTGGCCGATGGTCGCCGCGGGCGTGTCCAACGATGAGATTCGTTACGCCAAGGGCATGGCGCCCGACTGGGAGGTGGAAGACTGATGACGAATCGTCACACTCTGGCCGTGTTGGTCGAAAACAAGCCCGGCGTGCTCACTCGCGTCGCCGCGCTTTTCGCCCGCCGTGCCTTTAATATCAAGTCGCTGACCGTGGGAGAGACCGAACACCCGGAGATCTCCCGCATGACCATCATCGTGGACGCAGACTCCGCGCCCATTGAGCAGGTGGTTAAGCAGCTCAACAAGCTCATCAACGTCCTCAAGGTCGTTGAGCTTGAACCCGAAGACTCCGTCGAACGGCGTCTGCTCATGATGAAGGTCCAGGCTGACGAGACCCGTCGCACCTCGGTCCTGCAGATCGTGGACCTGTTCCGCGCACACGTCGTCGACGTGCAACCCGAGTCGGTCGTTATCGAATCGATCGGCTCCCTATCCAAGCTGGAGGCGCTGCTGCGGGCCCTGGAGCCCTACGGTGTCACCGAACTCGTCCAGTCGGGCGCCGTGGCTATCGGCCGCGGGTCGCGCTCGATCACGGATCAACTGAAGGAGAAATGAAAATGGCAGAAATCATCTACGACGACGGCGCAGACCTGTCGCTGATCCAGTCCAAGAAGGTTGCCATCATTGGTTACGGTTCGCAGGGTCACGCGCACGCGCTGAACCTGAAGGATTCCGGAGTTGACGTGGTCGTCGGCCTGCGCCCCGGTTCCTCCTCCTGGGCCAAGGCTGAGGCCGCCGGCCTTGAGGTCAAGGACGTGGCCGAGGCCGTCGCCGAGGGCGACGTCGTCTCCGTGCTGCTGCCCGACCAGGTCCAGCGCTACGTCTATGCCGAGCAGATTGCCCCCAACCTGAAGGAAGGCGCCGCCCTCCTCTTCGCGCACGGCTTCAACATCCGCTACGGCTACATCGAGGTCCCCGAGGGCCACGACGTCGTCATGGTCGCCCCCAAGGGCCCCGGCCACAAGGTCCGCGAGACCTACACCCAGGGCAAGGGCACCCCGGACGTCGTCGCCGTTGAGGTGGACGCATCCGGCCAGGCCTGGGACCTCGTCCTGTCCTACGCGAAGGCCATCGGCGGCACCCGCGCCGGCGTCATCAAGACGACCTTCACCGAAGAGACCGAGACCGACCTGTTCGGCGAGCAGGCTGTCCTGTGTGGCGGCGTCTCCCACCTGATCCAGGCCGGCTTCGAGACCCTGGTCGAGGCTGGCTACCAGCCCGAGATCGCCTACTTCGAGGTCTGCCACGAGATGAAGCAGATCGTTGACCTCATCAACGAGGGCGGCATCACCAAGCAGCGTTGGTCCTGCTCCGACACCGCTGAGTACGGCGACTACGTCTCCGGCCCGCGCGTCATCAACGAGTCCTCCAAGGAGGCCATGAAGGCTGTTCTGGCCGACATCCAGGACGGCACCTTCGCCCGCAAGTTCATCGCCGATCAGGATAACGGCGCCCTCGAGTTCAAGGCGCTGCGCGCCGAGGAAGAGGCCCACCCGATCGAGAAGACCGGCCAGAAGCTGCGCAAGGCCTTCGGCTGGACCGACTCCGACGAGGACTACACCGAGGGCAGCGCCGCGCGCTGATCTCAGCTCCGTTTCGGATAGCGTCAAGCCCCGGCCTCGTTCCTCTTATGGACGAGGCCGGGGCTGGTCTATGCGTTCGTCTGCCGCTAGCCAGAGGCGGCGCTCGGGTTTGGCCTCTGTGGATGCGCCAAGACGGACCGAGGGCCTCTCAGTGCTGACGGCAATGCGTGCGCCGCTTGTCGTGAGCTCAAGCGAGGCAACAATGTGGAGCTTGTAGCGTCGTGGTGTCGTGCTCGCGATCGCGCGCGGTCCCATCGTTGTCCCAAGCCAGTCTTCTCTTCGCGCTGGAAACGTGTGTCGGGTGTACGTTCGAGCTCTGTCACTCGGTCAAGAGAGATGGGGTTTGACCGATTGGGAGCTGGCTTGTTGGCGGGAAGAGCGCCGCTATCATGCCTTAGGCACAGAGTGTGACACCTGAAGCTGTCCGTGTGCGTTGGGATGGTGCTATTGGCTCCTTCTGGGCGAAGCTGGCGAGCAAGCGGGGTGTCACAGTTGTTCGCGTCCTTATGGTTTTGTGTTATCCATGGGGTCTGATGGGGCGCATACATGTCGTATAACTGGTTGGTCAGCATCTAAATTTGTATGATGAATCTTGTGGAGAGTGAGATATGACTTGCTCGCCTCAGAATGACCACCCACATCGGAAGGACCAACGATGACCCTCCGCCACTACGGGCGTGCCCTCGCGGCCCTCTCGGGAGCAGCGCTGCTATGCGCGACGCTCTCAGTTCCCGCGTTTGCAACGCCCACCAGTGACACTGACGCCGCCGCTCCCACGGTGGTCGCGGCAACCGATGAAGAATCGGCCCCGATCACCGTCACCGCCACTCGCACCGACTCCCACGGAGACAAGGTGTACGAGGGCGACCTCATCACCGTCACCTTCACCTACACCAACAACACCGACAATGCGCTCACCGTCTTCCCGGTGGACTCCAACCTATCCGGCGTTCTCACCACCGGTGCCCCCAACTGCCGCTGGCACAACCTGGCCGCGCACACGACCAAGCAGTGCACGACCGCGACCCACACCGTGACGGCAGCAGACGTAGCAGCCGGTAGCTTCACCCCCACCTCAACGTGGGCAGCCACCCGTGACCGTAACGGCACCGACGTCATCGCCGGTGGCATTACTGCCAACGCAGATCCGGTGACCGTCACCCAGGGCGATCGTCCCCCGGCCCCGGATCCGCTGGAGACTCCGCAGGACTACGCGATCGGCGACAAGGTCCGCCTCGCGTCCCCCGGCCTCGCCGGATTCAGCTGCCACCGCATCCCCGCTCTGACCACCGCCAACAACGGCTGGATCATCGCCTCGTGGGACGGTCGCCCGAACACCTGCCAGGACGCGCCTCAGGCCAACTCCATCGTCTACCGCATCTCCAAGGATGGCGGTAAGTCCTGGACCCCGATCAAGACCGCCCTCGCCGGCACCCCCGGCGCCCAGAAGATCGGCTACTCCGACCCCTCCTTCGTCGTGGACCGCACCACCGGAACGATCTTCCTGTTCTCGGTCAAGTCCTACGACGCTGGCCTCTTCCAGTCCCAGCTGGGCACTGATCCAGTGGCTCGTAACATCCTGCACGCCCACGTCGTCGAGTCCCACGACAACGGCGAGACCTGGGGGAACCCGCGCACCATCACCGACCAGGTGACCGCCGGATACGAGGGCCAGTGGTTCACCCGCTTCGCCTCCTCCGGTGAAGGCATCCAGCTGCGCTACGGCGCCCACGCCGGCCGCCTCATCCAGCAGTACGCCGTCGCCAACTCCGGAACGACCTCGCTGATGGCCGTCTCCGTCTACTCCGACGACCACGGCGCGACCTGGAAACCCGGCGCACCCACCGAGGGAAGCGCCGACGAGAACAAGGTCGTCGAGCTCTCCGACGGTCGCCTGCTGCTCAACTCGCGCACGCAGGGCACCGCAGGCCAGCGTCTTGAAGCCATCTCCTACGACGGTGGACAGACCTGGGGTCCCTTCCGCCACAACTGGGACCTGACGGACCCGCGTAACAATGCCTCCATCGTGCGCGCTTACCCGGATGCCCCCGAAGGCTCCGCGCGCGCCCGCGTCCTGCTCTTCTCCAACGCCGACTCCGCCAGTGCCCGCGCCAACGGTACGATTCGCATCTCCTACGATGACGGCTTCACCTGGAACGACGGCAAGGTCTTCGAGAGCGGCGAGATGGCCTACTCGACGCTGCACCCCCTCGGTGATGGTACCTGGGGCCTGCTGTACGAGTCAGGCGGATACAAGAACATCGAATTCATGCGCCTGGATGCCGACTACCTCGGCCTGACCGACCCCGGCGAAGAGGACGCCCCCGAGCCCGAGCCCACGCCGGACCCGCAGCCGCAGCCCGCCCCGGAACCGAACCCGACGGCCACTCCCGCCCACTGGGTCAACACCGGTTCGGGTTGGAAGTGGCAGCTGGAAGACTCCAGCTACGCGATGAACCAGACGATCGTCATTGGCGAGGCCACCTACCGCTTCGGCGCAGATGGCATGATGGTCACCGGCTGGGATAACCAGGGCGGCGTGTGGAGCTACTACAACGCCTACGGCACTCGCGCGAGCGGATGGCTCACGGACGCCGGTAGCTGGTACTACCTCGATCCTGCGACCGGCGCGATGGCCACCGGCTGGACCCAGATCGACGGCACCTGGTACCTCTTCTCCGCCTCCGGCGCGATGCTCACCGGCTGGCAGCACGCCGGCAGCTGGTACTACCTGGCTCCCTCGGGTGCCATGCTCACCGGCTGGCAGCACATCGGCGTCACCTGGTACTACTTCGCTGGTGATGGCCACATGGTCACCGGCTGGCAGATGATCGACGGACGTTGGTACTACTTCGCATCTTCGGGTGCGTGGATCTGATCCACATCTATCGTGGCCGGGGCCGGGGGAGCGTGTATGCCCTCCCGGCCCCGGCCTCGTCTATGGGGGACGTCACGGCACAAAGAGACCACGGGTTGGACCCGTTCGGACGCGCGGCGCAGAGGCGGGGGAAGATGGAGCCATGACACTGAACATCGCAGTAATCCCCGGAGACGGCATCGGCAAGGAAATCGTCCCTGAAGGCCTCAAGGTCCTGGACCGCGTCCTGGCTGACAAGGGCATTGAGTACTCTACGACCCTCTTCAACCTGGGTGCCGAGCGCTGGCACGCTACCGGCGACACCCTGACCGACGAGGACCTTGAGGCGATCAAGCGCCACGACGTCATCCTTCTGGGTGCGGTTGGCGACCCCTCCGTGCCCTCCGGCGTCCTCGAGCGCGGTCTGCTCCTCAAGCTGCGCTTCGCTCTCGATCACTACGTGAACCTGCGCCCCTCCAAGTACTACGAGGGCGTGCCCAGCCCCCTGGCCAACCCCGGCGACATCGACTTCGTCGTCGTTCGCGAAGGCACCGAGGGCCTCTACTGCGGCAACGGTGGCGCCGTGCGCGTGGGCACCCCGCATGAGATCGCGACCGAGGTCAGCGTCAACACCGCCTACGGCGTCGAGCGCGTCGTGCGCTACGCCTTTGAGGCGGCCGCCTCGCGCAAGAAGCACCTCACCCTCGTCCACAAGCACAACGTCCTGGTCAACGCCGGACACATGTGGCGCCGCATCGTCGACGAGGTGGGGGAGGAATACCCCGACGTGAGTGTCGACTACTGCCACATCGATGCCGCCACCATCTACATGGTCACCGATCCGGGCCGCTTCGATGTCATCGTCACCGATAACCTTTTTGGCGATATCCTCACTGACGAGGCCGGGGCCGTCACCGGCGGCATCGGGCTGAGCGCGTCGGGCAACCTGAATCCCTCGCGCGAGTTCCCCTCCATGTTCGAGCCCGTGCACGGCTCCGCCCCCGACATCGCGGGGCAGGGCAAGGCAGATCCGACCGCGACCATTTCCTCGGTCGCGCTCATGCTCGACTTCATGGGATTCGCCGAGGAAGCAGAGCGCGTGCGCGCGGCGATCGACGCCGACATGACCGCCCGCGCCGAGGCCGCGGCCAGCGGCAGCCCCCTCGTGCGATCGACCTCCCAGATCGGAGACGACATCGCAGCCAGGGTCTGACCCCAGACAATGACGCAGGGCCGCTCCCCGAACGGGGAGCGGCCCTGTAGTTTGCCTATAGTCGCCCCTGCTGGGCGTTGGTGGAATGCCTCAGTGTGCGCCGATGAGGGCGGGAAGCGTGGCACGAGGCGCCCACTGCTCGATGTCCGCCAATGCTGCGCTTGCCCCCGCTGCCCGCACGTCGGCGGAGTCGCTGGCTAGCATCGCGGCATCCGCCGCCAGCAGATTTGCGGCTAGAGACGAGGCGTCAAGGAAACCGAGGTTGCAGCGAGGCGAACGCGTATCCGTCGCACCGGCACGCAGGGCGATGTCTGCGCGAACCAGAAGTTCGCCCGACACGGCGTACGCGTCGGATAGGGAGCCAGCGCTGACCTGAGCCTTCGGCAGGGTGGACGCCGTGCAATCCCAGGTTGCGACCGCAGTCGACAGTTCCTCAGAGTCGGGCAGCTTCTTGCCCGAGGGAGCGAAGGAAGACGAGAGCGTCGGAGAGTCAAAGAGATCAATGGACCAGGTCTGGACTCCCTGACGCGAAGCAGCATTCACTCGATCATTGACAAGGAGCGCCTGATCCAGACCCGTGTCCACCTCGATGCCGTACGCGTGGGCGATCGTCACGGCGCTCGCGTAACGGCCCAGCGATGCGGCCGACAGTGTGCGGGCCTCCTCGGAGGTCGTGCGATTCGGGTCAGCGGCGATCTCCAGGTCGCGGGTCGCTGTTCGGGCCAACCACGAGACGAAAGCAGACACGTCGGTGGGGGCCTCGGAGACTGCGGCCGGAGCAGACTCGCCCTCGGGCGTTGCCCCTCCCCACGGATCCCACAGGCCCCCCAGCACCTCGAGCCGCTCGTGTGACGCCGACGCGACGGAACGCAGAGCAGCCGAACACGATGCGCACTCCGTCGCGACCTCGGCGAGCTGGGTCGCGCGCTCGGATGCTGCCACCTCCGTACGCGCGGCCTGGTCACGCACCGCGTCAAAACCAGACAGAGCCGGCAGGGACGAGGACGAGCACGCGGACAGCGCGAGAAGCGCCGCTCCAGTCGCAGCGAGGCCGGGGAGGCGACGTGTGGTCAAAGTCAGTTTTGCGAAACGCACATCCGCATCATCCCACACCCCGAGTAGGATAGGGAACTGACCCGCTTACGCGACAGAAAGATAGGCACATATGGCATCGTCCACGTCAGAGGGACCGCTCGAGGAGCTGCTGACTCCCGTGGTCGCACAGTCGGGACTGGAACTGGACTCAGTCATCCGTTCGCGCTCCGACGCGATGCCGCTCCTGCGGGTCATCGTCGAGGCGCCGATCGGCGCAGGCGGAATTGACTCGGACACCCTCGCCGAGGTGTCCCGCGCCGTCTCGAAAGCCCTGGACGCAGCGGACCCGATCGACGGCGAATACCTGCTCGAAGTCTCCACGCCGGGAGCCGAACGCGAGCTCACGAAGGTCGGGCACTGGATGCGACAGATCGGACGCCTAGTGCGCATCAAGCTGCGAGCCGGCGGCTACGTCTCCGGACGCGTCGTCGCGGCCGACGAGACCAGCGCGACGATCGACGTTGACGGCGAAACGACGATCATTGACTATCAGGACATGAGGAAGGCGCGCTCCCGCGTCGACTTTGGGTCGGGGGACTAAGCTCGTCACACCGCTCACGTGCCCGGCTGCGTCCACGCAGCCGGGCATATTTTTGTGATCTATTTGATATATCCCCCGTCGGGGTGTAGAGTGTGACGCGATGCACGGGAGCCCTGACAGTAGGGGGCTGAGAGGGAGGCGATCCTCCGACCGACACACCTGATCCGGATCATACCGGCGTAGGGACGCAGACACTTCTTCCACGAAGGCTCGTGCGCGCACGCGAAAGAGCCGTAGTGAGCGACAGCAACAAACACCTTGACGTGACGACCAGGGTCTGGCCCGTCATCTCCGAAGACGAATGCGGGCGGGTGCTTGCCCGCCTCGCCACCCCGCTCGCAGGTACCGTCCTGCAGGTCTCTCATCGCCCCACAGCAGCGGGAATCCTCGTCGACGCAGGCACCTCGACAGTCTTCATCAAACGCTACGCACCCGGTGCCGTCCCCGCCGACCATCTGCGCGCAGTCCACGGCCTCGTTGCACACATTCGCGCGAGAGGATTTCCCACCCCCGCATTCCTACCCTTCGCCGACTCTGACACAGTCTGGGAAACGCCGACGGGGACGTGGGAAGTGTGCGAGGGTGCCATCGGCGAGGACCGCTACCGCGACGACCTCACGTGGACGATACCCGGCACGCTTGACGAAGCCCACGCCCTCGGATCCATGACCGCCCGCCTCGCCCTGGCCTCGTCGGATTATCACGCAGCGCTCAACCCACCGAGCGCCTATCAATCGCGGATGCGACTCTTTGCGCAGGACCCTCGCCGCGACTTGCCCCAGTGGCTCGCCGAGCGTCCCGGTGTCCAGGCCTACCTGCGTGACTCCGGCAGGCGCATCGAGGACGAGTGGGCACCCCACCTCGACTTCGCGGCCGCCTACGCCCCCATCGCCGCCCAGCTGCCCACCTCCTGGACGCACGGAGACCTGCACATCTCCAACGTCTTCTGGAAGGGCCTGGCCCCCTCCCAGTTCATCGACTTCGGACTGGCAGACCGCAACCCCTCCGTCTACGACCTGGCTCTCATCATCGAACGAAACGCCTTCGAATGGACTCGCATCGTCGACGGCGACGAAGAAGCAGTCCACCGCGACATCACCCTCGCCCTCATCGACGGATACGAGGAAGTGCGACCCCTCAGCCCGCTCGAGCGGCGAGGCCTCCTCGCCCTCATGCCCCTGATTCAAGCCGAATCCGGCCTGAACTGGATCGAATACCAGTACGGGGTGACCAGATCCATGCCCGGCGCCGACTGGTGCCTGGACGTTTTCTTCGGTGAGCACACGCGATGGTTCACCCGCCCAGGCGGGCGCGACTACCTCGCATGGCTCGACGACGCGATCTCACACCACTGAAAGGACAAACGATGAGACGACCACTCGCAGCACTGACTGCCCTCCTGCCCGCCTGCGCGCTCGCGCTTGCATCGTGTGCAGGCAACGCGAGCACCCCACAGAGCAGCCCACAACGCCAGAGCGTCAGCGTCGTTTTGGACTGGACCCCGAATACGAACCACTCCGGCGTCTACCTTGCCATGGCGCGCGGATACTACGAACAAGAGGGCATCGATGTGGACATCCTGCCCTACTCCGAAGCAGGGCCCGCCTCCGTCCTACTCGGAGGGGGAGCAGATTTCGCCTTCGAGGGCGCCTACTCGGTCATCAGCGGACGTGCGCGAGGGGACGAGATGACCATGGTGTTCAACCTCCAGCAACAATCCTCGCAGGGGATCGCCGTGCGCGCGGATAACACGGACATTACTCGGCCTGCTGATCTCGACGGCAAACTCTTCGCTACGTGGGGAGCGGCCGAGGGCGTCACGAAGGTGCAAACGATGATCCACAACGACGGCGGGCAAGGAAACGTCGAGACGGCCCTCCTCGGCACCAGCGCCTATGCCGCCGTCTACAACGGCACCGCAGACTACGCCGAAGGCCTCACGACGTGGGAAGGCATCGAAGCCGAACTCGCAGGTACCCCCCTGAAGTGGTTTATGCCCGCCGACTACGGAGTCGAAACGACCCCCGCCGAGCTCGGACTGGTCACAACCCCCGCCTATCTGCGGGACCACGCCGACCTGGCTAAGCGTTTCATCCGGGCGACCCAGCGCGGATACAAGGATGCCATCGCCGATCCGTCTGCCGCAGTGGACGCCCTCATAAGCACTAACCCCGACGCCGCGATCGACCGCGAACTAGCATCGCGCAGCCAGGAGCTTCTTTCCTCGAAGTACTGGCAGGACTCCTCCGGAAGCGTCGGCCACGGCGACCCGGCTCGCTGGCAGGGCTACATCGACTATCTGCTCGCGCAAGGACTCCTCGAAGATGCGTCCGGGGCACCCGCGTCCGCCCCGCTGTCAGGAGCAGACATGGTGAGCAATGACCTCCTCGAATAGTCCCACCCCAGTCGCTGCGCGCGTGCGAGACAACGCCACGCGCGCAGCATGGGCGTGTGTCTCCCTGAGCGTGGTCGTAGTGGTGTGGCAACTTGCCCACCACGCCTCGGGCCTCTCGCAGCGTATCCTGCCTGCTCCGACCACTATCCTCGCCTCCGCCGCCGCCAGCTGGCCCTCGCTCAGCGCTGCCGCCTGGGCGACGGGCGTCGAAGGAATCGCCGGAATGATCGCGGGTATCGCCGTGGGCATCGCCATCGCGTTCACCACCTCGCTGTGGCCGCGCCTCACCCACGTCGCCATGCCGATCCTGGTTGTCTCTCAAACGGTCCCTCTCGTGGCCGTCGCGCCCCTCATGGTCATCTGGATGGGCTTTACCATGGCCTCGAAGATCGTGGTCGTCGCCGTCTTCACGGCCTTTCCCGTCGCTCTCGCCCTGCTGCGCGGGCTTGGGCGCGTACCCACCTCGCTCACCGACCCGATGGGAGTCGCGGGGGCCTCGCGGATATGGATCCTGCTGCACGCCCGCCTGCCCTGGGCGCACACCCACCTCTTCTCAGGAATCCGCATCGCCGCCACCTATGCTTTCGCATCCGCAGCAACCGCGGAGTTCATGGGGGCCAAACGTGGACTCGGTGTGTTCCTCCTGAGCGCCCAGTCCTCGTTCCGTACGGACCTCGTCTTCGCTGGCGCTGGCACCCTCGTGGTCATGACGATCATCCTGTACGCGATCGTTGCTGCTGCTGAGGCCCTGACCTCTCGCCGCTCCCTCCCAGGCCCGTGGCGGCGCGCGCCGGGCAGACAACAGTTCGCGCCTGGGCGTATCGAGATGACGTCAGTGTCGAAGACCTACCGATCCTCCCAGGGAGGGGTACGCGCATTGGACGGCGCAGACCTCATCGTTGAGGAGGGGAGCATTGCCGCCGTGGTCGGGCCATCCGGGTGCGGGAAGAGCACCCTCATCCGCATCGCCGCCGGACTCGAGCGTGCGGACAGTGCGACAGGCCGAGGGAAGGCGAGCGACTCGGCGTCCTGCGCACTCATGCCGCAGTCAGACTCCCTCGCGCCCTGGCTGAGCGTGCGCGACAACGTGGCGCTTCCCCTCGTCCTGGCCGGCGCGTCGAAGCGCGACGCCCTCACCCGAGCTGACGCCACCCTGGACAGCCTCGGGCTGGGATCCTTCGCCTCCCACCGGCCAGACGAGCTCTCCGGGGGTATGCGCGCCCGCGTCGCCTTCGCTCGCACGTTGCTCACCCCCGCGTCGGCGATGCTCCTCGACGAACCCTTCGGGGCGCTCGACGCACTCACCCGGGCACAGGTATGCGACTGGCTCGCCGACCTCCTCCACAAGCATCCGTGGACAACGGTCATCGTTACCCACGACATCCTCGAGGCCGTTCAGCTCGCGGACACCGTCCACGTCATGAGCGCCCGGCCCGGTCACATCACCGACAGTATCCGCATCGACCTGCCGCACCCGCGCGGGCGCGGCACCCGACGACTCGAGCGATTCCACGCCCTGTGCGCCCGCGTGGAAGACGCCCTCACTACCAACAACAGGCGCGCCCAACACGAAGGAACACCATGCCAGTCACACGAGTAATGCTCGAATACGTCCACCCGTGGCCCAACCACGCCGGACTCTTCCTCGCGCGGCGAAACGGAGGATTCGCCCGCGCCGGACTTGATGTGGACCTCATCTCAGACGGATACGACAGGGGAGGGGCGCCCGAGGTCCTCGCTCGCGGAGAATACGACATCGCCTCCCTGCGCCTGGGCCACGTCCTCCAATCGCGATCCACGGGTACCCCGTTCGTCGCGGTCGCGACACTCAACCAACGCCAGCTCGGCTCCGTCATTACGACGCCCGAGACCGGGATTGCGCGTTTCGCCGACCTGGAAGGCAAGACCGTGGCAGTTCCTCCGGTCGCTCGCCTCATCCACGAGGTGCGCGAGGCCGTAGCCGCCGACGGAGCAGACCCCGCGCTCGTGCGCTTCGCGGACCCCGGCAACTGGGAACCCGACGTGAGGTCCGTCGAACAGGGCCTATACGACGCCGTCATGAACGTGCGCGCGTGGGAACCCTTCCAGGGAAACACGCCTCTCGATGAGGTCGTGGTCCTCGAATTCGACTCGGTGGGAGTCGCCCCCCATCATTCCTACTTCCTCTCGGTGCGCCAAGACACGCTCGATCGTAACCCCGACTTTGTGCGCTCCTTCCTAGCCGCCGCGGCCAACGGCTACCGCGAAGCGATGGAAGACGAGGATGGTGCCGTCGAGGCGATGAGCTGGCCCATGTGTCATGTGCGTCCCGACGTCCTGCGCGCCTCCCTGCGTGCTATCCGAGACTCTTGGTTCACCCCCGAGGGACGATGGGGTGAGATCCAGGAAGACCTCGTCACCTCTTACACGACGTGGATGGACGAGGGCGGCTGGCTCGAAGATGGTAGCCGTATCGAAGATCTGGAAGGTGCCTGGACAAACGACTTCCTGCCCTGACGCTCCCCGCAAGCGCTTGCTTGCACGAGCAGCGCGACAGCCGCCTCCTCCGACCCAAGGTCCGGCTGAGGCGGCTGTCCTCGGAGCTGCCATCACCCCCCACGGGCAGGATGGGCGAGACCGGCTCAACGACCACCAACGTCGTTGAATCGATTACCATGGGGTATCAGGACATGAGGAAGGCGCGTTCCCGCGTCGACTTTGGAACGGGGAAGTAGGAGACCATGGAAATCGATATGACCGCTCTGCGGATGGTGGAAAACGAGAAGGGCGTCAGCCTCGAAACCCTCGTCGACGCCATCGAAGAGGCGCTGCTCAAGGCGTACCACAACCTGCCCGGTGCCATCTCCCAGGCCCGCATCGAAATCGACAAGAAGACCGGACGCGTCACCGTCATGGCCATGGACGAGGACGAGGACGGCAACCCGATCGGCGAGTTCGACGACACCCCGAAGAACTTCGGCCGCATCGCTCAGTCGACCGCGCGCTCCGTCATCATGCAGCGTCTGCGCGACGCCGACGACCAGCGTGTCTTCGGTGACTTCGCCGGTCGTGAAGGTCAGATCATCACGGGCACCGTCCAGGCCCCGCGCCCCGGCCGCCCCACGATGGTCCAGGTCTCCGACGACTTCGAGGCTGTCCTGCCCGACGGTGAAAAGGTCCCCGGCGAGTCCTACCGCCACGGCGACCGCATCCGCGCCTATGTCGTGGGCGTCGAGCGCACTGAGCGCGGCCCGCGCATCACCCTGTCGCGCACCCACCCCAACCTCGTCGCCGGCCTCTTCCAGCGTGAGGTTCCCGAAATCCAGCAGGGCCTCGTCAAGATCAAGGCCATCGCCCGCGAGGCCGGCCATCGCACGAAGATCGCCGTGGCGGCCACCCGCGAAGGCATTAACGCCAAGGGCGCCTGCATCGGCCCGATGGGCGCGCGCGTTCGCTCCGTTATGGCCGAGCTGGGCGGGGAGAAGATCGACATCGTCGACTACTCCGACGATCCGGCGCGCTTCGTGGCCAACTCGCTGTCGCCCGCGCGCGTTACCCGCGTCGTCGTCCACTCCGTGGACAATCGCACGGCGACGGCCATCGTCCCCGACTTCCAGCTGTCCCTCGCCATCGGCAAGGAAGGCCAGAATGCACGCCTCGCCGCGCGCCTGACGAACTACCACATCGACATCCACGCCGACACGGAAACCGGCGATGATGCGATTGCTTCGCGCGTCTCGACCCCCGACGACGTGACAAGTCGCTCATAGAATCTGAGACGAGCAATCCCTTAGCTGGACTAAGCTAGGGGATTGTGTCGTATTCTGTGCCGCCAGTGCCCGCCTCTGGGCCCCAGCGCACCTGCATTGGATGCGGCGCACACGCGCATCGATCCGCTCTCGTGCGGATCGTTCGCTCGCCGGACGGTTCGATTCGCCTCGACCGAACGGCCACTCTTCCGGGCCGAGGGGCCTGGGTTCACCCCGATGCGGGGTGCGTCCAGAAAGCCCGAGCCAGGCGCGGCCTTGCGCGCTCGTTCCGAACGGGAAACGTTACGGACGGCGTGTGGGACGACGTGGAGGAGTTGATCAACCACCAGTGATGGCCACGCGCCATCAACGCCGAGAAAATGGAAGCGGGTTGGAAGCTGATGGGCACCCGATGAGTACCCAGCGATGAGCTGCCAGCAATATCAGTAAGGCGTCTCCGGACCGGAGACGCTTCCGGAATGGAGAAATGTGGCAAAGTTGCGTGTCCACGAGCTCGCCAAAGAGCTCGGAATCACCAGCAAAGAACTGATGGGTCACCTGAAGGAAGCAGGTGAATTCGTCAAGTCGTCGTCGTCCTCGCTCGAACCGCCCGTCGTGCGGCAGATGCGTGAGAAGTTCGCGACGGCCCCCAAGACCAAGAAGGCGGACGCAAAGCCCGCCGCCAAGGCCCCCAAGCCCAGCGCGGCCAAGCCCGCTGCGAAGAAGCCTGGCGCCCCCAAGGCGGAGGCTGCCGATGCTGCCCCCAAGGCCGCGGCCCCCAAGGGTGACGCGCCCAAACCCGGCGCGCCCAAGCCTCGTACGAAGAAGG
Source organism: Schaalia odontolytica (assembly GCF_009730335.1). Taxonomy (GTDB): domain Bacteria; phylum Actinomycetota; class Actinomycetes; order Actinomycetales; family Actinomycetaceae; genus Pauljensenia; species Pauljensenia dentiphila. The sequence continues at coordinate 1,081,304 of NZ_CP046315.1, forward strand.
CCGACGCCGCCACCAAGCCCGGCACCCGCAAGAGCGCGGAGGGCGGCGCCCCCAAGCCCGCGCCTCGTCGCGCTGACGGCCCGCGCCCGGCTCGCCCCGGCGGCCCGCGCCCCGGTGGCCCGCGCCCGGGCAATAACCCCTACGCCTCCTCGCAGGGCATGCCTCGCCCCGGCGGCTCCGGCGGCCCTCGTCCCGGCGCCCCGCGCCCGGGCGGATCCGGCAACGGTGGTCCGCGCCCCGGTGCCACGCGTCAGGGTGCCTCCGGTAACGGTGGTCCTCGTCCCGGCGCCCCGCGCCCCGGCGGCAACCGTCCGAACCCGGGCATGATGCCCGGCCAGGCGAACTTCGCACGTAACGCTGCCTCCGGTAACGGCGGCGGTGAGCGCACCGGCCGCGGTGGACGCGGTCGCGGCGGCGCCCGTCCCGGCGGAGCAGGTGCAGGTGCCGGCGGCGGCGCCCCCCAGAACAACGGCGGCGGCTTCGGTGGTCCCCGCGGCGGTGGCCGCGGCGGTCGCGGCTCCACGCCGGGCGCATTCGGTCGCGGAGGCGGCCGCTCGCAGCGCGGACGCAAGTCGAAGCGCGCGAAGCGTCAAGAGTATGAGCAGCAGAACGCGCCCGTCATCGGCGGCGTGTCGATCCCGCGCGGAGGCGGCGCGCAGATCCGCATCCGCCAGGGCGCATCCCTTGCTGACCTCGCCGAGAAGATCGATGTCAATCCCGCAGCACTCGTGACGGTCCTCTTCGCCCTGGGCGAGATGGCGACCGCCACGCAGTCCCTCGACCAGGACACCTTCGAGGCCCTGGGCGCGGAGCTCGGCTACGACGTCAAGGTCGTCTCCCCCGAGGACGAGGACCGCGAGCTGCTCGAGTCCTTCGACATCGACCTCGAGGCCGAAGAACTCGACGACGCTGAGAACATGGTGCCCCGTCCGCCGGTCGTCACCGTCATGGGGCACGTCGACCACGGTAAGACCAAGCTGCTCGACGCGATCCGTCACACCGACGTCGTCGACACCGAGCACGGCGGCATCACCCAGCACATCGGTGCCTACCAGGTCACGGTCAAGGCTGAGGACGGCACCGTCCGCCCGATCACCTTCATCGATACCCCCGGTCACGAGGCCTTCACGGCCATGCGTGCACGTGGCGCTCAGGTCACCGACATTGCGATCCTCGTGGTCGCTGCCGATGACGGCGTCATGCCCCAGACGGTTGAGGCTATCAACCACGCGCAGGCCGCCGGCGTCCCGATCGTCGTCGCAGTGAACAAGGTCGATAAGGACACGGCGAACCCGGAGAAGATCCGCTCCCAGCTCACCGAGTACGGCCTGGTCGCGGAAGAGTACGGCGGCGACGTCATGTTCGTGAACATCTCCGCTAAGCAGCGCAAGGGCATCCGCGAGCTGCTCGAGGCTGTCCTGCTGACCGCCGACGCTGCGCTGACCCTTGAAGCCAACCCGAACACCGACGCACGTGGCGTCGCCATCGAAGCGAACCTGGACAAGGGCCGCGGCGCCGTCGCGACCATGCTGGTCCAGCGCGGCACGCTCCACGTGGGCGACTCCCTCGTGGTCGGCTCGTCCTACGGCCGCGTGCGCGCTATGTTCGACGACAGCGGTAACGACGTCTCCGAGGCCGGCCCGTCGACGCCCGTTGCGGTCCTGGGGCTCACGTCCGTCCCGCGCGCCGGCGACTCCTTCCTGGTCGCGCCGGATGACCGCACGGCCCGCCAGATCGCCGACAAGCGTGAGGCCGCCGAGCGTCAGGCCCTGCTGGCCAAGCGCCGCAAGCGCGTCTCCCTGGAGGACTTCGACAAGGTCCTGGCCGAGGGCGAGGTCGACACCCTCAACCTGGTCATCAAGGGCGACGTGTCCGGTGCCGTCGAGGCCCTGGAAGACTCGCTGCTGCGCATCGACGTGGGCGACGAGGTCGCGCTGCGTATCATCCACCGAGGCGTCGGTGCGATCACGCAGAACGACGTCAACCTGGCGACCGTCGACAACGCGGTCATCATCGGCTTCAACGTCCGTCCCGCCGAGCGCGTGGCCGAGATGGCGGATGCTGAGGGCGTCGAGATCAAGTACTACAACGTCATCTACTCTGCGATCGACGACATTGAGGCGGCCCTTAAGGGCATGCTCAAGCCGATCTACGAGGAGGTCCAGCTGGGTACCGCGGAGATCCGTCAGGTCTTCCGCTCCGGCAAGTTCGGCAACATCGCCGGTTCGATCGTCCGCTCCGGCACGATCAAGCGTGGCACCAAGGCTCGCCTGGTGCGCGATGGTGTGGTTGTCGCCGATAACCTCGAGATCGTGTCCCTGCGTCGCGAGAAGGATGACGTCACCGAGGTCCGCGAGGGCTACGAGTGCGGTATCACGCTGGGTCACAAGGATATCGCCGAAGGCGACATCATTGAGACCTGGGAGATGCGCGAGAAGGCTCGTGACTGATCGCATGGCTTGAAGTATCGGGGTCCGGGCACGCTCGGACCCCGATCTTCTCTCACCAGTGTTTCTAGGAGGGCGACACCGCCCGAAAGGAGGGCGCGATGGCTGACGAAGCTCGCGTTCGAAAGGTGCAGGAGCGCATCCTGCAGACCGTCGCGTCGATGATCGGACGCCACGTGAAGGATCCCCGTCTGGAGCTCGTCACCATCACGGACGTGCGCGTGACGGGCGACCTGCAGCACGCATCCATCTTCTACACGGTGCTCGGCGACGACGAACAGCGCGAGAAGGCCGCGCGCGCGTTCGCGTCCGCGCAGGGTCTTTTCCGCTCTCGCGTGGGCAAGGCCCTGGGCCTGCGCCTGACCCCGACCCTGGAGTTCATCCTCGACGCGTTGCCCGAGAGCGCTGCCGCGCTCGAGGACGCCCTGGCCAAGGCCAAGGCCAAGGATGAGGCGATTGCCGCCGCGTCTGCTGGCGCCACCTATGCCGGTGACGCCGACCCCTACCGTCACGACGACGAAGAGGACGAGGCAGACGCGAAGGATTGGGCCTGACCCACATGGCTCGTCGACCCGATAATCCGCGTCCCGGCTTGCTTGTCATCGACAAGCCGCAGGGGCTCACCAGCCACGACGTGGTCTCGCGCGTGCGACGCCTGGCCCACACCCGCAAGGTGGGGCACGGCGGCACCCTGGACCCGATGGCCACGGGAGTCCTCGTGATCGGCATCGGCAAGGCGACGAAGCTGCTCACTTGGGTGAGCGGCCACTCGAAGGAGTATCGGGCGACGATCCGCTTCGGCGTCGCCACCAACACGGACGACGCTGAGGGCGTCGCGACCGCGGCCGTTGGCTGTGCCTCGTTGAGTGAGGAGCAGCTTGAGGCTGCGTTTGCGCCGCTGCGTGGGGACATTATGCAGGTGCCCTCGACCGTCTCGGCGATCAAGGTGAATGGCAAGCGTGCCTACGCACTCGCTCGCGCCGGCGACGATGTTGAACTGGCCGCCCGCCCGGTGCGCATTTCACGCCTGGAGGTTCTCGCTCCCCCGAGACCCGTCGAGTGCACGCTCGAGGAGGCTGACGCTGACAATGCACCCGATGAACAGGTTCCCTCCGGTCCCGTTCGCGTGGTCGATGTTGACGTCGTCGTTGAGTGTTCCTCGGGCACCTATGTGCGCGCCCTCGCGCGCGACGCCGGTGAGGCGCTCGGTGTGGGCGCCCACCTGACCGCGCTGCGCCGCACGCGCGTGGGCGACGTTCACCTGGACACGGCGATAACGCTCGAGGAACTGAGCGCCGCCGTCGAGGCAGCCACCCCGGAAGGGGAGCCGGACGCGGAGCCGGTCCTGCCCCTCGTCCCCCTGGGCGAGGCTGCGCGCACCATGTTCCCCTCCCTGCTCATGACCGAGGCCGAGGCCGGAGCGTTCGCCCACGGCCAGGCCCCGAGGCGTTCTCGCAGTGAGTTGGCGCAGTGGGCGGTCGAGGCTGGCTACTGCCCGAAGAGCGCCCCCGAGGAGGAGCCCGCGCCGATCGCCGCCGTCGCGCCCGACGGCACCGTCCTGGGCCTGCTTCGCATCGACGCGGCTCGATTGCGTACCGTCCTGGTTTTCTAGAAAGAGACTCATGAACGTTTGGTATTCACTCTCTGACATTCCCGGCAACGAGGCCAGTGTCGTCACCATCGGCAACTTCGATGGCATGCATAACGGACACAAGAAGGTCATCTCCACGTGCATCGAGCGCGCCCATAAGCTCGGCGTCGACGCCGTGGCCATCACCTTCGACCCGCACCCCATCCAGGTCCACAAGCCGGAGGTAGGTCTCCAGCTCATCTCCCCGCTGCGCGACCGCCTCGACGCGATGGCCGCTGCCGGCCTGGACGCCACGCTCGTCGCCCACTACGACGCGAGCGTGTACAGCCTCGAAGCCGACGAGTTCGTCTACGAATACCTGGTGGAGCGCTGCGGTGCTCGCGAAGTCGTCGTCGGCGAAGACTTCCGTTTCGGACGCGGCAACGCGGGCACCATCGACACGCTGCGTGAGCTCGGGCGCCGCTACGGGTTTAACGTCATCACGGTCACCGACATTGAGGCCCCCGAGGGGCGCCGCTGGTCCTCGTCGTGGGTGCGCGAGCTCCTCGCCGCCGGCGACGTGTCTGGTGCCGCCCGCGTCCTCGGCCATCTTCACCGCATCCGCGGCACCGTGTGCCACGGCTTCAAGCGCGGCCGCACCCTCGGCTTCCCGACCGCAAACCTGTCCGAGGACGTCGAAGGTGTCATCCCCGCCGACGGCGTCTACGCCGGGTGGGTCGTGCGCGCCGTGCCCGGCACCCAGTCCGCCGAGTTCCTCCCCGCCGCCATCTCCGTGGGCACCAACCCCCAGTTCAACGGCGTCGAACGCACCGTCGAAGCCCACGTCCTGGGCCGCTCCGACCTCAACCTGTACGGTGAACGTATCGCGGTGACCTTCGTGTCGCGCATCCGCCCCATGCTCTCCTTCGACTCCCTCGACGAACTGCTTACCCAGATGGATGACGACCTGCGTCAGACGGCCTCCGTCCTTGGCATCGGCGTCGCCGGGCGCGTCGATCCGGACTCCGTCACCGCCCGATAGGGCACCCTCCTCTTCGCCTGGCCCCGCGCTTCAGGGGGCGCACATCCAGCCCGAGGCCGGGGAGCGCAGGTTGGGGGAGGAGAAAAGTCCTTGTGAGAAGGCAGAATCGTTAGCTTGGTCGCTCATTGTGGGGATAACGCCGGTGGCGTGCTACTGTAGAAAGGCCGTACACCGGCCGCGGACTGTCAGCACCCGGGAAAAGCCCGGATGCCCCGCGCAACGAACACAAAGGAGAAGCCTGTGCCGCTGAGCAAGGACGTCAAGGACCAGATCATCGCCGAGTACGCGACCCACGAGGGCGACACCGGTTCCCCCGAGGTGCAGATCGCGCTGCTGACGCGCCGCATCAAGGATCTGACCGAGCACTTCAAGACCCACACGCACGACCACCACTCCCGTCGTGGCCTGCTGCTGCTGGTCGGCCGTCGTCGCCGCCTGCTGGGTTACCTGGCTGACATCGACATCGAGCGTTACCGCTCGCTCATCGAGCGTCTCGGCCTGCGCCGCTGATTTTGGGCCGGCCCGCCTCCCGTAGCGGAGACGGGCCGGTTTTCACACGCCCGCCTCGGGCAAACCGTTAATTCTCGCGCGAAAGCCGCCGGTTTTCGACAGTGGCCTACGGAGCGTTTATCCGTGGGCTTCGATCGAAGGCCGAAGTGGAGCGCGACACCAACAAACCAAGGAGAAACGCCCCATGATGGAAGGCTCCGACATCATCGCCGCAGAGGCGATTATCGATAACGGCCGTTTCGGTAAGCGCACCGTGCGCTTCGAAACCGGCCGTCTCGCCAAGCAGGCCGCAGGCTCCGCCCTGGCCTACCTGGACGATTCCACCACCGTTCTGTCCGCCACCACGGTGGGCAAGAACCCCAAGGACCAGTTCGACTTCTTCCCGCTGACTGTCGACGTTGAAGAGCGTCAGTACGCCGCGGGTCGCATCCCCGGTTCCTTCTTCCGCCGCGAAGGCCGCGCGGGCACCGAGGCCATCCTGGCTGCCCGCCTCATCGACCGCCCGCTGCGCCCCGGCTTCGTCAAGGGCCTGCGCAACGAGGTCCAGGTCGTCGAGACTGTCCTGACGATCGATCCGGACGACGCCTACGACGTTTTGGCGATCAATGCCGCGTCCATGTCCACCCAGATCGCAGGCCTGCCCTTCACCGGCCCGATCGGCGGCACCCGCCTGGCGCTCATCGACGACCAGTGGGTCGCGTTCCCGCGCTGGAGTGAGCTCGAGCGTTCCGTGTTCAACATCGTTGTCGCGGGCCGCATCGTCACCAAGGAAGACGGCTCCGAAGACGTCGCGATCATGATGGTTGAGGCCGGTGGCGGCAAGAACCAGTGGGAGCTCATTCAGGCTGGCGCCACTGCCCCCACCGAAGACGTCGTGGCCGACGGCCTTGAGGCCGCCAAGCCGTTCATCAAGGTCCTGTGCGAGGCCCAGCTCAAGGTGGCCGAGAAGGCTTCCAAGGAGACCGTTGAGTTCCCGCTGTTCCTGGACTACACCGACGAAGAGTACGCGGCGGTCGAGGATTACGCGGCCGAGAAGGTCGCCCAGGCCCTGCTGACCGAGGGTAAGCTCGCCCGCGACGAGGCTGTTGACGCCGTCAAGGAAGAGATGCTCGAGGCCCTGGCCGAGCGCTTCCCCGAGTCGGAGAAGGCCCTCAAGGCTGCGTTCCGTTCGCTCGAGAAGGCTACGATCCGTAACCGCACCCTACGCGAAGAGATCCGCATGGACGGCCGTACTCCGCGCCAGATCCGTTCCCTCTCTGCCGAGGTCGAGGTCCTGCCCCGCGTGCACGGCTCCGCCCTGTTCCAGCGTGGCGAGACCCAGATCCTGGGCATCACCACTCTGGCCATGCTGCGCATGGAGCAGCAGATCGACAACCTGTCGCCCGTCAACGCCAAGCGTTACATGCACCAGTACAACTTCGCTCCGTTCTCCACGGGCGAGGTTGGCCGCGTCGGCTCCCCGAAGCGCCGCGAGATCGGTCACGGCGACCTGGCTGAGCGTGCCCTGGTTCCCGTCCTGCCCTCGCGTGAGGAGTTCCCCTACGCGATCCGTCAGGTCTCCGAGACCATGGGCTCCAACGGCTCCTCGTCGATGGGCTCGGTCTGTGCCTCGACCCTGTCCCTCCTCCAGGCCGGCGTGCCGCTGCGCGCCCCCGTCGCGGGCATCGCGATGGGCCTCATGACCGGTGAGGTCGATGGCCAGTTCAAGGCCGTCACCCTGACCGACATCCTGGGTGCCGAGGATGGCTTCGGCGACATGGACTTCAAGGTTGCCGGTACCCGCGACTTCATCACGGCCCTGCAGCTGGACACTAAGCTCGACGGCATCGACTCCCAGGTCCTGCGCGCCGCGCTGGCTCAGGCCCGCGACGCTCGCCTGGCGATCCTCGACCTGATCAACCAGGCGATTGACGGCCCGGATGAGATGAGCCCGAACGCTCCTCGCATCATCACGGTCAAGGTCCCCGTCGACAAGATCGGCGAGGTCATTGGCCCTAAGGGCAAGATGATTAACCAGATCCAGGACGAGACCGGCGCTGACGTCACCATCGAGGACGACGGCACCGTCTACATCGCCTCCTCCGACGGCGCCTCCGCAGATGCCGCCCGAACGATGGTCAACCAGATCGCGAACCCGCAGATGCCCGAGGTCGGCGAGCGCTTCGTCGGCACGGTCGTCAAGACCACGTCCTTCGGTGCCTTCGTGTCGCTGACCCCCGGTAAGGACGGTCTGCTGCACATCTCGCAGGTCCGTCGCCTCGTGGGCGGCAAGCGCATCGACTCCGTGGACGACGTCCTGCAGGTCGGCCAGCAGGTCGAGGTAGAGATCGCTGAGATCGGTGACCGCGGCAAGCTGAGCCTGCACGCCGTCATCGACGGCGAGGCCGGAGAGCTCGAGGCCGCCGAGGGCGAGCAGACCGAGCAGCGTCGTGAGCGCCGCGATCGCTCTGAGCGTCGCGAGCGTCGCCCCCGTACCCGCACCCGTCGTCGCCGTGACGACGAGCGCGAGGACGGCGCTTCCGAGGAGTGAGTAGCTCCCGCTAGCTACATCGGACCGGTGGCCGGGACGGAGCGTGTGCTCCGCCCGGCCACCGGCCTTTTTACGGCTACACTGTGAACGTTTCGTGCCAACCCCCGGACTGTGGGGACGCAAGAGGAGAAGTATGACGCCCAAGCCGCTGCCGCTCGACGAGGCTCGCCTGTCCATTGAGGATGGCGACACCTGCATTGATCGCACGATCCTGGGAGCCGGGACGCGCGTCCTGACCCAGGAGATTCCCGCGACGAAGAGCGCGGGCGTGTCCCTGTGGGTGCCCGTCGGCTCACGCGACGAGGGACCACGCACGGCCGGGTCGACCCACTTCCTTGAGCACCTCCTCTTCAAGGGCACGAACAAGCGCTCCGCCCTCGACATCGCCGTCGCCTTCGACAGCGTGGGCGGCGAGTCGAACGCTGAGACTGCGCGCGAGCACACCGCCTATTGGGCACGCGTGCGCGACGCGGACCTCGACATGGCGATCGAGACGCTGACCGACATGGTCACCGACTCGCGCCTCGACGAGGAAGATTTCTCGCTGGAGCGCGGCGTCATCCTCGACGAGCTGGCAATGGGGGAGGATTCGCCCACGGACACGGTCCACGACACCTTCCAGCTGGCCGTCCACGGCGACCGCCCGATCGGACGCCCCGTCGGTGGCACCGCCCAGGCCATCCGTGAGGTCGAGCGCGCGGACGTCTGGGAGCACTACCAGGCCCACTACTGCCCCTCATCCCTCATCGTTGCAGCCGCCGGCAACGTCGACCACGAATCAGTGTGCGAGCGCGTGCAGGCCGCCCTGGAGGGATCGCCCTGGGACGCGGGCAGCGCGGCCTCGCCCTGGCCTCGTCGATCCACGACCGTGACACCGATTGCCGACCACGATAAGGACATCACCCGCCGACGCGACGTGACCCAGGCGCACGTCATCATCGGCTGCGAGGGCCTGTCGGCCACGGACCCCGCGGGCCCGACTATGAGTGTCCTGCTGTCGGTCCTGGGTGGCTCCATGTCGTCGCGCCTCTTCCAGGAGGTGCGCGAAAAGCGCGGCCTGGCCTACACGACCTACGCCTTCGACGTCGCCTACTCCGATACCGGAACCTTCGGCATGTACGCGGGCTGCAGCCCCGACAAGGTCGGTGAGGTTGAGGCCATCATGCGTGCTCAGCTGGAAGACCTCGCCGCGGACGGCCCGACTGAGGAAGAGATGACGCGCGTGCGCGGACAGGTGCGCGGAGGTGTCGTCCTGGGCCTTGAAGACAACTGGTCGCGCATGATGCGACTGGGCCGCTCGGAGATCATTGGACGTTACCGTCCCATCGACGAGTCCCTCGCCGAGTTCGACGCGGTGCAGGCGGGCGACGTGCGCGCGCTGGCGGCGTCCCTCATCGCGAAGCTGGATTGCCGGGCCCTCGTCCTGCCTGCGCAGTAAGAAACGGGGGAGTGAGATACCCCCTGTCCATCCGCGCTCCTCGCGCCGCCCGTGGGAATACCCTGAAGACAGCCACATAACCGTAAGAAGGAGAGCGCAATGATTCGCGTTGCAGTGACAGGAGCCAAGGGCCGCATGGGCTCGACCGTCGTTCAGGCGGTCACGGACGCCCCGGACATGGAGGTCGTTGCCCTCTTCGATGCGGGCGACGAGATCACGCCGCAGAGCGTGAATGGTGCGCAGGTTGCCGTCGACTTCTCGATCCCTAGCGTCACCGAGTCCAACGTGCACGCGCTCCTCGACGCGGGCGTGGACGTCGTCGTGGGCACGACCGGCTGGACGGAAGAGTCCTACGCGCGCGTGCGCGAGCATGCCGAGGCCTCTGGGCGCGCCGTCCTGATTGCCCCGAACTTCGCGATGGGCGCGGTGCTCGCCATGAAGTTCGCCGCCTTGGCCGCCCCCTACTTCGAGTCCGCTGAGGTCATCGAGATGCATCACCCCGCCAAGGTGGATGCTCCCTCCGGCACCGCCGTGGCGACCGCGCGCGGCATCGCGAAGGCGCGCGCCGAGGCCGGCCTGGGCGAGATGCCCGACGCGACCGAAACTGACGAGCTCGGCAGCCGCGGCGGCCGCGTGGATGGTATCCCCGTCCACGCCGTGCGCCTGCGCGGCCTGACCGCCTCGGAGGAGATCCTCCTGGGCAACGTGGGCGAGCAGCTGGTCATCCGCACCGATTCCTTCGACCGCGTGTCCTTCATGCCCGGTGTCCTGCTGGGCGTGCGCCGCGTGATCGGCCGTACGGGCCTGACGATCGGCCTCGACCAGGTGATGGGCCTGTGAGCCAGAGCGTGGGACCGGACCGCTCCGTGCGCCCCGCCCAGAGCGGTGACGCGCGCGTGATCGCTCGCCTGCAGTACGAGGCCTGGCGCTCCCTCATGGGGCAGAACGCCCTCGACGCTCAGGGCATCACCGAGGAGGCGCTCGCTGCCCAGTGGGAGGCGACGCTGGCCTCTCCGCGGCCGGGCGGCACCGCCCTCCTCGTCGCCCTCCACGGCAATACGATCGTGGGTTTCGCGCTCGCCGGTCCCGACGAGGCCGGGGTGTCCTCGGCCCCCGACGCTGAGTCGGGTGAGGCGGCGGTGGCTGCGACGCAGGTGTATGAGCTGACGGTGGATAAGAACTTCCGCCGCTCGGGGCATGCGTCGCGCCTGCTGTCGGCGGTTGCGGACCTGACGAGCGGCCAGCTGCGCGCGTGGGTTGGTGTGGATGATGAGGAGCGCCAGCGTTTTTTCACGTCGGCGGGTTTTGCGCCCTCGGGCGCGGTGCGAGTGCTGGGCGATGGCCCCACGCAGCACATGTGGTGGGCGGAGCGCGACTAAGGGCCCACGGCGCGAGCGACGCCACGCGAGTGCGTGCGTGGTGCTCCGTCCATGTCGGGGACGGTGTGCGCCCATTGCACGGGGCCGTGCGTATCATGGAGCGCATGAGTAACATTCCTGCCCGCCGCTTCGGTTCCCTCGCGGCCGCCATGGTCACGCCGATGACCGACACAGGTGAGATTGATTTGCCCTCCGCGCAGCGCCTGGCGATCAAGCTGGTCGACGAAGGGTGCGACACGATTCTGTTGTCCGGCACGACGGGCGAGTCGCCGACGACTCACCAGCCGGAGAAGAACGACCTGACGGAAGCCGTCCGTGAGGCCGTGGGGGATCGAGCGTTCATCCTGTGCGGCGCGTGTTCGAACGACACCGCCCACGCGGTGCGCATCGGTGAGGGCGCCCAGGAGCACGGTGCCGACGGCATCTTGATCGTCTCCCCGTACTACAACCGCCCGTCCCAGGAGGGCCTGCGCGCGCACGTGCGCGCCGTGACGGATGCGACCGACCTGCCCGTCATGCTCTACGATATTCCGGGGCGCACGGGCATTGCGTTCTCTGACGCGACCCTTGACATCCTTGCCCAGCACCCGCGGATCCTGGGCGTCAAGGACGCGACGGGTGATGTGGAGACAGGCGTGGAACGCATGCACCGCACGGGCCTGGAGTACTACTCGGGCGACGACGGCCTGAACTTCGCGTGGATGACGGGCGGCGCCTCGGGCTTCATTTCCGTGGTCGCACACGTGGCCTCGGCCCAGTATCGCTGCATGATTGAGTTGCTTGACAGCGACCAGGTGTGGGAGGCTCGCGAGCTGTCTTATTCACTGCGTCCCCTCGTGCACGCCATCATGGGTGGCGGACAGGGAGCGGTCATGGCGAAGTACGCCCTGTGGCTCCAGGGCGTTATCGACAGCCCGGCCGTGCGCCTGCCGATGGTGGGCATCAGTGACGATGAGGTGTCGGCCCTGCGTCGCGCCCTGTGCACCGCTGGTCTGCTCTGACATACATTTTGCCCCCGTCGAGACCCAGCCGGGGTGAGCTGTATGTTCGGGGCTGAACGGGGCGCCGTGGTGGCATCATCGATCGTTGACGAGCGCTAATAGTTAGGCTTAATATACTTAGGCAAAGCTCATCAACGCTGATCGTTGTCTTCAAGGAGTGGATACCGTGGCAAAGAAGGACGTCATCATTCCCCTGGTCCCCGCCGCTCTCAGCGCCCTGCTGCTCGCCGGAGGTGTGACCGTCTTTTCGGCGTGCGAGCAACGGGCCGACGGCTCGTGGATGCACTGCCACCAGTGCCAGAACATGGTGGCTGGCAGCGCCGTCGGCCTCATCGCACTGTACGGCGCCTCCTCCCTCGTCAAGAACAAGCCCGCGCGCCTGGCCCTGCTCGCGCTCGCGGTCATCGCCAGCGTCGTAGTGTTCTTCATTCCCGGCGGGATCTGCCCGCTGTGCGCGATGAAGACGATGCGCTGCCACACCGTCTTCCAGCCCTTCGTGCGCATCATGAGCGTCCTGGTTGCCGGCAGCGGCATCGGGGCGCTGGTCGCGTCATGGAAGAAGGACGCGAAGCCCTCCGCCTGACGTATTGCCCCGGATGGGAGACAATGGCGGCGTGAGGGCCCAAGGACGTTCGACAACCGTGCGCATCGGCGCGGTTCTCCTCGCGCTATCCCTCGTCGCCGTTCTCGCGATCGTCGTGCGCAACGCAGTGCGCTATCGCGAGGCCGTCGCCCTGGACGAGGCCGGGGACGCTCAGGGGGCGTACGTGCTCTTCCATGCGCTCGGCGGGTACAGCGACGCGGCGCAGCGCGCGCAGGCCCTCGTCGAAGCCGATCCCGCGCTGCCGTACCGCTCGGTATCCAAGGGCGACACCGTGTCCTTCGGCTCCTACGAGCAGGACGGAAATACGAGCAACGGTCCAGAGTCGATCACGTGGATTGTCCTCGACAAAATCGACGGCCAACTCCTGCTCCTGAGCGCAGACGTTCTCGAGGCGCGCCAGTACCACCACGTGCCCTTCGAGGAGGTCACGTGGGAGAACTCTGACCTGCGCGCGTGGATGAACGGCGACTTCTACGACGGCGCGTTCACCCCCGCTCAGCGCGGGCTCATCGAGACGGTGCACAACGAGAACGCGGATCAGTCGATCACCGGTGCGAGCGGCGGAGCTGCGACCGACGACCGGGTTTTTGCGCTCAGTGAGACCGAGAGCGTTATCTACCTGAACACGCCCGCCGCGCGCAGTGACATCGGAGCGGCGCCCGCCAGCGTTCACGCGGCCGCCGGACCCCTGAGCGTCTCCGAGGACGGCACGGCAGACTGGTGGCTGCGCTCTCCCGGAACATACGGTTTCGCGACGCAATTCGTCGACGCGACGGGCGTGCCCTCGCTCAGCGGAGCGAACGTCGACCTGCAGTACGGGGTGCGTCCCGCGCTGTGGATCAACGTCGAAGGCGTCGGTGAGGGGAGCCGATGAGTAACGCGCTGTCCCTGCGCCGCGTTCCCCTCCTGACCATCCGCGCGCATCCCGTCCGTTCCCTCATCATCGCTGTGCTTGCACTCGCGCAGGCAGCCTGTGTGTTCGGCGGATTGATCCTCATGGGTGCGATGCGGGCGGAGCTCACCCTCGCTGAGCGCAGGCTCGGCGCCGACCTCGTCGTGTACCCGACGACCTGCCTGAACCAGGTGGAGAAGAAGCGCCTCCTCATGCTCGGGACCCCCGTGGGCTGTCACCAGCCGCGCTCGGCCCTGGCGCGCATGTCGTCCAACGAGGACATCGCCGCGTTGTCCTATCAGCTCTATGTGTCCGAGACGCTTGTCGATGGGTCCACCCGGTGGATCGTCGGTTTCGAACCCGAGACGGATTTCGCGCTCTCGCCTTGGATTGCCGAGGGGGAAGGGACGTCGCTGCCGCGCGGCTCGGTCCTTGTCGGTAGTGCCGTGCCCGGCGCGGACGGGCAAACCCTCTCCGTCTTCGGGCGCGAGCGCCCGATCGGCGCTCACCTCCTCACCACCGGCTCGGAGCTCGATGACGCCGTCTTCGTTTCCATGGACACCCTGTCGGACATGATGGCGGACGCGCGCGCGGCAGGGGAGGACAACGACGCATCCCTCGACCCGCGTACCGACTACTCTGCCGCGCTCGTGCGCGCCTCGGACAGCGACGCCATCGAGAGCGTTACCAATTGGATCAACCTCTACGTGCGCAAGGTCAGTGCGGTGCGTGCCGCCGATGCGCTCGTCGGCGCCGCGTCGGGCATTCGCGCACACCGCGGGGTCGCAATCGGGGTCCTGGGAGCGACCTGGCTCGTTCTACTGGGCGCCCTCGTCATCGTGCAGGTGAGCCTCATGAACGAACGGATGCAGGAATTGGCCGTGTGGCGCTCGATTGGGGCATCGCGCTCCATCATGAGCCGTGTCATGCTGAGCGAATCAGCGTTGCTTCACGTGGCCGGAGCACTCGCGGGAGTATGCCTCGCAGCCCTCACCGTGCCATTCGTGGGGGACGGGAGCCTCGTCGAGACCCTCGCTTCCCCCGCGACGTCACTGCCCCTCGCGGGCCTGTCAATAGTCGCCGTCACCTGTGTCGGCGTCGCCGGAACGCGTCTCGCGCTCGCTCGGGTCAGCCGTGCGGCCACTGGGAATAAATCTGTCCTGGTATAGGGACAACGGTCAAGGAGGAATGACGTAATGCTGTCGCTGTCGCGACTTCCGTGGATGAACCTACGCGGCTACCCCGTGCGGACGGGGACCCTGGTCTTCTTCTCCATGCTCATGACGATGACGATCTTCGGCGGAACGCTGGTCGTCCAAGGCATCGAACACGGCCTGCGCACGACCCAGTCGCGCCTTGGAGCCGACATTATGGTGACGCCCGACGAGGCCGACACCGACTTCGACGCGCAGACCTTCCTCGTGAACGCCGAACCGTCGTACTTCTACATGGACGCGTCCACGCGCGAGGCAGTCGCAGCCGTCGACGGCGTCGAGGCCGCCTCCTCCCAGCTCTTCCTCGCTTCGGCGAGGGCGAGCTGCTGCTCGGGGCGCTATCAGGTGATTGCCTACGACCCGGCCACCGACTTCACGATCCAGCCGTGGATGAACGACGCCGTCGGGCAGACGCAGCTGGGGGAGAATGAGGTGATCGTCGGCGCCAACGTCCTCGCCAACGACCCGGAAAACTTCCAGCTCTTCGACAACACCCTGCGGGTCGTCGGCCAATTCGACCCGACCGGATCGACCCTCGACAATGCGGTCTACATGAACTTTGAAACCGCGAAGAAGGTCATCGACTCCTCGCTGCGCAAGGGACTCAACAAGTACTCGACGCTCGAAACCGACCGCATCATCTCCTCGGTCATGGTCAAGGTGGCACCCGGATACGACGCCGAGGCCGTGGCCGCGCAGATCCGCGAGCAGGTCTCCGGCGTGTCGGTCGCCACCTCGACGAAGCTGGTCAGCGGTATCGCCCAGTCCTTGGATGCGACGTCGCGCACGGTTACCACCCTCATCGCCGTCGCGTGGGGAGCCGGCCTGCTCATGATCACCCTCATGTTCGTCCTGATGATTGTCGAGCGCAGGAGAGAATTCGCAACCCTCATCGCCGCCGGAGCGCACCGTCGGCTGATCTCGCGCATCATCATCCGCGAGGCCCTCGCGGTCAACGCGCTCGGAGGCGTCGGCGGCATCGTCGTCTCCGGTGTCCTCCTCGTGTCCTTCTCCGGCCTCGTACGCCAAAGCCTGGGAGGGGGATTCCTCGTCCCGTCGCTGCCCACGCTGGCGCTGCTCGCGCTGGGAGCGCTCGCGTCGGTGGGCCTCGTTGCCCTCGTCTCCTCGTGGATAGCGCTACGGTACGTGACGACAATGGACGCCAGCCTGGCCCTCAAGGAAGGGGAATGACATGATCATCGAGGCAACGGGACTCACGAAAGAATTCGCCCGAGCCCGCGGGGGAAAGCGCCTCTTCACGGCCGTCCACCCGCTGGATATCGGCCTGGAGGAGCGCCAACTGACCGTCGTCTCCGGGCACTCCGGCAGCGGTAAGAGCACCCTGGCGAACATGCTCGCCGGCATCCTCACGCCGACCGCAGGACACGTACGACTGGACGGCACGGACCTGTACTCGCTGCGCGACGAGGAGCTCTCGCGCCTGCGCAACGAGCGCATCGGCCTCGTCCCCCAGGGGCACACGGCCCTGCGAGCCCTGACGGTCCTCGACAACGTCTTGCTCCCCTCGATCCTCTACACCAAGGACGAGGCGCCCGCGGATCGTGCCCGCGAGCTGCTGGTCGCCGTGGGCTTGGGCGACCTCACCGATGCTGCGCCCACCGAGCTGTCGGGCGGTGAGCTGCGGCGCATGGCGATCGCGCGCGCCCTCCTCATGGACCCCGCCATCGTCGTCGCAGACGAGCCGACCGCAGGCCTCGATAGTGCGAACGCGACCGCCGTCCTTACTCTCCTGCGCGACGCCGCCGATCGTGGAACGGCCGTCCTCGTTGTTTCCCACGAGGCCGAGGCGCAGCGCTTCGCGGACCGCAGCTACGTCATGGAGGACGGCCATCTGCGCGCGAGCGAGTAGCTCAGCAGCCTCCGAACGCGTTAAATGTGAGAGGGCCGACCTACCCAACATGTCTCCCGATGCGGGCAAAGCGGTGTCAACGTGGCAGACTGGCATCATGAAGTCTTTGTACGAGAACCTCAGCGAACCCGCACCCCTGGAAGATGGCGCACTGCGAGTGATCCCGCTGGGAGGTCTCGGCGAGGTCGGCCGCAACATGAACGTCCTCGAATACCGGGGCAAGCTCCTGGTCGTGGACTGTGGCGTCCTCTTCCCCGAGGAGACCCAGCCCGGCGTCGACCTGATCCTGCCGGATTTCTCCTGGATCGAAGATCGCATGGACGACGTCGTCGGCCTTATCCTCACCCACGGCCACGAGGACCACATCGGCGCCGTGCCCTACCTCCTCAAGCTGCGAGGCGATATTCCGATCTACGGATCCGACCTGACGCTGGCCTTCGTCGCCCCCAAGCTGCGCGAACACCGCCTGCCCGACCCGGGCCTCAACGTCGTCGCCGAGGGCGATCGCCTCACCGTCGGTCCCTTCGACCTTGAGTTCGTCTCCGTCACCCACTCGATCCCCGACGCGCTCGCGGTCTTCGTGCGCACCGATGCGGGCAACGTCCTCATCACGGGTGACTTCAAGATGGATCAGCTGCCGCTGGACCGCCGCCTCACCGACCTGCGCGCCTTCGCCCGCATGGGCGAGGAGGGCGTTGACCTGTTCATGGTGGATTCCACGAACGCTCTGGTGCCCGGATTTATCACGCCTGAGCGCGAGATCGGTCCGGTCCTCGATCAGGTGTTTGGCGAGGCCACCGGCCAGATCGTCGTCGCCTCCTTCGCCTCGCACGTGCACCGCGTCCAGCAGGTCATCAACGCGGCTGCCCATCACGGGCGTCGCGTGGCCTTCGTGGGCCGCTCGATGGAACGCAACATGCGCATCGCGGAAGAAAAGGGCTACCTGTCGATCCCTGAGGGCATCATCGTGGACCTCAAGGGCATCGGCGAGCTGCCGCCCTCCCAGCGCGTCTACATGGCGACCGGTTCGCAGGGCGAGCCGATGGCCGCGCTGTCACGCATGTCGGTGGGATCGCACCGCACCGTGACGATCGAGCCGGGTGACATGGTCGTGCTGGCCTCCTCGCTGATTCCCGGCAACGAGAACTCTGTCTACCGCGTTATCAACGACCTGACTCGCCTGGGCGCGCGCGTCGTGTCGAAGGAGAACGCGAAGGTGCACGTGTCCGGTCACGCGAGCGCCGGCGAGCTCATCTACTGCTACAACATTGTTCAACCGAAGAACGTCATGCCTATCCACGGTGAGGTCCGTCACCTGGTGGGCAACGGTCAGCTGGCCGTTAAGACGGGCATTGACCCGCAGAAAGTGGTCCTGGCCGAGGACGGCGTGACGGTCGACCTCAAGGACGGCGTTGCGCGCGTGTCGGGCATCGTGCCCTGCGAGTACGTGTATGTGGACGGCCGCTCGATCGGAGAGATCTCCGAGGACGAGCTGGAGACCCGCCGCACCCTGGGGTCGGAGGGCTTCATCTCGATCTTCGCGGTCGTCGAGCGCGATTCGGGCATGGTCCTGGCCGGCCCGGAGATTCGCGCGATCGGCATGGCCGAGGACGACTCGGTGTTCGAGGAGATCCTCCCTGACGTCACGCAGGCGCTCAAGGACGCGGCTGCTCCCGGCGGGCAGGACCCCTACGTCCTGCAGCAGGCGATGCGCCGCGTGATCGGACGCTGGGTTGCGCGACGCTTGCGTCGTCGTCCTATGATCGTTCCGGTCGTTACCGAACAGTAGTCTGGCAGTCTTCATTGACGAGGCCCTCGCGCGCTGGGCGGTAGCGCGCGCTTGAAGGAAGGAATCTACGTGTCGGGTCGTTTCATTTCGACGCACTCTGTTGCGCTCGTGTTGCCGATGCACATCGCATACGTGCCCGAGCGTGGCGGATCCGTTCATGCGGATGCCGCCAGCTCGCGCCCGGGCGGTGGCTTCACGACCCTGTGCGCCGCTGCGGCCATGGGTGTGCCGACGGCAGCTGCGTCGCCGCTTGGCACGGGTCCGAACTCTTTCGCCGTTCGTCAGCAGCTGGTCGAGGCCGGCGTCGAGGTCCTGACCCCCGAACTGGTGGGTGACATCGGAGTCGTCATTCAGCTCATCGTCGAAGACGGGTCGATGCGTTCGGTCGTGACGGCCGGCGTCGAATCGGAACCGTCGCGCGGTGCGCTTGCGAGCATCGAGCTGCGCGAGGGGGACGTGGTCCACGTGGCCGCTTCCGACATGACGAGCGCGCACGCGGCTTCCGAGCTGAGTGAGTGGGCCGCATCCCTGCCGCCCTTCGTGACACTCGTCGTTTCGGTGTCTCCCGCAGTCGCGCAGGTTCCCGTTGAAGCGTGGGAGGTGATCTTCCCCCGTGCCGACGTCGTGACAATGAGCAGCTGGGAGGCCGCCACTCTCGCCGGTATTCTCGACGCCAACCGTCACGGCTCCACGATCCGCACCTACATCCGCCCGGACGTGGCGACGGTTCGGCGCGTGGGGGAGCGGGGGTGCGAGCTGCAGAAGGTCGCGGATGCTCCCGTCATCTCGATTCCCGCGTTCCAGTCGCGTATCGCGGACACCGCGGGCGTGGGCGATACCCACATCGGAGAGATGTGTGCGGGCCTGGCCATGGGCTACGACCTGGAGACCGCGTGCCTCATGGCGAACGCGGGTGCCGCGCTGGCCATCTCCCACGAGTCGGCTCTGCCCGTTCCCACGCGTGATCAGGTTGAAAACGTGCTCGAAACCGGGGTTGTTACGAACATCCTGCGCTGATCTCGCGCGGCGCGCCTGGCAGAGTGGGGCCGAGGCGGGCGATATGGTGGAAGGATCATGGCACAATCGTCTCCACGCTCGTCGTCCGGTAAGGCTCCCGCGCGCCCGCGCGCCAAGGGAGGCTCGAACAAGTCCGCCCAAGCGCCCCAGCCCGAAGCGACGCAGCCAGGTTTCCTGGCACGTTTCTTTTCCGCGCTCGGCCGCGCCGGTGTCGGTGCCGTGCGCGCATGGAAGGCGACCGATTCGCAGGTTAAGCGTGATGCTGCGGCCTTCGTTGCAGTTGCCGCGGCCATCGTTATCGCGTTGCGCGAGTGGTTCCAGGTTTCCGGCGAGGCCGGGGATGCGATCCACCACGCCTCCGCCGGCCTGTTTGGCATCTTCTCGGTCGTCCTGCCCCTCGTCCTGATCGCCCTGGCCGTCGAGCTCGTCTCCGCGCGATCCGGGCGATCCGCGCTGCCCCACCACGTGGCAGGCGGCATCGGCATCACCGCAGCGCTCACCGGCCTGGTCCACATCTCGCGTGGAAATCCCGCGATGGGCACCGAACCTGGCATTGAGGCGGCCGGTGGCCTGCTCGGCTGGTTCGTCGCACGCCCCCTCGCCCTGCTGTTGTCCGGCTGGGGTGCGGGTGCCCTCATGATCCTCCTCCTGGCCTACTCGATCCTGCTCGCCACGCGTACGGCCGTCGCTGAGGTTCCCGCGCGCCTGCGCGACCTCGCCGCCCACCTCAGCGGTGAGCGCCCCGAGGGTGAGGCTGGAACGGCCGATCAGGCGGGCGGAGACCCAGCGAAGGAAGCGCGCCGCCACGCACGCAAGGGCCTCGCAGCGGGAGACGACGCCTTCCTCGACGAATACGACGGCGACGAGTCCTTCCGCAAGGCGACCGACACGGAATCCGTGGGGGACACCCGCCTCCTGGAATCCGGTGCCATCGCGGCCCCCGCACCCACCCCAACTCCCGCGCCCCGGCCTCGTGCCACGACGCCCGACGCGCCCACCGAGATGCTCACCCAGATGCGTCCCGCCGTGGCCGCCGTGCCCGTCCAGGTGCCCGCGCACGTGCCCGAACCCGAACCGGAGCCCGAGGACGCGCCGGCGCCCCCGCCGATCACCGACGAGCCCGAGGGGGCATTCCAGCCCAACCTCGACGACTCGATCAGCTACACGCTGCCGTCGGAGGACCTCCTTGTCTCCGGCCCGCCCCATATGACCCGATCCTCCGTCAACGACCAGGTCGTCGCGGCCCTGGGGCAGGTCTTCGCGGACTTCAACGTCGACGCGCGCGTCACCGGCTTCTCCCGAGGCCCGACAGTCACCCGCTACGAGGTCGTCCTCGGTGCCGGCGTGAAGGTCGACAAGCTCACCAACCTGTCGAAGAACATCGCTTACGCGGTGGCCTCCGCCGACGTGCGTATCCTCGCGCCGATCCCCGGCAAGAGCGCGATCGGCATCGAGATCCCCAACGCCGACCGCGAAAACGTGGCCCTCGGCGACGTCCTGCGCTCCGCAGCCGCACGCCGCAACCAGCACCCGCTCGTCGTCGGCGTCGGCAAGGACGTCGAAGGCGGCTACGTCGTCACCAACCTGGCCAAGACCCCGCACATGCTGGTGGCCGGCCAGACCGGTTCCGGTAAGTCCTCCTTCGTCAACTCCATGATCACGTCGATCATGATGCGTGCGACGCCCCAGCAGGTGCGCATGATCCTCGTTGACCCCAAGCGCGTGGAACTCACGATCTACGAGGGCATCCCGCACCTCATCTCGCCCATCATCACCGACGCCAAGAAGGCCGCCGAGGCCCTCGAATGGGTCGTCAAGGAGATGGACGCGCGCTACGACGACCTGTCGGACTACGGCTTCAAGCACATCGACGACTTCAACAAGGCGGTGGCCGCCGGACAAGTCCAGGCCAAGCCCGGGCTGGAGCGCACGCTGCACCCCTACCCGTACCTGCTCGTGGTCGTCGACGAGCTCGCCGACCTCATGATGGTCGCCCCGCGCGACGTCGAGGCGTCGATTCAGCGCATCACGCAGCTGGCGCGCGCCGCCGGCATCCACCTGGTGCTGGCCACGCAGCGCCCCTCCGTCGACGTCGTCACCGGCCTCATCAAGGCCAACATCCCCTCGCGCCTCGCGTTCGCGACCTCCTCGCTGACCGACTCGCGCACGATCCTCGACCAGCCCGGCGCCGAAAAGCTCATCGGCCAGGGTGACGCGCTCTATTTGCCCGCAGGTGCCTCCAAGCCCATGCGTGTCCAGGGCGCCTGGGTCTCCGAATCCGAGATCCACCAGATCGTCTCCCACGTCAAGAGCCAGATGGAGACGCACTACCGCGACGACGTCGTGCCCGAAAAGAAGGAAGCCAAGGTCGCCGAAGACATTGGAGACGATCTCGAAGACCTGCTGCAGGCCGCCGAGCTTGTCGTCTCCACCCAGCTCGGCTCCACCTCGATGCTCCAGCGCAAGCTGCGCGTCGGCTTCGCCCGCGCCGGTCGCCTCATGGACCTGCTCGAGTCGCGCGAAATCGTCGGCCCCTCCGAAGGGTCCAAGGCGCGCCAGGTGCTCGTCACCCCCGAGCAGCTGCCCGAGGTTCTCGCCATGCTGCGCGGAGAGTCCGCCGGCATTGCCGAGCCAGAGCCTGAGCCCGCCCCTGCGCCCGCTCCGGCCGCTCCCGAGGGGGCGCCCAGCCCGGCCAGCGGCGCCACCGCGGGTGCTGCGGGGGAGGCTCCTGCCTCGTCCCCGGCCGATGCAGCTCCCGCTTCCGGTTACGAAATGGGCACGGCATCTGCCGGCGATTCGCGCGGCAGTGGGGTTGACCCGTACTCTGGTCATAACTTTGGTGGGTCCTCTCCCGACTGGGTCGACGAGGAGCCCGAGGATAACGAGGACGCTTGGCAGCTCACGGGCCGCTGAGTGGGAAGGAAACGGTCATGAGCGAGAACGTGTCGCGCGTGCAGCGAGGCAGCAAGGTTCCCGTGGTGAACCTGCCCAACGCGCTGACCGTTTTACGTCTGGTCCTCGTTCCAGTGTTCGTGGTCCTGGGCCTGCAAAGCGCGTCGTGGACCGCGCTGTGGGCGGCATTCGTCGTCTTCGCCGTCGCCGCGATTACGGACCGCTTCGACGGGAAACTCGCGCGCTCCTGGGGGCAGATCACCGACTTCGGTCGCATCGCCGACCCTATCGCCGACAAGGCCCTGACCCTGTGCGGCTTCGCCCTGCTGTCCTACCAGGGGTATCTGCCCTGGTGGGTGACGATCCTCATCGCCGTGCGCGAGCTGGGCATCACCGCGATGCGTGCTTTTTTCCTGCGCCGAGGCGTCGTCGTGTCGGCGAACCAGGCGGGCAAGCTCAAAACCTTCATGCAGATGGTGGCTCTGGGTACGCTGCTGATCCCGTGGGCGCACTTCAAGCACATCAACGACGGCAATGAGTGGTGGGTTGTCCTTCTCATTCGCCTCGGGCAGATTTTCGCGGGCGTTGCGCTCGCGCTGACGCTCTACTCGGGCTTCATGTACGTCATCGACGGCGTGCGCCTCATGCGCGGGGCGAGCGCTGACGAGGCCGTGGGGGACTCGCGCGACAACGATGCTCCGGAGGAGCCTGCGCCGTCACGCCGGGGCACTGCGGGCCAGCATCTCCAAAGCTGAGTGCGGGTGACGCAACCCATATCGACATCGAATCGGCGGTGGAATAAGCCTCAAAGTGCCCGCGTTGTACGGGTATGAATGCAACGCGAGGAATGAAAGCGGAACGTCACAGCGTTTCGATGTGCGAACTTACAATGCGTCCCTCGAAACAGAACGGCTACAGTAACAGTATGGAAAAGACACTGAGCGAAACTCCGCTGCTGCGCAGCGAACTGGGCGATGTCCTGCGCGGCATCCGCCAGCGCCAGGGTCGAACCCTGCGCGAAGTCTCTTCGGAGGCCCAGGTCTCCCTCGGCTACCTGTCCGAGGTTGAGCGCGGCCAGAAGGAGGCCTCGTCGGAGCTGCTCGAGGCGATCACCTCGGCTCTGCGCGTGCCGCTGTGGTTCGTGCTTCGCGAGGTTTCCGAGCGCATGGCGATCATCGATGGTGCGGTCATTCCTGACGCGGTGCCCGACGATATCGTGCCCGTCACGCTGATTTCCTGACGCGTGAAGCACTCTGAGTTTTACGAGGCGGTCGAGGCGACCTTCGGGTCGGCCCTCGGCCGCTCGTATGTCTCCGACCTCTATCTCGCCTCGCTGGGGGCGACCGCGCTCGATGCGCTGTCCGCCGGCGCGAATCCGGACGCGGTCTGGGCGACGCTGTGCGAGGAAACCGGGCGCGAGGATGCGCGCTGGATTCATCGCGTGGATCCGCGTGAGCGGGGGCGCTGACCGACCCGGCTTGTCGGTGTGATCGATGTTCGTCTGATCGGTAGGCGGCGTGTCGATCGACGGTCGAACATGTGTTCCATTTAAGCTTGTGGGCGACGACGCTCCGACGCGTGTCATCCACAGGTGTGACGCGCGCGGGACGCAGATGACGATGGCCGGTCGCATACTCGTCATGTCGCCTCGGAGAGGGGTGGCATTCCAGGCCAGGACACCCGCAGGCCGGAGAGGCCGCAGACGAAAGGAACACCATGGCAGCCCGTAAAGCACCCGCCGCAAAGCCCGCGACCAACGATCGCAATAAGGCTCTCGAAGTCGCCCTGTCGCAGATTGATAAGCAGTTCGGCAAGGGCTCCGTCATGCGCCTGGGCGATGACAACCGCCCGCCCGTTCAGGTGATTCCCACGGGTTCCCTCGCTCTCGACGTCGCCCTCGGCATCGGTGGCCTCCCGCGCGGACGAGTCATCGAGGTCTACGGCCCCGAGTCCTCCGGTAAGACCACGGTCGCTCTGCACGCCGTCGCCAACGCCCAGAAGGCCGGCGGCAACGCGGCCTTCATCGACGCTGAGCACGCTCTCGACCCCGTTTATGCGCGCGCCCTGGGTGTCGACACGGACTCCCTCCTGGTCTCCCAGCCCGACACGGGTGAGCAGGCCCTCGAGATTGCAGACATGCTGATCCGCTCTGGCGGCATCGACATCATCGTCATCGACTCTGTCGCGGCGCTCGTGCCCAAGGCGGAAATCGAAGGTGAGATGGGTGACTCTCACGTCGGCCTGCAGGCCCGTCTGATGAGCCAGGCCCTGCGTAAGATCACGGGCGCCCTGTCCGCGACCGGCACGACCGCGATCTTCATCAACCAGCTGCGCGAAAAGATCGGCGTCTTCTTCGGCTCCCCGGAGACCACGACGGGCGGTAAGGCCCTGAAGTTCTACGCATCCGTGCGCATCGACGTGCGCCGTATTGAAACCCTCAAGGAGGCCGGTGCCCCCGTCGGTAACCGCACGCGCGCCAAGGTCGTCAAGAACAAGATGGCTCCGCCCTTCAAGCAAGCTGAGTTCGACATCGTCTACGGTAAGGGCATTTCGCGCGAGGGTTCGATCATCGACATGGGTGTCGAGGCCGGTATCGTGCGTAAGTCCGGCTCCTGGTTCACCTACGGGGACGACCAGCTGGGCCAGGGCAAGGAGAACGTGCGTCAGTTCCTCGTGGACAACCCCGAGCTGGCTAACGAGATCGAACAGAAGATCCTCGTCTCGCTGGGCATCGGCGAGGCCCCGGATCCGGACCAGGCGTCCCAGGACGTGCCCGACATCGATCCTGATGAGGACGCGGGATTCTGAGTCGTGGTCCGCTACCTGGATCCTGAAGATCATCCCGAGCTGGGGGAGGAGCGCCGCCGGTGTTGCTCACCGGGCGAGAGGCTCGCGCGTGCCCGTGAACGCAATGCGGCCCTGACGGGCACGGCGGCGATCGAGGCCGCGCGCGAGGTTGCCCTGCGTAAGCTCGACGCGCGCGCGTGTTCTCGCTCGGAGTTGACCAGCGCGATCGAAGGGCGAGGCTTCAGTGCCAAGATCGCCGTCGAGGTCGTCGACCGTCTTGAGGCCGTTGGTCTGGTCGATGATCAGGCGTACGCGGACGCGCTCGTCCGCTCGCGTTTTTCTGGGACCGGAGCGTCCGGTCGTGCACTGCGCGAGGTTCTCGTGCGCAAGGGGCTGGACTCTTCGACGATCGAGCGTGCCCTGTCTCAGATCGATCGGGATGACGAGGCGGAGCGTGCGGCCCAGCTGGTGGCTCGCAAACGTCGCTCCCTTGCGGGTGTCCCGCGCGAGACTGCCTACCGTAGACTGAGTTCCATGCTCGCACGCAAGGGGTATTCGCCGTCTGTTGCGTCTGCCGCTGTGCGCGACGCCCTCGACACGTGGGGCGAAGAGGATAGCGGTACTGAGGAGGCCTGGCAGTGGGGACTCTGATTGCAGTAAGCGATGAGGCGCTCGCCGACCTGATAGCGGATCTGACGCAGCGCGGTCTGACGATCGCGACGGCGGAATCGCTAACCGGAGGTGGCCTCGTCGCGCGCCTCGTGGACGTACCCGGCGCCTCTCACGTCGTGCGTGGGGGTGCGTGCACCTACGCGGTTGATACCAAGGCCTCGGTGCTGGGCGTTTCGGAGAGCCAGTTGGCGGCGACGGGGCCGGTGAACGAACAGGTTGCTCGTCAGATGGCCCGAGGGGCGCGCGAGCTGTTCCGCGCAGACATCGGCGTATCGACGACCGGTGTCGCGGGACCGGGGCCCGCTGACGGTTTCCCCGCAGGAACCGTCCACGTCGCCTGCGCTCATCCGGCGGGGGAGGAGCACCGCCTCCTGCATCTCGACGGTCAGCGCGCGGCGGTGCGCGCGGGCGCGATCGACGCTGCTATCGCCCTGGTGCGTGACGTGCTCGACTTCGCCGGTGCGCAGGTGGGCGACTAGACTTCACTGCGATGAATACGATGACGCAGGACGGCACCGCGCTTCCCCGCACCTACGCGGTGCGCACGCTCGGCTGCCAGATGAATGAACACGACTCCGAACGAATGGCGGGTCTGCTGGAGCAGGCCGGCCTCATCCCCGTTGAGCAGGTCCCCGAGGCTGCCGCCCGCGCGACCGACGCCGGTGACATGGGCGCCGACGTCATCGTCATCAACACCTGCTCCGTCCGTGAGAACGCGGCGACCCGCCTCTTCGGTAATCTCGGCCAGCTCGCTTCCGTCAAGCGTGCGCGTCCCGGCATGCAGATTGCGGTCGGTGGCTGTCTTGCCCAGCAGATGCGTGACGGTATCGTTCAGAAGGCTCCGTGGGTGGATGCCGTCTTCGGCACGCACAACATCGACGTGCTTCCGGCGCTCCTGCGCCGTGCCGAGCATAACCGCGCGGCCGCCGTCGAGATCGAGGAATCCCTCAAGGTCTTTCCTTCGACCCTGCCTACCCACCGCGAGAGCGCGTACGCAGCATGGGTGTCGATCTCCGTGGGGTGCAACAACACCTGCACGTTCTGCATCGTCCCGCACCTGCGCGGCAAGGAACGCGACCGCCGTCCCGGCGACATTCTCGCCGAGGTGGAGGCCGTCGCCTCGCAGGGCGCCATCGAGGTGACCCTGCTGGGTCAGAACGTCAACTCCTACGGCGTCGGCTTCGGTGAGCGCGGCGCGTTCGCCGACCTGCTGCGCGCCGTCGGGCGCGTCGAGGGCATCGAGCGCGTGCGCTTCACATCGCCCCACCCCGCAGCCTTCACGGATGACGTGATCGCCGCTATGGCGCAGACCCCCACGGTCATGCCGAGCCTGCACATGCCCCTGCAATCCGGGTCGGACGCGATCCTGCGTCAGATGCGCCGCTCCTACCGTCGTGAGCGTTTCATGGGCATCCTGGAGCGCGTGCGCGCGGCTATTCCGGAGGCTGCGATTACCACCGACATCATCGTTGGCTTCCCGGGAGAGACTGAGGAAGACTTCCAGGCGACCCTCGACGTCGTCGAGCAGGCTCGTTTCTCCTCCGCCTTTACGTTCCTGTACTCTCCGCGCCCGGGTACGCCCGCCGCGGACCGCGAGGACCAGGTGCCCGACGATGTGGCGCTCGAACGCTACCAGCGCCTCGTCAAGCTTCAGGAGCGCATCTGCGCCGAGGATAACGCCGCGCTGGCGGGGACCGAGGTCGAGGTCCTCGTCTCCGAGGGTGATTGCCGCAAGGATGGCGCCACGCACCGTATTTCGGGACGCGCCCGCGACAACCGTCTCGTGCACGTCGCCCTCCCCGAGGGGATGGCCGAGGAGGATCGTCCGCGCCCGGGCGACATGATCCGCGCGACCGTCACCTACGGCGCGCCGCACCACCTGATCGCCGACTCGGGCACGCAGGGCGGCCTGTTCGAGGTGCGCCGCACGCGCGCCGGTGACGCGTGGGAGGCCCGTCAGGCCTCGGACGAACCCGACAACACGGTGTCGCTGGGTATCCCCACGCTGCGCGTGGGAGCCCCGAGCTGACCCTGATCTGCACTGATGTGAGCCTCCTCGGGCAGTGGCCCGAGGAGGCTCACATCTGCAGAGGTGCCGCGCGCGATGAGCGCTGCACGTTTGATCGTTTGTCTCAGTGACAAGCGAGAAAATGTCTCATTGAAATGCGCATGTGACGCACGACTCCTGCGTTACTTTTGTGTCATGGCGATCGTCACGACGACGAGGCGATCGACATGCGGGAGCACTCTCGGTAGTGCGGGTCGATTCGAGCCCCCCTATGCGACCCGTGGCCTCCCAGCGTACGCGGTACGCGCCGCGCCTTCGCATGTAGTCGGCGCACACTCCACCGAGAGTGCCCCGCTCCTCCCAACGGAGGAACGGGGCACTATTCGTTGGATGCGCGGCTGGCGTTACTGGGCAGACTCTGCCAGCAGGCCGGGCAGTTCCTGAGCCGCCGACAGGCCGATGATGAGGCCGCGGCGCAGCATCGCGTGAATCTGGCGGTCCGAGAGGCCCTCGCCCACGAAGAAACGCGAGGCGGCTACCAGGACCCACCTGCCCTCGTCTTCGATCGGGATGACGGTGGGCTGCAGGTGTTCGGTGTTCCAGTGGTTGGCGACCGCCTGGAGGGACAGCTCGGTGTGGCCCTCGCCCTCGGGTTCGATGCGGGTCTCGATCTGCAGCCAGGGGGCGTCGACCGGCTCGCGGTGAATCTGGAAACGCACGTCCTCCAGCTGGGTAACGGCGATGAACTCGCTCGACCCGTGGGGCAGTCCGTCGCCTTCGAGGACGTTCTCGATGCGAGCGATGCTCACCTCGGCGACCTCAGTGCCCCACTTCGCGGCGTACTCGTCGGCCTCCATCGCGGGGGAGGGGGCGGGCGTGGCCTCGGAAACGGCCTCGCCGCCCTCGCCGAAGGTAAAGCTCTTCCACTCAGGCATTGGTGCCCTCCTTGGTCCACTGGTCGGGGAACATGATGTCGAGCTGGTTCATCATGGCGACTGCGGCCATGATGAACTGGGAGACCTCGGCAGCGACCTGGTCGTCCGTCGCACCCACGACCCAGTTGAAAGTGTGCTGCAGGTGCAGGGCGATCGCGCCGGTCTCGGTCGTGCCGGAGGTGACCTTCGGCAGGTAGGTGGAGGCGTTGAGGCGACGCACCGCGGAGGCGATCTGATCGGCGTGCGAGGGATCGAAGAAACGTGGGTAGTCGGCGACGCCCTGGGCGGGGTGGCCCTCGGGGACAGCGATGCGGACGGTGCGGTTCGGCAGGATGGCCGCGACCTGGCCGGTGCTGGACACGAAGGGGATAAGCCCCACGGCCTCGACCGCTCGGGTGATCCGGTCGAGGGTGACCGGGAGAGTGTCAGTTGTGCTCATGGTCTTAAGCCTAGCCGTTGTTGGGTGGTATCTGCGGGAGGCACCCGTACACTGGTGGCCATGGAGACATCGGTGAGGCGCGCGTCGGACGTCCTGTGCGCGGTTGTAGGGCCCACGGCCTCGGGCAAGTCGGATCTGGCCCTGGAGCTGGCCTGCGTGCTTCCGGGTGCGCTGGGTGCGAGCGGCGCGGGCGAGATTGTTTCCGCGGACGCCCTGCAGCTCTATCGCGGCATGGACGTGGGGACGGCGAAGACCCCGGTGGAGGAGCGCCGCGGGATCGCCCATCACCAGATTGACGTGCTCGAGGTTCGCGACGAGGCCTCGGTGGCCGCCTACCAGAAGCACGCGCGAGCCGACGTGGCGGGCATTCACGAGCGCGAAGGCGTCGCGGTGGTCGCGGGAGGCTCCGGCCTCTATCAGCGTGCCCTCCTGGACGTCATCGAGTTCCCGGGCACGGACCCGGCTGTGCGCGCCCGCCTCGAAGAAGAAGCAGAGGGGCCGATGGGCTCGCGCGGCCTGCACGATCGCCTGACCCAGCTCGACCCGGTCTCGGCTGAGCGCATCGACCCGCACAACGCCCGCCGGATCATCCGCGCCCTCGAAGTCATCGAGCTGACCGGGCGCCCCTATTCGGCGTCCATGCCCCGCCACGAGTTCGTGGCGCCCTCGCTCATGGTGGCGCTGCGCCGCCCGATGGAGGAACTGGACGGCCGCATCGCGGTGCGTACCCGCGCCATGATGGACGGCGGACTCATCGAGGAAGTGCGTGCCCTCATCGATGTGGGCCTGCGCGAGGCGAAGACCGCCTCCCGCGCCACGGGATACGCCCAGGCGCTCGCGGTCATCGACGGACAGATGAGCGAGGACGAGGCCGTGGAATCTATCGCGCTGGCCACGCGTCAGCTGGCGCGCCGCCAGGTCAAGTGGCTGCGGCCGGACCCGCGCGTGCACTGGTTGGACGTGGAGAATTTCGACTCGAACGAGGCCGTGGCGCGCCACGTCGTCGAGCTGACGCAGCGCGAGGCAGAGTCCTCCCTGGGACGCTCGTAACGCGGGCGGGGGCTGCGCGCCCTGGAGTCGGGGGTTACGGTGGAGCCATGATGAACACGCAGCTGCCCGCCCACGCCCGCGTCGTCAAGGCCCACGGTGCCGGTAATTCCTTCGTCGTCGCCACGGACCAATACGACGACTACGACCCCAGCGAGGTCGAGGTTGCGACGCTGTGCTCGCCGGCCTTCGGAATCGGCGCGGATGGCTTTATCCGGGCCGTTGAACGCGACGGCCTGTGGTTCATGGACTATCGCAACGCGGACGGCTCGAAGGCGGAGATGTGCGGTAATGGCGTGCGCGTATTCGTCGATCACCTGCGGCGCGAGGGCCTCGTGGATCTGCCGATTGGGCAGACGCTGGACGTGGCCACGCGCGGCGGCATCAAGCGCGTGACCCCTGAATCCGAGGACGAGGGGCAGGGGGCGAGCTACCGTGTCGACATGGGGTCGGCGGCCTCTCCGGCGCGCGAGACGATCGACGTGCGAGTTCCCGGTATTGACGCGGTCCTGGGCGGTATCTGGGTGGACATGCCCAACCCGCACACGGTTGTCGAGCTTGCCGACGAGGAGACCTTGCGCGGCGTCTTCCTGCCCACCGTTGACGTCTCGCAGATCCCGCAGGCCCAGCGTCCCTCCTATGATCCGGCGCCCCAGGCGGGGACGAACCTCGAGCTGGTCGTCGACCTGACCGAGCCGGGTGGGGAGCGTGGGCACATCGTGATGCGCGTGCTGGAACGAGGCGTGGGGGAGACCCAGGCATGCGGAACCGGGTGCTGCGCGGCGGCCCTCGCCACGGCCCTGCGTCGCGGCCCCGGTGCGCCCACCCAGTGGGTCGTCGACATTCCGGGCGGAACGGTCATCGTTGGCCTCGACGGCGTCATCGATTGGTCGGGGGAGAGCCCCCGGATCACGGACGCCTCGGTGTTCCTCACCGGCCCCGCGACCCGAGTCGCGGAGATCCACCTGCCCTGAGCACGGCCCCCAGAAAACGGTGCCGGAGAGCGCGACGAGGCCCCGGCCTCGTCGCGGAAGAGGCGGGCGTCAGGCGGAGCGGACCTCGATGATGCGGAAGCCCTTCTTGGACGCGTACTTCGAGGCCTGGAAGCCCTGGCCGTTCAGCCACGTGATCAGTGAATCCGCGCCCAGGTTGCGCTGGACGACGAGATAGGCGACGCCGGTGGGGGCGAGCCTGCCCAGCCATGCCAGCAGCATCTCGTGCATTGCGTCCTTGCCGACGCGCACGGGCGGGTTCGACCAGATGACGTCGAATCGGGTATCCGACTCCTGAGACGAGGTCAGCGCCTCCTCCGCCTTGAGTGCGCGCACCCCCTTCGCCCCGTTGGACTGGGCGTTGCGCTGCGTCAGATCCACCGCGCGAGAGTTCACGTCCACCGCCCACACGTCGGCATTCGGGGACTCCAACGACATGATCGTTGCGATCGGCCCCCACCCGCAGCCCAGGTCCAGGAAGGTCCCGTCCTCGGGCAGGTCCGGGGCGATCTCCAGGAGCTGGCGCGTGCCCAGATCGAGCTTAGAACCCGAAAACACGCGCGACGACACGCGCATTGACAGATCGAAGCCGCGCGCGCTCACCTCGATCGTGCGGATCTCCTCCGCGCTCGCAGGGGAAGAGTCGGTGAAATACTGTTCGTCCACGGAAGAAAGCCTATCGCGCCCGCGTGCGCAGGCGCAGATGGGGGCGGCGCGTGCGACACTAGAAGCCCCCACGAAAAGGATGGTTATGGACACGACCCACACAGGTGCGGACTCTTCGAAAGAAGAGCGTGACCAGCGCGTCAACGACGTTGTCGCGCGTATCCTTGCGCGCTCCGGAACGGCGCTCGCATCGACGACGGGTCAGGACACCTCCCAGGACGCCGGTGCCCTCGAGCGCGAGGCCCGCGCGGGCACGCGCCGTGTCGACACGGGCGCCTCCGACCGTGAGGATATCTCCGAGGTCGAGTACCGCCAGGTGCGACTCGAAAAGGTCGTGCTCGTGGGCCTGCGCACCACGCAGAGCGAAGAGGAAGCCGAGAACTCGCTGCGTGAGCTGGCCGCACTCGCGGAGACCGCCGGTTCGCGCGTGCTCGACGGTATCATCCAGCGCCGCATGAAGCCCGACCCCGCAACCTACCTGGGGTCTGGCAAGGCCCGCGAGCTGGCCGACATCGTGCGCAGCGTCGAGGCCGACACCGTCATCGTTGACGAGGAGCTGGCCCCCTCCCAGCGTCGTGGGCTGGAGGACGTTGTCGACGCCAAGGTCGTCGACCGCACGGCCCTCATCCTCGACATTTTCGCCCAGCATGCCAAGTCTCGTGAGGGCAAGGCGCAGGTGGAGCTCGCACAGCTCGAGTACCTGCTGCCGCGTCTGCGCGGCTGGGGTGAGTCCATGTCCCGTCAGGCTGGCGGCCGCGTCGCGGGTGGCGCGGGTATCGGCTCTCGCGGCCCCGGTGAGACCAAGATCGAGCTGGACCGTCGCCGCATCCGCACGCGTATGGCGAAGCTGCGCGCGGACATCGCGCGCATGGAACCCGCCCGTCGCACCCAGCGCAATTCGCGCCGCCGCGGGGCAGTGCCGTCGGTGGCCATCGCAGGGTACACGAACGCGGGCAAGTCGACGCTGCTTAACCGCCTGACGGACGCAGGCGTCCTCGTTCAGGACGCGCTGTTTGCGACGCTGGACCCGACGGTGCGTCGTGCGCGCGCCGCAGACGGTCGCGAGTACACCCTCACCGACGCGGTCGGCTTCGTGCGCAACCTGCCCACCCAGCTGGTCGAGGCCTTCCGCTCGACCCTGGAGGAGGTCGGCCAGGCCGACATCATCGTGCACGTCGTGGACGCCGCCCACCCCGATCCGGTCTCCCAGGTTCAGGCCGTGCGCTCGGTCATCGACACGATCGAGGGCGCCTCGGAGATCCCGGAGCTGATCGCGCTGAACAAGGCCGACCTGGCCTCGCCGGAGCAGATCGCACTGCTGCGCACGGTATTCCCGAACGCTGTTCCGCTGAGCGCACACACGGGCTGGGGCGTGGAGGCGCTGCGCGCGGCCCTCGAAGATATGCTGCCCCGGCCTCGCGTGGCCGTTGACGCGATCCTGCCGTACTCGGCTGGCTCCCTCGTGCACCGTATCCACGAGGAGGGCGACGTCGAGCGCGAGGAATACGTCGAGACCGGCACGCGTATCGTCGCGCGCGTCGATGAGGCCCTGGCCGCCGTCATCGCCCGCGAGGCGGTGGGCGGTACCGTGGGTGACGCGGCGGTGAGCGGGGAGTGAGTGCGGACCTGGTCGAGGCCTCGGGTCGCGTTCTCGACGCGGTCGTGGCCCAGATGGCCGGGTCCCCGCGCGAGGGGCAGGCCTCGATGTGCGCCGAAGGTGCCGCTGCCCTGGAGGACCGCCAGCATCTTCTCGTACAGGCGGGCACGGGTACGGGCAAGTCCGTCGGCTACCTCGTGCCGCTGCTGACGCACTGCGCGATGAACGGCGTGCGCGGGGTGGTCTCCACCGCGACGCTCGCGCTGCAGCGCCAGATCCTCGTCAAGGACGCTCCGGTGGTCGTCGACGCGGTTGCTTCCGCGACGGGCGCGCGCCTGAAGGTTGCGGTGCTCAAAGGCTGGTCGAACTACGCGTGCCTGCACAAGCTGGACGGCGGGTACCCCACCGAGGGCACGCTGTTTGAGGATCATGACATGAGCGTCGGCCCGACGGGGGAGCTCGGCAAGGAGATCCTGCGCATCCGCGAGTGGATCAGCGAGACCACGACGGGGGACCGCGACGACCTGGTTCCGGGCGTCTCGGATCGAGCCTGGCACCACGCATCGGTCGCCAAACCCGAGTGCCTGGGCAAGCACTGCCCGCTCATCGACGAGTGCTTCGCGCAGGCCGCTCGCCTGGAGGCCGCGGACGCGGACGTCGTTGTCACGAACCATTCGTTGTTTGGTATCAACGCGTGCGGCGAGGGCGAACTCTTCGGCGAGTACGACGCCGTCGTTATCGACGAGGCACACGAGCTGGCCGACCGCGTGCGCTCCCAGGCTGCGGCCGACCTGACGGTCGCCCGTGTGAGCCGCGTGGCCCGCTCCCTGCGCTCGAATCTCTCGATCGATTCCACCGACCTGGACGAGGCCGGGGCCGGGGTGGGCGCGGCCATGTCTCCCCTGGAGGAGGGGCTGCTGGAGTATCGTCCGAGCGCCCTCGTCGACGCGATGATCGTGCTCGACGGCGCGGCCCGTCGCGCCAGTCACGAGGTCTCCGAGGCTCAGGGAGAACCCGCCGCCAAGCTCCTGGCCCGCGCCGCTATCGACGAGCTGATCGGCGCACTCGACGCGTGGGGGCGAGACCCCGACCAGTCGATCGCCTACATCACGAAGGATGAATCGGACAATGCGCGCTTGACCGTCGGACCTCTCGATGTGTCGGCTGCGATCGGCGGAAACGGCATCGGCGAGCGGCCCGCGATCCTCACCTCCGCGACCCTCGCGATTGGCGGAAACTTCGACTTCATGGCCGCCCAGGTCGGCATGGCCGTCTCCGGCGTGCCTTGGCACGGCATTGACGTCGGATCTCCCTTCGATCACGGCCGCCAGGGCATCCGCTACGTGGCGACCCACCTGCCGCTGCCGGGCCGAGACGGGCCCTCCGAGGAGCTGCTCGACGAGCTCGTGGAACTGGCGCAGGCCTCGGACGGTGGAATGCTTGCTCTGTTCGCGTCGCGACGCGGGGCGATGGCGGGAGCGCAGGCCCTGCGCGAGCGCACGGATCTGACCGTCTACCTGCAGGGCGAAGAGACCCTGGCGCAGCTGATCCAGCGGTTCCGGGAGGAGCGCGACTCGTGCCTGGTGGGCACGATGTCCCTGTGGCAGGGCGTCGACGTCGCGGGGGCCGCATGTCGCCTCGTCGTCATCGACAAGATTCCGTTCCCGCGCCCGGATGATCCCGTCTCGCGCGCCCGCTCGATGGACGTCGAGCGCCGGGGAGGGAATGGCTTCGTGTCGGTATCCCTCACGCACGCGGCGCTCATGATGGCCCAGGGCGTGGGGCGCCTCCTGCGCTCGACCGACGACCGGGGAGTCGTCGCGATCCTCGATCCACGCGTGGTGACCAAGCGCTACGGTGGCTTCATCATGCGTTCCCTACCCGCCATGTGGCCGACGACGGATCCGGAGGTTGTTCGCGGCGCCCTGCGACGCCTCGCGAAGGGTTCTGACCGGTAGGGACGAGCGCTCCGCGGGCACGTAAAACGTCGTGCAGATAACGGGCGAGGTTAGGTCTTTATCTGAGACAATGGGGGTGCCCGCAGACTCTAGGAGACACTCGTGGAAAACCAAGCACAGACCCTGTACCCGTCAA
The DNA here is from genome assembly GCF_009730335.1 of Schaalia odontolytica. Lineage (GTDB taxonomy): Bacteria > Actinomycetota > Actinomycetes > Actinomycetales > Actinomycetaceae > Pauljensenia > Pauljensenia dentiphila. Next base: position 1,116,736 of record NZ_CP046315.1, read on the forward strand.
AGTCCTCCGGACGTCCCTCGAAGATCGCCATCATCGGTGCCGGTGCCGTTGGTACGGCGGTCGCGTACGCCTGTGCGATGCGCGGCGACGCCCGCTCGATCGTTCTTCAGGACATCAACAAGGCCAAGGTGGAGGCCGAGGCCCTCGACATGGCTCACGGCATCCAGTTCACGCCCGCCGGCTCGATCGAAGGCTCGGACGACGTTGAGATCGTTCGTGGTTCCGACCTGATCGTCGTCACGGCTGGCGCGAAGCAGCAGCCCGGACAGTCCCGCCTGGAGCTGGCTGGCTCAACCGTCAACCTCATGAAGAAGATCGTGCCGAACCTGCAGAACGTCGCGCCCGACGCTCACTTCATGTTCATCACGAATCCTGTCGATGTCGTCACGTACGCCGCGCTGAAGATCACGGGCCTGCCCCGCAACCAGGTCTTCGGTTCGGGCACCGTGCTCGACACCTCCCGTCTGCGCTACCTGGTCTCGCGCGAGACCGGTGTCGCCACCCAGAACATCCACGCCTACGTGGCCGGCGAGCACGGTGACTCCGAGGTCGCCCTGTGGTCCAGCGCCGAGATCGGCAACGTCCCGCTGTCCCAGTGGGGTCCGACCCTATCCGGTGGCATCTTCGACTCCGCGCTGCGTAACTCCATTGCGCAGGAAGTCGTCCAGTCCGCCTACAAGATCATCGAGGGTAAGGGCGCGACGAACTACGCGATCGGCCTGGCCGCCTCGAAGATCGTGGGTGCGGTCCTGCGCGACGAGCAGCGTGTCCTCACCATCTCGACGCTGCTTGAGGATTGGGAGGGCATCTCTGACGTGGTCATGGCCGCCCCGACGATCGTCGGCCGCGACGGTGCCGGACGCGTCCTGCACCCGCCGCTCACGCTCAACGAGCGCGACGGCCTGACCGCATCGGCCCAGCGCCTGCGTCAGGTTGCCCGCGACCTGGGCTTCTGAGTCTCCTTCACATAAGCGAGTGGCGCCACCCCGGGTGGCGCCACTCGCTTATGTGGTGCGTCAGAGCGAACGAATGACGGTGACGACCTTGCCGAGGATGGTGGCTTCGTCGCCCGGGATGGGGGAGTAGTCCGCGTTGTGGGGCAGGAGCCAGACGTGACCGCCCGTGATGGACAGTTCCTTCACCGTCGCTTCGCCGTCGATCATGGCGGCGACAAACTCTCCGTTGCGGGCCTCGTTCTGCGAGCGGATGACAACGTAGTCCCCGTCGAAGATGCCCGCATCGACCATCGACTCGCCGCTCACCTCGAGCATGAATAGATCGCCGTGTCCGGTCATGGACGTGGGAAGACGGAAAACGTCCTCCACGTGCTGCTCAGCCGTGATGGGAGCACCCGCAGCGATGCGTCCAACGAGCGGAATCGCCGTTCCTTCCTCCTCGACGTGGGAGATGGGGACCTCGATGCGAACGACCTTCTCAGAAGGCTGCGTTGAGGGGGTGATGCCGAGCTCGGCGCGCGCCCGATCGGTGAGGTCGAGGGCGCGAGGCAGACCGGGCTCGCGGACCAGGTATCCGTCGGCCTCAAGTGCGTCAAGGTGATGCTTCACCGTCGAGGGAGACGCCAAACCGACTGCAGATGCGATCTCGCGCACAGATGGAGGGAAGCCGCTGGATGCCAGCTTTTCGTTGATAACTCGCAAGATCGCGCGGTGTCGATCGCTGATCGAACGCTCGGTCATGGCTCTCCTTCGCATCGGGGTGGACGCAAATGTGCATGGGTGGGCGTCCACTAGATACGTCAAGGATAAGCCGATTTCGCGCAAAATGAAACATATGTTCGAGTGGGTCTCGACATTGGTCACGGAGCGTGCTATCGTACAAGTGTTCGACGAACAGATGTTCGATTTGTTTTTCTGGAGGTTCTCATGAGTGTTCCCGTTGCAACGCAGACTGCCGTCTCGTTCCCCGCTCGCCGCCACCCGCTTCGCGCCGTGGAGGATGCGCCGCAGGCGACCGTTCGTGACATCTCTACCGCTCCGTCCGCGCGTCGTCGTCTCGATGCTCAGCGCGGCGATGATCCGTCGTTCCTGCGTGCTCCTGCTGCGCCGCGTCGTCGCACCCGCTCCTCTCGTCGCGGTATTATCGCCGGCGCACTTGCGACGGTCGTTCTCTCTGCGGGGGCCGGTGCCCTCGGTCTCGCCATCCAGCCCGCAGCCTACGATGGCCCGACGGTGACGAAGGCAGTTGTCAGCGGTGACTCCGTGTGGTCGCTGGCTCAGAATGTCAAGACGGATCGTTCGCTCGAGCAGGTTGTCGCTGACATTGAGCGCATGAATGATGTTCAGGGGGCCCTGCAGCCCGGGCAGCGGGTTGTCGTGCCCGTTCGCTGATGGTTGCGCGTGGGACTCCTGTGACAGATGGGGGTCTGAGCGTGTACCGTTGAGGGGTGCACTGCCCTTTCTGTCATAACCCGGATTCGCGCGTCGTTGATACGCGCATCGCGGACGACGGTGCCTCGATCAGGCGTCGGCGTGAGTGCACGCACTGCAAGAAGCGTTTTACGACCCTCGAAACGTCCTCGTTCCAGGTCGTCAAGCGCTCCGGCGTCGTCGAGTCTTTCTCCCGTAACAAGGTTGTGTCGGGTGTCAAGAAGGCCTGTCAGGGGCGGCCGGTCTCGGATGATCAGCTCGCGATTCTTGCTCAGCAGGTTGAGGAGCAGCTGCGCTCAACCGGCGTCTCCAACGTGTCGACGAACGAAGTCGGCAAAGCCATCCTCCCGTTCCTGCGTGACCTCGACGTCATCGCATACCTGCGTTTCGCCTCCGTCTATCGTCAGTTCGACACCCTTGATGATTTCGAACAGGCCATTCAGGCGCTGCGTGAGCGTGCGCAGGGCGGTGACACGGTGTCTGAGGCCGGTGCCCACGCGGACGTCGAACCCGCGGCTCCCGCGCCCGCGAAGAAGCCTCGCAAGGCGCGTGCGGCGCGCAAGCGCTCCGTCTCCAACGCCCCGACGCTGCTGGGAGACGACTAATCGACGCGTGCGAATGCTGCCCGGTCCCGCGAAGGGGCCGGGCAGCATCGTTGTGACGGTGGTGGGACGACTACTCGTCGTCCGTCTCCTCGTGGCGCTGTGTCGGTGCGTCAGATGCATCGGTGGGCGCGGAAGACTGCTCGGAGGAGGATGCGCGAACCCCGGCGACGGCCTCGGCGACTGTCTCACGCGCACTAGCCATCGCCTCGGCGACAGAACCGCGTGCCTCGGCCACTGCCTCGGAGACGGCGCCGCGCGCACCCGCGACGGCCTCGCGCGCACCGGCAACCGCGTCGGTTGCGGCAGCCTGGGCGCCCATGATCTGCTCGCGGACCTTCTTGCGCATGACCTTGCCCAGCTGTGAGCGAGGCAGCTCCGTCATAACGACGATCTGCCGGGGGAGCGCGTAGTGGGCCAGGGACTTCTCCGCCCACTTGCGCAGGTCTGCGAGCGTCACGGAGGCGCCTGCCTCAAGGACGACGGCGGCGACGACGTCCTCGCCGGACTCGCCGGCCGGCACGCCGACGGCTGCGACGTCGAGAACACCCGGCATCGAACGTACGGCGTTCTCGACCTGCGTGGGGTAGACGTTGAAGCCGGAGGAATTGATCATCTCCTTGCGCCGATCCGCCATGTAGATGAAGCCGTCGCGCACCTGAACGAGGTCGCCTGTGCGCAGCCAGTCATCCTCGGTGAACACGTCGGCGGTCTCATCGTCCTGGTTCCAATAGCCGGAGAAGACCTGCGGTCCGCGGGCAATGAGCTCACCGACCTCTCCATCGGCAACCTCGCGCGAGGGATTCTCTGGATCGACGATGCGCACCTGGGTGGAGGGGAAGGGGATACCGAGCGCCCCGCGTGCCCGAGAGGAGGCAAGGGGTGATCCCAAGATGATCGGGGAGGCCTCCGTCATGCCGTAGCCTTCGATCATGAGGCCGCCGGTGGCCTGCTCCCACTGGTCAGCCAGCTCAGCCGAGAGAGGCATAGCGCCCGAGAGTGAGAAGTGGATTGAGGACAGGTCCGCGTTCGTGCCCTGCGCCGCCGCGAGCAGGCGCTCGTACATGGGCGGAACACCCAGGAAGAACGTGCACGGCAGTCGGCGCTGAGCGGCCAGCACCAGCGCGGTGTCGAATTTGGGGAACATGGCGATCGTCGCTCCCAGACGCAGACCTGCCAGGAAGCCAATCGTGAACCCGAAGGCGTGGAAGAGGGGCAGGATGCAGTAGAAGACCTCCGCGCCCTCGTGGAGGACGGGGACCCACGCGATCGATTCCTCGACGTTTGCCATGAGGTTGGCGTGCGTGAGAGCGGCGGCCTTCGGGACGCCGGTAGTGCCGCCCGTGTGAATGAGGAGAGCGACGTCCTCCATTGCTGACGGGCAGTCGCCGCGCCACGGGGTCGCGGTGCGCATGGCGCGCGTCCAGGAGCGAGCCCAGCTCGGGCGCGGGCTGGAGAGCTGTTCGCGCTTCTCGCGGGCCGCCTTGACGGGAAACTTGAGCGCCATGCGCGAGGCAACGGGAAGAGCCGTCGTCAGGTCCATGCAGAAGGTGGTGTGGCCGCGCCCGAGGAAGGTGAGTTTCTCCAGGGACTTCGACCAGGCGATGGTGACGCGAGCACCGTGGCGCTCGTACTCGCCTTCCAGCTCGCCCGCGGGGGCAAGCGGATTGTGTTCGACGGCGACGGCTCCGAGGAGCATCGTGCCCAGGACGGCGACGGCGTGCTGCGGGCAGTTCGGCATGACGAGGGCGACGCGGTCTCCGGGGCGCACGCCCGCCTGATGGAGGGCCCCCGCGGCCTGACGCATCTCCTGAGCAAGTTCCGCGTATGTGAGCTGGCGCGCGAAAAAGTCAATCGCGGCGCGCTTGGGGTAGCGGGAGGCGACTTCCAGGACCATGTCCGGGATCGGACGGTCGGGAATCGCGATGTTGTAGGCGACTCCCGCTGCGTATAGCTCGCGCAGCTTCGTCGTGAGATCCATCTGTCCTCCTTTGGGAACGATGCCCCTACGATACCGTAAGTTATGCCTCGGTTGACCAGCTGGGAACGCGATGAATGCGACAGTTCTACAGCGGCGTGGCGATCAGTCGGACAGTTTCGGGCAGGTGGCTCAGTTCCTCGAGCGCCTCGCGCCCCAGGCCCGCCGAAATGTCGGTGAGCACGTAGCCGACCTCGTCGACGGTGGCCAGGATCTGGGCGTCGACGTTGGCCTCGGAGGAGGCAAAGATCTGGTTGACGCGCGCCATGACGCCGGGCACGTTGCGGTGGATGAGGCGCACGCGGTAGCGCGAGCGCTTGCCGATGTTCATCGTCAAGTTCGGCAGGTTCACGCTCATGTCGGTCGAGCCGCTGGCCTGGTATTCGCCGATCTTGGCGGCCACGAAGCGACCGATGTCGTACTGCGCCTCCTCCGTCGAGCCGCCGATGTGGGGCGTGAGGATAACGTTGTCGAGAGTCGCCAGGGGCGAGTTGAAGGGGTCGCCGTTGGCGCGCGGCTCCTCCGGGAATACATCGATGGCTGCTCCGCCCAGGTGGCCCGAGACGAGCGCTGCGTGTAGCGCGTCGACGTCGACGACGTGCCCGCGCGACAGGTTGATGAACAGGGCACCGGGCTTCATGAGCTCGAACTCGACGCGACCGATGAGGTTCGTGTTGGATTCCTGGCCGTCCACGTGCACGGAGATGATGTCGGCCTCGCGCAGGACGGCCTCCATGGTCGGCATCTGCGTGGCGTTGCCCAGGGCGAGGCGCTCGGCGGCATCGTAGAAGATGACGTTGAGGCCCATGGCCTCGGCGAGAACCGACAGCTGGGTGCCGATGTTGCCGTAGCCGATGATGCCCAGGGTGTGCCCGCGCACCTCGTGGGCACCGTCCGCGCTCTTGTCCCACACGCCGCGGTGCAGACGCGAGTTTTTGACGGTGACGCGGCGCGAGAGGTCGATGATCTCACCGATCGCGAGCTCGACGACAGAGCGCGTGTTGGAGTAGGGGGCGTTGAACACGGCAACGCCCATCTCGGTAGCGGTGGCCAGGTCGATCTGGTTCGTGCCGATGCAGAAGGCTCCGATAGCCTTGATCTCGGGGCGCGCGCGCAGCACTCGCTCGGTGACCTCGGTCTTGGACCGCAGGCCCAGGTAGTCCACGCCTTCGAGCGCGTCGATGAGGTCGTCCTCGGACAGGGCGCCCGTCACGCGGGTCACCTCGATGCCGAACTTCGCGAAAATACCGTCGGCGACGTCGTGCGGGTTTTCCAGGAGCAGTGCGCGTGTCATGCCCCCATCATGGCAGACGGGAGCGGAAAGGGACACAAGGTGTCAGGGTGTGGTCGCTCCTACCACTCTTCCATGCCGGCGGGCAGGGGAGCGCAGTGGACGACATGCACGTCGTGGGTAGCGCGCGTGAGGGCGACGAAGAGGTCGCCGACGCCGTCACCGAGGATTTCCGCGGGTTCGACGAGGATGACCGAGTCAAACTCGAGGCCCTTGGAGGCCATGGCTGACAGGAGGCAGACGCGCTCGGAGAGGGCCGTCTCGCCGTCCACGTCGGCTCCCCACGCGCGGGCACGCTCCTTGCCGACAATGAGGGCGATGCGGCCGCGGGAGGTCCCCGCCTCGCGATCGAGTCGTTCCTCGGACTCGCCCTGGGCCTGGGCGACGGCGCGCCACAGGGGGCTGTTCTCCTTCGACGAGGAGGCCGGGGCGTCCTTGGGCGCATCCACGTGGGTGACGCGGTAGCAATCCTCGACGTCGCGCACGGCCGTCATCGGGTAGAGGACGGGGACGCCGGCGCGCGCGACGACGCCTTCGGCGAGGGTCGTGAGCGTGGCGGGCGTGCGGTAGGAGACGGTCAGTGCGTACTCGGCCGCGAGGGCGCGCGCCGCCGGTCCGAGTGCCTTCTCCCAGGTGGGTGGGCGCTTGGAGCCGCGACGCTGATCGAGGTCGCCGACCACCGTGAAGGAACGCGACGGGCAGCGGCGCAGCAGGGCGCGCCAGGCCATGGGGGAGAGCTCCTGGGCTTCGTCGACCACGATGTGGCCGTACGCCCACGTGCGGTCCTTTGCGGCGGTTTCGGACAGCGGCGTCCAGGTGTCCTGGCCGGCCACCTGCTCCGCGAGCATCTGGGCGGTGACGATGCCCCCGCCCAGGTTCTGGGCTTCGATCGCCTCGCGGGCGCGTTCGATTGCGCCCTCGTCGGCTTCGCGCGACGTCGTCGAGGACGACGGCATGGGGCCCAGCAGTTCCTCGCACTCGTCCAGGATGGGCACGTCGGACACCGTCCACGGGGCAGAACGGGGACGCACGAGGGCAGCGAGCTCGTCGGGACGCAGGGGGGAGCCGGCCTTGCGGTTTGCTGCCGCCAAGACCTCGGGGCGAGCGTAGAGGCGGCGCAGCAGCGTCTGTGCGCTCGTCGGCATCCACGCCGTGTTGATTGCACGTCGGCAGTCCACGGAATCGCGGATTTCGATGAGCCAGGAGCGCTTGACTTCGGGATCGACGCCGCCCTCGGAGTCCGCGTCCCCGGCCTCGCGCGCCAAGCGCAGGGCCAAAACGTCCATGAGTTCGCGCGCGAAGGACTCTCGCGCCACGTTGTGTGCGCGGCCCGAGCGCTTCGCCCGGCGCCTCGCCGTTTCCACGTCGGCGCGCGTGAGCGTGACCGATCGGTTCCACACGCGCAGAACCTGGTCGCCGTCGGGGAGCTTGGCCAGCGCGCGCACGGCCTCCTTGACGATCTTCGCCCACGCGGGAAGACCCTTGATGTGGGCCACGGCCTCGTCATCGCTGCCGCGCGCGTTCACGCCGGGCACCAGGTCGCCCAGCGTCACTGACACGACGCCGGTCTCGCCCAGGGAGGGAAGGACCTGCTCGATGTAGCGCAGGAACAGGCGCGAGGGGCCAACGAGGAGGACACCCGAACGCTCGAGGCGCTCGCGGTGGGCGTACAGGAGGTAGGCGATGCGGTGAAGCGCGACGGCGGTCTTGCCGGTGCCCGGGCCGCCCTGGACGACCAGGAGTCCCTTGTCGGAGGCGCGGATGATGCGGTCCTGCTCGGACTGGATCGTGGCGACGATGTCGCCCATGCGTCCGTCACGCGCCTCGCTGAGGGCGTGCATGAGAGCGCCCTCGCCCTGGAGTTCGAGCCCGGATGCGCTCGAGGCGTCCAGCAGCTCGTCTTCGAGGCCGGTGACGCGTCGGTCGCGGGTGGAAATGTGGCGGCGGCGTACGACGCCGTCCGGCTCGGCTGACGTGGCCTGGTAGAAGGGGCGCGCGGCGGGTGCGCGCCAGTCAACGAGCAGGGGAGTGCCGTCCTCGTGAGACAGGGAGAGGCGACCCACGTGGCGGGTCGAACGGTCGGCCATGTCGAGGCGACCAAACACTAGACGCTCTTCGACGCCTTCGAGGCGGGCGGCCATTTCACCCAGGTGAGCGGACAGGGCCTCGCGCTCGGTCCATCCCTGAGCGTTGCCGACCCCGTGGGTGGAGTGAACGCGCCCCTGACGATCCCGGTAGGAGGCACGCAGTGCGTCCAGGCGCTCGTAGGCGCTGTCCACAAATTCCTGTTCCGGCAACGGAAGGTCGGTCGACGACTCGCGATGAGTGCTCGTGGCCATGGGTCCTCCTCGTTTATGGGCCTTCTATTGTTCCCTACTTTTGCCTCGCGTGCTGTGTCGTCTGCGGAGTGGGCGAACTTCGCCGCAAGCTCAAAACCATCTCCCGCGTGACGTGGCGGGCGTGTCCCGGGTACGTTAGACACGAGGCAGAAGAATCAGCGTGAGGAGGAGACGTGAGTATCAACGCCACTGACCTGTATGCCGACGGTCCCGCCGCCGGCGCGAAGGCGAAGATTCTCCTCATCCACTTTGATGGGGCGATTGACGCCGGGGCCGCCGGACGTATAGCGATCGGCCAGCTCCTGCGTTCCCTGCACAACGAGCGGGTCGCGACCTTCGATGCGGATGCGCTCATGGACTACCGCTCGCACCGCCCGATCGCGACCGTCGATAACTGGGTGTCCTCCCCGGACATGGTGATGCCCGAAACTGTCCTTGACCTCGTCGAAGACGACATGGGCAACCCGATCCTGGTCCTGCACGGCGCCGAACCCGACGCGCACTGGGAGTCGTTCACGAACGCGATCAACGAGCTGTGCGAGCGTGCCGGCGTCGAGATCACCTTCTCGCTGCACGGGGTGCCCTCGGGCGTGCCGCACACGCGACCGACGCCAGTGCACGTGCAGGCCACCGACGCGTCGCTGCTTCCCCCGGGGTCTGGCGCGATCTCGAATCACATGCAGTTCCCTTCCCCGCTGTCCACCTTCATGCAGATCCGCATGGGGCAACGAGGCATTGGCGGGCTGGCGCTGCTCGGCGCGGTCCCGTATTACATGGCGGACACCGGCTACCCGGCGGCCTCCTCGGCCCTGCTCACCTCCTTCGCGAAGTTTGCTGACCTGTCTCTGCCCGTCGGTGATCTCGAACAGGGGGCCGCGCAGGACCAAGAGAACATCGCCAAGCTCGTGGAGGGAAACCCTGACATCTCGCACACGGTCTCCAACCTCGAGGAACACTTCGATGCGTGGACCGGAGGGGAGGGTGCGATCCCTCTGCCCGGACTCGGTCAGCGCCCGTCTGCGGGCGGCGAGGAGAAGACCCCGAAGGATATCGGTGACGTCATCGAGGCCTACCTGGCGCAGGTCTCGCGCGCCCAGGACGAGGAGATCGAGTCCGTTCAGCGCGCCCCGCGCACCGAAGAATCCGAGGAACCTTCCAAGCCCGACACGATCGAGGACGTGCTTGCACGCATCGAGGCGCGTCGCAATGGAAAGGGCCCGGGGCCCTCGGCTCCGCGTCACCGCGCCTGAGCTCTATCCACGTACCCGGGCTCGCCCGTGCGCGTGAATTCACCCGTGCGTTGGAGCGTCAGTCCGCCTGCGGATAGCCCACCAGCGAGTCTGTCAGCGCCCGCGTGCCTGCGACCCAGCGTGTCAGGTCTGCCGGCCTCGTAATGCGGGCCGGGAGAGCCAGCGTGCGCAGGGCCCGATCGATCTGATCAACGTCCACGACGTCGGCGGCACTCGCGAGGGTGACGACGTTGCCGCGCCGTCCCCCTCGCCCCACCTTTGGGTCCTGGATGGATGCCACGAAGGGGAACACCTCCTGCAGGGCGGCCACGTCCTGGCGCGCGTTGGCTGGGCCTCCGTGCGCGCAATTGACCAGGTACACCCCCGAGGCCGCCAGGGCGCGCCGTGCTCGATCGGCGCACTCCACCGTGCGCAGATGATCGGGAGTCACGCCCGACGCGAACGCGTCGCGCACGATGACGTCGAAAGAACCCTCTCGTGCCCCGTCGAGGACCGCGCGCCCGTCACCAACGCGGATCTTGACCTGCGGGGCCCCCGGGATGGGGAAATGCTCACGCACCTGCTCGGCCAAAAGACGATCGATCTCAACGGCGACGTGGCGCGAATTCGGGCGAGACGAGGACCATGCGCAGGCGAGTGCGCAGGCCGCGCCGCCGACGTGGAGCGCACGGAAACGATCCTGGGGACCCCACAGCGAGGACACGACGGCGTCCATATGCTGCATGTACTCGAACTCCAAGTACGTGGGGTCCGACGTGTCGACCGCGGACGATTCGACGTCGCCCAGGAACAGCGTCGCGCGCGGACCGTCCCAGCGGATCCGGGCCGAGCCGAAATCCGTGTCGAAGGAGATGTCGCGTGACGAAGATGAGCGTGCCATGGTGGACACTGTAACCATGGATGACGCCCACGGGCACAGGAGGTGACATGTCAAACGCTCCCAGGGACGCGCGCGCCAAACGCGACTGGGGATCGGACGATAGCGCCACGCCGATTCTGCACGTCGACATGGACTCCTTCTTTGCGCAGGTTGAAATGCGCGAGGACCCGAGTCTTGTCGGCCGCCCCATCATCGTAGGCGGCACGTCCGGGCGCGGAGTCGTCACCTCCGCCACCTATGAGGCCCGGGCCCTGGGCGTGCGTGCCGGCATGCCCACCTCGCGCGCCCGCGCCCTGTGCCCAGGCGCCGCATTCATCCCCGGAAACCACGGCCTCTATCAACGCTATTCCCGCCAGGTGATGGCGATTCTCGCCACCGTCACCCCCGTCCTCGAGCAGGTCTCCATCGACGAAGCCTTCCTCGACGTCTCCGGGGCGCGCCGCAGGCTGGGATCGCCCACCCAGATCGCTCGACTCATCCGTGCGCGTATCCGCGAAGCCGTCGGGCTACCCGCATCCGTCGGAATCGCCGCCACCAAGTCGGTCGCCAAGATTGCCTCCTCGCACGCCAAGCCCGACGGCCTGCTCCTCATCCCGCAGGCGGCCACGGTCGACTTCCTCCACGGACTGCCCGTTGGAGCACTGTGGGGAGTTGGGGGAAAGACCGCGGCGATCCTCGATCGGGAAGGGATTGACATGATCGGGGACCTCGCCAACGCCCCACTCACGCGCCTCACTAAGCTCCTTGGCGTCGCTTCGGCCCACCACCTGCACGACCTGTCGTGGGGCAGAGACCCGCGTCCCGTCGCCCCCACACGCGCGGAGAAATCGGTCGGCATGGAAAGAACCTTCGAGGAGGACGTGCGCTCACGGGCAGACATTGAAGAGTTCATCCTGGCGGCCTCGCACGACTGCGCCCGCAGGCTGCGCGCCGGAGGGGTCGTGGGGTGGACCGTGGGCATCAAGATGCGCGGCACTGATTTTCATACGATCACGCGCAGCGTGAGCCTCGTGGCCCCCACCGACACGGGGCGAGATATTGCGCAGGCGGCACAGGGCCTGTTCGCCCGCGAGGACATACCGATCGGGGGAGTGCGGCTCTTCGGCGTGCGCGTGGAGGGGCTGCAGGCGCGCTCGGGCGGCGTCGCCGTCACACTCGACCGCGATGAGAGGCCCGCCGCCTCCGAGCGTGCGATGGATCAGATCCGTGACAAGTTCGGCGCGGGCGCGCTCGCCCCCGCCACGCTCCTGGGTAAGAAGGTGCCGGGCAGGCGCTCCTTTGGTGGGGATAGCGACGAGGCCGGGGCTTCTCCCGCCGGCCCCAGCGCTCAGGCGCACGGGCAGGGGAGTGACCCCGGCAACGAAGAGCCCACGCAGGGAACGCTCCTGTAAGGCCAGTTCGTCTCCGGCATGTCACACGCGCTAAGCTGAGGACAACACCGTCCGAAAGGGGCACCCAATGGCTCTCACCGAGTACGAGAAGAAGATCCTCGAGCAGATGGAAGCATCCCTGCGCGAGGAAGACCCGGCGTTGGCCTCCCAGATGTCCGCCCCTGCGGTCGAAGAGGACCCCGAGCCGGCTCGCGGACCGCGCGCTCCGCGTCGCATCGCGCTGGGCCTGACCGGAGCGGTCCTGGGCATGGTCGTCCTGGTCGCTGCTGTGTCGCTGGGATACTCAATCCTCTCGATCCTCCTGGGGGTCGCCGGTTTCGCGCTGACGGTCGCAGGTGTCCTCTACGCCATGTCGCGCCCGGGAGCATCGTCGTCAGAGTCGGCCGATGAATCGTCCGCGCGCGGCGCAGACAAGAGCAGCGGATGGAGTTCCTTCATTCAGGACCAGGAGCGCCGCTGGGACGACCGTCGAGACAACGACTAGGAGTTCCATACGACTGATGAAGCGGGGTGAGCCGGTTTAGTCGGCTCGCCCCGCTTTACTGCGCTCCCCACTGCGCTCCCCACTGCGCTCCCCACTGCGCTCCCCACTGCGCTCCCCACTGCGCTCCCCACTGCGCTCCCTACTGTGCTCCCCGGGATTCTCCACCTCACTCCCCACTGCGCTCCCCACTGTGCTCCCCGGGATTCTCCACCTCACTCCCCACTGTCCTCCCCGAGAGTGGCACCGGTGCCCTTTAAACGCTCCCATGCCTCGTGAAGATGCTGTAATAACAACGAATTACACCTGTTGTGCATCCCGTTATCGCCTCTGACAGCCGTCGTCCATGACGGCGCGACTTACCGAGTGTGTGCAAGATTTCCCCACTTTTCTCCACCTGATTTTTTCGCTGCAATTCCGCCATTTTTGGCTCGATGTATCTCGCGCCACGCCGTAAGTTCCCGCGTAAATATGGGGTCTGGTGGGTTAAAGTGGGGGAAAGTTCCGAACAGGGGAGGGCGGTGACATGTTCCTCGGTACGTACGAGCCAAAGCTCGACGACAAGGGCCGCATGTTCCTGCCCGCGCGCTTTCGCGAGGACATGGAGGGCGGAATCGTCCTCACTCGCGGACAAGAGCACTGCATTTACGCATTCCCTGCGTCGGAGTTCGAGAACATGACCGCGGAACTGCGCCGCGCGCCCCTGTCGTCCAAGCAGGCGCGTGACTGGATCCGCGTGATGCTCTCGGGTGCCTATAAGGAGGTCCCGGACAAGCAGGGGCGCATAAGCGTCCCTGCAGACCTGCGTGCATACGCCGGTCTGGGTCGTGAGCTCGCCGTCATTGGCGCGGGCTCGCGAGCCGAAATCTGGGATGCCTCGGCCTGGCGTGAATACCTCGCGGTCCAGGAGGAGGTCTTCTCCAATACAGCAGAAGAGATTATTCCCGGGATGTTCTGACCCGTACGTTCAGGTCTCCGCCCGCTGTTCCGACATCACTTCCCCGGTGGCGGAGCACGGTGGGGGACCTGGGTGGACGGATCGAGGCGATAAACGTAAAGGAGGCGCGACATGCGCGATGCATCGGAGCCGGTGCGCGATTCGTCGCGCCCCGCGAGCGAGCGTCACGTCCCCGTGCTGCTACGCGAGTGCCTCGACATGCTCGCCCCGGCGATCAAACGCCCCGGTGCTGTCCTCGTGGATGGAACCCTCGGCATGGGCGGTCACACCGAGGGAGCTCTCGAGCGTTTTGAGGGACTCACCGTCATCGGCATTGACCGTGACCCCCAGGCCATCGAGCTGGCCTCGGCACGCCTCGAGCGCTTCGGGACACGTTTCCGCGCGGTCCACACCACCTACGACAACATTGATGTGGCCGTTGAGGAGCAGCTCGGTACGGGCGCTCGCGTGGACGGCGTTCTCATGGACCTGGGAGTGTCGTCCCTCCAGCTCGACGAGGCCGACCGCGGCTTCGCCTACTCGAAGGATGCTCCGCTCGACATGCGAATGGACGCGACGAGCGGGCAGAGCGCGGCGGACCTGCTGGCCACCTCCTCGGAGGGTGAACTAATCCGTATCCTGCGCACTTACGGCGAAGAGAAGTTTGCGCCCCGGATTGCCAGGCTCATCATCCGCCGCCGAGACGACGCGCCCATCACTCGCACCGGAGAGCTCGTGGACATCATTCGCGAGGCAATCCCGGCACCTGCGAGGCGCACGGGCGGCAACCCAGCGAAACGCACGTTCCAGGCGCTGCGCGTTGCGGTCAACGACGAGCTGACCATCTTGGAGCGGGCGCTCCCGCGGGCGCTGTCCAGTCTGAGAGTTGGCGGGCGCCTTGTCGTGGAGTCCTACCAAAGCCTTGAAGACCGAATAGTCAAAGATGTGCTGCGCTGCGGCTCCACGTCCGCAGCGCCTCCCGGACTGCCGGTCGTCCCCGACGAGATGGCTCCCAGCCTGCGCCTGCTGACGAAGGGCGCAAACAAGGCCGACCAGGCCGAACAAGACCACAATCCCCGATCCGCTTCCGTGCGACTGCGCGGTGCGGAGCTCATCCGTGAATGGAAGGACCTCGCATGAGTGCAGCAACCGCGAAGGCACGTCCCGCAGCACGCCCCGAGCTGCGCCGCGACGAGGTCCACGAGCTTCGTCTCGTCCAGGGCACCCGCCCGCGCCGTTCCCTGATGGCTATCGTGGCCCTCCTCGTCGTCGTCGCTCTGGCGTCTGTGGTGACCTCAATGGTGCTCAACACCCGCATGGCGCAGACCTCCTTTGAGATCCGCGAGCAGCAGCTCGCGCTCAACGAACTGGAGGCGCAGTCGTGGACCATGCGCGCTGAGCTGGATCGCAAAGCCTCGCCGACGGAACTGGAGAAGGCGGCCAAGGCGAACGGCATGGTGCCCGCCGGCAAGTCGGGTTTCATCACGCTTGAGACCGGCACTGTCGAGGCTGGAACCCCCGCGAAGTAACTCGGAGGCGAGTGCCTATGGATACCGTCATCACGCGTTCGCGCTGGGTCTTGGGATTCTTCATCTTTGCCCTGAGCATCTGCGCCGTGCGGCTCGTGCAGCTGCAGATCATTGAAGGCCCATCCCTGGCTGCTCAGGGGCAGCGTGTGCGCACATCGTCGACGGAAGTCGCAGCCGCGCGCGGAACGATCACCGACGCAACCGGAGTGGTGCTGGCGAACTCGATCCAGACCTACGACATCGCCGTCAACCAGCTGAATATCCGCGCCTATGTGCACCGCGACGATGACGGCAACGAGGTCGGGCGTGGCCCCGCTGAGGCCGCTCGTCAGCTCGCCCCGCTCCTCGGCATGAACGAGGCGGAGCTGGGCGGCATGATGCTGGGCGACTCGACCTACGAGTACATCAAGCGAAACGTCGATGCGGTGACCTACCGTGAGATCCGTAAGCTCGACATCTACGGGATCGAGTGGGAGTCCGTCTTTGAACGCGAATACCCCAACGGCAACGTGGCGACCCCGGTCATCGGTACGGTGAACGCCGATGGGCAGGGCTCCTCGGGCATAGAGGCACAGTTCGATGCCTTTCTGACGGGTACCCCGGGCGCGCAGGCCTTTGAGATCGCCCCTAACGGCGCCGTCATGCCCGGCGGCAAGAAGACGACGGTGGAGCCCAAGAACGGTGGCAACGTCGAGCTGACGATGCACGCTGACCTTCAGCACCAGGTGCAGGACCTCCTGGACGCGCGCGTCGCGAAGCACCATGCCGACTGGGGCGCGGTCGTCATCGAAGATGTTGCGACGGGGCACGTCCTCGTCATGGCAGATTCGAACTCAACGGAACCCGACAACGCCAAGCCTCAGAAGGTGCACGCGGTGCAGGACACCTTCGAGCCGGGCTCGGTGGGCAAGCTCGTGACCGTGGGAGTGGCTCTCAACCAGGGGACGATCTCCCCGACGAGTGTCTTCCAGGTTCCCTACGCGCTGGATCTGCCCGATGCCGGTGGGCCGATCACGGACTTCCACGAGCACGATGGTGAGACTTTGACGGTGACGGGTGTGTTGGCGGAGTCCTCGAACACGGGAACGGTACTCATCGGTCAGACGGTGAGCGATGATCAGCGCTACTCCATGATGCGCGCCTTTGGCTTTGGCCAGGAGACCGGTATCGAGCTGCCTGGCGAATCTGCGGGTCTGCTGCGCAATGCCGACCAGTGGCAGGGGCGCGATCGCTACGTGACGATGTTCGGTCAGGCCTACGCGATTACGGCGATGCAGGAGGCTTCCGCTCTCGCGACGATCGCGAACGGGGGAGTGCGCATTTCGCCGCACATCGTGAAGTCGTGGACGAACGCGAATGGAACGGTCGAGGTTCCCGATACCAGCCAGCCCGTGCAGGTCATGGATGCGCAGGCTGCCTCGCAGCTGCTGACCATGATGGAATCCGTCGTTGAGGATGAGCGGGGTACCGCTGGCGCCGCGAAGGTCCCTGGCTACCGGGTCGGCGTGAAGACAGGTACCGCTGAGACCGTTATCGACGGTGCTGCGGGCCTCGTGTCGACCACTGCGGGTATTATCCCCGCGGACGCGCCGCGCCTGGCGATCGCCGTGGTTCTCTACAATCCGAAGGTGGCGTCGGTCTCATCTGATTCGTCAGCCCCGCTTTTTGGCGACATTGCGCGTACGGCGGTCGCCAACCTGGGTATCCCCGCGTCTACGGGGTCAGCTAACCTGTATCCGACGACCCCGTGAGTCTGAAGGAGTAAAGCATGCAGGCATCAGCCCAGTGGATCGCTGTGGCAGTGTCGGGTCGCCTCGTCGGGAACGATGTTCCCGTGACGGGGCCCGTGGTGACGGATTCCCGCGAGGCTCAGGCAGGGTCGCTCTACGTTGCGCGCCGCGGTGAGAGCGCCGACGGTCATGCGTTCGTGTCCGGTGCGGCCACGCGCGGCGCGGTCGCCGTCATCGTCGAGCACGAGGTCGACGAGGCCGTGACCCAGATCGTCGTCGAGGATTCGACCGAGGCGTTGGGATCGCTGGCCCGCGCGCACGTCGAGAAGCTGCGCAGTGGCGGCGACCTGGATGTCATCGCGATGACCGGCTCCGTGGGTAAAACGACCACGAAGGACCTGCTGCTCCAGATCATGAGCGAGGACGGGCCTACGGTCGCCCCCAAGCTGTCTTTCAATAACGAGGTCGGCCTGCCCCTGACAGTGCTGCTGGCCGACGAGACGACGCGTCACCTCGTCCTTGAGATGGGCGCTTCAGGGCCCGGCCACATCACCTACCTGACGGACATTGTCGCCCCCGACGTGGCCATCGAGCTGTGCGTGGGCCACGCCCACGTGGGCGGCTTCGGTGGTTTTGAGGGCGTTGCGGCCGCGAAGGCCGAACTCATCAAGGGAACCCGCCCGGGCGGTCCGGTCATCCTCAATACGGACGACCCGAACGTCGAGGCCATGGCTCCTTTGGCAACCGGACGCGTGATCCGTTTCTCGGCCTCGGGCAACGAGCGTGCCGACGTCGTCGTGCGCGACGTGCGCCTCGACCGCGCCGACCGCGCATCTTTCACCCTGGTGACCCCCGAAGGAGAGGCCCCCGTCGAGCTGAAGATCGTGGGTCGCCACCACGTCGCGAACGCGCTGGCCGCCGCCGCCGGTGCGCTCACCCTCGGGGTTGGTCTTGAGACCGTGGCGAGTGTCCTCTCACGCGCTCGTGCGCTGAGCCCGCACCGCATGGACGTCCACGAGCTGCGCGTTGACGGGACGGACCTGACGCTGATCGATGACTCGTACAACGCGAACCTGGATTCGATGCGCGCGGGCATCGCTGCCCTCGCTTCGATTGGTCGCGACAGCCAGCGCATCGCCGTTCTCGGTGAGATGCTCGAGCTGGGCGAGGACTCCCAGTCGCTCCACCAGCAGGTGGGCGCGTTGATCGCCGATGCGGGAGTCGACACACTCATTGGTCTTGGCGCAGATGCCCACTACTATCTAGAGGGAGCCCCCGAGGTGCCCCATCGTGAGGTTGCCGCGGATCCGCAGGATGCTGCGCGGCTCGCCTTGGAACACGCCGAGGACGGCGCAGTCGTCCTCGTCAAGGGTTCTTTCGGTTCACAATCGTGGCAGGTGGCTGACATCCTGCGGGAGAAGGGAACGACCCAGTGATTGGACTTATTGCCGCGTTTATTATCGCGATGGCCCTGTCCGTGACGGGCACGCCAATCCTCATCCGTTTCCTGGTCATGCACCAGTACGGACAGTTCATCCGCCAGGATGGGCCGACCCAGCACCTCACCAAGCGCGGCACGCCCACGATGGGCGGCGTCGTCATCATCCTCGCAACGGTCGTCGCGTGGTTGATCGGCTCTCTTGTCGCGGGTGCCGGGCCGTCGTGGTCCGGCTTGCTGCTGATCTTCCTATTCGTCGGCCTGGGCGTGATCGGCCTCCTCGACGACGGCATCAAGATCATGCGTCAGCGTTCTCTCGGCCTGCACCCCTCCGGCAAGATCATCGGACAGGTCGCCGTGGCCTCGCTCTTTGCCCTGGGCACGCTCATTAAACCTAACGAGTTCGATGAATACCCGGGCACCCTCGCGATTTCTTTCGCGCGTCCCACGGCCATGACCCTGGGCTTTGCGGGCCTCGGCCTGGGCATCGCCCTGTACCTCATCTGGACCAACCTCATCGTTACTGCCTGGTCGAACGCGACGAACCTGACGGATGGCCTCGACGGCCTGGCCGCGGGCGTCTCGATCTTCGTTTTCGGCGCGTACACGTTCATCACCTACTTCCAGCGCATCCAGGCGTGTACGCAGCTTGGTGCGAACCAGGCGAACTGCTACTCGACGCGCGACCCGCTCGACCTGGCGATCTTCTGCGCCGCACTGATCGGTGCCCTCGCGGGCTTCCTGTGGTGGAATGCTTCGCCGGCTCAGATCTTCATGGGTGACACGGGTGCCCTCGCTCTCGGTGGAGCTGTCGCAGGCCTGTCGATCCTCACCCAGACGCAGCTGCTCGCCATCGTCGTCGGTGGCCTCTTCGTCGCTGTCGTCCTCTCCGACGTCATCCAGATCAGCGTTTTTAAGGCCACCGGCAAGCGCGTCTTCCGCATGGCGCCGCTGCACCACCACTTCGAGCTGCTCGGGTGGAAGGAAGTGACGATCGTTATCCGCTTCTGGCTGATCGCTGCGATCATCGCGGTGGCCGGCGCGGGCCTGTTCTACGCGGAGTGGGTGTCCCTTCGATGAGCCGTTTCGCTGCTGTCGTCGGCTGGGGCAAGTCCGGGCAGGGGGCCGCTGGCGCACTGCTCGCGCGCGACTGGCAGGTGCGTGCCTTCGACGCGCGTGGGGGACAATCCCTGTTGTTCGATGACGTCGCCGGCGTTGATGTTCACGTCGACGATGATCCTGAGGCTCTCGCACGCGCGATCGTCGAGGCCAACCTCGACCTCGTCGTTGTCTCCCCCGGTGTTCCCGCACACCACCCGGTGTTCTCGGCCTGCGAGGCCGCCGGCATCGAGGTGTGGGGCGAGGTGGAACTCGCCTGGCGTCTGCAGGAGGAAGGCCCGCACGCGGGTCGCCCGTGGCTGGTCGTGACCGGAACGAACGGAAAGACGACGACTGTCGGCATGCTCGGCGAGATCCTGCGGTGCGCGGGCGCCAAGGCCGAAGAGGTCGGCAATATCGGGACGCCGATTACGCGGGCGATTGACTCTGACGCCGAGGTCTTCGCGGTGGAGCTGTCCAGCTTCCAGCTGCACACGGTACGCACCGTCTCGCCCCTGGCGTCGATCTGCCTGAACGTGGATGCTGATCACCTGGACTGGCATGGCAGCGTGGAGGCGTATGCGGCCGATAAGGCGCGTGTCTACGAGAACACTATCCGCGCATGTGTCTACCCCGCGTCCGATCGACGGGTGGAGCAGATGGTGGAGAACGCCGACGTCGTGGAGGGGGCTCGCGCGATCGGGCTGACCCTCGGCTCGCCGAGTGTCTCTCAGTTCGGCATCGTCGAGGGCCTGCTGGTTGACCGCGCATTTGTGGAGGACCGCGCGCGTCACGCTGCCGCCCTCGCGCACATTTCTGACTTGGCGGGGGCGTACGGCCCCCACCCGTCCGCCGCGGTCGTCTCGGATGCCCTGGCTGCTGCGGCTCTTGCCCGCGCCTACGGTGTTGAGCCCGAGGCAGTCGAGGCGGGTCTGCGCGCGTTCCGACCGGCCGGACACCGCCGCGCGATTATCGCCCACGCCGCGGACCTGACATGGGTGGACGATTCGAAGGCGACGAATGCGCACGCGGCGCGCGCCTCTCTCGCGGGACTGCCGCCGCGCAGCGCGATCTGGATCGTCGGTGGCGATGCGAAGGGACAGGACTTCACGGAACTGATCCGCCAGGTCGAGCCGACGCTGCGCGGTGTCGTCGTTATCGGTGAGGACCGCGCGCCTCTCGTGGAAGCGCTGCAGGCCGGTGCGCCTGACGTTCCCCGCGTCGAGGTTGATGGCCACGAGGACTGGATGTTCTCGGTCGTCAATGAGGCCGTGGCACTGTCCATGCCGGGCGACACCGTCGTGCTCGCCCCGGCCTGCGCGTCGTGGGATCAGTTCGATAACTACGGTCAGCGTGGCGACGCGTTTGCCGATGCTGTGTCGCGCCTGGCAGCCCAGTGGGGGAGTGCCGGTGGCGACGAATAAGCGCGGCTGGCACATTCCGACGATCACGCTGCCTCGCATCCGATTCGGGTCGGGGCAGGAACGCAAGGATGATCCGGCGTTGACGTACTACCTCGTCATCGTGCCGGCTCTGCTGCTGTCGGTGTTCGGTCTCATCATGGGCTTCTCGGCGCAGACTGTGACGGCGATCGCGCAGGGGGAGAACCCCTACACGGCCTACGCTCGCCCGCTGATCATCATCCTCGTGTCGCTCGTAATTGCGACGATTGTCCTCCTCGTGCCTCAGCGGTGGCTGATGCACCTGGCCCCCGTCATGTTCGTGGGCGCGCTGGGCTTCCAATCCCTGGTTCTCAGCCCTCTGGGACGCTCGGAGGGTGGTAACGCGAACTGGGTGAAGGTGGGTCCGATCATGGCCCAGCCCTCCGAGTTCCTCAAGCTTGCGCTCATCGTGTTCCTGGCTTTTATGGTCTCGAAGTCGGCGTCGAAGCGCGGCGATTGGAAGGCGATGAGTCTGGCTGTCGGCCTGCCGATCCTGACGGCGCTTGGCGCGGTCATGCTGGGCCGAGACATGGGCACGGCAATGGTTGTGGCTGTCGGCGCGCTGGGAGCGATGTGGGTGGCTGGTCTGCCCAAGCGCTGGTTCGGTGGCCTCGTCGTGCTCGCCGTCCCGACGATGGTGCTGCTCGTATTGTCGAACCCGACGCGTATCCGCCGTATCCTGGCGATTCTCCCGGGCACATCGAAGGGGCCGGATGAGTCTGCTCCCGAACAGATTGACCACTCTCTGTGGGCGCTGGGCTCGGGTGGCCTGACCGGCCTCGGGCCGGGAGCCTCGCGCGAGAAGTGGAACTACCTGCAGGCCGCGCACACGGACTTCATTTTTGCGATCGTCGGCGAGGAATTTGGCCTGCTCGGCACCCTTGGCGTGCTCTTGTGCCTGGGCCTGCTGATCTGGGGCATGTTCCGCGTGGCGCGCGAATCTTCGGATCTGTTCGTGACGATCGTGTCCTCGGGCGTGGCTTCGTGGATCGGCATCCAGACGGTCATCAACGTCCTGTCCGTGACGGGACTGGGACCGGTTATCGGCGTGCCTCTGCCGCTCGTGTCCTACGGCGGTTCGTCGTTCCTGTTTACGATCACCGCGATCGCCGTCGTTGCCTCGTTTGCTCGAGCACGCGCGGGTATTTGGATGATCGGCCGCCCCGACGAGGCCTCGGCTGGGCGTGATCCCCGCCTCGCCCCTCGCCGTCGCTCGGCGCGCTGAGGTGCCCGCGGCACCTGCTGGCCTGCGCGGCTCGCTACACTGGTGTCACGCACACGCGTAAAGGAGACGCATATGGTCAAGGTTGTGATGGCTGGCGGCGGCACCGCCGGTCACGTGAATCCTCTGCTGGCGACGGCGGCGCAGCTGCGCGAGAGTGGAGCTGAGGTTGTCGTCCTGGGGACGAAGGCTGGTTTGGAGGCGGATCTGGTTCCCGCCGCAGGATTCTCGCTCGTAGCAATCCCCCGCGTTCCATTGCCGAGGCGTCCCTCCCTGGCGTTCTTCACTCTTCCCAGTCGTTTCGCGGACGCCGTGAAGCGCTGCGCTCAGGCGCTTCAAGGCGCTGATGTGCTCGTTGGTTTTGGTGGCTACGTGTCGACGCCCGCGTACATTGCGGCGAAGCGCGTGGGCGTGCCTATCGTCGTTCACGAGCAGAATGCGCGACCCGGCCTGGCGAACAAGGTGGGCGCGCGCAATGCAGCGGTCGTCGCCCTGACGTTCCCTTCCTCTCCGCTGAAGGCGCGCAACGGTCACACGGTTGTGACCGGCCTACCCCTGCGTGCGGCGATCGCCGAGCTTGCTGACCGCCGCGCAGACGCTGAGGGTGCTGGCCAGGCGCGCTGCGAGGCAGCCGAGCGTCTCGGCATCAATGCGGATGCGCCGACGCTGCTGGTGACGGGCGGCTCCCTGGGTGCTTTGCATGTCAACGAGTCGGTGACCGCTGCCGCCGATGCGCTTCCGGAGCGTGCCCAGGTTGTGCACCTGACCGGCCGGGGCAAGGATGAGCCCGTGCGCGCCGCCGTTGAGGCAGCAGGTCTGTCGGATCGTTGGCACGTCATTGATTACTTGACGACGATGGAGGACGCGCTGGCCGTCGCAGACCTCGTCGTGTGTCGGTCGGGGGCGGGAACAGTGGCCGAGATGGAGGCCCTGGGCCTGCCCTGCATCTACGTGCCGCTGCCGATTGGTAACGGTGAGCAGCGTCTGAACGCGGCGGACCACGTGGCCGCCGGCGGTGCCCAGCTCGTTGACGACAAGGACTTCACGGCCGACTTCGTGCGCCGTAACGTCTTCCCTCTGCTGGGCTCGACCCGCCTGGCGGACATGGCGGCCGCATCGCAGTCGCTGGGCCGCGCGGGGGCTGCCCGTGCGCTGGCGGATCTGGCTTTGGAACAGGTGAAGGAGGGTGACCATGAGTGAGCCGACGCTGCAGGATCGTTTTCATCTGATTGGTATCGGCGGCGCGGGCATGAGTGTCGTCGCTGAGCTGCTGGCTTCTCGGGGCGCCACGGTCGAAGGCTCTGACCGAGAGGAATCCGCCGTTCTCGAGCACCTGCGCTCGGTGGGCGTTCGCGCTTTCGTCGGGCACGAGGCCTCGCACGTGGACCCGAGCTCCGTGGTCGTGGTCTCGACTGCTATCCGCGAGGACAACCCGGAGCTGGCGATTGCGCACGAGCGCGGCCAGCGCGTCATTCACCGCTCGCAGGCTCTTGCTCTCGCGGCCTCGGGCATGCGCTTTGTCGGCGTCGCCGGCGCGCACGGGAAGACGACGACGTCGGGCATGCTCGCGATCGGCCTGTCGGCCTGTGGGCGGGACCCGTCGGTGGCCGTGGGCGGTGTGCTGCCCCAGCTGGGTACCGGCGCACACCTCGGCGGTGGGGACGTGTTCGTCGCCGAGGCCGATGAGTCGGACGGATCGTTCCTGAACTACACCCCGGCGATCGAGATCGTCACCAACGTCGAGCCCGATCACCTGGATCGGTACCACTCCCGCGAGGAGTTCGAGGGGATTTTCGTCGAGTTCGCGCGCCGTATGGTCCCCGGGGGCCTGCTGGTGACCTGCGCCGAGGACGAGGGCGCTGTTCGGCTGGCGCAATCGGCGCGCGCGGAAGGGCTGCGAGTCGTTACCTACGGTCGCCGCGAGCGTTCGCTGTGCACCCCCGACGTGGTGATCGCTGACGTGCGCGTGGAAGCGCAAGGGGCTGGCGCGTCGCTGACGTGGGGCGAACTCAGCGCGTCGCTGGCGCTGAGCGTCCCCGGTGAGCACAACGTGCTCAATGCGGCTGCCGCGTGGGTGGCAGGCATCGAATGCGGCTTGTCGCCTCAGGCGATTGCGGATGGCCTGGGCGAGTTTACCGGCGCGGCACGTCGGTTTGAGGCGCGCGGCCAGGTCGGCTCGCGTCGCCTGTTCGATGACTACGCCCACCACCCGACGGAGGTGGAGGCCGCGATCCGGGAGGCGCATGTCGTGGCAGGCGAGGGTGATGTGACCGTCGTGTTCCAGCCGCACCTCTACTCGCGCACGCGTATCTTCGCGGAGCGTTTCGCCCAGGCGCTGTCGGGCGCGGACCACGTCGTGCTCGCCGGCATCTACGGCGCCCGGGAGGATCCCGAGCCGGGAGTCGACTCGTCCCTCATTTCGTCGCGCATTGAGGGTGCGTTCTACGTCGAGGACATGCACGAGGCCGCCCGCCTGGCCGCTTCGCTGACCCCCGAGGGCGGCGTGTGCCTGACGATGGGCGCTGGATCGATCACTCGCTGTGCGTCCGACGTACTCGATGAATGGAAGCGGATGGAGGCATGAGGCCACCGTCGCCGAGGCGCCCGGGAGGAGCTCGCTCCCCCGAGGAAGAGTCGTCGCGCGTGGAGGAGGCCGCCTCGTCTTTTGATGAGATCGTGTCCCCGTCTGCGGATGAGGACGCGCAGGAGCCGAAGCGTCGTTCCTCCTCGCTCACGCAGCGCCGCCGCGCGCGCACGACCGTGGACCGTCCCATGCCCGTCGCCGATGCCGCATCCCTGCTGGGCGGCGAGGAGGCGACGGATCTGGGGGATCGCCTGCGTGAGCGCACCCGCGCGCGTCGTTTTCTCCTCGCTCGTCGTATCGCGCTCACATTTGTGACGCTCGCGCTCGCGGCGGGAGTCGTGTGGGGCGCGTTCTTCTCGCCCGTTTTCGCGTTCTCGTCGTCCGCGGTCGTCGTTTCCGGCGAGGACGGCACGCTGGTGACGGCGGATTCCGTGCGCTCGTCAATTGCCTCCTTCGAGGGGGTTCCGCTCACGCGCCTGAATACGCAGGCGGTGGCACGCGCGGTGGAGTCGAATGTGGCGGTGCGCTCGGCGAGTGTGTCGCGTCGATGGCCTGCCAGCCTGCGCGTGTCGGTGACGATGCGAACGGGCATGGCTGTTGAGGCCGCGTCGGGTGGCTACTGGCTGGTGGACGATCAGGGTGTCGCCTTCCAGCAGGTGCCCTCGGCGGGGGATTACCCGCTCGTGACACTCCCGGAGGACCGGGCGACTGGCGCGGCAGATATTGCCTCCGTGCTGGGGGCGCTGGACGAGGCGACGCGCGCGCAGGTGTCGGCCGTGACGTCGACGGGAACTCAGGTGAACTTCACGCTGCGCGGTGGTCAGACCGTCAAGTGGGGAACCCGCGGAGATGCGCCGCAAAAGGCGCGGGTGTTGGCGACTCTACTGGCTAATGTTCAGGCGAGCACCTACGACGTGTCGTCGCCGAATCACCCTGTGACCAGTTAAGCCTTTTCTTTTGTCCGCGTGTTGGCTTGAAGGATTGCCCGCGGACCCCTAGGTTCTTTCCGACACGAAGCACGTAAAACATCAACCTTCAACTAGAGGTTGAGGGTCTGATGCAAGGGAGACATCCATGGCGACACCGCAAAACCACCTGGCAGTGATCAAGGTCGTCGGCGTCGGCGGCGGCGGAGTTAACGCCGTGAACCGAATGATCGAGGTCGGCCTCAAGGGCGTTGAGTTCATTGCCGTCAACACTGACGCGCAGGCTCTGCTCATGTCCGATGCCGAGACCAAGCTCGACATCGGCCGCGAACTGACGCACGGCCTGGGCGCCGGCGCGGATCCGGCCGTCGGCCGTAAGGCTGCGGAGGATCACATCGACGAGATCACCGCCGCACTCGAGGGTGCAGACATGGTGTTCGTGACCGCCGGTGAGGGGGGTGGTACCGGTACCGGTGCGGCCCCCGTTGTCGCCAAGATCGCCCGCGATGCTGGCGCTCTGACGGTCGGCGTTGTGACCCGTCCCTTCTCGTTCGAGGGTAACCGTCGTGCGGCTCAGGCTGAGGGTGGCGTGACGACCCTGCGCGAAGAGGTCGACACCCTGATCGTCATCCCGAACGACCGTCTCCTGGAGATCTCCGACGCGAACATTTCCGTGCTCGACGCTTTCCGAGCTGCCGACCAGGTGCTCCTCTCGGGTGTCCAGGGCATCACCGAACTGATCACCACCCCCGGCCTTATCAACGTGGACTTCAACGACGTCAAGTCGGTCATGAAGGACGCCGGTTCGGCCCTCATGGGTATCGGTGCGGCGACCGGTGAGGATCGTGCGCTGCGCGCCGTCGAGAGCGCCATCTCCTCCCCGCTGCTGGAAGCCTCGATCGACGGCGCCCACGGCGTGCTCATGTTCTTCCAGGGTGGCTCCGACCTCAGCCTGCAAGAGGTCTACAGCTCTTCGCAGCTCGTGCGCGAGGCCGCCCACCCCGAGGCGAACATCATCTTCGGTAACGTCATCGACGATGCCCTGGGTGACGAGATCCGCGTGACGGTCATCGCCGCCGGTTTCGACGAGGCCACGGATGCGGCCCTGTCGCGCCCGAACGTTGCCCGCGTGTCCGCTCCGGTGGCTCAGCAGCGTCCTGCCGCTCCCGAGGCCAAGGCTCCGGCCACCGAGACCACCCGCATCACTCAGCTGTCGACGCGTCGCCCGCAGCACCGCGCTGATGTTGCGGCTCCCGTGCGTGTGGCCGCTCCGGCCCCCGTCGAGACGCCCGCTGCCGCTGAGTACGAGGAGTCCGAGTCCGAGCACTCCTTCGAGGTTCCTCGCGTCTACCCCGAGGCGCCCGAGAAGGAAGAGCTGGATATTCCTCCCTTCCTGCGCTGATGAGTGACAAGCTCTGGGCCGGTGCCCGGGTCCACCTCACCGAGGTGGACCCGGGCACCGGAGCGCTATGCGGCAATGTTGGCCTGCATGTGGGTGACCAGGAATCGCTCGTGCGTGAGCGCAGACGTTCCCTGGCGGCGACGCTCGGACGCGATATTGTTTGGATGGATCAGACTCATTCAACCCGGGTAGAACTCATCGTTCGATGCGAGAGCGCGCCCACTATGGCGGCTTCCCGAGAGGCGCTCGGTAAGCCTGCGACGGGGGAGTGGGGGCCCGTCGACGCCGACGGCATCATCGTCGACGCCCGTGGCTGGCAGGGAGCTCCTGCCCTCGCCGTGCAGACCGCGGATTGCCTGCCTGTCGTGTTCTCCGCCGCCTCCGGTCAGATCGTCGCAGCCGTGCACGCGGGTCGTCGCGGCCTTCTCGGCGGGATCCTTGACAAGACCGTTGCCCGCATCCGTAGCCTCGACGGCGGCCCGATCGACACGTTGATCGGCCCGGCGATCTGCGGGCGCTGCTACGAGGTGCCCGCCGACATGGCCGATGAGAGCGAAGAACTCATGCCCGGCATCCGTTCTGTCACGTCGTGGGATACCCCCGCACTTGACCTTCCCCGCGCTGCAGCCTCGACTCTGGGAGCGCGGGGCGTGCGAGTGGATATCGACGAGCGCTGCACCCTCGAGGATGCCGACCTCTTCTCGTATCGCGCCGACTCGTTCTGCGGTCGCCAGGCGCTCATCATCGTTCCCGCCTGACTGGGGCCTACACCTCCGAATGGGCCGCGGGTCGGCGGCTTTCCCGCGCCATGGTTTCGACGCGGAAACGCCCCGTGACGAGGCTCGCCGGCGCGGTCCTTGCGACGCGCCGAGCACCCTGCTCGGCGATGCCGCTCGGTAACTGTAGCTTGTGGCTATGCATCGGCTGAAGGAGGAACAATGAGCGAGTCGTTCGGTGCACGCGCACGTAAGTTCATGGGCTGGTACTCACCGGAGGAGCCCATCGATGAATTCGATGAATTCGACGAGGTGGAAGAGGTAGCTCCCGTGGCCGACATTACTCCCGTGTCCCGTCCGACCCTGACCAGCATTCGCCGTGACGAGCCGGCCGAGGATCTCACTCGCATTGTGACGATCCACCCCACCGCCTACTCTGACGCCGTCACGATCGGTGAGGCGTTCCGTGATGGTACGCCCGTCATCATCAACCTCACCGACATGGGTGAGGAAGAAGCGCGTCGACTGGTTGACTTCGCAGCCGGCCTGTCCTTCGGCCTGCACGGCGTCATCGAGCGCGTCACCAACCGTGTCTTCCTTCTGTCGCCGGCCACGGTTGAGGTTGCGGGTGATAACACTTCCGGCCGTCGCGGCTCCCTCTACAACCAGGGCTGAGGTCGCTCGTGGCCATTCTTGGCTGGATCGGGTGGGGACTGAGCGTTCTCATCAACCTCTACATGATGGTGCTGTTCGCACGCGTCATTCTGGACTGGGTTCAGTTTTTCGCGCGCGGATGGCGCCCGAGTGGCATTCTGCTGGTCCTCGCGAATGTTCTCTACGCGCTGACTGATCCTCCGATTCGTTGGATCGGGCGCTTCGTTCCGCCCCTGCGCCTGGGTGGAGGCATGGCAATCGATGTCGGTTTCATGCTCTTATTCCTGGTGCTTATCGTTGGGCAGCGCTTCGCTACTTTCCTGTACTTTTTAAGCCTGTAGCGCCCAAAAAGGGGGATGAGAGGTCCCACAAAAACGTCCCTCACCTCGTGATGGATGTTGCTAGTGTGACAATTTCAGTTATTATTTTCGTGACGTGATAGCGGGCGGCCTTCCCGGTCGTCCAGGCGTGCGGCTTCCGCGCGTCCAATCGAAACGACCGAGAGGCGAAGAAATGGCCCTGCTCACCACCGAGGATGTCCTCAATAAGAAGTTCCAGTACGTCAAGTTCCGCGAGGGATACGACCAGGACGAGGTTGATGAGTTCCTCGACGAGGTTGTCTCCACCATCTACTCCCTGCAGATGGAGAACCAGGATCTGAAGGAAAAGCTCGAGGCCGCTGAGCGCCGCATTGCCGAGCTGTCCAACTCTGACTACACGCCGGCCGAGAACCCCGCCCCCGTGGCAGCCCCGGTCGTCGAGACCCCGGCCCCGGCCCTCACCGGCCCGCAGGATGCGGAGTCCGCCACCTCCATGCTGGCCCTCGCCCAGCGCGTCCACGACGAGTACGTGCGCGACGGCGAAGAGCAGTCCGCGAAGATTATCGCCGAGGCCAATGCCCAGCGCGACGCGATCATCGCCGACGCCCAGAAGCAGAAGGACTCGCTGCTCTCCCAGCTCGACCAGGAGCGCGAGCTGCTCGAGAACAAGATCAACGGTCTGCGTACCTTCGAGGCCGAGTACCGTTCGAATCTGCGCAACCACCTCGAGACCCTCCTCAAAGAGGTCGACAACGGCGAGAACTGATCGCAAGCGCTCTGACCGGCGGCGGTGCACTTCGTGGTGCGCCGCCGCCGCTCGTTTAAGATAGGGAACCATGGCTGACTCCTCTCACCCGACCCATACCCGCGCGACGTGGATGTACGCGGGCCTCGTGTTCGCTGCCGCTATTGCCACCGATCAGGTGTCAAAGATGTGGGCGCGGACCGTCCTTGACGGCCAGGGGCCGCGCCCGCTCATCGGGCAGTGGCTGTCGCTGTCCCTCGTGCACAATTCGGGTGCCGCGTTCTCCTTCGCCGCCGGCAAGACGTGGATTCTGACGATCTTCACCGTCGTCATCATCGGCGTGCTGGTCGTGATGGCGCGTCGCGTCCACCGTGCCTCGACCCTGCTGGCGATCGCGCTGCTGGCGGGGGGTGCCGTTGGAAACCTGATCGACCGACTGACTGCCGAGCCCGGCTTCGGCGTCGGTCATGTCACCGACTTCATCGCCTACGGTAACTGGTTCGTCGGCAATGTTGCAGACATTTGGATCGTCCTCGGGGCGCCTTTGCTTGCCCTCGCGCTCTCTCGTGAACCATCGAAGGAGGACGCTCAGTGAGTTCCCGTATGCTTCCCGTCCCCGACGCCCTCGTGGGTGAGAGGGTCGACGCCGCTCTGGCCCGCATGCTCGGCCTGTCGCGCTCGCGCTGCGCGGAGCTGGCGGGGGACGGGCACGTTCTCGTCAACGGCGTTGCCGCCGGCAAATCCGATCGCCTCGGGGCCCTCGACATCATCGAGGTCACCATTCCGGAACCGGAGAGCAAGCCGACGCCGGTCACCGACATGGCGATCCTCTACGACGACGAGGATATCGTCGTTGTCGATAAGCCTGTTGGCGTCGCCGCCCACACGGGCCCCGGATGGGAGGGGCCCACGGTCCTGGGGAACTTGGAGGCGGCGGGATACCGCATCACCAGCTACGGCCCTCCCGAGCGCCAGGGCATCGTGCACCGGCTCGACGTGGGCACCTCGGGTGCGATGATGGTCGCCAAGTCCGAGCTCGCATACACCGTCATGAAGCGCGCGTTCAAAGAACGCACGATCGAAAAGGTGTACCACGCCGTCGTGGCCGGTCACCTCGACCCGGCCTCGGGCACGATCGACGCTCCGATCGGTCGACATCCCTCGCGCGAGTGGCGCATGGCCGTCATCGACGGTGGCAAGCGCGCCGTCACCCACTACGACACGCTCGAACTCATGGCGGGTGCTCAGCTCACCGAGGTGCACCTGGAGACGGGACGCACCCACCAGATCCGCGTGCACATGGCCGCCGTCGGGCACCCCTGCGTGGGTGACACGTTCTACGGCGCGGACCCGACCCAGGCGGAGCGCCTGGGTCTCACACGCCAGTGGCTGCACGCCGTTCGACTTGGATTCGCCCACCCCCGAACGGGCATGCCGATGAGTGTGTCCAGTCCCTATCCGGATGATCTCGCCGATGCTCTCGAGGAGCTGCGCCACCCGCGCAACTAACCACCGTTGGTGAGGCTTCCGCGCTTCCCGGCCCCGGTCTCGTCGCGGCCGTCACGCCGTGAGATGAACGACCGCACCGCTCGGGGCGTTCAGCGTGGGTGCGTGGGCCTCGGACAGTAGAATCGACGCATGGCTGATTCCTTCGTGCACCTCCACAACCACTCCGAGTATTCGATGCTCGACGGAGCGGCGAAGACGAAAGCGATGGCGGAGGAGGCCGCCCGTCTCGGGCAGCCCGCGATCGGCCTGACGGATCACGGTTATCTCTTCGGTGCCTTCGACTTCTACACGAACTGCAAGAACGCGGGCGTCAAGCCGATCATCGGCCTTGAGGCGTACGTGACTCCGGGGACCTCGCGCTTCGATCGCCAGAAGGTCCTGTGGGGCGAGCCGTGGCAGCGTGCCGACGACGTGAGCGCCGGCGGCTCCTACAACCACCTGACCCTGGTCGCCTACAACACGACGGGCATGCACAACCTTTTCCGTCTGGGGTCCTACGCCTCGACGGACGGCCAGTTCGGCAAGTGGCCGCGTGCCGACAAGGAGCTGCTCAGCCAGTTCCACGAGGGCCTCATCGTGTTCACGGGCTGCCCCTCGGGTGCCGTGCAGACGCGTCTGCGCCTGGGGCAGTGGGACGAGGCCGTGGCTGAGGCCGCGGAGCTGCGCGATATTTTCGGGGCGGAGAACTTCTACGTCGAGGTCATGGACCACGGCATCGACATCGAGCGGCGCACCCACCAGCAGGTCCTCGAGATCGCT
The DNA here is from genome assembly GCF_009730335.1 of Schaalia odontolytica. GTDB lineage: Bacteria > Actinomycetota > Actinomycetes > Actinomycetales > Actinomycetaceae > Pauljensenia > Pauljensenia dentiphila. The sequence continues at coordinate 1,148,346 of NZ_CP046315.1, forward strand.
AAGCTCATGAACGCGCCCCTCGTGGCGACCAACGACGCGCACTACGTCAAGCGTGAGGACCGCAAGATCCAGGACGCACTCCTGTGCATCAACTCGGGCTCGCGCATCAACGACCCCGACCGATTCAAGTTCGACGGCGACGGCTACTACATCCGCTCCTCGGACGAGATGCGTGCGCTGTGGAGCGAGCTGCCCGGCGCCTGCGACTCAACCCTCGAGATCGCCGAGCGCTGCGACGTGCACTTCACGACCACGAAGGAGGGCGCCAACTACATGCCCGACTTCCCGGTCCCCGAGGGTGAAGACAAGACCTCCTGGTTCATCAAGGAGGTTGAGCGAGGCCTGCGCGATCGCTTCCCGAATGGCATTCCGGACGACGTGCGCAAGCAGGCCCAGTACGAGGAAGACGTCATCATCAAGATGGGCTTCCCCGGCTACTTCCTCACGGTTGCCGACTACATCAACTGGGCGAAGTCCCAGGGGATCCGCGTGGGACCGGGCCGTGGCTCGGGCGCGGGTTCGATGGTTGCCTACGCCCTGAAGATCACCGAGCTCAACCCCCTCGAGCACGGCCTGATTTTCGAGCGATTCCTCAACCCCGAGCGAATCTCGATGCCCGACTTCGACGTCGACTTCGACGAACGCAGGCGCGACGAGGTCATCGCCTACGTCAAGCGCAAGTACGGCGAGGACCGCATCAGCCAGGTCGTCACCTACGGCACGATTAAGACCAAGCAGGCTCTGAAGGACTCCGCGCGCATCCTCGGCAAGGACTTCAAGGTCGGTGAGCAGCTCACCAAGGCGCTGCCCCCGGCGATCATGGGCAAGGACATCACGGTCCACGGCATCTTCGACGAGAAGGACAAGCGCTACGCCGAGGCCTCGGAGTTCCGTAAGTTCTACGAGGAGAACCCCGATACGCACGAGGTCGTCCAGTACGCGCTCGGCCTGGAGGGCCTGACGCGCCAGTGGGGTGTGCACGCGTGTGCGGTCATCATGAGCTCCCACACGCTCACCGACATCATCCCGATCATGAAGCGCCCGCAGGACGGCGCGATCATCACGCAGTTCGACTATCCGACGTGCGAGACGCTGGGCCTGCTGAAGATGGACTTCCTGGGGCTGCGTAACCTGACCGTCGTGTCCGATGCGCTTGAGAACATTGCGCTCAACGGTAAGCCGGACCCGGACCTCGACCACCTGACCTTCGACGACAAGAAGACCTATGAGCTGCTGGGACGAGGCGACACCCTTGGCGTCTTCCAGCTGGATGGTGGCGGTATGCGCGACCTCCTCAAGCTCATGAAGCCCGACAACTTCGAAGACATCTCGGCCGTCGGCGCCCTGTACCGTCCCGGCCCGATGGGTGCGAACTCCCACACGAACTACGCGCTGCGTAAGAACGGGCGTCAGGAGATCACGCCCATCCACCCGGAGCTGGCGGAGCCGCTCGAGGACATCCTGGGAACGACCTTCGGTCTGATCGTGTACCAGGAGCAGGTCATGCAGATCGCCCAGAAGCTGGCGGGCTACTCGCTCGGCCAGGCAGACATTCTGCGTAAGGCCATGGGTAAGAAGAAGAAGGAGGTTCTGGACCAGCAGTTCAAGGGCTTCCGCCAGGGCATGGTGGCTAACGGCTACTCCGAGGAGTCGATTAAGGCCCTGTGGGACGTCGTCGTTCCCTTCTCCGCCTACGCCTTCAACAAGGCCCACTCGGCCGCATACGGCCTCGTCTCCTACTGGACGGCCTTCCTCAAGGCGAACTTCCCGACGGAGTACATGGCAGCCCTGCTGACCTCGACGAAGGACAACAAGGATCGTCGAGCCCTGTACCTGGCGGAGTGCCGCCACATGGACATTACGGTCCTGCCCCCGGACGTGAACGCGTCGATGGGTAACTTTGCGCCTGACGGTGAGGCGATCCGCTTCGGCTTGAACGCCATCCAGAACGTGGGCGGCCCTGTCGTCGACGCGATTGTGGAAACCCGCGCCGAGAAGGGGCGTTTCGCCTCGTTCCAGGACTTCCTGGACAAGGTGCCTCAGGTGGTGTGCAACAAGCGCACGATCCAGTCTCTCATCCGCGCCGGCGCTTTCGACTCGATGGGTCACACGCGCCGCGCCCTCCTCGCGCGCTGCGACGAGGCCGTGGACGCGATCATCGACGTTAAGCGTAACGAGGCGATCGGACAGTTCGACCTGTTCGGCGCGCTGGGGGAGGACGAAGACACGGGCTCGGGGCTGACGATCGATATCCCGGACCTGCCCGAGTTCGACCGCAAGACGAAGCTGGCGGCCGAGCGCGAGATGCTCGGTCTATACGTCTCCGACCACCCGCTGCGTGGGGTGGAGGCGGCGCTGGCTCGCCACCAGGACTACGAGATCGCGCAGGTTGTCGGCTCGGACGGGGCGATGGCGGATCGAATCGTGAAGATTGCGGGCCTCATTTCGGGCGTCACGACGAAGGTGACGAAGCAGGGCAACGCCTGGGCGATCGCGACAATCGAGGACATGTCGGGTTCGGTGGATGTGCTCTTCTTCCCGCGCTCCTACGAGTCGATTCAGACCTACCTCGCGCAGGACATCATCGTCCAGATTGAGGGCAAGGTGAACGTGCGTGAGGAGGGCATGACCATCTACGGCCAGTCGATGACTCTCCTGGATCTGTCGGGCGGGGCGGACCTGCCCCTCGACCTGCGCCTGCCGGCGGCCCGGTGTACGCCCGAGCTGCTCACCGACCTGCGCGGCGTCCTAGAGTCCTACCCGGGTGGCTCCCCGGTGCGCCTGCACCTGACGGAGCCGGGGCGTACCACGGTTGTCGAGCTGGATCCAAAGCTGCGCGTCGAACAGACGAGCGCCTTCTTCAGTCACATCAAGGCCGTTGTCGGCGCGGGCGGCGTCGTCACCTCGTCCTAACATGATGCGAGCCGGGTCCCGGTGGGACTCGGCTCGCATCGTCGACGGGCGTGCTCAGGAGGCGGATCCGACAATCGCAGCGGCCTTGCCCCAGGGGGCGTCGACCTCGACGATGTCGCCGGCACTCAGGTGATGGCCGCGGCGCGTCTCCACCTCGCCGTTAACGGTCACGTCGCCGGCCTGGATGAGTTCGCGGGCCTGCGCGCCGTCTTCCGCGAGGGATGCGAGCTTGACGAATTGGCCGAGCTTGATCTCCCCGCGCACGGGGATCGTCGGTGTGCTCATGGTGAATCCTTTCGCTGGTGGAGAGCGCATCACGCGCGAGGGCGTAGATGAACAGTATCCTTGGGTAGAGACACACAGTATAAGGAGGAGCGGTGAGCGCTCACAACGACGATATTGACGCGGAGTTCCAGTCGCTGGTTGCATCGCTGGGATCGACGCCCGCCGCGGGCGATTCTCTGCCGTCCCTCGATCCGGACGACACTCCCGTTGACGAGTCCCTGCACCTGGAGGGTGGTCGCCTGTCGGTTGCTCTCGTGCTCGCCCCGATTTCTTACCCGGAGGCGCTGCACTCGCTGCTTGCGCTGACGGGTGTGCGCGAGTCGATCGTGCGTCTCAAGCCGTGGACCGCTGTGTGGCTGCGTGTGGAGACGACTCCGACCGACGAGGAGGAACTCGACACGCTGCTGACCGGCCAGCGTCCGATGCCTGACGCGGTGGATCGTGTCGCCCGGGCTGTCTCAAACCTGTCGAAGTACGGGGCGGTCGCCCTCATGAGCTGGCTTGTGGAAGGTGACGGCGTGGAGCCGGGTGTCTCGGGTCGTATCTCCGCCCAGCGCTACGTGGGTGGTGAGCCCGAGGAGACGATTCCCGCGGGTCTGCTGCTGGGTGCGATGCCCGCGGCGACGGAGGACCTCCTGCTGGGACGTACGACGCCCGCCGACTATAAGGATTCCGTGGCCGCCGACGGCAGCTGCCAGGGCGGCGGCCCCTTCGGTTGGCTGCGACGCAAGCAATCATGACAATCCTCGAACTGCTGCCCGCGATCGACGTGACGGGCGGGCAGGCCGTGCGCCTGTCCTCGGGGGTGATCGACGAGGGATCCTGGGGCAGCCCGATCGATGTGGCCCGTTCGTTTGACGAGGCCGGGGCTCGCTGGGTGCACCTCGTGGACCTGGACCTGGCGTTTGGTCGCGGCGAGAACTCTGAGCTGCTCGCCCGGGTGATCCGCGAGGTTCCCGTGCGCGTCGAGCTGTCGGGAGGCATCACGAGCCGAGCGGCCGTCGAGGCCGGGCTCGCGATGGGACCCGAGCGAGTCAACATTGCGACGCAAGCCCTCGATGACATCGACGCCGTGTGCGAGGCCGTTGATACTTTCGGTGAGCGCATCGCCGTGTGCCTGGACGTGCGCGGCGATAGCCTGGCCGCGCGTGGCGGAAGCGGCGAGGGCGGCAACGTCTGGGTGGCTCTGCGCGTCCTGAACGAGGCGGGGGTGGCCCGCCTCGTCGTCACAGACGTGACTCGTGATGGTCAGATGAACGGTTCCAATCGAGAACTGTTGGCCCGCGTCGCGGACCAGACTCCCGCATGCATCATCGCCTCGGGTGGGGTGAACTCCCTGGCCGACATCGAAGCCCTGCGTGCCCTCGGCATCGAGGGCGCGATCGTCGGAAAGGCCCTGTACCAGGGCGCATTCACTCTGGCCGACGCGCTGGACGTTGCCGGATACGAGGAACTCTCATGACTCCCACGCCACCTTCTCTCACCGAGGAACAGAAGAACCGACTGGCGCAGCGCCTGTCGATGATGAGCCACGACCGCGCAGACGTGGGACAGGGGCTTCCTCGGACCGCCCGGGCGCTCGCGTTGGGGCAGGGGAGCGACGGGGGAGCGGCCCGGCTTGAGGCCCTCGTTGATGCTCTCGTTTTCGAGCGCGTGATCGTTCCCATCGACGTTGAGCCCGACCCGCGCGTGACGGGCGTTCACGCTGGGGAAAACGGACACAACCCGATCGACTTCGTGCGCGCTCAGACTCCTGCTGGAGAGGCACTCGCCATCTATTCTTCGGCGCAGGCGCTGTCCGCTCACCGCCCCGGTGACCGCCCGATGGCCCTGGACTTCCGCACAATCGGGCTCACCGCCCTCGTGGAGACGGGCGGGCGCATCGTCGTCAACCCGGGTACCGATGCGGTGCTGCTGCCGCGCCCCGCCGTGGCCGCGCTCGCGCAGGGGGATGAGTGGCTGCCCGCCTGGCGCGACGAGGCTCTGCGCGAGCTCCTGCTCGCCGAGGCCATCGCAGCGTGCCCGGCCATCGTCGATGTTGAGATTGCCTACGCGGGCGACGGTCTCACGCGCGTCGTCGTGTCCGTGGACCGCGCGTCTTTCGCCCAGGGGGCCGATGCCTCGGCAATAAAAGAAACCCTGTCGGCCGCCCTCAACGCCCTGGGAGCGAACCCTCGCCTCATCACCTCAGCCGACCGGGTCGAGATTGCGCCCGTCCTGCGCTGAACAGGCATCGAACGCTCCCAGTAAAGCGTGAGGCGCGCAATGATTGCTGATCTGGCGACCTCTCCTCATTTCTGGTACAGTTGATACGACCGTCTGGGCGAAAGCCCGGAACGCAAGCGGAGAAATCCCACCTGGATACCCGCCTCTCGACAGAGAGGATGCCGCCCATCAGGGGCGCCGCGCAGGGGATCGGGTACGACGGTCAACACCCGTGTGTGTTGACCTATGGAAGCCTCCGTGCGCGTCGCGTAACGGAGGCTTTTCGTTTCGCGCATAAGGATTCTGTGGAAGGAGCCGCTCATCAGCGAGACTCGCATCAATGAGCGTATTCGAGTCTCCGAGGTTCGCCTCGTGGGACCCGGAGGTGAACAGGTCGGCGTCGTCCGAGTTGAGGACGCGCTGCGTCTGGCCGAAGAGGCCGGGCTCGACCTGGTTGAGGTTGCGCCGAACGCCAAGCCGCCCGTCGCAAAGCTCATGGATTACGGCAAGTACAAGTACGAAGCCGCCCAGAAGGCCCGCGATGCTCGCCGCAACCAGGCGAACACGCAGCTGAAGGAAATCCGCTTCCGACTGAAGATCGACGATCACGACTTCGGCGTCAAGAAGGGCCACGTTGAGCGCTTCCTGTCCGCCGGCGACAAGGTCAAGGTCATGATCATGTTCCGCGGTCGAGAGCAGTCTCGCCCCGAGGCTGGCGTTCGCCTCCTGCAGCGCCTCGCCGAGGAGATTGGTGACCTTGCCACCGTCGAGTCGATGCCCCGTCAGGACGGGCGCAACATGACGATGGTGCTGGCCCCCACCAAGCGCAAGGCTGACGCCCTGACTGAGCAGCGCAAGCGCCGCGAGGCCGAGCGCGCTGAGCGCCGGGGCAAGCGCGCGGAGCGCGCCAGCAAGGACCAGGCCCGAGTGGCAGCCGACAAGGCTGACGAACAGGACTGACGGCGATACCCATCGCCTCACAACGAAGGAATAGAAATGCCGAAGAACAAGACTCATTCCGGTGCTAAGAAGCGCTTCCGCACGACCGGCTCGGGCAAGATCATGCGCGAGCAGGCCGGCGCCCGCCACCTGCTGGAGCACAAGTCCAGCCGTAAGACCCGCCGTCTGGCGACCGACCAGGTCCTGGAGACCGCTGACGTCAAGCGCGTCAAGCGCATGCTGGGCATCTGAGCTCGAGTAAGAGGAGAACAGTAGAAAATGGCACGTGTTAAGCGTTCTGTCAACGCCAAGAAGAAGCGTCGTACCGTACTCGAGCAGGCCTCCGGCTACCGTGGCCAGCGCTCGCGCATGTACCGCAAGGCCAAGGAGCAGGTCACTCACTCCTTCGTCTACTCCTACCGCGACCGCAAGGCCAAGAAGGGTGACTTCCGTCGTCTGTGGATCCAGCGCATCAACGCTGCTTCCCGCGCCCAGGGCCTGACCTACAACCGCCTCATCCAGGGCCTGAACCTGGCTGGTGTCGAGGTCGACCGTCGCATGCTGGCCGAGCTGGCAGTGGGCGACATCAACGCGTTCAACGCCCTGGTGAAGGTCGCCAAGGACGCGCTGCCCGCCGACATCAACGCGCCCAAGGCCTGATAGGTGAGCTTTTCCGCCGAGCGCCTGACGGTCCTCGATAATCCCCGCGCCGATCGCGTGCGCAGGGTGTCGGGTCTGGTCGGGCGCTCGGCGCGTTCGCGTTCGGGCCTCATGCTCGTTGAGGGGCCTCAGGCCGTGCGTGAACTTGCCGCGCACCGACCGGATGCGGTGCGCGACGTGTACGTGAGGGAGGACGCGTGGGAGACGCACGCGGACGTCGTGGACGTGGCCCGGCGCGCGACGCGCTGGGTGCACCCGGTGACCGCCGAGGTGTCTGCGGCCCTGTCGGGGGACTCACAGGGCATCTGCGCAGTCGCCTCCCTGGATGCGCTGTCGCGTGAACTACCGGAGCCGAGTGTTGGCGAAACGATCGTCGTGCTCGCTCAGGGGCGCGACCCCGGCAACGTTGGCACGATCATTCGCACGGCCGACGCATTCGGTGCGGTCGGTGTCGTGGCCGTCGCGGGCACGGTAGATGCCGCGAGCCCGAAGGTTGTGCGCTCGAGCGCTGGCTCCGTCTTCCACATTCCCGTGTGCGTGGTCCCTTCCTTTGCTGACGCCCGCGCACTGATTCACGGCCGCAGTGCGGCCCTGCTGGGTACCAGCGGCGGCGCCGCTTCGATCAGCCTCTCCGATCTCCTCGTGCAGGGAGTGTCGGCCCGCTCGCGCCTGTCCCAGTCGCACGCGTGGGTGTTCGGCAACGAGGCACGCGGCCTGTCGGGCGACGAGATGCGCCTGTGCGATGGGCTCGTGTCTATCCCGATGACGGGTGATGCTGAATCTCTGAACGTGGCCAGCGCGGCCGCGACCTGCCTCTTTGCCTCCCAGACCGTGCGAGGCGTCGAAAACTGAGGTGCCTTCGCGGCGCGGTGCTGCGCCCGCGACTAGTCTGGTTCCTATGAAGTTAGCTGAGCTGTCCGAGGCACAGTTGGTGTCTCATTTCCGCGAGTCTTTCCCGCGCGGCGAGCGCACGATGATCGGCATTGGCGACGACTGTGCCCAGGTCGCGGCTCCCGAAGGATCGTTCATCGTGACGACGGACGTCATGGTGGAGGACCAGCATTTCCACCTGTCGTGGTCGACCGGTTACGAGGTCGGTGCCCGCGTTGCCGCTCAAAACCTCGCGGATATCGATGCGATGGGAGGACGTCCCTCGGCGCTCGTTGCCTCGGTGGTGGCGCCGCGCGACATGGACTCGGACGTTTTCCTGGATGTTGTCCGAGGCCTGGGGGACCGCGCGCGCGAGGTTGGAGCCGGTGTGGTCGGTGGAGATCTGAGTGCGGGGGAGAAGCTCGTCATTTCGATCACGGCCTTCGGCTATTGCCCGGGCCCGGTGGTGCGCCGTGACGGCGCGCGCCCCGGAGATGTCGTCGCGGTCAGCGGCACCCTCGGGTACTCCTACGCCGGCCTCGATCTCCTGGAAGGTGGGTACGTCGATCCCTCCTCGCGAGGAGTTGAGCAGCTGGGCGAGCTGGCGCCCTTCATTGAGACGTACCGTGCGCCGAGGCCTCCGCTGGGCTCCGGCGTGGCCGCTGCGGCTGCGGGCGCTCGCGCCATGATGGACCTGTCGGATGGGCCAGCGACGGATGCAGGGCGCATCGCTCAGGCCTCGGGCGTTGTCGTCGAGTTCAATCGAGATGCCATCGAGGCGGAGGCGAGCCAGCTGGCTCCCGCCGCCCGCGTCTGCGCGGTCGATCCCGTGCGGTGGGTCCTGCAAGGGGGAGAGGAACACGGAATGATCGCCGTTTTTCCGCCGGATGCACTGCTGCCCGACGGCTTCCGCGTTGTCGGCGGGGTGCGAGCGTGCCGGCCAGATGAGGAACCGCAGGCGATGATGGATGGGGCGGTCCTGCGCGGGGCGTGGGATCATTTCTCGGCAGATTCCGTAGACTAGTGTGATGTGGGCCGCTGGAGTCTTTGTTGATAGATGGGGAAGTGAAGCGGCGTGACGACCAACGATTGGAGTACATCAGGATGACCGCGTTGACTGAGGGCACCCCGGCCTCGTCTCGACCGATGTCGCGCGTGGCGCGCAAGCTCGCGGAGTCGTCGGAGGAGATTCCGGCGACCGCCGGACTGTCCTTGCCCGCGCTGCAGGGTGACGCCTGCGTTCCGCCGACGAAGGCCCTGCCCGTCGTCGATGCGCAGACTGACGTTGACGCCTGACGTCGGTCAGCGTCTTGCCTCACTGGGAGGCAGTATGTGGGCACGTCGTGTGGGAGTCGAAGGGACGCCCGTCGGAGGGTGGTCGTCGGCTCCGCCGCCCGTGATTACGCAACAACAAGGCAAGGCTGATGCCAAGGTTCGAGTAATTGCCGCCATCATCATCGGCGTGATCGTGTTCGGCATCGTTTACCTGGTGGATATGCCTCGGGCGAATCCCAAGGATGCTGTGCGCCAATACCTGACGTACCTTGCCGACGCCGACGCCGAGTCGGCGCTCGGGATGCAGACGATGACGCTATCCGACCGCGAGAAGCGCTTCCTGACGAACGACGTGCTGTGCGCGTCCGACTCCCGTATCGTCGTCGAATCGGTGGAGGGTAAGACCGGCAGGTGGCGCGTCGGAGAATTCGCGAGGGTCGAGGCAACGATGAGCGTGAATGGCGAACGCGTGACGCACGAATTCCTCGTCTATCATAGGAAACCGACGAAGGACAATCTCGCGGAATGGTACCTGAGCGATGGCCTCTTGGTGCGCGTGGCGGTGACGGGCAACGGGGTTCCCGGTTTTTCCGTACGTGGCGATTCCGCCGGCGTCGAGCCACTGTCGAAGAGCTGGCAGGAGTACTACTTCTTCCCCGGCGTTTATACCCTGACGCCTGAGGGCCGGAGCGACGGAGGCACTGTGGATTCTCAGACGGTCGTCGTTGTCGACGGAAGCGGTACAGCTGCCACCGAGAACACGACGGTTCGCTTCTAGTGCTCTCCGATAGCCTGTGCGGCGCGAGCGTCCAGCATATGGCGGCCGCAATTGTTTATTTGATGAAGAAAATACCGTGTGAGAAAATTTAGCGGTTTCGGTGTGGCCAACCTCGTCAGCGGCACCGCAGCGCCTGCCCATCGGCGCGCACAACAGTGAGGATTGAGAGATGTCTGAGCAGCACTACGATGCGAATCAGGGTGCGGTGCCCCCGCCCCCGGCCCCTTCCCAGAGCCCGACGCCTCCGCCCCCTCCGAGCCCCCAGAATGTGGTTGCTCCGGCTGTTGCAGTCCCGCAGGCGGGCGTGACCTTTACGCCGATGTCGGAGAAGAGCCGCCGTCGCATCAAGCGCATCGTCGTGGGTGTTGTGGCCCTTGTTGTGCTCGGGGTTGTCGCAACCGTCGCCTTGGCGATCGCCAACTGGACGCGCACCCCCGAGGCGCAGGTTCGCCAGTATCTTGATCTGCTCGCGGACGGCAAGGCCAGCGCTGCGACGGCGATGGTTGATCCGGGGCTGCCCAACGATCAGCGCGGTTTCCTCTCCGACGAGGTCATGGCCTCGTCGAGCGCCCGCATCGAGGTTGAGGACGTGACCGTGGACGATGCGGAGCACTCGAAGGAACGGGTGGTGACGGCGACGATGCGCCTCGACGGCGAACGCTTCACCCGTTCGTTCCGCGTCAGTGAAGCGAAGAAGACCTTTGGTCTGCTGAAGAACTGGAAGATCCAGGATGCGATGGTCTCTCGTGTGGATGTGCGGGCAGACAATGTCACGCACTTCTCGATCGGCGGCGAAAAGATGTCGGTCGCGACGTTGAAGGAAGCCCCGAGTAGCTCCATCGTGCTCTACCCGGGCGTCTACACGTTCACCCCGGAGGAGACGGGTGAGTACATCGACGCTGCCCCCAAGACCATTTCGGTCAAGGCGGCAACGGGTTACGACAGCTCCTACTACGGTGGAACGGTCGAGCTGAAGGGCACTTACAACGACAAGATGGCTGCCGCCGCGCTCGAGGCTGCGGCTGCGCTCACGAACTCGTGCGCGACCGTCCCGGGCAACATCGACACGGCATGCCCGAGCGCGGTTCAGTCCCGGACCCTGGCCCTGCTGCAGGTCAAGACGATGCCCACGGCCATGAAGGCGACGACGGATGAAGGCGGTGTCTATACCGGCGAGGCAACGTTCACGATCCAGGGCATGGAGAGCTGGGAGAAACAGCATGACGTGACGTCCCGGGTGACGGCGACCGTGAAGACCGACAAGGATGGCAAGCTCGAGTTGGATGCTTCGGGCGAGCCGCAGTTCGAGGTTCGATTCGCCTACTAAGGCCTCGAATCACGCCATTGATGCACCGGGTATACGGACTCGACGAAAGAAGTTCACATACCCGGTGGCGTCTAAGCGGTTGCACGCTATGATGGGTTGTTGGTAACTCTCTCACACCGAACATGGAGCAGCCCGCATGAGCAACGATGCTAAGGCAACGAGCACCCGTCGGCCCGGCCGTCCGAAAGCCGGTAGTGAGGACAAGAAGGCGCGCATCCTGTCGGAGGCACTTACCCTTTTCTCGACACAGGGCTACGTGGCAACCTCGCTTGCAGACATCGCGCGTGCCTCCGATATCTCGAAGGCGGGGCTCCTGCATCACTACTCCTCGAAGGATCAGCTGCTCGCGGCCGTCCTGGACGAGCGTGATCGTCGCATCGTCAGCCGACTCCCGCGCCCCGAAGAGGGGGCCGAGGCCGCGCTGGATGCTTGGGCGAACATGGTGGCACACAACCAGCGCCATCCCGACGGCGTGGCGCTCTACACGGCGATGTCGGCGGCCGTCATCGACTCGAAGCATCAGGCGCACCCGTGGTTCCGCGAGCACCTGATCGGTGCTATTTCCTACCTCGTTGATGCTTTCGAGCATGGCAAGACCACGGGCGAGGTACGTGAGGACGCTCCGAGTGAGCAGATCGCGCGCCGCCTCGTTGCGATATCGGACGGGCTTCAGGTCCAGTGGCTCTGCGCGCGCGCGGACGGTGGTCGTACGCTCAACATGCACGAGGTCATGGCTGGCGTCGCCGTTGACATGAAGGAGCGGTGGCTCGTTCACCCCGAGTGAGGCGGGGTGTCGCCGCGTAGGCAACGGACCTTATGTGAGAAGCAACACTTGCGATCGGGCATTGTGAGTGTTTAGCGAGATTCGGGGCTTAGGTCCCTTGCTTGATTGTCGCGTCGTCATGCGATGCCCGCACAGGTGAGCCTTATACGCGTTACGATGGACAAACTAGCATGCTTCACAACGTCGGGAGTTTTGCCGAGCGTGTCCAGCGTTGACGCTCCGCGCGAGGCTGAGAATCCGTCGCTCATCCACGTCTGGAGGTCTACGCATGGCGAACGCCGCTGTTCCCACCCCGTCCCACCACGATGCCAGCGCTCGACGCTGCCCCGATGACCTATGGGCCTTGGGGGAGCGGGCGATTATTCGGGCCCGCCGCTGGGCCGACGAGTCGGCCCATGAGCCTACCCCCCAATCGGCCAAACTCCTGTCTCGTATCCTTGCCGATCCGGAGGGACTCACCTTCACGACCCGATTCGTCGATGACGTCGTGCGCCCCGCGGACCTGGACGTAGCCAGCGCAGCCATGAAGCGCCTGTCGGCCGGCCGCAAGAACTTCCTGCCCCCGGCCCTGGCTGCGGCGATGGGCCTCGGCTCGACAGCATCGCTCCTCGCCCCGCGCACGGTGACGGCGGTGGCCCGTCGTGTATTCCGCGAGATCGTCGGCGACCTCGTCGTCGATGCAACCGACAAGGGCCTGGGGCCCGCGCTCGCCCGCCTGCGTCAGGGCGGCCACCGCTTGAACGTGAACCTCCTCGGCGAGGCTGTCCTCGGTGAGAAGGAAGCGTCTCATCGCCTGGCCGAGGTCTCGCGCCTCGTGACCCGCGAGGATGTCGACTACGTGTCCATCAAGGTCTCTGCGGTGACAGGCCCCCACAACCCGTGGGGCTTCGAGGAGGTTGTCGACCATGGCGTTCGCGCGCTCCTACCCCTCTACCGCCTCGCTCGCGACAACGGGACCTTCCTCAACCTCGACATGGAGGACTACAAGGACCTCGACCTGACGATCGCGGTGTTCACCGCCATCCTCGACCAGCCGGATATGCGTGGCTACGAGGCCGGCATCGTCCTCCAGGCCTACCTGCCCGATTCGCTCGGTGCGCTCCAGCGTCTCCAGGAGTGGGCGCGGGCACGCCTGGACGCGGGTGGCTCGCGCATCAAGGTTCGCATCGTGAAGGGTGCGAACCTGTCCATGGAGAAGGTGGACGCCGAGATTCACGGCTGGGAGCTGACGACCTGGCCGTCCAAGCAGGCCACCGACACCAACTACAAGCGCATGCTGAACTGGGCGATGACGCCCGAGCGGACCCGGGCGATTCGCTTGGGAGTGGCCGGACAGAACGTCTTCGATATTGCGTTCGCCTACGAGCTGCGGGCAGCGCGCGGCGTCGAGGACAGCGTCGAGTTCGAGATGCTTTCCGGCATGGCCACAGGCATTCAAGAGGTCGTGCGTCGCGATGTCGGCTCCCTGCTCCTGTACGTCCCGGTCGTCAACCCCCGAGAGTTTGATGTCGCCATTTCCTACCTGGTGCGCCGACTTGAGGAGAACGCCGCACCTGAGAACTTCATGTCCGGGGTCTTCGACATCGCCACGAATGAGGACATCTTCGCCCGGGAACGCGACCGTTTCCTCGCGGCTTTGTCCGACGTTGATCCGGACGCCCCCTTGCCGGTTCCCAACCGCGTCCAGGATCGTCTGGCCGAGCGTAAGGCCGGGGTTCCGGCTGAGCAGGGGAGCCTCGCCGAGCGCGCGCGTCGTCCCTTTGTCTCCGAACCGGATTCAGATCCCGCCCTGGCGGCCAACCGCCAGTGGGCCCGTGAGATTGCTGCGGCCATCCCTGCCTCGACGCGAGGTGTGGAGGCCGTGCGTGCCGGCGCGCAGGCTCTGGATACACACGAGGCGGTCGACGCCCTCGTCGAGGCAAGCACCAAGGCGGCGCACGCCTGGCAGGCCCTGGACCCCGAGGAGCGCGCAGCCGCGCTGCATCGCGTCGGCGATGTCCTCGCCGCGCGCCGGGGCGAGCTCATCGAGGTCGCCGGATCTGAGGCAGGCAAGACCATTGATCAGGCCGATCCCGAGGTGAGCGAAGCGGTTGACTTCTGTCATCACTACGCGGAGGCCTCGTTGCAGCTCTCCGATGAGACCTATATGGCGGGTGCCCGATTCGTGCCGGTGAACGTCACCGTCGTTGCCTCGCCCTGGAACTTCCCCGTGGCCATTCCCGTGGGTGGCGTCGCCGCTGCTCTGGCGGCGGGCAGCGCGGTGATCCTCAAGCCGGCCCCGCCGGCCAAGCGTTGCGCCGCGGAACTCGTCGCGGCTTTCCACGAGGCCGGGATCCCCCGCGAGCTGGTCGCACTCGCCCCGCTTGAGGACGGCGACGTATCACGCTACCTGGTGACGCATGAGGGTGTTGATCGCGTTGTCCTGACGGGCTCGTACGACACGGCTCGCCTCTTCCGTTCGTGGAAGCCCGACATGCACCTGCTGGGCGAGACGAGCGGCAAGAATGCCATTATCGTCACGCCGTCCGCTGACCCTGATCTGGCGGTGCGCGACATCGTTCATTCAGCCTTCGCGCACGCGGGACAAAAGTGCTCGGCGTCCTCCCTGCTGATCCTTGTCGGATCTGCGGGGCGCTCGGGCCGCATCGCTCGCCAGCTCGTGGATGCGGCCGCCTCGCTGCGCGTGGGCCTGCCGGCATCCCTGGACTCGCAGGTTGGCCCGGTTGTCGTCCCCGACGACGAGAAGGCCGTGCGAGGCCTGACCACCCTGGGAGAGGGTGAGCACTGGGTGCTCAAGCCCCGGTACCTGGGTGATGGGCTGTGGACCCCGGGCATCCGCGCGGGCGTGGAGCCCGGCAGCGAGTTCCACCTGACCGAGTACTTCGCGCCCGTCCTTGGCGTCATGCGCGTCGACACCCTCGAGGACGCGATCGAGGCCGTCAACGAGGTTGACTACGGACTGACCTCCGGCCTCCATACTCTCGACACCGGTGAGTTGGCGACCTGGCTGGAGGGCATCGAGGCCGGCAATCTCTACGTCAACCGTGGGATTACCGGCGCGATCGTTCGCCGTCAGCCTTTCGGCGGCTGGAAGCGCTCCGCCATCGGGTCAACGACGAAGGCTGGCGGTCCCTCTTACCTGCTGGGTCTGGGCGAGGTCGAGCCCGACCGCGATGCGATGGCGGGGGAGTCCAGTCATTTCGTGGAGACGCTCGATTCGAGTGTGCTCGCCCTGTGTCGTGCGGCCGGTCCTCACCTGAGCGCGGATGATGCGGCCGAACTGAGCCGTGCCGTCGCTGCCGATGGCGCTGCCTGGGCATCCGATTACGGAGCCAACCGCGACGTTACCGGCATGGCCTGCGAACGCAATGTCCTGCGCTACCGTTCCACGCCGGTCCTCGTGCGCGCCGGGAGCGGGACTGCCCTCGCCGACACCGTGCGTGTGCTGGCAGCGGGCATCCTCGCTGGTGGCCCGATCGGGCTATCCGTTGCCGATGAGCTTCCGGCTACCATCCGGGAGCTGCTGGAGGGATGGGATATCGAGGTGACGGTCGAAGACGCGCACTCGTGGGATTCTCGCCTGGCGATGGTGGCGAACTCCGGCGGCCTGGGCATGCGAGTGCGTGTCCTGGGGCCGCGCGATGAAAGCTCGCAGCAGCGCTGGGCGGACGCAACCCGCGCGAGCAGTGGCAGCCCTGATGTTGCCCTGTACACGGGTGCCGTCACGGCCTGGCCGCACTCGGAGCTGCTGCCATTCCTGCGCGAACAGGCGGTCTCGATTACGAACCACCGTTTTGGAACCCCGCTCGATCTGGCCGCGGATCTGCTCTGAGCTTCGCCTCCTGAGAGCGGATGGGGAATCCAGACACACAAGGTACAGGTCAGCGCCTGCAACTTCTCGTCGCGGGCGCTGACCCGTACACGCGCGGGGCGCAAGTAATGGGGGAGTAGATGAGATAAACGCCGGAGGGGCGATCCTTTTGGCTTGCCCCTCCGGCGTTACGTCAGTGTCGACTCAGATCGCGCGGGCGACCTTGTCGGACTTCAGGCACTTGGTGCAGACGTTCAGGCGCTTGGGCGTCCCATTGACAAGGGCGCGAACGCGCTGAATGTTCGGATTCCACCGGCGGTTGGTGCGAACGTGCGAGTGCGACACGCTCTTGCCGAAGCCGGGTCCCTTACCGCACACGTCACAAACGGCAGCCACGATGTTCTCCTCGGTATGTCTTCCAGTTCAGTCTTTATCTCCGCGCTTGCGGAGAACGCATCCTTCGGTGCTTGAACCGAAGGCAACCATGACAGAATAGCGGACGAACCACGCTTTCAACAAGTCGCAGCCGATCTGGGTCGTGTCAGGTCGCACACACCGATCCGCGCAGGGACAATGGGAGGGGCTGAAAGGGGAGTCATGGATCTGAATGCATCTGTCATTATCGAGGCGTGTCGCGCCGGGGCTGAGGAGGCCGCCAGGCTCGCGCCTTTCCTTGATGACCTGGACGGATGGGATGGGGCGGACTGTGACACGGGGTCGAATGGTGCAGCGACGATGGCTGCGCTCGAGGCCGCTATGGACTCCCTGGACCCGCGTGCTCACCTGCGCGACGCGCTCGAAGCGGCCGTGGAGACGATTATCCGCCGCGGCCTTGGGCACAGCGGCATGGCCCTCGGAGCTCTTTTCGAGGCGTGGGCCGGTGCTCTCGGGGACGAGCATCATGTCACGCCTGTCGTGCTGCGCCGCATGATCGCCGCATCCCTGAGCCCCGTGGCCTCCTCCATCGAGTGGTCCGATGCCCTCGCGGAAATGCTCGGCGGGGCGGTGCGCGAAATTCAGGGCCTGGGTGCGACGCTCCCGGAGGTCGAAGACGTTTTCTCTCGTTTCTCTTCCCAGGCGCAGATCGGCCTCGTTGAGGCGACGAACGAGGCGACGGGGCGTATCGACCCCGGTGGCGCCTTCGTCGCCCTGGTCTTGGCCTGTATCGACGCTTCGATGCGGGGTGACGCCGGAATCCTTCAGTCGTTTACTGCGATGCTGGCCGACCTCGCGGAGCGCCATTCGCGTGCGCCCGAGGCTGCCCCCCCTCCGCCCGGCCGCGACTTCACGGTCGACATCATCTTGGAGGGGACGCAGGAGGACCTGGACGCGCTGCTCGCTCGCCTCGGTGGCCTGGGGGCGCGACTGTCCTACGTGGGCAGGGTTGATCTCTTTGGCATGGGGGAGTGGAGGCTGCACGTCGACACCTCCGCGCCGCTGGCCGCGCATCCCACCTCGGGGCAGGTTATTCGCTTCCAGGTCTGCGACGCACGCCCGGACGCGCAGATCGGTATCGATGAGCTGGCCGACGAGGGCCTGAGCCACCGCGGTGTGCGCCTGCTGCAGCGCCGACCTATGCGCCGCGTTGAGCGTGCCCGCGTCATTGCTTGCACCAGTGCCCCCGGCCTTGTCGAAGATCTCGCACGCGCAGGAGCGGTGGTGTTCTTGGACCTGAGCTCTGGGGATGCCGCGGGCATCGTGTCGGCGGCGACCTCGCGCACGGGCGTGACTCTCGTAGCCACGTGCGACGAGGCCAGTGCCTCCCTGGTCGGTACCGTGGCCTCGGTGCTGCCCTCGCCTGCCCCGGGTGTTCCGGCGATCTTGCGTGCGGGTAGTCGCGATGACCTCGACGTCCTCGCGGTCGCCCGAGCCTGCGCCCCGCTGTTCGTGCCCCAGCCGGGTGGTGTTGAGGCCGCTCCGACGCTGGCACGCATGCTGCGCGACGGCGCACACGACGCTCTCGCCTCGTGCGCGAGCGCCCCGCTGCCTCCTGGCGGCGACCCGGAGGGCATCGCCGAGGCCCTGGCCGAAGCCTCACGCAGTGGTGGTGATTCCTGGCGCCTCCTTATTTCGCGCGACGACGACGGCCCCTACACCGTGGCCACCGTTCGCCAGCTGCTCTCCACGCGCGACGCGTCGTCGACGATCGACCTGGAGACCTGGGACGGCGGGCAGAGCGGGCCAAGCCTGGTCGCGGGGTGCGCCTCGTGAGCGCACTCGACGTCCCCCTGTCCCTGCGCTTGCCGAAAAAGACGGCGAAGGCTCTTGAGGGGGCGGGTGTGGCGACGGTTGGCGACCTGCTGCTGGTTGCGCCGCGGCGCTACTACCACTGGGGTCGCCTCACGCCGCTGTCTTCCCTGCGCGAAGGCGAGGACGTGACGATCCTCGCCGAGGTCGCAGGCGCACACCTGGTCGCCAACCGATCCAGCTCGGGCGTGCGCTTGGAAGTCACTCTCACCGACGGCGTTCAGTTCCTGTCGGCGACCTTCTTCGCGAAGAACCAGTACAAGCTCGCCCCCATTGAGCGTCTCCTGACGCCGGGGCAGTCCTTCCTCTTCGCCGGCAAGGTCGGGGCCTACCGCGGCAAGCTGCAACTCACCCATCCCTCCTTTGAGGGTGTGGACGGGGAGGACATCGAGCGTATCGCGTCGCGCCCCATCCCGATCTACCCGGCGACCGGATCGCTGGCCTCGTGGGCGATCGCCCGAGCAATTGGCATGGTGCTGGACCACCTGGACGACGCTCATGTGCCCGACCCGGTTCCCGCTGACGTCCGCGAGCGCGCTGGCTTCGCCTCCCACGCCGACTGCCTGCGCGCCCTTCATCAGCCGGAGACGGACGAGGACTATCAGCAGGCGCGTAAGGCCCTGGCCTTCGCCGAGGCGTTCGTCCTCCAGGTGGGGCTGGCCGCGCAGCGCCGGGGCGCTCGGGCCGTGGCGGCGCTGGCCTCGCCGATCGACGCGCCGCTGTGCGAGCGTTTCCGCTCGTCCTTGCCTTTTGAACTCACAGACTCCCAGCGCGAGGCCGTTGCCCAGATCGGGGCCGACCTGGCCGGCGAGGTGCCGATGCAGCGGCTCCTACAGGGAGACGTGGGATCGGGGAAGACCGTTGTCGCGCTGAGCGCGCTGCTCCAGGTGGTTGCCGCCGGTCACCAGGGGGCGTTCGTCGCGCCGACCGAGGTCCTGGCGGAGCAGCACGCCGCCTCCCTGCGGGCACTCCTGGAGCCCCTGGGGGCGGACGCCCCGGACGTTCGCCTGCTGACGGGCTCGACGACGCCAGCCGCCCGCCGTGAGATTCAAAGCGCGATGAACGCGGCAGAGCCGCTCATCGTCGCGGGAACCCACGCTCTCTTCCAGGAGAGCGTGCGTTTCGCGGACCTGGCTCTCGTCGTCGTCGACGAGCAGCATCGCTTCGGCGTCGAGCAGCGAGCCGCGCTGCGCGGGGCGCGTGAGGACGGGCGCGCGGTTCACGAGCTCGTTATGACCGCGACTCCGATTCCGCGAACGATCGCCATGACGGTCTTCGGAGATCTCGACGACACGCGTATGAGCGGCATGCCCTCGGGGCGCACCCCCGTAGCCACCTACCTCGCCGACAGTGCGAACGCGGCGTGGGTGGAGCGCACGTGGGCGCGGGCCGCAGAGGAGATCGCCCAGGGGCGTCGCGTCTACGTCGTGTGCCCGCGCATCGACGCCTCCGACGACGTCGCCGACGCCGAGGAAGAAGGCGCACGACCGTTGGCATCGGTCGAGGAGGTCACCGCGTACCTTCGCTCCCACCCGGCCCTGTCCGGCATCGCCATCCACGAGCTGACGGGACGCACTCCCTCACCGGTGAAGGCGCAGATCATGGAGGATTTCTCCACCGGGCGCGCCCCCCTCCTCGTCGCCACAACCGTCATCGAGGTCGGCGTCGACGTGTCGGAGGCGACCCTCATGGTTATCCTCGACGCCCAACAATTCGGCCTCGCCCAGCTCCATCAGCTGCGAGGCCGCGTCGGACGCTCCTCCCTGCCCTCGCTGTGCATCGCCATGCATCGACACGAACTCACGGACTCGGGCAGAGCACGCCTGCAGGCCTTCGCGGACACGACCGACGGTTTCGAGCTCGCCGAGGCCGACCTGCGCCTACGCAAGGAAGGCGACGTGCTTGGAGCCGGCCAGTCGGGCACGGCCACCCACCTGCGTTTCCTGTCGGTGCGCCGCGACGAGGCGCTCATCCGCCGTGCGAAAGGCGAAGCCGAAACACTCCTGGAACAGGACCCGATGCTGGCGCGCCACCCGGACCTCGCCCGGGCGCTGCGCGCCGCATCGGACGGACAGATCGAGTGGATGCAACGCTCCTGAGGTGCGCCCGGTAGGGTAGGGGTATGACCAGAATCGTCGCAGGCAGCGCCAAGGGACGTACCCTCGCCGTGCCCAAGTCCGGCACGCGTCCCACCTCCGAGCGGGTTCGCGAGGCCCTCTTTTCGCGCCTGGACCACATGAACGTGCTGGACGGCGCGACCGTCCTCGACCTCTACGCCGGAACGGGCGCCCTCGGACTCGAAGCTATGTCGCGCGGAGGCGCCCACGCCACCCTCGTCGAAAAGGCCTCGGCCGCCGCCCGCGTCGCCTCTGCGAACGTTCGCTCGACGGGGCTGCCAGCCCGCGTCGTCACCGCCGACGCGCGCACCTACCTGGGAGCGCGCAACGGGGAAGCGCTCGCGGGAGACATCGACCTGGTCTTTATCGACCCGCCCTACGACATCGCCGAAGAGGACATGACGACGGTGCTGGCCTCCCTTGGCCCCTGGATTGTTCCCGATGCCCTCGTCGTCGTCGAACGCTCTACGCGCGCGCCCGCTCCCACGTGGCCGGATTTCCTCGTCCTCGAGGACCAGCGCACCTGGGGCGAAACCGTCGCCTACTTTGCCGGTCCGCCCCTGCCTAAGGATGAAACCGCCGACGGTGCGCAGTCCCTCGAGGACGCACAGGCCTCGTCGAGCGAGGAGGAGGAAGACCGATGATCGCGCTGTTCCCCGGTTCTTTTGACCCCTTCACGAACGGGCACCTCGACGTCGCCGAGCGTGTCTGCGCCATCGCCGACCGACTCATCATCGGCGTCGGAGCGAACCCCGCCAAGCGCGGCCTGATCGCCCCCGAAGAGCGCGTCAGGCTCATCCGGGAAGCCACCGGCCACCTCGGCGGCGTTGAGGTCATCCTCCTGCAGGGCGCGACCATGGACGAGGCCTCGCGCCTGGGAGCCACGCTTATCGTCAAGGGCGTGCGCTCCTCAATCGACGTGGACTACGAGGCCCCCCAGGCGGTCTTCAACCGTGAGATCGGGGGTGTTGACACCTGGTGGATTCCGACCCGTCCGACCCTCGCACACGTCTCCTCGAGCGCCGTGCGCGAACTCGTGGGTCTGAAAAAGGATATTTCTCGGTATGTCCCTCCAGCGATTGAGCGATTTTTGACCGACAATAGAAGCTGAATAATGCCCGGTGGGACGCAGGAGGCAGCCATGGCTGACACGACCGACAACCAGACTCAGGACGAGTGGAACGAGGAAACCGTCTACGGTCCCTCCACCGTGATCGCCGCCCTCGACCAGATTGAGGACCTCGTCGAGTCCTCGCGCGCGGTGCCCCTGTCGGCCTCGATCATGGTCAACAAGGCCGAGATCCTCGACCTGCTTGACCAAGCCCGCGAGGCTCTGCCGGAGGACCTCGTGGCCGCCGATGCCGTTGTCGCCGACGCGGACGCCGTCCTGGGACGCGCCGATTCAGCCGCCGAGACCCGCATCGCCGAGGCAAATTCGCGCGCCTCCTCGATCCTCGATCAGGCCAACGAGCGCGCGGCTCAGATCCTCGCCGACGCCGAGGAAGAAGCCGAGCGCACCCGCTCGCGCGCAAACGACGAGGCCACCGCGCTCGTCTCGCAGGCCCGCTCGGATGCCGAGGCCACGATCGCCGACGCGAACGCCCAGGCCGCCCGCATCATCTCCACCGAGAACATCGTGCGCATGGCCGAGGATCGCGCCCGCGAGATCGTTTCCGAGGCCAAGCGCTCGGCAGCCTCCCTGTGTGAAGGCGCCGACGACTACGTGGCCTCCTCGTTGGATGAGCTTGCCCACCTCATCTCCGACCTCGCGCGTCGCACCGACGCTGGACGTCGCACGATCGCGGAGCGCCGCGGCGTCGACGTCACCGATGTGGATCTGACCAATGAGTGACAATTCCCTGACCCTGTCCCTGGCGCGCCTGCCGCGCGCCCTGGGATCGACGCTGCACCAGGACCTCGTGTGGGTGACCCCCGACGACCTGGGTACCCCCTCCATGTCGGCCGTCCCCGGCGTCCCCCTGGACGTGTCCGTGGACTTCACCAGCGTTGAGGACGGCGTGCTCGTCCAGCTTGCCACCTCCGTGGATCTCATCGGGGAGTGCGTGCGCTGCCTCGACGAGGTGCGCGACCATCACGACGTCTCCAGCGCGGAGGTCTACTTCGAGGCTGACGCGCCCGCCCTGACCCCCTCCGAGGACGATGAGGAGGTCGAGGACCTGTTCGTCATCGGCGAGCGCGACACCGTCGACATCGAGACGCAGCTGCGCGATGCGATCGTTCCCCTCGTGGATCCGCGCCCGCTGTGCAGTGAGGACTGCGCGGGCCTGTGTGACGTCTGCGGCGAGAAGTGGGCTGATCTGCCTTCCGACCATGAGCACTTTGTCGTCGACCCGCGCTTGGCCTCCCTGGCCTCCCTGCTGGGCAACGACGCCGAGCCGGGGCGATCCTGATGAGTCGTGCCAAGCACCTGACCGTTCCTCCGCGTACCGACACGGAGGCGCTGGTGGAGGCGTGGGGGACCCGCATCGACGCCCCGCTCCTGCAGTTGGCGCTCGTGCACCGCTCCTACGCGAACGAGGCCGGGGGCATCGCGAATAACGAGCGCCTCGAGTTTCTGGGTGACTCGGTCCTGTCGATCGTGATCGCGCAGAAGCTCTACGAACAGTACCCGGACGTGGCCGAGTCGGACCTGTCGCGCATGCGTGCCGCGACCGTTTCCCAGCAGCCCCTGGCTGCCGCCGCCCGCCGGATCGGCCTGGGTGACTTCGTGTTCCTGGGCAAGGGCGAGTCGATGCACGGGGGACGCGACAAGGATTCGATCCTGTCCGACACCTTCGAGGCTCTCATCGGCGCGACCTATCTGACCAGCGGCCTGGAAGAGGCGCGCCGGGTCATCCTTGAGCGCCTGAGCTTCCTCCTCGTGGATGCCCCCTCGCGCGGCCAGCACCAGGATTGGAAGACGATCCTTATCGAATACTCGCAGGCTCAGGGCCTGGGCGAGGTCTCCTATGAGGTCGAGGGGGAGGGGCCGGACCACCAGCGCGTGTTCACGGCCCGCGCTTTCGTCTCCGAGCGCCCCGATCCGATCGGCTCGGGGCAGGCCTCGTCGAAGAAGCACGCGGAGAACGCGGCCGCGCAGGATGCGATGAGCCGCCTGTCTCCCGAGAAGTAGTAAGTACACGAGGGCTTTTGCCCTCCCGACGGTTAGAATCAACACGTGAGTGAAAATACGTCCGCGCGTACGCGCGTCATGATCATTGACGACCACGAGATCGTTCGACGTGGCATTGCCGAGATCGTCGACCGCGACGACGCCCTCGAGGTTGTCGCCGAGGCCGGATCCGTTGCTGATGCCGTGCGTCGCGCCGACCTGGTGCGTCCCGACGTGATCCTGGTGGACCTGCAGCTGCCCGACGGCACCGGCATCGACATCATGAATCGACTGCGTTCCTCCCACCCGCAGATCCTCCCCGTCGTGCTCACCTCCTTCGATGACGATGAGGCCCTGGCTGAGTCCCTCGAAGCGGGTGCACGCGCGTACATCCTCAAGACCGTGCGTGGCGCGGAAATCACCGACGTGATCAAGGCGGTCGCCGACGGTCGCGTGCTGCTCGATGAGCGTACTCTGACGCGTCGCCGCGTCGATCACGAGGATCCGACCGCCGACCTGACGCCGTCGGAGCGCAAGGTCCTAGACCTGATTGGCGATGGCCTGTCGAACCGTGAGATCGGAGAGAAGCTGGGTGTCGCGGAAAAGACCGTGAAGAACCACATCACCTCTCTCCTGTCGAAGATGGGCCTGCAGCGCCGCACGCAGGTGGCCGCGTGGGTGGCCGGGCAGAGGGCGGCGTCCTGGCGTAACTGAGCCACTGCCTCGTTCCGGAAGGAGCGAGACGAACATGAGCGGGTCGGAATTATCCGGCCCGCCTGGCTTGTATGTGCGCCCGTCGTCGTATTTATCCTGCGGGTTAAGTTGTCCACTAATCAGGGGAATCCTCGATTTATGAGAAAGCTACTATCAAACTGGTTTATGAAAAAGCCCTATGGGGTAACGTTCGCCTCATCCTCACCGTAGAGGACGGACACTGTCGTCCACCATCACCCCTTGAAAGGACACCCCGTGAACCTCAAGCGAATGCTTGCCGGTTGTGCGGTCGCTACGGCACTGGTGCTCGCACCCATGAGCGCCCCCAGTTTTGCCGACGCAGCACCAGCGCCTACCGGCGTCCCCGCAGCGGTACCACTGAGCTCCACCCCCAAGATCGCCAAGTGGCAAGAACTCCAGTACGGCATGTTCATGCACTTCGGCGTCTACTCCGTCTACGGCGGCTACTACAACGGACACCGCCAGGGCATGGGCTACCCCGAGCAGATCAAGGCCTGGGAGAACATCCCCACCGACGACTACCTGCTCAAGGCCAAGGACCTAGCCGCAAACTTCGACGCCTCCGCCATCTGCAAGACGGTCCACGACTCGGGTATGAAGTACCTGATGATCACGTCGAAGCACCACGACGGCTTCGCCATGTGGGACACGAAGACGACCGACTACAATATCGTCAAGCAGTCCAACTACGGCAAGGATCCGATGAAGGAGCTGTCCACCGAGTGCAACAAGCTCGGCGTCAAGCTCGCCTTCTACTTTTCGATCATCGACTGGACCAAGCAGACCCCCGAGCCCTACGGCAACGTCAACCCCATCGATGAAGATCTGATGACGACCGTCATCAAGCCCCAGCTGACCGAGCTCCTCACCAACTACGGCCCGATCGCCGAGCTGTGGTTCGACATGGGCGGCCCCACCGCCGAGCAGTCTCAGCGCATGGCTCAGTGGGTCCACGAGCTCCAGCCCGAGACGATGGTCAACTCGCGCGTGTGGAACAAGGCAGGCGACTTCGAGGTCGGCGGCGACAACTCGGTGACCACGGACTTCCACATGGGTCCCTGGGAGTCGATTCGCTCGATCTACCCGGCATGCTGGGGATACTGCTCGTGGGCGAACCGCGACGATAGCGCGAAGAGCTACAAGGAACGCGAGCTGGTCAACAACCTCATTGGCACGGTCGCCTCGGGCGGCCAGTTCGCCTACAACATCGGTCCCAAGGGCGACGGCACGATCGACGCCTTCGACGCCGGCGTCGTCACCGAGGTGGGCCAGTGGATGGCGCGTCACCCCGATGCCATTACGGGAGCTCGCCCGACGTGGTACCCCGCCCCCGCCTGGGGCAAGGTGATGACTAAGGGAAACGATCTGTACTTCTTCCCCGAGCTGTGGAGCCCCGGCAAGACGCTGACGCTTCCCAGCGTCGGCGGCCACGTCACCGCCGTCACCGTGGACGGCACCGACCGTTCCCTCGAGTTCGCCCAGGATGACACCACGCTCACGGTGACCATGTCGGGTGAGAACCCGGAGCCGAACCTGCGCCCCGTCGTCAAGGTCACCTTCGATGCCGCCCCCACCTACGTGCCCACGCAGACGGTCACCGCCGTCGACGGTGCGACCATCTCCTCCGAGCAGTTCTTCGGACGAGCCTCCGCACTGCGCTACTCCGGCGCGCAGGCCTACGACGCCTACCTGGTGAACAAGACGGACAAGGCCATCACCGACCTGACCCTGAAGTTCTCGGGCAACTTCGACGCCTCCACGACCTACAAGATCACCCTCGGTGCTACCTCTATCGAGGTGACCGGCGCGCAGATTCAGGCCGGTGAAGTCGGCGAGGGCCTCAGCCTCGAGCCCGGCAAGGTCACGCCCCTGCGCCTCGAACTGGCACACCCCTCCTACTACGCCAACTCGATCGGCCTGCGCTCCGTGAGCGCGACCCTGCACGTCTACGGGGAGAACGCGGCCACCCAGCCACCCGTCATCGCCACGGACCCATCCTCTGTCTCCGTCAAGGCGGGGGAGAGCGCCACCTTCACCGTCGTCGCCTCGGGCCGACCGGCCGCCACCATCCAGTGGTACCGCGTCCCCAAGGGGGCAAGCGAAGGAACGGCGATTCCGGACGCTACGAACGGCATGTACACCCTGACGACGACCTTCGAGGATGACGGCGCGCAGTTCTACGCCGTCGCCACGAACGCCAACGGCTCCGCGACCTCCCAGCGCGCGACCCTGACCGTCTCCAAGGGCAGAGACAACCTCGCACTCAACAAGACGGCCACCATGTCCTCGACCGGCTGGGGAGGCACCGCCTCGCGCGCCGTGGACGGCAACACGGACGGCGTGTGGGACAACGGCTCGGTCGCCCACACCGGCAAGCAGGCCAACCCCTGGTGGGAGGTCGACCTCGGCGAAACCCACCCCCTGGGCGTCGTCAACGTCTGGAACCGCTCCTCCTCCGACAACTGCCAGGGAATCTCCTGCGACCAGCGCCTGCACGACTTCTGGGTCGTCGCCTCCGAGACGCGCCTCGATGCTTCCTTTAATCCCGCCACGGCCGGCGCTGTTGACGGCGTTCACATGATCAAGGTCGATGGAGTTGGCGGCCGCCCGAGCGCGGTCGACTTCGAGGGCTTCGATGCTCGCTTCATTCGCGTCATCCAGCCCACCGAGTTCGGCGAGTTCGCGCTCGCGGAGGTCGAGGCCTTCGCGGCTGCTGCCACCACCCCGGACCCCGGCGATCAGGAGCCCCCGGTCATCAAGCCGCTGACCGTCACCGCCAACCCCGCTGAAGACGCGCAGATCTCCGGTGACGGCGCCTTCCGCACCGTGACGGCGAAGGAAGGCACGCAGGTCACGATCAAGGTCGAGGCGAGCGGCAAGCCCACCCCGACTCTGTTCTGGCAGATCAAGCGCGAGGGCACCGATTCGTGGGCCATCGTCGAAGAGGAGAACGGCCCCGAGCTGAGCCTCACGATCGACGGCGAGAACAACGGCTCGGTCATCCGCGTCATGGCCATGAACGAGGCCGGGTTCGCTGAATCGGGTCTTGTGGCCCTCGCCCTGGCCGAGGAGCCGGCACCCGAGCCCGAGCCCAGCCCCGATCCGACTCCGGACCCCGCACCGACGCCTGATCCGACTCCGGACCCGGCGCCCGCTCCCGATCATACGGTGGGCACCTGGATGAACGACGGAGCGGGCTGGTGGTGGAAGATCAGCGCCGGCGGGTACGCCAAGAACGAGACCCTCACGCTCGGTGGCAACGTGTACCGCTTCGACCAGAACGGCTACATGCTCACCGGCTGGGTCTACTGGGATGGCGTGTGGCGCTACCACAACGGCGCCGGAGCGCAGGTCACCGGCTGGGTCAACCTGGGTGGCTCGTGGTTCTACCTGACGCCAGAGACCGGCGCGATGGTCACCGGCTGGCAGATGGTGGGAGACAAGTGGTTCTTCTTCGCCTCTAACGGTGTCATGATGACCGGCTGGCTCTACACGAGCGGCACGTGGTACTACCTGGATCCGTCCGGTGCGATGCACACCGGCTGGCTTCAGATGGGCTCTCACTGGTACCTGATGAGCGACAGCGGCGCCATGACGATCGGATGGAAGCCGCTGGGAAGCACCTGGTACTACTTCGGTGCCTCGGGCCAGATGGCCACCGGCTGGCAGCAGATCGGCGGCGCCTGGTACTACTTCGGGACAGGAGGCGACATGTACACGGGCGGCCACTGGATTGGGTGGCGCTGGTACACCTTCGGCAGTGACGGACGCTGGCTGGGCTGATGCTCAGCTGAGAGCGGGGAGATAACAACTCCCGTCCCTAGGCGGTGGGGGTGGGGTTCCAATCGGAACGTCCACCCCCACCGTCGTGTTGTGCGTGTGCGTCTGGTCAGCCCTCAAGCGGAGCGATCCACCGGATCTGGGTGCCCACCCCGCCCTCGCCGCTGCCCGCATCGAACGCGCCGCGGTGTCGTCGTGCACGTTCCGCCATGTTCGCCAAGCCGGAGTTTCGGGTACGCGATGGGTCGATGCCACGACCGTCGTCGGTGATCGTGATGCGCACGCGCCCCGATTTGCCACGCCCCGACACATCGACGCACACGGCCGCTGCGGTCGCGTGGGCGTGGCGGGCGATATTAGACAGGCCTTCACGCACGATAGCCACGACATCATCGGACAGGTCTGGGTCGACGCGCCCGTCGAACTCGTCGATGACGACGAGCTCGTTATCCAGGTCCGAGTTGATGGCGTTGCCGTCAAGCGTGATGAGCAGCGAGGGCGCAAAACCGAGGGCTGAACGTGTCAGCGACGATTCGCGGCGGATTCTCTCCACCAGGCCGACGGCCTTGTCGCGCTCGCGTAGGTTGTGCACGATCGTGCGGATCTGACGCACGGCCTCGTCGATGGAAGCGAGCGAAGAATCGATGAGGGACTCGAGGGCAGCCGGGTCCGTCTGGCCTGCAGCGACCTTCTGCTTGGCTGCATCCAGGGCCATGCCGGTCGCAAACAGCTGCTGAATGGCAAAGTCGTGGAGGTCGCGCCCGATGCGGTCGCGCTCGTCCAGCAGTGCGGCCACGTCCTGAGCGTGGCGAGCCGATGCAAGCTCAAGGGCAAGCGTGGCCTGGGAAGCGAGGGATTCCGCGAGCGAAAGCTCGGAGCTGTCGAACTCGGGTGCGCCGATCTGACGGAGCAGAATGAGGACACCGGACGACACGCCACGCGAACGCAGTGGCGCGTACAGGGCCGATCCGAAGGCAGCCAGCTGGGGGACACGCATCGTCTGCGCGCGCGACATCGAGTCCACGATCATGCCGGTACCCTCGTGCAACACGCTCATCGCGCGGCCTTCGGGCGGGAAAGTCAAACCCAGCAGGCTGGAGGCGTTCTTGCCGTCGACGATTTCGGCAGCCCACGTGTCGCCCACGGACTGCAGGACGATGATGGCGGTGTCCGCGTGGGACACTTCGCGCACGGTCTTGGCAATGAGCTCGAGCGCCTCCTCCTCATCGGCGCCCTCCAGCATGGTGGTCGTCAGCGACTGAGAGGCGCTGATCCACCGCTCGGTGCGCTTGGAGTCCGCGTACAGGTGCGCGTTTTCAACGGCGATGCCAGCGGCGGGTGCGAGCGCGCTGAGGACAGCGGCATCGGCGGACGAATACCCGCCCGCCTTCCCGCACAGGTACAGGCGTCCGTAGACCTGCTCGTGTACGAGGATCGAGACACCCAGGAACGGGGGAGTGGAAGCGGGCAGATCGAGGTCGGGTGCATCCGACGGAGAGTTGACGAGGAGAGGCACACTCGCGGGGATTGCCGTCATGAGAGACTCGGGGACCTCGGGGACTGGACCGTCCTCGTGGAACTCAAGTTGCAGGGTGGTGGCCCCCCACGTGTCCAGGACTGAGAGCGTAGCGTGCGGAGAGGACGTCAAGGCGCAGGCCTGGTCCACGAAGTTCTGCAGGCCCGCCTTCAAGTCCAGGGAACTGGTGAGGTCCAGGGCAGCTTGCAGCAGCGTGAAGTCAGTGGAGTCGGTGCTCATTGTTCCTCCTGGTCGAGGGCCCAGCGGTAGGCGGGGAGGGCCTGCAGGACCTCGTCGTGTGTGCCGCGCGCGGCGATCGTCGCGCACTGGCCGGGCTCGGGCGCAGCCAAGACGATGACGTGGTCGGCCTGGTCCAGGGCGCTCAAGCGGTGGGTGACCACCAGGGTAGCCCGCTCGGGTGAGCGCGTCAGGAGCGTTTCCATGAGGCGGTCGGCCGTCGCCGCATCAAGGTGCTCGGAGGCCTCGTCGAGAGCCATGATCGGAGCGGGCGCGGCGAGTGCCCTGGCCATGAGCAGGCGGCGGCGCTCGCCGCCGGACACGGTTGTGCCTCCGGAGCCGATCACGGTGTCGAGGCCGTCGGGCAGGGACTGAACCCACTGCACGAGGCCGGCTCGGGACAGCAGTTCCGAGGCCTCGTCGCGGGTAAGGGATGCGCGCGCGACCCGCAGGTTTTCGTAGATGGTGGTGGCGAAGACGTGTGCGTCCTCCGCCGTCATCGTGATGCGTGAGGTGAGTTGGTCGCGATCGGCTCCCCATGCGGGAACGCCGTTGATCAGAGAACTGCCCGACTTGGGTGGGATGATGCCCGTGAGGGTCGCTAGCAGCGTCGTCTTGCCGATGCCCGAGGGCCCGACGATCGCGAGGGACGATCCCGGGCGTAGCGTCAGCGAAATACCCGTTGCCAGCGTTGGCCCGCCCGGCCAACCGATGGCGAGATCGCGTGCCTCGATGACGGTGGCTCCCTCCGGAATGTCGTGGGGCTGCGCCGGTGTTTCCTCGTCCAGGAGCGAACAGATGCGCGTCGCGGCCTGGGCGCTGCGCACGAGCTGGGCGGCGGCGGGCGTCAGCTCGGCGACTCCCTCGAAGGCGGATAGTGGGACGAGGACGATGACGGCCAGGAGGACCTGTACGAGGACCCCCGAGGTCGTCTGTGGGATCCCGATCAGGAGGGCGCCGATCACCGCAACGCCCATTGCGCATACGTCAAGGCCGCGCGCGAACGCGGACAGGCGCGCCGAGCGGGCCAGAGCGGCGCTCAGGGCAGCCTCGGACTCGCTGAGAGAGCGGCGCGCGCGCTCCAGCGTGCCCGCCATGGACAGCTCGGTGGCACCCTCGAGGATCGCGAGCGAGGTCGCCGCGATGTCGGTGCGCGCATCGGCTCCCTGGCTCTCGGCCAGGCGCCCCGAGCGGGCGATGAGGGCCGGGGCGATGACGCCCGAGACGACGAGGCTGATCGCGAGGATGATGCCGGCCGCCGGAGAGATGATCGTGATGACACCGACCGTACCCACGCCGACGATCGCCGCGACAAGACCTGGCAGGAGAGTCTTGACGACGACGTTGCCGACCTCATCAACGTCGGCTCCCGCGCGGGTCATGAGATCGCCTCGGCGCAGCGTGGAAAGCTTCGTTCCGGGGGCCGCAGCCAACTCGTCGTAGAGGTTGTTGCGCAGGCTATCCATGCCCGTTAGCGCCAGCTTGTGGGAAGCGAGGCGTGACAGGTAGCGTGCGAGGGCACGCGAGACACCAAAGAGGCGAACCGAGGTCGCAGCGACCGTCAGGTAGAGCACCGGGGGTTGCTGGGACGCGCGTGCGATGAGCCAGGCGGCGGTGCCGCCGAGAGCGATTGTGGCGCTGAGGGAGGTGACGCCGAGAAGCAACGACAGAGCGAAACCCGAGCGCGAGACGTCGAGCATGGAGATGCATCGGCGCAGCGCAGCGGATTCAGCGCGGGTGAGAAAGAGCTTCATGCGCGTGCCTCCTCGTCAGCGGCCGGGCGAACGTCGATGACAGCATCAGCTGCCTCCATCATGGCTGCGCGGTGCGCGATGACGATGACGGTGCGTCCCGCGTCCCGCATCGCGTCGATAGCCCGCACGACGGTCTCTTCGCTGACGGCATCGAGGTGTGCTGTGGGCTCGTCGAGGATAACGACCTGGGAGTGTGCGGCGAGGGCTCGCGTGAGGGCGAGGCGCTGGCGCTGCCCAACGGACAGGCCGACGCCGCCGGAGCCGATGACGGTATTCCACCCGTCGGGGGCACTGGCCAAGACATCATCGAAGCCGGTTGCCGCTGCCGCATCGTTCAGGTCGTCGAGAGGCAGATCGCCCATGTTGTCCAGGATCGTACCGGGAACCAGCGTGGGGGATTGGGGCACCCACGAGATCTGGTGACGCCACGCGGCGGGATCGATATCCAACAGGACGGACTCGCCGCTTTCGGAGGACGAGGCCGACGGCCGCAGCAGGACACGAC
Organism: Schaalia odontolytica; assembly: GCF_009730335.1. GTDB lineage: Bacteria > Actinomycetota > Actinomycetes > Actinomycetales > Actinomycetaceae > Pauljensenia > Pauljensenia dentiphila. The sequence continues at coordinate 1,180,196 of NZ_CP046315.1, forward strand.
CTGCATCCGGTGTCATGTCGGCCAGCAAACACAGGACAATCGTCGATTTTCCCACGCCGGAGGGACCGCACAGCGCCGTCACGATGCCAGGCGCGATGACGCCGCTCGTCGGAGCCGGCGCCCACGCGCCGCGCGCACGCACGCCGAGGCCATCGAGAACGATGTCGGTGCGTGCCATGTCGGGGCACTCGTCGGTTCCGGGGGAGTCCACGGCCTCGGCCTCTTCGATGATATCGAACGCTGCCTTCGACGCCGTCACGCCGTTCGCCGACGCGTGAAACTGTGCGCCGACCTGGCGCAGGGGGTCGAAAACCTCGGGCGCGAGCATGATGACAGCGAGGCCGTGGAACAGTGAAATGTTGCCGAAAACGAGGCGCATGCCGACCTCGACGGCGACGAGGGCCACCGACAGGGTCGTCAGGAACTCGAGCACGCCGCCCGAGAGGAACGCGACGCGAAGCGTGGCCATCGTAGCCTTTGTATTCGCGGCACCCAGAGCGTGCAGGTGCGTGCGCGGTGCCTTTTCGCGGCCGAGGCCGCGGAGCGTGGGCAGGCCGGACATGAGGTCGAGGAGCTGGGCGGTCAGGCGCTTCATCGACGCGAGCTTGTCCTCCGAGGCTGCCTGCGTAAAACGCCCGATGAGAATCATGAAGATCGGGATCAGAGGGATGACGAGGAGGGCGATGAGCGCGGACCAGAAGTCGAGCAGAAGAATGACGCCGAGGGCCGCCGGGGTCACCGTGCACACGAGGACAAGCTGGGGCAGGAAGGAGACGAAGTAGGGACGCAGATCCTCGAGCCCGGTCGACAGTAGGGTCGTCGTCTCCGCGCCCTTGGTCGCCCTCCAACGAGATCCCAGCGTGACGGTCGCATCCACGACGCGTCCGCGCAGCTCCCTCACCGCAGCGGCGGCCGCGCGAGTGCTCACCGCCTCACGAGCGGCGACGATCAGCGCGCGGCAGGCAAACACGGCCGCGATTCCCACAATGAAGGGCCAGACGTCGGTGAGGGACGCGGTGCCCGAGACGACAGGGGAGAGGGCTGCGGAAATGAGAAGCGCCTGGGCGAGAACCAACAGCGCAGTCAGCGTCCCTAGGAGGGCCGTCACAGCGATGGGGCCGCGCGCCGAGCGGGCATAACGCAACAAGCGAGGATCAAAGGGACGCACGTATCTATTGTGCCTGAAAAAGCCTCATCATGGGTCAAAGGTCCTCATCCTCGTGGCGTGACAACAAACGCGCCCGGCCCCTGCAAGGGGGGCCGGGCGCGTCGTGATGCGAGGATCAGTTGGCGAAGAAGCTCTCGCCCACGCGGATCTTCTTGAGCAGCAGACCCGTCTGCGTCTCTACGTCCTCGGCGCCCACGCGAGCGCGGAACATCCAGTAGGACCAGAAGACGTAAACCAGGACGATCGGCAGCAGGCAGACGGTCACGATGGTCATGACAGTTAGCGTCGACGGGGTCGAGGAAGCCTGATCAATCGTCAGCGAGTACGCCGGGTTGATCGAGGATTTCTGGACGGCCGGAGCCATCGAAGCGAACACCCACGCGACAGCGCCGGCGATGGCGACCGAGGAGGCCACGAAGGACCAGCCCTCACGACGCAGCGACGCCTGTGACAGAGCCGTCGACGCGATGATCGCGAGCGCAGCAACCAGGAGCGGGATCCACGCCAGAACGTTCGTCGTGTAGGCGAACTGACCCCAGAGCAGCCAGGCGGCGGCCAGGACGGTCGCAGCGATCGTCGCGGGGGCGGCAATCGCGTTGGCGCGGTCGCGGACCTCGCCCGTCGTCTTCAGCGCCAGGAACTGCGCGCCGTGAGCCAGGCACACGGCCATAACGGCCAGACCGCCCAGGATGGTGTAGGGCGTGAGCAGCGAGAAGAAACCGCCGGTCAGCTGGTGCGTCGCGGTTGCCAGCGACTGGTTGACCAGCGTCGGGTCGATGACGGTGCCGGTGGCCACGTCAACAACCTCGATGCGCATGCCCTGAACGAAGTTCGCGAAAGCGACGCCCAGCAGGATCGGGACGAGCCACGCGCTGATCGTGTGCGCCCAGTCCCAGGCGTGACGCCACTTCTCGGTGGCGACCTTGGAGCGCCACTCGAGAGCCATGACGCGGATGATCAGGCAGACGAGGATCAGGAACAGGGCGAGGTACATGCCCGAGAACATGGTCGCGTACCACTCGGGGAACGCGGCGAAGGTTGCGCCACCAGCGGTGAGCAGCCACACCTCGTTGCCGTCCCAGTGGGGGCCGATCGTGCGCACGGTCTGGGTGCGCTCACGGTCGCCCTTGGCGACGAAGGGGAGGAGCATGCCGACGCCGAAGTCGAAGCCCTCGAGGATCAGGTAGACCGTCCACAGAACGGCGATGAGAACGAACCACAGGATAGACAGAGTCATGATCGGTGTTCCTCTCAGTATCCGAAGGACAGGTCGGCGGGAGCATCGTCTTCAACCTTGTCGGCCTTCGACGAGTGGATGCCCTCGACGGCGTAGCGCTTCATGAGGATGTACCACATGACGCCGAGGACGCCGTACAGCAGGGTGAACAGGATGAGCGAGGTGAGCATCTGGCCAGCCGGAACGTTGGGGGAGATACCCATGTCGGTCATCATGTTGACGGAACCCAGGTCGGAGCCCGCGGACAGCGCCTGCAGGTTCGGGACGACAACCCACGGCTGACGCCCCATCTCGGTGAAGATCCAGCCGAAGGAAGCGGCTGCGAACGGCAGGGGGAGGTTGACCAGGGCGAGGACGCTCAGCCACTTGTTGGACGAGGTGCGTCCGCCGCGGGTGGCCCACAGGCCCCATGCCGCCAGCAGGAAGGCCAGCATGCCCAGACCGATCATGAAGCGGAACGACCAGAAGGCGACCATCTGCGGAGGACGGAAGTCATACTGCGAGGCGTCACCGTACTTGGCGGTGAAGTTCGCATCGGAGTTGAGCAGCTCCACCATGCGCTCCTGGACGTCGGCGACACCCTCGGAGGTGGCGGTGAAGGAGTTGTGCGACATGAAGGACGCGACGCCGGGGACCTTGATGAACTGGGTCGGCTGCGCGCCGTTATCGCCGAGGGGGCAGGAGCCGAACTGGGCGATCGTGAAGGCCGCGCCGTCGGTGTCCACACAGATACCTTCGGCGGCAGCCATCTTCATGGGCTGGACCTCAACCATCTCCTGGCCCTGGATGTGGCCGGAGGCAGCGGTGCCGAGGCCGCCGATGAGGACGGCGGTCAGGCCGAAGCGGGCGATCGGGCGCCAGACGTTACGCGACTGAGCCATGGCCTCGTCGGAGCCCTCGCGGGCGGTGCGCACCATCCACCAGATGGAGATGCCGGCAACGAAGGAGCCGGCGACCAGCCAGGCGGAGGTGATGACGTGTGCGTATTCGCTCAGGTAGACGCCTGAGGTGATGAGCTCCATGAAGCCGCTCACGCCGTTGAGCTCGGCGCGGCCGGTCTCGGGGTTGAAGCGGGCGCCCACGGGGTGCTGCATCCACGCGTTCGCCGCGAGAATCCAGGCCGCCGAGAACATGGTGCCCAGGGCGACGCACCAGATCGTCAGCAGGTGCATGCCCTTGGAGAGGCGGCCCCAGCCGAAGATCCACAGGCCCAGGAAAGTGGACTCGAGGAAGAAGGCGAGGAGGGCCTCGACGGCCAGGGGAGCGCCGAAGATGTCGCCGACGAAGCGGGAGTATTCGGACCAGTTCATGCCGAACTGGAACTCCTGCACGATACCGGTGGCGACACCGAGCGCGAAGTTGATGAGGAGGAGCTTGCCAAAGAAGCGAGTTGCTTGCAGCCAGTATTCCTTGCCGGTGCGGTGCCACGCGGTCTGCATGATGGCAACCAGCAGGGACAGGCCGATCGTCAGCGGCACGAGGACGAAGTGGTAGACGGTGGTAACACCGAACTGCCATCGTCCGACGGTGACCGCGTCAAGCGCTGTCTGCGCGAGGGTCATGATGGGACCTTCTCGTATTGGGATTGGGGTCGACTATCCCGTGTCCGAGATCCATGGGACCTATGTCACGGGTTGCCATTAATGTAGCCCAAAAACGTCGGTTGGATTGGTTGAAATGCTGGTTCAGAGGCCGTTTTGTGACATACGCGTCCGAATAATTTTTACGGGTTCTTCCGTGAAATATCGCTCCGTGTTGCGTTGTTCTGATCACCACATCGTCGGTACGAGGCCCTGTTGTGCGACAATAGACGTGAATGGATGTCGCGGGAGTGCCCCCGCGACGAGAGCCGAGCGATGACGTATTCATATGCCGCCGGCCGCTGCGCATCAGCGCTCCACTAGGTTTCCGCCCCACGCGGGCGATGAAAAAGGGTGCGTCCAGGCACGGGGCGCGCACCCGCCATTGGAGAATCGTGACAACCGAATCCACCACGCCCGTGGCACCCGCCGCGTCGTTGCTGTTCCAGGCGCCCGTGTTCCAGGCTGCCCCCGAGGTCGCTCCTCCCGCGATTGTCGAGGAGCCGGAGCCTAAGCGTCGCCGCAAGTCCGCTGCCGCCGACGAGGAGTCTGCTCCTCGCGAAGAGGTCGCCCCGAAGAGTCGCCGTCGCTCGAAGAAATCAGCTGATGAAGCCGATGCCGTCGAAGCCCCCGAGGCTCCAGCCTCCGAGTCTGAGTCTGAGGAGGCGCCCGCCGAGCCGAAGACCCGTCGGCGCCGTCGCTCCAAGAAGGCGGACGAGGCCTCGGCCCCCGCCCAGGAAGATGCCGACAAGGCCGACGCGCCCGCGCAGGACTCCGACTCCTCGGACGAGGAGGAAACCTCCGGTCGTCGCCGTCGTCGCCGCCGCGCGCGCAGCTCCGCCTCCTCCGAGGAAGGTGGCGATCCCGCGGACCAGGTCCAGGCCCTCAAGGGGTCCACGCGCCTGGAGGCGAAGAAGATGCGTCGCCGCGAAGGCCGCCGCGAAGGCCGCCGTCGCCACTCCATCTCCGAATCCGAGTTCCTCGCGCGCCGTGAGTCGGTCGAGCGCACGATGGTCATCCGCGACCAAGACGGCCTCGATCAGATCGCCATTCTCGAAGACGGCCTGCTCGTCGAGCACTACGTCGCGCGTCGCACGCAGTCCTCGATGGTCGGCAACATCTACCTGGGCCGCGTCCAGAACGTGCTTCCCTCGATGGAAGCGGCATTCGTCGACGTCGGCCGCGGACGCAACGCCGTCCTGTACGCCGGCGAGGTCAATTGGGACGCCGTCGGCATGGAGGGCAAGCCCCGTCGTATCGAGGCGGCACTGAAGTCTGGCGATCCGGTCCTCGTTCAGGTGACGAAGGACCCGATCGGCCATAAGGGTGCCCGCCTGACCTCTCAGATCACGCTCGCCGGCCGCTACCTGGTTCTCATCCCCGGCGGGTCCATGATGGGCATCTCCCGCAAGCTGCCGGACAAGGAACGCGCTCGCCTGAAGAAGATCCTCAAGGCTGTCGTGCCCTCCGGCTCGGGCGTCATCGTGCGCACCGCCGCAGAAGGCGCCACGGAGGAGCAGATTCGCGACGATGTCGCTCGCCTGACCCGTCAGTGGGAGGACATCGAGAAGAAGCGTATCAACACGAAGAGCGCCCCGACGCTGCTGCGCGGGGAGCCTGAGCTGGCCGTGCGCGTCGTGCGCGACATCTTCAATGAGGACTTCTCGAAGCTCGTGATCGAGGGCCGTGACACCTACGCGACCGTCAAGGAATACGTCGACGAGCTCAGCCCTGAGCTCTCCGATCGCGTCGAGCAGTGGGTGGGCACGGAGGACGTCTTCCGCGCGCATCGCATCGACGAACAGCTCGCGAAGGGCATGGACCGTAAGGTGTGGCTGCCCTCGGGCGGCACCCTGATCATCGACCGCACCGAGGCGATGACCGTCATTGACGTCAACACCGGCAAGTTCATTGGTGCCGGCGGCACGCTCGAGGAGACGGTGACCCGTAACAACCTCGAGGCCGCAGAAGAGATCGTGCGCCAGCTGCGCCTGCGCGACATCGGTGGCATCGTCATCATCGACTTCGTGGACATGGTCCTCGAATCCAACCGTGACCTCGTGCTGCGTCGCCTGGTGGAGTGCCTGGGGCGCGACCGTACGCGCCACCAGGTCACCGAGATTACGTCCCTGGGCCTCGTGCAGATGACCCGTAAGCGCGTGGGTGAGGGCCTCGTCGAGGCCTTCTCCTCCTCGTGCGAGGCCTGCGAGGGCCGCGGCTTCATCGTTCACCAGCACCCGGTGGAAACCTCCGGGGCCGAACAGCCTTCGAAGGGCTCGAAGGGTTCGAAGAAGCAACAGAAGAAGGCTGAGCCTCGCCGTATCGAGGACAATGCCGATCATGAGCGCGCCAAGGAGGCTCTGAGCGCGATCGCCGCTGCCTCAACCCGTAAGGAAGAGGAAGGCGCGGCTGAGGAGCCGGCGCCCACCAAGAAGCGCCGCACGCGCGCCGTTTCGACCGAGGTCAAGGACCCCGAGGCTTCTTCCGTCGAGCAGGTTGCAGCGCCCGAGGCCCCCGCTGATGAATCCGCGTCCAAGCCCGCCGCCGAGAAGGCCGAGGAAAGCGCGACCAAGCGTCCTCGTCGTCGCCGCCGCGTCGCCGAGTCCACTCCGCTGCCCGAACTGCCCGTACATCTCGACCTGCCCGAGCCGGTCGATCATTCGGACGAGCCTGCGGCCCCCACCAAGGATGCCTCCGAGATTCAGCTGCCCGAGCATCGCGAGAAGGCTCCGGCCACCCGTCGCCGCGCATCCCGCAAGGCTGCCACGGCCTCGTCCGAGGAACCAGCCGAGGCGCCCGCTCCGAAGAAGACCCGTCGCCGCGCCACCGCGCAGACGGCTGTTCCCGAGGTGCAGACGGACGAGACTCCCGCCACCGCGCCGGTGAGCGCGCCGGTCGCGGAGGAAACTTCCGTCCAGGAGCCCGCCGCGCCGCGCAAAACTCGTAGGCGTCGCGTCGCCGTCTCGACCGGCATTGTCGAGCCCGACGCGGCTCCCACCCCCGTCGTCATCGACCTGCCCGCGCGCGCTGAGGTGAGCGTCCCTGCGGTGCCGACCAAGTCGACCGATGACATTGCGCTTCCCGAGGCGAGCGATCAGCCGCGCGTCAAGCGCCGTCGTCGCGCCGCATCGACCGGCATCGTTGACGCCGGTTAATGGTCCAGGCGCCGGGGGAGGGGCGATCATCCCTCCCCCGAGCGTAGGGTGTGGAATCGCACAGCACTTCACACCCGCCCGTGACCGTGCCGGCTTGCAATCCGGCGTGCGAATCGGCTAAATTTGATCGTCGGCGCAACAAGCGCCAACGGAATCATGACAATGAGACAAGTCCTCGGCAGTTTCGAGGCGCGATTCCGGTTACGAATACGAGAAGAGATGAGCTCCAACGTGGTCTACGCGATCGTCAAGGCTGGCGGCCGGCAGGAAAAGGTGTCCGTCGGTGACGTCGTCGTCGTCGACAAGCTGGCAGAAGAAATCGGTTCGAGCATTGAGCTCCAGCCGCTGATGCTGGTGGATGGCGACGCCATCACCGTTGACGCAGCCAAGCTGGGCAAGGTTTCCGTCAAGGCTGAGGTTGTTGACTCGGCCAAGGGCCCCAAGATTTCCATCATTAAGTACAAGAACAAGTCGGGCTACCGCAAGCGCCAGGGACACCGTCAGAAGATGTCGGTCGTCAAGATCACTGAGATCGCCTGAACCCGACGTTCCCACGAGCAGAAAGTAGCAACTGATGGCACATAAGAAGGGCCTTGGTTCCTCCCGTAACGGTCGCGACTCGAACGCGCAGCGCCTCGGCGTGAAGCGCTACGGCGGCCAGCTGGTCAACGCTGGTGAGATCCTCGTTCGTCAGCGCGGCACCCACTTCCACCCTGGCGACGGCGTTGGCCGTGGCAAGGATGACACCCTGTTCGCCCTGCGCGCCGGTGCGGTTGAGTTCGGCCGCAAGCGCGATCGCAAGGTCGTCAGCGTTTCGCCGGTCTCTGCCTGAGACCGCGCGCATAAAGGGCGTCCGGCGTTGCCGGGCGCCCTTTTGAACATTCATTTTCAGTCGTCAGGAGCAACAGTGGCAGACTTCGTGGATCGCGTGACTCTGCATGCGATGGGTGGCAACGGCGGTAACGGCGTTGCCTCGATTAAGCGTGAAAAGTTCAAGCCGCTGGCCGGCCCTGACGGCGGAGACGGCGGCAATGGCGGCTCGGTCATCCTGGAGGTGAGCGAGCAGGAGACCACGCTTCTGAACTACCACCGCAGCCCGCATCGTCGTGCGGATAATGGTACGCCCGGCATGGGTGACTTCCGTCAGGGTAAGACCGGCGCGGACATCATCCTGCCGGTTCCCGAGGGAACTGTCGTCAAGTCGATGTCGGGTGAACTGCTCGCTGACCTAACGGGTGCGGGCGCCCGTTACGTGGTCGCCGAAGGTGGTCGCGGTGGCCTGGGCAACGCTGCGCTGGCGTCGAAGGCCCGTAAGGCCCCCGGCTTCGCCCTGCTGGGCGAGCCCGGCGAGGAGCGCGACGTCATCCTTGAGCTGAAGTCCGTCGCGGACGTGGCTCTCGTTGGCTTCCCGTCGGCGGGTAAGTCCTCGCTGATTGCGGCCCTGAGCTCGGCGCGCCCGAAGATCGCCGATTACCCCTTTACGACGCTGGTCCCGAACCTGGGCGTCGTGTCGGCTGGCGATACGCGCTACACGGTGGCCGACGTTCCCGGCCTGATCCCCGGTGCCTCCCAGGGACGAGGCCTCGGCCTCGACTTCCTGCGCCACATCGAGCGTTGCGCGGTTATCGTGCACGTGCTTGACACCGCCGCCTTCGAGACCGATCGCGAGCCGGTTGAGGACCTGCGCATCATCGAGGCGGAGCTGGAGGCCTACCAGGGCGACCTGACGCAGGTCGAGGGCTACGTGCCGATTATGGAGCGTCCCCGCGTCATCGTTTTGAACAAGATCGACATCCCGGACGGTCGTGATCTTGCCGAGATCACGCGCCCGGACCTGGAGTCTTTCGGCTGGCCCGTCCTTGAGGTGTCAGCCGTGTCCCACGAGGGCCTCAAGGAGCTGTCTTTTGCTCTGGCCGGCATCGTCGAGGCGGAGCGCGCGAAGCGTCCCGCCCTCGAGGCCGCCCGTCCCGTTATCCGTCCGAAGGCGGTCGGGCGCAGCGTGGAGATCACGGTGCGCAAGACTCGTAAGGACGGCGAGGAAGTCTTCCAGGTGCGCGGCGACAAGCCGGAGCGCTGGGTGCGTCAGACTGACTTCGCTAACGACGAGGCCGTGGGCTACCTGGCGGATCGCCTGAACGCCGCGGGTGTTGAGGACGAGCTGATGAAGGCTGGCGCGGTCGCCGGCGACACCGTCGTGATCGGCGACCTGGACGGAGGCGTCGTCTTCGACTGGGAGCCGACCCTGACGACCGGACCGGAGCTGCTGGGTTCGCGAGGTACCGACCTGCGACTGGATCAGAACGCGCGTCCGAGCCGTAAGGAACGTCGCGAGGTGTATCACCAGGTCATGGATGCCAAGACCGCTGCCCGCGACGAGCTGTGGACGGAGCGCCAGGCCGGACACTGGACCGATGCGTCGGATCAGTCATGAGCGGAGTGTCCGCGGCTTCTCGCATCGTCGTCAAGATCGGCTCGTCGTCGCTCTCCCGCGAGGACGGCGGCCTGGATCTGAATCGTATTGACTCGGTTGCGCGCCTTGTGGCGCGCTGGCGCGGGGCGGACCGCGAGGTCGTCATCGTGTCGTCGGGCGCGGTTGCGGCGGGCCTTGATCCGCTTGGCTTCACCTCGAAACCGAAGGACCTGCCGAGCGTGCAGGCCGCTGCCGCGATGGGCCAGGGGCTTCTGATGGCGCGGTGGACGGCCGCCTTCCAGGCGCATCACCTCGATGCCGCCCAGGTGCTGCTGACCACGGACGACGTTATGCGCCGCGATCACTATACGAACGTGCGCGCCTCGCTGACGCGACTCCTCGGCCTCGGCGTTGTCCCGATTCTCAACGAAAACGACGCGGTGACCACCCGCGAGCTGCGTTTCGGCGACAATGATCGCCTTGCCGCGCTCATCGCCCAGATGATCAAGGCCGACGCCCTCGTGCTGCTGACTGACGTGGACGGCCTCTACACCGCTCCTCCGGACCACCCGGGCTCGAAGCTGATCGAACGGGTCGAGAGCGCGGACGACCTCATGAGCGTGCTCGTGACCGGCGCTGGCTCTCGCGTGGGCACGGGCGGCATGGCGACGAAGGTGCAGGCCGCCATGCTGGCGTCCACCAGCGGCATTGGCGTGCAGCTGGCATCCGCGGATGCTCTGGAGTCGGTGCTTGCGGGCAAGAACGTTGGTACGTGGTTCGAGCCGTCGCGGGAGCGTCCGGCCTCGCGGCGCCTGTGGATCGCCCACGTGGCCCCGTCGCGCGGCGAAATCATCGTCGACGAGGGCGCAGCCCAGGCGATCACGGTCGGCAAGAAGTCTCTGCTGGTCGCAGGTGTACGTTCCGTGCTCGGCCACTTCGAGGCCGGTGACGTCGTCGACGTGGCTTCCCCGACGGGACTGGTCGCCCGCGGTGTGTCGGGATACGACTCCGACACGCTGGCCGAGATCGCCGGATCGGGCACCGCGGAACTGCAAGCCGCGGGTCATGAGCACCCCAGGCCGGCCATCCACCGCGATGACCTGGCGGTGTTGGGCGACGCATTTTCTGCGCTGAGCGCTGACTGACGCGGCTTGACAGGCTCTCGTGTGCCATGATGGCCCGGTGGATACTGCTGCAGATATTTCCCAGGTGACGGATGCTGCTCGCGCTGCGGCGCGAGTGCTCGCGAACGCGACGACCCAGGTAAAAAACCGCGGTCTCGAGGCGATTGCGGCTGCGCTCATTGATCGCAGTGACCAGATCCTGGCCGCTAATGCTGAAGATGTCGCCCGCGGCCGTGCGGAGCAGATGAGCGAGGGCCTGCTGGATCGCCTCGCTCTGACCCCCGATCGTATTCGTGGAATCGCCGAGGCCGTCCGCGAGATCGCGGGTCTGCCTGACCCGATCGGTCAGGTCGTGCGTGGAATGCGCACCGATATTGGCCTGCGCGTGACGCAGGAGCGCGTCCCCCTGGGCGTTATCGGCATCATCTACGAGGCCCGCCCCAACGTGACGATCGACGCTGCCTCGCTTGCTCTGAAGGCCGGCAACGCGGTCGTACTGCGCGGTGGAAGCGCCGCGCAGTCCTCGAATCGCGTCCTCATCGAGGTGTGCCGCGATGCGCTGACCTCCGTCGGCCTGCCCGCCGATGCGATCACCACGGTGGATCCGTGGGGTCGCGCGGGTGCCCGAGCAATGATGCGCGCGCGTGGAGCGATCGATGCGCTGATTCCGCGAGGGGGAGCGGGGCTGATCAATGCCGTCGTCGAAGAGTCGCGGGTTCCGGTTATTGAGACGGGCACGGGCAACTGTCACGTGTACGTGGATGCCTCCGCCGACCTGGAGGCCGCTGAGGCCATCATCATGAACGCGAAGACGCAGCGCGTGGGCGTCTGCAACGCGGCGGAGACTCTGCTCGTGCACGCCGACGTCGCCGAGCGTTTCCTCGTCGCCGCCGTCACCCGTCTGACGACGGCGGGCGTGACGATCCACGCGGACGAGGCTACACGGACCGTCGTCGATGGCCAGCCTTCGATCGATGCTGAGATGATCGTCGACGCGACCGAGGCCGACTGGGAGACCGAGTACCTCTCGATGGACCTGGCTGTGCGCGTCGTCGCCGATGTTGACGAGGCGATTGAGCATATTCGCCGCTATTCCTCGGGGCATACGGAGGGCATCGTGGCATCCGACGTGGCCGTCGTGCGCGCGTTCCGATCGGGCATTGATGCCGCTGCTATTGCCGTGAATGCTTCGACGCGTTTCACGGACGGTGGTCAGCTGGGTCTGGGCGCCGAAGTGGGTATCTCGACGCAGAAGCTCCACGCGCGCGGCCCGATGGGCCTCGCGGAGCTGACGACGACCACGTGGATCTACGAGGGAGAAGGAACGATCCGCCCGTGAGCACGCAGGATAACCACGCGGAGCAGGCCTCCGACGAGTCCGCGATCGAAAAGACCACTGAGGCCACGGCGGGGGCGACCGCGGCCCCGGCCTCGCCCCAGCATCCCCCGCGCGCGATGCGTCGGCGCCGCGCGATCGGCATCATGGGCGGCACATTCGATCCGATCCACCACGGCCACCTCGTCGCGGCCTCGGAGGTCATGGACGTCTACGGCCTCGACCAGGTCGTCTTCGTCCCGGCGGCCATGCAGCCCTTCAAGGCGGATCGACGCGTGACCTCGGCGGAGCACCGCTACCTGATGACGGTCGTCGCAACCGCCTCGAACCCTCGTTTTGCCGTGTCTCGCGTGGATATTGACCGCGGTGGGACGACCTACACGATCGATACGCTGGCGGACCTATCGCGCGAATACCCGGACTCGGATTTCTACTTCATCACGGGTGCCGACGCGCTGGCACAGATCGCGCAGTGGAAGGACGCCGATAAGCTCTTTGAGCAGGCGCACTTTATCGGCGTGACGCGCCCCGGGCACAACCTGTCGGATCCTGGATTGCCGCACGAGTCCGTGTCGCTGCTGGAGGTCCCCGCCATGGCGATCTCTTCGACGGACTGCCGTACGCGCGTCGAAGAGGGGAAGCCGGTGTGGTATCTGGTGCCCGACGGCGTCGTCCAATACATCAACAAATACGGCCTGTACCGGTCCTAACCCAAGGAGAAACGTGAGCCTTCCCGACGCTACCGCAGAACTGGCGAGCCTGGTTGCTCGCGCCGCGCACGACCGCGGCGGTATCAACCCGGTGCTTGTTGACGTGACCAGCAAGCTCGCCCTGGCTGACGCATTCGTGGTTGTTTCGGCGCCGACGGACCGTCAGGTGCGCGCCATCGCCGAGGACATCATGGATCGTATCTGGGCCGAGCAGCAGCGCCGCCCCGCCCACATCGAGGGGCGTGCGGAGGGCACGTGGGTCCTCCTGGACTACTCGGATCTGCTCGTTCACGTCCTGTCCGAGGAAGAGCGCGAGTACTACGCTCTCGAGCGCCTGTGGGGCGACTGCCCGGCCGTGCCGATCGACGTCGACATCGACGAGGCCCGCGCCGCTGCCGCTGAGCGTGCTGCCGCGCACGGTGTGGAGAGTGCGCAGTGAGCGCCTCGCGGATCGTTCTGCTGCGCCACGGCCAAACGGATTTCAACCTGGCGCGGCGCTTTCAGGGGCGTATCGATCAACCCTTGAACGAGGCCGGACGGTCCCAGGCGGCGGGTGCCGCCGGCGTGCTGGTGAGCCGCCTGTGCGAGCCGAGCGCCGAGGTTGGCATGATTGCCGCCGAAGATGGGCGCAGCTACGACGACGGGGGAGTGCGTATCGTGAGCTCGCCCCTGGGGCGCGCGGTGGATACCGCGAGGATCATCGCACGCGTCTTCGACATCGCTGGATATCCCTGCGAGGGGCCGGGACTCGATGAGCGGCTCACGGAGCGCTTCTACGGGAGCTTTGAGGGCAAGACCTACGAGGAGATCGCCGCCGAGCAGCCCCAGGCCTACGCGCAGTATCGCGCGCAGGGGGAGTGTGACCTCGCTGAGGTGGAACGCTCCGAGGTTGTGGGTGAGCGCGTTCGCGATGCCGTCTTGGAAGCGGCACGGGCGTGCCGAGGGGACCAGTCTCTGATCGTCGTTTCGCATGGCTCCGCGATCGCGCGTGGCATCGTGTCGCTGCTGGGCCTGGATCCGGCGGTCTTCAATGGGCTGCGCGGCGTCGATAACTGCCACTGGTCGGAGCTCGTGCCTGTCGGGATGTCGACCTCTAAGAGCGCGGCGATCAGCGGGTGGCGCCTGGCGTCGCACAACATCGGCTCTCGTGAGGACATTTTGGGGGCGTGATGGCTCTCCGGCCCCTCGTTACCGCCGAATATCATGGTTACTGAGCGTTGTGACGAGGGGCACTCGATTGGATTTGCGTCATTCTCGAAAGGTTCGCTATTATTTATCAGGTCGCCAGGGCGACGAACTAAATAACGGGGCTATGGCGCAGTTGGTAGCGCGCTTCCATGGCATGGAAGAGGTCGGGGGTTCGAATCCCCCTAGCTCCACAGAAAACTTCGACATCCGGTTTCGGGTGTCGATTTTTTTATTGCTTGAGCAGTGGTTGTGCTTGTGGTTGCCGCTTGGTCAGTTGTTTTGTCCGAAATATAATGTTTCGGTATCGGCATGCGGGATGCTCAAAACCTGTCAAACTGAGAAAGCGTCGAAAATAGGTGGATTTATCTGTAATGACTTACTGAAAAAACCTTGAAGAATGCCGGACCGCATGGAAAGATTTACCTGTTCTTGTTCCATTGTGTTAGGCCGGTAGTCAATGTCGTTCCAGCTCACTCGTACGCACACGTCCGTGGTCCTCGCTGCAACCACGATCGCAGCTGCCCTCGTCGTCATCCCCACCCTCGCTGAGGGAAACGCGACGACCAGCGACGCGTTCTGCAACGCCCTGTCGGGGGCGGAAGGTCGCATCGCCGCTGAATACAATCCGCTTCTGGCGAGCTATGCCGCCGCAGCTGCGGGTAACTCTGCGACTCCCGCCCTGGACCCCGCCCATGAGTCCGAGCTGCGAGCTGCCCTCGCCGATGCGCAGGCTGCACTCGAGGCTGCGCAGCAGAGTGCCCTTGAGCCCGCAACGTCTGCCGGTGAGGCTGCGTCTGCAGCGGATACTGCGAGCCGTGGCCTCGACTGGGTCGACTGGTCCCAGGTCGACGACGCCACCCAGGCGCGCATCATCGAGGCTCTCGTCATTCAGAAGATGAACGCCTACCGAGCCAACGCTGGCCTGCCCGAGCTGGTTGTCTCCGATACGGTGACCACCGACGCTCGCGCGTGGAGCAAGCACATGTCGGACAGTGATGACTTCAACCACGACCCGGACTACAAGTACTTCGGCGCGGGCAAGCTCGATGGCGGTGACACGACCTATGCCGGTGAGAACATCGCCTACAACCATCGAGAGAACTTCGGCGACAAGTGGGGTGCCTATGGCACCTCCAAGAATCCGATGCAGGCTGCGGACGCACTCTTCGATCAGTGGAAGAACTCCTCTGGCCACGATAAGAACATGCTGGCCCAGAACAACGTTGTTGGCGTCGGCGTGCATATCGCGAAGCACGGTAACTTCACGCGTATCTACGGCACTCAGAAGTTCTACGCTGTCACCGGCGGCTCGCCCAACGTGTCGCGCTTCCACACGACTGGCGATACTGCGTCCGCGTACGGCTTCGACGGTGCCGCTTTCAACACCGACAACACCAACTACGTCTCCGGCCTCGCGGGTGGCGGCGACGCGCAGCGCGCCAACTCCTGGCAGAACAAGGTGGGTTCCCTTCCCGGTGTCGCCCTCCCCGTTGACGTGTCGAGCCTCCCCGCAAACGCTGGATCTGCTGCGCCCGCGACCTCGACGCCCGCACCCGCCGACACCGCACCCTCCGCTGAGCGTCAGCAGGCCGTGATCGACACGCAGGCATCTGTCAACGCCGCTCAGGCTGCTCTGGACGAGTATCTGGCCTCGGCTGAGGAAAGGAAGCCCGTCACATCTCTCGTGGATATCGACGCTGAGCTTGATCGTGTCGCGGAGTCCATTGCATCCCAGACCGCCGTGCGCCCCGAAAAGGATGGTGGCGTCACGCTGCAGGGTGGCGAGAACGCTGGCCGCTACTTGACCGCCACCGAGTATCGCGATGCCCTCACGCGTTGCACGACCCTCTCTGTCGAGCAGGATGGCAACAACCTCTCCGTGGGTGACGGGGTAGATTCGACGCCGGATCAGCAGGCCCCGTCGGATGAGACACCCGCGCTTGCGAACGGCGATGAGAACCCCTCCGTGGGCCAGGAGCCCGGTCAGACGCCCGCTCCTTCCGTTCCGTCTGCTGCCCCCTCCGCTCCCGCAAACGGTGGTGGCGACCCGGCTTCGGAGCCCTCAGCTCCCGCCAACGGTGATGGCAACCCGTCTGTCACGCCTTCCGCCCCCGCGAACGGTGATGCCACCCCGGCTGCACCTGAGACGAGCACTCCCGCCGACGATCAGGGCGCGGTGACCGCTCGCCTCGACATCACCCCGAGTGCTGATCCGACGCAGGCATCCGTCCCCGCAGCCCAGGATGCTTCCACCCCGACGCAGGCGCGCGCTGATGCCCTCGCAGCGACCGGTGCGTCCTCCGTGTGGGTGGGCGTGGGAGCCGTCGCGGTTCTGGTCGCTGGAGCCGGTGCGGTTGTCGCATCGCGTCGAGCCAAACGCTGACGCAACACTCTGAAGCCCCGCCGATGAGTTCGCTCATCGGCGGGGCTTTTTCGTGCGCATTGATGCCTTTTTGCTGCGACTGGAAACGCGGATGGCGTCTTATTTGGTGCGTCATATTACCTTGTGTATAGTCAGTAAAGGAATGCTGCGAAACTAATGTGCATTCGTCGACAGAGCGTCCCTGTCCCGCTGAAGGGATGTGCGCGCTCACCGTCTTCTATTCAGAGAGGAATAAGATATGCGACCCATCAATCTGCGCAGGAGCGTGATGGCGGCCCTTGGTGCTGCCGCCCTCGTTGTTGGTCCGTTGGCTCCCGCTTATGCCTTCCCAGCCGTCTCGAGCCAAGGCGGTGAGCCTGTGGGCGTCGCCGCCGAGGTCCCGATGGGGGAGCCGGCGGCGGATCCCACCGCTGAACCTACCCCGGATCCAGCCCCCACCCCGGAACCAGCCCCCACCCCGGATCCAGCCCCCACCCCGGAACCGGCCCCCGCGCCGAAGCCCTCGTGGAAGATGGATTCGGTGGGCTGGTGGTACGACCTGGACAATGGGTCGTACGCACGTGATGAAAAGCGTGACATTGATGGGGCAACATACCGATTCAACGGTAGCGGATACATGGTGACCGGATGGTACAACCTCGGGGGAGCGTGGGAGTACTTTGCGCCCTCGGGTGCTCAGGTGCGTGGATGGGCGAACGTGTCGGGAACCTGGTACTTCCTGGACCCGCAGAGCGGAGTGATGCGTACTGGCTGGATCACGGTCGATGGCACTTGGTACTACCTGGGTGCCTCTGGTGCGATGGCGACTGGCTGGCTGAACCAGGGCGGTACCTGGTATTACTTCGGTGCTTCGGGAGCGATGGTGCGCGGATGGAGCGCGATTGGTGGTTCCTGGTACTACTTCAACGAGTCGGGTGCGATGGTTACCGGCTGGCTCAAGCAGGGAGGCTCCTGGTACTTCCTGAACTCCTCCGGCGCCATGAAGACCGGCTGGCTCAGCCAGGGCGGTATCTGGTTCTACCTGAACGGCTCGGGCGTCATGGTGAGTGGTTGGAACGCGATCGGTGGCTCCTGGTACTACTTCAATGAGTCCGGCGCGATGGTCACCGGCTGGCTCAGCCAGGGAGGCTCCTGGTACTACCTGAACGCGTCCGGCGTCATGGTGACAGGTACTCAGTGGATCGGCGGCGAGCGCCACTGGTTCTACGACTCGGGCGCATGGTGGGGCCTGTACCCGGTCGCCTCGGCAGGCAATGGATCGGGAGGGGCGGATGTCGCAACCGGTAATCGCTACAAGGCAATCTGTCACGATGGGTCTGAGAGCTTCTCGTCTCCGGGGGCTTCTGACTATCGGGGTATGTGTGCCGGGCACGGAGGAATTGCATACAAGCTTGGGTATGGTTGGTGACCTTCTGAGTGCTCGTGCGCGGTGATGCGTCATCGGTGGTCTCGTCGGCAAGAATGCTTGCCGACGAGACCTTTTCTTGGCGTCGAGGCGCTGCGATTGTCTCCGAGTTTCCGAGTCTGCGAAACTTCGGAGCTCGCCGAGGTTGTTCGTCCTCGCCGGTGGACGCCTGTGTCTCGGACGCGGCCCTACCTGCGAATTGGGGTGTGCGGCGACGAGCGTTTCGATGTCTTGGCTCCGTTGCATTAACGACGTGTCGGCTCTTAGCGCTGCGGCATACCTGGATCGGGTGAGGTGCAGAAATATGGCGTGTATCACGAACGGCGAGAGTCCTTGATTCTCCCCCTCACGCTCCTGGAGGGGAGTGAGGCGGCAAGGTTAGACAGTGTGGGCGAGGCTGTGAATGCGCGTTGTGAACACCCCGTCGAGCTGGGAAAAGATCCCGGCCTGACCGTGAGGGATAGGGCTGACTGTGCCCGTTTGTCCTTCGGTTGTCGAGGTATTTTGACACGAGCGCTTGATTATCAAAAAACCGTCATGTATACTCGGCAATGCGTTACTACAAAACCCTAGTGACTGAGCTGGCGCCATTCACGTTCGTTCCAACGAAGCCTACGCAGGATGTGCGCCTCACGAAAGGAAAGCCCATGCGCCCCATTAATGTTCGCACTCTTATGATCGCCGCCGTGAGCGCTGCCGTTCTCGCCGGAACTGTCGTTCCCGCCAACGGGGCCGAGCTGACCGATCCCGGCGCTCCCACCGAGGTCGCCGCCGAGGAGCAGCCCGCCGACGGTGCCGCCGCCGAGGAGCAGCCCGCCACCGACGGTGCCGCCGCCGAGGAGCAGCCCGCTGACGACGGCGCGGCCGCCGACGATGGTGCTGCCTCCTGGAAGCAGGACGGTAAAGGCTGGTGGTTCGACCTCGGAGATGGAACCTACGCCAAGAACGAACTCATCGAGATTGATGACGTCGTCTACCGCTTTGATGAGAACGGCTACATGATCACCGGCTGGCACAACCAGGAGGGCGAGTGGGAGTACTTTGCTTCCTCAGGTGCCCAGGCCTTCGGCTGGAACGTTATCGACGGCTCCTGGTACTTCCTGGATCCCGAGACTGGATTCATGCAGACCGGCTGGATCAATGTTGACGGCTCCTGGTACTACCTGAACGCCGCGGGCGACATGGCCATGGGCTGGGTCCAGTACAACAACGAGTGGTACTACCTGACCGGCTCCGGTGCGATGGCCACCGGCTGGACCCAGGTCGGCGGTACCTGGTACTACATGAACGCGTCGGGCGTTATGCTCATTGGCTGGGTCGAGGTTGAGGGTTCCTGGTACTACCTGAACGCCTCGGGCGCGATGGTCACCGGTACGCAGTGGATCGACGGCGAGCGTCACTGGTTCTTCCACAACGGCACCTGGTGGGGCGCTTGGAAGTGATCGGCGCGCATGAGCTGTGAGTGAGCGACGCTCACTCGGACGCAATCATGCACGCAAGGCCCCGGCCTCGTCCATTCACGGTAACGAGGCCGGGGTTGCTTATGCGACGCTAGTGTTCCCTGAGGGAGTCGGGACGTCAGACGAAGGGGGCGTGGCCACGTGGCCACGCCCCCTGGCGTCGTTGTGAGGCTGATCAGCCCGCGGCGTCCACCACCTGGTTGGCGATCTGACGTTCACACACGTCGATGAGCTCACGGATGATGCGGATCGTGCCGGCGGATGCGTCCGCGTGAGCCTCGATCCAGGCCTTGCCGGAGGCAACCACATCGACCTCGGGGGCGTAGCCCGCCAGCGCGTTCGGGAAGAGCAGCGTCGTGAGGTCCTCGGCGGTGTGGAAGGTGAAGGTCTCCCAGATGCCCGCCAGGGCCTCGAAGTACTCGCCCACGTAGCTGGCGTATGCCGACGGGTTGGTGCGCGCCTGCGCCCAGAAGCCCGAGATCATCGCCCAGCGGGTGTCGTTGGGAATCGAGGTGTCGGTGAGGACCTTGTCCCACACGTCGGCCTTGATCCACTCGCCGTCGCGAGCCGCACGAGCGGCGGCCGCGTTCTGGTGGCCGGTCATCGTGTCGTCGGTGGCCTCCAGGGCTGCGATGTCCTCCTCGGTGGCGGCGTTGCCGCGCACCAGGGCGATCAGCAGGTCCCACTTGAGGTCGACATCGAGGTCCAGGCCGTCCAGGGTCTGGGTGCCATCGTAGAGGGCGCGGATGGCCTCGAACTGCTCGGGGCTGGTCGCGTTGCGGGCCGCAGCGGCGACGAGCATCCGCTGCGCGTCGGAGCCGGAGGCGGCCGTGCGAGCCAGGAGGAGCAGGCGACGGCCCGTGTCCTCGGCGGCCTCGGCGCGGTACTTCGGTGCCACGAAGGTGCGCACGGCCTCGTCGATGTGTCGCAGGGTGAGCGTCAGGAGGCTCATGTTGTCCTCGACGGGAACGGCGCGCAGGGCCAGGTTCAGGTAGTCGCGTGCCGGCATCTCGCCGTCGCGGGTCATATCCCACGCGGAGGCCATGACGACGCCGCGGGTCAGCGAATCCGTGAACTTGGTGATGTGGGTGATCGCGAAGGCCAGGGACTCCTCGTCAAGGCGGACCTTGGCGTAGCCGAGGTCTCCGTCGTTGACGAGGATGAAGTCCGGGCGAGCGATGCCCGCGGCGGCCTCGATCACCGTGGACGCTCCGTCAATGTCGAGCTCCTCGCGGAAGACCTGGGCCAGCGTCCCCTCTTCGGTCAGCGAGTAGCCGGCCACACCCATGCGGTGCGGGCGCAGCGAGGCGCCCTCGGAGAAGGCTTCCTGCGTGATCTCGAGGCGCTCGATCGTGCCGTCCTCAGAGGTCGTGACGACCGGACGCAGGAGGGTGACGCCGGCTTCCTCCAGCCACACCTTCGACCACGACGCCAGGTCGCGGCCCGAGGCAGCGGCAAGCTCGGAGAGCAGGTCGTCCAGCGTGGCGTTGGCGTAGGAGTGCTTCGTCAGGTACTCGTGCAGACCCGCGAAGAAGGCATCGCGTCCCACGTAGGAGACGAGCTGGCGCAGCACGGAGGCACCCTTGGCGTAGGTGATGCCGTCGAAATTGACCTCGACGTCGGCGAGGTCGCGGATCTCGGCTGTAATCGGGTGGGTCGTGGGCAGCTGATCCTGCTTGAGGCCCCAGTCCTTGCGGACCATGAAGCCCGTCCATCCTTCGGTGTACTCGGTGGCCTCGGCCAGAGCCAGGTGGCTCATGAACTCGGCGAAGGACTCGTTGAGCCACAGGTCGTTCCACCACTTCATGGTGACCAGGTCGCCGAACCACATGTGCGCGAGCTCGTGCAGGATCGTGTTGGCGCGAGCCTCCATCTGAGCCTCGGTGGGACGGGTGCGGAACACGTAGGCGTCGCGGAAGGTCACGCAGCCGGCGTTCTCCATAGCGCCCGCGTTGTACTCGGGCACGAAGATCTGGTCGTACTTGGTGAAGGGGTAGGCGATGCCGTAGGCGCCCTCGAAGAACTCGAAGCCCTGGCGGGTGATCTCGATGATCTCGTCGGCATCCAGGTGCTCAACGATCGAGGCGCGGGCGTAGACGCCCAGGTCGATTGTGCGGCCGTCGGAGGAGGTCAGCGTGGCCGTCGTGCCCTCGTAGGGGCCGGCGACGATCGCGGTGATGTAGGTCGACATGACCTCGGTGGTTGCGAAGTGGTAGATCCAGGCCTCGCCCTCTTCCTCGGGGGTGGGGGTCGGCGCGTTAGAGAAGACCCTCCAACCCTTAGGGGCCCTGACCGTCAGGGTGAAGGTGGACTTCAGGTCAGGCTGCTCAAAGGTCGTGTAGACACGGCGGGCGTCCGGGACCTCGAACTGGGAGTAGGTGTAGGCCTGTCCGTCGGCGGGGTCAACGAAGCGGTGCAGGCCCTCTCCTGTGTGCATGTACTGGCAGGATGCCTCAACTTCGAGGACGTTGTGTTCGGCAAGGTTCTCCAGCGCGATGCGGTTGTCCTGGTGCACCGAGAAGGGGTCCAGGGTATTGCCGTTCAGCGTGATCGAGTGGACGTTGTTGGACACGAGGTCGGCGAACGTGGAGGCGCCTTCGCGCGCGTCGAACTCGATGCGGGTGAATGAACCGAAGTCGGTGTCTCCGCGCGTGAGGTCCAGGGAGATCTCATAGCGGGTCACAGAGGAAATGACCGAGGCGCGCTCGGTCGCTTCCTCGCGAGTCAGGTTCAGGCCTGGCATGGGTTGCCTTTCCGTCGATGGAATGGGAGCGCTGTTGCGCTCAACATTCCTATGTTGTCATGTGTTGGGTGTGATTGCGCGGGGCGCGCCGTATTTTGTCGGCTGGGACACGCTTTTACCAGATGGTGACGCGCTGGGTTTACCAGATGGTGACGCGCTGGGAGGGTTCCAGCCACATCGCGTCGCCGGGCGTCACGTTGAAGGCCTCGACGAAAGTGTCAAGGTTGCGCAGTACCTGGTTGCAGCGGAACTCAGCGGGCGAGTGGGGGTCGATCGCCAGCATCTGGCGCGCGAACTGGGGACGCGTGGCCGTGCGCCAGGCGCGTGCCCACGAGTAGAAGAAGCGCTGCGGTCCGGTGATGCCGTCGATGACGGGAGCGGACTGCGGGGTCAGCCCCTGCTCGGCGAGCGAGGCCGCCCATGCCTTCCACGCGATGGTCAGTCCGCCGAGGTCGCCGATGTTTTCGCCGATCGTGAGCGCGCCGTTGACGTGGGGGAGCGTGCGTTCGTCGCCTTCCTCCGATTCCTCGTCCTGCTCGAGGAGGATGGCCGGTGTGAGCGCGTCATACTGCTCAATGAGGGCGTGCGTGCGCTCTTCGAAGGCGGCGCGGTCCTCATCCGTCCACCAGTTCGACAGGTTGCCCGCCCCGTCGTAGCGCGAGCCCTGGTCGTCGAAGCCGTGTCCGATCTCGTGGCCGATGACCGCGCCGATCGCGCCGAAGTTCACCGCGTCGTCGGCTTCGGTGTCGAAGAACGGAGGCTGAAGGATCGCGGCTGGGAAGACGATCTCGTTCTGCGTGGGGTTGTAGTAGGCGTTGACGGTCTGGGGGGTCATGTACCACTCGTCGTGGTCCACCGGGCGGCCAAGCTTGGCCCATTCGCGGTCGGTGGCGTGAGCGTTAGCGGCGCGCACGTTCTCGACGATCGTCGCCTCCGGGTCCAGGTGCAGCGTCGAGTAGTCGCGCCACTTGACGGGGTAGCCGATCTTGGGATTGAAGGTCGCGAGCTTGTCCAGCGCTTTCACCTTGGTGTCCTCGCTCATCCAGTCGAGGCCTCGGATCGACTCGCCGTAGGCGTCGAGGAGACGGCGCACCAGGGCGTCCATCGTTTCCTTGGCGTCGGGCGGGAAGTGGCGGGCCACCCACGCGCGGCCCATGGCCTCGCCCAGGTAGGCCTCGATAAGTCCGAGGGCGCGCTTCCAGCGCGGACGAAGCTCCTCCGTGCCGGACAGGGTACGGCCGTGGAAGTCGAAGTTCTCGTTGACGAAATCGCGCGACAGGAGCGACGCGTGGCAGTCGATCACCGAGGCACTCAGCCATTCCTTGAGCACGGACAGGTCGGTGTCGGCCCACAGGGCGGCGGCAGCCGACAGGAAGTCGGGCTGGTCGACGTTCATGACGAGGCCGGCGACGGGCATGCGCGCGCCCTCCGCCCACGCGTCCCAGTCGAAGCCTGGAGCCCGGGCGGCAATCTCCTCCCAGGGGGTCGGGTTGTCGGAGAGCAGCGGGTCGCGGTTGCTTACGGAATCGCGGTGGTGGGAGGCGATCGCGGTTTCCAGTTCCATGATGCGCGCGGCCGCACCCTCCGGGTCTGCCATACCGGCGAGGCTAAGGAGGCGGGCGGTGTGCGCGACGTAGGCCTCGCGGATCGGCGCGTAGTCGTCCTCGCGGTAGTAGGCCTCGTCGGGCAGGCCGATGCCGGACTGGACGAGGGAGACCATGTAGCGCGACGAGTCGTGCGGGTCAGTGCCCACGTATGCGCCGATGAGGCCTCCGATGCCCTCGCGCATGAGGCGGCCCATCTCGCGGGCGAGCTCCTCGTGGGTGGTGCAGGCGTTGATTGCGTCGAGGTCGGGGCGTAGGGGAGCGGCACCGGCTTCTTCGATGGTGTCCTCGTTGAGGAATTGAGTCCACAATGTGGCGATGCGGTGCGCATCCGGATCGTCCAGTGTGCCATCGGCTGCGTCCTGGGCGATTGCGCGCGCGTACTTCTCGGATGCGTCGCGCAGCGTGTGGAACGCCCCGTCCATGGGGCGGTCCGCGGGGATCGTGTGGGTCGCCAGCCACGTGCCGTTGACGTGGCGATAGAAATCGTCCTGCGGGCGCACCGTCGAATCGATGTTCGCGGTGTCGAGGACTCGGGCGAGCAGTGTGTTCGTCATGCCTTAACTCTAGGGGGAGAGGTGGGGGTCGCGTGGGATGAGCGTCCATGGGACAGACATCGCCCGTATTTACGTGATGAGCATGGGACGTAATTCGTCATTTTCTCGCGGAATTGTGCGGGGGAGTGCGGATGTCAGTTTGATGCACCCTCGTCATGCACATATGTGCACAGCGGTGTGTACATTCGTGCAAAAGGGGTGTGTAGGGGCATGATGGAGAGAGCAATGAGGCACTTCCTCATCAAGAGGTGAAGGGATTTTTAACGGTGAAGACACTTCGCACTGACGTGTGTGTCATTGGTGGAGGATCCACCGGTGCCGGCGTCGTCCGCGACGTCGCCATGCGCGGCTTCTCAGCCGTCCTCGTCGACCGGGCGGACATCGCTCAGGGAACCTCCGGTCGCTTCCACGGTCTGCTCCACTCGGGCGGCCGCTACATTGCGTCCGATCCTGAGTCGGCCACCGAGTGCGCCGAAGAAAACGAGATCGTCAAGCGCATCAACGCCAACGCTGTCGAGGCCACCGGAGGCCTCTTCGTCGTGACCGCCCACGACGATGAGGAATACGCGGATCAGTTCCTGGCCCGCGCAGCGGCTGCAAAGGTGCCCGCCGCAGAAATCTCCATCGCCGAGGCGCTGCGTCGCGAACCCCGCCTGGACCCGCGCATCAAGCGCGCCTTCGAGGTCCAGGACGGCACGGTCGATGGCTGGCAGATGACCTGGGGAGCGATTCGCTCCGCGCAGGCGTACGGGGCGCAGGTCCTGACCTACCACCGCGTCACATCCATCGAGCGCGAAGGTGAGCGCATCAGCGCCGTCATCGTCCATGACGAGCGCGGGGGTGAGGACGTGCGCATCGAGTGTGGCTTCGTCCTCAACTGCGGCGGCCCCTGGGCCGGACAGATTGCCGCCATGGCCGACTGCCACGGAGTCGACGTCGTCCCCGGCGCCGGCATCATGATCGCCATGAACCACCGGTTGAGCCAATCGGTCATCAACCGCTGCGTGTGGCCCGCCGACGGCGACATCCTCGTGCCCGACCACACCGTGTGCATCATCGGTACGACCGACCTCAAGGCTGACGACCCGGATCGCCTCTCCATCCCCGCCGACCAGGTCCAGCAGATGCTGGACTCCGGCGAGGCCATGATCCCCGGCTTCCGCAAGTCCCGTGCCGTGCACGCCTGGGCCGGTGCGCGCCCCCTCATCAAGGACTCGCGCGTGTCGGCGACCGATACCCGCCACATGGCGCGCGGCATGAGCATTATCGACCACAACACGCGCGACGGCGTCTACGGCATGCTCACCATCGCGGGCGGCAAGCTCACTACCTACCGCCTCATGGCCGAACGCATCGTGGACATCATGTGCGAGGAGATGGGCGAGAAGCGCGCCTGTAAAACCGCCGACGAGGCCGTTCCTCCCGCCAAGGAAGAGCGCCTGTACACGATCGGCCACCGCCTCGACAACGTCGAATCGCGCAACGAATCCCCCTCCCACGAGCAGATCATCTGCGAGTGCGAGATGGCCACGCGCGCCATGCTCGAAAACGTCATGGACACCCTGCCCAAGGGGCAGCTCGATGACGTGCGTCGCCAGATGCGCCTGGGCATGGGCCCCTGTCAGGGCGGATTCTGCTCCCAGCGCGCCGCTGGCATCGCCCACGAGCGCGGAGATATCGATTCGATGCGCGCCAACTCCCTCCTGCGTCTCTTCCTGAAGAACCGCTGGATCGGCCTGTGGCCCATCATGTTCGGCAAGCAAGCCAGGCAGGCCGCACTGGACGCCTGGATTCACGAGGGCACGCTCGACGTCGAGCACCTGCCCGCACCCAGCGAGGAGGTTGTTCGATGAGGGACGTCGTCGTTATCGGCGCTGGCCTGGCAGGCCTGGCCGCAGCAATCAAAGCAGCCGACGCGGGACTGAGCGTCACCCTCGTAACTAAGGGCGTGGGTGGCATCCAGCTCGGCACGGGCACGGTCGACATCCTCGGCTACCGCCCCGAGCCGGTCGAGGCACCCCTGGAGGCTCTGGAAGGCCACGTAGCCTCCCGCCCGACCCACCCCTACAGCCACGTCACCCCCGACTTCGTCGGCGCATCCGTCGCATGGCTGCGTGACCTCGTCGGCGCGGACGCCCTCATCGGCGATGAGACCCGCAACGCGCGCATCCCCACCGGCGTTGGCGCGCTGCGCCCCACCTGCCTGATCCCGCCCTCGATGGAGGCCGGCATTCCCCAGGCGGGCGCCCGCTACGCCATCGTCGGACTGACGCGCTTCAAGGACTTCTACCCCGGCCTCGTCGCCGAGAACCTGACACGCCAGAACGGCCCCGACGGCGCCCCCATCAATGCCCGCGCCCTCAGTGTTGACTACGTCGTGCGCGAGGGTGAGGTCGACTCGACCGGCACCAACCACGCGCGCAGCCTCGACCACGAGGAGAACCGTGCGCGCCTGGCAGACCAGATCCGCCCCCTCCTCCAGGATGGCGAGATCGTCGGCCTGCCCGCCGTCCTCGGCCTCGACGACCCGAATGCCTGGCGCGACCTCGCAGACAAGCTCGGCCACCCCGTTTTCGAGATCCCGATCCAGCCCCCGTCGGTGCCCGGCATGCGCCTGAACGCCCTGCTGACCCGCATCGCCTCCGACAAGTGCCGCGTCATCCTCGGATCCCCGATCAAGGCCGTGCACACGGCAGATGGACGCGTAAGCGCCGTCGAATACGCCAGCGCGGGACGCTCCACGATCGTGGAAACCCGATCCCTCATCTTGGCCGCTGGCGGCTTCGAATCCGGCGCCCTCGACATGGACTCCTACGGCACCGTGCGAGAGACCATCTGCGGGCTGCCCGTCATGGGCGCCTCCGGACAGCTCCTGCACGCCGACTTCTGGGGCGAGGACCAGCCCCTCTTCCTGGCCGGCCTCGCCGTCGACGACAACATGCGCGTCCTGAACGAGGAAGGCGCGCCCGTGTGCCCGAACCTGTACGCGGCCGGAGGCAACCTGGCCGGCGCCACCCGCTGGCGCGAAAAGAGCGGCGAAGGAATCGCGCTGGCCAGCGCGCTCGCGGCCGTCGACTCGATCGTGGAGGAACTGAAATGACCCTGGAAATGTCAACGCTGATGGGACCGGGCGTGGAGGAAGAAGACGTCTTCGCCCTCACCGGTGACGCTGCGCTGCGCGCCAGCCTCGACTCGTGCGTCAAGTGCACGATCTGCGAGACCCAGTGCCCGGTCATGCGCGTCACCGACCTGTTCGCCGGCCCCAAGTACTCCGGCCCGCAGGCCGAGCGCTTCCGCAAGGACGGGCAGATGGTGGACAAGTCCATCGACTACTGTTCCTCGTGCGGCACCTGCTCGCTCGTGTGCCCCCAGGGCGTGAAGGTCACCGAGATCATCCACCACCGCCGTACCGCCATGAAGGAAGCGCATGGCATTCCGCTGCGCGACCGCCTCATCGGCCGTACCTCCCTGATCGGCACCATGATGACCCCGGTTGCCCCCATCGCGAACTGGGCGCTCGACGTCAAGCCGATTCGCCTGGCCATGGAGGCCGTCATCGGCGTGCACCGCTCGGCCCCCATGCCGCGCGCGTATGGTCGCACCTTCGAGTCCTGGTTCAAGAAGCACAAGCCGCTGGCGAACTCCGGCACGCGCGGCCAGGTGATCTTCTTCCACGGATGCGCCGGCCAGTACTTCGAGGTCGAGACCTCGATTCACTCGGTCATGGTGCTCGAGCACCTGGGTTATGAGGTCCTGGTTCCCAAGCACGGCTGCTGCGGCCTGGCCCTGCAGTCCAACGGCCTGTACGACGATGCGCGCAAGTACGTCTCTAAGCTGACCAACGACCTGCGCAGCGTCAACCGCGATGCCCCGATCATCTCCGCGTCGGGCTCGTGCGGCGGCATGCTGCGCCACGAGGCCCATGAGATCCTCGAGATGGACACCCCGGAGCTGAGGGATGTGGGTTCCCGCACGTGGGATATCAGCGAGTTCTTGCTGCACCTGTACGACAAGGGCGAACTGGACACGAACTTCCAGCGCATCGACGTCACCATCCCGTACCACGCTCCGTGTCAGGTGAAGTCCCAGGGTCTGGGCAAGCCTGCGATCGAGCTCATGAGCCTGATCCCCGGCGTCACCGTCAAGGATTCCGAGCAGCCCTGCTGCGGTATCGCGGGCACGTACGGCATGAAGAAGGAGAAGTACGCGATCGCCCAGGCCGTGGGCGCCCCCGTCTTCGACTTCATCAAGCAGGTCAACGCCGAGCTGGCCGCCTGTGACACGGAGACGTGCCGCTGGCAGCTGCGCACAGCCACCGGCGCGAACGTCGTCCACCCGATCTGGCTGATCCACAAGGCATACGGCCTGCCCAACGGCTGAGACATCAGCGAATATCCCCGGGCGCGCACGACGGTGCGTACCCGGGGACATTACTGTTGAGGAATGAACACTTCTCGCCGCGTCGTCGTCACTGGAGCCTCCACCGGAATCGGGCAGGCCACCGCCCGCCTGTTGGCGCAGAGGGGGTGGAGGGTTGTCGCCGTGGCCCGGCGCCGCGAGCCCTGGAGGCCCTCGCCGCTGACATTGGCTGCGAATACTGGGCGGCTGACCTCACCGACGAAGCGCAGGTGGAGGAGATGGCCGCACACATCCTGGAGGGTGGCCCCGTGGATGCGGTCGTCAACAACGCTGGAGGAGCCATCGGCGTGGACCGGGTCGCGGAGGGAGATCCGGCCAGGTGGAGCGCAATGTTTGAGCGCAACGTGCTCACCGCCCTGCACTGCTCGAGAGCCTTCCTGCCGGGGATGCGCGAGCGTGGGGGAGATCTCGTATTCCTGACCTCGACCGCCGCCCACGACACCTACCCGGGAGGCGGCGGCTACGTGGCCGCCAAGCACGCCGAGCGCATTATCGCGAACACGCTACGCCAGGAGCTGGTGGGCGAGCCCGTGCGCATCATCGAGATCGCGCCGGGCATGGTGCGCACCGAGGAGTTTTCCCTCAACCGCCTCGGCTCCCAGGAGGCCGCCGACCGCGTCTACGAGGGCGTTGCCGCCCCTCTCGTCGCCGAGGACGTCGCCGAGGCGATCGTGTGGACCCTGGAGCGTCCCTCCCACGTCAACATCGACTCGATGATCGTGCGCCCGGTGGCTCAGGCGACGAACACCCTCGTGGCCAGGAATACCGCCGTAGAGTAGGGCGCTTGCGCTCACAGCATGGAACGAGGCCGGGGTCGGACGCGTGATGGGGTACGCGTTGCGGTCCCGGCCTCGGGTCTCTTACACGCTCCAGGCGAGGATGACGTGTTTGCCACCGGCGATGCCCGTGGCCTTTGTCAGCTGCGTGGCCTCGCCTCCGCCAACAGGCGTTGAGTAGAGCTGGTAACTTATGTCGTCTTCGAGCTTTTTGAATGGAGCCAAGAGCGCCATGCGCGTGCCGTCGGGGCTCAGTCGCAGGGTCTTGACGATCTCGTGAGTGCCGTCGAGGTTCGGCAGGCTCACCTTCGTCCACTCCTCGATGCGCAGGGACTTGTCGGACTCCGTCGTCTGCGAGAGCAGGTCTCCCTTCTTGGAGTACGAGCGCGACCCCGTCGGAACAGGGATCAGACCGTTGAGGAGGGTAAAGGAACCGTCGGTCGACGCGGCCGCGGACGAGGAACCGGCGCTCGCGGCGGGTGTGGAGGGAGAGGAGGTGGCTCCGCAGGTGCTGAGGGCGAGTGCGGTTGCCGTGGCAAACAGGATCGTGGGGCGCGCTTTGATGGACATGTGGCACCTCTTGAGCGTGATCGGCGGGTGTCGAACGGTGCAGGATAGTTGTGAGCTGACAAATTTATTCACCTCCAAAAAGTGATGTGCGACACTTATGTATTCATAG
Organism: Schaalia odontolytica; assembly: GCF_009730335.1. Taxonomy (GTDB): domain Bacteria; phylum Actinomycetota; class Actinomycetes; order Actinomycetales; family Actinomycetaceae; genus Pauljensenia; species Pauljensenia dentiphila. Next base: position 1,210,130 of record NZ_CP046315.1, read on the forward strand.
TGTTTTCACAGTTTCGCCATAACGTCCGCTTATGTGTCGTCCCTAATCTGCGAAGCAATGATGCACAAATCAGCAGAAAGGAGAGTCCCCTTGGCGGACGACAACAAGAACCTGGCAGGTGACACCGAGCGCACCTCGATCCTGCCTCAGTCGGAGGCGCAGGTCACGGAGCAGACCGAGGTCCTGCCCGCGCACGTGGCGCAGGCGGAAACGGCGCAGATGCCTCCACTCGCCCAGGAGGAAACCAGCAAAGCTTTTGCTGGCACGCCCCTGGAGTCGGTTGCGGAGGCTTCTGTCGATGACCATGCCGGTGACGAGGCCGTGGCGGCTAGCGTCGCGACGCTCGAGCCTGCACCGAAGAAAACCTCGTGGAGCAAGCGTGCAGCTATCGCCGGCGCCGCAGCTGCGGTGCTGTGCGTCGGCTTCGGTGCGGGCATCATCACGCATGCAGCCGTCATGGGCGATGGTCAGGACTTCTATGAGCAAGGCTACGAGGACGGTGTCAGCGACCAGGGCTACGGCGACGAGGACGAGGAATTCGGCCCCGGCAATGGTCAACAGGGTTCGGGTAACGGCCAGCAGCGGGGCCCTGGTGGCCAGCAGGGACCGGGTAGCGGCCAGCAGCAGGGGCCGGGCGGTGAGCAGGGCGATACCGGCAGTACCCGCCCGGGACCTCCCCCGGAGGGAGGCCGAGGCCCCGGCAGCAAGAATGGAAGCCAGGGCAGTGAGGACTCCTCCACCCAGGGCGAAGGAACGACCGCCAGCTGAGCGGTGAGGGGGTGTGAGACACAATCGGTCTCGCGCGCCCTTCATGCGAGTGTGGCCGCCAGGGTCGAGACTGCCACGCACACGAGGAGTGCCGCAAAGACCAGGCCGAGCACCCGATTCGAGACTCTCTTGGTGAGTTTGGCTCCCACGATGCCGCCTCCCATCGACGCCGCGGTGAACAGTGTGATCATGACCCCGGCCTCGGCGGTGATCGTCAGCGTGCCCGCGAGAGTGCGCGAGGCCAGCCCGAAGGCGGCGGTGATGACCATGACCAGCAGGGACGTCGCGGAGGCCCGCTTCATCGGGTACCGTAGCGCCAGGTGCAGCGCGGGCACGATCGCGAACCCGCCGCCGACGCCGAAGAATCCCGTGAGGAAACCCGTCAGCGTCGCCAGGGCGACGACGCGGAACGCGGTCGTGAGCGTCCAGGTGCCCTTGTCGACCTTGGTATCCCCGGCCTCGTCTGAAGAGGACGAGGCAGATGGGCGTATCTGGGAGCGCACCATGAAGACCGCGACCGCTCCCAGGAGAGCGCAGAAGGAGAGCATGAGGGCACGCGCCGAAATGAGCGGCCCGAGCGCCGAGCCTGCCCACGTGCCCACGAGGCCAGCCAGGGCGAAGAGAGCGCCCTCGCGCCACGCGACGTTCCCGCTGCGAGCGCGCGTCGCCAGCGAGACGGCGGCCGTCAGCCCCACGATGATGAGGGACAAGCCCGTCGCCTGGTGGGGATCCTGCCCAAGAATGTAGACGAGGATCGGCACCGACAAGATGCCGCCTCCCGCGCCGAGCGAGCCGACGACGATGCCTACGAATGCGCCGATGAGGAGCGCTTCAACAATCATTGGTCATTTCCGAATAGATGTGGTGAGAGATAGTCCAAGGGAGGTAGAGACCGCGGGGTCCATGATGTCCGAGGCCGGCCTGCCCGCCGCGATCAGCATGCCCATCGCGCGCAGGGCAGGGGTGGCGTGTTCATAAAACGCCCGGTACCCCTCGCACAGGTAGTTATGTGAGGACTCGCCGCGGCGCACGAAACGGTCTTTCGGGCATCCTCCCCAGCACAGCCGCAGGTGTGGGCACGCGCGGCATTCGTCGTCCAGGCTGGGCTTGAGGCGAGCGAAGTCACGCATCGTCTCCGAGGCCGCCAGCTGCGTGAAGGACGAGGAGTTGATTGAGCCGACCAACCAATCCGGCTCCACCCAGTGATCGCAGGCGTACACGTCGCCGTTGAACTCCATCGCCATGTTCGCCCCGCACTGGGGCGCATGCACGCACACCGTGGCCGAGCCAAACATGGCCGACAGGGTCGAATCAACGTCCTGAATGAAGACCTCGCCGACGTCGGCGGCCAGCCACTGGTCGAACACCTCGCACAGGAAACGCCCGTAGGAAGCAGGGGATGTGGAACGGCTGGTGACGCAGTCCCCGTCCTGGCGGTACAGGAGCGCTGAGGTCCCGGAGCGCCAGCCGCGCTCGGCCTGGGCCAGGTCGCCGGCGCGCACGCGCTCGACGATGGGGATGAACTGCAGGTAGCGGGCCCCCAGATCGTCGCGGAAGTAGCGGTACACCTCCTCCCCGTGCTCCTCGTTGGCGGCGTTGACCGTGCACAGAATGTTCGTCTCCACGCCCGCGCGGGCGAGTGCCTCCCAGCCGCGCACAACCATCGCGTGTGTGCCCCGCCCGCCACGGTTGAGCCGGTAGGCGTCGTGCAGGGGAGCGGGACCGTCGATGGACACGCCCACGAGGAAGTCATGGTCCGCGAAAAAGCGGGCCCAGTCGTAGGTCACCAGCGTGCCATTAGTCTGCAGGGCGTGACGCACACGCTGGGTGGGGCGACGGTAGCGCTCACACAGCTGAATGAGACGCTCAAAAAAAGGCAGGCCACGCAGGGTCGGCTCCCCGCCCTGCCACAGCATCGTGACCTCGCCGTCGGGGCTCGACTCCAGGAACGCCTCGACGTAACGTTCCAAGGTCTGCTCGGACATAGTCTGCGCCGCTGCGTCGTAGAGCAGCTCCTTGGACAGGAAAAAGCAGTACTGGCAATCCAGGTTGCACGCTGCCCCCGTCGGTTTGGTGACGACGGAGAAGGGGATCGAGCGCGTCACGGCCTACCCCCGCGACCGGCGCGCGCCTCCATCGACGAGGCCGGCCCTGCCTCCCGGGGTGAGCCTCCCTCGGGGAGGTGGGTGGCTGCGCCGTCCTCCTCAAAGGGACGGGCGGCAATATACGCGCTGGCCTGAGCGGCACCCAAAGGCCCCAGCGATGCCCCCACGACGTCGATATCCCACTCCATGACGGGAATCAGCTCGCTATACATGGCGGCCGCGATGTCGGATCGCAGGGACGGGAACGCGTCGACGATTTCGCCGGCCACGATGATAGCCCGAGGGTTAATGAGGAGCGCCGCCGATCCGAGGACATAGCCCACAGCCTGGGCAGCCCGCTCCAGGGCATCGCGCGCACGCGTATCGCCGGATAATACGGCGGCTCGCAGCTGAGTAATATCGGCAACGCCCGCGTGCTCGCACAGCGCCGGGACGGATGCCAGTGTTTCGAGGCAACCGCGCTTGCCACAGGCGCAGGGTGAGTCATTGGCGCCCACCGTCATGTGCCCGAGTTCCCCGGCCAGCCCTCCCGCCCCGCCAACGAGGCGAAAATCGGAGACGACGCAGCCGCCCACGCCCCCAGATAGACGCAAGTAGATGAACGAGGACATATCCGCGCCCGCGCCCCACAGGGCCTCCGCGAGCGCCGCCATGCGCACGGTGTTGTCGACGATCGGGAGAGGATCCCACCAGCGACGCGTGAGCTTGCTGAGCTCCTCCATGGTCGGGTACGCGTCCGAGGAAAGCCTGGCGTTACGCCCCATCGGAATGGGAACACCCACGCCCACCGCGCGCACCGTCGAAGTATCGATTCCTTGACGGGCCGCGCTCGCGGCCAGAGCCTCGCAGGTTTGCTCGAGAGAGAGCTGGAGGGAGGGGGAGGCGGGGGAGACGATATGAACGGCGGCCAGGACGGTGCCGGCGCGCGAGAGCATGACGCCCGCGCACGACGTGCGCGTGACGTTCAGGCCGACGCAGTGTGCCGCCGATGAGTTGAGGGTGAGGAGCTGGGTGGGCCGGCCTCGTCCGGGGGCGTTCGTGCGCATGGGCGTCACCGATCCCTCGTCGAGGAGGGTGGTGAGCGCACGCCCCAGGTTTGTGCGCGAGGTGTCGAGGGCCTCGCACAGCTGGGAGCGCGTTGCGGGGGCTTTGGCCAGGTGGGCGACGATGCGGTCTTCGAGGGTGGGCAGTGGTCTGCGCGTGGGGTAGTGCATGCCTCTCCTTCCCGGCGCTTCGTCGTTGGTATCCGCTCGGGGCGCTCCGGCCTCGTTGACACTTTCTATGATACGCGTCACTGTGTGGGGTGTGCAGGGCGCGCGTTGGCCTCGGCGGCGGGATCGTGCGTGTCCTCCCGCCGCCGAGGCAGGGGGTTAGTCGCTCGTGACCTCGTCGAGGTCGGAGCGAGCCGTGTTCACCAGCGGGATGTCGAAGTCCGTCATCGCGGCCATCCACTTGGCGAAGGAGTGATCCCCGCGCTCACGCAGCTGCAGGTAGAGGTTCGTGGCCAACTCCCTGCGAATCTCGTCGTAGACGGGCACGGTGTACACGTTGTTCATCTCCGCCGGATCCAGTCGCAGGTCGTAGAGCTCGTTGATCGACTCGGGGTTGATGACGAGCTTGAAGTCCCGCGTGCGCAGCATGCGCTGCTGGAGGGGGAAGTGGTGGCCGTGGAACTCGCACACGATGTCCTCGCGCCAGCCTTCGACCTGTCCGCCGCGCGTCAGGTCCACGATCGAGCGGCCGTCCTCCACGAGCGAAGTGTCCAGGCCTGCGATGTCGAGGACCGTGGCCGGCAGATCGATGAGGGAGACGAATGCGTCGGAGCGACCCACGGTTGAGACGCCGGGGATGTGGGCTATGAAGGGGACGTTGTAGATGTCGTCGTACATCATCGGGCCCTTGTCGTTGAGGCGGTGTGAACCCGTGAATTCACCGTGGTCCGCACAGAAGAAGACCGCCGTGTCGTCCAGGATGCCCAGCTCGCGCGCCACGTCCATGATGCGCCCTATCTCGAAGTCGATCATGGCCGTGTAACCCCAGTAGACCGCGATGAGCTTCTTCCACTGCTCGTTCGTGAACGAGGACGTGGACCAGTAGGTCGCGTAGTTCTCCTGGATCGGGGGCTTGCCGATGAGGGAGTCGCCGAAGTTTTCCGGCAGCTCGACGTCGTTTGGATCGATGAGGTCGAACCACTCGTCGGGCAGGAAGTAGGGCAGGTGGGGGCCGAAGAAGTGCACGTCGAGGCAGAAAGGCTGCTTCGAGTCCTTCCAGTCGGCGGCGTACTCGCGAAGCTTCTCGATCGCGCGGTCCGCCAGGAAGCGCTCGAAGGTGGCTTCCTCGGGCTGGTCGAGGCGCGCGGCGATGATGTGCCCGTCGCGTCCGCCGGGCAGCTTGCCGCGCCACAGGTCGTGCGCGCGCACCGGCGGGAGGTTGTTGGCCTCGAGCCAGGCGACGTACTTCTCGTTGGCGACCGGATTTTCGGCGCCCCAGTAGGTGTCGTCGTCCGCGCCGAACTTGTCGGGCAGGTTGTAGCCGCAGTGGTATTTGCCGACGATGCCGACGTTGTAGCCGGCGTCGCGCAGTTCCTGCGTGTACGTCCACGTGCCCTCGGGGATCGAGACCTGGTAAGCGATATTCCATTCGGGGTTGGCCAGCACCTGGTGTTTGCCCGGGCGCTTGCCGGTCAGCAGGGAGGCGCGAGCCGGCGTGCAGATAGCCGTGGGGGTGAAGCAATGGGTGAAGGCGAAGCCCGATTCGCCCATCGCGTCGATGACGGGGGTTTGCGCGTGGGGGTTGCCCAGGCAGCCGATCGTGTCGGTGCGGTGCTGGTCGGTCATGATGACCAGGACGTTGCGCACGTTGTCGGGAATGTCCCGAGTCGTATCAGTCATTGCAGTGCCTTTTCGTCGTTGAAATCGAAGGGGAGAGCGCTCACTTCTGGGCGACGACCTTGTCCATGTCTTCAAGCTCGGCGCCGCTGGTCTCGGTGAGGAACTTCGCCGTGAAGATGACCGCTAGGACGCCGAAGGCGCAGTAGATCCAGTAGGTGCCGGCCGGCGACCAGGCGATGAGGAAGGGGAAGAGGAGGACGACCAGGAAGTTGACGAGGAAGTCGGCACCCGACGCGAGCGACATGGCGCCGCCGCGGATCGAGTTGGGGAACATCTCGCCCATGACGATGGAGAAGATGGGGCCCCACGAGGAGGTGAATCCGAGCAGGAACGTGCACAGGGCCGCGACCGCCAGGAATGCCAGGACGGGGGAGTCCGCGACATCCGGCTTGCCGTCGATGGTGGGGGCGACCGTGAAGACCGTCGCCACGATGCCGAGCGAGACGAAGATGAGGGTGCCGCCGTAGATCAGCATGCGCTTGCGGCCCACGCGGTCCACCAGCATGATGCCCGACAGGACACCGACGATCTTGAAGGCGGTGATGAGCAGGGTCTGGGCCAGGGCCATCGACTCGGTGAAGCCGACGGCGGCGAACAGTGAGTTCGAGTAGAAGAAGACGCCGTTGATACCGGTCAGCTGCTGGAACGCGGCGATCGCCATGCCGACAAACACGAGGCCGCGCCACTGCGAGGATAGGATCTGTCCGATCGAGAGCTTCGCACCGCCCGTGATCGTCAGGGACTGGGCGATGGCCTCGACGCGGGCCGCGGGGTCTTCCTCGCCGGACAGCTTGGCCAGGATCTCCTCGGCCTCCTTGGTGCGGCCCACGGACACGAGGTAACGGGGAGACTCCGGAATCTTCGCCGTAAACACCACGAAGAGCAGGGCCGGGATAATGAGGCAGGCGAAGAGGACCTGCCATGTCATGAGGCCGCCGAACGCCGGCTTGGCAGCGCCACCCGTGATCGAGACGACCGCCGTGTTGATGAGGCCGGCGAAGAACAGGCCCAGGATGATCGCGAGCTGGCGGAAGCCGATGAGACGCCCGCGGATGTCAGCGGGCGCGATCTCGGCGACGTAGCCGGGGGCAACCGTGGTCGCCGCGCCGAAGCCGATGCCGCCAATGATGCGGGTCAGGAGTAGGAAGGGATAGCCGAGGCTACCGAGTAGGGGAGAGATGGGTCCGAGGAGGGCCTCAACAAGCAGGAAGGGACCGACCCACATGAGAGTGGTCTTGCGGCCGATTTTGTCGGAGATGCGACCCGCGGCGAGGGCGCCAATCAGGCCGCCGATGACACCTGCCGCGCCCGCAACGCCCTGCAGGATCGGGCCGAGCTCGAAGGTGGATCCCACGGCCTTGATGGCGGCGTTGAGGACCATGCCCTCGAATCCGTAGAAGAAGGGGCCGAGGGTGGCGATCAGAGCGAGAGTCGTTGCGTAGCGCCTCGCTTGCTTGTCGCGGGGTGTGAGTGTGGTTGTCGATGACATGTCTTCATCCTTGAAGGTGTGGTGATGCGCCCGCGCCTGCCGTGTGCGCTTCATTCACCGTACGCGCGCAAGTTTGTGTCCGAAGTAACGGACATAAACAGATGTAGTGAACTAGGTCACTAAAAAGCGTGTCTTTAGCGCGTTTGAACCACGAACTCCGGATTCGGCGTCTGTGCCGGCGTCACCGAATCAGCATCAATGACCAGCGCCTTCCCACCGCGCACACGCAGCGTACCGCTCACATGCACCCAGCTATCCGCCGCAGGAGCAGGCCCAGCCCACCGCACCGCAAACCCAACCGGATACGCATCCGCCGCACAACACCAAATAGCCATACGCGCCACCGCAAAGCTCTCCTCATCCGTCACACGCGGAATCGACGCCTGGGCGCTCGCGGCCTCGGCACTGAGCACGAAGCCAGTCAGCTCGACACGCTGACCATCGTGCGCGCGTCCGTTGGCGATCATCTCCTCCACCTGGGAATAGAAGTTGTCGGTCGTGAGCTCCAGCTTCCCGCTCGACGAGGCCTGCCCCGCGCCCGCGTTCTGGCTGCCACTGCCGCTGGCTGGGTTTGTGCCCCCGTTCGCTGCGTCGTTGGATGTCCCGGGGGTGTCCTCGGTCGAATCGTCGGTGTCCGCGTCGATGGTGGATCCGCCAGAGGTGGGGCGTGCGCCAATCGCGCCCGCGGCCAGCTCGGAGGGGGAGACGCGGAAGGGGAGGATGAGCAGGGCGGCAGCCAGGAGGGCGACGAGGCTGCGCGTCATGGCCCGGTAGGAGGTGGCCGTGTCCGCGCTCTTGTGTTCGCCGGCGTCGATGCGCGCGGAGAGTGCGAGCGCGCAGGCGAACAGGCCGATGCTGGACGCGATGATGCCCAAGCGTGCCGACGGGGGCACGAAGGACGCATAGCGGCCAGACATGGCGAGCCACAGCAGCACGCCGCCGAGGGACGCGAGAGAGAGCGACTCGAGGACGGGGGCGATGCGGTCGATGAGCTTCACGCGAGGACCCCCATCCACCAGGCGCCACCAATGACGGCGGCGGCGATGCACGTGACGGTCGCAAACAGGCGAAGCACGAATGCGCCGCGGAACTGCGAGGACAGCAGCGCCACGTTCTTTACGTCCATCATCGGGCCGTAGACCATGAACCCCATGAGTGCCCCCTGCGGCGCGAGGGAGGCCAGCGAACGCGCGATCACCGCGTCCGAAGAGGAACACAGCGACAGGGCGAAGCCCGCCGCCATCATGAGCGCCAGGGCACCGGGAGCGGGCAGGCCCGCGAGCAGGGAAGACACCGGCCAGAACACCTGCGCCGCAGTCGAGGCGGCCACACCGCCCAGCAGATAGGGCAGGATTCGCCCGAAGGAATGGCCAGTCGCGCCAAGGATGCCAGAGAACGAGCGGTCCGGCGTCTCGCAGCCGCCGTCGCATCCGCACGAGTCCCCGTCGTGGAGGTGGGCTTCCTCGCGCAGGGCGCTCGGAGGAGAAGCCAGCATCGACAGGCCTACCGACAACGCGACGATGATGCTCAGCCCAATGCGCGCACCCACAATCGCCCACGAGCCGAACGCGTAATACGTTGATGCAATCACCAGGGGATTGATCGCGGGGGAAGCCAGCATGAGAGTGGTCGCCGCCGACAGGGGAACGCCCTTGCGCAGCAGTGAACGAAAGATCGGCACCGCCGAGCAATCGCAGACGGGAAGAAGGAAAGCAGCGACGAGAGCGGTCAACACGGACGCCACAGGGTTCGTCGGAAACACGCGCGCGATCAGGGCGGGGGAGACGAAGGCCTCGATGAGTTCTGCGACGAACACGCCCAGAAGCAGGAAGGGAATCGCCTGCAGGGTCATGCCCACGGCGATCGTCGCCGCGCGACCAACGGGCACACCCGATCCGGCCAGGGTTCCCTGCGCCGCCCACACGGCAATCAGCGCCACCAACACGAGCGCGCCGACAAGCACACTCCAGGGACGCGCAGGGCGTTTCGTATCCATTACACTCACCCTACAACTCTAGGCTAGGCCTTGCGTGCCCCACCGCTCACTCGCCGACCACGGCCCACCAGGGCGCCGCCTGCGTACGCGAGGCCAAGCGCCCGAGGTCGCGCTGTGTGCAGACAGACGTTCCGCCCAGTGGGCGCGCCGGAGTTTCTTCGCTACACTGGTTTTTCGCTACGATCCGGCCCGCTCCAGCGGGGTATCACCGGGGAGCATCCGGAAGAAAGAGGGCAGCGACAGCCGGCCACGGCCTCGTCCCCTCCAGTAGAACCGGACGGGAGGGCCCGACATAGCCCCAACGAAGCGGCCGCGGCCCGTGAGGGAGCGGCAAGCGGGGTGGTACCGCGGGTGCCGGCGACGCCGGTCCTCGTCCCTGTATAGGCGCGAGACGAGGACACTCATGACGAAGCACGGCTTCTACCCCCGCCACCGGCAAGACGAGGTGGACCCCAGCCCTTCCTTCCCCGCGATGGAAGAGGGCACCCTGGCCTTCTGGGCCAACAACGACACCTTCCGCAAATCCATTGAGATGCGCGACGCCGGCGAGAATGGCTCCAACGAGTTCGTGTTCTACGATGGCCCGCCTTTCGCCAACGGCCTGCCCCACTACGGTCACCTCCTGACCGGCTATGTCAAGGACGTCGTGGGCCGCTACCAGACTATGAAAGGCCACCGCGTCGAGCGCCGCTTCGGCTGGGACACGCACGGTCTGCCCGCCGAGCTCGAGGCTCAGCGCCAGCTCGGCATCGAGGACGTCACCGAGATCACCCGTGAGGGTGGCGTCGGCATCGAGGCGTTCAACGCCGCCTGCCGCTCCTCCGTTCTGCGCTACACGAAGGAATGGGAAGAGTACGTCACCCGCCAGGCCCGCTGGGTGGACTTCGAGCACGACTACAAGACGCTCGACATGTCCTACACCGAGTCCGTGATCTGGGCGTTCAAGCAGCTCTACGACAAGGGCCTGGCCTACCAGGGTCACCGCGTCCTGCCCTACTGCTGGAACGACCGCACGCCTCTGAGCAATCACGAGCTCAAGATGGACGACGACGTGTACCAGGACCGCACCGACAACACGGTGACGGTGGGCCTGCGCCTCGAGACGAAGCTGCGCGAGGACTCGGCGCGCCCCGAGCTGGCCCTCATCTGGACGACCACGCCCTGGACGCTGCCGTCGAACTCGGCCGTCGCCGTGGGCCCGGAGATCCAGTACTCCCTCGTTGAGGTTGCCGCCGACCACGAGGGTGTGCTCGCTGGCGAGCGCGTCCTCATCGCCACCGACCTGATCCCCGCCTACGCCAAGGAGCTGGGCGAGGAACCCACCGTCGTGGCCACCTACAAGGGCTCGGAGCTGGTGGGCATCCACTACCACCCGATCTACGACTACTTCGACACCCCTGAGCGCCGCGCTGAGGGTGGCGCTCCCGGCCCCAACGGCTGGTCCATCATCGCCGCCGACTACGTGACGACCACGGACGGCACCGGCCTCGTCCACCAGGCCCCCGCCTTCGGTGAGGACGACATGTGGACGTGCATGGAGTACGGCATCGGCGTCGTTCTGCCCGTCGACGAGGGCGGCGTCTTCACCTCCGAGGTAAGCGACTACGAGGGCATGCAGATCTTCGACGCGAACCGCTACGTGGTCGCCGACCTGCGCGAGCAGGGTGGCCCGATCGCGCGCCGCGCCCCCGAGATCCGCGCCGTGCTGGTGCGCGAGAAGTCCTACGTGCACTCCTACCCGCACTGCTGGCGCTGCCGCAAGCCCCTCATGTACAAGGCCGTGTCCTCGTGGTTCGTCCGCGTCACCGAGATTCGCGATCGCATGGTGGAGCTCAACCAGGAGATCACCTGGACCCCCTCGCACACTAAGGACGGCATCTTCGGCAAGTGGCTGGAGGGCGCCCGTGACTGGTCGATCTCGCGTAACCGCTTCTGGGGCGCGCCGATCCCCGTGTGGGTCTCGGATGATCCGGCATACCCGCGCACCGACGTCTACGGCTCCATCGCGGAGCTCGAGGCCGACTTCGGCGTGAAGGTCACGGACTTCCACCGTCCCTTCATCGACTCCCTGACGCGCCCGAACCCGGACGACCCGACGGGCAAGTCGACGATGCGTCGCATCTCCGACGTGTTCGACTGCTGGTTCGAGTCCGGCTCGATGCCCTTCGCGCAGGTGCACTACCCCTTTGAGAACCAGGAGTGGTTCGAGAACCACTACCCGGGCGACTTCATCGTCGAGTACATCGGTCAGACGCGCGGCTGGTTCTACACGCTGCACGTCCTGGCGACCGCGCTCTTCGATCGCCCGGCGTTCCGCTCCTGCGTCTCCCACGGCATCGTCCTGGGTGACGACGGCCTGAAGATGAGTAAGTCGCTGCGTAACTACCCGGACGTGGCCGAGGTGTTCAACAAGTACGGCTCCGACGCGATGCGTTGGTTCCTCATGTCGAGCCCGGTCGTGCGCGGCGGCAACCTGATCGTCAAGGAGGAGTCGATCCGCGACACCGTCCGTCAGGTGCTGCTGCCCATCTGGAACACCTACTACTTCTTCACGCTGTACGCGGGTGCCTGCAACAAGGGCGAGGGCTACGAGGCCTCGCGCATCGATCTGTCGTCGCCCGAGGCCGTGGCCGCGCTGGCGCAGATGGACCGCTACCTGCTGGCCCACACCCGCACCCTCGCCGAGGATGTGCGCGGCGCGCTTGACGGCTACGACGTGGCCGGCGCGTGCGAGGCGATCCGTGATTACCTGGACGTCCTGACGAACTGGTACGTGCGTACCCAGCGTCAGCGCTTCTGGGACGAGGATGGCGCCGCGTTTGACACGCTGTACACCGCTCTCGTGACGCTCATGGAGCTGGCGGCGCCCCTGCTGCCGCTGTTGAGCGAGGAAATCTGGCGAGGCCTGACGGGCGGCGAGTCCGTGCACCTCGTAGACTTCCCCGTCATCGACGAGGCCGTGGACGCCCCCGAGCTGGTCGCCGCGATGGACGAGGTTCGTTCGATCGTGTCGGCAGCACACGCGCTGCGTAAGACGCATCAGCTGCGCGTGCGCCAGCCGCTGGCCTCGCTGCTGGTCGTGTCGGAGGACTTCGCTGCGCTGGAGCCCTTCGCGGACCTGATTGCCTCCGAGGTGAACGTGAAGTCCGTGGTCTTCTCCGCGCCGCAGGACTCGGGTCTGAGCGTTCGCACCGAGCTGGCGCTGAACCCGCGCGCCTTCGAACCGGCGGTTCGTAAGCTGACGAGCCAGCTGTTCAAGGCTCAGAAGTCCGGTGAGTGGGAGGTCGTGGACGGCGAGTGCCGTTTCGGCTCCGTCGAGCTGGATGGGGCGCCGCTGGTGCTCACGGGCGACATGTTCTCCGTGTCCACCTCCGTGGACGCCGCCGAGGGCCAGGTCGCGGACGTGCTGGCGTCGGGTACTTTCGTGGTGCTCGATACGGAGCTGACCCCCGAGCTTGAGGCCGAGGGGTACGCCCGCGACGTCGTGCGCGCCGTTCAGGATGAGCGTAAGAACGCCGGCTTGCACATCGCGGACCGCATCGACCTGTCGCTGACGGTTCCCGCCGAGCACGTGGCCGACGTGGAGACCTGGCGCGACATGATCGCCACCGAGACCCTCGCTCTGTCGCTGACGGTCGAGGCCGGCGACAAGCTCGCGGTGAGCGTCGCCAAGCACTGAGTGCTGTTACTGAGCCGGGCGGGCTGCGCGAGAGCGCGGCCCGCCCGTTTCTGTGAGCATCGTGTCGGGGAAGATTCCCTGCTTAGCGAGTGCCTTCCAGGTAATCGGCGTCAGACGGCAGCTTCACGCCCGCGTGGCGCAGGTGTTCCAGGTGCGGCTCGACCGAGGAGAGATACGGGGCGAGAACGGGATTCGCGTCCGGATCCATGAAGGAGTCGACGTAGTCCTCAAGCGGGAACTGTGTGGCGAACAGAGTCTGACGCAGTTCGAGGCTATTGACTGACTCGACGACCATTGTCGGGTCGGTGGCGCTCGTGTATCGCTTGACTCGCGGCCACCGCGTGTCCGCGATCGTCCACTGCTGCGGTGAGGGAGCCTCACCCGGGATCACGATGGGGCGTTGGCGCAGCCGTGCGCGACGCAGCGCACCGACCTGGGTGACCAGCACGTAGCTGGCCAGCGTCTCGTTGCGCGTGTCCATGGTGAACCGCCAGCTTGGGTGACGTTCGGACCAGCTGAAACGGTAGTAGCCCGACATCTCCCAGACGGTGAAGAAATCGGTGTTGTAGGTCGAGAACGAATACCCGTACCCGTATCCCTGCTGGAAGTCGGCTTTAGCGACGGAAGTATCCGAACAGATCTTTCCAATCAATTCTTCCAATTTCCCCAACATGCTCGGAGACTCCTTCGATGATGTTCTGCGTGATGAGCTCGTCGATCGTCATGGGCGCCCAGCCGCCGATCATGACTTTTTCGATGATTCGCACCTGTGGGACCTGCCCGTGGGAACCCATGTCCTCGTCGAGCAGGCAGATCTCGATGGCGACGTCCTCGGGCAACGGGTTTTCGGTGAAGCGGAACTGGCGGTACAGCTCGTTGTAGTTGGCGGGTGGACCCGATCGGAACTCCGAGGGAAAGATCAACCCCTTGATGATGGGCGTCAGGTTGCGCGCCCCGACGTGCCCGATGTGGTCCAGGCCCTCGATGTCGAAGGCTTCGATGAACTCGTCTTTGTCGCGGAAATAGCGGTTGGTTCCCGGGATTTCGCCGTGGTCGCGGTCGTCGCGCCATACCGGACAGATTGTGCCGGGCTGCGAGAAACGCGAGCGCATCCAGTCGGCCGTCGACCGAATGTGAGGGTCGGTGCCTTCGGCCATTTGGAGTTCCATGGCGCCGGTCACGTCAGCTCCGCACCGGTAGCGCTCTCCGAGGCCCTGCGCCGCGTTGGGCAGTACGTCGCCTGGGCCGGGTCCACGCGTGGGAAAAATGTGTGTCTGATGGACGGTGCGCCGCTTGTCGTCGGGCGAAGGAGTCTCTAGTTGCATCGGAACTCACTCCTCTTTCTCGGTGCAGGCGCGGGGGATGGGATCGGTGGGGCCGAGGCCTCGGCCGGCGGGAGGGGAATCGGCGGTTCGGCGCCCGGTGCAGGGACGTCGGCGGGAGTCACGCTGTCCTGTGGTTCTGTGGCTGGCGGCGGGGGGATCGGGGGTTCGGCGGCCGAGGCCTCAGCCCGCTTCTCCTCCTCGGCGTCTTCGGTTTCTTCAGTAGCGTCGTCCTTGACGGGCGTGGGCACGGGCTCCTGGTACATCGCCAGCTCGATGGCGTCGACGATCGGGCACACGATCTTGTTGAAGCCCTCGTAGTCGAGGTCGCGCAGGTCGTCGTTGCCGCACCGAATACGCAGGTTGATGAAGTGCACCTGGTTGTAGAAGATGATGATCATCGGTTCTTTGACCACCACGGACTCGCCGGCGATCCCGATGCTTCGAGCCTCGGGGATGGAGAGCACGTCGGCGCGGGACTCGAGCTTGACGGACTGATCGTCCACGAAGATCGTGATGTCCGCAAAATACTCGAAGGCGGCGTAGACCGCCTGGAGCATCATCTCCCACGAGACTCGGTTCGTGAGGGTAAAGGTGGACAGGAGCCAGCCGCCGTCCTCGTGATGCCCTTCCAGGTGCATGCCTGTGTTCCTCTCGCTTCCGGGGGTGCGTTCGGGGCTCAGCCCTTCGGCAGCGTGGCCGGCGGGACGTGCATCATGATCTCGATGGAGTCCATGAACTGGCACATCGACTTGTTGAACTTCTCGTAGTCGGTGGTCTGGAATTCCTCGTTGACCCGGCCGATCGCGACGTTGACGAACGGCTTTTGGTTGAAGAACGTCAGCATGATCGGCGCCTTGAGGATGGGGGACATGCCTCGGATCATGACGCTGGAAGCCTCGTGAATGGCCAGCAGATCCTCGGGCGCGGACAAATGGAGGGGCTCGCCGTCGACCTGCACTTCGGCGTCCTCGATGTAGGGGTAGACCCCACGCACGCCCTGGGTCAGTTTCTCCCACGGCACGCGGTACGTGAGGTTGAAGCTGGATCGGATCCAGCCCGGTTCTTCGGTGAGACCTGCCAGCAGCATGGGGAATCCTTCGAGTCATTGAGGATGTCTGTGTGGTCGGCATCCTATCAGAGCGGTTGGCTCGCCCAGCATGAGGGAATCGTCAGCGCGCGGCGTCGATTGCCGCCTTCGCTGTCTTCAGGTCGACGCCGGTACGGTCCCGGTAGGCCTTGATGGCGTTGAGGACCCTGCCCTCGGCGATCATCTGGAGTTCGGCGGCGCTCAGCTCCGGGAACGAGGCCGTGGTCGGGTTGGGTGCACCGGCTGGGAAGGCAGGAACTGAGGCCTGCGGTACTGCCGCCTCGGGAGAGGGGAAGGATGATCCGGCGAGGGCCGCGACCCCGGCGTCCGCGTAGGCGGCGCGCAGTCGCGCCTCGAGGGTCGCGACCTGTTCCTTGAGTCGCTGGTTCTCGGCGCGCAGCTCCTCGATTTCGGATGCCTGACCAAACCACTTACCCACGTGTTGCCTCCTGAAATAGATCATCGTGAAGGCTTTCATCCTACCTGTCTTCGCCGGCGCGCTGACGACGAGCTCCCCGCGGAGAATGTGTAGGTTCGGGGGTACCCCGCCCCGGCCTCGTCAATGACGACGCGCGGACTGTGCGCGACAACGCGCCGTGACCGGCGGAACAAGCCGCCCGCCGTGCCTGGCCCGGTAAAATAGCGAAGACACTGCGAGCAGCGGAGGAAACATGGCAGGCGAATCGTTCTTCGGGCAAGACCCCACCCACGAGGACCAGCAGGGCGGCATCCCGGCCGACCTGATCCCGTACCTGGAAGCGGCCGACGAGGTCGAGGACACCGAGGCGGGGGAGGGCACCGACCCTCAGGCTGAGGAGAGCGAACGCGAGGCCGCGCTGCGCGCCCTCGTCGAGCACTCGCTGCTGGTGGGCCCCGACCCCTCCGTCCTCGCCGAGATTGAGGGTGAGGTGGACGAGGACTTCGCCGACGACGCCGTCGAGGCACGCGACGAGCGCGCCTCCCACGAGGCCGCGCTGGCGAAGGCCGAGGAGGACGTTGCGCTGGATGCCCGCGTGCAGGAGATCTACCAGTCCATCGTCGCGCGCGCACCCGAGCACGACATTGATCCCACGCTCGATCGCGTGACGCTCGCCTTGGACATCCTGGGCGACCCGCAGAACTCCTACCCGTCGATCCACATCACGGGTACGAACGGCAAGACCTCCACGTCGCGCATGATCGACTCGCTCCTTACTGCTTTCGGCATGAAGACGGGCCGCTTCACGAGCCCGCACCTGCTCGACGTGCGCGAACGCATCTCGCTCGAGGGCCACCCGATCACGCGCGAGGGCTTCGTGCGCGCATGGGAGGACATCGAGCCATACGTCGGCATGGTGGACGAGCGCAGCGCGCAGGAGGGCGGCCCTCGCCTGTCCTTCTTCGAGGTGTTCACGATCATGGCGTACGCGGCCTTCGCCGACTATCCGGTCGACGCCGCCGTCGTCGAGGTCGGCATGGGCGGGCGCTGGGACGCCACGAACGTCATCGACGCGGGCGTCTCCGTTATCACCCCGATCGCCTTGGACCACACGAAGTGGCTCGGCTCCACGATCGAGGAAATCGCGCGCGAAAAAGCCGGCATCATCAAGCCCGGCCAGGTCGTCGTCATCATGGCGCAGGAGGAGGAAGTCCTCGACATCCTCCTCGAGCAGGCGCGCTCCGTCGACGCGATCGCCCGCGTCGAGGGCCGCGACTTCGAGGTCGTGGATCGTCAGATGGGCGTCGGCGGCCAGATGGTCACGATCCGCACGCCCTCCGCGGTCTACGAGGACGTGTTCGTCCCGCTGTTCGGCCAGTATCAGGCGCACAACGCGGCGGCGGCCCTCGTCGCCGTCGAGGCCTTCATGGGTGGACGCGGCCTGGACGGCCGCATCGTCGAGCAGGGCCTCATGAACGCCTCCAGCCCGGGACGCATGCAGGTCGTGCGTCATTCGCCCACGATCATCGTGGACGCCGCGCACAACCCCGCGGGTGCGGCCACCCTGCGCGAGGCCGTGGAATCCTCCTTTGGGTTCGCGCGGATCGCGGGCGTGTACGCGGCGATGGGGGACAAAGACGTCGAGGGCGTCCTGTCCGAGGTCGAACCCTTCATCGATCACCTCGTCGTCACGCAGATGCCGGGCGAGCGCGCGGCTGACATCGCGCGTCTGGCCGAGATCGCTGAGGAGGTCTTCGGTCCTGACCGGGTAGACGTGCGCGAGTCGCTGGCCGACGCGGTCGATCGTGCAGCCGAGATCGCCGAGGCCGGGGCCGAGCCTGCGGATCGTAGCGGAGTTCTCGTGTTTGGCTCGGTCATGCTCGCCGGGGAAATGCTGGCCCTCGCCGGTCACAGCCCCCGCTAGGATGGAACCCAACCAGAGCGGCCGCATCGTGGCGGCCGCCACGGTTGGGATTTCGTGCTCAAAGGTGGCACGATTGATCACGCATACAAGTACAGATGAGCAATGTGCAAGGAGGCATTATGAAGAAGCTCGTCAATGACGTCCACGCCGTCGTCCGCGAAACCCTCGAAGGTTTCGCCCTGGCCCACCCCGACCTCGTCGATGTCCATTACTCGCCCGACTTCGTGACCCGTCACGTCCCCAAGGCTGAGGGCAAGGTAGGCCTCGTCTCCGGTGGTGGATCCGGACACGAGCCCCTGCACGCGGGCTTCGTCGGCGAAGGCATGCTGGATGCGGCCGTGCCCGGCGCGGTCTTTACCTCGCCCACCCCCGACCCGATCCTGGAGGCCACGAAGGCCGCCGACCACGGCGCGGGCGTGCTGCACATCGTCAAGAACTACACGGGCGACGTCCTCAACTTTGAGACCGCCGCCGAGCTGGCCGACATGGAGGACATCAAGGTTTCGTCGGTCGTCGTCAACGACGACGTGGCCGTCGAGGACTCCCTCTACACGGCGGGGCGTCGCGGCGTCGCCGGAACGATCTTCGTGGAGAAGATCGCGGGTGCTGCCGCCGAGCGCGGCGACTCCCTGGAGGAGGTTACCCGCATTGCCACCAAGGTCAACGACCAGACCCGCTCCATGGGCCTGGCCCTGGGCCCCTGCACGGTGCCCCACGCCGGCAAGCCCTCCTTCGACCTGGGCGAGGATGAGATTGAGCTGGGCATCGGCATCCACGGCGAGCCCGGATACCGCCGCGGTGCCATGGAGACCGCGGACAGTCTCGTCGCCGAACTCTACGAGCGCGTGCGCGAAGACCTGGGCCTCGCCGAAGGCGAGCGCGTCGTGGCCCTCGTCAACGGCATGGGCGGCACCCCCGTCTCCGAGCTCTACATCTGCTTCCGCGCCCTCGCCGCCCTGCTGAAGAAGGACGGCATCAAGATTGCCCGCCAGATGGTCGGCAACTACGTCACCAGCCTGGAGATGCCCGGAGTCTCCGTGACCCTCATGCGCGCCGACGACGAGCTCCTCGAGCTCTTCGATGCGCCCGTGAACACGGTCGCCTGGAAGTAAGCAACGAGGCAGGACAAGGAGAAACACGATGAGCCTAGATGCAGCGTGGGCACGCCGGTGGATCGAACTGGCAGCGGCCGATGTGGCCGAACAGCGGGACTACCTGGTGGACCTGGACCGAGCCATCGGAGATGGCGACCACGGCGAGAACATGGACCGCGGCTTCAAGGCCGCCGTCGAGGCCCTGGGCCAGGCCCAGCCGGGCAGCGTCGCCGAGGTACTCAAGACGGTTGCCAAGACCCTCATGTCCACGGTCGGCGGCGCCGCCGGGCCCCTGTACGGGACCGCGTTCCTGCGCGCATCGAAGGCCGCCGGTGACGGTGAACTCGACGGCGCGGGCGTGGCAGCGGTAATCGCGGGCGCGCTCGATGGAATCCAGGCGCGAGGCAAGGCCACCACGGGCGAAAAGACCATGGTGGACGCGTGGACTCCGGCCCTCGAGGCCGCCCGCGCGGCCGCCGAGTCCGGTAGCGATGGCGCAGCCGTCCTCGAGGCCGCTGCCACCGCCGCCGAGGCCGGAGCCGCCGCGACGGAACCCCTGCGGGCCACGAAGGGACGCGCCTCCTACCTGGGCGAACGCTCCATCGGACACCTCGACCCGGGCGCCGTGTCCACCTCCCTCATCCTGCGCGCCGCCGTGCGCGCGGCGGGCGAGGCCGGCGCAGCATGAGCGTGCGCGTCTCCTTCGTCATCGTCTCCCACTCGGCCTCCCTGGCCAAAGGAGTCTGCGAGCTGGCCGCCCAGATGGCCCCCGACGTGCACTTTGAGGCCGCCGGGGGCACGGACGACGGCCGCATCGGCACCTCCTACGACCTCGTCGAGACGGCCCTCGAGGCCGCCCTTGCTGCCGTGGACGGGGAGGGAAGCGGCGTCATCGTCCTGACCGACCTCGGCTCGGCCACGATGACCGTCGAATCCGTCATCGACATGAGCGACGAGCCCGAGCGCGTGCGCTTCGTCGACACCTGCCTCGTCGAAGGAGCCGTCGCCTCCTCCGTGCGGGCCCAGCTCGGCGAAGACCTCGACCAGGTCGCCGATGTCGCAGCCGCCCTGGCCCCCCGCGTGGACGACGTGCCCGCCCAGGAGGCGCCCAGACCCGCTCCCGCGAAGCTCAGCGGGGCAGGGGGAGGGTCCCCGGCCTCGTCGATGTGGGCGCAGGGGGACGCGGTCGTTGCAGACCCCGTCGGCCTGCACGCGCGACCCGCCGCCGCCTTCGTGCGCCTGGCGGGCACCTTCGACGCCGAGGTCACCGTCAACGGGGCGGACGGCGGGTCGGTCCTGGAGCTCATGGCCCTGGGTATTACCCAAGGTCAGAGCGTCCACATTGAGGCCAATGGGGCAGACGCCACAGCGGCGGTTGCGGCCCTGACAGATATGCTGGAAAGCGCAACTGAGCAACCCTCATCATCAAAGGAGACAATGTGAGCGCTAAGAGTGTTCTGCTGGAGCCCCAGCACCTTCTCGACCCCACCCTGGAGCACACCCTCATCGTCGTGAAGCCCGACGGCTACGCCCGCGGTCTGACCGGTGAGATCCTGCGCCGCATCGAGGCCAAGGGCTACACGATCAAGGGCCTCAAGCTCATGATCGCCTCCCGCGAGCTGCTCGCCGAGCACTACGCCGACCACAAGGACAAGCCCTTCTTCGAGGGCCTCCTGGAGTTCATGAGCTCCGGCCCGGTCGTCGCCATCATCGTCGAAGGCCAGCGCGTCGTCGAGGGCATGCGCGTCCTCATGGGCTCGACCGACCCGACGACGGCCCCTGCGGGCACGATCCGCGGTGACCTGGGTCGCGCATGGAACAGCCCCCACATGGAGAACCTGATCCACGGCTCGGACTCTGTGGACAACGCAACGCGCGAAATCTCCCTGTGGTTCCCTGAGATTTACTGACTCGCGGCTAACCTGCAAGGGTGTACCTCAAGAACCTGACGCTGCGGGGCTTTAAGTCCTTCGCCAGTGCGACCACGCTCGTCCTCCAACCGGGCATCACGTGCGTCGTCGGCCCCAACGGGTCGGGTAAATCCAACGTCGTCGACGCGCTCGCCTGGGTCATGGGCGAGCAGGGTGCCCGCGCGCTGCGCGGCGGGCAAATGGCGGACGTGATTTTCGCGGGGACATCTGGGCGCGCGGCGTTGGGGCGCGCCCAGGTGGACCTGACGATCGATAACACTGACGGGTTGCTCGACATCGAGTATTCCGAGGTGACGATCAGCCGCACCCTGTTCCGCGGGGGCGGCTCCGAATACTCCATTAACGGCACTCCGGCGAGGCTGCTGGACGTGCAGGAGCTCCTCTCCGACACGGGCATGGGCCGTCAGATGCACGTCATCGTCGGCCAGGGACAGCTCGACGCGATTCTGTCCTCTACGCCCGAGGAGCGTCGCGGGTTCATCGAAGAGGCCGCGGGAGTCCTCAAGCATCGCCGGCGTAAGGAACGCGCGCTCAAGAAGCTGGCCGACATGGACGCGAACCTCGTGCGCGTCCTGGACCTGACCAACGAGATTCACCGCCAGCTGGGTCCCCTGGCCCGCCAGGCGCGGGTTGCTCGTCGCGCGTCCCTCATTCAGGCGCGCGTACGCGACGCGAAGGCCCGCCTGCTCGCCGACGACCTCGCGTCGGCTCTGTCGAAGCTGTCCGTGCTCGAGGCTTCGGACGAGTCTGCCGCCGCGCGCCGGTCGTCACTCGAGGAGCAGATTGCTGCCGCGCGCGCCGAACTCGCGCGCCTGGAGGATGCGGAACGCGCGTCCTCGCCCGCGCTTGAGCAGGCATCCTCCGACTGGCAGGCGCTCACCACGATCACCGAACGCCTGCGCGGCACGCTCATGGCTGCGACTCAGAAGGTTGCGTTGCGGGCGACCCCCGAGCTGCCACCGGGCGGCGAGGATCCCAACGTGCTCGACGAGCGCGCCCGCGTCGCCGGCGCCGAGGACGCAGCCCTGGCCGGCCAGGTCGAAGCCGCGCGCTCCGCACTGACGTCCGCGACTCGTGCGCGCGAGGCCGCCGAGGACGCCGACGATTCCGCGTCCCGCGAGCTTGCCCGCGTCAACCGCGTCATCGCCGATCACCGCGAGAAGGTCGCGCGCCTGACGGGGGACGCCTCCACTGCCGCTTCTCGCTTGGAGGCCGCGATTGCCGAGGCCGACCGCGCGTGGAGCGCATACCGCGCGGCTCAGGAGCGTGCCGAGGCCGCCGAGAAGGCCGTGCCCGCTTCGTCTGTGGGCTCCGTTGGCGTGGACGCTTCTGTCGCTGAGGGAGCCACGCCCGAGGAAGAAGCAGACGGGGGAGCGGCCCGCGCGCACGCCGAGGCCTCAGCCCGGCGCGACGCCGCACGCGCCCGCATGGACGAGCTGCTCGGCGTCGAGCGCGAGGCCCGAGCCGACCGCGCGCGCTGGGAGGCGCGTCGTGACGCGCTCGAGCAGTTGCTGGCCCCCGAGGATGGCACCGCAGAGCTGCTGGGACGTCCCGGCGTGCTCGGCCAGGTCGCGCCCCTCCTGCACGTCACGCCTGGTTTCGAGGACGCCGTCGCCGCCGCGCTCGCCCCCTTCGCCGATGCCGTCGTCGTCGACTCCTTGGCCCGAGGCCTGGGCGAGCTGGACGCTGCCCGCGCGGCAGGGCGCTCGCTGCGGTTGGTTGTGGCATCTGATTCTTCCGGTCCTTCCGACGGTCCCGCGGATGGGATCAGCGAGGCCGTCCGCGCCGATCTGCCCGAGGGTGCGACGTGGCTTGCCAACGTCATCGCCTGCGAGGGGGCCGCAGCTCCGCTCGCGTCCCTGCTGGACGGGGTTGTCGCATGCTCCCTTGAGGCCGCCGCTGACGTGCTGGACGTGCCCGGCGTGCGCGCCGTTGTCACGTCGGGCGGCGACGTGCTGCGCTCGTGGTCGGTGGAGGGTGGCCGCCAGGCCTCCTCCGTGCTCTCCGTGCGCGCCGACTACGAGGAGGCGTGCGCGCAGGCCGAGGCCGCCCAAGCCCGCATGGCCGAGGTCTCCGAGCAGCTCAGCGAGGCAAACGCGAACCTGGACCGCTGCATCCGCGAGGCAAACGACGCCCTGAAGGCCCTGCGCGAGGAAGACGCGCAGCGCGCCAAGGAAGCCCAGGAGCTGGCCCGCGCCCAGTCGGCCGCGCAGGCCGCCCGAGCTGAGGCCGAGCGCGCCCACGACGTGGCACGCCGCGCCGACGAGCAGGTCACGTGGGCCCGCGAGCAGGACGACGCCGCACGCGCACGCCTCGACGGCGCCGACACTGTCGGCCCGCCCGAATCCCTCGAAGACGCCCAGGCCCGCGCGGACGCAGCCTCCCGCGCCGCACGCGAGGCCCGCGAGGCCGAAAACGAGGCACGCCTATCACTGCGAGCCCTCGAAGAGCAATCGCGGCGTGCCGCCTCCCGCGCCCGCTCCCTGCGACAAGCAGCCGCCGCCGAGCGCGAGGAGCGCGCCCGTTACGCCCGGCGCGAGGCCGCGCGCAAGACGGAGCTGGCCACGGCCTCGGACGTGGAGGCAGCCGCGCGCGTGGCCTTGGAGGCCGCAGAGCGAGCCCTGTCCCGGGCTGCCGCCGAGCGTGACCGCCTGAGTGAGCGGCGCTCCCAGGTCTCCCAGGAGGTCTCGGACGCCCGCCGCGCCCTGGACCGGCTGAGCGCGGAGCTGTCGGAGGCCACGGCCTCGGCCCACCAGGGGCAGATCGCCGCCGAACAGACGCGCCTGCGCGTCGAGGACCTGCAGCGGCGCGCCCTCGAGGAGCTGTCCCTCGAACCCGAGCAGCTGCTCGCCGAGTTTGGCCCGGACACGCTGGTGCCGATGCTGCCGCTCGACCCCGACCAGGTTGAGAAGGCTGCGGCCGCCGAGCCGAGCGCGTACGTGCGCGCCGAGCAGGAGCGAGCGCTCGCCAAGGCGCAGAAGGATCTGGAGAAGCTGGGGCGTGTGAACCCGCTGGCGCTCGAGGAGCACGAGGCACTGGCATCGCGGCACAAGTTTCTTGTGGACCAGGTCCAGGACCTCAAAGCTTCGAAAGCGGACCTGCTGCGCATCGTGCAAGACGTGGATCGCCTGGTGGAGGAGGCCTTCGCGTCGGCGTTCACCGAGACGCGCGAGCAGTTCGAGCACGTGTTCGGCGTGCTGTTCCCGGGCGGCCAGGGCGAACTCGTGCTCACCGACCCGGACGACATGCTCACGACCGGCATCGAGATCGAGGCTCGGCCCGCGGGCAAGAAGGTGAAGCGCCTGTCGCTGCTGTCGGGCGGCGAGCGTTCCCTGGCCGCGATCGCGTTCCTGGTCGCGATCTTCAAGGCGCGCCCGTCCCCGTTCTACGTCATGGACGAGGTCGAGGCTGCCCTGGATGACATGAACCTGACACGCCTGCTGGCGATTTTCAAGGAGTTGCAGGAGACCTCGCAGCTGATTGTCATCACGCACCAGAAGCGCACGATGGAGATCGCGGACGCCCTCTACGGCGTCACGATGCGCGATGGCGTCACGACGGTGGTCTCCCAGCGCCTCGCGGACTAGGGGAGTGCTCCTCGTGTGGAAAAGCCGTTGCTTCTACACGCGATGAGAACGCCTTCAAAGAAAATGATGACAGAAATATTCGGACCCGAGAGGAGAGGGCTATGAGCAAGAAGCAAGAGGGGACCTACCATCTTGCAGGAGGAATGACGGTCACCGATGCCGACCTTGAAGCGGATGCTCAGCGCTTCGAAGCGGGCGAATGCGACGGAGCGTGGAAGGTTCTCCCTGGGCGTCCGCAGCTCTTCGGCGAGGACACGATGCCGGTCGGCACGCGCCTGCCCGAATCCCTAGTCCGAGAGCTCGACAAGGTGGCAGGGGAACTCGGTCAGACCCGCAGCGAGCTTGTGCGTCGTTTCATTTCTGACGGCTTGCTAGCACTGAAGACATAAGGTTATGGGAGAGCGACCGCCAGTGCGTGGCTACAGATCCTTCTCGTTATATAAAATCCGGATGGACGCATAAGGCGGCAGTGTCCTCGGCTTGGAAAACATGCGTGGAGGCATACTCCCTTCGGCAACAAGCGTGTCGCCATCATCTTGGACTTGACGCCCAGTTCCAATCGCAGTGGTCCCTGCCGCCTTTTGAATATGATCACGGGCCGCTCCGAAAAAGTGGCTAACACCTAGTCGACCTGTGAGCGCGATGCTGGCGCGTCCACATTGAAATCGTCGCGGTGGATGAATTCATCGGTTTCAAGTACGTTGGTGCCGAGGATCTCCCTAGCGCAAGGGCGGGCATGGACCCTTTCCACGTGGTGCACAGCGCGGGGATTGCTGTCGAAAAGTACCGCAGACGCACCGGGAAGAATCACTTTCGACGTGGGCGGGCCAAGGATCCCCTGTAGAAGGCACGCAGGAAGCTATATGCCAGGTTGTGCCAGCTCTCGCTACGTCAACAACACCAGCACTCGACTCGTTTGCCAGCGATGAGCATGTCGCCCTAGAAGCTGCCGCAAGCGCATAACAGCGCATGGCCGACAGACGCCTACCACGAGCCAGCCCCGCGCGCGGGGAAGGCACTAATGCGAACCGAAACTAACACACTGGCCTTCACGCGTGTACCGTGCCACCAGGCTGAGCTCATAACGCTGGTAAAACAGTCGAAGGCCGAGCAGGTGACATCCTGGCCTACTTCGACAACACCCTTACACTTCGAAGCGCCCCGCCGAACCTATCAACGGTAGCCTCAAACACCTGTGCAGCTCCACTCTCAGATACCGAAATCTTAGCCCCTACATCATCCGAACGCTCGTCGAAATCGGCCGATTCAAACCCCAACTGTGTCCAATTATGAAGCGCCCTATTGGGGCTCACAATAATGACTAAGCTGTGAAAGCAACTAATCTCGCTGAGAAGTCTTTGGGGTCGCGGCGAAAATGTGTAAAAATCGTGGTGCTGCGGACAAAAAGGTAATAAGATTAGCGTTTCTATATTATGAACGTTGAATTCCTTCAAGAATAATGTTGTCGAGCTCCTCTACAAAGGCAATTGCAAACTCGGGATAGTTGAGCACTGTCCTCAGTGAAGCCTGCTGAGAGTCTCCGTGAGCAATTTTGTTTCGAAGTGTGACTAAATTGCTGAGAACTTCTCGGTTGGTGTTAATTCCATTCATGGATACGTTAGATAAGTGTGTCGAGAGATCCTCTCTCCATTTGCCAGAGTATGCTTCGAGGCGTGATTCGAGAGTCCTTGGCCAAGGGTTTCGACCTTGGCCATGAGTAGATGCAATGAAAGATTGAATGTTGGGGCTTGATTGGATTTTGGCGTAATGTTCTAGTAGGCTCTCAAATGCGTACTCAATGTATCCGCAGGATCTGATAACGATTAAGGCGGATAGCGCCTCGGTCTCTTCTGGTTTAAGTGAGCTTGTGTTGGCATATGAGAGTAGCCCGCGAAGGGTTCGCTTTCTGTCTGCTATTCTTTGAAGTATTGTTGCTGCCATGGGCTTACAAGGTTGTTTCGAGGGTTTGTTGGAAAGTGTTATCGGCGATTGTACGGCGCGTTGTTGCAGCCTGCAGGTTTGCTGTCGCAACGCTCGTGGCATTTTGGAATGCCTGATCCTGCCGAAGAAGATTAACCCAATTATTGATGACTTCCGCGGAGACGTTACTATCTGGCATGGCAATGAAATGGCGAGTGAGTGTCGATAATACAGCCTCTGCATCAGCGGCGTTTACCAGAGTGCTCGATCGTCTGAATCCATCTGATCCCATTGAAGACGCGAGTGTATTGATTGCTATCTTCAGTGCGGATATGGCCGCTTTGCTTGCTTCGGTTGATAAGTCGCTATAGTTCTCAGCGGCTTGGTTGAGAAAGCCTTTAAGTGGTGGTGCATACTTTTCACCCTCCATTGAAAAGGCAAAAATGCGGAGAAGTAGTTCGTGATCGCGTTTTCGAGTCGGAGTATTTCCGTAAAGTGTGCGCCAGCTATGGTCGTTGCAAATCGAATCTAATTCCCTAAATAGTTGCCCAGAGAATAGTGCAATTCTGATTTCGTGTGGAGTTAGGAATGTGCCACCTGTGTTCAGTCGCTCGAATAGTGAATATACTGCGCTGAGTGTGTGGGGGTCATTATTTGCCTCAATAATTGTACCCTGCATGTATGTGTCGTCAAGTGCGCGTCGAAGATAGGCAGGGAGTGTCTCGATCGTGAGTCCCCTGAAGTTCTCAGTAACATTATCGAGTTTGAATGCTGCAGGCCTTTTTCCGCGCATATACTTTCCGGAGTAGAATGCTTGGAGCGTTCGCAATCGTTGTTGTCCGTCGAGGACTAGGAGCTTGTTGTCTCGGCTCTGGCGTACAAGGAAGATGCCGGGGAGTGGGTATCCAAGGAGGATTGACTCGATGAAGCGATCCATCTGACTCTTTTTCCAGACGTAGTCTCTTTGGAACCTTTCGGTCGTGAGATCATCGGCATCATAATCGCTTGAAGGAATAATGATGTGGCCGCTATCCAAGCGGCTAATGAGGCTGTCTACAGTGAAGTCTTGTGTTCTATAACTTAGTTCGACGTCGCCTGGTGCAATATTTTCGTTAATCTGCGCTTCTTCGTCTTCTGTGAGAAGGGGGCTGTAGTTTTTCTCGTTTTCGTTGAGTTCGCTAACCAATGTGACTCCTACGTCGTTGTGATGGGTGTGAAGTCTCGTTGTGTAACATTGTTGGATAGGTTGGACCTGTCAAACAATGGTTGATCTGAGATTTGAACACTCTTCGTTAGTTTACACTATCACTTAGTTTAGGGATCTGCCTAGTGGTGTCAAGTCAGAGCGGAGAACTTGTGAGTGCGGTCTTGTTGTGAGTTGGAGTCCATGCAGCACCTCGCCCAGCTTTGTGGTGCAAAAAGGGGTGACGTTCTCGTGTCATTTGTCTGGACGTAATGGCATAGGGCGGTGTCATAGGGTGTGAGCAATTTTCGTGTAGTGGTGATGCTGTTTGGTGGCTGATCGTGGGGTGTCGTCGGATGCTTGGAGTCGAGGATCGTGCGGCGATCATGGCGGGGGTGAATGTGGGCTTGTCCAAAACGCGCATCGCTCACTTGATTGGGCGTAGCCCCTCGGTCGTGTGCCGTGAGATCGCCCGCCATACGGGCCCTGACGGGCAGTACCGGGCCGAGGAGGCCGACAAGGCGGCCCGCGATGGAGGGGGATATGAATTTACTGGCGTGTATCGGGTCATATATAGGGGTCTGTTGCTGCGTCATGACGGCGGTGTCTCAGCGCCTGACGAACTAGGGGAGTGTGCCGTCACGCGTCGCTGATAGCCTTAACGCATGGTGGAACGATGCGACGCACATGAGTGGGACCAAGGCGACAGCTTCGACAATGGCGTTGACTGGGCAGCTTTCGGTGAGCTGAGGACTCGATGCGATGACGTCAGGGAATCGTGGTGCACGGACGCCGATATCTACGACGAGAAAGGTGCTCCGGCCGCGTTCGATGAACAAAGCATGACTGCCCACGAGGCATGTGAGACCGGTGTCTATCATCTTGCGGGTGGTTGCGTCGTCACCGATGCTGATCTTGAGGCAGACGCGGCGCGCTTTCAGGATGGAGAGTGCACCGGTGAGTGGAGGATCGTATAGGAATCGCTATTCGTATAGCACTATGAAGAGCCAGTTACGCGCGTGCCAGCTGAGAGATTCTGGACCGGGAAACGCCCATGATCCAGGCAGTATCGTCAATGGACAGGCCTGAGGCGCGCAGTGAACGAGCGACCTCGCGGGATTGAGCAGCAGCGGCTGCCTGGGCATCAATGGCATCTTGAGTCGCAGCCTTTGCTTCTTTGACGGACTGTGCCTGTGGGATAGCTGGAATGATGGTGATATCCCAGTCCCGGTGGTTGACATCTGGGTCAATCGTGTCCAGGTAATCGATCACTTGCTGTCGGGCGTCGGAAAGGCGTCGGACCTGCGTCATTGCATGGTCGTCGTTTAGGAGCTCCCAGCCACCACCGAGTTTGCTCTCCCACCGCTGGGCGGTGACGATAATGCTCGTCATTTCTGTTTGCTCCTTTCGATAGCCTCAAGGGCTTGTCGTGTTAATGCGGGCGACACTTCGCGGGTCTGTGTAATAACAACTGTGATACCGTCCTTCGACCAGACCTCGTGATCCCCTTTTCCTTGGCGGGCGACGAAGCCAGCCTTGAGGAGCTCTCGCTTCAGCTTGCGGTATGGCATTGGTCGCGTCATGACGCAAGTTTAGTCCCCCTTAACTCGTTGGGCAATGCGATTGCGGTGATTGCTCGGTAGGTAGGGGTTGGCTGTCCTGCGAAACGCGGGCGGGGACCCGTTGGTCCCCGCCCGCGCCTGCAAGCCGTGCGTCCCGCCGCTGCGGGAGGCTCGCTCTCAGTCGTTCATGAAATGACGCTCGTCCAGGATCTGTGCGCCGCCACCCACCAGTGAGGGCAGGTGCTCGTTTGCGTGGTGACCGCAGAAGTAGAGCTGGCCACCCGAAGGCATCGTCGCACGAACCCAGGCGCGAGCACCGCAGGCGTCGCAACGATTCGCCGCGCTGAGCTGCGGCTCGTCCAGTACGGGGCGTTCAAGAGTCTGTGCGTTCATGCTTCCATCACACACCATCACCCCGCCCCGCGCACCCCTGTTCACCCGGGGCGCAATCTATCGCCCGCACGCCGATACAACGAACCGGGGAGCACAAACCCTCCTTCAATATGCCCCAACAGCCCCCGAAACGGCACCCACCCGCGCGATCTTGCCCCGGCCTCGTCAATCGTGGAAAGCGTCCCAGAACCCGCGCCACGCGCACCGTTGGCCACAAACGAGCCTTGACCCACATATGATGCACATCGTGACTCCTACCGATGCATCCGACTACAACGCACGGCACCTCTCGGTCCTCGAGGGGCTCGAAG
Source organism: Schaalia odontolytica (assembly GCF_009730335.1). Lineage (GTDB taxonomy): Bacteria > Actinomycetota > Actinomycetes > Actinomycetales > Actinomycetaceae > Pauljensenia > Pauljensenia dentiphila. The sequence goes on from NZ_CP046315.1 coordinate 1,239,793, forward strand.
CCGTGCGCAAGCGCCCCGGCATGTACATCGGCTCCACCGACCACCGGGGCCTCATGCACTGCCTCTGGGAGATCATCGACAACGCGGTCGACGAGGCCCTGGAAGGCCACTGCGACACGATCGACGTGCGCCTGCACCCCGACCACTCCGCCTCCGTCGCCGACAACGGCCGAGGCATCCCCGTCGACATCGTCCCCGGACAGGGACTGACGGGCGTCGAGGTCGTCTACACCAAGCTCCACGCCGGCGGTAAGTTCGGCGGCGGCTCCTACGCGGCCTCGGGCGGCCTCCACGGCGTCGGCGCCTCCGTCGTTAACGCACTCTCGGCCCGCCTCGACGTACAGGTCGATCGCGGTGGCAAGACCCACGAGATGTGCTTCCGCCGCGGCGAACCCGGCGAATTCGACGACTCGAAGCAGCGCACCCCCAACTCGCCCTTCAAGCCGTTCGTGGACGGCTCGACCCTCAAGACGGTCGGCAAGGTGAAGAAATCCCTGACCGGCACGCGCGTGCGCTTCTGGGCGGACTTCCAGATCTTCCCGTCGACCGAGGGCTTCTCCTGGGAGAACCTGCTGGCGCGCGCTCGCCAGACCGCGTTCCTCGTGCCTGGCCTGACCATCAACTGCTACGACGAGCGCGGCGAAGAGGAGCTCCACGAGAGTTTCCGCTTCGACGGCGGCGTCGTCGACTTCGCGAACTGGCTGGCCTCCGACGGCCCCGTCACCGACACGTGGCACATCACGGGTGAGGGCACCTACAACGAGACCGTGCAGGCCCTGGACTCCGAGACCGGGCACCTGCGCGCCACCGAGGTCGAGCGCACCTGCGAGGTCGACATCGCGCTGCGCTGGGGCATCGGCTACGACACGACCGTCCAGTCGTTCGTCAACATCATCGCCACCCCCAAGGGCGGCACCCACGTCACCGGCTTCGAGCAGGCAGTCCTCAAGACCCTGCGCGCCGCGATCGACAAGAACGCGCGCAAGCTCAAGGTCGGCGCGAAGGATGGCCGCCCCGAAAAGGACGACGTGCAGGCCGGCATGACCGCCGTCATCACCGTGCGCTTCCCCGAGCCTCAGTTCGAGGGACAGACCAAGGAAACGCTGGGCACTCCCCAGATTCGCACCGTCGTCAACCGCGTGGTCTCCGACTGGCTGAAGGCCAAGTTCGCCTCCTCCAAGCGCGACGACAAGCAGCAGACCTCCCTCCTCATGGAGAAGGTCGTCGGCGAGATGAAGGCCCGCGTCTCCGCGCGCCTGCACAAGGAGATCTCGCGTAAGAAGAACGCGCTGGAAACCTCCTCGCTGCCCGCCAAGCTCGCGGACTGCCGCCTCGAGGACGTCGAGGAGACCGAGCTGTTCATCGTCGAGGGCGACTCCGCCCTGGGCACGGCCAAGGCCGCGCGCAACTCCCACTACCAGGCCCTGTTCCCGATTCGAGGAAAGATCCTCAACGTGCAGAAGGCCTCGACCGCGGACATGCTGGCCAACGCCGAGTGCGCCAACATCATCCAGGTGATCGGCGCGGGCTCGGGCCGTACCTTCGACCTGTCCCAGGCTCGCTACGGCAAGGTCATCCTCATGACGGACGCCGACGTCGACGGCGCGCACATCCGCACCCTGCTGCTGACCCTGTTCTTCCGCTACATGCGCCCCATGGTCGAGGCCGGCCGCATCTACGCCGCCGTCCCGCCCCTGCACCGTATCGAGGTCGCGGGCAAGGGACGCAAGAAGCGCGAGTACATCTACACCTACTCCGAGGACGAGCTGCATCGTAAGCTCGCCGCCCTGCGCCGCTCGGGCCGCACGTGGAAGGAACCCATCCAGCGGTACAAGGGTCTGGGTGAGATGGATGCTGACCAGCTGGCGGAGACCACGATGGACCGGGCCCACCGCTCGCTGCGCCGCATCACGCTGGCCGACGAGGAAGCCCTGCGCCAGGCGGAGGACGTTTTTGAGCTGCTCATGGGCTCGACGGTGGGCCCGCGCAAGGAGTTCATTGTCGAGGAATCCGCGGGGCTGGATCGTACGCGCATCGACGCGTAATTACGGGCAAAAATCACCGCGCGCTGCCCAAACGTTCACGCGCGTTGACCAAATGTCAAGCGCCAGTGTGACTAAAGGCCCGAATAGCCGGTAGGATATCTGCCATGACAGGACTTGCGCAGCGACTCACGCCGCCCGGGTCCGTCCCGTACCCGGGCAATCACCTCGGGTTGCGCTGGCGGCCCATGATCGGCCGCGATGCCCCCGCCGTGTACGCGCTTATCTCCCTGATCGAAGACGACGACAATGCTATTCGGCGCACCTCTGTCGACGACATCGCGGACATGATGGAGGGCGAGAACGGGCGCGACTGGGTGGACACGATCGTCGGCCTGGACGCGAAGCGAAACATCTGCGCCGTGGCGTCCGTGCGCGTTCTGCGCGGCATTCACGAGGCCGCAACAGCCGTTGTCCGCGCCTTCATCCACCCGCATTGGCGTGGCCGAGGCGTGGGCCGGGCTCTGCTCTACTGGCAGGACGGGCGCGCCCGACAGATGCTCGTCGAAGCTTTCGGCGCCGAGTCCGAGGTGCCCGCGTCGATCTCGAACCTCGTCGACGCGCACATGACAGATCGTCGCCGCCTCTACATTGCGGCCGGCTTCTTCGCTAAGCGCACGTACCAGGTTATGTACCGTGACCTGGCCGGTGGCGAGGTGCCCGTGCCCGCGCGCCACGGATATCGCGTCCTTCCGTGGAACAAGGTTCCGCAGGACCAGATCCGCGCCATCCACATGGAGGCTTTCCAGCAGTCGTTCCGTTCGCCCCTGCGTGCCCTGTGGTGGGACGATGCGATGAACCACTTCGACACGCGTTGGTCGTTCGTGGCCGTGGATGCTCAGGGTGAGGTCGTTGGCTACGCGATCACTGGACGTCCCGCGCAGCGCTGGGTGGCCACGGGCCGTCCGGAGGCCTACATCTACCTGCTCGGCGTTGCTGAGGCGCACCGCGGACGCTCCATTGCGAGCGCCCTCGTCGGGCACGCCGTCGCCGCAGCGTCCGCGTCTGGCGCGTCGCGCATTGGCCTCGACGTTGATATGTCAAGCCCGGACGGAGCGCATAAGATTTACGAACACCTGGGCTTCGTGGATGAAGCAGCTGAGGTTTACTACACGATCGACCAGTAGAGACGGAAGGAGGCGAGCATGAGCATTCCTCTCGCGCAGCGAGCAAATGCCCCCGAGTTCGTCCCCTTCCCGGGCGAACATCACGGGATTGAATGGGAGTCGCTGACGGACGCCCACCACGATGGCCTGTCTGCGCTTTTCGCCCGCATGGAGGCCCGCGACAACCCGCCGTATCGCACCAGCCCGGACGAGGTCGAGGAGATGCTCTCGGGTGCCTCCCAGTGGCGAGGCCTCGTCGGGATCGCCCGCAGGGGTATCGCAGCGGGTCGAATCGTCGCCTTCGCTCAGGTGGTCCTGCGCTTCCCGGGGCGCGTGGAGTGCGTGTGCGTCGGGGGAGTGGACCCCGACTTTCGGCGCGTCGGCCTCGGCAACGCGATCGTCGACTGGCAGGAGGGCACAGCCCGACAGATGCTGGCCGAGGTCGAGGGGGATGCTCCCGCCCAGATCACCTGTCACGTCGAGACCGGCCAGGACGATCTCGAGGCGCAGCTGAAGGTGCATGGCTTCCGCTGGACGCGCACCTACTACGAGCTGCGCGCCTCCCTGGATAGTCTTCCGCCGGTTCCTGACCTGGGTTCCTACATGAGCGTCGAGGCCTGGGGCCCCCAGTGGGAGGAACCCGCCCTGCGCGCGGCGAACCGCCTCAACGAGTCCGAGTGGGGTCGGCCCCCGCTCACCCAGGAGCAGTGGATGCAGGGGCGCACGGCCTTCGCTCCCGAATGGTCGTTCGTCGCCGTCGACCGCACGGGCGATCGTCCCCGCGTTGCCGGTTTCCTGCTGGCATCGCGTTACGAGCAGGATTGGGCGGCTCTGGGCTGGCGTGAGGGGTACATCGACCAGCTGGGCGTCCTGTCCCAGTGGCGCGAGAGCCGCGTTGCTGACGCGCTGATCCTGGCGTCGATGTGGGCACAGAAGCGCGACGGCATGGATCGCGCTGGTACGGGTGTGGGCTCCGCGAACCACACGGGTGCGCTCGCCATCTACAACTACCTGGGCTTCCGCACGGTGGGACAGACCAGGCTCTACGCCATCGAGATCTGACTGTCGTTTCGCATCGTGGATGTTTCCGCGCATCCCCTTGTGTTACCGTCGTTACTTTTTCTTCGTCGGTGGGCGTTTTTCCTCCCGTTTTCCTTTCAGTTCTCACATAACTGCTCCCTAGGTCCTAATTGTCCGACCAATTGACTTTCTAGGCTCGCGACAGAGGCAGGAACGGCCTCGGCGCAATGTGCGTCCCCTCTCCACAGTGCGGAGCCAGCATGGCATCTCAGTCGTCAGCACCATCTCGATCCATTCCGCCCCTGGTCATTCGAAGTGCCATCGTCGCCTCTCTTGGCGGCCTGCTCTTCGGTTTTGATACCGCCGTCATCTCCGGTGCGGAAGAAAAACTCACCGAGCTCTACGCTCTGTCCTCCACGGGCGAAGGCATGATCGTTGCGATCGCGACGATCGGTACGATTGTCGGCGCCATCATCGCCGGCAACCTGGCTGATCGCTTCGGCCGTAAGCCCGTCCTCTTCTGGATCGGCATCCTGTTTGGCGTCGGAGCGCTCGCTACCGCCCTCGCCCCGCTGCCCACACTGGTGAGCGCAGCGGATGGAACGGTGTCGGCCTCGTCCGCGTTCCCGATCACCTTCTTTATGATCTTCCGCTTCCTCGGCGGTGTCGGCGTGGGCCTGTCCTCCGTGGTGGCGCCCATCTACACCGCCGAGATCGCGCCCGCACGTGTGCGCGGACGCCTGGTCGGTCTCGTCCAGTTCAACATCGTCTTCGGTATCCTCCTGGCATACGCCTCGAACGCGGTGATCCGAGAGATCGCACACGAGGACACCGCCTGGCGTTGGATGCTCGGCGTCATGGCCGTGCCTGCGATCTTCTTCCTGATCTTCCTGGCGACTGTCCCCGAGACGCCGCGCTGGCTGCTCGCCCACGGCCGCGAAGAACTCGCCGTGAAGATTTCTGAACACCTGACTGCCTCCCAGGCCGAGTGTGACGAGCAGATTGGCGAGATGAAGGCGCAGATCGCCGAGGATGCCGCCGGCGGCAAGGTTCCCTTCTTCACGCGCCGCTACCGCAAGGTCATCCTCATGGCCTTCTGCATCGCGATGTTCAACCAGCTGTCGGGTATCAACGCGATCCTGTACTACGCGCCCAAGGTCATGAAGCTCGCGGGCGGTGCCGAAGTCCTGGGCGACGCCTTCCCCTACATCGGATCAGTCATCGTCGGCCTCATGAACCTGGTCGCTACGATGGCCGCCCTCACCGTCATCGACCGCATCGGCCGCCGCCAGCTCATGATCGTCGGCTCGATCGGCTACCTGATCTCGCTCGGCTTCCTGGCGGGTATGATGTTCGCCTACGAGGGCGGCTACTTCGAGGAGGGCAGCGCCGCTCCCGTCTGGCTGATCCTCCTTGGCCTGCTCGGCTTCATCGCCTCGCACGCCTTCGGCCAGGGTTCCGTCATCTGGGTGTTCATCTCGGAAATTTTCCCCAACCGCGTGCGCGCCCGCGGCCAGTCCCTGGGCTCGCTCACGCACTGGGTGTTCGCCTTCATTACCACCTACGCCTTCCCTGTGCTCACCGATAAACTCGGAGGTGGCTACGCTTTTGGAATCTTCTTCCTCGCGATGGTTGGTCAGCTATTCTGGGTGCTGAAGGTCATGCCCGAAACCAAGGGCATTCCGCTCGAAGAAATGGAAGAGAAGCTGGGGTTGACCAATGACTAGGATCGTGAACATCGGGGAAGCTCTCATCGATGAGATCACCCGCCCGAACAGTGAACCCGTCGAGGTCGTCGGGGGATCGATGCTCAACGTCGCAGCGGGCCTGACCCGGCTCGGCCACGAATCCGAGCTGGCGACGTGGTTCGCCCGCGATGCTCGCGGCGACAAGGTGCGCGCTCACGCCGAGGCCGCCGGCGTCACCCTGACGCCCGGCAGCGACGGCGCCGAATTTACCACGGTCGCTCACGCCGCCGTCGACGAACGAGGCCATGCTACCTACGAGTTCGACCTCTCGTGGGACGTTCCCGCCGTCGAGGACCCGGACACCGTTGGGCACGTCCACACCGGCTCCTACGTGGTCGTCGTCGAGCCCGGCGCTGATAAGGTCCTGGCAGCCGTCAAGCGCCAGGCTATCCGCGGCACCGTGTCCTACGACCCGAACATTCGCCCTGCTCTGCTGGGCACGCCCGACGAGGCCCGCCCCCACATCGAGGCGATCGTGGCCCTCGCGGACGTCGTGAAGGCGTCGGACGAGGACCTCGAGTGGCTCTACCCGGGCCGCCCCGTCGAGGACGTCATCCGCGAGTGGTCGCAGTCCGGCCCGTCGCTGATCCTGTGCACGCGAGGCCCCTGGGGCGTCTACATCAAGGCTGCCGCCGAGCGTGACATGCTCGTCGTCGACCCGCTGGACGTCGAGCTGGTGGACACCGTGGGCGCGGGCGACTCGCTCATGGCCGGCCTGATCTCCGGCCTCGTGGATGCGGGACTCCTGGGTTCCGGCGAGGCAAAGCAGCGCCTGCGTGAGGCCTCGTGGGACCAGATCCTGCCCGCCATCCACCGCGGCATCATCACCTCCGGCATCACCATCCTGTACCAGGGCGCCTACTCGCCAACGCGCGAGGAGGTTGCCGACGTCCTGGCCGCTGACCCGACGCTGCGAGGCTGACGGGGGAGTACCTCTCAACTGATGGGTGTGGGCCCGGCCGAGCGGCTGGGCCCACACCCATATCCGCTGGTCTGTCGTCACTGTGTGATTCTCGGACGCGCTTGTCACTGTGAACAAGTAGTCATATGCTTGCAGAGGTCTCATAGTGTTCCGTGGAACATGTCATTTTCGGTCTTGGTATTCGTGGAGGTGACGCGTGGCTGACGTTGGCTTTGACTCTGATAAGCACGCCCAAACAAGCGGAGATATGGAGAAGGGGGGGCAATCGCTCACTGACTCCTCTCAGGCAATCAGTCGATTGATCGACGCTCAGAAGGCGGAGTATTGGTCTGAAGAGGCGGGCTTCCAGGCGATGCGACGCTCGTTGATCGCGTATCTGCGGACCGAGAAAGATGCTGTCTCCAACCAGAAGGTTCGTTTCCAGAAATTTGATGGTGACGTCGATACAGCTGCGAGCGCTTTTGAAGCTGCCGAGCAGGGCAATACCGATGAGCTCGCGCGCATCCTCGCGTCGATGGATCCTCAGCCTGCAGGGACACCCTCATCCCCCGCGACCCAGGCACCCTCGCAGATCGCGGGCGGGGGACCAGCGTCGTCTGGCAATGCCAATGGTGCCACGACGTCGGGTTCAGGGGGCAGCGGCTCTGGTGCCGGTACGAGCCCCACGCAGAACGCGCCGTCTGAGGTCTGAGAAGGAGAGGAACCATCATGGTTGATAGCCCCATGTACGACCGACTCATGCGCTTGGTCGCCGCCATTGAGAGCGCCTCCGCCCTCGATGCCTCGGACGATGAGCACAACACGATCGTGTGCGGCCTGAACGAGGCAAATAACGTCACGCACCACATGCGCTCGTACCAGGGCTTCACGGGTGAGACCGGCGATCAGATTGATGCGTGGACCGACGCGACGATGAAACAGGTCCAGGGAATCAAAGAAAACCACAACACAGCGATGGAGTACTACGTCGAGGCGCGGCGAGCCATGACACATATCCGTGAGGAGGCGCAGCAGCTTTCGCCGACTCTCATCGACTCCAATCTGCAGAAGCTTGCAGACGCGACGCACGTGGCGGTACCCGTCGTGAAGTACCTTGGGCCGTTCGGAGAACCGATCAACACGCTCGCTGTGTCGGCCGACGCCTACTTCCAGGCCCTTATCGCGCAGGCCAACGCGCAAAGGGAGGTAGCGGCGACGAACATCCTGGAACGAGCAAATAATACGATGCAGGGGCTGGCGGATGGCATTGGCGGGCAGCGTGATGTGCTTGCTAATGGCTTGGAAAATGAGGAAGGAAAGAAGACGGAAGGGCCGTCAAGTCCGCATATTCGTAGGGACATCGAGAATGGATACCTGAACGTCTCTCCACATGCGCCTGGTGTGTATCCCGGGGATCGGGATAGTGACTACGGGCGTTCTGACCTGCGTGGCACGGGTTCCGGCCTCTACTCGGATGGCTATGACGAGGGTGGACCTGTCAACGGTCGCGTCATGTCCTCGCCCCGCATCCCGAATGAGTACATCACTGAGGGAGAAATCGGTTCGCGACTGAACCCTGTCACCGACCCGCAGGAACTCATGGGAATGGACCTGCTGCACACGCGGGTCAACGGCGATCGGCATGCAAACGGAACGGTGGGGGGATATACGCCCGCGCCACCCGTCGACCGTTACCACCCCCTGTGGAATGTGAACGGGGGACCGGGCAGCGAGTCAGCGCTTGCTGCCCGCATGGGTGGTGCCGGCATTCCCGGAGCGGGAGCTCTGGGGATGGTTGCCGCCTCGCGGCTTGGTGCCGGAGGAATGCGTGCGCTGGGGCGTACGGGTGCTTCCGGCGCCTCTGGCGGTGGTCTTTCGGCAACGTCCGCCCTTCGCGCAGGATCCTATTCAGGCCCGGGATATGGAACGTACAAGGCTCCTGCGGCCGGCGGTGCAGGGATCGGTGCCGGTGGCACGACCGCCGCCCCCGGTGGATCCGCCGGATCCGGTAAGGTATCGGCCTCGGGAGGCGCTGGTCAGGGGAGTTCTCGTGGTGCTGGCGGCTTCATGGGTGGAGCCGGTGCCGGTGGTGCTGGTGGTAAGGACGATAAGAAGAAGTCGGCGCGTCGCAAGTACACGCCCTTCCGCTTTGACGATGATGGAGATGAACTGCCTGAGGGCTATGTCAATCCGATGTCGCAGACCTACGGGTCAGACAAGGACTTGAGCCCCGCTCCGCGAAAGGATGATGGATGGGACCCGCGTCAATGGTGAAGGCGACACGAATGCCTCGTAAGAGCAGACGCGTATGGGGCGCTTCTACTGCCGCCCTCGTCATCGCCGCTGGTGTCACCACACTCCCAGCCGCTCCAGCCCAGGCAGACAATACGATCACCGCGGCGGACCAGCCATACTTCGCGTACTACCACCTGGATCAGGCCAGAGCAAAGGGGTACACGGGTAAAGGCATAACGATCGCGATGATCGACGGGGAGATAGCTCAAAATGCTGCCGAACTTGTTGGTGCGGATGTCGTTATCAAGACTCCCTGCACCATTAGTTCCCCTGCGACCGGTCGCACTCATGGAACTGGTGTAGCTTCTATGCTTGTTTCCTCAAACTATGGCATCGCACCAGATGCTTCATTGTTAGCCTATCGCGCTGCATTCGGAGCAGATGGCGATACTACTGGATCAGACTGTCGAGATAACAATGGGATCGCGAAGTCTGAGTATCCATGGCTTTTGAACTGGGCGATGAATGATGGCGCTCAGGTTATCAATGTGTCCGCTTCGAGTAGCCTTCAAAGTGATGAACTGAAATGGGCGATTGCACGATCGCTATCCCAGGGTGTCATAATCACGGCTGCGGCGGGAAATGAGGCAACAGATGGGGATACAACTGCTTTGTCCCAGTGGTCCGGAGTTGTTGGTGTCAGTGCGATCGGTATTGACGGCAACCGACAAGATTATTCGTCATGGGGGCAGGGAGTCTCGACAACTGCTGTTGGTGGACCGGTTAAGTTTCGTGATCCTTCAACTGACCAGCTAACTGAGGTGTCGGGTACCTCGGTATCCGCGCCCATCGTCGCCGGTGTCCTCGCACTCGCCCGCCAGAAGTGGCCGAACGCAACCTCGAACCAGCTGCTTCAGCTCCTCGTCAAGACGGGTCTGAACCCCGACCACACCTGGAATCAGTACACCGGCTACGGCGGCATCGATCCGGGGGCAATCCTCAATACGGATCCCACGACGCTACCTGATGTCAATCCACTCGCTGACAAGGGGAATGGATCCAGCCCGACAGTCGACGAAGTCCAGCAGTATGCGGACGGCGTTGTCAGCCCCCTCCAGATCGTCAACGACAACTCGTATTCCTACAGGGGCTTTGACGAATCCTTGATCACCGATCCGTTGGTCACGGTACCCATGCACCTGGGAACCAGCCCCCGCTATCACGCAAAATAGGCGCGAAATAGAAGCTGATCAAGCGGTGGGGTGGCCGGGAGCAATCCCGGCCACCCCACCGTCACGACTAGAAGAGTGCGTCAGCCGATCGACGCAATCGCGAAGGTGATCGGCACGCCCGAACCGTCGCGGCGCTCGTCCTCGGCGGGCAGCTCCACAGGCGAACCGTCCGCGGACGCGGCCCGTGCCGGCTTCGTGCCGACCCACGCGATATCCAGGCGATCCTCGCCGCGCAGGAAGCGCTGGCAGCGCACGCCCTGGCCGCCTCGACCCTTCGTGGGGTAGCACTCGAAAGGCGTCACCTTCACCGTCGTCTGGCCCGTTCCCGGCAGCGCGCCCAGCGCCGCGGCTACCGTCACCACGACGGCGTCGATGGGAGCCTCGACGACCCAGAAGCCCAGGGCCTCGACCCCGGGGTTCAGCTTCATGCCGGCCATGCCGCCGGCTGTGCGGCCCTGCGGGCGCACCTTCGCGGCGGGGGTGCGCAGCAGCTGCGCATCCGACGAAATAAACACCAGGTCCGCCTCGTCCGAGCAGCGATCGAAGCCTACGAGACGGTCACCGTCCTCCAGGGTGATGACCTCCCACTCGTCGCGCTGCAGCACGTCTGGGCGCAGGCGCTTGACTGTGCCGCGAGCCGTGCCCATCGCGACCACGTCGGTGCCCTCGGGATCGAGCAGACCCACGGCGGGAACGTCCGTGTGCAGGAGGAGCGACGCGGGCATCGCCCCAGCAAGGGACAGGCCCGTCTCAAAGCGGGGGAGTGCAGGCAGGTCGACGACGTCGATGCGGTGCGCGATGCCGTCCTCCGTCACTACAGCCACCTGTGAGCGAGCCGTCGACGGTAGCTGTACGCGCCAGCCGTCCGACGCCGCGCGCGGACCGGGCTCCAGGGGATCCCCGCCCTCGACGCGGGCGAGAGCGCCCGAGGAGGACAGGACGACGACGCACGGGTCGTCCGGGATCTGCAGCTCCAGTCCCTTACCGGAACGCGACACCGACGGCAAGGCCGCCAGTGCGGCATCGTCGGCGGCCGCCGCTCCCACGGGCGTGCCCGTCGAGGCCAGCAGCAGCGTGCGACGCGGCGTACCCAGGCGATCCGAGACCTCGCGCAGCTCCTTCTTCACGAGCGCGCGCAGCAGCTCTGGATCCTCCAGGATCTCGCGCAGCGATGCGATCTTCGCCAGCAGCTCATCGCGCTCGGCCTCCAGCTCGATGCGCGAGAACTTCGTGAGGCGACGCAGGCGCAGCTCGAGGATGTAGTTGGCCTGGGCCTCGGACAGGTCGAACGCCGTCATGAGGCGCTCGCGCGCGATCTCCGCGTCATCAGAGGAGCGAATAATCGCGATAACGTCGTCGATGTCCAGGATCGCGATGAGCAGGCCCTCGACCAGGTGCAGGCGATCCTCGCACTTCTTCAGGCGGAAGCGGCTGCGACGCGTCGTGACATCCAGGCGGTGATCCAGGAAGACCTGTAGCATCTCCTTGAGGCCCAGCGTGCGCGGCTGGCCGCCCACGAGCGCCACCGCGTTGATCGAGAAGGAATCCTCCAGAGGGGTGCGCTGGTAGAGCTGCTGAAGCACGGCCTCGGGATTGAAACCGTTCTTTACTTCGATGACCAGACGCAGGCCGTGGATACGGTCGGTGAGGTTCTGAACCGAGGAAATGCCCTTGAGGCGTCCCGCGTTCGCGTTTTCCTTGATCTTTTCGATGACCTTTTCCGGTCCCACCATGTAGGGCAGCTGCGTGACGATGATGCCCATCTTGCGGGCGGTCACGCGCTCGATCTGGACCTTCGCGCGGGTCTTGAACGCGCCTCGGCCCGTCTCGTAGGCCTCCTTGATGCCCTCGAGGCCGACGATGACACCGCCCTCGGGCAGGTCAGGGCCGGGGATGTAGCGCATGAGGTCTGCGACCGACGCAGACGGGTTATCCAGCAGGTGGATAGCGCCAGCGATCGTCTCCGACAGGTTGTGTGGGGCGACATTCGTTGCCATGCCCACGGCGATGCCCGAGGCGCCGTTGACCAGCAGCTGGGGGAAGGCCGCCGGCAGGACGTCCGGCTGCATGAACTGGTTGTCGTAGTTGGGGACGAAATCGACCGTGTCCTCATCCAGGCCCGTCACCAGGTCCAGCGCGGCGGGCGCCATGCGCGCCTCGGTGTAACGCGCGGCGGCAGGGCCGTCGTCCAGAGAGCCGAAGTTACCGTGTCCATCGACCAGCGGAACACGCAGGTTAAAGGGCTGCGCGAGGCGCACCAGGGCCTCGTAAATCGCGGAATCGCCGTGCGGGTGGAGCTTACCCATGACCTCGCCGACGACGCGCTGGGACTTCACGTGTCCCTTGTCGGGGCGCAGCCCCATCTGATCCATCTGGAACAGGATGCGGCGCTGCACGGGCTTGAGGCCATCGCGCGCGTCGGGGAGCGCGCGAGCGTAGATCACCGAGACGGCATACTCCAGGAAGGACCCACGCATCTCATCGGACACGTCGATCTCTGTGATGTTCTCGTCCTTCTCAGGGATGTCGACGACCTGGTCCTTCTTAGCCATACGCGCAATTATTGCGCGGCTTGGCGCTCATTTCGACTGGCGCGCCGCTTCGCGGCACAATTGGGGCATGGACACATGGACCCGTATCGAACGTGGGGGCTTCTACCCCAAGGCCGTGCAGCGTGCGCTGCGCCGCGCTCTGGGCGCTGCGGAGCCGCTCGCGACGCTGTGCCAGGTGGATACGGGTTTCGACCGCGGATCGGTCTTCCGGCACCTCACGATCGCCTCGCTGACGGACCGCGCCATCGTTCAGCTGCACGTTGATGAAATGGACGGCGGATCGGCGACGATTGCGACGGCCGTGCACCGCGTGGGCGACATCGCCGGTTACTCCACGATGGAGGTCTACACGGACCCCGAGAACGCGAGCGGCCTGTCCGAGATGACGATCGCCCTGGACCTGAAGGGCGCGCGCCGCCTCGAGCTTGAGCCCGCCCGCTGCGACGACCCGAATTGCATGGCCGACCATGGCCTGACGGGCACGTCCTTCCCCGACGACATGACGTTCCGTATCTCCGCGGCCGCCGACGGTCAAGATGCTCTCGACGAGGCCATGGTCTTCGTCGATCATCTCGCTCGCCTGATGGGGACCCGCAGTGAGTGAGCGCGCACTGGCGCTGGACCTGCCCGGTGCGGACCTGCCCGCCGCGGGGGATCCGGTCATCACGGACGTCATCGCTGGTGCCCTCTCGTCGATCGATTCAGCCCTGCCCGGCGCCTCCGCGCAGGCGGGCGGCGCCCTCGGGATCGAGGCCGGGGCTGATCAGGTGATTCTCATCCTCGTGGACGGGCTTGGGTACGAGCTGATCCAGGATCACCTGGGGCACACGCCGACGCTGCGCCGCATGAGAGACGATATTCGCTCGATTCACACGGTCGTCCCTTCGACAACCGCCGCGGCCATCACGGCTTTCGGCACTGGTGCACGCCCGGGCACCACGAACATGGTGGGCTTCTCCGTCGCCTATGGCGGCGGCATCATGAACCTGCTGGCCATGGAGGGTGGGCCGGCGCCCACCAAGTGGCAGCCCACGCCCACGTACTTCGAGCGCCTGGCCGCGGCGGGCGTTTCGTCGGCCGTCATCTCGCCCGCGCGCTTTGCCGGTTCCGGACTGACGGGAGCTGCGCTGCGGGGAGCGCGCCACGTGCCCGCCGAGTCGCTCAGTGACCGCGTGAGTGCAGCTTTGCGCGAGCTGCGCGCGGGCACGCCCGTCGTCTACCTCTACTGGTCCGAGATCGACCACGCCGGGCACAGCTCCGGCGTTGGATCGGATGCGTGGATCGGTTGCCTGGAAGAGTTCGACGCGGGGTTGTCCGCGCTGCTGCGCGGCCTGCCCACGGGCGTGCGGACCGTCATGACCGCGGACCACGGCATGATCAACGTGGAGCACTCCGCCCTCGTGGACGTGGCCGCGACCCCCGCTCTGCGCGAGGGCGTGCGCATCGTCGCCGGCGAGACACGAGCCGTTCACGTACACGCGCAGGAGGGCCACGCCGCCAACGTGGAGGCGCGCTGGCGCGACGTCCTGGGGGAGAGCGCGTGGATCCTCTCTCGAGATCAGATGGGCGCGCTCATCGGCCCCGGAGACGGTGCCTCGATCATCGGCGACCTGCTGGTCCTCACCCGCGGAAACGGCGGCATTGTGGATTCTCGAACCCAGAGCGCCTCGGCGATCGCAATGCCGGGCGTTCACGGCTCACTCACCTCGACGGAGATGCGCATCCCCGTCATCGTCCTGTCGTAAGACGACTACGGGACATACACGAAGCGGCCGCTCCTTAACGGGCGGCCGCTTGGCGTTTGCTCGGATTACGACTTCGAGCCGAAGAGAATCTCGTCCCAGCTGGGGACCGACCGGCGGGTCTTCTTCGAGGAAGCGCGCGCCATCCTCGAACCCGTCACTCCCTGAGAGGAAACGGACCCGGTCGCGCTCTCCTCGGCCTCGGCAGGAGTGGGGTCAGTGGAATCGGACGCCTGCACGGCCTTCATGGGGATCGCGGGGGTCGCCTGCTCCTCGGCCTTCACCTCCTCGCCGCCCTTATCCTCACCAGAGGACGCGGGGGCGTCGGAGAGCCACGGGAGCACGCCCGACGAGGCCGGGGCCTCGGTCTTGGGGGAGCGGGACGCCACCGGGATAGCGCCCGTCAGTGTCGGACGGGCAGACGGGATCTGACCGGTCGCGGGGAACAGCGTGTCCTCGGCGGGATCGGATGGTGCCTCCGCCTTCGTGCGAGCGGACGCGAGCGAATAGATGCGCGCGGAAATCGGGCCCGTCGACGTGTCGGTCTCCGCCGTGGGAGCCTCCTCCTCACCGGCGATAGCTGCCAGGTACTCGGCCTCCTCGTCGACCTCATCGTCCAGGTCCAAATCAATCTGCTGGCGCTTACCACGCATGGCATTGAGCTGGTCGATGATCGCCTCGCGGTTGCGCAGGTCCTCAGCACCGGGGTCGACGACGGGAGCCGGAGCGTTGCGCGGCAGGGGAGTGAAGATCGAGGCCGTCGGGGAAGTGGACACCTGCTCCGTCAGCCACTGAGCCTCCTGATCGATCGCCTCGAGCGAGCCGGAGTTCGACAGATGCCAGTGGGCGGCGTGCTCGGCCGCACCCTGCACGAAGTTCACGATGATCTGCCAGGGTTCCCCGGCCTCGCGCGTCGCGGTCCACTCCAGAGACGACGGGTCGACGCCGCGCGCCGCCAGTCGATCCAGAACGAGGTCGCCCATCGTAGGGCCGCCGTCGCCAATGCGAACGGCGCGGGCGCGCGTCAGCGCATAATCCTTCTCGGCCTGCACGGGAGCCTCAAAACGCTCGACCGCACTGACTTCCATGCCGTGCTGCTCCGCGATCTCTGCCGGGGTCGCGCCGGCGCGCAGGAGAGCCTGAATATCGCGAGGAGCGAGGGTCGGACGAGCGGGCGCCAGCTCCACTCGCGGACGATCACGACGCGTCGCGCCGCGGAGCTCATCGGAAATCAACACCGAATAGCGTTCACCCTGGGCATCCGTGAGCACCAGGGACTCGCCATCGGCGCTGATCCCGAGCAATTCGAGCTCAATCATCACTTCCTCCTCAAACGTCTAGGTCGAATCGTCTCAAATAATGCTCAGAATGTCGCGTAGCTGGGCGCGTGTCACACATACGATGGCACATTACTCTCACAAGTGTTATCCTCCCTGCGCATAGACCACTCGCGCAAATCGGCTCGAGAGGCGAAAGGGGAGAACCATGGCAACCGATTACGATGCGCCGCGCAAGAACGAAGACGAGGTCGCAGAGGACTCGATTGAAGAGCTGAAGTCCCGTCGCAACGACGCCGGCTCCGCCGAGATCGAAGAAGACGAAAACGAAGCGGCTGAGAATTTCGAGCTTCCCGGTGCGGACCTGTCAAAGGAGGAACTGACGGTCCACGTCATTCCCCGCCAGGAAGACGAGTTCACCTGCTCGCAGTGCTTCCTCGTGCACCACGCGTCGCAGCTCGACCACGTGGACGCCAACGGCGCCCCCGTGTGCACCGAGTGCGCGATGTGAGGTAGGACGATGTTCGGACGCAAGAAGAAGACTGTCGAAGAAGAGATCGAAGAGGTCGAGGCCCTGCCTCGCCTGAGCGACGAAGACGCTGCGATTTGGAGCGAGCCCGGCCCGCGTAACTACGGGGAGGTCGATACCAGCGACGGCTACGTCGACATGGGGTCCATCCTGTTCCCCGCGGTTCAGGGCATGCAGCTGCGCACCCAGGTCGCAGACGACGGCACGACCGTCCTGCAGATTCTCGTCGTGCTCGGAAACTCCGGCATCCAGATGAGCGTTGCAGCCGCACCCCGTTCCGGCGGCGTGTGGGAGGAGCTGCGCGAAGAAATCCGCAGGGGCTTCGAAGATCAGGGTGCTAAGGTCGCCGACTACCCGACGCGTTACGGCAACGAACTGCTCGTCGACATGCCGATGCAGATGCCCGACGGCCGCTCCGCGACCTCGCGCATGCGCATCATCGGTCGTGAAGGCGACCGCTGGTTCGCGCGCATCGATATCCTCGGCCCGGCCGCTGCCACCGCGGAAGCCGGCGCCGACATCGAGAAGGTCATCGACCGCATCGTCGTGCGTCGTGACGACTACCCGCGAACCCGCCTGGAGCTACTGCCGGTGCACCTGCCCGCGGGTGCTCAGGAGGCCTGACATGGCCTCGTGGTTCGCTAAGGTCGGCGCTGCGCTCGGCCTCGACAAGGACACGCGTTCCCTGGATGCCGCCCTTGACGAGGACTCGGCACGCGCCGCCCGCGGTGTCACGCCGATTCGCGACGTGACCGACCGCTCTCACGCACTCGTGTTCGGCACGCTGCTGGGCATGACCTATCCGCCCGAGGAGGGTGCCCAGCGTGTCCTCGTCGCGACCCTCTACGACGGCACCGACACGCTCGAACTGCGCTGGCCCGGACGCTCCTCCATTCCGGGGCTCAGCGTCGGCCAGCGACTCGAGGTCGAAGGCACCGTCGGACGCGTGGGTGAACGCCTCGTCATCATTAACCCGCTGTACCGAGTGATCGCGGGGGAAGGCTGATGCCGACTCCTCGCTGGATGGATCAGGCCACCTCTGAGGAATTCTCCTGGTCACGAGCCCTGGGCGGCACACGTGGCGTCATTGAAGCCACCGCGCCCGGACTCCTTTTCGTCATCGTTTTTGTGGCCACGCGCGACCTCCTGCCAACGCTTATCGCGGCCTCGGCCGTCGCGTTGATCGCCTGCGTGATCCGCTTCGTCCAACACCAGGGGATCGGGCAGGCTCTCTCCGGCCTGTTTGGAGTCGCAATCGGCGTTATCTTCGCGGCGGCGACCGGGCGTGGAGAAAACTATTTCGCCTGGGGCATTGCGACGAACGTGGCCATGGCGCTTGCTTTCGCTCTGTCCGTCTTGTGCGGGAGAAGCCTCGTCGCCCAGTTCTACGGTCCGCTGACCGGCCTGGCGAAAGGCTGGCAGTCCGACCCCGCCTACGCGTCCCTGCGCCGCAGCTGCGCCGCGATCACGTGGATGTGGGCGGGAATCTTCGCTCTGCGCGTCGCCGTGCAGGCGCCCCTCTGGCTCGCCGGCCAGGTCGCGGGTCTCGGCGTTTCCAAGCTGGCCCTCGGACTCCCGCTCTTCGCGGTGGGAGCCTGGGCCACCTGGTGGAAGCTGAAGGTTTACTCCTCGGTGTCCTCGTCCTCGGACTCCTCCGAGACAGGGGACGCGACCAGCTGACGCAGGTCCTCTAGCTCCGCGGTGTCCGCATCGGGTACAAGGAGCAGGAGCTCGTCGGAGGCCTCGAACACGTCGTCGGTGCTCGGCGTGATCGGACGGCCGTCGCGCAGGAGCGCGGCGAGGACCGAACGGGCCGGTAGCTGCAGAGAATGGACGCGCTTGCCCACAACCGGGGAATCCTCCGGCAGGATGAGCGCGTGCATCGACACGGCGGCCGTGTTGAAGGAGAACAGGCGCACCGGTACGCCCACCGACACCGCCTCTTCGACAAGGGAGGTCATGATGCGCGGCGTCGACACGGACACATCCACGCCCCACGCCTGATCGAACAGCCACTCGTTCTTCGGGTTGTTCAGGCGCGCGACCACGCGGGGGACCGCGAACTCAGTCTTCGCCAGCAGGGAGATCACCAGATTCGCCTTGTCGTCGCCGGTCGCGGCGACCATGACGTCGGCCTCGGCCACGCCCGCGTCGCGCAGCGCGTCAGGCGAGCACGCGTCGGCGAGCACCCAGTCCGCGTCGGCCACGGACGAGATGCGCAGCTTCTCAGGCATATTGTCGATCAGGGTGATGTCGTGGCCGTGAGCGAGCAGCTCCAGGGCGACGCTGCGGCCCACCGATCCGGCTCCGGCAATCACAATCTTCATGCTCACACCTCCGTCTTGGGCGGGTTAGCCAACTGGTCGCGCAGCTGCGCGGTTTCGGTCCCGTTGATCGCGAAGTACAGCTGATCGTGCTCCTGGACCACGAGGTCCGGCGACGCTGTGCGGATGGATCCCAAGCGGGATGTGAAGACGACGCGACAGCCCGTGAGCTCCTCGACGGCCTGGAAGCTCAGGCCGTACCAGGCGGGGGAGGGCGTCGCATTGACGAGGCCGACCGCGCCGGTCGGGTGGGACCAGATGAGCGACGCGTCCGGAGGGAGCAGGCGGCGCATCACCGACTCGGCGGTGCGCTGCACCGAGGCGACCGTCGGAATCCCGAGGCGTTCGTACAGATAGGCGCGCGTGGGGTCGTAGATGCGTGCGACCACGTGCTCGACGTGAAAGACCTCACGTGCGACGCGCGCGGCGATAATGTTCGAGTTATCACCCGATGAGACGGCCGCAAACGCGTACGCGTCCTTAATGTTCGCTTGACGCAGGCAGTCGCGGTCCA
Organism: Schaalia odontolytica; assembly: GCF_009730335.1. Classification (GTDB taxonomy): domain Bacteria; phylum Actinomycetota; class Actinomycetes; order Actinomycetales; family Actinomycetaceae; genus Pauljensenia; species Pauljensenia dentiphila. Next base: position 1,259,015 of record NZ_CP046315.1, read on the forward strand.
TGCCCACGCCCGTCACGCGACGACCGGAAAAGTCCGGGGAGAGGCGAGAGAAAGCCTTGGAATCCTGGTCAATAACCGCCACGGAATGACCCGCGGCGTCCAACGTCGATGCCAGGCGAGCGCCGACGCGCCCGCAACCCATGATCACAAAGTGCACGACTACCAAACTACTCCGGTCCTCGCGTAATAGCCATGCGTGCGCTTAGGCGCTGCCACTGTCAGGCTCGGTGGACTACGCTTAACATCCGTGACGAACTTGTTGGCCTACGCAAAGCGCGTGCTCATCGGGCGCCCGATGCGATCGGACGCGATGGGCCACCAGCTTCTCCCCAAACGAATCGCCCTGCCGATCTTCGCGTCGGACGCTCTGTCGTCCGTCGCCTACGCGCCGGACGAAGTCCTCCTCACCCTTGCGCTCGCCGGTTCGATGGCCGCGCTTCAGTCCGTGTGGGTGGGCGTCGTCGTCGCGATCGTGCTCGCGGTCGTGGTCGCGTCGTACCGTCAGACGGTGCACGCCTACCCATCGGGCGGTGGCGATTACGAGGTCGTTACCACGAACCTGGGCCGTTCCTGGGGCCTGCTCGTGGCCTCGGCGCTGCTGGTCGACTACATCCTGACGGTAGCCGTCTCGATTTCGTCGGGAGCCAGCTACATCACGACGGCCGTCCCGGCCCTCCTCGGCTATGAGGTGCCGATCGCGGTCGCGCTCGTTGTCATCCTTGCCACCCTGAACCTGCGCGGCACGCGCGAGGCCGGTGGCGCATTCGCCGTGCCCACCTACCTGTACATGGGGGCAATTGGCCTGATGGTCGTCGTTGGCTTCGCGAAGATGGCCACGGGATACCTCGGTGAGTCGCCCACGGCCGCCTACGACCTCGTGACCGCTCCTGGCAACGCCGACGGCCTGGCAGGGCTCGCGGGAGCCTTCCTGCTCATGCGCGCCTTCTCCTCGGGCTGCGCCGCACTCACCGGCGTCGAGGCCATCTCCAACGGCGTGCCCATGTTCCGCCGCCCTAAGTCCCGCAACGCGGCGACCACGCTGGCGATGCTCGGTCTGATTGCCGCCTCGATGATGATCTCGATCCTCGTGCTGGCGCGTGCGACCGGCGTGAAGATCGTCGACGACGCCGCAACCCAGCTGACCTACCAGGGCGCGCCCGTCCCGGAGAACACGCCCATCGACCCGGCGATCTCGCAGATCGCCTCCGCAGTGTTCGGTCAGGGATCGATTCTCTTCATCCTCATCACCGTCGTCACAGGCTTCATCCTGGTGCTCGCTGGAAACACGGCGTTCAACGGCTTCCCGACGCTGGCATCCGTCCTGTCGCGCGATTCCTTCCTGCCCCACCAGATGGTGCGCCGCGGCGACCGCCTGTCGTACTCGAACGGTATCGTCGTCCTGACCGTCGCCGCGATCGCGCTGATCGTCGGCTTCGAGGCACAGACGACGCGCCTCATCCAGCTCTACGTCGTCGGAGTCTTCATCTCCTTCACACTCTCGCAGCTGGGCATGATCAAGCACTGGAACCGGCAGCTGCGTTCGCGCCAGTCCGGCCAGGAGCGCATGGCGGTCCTGCGCTCGCGCGCCGTCAACATTGTCGGCTTCATGATGACCGGCCTCGTGCTCATCATCGTCCTGGCCACGAAGTTCACGCACGGCGCGTGGATCACCCTGCTCATGATCGCGATCGTGTTTGGCATCCAGATCTCGATCCATCACCACTACGAGACGGTCCGCTCGCAGCTGCGCGTGGACGACTGGAATGCGCGCCGCGCCCTGCCGACCCGCGTGCGTGCCCTCGTCCTCGTGTCCTCCCTGTCGCGCCCCGCCATGCGAGCGATCGCGGCGGCTCGTGCGTCCTCGCCGACGTCGATCGAGCTCGTCTCCGTCGTCGAGGATGACGAGGAAGAGAACAAGATCCTGCGCCAGTGGAAGGCCTCCGGCGTTCCCGTGCCGCTGACGCTCCTATCCGCGCCCTACCGAGACATCGCCTCGGTGATCCTGCAGTATGTGCGCGGGCGCCGTCGCGCGATGCCCACCGAAATGCTTGTGGTCTACATGCCGCAGTTCCTTGTCACCCACTGGTGGGAGAACATCGTGCACAACCAGTCGGCCCTGCGCCTACGAGCCGCACTCCTCGGTGTTCCCGGCGTGGTGATTACCGTCGTCCCGTGGCAGCTCGGCGAGGATGACGTCGTGGAAGGCCGTCAGCGCGTCAATGACCCGTTCTCGCGGGTCGTAGCGCCGGCCTCCGGTGACTCGAAGTCCCGTACCGAGCAGCCCGGCACCACTCGCAGCGAAAGCCCCACCGAGGAGAACGCATGAGCCCCCGCCCGTCCCGCCGTCGTCCCTCTCCGCGCCGTCGCACCGCAGCCGTGCAGCCCCGCGAGGGGATCGGCGAGATCCTCCAGTTGACCGTCGGCGAGCCCGCACACGGAGGCGCGTGCGTCGCACGCGACGAGAGCGGGCGTGTTGTCTTCGTACGCCACGCGGCACCTGGTGAGATTGTCCGCGCGCGGGTGACCGCCGTCCAGAAGAAGCTCGCGTGGGCGGATGCCATCGAGGTCGTCGAGGCCTCGGCCGACCGCGTTGAGTCCGTCTGGCCCCAGGCTGGTCCGGGAGGCGTCGGCGGCGGGGAGCTCGCGCACTTGACGCCCGCCGCACAGCGCGACTGGAAATCCCGCGTGATTGCCGGGCAGCTGCGCCGCGTGGGCGGAGAAGCCCTGTCCGATGCCGTGGAAGCCCTCGGTGGAGTGCATGTCGCTCCCGCGCCGGGCGATGAGGATGCGAACGATCCGCTGACCGGTCGCCGCTCTCGCATTGACGTCGTTATCGACGCGGATGGGCGCGCAGGCATGCACGAGTTCCGTGGCCGCCGCGTCATCGCGCTCGAGGACATGCCGCTGGCTGTGCCCGCGATCCGCGAGCTTGGACTTTTCGATGAGGACACGCCGTGGCGTCGCCTGTGGAAGCCGGGTGACCGCGTGCGCGCGGTGGCCCCCTCCGGCGGCGATCCCGTCGTCCTGATCGGCGAGGACACGTACGCCACCGACGGCCTGCGCATCGACGCCGACGTGTTGCGCTGGAACGTGCCCGTCGGCTCCGGCGTCGAGTCGTACTACGTGCGGCCCTCCGGTTTCTGGCAGACGCACGTGCGCGGCGCCGAGGTGCTCGCGAATGCCGTGCTGGCTGCTGCTTTCGGCGCAGGCGAGGCTGGGGCTGGTCGCGCGGTCATGGAGCTGTACTCGGGTGCTGGCCTGTTCTCCGTGCCGCTCGCGCGCGCCGTCGGCGAGTCGGGGCGCGTCGTGACGCTCGAGGGTGACGAGGGCGCCGTGCGTGACGCCGGCGAGAACCTCGCGGCCTTCGACTGGGTGGACGCGTTCGCCGGAAACGTGGATCGCGAGGGTGTTGTCGACCTGTCTGGCCAGCTGAGTGCCGTGCCGGACGTCGTCGTGGCGGATCCGCCGCGCGCCGGTGCGGGTGCCGAGGTGTGCGAGGCGATCGCCGCCACGGGTGCCCCTCGCGTCGTCCTGGTGTCCTGCGACCCGGCGGCGGGCGCACGCGACCTGCGCACCCTCACCGAGGACGGATACCAGCTCGAATCGCTGCAGGCATGGGACCTCTTCCCGCACACCCACCACGTGGAGATGGTCTCTGTCCTGAGCCGCTAGCGGATTCTTCTGCGCTCCTGCATGCGCGAGCCCCACGACGTCTGCGTGCGGGCCTCGATCGCGCGGCGCTGATCGCGGTACATGCGATCCACCAGGTCGCGCTCGGACACCCATCCGACGACTCGGCGATCCGCATCCACGACCGGCAAAGACTGCAGGCCCGTGCGCCGCAGCGCCCCGAGAACCTCGGACGGGGGAGCGGAGGCGGCCACGGCCTCATCAATGAGAGGCAAATCCGACAGGGGCGCGTCGAGCGATCCGTCCTCCTGCGTGAGCTCGGCCAGGCGCAGCGACGACACGAGTCCGATGAAACGTCGGTCGTCGTTCACGACGGGCAGCACCGTCTCCTTCGTGCGGCGCAGGGCGGCAATCGCTGACGCGGCGCTCGCCTCGCACGGGAGTGTCTCGGGAGCTTCCGTCATCCACTCGGAGGCCGCGCGGGTGCCGAGCAGCGTGCCCTCGACCGGGTCGTCGAGGACGTCGCCACGGCGGCGCAGCTTCTCCGTGTAGATTGTCGCGCGCGTCAGGAACCGCGAGGCACCCGTCGCGATCACGACCGCGAGCATCATCGGCAGGATCAGCGAGAACTGGCCGGTCATCTCCACGATGATGAGGACCGCCGTCATCGGGGCACGCGCGGCACCCGCGAAGGCGGCTCCCATGCCCACCACGGCAAACACGCCGACGGGAGAATCCGACAGAGGCGAGATGACGTCTCCGAAGGCGGCGCCCGCCATTGCGCCGATGAACAGCGTGGGCGCGAAGACACCGCCCGAACCGCCCATGCCAATGGTGAACGACGTGAACACAGCGCGGCCCAGCATGAGGGCCAGCAGGAACGCGATCGAGTAACTCCCCGCGATCGCCTCCTCCTCAAGCGGATAACCCGAGCCGAACATGTACGGGAAAGCAACGAGAGCTGCGCCGAGGGCGAGGCCGAGCACGCCCGGACGCGCCCACTCGGGCAGGTGCGTGCGAGCCCACAGCCAGTCGATCGCGTCCTCCGAGGCGTACAGGAGCTTGGAGAAGCCGAGCCCGCACAGCCCCGCGACGAGGCCGAGGAGCGCCACCCACCAGATGTCCGACATCGACGCGAAGATCAGGTTGTCGGCGACGCGAATGACCATCTCGTCGCCCTGCAGGATGCGCGCGACCACCGAGGATGTGACGGCTGACAGCACGACGAAGCCGAAGGTCTCGGCCGTGAACTCGACGAGGATCACCTCGAGGGCGAACACCGCGCCCGCGAGGGGAGCATGGAACGTGGCCGCAATGCCGGCCGCCGACCCGCACGAGGCCAACAGGACCACGCGGGAGACGGGCATACGCAGCCACGAAGCGATGGTGGATCCCAGCGACGCGCCCACCTGCACGATTGGGCCTTCGCGTCCCGCGGACCCGCCCGAGCCGATGGTCAGGGCCGAGGCCAGGATCTTGACGATGGCGACGCGCCCCGGGATGCGCCCACCCTTACGGCGCACCGCGAGCATCACCTCGGGGATACCGTGTCCCTTTGCCGAGGGCGCGAAACGCTGGATGAGCGGCCCGTACAGCAGGCCGGCGATGGCGGGGGAGAGAAGTAGGAAGAGCCACGGCGGCCAGCCCCACACCCCGTGCGGCTGGCCGACGTGGGTCGTGTATTCGTCGAAGCCGGTGGACACCCACGTCCACGCGCGAATCGCGAGGTTAAAGACGACGGCTGCCGCGCCGACGACTGCGCCAACGAGTGCGGCGGCCACGCCGAGCAGGGAACGATGCGCGGCGACCGCATGGCCGACGCGCAAGCGAGTCCCCGTAGCCGGTTCCTCTGGCTGCGGGGACTGACTCAGGGGTGTCACAGGTTTGCGATCTCCACGTGAACGGGGGCGTCGGTGGCGATGCCCCAGACGGTCCTGTAGAAGGCCAGCTCCGACTGCCACGCATCCTTGATGTTGATGGCCGAGCGGAAGCGGTGTCCCTCTCCCTGGTAGAGCTTGAGGGCGACCGCGTTGCCGTTGGCACGCAGTGCCTCGTACATCTCCTGGGCCTGCGAGGCGGGAACGACCGGGTCGTCGGTGCCCTGCAGAAGCATGAGCGGTGCCTTAATGTCACCGACACGGTTGATGGGCGAGCGCTGCGCCCACACCGGGTCTGAGGTGTCATCGGTGCCGAGCAGAATCGCGTCGTAGTGCGACTCGAACTTGTGGCTGGTTTCCTTCAACTTCACCAGGTCGGCGATGCCCGAGAACGACGCGCCGGCGGTGAACACATCGGAGGACGCAAGCGCGTTGAGCACCGTGAAGCCACCGGAGGAACGACCACGGATCGCGATTCGCTTTGGATCGACGCGGCCAAGATCGATGAGGTACTGAGCGCCGTCGACGCAGTCCTGAACGTCCATGACGCCCCAGTTGCCGTTGATGCGCTCACGGTAGGGACGGCCGAAAGACGTTGACCCGCGGAAGTTCACGTCCAGAACTGCGAAGCCTCGGCTGGTCCAGTACTGGAAGGGCACCTGCAGGCCGGGGCGGGCTGCTTCAGTCGGTCCACCGTGCACGTTGACGATGAGCGGGGGCAGCTCGCCCTCGGGGGCGGCGAACTCGGGGTTCACGGGCGCGTAGTAGAAGCCATGAGCCTCCTCGCCGTCCGAGGTCTTCCACGTGAGCATCTCAGCCGTGGAGACGAGGGCGGTGGGCACCTCGGCCTCCGACGAGGGACGCAAAACCTTGGTCTTGCCGCGCGACACTTCGATGATCGCGGGAGTGTGCGTCGCGGAATCCGCGAGGAAGACGACGCGCCCGTCCGCTGCAGCGACGTTACCGATTGGCCACCAGCCGGTCGCCCACTCCTCGGCCATGCCGTTGTCGATGCGCACGGTACCGACGTGCCAGACCTGGTCCTCGGCCCACGAGCACACGAGGTAGTCGTTGTCGTAGTTGTCGTAGGAGTGCAGGCCGAGCTTCCAGTGCGGGTGCGAGAACGCGTGAGGTCCCGGGTGCAGCGCGCGAGTGCGCAGACGCGAGGTCCAGGCGTTCGGGTCCTCGCCTTCCTTCCACACGAAGCCCTGGGTGCGGTACAGGTTTGCCCAGCCAGAGGAGTCATCCACGTGGATGAGATCGCCGTCGAGCGTCCATCGCGGCTCATAGACGCACACGCCCGGGCGATCCACCAGGACGACCTCCTGATCGATGGTGCCCTCGAAGGTCAGGGATGCGACGCGCAGCTGAGAGTACGTCCACGGCATGTTCGGGTGGTTCCACGTGATCCAGGCGATCTTGGTGCCGTCGGGGGAGACCGTCGGAGCCTGAGCGAAGTCGGTGCCCTCGAACACCGTGATGATCGCGCTGTCGTCGCGGGCGGCGGATCCATCGAGAGGGATAGCGACAATCTTGTTGACGGGCTCGCCCGGGGCAGAGTGGTCCTCGGCCACCGCGTACACGAGGTCGCGCACGTCGGCGATCCAGAAGTCGCCGTAGCGGACCTTCGACAGGGTCGTCAGGGGACGCACGACGCGGCGCGGATCGGCCGTATCAAAGGCGTAGACGCGGCCGTCTGTCTGATCGGAGAACACGATGACGCCGTGGTGAACGGCGTATGCCTTACCGCCGTACTCGTGCACCCGCGTGCCGACATCGGGCAGGCGGGAACCGTCGATGAGAGGCAGGACCTCGCCCGTTTCCCCCGTACCGCGATGGCGCAGCAGCGTCCCACGTCCGCCCTGGAGCGGATGTCCCTCCACCCAGTAGGTGTCGGGTCCGTCGACGCGAACCTGGGAGAGCGTGACCGAACGGGCAGTGAAAGAATCGCCCGAAATCGGGGACTTCCACAGGCCGTGGGGTGCGACGGTGACGGACATAGTGCCTCCTTAAGCGGTACGGCGAGCCAACACCACCTATCTTAGTGCGCGCGCTTGTCGCCTGCGCGGGCCGAACGTACCTGACATGCACTTTGATCTGTAGATGAGACGCTTCGGCAACTACACTGGTTCTCATGTCTGGAACACGAGAGTCACGCGACCTGCTGTCGCGCTGTAGCGCACCGCGGGAGCTGCGTCGCCTGGAACGCGAGCAGCTGGACGAATTGGCGGCGGAAATTCGCGAGTTCCTGATTGACAACGTGTCGCGAACGGGCGGGCATCTCGGCCCGAACCTGGGCGTCGTCGAGCTGACGATCGGCCTGCACCGGGTGTTCCGCTCCCCGCAGGATACGATCATTTTTGACACCGGCCACCAGGCGTACGTGCATAAGCTCCTCACCGGACGTCAGGATTTTTCGTCTTTGCGTTGCCCGGGAGGCCTGTCCGGCTACCCGTCGCGCGGTGAGTCTGAGCATGATGTCGTCGAGTCCTCGCATGCGTCGGCGTCGCTCGCGTGGGTGGATGGCATCTCGCGTGAGAAGCATCGCCAGGGGGATCGTACCTGGACCGTGGGTGTCATCGGCGATGGCGCGTTGACGGGAGGCCTCGCCTGGGAGGCACTCAACAACATCGCGACGGCGAAAAACCGCCGCATCATGATCATCGTCAACGACAACGGTCGTTCCTATGCGCCGACAATTGGCGGTCTCGCGGCTCACCTGGACGCGCTGCGCACCTCTGCCAGATACGAGAAGGCCCTGGCGTGGGGCAAACAGCACTTGCTGAGCCACGGTACGCCGGGACGCGCGGCCTACGACGCGCTGCACGGTCTGAAATCGGGCATCAAGGACGCGCTGATGCCCCAGGTCATGTTCGAAGACCTTGGCCTGAAGTACATCGGCCCCGTGAACGGCCACGACATCGCGGCGGTCGAGACCGCTCTGCGCCGCGGTCGCTCCCTCGACGAGCCGGTCCTCGTCCACATGATCACCGAAAAGGGCCGCGGCTACACGCCGGCCGAGGAGCACATCGCTGACCGTTTCCACGCGGTCGGCCCGATTCACCCGGAGACCGGGCTCCCGGTCGCCCCCGAGCGCTTCGGTTGGACGGGAGTCTTCGCCGACGAGATCTGCGCTCAGGCCGCCACGCGCGACGACATCGTTGGGATTACGGCTGCGATGATGCGCCCCGTGGGCCTTGGCCCCATGCACGAGGCCTACCCGGGTCGCGTGATCGACGTCGGCATCGCCGAGGCCGAGGCTGTCGCCTCCGCCGCCGGCATGGCCTACCAGGGCGCACACCCCGTCGTGGCGCTCTACGCGACCTTCCTGAACCGCGGTTTCGACCAGCTTCTCATGGACGTCGCCCTCCACCGCGCGGGCGTCACTGTCGTGCTGGACCGCGCGGGTGTGACGGGCGCGGACGGCGCCTCGCATAACGGCGTCTGGGACATCGCGATGTGCTCGATGGTCCCGGGCCTGCGTCTGGCGGCTCCCCGCGACGAGCAGACGCTGCGCGCGCGCCTTCGTGAGGCGCTCGACGTCGATGACGCTCCCACCGTCATCCGGTACCGCAAGGGATCGCTGCCCGAGCCCATGCCGGCGCTACGCAGCGTCGGGGGAGTGGACATTCTCTTCGACGAGGCAGTGGCTGATTCACCCGCTCGGGTGCTCATCGTGGGCACCGGCGCCTGCGCGCCCGATGCGATCGAGGCTGCGCGTCGCCTGGCTGCTGCCGGAGTGAGTGTTACGGTCGCTGATCCACAGTGGATGATCCCCATCTGCCCGGAGCTGGCGACGTTGGTGCGGGACTACGACTGCGTCGTGAGCGTCGAGGACGGCATCGTTCAGGGCGGTTTCGGATGGTCGCTGCGCGATGCGGTCGCGGAGACCGGCGTGCCCGTGCGCTGCCTGGGCGTGCCGCAAGAATTCCCCGAGCACGGCGAACGCGCGGCCATGATCGCGCAGTTCGGCTTTGACGCCGACGGCATCGAACGTGCGGCCCGCGAGCTCGTCGAGCGAATCGGCGAGCGCTAGATCATTCGAATCAGACGCCGAGCGCGTCGCAGATCGGGTCGAGCGTCAGATCGATCTGCCAGTCGCGCGCACCGCGATTGACCATACGCTCCTCGACCTCATCACCCGACGGGCGTGACGGATCCAGGGGAGCCCAGGCGAGATAGCGCTGCACCTGGGGAGCGAGTACAACCTCGGGTGCCAGACCGAGACTCGACGCGACCGAAGCGACCGCGTTACGCACCGTTCCCAGGCGCGCGGCCGAGGCCTCGTCAATGCGATTCCAGTGGTGCGGTTCCGGGATCGACCCGGGCTGCACGGGCTTGCGCTTGGGAGGCAGCTCGTCCTCCGTCATGGCGGCCACGCTGGAGAGGGCTCGCATCCACTCGTCCTCATACTGGCGGGCGACGGGGGAGCGGAACTCGCTGATGCTCATGAGCGCGCGCTTGTTGCGCGGAGGATTCGAGGCCGCGCGCACGAGGGCGGCGTTACGAACGAGGCGACCGGGGCTGAGGTCGATGCGCTGAGCGATCGACTCGCGTGTCTCCCACAGGGCCTTGAGGACCGCGAGGCCGCGGCGAGAACGGATCTTGCCCGCGCCGGGTATAGAACGCCAGCGATCGGGCTTCGGACCGGGAGGGGTGACCGACAGGGCGTAGGCGAACTCCTGCTGCGCCCACTCCCAACGGCCCATCTCATCGAGCCGCTTCGAGAGGCGGTAGTAGAGCTCCGTCAGCAGCTCAACGTCGAGGGCTGCGTAGCGTAGCCATTCCTTCGGCAGGGGACGCACCGACCAGTCCGAGGCCTGGTGATCCTTGACGAGGCCCAGGCCGAGCACCTGCTCGACGACGGCTGCCAGCCCGAAACGCTCCAGGCCGATGAGGCGCGCCGCGATTTCGGTGTCGAAGAGAGCGGAGGGGCGCAGCCCAACCTGGCGCAGATTCGGCAGATCCTGCAAACAATCGTGCAGCAGCCACACGTCCTCCACGCCCGGCTGCAGCACGGACAGGTCCGGCAGTGCGTGCGTGTCGATGAGGAACGTGCCCACGTCCTCGCGGCGAATCTGCACGAGGTAAGGATCGGAGCCGTAGCGGAAGCCCTGAGCGCGCTCAACGTCCAGGGCGATCGGGGCCGAACCAGCGCTCAGGGCATGAGCTGCGGCCTCAAGGTCCTTCTGGGTGTCAATGACGGCGGGGGTCCCCCCACGCGGCTGCGCAATGAGCTCCGGATTATCCGTATCGCCCTGCGGCAAACCGCCGCCATTGTTGACCAGCACTCAGACTCCTTCGAGATGACGGGCAGGCACAATTCCTGCCGTCCGACGCATGACATCCGCCCAGCCGGACAGATGCTCACCAAGATACTCACTGTTGGGCGTCCACGAGGCGCGCACATCGACGAACAGAGACGATCCTCGCAGTTCAAGACCGCCGAAGGCCTCACTCATTTCACGCGTCACCGTGCCCGTAATGTCGTGGAATCCAGCTCCCGCAGTCTCTAGGCAATCGAGCATCCAGCCCCACACGCCCTCTGACAGCATCGGGTCGCCGATCATCTCGGCATCGACTTGCGCGCGCAGTTGACATACGACTCGGAACGTACCGTTCCAGCCGATCTGCTCCACGGGGTCGTGCAGGATGACCATACGACCAGTCGACAGGGGTTGTCCGGCCTCGTCCTCGTCCGTAGTTCGCATCGCGAGCGCCGCCGTAAAGGGGGCCAAACGGCGAGGTGGGGGCACCTCCTCGAGGAGTATGTGCGCCAGGTGGTCCGCCTGTCGCAGGGACAGCAGAGCCCGCATAAACTCCTCGGGCACCCCGTTTTCATTCACGAATCAAATCGTACGGGTGTCCATGCGCCTTTTGGTCCAGACGCGCCGCCAACCTTCATGTCGATAAGTAGCGGGTACGCGTGGCTCGTCACGGTCGTTGTTGCTCCGGCGATTCCAGGCGGCGGGGGTTGCGCAGGATGAACGAGGTACGCGGTCCGACGTGTACGATGTCGCCGGAGTGGTACTCGTCGCGATCATCGTCGCCCGCCGTGTCGACGACGGTGTGCCAGATGTGCCCATACTTCGCATCAGGGAGCGTGAACTCGACGGGTTCCGGAGCAGCGTTGAGCAGCAGCAGGAAATCGTCGTCGAGGATGCGGCGACCGTTCGCGTCGGGCTCACGGATGGCATCGCCGTTGTAGAAGACCATCGTCGAGCGCGCCCACGGCTGGTTCCATTCCTCTTCCGTCATGTGTGTGCCCGCCGGGGTGAACCATTCGATCTCGCCGAGCTCGGACTCACCGCCGCGCTGCGCGGGACCCTCCAGGAAACGCCGGCGGCGCATCACCGGGTGATCGCGTCGCAGGTGGATGAGATGGCGGGTGAAACGCAGGAGCTTGTAGTCGTGCTCATTCAAATCCCAGTTGATCCACGAGAGCTCATTGTCCTGGCAGTACACGTTGTTGTTGCCCCGCTGGGTGCGGCCAAGCTCGTCGCCGTGGGCGATCATCGGCACGCCCTGGGAAAACATGAGGGTCGTCAGGAAGTTGCGCTGCTGACGGTAGCGCAGCTCGATGATCTCCTCGTCATCCGTGTCGCCTTCGACGCCGCAGTTCCACGAACGGTTGTCGTTCGCGCCGTCCGCCCCACCCTCGAGGTTCGCCTCGTTGTGCTTCTCGTTGTAGGACACAAGATCGCGCAGTGTGAAGCCATCGTGAGCGGTGATGAAGTTGACGGACGCCATGGGCTTGCGGCCGGTCGTCCCGTAGAGGTCGGAGGAACCGGCCAGGCGGGAGGCGAAGTCAGGGAGCGAGGAGAACTCGCCGCGCCAGAAGTCGCGCACCGTGTCGCGATACCTGCCGTTCCATTCGGACCATAGGGGAGGGAAGCCGCCAACCTGGTAGCCGTCCGCACCCACGTCCCACGGCTCCGCGATGAGCTTGACCTGCGAGACCACGGGGTCCTGGTGGATGAGATCGAAGAAAGCGGACAGGCGGTCGACCTCGGCGAACTGGCGAGCCAGGGTGGAGGCAAGATCGAAGCGGAAGCCGTCCACATGCATGTCCGTCACCCAGTAGCGCAGCGAGTCCATGATGAGCTGAAGGACCTGCGGAGAGCTCATGAGGAGGGAGTTGCCCGTGCCCGTCGTGTCGAAGTAGTGCTGACGATCCCCGTCGACAAGGCGGTAGTAGGAAGGATTGTCGATGCCGCGGAAAGAGAGGGTCGGGCCCATGTGGTTGCCCTCTGCCGTGTGGTTGTAGACGACGTCGAGGATGACCTCGATGTTAGCCGCGTGTAGGGCCTTCACCATTGCCTTGAACTCAGAAACCTGTGCGCCGGGGTCCTTCGTAGCCGCGTAACTGTTATGTGGGGCGAAGTAGCCGATCGTGTTGTAGCCCCAATAGTTCGACAATCCCTTGGCCTGGAGCGTCGTATCGTTCGTGAACTGCTGGATCGGCATGAGCTCGACCGTGGTGATGCCAAGCTTCGTCAGGTGCTCGATAATCGCCGGGTGCGCCATGCCCGCGTAGGTGCCGCGCAGTTCCTCTGGGATGTCCGGGTGACGCATCGTCATGCCCTTGATGTGGGCCTCGTAGATGATCGACTCGGAGTAGTCGTGTCCCGGGCTGCGGTCCCCCTCCCAGTCGAAGAAGGGATTGACGACGACGGAGTGCATGGTTGCATCGGCGGAGTCACCGCCCTTGATCGTGAGGGGATCGTCGGCCTGATAGGAGAGGAGGTCAAGAGAATCCTTCAGCTGTCCCTCGATCGCCTTAGCATAGGGGTCGAGAAGGAGCTTCGAAGGGTCGCAGCGTAAACCGTTCTGGGGGTCCCAGGGGCCGTCGATGCGGTAGCCGTAGCGCTGGCCAGCGCTCACCTGTGGCACGTAGACGTGCCACACGTAGGCATCGACTTCCGTCATGGGGATGCGCATTTCGTTGAGGTTGTCATCCAAGAGGCACAGCGTCACAGACGTCGCAACCGAGGAGTAGATTGCGAAGTTCGTTCCGGTTCCGTCAAAGGTGGCACCCAGAGGGTAGGCCTTGCCAGGTCGCGTTTCCATACCGACAAGCCTCGCACGAATATGGACTGATGGGCGATAATCCGCCCGTAAATGAGCGTGTGACTTGGATAACGGGGGTTTGGTTTTGCGTTCTGGCCAGTTCTTCTGTTAAGGTTTTACCCGTTGCGAAGAACGGTTGACGTTCTGAGAAACGCGGATGTGGCTCAGTTGGTAGAGCATCACCTTGCCAAGGTGAGGGTCGCGGGTTCGAGTCCCGTCATCCGCTCGGGCGATTGGCGCAGCGGGAGCGCGCTTCCCTGACACGGAAGAGGTCACTGGTTCGATCCCAGTATCGCCCACGGTCATCCTGGTAACAGGATTGGCGGGCTATAGCCCGGCCGCACAAGCGGTTCACGCGGATGTGGCTCAGTTGGTAGAGCATCACCTTGCCAAGGTGAGGGTCGCGGGTTCGAGTCCCGTCATCCGCTCTCAATCGGGAATCCACTCGATCCCATTGGGTGTGGTGGGTTGGCCGAGAGGCGAGGCAGCGGCCTGCAAAGCCGTATACACGGGTTCGAATCCCGTACCCACCTCGGGCGATTGGCGCAGGGGTAGCGCGCTTCCTTCACACGGAAGAGGTCACTGGTTCGATCCCAGTATCGCCCACCAGTAAGTCGGATCTGATGATCCGGCTTTTTGTTTATGTAGCTCTCGCCGATTGTCGGCGGGAGCTTTTCTGTTTGTGTTCTGTTGGAGTCGGCGTGTGGTGGAGCAGTGTCGGCGTGTAGTCGGGGTTGAGGGGTATAACGTGTTGGTTTTGTGGTGGGTTTTTCTTGTTGGTGGGGAAAGTCGGCGTTGAAGGTGATTGTTTCATTGTGGGGGCGTGCATGCCCCCGTGTGCCTGATGTGTGATCGAACGCGTGGCCTGGTATGGATACTCAGGTTGAGGGGGCGCAGTGTGCCGAGGCGTGCTAGCGGCTTTTGTTCCTCGCCGCGCACGCGGGCCCGCTGATTCGCACGTGGGCCTGACACCTTGCGCGTTAACCCGATGACATGCAGGTGGGCTCGCTGATTCGCACGTGGACCCGATGACATGCGCGTGGGCAGCGTCGCCCACGCGCATATCTAGAGGTTTACGTGCGTATCAAGGGGTTAACGCGCAGATTCAGTGGTTCGCGCGCGAGGTATACGCCAGACCGGGCGCCGTTGTGCCCAATAAGTAGACCGCCTCAGTGGCAACACGCCGAAGGGAGGGTCCTCATGATGCAAAACCCCAGCATTACCCCTGGTGTCATGCTCTCTCACTGGCGCAAGACTCCTCACTGGTGCAGGGTTGCCCGGCGGCGGACCGATGAATGCCGGTGGGGCGTCGTCGGCGATGACGGGGGAGGTCACGGGCTGTAACCTCCGCGAGGGTGCTTGTGGCCGATGAGGTGTGACATGCGATCGGGAAGAGTCAACCCCTTCTGATCGGGTGGAATGCTCCCGATCACGTGGAATCTTCCCGATGGAGTCGATCCTGTCTGAGGTGTAGCGGCGCGAGCTCGCTAGCCCAACGACACGGTTCGCGACGTTGTCAGGGGCTGAACCACGACCAATGCGTTGTGTCCTATACCCCGTGTGTTGTGGGGTGGTGGCCTCTGAGTGCGAGCCTCGGGCTGGTGCGTCTTGTGGGTGACCTCTGCCGTTTTCGTATTTGCTGAATGACTGGTGAGTTTGTCGGCGGTGTGGGTTGGTTGTTCGCTCATCGGACGACACTCCCGAGTAACAGATGTTGTCAGTCTATAAATCAGTCCGCCACAGTGGTGATGTTTGCTTTTGTCGCTCGTGTTAGTTGTTGTGCCTGTGGAACTAATCGCTCTGATTCTTGACCAAATTGCAGGTGGTTGGCATAAGATGGTGCAGTATGAGGCGACGCCGTCGCACATCCCGTTGACAGGAGTTTTCTATGGTTGCCTTGAAGCGCCGTCACTTCGGTGTTCTTGTTGCGATTTTCGCATTGGTTGTGAGTTTCTTTGGCCTGGCCCAGTTTATTGGCGCTCAGGCTCCTGCGTCCGCGGCTCCCCTGAGCTGCCCCGAGCCGACTACGAATGTGAGCAACAAGGTCACCTTGGATTGGGACAATGCTCAGCTTGTCGACCACGCTGGCCGTGAGACCAAGGCTGTGGGTGACTGGTGGGACCTCGGTATCAAGCTGCCGTGGAAGACCGACGGTCGCGTGAAGGCCGGTGACTACTTCACCTACGACGCCTCGATCGTCAACACTGCGACCGGGGAGAGCGTCCTCCGTCCGAACGTTGCCCGTAAGTTCGAGGTCATCTCCAACAATGGCGTCGTCGTCGGCTGCGGCACCTGGGGTGCTGACGGTATGGTGACCGTCGTATTTAACGAGAAGGTCGAGTCCGCTGCGCAGTGGTACGGCCACGTCTCCACCAACGGCCTGACCCACTACACTGGTCCCGGCGGTGAGAAGTACACGGTGAAGCTCGGCAAGAAGGTCGAGCGTGAGATCGACATGCTGCGCCGCACCCCCGGCGTCCCCCGCTACCAGAAGGACGGCTGGCTGACCCTCGGTGAGAACGAAGATGGTGACGAGAACAAGGCCATCATGTGGCGTGTTGTCTTCCCCGCTGGCGACAAGGCCGTGACCGGCGCGTCGATCGTCGACGAGGTCCCCGCGGGCTCTAACTGGAGCTTCAACTGCGACGTCGTTAATGAATACACGAAGAACCACACCTACCTGGTGACCGATCCGACGACCTCCGAGGGCCTCCGCCAGGACAATGACACCTCGAAGGGTGCCTTCGGTGCTGCCGCGCAGGTCGAGTGCTCCTCCTCCAAGGTGACCGTCACGCTCGCCGAGATTCCTGCGAACCAGGCCGCCATCATCCTGCTCCCCGCCCACATTGAGGGTGCGAAGCGCGCCGGTGACGTCGTGGGTGTCTTCTCCAACACCGTCAACTTCAACGTTCTCGGTGGCAAGGTCGTCGAGCCCATTACGAAGACCCTCCACTACGGTGCGGTCGCCGACGCGTACGCCCATCAGACCTTCTCCGTGACCAAGAAGGTCGAGGGTGACCTGCCCGAGTCCGCACAGGACCTCGAGTACCCGCTGACGATCACCTTGAAGAATGACGCCGATCCCTCGGTGAATAAGACCTACGAGGCCTCCGTTAAGGCTGGCGAGACCTACACGTACCCCACGTCTCTGCCGCTGGGTACCGTCGTGACGGTGTCGGAGGGGGACCTGCCCGCCGGTGTGGGCATCACCTGGAACGACGGCGAGAGCCGCGTCTTCGAGGCCGCCGACGGCGTGACCCTCTCGGCAGATAACCGCGAGGCTACCTTCACGCTGAGCGATGATCAGGTCTACTCGCTGACCCTCACCAATGTTCTGGCTCCGACCCCGACTCCGTCGGCCACGCCTTCGACTCCCTCTCCGACCCCCTCGGCAACTCCTTCGCCCACTCCGCAGCTGGCCAAGACTGGTACCGATGCGGCAGGCCTGGGTGTCCTGGCTGGAATCGTCGCGATTGCGGGCCTGTCTCTCGTGGCGGCCAAGCGTCGTAGTCACTGATGACGAAACCCCTGAGGTGCATGAGTGCCTGAGGGCGCACAGTGGGTGGGATGAGCAGTGCTCATCCCACCCACTTCTTTACGTGTGCTTTCTTGTGGCGGATGATTCGTGTGGTGGGCAGGGCGAGCGGCGTGCGGACAAAAGTCCTGTCAAAAGATGAGTGGGTGAAAAACCTGCTGTCGATACCGTGCAGGGGAGTGGTCGACTATGTCGTCGTAGCTCATCGTGTGCGGTTGCTCGTGATGCTGATTGTGGCTTGTCGGAGCCGTTTGGTGTTGACGCCCAGCGGTGGGGCACGCGTGACGCAAAAGCGGGTGGCTCATGGTCGCGTGAGGTGCAAATGGACAGTTTCGCACAGAAGGTGATGAAGAGCACTATTTTGCAAAATCTGCATTGTTGCTGGTCAAGTGTGTTTGACCTGCTGTGCAGGAAGTTTAATTGGGTTGATTGCGGATTAGTTTTCTCTTCTTTATATATGCAGATTAAGGCGGTTTGGCAACGATATTTTATTTGAATAGTTCTCTGCTAATCCTCTGATGGTCGATCTTATCCCGTAGATACTCTGTAATTATGCGCTTAAGGAGACATCGCCTCATGCCCATTGACAGGAGTATTTTATGGTTGCGTTGAAGAACACTCGGCTTAGCGCACTTCTTATAGCTTTCGCTCTGGTATTGAGCTTCGTTGATGCTTTGCAGCTGTTGACGACCCGCACGGCGTTGGCCACGGCGCTTGCGTGCCCGGCCCCCACGACCAACGTCAACGACAAGGTTGACCTGGACTGGGATAACCTGCAGCTGGTCAATCCCCAGGGTGCGGAAGCGAAGACAATCGCGAACATGTGGGATACTGGCGTTAAGCTGCCGTGGAAGATCGACGGCGCCGTCAAGGCCGGTGACTTCTTCACCTACGACGCGACCGTCGCCGAGGCGGACACGGGCCAGTCGATCCTGCGCCCCACCGCCGAGCGTTCCTTTGATGTTCGTTCTGCGACCGGCGTTGTCGTCGGCTGCGGCACGTGGGGCACCGATGGCAATGTCACCGTCGTCTTCAACGAGAACGTTAACTCGGCTGCCGAGTGGGCAGGTTCCGTGACGACGAGCGCCATGATTCAGTACACCGGCCCCGCCAACGAGCAGTTCGAGGTGCAGGTCGGCAACAAGGTGCTTTCGTGCAACGTCAACATGGTCGTGCGCCCCACCGGCGAAGCCCGCACCGTCAAGGAAGGCTGGATTGGCGTGAGCGACAGCGAGGATGGCGATGAGAACAAGTCCATCATGTAGCGAGTGATCCTGCCCGCTGGCGATTCCGCAGTGACCGGTGCGTCGATCGTCGACGAGGTTCCCGCCGACGACAACTGGAGCTACGACTGCGACACGGTGGTCGACTACGTCAAGAAGTACACCTTCGTCGTCGTCGATCCGACCACGCCCGAGGGTTAGCGCCTGAGCAAGGACACCTCGAAGGATGCCTTCGGCGCCGGATCTACGGTCGAGTGCACGCCCCAGAAGCTGACCGTGACCATCCCTGAGATCCCCGCGAACCAGTCGGCGATCGTCGAGATTCCGACTCGCGTTGAGGGTGCCAAGCGTGCCGCTGACGTCGTCGGTAAATTCTCCAACACCGTGACGTTCAATGTGCCCGGCAAGAAGGTTTCGCCCGTCATGAAGGCGATGCGTTTCGGTGCGTCCGCGGATGCCTTCGCGCGCCAGAGCTTCTCTGTGACGACGAAGGTCGATGGCGAGCTCCCCGACAACGCGAAGGACCTCGAGTACACCCTGACCATCACGCTGAAGAACGATTCCGATCCGTCGGTCAACAAGACCTACCAGGCGACTGTCAAGGCGGGCAAGAGCGACAGCTACCCGGGTGCCCTCCCTCTGGGCACCGAGGTCACCATCTCCGAGGGTGACCTGCCCTCCGCTGACGGCGTCACCTTGAACGAGGTCGAGAGTCGCGTGTTCGATACCGCTCAGGGCGTCACCCTCAAGGCTAACAACCGTGAGGCAACGTTCACGCTCAGCGAGGATCACCTCTTTGCTCTCAAACTGAACAATTAGCTGATGCCGGCTCCTAAGCCGGCTCCTAAGCCGACGCCCATGCCGACCCCGACCCCGACCCCGGCGCCTTCGACGCCTCCGGCTCGGAGCCGGGTGAAGACCGGTGCTGATGCTGCGAACGTCGGTGTCCTAGCCGGAATCGTGGCCCTTGCGGGTGGATCTCTCGTCGCAGTCAAGCGTCGTCAGCGCTGAACGCGATGAAGGTTGCTCTCGCGGCTCCGAAGCGGTGACGCGCATGCACACATCATGCGGAACACGCGGGTGAAGCAGTTGTACTGAGACCGGAAACCTCTAAGCGTGCAAAACGAACGACGGTCATTCGCCGATGGTCGGGGTGCTGCTTACAGAGCGCAGCGCCAGCTTGCATTGAGCCCGACGTTACTTTGGTCAGCTCCTCGATGCTCTATCCAACGAGGAGATACACACGAGCCTCCCACGGCTTCATCGGTGTGGTAACAGTGGGTTCGCTACCCAGGTGGTTGCCGGCCTCATCGCTCTTCGTCTGTGACGCTTCCGTGTTGCCCAAGTAGAGGTGCCACGGTAACGAAGCCATGGCCTCGTCCTCTGGAGAGAACAGGGGAGCGTGGCGTTGCCCGGACAGATTGACCATCACGAGAACGTCCGAACCTGGCGTGCTGCGGTGATAGATGAAGAGCGCGGGCGCTGAGGCGTCTATCCGTGAGAACGTTCCATCGGTCAGAGCGGGAATGACGTGGCGAGCACTGATGAGCGCGCGGTAGTACGTCAGAATGGATTGAGGATCATTTGCTTGTGCTGCGACGGTGATGTTCTCAGCGGAAGCGGGTACGTCAATCCAGGGGACTGCTTCAGAGAAGCCGGCAGTGGGGGAGGAGTCCCACTGCATCGGGGTCCGGCCGTTGTCTCTCGACATAGCGGCGAGTCCCTCGGGGACCTTATCGATGCCCAGGCGCTCCATGTACGACACGGATTCGACGTCGCGGAAATCGGCTGCGGTCGTGAAGTCTCCGCCGAGCATGCCGATCTCTTGGCCCTGATAGATGAAGGGGGTTCCGCGCTGGAGGAAATAGGCGGTTGCCAGGGCTGTTGCTGATTCGTACCAGTAGCACGAGGAATCCCCGAAACGGGATACCGAGCGTGGCTGGTCGTGGTTCTCCAGGTACAGGGCGTTCCATCCGCTCGTCCCGAGCGTGTCCTGCCAGCGAGTGAGAACATCCGCCAGCTCCCCGGGCGCCAGCTGGCGGGGCGAGAACTTGCCGTTTTCGAGGCCGAGGTTGACGTGCTCGAACTGGATGAGCATGTTGAACTCGCGGCGCTCGGGATCGCAAAACAGCAGTGCTGTCTCGGGCGACGCGTTGGAGGCCTCGCCGACCGTAAATGACCCCGGATGGTGGGCGAACGTCCGTTCGTGCATCTCCTGCAGGAATTCGTGGAGACGAGGCCCGTCCGCGAAGCACTCGTGGCCGACGCCAAACGGCGGGCGGGGTGGGCCGCCATCGGGCAAGCCCGGCAGCTTCGAAATGACGTCAATTGCGTCGACCCGGAAGCCATCGGCGCCCCGGTCGAGCCACCAGTTCATCATGTCGTAGACGGCGTCACGAACGTGCGGGTTCTCCCAGTTTAAGTCGGGTTGCTCGCGTGCGAAAAGGTGGAGGTAGTACTGGCCCGTGGACGCGTCGTACTCCCACGCCGGCCCACCGAAAAAAGACTCCCAGTTCGTCGGCTCAGCTCCGGGAGTGCCAGGCTCGAAGCCAGGGCGTGGATCCCGCCAGTAGTACCAGTCTCGACGCTCCGAGTTCATGCTCGATGCCGACTCAACGAACCAGGGGTGCTCGATCGACGTGTGGTTGACGACGAGGTCCATAACGATGCGCATACCCAGGGCGTGGGCGCGCGTGACCAGGGCATCAAAAGCACCGAGATCACCGAATAACGGATCGATATCGCGGTAGTCCGAGATGTCGTAGCCGTTATCCGCCTGAGGGGAGCGATAGATCGGCGATATCCACACGATATCGACCCCGAGATCAGCTAGATAGTCCAGGCGGCGGAAAATCCCCTCAAGGTCACCGAGCCCATCCCCGTTCGTGTCCTGGAACGAACGGGGATAGACCTGGTAGAGCACGGCGTTCTTCCACCAGGGCTGTGTTGCGTAGAGCTTGCCAGGAAGCAACTCGGGGTGGATGATCATCGCGCGTGTCGGTTGTACGGTTTAGTAGCCGTCGAGGGCAGCCCAGGCCTCGTACAGGCCGTTGTCCTTGTGGTAGACGGCAGTGCACGTGAAGTTGAAGGTGCCGCTCTTGCCCGTGAGAAGTGTGCCGTTGAACTGACCCTTCGAAATGTACTGGGGGTTGCCAGAGGCATCCACACCGTCGCGCTCGACGATCCAGTTCTCCATCTTGCCCTGCACGACGGTTGAGGAAATTGCGTTCTTGCACTCCAGCTTCACGCCATATTCCTCGTCGGTGCTGACGTCCCCGGAAGAACCCGTCCCCTGAGTCGGTGCAGGGCTGGGCTTCGTGCCGACGGGAGGCGCGGACTGGGTCGGTGCAGGGGCGGGAGCCACGGGGGCAGACGGGCTTGGGTCTGCAGAAGGAACGGACGTGGGTGCTGCGCTGGTCGGGGCGCTCGGCGAGGCCGATGGCTCGTCGTTGGAGGAATCGTCCTTGGCGAGTGCCCAGATTGCAACGCCAGCGACCAGGATCACGACCACGACGGCCGCGATGATGCCGATGATCAGCCCGGTCTTCGACTTCTGCTCCGGCTGTCCACCGTAGGGGGCGCCCTGGAACTGGCCCTGGGGGTAGTATCCCTGCTGAGACTGCGGGGCGTAACCCTGCTGCTGATATCCGCCTGCCACGGGCATCTGCTGGGTGTACTGCTGCCCGGCCGGATACTGGCCGTTTCCGCCAGCAGGCTGCTGGTTGGGACTGTAGGGGTTTGACATAGGTGTTCCCGGTATTGAGTGAGTGAGGATCAGCCGGTTTTACAGACAACGAGTCGTGAGAGCCAGCTCGTGATCATGACGGTCTAGGCGTTCTTGTATGTGAGAAGAGTATCGAACGAGTCGAGGCTCTTCACGTAGTAGCCCTTGCATTCGAACGACCAGCGCCCGGTCTTGTTGGTCGTCGTATCCGTTCCGGTGACGATGCCGGTGTAGACGTGCTTCTCTCCGTTGGGGAGTACCTCTGGCTGTGCGTAGTTCTCGTTCGAAACACTGGCGTTCGACCACTTGCGATTGATTTGTTCTTTGCACGAGGCGAGAACTCGTTCCTTCATGTCGCCCTGCCCGCCGTTCCCATTCCCTGGCGCTGCCCCCTGCGTGGGGTTGGTGCCCACTGGCGGCTGTGTGGGGTTGGTGCCCACGGGTGGCTGCATCGGGTTGGTACCCGCCGCAGGGTCAGAGGCCTGAGAGGGAACTCCCGGCATAGTGGGTGAATCAGCGTCGGAGTCCGAGTCGTCCTTGTTCAGTGCCCAGATCGCGATGCCGGCGATGATGGCAACGACCAGGACGGCGGCGATGATGCCGATGATGAGGCCCGTCTTTTTCTTCTCCGGTGCGACGCCGTAGGGAGTGCCCGGAAACTGCCCCTGTTGGTAGTAGCCCTGCTGAGGTTGCTGTCCAAATCCGTGATTTTGGCCGTAGCCGCCCGCGCCAGGCATCTGCTGGCCGGGCTGCTGGCCGTAGGCCCCGCCAAGCTGCTGCCCGGCCGGGTACTGGCCGCTGCCGGGCATCGGCTGCTGGTTGGGGTTGAAAGGGTTCGACATGGGGACTCCTCCGTCTATCGGAAGCTGTCAGCGTGTGTCAGCGCTGTGTCTCAGTAATCTTCGGCGATAACGAATGCGGTGAAACTCTTTGTGCTGCCAAGGTAGAAGACAGAGCAGGTGAAGCTAGTGTTGACGTTCTTCTTCGTAATCTTGTCCGTACCGGTGAGCGTGCCGGTGTAATCCCACCACTGGGTGTCGCCGTAGCTATCCTTCAGCTCAAGCTTTGCACCTGAGACACTCGCGTTCGTGTACTCGTCGTTGATTTCCTTGGTGCACTCGGCGATGGCCTGCTGTTCCAGATCGGAGTTAGAGCCGCCACCGGGGGCTGCGCCCTGCGAGGGGTTGGTGCCCACGGGCGGCTGCGAGGGGTTGGTGCCCACGGGCGGCTGCGAGGGGTTGGTGCCCACCGGGGGCTGCGAGGGGTTTACGCCAGCGGAAGGGGCTGCGGTGCTCGGGGCGCTCTGGGCAGCATCAGCGTTGGAAGAGTCGTCGCCGGACACGAACCACCAGATGGCGACACCGGCGGCAATGAGCACGACGACGACGGCTGCGACGATCCCGATGATGAGGCCCGTCTTCTTCTTTGCCGGCTGCCCGCCGCCCGGGGCGCCCTGGAACTGGCCCTGCTGGTAGTAGCCCTGCTGGGCCTGCTGACCGTATCCCTGAGACTGGCCGTAGCCGCCCGCTACGGGCATCTGCTGGGTGGGCTGTTGCCCATAGCCTCCCATGGCGGGCATCTGCTGGGTGGGCTGCTGCCCATAGCCGCCGGCTACGGGCATCTGCTGGGTGGGCTGCTGCCCAAAGTCACCTTGTGGGTATGCGCCCTGCTGGGGGTACCCACCCTGCTGGGGCTGGAAGGGCTGCTGATTCTCGGGAGAATAGGGCGTGCTCATAGTGTACTTCCGTGTTGGTGAGAGAGGTCTCAGGGAACGTTCTGTATCCTACCAGGCGCTAGGCTTGTGGCATGACGATCGACTATCTGACTGAGACGCGACCGCTGATGCCCCGCGAAGACATCCTGCCCGTCATTATCGGAGGAGACTTCGGCGTGTACGGAATTGGGCGTTGTTTCAACGAAGCGTTCGGTTGTCGGTGCATCTGCGTGGGATCGCAGCCGACCGAGTCGATCACCCGTTCGCACTTTTTTGATGTCCGCCACGTGAGTGCTCATGCGAGTGACGCACAGCTCCTGGACATCCTCATGACCATCGCGGGCGAGCATCCGGATAAGAAGCTGATCCTGATGGCCAACCACGACATCTTCTCGGCGTTCGTTGCTCGGAACATGGAGACGCTCTCGCGCCACTACGCGCTGCCGTTCCCCACCGAGGAAGTCATGGAACGACTCACCGACAAGGCGGAGTTTGCTCGTGAGTGCGAGCGGGCAGGCATTGCCACGCCGGGTACTGTCGAGGTCGATTTCTCTGGCATGGAGGACGAGGCCTGGGCTGCTCCTGAGATTCCCTTCAGCTTCCCGGTTGTTGCTAAGTCTGCGAAGGGCGAGCCCTACGACGTGCTTGAGTTCGAGGGCAAGCGCAAGATCTGGTTCATCGACACGGCCGAGGAGCTCACTCAGCTGTGGGAGACCCTGAAGGCCGCGGGCTTCCGCGATACCTTCCTGGTGCAGGAGTTGATTCCCGGCGATAACACCGCGATGCGCTCGATCACGGCGTACGTGGACTCGCGCGGAGAGGTGACCCTGATCGGGTCGGCGCGCGTCCTCCTCGAAGACCACGCGCCCACGATGATCGGCAACCCCGTCGCCATGATCACTGAGGACTTTCCGGCGCTGTGGCGCGATGCCTGTGCCCTTCTGACCGAGAACGGCTACCGCGGTTTCGCAAACTTCGACGTGAAGATCGACCCCCGGGACGGGCGAGCGCTCTTCTTTGAGGTGAACCCGCGCATCGGCCGCAACAACTGGTACATGGCCGCCGCCGGCGCGAACCCGATGATCCCGATGGTCGAGGACCTTATCGACGGCAAGGCCTGCGAGCAGACCCGGGCAACTGATGAGATTCTCTACACCCTCGTCCCGGACTCCCTTCTGCTGCACTACATCACCGATGAGGATCTGCGCGCGCGCGTCAAGCGCATCATCCGTGAGGGCCGGCGATTCGATCTGCTCCTCAATCCGACGGAGAAGGATCTGCGACGTAACCTCATCGTCTGGCTCCAAAAGCAAAACCACCGACGTAAGTTCGCCCGATACTACCCGGAGCCGACGGAGACGTCGTATTGACTCCCACCGCCCCGGCCCGCCCCGGCCTCGTCGGTGGGGGAGGAGGCCCTGATAGACTGACCCCCTACGCGACCGATAATTCCGACTAACGAGGACACCATGACGACAACCGCACTCGTGCCCATTTCTCAGGAAGACAAGATCGCCGCGGTCTCTGGCTTCCAGGACCGCTCCCTGCCTATCGAACAGACGTGCGTGTGGGAGGCTTTTGAGGAATCCCAAGGCCACGGAGTGTGGGGACGCTACGCCTGGTGCGAGGATGATTCCAAGGTTGCGTTCATCACCCTCTACAAGTATTCGGTGCGCGGCGTCCACTACCTGTGGGCGAAGTGGGGACCCGCGTGGGTCAAGGAAGCGACGCCCGAACGCGAAGCCGCCCTGCGCGCCGACCTCCTGCGCGAGATTAAGGCAAAGGATAAGACCGTCGCCTTCGTGCGCCTGCACGCCATCTACCAGCACCCCGACCTGTGCATGCCACTGCAGACGATCTCCTACGACCGCACCGTCGTCATCGACACCTCTGGCAAGACCGAAGAAGCGATCCTCGCCGCCATGCCCAAGGCGGGTAAGCGTTCGATTCGCTCTGGCCTGAAGAAGGGCAAGGCCGAGGGCGTGACCTTCCACGAGGACACTGCCAATGCCGAGGCCGTCATTGACGAGTACTACGCCGTCATGGAGGAGACCGCCAAGCGCGACGGCTTCCGTCCCCACCCCAAGGAGTACTACCTCAGCCTGCTTCAGACGCTGGGCCCGAAGCACGCGCGCATCTTCTCGATGCGCGATGCCGACGGAAATATCCTGTGCTGGGACTTCTGCCTTGTTGAGGGAATCCGCGCGCAGGCCGAGTACGGCGCCTCCACCGAGGCCGGTCGTCGTCTGCGTCAGCCTCCGGTCCTGGACTTCCTGGCGGCCGAGTTCCTCGCCCGCGACGGCGTGCGTGAGTTTGACCTGATGGGCGCGCATTCGCCGCGCTGCCCCGATCTCTATAGCGTCGGAAAGTACAAGAGTGCCTTCGCCACGCAATTCACAGACGTGCCCGGTGGCTGGGACATGCCCATCAAGAAGTCCACCTACCGTGCCATGATCGCCGCGAAGGCCGTGAAGGACTGGCGCGCCCGCTCCTGAAGCGTTCGCGCCACGGGGCTAGAATTCAATTCGCAACACAATCTCGCGTATCTAACGAAACTAGGAGACACAGTGCCCGATATCTCGCTCGTCATTGACGGACACGAACAGACCGTACCGGCGGGGACCACGGGCACAACGTGGTTCGAGAAGTCGCGCGACGTCGTCGCCATCAAGGTTGACGGTACGCCGCGTGACCTCGAGACGCCTTTTGAAGCAGGAACGACCGTCGAGGCCATCACCTTGGCCAGCGAGGACGGTCTGAACATCCTGCGCCACAGCGCCACGCACGTGCTCGCGCAGGCCGTCCAGGATGTGTTCCCCGACGTGAACCTGGGCATCGGGCCCTTCATCACCGACGGCTTCTACTACGACTTCGGCAATATCGATGCGGTGACCCCCGAGCTGCTGCGCGACCTCGAGAAGCGCATGAAGCGCATCGTCAAGGAAGGTCAGCGCTTTGTGCGTCGCGAGATCTCCGAGGAGGAGGCTGTCGTCGAGCTGGCCGAGCAGCCCTACAAGCTCGAGCTCGTCACCACGAAGGGTAAGGGCGCCGAGGGCGCTTCCGTCGAGGTCGGCGGTGGCACGCTCACCATGTACGACAACGTCCGCCGCGACGGCTCGGTCGCGTGGAAGGACCTGTGCCGCGGTCCGCACCTGCCCTCCACCAAGCTCATCGGTAACGGCTTCGCGCTGACCAAGGCCTCGGCCGCCTACTGGAAGGGCGACCAGGCGGGCGATCAGCTTCAGCGCATCTACGGAACCGCCTGGGCCTCCAAGGAAGACCTCGTCGCCTACCAGGAGCGCATCAAGGAAGCCGAGCGCCGCGACCACCGTCGCCTCGGCGCCGAGCTGGACCTGTACTCCTTCCCCGAGGAGATCGGCCCCGGCCTCGTCGTATTCCATCCCAAGGGCGGAATCCTGCGCCACGAGATCGAGTCCTACGTGACCGACCGTCACAAGGCGGCCGGCTTCGACTTCGTGCACACGCCCGAGATCTCCAAGGGCGGTCTCTTCCACACGTCGGGTCACCTGCCCTACTACGCGGACACGATGTTCCCGCCCATGCTCGTCGACGAAGAGCGCGACGAGGATGGCAACGTCACCAAGGCAGGCCAGGAGTACTACCTCAAGGCCATGAACTGCCCGATGCACAACCTGATCTTCCGTTCGCGTGGCCGCTCCTACCGCGAGCTGCCCCTGCGCTTCTACGAGCTGGGCCACGACTACCGCTACGAGAAGAGCGGTGTCGTCCACGGCCTGACCCGCATGCGTGGCTTCACGCAGGACGACTCGCACACCTACTGCACGCCTGAGCAGGCCTCGGAAGAGATCCGCACGCAGATCGCGTTCTTCCTGTCGATTCTCTCGGCTTTCGGCCTCAAGGACTTCTACCTGGAGCTGTCCACGCGCGACGAGGACGGCAAGAAGAAGGACAAGTTCATCGGCTCGGATGAGGATTGGGCGGCTGCCACGAAGGCCCTCGAGGACGCCTGCGCGGCGACCGGCCTCGACCTGGTTCCGGATCCGGGCGGCGCCGCCTTCTACGGCCCCAAGGTCTCCGTGCAGGTTAAGGACGCGATCGGTCGCACCTGGCAGATGTCGACGATCCAGTACGACTTCAACCAGCCCGACCGCTTCGACCTGGAGTACACGGCAGCCGACGGCTCCCGTCAGCGCCCCGTCATGATCCACTCCGCCAAGCTGGGTTCGGTCGAGCGCTTCATTGGCGTTCTCACCGAGCACTACGCGGGTGCATTCCCGGCGTGGCTCTCGCCCGTCCAGGTTCGCCTCATCCCCGTCGCCGAGGCCTTCGACGGCTACGTCAAGGACGTTGCCGCGAAGCTGCGCGAGCGCGGCGTGCGCGTCGAGACGGACCTGTCGGACGACCGCTTCGGCAAGAAGATTCGCAACGCCTCCAAGGACAAGATCCCGTTCACGCTCATCGCCGGCGGCGAGGACGTCGAGGCTGGGGCCGTGTCCTTCCGTCTGCGTGACGGCTCGCAGCACAACGGCGTCGCCGTCGATCGCGCGGTCGAGCTGATCGTCTCGCACATCGAGCAGCGCAACAACGCCGATCAGATCGACGGCCTCGACGAGGCGTGAGAGTCATGAGCCGCGACGCCGGTTCGGACTCGATCGGTACCCCGAACGGCCCGTTGCCGACCGAGGACGCCCGCTCGTTGGCGGGCGTCCCGGACGGCTTCGGTCGTTTCTGGACCCCCTACCGGATGGCCTATATACGCGGCGAAGGCAAGCCCGCCGACGCCTCGGACGTCGGGTGCCCGTTCTGCACGGCGCCCGGTAAGGACGACCAGGCTGGACTGATCGTCTACCGCGGCGACAGTTGCTTCGTGCTCATGAACCTGTTCCCCTACAATTCCGGGCACCTGCTCGTGTGCCCGTATCGTCACGTCTCTGACTACACGGAGCTCACGGACGAGGAACGCGTGGAGCTGGGCAACCTGACGGCGACCGCCATGCGCGTCACCCGTGAGGTCGCGTCTCCGGCGGGTTTCAACCTGGGTATGAACCAGGGTGAGGTGGCCGGTGCCGGTATCGCCGCTCACCTGCACCAGCACGTCGTTCCGCGCTGGTTGGGGGACGCGAACTTCCTGCCGATTATTGCGCAGACGAAGGCCGTGCCTGAGCTCCTGGAGGACGCTCGCGCGCGGCTGGCCGCCGCCTGGCCGAAGGAGGACTAATGCTCGGAAACCATGGACGTTCCATCACGAAGGCGATCTTTACGCCTCTCGCTCGGGTTCTCGCACGCGTGGGCGTCACCCCGAATATGGTGACGGTCGCGGGCACTGTTGCGACGGTCGCGATCGCGGTTATTTGCATTCCTCAGGGGTGGATTTGGCAGGGCGGCATCGTCCTGGCCGTCGTGATGTTCGGCGACTCCGTGGATGGCATGCTCGCGCGCATGACGACGGGCGGCACGCGTTTTGGTGCTTTCCTCGATTCGACGCTCGACCGTCTGGGCGATGGAGCCGTCTTTGGCTCCCTCACCGCCTACGCAGTCTTCCGGATGGACGACTCGTTCGTGCGCACATGGGCAATCATCACCGGCATCTGCTCGATCGTTGGTGCGGCCGCCGTTCCCTACGCGCGCGCCCGCGCGGAATCTGTCGGCGTCGTCGCCAAGCTGGGCATCGCTGAGCGCACCGACCGGCTCATCATTGGCATGGGTACGGCGATCCTCATGAGTCTCGGTCTGCCCGAGTGGGTATTTGCGGCTGGCCTAACCTGGGTGGCGTTTGCATCCTTCGTCACCGTCTGCCAGCGCATTTGGTTCACTGCCCACAACATCGACGAGGGAACGCCGTGAGTTTTTCGCCCCTGTCGCTCGCCTTTTCGATCGCCCCCCGCTTGCCGCTGCGCCTCGTCATGCGCATGGCGGACACTGGTGCATCGATTGCGGCTAGGCGCGGGGGAGCCATGATCGACCGGCTGCGCGCCAACATGGCACGTTTGACTGGAAACGAGCCATCCGCCCACGAGGTGCGTGACGCGGTCCGGTCGCACATCCGCAACTATGCTGAGCAGTTGATGCTCGGATCGTGTCGCGGCGAACCGTTGCTCAAGGGAGTCTCCTTCGAGGGCTTCGAGGCCCTGGCCACGGCCAGCGAAGATGGACCGGTCGTCCTCGCTCTCGGACACTCCGGCAGCTGGGATCGTGCCGGCGCCTGGGTGTGTGCACACGGCCGGGGCATCGTGACTGTCGCGGAGAAGGTGGAGCCTCCCGCGCTGTTTGAACGTTTCGTGTCGCTGCGCGAAGGCCTCGGCATGGAGATCATTGGCGTCGTGAAGGGTGAGTCTGTGTTTTCCACCCTCATCGAGCGCGTGCGCGGCCGTAGCGTCATCGTCCCGCTTCTTGCAGACAGGGATATTTCGGGTTCGGGCATTGAGGTCGACCTGGGGACGCGGCGCGCACTCGTCGCCGCGGGTCCCGCTGCGCTCGCGACGAAGCTGGAGCGTCCGCTTTTCGCAGCCTGCATCACCTACGAGAACGAGACTCCGACCGGGGCCGATGTACGCGTGCGTTGCGTCGGACCGATCAATGCAGATGGCCAGGAGCACCCCGACCTCAACCGCGTCGAAGCTCTCACACAGGCGTGGGTGGACGAGTTTGCCGCCATGATGGCGACCAAGGCGCAGGACTGGCACATGATGCAGCGCGTGTATGTGGAGGATCTTGACCCCGAGCGCCTGGCGCGCGCGAGGGCCGAGCACGAGAGGAAGAATCGATGAAGATCGGAATCGTGAATCCCTACTCCTGGGACGTGCCCGGGGGAGTGGGCTTCCATATCCGCGACCTTGCGTTGAAGCTGCGGTCCCGCGGACACGACGTTCAGGTGCTGACGCCGTCGACCTCGGAGGACCTGCCCGAGTGGATCACGTCCGCGGGTTCGTCCGTGTCGATCCCCTTCAACGGATCGGTGGCCAATATTTCCGTGAAGCCGAAGGCGCTCGCGCGTACTCGCCGTTGGCTGGCAGAGAACGATTTTGACGTCGTGCACGTCCACGAGCCTGTCGTTCCCTCGGTGTCGATGGCAGCTGCGATGCTGTCGACTGCCCCCCTCGTGGGGACATTCCATGCGGCCCTCGGTCGGTCGGTCTCGCGCGCGATTGCCTCGGCGCCCATGCGCCTGTACATGGAACGCATCGGAGTGCGCATCGCGGTGTCCGAGGAGGCGCGCCGAACGCTGATCGAGCACCACGGCGGCGATGCCGTCATCATTCCGAACGGGGTCGAAACGGCCTCGTTCCGCACCGCGCAGCCCCTTGAACAGTGGGTGGCGACGGACGAACGTCCGGTCATCGTGTTCCTCGGCCGCCTCGATGAGCCCCGTAAGGGCCTGAGCATTTTCGCCGGTGCCATTGCTGGTGTCCTTGAGCGTTTCCCGGGTGCGCGTTTCCTGATTGCCGGCCGAGGAGATGCCCCGGAGATTCGCCAGGCCGTTGAGCGTTTTGGCGATTCCGTGTCCTTCCTCGGCGGAATCAGTGATGAGGAGAAGGAATCCTTGCTCGCCGGCGCCACCATCTACGTCGCTCCGCAGACGGGCGGAGAGTCATTCGGCATTGTCCTCGTCGAGGCGATGGCGGCCCATACGGCTGTCGTTGCCTCGGATATCCCGGCCTTCCGTGCGGTGCTTGAGGACGGGCGAGCTGGCGCGCTCTTCGAGAGGGGCAACAGCGACTCGCTCGCACGTACGCTCATCGACCTGCTGACCGACCGCGACCGCCTCGAGGAGCTGTCCGCTGCCGGAGCGCGCTCATCGGCGCAGTACGACTGGGAGGTTGTTGCCGATAAGGTCTTCGAGGTCTACAAGCTGGCGATTGCCATGGGAAGTCCCGCCGAATCAGGAACGCGCCGGGCACGTGACCTGATCCGAGGTCGTGGAGAAGAAGGGGAGGAGCTCGCATGATCTCGCTGTCCCCGTGGCTGCTTGTCGCTATCGTATTCGCCGTTATCGCGCTCGGCGTCGTCGCAGGATTTGCGATCACGCGTGCGCGCCGTCTGGATCGGCTCCATCAGCGCATCCTTGCTTCGCGAGACTCTCTCTCGCGCCTCCTGCTGCGCCGGGCCTCCGAGGCAGACCTGCTGACCCGCAGCGTTGGGCTGGAAAACTCCGGCCTCGCCGACGCTGCGCGCGCCTATATTCAGGATGGGGGAGACCAGCTCACCACCGATGGCCTCGACCGCCGAACTGCGGCGCAACGCCAGGGCAATCGTGTCGAGGTAGCGACGCGTTTGGAGCGTGCGTCCGCCTTGTCTCGCGCAATCCGTGAGACTCTCATCCCCGACGAACGGGCGCGCATTGCATCGGATCCTCAGGCCAGCGCACGCCTGGAAGCGTTGGATGCGACGTGCTATCGCATCGAGCTCACGCGCAACGTGCATAACGTGGATGTCGCGGGAGTTCGCGCCCTGCGTTCCGCACGAATGGTAAAATTGTTGCGACTGGCCGGGCATGCTCCGATTCCCGAGCCCATTGACTTTGACGATGACACGCGAACGGGTGGACGAGGTTACTGACATGCACGCGACCCACTGGGGAGGGCCCGGCGAGGACTATCGCCTCAGCAAGATCAGCAGTGCCACCATCGACTCCACTGATGGCGTCTCGGCACCGGCCCCCGACGATGCCGCTCCCGTCTGGCAGCCTCCCAAGGCCGCGCACTCCTTCCCCTGGTTCGAGGTCGTCATGACGACTATCGGCGTGCTGGGGACCATCGGCATCATCATCTACGGTTTGGCACCCGAGTCTTCAAGCGTGAC
Source organism: Schaalia odontolytica (assembly GCF_009730335.1). GTDB lineage: Bacteria > Actinomycetota > Actinomycetes > Actinomycetales > Actinomycetaceae > Pauljensenia > Pauljensenia dentiphila. The sequence goes on from NZ_CP046315.1 coordinate 1,291,569, forward strand.
CGCCTTCGTGAAGACGACGCTGCTGTCCCTGGTTGCCCTCGTGATTGTCGTCGGCTTCCTCCAGCGGATCGATCGCTGGGAGCCAGAACCGTGGACGACGAAGCTCGCAATGTTTCTGTGGGGCGGGGGTGTGGCGACCCTGACGTCGATGATTACGAACACGGCGCTCCACACAGACATTGCCTTCACGATCGGAGACCTGCGGCGCGCCGAGGCGCTTGCCATGTCATTCATTGCGCCACTCGTGGAGGAGACATTCAAGGGGATCGGTGTCCTCATCATCGTCGTTGTACGCCGCAACAGCATCAACTCGGTACTCGACGGTGTCGTGTACGCGGGATTCTCGGCGGCGGGGTTCCTTTTCTTCGAAGACATTTTGTACTTCCTGCGCACCGAGGGCCAAGGAACAAAGACTCTCGTGTTGGTGTTCGTTCTTCGTGCCCTGGCAGGGCCCTTTCTGCACGTGATGGCCACGTCGATGACGGGCATCGGATTGGCGCTCGCCCTGATCAAGTTCCGACGCGGATGGTCGAAGACCGCCATCGTTGTCGTGTTCTGGTTTGCTGCCATGCTCATTCACTTCGCATGGAACGGGAGCATCGCGTTGCCCGCATCCGGAACAGGGTTCATCGTGATGTACCTCGTGGTGGGTATTCCCGGGTTTGTCCTCTGGTCGGTTCTCCTGCTTCGAGCTGCCCGACGGGAGGCTCTCCACATTCGCGACGGCCTCGTCCCGTACGTACGCACCGGATGGATCCTTCCCGGCGAAGTGTCGATGGCGACCGATCGTCGCGCGCGTCAAGCCGCCTTCAAGTGGACTGCCCAGGGCGGACGGGATGCGAAGCGTGCCATGCGAGCCTTCTTGTCCGACCTGGCCTCCCTCGGCCTCGACCAGCGCCTCATGGCTCGCCACGGCGCCGATCGCTCGCGCATTGAAAACGATCGTCGGATGCTAGCCGATGCCGTTGAAAAGCGTCGTGAATTCCTGCGACTGACCTCTATCGCGGAGCAGCAAAAGGACGTCACAAACGCCGTCGCGGGTCGTGCGCAGGTCGCATGACGCGTCGCATTGAACAGGGAAACAGGTCGTAGTCGAGGCAGTGAGGCGAGATCAGGTTGCTCAGCGGCTCCCGCTACGGGGTCTGTTGCATGAGCGCATTCTCACGGCTGTTCCATCGCCCCCTCATAGGCGACGCATAGGAACAGCGGGCATGATGGGGACGACAGAAAGGAAATAACGTGACTCATGCTGTGACTATTCGCCCACGTTCGTGGGCGCTCGTCGCGTGCTCGCTCATCCTCATTGCATTGAGCGTTCGGGCGGCTCTCTATGAATTGACGGAAGCTCTTGAGGGGATCTCGTCGTCTGATGCCTGGCTTGCTGTTGGTGCCTCGATGCTGAGCGCAGTTGTTGGTCTGGTGTTCCTCGCATGGGCCGCTCGCCTCAAGCCCACAATGCTGTCCTGGTTGGCCGCGTTCGGCTGGGGAACCGGTGGCGCGCTGATCTTTGCGGGATACGGCAACACAGTCATTGACTCGGCCGTAGCCGCGAGCAACCTGAGCGACGATGCGGTCGATGTCGTGACGTCCGTCGTCACGGGTCCCCTCGTCGAAGAAATAGGCAAGGGAATTGGTGTTCTGGCACTGGTCCTCGCTGCGCGTAAGGTGCTCGATCGTCCCGCGCAGGGTGGCGTGCTCGGCGCGCTCGTTGGCCTCGGTTTTGCCTGGGGTGAGGACGTGGGCTACTACGTGAGTGCCCTCGAAGACGGGATGAGCGGACTGTGGCAATCCTTCCTGGCACGTGCGCTGCTCGGCGCCTACGGTCACGCGATTTTCACGGGTGTGTTCGGTTACGCCCTGGCGTGGGCGGTGCTGCGCGCACAGAATGTGCTTGTGGGCCTCCTCGCCGCGGCCGGCGGATTCGTCGCAGCTCTCGCTCTGCACGCCCAGGCTAACGGCATTGGATTCCTGGCTCCCGAAGACTCGTGGAACCTGACCTACGGCGCGATCGAGATCCCCGTTCTCGTCGTGAGTGTCGCTCTCCTCGTGTGGGGCCTGCGCCGCCACCGGTCTACCCTGGAGGCATGAGCGCACTCGACTGGCCATTGGACGCGGACGGCTATCCCCACCGGGAGGCCGCCCGCGTCCTTCTCTTTGACGACAGTGGACGGGTCCTGTTGGCCAAGGGCCACGACGAAGACCAACCGGAGCGGTTCTGGTGGTTCACGATCGGTGGCGGCATCGAAGAAGGGGAAGACCCGCGCGGCGCAGCCGTGCGTGAGGTCTTCGAAGAAACCGGCATCGAGCTGAGCCCTGACGACCTGGTCGGTCCCGTCCTCTACCGGACCGCCGAGTTCGACTTCCTGGCGGTCACCGCCCGCCAGGACGAGTGGTTTTTTATCGCGCAGGCCCCCTCGACCGCCCTGAGCCGGGATGGATGGACCGAGCTGGAACGCTCCGTCATCGACACGCAGGCCTGGTGGGATATTGACGAGGCCGCCGCCCAGATCGATGGAGAAATCTACCCCGCGCAGATCCTCGAGTACGCGCGCGCCTGGCGCGACGGGTGGGATGGGCACATGATCCGCCTGACAGACACGCGCGAACCCTAGCGTTTCGTACTAGGCGAGGCCGAGGGGAGCGATCGCCAGAGACAGGTCCGGCGTGTTCAGTTGGACCGACACCTGCTCGCGCACGGCGGGCTTCGCGCAGAACGCGATACCGACCCCGGCCTCGTGCATCATGGGGATATCGTTCGCCCCGTCGCCGATCGCAACCGTGCGCTCGAGGGGGACACCGAGGGACGAGGCCCACGAACGCAAGCACTCAACCTTCACCCGGGAGGTCACGATGCGCCCCAGTACGCGGCCCGTCAGCACGCCGTCGGCAACCTCGAGGCGGTTCGCCGCGTAGAAATCGATGCTGAGGGAGAGCGCCAGGGGAGCGACCACTTCCTCGAAGCCGCCAGAGACGATACCGAACTTCCCACCGGCCCGGTGGACCGCGTCGATCAGCTCGCGAGCGCCCTTCGTGGGGGTGATGGCGGACAGAACACCGCCGAAGACGGATTCGGGGACCCCCGCGAGGGTTGCAACGCGCTCGCGCAAAGACTCCGCGAAATCAAGCTCTCCATTCATCGCACGAGACGTAATCTCGGCGACGCGCGCCCGCGTGCCCGCAGCTTCGGCGAGCTCCTCGATGACTTCCTGGCTGATCAGCGTCGAATCGACGTCGGTGACGACGAGGCCGGGTGCCCCGCTGGCACACAGCAGCGGAGCACCCGGCTCGTCGAGACGGTGAGTCATGCTCACTTGCGGACGACCGCGCCCTTGGGAACGACCGTAATGCCGGACTCCGTGACGGTGAAGCCGCGCTCGCGATCGTGGTCAAGATCGACACCGACGACGGCGCCTTCCTCAACGACGACATTCTTATCCAGAATCGTCTTCACGACACGGGACGAGCGACCGATGCGACAGCCGTGCATAACAACGGAATCCTCGATCTTCGCCCACGAATGGACGTAGGTGTTCGGGGAAATGACCGAGCGCACGATCTCGCCGCCGGAGACGATGACACCGGGGGAGACGAACGAGTCGATCGCGTGACCCAGACGATCTGCATCGCCGTACACGAATTTGGCCGGCGGCAGCGAGCCGTCGATCATCGTCATGGTCGGCCAGTCGCGGTTGTACAGGTTGAACACCGGGTGCACCGAAATCAGGTCCATGTTCGCCTCGTAGTAGGCGTCCAGCGTACCGACGTCACGCCAGTAGTCGCGGTCGCGGTCGGTCGACCCCGGCACGTCGTTATCCTGGAAGTCGTACACACCGCACTCGCCGCGCTCGACGAACCACGGAATGATGTTGCCACCCATGTCGTGCTTCGAATCGGGGTCGGCCGCATCCTCCCGCAGAGCGTTGACCAGATCCTTCGTGGTGAACACGTAGTTGCCCATGGAGGCGAGGACCTTGGTCGGATCGTCGGGCAGGCCCACGGCGTTCTTCGGCTTCTCGAGGAAGTTCTTGACGACCCCGTTCTCGCCGTCGATGACGCCGAGCGCCGACGCCAGCTCGATCGGCTGACGGATGCCGGCGACCGTGGCGGGCAGGCCCGAATCGATGTGGTGCTGGACCATCTGCGAGAAGTCCATGCGGTAGATGTTGTCCGCACCGATGATGACGATGTACTCCGGCTGCTCGTCGTCGACGATGTTCAGCGACTGGTAGATCGCGTCCGCGCTACCCAGGTACCAGTGCGGGCCGCGACGCTGCTGAGCCGGCACGGGAGCAATGAAGTTGCCGAGTAGGGGAGACGTGTACCAGGTCTTTGTGACGTGGCGGTCGAGCGAATGGGACTTGTACTGCGTCAAGACAACAATCTTGAGGTATCCGGAATTCACGATGTTCGACAGTGCGAAATCGATGAGACGGAAGTGACCACCGAACGGAACTGCCGGCTTTGCACGGTCATCCGTCAGGGGCATCAGTCGCTTACCCTCACCGCCCGCGAGAACGATTGCCAGAACGTGGTTCTTTGCCATGTGGCACCTCTTCGTTGGTCGAGTGGACCCGCATCGGCGCGGATCCGTGGGAGTGGTCACACTGTATTACAAATGTCTATCGATTGCTACACTGTCTCGTTTTCGACCAGCGGTGACGTGAGATCGGATACGATGTGTCTCACACGTCGCTCCCGTCGGAAGGACCCCACCATGCGCGTTGATCTCCTTACCCGTGAATACCCGCCTCACGTCTACGGAGGAGCCGGTGTCCATGTGCTCGAACTGGCCAAGGTCCTGCGCGGCCTCGTCGATGACCTGCGTGTCCAGGCGTTTGACGGTCCGCGCGAACCGGGTACCGATGGAGCCGACCCGGGCGTGACCGGACATGCCGATTTGCCTCAGCTGGCCGGAGCGAACGCCGCGCTGCGCACGCTTGGTGTCGACCTCGAGATCGCCGCCGCGTGCGAGGGTTCTGACCTGGTTCACTCCCACACCTGGTACGCGAATTTTGCCGGACACGTTGCGTCGCTTCTCGGCGATATCCCGCACGTGATCTCAGCGCACTCGCTTGAGCCGCTGCGTCCGTGGAAGGCTGAGCAGCTCGGCGGCGGCTACCGCCTGTCCTCCTACGTGGAGAAGACCGCCTACGAGGCTGCGAGCGCGATCGTCGCCGTCTCTAACGGCATGCGTGACGACATTCTGCGCTGCTACCCCGGCGTTGATCCTGAGCGCGTGCACGTCATCCACAACGGCATCGACCTGAACAAGTGGCACGCCCCCGAGGGTGAGGCGGGCGAGGAACTGCGCGCCCGCGTTCTCGCCGAGCACGGTATTGACCCGTCTCGTCGCACGGTCGTGTTCGTCGGCCGCATCACCCGCCAGAAGGGCCTCCCGTACTTCCTGCGCGCCGCCCAGCTCCTGCCCGATGACGTTCAGCTTGTGCTGTGCGCCGGCGCTCCCGACACCCCCGAGATCGCCGCAGAAGTCGAGGGCCTCGTCGCCGAGTTGCGCGCTCGCCGCTCCGGCGTCGTTCTTATCTCCGAGATGCTCCCTCAACCCGAGGTGGCGGCGATCCTGTCCTCGGCGCAGGTCTTCATCACGCCGTCGGTGTACGAGCCCCTCGGCATCGTCAACCTGGAGGCGATGGCCCTCGGCCTGCCCGTCGTCGGCACCGCGACCGGCGGCATCCCCGACGTCATTGTCGATGGAGAGACCGGCTACCTCGTGCCGATCGAACAGAAGAAGGATGGCACGGGAACCCCGCTCGATCCTCGCGCCTTTGAGGAAGCGATGGCTGATCGCCTGGTGCGTATCCTCGACGATCCTGAGCTGGGCCGTCGTATGGGCGAGGCCGGCCTCGTACGCGCCCGCGATCACTTCTCCTGGGAAGCGATCGGCGTGAAGACCGCCGAGCTGTACCGTTCGCTCGTTTAGGGCGCACGTCACCCCACAGACGACTAGGCTGGATACATGACTTACGTCCTGAATCTTTCTCACGTGTCCCTCCAACGCGGGGATACGCAGGTCCTGTCCGACGTTTCGTGGTCGACGCGCCCGCGCCAGCACTGGGTCATCGTCGGCCCGAATGGCGCTGGCAAGACCACCTTGGCGCGCGTGGCCTCGGGCCGTATCGCTCCCGATAGTGGAGAGGTGACGGTGTCGGAGACCGATTTGTCGCACGCCGACCCCTCAGAGATTGCCACGCGCGTGGGGCTCTCCTCAGCCGCGGTGGGGGCCAAGATCGTGCCGACTCAGTCGGTCCTCGACACGGTGCGCAGCGCCGCCTGGGGCCTTGCCGTCGCCCACGAAGAGGAATATGAAGCGGTCGACGACGAGCGTGCCCACGCGCTCATGGATATCTTCGGTGTCTCGCACCTGGCCCAGCGCGAGTTTTCGACGCTGTCCGAGGGTGAGGCCCAGCGTGTGCTGCTGGCGCGCGCCCTCATGACCGACCCTGAGGTGCTCATCCTTGACGAGCCGACCTCGGGCCTCGACCTGGGTGCTCGTGAGTTGCTGATCGCCGCTCTGTCGGAGATCATGCAGGGTTCGAAGTCCCCGCAGGTCATCCTGGTGACGCATCAGATCGAAGAGATCCCCGTGGGTGTCACCCACTGCGCGATCATGTCCAACGGCGTGATCACGCACCAGGGGCCGATTGAAGACGTCCTGACGGGTGTCAACCTGTCCGAGGTGTACGGCATGCCTCTGCTCGCCGGCTACACTGACGGGCGCTGGTGGGCGCGCGGTGTGAGCGCGTGAGAATAGGAGTGTGAGCGGTATGTGGTGGCTGTGGATTCTCGGCGCCCTCCTCTGCGGGATCATTGAGGTCATGAGCGTGAGCTTCGTGTTCCTCATGTTTGCGATCGGTGCGCTGGCCGCCGGTGTCGCGGGCGCTTTCGGCGCGAATCTGACGATTCAGGTCATCGTTTTCATTGTCGTGTCGATTGCCCTCCTGGTCATCCTGCGTCCCTTCCTCAAGGGGCGTATTGATCGATCCAGCGGTTACGTTCCGAGCAACACTGATGGTCTGATTGGCAAGACCGGTTACGTGACCGAGGCCGTGGGAGAGCGCCACGGGCGTATCCAGTTTTCCGGTGGAGAGTGGAGCGCGCGCACTGAGGGGCCCACGCTGCCCGTTGGCACCGAGGTTCGTGTTGACCGCATCGACGGCGCAACCGCTGTCGTGAGCGCCCTCGACCCGGCCTCTGCGGCTCCGACACATCCCTATGGAGACTCGATCTCCTGATCCCGTACATCTTGTATTTTCATTGACGTAAGAAAGGAAAGACGCTGTGAATTCAGGAAACATCATCGGTAACATCGCGTTCATCGTGGTGCTTGCTCTCGTCGTTTTCGTCGTGGTCTCGCTCGCCCGCGCAGTGCGGATTGTTCCGCAGTCGCAGGCGTACGTCGTGGAGCGCCTCGGTCGGTTCCAGGCGGTCATGCAGGGTGGATTCCACCTGCTGGTCCCCTTCGTGGATCGCGTCGCCGCGCGTATCGATCTGCGTGAGCAGGTCGCGAACTTCCCGCCGCAGCCCGTCATCACCGCCGACCAGGCGATGGTCTCGATCGACTCCGTCATCTATTTCCAGATCACGGATCCGCGCAGCGCGACCTACGAGGTCGCTAACTTCCTGCAGGCGATCGAGCAGCTGACCGCCACGACGCTGCGTAACCTGATCGGCTCCCTCGACTTGGAACAGACGCAGACCTCGCGTGAGTCGATCAACAAGCAGCTGCGCGGAGTTCTTGACGAGGCCACGGGTCCGTGGGGCATTCGCGTGACCCGCGTGGAGCTCAAGTCCATCGAGCCGCCGCCGCGAGTCCTGGCCGCCATGGAGCAGCAGATCACCGCCGAGCGCACCAAGCGTGCCACGATTCTCACGGCCGAGGCCGAGCGTGAGGCCCAGATCAAGAAGGCTGAGGGTGCTAAGCAGGCCGCCGTTCTGGCTGCCTCCGCCCAACAGGAAGCACAGGTTCTTCAGGCGAAGGGCCAGAAGGAAGCCCTTATCCTCCAGGCCGAGGGTTCCCGCCAGGCGCAGATCCTGCGCGCACAGGGTGAGTCTGAAGCCATTCAGACGGTCTTCGCGGCCATCAACGCCGGAAAGGCCACGCCCGAGCTCCTGTCCTACAAGTACCTCGAAATGCTGCCGAAGATCGCAGACGGTCAGGCGTCCAAGCTGTGGATGCTGCCCTCGGATCTCACCGGCGCACTGGAATCCATCTCGAAGGGTTTCAACCTGGGCAAGTAGACTGAAGCCACGCCGGGCCGACCGCAGTCCCTGCGGTCGGCCCGTTCTTTTCTCAACGGGAGGATACCGGTGGATTCGCATCAGGAATACGTGCTGCGCGAGGTCGCGCAGAAGAATATTCGCTTTATCCGTTTGTGGTTCACAGATGTTGCGGGCGTTTTGAAGTCGATCTCGATCGATCCCGGAGAGCTCGAGGAGGCGTTCAGTGAGGGGATTGGCTTCGACGGGTCGGCCGTCGAAGGCCTGACACGCGTCTACGAGTCGGACATGCTGCTGAAGCCCGATGCCTCGACGTTCCAGTTGCTCCCATGGCGTTCCAACGAGGACCCGGTGGCCCGCATGTTCTGCGACGTCCTCATGCCTGACGGGCGCCCGGCTCCCTCAGATCCTCGAGGGGTTCTCGAGCGCGCGGTGCAGCGCGCCGCCGACGCCGGGTTCCGGGTCATGATTCACCCGGAGATCGAGTTTTACCTCCTGCGTCAGCCGGTGACGCCCGATCGCATGATCCCCGTCGATCAGGCTGGCTACTTTGACCACGTGGCACGTGGCGATTCGAACGACTTCCGTCGCCGCGCCGTGCGCATGCTCGAGGACATGGCGATTCCGGTCGAGTTCTCGCACCACGAGGGCGGGCCGGGACAGAACGAGATTGACCTGCGAGCCGTTGACCCCGTGCGCGCAGCGGATAACATCATGACTGCGCGCACCCTTATTGAGGAGGTCGCGCTACGCGAGGAGCTCGTCGCGACGTTCATGCCCAAGCCTTTCATTGAGCACCCCGGCTCGGGCATGCACACGCACTTGTCGCTGTTTGAGGGCGAAGAAAATGCGTTCTTCTCTCCTGCGGGGCAGTATCGCCTGTCCACGACGGGGCGCCAGTTCATCGCTGGCCTTCTTGCGCACGCCGAGGAGATCGCGGCCATCACCAACCAGCATGTCAACTCCTACAAACGCCTGTGGGGCGGGGGAGAGGCTCCCTCCTACGTGTGTTGGGGCCACTTGAATCGCTCGGCTCTCGTGCGCGTTCCCCTTTACAAGCCGAAGAAGGCCGCGGCGGCACGCATCGAGTACCGCGCCCCCGACCCGAGCGCGAACCCCTACCTGGCGTTCGCCGTCCTTATCTCGGCTGGGCTCGACGGTATCGAGAAGAAGATGGAGCTCATGCCCGAGGCCGAGGACAACGTGTGGGACCTGTCGGATCGTGAACGTCAGGTCATGGGCATTCACGCCCTGCCCGCATCGTTGGCGGACGCCGTGCGTGCCATGAAGAGTTCGGACCTGGTGGCCTCCACGCTCGGTGAGCAGGTGTTCGACTACGTCATCCGCAACAAGCGTAAGGAATGGACGGAATACCGCCAGCAGATTACTCGCCAGGAGCTTGAGCAATTCCTGAAGGTCGTTCCCCGGTGACACCTGACGAACTTCGGATTGCCGGATTCCTGGACCCTCGCCGAGCACTCGACTATTTCGAGGAGCTTCCGGGTGGAGCAGAGGTATGGGCGGCGGACCTGGGAGCCAGTGCCGACCCCGATCAGGCGTTGCTGGCGGCGATCCGTCTGCACGAGGCGGACTCCGGCCTCGTGCGGGGACTCGTCGATGATTCGCGTGCGCGCGCTCGCCTGTGCGCCGTCCTGGGCGGCAGCCAGTGGCTGGGCGATTACGTTGTTGCCGAGCCCGGCCGTGCTCGATCGACGTGGGAGGATCCCGGCGACGCCGCGCGCGTGATGCTCGCGTCTGTGGGGGCGACGCGAGGGGAGCGCGGCGCTTTCGTCGCCTCTGAGGACGCCCGGGTGGACGATCTGCGTGGCGCGTATCGCCAGGTGCTGCTGTACCTGGCCGCCGATGACCTGACGAGCGATGATCCTGAAGGCTTCATGCCCCAGGTCGGTCGGCGCATCGCCGACCTGGTCGACGCCACCCTTGAGGCCGGCCTTGCCCTGGCGAGGCGGGATATCGACCCGCAGGGGCGTATCCCCTTCGCCATCATCGCGATGGGTAAGACGGGAGCACGCGAACTCAACTACATCTCCGACGTTGACGTCGTCTACGTCGCCGAGGCCGGGGCAGACGGGGATGAACGCGTGGCCCTCGAGATCGCGACGCGCCTTGCTGCGGCTACGGCATCCGCCTGCTCGGGGCCCGGAACCGAAGCTCCACTGTGGACGGTGGACGCGAATCTGCGGCCCGAGGGGCGCAACGGAGCGCTCGTACGCACCGTCGAATCCTACCGCCAGTACTGGGACAAGTGGGCGCAGACCTGGGAGTTCCAGGCGCTGCTCAAGGCGCGCGCCTGTGCGGGGAACGAGGCCGTGGGGCGTGCCTTTGAGGAAGCCGCACAGCCCTATGTGTGGAGCGCCGCGACGCGCGAAGGATTCGTCGAGGCGGCGCGTGCGATGCGCCGTCGCGTCGAGGACAACATCTCGCGTTCGCATGCGTCGCGTGAGCTCAAGCTCGGGCGCGGCGGCCTGCGTGACGTCGAGTTCACGGTTCAGCTGCTCCAGCTTGTTCACGGTCGCACCGACGCCTTCCTGCGTGTGAGGTCGACGCTAGAGGCGATTGAGGCGTTGCGCGAGGGTGGCTACATCGCGCGTAGCGACGCGCAACAGCTCGCCTCGTGCTACCGATTCCTGCGCGCTGTCGAACACCGCACTCAGCTGCCCCGCATGCGTCGCACGCACCTGATTCCGGACAAGGAACGGGAGCTGCGTGTCCTTGGGCGTGCGATGGGGACCGCTCGCTTCGCGGATGCTGAGTCGATCAGTGCCGCTATCGACGAGGTGCGCCCTCGCGTGCGCGCTTTGCACGAGGACGTCTTCTATCGCCCGATCATCGCCGCAACGGCGTCGCTCAGCGAAGACGAGGTGTCCCTGCACGCGGATGGCGCGCGTGACCGACTCGCAGCGATTGGCTACCGAGACCCGGCGGGAGCGCTCACGCACATCCGCGCTCTCACGCAGGGAACGAGCAGGCGCGCGGCGATTCAACGCCACCTGCTGCCGGTGTTCATCTCGTGGCTGGCCGGTGGGGCCGACCCCGACATGGGCCTGTTGAACTTCCGGATCCTGTCCGAGGACATTGGCGATTCGCATTGGTATCTCGCGCTTCTGCGAGACTCGGGCGTCGCTGCCCACAGGCTCACGACCATGCTCCCGAACTCGCGCTGGATCGCCGAGGCCCTCGCCAAGCGTCCCGAGGCCGTGGCCTGGCTCGACGACGATGGCGAGTTGGCTCCGCGCGAGCCGCATCGGCTAGCTCGGGAAGTTGCGGCCCTCATTGACCGTCACGAGGACGCGGCCGAGGCGGCCGCTCGAGTCCGAGCCGTGCGCACGCGTGAGCTCACGCGTTGCGCGATGAGCGACCTGCTGGGCGGCGTCGATCCGCGCGGGAATGCGATCGCCGACGCCACGGATGCGGCAATTCTCGGAGCCCTCGCCATCGCCCAGCGGGAGGAAACTGAGCGCTGGGGCGAGGAGCGGGCAAACGTTGTCTTTGTCGCGATGGGGCGCTACGGCGGACGCGAGTGCTCGTACGCCTCGGATGCCGACGTGGTTGCCCTGCATGAGGCCGTCGGGGGTGCCACCGAGGCGGAGGCGGCGGCCAGCGCAACGGTGATCGTCAACCGCGTGAAGAATCTTCTCGGCTCGGCGACAAACCAGCTGGGCATTGTCGTCGACCTCGACCTGCGTCCCGAGGGCAAGAACGGCCCAATGAGCCGGACGATTGAGTCGCATCGTGAGTACGCGCAGCGGTGGGCGTCCACATGGGAGCGCCAGGCGGCTGTGCGTGCGCGCCCGATCGGGGAGAGTGGCCTCGCCGATTCTGCCCGAGAACTCTTCGCGGAGCTCGCCTATAGGGGAGTGAGTGAGTCGGAGGTGCGAGACATTCGCTTGCTCAAAGCCCGCATGGAGAACGAGCGTTTGCCGCGCGGTATCGAGCCCGCTCGCCACGTGAAGCTCGGCCCCGGCGGCCTCACGGACGTGGAGTGGACGATCCAGCTCATTCAGATGCGTGCTGGAATGAACAACCCCGCACTGCGTACACCCTCGACGACGCAGGCGATCCTGAGCGCTCGGGAGCACGAGCTGATCAGTGCTCAAGACGCGCAGACTCTTCTCGATGCCTGGGACATGGCAACCCGTATTCGCGCGGCCAACACGCTGGCAAGTGGCCGCATGAGCGGTGTGAAGCTCGACGTCTTGCCGCGTGACAGCGCGGAGCTGCGTGCCCTTGCGGCGATCCTCGGGTACGGTAGCGGCGGGCTAAACGCCCTCGAAGACGACTGGTTGCGCGCTGGACGCAAAGCGCGCGCCGTTATGGAACGACTTTTCTGGGAGCAGCAGTGAAGATTGTGCTGGTACGGCACGGACAGACCCCCGCGAATCGCCTCGGTGCGCTCGACACGGTGCGCCCCGGTCTCGGGCTGACTCCCGAAGGACTCCTCCAGGCCCAGCGCCTCGCGGATCGATGGGAGTCCGAGGTTGCGCCGCCTCCCACCGTCATCGCACTGTCCGGGCTGCACCGTACGCGCCTGACCGCGGCCCCGCTGGCGAGCGCCTATGGGCTGACTCCGCAGGTGCACCCCGGCATCCGCGAGCTACGCTCCGGCGATCTCGAAATGGCGGCCGACCCGGCATCGCAGTCCCTCTACGTGCGCACGACCCTGTCGTGGTGCGCCGGGGATTTGGATAATCGCATGCCCGGCGGCGAAAGCGGGCGCGAGGCCCTGGCCCGCTCGCTGGAGACCGTGCGTCGGGTGGGCCTGGCCGCACGCGAGCAAGCTGGGGACGAGGCCGTCGCGGTGTTCGTCATCCATGGTGCCCTCACGCGCCTGCTGGCCACGTGGCTGTCCACCGACATCGACGAGGACCTCGTCTCCAAGCACTTCATGTCCAACACGGGCACGTCCACCTTCGAGTGGGCGCCCGACTTCACCCCGTCCTCCGCGGACGAGCTGGCGAAGGGGCTCCGCGCCCTGATCTGGAACGACCGTCCCCTCGATCAGTGGTCTTGATGCTGCTCCTGATCGGGTGCAACGAAGGCTGACACCTCGAAAGGGAACGAGCGGTACGTGAAGTAGTTGCGCAAGTACGACAGGTGGTCCTCGCACGCGAGCCACGTCTTCGTGCGGGCGTGGTGGATCGCAGGGTTACGCCAGTCGATGCGGTAAATCGCGGCGTTCGTGCATTCACGCGCCGAGCAGATGCCCGATGCGGCTTCGACTCCCAGTGCCATGGTGTCCTCCCAGTGCGGTTACGCTTGGAAGTATGCCAACCCTCGTTCTCGTTCGCCACGCGCAGGCCGCATATTCATACCCCGATCACACTCGACCCCTTACACGCGTGGGCGTCGATCAGGCCGCGCGTCTCGGCGGTGTCTTATCTCGCGAGATCGGCGCATTCGACGTCGCGGTGTGCTCGGACGCGACGCGCGCCCAGCAGACCTTCGCTCAGATCAGTCAGCGCGTGTCGATCCGTGATAGCTGGTTCGACCGCGGCGTCTACAACGCCGACGAGGAGGATATCCTGACCCTGGCGCGTACTTTCGAGGGCAGCAATGCACTCATCGTCGGTCACGAGCCGACCATCTCCGGCGCGGGCTACGTCCTGGCTTGCGAGGACGATCGGTCAGAGGTAGCCCGAGGTGTACCGACCGCGACGGCTCTCATCCTCACCTTCGATGGAACCTGGGAGAATCTGACCCCCTCCAGCTGCACCCTGCGCGCGGTGCTGACCCCGCTCACCCGCTAGGTCACGTGTCCGCGGATGAGGCCGCGGCCTCGTCCATCGTTCCTGTGAGTGTGTTTACGTTTGTCCACGTGACGCCCGCCCGGATGCGGATGGGGGCCGCAAGCGCGTTAGAATATGGCAGTATCTATCCACCCAACAGGGAGAAGTGATGTCGGGACACTCTAAGTGGGCGACCACCAAGCACAAGAAGGCCGCTATTGACGCCAAGCGCGGCAAGCTCTTCGCGCGCCTCATCAAGAACATTGAGGTTGCAGCTCGCACGGGCGGCGGCGACCCCGCTGGCAACCCGACCCTGTACGACGCCATCCAGAAGGCGAAGAAGAACTCCGTTCCCGCCGACAACATCGACCGCGCCGTCAAGCGCGGCTCCGGTGCCGAGGCCGGTGGCGCCAACTACGAGACCATCATGTACGAGGGCTACGGCCCGGGTGGCGTCGCCTTCCTGGTGGAGTGTCTGACCGACAACCGCAACCGTGCCGCCTCCGACGTTCGCCTGGGCTTCACCCGCCACGGCGGCTCGCTGGCCGATCCCGGTTCGGTGTCCTATCTTTTCTCGCGTCGCGGCATCGTTGAGGTTCCCGCCGCCGACGGTGTGGACGAGGAATCCATCATGATGGCCGTTCTGGACGCGGGCGCCGAAGAGGTTGAGGACGCCGGCGAGCTCTTCATCGTCGAGTCCGACCCCAAGGACGTCGTTGCCGTGCGTACCGCCCTGCAGGACGCAGGCATCGACTACGACTCTGCCGAAGTCCAGTTCGTCGCCTCCACCGAGGTCGAGCTCGATCTCGAGGGCGCCCTCAAGGTCAACAAGCTCATCGACGCCCTCGAGGACTCCGATGACGTGCAGAACATCTACACGAACATGTCCCTGTCGGACGAGGTTCGTGCCCAGCTGGAAGAGCAGGAGTGAACATGAGCGATTCGACCGCTAAGCGCGAGGTCGGCACCCCGCAGGTCAAGCGCGGTATGGCCCAGATGCTCAAGGGTGGCGTCATCATGGACGTCGTTACCCCCGAGCAGGCAAAGATCGCCGAGGACGCGGGCGCCGTGGCGGTTATGGCCCTCGAGCGCGTGCCCGCCGACATCCGCGCCCAGGGTGGCGTGGCCCGCATGTCCGACCCCGATCTGATCGAAGGCATCATCGAGGCCGTGTCCATCCCCGTGATGGCCAAGGCCCGCATTGGCCACTTTGTTGAGGCGCAGGTTCTGCAGTCCCTCGGTGTCGACTACATCGACGAGTCCGAGGTCCTGACCCCCGCCGACTACACCCACCACATCGACAAGTGGAACTTCACCGTTCCCTTCGTCTGTGGTGCGACCAACCTCGGTGAGGCGCTGCGCCGCATCAACGAGGGCGCGGCCATGATCCGCTCCAAGGGTGAGGCCGGCACCGGCGACGTTTCCAACGCGACGACGCACATGCGTAAGATCCGCGACGAGATCCGCCACCTGACCTCCCTGCCCGAGGACGAGCTGTACGTTGCGGCCAAGGAACTGCAGGCCCCCTACGAGCTCGTCGCCGAGGTCGCCCGCGAGGGTCGCCTCCCCGTCGTGCTCTTCACGGCCGGTGGCATTGCCACCCCCGCCGACGCTGCCATGATGATGCAGCTGGGCGCCGAGGGCGTCTTCGTCGGCTCGGGCATCTTCAAGTCCGGCGATCCCGCCAAGCGCGCGGCCGCCATCGTCAAGGCCACGACCTTCTACGACGATCCGTCCGTCATCGCCGAGGTCTCCCGTGGCCTGGGCGAGGCCATGGTCGGCATTAACGTCGACGACCTGCCGGTCGATCACCGCCTCGCGGAGCGCGGATGGTGACCATCGGCGTCCTCGCCCTGCAGGGCGACGTCGCAGAGCACGCGCGGGCGCTGGAAAACTCCGGCGCCCGCGCGCTGCTTGTGCGCAGGGTTTCTGAGCTCGACCAGGTCGACGGCCTGGTCATCCCGGGCGGCGAGTCGACGACCATGTCGAACCTCCTGCTCTCCTTCGGTCTGTTTGACACGCTCAACGACCGGATCGCCTCCGGCCTGCCGGTCTACGGCACGTGCGCGGGCATGATCATGCTCGCGTCGTCGATCCTGGACGGACGTGAGGACCAGCGTTCTTTCGGCGCGCTCGACATGGTGGTGCGTCGTAACGCCTTCGGTCGTCAGGTCGACTCCTACGAGGAGGACCTGGACGTCGAGGGCGTCAAGGGTGGTCCCTTCCACGCCGTGTTCATTCGCGCCCCGTGGGTCGAGTCGGTGGGCGAGGGCGTCGAGGTCATCGCGCGCGCCGGTAACAGCACTGACGGCCCGATCGTCGGCGTGCGCCGCGGCAACATCATGGCGACGTCGTTCCATCCCGAGGTGGGGGGAGACGATCGGATTCACGCGATGTTTGTCGATATGGTGGCGCGCGCCTGATGCGCGTCATGGGCATCGACCCCGGCCTGACGCGCTGCGGCCTCGGCGTCGTTGACGTCGATGCGTCGCGGCGTGCCTCGCTCGTGTATGTCGGTGTCGCCCGTACCGATAAGGACCTGGCGACGCACTTCCGGCTGCGCGCGATCGCGGACGCGATCGATAGCGTCATCGAACGCTACGAGCCGGAGGTCGTCGCCATCGAACGCGTCTTCGCGCAGGACAACCTCCAGTCGGTGACGACGACGATGCAGGTCATGGGTGCGGCGATGACGTGCGTGGGTCGCGCCGGACTGCCGATGGCCGTCCACACGCCCTCCGAGGTGAAGTCCGCCGTTTCTGGTAACGGAAACGCGGACAAGGCGCAGGTGCAGGCGATGGTCGCACGCATCCTTGGCCTCGCCAAGGCTCCTAAGCCCGCGGACGCTGCGGACGCTCTTGCCATTGCGATTACGCACGCGTGGCGGGGGACAGGCTTGCTCGGCGCCCCCGAGGACTCGTCGGTCGCCGTCTCGATCTCGGGTCGCCTGACCGCCCGCGGATCCATGACGCCCGCCCAAAAGGCGTGGGCTGAGGCCCAGGCCGCGCAACGCCGAACGGGTGCCGTCGATCCGAGGCGTAGGCGCGGCTAGAATCGTACATATGTTCGCCCGCGTACGCGGGTGACCCATGAACGAAAGGAACGCAGTGATCTCCATTCTGCGCGGCACAGTTGCGAGCGTCGGCCTCGACCACATCGATATCGTGGTGGGAGGCATCGGCTTCCGCGTGCACGTGACGCCCGCCTTCGCCCAGGGCGCCTCGCGCGATCAGGAGATGACCGTGTTCACGTCAATGATCGTGCGCGAAGACTTGATGACGCTGTACGGTTTCGAGTCCGCCGATGAGCGGGACGTGTTCACGAAGCTGCTGTCGGTGTCGGGCATCGGCCCGAAGATCGCGCTCGCCGCACTTGCAGTCTTGCGCCCCGACGACCTGCGCCGCGCGGTGCGCGACCAGGACCTGAGCGCTCTTCAGCGGATCCCAGGCGTGGGCAAGAAGTCAGCCCAGCGCATGGCCCTGGAAATCGGCGACAAGCTGGGCACCCCGGCAGCACTGCCGGGCGCGCAAACAGCAGCCGCCCCCGCGCCCACCGAGGACGCCGTCGCCTCCGAGGTCAGCGCTGCCTTGGTCGGCCTGGGATGGTCCGAGGCACAGGCTGCCAAGGCCATCGAGAAACTCGCGGGCAGTGGTCTTGGCGCATCCGACATGCTGCGCGCCGCCCTCGTGACGCTGGGAGGCGGACGTGGCTGATCAGATGGATTCCGGTTTCGACGTCGATGCGATGCGCATCGTCGCCCCCGACGCCGGCGAACTCGAGCGGGCAGCCGAGGCCGCGCTGCGCCCCAAGAAGCTCTCTGAGTTCGTGGGTCAGCGCGTCGTTCGAGGCCAGTTGCAGCTCGTCCTCGACGCCGCGCGGATGCGTTCGGCCAGCCCCGACCACGTCCTGCTTGCGGGCCCTCCGGGACTCGGCAAGACGACGCTGGCAATGATCATCGCCGCGGAGATGGGAACGTCCCTGCGACTGACCTCCGGCCCCGCGATCCAGCACGCTGGTGACCTTGCCGCGATTCTTTCCGGCCTCCAAGAGGGCGACGTCCTCTTCATCGACGAGATCCACCGCCTCGCGCGAACCGCCGAGGAAATGCTCTACCTCGCCATGGAGGACTTTCGCGTCGACGTCGTCGTGGGCAAGGGGCCCGGCGCGACATCGATCCCGCTGACTCTGCCGCCTTTCACCGTCGTCGGCGCCACGACGCGATCGGGCCTGCTGCCGGCTCCGCTGCGCGACCGCTTCGGCTTCACGGCCCATCTCGAGTTCTACGAGACCGATGAGCTCCAGTCGGTGGTCACCCGTTCCGCCTCGCTGCTGGGTTCGCCCATTGACGCGCAGGCCGCCCACGAGATCGCCTCGCGTTCGCGTGGAACGCCTCGTATCGCGAACCGCCTCCTGCGTCGCGTCGTCGACTACGCCCAGGTGCATGGCGACGGGCAGCTGACCCTCGAGGCCGCGCGTGGTGCCCTCGAGCTTTTTGAAGTTGACCCCTCCGGCCTCGACCGCCTCGACCGCGCGGTCCTCGAGGCCATCTGCCGTCGTTTCGCCGGTGGTCCCGTTGGCCTCACGACCCTGTCGGTGACGATCGGCGAGGAAGCAGAAACCGTCGAAACGGTCGCGGAACCCTACCTCGTGCGCGAAGGGTTCCTCGTGCGCACCAACCGCGGACGCATGGCAACCGCCAAGGCATGGGCCCACCTCGGCCTCACTCCGCCCGCGCCGGACGGTGGCCTCTTCGACTAGGGGAGTGAGCCTCGTCCCTATCCGTGCAGGCCGCGGGCACGTGCGGAGTGTCAAAACGGCTCCGGAGGCGTCTCGCGCCGCGCCACACGTTGATCACTTAGGCTAAAACCCTGCTCGGGCATTAGACTGGCAAAGTGCGCTCGAAGCGCTAGACCGTCATCGAAAGTGAATCAGCCTTTATGAACAACTACATGCTCCTGATCATGGCAGCTTTCCTCATCGTCTTCATGATGTGGAGCTCGCGCTCCCGCAGGCAGCAGATGCAGAAGCTGGAACAGGAAAAGCGTGACCAGCTCGCAGCCGTCACCCCCGGAGAATGGGTGCGTACCCGCGTGGGCTTCTGGGGTCGTTTTGTTGACCTCGACGGCGACATTGTTGTCCTGGAGACCTCTAACGGACACGAGATGTACTGGGAACGTGAATTCATCGCCGAGATCGGTGGCCAGCCGCCGCTCGCTGACGCGGAGCAGGCTGAGGCGGACGCCGACGAGGTGGAGACCGTCGAGGAGGACGCATCTGTCCTCGGCCTCGATCAGGAAGACGCCCAGTCTTTCGACGTGCGCGACACCGACGAGCAGCAGAAGTAACTCAAGGCTGAACGGAAAGTAGAACCGTGGCATCACATAAGCGACGCCCCGTGCGCGCGCTCGTGACCCTGACCGTCGCCATCGTGGCGGCGTGCGCGGCACTTGCGATCGGGCACTTCGTGAAGGGCGTGTCCCCGTATCCCGACCTGGCCCTTGACCTTAAGGGTGGTACCCAGCTGATCCTGACACCGACCCCGACGTCGGAGGGACAGCGTGCGATCACCGAGGAAGATATCACGCAGGCGATCGCGATTATTCGTAATCGTATTGACGCGTCCGGTGTGTCCGAGTCTGAGATCTCCTCGATGGGTAGCTCTAATATCATGGTGTCGATCCCCGGCACCCCGTCCCAGGAGCAGCTGGATCTGATCCGTTCGTCCTCGCAGATGAACTTCCGCCCGGTGCTGCGTATTGGGCCTGCGCAGGGCATCCTCCAGAACCAGCAGCAGCCGCAGGTGGATAACCCTCAGTCGGGTGCGCAGTCCGGTGCCCAGTCGGGCGAACAGAGCGGTGCGCAGTCAGGCGAACAGAGCGGCGCTGGCGCGGCTGATACGGCTCAGTCCGGCATTCAGTCCACTGCACTGGATGAGGCGACCGCTCGCGGCGCTGCCGACGCGGATGGCGACGGCGTCCTGTCCGACACTCCTGCGACGACTCCCGAGAATGCGTCGGATCTCGCCTGGGTGACCGAGCAGGTCATGTACGACTTCCTGACGCTCGATTGCTCGGCATCCGCCGATGTGAAGCGCGTCGAGGGCGCCGCTGACAAGCCCTACGCCGCCTGCGACGAGTCCGGCCAGGTCAAGTACATCCTGGGCCCCGTGGCCGTTCCCGGTTCGGATCTGGAGGCTGCGAGCGCGGCCATCGCAACGAACGGCACCGGACAGTCGACCGGTCAGTGGATTGTCTCGCTGCGGTTCAACCACGAGGGCGCCGAGAAGTTCAAGGAGACCTCGACGATCCTGTACGGCTACCACGATTCGGACCCTCAGGGGTCGTCCTATCGTGGCAGTCCGGACCGTAACTCGTTTGCGGTCGTTCTCGATGGAACCGTGATTACCGCTCCGTCGATGCAGGCCATCATTACGAACGGTGAGGCCCAGATCAGCGGCAACTTCACCGCGCAGTCTGCGAGAGCGCTGGCTAACCAGCTGCAGTTCGGCTCGCTCCCGCTGAACTTCGAGGTCGAGTCCGAGCAGCAGATTTCTGCGACGATCGGCACGGATCACCTGACCGTTGGTCTGTGGGCGGCCCTCATCGGCTTCCTGCTGGTCATCCTCTACCTGATTTGGCAGTACCGCGGCCTCGCGATTATTTCTGCCGGTTCGCTGGTCGTTGCCTCGGTTATCACCTACCTGGTGATTACGCTGCTGTCGTGGGCGATGGGCTACCGCCTGTCCCTGGCCGGTGTCGCCGGTCTGATCATGGCAATTGGGGTCACCACGGACTCGTTCATCGTCTACTTCGAACGTGTTCGAGACGAGGTCCGAGACGGACGACCGCTGCGCGCCGCCGTCGAAGAGGGCTGGGATCGCGCCAAGCGCACCATCCTGATTTCCGACGCGGTCAACATGGTTGCGGCCGTGGTTCTCTACCTGCTCGCCGTTGGTGGCGTTCAGGGCTTCGCCTTCACCCTCGGCATCACGACAATTATTGACATCGCGGTGATCTTCCTGTTCACCCACCCGATGATGGAGCTGCTGATCCGCACTCGCTTCTTCGGCGAGGGCCACAAGCTGTCGGGTCTGGACCCCGAGCACCTGGGTGCGAAGAACTCGCTCGTGTACGCGGGTCGCGGACGCGTGGTCGTGCGTGGTGAATCCGCGACGACAAAGGACAAGAGCGACGAGGCCGGCGACGGTCTGTCGATTGCCGAGCGCCGCCGTGCCGCCCGCCTCGCCGCCGCGAAGGCCGAGGAAGAGACCGTTGACGACGCTTCTGTCGAGACAACGGATAGCGCTGCAGGCGTGACCGAGGAAGAGGAGAACTGACATGATGAGTTTTGCTCAGTGGGGTAACGCCCTGTACTCGGGCGACAAGTCCTATGCCGTCGTTCCCAAGCGCAAGGTCTTCGTCGGCCTCGCCGCCGCGGTGCTCGTTCTCGGTTTCGCGCTCGTCGCGATCCTTGGCCTGAACCGCTCGATTGAGTTCACCGGAGGCTCGCAGTTCGATGTCGCTCACGTGAGCGATCAGAGCGAGTCTTTCGCCTCGCGTGCAGTCACCTCCACCGGCCTCGTTGAGGGCACCCCGAAGGTGACTCGCGTGGGCACGGACTCGGTCCGAATCCAGACGTCGTCCCTGGATTCCGCGCAGACCGCGCAGATGCGTGACGCGCTGGCCAGCGCCTACGGAGTGGATGCGACCGAGGTGCAGTCCTCCTCGATCGGCCCCTCCTGGGGTTCCTCGGTCACCACTAAGGCCGCTCAGTCGCTCGTCATCTTCATGGCGCTCATCGCCCTGCTGATGACGGTGTACTTCCGCTCGTGGCGCATGGCTGCGTCTGCGCTGCTCGCGCTGGTGCACGACATCGCCGTGACCATCGGCGTGTTCGCGATCCTGCAGGTCGAGGTCTCGCCCGCAACCGTGATCGGCTTCCTGACGATTCTGGGTTACTCGCTCTATGACACCGTCGTCGTCTTCGACAAGGTGCGTGAGCTGACCTCGGACGTCTACGAGCAGAAGCACTACACCTTCGCCGAGTACGTGAACCTCGCAGTCAACCAGACGATGGTTCGTTCGATCAACACCTCGGTTGTGGCGCTTCTCCCCGTCGGCGCGATTCTGATCATCGGTTCCGTGGCCCTTGGCCCGGGTACCCTGGTGGATATCTCGCTGGCCCTGTTTGTCGGTATGATCGCCGGTACCTACTCGTCGATCTTCATCGCGTCGCCGCTTCTGGTCACCTTCCAGGAGCTGTCGGCCAAGACCCGCGAGCACAACGCGGCCGTCGACCGGGCACGTCAGGGCCGCCACGCCGCTGACACGCCGGGCGCCTCCGCATCGGTGAAGGTGGCTCCTATCAAGCCCGGCAAGCGCCTGGGCAACGAGAATCAGCCCCACAGGAAGAAGAATCATCGATGATCGGTGAGCTCGGCGAGCGCATCGCCACTCTGGTGCGAAGCAACATGCTGGAAATCCCGGATTTTCCGGAACCCGGCGTCCTGTTTCGTGATATCACTGAGCTGTTTGCGAACGGTCCTGCATTCAAGGAACTGGTTGAGCTGATCGGCGCTCGCTACGCGGGTCGCATCGACGCAGTCGCGGGTCTTGAGTCGCGTGGCTTCATCCTCGGCGCTCCCGTGGCCGCCGAGCTTGGCCTCGGAATGCTGACGATCCGCAAGGCTGGCAAGCTGCCCGGCCACGTAATCGGAGTCGACTACGAACTCGAGTACGGCACGGCGCGCATGGAAATGCACCCCGAGTCGGTCCATGAGGGCCAGCGCGTCCTCATCATCGACGACGTGCTCGCGACGGGCGGCACAGCTAACGCGGCGGTGAAGCTGCTGCGTCAGTGCGGCGCGTCCGTCGAGGCCGTGGCCGTTCTCCTGGAACTCGATGCGCTCGGCGGTCGCTCGGTGCTGACGGATGTGACGGTGGAGAGCGCGCTACACCTCTAAGCGTCGTTTCGTGACAACGAGCGGGTCCGGGGATCGTCACGATCCCCGGACCCGCTCGTTCGTCGCTATCATGGGGCCATGAGCAGCGACGACATGACTTCAGGATCCGCACTTCCCGCGGCCGGTTCCCGAGTGCGCTCTGGCCTCGTTTGGTTTGGCTCACGCGGACGTGCCACAATCCCGGAGATTGAGCCGCTTGTGCGCGCCCTGCGGGCGAACCATCCGAAGGCGGACATCAGCGTCGTCGAGCGGGCCTACCGTACAGCCGAGGAACATCACCGCGGTCAAATGCGCAAGTCCGGTGAACCGTATATCACCCATCCGGTCGCCGTTGCGACCATCCTCGCGGAGATGGGCATGACGACCCCGACGCTTGTCGCAGCGCTGCTGCATGACACGGTCGAGGACACGGACTACACGCTTGAGCAGCTCGCTGCCGAGTATGGCGAGGCGATTGCCAACCTCGTTGACGGCGTTACCAAGCTCGACAAGGTGCACTACGGCGCCGCTGCCCAGTCTGAGACGCTGCGCAAGATGCTCGTCGCGATGAGCCGCGATATCCGTGTGCTGCTCATCAAGCTCGGCGACCGACTGCATAATGCCCGCACGTGGCGGTTCGTGCCCGCCAAGTCGGCGGCAAAGAAGGCGAAGGAGACGCTGGAGATCTACGCGCCCCTGGCTCATCGCCTCGGCATGAACATGGTGAAGTGGGAGCTTGAGGAGCTGTCGTTCAAGACGCTGTACCCGGATATCTACGAGGAGATCGACCGCCTCGTCACGGAGAGGGCACCCCAGCGCGAAGAATATCTGCGAGATGTCATCGACCAGATCGAAGAGGATTTGCGTCGTTCGGGCACGAAGGGGACGGTGAGTGGCCGTCCGAAGAGCCACTACTCGATCTACCAGAAGATGATCGTGCGCGGCAAGGCCTTCGATGAGGTCTACGATCTGGTGGCTGTGCGTGTACTGGTGGAGTCGATCAAGGATTGCTACGGCGTGCTGGGGGCGCTGCACGGGCGCTGGAACCCGATTCCCGGCCGTTTCAAAGACTACATCGCGATGCCGAAGTTTAATCTCTACCAGTCGCTGCATACGACGGTTATCGGACCCGGTGGCAAGCCGGTGGAGATCCAGATCCGTACCTTCGACATGCACGAGCGCGCCGAGCATGGCGTCGCCGCGCACTGGAAGTACAAGCAGAACCCAAACGCTTCGAGTGGCGACGCGGATCGCATGAGCTCTGACGAGCAGGCGAACTGGTTGCGTGCTTTGGTCGAGATGGAGCGCGAGACGGGCGATCCTGAGGAGTTCCTCGATTCGCTGCGCTTCGAGATCGCCGGCGATGAGGTCTACGTGTTTACGCCGAAGGGCCAGGTCATCGTGTTGCCGGCGCGTTCGACGCCCGTCGACTTCGCGTATGCGGTGCACACGGAGGTCGGCCACCGCACGGTGGGCGCGAAGGTCAACGGCCGCCTTGTCTCCCTGGATACACGCCTCGAGTCGGGCGAGACGGTCGAGGTCGTGACTTCTAAGTCAGATAAGTCCGGACCTTCGCGCGACTGGCTGGCTTTTGTCGCCTCTCCGCGTGCACGCTCCAAGATCAAGGCGTGGTTCTCCAAGGAGCGCCGCGAGGAAGCTGTGGAGGCCGGAAAAGAGGCGCTTGCCCGCGCGATGCGCAAGCAGAACCTGCCGCTCCAGCGCCTCATGAGCCACGAGTCGATCCTGTCGGTCGCGACGTCTTTCGGCTATCCGGACGTGTCCGGCCTGTACGCAGCTGTCGGCGAGGGCCATATCTCCGCACAAAACGTCGTCTCCAAGCTGGTCGACAACCTGGGTGGGGGAGACGGCACTGAGGAGACGCTGTCCGAGGCCGTGACCCCGGGTTCTCAGAAGCCACGCTCCGAAGCCTCGGGCGATGCGGCGATCACCGTCGCCGGTCTGAGTCCGAACGAGATCTGGGTCAAGCTCGCCAAGTGCTGTACGCCGGTGCCCGGAGACGACATCGTCGGCTTCATTACCCGAGGCCAGGGTATCTCGGTGCATCGCAGTACGTGCGCGAACGCTGTCCGTCTAGGACAGCTGCAGCCCGAACGCTTCGTCGACGTGTCCTGGAACGAGAAGGGGCTGGGCGCTCCGTTCCGGGTGCAGATTGAGGTGCGTGCTCTCGATCGTGGCGGACTGCTCTCGGATCTGACGCGCGTGCTGTCCGACTATCGCGTCAACATTCTTGCCGCCGCGCTGAAGACCGACGGAGATCAGGTCGCCTCGGGTAACTTCTCATTCGAACTGGCCGACCTCGGGCACCTGAACGCGGTCCTGTCCGCCCTTCGTCGGGTCGATGGGGTCTTCGAGGCGGTGCGCCTCGGCGCCGATTCATAGACGAGGCGCGGGCGGCCTGCGTCGATTCGCGCGAAAAGGGTGTTACATCCGTCCCCTTTTGGGTGATGAGCTTTCCCCTGCTCGTTAGATGTGACACACTAGCTGTGTGTGTCACATCGGCACGCACCCGCGCCGGGCGTAAGCCCTCGTCTCAGAAGGAATATCGTGACCACGACGCCGATTCCGAATAACGAAACCGCTCCCGAAGCTGCCCCGTCGACGATTGAGGAGGCCGCGGTCTCGACGACGATTGCTGCTTCTGAGGTGCCCGAGCACCCCTTCGCCCGTATCGGCGAGGACGGCACTGTCTACGTCAAGGATGGAGACGAGGAGCGCGTCATCGGCGGCTTCCCCGAGGGCATTCCTGCTTCTCCCTACGCTCTGTACGAGCGTCGCTACGCAGACCTCGAAGCCACCATCAAGCTTTTTGAGGATCGCCTGGGCACGCTGAGCCCGCGCGACATCGACCAGACTCTCGCAACGCTGCGCGAGCAGGTCGCCTCCCCGAATGTCATCGGCGACATCCCGGCGCTGCGCGAGCGCGTTGCGGCGGTTGAGAAGGCCGCCGAGGAGCGTAAGGAAATCGCCCGTGAGGAGCGTAAGGCCGCCAAGGCTGTTGCTCTCGCCGAGCGCACTTCTGTCGTTGAGCGCGCCGAGGCTATTGTCTCCCAGGATCCCGCCAAGACCCATTGGAAGCAGTCGGGTCAGACCCTGCGCGACCTCCTTGATGAGTGGAAGAACCTGCAGCGCCGCGGCCCGCGCCTGGAGAAAGCCATCGAGGATGAGCTGTGGAAGCGTTTCTCCTCCGCGCGCACCCAGTTCGACCGTCACCGCCGCCAGTTCTTCTCGCAGCTCGATCAGGCCCAGTCCGAGGCTAAGCGAGTGAAGGAAGCCCTGATCGCTGAGGCCGAGGCTCTGTCCTCGTCCGTGGACTGGTCGCGTACCTCCGGTGCCTACCGTGAGCTCATGAACCGCTGGAAGGCCGCCCCTCGCGCGTCGCGTAAGGAAGACGACGAGCTGTGGGCACGTTTCCGCGCCGCCCAGCAGGTGTTCTTCGACGCTCGCCGCGCCAAGGACGAGGCCACCGACGCGGAGTACCGCGACAACCTCGTCGCGAAGGAAGTGATCCTCGTTGATGCTGAGGCCATCCTGCCGGTGACCGACATTGATCGCGCGAAGGCTCAGCTGCGTCAGATCCAGGACCGCTGGGAAGAGGTGGGCCGCGTGCCGTCCGCCGACCTGCACCGCATTGAGGGTCGTCTGCGTGCCGTCGAGGCCGCCGTCCGCGAGGCCGAAGAAAAGGAATGGCGCCGCACCAACCCCGAGACGCGCGCACGCGCGGCCGGCATGGTGGGTCAGCTTGAGGAGCAGATCGCTCAGCTCGAGCGTTCTCTGTCTGAGGCCGAGGCCAAGGGCGATGAGAAGGCCGCCAGGAACGTGCGCGAGGCTCTTGAGACCAAACGCGCCTGGCTCGCGCAGATCTCCTCCTCCATGGAGTGACATGCGCCTTCACGTTATTCCATCGCCTTTCTACGCGGCGAATGGGCTCGTGCTCGTCCCTTCCGGGGCGGGCACTGCCCTTGTCGTCGACCCTTCAGCGGGAATCCAACACCTGATCCGCGAGGTCCTCGAGCTTGAGGGTGTGAGCGTGGGCGCGGTGCTTCTGACACACGGACACCCCGACCACGTCTGGGACGCGGCCGCGGTGTCCACTTGGGGAGTGGACGGAGGCACCGTTCCCGTGTACGTGCCGGGACCTGACATGTACCGCATGGATGCCCCGGCCTCGTTCCTGCCGATGCCGCTGCCCGACTTTGTGGGGGAGTGGGTCAAGCCCGCCGACCTGCGTGAGGTGCCCTCAGATTCGTTTGAGGTGTGCCCCGGCGTGTGGCTGCGCATGGTTCCCGCACCCGGACATACCGAGGGATCGGCTGTCTTCCTGGGGGAGAGCCCGCTCGATATCCGGGTCAACAACCAGTCCTTCTACCGTTCCGACGAGGCGGTTCCGTGGGCGATGAGCGCAGACGTGCTGTTTAAGGACAGCGTCGGGCGCACCGACCTGCCCGGGGGCGACGAGACTCAGATGCGACATTCTTTGCGCACGATTTCCAACGCTCTCGATCCTCGCACCGTCCTTGTTCCCGGACACGGCCCGGCGACCACGCTCGCAGATGAGATACGCTCAAACCAGTATCTGATTCGCGCTCGTCGCATCGGCTAACCACCTTCCTCATAGAAAGAACGCTTAATGGCTCGCACGTCCCTGTCAGGTTTCCCCGAATGGCTCCCGGAGGGCCGCATCATTGAGATGCACGTCCTCGACGAGCTGCGTCGCGTGTTTGAATTGCACGGCTTCGCGGGCATCGAAACCCGTGCGGTCGAGACCCTCGAGCAATTGGAAGCAAAGGGTGAGACCTCCAAGGAGATCTACGTGCTCGAACGCCTGCAGGCCCTGAAGGCCGCGGCGGCCGGTGCACGCGCTCCCAAGGACAAGGGCATGGGTCTGCACTTCGACCTCACGGTTCCCTTCGCCCGCTACGTGGTCGAGAACGCGAACGAGCTGGATTTCCCGTTCAAGCGCTACCAGATCCAGAAGGTGTGGCGCGGTGAGCGTCCCCAGGACGGTCGCTTCCGTGAATTCACGCAGGCGGACATCGACGTCGTGGGTAACGGTGAACTCCCGTTCCACTTCGAGGTGGACCTGCCGCTGGTGATGGCCGAGGCTCTGAATAACCTGCCGATCCCGCACGTGCGCGTGCTCGTGAATAACCGCAAGGTCGTTCAGGGCGTGTGTGAGTCCCTCGGGGTCACGGACGTTGAGGCTGCCCTGCGCGGCCTCGACAAGATCGACAAGATCGGCCCGGAGGGTGTGGCCGCCGAGCTGGCTCAGTCCGGCATTGATGGGGACCAGGCATCCGTTCTGCTCCAGATGGCGCAGATCCGCACGTCCGAGTCTTCAGAGGTGCGCGCGCGTCTGGCCGACCTCGGCGTGGGCGGCGAACTGCTGGACGAGGGCCTGAAGGAGCTGACCGAGCTCCTCGATACCGCGAACAAGCGGATGCCGGGTGCGGTCGTTGCGGACCTCAAGATCGCTCGCGGTCTCGATTACTACACGGGCAGCGTGTACGAGTCGGAGATCGAAGGTCATGAGGCTCTCGGCTCGATCTGCTCGGGCGGACGCTACGACTCCCTGGCGAAGGACGGCAAGCGCACCTACCCGGGCGTCGGCCTGTCTATCGGCGTCTCGCGCCTCGTGTCGCGCATGATTTCCGCGCCGATGGTGAGGGCCTCTCGTAAGGTGCCCACGGCGGTCGTCGTCGCGGTCATCGCGGAGGACCAGCGTGAGCGCTCGGAGGCGATTGCCGCTGTGCTGCGTTCGCGCGGCATCTCAACGGACGTTGCTCCCAGCGCCGCAAAGTTCGGCAAGCAGATCAAGTTCGCCGATAAGCGCGGCATCCCCTTCATCTGGTTCCCGGGCGAGGAGGGTAGCGCTGACACGGTGAAGGACATTCGCAGTGGCGAGCAGGTGGACGCCGATCCGCACACGTGGGTCCTGCCCGAGGCCGACGCGGTCCCTACTATCGAGAAGGTGACCGACTGAGTGTCCCTCACGGCGGTTGAAGCAGCTCGCTCGCTAGCGCATGCCCTCGAGGAAACGCTCCATGCCATTCCGGAAGGGAGTCGTGGCGACGCGGAGCGCGCGCTGCGACGCCTGCAGGACGTCGTGTTGCCGCGCCTCGAGGATGCGGATGCACCCGTGCTGGTGGTCGTCGGTGGCTCGACGGGGTCTGGTAAGTCGACGCTCGTCAATTCGTT
Organism: Schaalia odontolytica; assembly: GCF_009730335.1. Classification (GTDB taxonomy): domain Bacteria; phylum Actinomycetota; class Actinomycetes; order Actinomycetales; family Actinomycetaceae; genus Pauljensenia; species Pauljensenia dentiphila. The sequence continues at coordinate 1,320,708 of NZ_CP046315.1, forward strand.
GCTTGGCCGAAACGTGAGTCGGGCGGGCGCAGTGCGTCCGACGACTCGGCGCCCCGTGTTGGTCTGCGCGCCCAAGGCACGCGAGTGGTTCCTGTCGGACCGAGTGCTGCCGAGACTGGCGAAGAGCGAGGGCTCGGGTGGGGATAGCCTCGACGCGATCACTATCGCTGTCGAGAAGACGCTGTGGCCCGCCGTGGGCATTGTGGACGCGCCAGACATCGATTCCGTCGAGGACGGAAACCGTCGCCTGGCTGCAGAGCTGCTCGACGGCGCAGATCTGTGGGTGTTTGTCACGACCGCGGCCCGCTACGCGGATGCGGTGGCGTGGAAGCACCTGGAGGAAGCCGCGAGCCGCGGATTGCGTGTCGCCATCGTGCTCAACCGCGTCCCCCCTGGGGCGGCGCAGGAAATTCGCGAGGATCTGGCCTCGTTGGCTCGCCGGCGTGGCCTGGGTGAGGTCGCGATTTATACGGTCGAGGAACAGCCCCTCAGCGATGGGCGCCTGTCCGCCGAAGTAATCGCGCCGATCGGGTCCTACCTGGAGGGAATCGGACGCGATACCGAGGAACGCGCCGCTATCGTACGTCGATCGCTGTCCGGTGCCGTCGCCTCGTCGTTGGAGGAGACGACGCGCGCACTGGAGGCTGCGAGGGAATGCAACCGCGAGTTCGAGGCGGCCGCCGGCGATATCGAGCAGCTCGTTGCTTCCTATGCCCGGGAAGTGTCCTCCTCGTCGAGTGATGACGTACTGCGCGGCGAAGTAAGCGCACGCATCGCCGAGGTACTGGGCTCGTGGGATATGTCCAAGACCGTCTCGCGTGTGTTTTCTGGTCTGAGCTCGCGCGTGATGGGTGCACTTCGTGGACAGGCAGCCCCGGACGTTCAGGTGCAGCGCGATCTGACCGGAGGCCTTGCGCAGCGTTTGGCGGACCAATACCACCGGGCGTGGGGTGAATCCCTGCGCAGGGCGCGTACGGTCGTGGACACGTCTTCGTTCGATGAGCTGCTCGACGTCGATGCGGCGGAGCAGCGCGCACGCACAGTTGCGCAGGAGTGGACGCGTGAGGTCACGCAGATCATTCGTGGCCAGGCCGAGTCCTCGCGCGTCAGTGGGCGCATGCTCGCGGGCGGCATCAACGTCGTGACGGTCTCGCTGATGGTGGCCGCGTTTACGATGACCGGTGGTCTCACCGGTGTTGAAGTCGGTATCGCTGGGGCATCGGCCGCCCTGTCCCAGGCAATCCTGGAAGCCTATTTCGGTGAACGCACGGTTCGTTCGCTGGCCGAGCAAGCCCGTGCAGCGCTCGAACGCCTCGCCGGAGAGTCTCTGTCGGCTGTCGTTGCCCCGGTGAGCGCGAGCCTCGATCGGGCTTCCGACAGGGTTCTCATCGACAAGCTGGCGGTGGCTGAGGAGAGAGCTCGGGAGGTGTTGGTGTGAGGCGAGCAACGAACCCCGTGGCATCGGCTGCCCAGCAGCTTGACGAGATGTGCACCCTGGCAGCACCGGACCTCGATCAGCAGACTCTTGCGCACATTCGCGATCTCATTGATGTGACCGCCGAACGCAGTGAGGTCGACCCGTCCTGGTGCGTTATCGGCATGCTGGGAGGTACGGGTGCCGGCAAGTCCTCCCTCGTCAACGCGCTGAGCGGTGGAGAGGTCGTCACTGCGGGTGTTCGGCGCCCCACGACGAACGAGGCATGCGCCGTGCTGCCGCGAGGCCGAGAACCGCAGGAATTGCTGGGGTGGCTGGATATCGGTCGTCGGGTGGAGGCGCCGCAAGCGCTGCCTGGCGACACTGTCGTCGTTGATTTGCCGGACATTGATTCGGTTGATGCCCGTCATGCGGACATCGCCGATCGTCTGGCGTCGCGCGTCGACGCGCTCTTCGTTGTCGTCAACCCGCAGAAGTACGCGGACGCGCGTCTGCACGACGAGTGGCTGGTGCGCCTGCGCTCGTCGCATGCCTCGGTGACGGTCGTCCTGACGCACATCGATACCATTTCCTTGCCCGAGCGTGATGCGATCGAGCAGGATCTGCATCGTCTGCTGAGTGACCGTGGCATGGCTGATGCCGAGGTTTTCGCGGTATCGGCGACGACGGGTGAAGGCATGCGCACGCTCATCAAGCACCTGACGCGCGAGGCCGAGCGGGTCTCACGCCAGGCGTCGCGCGCGCGTGCTGCGCTGCGAGAGGCCTCCCGGATACTGCGCGAGTCCTTGGAACTGACCGGAACGGTCCGAGGCCTCGAGACCGATGGCCTGGCCGCCGAGTTGGCTGGCACGGCCGCCGACCTCGCGGGTGCTCCGATCATTGCCGAGGCCGTGGCTGACTCGACGCTGCGAGCTGGACGCCGGGCGGGCGGCTGGCTGCCGTTGCGCTGGCTAGCGCGTACGGGTGTGGACCCGCTGCGCCGCCTGCATCTGGATGATGAGTCGCGTGCCGAGGGGGCGACGACTCCGACGTTGCCGACTCGGTCCGCCTCCGACGAAGCTGCTTTCGTCAACGCCGTTCGGGGGGCGATTGGGGAGCGCGCGCAGGGGCGTCCCGCCCGTTGGCGTGCGGCGCTGGTCGAGCGTGCGCTCTGCGGGGCGCGAGAGGTCCCGGACGCAGCGCACCGTGAGGTTGCGGAGCACATTCGCGTCTCGACCGGAGCCCCGGCGCTGTGTCGTGCGCTGGGTCGTGCGCAGCTGCTCGCGTGGCTCGGCGTTGTCGTAGGTGTCGCGTGGATCGTCCTCGTGCACCTGGGCAGGGCTGTCCTCATCGATGTTCGGGTCCCCGCGCTCGGGCCGATTCCGCTTCCGACGGCCCTGGTCGCGCTGTGCCTGTTGATCACGGTGCTCTGCGCGTGTGCGAGCCGAGCACTCGCCCGGTGGGCTGCATCGCGCCGTCGACGTGTCGTGATGCGTGACCTGCGGGGATTGTGCCGCGATGCGGTCGATCGACTCGTCGTTGCTCCCCTGCGTTCCGAGGACAATCGGCAGGTGACGATCGCCTCGTTCCTCGCTCGCCTGCCCGTCTGAGTGTCGTCCCGCCGCAATGGGCGGACGATTCGCTGACAGTGAGTTCGCCGACCACGCGCCTCTGTCAGCCGCCTGCGAGGGTATGCTGGTTGTAGCGATGAGGCGCTGCCCCTTGTTATGGTGCCCGCGGGATGCGGGATTTGTTGTTATGGGTGAGGCCGCGCCGAGGAGCCGAGTAGGCCCGCCCCGATGGTTTTGCTGACACCGATTGCACCACGCAAGGATGAATTATGCCCTCTGACGATTTCATGGAACGCGCTGACGACGAGCGCGAGATGACGGCGATTGCCGACGATATTGACGACCTCGACGACGCTCGTGAGTTCGGTGATGACCACGCGGACGAGGAGGACACGGACACTGTGACCTTCGCGAGCCTCGGCCTGCCCGAGGAGATCCTCGCGGCTGTCACCGATATGGGATTCCGCGTCCCCACCCCGATTCAGGCCGCCGCCATCCCTCCGCTGCTGGAGCTGCGCGACGTCGTCGGCATCGCCCAGACGGGTACCGGAAAGACCGCTGCATTCGGTCTGCCGCTCCTAGCGATTGTTGACGCGGACGAGCGCAACGTGCAGGCTCTCGTCCTGGCCCCCACCCGCGAGCTCGCGATGCAGAGTGCCCAAGCGATCGAGGATTTCGCCGCACGTACGGCCCGCCTCGACGTCGTCCCCGTCTATGGTGGCTCGCCCTACGGCCCGCAGATCGGCGCGCTCAAGCGAGGAGCACAGGTCGTCGTCGGCACCCCGGGTCGCGTCATTGACCTCATCGAGAAGGGCGCCCTCGATCTGTCGCACGTGCGCATGCTGGTCCTCGACGAGGCCGACGAAATGCTGCGTATGGGCTTCGCTGAGGACGTCGAGACGATTGCGTCGAGCGCCCCGGATGATCGACTGACCGCGCTGTTCAGCGCGACGATGCCCGCGGCCATTGAGAAGGTTGCCCGCGAGCACCTGAAGGATCCGGTCAAGGTCGCGGTTTCCACCGAGTCCTCGACGGTCGACACCATCCACCAGACCTACGCGGTGGTGCCCTACAAACACAAGATCGGTGCGCTTTCGCGCGTACTGGCTACCCGCGCCCAGCACATCAAGGAAGGCCAGGAAGAGGCTGACGCCGCGATCGTCTTCGTGCGCACGCGCGCCGATGTCGAAGAGGTGTCGTTGGAGCTCTCGAGCCGTGGATTCCGTGCAGCCGGCATTTCCGGCGACGTCGCTCAGACCGAGCGCGAGCGCATGGTCGAGCGCCTTAAGAACGGCTCGCTCGACGTGCTGGTCGCGACCGACGTGGCCGCCCGAGGCCTCGACGTCGAACGTATCTCCCTCGTCGTTAACTTCGACGTTCCGCGTGAGCCCGAGGCCTACGTCCACCGCATCGGTCGCACCGGCCGTGCGGGCCGTGAGGGCCGCGCGCTGACGTTCTTCACCCCGCGTGAGCACGGTCGTCTGCGCCGCATCGAGAAGCTGACGGGCACCGAGATGGAAGAGGTCGAGATTCCCTCGCCTGCAGCCGTCTCCGAATTCCGCGCGAGCCGCCTGCTTGAGGGCCTGTCCGCTCGTATCGAGCGCGGCCGTCTCGACATGTACAAGCGTCTGCTCGCCGACCTCGGCGATGAGATCTCCGTCGAGGACATCGCCGCCGCCCTCATGGCGACGGCCGTCGGCGACGAAGGCCCGGCCCCGCGCGTCGAGAAAGACCGCCGTGGCAACGGCAAGATCCGCCGCGAGGAACAGCTGGACGAGTCCGGTGAGTTCGTCGGCGCCACTTTCGAGGCTGGGCGTGATAAGGACCGCCCGCTCAAGGGCGGCGCGAACGGTGCTCGTCGTCGCGCGGGCGGTCGCCCGGCACCCGGCTCCGGTACCCGCTACCGCATTGAGGTGGGCAAGAAGGACCGTGTCAAGCCCGGCTCTATCGTTGGCGCCATTGCTGGCGAGGGCGGCATCGACGGCCGCGACATCGGCAACATCGAGATCTACCCAACCTTCTCACTGGTCGACATCACCGCGGACCTGTCCAGCGAGCAGCTGTCCCGTATCTCCAAGGGATACGTGTCGGGCCGTCAGCTGTGCATCCGCGTGGACGAGGGCCCCGGCGGCCGCTCTCACGGCGACCGCGACGGTTTCGAGCGCCGTGAGCGCCGCGACTTCGACCGAGATAACCGAGGACGCGGTGGCTACGGTGATCGCGAGGACCGTTTCGGGGACCGTGATGAGAAGCGTCCGCACCGCTTCGAAAAGGGCGACGGATCGCGTCCGCGCCGCAGCGTTCGCACCGAGCGCTGGGAGAAGGACATCAAGCGCGCCCGCCGCGAACGCGAGGGCGGCCGCGACGGCGGTTGGGACCGCGACGGAAGCCGCGACGGCGGACGCCGCCACTTCGGCAAGCGCCGTTACGACGACTGAGCGCTAGCTGCCTCACCCGTGATGCGTTCCGATGAGGGACGCAGCCGCGTCACCGCGACCACGGTGAGGATCGCAAGCACAGCAGCAATCACCCAATAGGGAGCGTAGGCCGCCCCGCCCACCGTGGCGGTGGCGGCCCACGCGCTCATGGCGACGGACACGAGGGCGAGTTCGAGGGCAGGGCCCGCCGAATCGGCGACCTGCAGCCAAGAGGCCACGCGCCCGTGCTTGGCCTCGGGGGTAACCTCGAGTGCCATGACGGACAGGGGAGCGTGAACGAGACCGACTCCGAGGCCGACGAGCAGCCAGCCGATGAGGGCCACCCACACGGGGATCGAGGGGAACAGGAGCGCTCCGATGGGGATCGCTCCGATCGCCATGAGTGTTCCGCCGATGACCGGGAGCCGGCGGCGCGGGTGCGCATCGTGAACGCGTGCCTGGCCGACCGCGCCAATTGACCATGTGATCGACCCGAGGGTGACCCACCAGGCAGAGGATGCCTCGGACCAGCCGTGCACGCGCTGGAGGATGAGCGGGATCATGACGGCGAGACCGACCTGTGAGGCCAGTGCGCTCAACCTTGCAAGGATCGCAGAGGGCATGCCGCGGCGGGACATGAACGTTCCGCGCGGCAGGAGGCGGGGCAGCGCCCAGGCAGTGATACACGCGCCGAGGGCGAAGACCGCGAACTGCGCGAAGGGCGAGGACAGGGCGCCCGCAAGCTGGAGCAGCATGACGCCAATTCCGACAAGCCCGGCGTCTCGCGAGAGGGACGCGAGCACGGGGGAGCGCTGGCCCTGTGCAGTCGGGATCGAGCGCAGGACGTAGGCGATGGGGAGCGCCGCGACCGCAACGAAGAGCGGAACGACGCCGAAGACGTAGCGCCAGCCCCACTCCTGGGTCATGTGGCCTGCGATCGCGGGGCCGACCAGCGAGGGGAGAACCCACGCCAACGAGAAAGACGCAAAGAACGAGGGACGGTGATGGGGGGAAGCAACTGCTCCGACGAGGACGTAGAGCGGGACAATGAGGAGGCCTCCGCTGAGCCCCTGAAGCGCGCGGCCGATAACGAACACGACCACGTTTGTGCCTGCGGCGCACACCACCAAACCAATGGCGAAAAGAACCAATCCCGCGAGTAGGACAAAACGGGGGCCCTTCCAATCCGCCAGCGCGCCCGCGACCACGGTGGCGCTCAGCTGCGTCGCCAACGCCGCGCCCGAGGCGATCGGATACCACGCGGCTGCATCGAAAGATTCGACGACCGCAGGCATGATTGTCGTGGCGGCGAGCTCCTCGAAGGCCACGAGGGTAATGAGGAGAACCGAGCCGATGGCCAAGCCAATTTCGGACGGTGTCCAGGACGATCGGGCGGGGGAGGAGGAACCGGCGGTTGGCATGTTCACTATCGTACTCGCGGCACGCGCGACTCTTCGGAAGGCAGGCGTACAATGACACTGCCGCCGCCTGTCTCGCGGATGGTAACTACGAAAGGAATCACAGTGCTTCGCACTCACAACATTGGAACCCTCGGCACCGATCTGGTCGGCCAGACCGTGACGCTCACCGGTTGGGTGGATCGTCGTCGTGACCACGGTGGCGTGGCGTTCATCGACCTGCGCGACGCGTCCGGCATCGCCCAGGTTGTCGTCCGCGACGAGCGTGTCGCCCACGAGCTGCGCTCCGAGTTCGTCCTGAAGGTCACCGGCGAGGTCTGCGCTCGCCCCGAGGGCAACGAAAACCCGCACCTGGCCACCGGCGCCATTGAGGTGATGGGTGACGACATCGAAATTCTGAACACCAGCGCGCCTCTGCCGTTCCAGGTGTCCTCCAATGCTGAAGATTCCGGCAACGTGGGCGAGGAAACCCGCCTGAAGTACCGCTACCTCGACCTGCGTCGCGAGCCCGAGCAGTACGCGATCCGCCTGCGCTCGAAGGTCTCCCGCGCTGCCCGTGAGGCGCTCTACGCCCGCGACTTCGTCGAGATCGAGACCCCGACTTTGACCCGGTCGACCCCCGAGGGCGCCCGCGACTTCATCGTCCCCGCGCGTCTATCGCCCGGTTCCTGGTACGCCCTGCCTCAGTCGCCCCAGCTCTTCAAGCAGCTGCTCATGGTGGCCGGCATGGAGCGCTACTTCCAGATTGCGCGATGCTACCGCGACGAGGACTTCCGCGCTGACCGTCAGCCCGAGTTCACCCAGCTCGACATCGAGATGAGCTTCGTGGACCAGGACGACGTCATTGAGGTCGCTGAGGACGTCCTGAAGAACGTGTGGGCGCTCATCGGCTACGACCTGTCCACGCCGATCCCGCGCATGACCTACAAGGACGCGATGGAGCGCTACGGCTCGGATAAGCCCGACCTGCGCTTCGGCCTCGAGCTCACCGAGCTCACCGAGTACTTCAAGGACACGACCTTCCGCGTGTTCCAGGCCCCCTACGTGGGCGCCGTTGTCATGCCCGGTGGCGGGTCGCAGCCACGTCGTACCTTCGACAAGTGGCAGGAGTGGGCCAAGGCACGCGGTGCCAAGGGCCTTGCTTACGTCACGATCGCCGAGGACGGCACGCTGGGCGGCCCCGTCGCGAAGAACATTACCGAGGCCGAGCGTGAGGGCCTGGCTGCCGCCACCGGCGCCAACCCCGGTGACTGCATCTTCTTCGCCGCCGGCAAGCCGACGCCGTCGCGTGAGCTGCTCGGCGCGGCTCGCCTCGAGATCGGCAAGCGCTGCGACCTCATCGACCCCGACGCCTGGGCCTTCACCTGGGTCGTCGACGCTCCGCTCTTCAAACCCACCGGCGACGCCGAGGCCGAGGGTGACGTCGCGCTGGGCCACAGCGCCTGGACCGCCGTCCACCACGCGTTCACCTCGCCCAAGCCCGAGTGGGTTGACTCCTTCGACAAGGACCCGGGCAACGCTCTGGCCTACGCCTACGACATCGTCTGTAACGGCAATGAGATCGGCGGCGGCTCCATCCGTATCCACCGCCGCGACATCCAGAACCGCGTGTTCAACGTGATGGGCATTGGTGAGGAGGAAGCCCAGACGCAGTTCGGCTTCCTGCTCGACGCCTTCAAGTACGGCGCCCCGCCGCACGGTGGTGTTGCTTTCGGTTGGGACCGCATCGTCTCCCTGCTGACGAAGTCCGACTCGATCCGCGACGTCATCGCCTTCCCGAAGTCCGGCGGCGGTTTCGACCCGCTGACCGAGGCCCCGGCCCCGATTACGCCCGCGCAGCGTAAGGAAGCCGGCGTCGACGCGAAGCCGAAGAAGCGCGGCGAGGAAGCATCCGAAGAATCGGACAAGTGATCTCCCGTCCGTGACTTTGTCCACGGAACCCCCATCGGTTACCGACTGGTGGGGGTTTCGTGCACAATGGGTACATGTCGTACGTCGAGATGCACCCTGAGAATCCGCAGGCACGTTTGGTCAATACGGTCGTTGACCTGCTGGAACGCGGCGGCACGATCGCGCTGCCTACCGACTCCGGCTACGCGATCGCCACGAAGGCGGGCAACAAGGCGGGTATGGACACAATCCGTGCCATCCGTAAGCTCGATGACAAGCACAACTTCTCGTTGCTGTGTCACTCGTTTGCGCAGCTGGGTGAGCTCGTGATCATCGATAATCACGAGTTCCGCACCATGAAGGCGCTCACCCCCGGACCCTACACGTTCATCCTGCGGGGGACCAAGGAGGTCCCGCGCATCATGCTGAACAAGAAGAAGCACACGGTGGGCGTGCGCATCCCCGATCATGTCATTACGCAGGCGATCGTCGAGGCGCTGGGTGAGCCCCTGGCCTGTTCGACGCTCATCATGCCGGGCGAGGAAGAGCCGCTGACCGACGGTTTTGACGTGGATGATCGCATCGGTCACCAGGTTGATCTGGTGGTTGTGGGGCCCGTGGGCGTCGCGGAGCCGACCACGGTCATTGACTTTGCTGGTGGGGACGCTGTCGTCGCCCGCGTCGGTGCGGGCGATATTTCGCTCTTCGACTGATCGCGTGGCATTCGAGCAGACGGCTTTTTCGCGCACCGGTTTCTGCCGGCTGCGCTGGGAGGCGTCGGACGGCGTCTATCGTTACGCCGACGGGCTTCCGATCGTCGGGCCTCGGCTCGTCGTCGATGGGGTCGACGCCGTTCGCGTGACCTTCCAGTGGGGCGCCCAGGCTGCGGCTGATTGCTACGTCATCCTCAACACGATTACGGATCGGGCGCGCGAGCACCTCGACGACTTTTGCATGTCGATAGGGCCTGGGCGGTCGGACGCTCGGGCGCTCGTGTGTGCTCTTCCCGCGGATGCGATCCTCAGCTACCAGAAGGTGATCGTCGGGCCGTCGGGCCTCGACCCCAGCGTGGGTACGGACATGGGGGAGTGGATTCGCTTCCTTGAGGATGCTCGCCCCGATTCGTCGAATCCGCTCAGGGTCGTGAATGGGCGCGGTGCCGCAGCCTCACTCTTTGTTGGGCCCGACGCGCGGGTGGTGTGGCCGTCGCAGGATCTGTCTGCTCCCGAGATGCGTCCGGCGCGTGAACATGAGATTGGCGCGCGTATCGATGCCCGGCTGGGGCAAACACGGCAGCGCCGGATCGTGATGTATGACGGCGAGGCGGATCCGACGTGCACGCTGATCCTCTTCGACGGCGAGATCTGGCGGGGCAACGGCGTTGGCTGGTTGCCTCGGCGCTATCCCGGCCTGCGCGTCGTGACAATCGACGCGGGAGATCTGGACGAGCGCGAGGCGGAGTTGACCGATGCGGATCGCGTCGGTGCTCTGCTGCAGGCAGTGTGCGACGAGACTGGGGTGGGGCCTGTGATGGTCGCGGGCCAGTCCTACGGCGGTCTGGCTGTGTTGGAAGCGGCGCTGCGCAGTGATCTTTCCCTCGATTGTGCGGTCGCCCAGTCTCCGTCCCTGTGGTGGGGAGGAGAGCAACGAGGAGTTGGCGAAGGGACGCTGATGGGCGACCTTCGCACCGGGAGCGTCAGGCCGCGCAGGGATGTGCACCTACGTCTACAGGTGGGGACGCTGGAACAGACGATGCGACCCGTTGTGGATGACTGCGCGCAGCTCCTGCAGGGCCTGGGAGCAGCCGTTGAGGTCGACCACTATCGCAGCGGGCATGATGTGGCGTGGTGGCGTGAGGGTCTTGTGCGGGCCCTCGATGAATGGTGGGCTCGCCCATGACGACCATTAGTGAGACAATCATAGCCCCAGCCGGAGCTTTAGGTTAGGCTTACCTATGCCAGTTAACCTATCGACTGAATTGAGGCACTCGTGCACCTGTCGACGCGAATTCGCGCCATCGTCGGCGTCGCTCTGACCGCTCTTGCCCTGGGGGCATGCTCGTCCAACCAGCCCGCCCCGGCCTCGTCCCCCGAGGCCTCCGCGACCTCCGAAACCTCCGCGACGCGCACCGTCACCGACGCATCCGGTCAGGAAGTGACCCTGCCGTCGCACCCCAGCCGCGTCGTCACGCTCTCTGAGCCGACGACCGACAACGCGCTCGCCCTGGGCGTGACCCCGATCGGTGTCGTCTCCGGCCGCGGCCAGCAGACGGTCCCCAACTATCTCGTTGAACGCGCGGGCGATATCCCGATCCTGGGCTCCATTGGCACTCCGAACCTTGAGGCCATCGGTGCGGCACACCCGGATCTCATCCTCGTCGACGGCACATCGGTGAAGAACAATGACACCGAGACGCTGACCGCGCTGGCTCAGATCGCACCCGTCTTCTTCACGACTCAGAAGGGCGGCGACTGGCGCGAGACCTTCACTCTGACGGCTGACGCGCTCGGCGTTGCCGACCAGGCTGAGGCCAAGCTCGCGGAATTCGACCAGCATGTGGCGTCCGTGAGTGCACGCCTGAAGGACGCCGGCTACCTCGATCAGACCTACTCGGTCGTGCGTTGGCAGGGTGACAGCGCTGGCCTCATCCTCAAGGAGCTGCCCGCCGGCCAGGCTCTCACCGCGCTCGGCATGAAGCGTCCCGCAAACCAGGACCGTGACGGTGAAGGCCACTCGGAGCCGGTCTCCCTCGAGAACATCGACCAGATCGACGCGGACTGGATCTTCTTCGGCACGCTGGGCAAGGCCTCGGTGAACAACCCCTCCGCCGGTGGTAACACAGGCGTCGAGGCCTCGGCTGCAGCCCTCGAAGAGGCGAAGGCCACCGTCGGCTTCGACTCCCTCGGCGCCGTGAAGGCGAATCACGTGATCCCCGTCGACGGCTCCCTGTGGACCTCGACTGGCGGTTACCTCCTCATGGACGGCATCGTCTCGAGCATCGAGGCCCAGTTCGTCCCGGCTTCCTGAGTTCGTAACAGGGCACCCCGGGTTGATGACCTAACATGACTACCCGTCGCATCACCAGCGTCGCCATTGCTTGTGCAGTGGCGACGCTGGTGCTTGCCGCCGTCACACTCGCGTCCCTCGCTCTGGGTTCGCGCCAGATTGCTCCCGACGTCGTGTGGGACGCTCTCGTGAACGGGGGAAGCAGTCAGGACGCCCAGGTGGTCACGCAACTGCGTGTTCCCCGTACGCTCGCCGCGCTCGTCATTGGCGGAGCGCTGGGGTTGGCAGGTTCGATCATGCAAGCGATGACAAGAAATCCTCTTGCCGATCCTGGCGTCCTCGGCATCAACGCCGGTGCCGCCTTCCTTGTTGTGACGGTGACGGCCGCGAGTGGCGTCGCCACTCGCACGTCGACGCTGGGCGCTTCTCTCATCGGTGCGGTGGTCGCGGCAGGTCTCGTCTTCGCTATGTCGGGGAGCGGGGGAGGCTCTCGATCACGCCTTGCCCTGGCGGGCATTGCCGTATCGGCTGCGCTCGCATCGCTGACCCAGGCGGTCCTCGCGGCGAATCAGTTTGCGTTTAACGAATTCCGATATTGGGCGTCGGGATCATTAGAGGGCGTCGACATGGGCTCCGTGGCTGCCGCCGGGGCAGTCATCGCATGCGGCGGCGTGGTTGCTGCCCTGATCTCCTCGGCTCTTGGGGTCCTCGCTATCGGTGAGGACACCGCGGTGAGCCTCGGTGTGCGTGTGCGCCTCATTCGCAGTCTCGGCGTCGTGGCCGTCACGGCTCTGGCTGGCGGGGCGACGGCGCTTGGTGGGCCGCTAACCTTTGTGGGTCTCGCGGTTCCGCTATTGGTGCGACGCGTTGTGGGTGCTCGGCAGGGGGCGATTGCGCTGTGGTCGCTGATCGTCGGTGCCGCGTGGGTGTGCGCTGCCGATGTTGTCTCGCGCCTTGTGCTGGCGCCTTCCGAGGTTCCCGTTGGCGTTATCGTCGCTTTGATCGGTGCGCCGTTCTTTATCATAGGGTCGCGCGGAAAGGGCATGTCATGAGGCCAGCTCCGTCGCGCTACACAATTGTCTCGCTGCGTCGCGTGTCGGTGCGCGTGCACCGGCGCAGCGCCGCCGTCGTGCTCATCGGATTCGCTCTTCTGTGTGCATTGGCGGTCTATTCGCTCACTCTCGGTGACTACGGGCTCAGCGCCGCCGATTCATTCCGTCGTCTCCTCGGAGACGGTGGGCCTCGGGATGACTTTTTGGGCGTCTACTTCGTCCAGTCCGTGCGCCTGCCGCGTATGCTCGCGGCGGTGGCTGTTGGTGCAGCGCTTGGAATCGCCGGGCGTATCTTCCAGACGATCTCGGGCAATCCGCTCGGTAGCCCCGACATCGTCGGCCTGTCCACGGGGTGCGCGACCGGCGCTCTGATTGCCATCATTATTATGGGCTCGAGCCCCGCCGTCACAGGAATCGGCGCCTTGCTCGGTGGACTCGCCTCGGGCGCGTTCATCCTCGCGTGCGCGGGAGGCATGCGAGTGACGGGAATCCGCGTCGTCCTCGTGGGAATCGGATGTTCGGCGGCCTTGCGGGCGGTCAATTCGCTGCTCATCGTCAAGGCGCCTCTGGAGGCGGCCCAGCGTGCGCAGCTGTGGAGCGCTGGCTCATTCTCGGGCGTCACCATCGCGCGTCTGACGCCTCTGCTGATCGTGATCGCCGGTGTCGTTGCGGTGTGTGCCATCTGTGCGGTTCCCCTCGGTCTCGTCGCGATGGGCGATGACATCGCGACAGGGCTTGGCGTCAGAGTGCGTCAGACCCGCATGCTCCTCATTGTCGTCGCCATTTTGCTTGTTGCGTCCGCGACTGCGGTCGCTGGGCCAGTCGCCTTCGTTGCTCTGGCGGCTCCGCACGTCGCGCATCGGCTGTGCGCGGCTGGGGGAGTCGGATTTGCCTCCTCCGCCATCGTCGGTGCTCTTCTTGTGCTGGTCTCAGACGTGTGCGCACAGAGGCTCGTCGCTCCGGCCGAGCTTCCCGTTGGCGTCGTGACCGGCGTCGTCGGAGGCCTGTACCTTCTGTGGTTGTTGATTCGTGAGGTGAGATCGTGACTGAGATCGTTACGAGGCAGGGGCTTAGTGCTCGGGACATCGTCGTCGGCTATGGGAAAAACGATCCGATTCTGGAAGGATTATCCCTGGACGTGCTCGCTGGGGAGCTCACGGTCATTGTCGGCCCCAATGCGTGCGGGAAATCGACGCTTCTGCGTTCGCTGGCGCGTGTCCTTGATGTGCGCTCTGGTGTGGTGGAACTCGATGGGCGTAGCGTCGCGAACATCAACCAGAAGGCGCTTGCGCGCCGACTTGGCCTACTCGCCCAGTCGTCCGTCGCTCCGGGCGACATGCTCGTTGAGGACTTAGTAGCACGTGGGCGGTACCCCTACCAGTCACTCCTGCGTCAGTGGAGTCGTGAGGATGACGAGGCCGTGGCGCGAGCGATGGAAGACGCAGGGGTCGCGCCTTTGGCGGGGCGTCGCGTTGGGGAGCTTTCTGGTGGGCAGCGCCAGCGCGTATGGATAGCGATGGCGCTGGCTCAGTCTACTGAGATTCTGCTGTTGGATGAGCCAACGACCTACCTGGATCTGAATCATCAACTCGAGGTGTTGCGCCTGGCGGAGCGCCTGCAGCGTGCAGGCACGACGGTCGTCGCCGTGTTGCACGACCTGCATCTGGCATTCCGCTACGCGACGCACCTCGTGTTCATGAAGAACGGTGAGATCGTGGCTCAGGGGGCGCCGCACGACGTTGTGACGGCAGACCTTGTCGAACGCGTTTTCAGTGTGCCGTGCAGGATCATTGACGACCCTGAGACTGGATCGCCGCTGGTGATTCCGACTCGATGACCCGTGTGTTGTGATCCCCAATATCTCAAATGTTGACCGGTGGGTCACGCAGTCCTATGATTGTTGGATAATATAAGTCACAACAAGTTGGTAGAAGGCTGATATTTCCCGATAAAAACGTGTTTTGACTGCATGTTCCGGTAATTTGCTTGTTGTTCGCAATTGTAGAATAGGTGTCAGGCAATAGGATGGTGTTCATAGCTAGTGGTTACTCGGACACTGACATATTGATTCTGGGCGTGGTGAAGCCAATTAGCGCACGACATCCCGTCGAGATGGAGAAGGACACAGATGACAACGCAGATGCGATCGCACGGTAGGGGGCTGCGCATGCCTCTACTGGCTCTGACCGCCTCTGCTTCCATCGTTGGTGGAGTGTTTGTCGCTGCGCAGCCCGCATACAGTGTTGACGGAGTTGTCGGTGTGGGCGGACAGTGTCTCACCGCTGTTGATGAGGGTGCATCCATCGTCGTTTCGTCGGTCGTCCCAGTCGGATCTCCGCTTCATGTGGAGGGGGCTGGCTGGGGTCCCAGCACTGAGGCGTCTCGCGGTTTTGTTATCGTCACGCTCGACGATGGGCAGGAAGTCCGACCCGATGGTGTCGCCCTTCCCGCCTGGGTTCCCACGTCTGTTCAGCGTAATAAGGCTGCGTGGAGCGTTGCAGAAGTGTCGACGACCGGCGAATTTAGCGCTGATATTGAGTTGCCGTCGACCTGGACGGTCGGCTCGGAGCACTCGATCATGATTGGCGATGGCGTGACCGGCACCTACGTGCAGGTGTCTGTGATGGTCGTGGAGGCCGGTGAGCAGGCGCATGCGTGCTCGCTGACTCCGACCGACGATGCTTCGGTTGAGCCCACTGATGAGCCGTCGAATCAGCCTGCGGATGAGCCGTCGACGGAGCCTGATGGCCATGCAACTTCTGACGTGGCGACCGACGGGCCGACGGAGTCTCCCGCGGACAATGCGGCTGATAATGCCGCGAAGCCCGATTTTGACCTGACCGATGACGCTTCTCACGATGCGGCAAGCGATGCGGCAGTCAGTGCCCCCTCGACTGTGGCTGCATCGCCGTCCCCTCGCGAAACCCCCTCAGCAGATGCATCGGATACCTTGCGCTCGTCGGTGACGCCGACGCCCTCCGCATCGGCCTCGTCTGCGTTTTCCTCCGGCGGCAACGGATCTTCTTCGAGTGGTAGCGGTGGCGCTGGTTCGAACGCTGACGCCCCGTCCCCCTCCCCGTCCACGGAGCAGGAGAGCGTGTCTGCTTCGCAGATCGGCCCCAAGGCTCATTCGGAGCAGCAGGCCATGAACCAGGCTGTTCGCGAACAGGAGTCTCGCCTGAATGGCTGGATCCTCGCTGGTGGCGGTCTCCTTGCCCTTCTCGGAGCAATCGTGACGGTCAGCATTGTCCGCCGCTCGCACGGACTGCTGCGCTAAAGCTCGCACACCTGCGGCGACGCACTGGGAGTATGTGCATTAACCGCACGGTGTGTGTTGGGATTTAGCATTCGTGCGTTACGCCTGTTACTCTTGATCCGATACAATAGTTTCTGCGGATTAAGTCACTAAGGAGAACGGTATGCAGCACGGACGAGCATCGTCTGCCATAGCCGCTCGGAGCTTCGTCGGTCGCAGTCGAATCATGAGCCTGCTCATGGCACTGTTCCTGTTTGCGGGCATCGGTCTCGCCATCCCCGGTTTTGCTGCGCGTGCGGATGACGCAGTACCGCACTACGCCCTTCGGGCGGGGGATGATATCCAGGTCAATATCGCGAACAATGCTGACTTCGCGGCCGAGTTCGCCGAAACCGGGTACTGGGGACTCATCCTCGATCATGGGGGTGTCACTCCACTCACTCGTCCGACTTTCAAGCGCGACGGCGAGACGGTGACGCCTTCGGCCCCTGATCTGTGGGCCGCTCAGTCGTTGAAGGATTCGTATATCCATGCGCCTGTGCCAGACGGCACGAACAACGTTGAGGGCGTGAAGTGGCTGCCCGGGGAGACCCACACGATTACCGTCGTGTTCTACCGCAGTGATTCTTCGGGCGTCGAGCCCAACCCTATCTACGGCACAGTGAGCATCTACACGCCGTACACGGATAACATCGACGATCCGACACCCGCTCCCACCGTAGATCCGGCGGCTTCGCCCGCCCGCACGGACGAACCGACGGCCGAGCCTGCCCCCACGACAGACCCCGAGCCCGCTCCGACGAGCGAGCCGAGCGCTGATCCTGCTCCGGCGCCCGCACCGGACCCGGTCGTTGAACCCACGACGGAGCCTTCCGTCGCTCCCGCGCCGCTGCCCGACGATCCGCAGCTGCCGGCCGTGCGCCCGAGCCCGACTCCCTCCGAGAGCGCGTCCCCCACGCCCACCCCGTCCGCTTCTGCGACCGCTTCGCAGCCGTCTGAGACCCCCGTCTCGCCGATTAGCGACGTGTCCCAGCTCAACGACTCGAATAAGGGTGGTGTCAGCGCAGCCTTCACGGCCGGCCTGCTGACGATCAACGTGCCGTCGGATAAGGCTGCCGCCGGCGACTGGGTGAGCGCCAACATCATGCAGACCGGCGAGGCACGCTGGCTGCAGGTCGAGGATTCCAACAAGGTCACCATGGATCTCACGGGTCTGCCGACCGGTGAGTACAAGGTCGTTGTTGCAAACCGCTCGCACGAGCTCGTTGGATGGGCCGAATTTAAGGTTGCTTCCGCCGTCGGTGCAGCAGCGAACGGTTCGTCGGTTGACGCATCGGGCGCCGTGAAGCTTCACGCGGAGATGTTGTCCTCCTCGCTCGCTGGAGATGAGTCCGAGGGACTCAACGGATACCTGCTCGGTGCCGGTGCCTGCATGCTGATCCTCGGCGGCCTCGTGGTCGTCCAGGTTCTCTCCGGTCCTAAGATCGGCTCTTCCTCGAGTGGAGTCACTCTGTCCTAAGCTAGGTTTCATGGATCTGTTTGATTCTGAATCTGTCGACGAGTCGGGCGTGCCTGCTTTCAACGCGGGCGCGCCCCTCGCCGTTCGTATGCGCCCGACGACCCTCGATGAGGTTGTTGGACAGTCTCACTTGCTCGGCGAGGGGGCGCCGCTGCGCCGCCTCCTGTCCCCTGGTTCGAGTGACGGTGTCGCCGTTTCCTCAGTGGTGCTGTGGGGCCCGCCGGGCACGGGTAAGACGACCCTCGCTTATCTGATTGCGCGCGCGTCGGGGCGACGTTTCGTTGAGCTGTCCGCAGTTTCCTCCGGGGTGAGCGACGTCCGGCGCGTGGTGGATGATGCGCGCCGAACCCTCGCGAGCGGGGGACAAGAGACGATTCTGTTCGTCGACGAGGTGCATCGCTTTTCTAAGTCACAGCAGGATTCGCTGCTTCCGGCGGTTGAGAATCGCTGGGTTGTGCTCGTCGCGGCAACGACTGAGAATCCGTCCTTCTCTGTTATTTCGCCGCTGCTCTCGCGTTCCCTCCTCTTGACGTTGCGCCCCCTGGATTCTGATGCAATCGAGGGGCTGATCCGCCGTGCGCTGGCCGATGAACGGGGTCTCGCGCGGCGTTTCTCGATCACGGACGAGGCCGTGGCCGGCCTCGTGCGCCTGGCGGGTTCGGATGCACGTAAGTCGTTGACTCTCCTCGAGGCGGCGGCAGGCGTTGCCAGTGATGACGGCTCTGGCGAGATCACTGTCGCGAGCGTCGAGGCTGCGGCGAATCAGGCGCTCGTTCGATGGAGCAAGGACCAACACTACGATGTCGCGAGCGCGTTCATTAAGTCGATGCGCGGGTCCGACGTGGACGCCTCACTGCACTATCTCGCCCGCATGATCGAGGCCGGGGAGGATCCGCGCTTTATCGCGCGGCGCATCATGATCGCGGCATCTGAGGAAATTGGGATGGCGGCTCCCGAGGTTCTCACGACGTGTGTGAGTGTCGCGCAGGGCGTCACGCTCATCGGTATGCCCGAGGCGCGTCTCCTGCTCGCCCAGGCGGTTGTCGCCGTGGCGACAGCCCCGAAGTCGAATGCGACGTACCTGGCGATTGATCGCGCGATCGCTGACGTGCGCGCCGGACGTGGGGGAGCGGTGCCCGAACATTTGCGCGACGCGCACTATGCCGGTGCGAAAACTCTGGGCCATGGCGACGGATACCTCTACGCGCACGATCAGCCGCACCATGTCGCCGCGCAGCAGTACCTCCCCGACGACCTGGAAGGCACCCGTTACTATGAGCCAACCGAGAACGGACATGAGGCGATGCTCACGAAGCGGCTCGGTGTGATTCGCAATCTGCTGAAAAGACGCTAGGATGGAACAGTTGTCCGCACCAGCGGGCACCTGGGGCCTTAGCCGACGGACCGACGTGATCCTGGAGTTGGCCCCATGCCGGGAATCCCGGCATGACATGAGAAACAGGAAGAAGAAACATGGCAACGAATCGTTCCCGCAAGCAGGTGCGCGAGTCCCGCGCCCTCGGTCTGGCTCTGACCCCCAAGGCCGTCCGCTACTTCGAGAAGCGCCCCTACGGCCCCGGTGAGCACGGCCGCACCCGTCGCCGCCAGGACTCCGACTACGCCGTTCGTCTGAAGGAAAAGCAGCGTCTGCGCGCGCAGTACGGTATCCGTGAGTCGCAGCTGCGCCGCGCCTTCGAAGAGGCCCGTCGCACCGCCGGCCTGACCGGTGAGAACCTGGTCGAGCTGCTCGAGATGCGTCTCGACTCCCTCGTCCTGCGCGCTGGCTTCGCCCGCACCATCCAGCAGGCCCGCCAGTTCGTCGTGCACCGTCACATCCTCGTTGACGGCAAGATCGTCGACCGCCCCTCGTTCCGCGTGAAGCCCGGCCAGACCCTGCAGGTCAAGCCGAAGTCGCAGACTACGGTTCCCTTCGAGATCGCCGCTGAGGGTATTCACCGGGACGTGCTGCCCGCCGTCCCCGAGTACCTGGATGTCGAGCTGTCCCGCCTCAAGGCGACCCTGGTGCGTCGCCCCAAGCGCGCTGAGGTCCCCGTGACCGTCGACGTCCAGATGGTCGTCGAGCACTACTCGCGCTGACGCTCGTCTTTCCTGCGCCCCCGAGCTTCGGCTTGGGGGCGCAGTTATTTCATGTATCCCACTGTCCGCTTTCGCGTGCCGATGTGCCGCAACGGGTGGATACCGACTAACATGGGGCACTATGCGTACGTCTGAAATCCGCACCCGCTGGCTCGACTACTTCGAGAAGCAGGGTCATGAGATTCGTCCTTCCGTTTCTCTCGTCTCTCCGGAGCCTTCGATTCTGTTCACGATCGCGGGCATGGTTCCGTTCATCCCCTACATTACGGGCGTTGAGCCCGCGCCGTGGCCGCGAGCTGCGTCGGTGCAGAAGTGCATTCGCACGAACGACATCGACAACGTCGGTAAGACGACCCGTCACGGCACGTTCTTCCAGATGAACGGCAACTTCTCCTTCGGCGATTACTTTAAGGAAGGTGCGATTAACTACGCGTGGGAGCTGCTGACCGGCTCGCGCGACGAGGGCAAGTACGGCCTCGATGGTGATCGCTTCTGGGTGACCCTGTGGGATCAGGACGACGAGGCTTTCGGTGTGCTGACGAAGCAGATCGGCATGGATCCCAAGCACATCGTGCGCCTGCCGCGCGAGGAGAACTTCTGGGACACGGGCCAGCCCGGCCCCGCGGGTCCGTGTGCCGAGTGGCACTACGACCGCGGTCCCGAATACGGCCCCGAGGCCGTGGGCGGTACCGTCGACCCGGGTGGTGACCGCTACCTCGAGGTGTGGAACCTGGTCTTCGACCAGTACATGCGCGGTGAGGGTTCCGGCAAGGACTACCCGCTGCTGGGTGAGCTGGACAAGAAGGCGATCGATACGGGCGCCGGCCTGGAGCGTCTGGCTTTCGTCATGCAGGACAAGCCCAACATGTACGAGATCGACGAGGTCTTCCCCGTCATCGAGGCCGCCATGCAGATGAGCGGTAAGCGTTACGGTCTGGGCGCCGCGGGCCCTGAGGCCGGCGCCGCCTATGACGACGACGTGCGCATGCGCGTCGTCGCTGACCACGTGCGGTCCTCTCTCATGCTGATTGGCGACGGAGTGCGTCCCGGCAACGATGGCCGCGGCTACGTGCTGCGCCGCCTTATCCGCCGTGCCGTTCGCTCGATGCGTCTGCTCGGCGTCGACGAGGCAACCATGCCGACGCTGCTGACGGCGTCGAAGGACGCGATGAAGGCGTCGTATCCCGAGCTGGAGATCAACTGGAAGACGATCTCCGAAGTCGCTTACGCGGAGGAAGATGCGTTCCGTCGTACCCTCAGCGCCGGCACGACGATCCTGGATGCGGCGGTTGCAACGGCGAAGGAATCGAAGGGCGCCCCCGTGATTTCTGGTGCGTCGGCATTCTCGCTGCACGACACCTACGGTTTCCCGATCGATCTGACCCTCGAGATGGCCGCCGAACAGGGCGTGTCGGTCGACGAGGAGGGTTTCCGCACTCTGATGGCCGAGCAGAAGGAGCGTGCACGCGCCGACGCTCGCTCGAAGAAGACCGGGCACACCGACGTTCGCGTATTCCATGACATTGAGAAGGCGATGGGCGGCGGCTCGACGTTCCTGGGCTACACGGAGCAGGCTGCTGAGGCCACCGTTGAGGCTTTGCTTGTCGATGGTGTGGCGGCTCCGGCTGCCAGTGCTCCCGCCGAAGTTGAGGTTATCCTCGATCGCACTCCGTTCTATGCTGAGATGGGTGGCCAGCTCGCCGACCACGGCACCATTCGCCTTGCAGGTGGCGGTGTTGTCGAGGTCCACGACGTCCAGGCACCGATTCGTGGCCTGAGCGTACACCGTGGCACCCTCACCGAGGGCGGCATGACGGTGGGCGAGAAGGCGTACGCCGAGATCGACGGCGAGCGTCGTCTCGCCATTGCGCGTGCTCACACCGCGACCCACATGGTGTACGCGGGCCTGCGTAACGTCGTGTCGGAGGACCTCACCCAGGCGGGTTCGGAGAACTCGCCGTCGCGTCTGCGTTTCGACTTCCGCCATGGGTCCGCTCTTGAGGGCTCGCAGCTGAGCGACATTGAGGCTCTCGTCAACGAGAAGCTTGCCGAGGATCTGGCCGTGACCACCGAGGTCATGAGTATCGATGCCGCGCGGGAAGCCGGCGCGATCGCATTGTTTGGTGAGAAGTACGGTTCCGAGGTTCGCGTCGTCACCATCGGTGATGGGTTCGACCGTGAGCTGTGCGGTGGCACCCACGTGCCCACGACCGGTCACATCGGCCGCATCACGGTGCTCTCCGAGGGATCCGTCGGCTCGGGCGTGCGTCGTATCGACGCCCTGGTGGGCGACGGCGCATACGAGTTCCAGGCCAAGGAACATGCGCTTGTCAACCAGCTCTCCCAGCTCGTGGGCGGCCGCGCAGATGAACTGCCCGAGCGCATTGAGTCGCTGCTGGCCAAGCTGCGCGAGTCCGAGAAGGAGCTCGAGAAGGTCCGTACGGCACAGGCTCTGAGCCAGGGCGCCGATCTGGCAGCTTCCGCGAAGGCTATCGGTCCCGTGACCGTCGTCGCCTCTGCAGTTGGTGAGATGCCGTCCGCGGACGCTCTGCGTACCCTCGCGCTCGACGTGCGCGACCGCCTCGGCAATGATCGCGGGACTGTCGTTGCCCTCGGTGGCGTCGTCGGCGGCAAGCCGTCGCTGGTCGTCGCGACGAATGAGGCAGCGCGCGAGGCATCGGTGAAAGCCGGTGCGCTGGTTCGCGCCGTCGGCAAGCACATGGGCGGTGGCGGCGGTGGCCGTGACGACATCGCCCAGGGCGGCGGCACCAAGCCTGAGGGTCTTGCCGATGCGATTGACGCGATCCGCAAGGAAATCGAGGCTCTGTGAGCATTCGTCGGGGGATTCGTATCGGCGTGGACGTCGGCACCGTGCGTGTCGGCGTCAGCCGGTGCGACCCCGACGGCATTCTCACGATGCCCGTCGAAACCCTTCACAGGGCTCCCGATCTGTCCGATCTTGATCGCCTTGCCGACATTGTACGTAGCTACGACGCGATCGAAGTGATCGTTGGACTTCCTCGGCACTTGCGTGGGGGAGAGGGGATCTCAGCGAAGGGGGCGCGTAAGTATGCGCGCCGCATTAAGAAGCTTGTTCCCGATGTTCGTGTGGCGATGGTCGACGAACGTATGACGTCCAACCAGGCGCACGCGCGTCTTCGCGCATCCGGGATTCCTGAGATCGAGCATCGCAGCGTCATCGACCAGGTCGCGGCGCAGATTATTTTGGAACAGGCACTTGAGCTCGAGCGCATGGGCGGTCGAGCTCCCGGTGAGGAAATCATCCTCGAACCAAGTGAAGGAGCGCACGCATGAGTACGCCTCCCCCTTACCCCTTCCGTTCTCGTCGAGAGATTCATTCCGGCGAGCGAAAGGTCTATTCGGATGCCGAGCTACACGAGCAGCATGCATCGCAGGACGCGACTGCGATGCCCGCTCAGGGAACCGACTTGCGCGGAGGTTCCTCTCGTGACGAGGCCGTGGCGCCCGTTGCGGCAACGGCGCGGGGTGAGCGCACACTTCCCTCTTTCGACGAGGTGACGGATACGGGCGCGATGCCTCGCGTGTCCGGTGCGGCGCTGCGTCAGCGCAGTGCAGCGCTGCGAGCAGAATCGCCTTCTGAGACCACGGGCATGCGTTCTCGCCGCCTTGCCAGCGAACGACGAGCGGCGCGCAAGCGCAAGCGCCGCCGTCGGGTGCGTTCCTTCTTCATCATCGTTCTGGTGCTTGGCCTGCTGGCCGGTGCCAGCTACGTCGCCTACGATCAGCTCTTTAACTCGTCGACGACTGCATCGGATGACTTCCCCGGGCCGGGCACCGGCTCGGTCGAGGTGACGATCGCAGAGAATTCCTCCGGTCGTGATATCGGCCAGACGCTCGTGGATGCCGGCGTCGTAAAGTCCGTCGGAGCCTTCGTGCGTCAGTTCGAGAAGACGCCGGCATCGATGTCGATTCGTCCCGGTACGTACCGCCTGAAGCAACAGATGAGCGCCGCCGGTGCGCTCGCAGGCCTGCTGGACGAGACGAACCGCGTCGATTCGACGATTACGATCACGTCGGGTCAGAAGATGTCCGAGGTCAAGAAGCGGATCGTCGACATCATGGGCGTCACCGAGGAACAGGTGGACGCTGCTTTCGCCGACACGGAAGCGATCGGCCTGCCGTCTGAGGCTGGCGGAAACGCCGAAGGATGGCTGCTGCCCGGTTCCTACGAGGTCTCCGAGGATGACACCCCGACGACCGTCATCGCGCGGATGGTGAAGGGAACCGTCGATGAGCTTGATCGTCTCGGCGTTGCCCCCGCGGATCGGCAGACCGTCCTGATTAAGGCGTCGATCGTGGATGGTGAAATGAACATCGACAAGTACATGCCGATGGTCGCTCGCGTCATCGAGAATCGCCTCGCCGACACGAACGGTGAGACGAAGGGCTACCTCGGCATGGACTCGACCGTCCTGTACGGCGTCGGAAAGACCAGCGGTGTTCCGGACCAGGCGGACCTGGACAACGACAATCCCTACAACACGCGCCTGCACGCAGGTCTGCCTCCGACCCCGATTGGACAGCCGAACGAGAAGGCGATCAAGGCAGTCCTGAACCCTGCTGAGGGCAACTGGCTGTACTTTGTGACCGTCAACCTGGATACGGGTGAGACCCTGTTTGCCTCGACTCTCGAGGAACAGGAGAAGAACCGCGAACAGTTCAAGGCGTACTGCGCCGCAAACCCGAAGGTCTGCACCGCGTCATGATGTGGGCAGGTGTCATCGGTTCCCCGATTGAGCACTCCCTGTCCCCGGTGATCCACCGGGCGGCATGGGAAGACCTCGGAATTGTGGGATGGGAGTACCGCCGCATCGAGCACGATGGGGCGAGCCTGCCCGAGTTCATCTCAGGGTTGGACGAGTCCTTCCGCGGTCTGTCGGTCACGATGCCCTGCAAGCAGGCGATCATTCCGCTCCTGGACGCGATCGATCCGCTTGCCATTGGAGTTGGTGCCGTCAACACGGTGGTTCCTTCCTTCGGCGTACTTGCCGGCTTCAACACGGATGTCACGGGGATCGCGTCGGCGATTCGGCGCGCGTGCTCGCAGGCGGACCGAGCGCTCCCGACAAGTGCCGTCGTGCTCGGGGCGCGAGCCACGGCCTCGTCTGCGCTCGCCGCCCTCGGTGAGCTTGGCATTGTGACCTCCACCGTCGCCGCGCGCCGTTTCGGGGGACCCGGTTCCGTCGTCGCTGCATCCTCTCGACTGGGCGTCAGTATCGAACAGGTGCTCTGGTCGGATCGCGGTGCGGTTCTTCGTGCCGTCAGCGGTGCTGACCTCGTGATTTCGACGCTGCCCGCTGGCGTTGCTGACTCGCTTGCCGAGGAGATGACAGTTCGCGAGGGCCAGGTTCTCCTTGACGTTGTCTACTCTCCTCGCGAGACGGCGCTGCGCAGCGCCTTCGAAAGGAACGGCGGCATCGTTGCCGAAGGTACCGACATGCTCATCTTCCAGGCGGCAGCGCAGGTACAGCTCATGACGGGGCGCAGCCCGAAGACCGATGTCATGCGTGGCGCTCTGGAGGCGGAACTTGCTCGGCGTGCACGGGCGAGTGGGGGAGGAGCTGCCTCGTGATCGTGACGTGGCTGCCGTCGTGGCTGAGCACCGATCTGTCTTTGATCTCAGGTTTTCTCACCTGGATCGTCGTTCTTTCCTGGCTGTGGCGGTCGGGATGGAAGATTCAGCGCCGCTACTTCATCGAAGCGACGCAAAAGCCCCTCACACGCAATGCGATCGTGTGGAGCGCGGGTATCGTCGGAGCAATCTTCTTTGTCGCGGCGCAGATGCGTCCCGGTATGCCCGGTGTGATGACGGTTGCGATGATCGGCGCGCTGAGCGCTTACGTCGATGCTCGTACCCATCGGTTGCCCAACGCGTACACGGTCGCAATGGGCATCGGTGTCGTCCTCGGTGTGATCGTCGGCGGCGTGATTTCACCGCTGTGGCAGGAACGCCTCCTCGGCGCGCTCATCGGTGCGCTTATTTGGTTCGTGCCGATTGCATTGTTGAATCGCTTGCCCGGCGGGATGGGCGGTGGTGACGTCAAGCTGGCTCCGGTGTTGGGAGCATTGGTCGGTTCCGTGGGACTGCACGCTGCGTTTTTTGCCCTCGCGCTCTCCTTCGTGTCCGCGGGCGTCGCGGCACTGTGGAAGATCGTCGTCGGATCCGCTGGCACGAAAACACGCGTTCCGATGGGCCCCTGGATGATCGGGGCAGCGCTCGTTGGCACCATCGCATGGGGCGTTGTCCCCGACTGGCTGTAGGGATCAGCGCAGGTCTTATCGTGGACCACGCCGGGACGAGTGCGCGTCCGGATGGGACAATAGAGCGGTGAGTATTTCGACGCCTTCGTATCAGTCTGAGTCTGTGAGCCTTGAATGGGGCCAGACGTGGCCCCCGCGCGATGTCTTTGTTGATCTCGCTGCGAAGCGCCGCGTGATCCCCGTGGTGCGCCGCGTGCTTGCCGACGAGCTGAGCGCGGTGGGTGTCTACCGGCAGCTTGCGCACGGCAACTATGGCAGCTTTATTCTGGAATCCGCTGAGCATGGTGGTTCGTGGGGACGCTGGTCGTTCGTCGGAGCATCGAGCGCCGGTGCGATCGTCGCGCGTGACGGACGCGCGCAGTGGATCGGTTCGCATCCTGAGGGTGCCCTGGAGGAGGGAACCTTCCTCGAGGTCGTGCACTCCGCACTGGAGGAGCTCGCCGCACCTGCGATTGAAGGACTGCCCCCACTGACGGGTGCTCTCGTCGGTTCTCTGGGCTGGGGCATCATCCCCGAGTGGGAGCCGACGCTCGCAGCGACCGCACCGAAGGAATCCGACATCCCGGATGCGACGCTCGTGCTCGCCACCGAGGTCGCCGCGCTCGACCATGCGACTGGTTCGGTTTACCTCATGGCTATCGCCTGGAACCTGAACGGCTCGGCTGACGGTGTGGATGGGGCGTACGACCGAGCGATTGAGCGTCTCGACGCGATGACCACGCAGCTTGCGGCCCCGATCGCGCCCGCGGTTTTTGGCGCCAGCGGTGCCACGCCGCCGGAGGTGCGCGAGCGCACGGCACGAGCAGATTTTGAGTCTTCCGTCAGCGCGGCCAAGCGGGCGATTAAAGACGGCGACGCCTTCCAGATTGTCGTTTCCCAGCGCCTTGACGTGTCGACGTCGGCCAGCGGCATCGACGTCTACCGGGTGCTGCGCACGGTCAACCCCTCGCCCTACATGTACTTTCTGGATCTGCCCGATGAGCGGGGCGGTCACTTTGTGATCGTCGGCTCGTCTCCCGAGACCCTCGTGAAGACTGAACGACGCCGCGTCTGGACGTACCCGATCGCGGGCTCGCGCCCGCGCGGAGCGGATTCTGCCGAGGACCATCGTCTCGCTGCCGAGCTTCTCGAGGACCCGAAGGAGCTGTCGGAGCACGTGATGCTCGTGGACCTGGCTCGTAACGACCTGTCGAAGGTCTGCGATCCTGCGTCGGTCGAGGTCTCCACGCTCATGGAGCTCAAGCGTTTCTCTCACATTCAGCACATCTCCTCCACGGTGACGGGGGTGCTGCGCGCGGACGCTGATGCGCTCGATGCCCTGGTTGCGACGTTCCCCGCAGGAACCCTGTCGGGGGCGCCCAAGCCTCGTGCCATCCAGCTGATCGATGATTTCGAGCCCGCGGCGCGCGGCGTGTACGGCGGTGTGGTCGGCTACTTCGACCTGTCGGGGGACGCGGATCTAGCGATTGCTATTCGCACTGCTTCCTTGAAGGACGGCGTAGCCTCGGTGCAGGCGGGTGCGGGTCTCGTTGCGGACTCGGTTCCTGCCCTGGAATACGTGGAGTCGCGTAATAAGGCCGCCGCGGCGGTTGAGTCCGTCGTGCGAGCGTCGACTCTCATCCCCTTGTCCTGACCCGTAGTGCGGGATGGCTGACTCGTTGGCGGCTATTTTTCGCTAGCCTAGGTGAGGATTGATCATTTCTGCCTGAAAGGGGAGCGTCGTGAGCGTTCTCGATGACATTATCGCTGGGGTCCGTCAGGACCTGAAGGAGCGTGAAGACCGCGTCCCTCTGGCTCGGATCAAGGAGATGGAGACCCAGGTCCCGGAGGCGAAGGATGCTCTCGGTGCTCTGCGTAACCGCGACGGTGCCGTCAAGATCATCTCCGAGGTCAAGCGATCTTCGCCGTCTAAGGGTGCTCTCGCAGCGATCCCGGATCCGGCAGCTCTCGCGTCGACGTACGAGGCCGGGGGAGCGTCGGTCATCTCGGTGCTCACCGAGCAGCGTCGCTTCAATGGTTCGCTCGCGGATCTTGACGCTGTGCGCGCGGCCGTCGACATTCCGATTCTGCGCAAGGATTTTATCGTCACTCCGTATCAGATCCACGAGGCGCGTACTCACGGCGCCGACCTCGTGCTGTTGATCGTCGCCGCGCTCGAGCAGAATGTGCTGGTGTCCCTGCTGGAACGCACTCGTTCGCTCGGCATGGAGGCATTGGTGGAGACGCACTCGCGACTCGAAGCCCTGCGCGCGATGGAG
Source organism: Schaalia odontolytica (assembly GCF_009730335.1). Lineage (GTDB taxonomy): Bacteria > Actinomycetota > Actinomycetes > Actinomycetales > Actinomycetaceae > Pauljensenia > Pauljensenia dentiphila. The sequence continues at coordinate 1,348,909 of NZ_CP046315.1, forward strand.
GCCGGTGCCTCGATCATTGGCGTCAACGCTCGCAATCTGAAGACGTTGGAAGTGGACCGCTCGACCGTTGAGCAGGTCATCGACGTGATTCCCCAGGATGTTGTCGCCGTCGCCGAGTCCGGCGTCGCGAATGCTCATGATGTTTTTGAATACGCCAAGTGGGGCGCGGACGCTGTTCTCGTCGGCGAAGCGCTCGTGACGTCGGGTGACCCCCGCGCGAGCATCCAGGACATGGTGAGTGCTGGGCAGCATCCCGCTCTGCGAACGGATCGTAAGGCTCGCGTCGCCGCGGCGCGTCAGGAAGGACAGTGATGGTTGCCGAGAACTTTGCACAAGGACCGTACTTCGGTGATTTCGGTGGACGCTTCGTCGCCGAGTCCCTCATGGGCCCCCTCGAAGAGGTTGAGGCCGCGTGGAAGCACCTGTGGCGCGACAAGTCGTTCCAGCGCCGCCTGCGCGACCTGTTCCTGAACTACGCAGGACGTCCCTCGCTGCTGACTGAGGCACCGTGTTTCGCGGCCGACCTGGGCGGTGTGCGCGTGTTCCTGAAGCGCGAGGACCTGAACCACACGGGCTCGCACAAGATCAACAACGTGCTCGGTCAGGCCTTGCTCACCAAGGAGCTGGGCAAGACGCGTGTCATCGCCGAGACCGGCGCCGGCCAGCACGGCGTGGCCACCGCGACCGCCGCTGCTCTCCTCGGCCTCGACTGCACGATCTACATGGGACGTGAGGACACCGAGCGACAGGCGCTGAACGTCGCGCGTATGCAGATGCTCGGCGCCGAGGTTATCGCCGTGACGGCTGGATCGGCGACCCTCAAGGACGCGATCAACGAGGCCTTCCGCGACTGGGTGACCAACGTGGAGACGACCAACTACATCTTTGGTACGGCCGCCGGCCCGCACCCGTTCCCGGAGCTGGTGCGCGACCTTCAGCGTGTTATCGGCGACGAGGCGCGCGCACAGCTGCTCGCCGCCGAGGGACGCCTGCCCGACGTCGTTGTGGCCTGCGTGGGTGGCGGTTCCAACGCCATCGGATCCTTCACCGCGTTCATCGATGATCCCAGCGTCGAGCTGCTTGGTTGCGAGGCAGCCGGCGATGGCTTCGACACCGGGCGACACGCAGCCTCTATTACCGCCGACGAGGTGGGTGTGCTGCACGGTGCACGCACGTTCGTGCTGCAGGAACGCGACGGCCAGACGAAGGCCTCCCACTCGATTTCCGCCGGCCTTGATTACCCGGGTGTCGGCCCGCAGCACGCGTGGTTGGCGCGCTCCGGCCGAGCCTCGTACATGCCCGTTTCTGACGCCGATGCCATGGATGCTTTCCTACGTCTGTCGCGCACGGAGGGCATCATTCCCGCGATCGAGTCCTCGCACGCCCTCGCCGGCGTGCGCGCCTGGGCCCGCGCGAAGTCCGAGGCCGAGGGCCCGTTCGCACCCGGTGAGGAGCCCATCGTGATCGTGACCGTGTCGGGTCGTGGCGACAAGGACGTGGATACGGCTTCGCGGTGGTTCGGCTACGGACAGGCGAAGCTGCAGGTCATCGACCCCAGCGCCGGCCCGTCGGGTGTTGCCGTCCTGGACGAGAACGAGGAGAAGTGACATGACGCGTGCACCCCATTCAGCTATCGCGATTGACGCCGCCCTCCAGCGCGGCGACGCTGCGCTCATCGCATACCTGCCCGTGGGATTCCCGTCGGTCGAGGATTCGATCCGTGCGGGTAAGGTCCTTGCGGACTGCGGCGTCGACGTTATCGAGCTCGGCTTCCCGTACTCGGATCCGGGCATGGACGGCCCGACCATCCAGCGTGCGACCGTCGCAGCTCTCGAACGAGGCACGCACCTCGAGGATCTCTTCCACGCGGTGGACGAGCTGACCTCGTACGGTATTTCGACCTGCTCGATGACCTACTGGAATCCCGTCGAGTGGTGGGGCGTCGAGCGCTTCGCCAAGGACTTCGCCGCCGTCGGCGGCTCCGGCCTCATCACGCCGGACCTGCCGCCCGAGGAGGGCGCGCAGTGGGAGGCGGCGTCGGACAAGTATGACCTCGAACGTATTTATCTGAGCGCTCCTTCATCCCCCGAGCATCGCCTCAAGCTCATCGCCGAGCACTCGCGCGGCTGGGTCTACGCGGCCTCGTCGATGGGTGTGACGGGTGCGCGCGCAGCGGTCGGAGCTCACGTCGCCGACGTCGTGGAGGGTACCCGCGCCGCCGGAGCCGAGCGCGTGTGCGTGGGCCTCGGCGTCTCCAACGGCACTCAGGCCCGCGAGATCGGCGCCTACGCGGACGGTGTCATCGTCGGATCCGCGCTCGTCAAGACTCTGTTCGACGAGAACATCGACCGTGGCCTGAAGGCCCTGGGCGAGCTCGCCACCGAGCTGAAGTTCGGCGTCACCGGGGTGCGCGCATGAGCGCCCTCATCGCGGCCGGTATCCCGTCGCCCTCGCAGGGCGTCTGGTACCTTGGGCCGATTCCGCTGCGGGCCTACGGCATCATCATCGCCGCAGGCATGATCATCGGCGTCTGGTGGACGGCACGCCGTTATCGCGACCGCGGTGGAAACCCGGACACGCTGTACGACGCCGCACTCTGGGCGATCCCGCTTGGCGTCGTCGGCGCGCGTATCTACCACGTCATCACGTCCCCGGATGCTTACTTCGGTCCGGGTGGTGACCCGATGCTCGCTTTCCAGATTTGGCGTGGAGGCCTCGGCATTTGGGGCGGCGTCGCCTTCGGCGCGCTCGGCGTGTATATCGCGGTCAAACGTGCGGGTGTCCGCCTCGGCCCAATCGCCGACTCCCTGGCCCCGGCTCTGCTGATCGCCCAAGCGATCGGCCGTTGGGGAAACTGGTTCAACCAGGAGCTCTTCGGCGCTCCGACGACCATGCCGTGGGGCCTCCAGATCGACACGGCGCACATGCCCGCCGGCTACCCCGCGGGGACGCTGTTCCATCCGACGTTCCTCTACGAGTGCCTGTGGAACCTTGCCGCCGCCGCGCTCATCGTGTGGCTCGACCGGCGTCACCGCTTCGCCGGGGGACAGGTGTTCGGTCTGTACCTGATGGCCTACACCGCCGGCCGGTGCTGGATCGAGATGCTGCGCATCGACGATGCGCACAGAGTCTTGGGCCTGCGCCTCAATGTATGGACGTCCCTGCTCGTGTTCGCACTGGGCGTACTCGTGTTCGTCGTCGCCGGCCGGCTTGGGCGCCCGACGCGCGTTGTCGCTGAGACGACTGCGGAACACGCGGACGAAGAAGCCCAAGACCTGCAGACTGACGCCGGTGAATCCGATGCTGACGATGTTTCGGGGACCAGCGTGAGTGAGGATGAAACTGCTGAAGAGAGCACTCTCGAGTAGTTTTCGTCTTCCTCTGTGCGGGCAATCCGTGTGCCAGCGCTCCCACCACGGGCGGATTCATGGGAATGATCACGTTAACCCGGTGTGCATCCTCCTCGTTTCAACCGTGATTGGACGGTAAACTCATACCTATGCGTCGAGCTAAGATTGTCTGCACTATCGGACCTGCCACTGAAACCCCTGAGCAGCTCCAGGCACTGGTGGACGCCGGCATGGATGTCGCGCGTATCAACCGGTCGCATGGAAAGGCTGAGGAACACACGGCCGTCATTTCGCGCGTGAGGAAGGCGTCTGCGACGTCCGGCCGAGCGATCGCGGTTCTCGTCGACCTCCAGGGCCCCAAGATCCGTCTTGAGACGTTCCAGGATGGCCCCCAGGAACTGAAGATCGGTGACACCTTCACCATCACGACCCGCGACGTTCCCGGCACCAAGGAACTCGTCGGTACGACTTTTAAGGGCCTGCCCGGTGACTGCGCTCCTGGCGACCGCCTGCTGATCGACGACGGTAACGTCGCGGTCCGCGTCGTCGAGGTCACCGAGACCGACGTCGTTACCCGCGTCGAGGTTCCCGGCATGGTGTCGGACCACAAGGGCCTTAACTTGCCCGGCGTCGCCGTCTCCGTTCCTGCCCTGTCCGAGAAGGACAAGGAGGATCTGCGCTGGGCCATCGAGCAGGATGCCGACTTCATTGCCCTGTCCTTCGTGCGTTCCGCCAAGGACATCAACGACGTCCACGTGATCATGGACGAGATGGGCAAGCGCATCCCGGTTATCGCCAAGATCGAGAAGCCGCAGGCTGTCGAGGCGCTGGAAGACATTATCGAGGCCTTCGACGGCATCATGGTCGCTCGCGGTGACCTCGGTGTCGAGATGCCCCTTGAGGCCGTCCCGCTGGTGCAGAAGCGCGCCATCGAACTCGCCCGCATTGCCGCCAAGCCCGTCATTGTCGCGACACAGGTCATGGATTCCATGATCAAGAACCCGCGCCCGACGCGAGCCGAGGCATCCGACTGTGCTAACGCGATTCTCGACGGTGCCGATGCGGTCATGCTCTCCGGCGAGACCTCGGTCGGCGCGTTCCCCATCGAGACGGTGCGAACGATGGCCGCGATCATCGAGTCGACGGAAGAGAATGGCGGCGAGCGTATCGCCTCGATCCCCGGCTTCTACGCCGACCGCGCGGGCGTCATCTGTGAGGCCGCGGCGCGTATCGCCGAGCACATGGATGCCCGCTACCTCGTGACCTTCAGCCAGTCCGGTACCTCCGCTCGTCTGCTGTCGCGCATGCGCCGCCCGATCCCGATGCTGGCCTTCACGCCGCTCGAATCGACGCGTCGCCGCCTCGCCCTGTCGTGGGGTATCCGGGCCTATCGCGTGCCCGAGGTGCAGCACACGGACGACATGGTGTGGCAGCTCGATCAGGTGGTTCAGTCTGCGCACCTGGCGGACATCGGCGATCAGCTGGTCATCGTTGCTGGTATGCCCCCGGGCATCGCCGGCTCCTCGAACATGCTGCGTATCCATGAAGTCGGAGATGAGGCCGACTACGCGATTGGCGGAACCCGCCACTCGTGAGATGCGTGAGTAGCGGGGGCGCCGGCACCAGGCCGGCGCCCCCGCACTTTTTGTCTGTTCGCGTGGACAAAACTAAATCCGTGGAATAAAGTACTCGGATACACGTTGAGACACGTGGACGCCGCACCAACGACGGCGCGGCAGTGCAGCAGATCGCTGCCCGGCGTGATCAGGAATGCCTGTGCGAACAAAGCACGTTTTCTGGCGCGCCCGAATTGAAGAGGAGAAAGAGAAATGAATACGAAGATCCGTACCGTGTCGGTCCACGACACCCTGTTTGGCCGCGTGGCCAACAACCTGGAGGTCGGCCAACTGTCACGCGCCGTTGAGCCGTGGTTCGCTGACTTCCATGACTCGAAGGTCAAGCAGGCAATCGCCGACCTTGACGAGCCGGCCCGCCGGGGCGCGGCTGCCGAGTACCTCGGTCTCGAACTGAGCGTCGTGGCCTGAGCCGCGACAAAGGGGCCGACAAGCTTTGCTTGTCGGCCCCTTGTTCGTCTGCGATTTTGCTGTATCAATTTGTGCTACGCACGTCGCATACGTGCTGAATTGCCGGTACCATTAGGAGCACGTACTCCACTGGCGGTACCCCGAGTGGGATTCGAACCCACAACAAGCCGGGTTTGAGCCGACCGCCTCTGCCAGTTGGGCTATCGGGGCTTCGCGTGTGCGTGTCCCACAATAGAGCAGCTGAGCAAACCGATCAAACTGAGGAATATGACAATGAGTGAAGAGCAGGCTGAACCGCGTCGCGTCCTCGTCGCAGAAGACGAGGGGTTGATTCGTCTCGATATCGTTGAGACGCTGACCCAGGCGGGGTTCGAGGTCGTTGGCGAGGCTGCCGACGGTGAGGAAGCTGTCGAGCTTGCACTCGAGCTCGAACCCGATCTGTGCGTGATGGATGTCAAGATGCCAAAGATGGACGGCATCACCGCAGCAGAGAAAATCCTGCAGGAACTGTCCTGCGCTGTTGTCATGTTGACGGCTTTCTCCCAGACGGAGCTCGTTGAGCGTGCGCGCGACGCCGGCGCGATGGCATACGTCGTGAAGCCCTTCAGCCCTGCTGACCTGATCCCCGCCGTTGAGATCGCTCTGTCGCGTCACGCTGAGATCGAGTCGCTCGAGGATCAGATCGCCGATCTGTCGGATCGCTTCGAGACCCGAAAGCGCGTTGACCGCGCGAAGGGTCTGCTCATGAAGAATATGGGCATGAGCGAGCCTGAGGCCTTCCGCTGGATTCAGAAGACATCGATGGATCGTCGTCTGTCCATGCGTGAGGTTGCTGACGCGGTGATCAACCAGGTCGACGACTGAGTCATAGACGAGCGAATGGGGAGGGGCAATTGCCCCTCCCCATTGCTGTGTTCTGGCAACTCAGTCGTGGCTCGAACGCACCAGGATGCGGTTCGCCACGCGGGCGATGGAGATCAGTCGGTCGGCCTCGTCGCGAATCTCCACGGTGTGGACGGTCGAGCTGCGGCCGAGGTGAACGGCGGTCGCGGTCGCAGTGATAATTCCCTCGCGTCCTGCACTGATATGGGAGGCGTTGAGTTCAGTCCCGACGGCGTAGGCCTGCTTGCCCGGGTTGGCTTCACGCGCATGAATTTGTGCTGCAAACGACGCCGCAGTCTCCGCGAGGGCAGCGGATGCCCCACCGTGGAGGATTCCGGCGCTCTGGCGGTTTCCGTCGATGGGCATGGAGATCACGGTGCGTGACGCGCTGTGCTCCAGCACTTCCATGCCGGTCGCTTCCATGAGGGTGCCGGGCCAGTGGGCGCCGACCCAGCCGCCCCGTGCGAGCGGATCGGGTGAGGAAGAATGCGTGTGTTTCGTCTGGTGCTCGTGTGTCATGGCATCTAGGGTGGCATGTGTGAGTGACACTGTGCTGATTATTGACGGCCATTCGATGGCTTTTCGTGCGTTTTATGCCCTGCCGCCGGATAGCTTCGTGACGGCTACCGGCCAGCACACGAATGCGGTTTACGGCTTCGTTTCAATGCTGACGAGGCTGTTGGAAACCGAGCAGCCGACACACGTTGCTGTCGCTTTCGATGTGTCCAGACACTCATTCCGTACCGAGGAGTACCCGGAGTACAAGGGGACGCGCGACGCCACGCCCGAGGAGTTCAAGGGCCAGGTCGAGCTAATTCGCGAGGTGCTCGATGCGATGGGCATCGTGTCGCTCTCACGCGAGGGTTTCGAAGCGGACGACATTCTCGCGACGCTCGCGTACCGTGCCGGCAACGATGGTGCGACGGTCCTTGTTGTATCCGGTGACCGCGACTCCTTCCAGACGGTGACTGACAACGTCACGGTGCTGTACCCGGGCACGGGTCCCGGCGATCTGCGCCGCATGACTCCGCAGGCGGTGGAGGAGAAGTACGGCGTGCCACCGCACCGCTATCCCGAGATTGCCGCAATCGTGGGTGAGACCTCGGATAACTTGCCCGGCGTTCCGGGTGTCGGCCCGAAGACTGCCGCGCAGTGGATTAACAAGTACGACGGCCTGGACAACCTTTTGGCGCGGGCCGACGAGATCGGTGGAAAGCGCGGAGCGGCCCTGCGTGAACACATGGACGACGTCGTGCGCAACCGCCGCCTCAATCGCTTGCTCACCGACATGGACCTTGAGGTGTCGCCCAGTGATCTGGCGCGCCGCCCCACGGATGTCGCCGCCATCGATCGGCTCTTTGATTCTCTCGAATTTGGTCGTCTGCGCCAGAAGGTGCGCGAGGTCGCTGGCATTGGGATGGGGGAGGGGCACGTCGATGAGGCTCCCGAGGCTGTGACCGAGGTGGAGATCTCGGTGGCCCTCGCGGATGCTTCCTGCGACATTGCCCAGTGGGCTCGCGCTCACTCGACGCTCGCCGTGCTCGTTGAAGGCGACATGCGGCCGACTCGCGGCGATGTCACCCGCCTTGTCCTAGCCTCTGACAAGGAGGCACTCGTGATCGACCCCGTCGAACTGAGCCCCAAGCAGGAGGAAGCACTCGGCGAGGTGCTCGCGACGGCCTCGTCCCTCATCGTGCACGACGCGAAGGGTGCGCGTCATGCTCTCTCCTCGCGCGGCTGGACTCTGGGCGGCGTCGAGTTTGACACGATGCTGGCGGCGTACCTCGCGCATCCCGATCAGCGCTCCCACAAGCTGGAGGATGTGCTCTCGCGTGTGCTTGGCGTCGTGATCGAGGAAGGGGAGGGTGACTCTGAGGCTCTCTTTGATCTCGGTGACATGGGAGCTGGCCCGAGCGCCGCCCAGGTGCGCGCCGGGAAGTTGGCCGCCTACCTTCACCCGCTCGCCTCGACTCTGCGCTCGCGCCTGGAGGAAAGCTCCGAGGCCGCGCTGCTCACCGACATGGAGATGCCGCTGTCGGTTCTGCTTGGTCAGATGGAAGACATCGGCATCGCCGCGGACACGTCCGTGCTGAACGGTCTATCCGACGAACTCGGCAAGGCCGTCGACGCCGCGCGCGAGGGCGCGTGGGCTGCCGCCGGCCGTGAGGTCAACCTGTCGAGCCCCAAGCAGCTCCAGGAGCTCCTCTTCGACCACTTCGGCCTGCCTAAGACGAAGAAGACGAAGACCGGGTACACGACGAATGCCGATGCCCTGGCGGACCTGCACGCGAAGACCTCCGACGAGGGGGGAGCGGGGCACGACTTCCTCGGGTTCCTGCTCACCCACCGCGACCGCATCAAGCTCAAGCAGATGGTCGACTCCCTGTCCGCGACCGTCGCCTCCGACGGACGCATCCACACGACCTTCTCCCAGGTCGCCGCGGCCACGGGGCGCCTCGCGTCCTCCGATCCGAACCTGCAGAACATTCCCGCGCGCAGCGCCGATGGTATGCGTATCCGCGGGGCCTTCGTCGCAGGTGAGGGATTCGAGTCGCTCATGAGCGCCGACTACTCGCAGATCGAGATGCGCCTCATGGCGCACCTGTCGGGGGACGAGGCACTCATCGAAGCGTTCAACTCCGGCGAGGACCTGCACCGCACGATGGCATCGATGGTGTTCGGAACGCCGGTCGCCGAGGTCAGTGCCGAGGAGCGCTCGCGCATCAAGGCAACGTCCTACGGCCTCGCGTACGGCCTGTCCTCCTACGGACTCGCCGCCCAGCTCGGCATTCCCGTGCCCGAGGCCGCCGCCCTGCGCGACCGCTACTTCGAACGCTTCGGGAAGGTGCGCGACTACCTTGAGGGCCTGGTCGCCCAGGCGCGAGCAGACGGGTACACCCAGACGATGTTCGGGCGCCGCCGCTACCTGCCCGACCTGCGCTCGTCGAACCGTCAGCGGCGTGAGATGGCCGAGCGCGCCGCACTCAACGCGCCCATCCAAGGCAGCGCTGCAGACATCGTCAAGATCGCCATGATCAATGTCGTCGACGCCCTGTCCGAGGCCGGCCTGAAGTCGCGCCTCCTCGTGCAGATCCACGACGAATTGCTCGTTGAGGTCGCGCCGGGCGAGGCGGCCGCCGTCGAAGCGATCGTCCGCGACAGGATGGCGACGCCCGTGGAGCTCTCCGTTCCGCTCGATGTTGCTGTCGGAGTCGGGCGGTCCTGGCAGCTTGCGGCTCACTGACCGGCGTGGCGACGCGACGCACACCACGGAAAGTGTCGCCATATTCGTCACATTTGCCAGTTAAAGGCTGCTAAACTAGTTCACGGTGTCTGGGGACAAGTGCATCCGCATTCGTCTCGGGACGCCGGAACTGTCCATCTACTATCCAGTCCGTTTCGGAGAAACTACTACATGACCACCAACACGCCGCAGGTCGCTATCAACGACATTGGTTCGGAAGCAGACCTGATCGCAGCCATCGACGAGACCATCAAGTACTTCAACGATGGTGACATCGTCGAGGGCACTGTCGTCAAGGTCGACCACGACGAGGTCCTCCTTGACATCGGCTACAAGACCGAGGGTGTCATCCTCTCTCGCGAGCTGTCCATCAAGCACGACGTCAACCCCGACGACGTTGTCGCCGTGGGCGACCAGATCGAGGCGCTCGTCCTCCAGAAGGAAGACAAGGAAGGTCGCCTCCTCCTGTCGAAGAAGCGTGCGCAGTACGAGCGCGCGTGGGGCCAGATTGAGAAGGTCAAGGAAGAGGACGGCGTCGTTACCGGTACCGTCATCGAGGTCGTCAAGGGCGGCCTGATCCTCGACATCGGCCTGCGTGGCTTCCTGCCCGCCTCCCTCGTCGAGATGCGTCGCGTCCGCGACCTTGCCCCCTACATCGGTCGCGAGATCGAAGCGAAGATCATCGAGCTCGACAAGAACCGCAACAACGTGGTCCTGTCCCGCCGCGCATGGCTCGAGCAGACCCAGTCCGAGGTCCGCACGAACTTCCTGCACACCCTGCAGAAGGGCCAGGTGCGCTCCGGCGTCGTTTCCTCCATCGTCAACTTCGGCGCATTCGTCGATCTCGGTGGTGTCGACGGCCTGGTTCACGTCTCCGAGCTGTCCTGGAAGCACATCGACCACCCGTCCGAGGTCGTCGAGGTTGGCCAGGAAGTCACCGTTGAGGTTCTTGACGTCGATATGGATCGCGAGCGCGTCTCCCTGTCGCTCAAGGCCACCCAGGAAGATCCGTGGCAGGCATTCGCCCGCACCCACGCCATCGGCCAGGTTGTCCCCGGCAAGGTCACTAAGCTGGTCCCCTTCGGCGCGTTCGTCCGCGTCGAGGACGGCATCGAGGGCCTCGTCCACATCTCCGAGCTGGCTCAGCGTCACGTCGAGCTGCCGGACCAGGTCGTCAAGGTTGGTGAAGAGGTCTTCGTCAAGGTCATCGACATCGACCTTGAGCGTCGCCGCATCTCCCTGTCCCTCAAGCAGGCCAACGAGGGCGTGGATCCGACCTCCGAAGAGTTCGATCCTTCGCTCTACGGCATGGCTGCCGAGTACGACGAGAACGGCAACTACAAGTACCCCGAGGGCTTCGATCCGGAGACCCAGGAGTGGATGGAAGGCTTCGACGCTCAGCGCGAGGCTTGGGAAGCCCAGTACGCCGAGGCTCAGGCTCGCTGGGAGGCCCACAAGGCTCAGGTCCGCAAGGCCCTCGAAGAGGACGCCGAAGCGGCTCCCTCCATCGAGGAGCAGGCCTCCTACTCGACCCCGGTCGACAACGAGGGCACCCTTGCTTCCGACGAGGCCCTTGCTGCCCTGCGTGAGAAGCTGACGAACAACTGAATCAGTCTTTGTGACTGACCTTCAACTCGTCGGTTCACGCACGTGAACGCATGAGTGGTGGTCCCCAGGTTTCCTGGGGGCCACCACTTTTGCTGTTTGCCGCTCCGCCAGATTTCCGGCCGCCGTGCGGGCGTTATGTTGGGGCCGGGCTGCTTGGTGTGCCCGTGGGCGGCGGCCCGCCCGCGAGCCGTCCGCGCCGCGAGCTTTGCTCGGCGCGTCGTCTCGAAGCCCGGCCAGGCCCCGCCACCGCCCACGGGCACCGCAGCCAGGCCCCGCAGGCCTCGCGGCGGCCTCCAATCGGGCGGCCTAGTTGCTCAGCAATGTCGCACGTAATTCCGTTGGATCTGTTTCAAATACTGAAGACGTATCGTTGGAGTTGTAACGTTTTGATAGGGTCTCAAAAACTGACCTCTGGAAACTATGTGCGACTTTTGTTCTGGCTGACGTCGTGGCCTCGTCGCATTGACAACGAGACCCCGCTCAACAATATGCCGTGCGGGGTCTGGTGCTGACGGTGATTAGGTGGCCGAACGCTTCATCACTGCCACGTCGATGCTCGCGCCGATCACCGCTGCGATGACCGTGGGGAGAATCCAGCCAAGCTGGTTCGCCTGGAGCGGGCTCCACATGAGGAACGAGTTAATCATGTCAGGCTTGACCCCCACATGAGCCAGCGTCGTCGCTGCCGACCACGCCGCCGCCATCCAGGTGCCCAGGCGGAACGCCCACAGCGCCGGGGTGGCCAGGCGCAGCGGGTGGGTCGCGATCGTCAGGAACACGATGGTGATCGCGATGGGGTAGAGGAACGTGATGATCGGTACCGCGATGGCAAGCACCGAGCTCAGTCCTGCCGAAGCCAGCACGAAGGAGATGATTGTGAAGACGATCATCCAGGCGCGGTACGAAATGGCCGGGACAAGGCGGTGGAAAAACTCAGAGGTTGCTGCGATCAGGCCGACCGCCGTTGTCATGCAGGCCGTCAGCACGATGAGGCCGAAAACGATTTGTCCGGGCCAACCCATCGTCATCTGGGCGGCGTCCGCGAGCAGCGACGCGCCGTCACTGTAGCTCTGAGCATTCGGGATCACGTGACCGATGAGTCCCAGGCCCACGTAGACGACGGCAAGCAGCGAACCCGCGATAATGGCCGCCGTCGACGTACGGCGCACGACCTTCGCCCCGATGCCACCGCCGGTGTGTCCAAGCGACGTGACAACGATGATGCCGAAAGACAGAGCGGCGATAGAGTCCATCGTCATGTAACCCTCGAGTAGGCCCGCCGCCAGGGGAGTGGCAGCGTACTCGCCGGTTGGAGCATCATGCGAAGCCGGCAGCGACGCCAGGCACAGGAAAACTAGGAGGACGAGAAGCCCGAGCAGGATTGGGGTGAGGATCTTGCCGAGGTTGTCGATGATTGTGCCGGGATTCCAGCACAGATAGAACGCGATGCCGAAGAAAACGAAGCTGAAGATGATCGACGCGGTCAAGGACTTCGTGCCGATGAGAGGTGCGACGGCCGTCGAGAAAGACACTGCGCCTGTACGTGGGAGCGCGTAGAAGGCACCGATCGACAGGTACACCATGATCGAAAAGACGATCCCGAAAGACTTGCCGGCGCGGCTCACGAGGTCGCGCATGTCTGTGCCCGACAGCGCGATCGTGATGATGGAGATGACGGGCAGCGCCACGCCGCCGATCAGGAAGCCGATCATCGCAGGCGCGAAATTGCTGCCCGCCGATGCACCCATGATCGGCGGAAAAATCAGGTTACCTGCGCCGAAAAACATAGAGAAAAGCGTCAGAGAGGTCGCGATGAGGACGGCGGTGCTGCTTGAGCGTCCAGCGGAATCGTCATTGACTGTCTGCGTCACTGCTACTCACTTGATGGTGTGGGTTCTATAACAGCCCCAATTCTTGCATGACGACCACATAAAGCAACAACTGGCGGGCTACCCTGTGGGTGTGAACACGACTCTGAGTTGCGGGGCTTGCACGGCGACCCTCATTCGGCCGATGGGTGCGCCTCACCCGCAGGGACCGCGCCGCATTGTTGCGGTCAGCGGAGGCATCGGTTCAGGGAAGTCTTCGGTGACGCGCGTCTTCGCGTCTCTGGGCGCGGTGACGGCGGACGCTGACACGATTGCGCGGGAGATCCTCGAACCGGGCGAGCCGGCGCTGAGCGAGGTCGCACGTGCTTTTGGAGGCGACCTGCTGAGGCAGGATGGGAGCTTGGACCGCGCGCTCTTGGCCTCCCGGGTCTTCGGGGGTGAAGGAGCTGACGAACGCGTCGCTCGGCTCAATGCCATCACCCACCCCCTCATTGAGGCGCGCGCGTGGTCGATCCTGCGTGGAGCCCCGGAGGGGAGCCTCGCGGTCTACGATATTCCGCTTCTCATCGAAGGGGACCATGTGGATCGCTTCGATGCGGTCGTCATCGTGGACGCACCCATCGAGGAACGCGTTAAGCGCCTGGAGGGCAGGGGATTTGCGCCCGAGGACGCGCGTGCACGTATCCGCGCCCAGGCCTCGTCGCAGGAGCGCCGCGCGATCGCAACGATCTGGATTGACAACGAGGGCAGCTCCGACGACCTCGAGGAAGTCGCGCGCCTCGTCTATGAGCGTTGGCTGACCCCGGACGCTCCCCTCACCGTGTGACGAGGCTGGGGCGACCACGCTCGTCGCGAACCCGTGCGCTTTGTGCGCGCAGGAGACTTGCCTGGGCGGTAGCGTAGGAGCGTGAACAATAACGTCGTGACCCGCCAGAACAAGCCTTTCGAGGTCATCTCTCCCTATACGCCGTCGGGCGACCAGCCCAAGGCGATCCGGGAGCTGGCTGCGCGCATTCGAGACGGCGAACAGGACGCCGTTCTCATGGGCGCGACGGGTACGGGTAAGAGCGCGACCACGGCCTGGCTGATTGAGGAGCTGCAGCGTCCCGCTCTGGTACTTGAGCCGAACAAGACGCTTGCAGCCCAGCTCGCGGCCGAGTTCCGCGAGCTGCTTCCGAACAACGCCGTCGAGTACTTTGTCTCCTACTACGATTACTACCAACCCGAGGCCTACGTTCCCCAGACGGATACCTTCATCGAGAAGGACTCCTCGATCAACGACGAGGTCGAGCGGCTGCGCCACAGCGCTACGAACTCGCTGCTCACGAGGCGCGACACGGTCGTCGTCTCCTCGGTGTCTTGCATCTACGGCCTCGGTACTCCCGAGGAATACGTAGCCCGCATGATTGAGCTCGAGCGGGGTATGATCATCGACCGCGACGCTCTCCTGCGGCGCTTCGTCGCCATGCAGTACGTGCGCAACGACTTGGCTTTTACGCGCGGCACGTTCCGCGTGCGCGGCGATACGATCGAGATCATCCCCGTGTATGAGGAGCTCGCGATCCGCATCGAGATGTTCGGCGACGAGATCGAGTCTCTTGCCGTTCTCCATCCGCTCACCGGCGACGTCATCGATCACGTCGACCACACGTACCTTTTCCCGGCCTCGCACTACGTGGCCGGCGAGGAACGTATGAAGAAGGCGATCGCCTCCATCGAGGATGAGCTCGATGATCGCCTCGCGTGGTTCCGCGGCCAGAACAAGCTGCTCGAGGAGCAGCGCCTGCGCATGCGCACCACCTTCGACCTGGAGATGCTCAAAGAAATCGGCTCGTGCTCGGGTGTCGAGAACTATTCGCGCCACATCGACGGGCGCGGACCCGGCACGCCTCCGCACACGCTGCTGGACTACTTCCCCGATGACTTCCTGCTCATCATCGACGAGTCGCACGTGACCGTTCCACAGATCGGCGCGATGTTTGAGGGAGACATGTCGCGTAAGCGCACCCTCGTCGACTACGGGTTCCGCCTGCCCTCCGCGATGGACAACCGCCCTCTGAAGTGGGATGAGTTTACCGAGCGCATTGGGCAGACCGTCTACCTGTCGGCGACCCCCGGCCCCTACGAGCTTGAACGCTCCGACGGCGTCGTTGAGCAGATCATTCGCCCGACGGGCCTCGTTGACCCGCTCGTCGTCGTCAAGCCCACCGAGGGCCAGATCGACGACCTCCTGGAGCAGGTGCGTGTGCGCGTCGAACGCGACGAACGAGTCCTCGTCACCACCCTGACGAAGAAGATGGCCGAGGAACTCACGACCTACCTCGCCGAGCGGGGCGTCAAGGTCGAGTATCTGCACTCCGACGTCGACACTCTGCGCCGCGTCGAGCTACTCCGCGAGCTGCGCCTGGGCACGTTCGACGTGCTCGTCGGCATCAACCTGCTGCGTGAGGGCCTCGACCTGCCCGAGGTCTCCCTCGTGTCGATCCTCGATGCGGACAAGGAAGGCTTCCTGCGCTCGACTCGCTCGCTCATCCAGACGATCGGCCGCGCCGCCCGAAACGTGTCCGGCGAGGTCCACATGTACGCGGACAACATGACGGATTCGATGAACGAGGCCATCTCGGAGACGATGCGTCGTCGCGAGATCCAGATCGCCTACAACAAGGAACACGGCATCGACCCGCAGCCGCTGCGTAAGAAGATCTCCGACGTGACCGACATGCTTGCCCGCGAGCAGGTTGATACGCAGACCCTCCTCGAGGGCGGGTACCGCAAGGAAAAGAGCAAGAGGGAGCGTAGCGACGCGACCGGTGGCGGCCGCGCCGTGATATCGGGTCAGCGGGCTGAGGCTGAGCTTGCCGAACTCATCGAGGAGCTGTCCGCCCAGATGATGATAGCCGCCCAGCACCTCCAATTCGAGGTCGCGGCTCGCCTGCGTGACGAGATCGAAGACCTGAAGAAGGAACTGCGCGCCATGAAGCGCGCCCACTGACGTCGGCCCCGCCCCGGTTGCCTGTCGGCGTCGGGCGGCCCCGGCCTCGTCGATAGGCACTCCGGTGAGAATCGCGACCGACGCCACGTCGCACGCGGGGACGCGACGTGAGGTGCACCGACTAGGATGGAAGCGTTAGCGGAGGGGAGTACTCCCACCAACAGTGGCGTCGTCATCACGACGGCCCGCCCATGCGGCGTGGCCTCCGGCGTCACCGGCCAGGATTTCCTGGCGGGAGGAGACCTCCGGTACCCGACTCGTACCGGAGGCCCCACGTATGCACGTGCACGCCCTTGCCTGGATAGTCCTGGCTGGCATCATCCTGACCATGATCGTCGTCGACATCGTCGCCCACGTCCGCACACCCCACGAACCCACGCTCAAGGAAGCGACCTGGTGGTCCGTCGCCTACATCGCGATCGCCCTTATTTTCGGCGCCATCGTCTGGGCGGTCTGGGGACCCCAATACGGCCAGGAATACCTCGGCGGCTATATCACCGAAAAAGCGCTGAGTATTGACAACCTGTTCGTGTTCGTCATCATCCTCTCCACCTTCCGCGTACCCAGGAAAAACCAGCAGGAGGTGCTGCTCGCCGGCATCATCATCGCCCTGGTTCTGCGCCTCATCTTCATTCTGGCTGGTGCCGCGCTTATCGAAAACTTCTCGTGGGTCTTCTATCTGTTCGGCGCGTGGCTGCTGTGGACAGCAATCAGCCAGGTTCGCGAAGGCTCCAGCGATGACGACGACGAGGAGTACCGCCCGCCGTCAATCGTGCGCTGGGTGTCGAAGGTCGTGCCCGTCACCGACGGCTTTATCGGCTCGCGTATGCTCTACCGCCACGGTGGCCGCACCTATATCACGCCGATGCTGCTGTGTGTCATCGCGATCGGCACCGCCGACGTCATGTTCGCCGTCGACTCGATTCCCGCGATCTACTCGCTGACCTCCGAGGCGTACCTGGTGTTCGCTGCCAATGCGTTCTCGCTGCTCGGCTTGCGCCAGCTCTATTTCCTCATCGATGGCCTGCTCGACCGCATCGTGTTCCTCCACTACGGCCTTGCTGCGATTCTGGGTTTCATCGGCTTCAAGCTGATCAACCACGCGCTGCACACCAACGAGCTGCCGTTCATCAATGGTGGCCACGAGGTAGCCGCGATCCCCGAGCCGTCCATTGCGTTCTCGCTGGGCTTCATCGTCGTGACGATCCTGGTCACGGTCGTGGCCTCCCTCGCGGTTTCCAATAAACGGCGCGCGTGACATGAGTCGACCGTGGGGCAGCGGTAAAATTCCATGGTCGGATAGTTAAGAGGTACACATGGTTGTTCACCCGTGGGCGTGGGGCATTCTGGCCCTCGTTGCCATCGGTCTGGTTGCGCTCGATTTCCTTGGGCACGCCCGTAATCCCCATCCGCCGACCGCTGCCGAGGCGGCGCGCTGGACGCTGTTCTACGTGGGGTTGGCGGCCGTCTTCGGCGTCGGAATCTGGCTCACCAACGGGTGGCTGTACGCCCAGGAGTTCTACGCGGGATGGGCGATGGAATGGTCGCTGTCCGTGGACAACCTTTTCGTGTTCATCCTGATCCTGAAAGCATTCAGGGTCCCGCGAGAGAACCAGCAGAAGGCGCTGCTCTTCGGCATCGTCATCGCACTGCTGTTGCGCCTCGTGTTCATTCTGCTGGGTGCCGCGCTGGTGGCGCGCTTCTCCTGGGTGTTCTTCATTTTCGGCGTATGGCTGCTGTGGACTGCTTTCTCGCAGATTAAGGAGACCGCGACCGGTGGCGGCGACGAGGAGGAGTACGAGGAGAACGCCTTCATCCGCCTCGTACGCCGAGTCCTGCCCATCACGGACGGCTTTATCGGCGACCGCATGCTGTACCGTCACGGTGGGCGCACGTACCTCACCCCGCTGTTCGTCGTCGTGCTGGCCCTGGGGTCTGCCGACCTCATGTTTGCTTTCGACTCGATCCCCGCGATCTTCGGCATCACATCGCAGGCATTCCTGGTGTTTGCGTGCAACGTGTTTGCACTCATGGGGCTGCGACAGCTGTTCTTCCTGGTGGACGCGCTCCTCGGCAAGCTCGTGTACCTGGGTTACGGTCTCGGCGTCATCCTGAGCTTTATCGGCATTAAGCTGATTCTTGAGGCCCTGCATGCCAACACGTTGCCGTTTATCAACGGCGGCCGCGGGGTCGAGTGGGCGCCGGAGATTTCGGTGTCTGTGTCGCTGGGAGTCATCGTCGTGACTCTGGTGATCACCGTGATTGCGTCGCTGGTGCGCAGCGCGATGGACGAGGAGGGTGCCGATGAGCGCTGACAGCCTGACGATTGATGAACATGGTCTGACCGCCGCCGAGGTTGCCGAGCGCGTCGCGCGCGGCGCGGTCAACCGGGTGAAGGATCGTACGTCTCGGTCGGTGGCGTCGATCATCCGCGAGAACGTCCTGACGTTGTTCAACGGGATTATCGTCGCTGCGTCGATCATCGTGCTGCTGTTCGGTGACCTGCGTGATGGCATTTTCGGTGGCGTCATGATCATCAACGCGGTGATCGGCATCGTTTCTGAGCTGCGTGCCAAGCGAACCCTCGACTCGCTCGCGATCGTCGATGCTCCGCAGGCGACCGTCCTGCGCGACGGCACCCTGTCGGTTGTTCCCGCACGTGACGTTGTGCTCGACGACGTCATCGATCTGACGCTCGGCGATCAGGTGAGCGTGGACGGTACGGTCCTGTCCTCGGCGGGCCTCGAAATCGATGAGTCGCTGCTGACCGGCGAGTCGCGCCCGGTGAAGAAGAAGCAGGGAGATCAGCTGTTGGCCGGCACGAGCGTCGTTGCGGGTGCTGGCCGCATGGTGGCCACCGCTGTGGGCGAGCGCGTCTACGCGCAGGGCCTGTCCGAGCAGGCGCGTGCCTTCACGCGTACGGTCTCGGAGATCCAGACGTCGATCAACCGGGTGCTGCAGGTCGTCTCCGTCATGCTGCTTCCCATCGTCGTGCTGACCTTCTACTCGCAGAATCGCATCGCCGGCGGTCACGGGGGAGACTGGCGCGAGGCCCTCGTGCTCTCGGTCGCCTCGGTGATCGGCATGATCCCGCAGGGCCTGGTGCTCCTGACGTCGATGAACTTCGCGATCGGATCGGCAACGCTGGCACGCCGCGGTGTACTCGTCCAGGAACTTCCCGCCGTTGAGGTCCTCGCGCGCGTGGACTGCCTGTGCCTCGACAAGACGGGCACGCTCACCACCGGCGGCATTCGCGTGCGGGGCGTCGAGGTCGTTTCCGGTGACGAAGTCGTGGTGCTTCGCGCACTGGCGAGCGCCGCGAGCGACCGTACCAACGCGACAGCGGAAGCCATTTGGGAGCACCTGGGCGAATCTGAGCGCTCCGGCGCGTCCGATCGGATTGAGTGGTCCGTCCCCTTCTCCTCGGCCCGCAAGTGGAGTGCGTGGGGGAGCGGGCACGAATCCTGGATCCTCGGCGCCCCCGAGTTCGTCATCGACGAGGCCTCGGCCGCCAACGCCGAGCTCCTCGCCAAGGTGCGCGGCATCGCGCAGGAGGGCTCCCGCGTGGTGGCCCTCGTCCACGCCGACGAGGCTGTGGTCGATGACGAGCTGCCCGCACGCCGTTCGGTTACCGCCCTTGTGGTCCTCGAGGAGGACCTGCGCCCTGACGCCGCCGAGACTCTCGACTACTTCCGTTCCCAGGATGTGCACGTCCGCGTCATTTCGGGTGACAACCCGACGACGGTGGGCGCTCTGGCCGCGCAGGCTGGCCTGACCGCGCCCGACGGTACGCCCGCGCGCCTCATGGACGCGCGCGATCTGCCTGAAGACCTGACCTCTGAGGCATTCATCGATGCGATCGAGAACCACGACGTGTTCGGGCGCGTGACTCCCGAGCAGAAGCGTGCGATGGTTGGCGCGCTCCAGGCACGCGATCACTGCGTGGCGATGACGGGAGATGGCGTGAATGACGCCCTCGCGCTCAAGGACGCCGACTTGGGTATCGCGATGGGGAACGGCACGCAGGCCACGAAGGCCGTCGCGCAGATTGTTCTCGTGGACTCGAAGTTTTCTGTCCTGCCCGGTGTCCTGTCCGAAGGCCGCCGTATTATCGCCAACATGGAACGCGTGTCCTCGCTGTTCCTGGCGAAGACCACCTACGCCGCCGTCCTCGTTATCGTTACGGCCCTGGTCGGCTGGCGTTACCCGTTCCTGCCCCGCCAGTTCAGCTACATCGACTCGCTGACCATCGGTATTCCCGCGTTTTTCCTGGCGCTGTGGCCGAACCCGCGTCGCTACGTGCCCGGTTTCTTGAAGCGCACGCTGTCGCTCGCAATGCCCACGGGTATCATCCTCGCGGCGGCTGCCCTCACCGCCTTCGGTATCGTCGACGGCCCTCCGCAGGCGCGCGAGTCCACCGCCGCGATCCTCTCCCTCATGCTGGGGGCCATCTGGCTGCTCGTCATCACGTCGCGCCCGCTCTCGACTTGGAAGTGGGTGCTCCTCGTGAGCGTCATTTCGGCGACCGTGGGCGGCGTGCTCATCCCGCCCGTGCGCCACTTCTTCTCGATGGTTGCGCCGACGGGTTACGAGTGGCTCGTGATCCTGAGCGTCGGCGCCTGCGCCGCCCTCCTCACCGAGGTCGCTCAGCGCATCTTCTACGCGCGCCAGTTCGCTCGCTCCTTGGAGGGCTGAGAGCGCCCGATACGAGTCGAGGCCGGTGTCGGGTGTGAACCCGGCCCCGGCCTCGTTCGTTTGCTGCGATCAGAACGCCCGAATGACGGGGTTCCACTCGCGGATCAGGCGCGCCTGGATGACTTCAGCGACGTAGAAGGGATCCTCGTTGAGGATGCGCTCGACGTCGGCCTGGCTCTCGGCGTTGATGAGGATCAGGGCGCCGGGGATCTCGCCAACGAGGGGGCCTGAGGCGATGTTGACTCCCTGTTCGAGCAGGCCGGAAAGGAACGCGCGGTGCGTTGGGCGGACCTCGTCCATCGTCTCGGTCATCGAGGGGTTGTACACGTATTCGACTGCGTAGAATGCCATACGCACAACACTAGCCCCCATCCGCCCTTTTGCCTAGGGGGCGGCTAGGATCGAGGGGTGCATGACAAGCTAATCATCCAGGGTGCCCGCGAACACAACCTCAAGGACGTGAACCTCGAGCTGCCCCGCGACTCCATGATCGTCTTCACCGGCCTGTCGGGATCCGGGAAGTCCTCCCTCGCCTTCGACACGATTTTCGCCGAAGGACAGCGCCGCTACGTCGAGTCCCTCTCGTCCTACGCCCGTCAGTTCCTCGGACAGATGGACAAGCCGGACGTGGACTTTATCGAAGGCCTGTCGCCCGCGGTCTCCATCGACCAGAAGTCGACCTCGCGTAACCCGCGCTCGACGGTGGGCACGATTACGGAGATTCACGACTACCTGCGCCTGCTCTATGCCCGCGCCGGCGTCGCACACTGCCCCGAGTGTGGCGCCCGCATTCAGGCGCAGACTCCCCAGCAGATCGTCGACCGCGTGCGCACGATGGACGAGGGCACGCGATTCCAGGTGCTGTCCCCGGTCGTGCGTGGCCGTAAGGGCGAGTACCAGGACCTCATCGACGAACTGCGCTCCGAGGGTTACACGCGCGCGATCATCGACGATGAGATGGTTCGCCTCGAGAACGCACCCAAGCTGGAGAAGAAGCTTAAGCACACGATCGAGGTCGTCGTCGACCGTCTCGTCGTTCGCGAAGGTATGCGACAGCGCCTCACGGATTCCGTCGAGACAGCCCTGCGCCTGTCGGATGGACTCGTCGTCATCGACTGCGTCGACCTGGATGCCGAGGATCCGGAGCGTCGCCGCCGCTTCTCCGAGAAGCGCTCGTGTCCCAATGATCACCCGCTGATGCTCGATGAGATCGAGCCGCGGACCTTCTCCTTCAACGCCCCCTACGGCGCCTGCCCCGACTGCGCGGGCCTTGGCTTCCGCCTCGAGGTTGACCCCGAGCTGGTCGTCCCCGACGAGGAGCTCTCCCTCGCCGACGGCGCGGTCATCCCCTGGAACTCGAACTTCAAGTACCACAAGAAGCTCCTCGAATCCCTCTCCAAGGAACTGGGCTTCGCTATGGGCACGCCGTGGAAGTCCCTGCCGAAGAAGGTCAAGGACGCGGTCCTGTACGGCAAGGACTACGAGGTCACGGTCAAGTTCCGTAACCGCTGGGGTCGCGAGCGCTCCTATACGACGGGCTTCGAGGGCGCCGTCAAGTACATCGAGCGCAAGCGCGAGGAAACCGAGTCCGCGGCAGTGTCCGAAAAGCTCGACTCCTACATGCGCGAGATCCCGTGCCCGACGTGCCACGGTGCGCGCCTGCGCCCGGAGGTGTTGGCCGTGCGCATCGGCGACAAGTCGATCGCGGAGCTGTCCGACATGTCGATCGCGGACGCGCGCGCGTTCCTCACGGACGTCGAGCTCGAGCAGCGCGCCCGCTCGATTGCCGCGCCCATCCTCACGGAGATCGAGGCCCGCCTGGCCTTCCTCGTCGACGTCGGCCTCACCTACCTGACGCTGTCGCGCGGTGCGGGCACTCTTTCGGGCGGCGAGGCGCAGCGTATCCGCCTGGCCACGCAGATCGGCTCCGGCCTCGTCGGTGTCCTCTACGTCCTCGATGAGCCTTCGATCGGCCTGCATCAGCGCGACAATCGCAAGCTCATCGCCACCCTCGAGCGCCTGAGGGACCTGGGCAACACGCTCATCGTCGTCGAGCACGACGAGGAGACGATGGAGGCCGCCGACTGGATCGTCGACATTGGCCCCGGTGCCGGCGAGACCGGCGGCTGGGTCGTGCACTCGGGCCCGCTGTCGGAACTGTTGGAGAACCGCAAGTCGCTGACCGGCCAGTATCTGTCGGGCAAGCGCCGCATCGTCCTGCCTCCGACCCGCCGCCCGATCGACAAGAAGCGCGTGGTGACCGTCAAGGGTGCTCGCGAAAACAACCTGAAGAACGTTGACGTGTCCTTCCCGCTCGGCGTGCTCACTGCCGTCACCGGCGTGTCTGGTTCCGGTAAGTCGACGCTCGTCAACGGCATCTTGTATCGCACCCTCGCCTCGCGCCTCAACGGCGCGCGCATGGTGCCCGGCCGCCACCGCACGATTACGGGTATCGAACAGCTCGACAAGGTCGTGCATGTTGACCAGAGCCCGATTGGTCGGACGCCGCGCTCGAATCCGGCGACCTACACCGGCGTGTGGGATCAGATCCGCAAGCTATTCGCTGAGACGCAGGAGGCGAAGGTACGCGGCTACGGTCCGGGACGCTTCTCCTTCAACGTCAAGGGCGGACGCTGCGAGTCATGCAAGGGCGACGGTACCCTGAAGATCGAGATGAACTTCCTGCCCGACGTCTACGTGCCCTGCGAGGTTTGCCACGGCGCACGTTACAACCGCGAGACCCTCGAGGTCGAGTACAAGGGCAAGACCGTCGCGGACGTCCTCGACATGCCGATCGCCGAGGCCGCGCAGTTCTTCGCACCGATCTCTCGCATCGCCCGCCACCTCAACACGCTCGTCGAGGTGGGCCTGGGCTACGTGCGCCTCGGCCAGAGCGCCACGACCCTGTCGGGCGGTGAGGCGCAGCGCGTGAAGCTGGCCTCCGAGCTGCAGCGACGCTCGACCGGACGCACGGTGTACGTGCTCGACGAGCCCACGACCGGCCTGCACTCCGAAGACATCCGCAAGCTCCTCCTGGTCCTCCAGTCGCTCGCTGACAAGGGCAACACTGTCATCGTCATTGAGCACAACCTGGACGTCATCAAGAGCGCCGACTGGATCATCGACATGGGTCCCGAAGGCGGCGCTGGAGGAGGCACGGTCGTCGCGCAGGGCACGCCCGAGGAGGTCGCGAAGGTCGGGGAATCCTTCACCGGCCAGTACCTCGCCGAGGTTCTCGCGAAGGAGGCCGCGCGCGACGCAGCTGCCCAGTAGCCTGAACGGTTAGGATGGGCCTTATGGTTCCTGGTTACCGCTATTTCGGCCACATGTACTACTGGCCAGCTTGGGTCCACCTAATCGTCATTGTGCTCATGGGCGTCGCAGCCGCGCTCACGATCTCCGCGCTCATGGCACGCGGGGTCGGTCGATCGCGCGTCTTTGGCCTGAGCTGCGGCTTTGTGGCGGGCATCGGAAACCTGAGCTTGTGTGTTCTCGTGCAAGCCGAGGCCCGGCATACGTGGCTGATGGGCATGGTGGGCGTGCTCTATACGGTTGCGTTCGTCTTCTTGCTGATGACGCTCATGTCTCTGTGGAGCGGTGGATCGAGCGGATTCCTGTGGTCGCGGGCCTTCCACCTGTTCCTGGTGGTCGCGATGGCGATCGCCGCAATCATGGAGTTTGCCTACCGTCTGGCGTACTGGATTCCGCTGCCCGTCGCGGGCGTCGCTGTCCTCCTCGCTCTCTTCTGCGCATTCGTCGCTGGTCGCAATAGCCGGGATTAGGAGGCGTCAACGCACGAAGTGGCCCCGATCTCGTCATTGCACGAGGCCGGGGCCGCTTTGTTGGTGCGCAATCACCGGGCAGGTTGGCGGGTTACTCCTGGCTCTTCTCTGCCTCGCCCGAAGCGTACAGGGCGTCGACCTCGTCGGCGTAGTCGGCCAAGACGCGGTGGCGCTTGAGCTTCAGGGAGGGGGTCATGTAGCCGTTCTCTACGGTAAAGGCAGCATTGACGATGCGGTAGCGGCGGATCGACTCGGCACGAGAGACCGCCTTGTTGGCGCGGGCGATCGCCTTCTCGAGCGAGTCGCGCACCTCGGGCAGGTTTGCGGCCTGCGCCGCGTCCACGACGGGCAGGCCGTGGGCCGCGAGCCACTCGGGGAGCATCTCCGTGTCCAGGGCTATGAGTGCGCCGATGTACGGGCGGTTATCGCCGACTACGATGATGTTCGCGATGAGCGGGTGCGTCGACAGGGACTCTTCGAGGATCTCGGGCGAGACGTTCTTGCCGCCCGCGGTGACGATGAGTTCCTTCTTGCGGCCCGTGATCCGAAGGTGGCCACGATCGTCGATGGAGGCGAGGTCGCCGGTCTTGAACCAGCCGTCGATGTAGGCCTCAGCCGTGGCCTCGGGCAGGTTGTGGTAGCCCTTCGACACGGAGATACCCTGAACGAGCAGCTCGCCGTCGGGAGCGATCTTCATGCGGTTGCCCGGCCACGGGAAGCCCACTGAGTCCGGCGGGAAGTCCTGCGGCGTCTCCACGGAGATCGGGCCGGTCGTCTCGGACAGGCCGTAGCCCTGCAGCAGCGTGATGCCCAGGCCGCGATAGAAGTTCGCCAGGTCGAGGGCCAGGGGAGCGCCACCCGAGATGATCGTGTGCAGGTTCGGGCCCAGGATCGCGCGGACTTTCGACAGGACGAGCGCGTCGGCGACGCGGCCGCGCAGCTTGAGCGCGGTCGACGGACCGGGTGAGGGCATCGCGGAGGCGTCGGGAATGGGCGTCGTGTCCGGGCCGGGACCGGCAACGGCGGACTCGGGCAGGGGAGAATCCATGTAGGCGGTGGCCTTGGACAGGGCGCGCGCCTGCTTGGCGGCCCAAGCGAACATGCGGCCCTTCATGCCGCCGCCAGCCTTCGCCGCCGCGGCGTTGTAGACCTTCTCCATGACTCGCGGGACAACGAGGAGCATTGTTGGCTTGAAGGTCGCGATGTCGTTGACCAGGTTGCGCGTGTCGGGGGAGAATGCGGTGACGCCCTGGCCTGCGAGCAGGCAGTACATGACGAAACGTGCGAGCACATGGGCGACCGGCAGGAAGAGCAGGGAACGCGACTTCGGGTCGTTAATGAGGAGGGGCAGGAAGTCGTACGCCTGCAGCATCGGCGAGATGAAATTGCCGTGCGTGAGCACGACGCCCTTGGGCATGCCGGTCGTGCCGGAGGTGTAGATGACCGTCGCCTCGTCGCTCAGCTTGACGGCGTCGGTGCGCTCGCGCACCTGCTCAACGCTCACGCCCTGTGCGGCACTGGTCAGGACGCGCTCGGCGCCGCGGTCCAGGGAGAGGATATGGCGCACGCCGTCGGTACGCACGGACTCGACCAGCTCGGCCTGCTGCGTGGTGGCCGTGATGACGATGCGCACGTCGGCGTCGGCCAGGATGTGCGCGATCTGCGAGGCCGAGTCCGTCTCGTAGATCGGCACGGTGATGGCACCGCAGGATAGCGCGGCCACGTCGATGAGCGCCCACTCGTAGGAGGTGGGGGCCAGGATCGCCAGGTGGTCGCCGGCTTCGAGCCCGATGCCGATGAGGCCACGCGCAATCGAGTCGGCCTCGCCGAGGAAGGCCTCCATCGTGACGTGACGCCACGTACCGACGTTGGAACGGCGCTCGATCGCGACCTGCCCGGGGTGAGATGCCACGCGCTGGTGGAGCATCTTCGGCAGGTTCATGTCCTCGGTGGCTTCTCGGGTCGCGATTGACTCCCATGAGCCGTCGGCGAGCCTGCGTACCGTCATTGCGGTCCTTTCGTGGGGTGGGCGCGGTGCGCCGTGCGCGGTTGGATCAGTTCTTCTTGGCGCGGCCGAAAAGCCCGCGCTTCGTGCGCTGCTCGGCGGAGACAGGACCGCCGTACAGCGCGTCGATCTCGTGGGCGTAGTCGGCGATGACCTTGCGGCGGCGCAGCTTCATCGACGGTGTCACGTAGCCGTTCTCGACGGTGAAGGTGGCGTCGATGATGCGGAACTTACGGATCGACTCGGCGCGGGAGACGGCCTTGTTGGCGCGCTCGACGGCCTTCTCGAGAGACTCGCGTACGGCGGGTAGCTCGGCCGCCTCGGTGGGCGAGCACTGCGGCAGGCCGTGCTTGGCCAGCCAGTCGGGCAGCATGTCGGCGTCGAGGGTGAAGAGCGCGCCCACGTAGGGGCGCTGATCGCCGACGACGATGACGTTCGCGATGAGTGGGTGCGTGGCCAGGGAGTCCTCGAGGACCTCGGGGGAGACGTTCTTGCCGCCCGCGGTGACGATGAGTTCCTTCTTGCGGCCCGTGATGGTCAGCTGGCCCTTGCGATCGATCGAGCCCAGGTCTCCGGTGTGGAACCACTTGCCGTCGGGCATGACCTCGGCGGTCTGCTCGGGCAGGTGGTAGTAGCCGGGCATGACGGACTGGCCGCGCACGAGGATCTCGCCGTCCTTAGCGATCTTGATGAAGTTGCCGGGCAGGGGCAGTCCGACGCCGCCGACGGGGTTCTTGCCGATGTGCTGGACGGAGATCGGGCCGGTGGTCTCGGACAGGCCGTAGCCCTGGATGAGGGTGATGCCCATGCCGGCGTAGAAGTGGGCGAGGTCGGTGGCCAGGGGTGCGCCGCCGGAGACGATGTAGCGCAGGTTGGGGCCCAGGACCGAGCGGATCTTCTTGAGGACGAGGGCGTCGGCGATGCCGTGGCGCATCTTCTTGAACAGGCCGGGGCCGAAGGTCTTCGCGGAGGCGACGGAGAAGGTGCGTGCCTGCTTGGCGCTCCACGCGAACATGCGGCCCTTGAAGCCGCCGCCCGCCTTGGAGGAGGCCGCGTTGTAGACCTTCTCGAGGACGCGGGGGACGACGAGGAGCACGGAGGGCTTGAAGGCCTGAATGTCCGGCAGCAGGTTCTTGATGCTGGGCGAGAATCCGAGGACGCCCTGGCCCGACAGGATCACGTGCATGACGAGGCGCGCGAGGACGTGGGCAACGGGGAGGAAGAGGAGCAGGCGGGTCTCGGGGGAGTCGATAACCTCGCTGAGGATCTGGCGTGCGCCGAGCGCGGTGGCCACGAAGTTCGCGTGGGTGAGGGCTACGCCCTTGGGGTTCCCGGTCGTTCCCGAGGTGTAGATGATGGTGGCGATATCCGAGGAGGAGATGGCCGCTCGGCGCTGCTGGACGTTCTCGATGGTGATGCCGGCGGCGGCGCGGGCGATCAGGCGCTGGGCTCCGCGGTCGAAGGAATCGACCGAAACCGTGTGTTCGGGGGCGACGGAGTGCACGAGTTCGGCCTGCTGGGTCGTAGCGGTGAAGACCCGGGTAACGTGGGCGTCGGTGAGGATGTGCTGGATTTGGGCGGCGGAGTCCGATTCGTAGATCGGGACGGTGATCGCACCGATGGACAGGAGCGCGAGGTCGAGGAGGAGCCACTCGTACGAGGTCGGGGCCAGGATCGCGACCGCATCACCCGCCTGCACCCCGAGGCCGATGAGGCCACAGGCTGTGTACTCGACCTGACGCTGAAGCTCGCTCGTGGTCAGGGAGCGGATGGAGCCGACGGAAGAGCGCTGTTCGACCGCCACCTGGCCGGGGTGCAGGAGCGCTCGCTTGGCCAGCATGTCGGGCACGATGTCGTGCTCGCCAACCTTGTAGGTTGGCTTGATCGTGTACGAGCCATCGCGCATCCGCTTCATCGTGTCCTCCGGGATATCGGTTCAAAGGCTGAACAACAGGTTCGATGAGAGTCTACTGGTTGTGGCGCGGCCCCCGCCCCTTAATCGGGGTGGGGGCCACTGAGTGACGATTAGATCACAGGTCGTAGTACATCTGGTACTCGTAGGGGTGCGGGTAGGCGCGCATGGGGGCGACCTCGTTGGTCTCCTTGTACTCGAGCCACGTGTCGATGAGGTCCTGCGTGAAGACGTCGCCCTCGGTGAGGAACTCGTGGTCCTCGCGCAGCGCGTCGAGAGCAGCCTCAAGCGAGCTGGGCAGCTTCGCGATGTCCTGATACTCGGCTGGGGGCAGCTCGTAGAGGTCCTTGTCGATCGGCGCGGCCGGCTCGATGCGGCGCTTAATGCCGTCGATGCCCGCCATGAGGCACGCGGAGAACGCCAGGTAGGGGTTCGCGCTCGGGTCCGGCACACGGTACTCCACGCGCTTGGCCTTGGGCGACGTGCCCGTCACGGGGATGCGGATGCACGCGGAGCGGTTGCGCGCCGAGTACACGAGGTTGATCGGGGCCTCAAAGCCGGGAACCAGGCGTCGGAAGGAGTTCACCGACGGGTTCGTGAAGGCGAGGAGCGCGGGCGCGTGCTCGAGCAGGCCGCCGATGAACCAGCGGGCCGTGTCGGACAGGGATCCGTAGCCGCGCTCGTCGTAGAACAGCGGCTCGCCGTTCTTCCACAGCGAGATGTGCGTGTGCATGCCCGAACCGTTGTCGCCGAACAGGGGCTTGGGCATGAAGGTTGCGGAGTGGCCGAACTCGAGGGCGGAGTTCTTGATGACGTACTTGAACTTCATCATGTCGTCGGCCGCAGTCTGCAGCGTCGCGAAGCGGTAGTTGATCTCCTGCTGGCCGCCCGAGCCAACCTCGTGGTGGGCGCGCTCGATCGTCAGGCCAACCTCTTCGAGGAGGCGGCTCATCTCGTCGCGCACGTCCGCGTACTTGTCGGCGGGGGAGACGGGGAAGTAGCCGCCCTTGATGGGCACCTTGTAGCCCATGTTGCCGCCCTCTTCGGCGCGACCGGTGTTCCAGTACGCCTCGGGGGAGTCGACGGAGAAGAAGGTGTTGTGCGGGGTGACCTGGTAGCGCACGTCGTCGAAGAGGTAGAACTCCGCCTCGGCGCCGATGAAGCACTCGTCCGCGATGCCGGTCGAACGCAGGTAGGCCTCGGCCTTGGCGGCGACCTGGCGCGGGTCGCGCGAGAAGGGCTCATCGGTGAACGGATCGACGATCGAGAAGTTCACGACCAGGGTCTTGCGATCGCGGAACGGATCGACGAACGCGGAGGAGATGTCCGGGATGAGCTTCATGTCGGACTCGTGGATGGCGGTGAATCCGCGCACTGAGGAGCCGTCGAACATGAGGCCGTCCGACAAAGCGGCGTCCAAGAACTCGCTCATGGGGATCGTAAAGTGCTGCTGAACCCCGGGGACGTCGCAGAAGCGCACGTCGACGAGTTCAATGTTCTGCTCGGAGATAAAGTCTGCGACCTCTTGGGTTGAGGTGAACATGAACGTCCTTTTTTGTGGGAGAGCTGTACTCAAAGGTCAAGAATCGGTCAATTCGCAACCAAGTCCAGTATATGCCCACAGGTGGCGTGCGCGTGTATTGGTTTCATTATTCAAATGTTTCATGACATAGAGCACGCCCGAGGTGGGTGCCGGGCACTCCCAGCCCCGGCCTCGTACCCTGGGAGTGTGGCAGATCCTTCGACGTACCGACCCCGCACGGGAGATATCCCCACCTCGCCGGGCGTCTACCGATTCTCAGACCCGCAGGGTCGCGTCATCTACGTCGGCAAGGCCAAGAACCTGCGCAATCGCCTCACCAACTACTTCCAGGACCTGGCGAACCTGCACCCGCGTACCCAGCAGATGGTGACGACCGCGAGCGCCGTGCAGTGGACCGTCGTGCGCTCCGAGGTCGAGGCCCTGACACTGGAGTTCACGTGGATTAAGGAATTCAATCCGCGTTTCAACGTGATGTTTAAGGACGACAAGTCCTATCCCTACCTGGCGGTGTCGATGGGGGAACGTTTCCCGCGCGTGCAGGTGACGCGGGAGCGCAAACGGGTGGGGTCGCGCTACTTCGGCCCGTACACGCAGGTGTGGGCGATTCGCGAGACGATCGATCAGCTACTGCGCGTTTTCCCGATGCGCTCGTGTTCGGCGGGCGTGTTTCAGCGCGCGAAGGCGCAGGGGCGTCCGTGTTTGCTCGGTTATATCGACAAGTGCGCGGCCCCGTGCGTGGGTCGCATCTCGATGGAGGAGCACCGCGAGCTCGCGGAGGGGCTGTGCCAGTTCATGGAGGGGCGCACGGGCCCGGTGATCCGTGACCTGGAGGAGCAGATGCGCCAGGCCTCCATGGAGCTGAACTTCGAGGGTGCGGCGAAGCTGCGTGACGACGTCAAGGCGCTGCGCACTGTGCTGGAGCGAAACGCGGTCGTGCTCGACGACGGGTCGGACGCGGATGTGTTCTCGCTCGTCAGTGATGACTTGGACGCTGCGGTGCATGTTTTTCACGTGCGCGGTGGGCGCATCCGTGGCACGCGCGGCTGGGTGATTGAGCGCGTGGACGGCGCAGACGACGCGGCGCTCATGGCTCGCCTTCTCGAGCAGGTGTACTCCTCGGCGTCGATGGACGAGGCCGGGGCCGGGAAGGCAGCCAAGGTGGCGGCCGTGAGCGTGGATGACGTTGCGCACACGCCGACGTCCGCAATCCCGCGCGAGGTGCTTGTCTCCGTTGAGCCCGAGGAGAAGGAGACCATCGCACGATGGCTGGCCGAGATCCGCGGCGCGTCCGTGTCGGTGCACGTGCCCAAGCGCGGCCCGAAGGCCCAGATCATGGATACGGTCACGGAGAACGCCCGCCAGGCCCTCGCCCTGCATCGCACGAAGCGCGCAGGCGACATTACGGCGCGCTCGAAGGCGCTCGAGCAGCTTGCCGAGAACCTCGATCTGCCGGGTGCGCCCCTGCGCATCGAGTGCTACGACGTGTCACATACGGGCGGGGAGAACCAGGTCGCCTCGATGGTGGTCTTTGAGGACGGTATGCCGCGCAAGGACGCCTACCGCACCTACAACATCCGCGGTGAGGGCGGAAACGGCACCCCCGACGACACGAGCGCGATGAACGAGGTTCTCACGCGACGCTTCTCGAGGCTGCTCGCCGAGGAGGCCGGCGTCGACGGTGAGGACGAGGATGGCGTCGCCTACGCTTCCGGCCCGATCGATGCCATGACCGGGCGCCCCAAGCGATTCTCCTACCGTCCCGACCTGGTCGTCGTGGATGGTGGCCTGCCCCAGGTGAATGCTGCCCGAGCCGCCCTTGACGCGGTGGGCGCGGACGTGCCCGTCGTGGGCCTGGCTAAGCGCCTCGAAGAGGTGTGGATCCCCGGCGAGGACTTCCCGCTGATCCTCCCACGCACGTCGGAGGCTCTCTACCTCCTGCAGTATTTGCGCGACGAGTCCCACCGTTTCGCGATCACGAAGCACCGCAAGCGCCGGTCGAAGGCGCAGCGCCGCTCGGTTCTCGATTCCATCCCAGGGCTTGGACCCGCACGCCAGGCCGCGCTGCTCAAACATTTCGGCTCCGTCAAGCGGATTCGTGAGGCCACGCCCGAGCAGATCGCCGAGGTCAAGGGCGTGGGACTCGGCCTTGCGCGCACGATCCGCGATAGGCTAGCGACATCGTCGAGGGAGGACACACCATGACAAAGACGCTTCCCGTGCCGCTGCCGGCACGCGTGCTGCTGCTGGGATCGGGCGAACTCGGTAAGGAAGTCGTGATCGCCCTGCAACGCTACGGATGCACGGTGATCGCCTGCGACTCCTATGGCAATGCTCCCGCCATGCAGGTGGCGGACGAATCCCGCGTCTTCGACATGAGCGACCCGCAGGCTCTGCGTGCGGTGCTCGACAGCGTCGATGTTGACCTCATCGTCCCCGAGGTCGAGGCCATCGCGACAGACGAGCTGAGCGCCTATGAAGAACGCGGCGTGCGCGTCGTCCCCAACGCCTTTGCCGTCCAGGCGACGATGGACCGTCAGCGCATCCGCAACCTCGCTGCGTCCCTGCCTGGCGTGCGCACGTCGGCCTTCCGCTTCGCGCGCAGCGAGGTCGAGCTGGCCGCGGCTCTCGACGAGGTCGGTTACCCCGCCTTTGTCAAGCCCACGATGTCCTCCTCCGGGCACGGTCAGTCTCGCGTGACGGGTCCCGAGCAGGCCGCCTCCGCCTGGGCACACGCCGAGGAGGACGCGCGAGCCACGACCGGCGTTGTCATCGTTGAAGAGGGTGTTGACTTCGACTACGAGATCACGCTGCTCACCGTGCGCTCATGGGATGCCGCGTCCGGCAGCGTCGTGACGAGCTTCTGCGCGCCCATCGGACACCGCCAGGAGGGCGGCGACTACGTCGAATCCTGGCAGCCCATGGCCATGAGCGAGGCGGCCCTCGAGGGCGCACGACAGATGGCCAAGGCCGTGACCGACGCCCTGGCTGAGGCCGGCAACGGCCCGTGCCTCGGCATCTTCGGCGTCGAATTCTTCGTGAAGGGCGACGACGTCTGGTTCTCCGAACTCTCGCCCCGCCCCCACGACACCGGCATGGTGACGATGGTGACGCAAGCCCAGTCCGAGTTTGAGCTGCACGCACGCGCCATCCTCGGCCTGCCCGTCTCCACCGCACAGTCCACCCCGGGTGCGTCGGCGGTCATCAAGTCGACGAGCGCCGTCGATGTTCCTGTCTACAACGGCGTCGCTCGCGCCCTCGAATCCGCCGACATCGTGCGTATCTTCGGCAAGCCGGTGAGTCGTGCCGGCAGGCGGGTCGGCGTCGTCGCCACCACTGCGAGCACGCCGAAGGAAGCGCGAGTCATCGTCAGGCGCTCCGCTGCCGGCATCGCGATCGACGAGGCCTCCGCACCTTCCGTCTAACACCTCCCATCACCCGACCAGCCGACCCGTCAGGAGGACGCCATGACCGAGCACACACCCACGGACGCTCACGACGCAGACGAGGCCCAGACCTCGTCGATGAACGAGGAGAACCCTCCCACGGTCCCCGAGGGCATCGCCGTGCGTGACATGGCCCGCGTGAAGTACGAGCCGCGCGCCTCCAACGAGGTGCTGATCATCACCGGCTACTCGGGTGCGGGCCGCACCGGTGCTGCTCGCGCGCTCGAAGACCTGGACTGGTACGTCGTCGACAACCTCCCGCCGACGATGCTGCCCGCTCTCGTCGGCATGATGTCGAACGACCCGGCTGCGGGCGTGCACCGACTGGCTGTCGGCGTGGACGTGCGCTCGCGTACCTTCTTCCGCACGCTTGACGCCACACTCGAGCAGCTCAAAGGCGCGGGTATTGTCTACCGCGTCATTTTCCTTGAGGCCAGCCCCGAGACCCTGGTGCGCCGCTATGAATCCAACCGCCGCCCGCATCCCCTCCAGGGCGCTGGCACCCTCATGGACGGAATCAAGGCCGAGATGCGTCTGCTCGCGCCCCTGCGTCGCGCCGCCGACGAGGTCATTGACACCTCCACGATGAGCGTCCACGATCTGACGAGGCGCATCCGCGACATCGTGGCTGGGGAGGAGCGCCCCCTGCAGGTCACGGTCGAGTCTTTCGGATTCAAGCACGGCCTCCCGCTCGACGCCGATCACGTCGTCGACGTGCGCTTCTTGAAGAACCCGTACTGGGTCGACGAGCTGCGCCACCTGACAGGCAAGGACCAGGCGGTCGCCGACTACGTGCTCTCCCAGCCGGGCGCGCGCGATTTTGCTCTCGGATATGCCGACCTTCTTGCCCCCATGCTCAGCGGCTATCTGGCAGAATTGAAGCCATTCGTCACGATTGCCGTCGGATGCACGGGCGGAAAGCACCGCTCCGTCGCTTCTTCCGAGGCTATCGCCGAACGCCTGCGCTCACACGGATACACGGTTCGCGTGATGCACCGTGACATTGGGAGAGACTGATGCCCTATCTTGATGCAGCCGGCTGGGTTCAACGTGGAGAATCCGGCCAAAACATTGTCGCCCTCGGCGGCGGACACGGCCTGTCCGCGACCCTACGGGCGCTGCGCCATATCACCCGCGCGCTGACGGCCGTCGTGACCGTCGCCGACGACGGCGGTAGCTCCGGCCGACTGCGCCAGGAGATGCCGATCCTGCCTCCCGGTGATCTGCGTATGGCGCTGGCGTCCCTCTGCGAGGAATCCGAGTGGGGTCTGACGTGGCGCGACGTCATGCAGCTGCGCCTCGACACGACCGGCCCGCTCAACGGGCACGCCCTCGGCAACCTGCTGATCTCCGGCCTGTGGCAGCTTCTCGAGGATCCGGTCGAAGGCCTGGACTGGGTCGGTCGTCTGCTGGGCGCGCAGGGACGCGTCCTGCCCATGTCGTCGACGCCGATCGACATCGAGGCGGATATGAACGACGGCGGCCGCCGCTACGTCGTGTCCGGTCAATCCAAGGTCGCTGTCGCCCCGGGTACCGTCGAGCACGTGCGTATCACGCCCGAGGCGCCCGAGGTACCCTCCGCGGTCACCGAAGCTATCTCCGAGGCCGACTGGGTCGTCCTGGGACCCGGGTCGTGGTACACCTCCGTGATTCCGCACCTGCTGGTGCCAGAGCTTAACCGCGCGCTTGCCACGACCGACGCCCACCGCGCGCTTGTGCTCAACCTGGCGCGCCAGCGCGGCGAAACCGATCTCATGTCGACTGCCGATCACGTGCGCGTCTTGCGCGAGTACGCACCCATGCTCAAGCTTGACGTCATCGTCGCGGATCCGACGGCGTGTGACGACATCGACGACCTGATCGTGGCCGCCGAAGAACTGGGTGCGCGTGTCCTGTTGCGGCAGGTGCGCACGGGTGACGGAGCCCCGCACCACGACCCGCTGCGCCTCGCCGCCGCGCTGCGTGACGCATTTGACGGATTCCTTGGTGAGGTCGGAGAGCCCGAAACGTGGTTACCTTAGAACCTGTTGCCTGCTGACAAACGCATGACATATCTGGAGAAGCCGTGTCCCTGACATCTGATATGAAGGACGAGCTGGCGCGCGCCGTCGTTACGACGCCGTCCGAGGTCGCTGCCGAAGTGAGCGCGACGCTGCGTTTCGCGGGAGGCCTGCACCTCGTGGGTGGGCGCATCCTCGTCGAGGCCGAGCTTGACTCGCCCGTGGCCGCGCGCCGCCTGCGCACGTACCTGCAGGCCCTGTACAACGCCGAGTCCTCCGTTGTCGTGGTGTCCGGTTCTTCCCTGCGACGTGGCAAGCGCTACGTCGTGCGTGTCGTCCACAAAGCCGACGAGCTCGCGCGCCTCACGGGCCTTGTCGATTCCCTCCGTCGTCCCGTGCGCGGCCTGCCCCCGGTTCTTGTTGCCTCCGGAACCGCTGAGGCCGCCGCTATCTGGCGCGGTGCCTTCCTCGCGCGCGGCTCGCTCATGGAGCCCGGACGCTCCTCTTCGCTTGAGATCACGTGCCCCGGTCCTGAGGTGGCTCTCGCGATGGTCGGCTGTGCGCGCAAACTCGGCGCCTCTGCTCGCTCCAAGGAGGTGCGTGGCACCGACCGCATCTCCGTCCGCGATTCGGACGCGATCGGCACGCTGATCTCCGCCATGGGCGCCCCGCAGACCTTCGAGGCATGGCAGGAGCGGCGTGAACGCCGCGAGGCTCGGGGCAGCGCCAACCGACTGGCCAACTTTGACGACGCGAACCTGCGCCGCTCCGCCCGCGCGGCCGTCGCTGCGGGTGCCCGCGTTGAACGTGCCTTCGAAATCCTCGGAGACGACGTCCCCGCCCACCTCCTCGAGGCCGGCACGCTGCGTCTGCAGTACAAGCAGGCCTCCCTTGAGGAGCTCGGCAAGCACACGAATCCACCTCTCACCAAGGATGCCGTCGCCGGTCGTATCCGTCGCCTTCTCGCTCTCGCCGATAAGGTCGCGCACGAACGCGGCATCCCGGATACGGAGTCCGCGCTTACCCTCGACATGCTCGAAGAGGACTGAGGTCCCTTTTTCCTGCCGCTTCGTCTCAATCCAAACGAGAATTACCCCACGTGCGGATTTTCAAATTGGATTGCGACTGAGTCCGCTTTTAGGTGTAGATTAGGAACTGCTGGAACCGCAGACATCTGCGGGCCGGGCAGGCAACCCGCACGCCCGGTTGCATCGAAGACCGTGTCCCGTGTGGGCACGAGCAGGAGGAACATAGTGACCACCCGCGTTGGCATCAACGGCTTCGGCCGCATTGGCCGTAACTTCTTCCGCGCCGCTCTCGAGCAGGGCGCGGATATCGAGATCGTTGCCGTTAACGACCTCACCGACAACAAGACCCTCGCTCACCTGCTGAAGTACGACTCGATCACGGGTCGCTTCCAGGGCGAGGTTTCCTACGACGACGAGGGCATCGTCGTCGACGGCAAGCACATCAAGGTGCTCGCGCAGCGTAACCCCGCCGACCTGCCCTGGGGCGAGCTCGGCGTCGAGGTTGTCGTTGAGTCGACCGGCTTCTTCACCGACGGCGAGAAGGCCAAGGCTCACCTCGACGGTGGCGCCAAGAAGGTCGTCATCTCCGCTCCCGCGAAGAACGTCGACGGCACCTTCGTCATGGGCGTGAACGAGGCTGACTACGACAACGCCACGATGAACATCGTGTCGAACGCCTCCTGCACGACCAACTGCCTCGCCCCCCTCGCCAAGGTTCTTGAGGAGAACTTCGGCATCGAGCGCGGCATCATGACCACCATCCACTCCTACACGGGTGACCAGCGCGTCCTCGACGCCCCCCACTCGGATCTGCGTCGCGCCCGCGCCGCGGCCCTGAACATGATCCCCACCAAGACCGGTGCTGCCCAGGCCGTCGCCCTGGTTCTGCCCGCGCTTGAGGGCAAGTTCGATGGCCTCGCCGTCCGCGTCCCCACCCCGACCGGCTCCCTGACCGACCTCACCTTCATCGCGAAGAACGAGGTGTCCGTCGAGGCCGTCAAGGCTGCCGTCAAGGCCGCCGCCGAGGGTAAGCTCAAGGGTGTTCTGAAGTACACCGAGGATCCGATCGTCTCCTCCGACATCGTGGGCGACCCGCACACCTCGATCTTCGACGCCACCGAGACCAAGGTTATCGGCAACCTCGTCAAGGTCCTGTCCTGGTACGACAACGAGTGGGGCTACTCGAACGCTCTCGTTCGCCTCACTGCCCTCATCGGCTCCAAGCTCGCCTGAGCACACAGCTGATACACCAGCCATGAGCTGATCAGCGAGATGCCCGTGCACGCTCGT
Organism: Schaalia odontolytica; assembly: GCF_009730335.1. GTDB lineage: Bacteria > Actinomycetota > Actinomycetes > Actinomycetales > Actinomycetaceae > Pauljensenia > Pauljensenia dentiphila. The sequence continues at coordinate 1,386,557 of NZ_CP046315.1, forward strand.
GCACGGGCATCTCGTACATCGCCACCGCCTTCAGACCGAAAGGACTCCTCGTGAGGACCATCTCCACCCTGGGCGACCTGCGCGGCAAGCGCGTCCTCGTCCGCTCCGACTTCAACGTTCCGCTCAAGGACGGCGTCATCACCGACGACGGCCGGATCCGCGCGGCGCTGCCGACCCTCAAGACCCTCACCGACGCCGGTGCAAAGGTCGTCATCATGGCCCACCTTGGCCGCCCCAAGGGTCAGGTCGATCCCGCCTTCTCGCTGGCCCCCGTCGCCACGCGCCTCGCCGAACTGTCCGGCGTGAAGGTCACGCTGGCCTCCGACGTCGTTGGCCCGTCCGCCACCGAGACCGTCGCCGCCCTGGGTGAGGGAGAGATCGCCCTGCTCGAGAACGTCCGCTACGACGCTCGTGAGACCTCCAAGGTCGACGAAGAGCGCGAGGAACTTGCCCGCGAGTACGCCAAGCTCGGTGACGCGTTCGTCTCCGACGGCTTCGGCGTCGTCCACCGCAAGCAGGCCTCCGTCTACGACATCGCGAAGATCCTGCCCTCGGCCGCAGGCCTGCTCGTCCTCAAGGAGATCGAGTCCCTGTCCAAGGTCACCGGCGACCCCGAGCGCCCCTACGGCGTCGTCCTCGGCGGCTCCAAGGTCTCCGACAAGCTGGGCGTCATCGCCAACCTGCTGAAGAAGGCCGACATGCTCTTCATCGGCGGTGGCATGGCCTTCACCTTCCTGGCCGCTCAGGGCCACTCGGTGGGCAAGTCCCTGCTCGAGGAAGACCAGATCGAGACCGTCAAGGGCTACATCGCTGAGGCCGCCGAGCGCGGCGTCGATCTGGTGCTGCCTATCGACGTCGTCGTCGCCCCCGAGTTCGCGGCCGACGCGCCCGCGACCGTCGTCAAGGTCGACGCGATCCCCGACGACCAGATGGGTCTGGACATCGGCCCCGAGTCCGCGAAGCTCTTCGCCGACAAGCTGGCCACCGCGAAGACCGTGGCCTGGAACGGCCCCATGGGCGTCTTCGAATTCGACGCTTTCGCCGGCGGTACGCGCGCCGTCGCCGAGGCCCTCTCCACGGGCTCCATGTTCTCCGTCATCGGCGGCGGCGACTCCGCCGCTGCCGTGCGCCTGCTCGGCTTCGACGAGAACACCTTCTCCCACATTTCCACTGGTGGTGGCGCCTCCCTCGAGCTCCTCGAGGGCAAGGTTCTGCCCGGTATCGCAGTTCTGGAGGACTGACTCATGGCACGCACCCCCCTGATGGCCGGCAACTGGAAGATGAACCTCGATCACCTCGAGGCCAACCACCTCGTCCAGGGCCTGGAAATGGCCCTGTCCGACGCTGAGCACGACTACTCCAAGTGCGAGGTCCTCGTCATCCCGCCGTTCACCGACATCCGCACCGTCCAGACCATCGTCGATGCCGATGATCTCCAGATCAAGTACGGTGCCCAGGACGTCTCGATCCACGACAATGGCGCCTACACCGGCGAAATCTCCACCGAGATGCTCACCAAGCTCGGCGTCACCTACGTGGTCATGGGCCACTCCGAGCGCCGCGAGTACCACGGCGAGTCCGACGAGCTCGTCGGCGCCAAGGCCCGCAAGGTCTTCGACGCCGGCATGACCCCGATCCTGTGCTGCGGCGAGGCCCTCGAGGTTCGCAAGGCCGGCACCTACGTTGAGTTCGTGCTCGGCCAGATCCGCGCTGCGCTCGCCGGCTGGAAGCCCGAAGAGGTCGCCAAGATCGTCATCGCCTACGAGCCCATCTGGGCCATCGGCACCGGCGAAACCGCCTCCGCCGAGGACGCCCAGGAAGTGTGCGGCGCCATCCGCGCCGCCCTGGCCGAGGACTTCGGCGCCGAGACCGCCGAGTCCACCCGCATCCTCTACGGTGGCTCCGCCAAGCCGGACAACATCAAGGAGCTCATGGCTCAGCCCGACGTCGACGGCGGACTCGTCGGCGGCGCGTCCCTCAAGGCTGACTCCTTCGCCGCCATGGCGACGTTCTACGCCTGAGCAACGCTCGCGCGCCCACTCCTCCCAGCCACTGAAGCCAGGTCGGAGCGGACGCGAGGTGGGGCCAACCGGTGTGCCGGTTGGCCCCACCGGCATTCTCAGTTAGACTAAAGGTATATGTGCCCCGATCCGGGGCGAACTGCGATAGAAACTGGATTGACCGTGACCATTTTGAACAACGTCCTGATCGTGCTGATCTTCCTGACCAGCATCCTGCTGACCCTGACCGTCCTTATGCACAAGGGACAGGGCGGCGGTCTGTCGGACATGTTCGGTGGCGGCATCTCTTCGTCGGCCGGCTCCTCCGGTGTCGCCGAGCGTAACCTGAACCGCATCACGCTGGGTACGCTTCTCATCTGGCTGGTGTGCATCATCGGCTACGCGCTGCTTGCGAAGTTTGGCGCCTGACGCTAGCTCGCCTCTGAGATGGCTCTCCGCTTGTGAGCGGGGAGCCATTTTTTATCCGGCAACCCGTGTGGGGCCGTCTTCATGAAGAAGACGGCCCCACACGGTGACATTGCAGTATTACGCGAGCTTAATTCGCGCAGCCGCAGCCTCGTCAAGGTAAACGCGTGTCGTGGGGGAGAGGACGCCCGCGACCGGGAGGGTGAGGGGAGACGCGCCCGCAAAGGCTTGCCCGAGAGCATCCGCCTTCGCTGCACCCGCCGTCGTCAGCCACACCTCGCCGGACGCGCGCATAACTGGCATCGATACCGTGATGCGCTCGGGCGGGGGCTTCGGAGAATTGCGGATCGCCAGAATGGGGGAGGCCTCGTCCATGTCGACGCGTCCCGGAAAGAGTGAGCAGATGTGCCCGTCGGGGCCCATGCCGATCAGTGCGATGTCAAAGGAACCTTCTCCCATGAGCTCCCGCCACGTGTCGGCGAACGCTGCGGTCGCCTCGTCGAGGGAACCCGCGCCAGGAGCGGACGCATCCGAGGTCGGCATACGGATGAACTCGACGCCGGAGGCCGCGTGGAGGAAGCCCTCCCACGCCTGATCGTCGTTGCGATCCTCGTTGCCGGCGGGCACATAACGCTCGTCGACAAGCCACGCGCGCACGCGGGACCAATCGACGTCGCCAACAAACGGAAGTAACGAGGGCAGCAGGCTCGTCGTGATTGCGCCCCCAGAGATGGCCACGTTGACGCGTGAGTCAGCTCCAGCCTCGTCGATAAGCGTGCTCAGACGAGCGAGGAACGCACGGCCGACAGCCTCGTTCAGGTCCTCGACGGTTGGGTAGACCTCAAGCGTGTGAACAGTCACCATCGTCACTCACTCTCGGAGCAAGCAGCTAGCCGCGGGAGTTCCTTGGTGAGGAGCTCTCCGTAGTAGACATCCGGATCCATGCGCCGCAGATCCTCCATGAGGGAGTCCTGCACGGAGCGACGCGCGAGGTTCACGGAGCGATCCTCAAGGCCCGGGCGCGATAGGCACGCGACCGACGAGGATGCGCTACGCGACAGCGAGACGGTCGTGTCGTCGTCGAAGAAGAACGTGATGTCCGTGATTGTGAGGGCCTCGGGATCCACGACTCGCTCGACGGGCACGCCCAGCTGGTGATGCAGCCACGCTGCCACGAGGAAGGGCGAGGGGTGCGTCGCGTTACCCGCGACGCGGATCGACGCCGGCAGGCGGTCAAAGTCCTCGGCGACAGCCGCGAGCAGCGCGCGCCACAGCGTGACGCCGGCCCACGCGAGATCAGTGTCGCCGGGGGTGTAGACGGCCGAGAGGGCCGACAGGGTATCCATGGGGCATTCGGTTGCGCGCGAATCGGTGATGCGCTTGACCGCGAGGCGACCAAGTGGGTGTGCGCCCGGGTTCTGCGGGGGAACGACCGGCCAGTACGTGACGACCGGCGTATCCGACTGGAGAAGCGGCATGACGAGTGAGTCGATGTTCGACGCGGCCTCACCGCGAGGCTCAAGGATGATGATGTCGGACAGGCCCGCTGCGTCGCCGACGCGGATCTGCGCGTTCAGACGAGCCGTGCCCTCGGTGGACTCGGGCTCGACGATGACGATCACCCGGCAGGGATGCTCGCGCGAGACCGCGTCGGAGACCTCGATCGCGTTGTCGACGTCGATGAGGTCGGGCACGCAGATGAGCAGCGTGAGGACACGGCTCAGCGCGGCGGAACCGCGCTCGTCGCGCAGCTCCACGATGCGGGAGGCGACCTCGGCCGACGTGGTGTTCTTCAGGGTGATGATCACGGGAGCCTCCAGAAACGGCCGTCGCGGGCCAGCATGTCGTGCGCGGATTGGGGACCCCACGTGCCGGGCGCGTAGGGCTCGGGCTGACCCTGGGTCTCCCAGAAGGACAGGATCGGGTCGAGAATCTTCCACGAGGCCTCGACCTCACGCTGGTGCGGGAACAGGGGAGCTGAGCCGACGAGCGCGTCCAGGATGAGGCGCTCGTAGGCCTCGGGCGAGTCCTCGGTGAATGCGTGGCCGTAGGCGAAGTCCATGGTCACGTCACGCACCTGCATGGAAGTGCCCGGAACCTTCGCACCAAGCTTGAGGGTCAGGCCCTCGTCCGGCTGGACGCGAATAACGAGCGCGTTCTGACCCGACTCACTGAGGTCGGAGTTGCCGAAGGGCACGTGGGCCGAACGCTTGAAGATGACAGCGATCTCGGTGACGCGCTTGCCGAGGCGCTTGCCTGCGCGCAGGTAGAAGGGCACGCCCGCCCAGCGGCGCGTGTCCACGAAGAGCTTGATAGCGGCGAAGGTCTCGGTGGTCGAGTCGGCCGGAATGCCGTCCTCCTCAAGGTAACCGCGCACCTGATCGCCGCCCTGCCAGCCGCCGGCGTACTGCCCGCGCGCCGTATCGATGGCCAGATCCTCGGGCAGGCGCACTGCGGAAAGCACCTTCTCCTTCTCCGCCCGGATTTCCTCGGGTGTGAAGTGGACGGGCTCCTCCATGGCGGTCAACGCCATGAGCTGAAGCAGGTGATTCTGGATGATGTCGCGGGCCGCGCCGATGCCGTCGTAGTAGCCCGCGCGTGTTCCGATGCCGATGTCCTCGGCCATCGTGATCTGTACGGAATCGACGTAGTTCGCCTTCCACAGCGGCTCGAACATCGCGTTCGCGAAGCGCATCGCCATGATGTTCTGGACGGTTTCCTTGCCCAGGTAGTGGTCGATGCGGAAGACGTCCTGCTCGTCGAAGATCTGCGAGATGACGTCGGAGAGCTCTTGCGCGGACTCAAGGTCGTGTCCGAAAGGCTTCTCGATGATGACGCGACGCCATTCGCGGCCCTGACGCTTGTTGAGGCCTGTGTCGGACAGGTGCTTGGCCACGACCGGGAAGTATGAGGGTGGAATCGACAGGTAGAACGCGTGGTTGCCGCCGGTGCCGCGCGAGTGGTCGAGCTCGGCGACGGTGTCGGCCAGCTGGCGGTAGGCATCGGGGTCGTCGAAGGTGCCCGAGACGAAGCGCAGTCCCGAACGCAGCTGGTTCCAGGTTCCCTCGTTGAAGCCGGTGCGGGTGTGCGCCTCGATGGAGGCGCGCACGTATTCCTCGAAGTCCTGCGGGCTCCAGTCGCGGCGCGCAAAGCCGGTGAGCGAGAACGCCGGGTGGAGCAAACCACGGTTGGCGAGGTCGTAGATCGCGGGAAGGAGCTTCTTGCGCGCGAGGTCGCCCGTGATGCCGAAGATGACGAGGCCACACGGTGGGGAGATGCGCGGAAGCCTGCGATCCTGGGGATCGCGCAGGGTGGGGATCTCGTTGGTCACGAGTGGTCGCTCCGTTCGCTAGGGGGAAGGACGAGGCCGTGGTCCGAACGCTTTGCCCCAGGGGGAAATGGAACGGGACCGAGGACCCACACATGTGTAACAGAATAGGGCTGCTGGCACGCCCTCGCGCGCCAGCAGCCCTATCTTCAGTTCAGCTGACTATAAAGTCACGAACGAGCGGCATCGATGGATTCCTTCGCGGCTGCGGCCACGTGCTCGGCGTCGATGCCGTACTCCTTGAAGAGAAGTTCGCCCGGCGCGGAGGCGCCGAAGTGCTCGATGGAGACCGCGCGGCCGGCGTCGCCGATCCAGCGGTACCACGGCAGGGCGATACCGGCCTCGACGGAGACGCGAGCGCGCACCGACGGGGGCAGGACGGAGTCGCGGTACTCGCGGTCCTGGGCCTCGAACCAGTCGAGGCAGGGCACGGACACGACACGGGCAGCGATGCCGTCGGCGGCCAGGGCCTCGCGTGCGTCGAGGGCGACGGAAACTTCGGAGCCGGAGGCCAGCAGGATCACATCGGGCGTACCTTCGGTGTCGGCCAGGACGTAGGCGCCGCGCGCCAGGTCCTCGGTGGTGGCCAGGCCGGTGCCTTCGCCACGTGCCGGGTTGGGCAGGTTCTGGCGCGACAGGATGATGGCGGCCGGGTGGGACTGCTCGAGGATGGCCTTCCAGGACGCGGCCGTCTCGGCGGCGTCAGCGGGGCGCACGACAGCGAAGTTCGGAATTGCGCGGTAGGAGGCTAGGTGCTCGATCGGCTGGTGGGTCGGGCCGTCCTCGCCCACGCCGATGGAGTCGTGGGTCCACACGTAGGTGACGGGCAGATCCATGAGGGCGGCAAGGCGCACGGCGCCGCGCATGAAGTCGGAGAACACGAAGAATGTGCCGCCGTAAGCGCGGGTGAAGCCGTCGGCGGCGATGCCGTTAAGGGCGGCACCCATCGCGAACTCACGCACGCCGAAGTGGAGGTTGCGGCCGAACTCGTCGCCGCTGAATGACGAGGAGGAACGGTGCGCGGGCAGGAACGAGGGCTCACCCTTCAGGAAAGTGTTGTTCGAGCCGGCGAGGTCGGCGGAGCCACCCCACAGCTCGGGCAGGACGGGGGCGATCGCGTTGAGGACCTGGCCGGAGGCGGCGCGGGTCGCGATAGCCTTGCCCTCTTCGAAGGTGGGCAGCGCGGCTTCCCAGCCCTCGGGGAGGCGGCCTGCCAGGAGACGCTCGAGCAGGGCAGCCTGCTCGGGGTGAGCGGCCTTCCAGGCCTCGAAGCGTGCGTCCCAGTCCTTACGGTACTCGGCGGCACGGGCGGCGGCGCGGGCGCGGACCTCGTCCACGATCGCGGCGTCAGCGTCGAACATCTTCTCGGGGTCGGCGCCCAGGGCTTCCTTCAGTCCCTTGAGGGCCTCGGAGCCGAGCTTGGAGCCGTGGATGCCACCGGTGTTCTGCTTGCCGGGGGTCGGCCAGCCGATGATGGTGCGCAGCGCGATGAGCGAGGGCTTCTTCGTCTCGGCCTGAGCGGCGTCGAGGGCGTCGTTCAGGGCAGCGGTGTTCTCCTCGTAGGAGCCGTCCTCGCTGAGCCAGTCGACGCGCTGGACGTGCCAGCCGTAGGCCTCGTAGCGGGCCAGGACGTCTTCGTTGAAGGCGATCGAGGTGTCGTCTTCGATGGAGATGTGGTTGTCGTCCCAGATGACGGTGATGTTGCCCAGCTCCTGGGTGCCCGCGAGGGACGAAGCCTCGGCGGAGACGCCTTCCTCGAAGCAGCCGTCGCCGGCGATGACGTAGACGTTGTGATCGAAGACGGACTCGCCGAGCGGGGTCTCGGGATCGAGCAGGCCGTGGACGCGGCGGGCGTTCATGGCGAAGCCGACGGCGGAGGCGATGCCGGTACCCAGCGGGCCGGTGGTGATCTCAACGCCCTTGGTGTGGCCGTACTCGGGGTGGCCCGGGGTCAGGGAGCCGGCGGTGCGCAGCGTCTTGATGTCGTCGAGTTCGAGACCGAAGCCGGACAGGTAGAGCTGGACGTACTGGGTCAGCGACGAGTGGCCGGCCGAGAGGATGAAGCGGTCGCGACCGATCCAGCGCGGGTCGGCCGGGTCGACGTTCATGACCTTGTTGTAGAGGAGGTAGGCGGCGGGGGCGAGCGAGATGGCGGTGCCGGGGTGGCCCGATCCGGCCTGCTCGACGGCGTCGGCGGCGAGGAGCTTGGCGGTCTTGACCGCTTCGTCATCGATGTGATCCCAGTGTAGTGACACGTTGGTCTCCAGTTGTTGGGCCCCTGCATTGGGGCGGAAATGGTTTACCGCGTCACAGTCTAGCGAAAATGTGCGCATGCCGATAGCGCTCACGCACATATGTTGCACAGTCGCTTACCCTGTCACCATGACATCCCTCGAAGCTCTCGTTCGCGACTGGGTGGACTATCTGCGCGTCGAGAAGGGGGCGTCTGCGCATACAGTTTCAAACTATCGCCGTGACGTCGCCCGCTACGCGTTTGACATGAAGAGTCGAGGCAAAGTTAACGTCGAAGACATCAGTCCCAGGGACATCGAGGACTACACGATGCGTCTGGCATCTGGGCAGGTCACAGGAACTCCGGCGGCAGCATCGTCGGTGGCGCGCGCGTCGGCGGCGATCCGGGGACTCCATAAGTACGCGCTGACCGAGGGGGCGGTCGGAACTGATGCAGCTGCGCAGCTACATGCCCCACGTCAGGGGCGACACCTCCCGAAGGCCCTGTCCGTCGACGAGGTGGGACGACTGCTGGACGCCGCCCACGCCGACGATTCTCCGATTGGCCTGCGCGATGCCGCCCTCCTCGAGCTCCTGTATGCGACGGGTGCCCGCGTCTCAGAGGCTGTGTCCCTCAGCGCTGACGACCTCGACCTGGATGGCGACGTTCCTGTCGTGCGCTTGTTCGGAAAAGGGCGCAAAGAGCGGGTTGTTCCCGTGGGGTCGTTCGCCGTGGACGCCCTCTACGCGTATCGGGTGCGCGCCCGCCCAGCGCTCGCCGCACGAGGCCGGGGATCCACCGCGTTTTTCCTGAACTCCCGGGGAGGCGCGCTGTCCCGGCAGAGCGCGTGGACCGCGATCCGGCGCGCGGCTGAGGCCGCGCAGCTGGGGGAGCGGGTGTCTCCGCATACGCTGCGGCACTCTTTTGCGACGCATCTGCTTGAGGGTGGCGCATCCGTGCGCGAGGTGCAGGAGCTTCTCGGGCACGCGTCGGTGGCGACGACTCAGATCTACACGCAGGTGACGGCCACCGTGCTGCGCGAAGTCTTTACGCTCTCGCACCCTCGGGCGCGTGGCACCGACGCATCCGCGCGGTGATGAATTAGGATGGGGGCGTGACCACGAACTCGCACCCTACGCTGACGCCCGACCTGCACGATGAGCCGGTCGATTTTCCCGTGCCCGCACCGCTGTCGGGGCATGGTCCCGCCCGTGTGATCGCTATGTGCAACCAGAAGGGTGGTGTCGGTAAGACGACGACCACCATCAACCTGGGCGCCGCGCTGGCTGAGTATGGTCGCCGTGTGCTGATCGTGGACTTCGACCCCCAGGGTGCTGCTTCTGTTGGCCTGGGCATCAATGCTCTCGACATGGAACAGACGATCTATACGCTGCTCATGAACCCGAAGGCGGACGTCAAAGCGACGATCTGCCACACGTCGACGGAGAACCTCGACATCATCCCCGCGAACATTGACCTGTCCGCGGCGGAGGTCCAGCTCGTCAACGAGGTTGCCCGCGAGAGCGCCCTGGCCCGCGTCCTGCGTCACGTCGAATCCGACTACGACGTGGTGCTGATCGACTGCCAGCCTTCCCTCGGCCTGCTAGCTGTCAATGCTCTCACGGCAGCTCACGGCGTCATCGTTCCGGTCGAGGCAGAGTTCTTCGCGCTGCGTGGCGTGGCCCTGCTGGTTGAGACAATCGAGACGGTGCGCGATCGCATCAACCCGCGCCTGAAGATTGACGGTATCGTCGCCACGATGGTCGACTCGCGCACGCTGCACTCGCGTGAGGTCCTCCAGCGCCTGCAGGAGGCTTTCGGCGATCTCGTGTTCGATACCCGTATCGGACGCACGATCAAGTTCCCGGATGCTTCTGTAGCCACCGAGCCGATCATCTCCTACGCTCCCAACCATGCGGGCGCTCACGCGTACCGTCGACTTGCGCGGGAAGTCATCGCCCGTGGCGACGCGGCCTGACAGTTTCGAGGTTCAAGGAGAGTTCGACCTCTTCGCGGTCTCGCTCCCGGTTTTTGAAGGTCCTTTCGATCTTCTCCTGTCGCTGATCGCGCGTAAGAAACTCGACATCACCGAGGTCGCGCTCGCGCAGGTGACCGACGAGTTCATCGCGTTTATGAAGGCGTCCCCGGATCTGTCGCGCACGACCGAATTCCTGGTTGTCGCGGCGACACTACTCGACATGAAGGCCGCGCATTTGCTGCCCAGTGTCGACGAGGAGGATAACGCGTCCGAGGCTGATCTGGAGGCCCGCGATCTTTTGTTTTCGCGGCTCCTGCAGTATCGGGCTTTCAAGGAAGCGGCGAAACACATCGACGCGCGGATGGGGGAGTACGGCTCGTATGTCGCCAGGGACGTGCCTCTCGAGCCGCATTTTGCGAGCCTCTTGCCCGAGCTCCGGTGGCTGACAACCCCCGAAGACCTTGCTCGTTTGGCTGCCGATGCCCTGTCATCGACGAATCCGACGGTTCAGGTCGCCCATCTGCACGATCCCGTTGTGCCCGTTCGCGTACAGGCTTTGCTCGTCTCATCGATGCTCGCCGAAGCAGGACGCATAACCTTCCATCAGCTCGTCGAGGATGCGCCCACGCGCGCCGTCGTCGTCTCTCGCTTCCTTGCGCTCTTGGAGCTCTACAGGCGCGGAGCCGTCGAGTTTGAGCAAGACGGGGCGCTTGGCACGCTGACGATTCAGTGGACTGACAGCGAGGGAAGTATCGACATCGACGTAGACGACTATACGGGTGCCGGTGCCGCGCACTCAGCCACGGCCTCGTCCCCGCACGTGGCCGCGATTGAGACGGAAGGAGAAGACGCCGATGAGTGAGAACACGCTGCGCGGTGCGATCGAGGCGATTCTGATGGTCGCCTCGGAGCCGGTTGCCGCGTCCGATCTCGCCGAGGTTCTCGGCGCAAGCACTGCGGACATCGAACAGCACATGCGCGCTCTCGCCGCCGAGTACCTCGGCGAAGGACAGGAACGCCCGCGTGGTTTCGAGCTGCGCGAAGTGGCGGGCGGCTGGCGCATCTATTCCGCACGGGCATACGCCGACGTGGTCGGGCGCTTTGTCGTCGGCTCCTCGCACGCGCGCCTGTCTCAGGCTGCTCTTGAAACGCTGGCGGTCATTGCCTACCGTCAGCCCATATCGAGGGCGCGAATCTGCCGTATTCGTGGGGTGAACGTGGACGGCGTCGTGCGCACGCTGCTCGCCCGAGGCCTCGTGGAAGAGACGGGACTGACACCGTCTGGCGCGCGCCTGTACGGGACGACCGGTGAATTTCTTGAGAAAATGGGATTAACGAGCCTGTCGGAGCTGGTACCGTTGGCACCCTACCTGCCAGACGCCGACGCGCTGGAGGAATTGGAGGAAGAACTATGAGGGCTAATCCCTACACAGAGGGTGGAGTGCGCCTGCAGAAGGTGCTCGCCCAGGCTGGCGTCGCATCCAGGCGCGCGTCCGAACAGATGATCGCCGACGGCCGCGTGAGCGTCGATGGAACCGTGGTACGTAACCAGGGCGTGCGCGTGGATCCAACCAAGCAGGTCATTCACGTGGATGGCGAGCGTCTGATCCTGGATGAGACGAAGCACATCGTCCTGGCCGTGAACAAGCCGATTGGGACGGTGTCCACGATGAGCGACCCGGAGGGACGCCCGACGATCGCCGACCTGATCGCCGACTACCCCGAGCGTCTCTACCATGTCGGGCGCCTCGATATCGACACGTCCGGCCTGCTGCTGCTGACGAATGACGGCGAGCTGGCGAACCGTCTGACCCATCCCAAATACGAGATCCGCAAGACCTACGTGGCACGCCTACACGGCGAGGTCAAGCCCGGCGTCAAGCGCACCCTCATGAACGGCATCGAGCTGGAGGATGGCCCGATCAAGGTTGACTCCTTCCGCATCGTTGACACCTACGGCGATATCACGACCGTCGAGATCGTCGTGCACGAAGGCCGCAACCGCCTTGTGCGCCGCATGATGGAGGCTGTCGGCTACCCGGTGCGCGAGCTCGTCCGTACGGGCTTCGGTCCGATCTCTCTCGACCATCTCAAGCAGGGGACGACCCGCCGCGTGAAGGGCAACGCGCTGAGCGCACTGTACGGGGCCGTCGGACTGTGAACACCTCGGACGGCGTCGGCGCGCGCGTTGTGCAAACAGCGGGCCCGGTCCTCATCATCGGATCGGGTCTGCTGGGTGCGTCCCTGGGCCTCGCGCTGCGGGCCGGGGGAGTGCGCGTTTATCTCGAAGATGCCTCGCCAACCTCTTTGCACCTGGCCTCCGACGTGGGCGCTGGGCAGTCATTCGGCGACGTTCTCGCCGAGGCCGGGGTGCGCCCTCGCGAGTGTGGCTCGGATACGCCTTCCTATCAGGCGCCGTCCATCGTTGTCGTCGCGACGCCTCCGGACGTCGCGGACCGTGTGATCGTCGAATCGCTGCTGCGTTTCCCCGACGCGATCGTCACCGATGTTGCCTCCGTGAAGGACGCGGTTGTAGCCGATGTGCTGCGCGGCTTGGAGCGTGAGGGACGTCTCGAGGAAGCCTCGCGTTACGTCGGTTCGCATCCCATGGCAGGTCGTGAGCGCAGCGGTGCGGGTGCCGCAGATGCCGATCTGTTCTACGGACGTCCGTGGGTGATCGTTGCGCATGAGTCGACGTGGCCGCGCGCGGTGCTTGTGGCTCGCGCGCTGGCAACGGACGTCGGAGCCGTACCCCTTGAGATGAATGCGGGCACGCATGACTACGCTGTCGCTCTCGTGTCGCATGTACCTCAGCTGGTGTCGTCGATGCTCGCTGCGCGCCTTGTTGACGCACCGGCTCAGGCGCTCGGGCTTGCGGGACAGGGGCTTCGAGATACTGCCCGCATTGCGGCCTCCGATCCGCGCCTGTGGACAGCGATTTTGGCCGGCAACGCCGGTCCGGTCGCAGACATCCTGCGGGAGCTACGCACCGACCTCGATGACTTGCTGACGCATCTCGACGCGGCTGCCGAACTTGGCCCCCTGCGCGGCGGTTCTGTGGGCGCGATCAATCGGGTCATGACCGCAGGTAATCAAGGCGTCGCGCGCATTCCCGGCAAGCACGGTGGTGCTCCTTCTCGGTATCGCGAGATCGAAGTGCTCATCCCCGACGAGCCGGGTGCTCTCGGTAGGCTCTTCAGCGAGCTCGGCGAGGCGGGTATTAACATCGAAGACTTGGTTCTGGAACACTCTGCGGGCGCACAGGCAGGCGTCGCCCGCGTCATGATTGACCCGGCGGTCGTTGACCGCGCTGTCGCCGACCTGCAACAGCGGGGATGGCGACTTATCACCCACTAAACGACCTCGGTGAGGAGAACGTTTTGATGAACGATACGCAGCGTCGAGACGCGATTTCCCGCGTCGGCATCACGATTGCCATCGATGGGCCGGCCGGTTCGGGCAAGTCCACGGTCTCGAAGGCTCTGGCGACCCGTCTGGGCATTGGGTACTTGGACACGGGCGCCATGTACCGTGCGCTCACGTGGTATTGCCTGGATGAAGGCATCGATCTGGAGGATACGGCTGCTGTAGCAGATGCTGCGGATCGTATGCCGCTGCGCCTCGTCTCGGATCCTTCGGATCCGCACGTGTGGATCGGTGATTCAGAGATCACCCTTGAGATTCGCGAGCCGCGTATCGCCCTCGCGATTAAGCACATCTCGACGAACCTTGACGTGCGCGCGTGGATGGCGACGGAGCAGCGTCGCCGAATGATGGAGGCCCGTGAACAAGGCTCCGGCATGATCGCCGAGGGGCGTGATATCACGACCGTTGTCTGCCCCGATGCGGATGTTCGTGTTCTGTTGCTCGCCGATCAAGAGGCCCGTCTGCGTCGTCGGACGCTCGAACTCTACGGGGATGCCGCCGAGGAACACATGGAGATCGTGCGGGCCCAGGTCGAGGGCCGTGACAAGGCCGATTCGCAGGTCTCTGAGTTCATGGTGGCCGCCCCCGGTGTCGAGACCGTTGATTCCACGGGCCTCGACATCGAAGGCGTCTGCGAGGCGGTCCTCGCCTTTGTCGATCGTGATCTCGAGGTGCGCGACGCTTTGCGCTGAGGCAGCGTATCAATTCACGTGAGTGCCCCGTACCTTTCGGTACGGGGCACTCACGGTGGAGGGCTCAGAATCCTGTTCCGTAGGGTCCCTGGACGCCCTGCTGATGACCGTAGGTACCTGTGCCGTATGCCGGGGAGCCCGGCTGTGCCGCGTCCGCTGCGGTCCCGTATCCGGTTCCCGCGGTGCCGTATCCGGTTCCCGCGGTGCCGTATCCGGTTCCAGGGGTTCCGTAGTTGCTTCCTGTCACGCCGTACTGGGGGCCATTGGGGCCGTTGAATGCTGTTGGCGGGGTTGAGTTGCGCTGAGTGGCCTTGAAGATCGCGTAACGTACCAGGATTCCGCCACCAACGATGAGGATAGCCAGGATCCAGGAGATGATTGTGATGGTGGGATTGTGGGAGTGCGAGCGGATGCGGATGCGCTTCGTCGGTGCCGTCACGGGCTGGCTCTGTGCCCGCGTTCCTGCAGTGACGGCGGCAGGGTCATATGCGGGAGCGCTTGAGGACACGCTCACCATCGGGCTCGCCGCTGCAGGGGACCCCTGCGTGACGAATGTGGGTGCAATCAGGCCTGCGACTGCCAGAGCAAGGGTCGCCGCGACTGAGAGGAGGTATCGACTGTTCATCAAAAGAAGCTCTCGTGGATGCAAGGTATGCGGACGAAGGACAGTGTAGTCACCTTATGTGCGTCTAATCATCTGTTCCGGCTTCTGACACGTGGCTCGGGATTGAGCTGCATACCAGTTCGATCTGACGGCAGTGTGGCGCGGCGCACTGCGGTCGGCTTGCCTGACTTCGTCTAGGTGCGCTATAGTTCTACAGGTCGCCACGGCGATGAACTGAATACGGGCTGTGGCGCAGCTTGGTAGCGCACTTGACTGGGGGTCAAGGGGTCGTGGGTTCAAATCCCGCCAGCCCGACGAAAAAAACCGCGAGGACTTGCGCCTCGTGGTTTTTTGTATGCGTCGAACCCAATCTGAAGTGCCGATGATCAGTGGGGACCTCCGTCCCTGGTCCGTGGTATCGCCTCGCTTTGTAACCGAAATGTGACGCAGTATTTTGCGGTTTTATTTCGACTGGTAAACGCGGGTTTTCGGCTAATCTTTCACGTAATTTCGCAGGTAGAAGCGCCGGGATTTGCCCGTTGCAACGGACACATTTCCTTCAAGGACTGCAGTAAACTGTTTCACAGGTCGAAGTCGTCAACGGGGATGATTTCGACCTGCTTACTTATGCCGCCAGAGTGGTGGTCATGCGCGGTCGTGGCGCATTCGCTCGTCGTCCAGTGCACACACCGATATGCGCTTGAGCCGCGCGAGCTGGCCCGATGCACTGCCCCGGCCTCGTCCAATGAAGAACGAAGCCGGGGCAGTGCTCGCTGGAACGTTACGTGCGCTGTTAGCTAGTCGGATCCGCGTCGATCGCTCCCTGAATGTCGTTGAACAGCAGGTTCGAGATCTCGACCTGCACCATCTCCACCTTCGGCACGTCATGCAGCAGCAACGGGTCATCTGCGGAGGTCTGAAGGGCGAGGGTTCCGCAACCGAAAAAACGATCATCGAAGTTCTTCTCGATCTGAATGTCGGAGATGCGGCTGAGTGGCAGGTCGTGGCCGGTGCGCGTGAAGATGCCCGTGCGAGTGATCACTCGCTTCGTCGTGACCGTGTAGGTGGTCGACGACCACTTGATCCACGGAATGACGATGAGGGGGATAGACAGGACGAGTACGGCGATCCAGATGGTCGCGAGCGCCCAATAACGTGCGTTCTCGGGAACAAAGAACGAACCGACTGCAGCTGCGATCACGAGGATCGACTCAATGTTGATCGCGGGCAGCAGGGTCTTGATGTGCGTGTGCATGTGGCGGACGACAACCTCGTCCTGACTGAGAAGCTTTTTCGACAATGACATGGCACCATCATGCCAGATCTTGGGCGTACGTGAGCGCGCCCGCCATGGGGGGTGTGCTCCTCATCGAGGCCTGCGGTGCGTTCCCACGATATCGGTATTGACGATGCCGATCGCCGCCATCAGTGCGAGCATCGTCGTGGGACCCACGAAGCAAAAACCAAGGCTCTTGAGGTTGGCTGCGAGAGCTACAGATTCTGGCAGCTGCGTGGGTACCTCGTCCTTCGAACGCGGAAGCGGATTGAGCGTCGGCCGATACGACCAGACCAGTTCGCCCAGATGTGACGGGCCGTCTGCCGTGGGAGAATCGTTCCTCATCGCAACCGTCGCGCGAGCGTTGCTGATCGCCGCCTCGATCTTGCGGCGATTATGAATAATCCCGGGTGTGCTCACGAGGCAATCGACATCCTCCTCAGTGAAGGCGGCGACGCGATCGGGAATGAATCCTTCGAAGGCCGCACGGAACGCCTCGCGTTTTGCCAGGACCGTGCGCCATGAGAGACCAGCCTGGAAACCCTCCAAGACGAGACGTTCGAAGACGCCGGCCTCGTCGTGGACGGGCAGCCCCCATTCGGTGTCGTAGTAACTGCGTAACAGCGCGTCATGGGAGGCCCACGTAGGCCGGACGAGTCCGTCATCGCACAGGGTGAGGCCCGAGGCTAGGGGAGCAACTGTGGATTGGGTGAGTGTTGTGTCCATGTGTCGATCCTGCGCGCCCAGCGTTCAACGGTCAAGGGCATCCGCGACGCCTGTGGATAACGGCGCCGTGCTAAACGACCCTGTGGATACACGCCGGGGGAGTGCAGGTACGGGTGTGGCCCGCCTCCTGGGGAAGCGGGCCACGAGTCGGAGCGACCTTACCTGCGTCGTTTCTCGCGCACACGCACCGAAATCTGAATCGGCGTTCCGGCGAAGCCGAAAGTCTCGCGCAGTCGGCGTTCGATGAAGCGGCGGTAACCGGGGTCGAGGAATCCCGTCGTGAAGAGCACGAAGCGCGGGGGCTTGCTCGAGGCCTGGGTGCCAAAGAGAATGCGGGGCTGCTTACCGCCACGCAGTGGGTGGGGGTGTGCGGCAACGAGCTGACCGAGGAAGGCGTTGAGCTGTCCGGTCGGGATACGGGTCTCCCAGCCTTCGAGCGCAGTGTCGAGGGCGCGCACGATGCGGTTTGTGTGCCAGCCGGTCTTCGCGGCCAGGTTGATGCGCGGCGCCCACTGGATCTGAACCAGCTCGCGCTCGAGCTCGTTCTTGATCTCCTTCTGGCGGTCTTCGTCGACGAGATCCCACTTGTTGGTGACGACGACGAGCGCCCGGCCCGCGTCGATGACCTGCTGGACGACTCGCACGTCCTGCTCGGTCAGCGGCGTCGAACCGTCGATGAGGACGAGGGCAACCTCGGCCTTCTCGATCGCGGCCTGAGTACGGATGGAGGCGTAGTAGTCGGCGCCTGTCGTCCGGTGCATCTTGCGGCGGATACCCGCGGTGTCGACGAACCACCACGAGCGGCCATCGAGCTCGATGAGCTCATCGACGGGGTCACGTGTGGTGCCGGCGAGTTCGTTGACGACGACGCGCTCGCCGCCGGCCAGCGCGTTCAGCAGGGACGACTTGCCAACGTTGGGGCGACCGACGAGGGCGACGCGACGCGGGCCGCCGGACGGCAGCGCCGAGGCAACGGCTGACTCGGTCGGCAGGACCTCCATGACGACGTCGAGGAGATCACCGGTGCCACGTCCATGCAGGGCGGAAATGGGGTGGGGCTCGCCCAGGCCAAGGCTCCACAGGTAGGCAGCGTCGGCCTCCTGCAGGGGAGAGTCCACCTTGTTAGCGGCCAGGATGATCGGCTTTTTCTTGGCACGCAGCATCTCCACGATGCGCTCGTCCGAGGCTGTGACGCCGACGGTCGCGTCCAGGACGAGAACGACAGCATCAGCCAGGTCGACGGCGATCTCCGCCTGCTCGGCGACAGAACGATCCAAACCCTTGACGTCGATCTCCCAGCCGCCAGTGTCGACGAGCGTGAAGTCGCGACCCGCCCATTCGGCGGGGTATGAGACGCGATCGCGGGTGACGCCCGGTGTGTCCTGCACGACCGCCTCGCGGCGACCAAGGATGCGGTTGACCAGCGTGGACTTGCCGACGTTGGGACGGCCGACGACTGCAAGAACGGGCAGTCCGGCTGCGACGTCGTCAGAGTCCGCGAGCGCAGACTCGCCGGCCAGGAGCGCCAGGTCCTCCTCGTCCAAGTCGAATTGGTCGAGGTTTGCGCGCATGAGACGGGCGCGAGCCTCGGTCTCTTCGTCGCTCAGTTCGATCGCGTCCGGCGCTGCTCCGGCTGCATCGGCGATGTAGTTCTCGGCCGCGTCCGCGTCGAATTCGGCGGTCGCGTCGGGCTGGTTGTCAAAGTCATTCACCCGCCCAGTCTACGGTGTGGCGCGCCGCAAAGGCCCGATGGGAGCCCCTGCGGCGCGCCAGTTCACAGCTTCGCAGCGTTTATTCGTGCGAGCGCACGTCGCCCGCGAGGACCTCGGCGGCGACGGGCACGTCGTTGTATCGGTGGTGGATGCCTTGGACTTCCTGGTACCATTCGGCGCCCTTACCGGTGATGATGACGGTGTCGCCGGGCTCAGCTGCGAGGATCGCACGTCGTACGGCGTCGCGGCGGCAGGTTGTTACCTCGGTGACGTCTTCCATGCCCGGACGCACGGATGCGATGCCGCGCAGCAGGTAATCGCGGATTTCCTGCGGGACCTCGGTGCGCGGGTTCTCATCCGTCACCCATAGCACGTCGGCCTCACGCGCGGCGATCTGCGCGAGGTGTTCACGCTTGGTGGCATCGCGATCGCCGTCCGTTCCAAAGACGACGACAACACGGCCGGAGGTCAGCTCGCGGGTTGAGCGTAGTGTCCATTCGAGGGCTTCGGGCGTATGCGCGTAGTCGACGATGACGAGCGGCTGACCGCCGGGCGTTGGGTTGACCTTCTCCATGCGTCCCGGGATCTGGGGAGCATCCTCGATCGCCGAGATCACATCTGCAAGGTCGATGCCGAGGCTCACTGCGCTGACGATCGCGACGGCGGTGTTCTGAATATTGACCTCACCAAGGATCGGCATAGCGACGCGGTGCCCGGTTCCCGATGGATCGACGAGGGTGAACACGGTGCGTCCGATCGTCTGATCGGGCGTGACATCTCGGACCTGCCAGTCGGCGGTCTCCTCGGTCAGCGCGGACACCGTCGTGACCGGCACGGTCGCCTGCTGCGCGAGGCGGCGACCCCATTCGTCATCCACGCAGACGACGCCGTGGCGGGAATGCTCGGGGGTGAACAGGAGTGCCTTCGCCTGGAAGTAGTTCTCCATGTCACCGTAATAGTCGAGGTGGTCATGCTGCAGGTTCGTAAACGCGGCAACGTCGAAGACGATGCCGTCGACGCGGTGCAGGGAGAGTGCGTGTGCGGACAGTTCGATGACACCCGCGCCGCACTCGTACTGTTCGGTGGCCGCCAGGAAGCGTGCGACGACGGGAGCCTCGGCGGTCGTACGCACGGCCTCGAACGAAATGGGGCCAACGTGCGTTTCCACGGTTCCGCACAGCGATGCGTTGGGGAATCGTGAGGCGATGGCAGCGCGCATCAGGTAGGAGGTTGTCGTCTTCCCATTCGTGCCAGTCACTGCCATCGTCGTGAGGCGAGTGGCGGGAAATGCGTAGATATTCGCGCACAGCTGCGGAACGATGGCGCGCGGGTCGGCCACCTGAATGACGGGCACGCCCAGGCCTCGTTCGAATGCCTGAGCACGGCCGTCCTCGTCTGTGAGAACGACGCTCGCCCCGGCCTCGATCGCCGCGTGCGCGAAACGAATACCGTGCTGCTTAAGGCCCGGAATTGCGACGAACAGCCAGTCGGACTCGCAATCGTCGGACGACACGGTGATACCGCGCAGGCTGAGGGGGGACTCGGCGATCTGCGCGAGCTGGCCGTCGGCGGCGTAGAACCCCTGGATGTCCAGGCCCGCCAGGGCAGCCTTCAACGAGACCGGTGCGATCGTGGGACGAATATCAGTCACTGAAGTCATGGGTCTACTCTAGTTCGTCGCGACGGCGGCGCGCGCCACACATACCGGCGGTGACACAGTAGGATAAGGGCATGCAGATTTTGACACGCAACGAAGCAACCCATCGCGCTGCCCATCTTCATGTCTCGGCCATCGACGTCGTTGTCGATGTTCGAAACGCACAGGACACCACGAATCCAACTTATCCGGTGACGTCGACGCTGACGTTGACGTCGGATGAGGAACGCACCTTCATCGACATCGCTGGCGAGGTGAGTGACGTTCTCCTTAACGGCGAATCCCACCCGTTCGACGACGATGACGACCGCGTGTGGGTCGATGGCCTGCCGGTGGGGGAGACGATCACCCTCGAGGTCCGCGCCCTAGCCAGCTACTCGCGCAGTGGCGAGGGCCTGCACCGCTACACCGATCCCGAGGATGGCGAAGTCTACCTCTACACCCAGTTCGAGCCCAATGACGCTCACCGTGCGTGGCCGTGCGTGGACCAGCCGGATGTGAAGCCCGAGTGGACGTTCCACGTCATTGCTCCCGCAGGCTGGGTCGTCTCCTCCAACGGAGTCGAGACTGCCGTTGAGGTCGTGGATGACTCGGGTGCGCTGCGCCATGACTTCACGGCGACCCGCCCGCTCTCGAGCTACATCACGGCGATTGTCGCCGGCCCGTGGGCGGTCATCGAAGGTGGCACGTGGAGCGGCGGAGCTTCGGATGGTGGCCACGCTGAGCTCGAGCTGCGCCTGCTGTGCCGCCGTACGCTCGCGCGCTACCTCGACTCCGACGACGTGTTTGAAGTGACTCGTGCAGGACTCGACTTCTTCCACGAGCGCTACGGAGTGACCTTCCCGTGGGGATCCTACGACCAGGTGTACGTGCCCGAATACAACCTCGGCGCCATGGAAAACCCGGGATGCATCACCTTCAACGAGAACTACATTTCGCGTTCGACGCCCACCTTCTCCGAGCGCCAGCGCCGCGCGAACACGACGCTGCACGAAATGTGCCACATGTGGTTCGGCGACCTCGCCACGCCCTCGTGGTGGGATGACCTGTGGCTCAAGGAGTCCTTCGCTGAGAACCAGGGCGCCAGCGCGATTGCGACGGCGACGCGCTACGTGGGCGAATGGGCGAACTTCGCGATGAACCGCAAGATCTGGGCCTACACGCAGGACCAGATGCCGACCACGCACCCGATCGCCGCCGACATCCCGGACGTTGCCGCCGCAAAGACAAACTTCGACGGCATCACCTACGCGAAGGGCGCCTCCGTTCTTAAACAGCTGGTTGCCTGGGTTGGGGAGGACGCCTTCTACGAGGGCGCACGCCGCTACTTTGCCGAGCATCAGTTCGGCGCGACCAACCTGCAGGACCTGCTTGTTGCGCTTGAAGGCGCCTCACAACAGGTGCTTTCTTCCTGGAAGAGCGCGTGGCTGGAGACCTCCGGTCCGTCGACGCTGTCTGCTTCGTGGGTCACCGATAGCGTCGGTGCGATTACGGACTTCACGCTTCATCAGGGTGGCGAGGCCTGCAACGGTGTGCTGCGTCCCCACCGCGTGACCGTTTCGACGTGGCGCGTCGCTGCCGGGGCGCTTGAGCGTACGCATGTGTTCGACGTCCGTATCGACGGCGACAGCGCCCCCATTGATCCCGAGGGCGTTGTGGCGGTGCCCGGCGGCGCCGCGTCCGCTGACCTTGTCGTCGTGAACGACGATGACCTCACCTACGCGATCTCGCGCCTCGACGAGCGCTCGACCGACGTCGCGCTGGCTTACGTGGGCACCATTGATGCGGCTATCACGCGCGCCGTTATCTGGGCGTCTCTCTGGAACGCAGTGCGTGACGGTCTGCTGGATCCACGTCGCTTCGTGGTCGCGGTTCTCAACGCCGTTCCGTCCGAAACTGAGCCCGCAATCCGCGATCGTCTCCTCCTGTTCGTCGCCGAGGCCATCTCCTCCTTCCTGCCGGGGCAGGCTCGATCGGACGTCCATGACCAGGTCCTTGCGACGACGATTCGTCTGTCTCGTGAGACCGAGGATTCCGACGCGTGGCGTTCATACACGCGCGCATTTATCGCCGAGTTCGCGGCCCGTGGCGGTGACGAGTATGAGGCGACGGTCCGGGACTTCGCCAGCAGCGACAACCCCGATATCGCCTGGCGTGCGCGCCGCGCCCTGGCTGCACGCGGCCTCGTCGATGCGGAGTCCATCGAGGCCTGGCGCAGTGCCGACGGCTCAGGCGAAGCCGCTCGCATGAGCGTCGAGGCCCTCGCGTCACTGCCCTTGGAAGAAGCACGCGCGCGGGCCTGGGAGTCGGTATTCTCCGATTCCCTGTCGAACGACTACCTGACCGCAACCCTGGCCGGCCTGCAGGCCTCGTCGTGGGAGAGCGAGACCGGAATTGAGAGCGCCGTCGAACGCATGATCTCCTACTGGGAGAGTCACACGATCGGCATGGCGCTGCGCTACGCCAACGGCGTCCTTGCTCTCGGTGTCGACGTTGACCGCGATGGCAGCGTCGAGCGCTCCGTCGGACTGCTGCGCCGCTGGATCGACGAGCACGCGGATGCCCCTGCGCAGCTGCGCCGCATCGTCGTCGAGCACCTCGACTCTTTCGAACGCGACGAGCGCGTGCAGCGCCGCTGGAGTTCGGGCCAGTGACGCAGCCGGGACATCGAGGCGCGAAGCCGGGGGAGGAGCACGACGACGCTCCTGCCCAGGCCTCGTCCGTGGACCCCGCGGCCTCGATGTCCCTGCTGACGGCGCTCCTCGCCAATCCGCTGGATGCCGGTTACGAGCACTACCAAGCAGACCACGGCTCGTGGCCCGCGGGTCTTGTCAGCCGCATCGCCGTCTTCGCAGTGGCTGTTGCGCTCGGGTTTGGATCGGTCATCGCTATTGATTCGCTGCGGCGCCCGGCCAATGACGTGAAAGCCGACCTGAAAGAGCAGGCTGCCACGCGGTCGAGCAATGTCGAAGCCTTGAGCGATGAGCTACAGTCGCTCGGCCGCGCCATCGATGACCTGTCACAGTCTGGCTCACCAATCCCCGTGGATGGTGCGCGAGACCTGGTGACGGCGACACGACCTGTCAGCGGCCCCGGCATCACCGTCACGCTCACGGATCGAAGCGGCCCGGGAAAGGGTAGCGGAGCTGTCCGAGACCAGGACGTCGCGATGGTCGTCAACGCTCTCTGGGCTGCCGGTGCGGAGGCTATTTCAGTCAACGGCCAGCGCATCGGACCAGATACTTTCGTGCGCACGGCAGGGGCGGCCATTCTGGTCAACGTGACCCCCGTGTCCTCTCCCTACGAGGTCACGGCGATCGGGGACTCGAATGCGCTGTCCGTCGCGCTTGTCCGGGGCGCGACAGGCGACTACCTGTCCGCCGCCCAATCAGTCAGCGGTATGACCGTGAGCTCGAAGGTCTCCCAGTCGCTGAGCATGGAAGCGCTGGCACCGAGCTCATCGCAGTACGCACAACCGCTGGATACACAACCCGAAGGAGACACTCAATGATCGCCGTCATCGGATTGATCATCGGCATTGTGCTCGGCGTCTTGCTCGACCCGACAGTGCCCGCGTGGCTGGCCCCGTTCCTTCCCGTCGCGGTCGTTGCCGGCCTGGACGCACTTTTCGGCGCGGGACGCGCATGGCTGGAGGGGCGCTTCGCAGACCGCGTGTTCGTGACCTCCTTCTTCTGGAACGTCGTCGTTGCATGCCTGCTGGTTTTCCTGGGGACTCAGCTGGGAGTTGGATCCGCCATGACCACGGCCGTCGTCGTTGTGCTGGGTATTCGAATTTTCTCGAACACCGCATCGATCCGCCGTCTGCTCCTGAAGGCCTGACATGAGCGAACAGAACCTGGAGACGGTTCCCTCCGCGCCCGAGAGTGAGCCCGCGCCCCGATGGCACAGCGTTCACCGTGAGCCACACAGCGGCCCGCGCCTGTGGGCACGGGCGCGACAGGCGTTCTTCGCGCTGCCCCGTGGGCTGCACGTCGTGATGCTCGTGATCTTTATGATTTTGGGGTTCGCTCTTGTCACGCAGGTGAGGGCGCAGCGATCCGACCCCCTCGAAGGACTGTCCGAACAAGATCTCGTTACGGTGCTTGATGAGTTGGGCACGCAGGAGCAAAACCTGCGCACGCGTCGTGGCGAACTGTCCAGCGAACTCGACGACCTGCGCAGTGCCGCCGATGAGGCACAGGCCCGAGAGCAGGCGGCACGTAAGGCCGAAACACAGGCACAGATCGCTGCGGGGACAGTGCCGGTCCACGGTCCCGGCGTGACAGTCTCGGTCGTCGACGCCGGCGCAAACCTGACGTCGACGCAGTTCGTTATGACGCTGGGCGAATTGCGCAATGCGGGTGCTGAGGCTATCGAACTCAACGGTATTCGCCTCTCGACCCGGTCGTCCTTTACCGGGCAGGCCGGCTCGATTGCGGTCGATGGAATTCCCATTTCGTCGCCCTACACGTGGAAGGTGATCGGGGAGCCTCAGACGATCGCCACGGCGTTGGATATTCAGGCTGGTTCGGCGGCGCAGATGCGCGCCAAGGGCGCCAATGTGGCGATTACGCCGTCGACGGACATCACGATCGAGTCGATTGCGACTCCGCGTCCGCCCCAGTTCGCCACCTACCAGTGAGGTCCCACCGTATAATCGGTGGGGTAGTCACCGTGCCCGCGCTTGTCGGATGGTGAACGTTTACACTTAATACAGTCCCTGAAATGATCGTTTGGAGCGCACAATGTCCGACAACCAGCCGCTTGACCCGACCGCAACCTCCATCTTTGGCCTCGCGCCTGTCACGGAGGACGTCGAGGAGGCGCCCGTTGCCCTGTCCGCCCGCGATCGTGAGGCCGTCGAGGCGCTGCCCGCCGGCTCTGCTCTCCTTATCGTCCAGCGTGGCCCTAACACGGGCGCTCGTTTCCTCCTTGATCCCGAGGTGACGAACGCTGGTCGGTCGCCCAAGGCCGACATTTTCCTGGACGACGTGACGGTCTCGCGCAAGCACTGCCAGTTCATCGCTTCTAACGGTGGCCACATCGTGCGTGATTCCGGTTCGCTTAACGGCACGTACGTGAACCGTGAACGCGTCGATTCGATCGAATTGCACGCTGGTGACGAGGTGCAGATCGGTAAGTATCGTCTGACCTATCAGCCGTCGACCAAGCAGGCCTGACGTGTGCGCAGCTCTCGCACGTCGTCACGTGGTTGCTTCCGCGCAGGAAGTGACCTCGTGGCCGCATGATGCGGACCATTCGCCGGAGCTGTCGATCGGCCGTGTTGTCGATGCACTGAAGGACGAGTTCCCTGCGATCTCGTTGTCGAAGGTTCGCTACCTGGAGAGCGAAGGCCTTGTCTCACCCGCTCGCACCGGATCCGGGTACCGCAAGTATTCGGCCGCCGACGTCGAGCGGCTGCGCTATGTCCTGACGGAGCAGCGCGATTCTTTCACTCCGCTGAGTGTGATTCGCGGGCAGCTTGATGCGCTCGATGCCGGTCATGAGCTCGTGCGCCGTCGTGTCGCACAGGTTGTGTCCTCAGAGGGGCAGACGGTGTCGCTGGGGGGCCGCCGGGCCATTCCGGCCGCGGATCTGTCGGACCTGACCGGCGTCGATATGGACACTCTCGAGCGCTATGCGAGGCTTGGGCTGATCACTCCGGATCTTGCCGGTTATTTCCCTGCTCGCTGCGTGCAAGCCGTTTCTACCATCGCGCGTCTCGAATCTGCAGGGGTGGATGTTCGTGTGCTGCGTGCCGTTCGTCAGGGCGCGGAACGTAGTGCGGATATCATCGACCAGACGGTTTCCTCTCAGAGGGGACGAGGCCGTGGCGCGGACCGTGAGCGTGCGCGCGCCCGAGCTATTGAACTGGGCGACCTGTTCGCCGAATTGCACCGGGACATGCTGGCGGTGGCGGTGTCGTCGCTGGCGGAGGACGGGGACTAAGTCTCATGTTCAACATGAAGGTTAGACTCGCCGGGTCGGTCATTGACCGAGCATCGCTC
The DNA here is from genome assembly GCF_009730335.1 of Schaalia odontolytica. Lineage (GTDB taxonomy): Bacteria > Actinomycetota > Actinomycetes > Actinomycetales > Actinomycetaceae > Pauljensenia > Pauljensenia dentiphila. The sequence goes on from NZ_CP046315.1 coordinate 1,412,623, forward strand.
GTGCTCTACCGTAGTCCTGTTCTCATCACGTCTTACCTACAAGGAGCCCCCGAGTGAGCGCACAAGCGAACGCCGCAAGCCGGCAAGGCATGCTGTTCGGTGATCCCCTTGAGGGGCTCGACACGGACGAGATGGGCTACCGTGGTCCCGTTGCATGCAGCGCAGCCGGTATCACGTACCGTCAGCTCGATTACTGGGCTCGCACTGGTCTGCTGCAGCCGTCGATCCGCGCCGCGCGTGGCTCCGGCTCGCAGCGTCTCTACTCCTTCCGTGACATTCTGGTCCTGAAGGTCGTTAAGAAGCTCCTGGACGCCGGCGTTTCTCTCCAGCAGGTTCGCGTTGCCGTCTCGTCGCTGCAGAACAGGGGAGTGGATGACCTCGCGTCCATCACGCTGATGAGCGACGGAGCCTCGGTCTACGAGTGCACCTCTACCGATGAGGTCATCGATCTTCTGCAGGGCGGACAGGGCGTCTTTGGTATTGCCGTGGGCCGCGTCTGGCGCGAGGTCGAGGGTTCGCTCGCGGAGCTTCCCCTTGAGCGTTCCGAGCCCGCGTTCGTCGACGAGCTCGCTGAGCGTCGTCGTTCGAAGCTTTCAGCTTCCTGACACGCGTCTTTAACGTGAGTGTGGGGCCCAGGCATCGTGCCTGGGCCCCACACTTATCAAGCGGCGTGCGCCGCCTGCGCGACTAACGACGGCCGAGAGGACGCGTCACGGTGTAAGCGGCCTCCAGATCCGTGATTTCCACGGTGACCATGCCGTTTTCGTCGACAATGTAGGACTCTTCGATGAGAGGTCCATCCTCGGTGCGGATGACGGGAACGACTGAGAGATCGATGTCGGAGCGGCGCAGGGAGTGATCGAAGGGGACGATCACTTCGCCGTAGGGCTGCAGGTCGCCGCGGGGCACCCCGGCCTCGTCGAACGACGAATACTCGACGAAGCGGAAGTATCCGATGTTGTGCGCGGCGCGGTAGCGGCGCTTAATCGTCAGGGTCTCGCCGGGAGCAAGCTCAGTGTTCGGCTCCAGGAGCGTGTCGAACGAGATGAATGAGCCGGCCTCGCGCTCACGGAAGACGCCGACGCCACGCGAGAGTTGTTCGCGCACCGTGTACGCGGCCTCGGGGTCGGCGCCGATGGCCAGGCCGATCGCGGTTGAAGCTGCCGTGTGCGGCGAGCGGTGCACGCGGCGGCCAAAGCGCGAACGAAGCACTCGGGCAACCAGAGGCAGCTGCGAACCGCCGCCAACGACGTAGAGGCCGGCGATGTCACCGCCCAGCTGGCCAACTCCGGATGCGTCCGGCACCAACAGGGGCTCCATGGCCTCGATCGTTGCCTCGACCAGGGGAGTGGCGGCCTCGTAGAAGTCGGTGACGGGAATCGTCACAGGCTGACCATCGACGGGCACGGTGATGAACTTCGTCGAAGGGGAGAGGGTCTCCTTCGCATCGCGCGAGTCTTCGATAAGACGCTCCCACGCCTCGTCCCCGAGCTTGCCTGAGTCGGTCCCAGCGGCAGCGGCGAGGCGGGTAGCGAGCGCGACGTCAAAGTCATCGCCGCCGACCATGTTGAGGCCGCGCGAGCCCTTGACCTCGTGGAGCGTGCCCGTAGCGGACACGATGGAGGCGTCGAATGTGCCGCCGCCCAGGTCGTAGACGAGGATTGCGGTGCGCTTGGAATTGAGTGTGCCCGCATGGCGGTGCGTGTACTCGAAGCCTGCGGCAGAAGGCTCGTTGACCATCGCGAGGACATCCCATCCCGCGCGGCGGAAGGCCTCGAGGGTCAGGAAGCGCTGCGCGGACCATGCGTGCGCCGGGATGCCGACGAGGGCCTCGAGCGGCTCTGAATCCGGCAGCGAAGCGATGGAAGAATTTGTGCGCAGCTGGCGCACGACGTAGCTGAGGAAACCTGTCAGCGCGTCGAGGATCGAGATGCTGTGATTACCCAGGCGCAGCGTGGACGTGTCAGTCACCGACGGATCGGACAGCAGGCGCTTAAAGGAGCGCAGATGAGGAGCGCCTTCGCGGGCAGCGTCTTCGGCGTCGAAACCGTAAACCAGGCGGTCGCCGTCAAGAGCGATGATAGACGGAACGAAATCGACCGTATCGTCATGATTATTGACGAAAGAGACGATCGGGTAGTTCCCCCGGTCGACGATAGCGATCGCAGTGGTTGTGGTGCCAAAATCAACTCCGAGTCTCATGGCACCCACACTAGCGTTTAAAATGGGGAGGTCCTAGGACGTCTCGCCGGGCGTTCGCACATTCCCCGGTAAGGCCCTGTTTGCAATGGTGACAAAGAGCCAGGCGAGCAGGAAGTATGCGCAACCGGCAATGGCATCAACCACATAATGATTGGCCGTTGCGATGATTGTCACGATGGTTAAAACGGGGTGGACGGCGAGAATGAGCCGGGCCCACCATGAGCGCCAGACGTACGTACCGAGCATGACTGCAACCCATACAGACCAACCCGTGTGCATCGATGGCATAGCGCCGTAGGGGTTCGCAAGCGTGCCAAACAGCTGAGAATATGCGGACGTGTGCTCAGCGACCGCATCGACGAACCCGAACTCGGGAACGAGGCGCGGGGGAGCCAGGGGATAGGTCCAGTAGGTGATGAGCGCTCCGATAGTCATGATGACGAGAGTCCACCGCGCGCCGCGATAGTGGGTCGGTGCCTTCAGCCATAGGACGATCATGGCGAAACCCGTCATCGCGAAGAATGAGATCGCATACTGCGTGGATGCAAGTGAGGCGAGCAGCGGGTGGGTCGTGAGCCAGGCGTTCGCGTGACCTTCAATAAATAGCCCGAAGCGGGACTCAAAGGCGGCGACGTCGTGCGCATGCGCGACAGCGACGGATTCCGGAGCCTTCGCAAGGAATGACAGAATTGAATATGACAGGCACGCCAGCGCGAGGACGATGGTCTCTCGGATGGCGGGAGGGCGCTGCGAGCGCGCGTCATGGTCTGTCGTCATGGGTGTAACTGTACCGCGTGGTCGGAGAGGGGTCGATAAAGGATATCGGACATAATGTACATTATCGGATCGTGGGGTGGGGTTGGGACGAGGTCGTGGGAGCGTTCCGCTTGACGTGTCAGATAGAATGGACCCGTTTCGTTCTTTTGTTCAGGAGGCTGTTATGGCTGACCGCGCACTGCGTGGCATGCAGATCGGTGCGAAGTCCCTCGAGTCTGAGGACGGTGTCGTTTTCGCCGACCGTTTCATCGTTCGTTACGCGTGCCCCAATGGCCACGAGTTCGAGGTGACGCTGTCCAGCGAGGCCACCGCACCTGCGACGTGGGAATGCAAGTGTGGCCAGACGGCCGAGCTCATCGGCGAAACCGTCGAGGATGAGGAAAACAAGCCCGTTAAGCCGCAGCGCACCCACTGGGACATGCTGCTCGAGCGTCGCTCGATTGAGGAGCTCGAGGTCGTTCTGACCGAGCAGCTCACAGCGTACCGCGAGGGTCGTCTGCGTCCCGAGGGCTCCTACCGCAAGGGCTAACGCTTCGGCATGATCCGTCGTGCGGCCTGGGCCAGTCGGCTCAGGCCGCCTTTCGTTACCATCACGAGCTCCTCGACGAAAATCGACGAGTCGAGCTTCGATTCACCGGCCATGCGCTCGTCGAAGGTGATTGGAACCTCGGCGATAACAGCGCCCAGGGAGCGCTCCAGCTCGGTCATTTCGACCTGGAATCCGAATCCTGTCGTCGCTACCCGACCGAGAACCTCGTGTTCACTCAGGAAAGACGCGCGGTGCAGGCGCAGACCCGCCGTCGCGTCGCGCACGGGTGTACCCAGGCAAAAACGGACATAATAATTGCCCGCCTTGGACAGGGCGACACGCTTCGCCGACCATCCGTTGATGGCACCGCCCGGCACCCAACGCGAACCGATGACCAGGTCCGGACGGTCCGGACCAGCCATGCGGCTGAGTAGCTTCGGCAGGTCAACGGGACGATGCGACCCATCCGCATCCATCTGAAGAATGAAGGGGTATCCGTGGCCGATGCCCCAGCCCATGCCATCGACGTACGCGGTGGCAAGCCCCGACTTCGCGGGGCGATGAAGGACATGGAGACGATCCTCGCCCTCGCGTCGGTTGTCGACCCACTCCCCCGTTCCATCTGGCGACGAATCGTCGACGATCAGCACGTGCGCACCCGGCACGTGTGCCCAGATGTCGTCCAGAATCGTCGGCAGCGTCGACATCTCGTTGTACGTTGGGATGACGATCAGGGTGTGGTCGCCGGATGGTGACGGAGAGGAAGGAACCGATTCAGTCATGACTCACATCTTGCCGAACTTAGTGGCCGGACGCACGTCTGGCGCGCGCTGATGCACTGATTCCTTGTCCGATAACTGTTGTGGTGGTGAGAATTGCGATGATCAGCGTCGCCACCATCACGGCACCTGGAATCCTCTCCCCCGCCAAAGCCGTCAACGTCTGCGAGGTGCGAAGCGGGATGTCGGCAGCGAGCGTTGCTGCCTCCTCGGTTCCCGTACTCGAGAGAATCGATCCGTCGGGACGAATCACGTACGAGTGGCCGGTCGTGGAAGCCTGAACGGCGCTGCGCGAATACTCCATCGCGCGCATGCGCAAGAGCTGGCCCTGCTGCGCGGACTCGCCCGATGAGCGGAAATGATAGTTGTTTGAGGGAACGACGATCGCCTGACCGCCACGAGCAACGCCGTCGCCGATCACGAGGGGGTACGCAGCCTCGAAACAGATACCGACGGCGAGGGGAACGCTGCGCCCGTCGCGCGCCTGGATCGTCATCAGGGGAGGCTCCTCCCCCGCTTCCATGTCCTTGCTGGCCTGAGCAACCTCGGTCGCGAACAAAGCAATGACGTCCCGGAAAGGAATGAACTCGCCAAAGGGAACGGGAACATGCTTGGAATAACGGACGGACTCGTCCATTCCCGTGCCCGGCTCCCACACCGCCAGCCAGTTCTTCACGCGGTCGCGCTCGTTCAGATTCGTGTAGCCAATCAGGATCGGAGCATCCAGCGCCGTGGCGGCTCGATCGACGGCCTGGCCAATCGCAGGGAATGCAAGCGGATCGCGGTCAACGGATCCCTCGCCCCACAGTGCGATGTCGATTGGGCGATCGGCGACCTGCGGCGAACTCGCGAGATCGAGGGACGCGCGCATGTTGTTATCGGTTACCTCCCCCTCACGGCTGTACGCCTCGGCCCCAGGCAGCGCGATATCGCCTTGGACGACGCCGACGCGCAGCATGCCATTCTCCGCCTGATTAGGCAAAGAAACTGCGAGGGGTGCGACGTATGCGGCGGCGATGATGAGTGCCAATGCCGGACGCGAAAACCAGTGCTCGCGTAGAACTGCGGCGTCGCGAGCCGCGAAGGCGCGGCGCACAAGAACGGCAAGAAATACGACGACTGCGGTGATGAGCGTCGCGCCTCCGTAGGGTGCGAGATGGCCGAGGGGCGAATCCACCTGAGGCAAAGCAACAGAGCCCCACGGAAAGCCCGACCACGGCCAGCGTGAGCGAGCAGCGTCGACGCCTGTCCAGGTCAGCGCAAACAACAACGCCTGGACGAGCGGACCGCGCGCCCACCGCCACAGCTGAGTCCAGCGCGTAAAGACCACCCATCCCATGAAGAAGAACGTCTGCACGAGCGCCAGAACGAACCACGGGGGTGTCGTGTCAACGGCCAGCGGAATCCAGTCGATGAGAGGAAGCCAGAAGCTCATGCCGAACACGAAGGTCACCGTCAGCGCCCGCGGGGCCCTGGCCTCGTCAATGCGCGACAGAAACAGGGCGAGGGCAGGCACCGATAGCCACCACCAGCCTACGGGTGGAAACGACGCATACAGCGCCAGACCGGCGATCGCCGCGATGATCGAATCGCCGCACACGTGTGCGAACGATGCGCGCCGCAAGATGTCCTGATGCCCCACTAGCCCTCCACGTGTCTCAAATCGTCGACCATGCAACGATACCGCGACCGATGCGGTCCTTCGCGGCCTCGGCTTTACGTACAAGCTCGCCGCTAGACGTCGCCGACGCAATCTGACCGAGGCAGTCCATGACCTGACGCATCCAGCGGACGAAGTCCCCGGCCTGGATCGGCGTGGCATCAATCGCAGTGGCGAGCGTCGAGCCGTGCGCCCACGCAAGTGTGGCGGCCATCAGACCGGCGTCAAGGCTCGGGGTCAGGTCACAGCCACAGGCCTTTTCGACGCGGTGCACGCGCTCCAAGGTTGCCAGGCTCTCGTGCCAGGCTTCCTGCAGTCGAATGCCCACGCCCGCAGGGGCCAACTGCTGCGCATCGTCGTCGGAGCGAGAATCGTAGACGAGCGCAGAAACCATCGACGCGAGTTCCGCCTCGTCGAGCTCATTCCACGTGCCCTCGTTCATCGACATGGCCACGACCAGGTCGCGCTCTCCGAAGATTCGTCGCAAGCGCTGCCCTGCGTCTGTGACCTCATCTCCGGCCAAAAATCCGAGACGTTCGAGGACCGCGCAGACGCGGTCAAACTGGGCGGCCACGGAACCCGTCTGGGAGTCGATCGATGAGCGGAGACGATCAATCTCGCGCGCAAGGCGCGCCCACTGGGCGCCCGCCCGAGCGTGCTCCTCGCGGTGCGGGCAGCGGTGAACCGGATGCTGACGCATCGCGACACGCAGTGCCGAAACCGGATCAGAAGCCTGCGTAGGCTCCGCAGGGACCTCGTAGATACCCTTGGCTGCGCCGGAGCGCAGCTCCCCAGCGATGCGCGTGCGCTCCTTCGTGCGCCGTAGCGCAGATCCGCCGGGAATCGACATGTGGCCGACGACTGCAATTGCACCGCGCACGTCTTCGGGGGCCAGGGCCCTCCACGTGGCGTCCTCCCCGATCACCGAGACCTGGGCCCTGCCCGAGGCGCTGGTGGCCTTCGCCCCAACGACACACAGGCGCGTCTTGCGGCCACGAGTCAGCGCTAGGACGTCGCCCGGGCGCACGCCGGACAGAAGACGCCGCAATTCATCTCGTGCCTCGCGCTTGCGTGCCCGCGCACCGGACTTCTCCGCCTGACCCAACTGGTCGCGCAGCGTCAGGTACTCGCGGACATCACCGTGCGAACACGACAGGTCCTCAGCCGTCGCATCGCGCTGAGCCTCCAGCTCGGTCAGTCGCGAAGCGAGCACGACGACAGCGGAATCAGCCTGATACTGAGCGAAAGAAGACTCCAAGACCTTGCGAGTCTGGGCGCGCGTCGATCGCGCGAGCAGGTTGACGACCATGTTGTACGTCGGAGTGAACGCGGAGATCAACGGGTACGTGCGCTTCGAAGCGAGGGCTGCGACCTCTTCGGGTGCCACTCCCCCACGATGTGAGACGACAGCGTGCCCTTCGGTGTCGATACCGCGCCGCCCCGCGCGACCCGACAGCTGCGTGTACTCCCCGGCGGACAGAGAGACGTGCGCCGAGCCGTTCCACTTTGTCAGCGATTCGATGACGACCGTGCGGGCGGGCATATTGATGCCGAGCGCGAGCGTCTCGGTCGCGTACACCATCTTGACAAGGCCGCGCGAGAACAGGTGCTCGACGCTCTCCTTCATAAGGGGCAGCATGCCAGCGTGGTGAGCGGCAATGCCGCGCATGAGGCCGCGTTTCCACGCCTCGGCGCCGAGGACGATGGCGTCCTCGGGAGGTAGAAGCGCGATGACCTCATCCACGTAGCTCTCGATCTCTGCGGCCTCCGAGCGCGTCGTCAGCGTGATGCGCGTGGAGAGGATCTGACGCACCGCGTCCTCGCATCCTGCTCGCGAGAAGATGAACGTGATGGCGGGCAGCAGCCGCGCGCGATCGAGTGAAATGAGAGTGGAAGGACGCGACTCACGACGAACCCGAACCTCGCGGTTCCACGAGCGTGAGCCGCGCCCGCCGCGCATCCCGGAGTCCCGTGTCGCTGCCACAAGCTCGGGATTGAGCTTTCCCTTTCCGGCGGGCGCGTACAGGTCAAAAATGTCCTCGCCGACGATCATGTGCTGATAGAGCGGGACGGGACGCTTTTCGGACACAATGATCTCGCAGGTGGAGCGCACTTCCCGGATCCAGGCCCCGAACTCCTCGGCGTTCGACACCGTCGCCGACAGGGCGATGATCGCGACGTGTGCGGGCAGGTGAATGATCACTTCCTCCCACACCGGGCCGCGCATCTTATCCGCCAGGTAGTGGACCTCGTCGAGGATGACGACGCCCAAGTCGTTCAGGGATGCGCCCGCGTAGATCATGTTGCGCAGGACCTCTGTCGTCATGACGACGACCGGGGCACCGGAGTTGACCGACGTGTCTCCGGTCGCCAGGCCGACGTTGTCCGCGCCGTACAGGTCGCACAGCTCCAGGTACTTCTGGTTGGACAGTGCCTTGATCGGCGTCGTGTAGAACGCGCGCATTCCCTGCTCAAGGGCGACGTAGGCACCGAACTGGCCGACGATCGTCTTTCCCGCACCGGTGGGGGCAGCAACGAGGACGGAGCTGCCAGCCTCGACGGCATCAAGTGCCTGGATCTGGAACGGGTCCGGGGTAAAGCTCAGTGTGGAGACCCAGCGCGCGCGTAGCGACGAGGCGGCCTGCGCCTCGGCCTTGTACGCTGCGTAGCGCTGGGCTGCACTGCCCACGCCGAGGCCGACTTCCTCCTCGCGCTGGGTGACGTGGTCAGTATCCCGGGTGCGGTGTCGACGTCGTTTGGCGCTCACGATGCATCCTCTCGGGTCCAGATCGACAAAACTGAGCGCGCACGGCGTGCGGCCTCGTCGCGCATATCCGGCGTTGCTGCGCGCAGGTGTGGGGCAATGTCGATGAGGAGGCTCATGCCCCACTGTTCGTTCCAGACGGGCAGGGTGATGCGTGCTCCCCCGCCGTCCAGCTCGGCGACGATGTGACCGTCGTATTCGTCGGCGATCCACCGGGCATCGCGATCGACGTCGAGCGTCCAGGTGGGTGCGTCATGACGCATGCGGCGCGGCTCCTCGACGCGTGGCCCCTCGCCGCGCACGTCGCTGATCGATACGACCGCGAAGCTGCGAGCCTCCCCCGCGCGAGTGCACCAGCCGCGCAGCAGCCAGCCGCTCGCGCTCGCCTCGAGCGACCACGGGTCGACGATGCGGCGCGTGCGAACGTCAGAAGCGGACACGTAGGTGAAAGACACACGTTCTTCGCGCAGAAGTGCGTCGCGCAGGGTCTCGAGGCTCTCGCTCGACGAGGCCAGAGAAGGAATCGCCTCCACACGCTGTTCGGCGTCGGCCTCTTTCAGGCCCCCGAGCGCGCAGACGACGAGGGCGGCATGCGGAACATGAGCGGCAAGATCCATGCCAAGTAGCGGGGTGATCGCAGACAGTCCGATGAGAAGAGCCTGCGCCTCTAGCGTGGACAGGCGCAGCGGCGCCGAAGCGCCCAGCGTCGAGCGTAGTGACACGCGCTGTTCTTGCTCGTAGAGTTCCCAATCGAGCTCGAAGGACGCGCCGGGCAGTGAATCTCCAACGGACGCTAGATACTCGATATCACGACGCACCTGTCGGCGAGTGCGATGGAAATGCGCTGCGATCTCATCGACGTTCGCGCCCGGGTGCTCACTCATCCACGCCACCATCGAAGCGAGGCGGACAACGGCCAACTGTACGTTCTCAGGCATCGTGCTCACCCCATTTGGCGGCCGCGCGCAGGCGCGTCAACATCGCGTCGCACAGGGACTCAGGTGATACGACGACCACGTCAGATGCCAGGGGAAGAAGACGACCCATCCACGTTCCCAATTCTGCGCCTTCGAGCGCGACGCGCTCCCAGCCATGCCGAGGCGAACCGTGCTCCTCAGATGCCGCCCCGGCCTCGTAACCATGGAGAAGCGTACGTGCAGTGGAGTCCCCACGCACGTCGACGACGGGAGAGACGAACGATGACACACGCGGAAACACTGCTCCCTCGGGCGGGAGTGATGCATCTCCCGGTTCCCCGATGAACGAAATCTGGGAGCGAATGCGCGACACACGGAATGTACGCTCGCTGCCGCGATCGAGGTCCCATCCCCACAGGTACAAGGCGCGGCCCTGGACCGACAGGGCCCACGGCTCGACGGAGCGCTCTGTGAGCTCGCGAGATCCCGGGTATTCGAAGCACACCACGCGCCGCTCGCGAATTGCCTGCGCCAACACGGTGGCTGCCCCGAGGCCGGTGAGCCCCAGGCGAATTGTCGGAGCAGAAACGTCGTCGGAGGAAGCTGCAGCCGCCTTCGCATCGATCGCTTCGGCGAAGAATTCGCTGCTATCCCACGCGCGTGCAGCCAGCGACATGAGCGCACGGTCGGTACTCGTCACCTCGATGCCGGGCGCAAAAGAATCCCAGGCGATGCTGTAACGCTCCCCAGAGTGAATCGTCATGTGGGCACCAGCGTCGCGCAGCGCGTCTTTGTCTCGCTGGAACTGCGTTTCGAAGGCATCGTCCGCGAGCCCCTGATATCCGGGAAGAGCACGCAATTGCGCCTTCGTGCGCCCGGGACGCGCGCCCAGGAGCTCGACGAAAAGCTCGAGGACGCGCACGTTAGCGTTGACAGCGGTACTCACCCGCCTACCCTACGCGAAACGCGCGCGTCCTGAGCATACGGCGCACCGTCTAGGACTGAGGCGACGCGCTATCGTTGGCGCTCACATAGTCGTTGGTCGCGAGTGTCGTCGCATCCACCGACCCCTCAAGCTCCCCGAGAGAATCGAGGAAGGTGACCATCTGCGCCCAGGTAGCCAGGTCTTGCGCCCCCGTTGCAGTCCCGGTGTCGCCCAGCCAGAGAGGAACCGTTGCGGCAAGAACAGCGTTCGCCGCGGACAGCGTCGCCTCGTCGGTCAACGAGGTATCCCACTGCTTCGTCGCGTCGAGGGCGATCTGGGGGGCCGCAGCGATATCGTTCATGGCCTTGGTCGTGGCCGCGACAACTGCGCGCGCCTGTTCCGGGTGCTCCTGCGCCCACTTGTGAGTGGTGATGAAGGACGCGCTCACCAGCGGTGTCGATGTGGGGTTCAGCGTGATTTCGCGGATCTGAAGGCCGGCCAGTCGCATCTGCACGGCGTCGTTGTTGGTAAAGCCGACGACTGCGTCGACCTGACCCGACGCGAGTGCGGCCTGCTGCGTGTATCCGATCGGAGAGATCGTCACGTCCGACTCGCTAAGACCAGCTTCCTGCATGGCGGCGCGCGTCGCATAGTAGTTCGCACCGTGCTCACCCGGAATGCCCACCGTCTTGCCCTCAAGGTCAGCAAGAGAGTGGATGTCGGAATCCTCTGGAACGATCACTGCGCCTGGGTAGGAGGCGTAATACTGGCCAATCGACACGATATCGAGGCCCTGCGAGGCAGCGACCGCCGCTTCGTCTCCCGACGCGATGACGATATCCTCCTCACCTGCCAGAAGCGCCGTAAAAAAGCCCTCGTGCGACCCGTGGTGCCGAATTGTTGGGACGACACCGTTATCTGTGTACGTTCCCTGCGCGTCCGCAACGTAAACGGGCGAGAACTGAATGTTGGGGATGTACGTCAGGCCGATCGTGACCTCCGAATCGCCGTGCGTTCCCGACTGAGCGGCCTTGTCTCCCGGCGTGCACGCCGCCAGGACCAACGAAGCGCATGCGCCGACGACTGCGGCGCGAACGATTGTGGAAAGCTTCAAGAGATTCTCCTTCACTGCGTGATCTCATAACGCTTCGACCGCTCGATCCTGTACACGATCGTGTAGAGAAGAGTCGCCATCGTGCACAAAATGATAATGATGACGAACATTCCGGCGGTGTCCACGTTGTTTCTCATCTGAGTGAGTACCTGCCCGAGCCCGGAGCCACCCATCACCATCTCCCCCACGACTGCGCCCGTCACCGACAGGGCGAACCCGTTACGCAGGCCGCCCAAAATCGCGGGAGCGGCCAGCGGGAGCTCCATGTAGAGTGCCATCGTCCATCCCGTCGCCCCGTCCAATGCAGCAGCTTCGAGAAGCTCGCGGTCAATATGGCGCAAGCCGACGACCGTCGAGACAAGAATCGGAAAGAACACCATCAGGGCGCACAGGACGACGATGGACATGAATCCGTAGCCGACCCACAGCACAAGAATTGGTGCAATAGCGATTGCTGGTAATGCTTGGGTTGCCCCGAGAAAGGGCTCTACCGCAGCAGCCAAAATACGCGACCGGTAGATCACATACGCGGACGGCAACGCGACGACCGAGCCGAGCAGACACCCAGCGACGGCCTCGGCACCCGTCACCTGGACCTTGTGCCAGGTTGACGGAAGCGCCAGGATCACCGATCCCTTGGAGATGACGGACATGGGGTTAGGTAGGCGCCAGGCCTCGATGCCGGTCAGCGTGGTCGACAGCCACCACCCCGCCAACAGCACGGCGAGGAAAATGACCGGTGCCGCGACGGTAAGAGCACCGCGAGGCTTGTTCCGAGTTGCCACGACTTACTTTCCGACACCGGGGGTACGCGCAGCACAGCAGACGCACGGATGCGCCTCATGCACTCCTCCCATCCGGACTTTAACCGTCGGTGCCGGAATTTCACCGGCTCAACCGCCCTCGTTCTGTGAGGGCGGGTCGCGGACTATCACCGCCGGTTCGGACTTTCACCGACCCCGGAGTACTCGTGTGCCATTGTGCCACCGACGGGCGCACCATGCGAGGCGTATCCGCTATGAAAGAAAACGGGCGGCCGGAACGGGATTTCGTTCCGGCCGTCCGAAAGCCTGTGCGATCAGTGTGAGTGTGCGTTGGCGAGTTCGCGCAGCGCCTCCACCTCACGATGAGCGTCGTCAGCGCGGAAGACCGCGGAACCCGCGACGAAGTTGTCGGCGCCGGCCGCGGCCGCGCGCTCGATGGTCGCACGCGAGATGCCGCCATCGACCTGGATCGACACCTGCAGCCCTGCGGCGTTGATCGCGGTGCGCGTGCGCTCGATCTTCGGGATCATCTGCTCGATGAAGGACTGGCCGCCGAAGCCGGGCTCAACCGTCATGATGAGGATCATGTCGAACTCGTTGAGGATGTCGACGAACGGTGCGATGTCAGTCGCCGGCTTCAGAGCCAGGCCGGTGCGTGCACCGATGCGGTGCAGCTCGCGCGCCAGGCGCAGCGGCGCTGCAGCGGCCTCTGCGTGGAAGGTGACGGACTCACAACCGACCTCCGCATACTGCGGAGCCCAACGATCCGGGTCTTCGATCATGAGGTGCGCGTCGACCGGCAGAATGCCGGACTTGACGACAGCCTCCGCGACGGGCAGACCCCACGAGAGGTTGGGGACGAAATGGTTGTCCATGACGTCGACGTGAGCGATATCCGCTCCTGCGATCTTGGTGAGCTCACCGCGCAGGTTAGCGATGTCGCAGTTGAGAATCGACGGGCTAATTGTGGCGTTCATAACGCATATGCTAGCGCCTGCGCAGGCAGGCTACAAACATAAGATCCGTGCCGAAACGGTGATCCCAGAGCTGGAGCGTCCGACCGCTAAACCCCTTGATGACGCCCGCAGATGCCGGCACGTCCAGCGCTTGGGGTGCGCATTCGTTTGCGAGCGCCACGGTGTCAAGCAGTTCGACCTCGCCAGCCTTGAGCAGACGCTCGACCTGTTCACGTGTCTCGGCCGCGTGCGGCGAACACGTGATGTATGTGAGAACGCCTCCGGGGCGTGTCAGCGCGACTGCTCGATCGAGTAGTTCGCGCTGGAGAACAGTCAGCTCCTCCACGTCCGCGGGCGTGCGGTTCCAACGGGACTCGGGGCGGCGGCGCATCGACCCCATGCCCGAGCAGGGGGCATCGACGACGACACGGTCAAACGAGCCGAGGGGCCATGCGCTCTGGCCACCACCGAAGGTACGACCGTCGCCGCTCACGACCTCAATGGAGTCGAACTGGCGTGTCGTGCGCTCCACGAGGCGGGCGCGGTGCGGGTGCACCTCGTTAGCGGTCACGCGTGCTCCCACGCCAGCGGCGAGGCCGGCCAGAAGAGCAGCCTTGCCACCGGGACCCGCACACAGGTCGAGCCAGCGCTCGTCGTTGTCGCCCTCAAGCGGTGCGGATGCGGCGATGAGGGCAGCGAGCTGCGAGCCCTCATCCTGCGCGCCAGCGCGGCCGTCGCGAATCGAGGGCAGGCGCGCGGGATCGCCGGATTCGAGGAGCACGGCATACGGGGAGACAGCACCCAGGGCGACGCGCGTGTCGAGAATATCCTCGGCCTCGTCGGCGAGTTCGTCGACGCTCATCAACGATGGGCGGGCCACCAGAGTGACCGTGGGAACCTCGTTATCGGCTTCGAGAACGTCGAGAAGCTCTTCCTCGGGGTAGCCGTGGGCCTTCAGAGCGTCGTGGAACGCAGTGACCATCCACGCCGGGTGCGAGTAGCGCACGCCGAGGGCTTGATCCTCGTCGGCGATGGCATCCATAGCTGCCTCGCGCTCGGACGGATCCTCGCGAGTGATCGAGCGCAACACGGCATTAACGAAACGCACGGGGCCATCCGTCAGGTGCTCTCGTGCGACGTCCACAGTCGCCGACACAGCAGCATGATCAGGCACTCGCATGTCGAGGAGCTGGTGGGTACCCATACGCAGAACGACGAGCGCGCGCGGATCGAGATCAGCCAGGGGACGGTCGATATGACGGGAGATCACCCAGTCGAGTCGGCCGATCGCACGCAGCGTGCCGTGGACGAGCTCGGAGGTGAAGGCGGCGTCCCGATCGGAGAAGTGACCGTCGCGCCGTGCCTGACGCAGAGCTTTCGGCAAAATGATGTTCGCGAACGCGCCCTGGGTCTCGACCTCGTGGAGAACGTCGTAGGCAATACGACGGGGCTCATCGGCCTTGCGCAGCTTGCGGTAGCCGTCCGCGTAACGCCTCTCGCTCATCGCTCTCCCTCCAGCTCTCCACCAAGGCGCAGGTCTTCGGAAGGCCGCGCTCCCCTCGCCCAGGCAGCAGCGTCCATCCAGGACTTACCGGCCGGCGCCACTTTTCCGAGCACGAGAGCTCCACTCGTACACCCGACGGTGACCTGCTTCTTCGTCACTTCGAGCTGCCCGGGAGCGAGATCGTCACGGTCCACGGGCGTAGCCTTGTCGAGCTTCATGCGTGCCCCGCCCGGCAACACCGTGTAGGCGCCGGGATTGGGCGTGACAGAACGAATGACGCGATCCTCGTACCCGGCATCGTGCGTGAACGACACGTAGCCGTCGACGTGCTCGAGGCGGCGAGCGTGCGTGACACCCTCGGAGGGCTGCGGAGTAGCGGTTGAGCTACCAGCGGCGAGCGCGTCGACGACGCCGAGCACCTGGCCCGCCCCGGCCTCGGCCATGGACGAGAGCAGCTCGCCAGCGCTCTCATGCCCGATCGGAACCTCGACGCGGGAATAGACGTTGCCCGTATCCAGGCCCTCCTCGAGGTTGAACACGCAGGACGCGGTCGTCGCATCCCCTTCGCGAATCGCCCACTGGACAGGAGCAGCTCCGCGCCACCTTGGCAGATCCGAGAAATGCAGGTTTACCCACCCGTGTACGGGCATTGCTAGCACGTTCGGGGGCACGAGGCCGCCGTAAGCGACAACGACACCGAGGTCCGCCTGCACGTCCTCGATGCGCTGAGCGATGTCGGGGGTCTTCAGTGTCGTTGTCTCCAACAGTTCCACGCCGAATTCGGTGGCAACCTCTGCCACCGGTGACGGGTACATCGTCTTTCTGCGGCCGCGCCGAGCCGGTGGGCGCGTGATGACGAGGGCGACCTCGTGGGACGACGACAGCAGGGCCCGCAGCGTGGGAACTGCGGCCTCGGGGGTACCAGCAAAAATAATGCGCACGGCCGCCAGTTTACGGCACTACGCAGGCCCTGACTCAGAAGAGCTCGGGTGGGTTCACGCTCATTTTGACGAGTGGAAGCTTACGGGCACTGCGTGAGCGTCGAATCTCGGTAAGAACCGCGAGCATCGACGTCGCCCCGGCCAATGGGCTTCGCACCAGCGTGCGCACTTCGTTTTCCTCCCCCTCGCGCGTCGCCGGGCGCACGACGGTGCCGACCAGATCAGCTCCTCCATCGCGAATGACCTGTTCGGCAACCTGACGGACCTGAGCCGCCGGCCCATCGAGGGCAACCATTGTCGTAGCAGGGAAAAAGCCGAGAGCCTCACGCTCGTCGAGAAGCCGATCGGCGTAGTCGGTGGGAGCCCAGCGCACGAGTGCCTGCCCCAACGCATCGGGAATCATCCCGACAACGAGGCCGGGGTGGCCTGGGCGGACAAGAGACAGCGCGTTGAGCCACCGCCGGGCAGCCTCCTCCGGGGCCCACAGTTCGGCTCGCCCAGCCAGAGCGTGCGCGTCGAGGATGATGGCGGCGGCGTAGCCACCGTCCACGTGTGGCTCAGCTCCCGGCGTAGCAACGACGACCGTAGGGCGTGTGGGCAGTTGGCGGTTGATTCTGTGGGCAGCCGAAGACTCGAGGACCGACGTATCCGGGAGGTTGCGTGCGATCTCTTCGGCGGTGCGCGTCGATCCCACGCGAGCTGCGCGTAGCTCTGTGCCGGAGCAATGTGGGCACCGCCATGACTGCGAGGTGCGGGCGCACCACGAACAGGTGACGTCTCCCCCGCTATTGACTGCGAGGGGACCCGAGCAATGGCGGCAGCGCGCACGCTCGCCGCAACGGCGGCACACGACCGTGGGCCAATAGCCGGACACTGCGACCTGGATGAGAACGGGGCCTTCGCGCAGGCCCTGGCGAATCATGCGCAACGCTGCCGGGGGAATGCGCATGCGGCCGCTGGCGCCCTCACGTTCTGCTTCCGTCGCGCCGTGCAGATGCACGCGTGGAGTCGCGTCGCGCAGCGCGCCGGGCACCGGATCGAGACTGGCCGCCCAGCCAGAACGGACTAGAGCCTGTGCCTTCACCGAGCGTGCGAAGGAAGCAACAAGGAGTCCCGCGTCCTCCACCGCGCACCGCTGCACGGCGATATCAAGAACGTCGCAGCGAGGGAACCTGCGCTCTCGCAGTCGATCGTCGCCGTCGTCGCAGATGACGATGAGGCCCAGCTTCGCACACGGAACCCACGCTGCCGAGCGTGTGCCGACCACAATCGGAAGACGCCCGAGTGTCGCGGCTGCGTGGATACGGTAACGCTCCTCGGGCGCCACCTCACCGCCTGTGACAGCAACGGGCACCCCGAGGTCCTCCTCAAGTGCACGTGCGTACCGCGCGGCGTCCTCACCGGTGGCAGCAACGATGATGGCGCTGCGCCCTGACGAAACAGTGGCAGCGACGGCATCCGACAGACACGCGCGCATCCGGGGACGCAGCGCGGTCACGACTGCACGCGGAGACTCTCCGGCTGCAAGGCGGTGAAGTAACGCGTCGCCAGCACGATACGATGCCCAGCCTTCAGAAACAGTCGGAGCTTCAACGGATGGCCACATCGAGTCGTGTGCCTGTACGACAGTCTTTTCGCCGCGCGCATGTCGCGGTGGGATAGCGAGCGACAGGACCTGCGAGGTCGTTGCGAGAAAACGCGTCGCTATGCGACGTGCAGCCTCGTACAGTGCGGGCGTCAGCACCGGGAGTGCAGACGATACCGATTCGATCTGCGCGGCTTCGTCAAGCACATCGCGACGTGTACGCTCAACGATCCAGCCGTCCACGCGCGTCCCGGAAAAACGTACGCGAACTGCGCGGCCGACCTCGGCCTCATCAATGAACCTGTCCGGAACGACGTAGTCGAGCGGCCGATCCATGTGTGGCAGATCGACGTCAACGAGCACGCGAGCGATCTCCGCGGCGCAAGACCGCGGCGGATCGAAACCGTCAAGCATGCCCTGTTGGGAAGTCATGATCCTAGTGAATCACGGCCAGCACACATCTGCGTCCCGCTCTCAGCCGAGAAGCTTCAGCCCGTACTTCGCGACCACCATGGCGAGCACGCCAAAGACGATCAGACCCCACAGGGCCCAGTCGAGACCCTGGGCGACAATACGACGCAGTCCCTCGGGCGCTGGAATGACGCCATCGCGAATATTGATGCGAGTGATTCCTCCGAAGACGAGCGTTGTCGTCAGGGTGATCAGCAGACACCACGGGCACAGTACCTGGATGATGAAATATGACTGCCCGAACAGCCAGAATGCAAAGAACAGCGCGATCGTGTACAGCAGGTTCGTGCCCAGCATGTACCAGCGCGGGAACTTCACGCCAGCAAAAATGGCGACGGAAATAGCGAGAACCACGGCCTCGAAAAAGATGCCGAGGAACGCATTGGGAAAGCCGAGGATCCGTGCCTGCCACGTCTGCGCAACCGCCGAACATGACAAGACGGATGAAATATCGCAGCCGAAGCGTGCCGACGAGTTAGCGGCGAGCTGCCACGCCTCGATCGAGAGGACGAATGACGTGACGAGGCCGATGAAGCCGGAAATAATCATCTCCAGGCTCGTGCGCCGGCGCCACGCGCGGCGAGCATCCTCGGTTTCGTACGAGGGCAGGTAGTCCTCGGCTTCCATTGCCTCGCTCATGCGAGCGCAGCCTTCAGCTGTTCGACGCGGTTGGTCGCCTCCCACGGGAACTGGTCGCGACCGAAGTGGCCGTACGCAGCGGTTTCGCGGTAGATCGGACGCAGCAGATCGAGGTCTTCGATCATGCCGAGGGGACGCAGGTCGAAGACCTCGCGGATGGCGTCCGCGATGCGATCCTCGGGCACCGAAGTAGTCCCGAAGGTATCGACATACAGGCCGATCGGGCGAGCACGTCCAATCGCGTAGGCAAGCTGAATTTCGCAACGCTGAGCGATGCCGGCGGCAACGACGTTCTTAGCCACCCAACGGGCGGCGTAGGTAGCGGAACGATCGACCTTTGACGGGTCCTTGCCGGAGAAGGCGCCACCGCCGTGACGCGCCATGCCACCGTAGGTGTCGACGATGATCTTGCGGCCGGTTAGGCCGGCGTCCGCGGCGGGACCGCCCAAAACGAAGCGACCCGACGGGTTGATGAGAGTTGTCATGGAGCCGCTAGCCAGCGCCAGACCGGACTCTTCGATGACGGGGTTAATGACATAGTCGCGCACCGCGTCGGTGATCGTGGACTGCGACAGCGCCTCGTCGTGCTGGGTGGACACGACGACCGTGTCGATACCCACCGGGCGACCGTCCGCGTACGCGAGAGTCACCTGAGTCTTGCCGTCGGGACGCAGCCCTTCAACGATGCCCTGCTTGCGAACGTCAGTCAGGCGCTTCGCGAGGCGGTGCGCCAGCCAAATGGGGGCGGGCATGAGGTCCGGGGTGTCCGAAGAAGCGTAGCCGAACATGATGCCCTGGTCGCCCGCGCCGAGACGGTCGCGCGGGTCACCGCCCTGGGTGCCGCGCACCTCAAGGGCTTCATCAACGCCGCCGGCAATGTCGGGGCTCTGACCGTCGAGCGACACGGACACGCCGCAGGAGGCACCGTCGAAGCCAACACGTGACGAGTCGTAGCCGATCGACAGGATCTCGCGACGCACGATCTCCGGGATCTCAACGTACGCCTCGGTCGTCACCTCACCGGCGATGTGGATGAGACCGGTGGCCGCCATCGTCTCGACGGCCACGCGCGAGCGGGGATCGGCGGCGAGCAGCGCGTCGAGGATCGCATCGGAAACACGGTCACAGACCTTGTCGGGGTGACCTTCGGTAACGGACTCAGAAGAAAAAAGCTGTTGACTCACCGCTTTAGATTATCAAGGAATGAAGCCATATGGCCGACAAGACCAGCGGCCACCTCATCCTTTGAGCCGACGTAACGGCCCGCGATGTTCCCGCGTGCGTCGAGGAGTCGAATGTCATTGGGAACGTCACCAAATCCGACGCTCTCCCCCACCCGATTCAGGCAAATAAAATCCGCGCCTTTTCGGGCAGCCTTGTCAGCGCCATAGGCAAGAATCTCCTTATCGGTGCCGGTCTCTGCGGCGAATCCGACGACGAGAGGCGGGCGCTGATCGCTGTGCCCGATCTCGGCGAGGATATCGGGGTTACGAACCAGGCGAATCGTCGGAGCTTCCTCGTTGGACAGGTCCTTTTTGATCTTCGACTCTGAGGCAGCCTCGGGCCGGAAGTCCGCGACAGCTGCCGTCATCACGAGAGCGTCGGCATCGGCCACCTGAGCGATCGTTGCCTCGCGCATCTGCAGGGCGCTCCCCACTCGCGTAACCTGCACGGCCGTTGGCAACGTTGCGAGCAAAGCCGACTCGATGTTGGCGGCGATCACGCGTACGGATGCGCCGGCTCGCGCCCCTGCCGACGCGATCGCGAGTCCCTGACGGCCGGAGGACTTATTGCCAAGAAAACGTACCGGATCGACGGGCTCGCGTGTACCGCCGGCGGTGACAACAACCGTGCGACCAGCAAGAGCGTTCGATGCCTGATCGCGAGCAGCAAGGACCCCGAGAGCCACCCGGGCGATCTCCTCAGGCTCGGGAAGGCGGCCGACACCCCTGTCGCCGGAACCAAGCGCGCCAGAAGCAGGGTCGATGACGTGGAAGCCGCGATCACGAAGCGCCTGAACGTTCGCCTGCGTAGCGGGCGCCAGCCACATGTTGGAATGCATTGCCGGGGCAACGACAACGGGAGCATCCGATGCGAGAACAGTCAACGACACCATGTCGTCGGCGAAGCCAGCGGCGAGGCGCGCCAAAGAATTCGCGGTCGCCGGCACGACGATGATGAGATCCGCGACGCGAGCGAGTTCCACATGCTCGGCGCGCCCTTCCCCCGCGATATCCACGGCGACCGGGCGGGACGTGATGCCCTCCCAGGTGGAACGGCCAACGAAATCCAAAGACGCGCGCGTCGCAGCGACATACACGTCGTGGCCCGCGCGTTGACACTCGCGGACCACGATGGGTGCTTTAAAGGCTGCGACGCCGCCGGTCACTCCGACGACGATCGTTGCCATGTCAGGCCTCGGGGTTAGCTTCGAGAGACAGGAGGCCTTCGTTGATCTCACGCAGGGAAACCGCAAGTGGCTTCTCATCCGGCTGCACGTCGACGACCGGACCCACGAACTGGATCATGTTCTGCTGAAGCTGCAGATTGTAGGAGTTAATCTGACGCGCACGCTTCGCGGCGAAGATAACCAGCGCGTACTTGGAATCGACGTGCTCCAGCAGATCGTCAATGGGCGGGGACGTGATGCCCACGGGCTGGGCAACAATTCCGGACATGCGTGTATTCCTCTCAGTGGCGGATTCAGATAGATACTACTCCAGGCCAATGAGCCGAGCCAGCTCATCCACGGCGCGCTCCACGTCGTCGTTGATCACAACATGGTCAAACTCCGAGGCAGCCTCGAGCTCAACGCGGGCGGTAGCCAGACGGCGAGCCTGTTCCTCAGGGCCTTCCGTGCCCCGGCCAATGAGGCGACGCTCGAGCTCCTCCCACGAAGGTGGAGCTAAGAAAATGAACTGTGCGTCGGGCCTGTTGGTGCGGACCTGGCGTGCGCCGGCCAGGTCGATCTCAAGAAGCACGGGCTTGCCAGCAGCGAGGGCTTCATCGACGGGTCCGCGAGGCGTCCCGTACTTGTTGTTTCCATGAACAAGCGCCCACTCCAACATGTCTCCGCGTTCGATCATTGCATCGAACTCTTGGGCGGAAACAAAGTAGTAGTGGACGCCGTTCAGTTCACCGGGCCGAGGATCGCGAGTTGTTGCCGAGACTGACACGTTGAGCGTCGGGTAGCGCTTCGTGAGCGCAGCGACAACAGTTCCCTTACCAACGGCTGTAGGGCCAGCGAGGACAGTCAGTTGAGCCTTAGTCATGACTCAAGTGTGCCACGCTTGACCGCGTCATCCGAAACGCTCGACGAGGGCCTTTCGCTGGACGGGGCCGAGGCCACGCACGCGCCTGCTCTGGGCGATCTTGTACTCGTCCATTAGTACGGCAGCCGTGTTCGTGCCAACGCGCGGCAGCGACTCCAGTAGCGAAACGACCTTCATCTTCGCGACTGCTTCGTCTGAATCAGCGAGTTCCAAAACCTCCGACAAGTTCATCGAGCGCGCCTTGAGCGCGTTCTTCACTTCGGCGCGACGCCTCCGTGCCTGTGTTGCCTTCTCGAGAGCCTGCGCCCTCTGTTCTGGCGTGAGATCAGGTAGTGCCATTCTGATCATCTCCTCGGTTGGGATCTTCGGTAAATAAACTATGTCACCTTCCAGACCACTAGTGCCAGACCAAAACGCTGCTTCTTTAGTAACAGAGCAGATTATTGCAGTGAATCGACCGTTGCACGGTAGGCATCTCGAAGGCCGGCAATACTCGGGCCAGCGCGCAAGATTGCGCGGGAAGACGAGGCAAGGACAGCATCTTCGGCTCCGGCGAAAACCTCTCTGACCTGCGCCGGGCCAGCACCCTGTGCGCCCAGTCCTGGAGCCAAAAAAGCGCCATTCAGCGACGGGAGATCGATGCCCAAACGCTTCACCGCATCGCCGACCGTGGCCCCGACAACGATGCCCACAGGGCCGAGGTGTTGTTGGTCACACTGGCCGTTAAAGTCCGCCAGTTGGGACACGACGCGGCCCGCAACGCTTGTTCCGTCCTCGCCGCGGGCGTGCTGTACAGAGGCTCCCTCAGGGTTGGACGTGAGCGCCAAGACGAACACTCCCCTGCGGGTCTGTCGCGCCAACTCAAGGGCGGGGGTCAGCGATCCGACGCCGAGATAGGGCGAGAGCGTGACCGCGTCGCCGGCGAGCGGAGAAGAATCCGACAGGAACGCCTGTGCATAGCCGTCCATCGTCGAGCCGATGTCACCGCGCTTCGCATCCACAATGCACAGCGTGCCGACCTCGCGACAGGCGGCGATGACCTCCTCAAGAACGGCGACGCCGCGAGAGCCGTGACGCTCGAAGAAAGCAGCTTGAGGCTTGAAGGCAGCG
This sequence comes from Schaalia odontolytica, assembly GCF_009730335.1. Lineage (GTDB taxonomy): Bacteria > Actinomycetota > Actinomycetes > Actinomycetales > Actinomycetaceae > Pauljensenia > Pauljensenia dentiphila. Next base: position 1,435,532 of record NZ_CP046315.1, read on the forward strand.
ACGCGACCGCCGAGCGCCTCGATGACGCGAAGAGAGAACTCGCGCACACCGCTCGCGTCGTCGTCAAGTCCCCATTCCCGCAGCAGGCCCGCGTGAGGATCGATGCCCACGCACACGGGCCCATACGCGCGCATGGCTGCGTAGAGACGGTCGCCGAAGCCGGCGGCGGCACCAGGTGTGATTGCGGCAGTCGTCATCGTGTCTCCTCCGATCGAATGGAATCCCACTCCTGCAGGGAACGCACGGAGTAGGCCCCGCGCATACGCACTTCGATGGCCTGGACCATCGCGTTGAATGCCTGCAGCGTGGTCACCGCGGGGCGGTCCTGCGAGGCAGCGGCGGCGCGAATCTGGTAGCCGTCATTACGCGGGGCGCTGCGCTGAGGCGTGTTAACGACCATGTCGATCGAGCCGTCGTTGATGAGGTCGACGACCGTCGGCTCGCCACCGTCGCCGCGGCCCTCGGACGACTTACGAACGGCCTGGGCCTCGATGCCATTGCGGCGCAGAACCGATGCTGTTCCGGAGGTTGCGAGGATGTTAAAGCCCATCTCGTGCATACGGGCGGCCGGCAGAACGATTGCTCGCTTGTCGGTATCCGCAATGGAAATGAAGACGGTGCCCGACGTCGGCATATCGGTCGACGCGCCGAGTTGGGACTTGGCGAACGCAGTCGGGAAGTCTCGGTCGATGCCCATGACTTCGCCCGTTGAGCGCATCTCGGGACCGAGGACAGTGTCGACGATTTCGCCGCCTGCCGTGCGGAAGCGCTTGAAGGGCAGGACGGCTGCCTTCACCGCGATCGAGCCGCCGTCGTGGATCTCGCGGGCGTCGTGGGTGGGCAGCAGGCCCTCCTCGCGCAGCGAGGCGATCGTCGCACCCACCTGAATGAGAGCGGCGGCCTTCGCGAGCTGCACGCCCGTCGCCTTCGACGCGAAGGGAACGGTACGCGAGGCACGCGGGTTTGCTTCGATGACGTAAAGCGTATCGGAGAGCAGAGCGAACTGGATGTTGATCAGGCCGCGCACGCCGACGCCTCGCGCGATCGCCTCGGTAGATGCCGTGATGCGCTCGAGTTCGCGCGCGGACAGCGTCATCGGAGGCAGCACGCAGGAGGAGTCACCCGAGTGGATGCCAGCCTCCTCGATGTGCTCCATGATCGCGCCCATGAAGAGCTCTTCACCGTCGTACAGGGCGTCGACATCGATCTCGATGGCCGCGTCCAGGAAGCGGTCGATGAGGAGCGGGCCGCGCGAGAACAGCAGCTCAGAGTCATGGCTCGCGAGGTATTCGCGGAGCGCTGGCTCGTCGTTGATGATCGCCATGCCGCGTCCACCCAGCACGAAGGAGGGGCGAACGAGGACCGGGTAGCCGACCTGCTCAGCCACGGCGATAACCTGCTCGGGCGTGTTCGCGGTGTCGTGCGCGGGAGCCGGGCACTGCGCCGCTTCAAGAACCTTGCCGAACTCCTCGCGGTCCTCGGCCAGGTCGATGGCGCGCGGGCTTGTGCCGAGGATCGGCACCCCGGCGCGCTCGAGGTCGGCTGCCAGGGACAGCGGAGTCTGGCCGCCGAGCTGGACGATCATGCCCTTGACGGGGCCGGCTGCACACTCGGCGCGGTAAATCTCCAAGACGTCCTCGAGCGTGAGGGGCTCGAAGTAGAGGCGGTCGGAGATGTCGTAGTCGGTTGACACCGTTTCGGGGTTGCAGTTGACCATGACGGTCTCGTAGTGCTCGCGCAGCGACATGGCCGCGTGCACGCACGAATAGTCGAACTCGATTCCCTGACCGATGCGGTTGGGACCAGCACCCAGGATGATGACGGCTTCGCGCCCGCGCGGACGGACCTCATTCTCCTGGTCGTAGGTCGAGTAGTGGTAGGGCGTGCGGGCCGCGAACTCGGCGGCGCAGGTGTCGACCGTCTTGAACACGGGGTGGATGCCAAACGCGCCGCGCACCTCGCGCACCGTATCCTCGGACAGGCCGCGCATCGCTGCGATCTGACGGTCGGAGAAGCCGTGACGCTTCGCCTCGGCGAGGACGTCGCCCGTGAGAGCCTCAGCCTCGCGAATGCGGGTCGCGACCTCGTCGAGGAGGAACAACTGGTCGAGGAACCACGGGTCGATCTTCGTCGACTCGAAGAGTTCCTCGAGGGTCGCACCGCCACGAATAGCCTGCTGGACCTGGACGAGACGGCCCTCGGTTCCGACTGCAGCGGCCTCGACGAGCGCGCGGGTCTCCTCGGGCGTGGGCGCGTCCCCGTCCCAGTGGAACTGCACGCCGCCCTTATCGATCGAACGCAGAGCCTTCTGCAAGGCCTCCGTGTAGGAACGACCGATCGCCATGGCCTCGCCCACGGCCTTCATCGAGGTGGTGAGGGTCGGGTCGGCGGCCGGGAACTTCTCGAAGGTGAAGCGCGGGACCTTGACGACCACGTAGTCGAGTGTCGGCTCGAACGAGGCCGGGGTCGAGCCCGTGATGTCGTTCGGAATCTCGTCGAGCGTGTAGCCGGTGGCAAGCCGCGCGGCGATCTTCGCAATCGGGAAGCCCGTCGCCTTCGAGGCCAGCGCGGACGAACGCGACACGCGCGGGTTCATCTCGATGACGATGATGCGGCCAGTCTCGGGGTGAATCGCGAACTGGATGTTACATCCGCCCGTGTCCACACCCACAGCGCGGATGACGGCAATGCCGATGTCGCGAAGACGCTGCATCTCGCGGTCGGTGAGGGTCAGCGCCGGAGCGACCGTGATCGAGTCACCCGTGTGCACGCCGACCGGGTCAACGTTCTCGATCGAACACACGACGACAACGTTGTCCGCCTTGTCGCGCATGAGCTCAAGCTCGTATTCCTTCCAGCCGAGGATCGACTCCTCGAGGAGAACCTCGGTCGTGATCGAGGCGGCCAGGCCCTGGCCGGCGATGCGCTCGAGGTCGTCGGGGGTGTAAGCAAAACCGGAGCCGAGCCCGCCCATCGTGAAGGAGGGGCGAACGACGAGGGGGTAGCCGAGCTCGGCGGCGGCCGCGTGGCACTCCTCCATCGTGTGGGCGATGAAGGAACGCGCGACCTCCGCGCCGGAGCGCTCGACGATCTCCTTGAACTCCTCGCGGTCCTCACCGGCGCGAATCGCGTCGATCGATGCGCCGATCAGCTCGACGTTAAAACGCTCAAGAACGCCCATTTCAGACAGCGCGACGGCCGTGTTCAGGGCCGTCTGACCGCCCAGCGTGGGCAGTAGCGCGTCGGGACGCTCCTTCTCGATGATCGAGGCCACGACCTCCGGGGTGATCGGCTCGACGTAGGTGGCGTCGGCGATGCCCGGATCGGTCATGATGGTGGCCGGGTTGGAGTTAACGAGGATGACGCGCAGGCCCTCCTCCTTCAGCACGCGGCATGCCTGCGTGCCCGAGTAGTCGAACTCGCACGCCTGGCCGATGACGATCGGGCCCGATCCGATGACGAGGACTGACGACAGATCGTTCCTGCGGGGCATCAGTGGGTCTCCTTAGCGGCAGTCATCAGGGAAATAAAGCGATCGAAGAGCAGCTCGCCGTCGTGCGGGCCCGCAGCTGCCTCGGGGTGGTACTGAACGGAGAAGGCAGGAATGTCCAGGGCACGCAGGCCCTCGACGACGCCGTCGTTGAGGCCGACGTGGGAGACCTCGACGCGCCCGTAGCGGCCCGACTCGAAGGGAGCGACCGAGGGCTCCCCTACCGGAGCGTCCACCGCGAAGCCGTGGTTGTGAGCGGTGATCTCCACGCGGCCCGTGGCCACCTCCTTCACCGGCTGGTTGATACCGCGGTGACCGTAGTCCAGCTTGTAGGTGCCGTAGCCAAGCGCACGGCCGAAGAGCTGATGACCGAAGCAAATACCAAAGTACGGGATACCCGCGTCGAGGACGGCGCGCAGCACTCCGATCTCGCGGTCGGCAGTCGACGGGTCGCCGGGTCCGTTGGAGAAGAAGACGCCGTCCGGCTTGAGTGCCTCGATGTCCGCGAAGGACGCGGTGGAGGGCACCACGTAGACGCGCGCTCCACGCGCGGCGAGGTGGTAGGGCGTGCGCGACTTGATACCCAGGTCGACGGCGACGACGCGCGCGATGGGTTCCTTGCCCTCGAAGTCGCCGAGGGGCTCCACCACGTAGGTCTCGTCCGTCGACACCTCGGCGGCGAGCGCTGCTCCGCTCATCGCGGGCGACTCGGCAACGATGCGCACGAGGGAGGCCACGGCCTCGTCCCCCAGGTACTGCGCGCCCACAGGCAGCGCGTCACCCGAGAAGATGCCAGCGCGCATCGCTCCCCGCTCGCGGATGTGGCGGGTGATCGCACGCGTGTCGACGTCCGCGATGCCGACGATGCCCTGAGAGATCAGTTCGTCCTCCAGCTCGCGGCGCGAGCGCCAGTTGGAGGCGCGGCGGGCGGCGTCGCGCACGACGAAGCCCGCGACCCAGATGCGCGAGGATTCGGGATCCTCATCGTTGACGCCGGTGTTGCCAATGTGCGGGGCCGTCATGACGACGATCTGGCGGTGGTACGACGGGTCGGTGAGCGTCTCCTGGTAGCCGGTCATGCCGGTCGAGAACACGATCTCGCCGAGCGTGCGGCCCTTCGCGCCCCATGCGCGGCCCTTGAAAACGGTGCCGTCCTCCAGGACGAGCAGAGCGATATCGGATGTGGTCATCGGTCCTCCTTGGCAATCGGGGTGGCGTCGACGACCGTCGGGACGCCGTTGTAGATCGTGTAACGCACCTGTCCGGGCAGTTCCATGCCGCGGAAGGGACAGTTCGCGGAGCGTGTCCATTGCTTGGCGGGATCGACCGTGACGCGGACGGTGGCGTCAACGAGGGTGACGTGTGCGGGGCCACCAACGACCAGGCCCTGGCCCTGTGATGTCACGCGGCCAATCTGGGCAGGAACAGTCGACATCACGCGGGCGACGTCTGCCCAGTCCATGCGGCCCGTGTTCACCATCGTCTCGATAATGATCGGCAGCGCTGTCTCCAGGCCGGTCATGCCGAACGCGCCGGCCTGCCACTCGCAGTCCTTCATCTCGAGCGGATGCGGAGCGTGGTCTGTGCCGATGCAATCGATCGTGCCGTCGGCCAGGCCTTCGCGCACGGCCTCGACGTCCTCGGCCCGGCGCAGCGGCGGGTTCACCTTGTAGATCGGGTCGTAGGTGGCGGCCAGCTGCTCGGTGAGGAGCAGGTGGTGAGGCGTAGCCTCGGCCGTGATATCCACGCCCTGTGCCTTACCCCAGCGCACGAGGTCAACCGAACCCGCTGTCGACAGGTGACACACGTGCAGGCGCGAGCCGACGTGCTTGGCGAGCAGGATGTCGCGGGCGATGATCGCCTCTTCGGCGACGGCGGGCCAGCCGGACAGGCCGAGCTCGCCGGACAGCGTCGACTCGTTCATCTGAGCACCCTCGGTGAGGGCCGGATCCTGGCTGTGCTGGGCGATTACGCCTCCGAAGCCCTTGACATACTCGAGGGCGCGGCGCATGAGAACGGGATCGGACACGCACTTGCCGTCGTCAGAGAAGACGCGGACCTTCGAGCGCGAACGGGCCATCGAACCGAGCGATGCGAGCTGCTTGCCTTCCAGGCCCTTGGTGACGGCACCGACGGGACGCACCTCGACCCAGTCGGCCTCCTCGCCCAGGCGCAGCACCTGGTCGACGATGGCGGCCGTGTCTTGCGTGGGCGTCGTGTTGGCCATCGCGTGGACGGCCGTGTAGCCGCCGACCGCGGCCGCTCGCGTACCGGTGAAAACGGTCTCGGCGTCCTCGCCGCCGGGCTGACGCAGGTGGGTGTGGATGTCGACGAGGCCGGGCAGGGCGATGAGGCCTTCGGCGTCGATGATGCGCGGGTCGCGCACGGCGTTACGGGCGTCGGCACCGATCGCGACGATGGTGCCAGCGGACAGCGCAATGTCGGTGGGTTCCCCGCCGAGTAGCGAGGCTCCGGTGATCAGGATGTCACGGGTCTGTTCAGTCATTGCTGTGTCCTTCCGATGCGAGAAGCAGGTAGAGGGCGGCCATGCGGATGCACACACCGTTCGACACCTGTTCAACGATGACAGATTGGTCTGAGTCGGCTGCCTCAGCGCAGATTTCGAGGCCTCGGTTCATCGGGCCGGGATGCATAACGACGGCGTTGGGAGAGAGCGTTGCGAAGCGTGCCGGGGTGAGGCCGTACTCCGCGTGGTAGGCGCCGGGCGACGGGAAGAATCCACCGCCCGCGCTCGACATGCGCTCGCGCTGCACGCGCAGCATCATGACCGCGTCGGGGTGGGTCGCGAGGGCCTCGTCGAAGTTGTAGGAGGTGGCGCAGCTCCAGGTCTCCACGCCGATCGGCAGGAGCGTTGGGGGTGCCACGAGGGTGACGCGGGCGCCCAGGAGCGTCAGGAGATCAACGTTGGAGCGCGCCACGCGCGAGTGAAGGACGTCCCCGACAATGACGACGTGTGCGCCGTCGAGGCCGGAGCCGGGGGCGGTCGTCCCATTCTCGCCGAGCGACGGTGCGTAGTGGCGGCGCAGGGTCATCGCGTCAAGGAGAGCCTGCGTCGGATGCTGGTGGGTGCCGTCACCCGCGTTGAGGACCGGCAGATTCATCCAGCCGGCGTGCGCGAGACGGTGTGCAGCGCCCGACGAGGAGTGGCGCACGATGACCGCATCCGCGCTCATGGCCTCCAGCGTGAGCGCGGTGTCCTTGAGGGACTCGCCCTTGGAAACCGAGGAGCCGCGGGACTGGAAGTTGATGACGTCGGCGCTCAAGCGCTTGGCGGCGGTCTCAAAGGAGATGCGGGTGCGCGTCGAATCCTCGAAAAAGAGGTTGACGACGGTTTTTCCCTGAAGCGTCGGAAGCTTCTTGACGCCGTGGCGCTGAGTGGCGGCCATCTGTTCCGCCGTGTCGAGGATCAGAATCGCCTCCTCGCGCGTCAAATCACGGATAGAAATGAGATGGCTCAGGCTCATCGTTTACAGGCCTTTCCCGAGAAGGACGCCATCGCGCCCGTCTGTTTCGTCGAGCAGGATGGTGACGATTTCGTCGCGGGAGGTCGGCAGGTTCTTGCCGACGTAGTCCGGGCGAATCGGAAGCTCGCGGTGGCCACGGTCGACGAGGACTGCGAGCTGAACGGCCCCAGGGCGACCGATACGAGTAAGAGCATCGAGCGCAGCCTTGATGGTGCGGCCGGTGTACAGCACATCGTCGACAAGGACGACGGTCTTACCGTTGATGCCAGTGCGAGGCACCAGAGTCTCTTTCGGAGCTCTCAGGGGCTGAGAGGCCAGGTCGTCGCGGTACATCGTGGTGTCGATGATTGCGAGTTCCGCGTAGGTGCCGGAGACTTCCCGAATCCGATTGACGAGGCGCCGTGCCAACGTTGCGCCACGAGTGGGGATACCGGCGATCACCAGATTATCGCTGCCGCCGTTTCGTTCGACGATCTCATAGGCGATGCGTGTCAGGGAGCGTGCGACGTCGCCAACTCCCAATACTTCTTTGCCGCGCGATGCGCGATCTGCGTGCACTTCGGCCACGCTTACTCCTTCCCCGCCTCACGGGACGGTCATTAAAGGATCTGTCGTACATCAATCCTACGCTCCTCGTCACGAGCCGGTGTGACGCCTCCACGTGTGAAACACCACGTGAGTGGCGTTAGACTGCAGGAATGAGCCAGCAGTCGAAGCAGTCCAAGCCCGGGCAAAGGACCGGTGTGACGCCGTTGGCGCACGACCGTCAGATGTCTGGACAGCGCGTGACGCTCGACGATATCGCTCTCGCTGCCGGAACATCGATCGCGACCGTGTCACGCGCTCTTGGGGGATCTCCGCGCGTCGCAGCCCCAACACGTGAACGAATCGAAAAGGTGGCCGAACAGCTCGGCTACCGGGCAAACATCGCGGCGTCGCTCCTCGCTTCGGCGCGGCCGCAGATCCTGGGCCTCGTCTGTTCCCTCAGCCAGGAACTACATGTTCGCTACCGTGCTGAGGCCCTCCGATACGCTGAGGATCGGGGGTTTCGGGTCATTGTGGAGTCGATTGATACCTCGCGTGATGTCGACCGAGCCTGGGAGTCTGTTCTGCAGCTGCGCGCTCAGGCCGTCATTGCTGTCGACTCGACCTGCATCTCGACGCGCTTTCCGAATACTCCGGCCGTCCTCATTGGTCAGCGCGCGCCTCGTCGAGACATTGATCTTGTGACGAGCTCCAACGAACGCGGTATGGGGCAAGCGATTGCTCTTCTCGCCCAACGTGGCAGCCGACGCATTGCCTTCCTTGAAGGGCCTCCCGGGCCCTCCGCACGAGCGCGCAAAGCGGCTTTTACGCAGGCGTGCATCACTCACGAGGTCGATGCGCTCACTGTGCCGGGCGGTGACAACGTCGACGCTGGCTTCCTCGCTGTCCGAGCGGGTCTCCCTGCCGGAGTTGATGCGCTCGTTTGCTACAACGACCAGTGCGCGCACGGCGCCATTCTTGCTCTCCTCGGGGACGGCCTCGTTCCGGGGCGCGATATGTTGGTTGTGGGCTGCGATAACTCGGCGATCGCTTCGTCGCGCGCCCTCTCTCTGACGTCGATTGACCGTGCGCCGTCGCGTGTCGCGAGCCTCGCTGTCGATCAGGCGATCGCACGAGCGCTCAGCGACGGTGGCAGCCCGGCTCGTCAACGTGTTGAAACGGAACTCGTCGTGCGGGCGAGCACGGGATAGCCGCGCGGAACGAACTGCCCGTAAGCCCGGCCCACGCGACCGTCCACGCTTACTGCACTGAGGACATCAGGCACTCAACGAGCGTGGCATGCACGTTGGGTGTGCCGAGGAGAATCGATCCTTTGTAGCGCACGTCGAGCGGAGTTCCGTCCAAGCGCGTCGCGAGCGCACCGCACTCGGTGGCGATGAGCGTCGCTGCGGCGATATCCCACGGAGAGACCCACATGTGGACGAATGCTCCAGCCCGGCCGACAGCAACTTCCACGCACTCGAGCGCTGCGGAGCCGTAGCGCCGATGGCCACGGCTGTCCTGAAGCGCGCGGGCAAGCCGAGGCAGCGCGAGGATCTCTTTGATGTCGGTGATGATGATGGCGTCACGATACGTTGACACATCCGTTGCCTGCGTGAGAGGCACCCCATCGACCCACGCTCCTTGGCCTCGGATCGCGTGATAAATGCGTCCGGCGACAACGTCGGCGACCACGCCAAGGACCGGAGTTCCGTCCTCGCACAAGGCTAAGGACACCGCATAATCGCGGTGGGTTTCCACGTAGTTCATCGTGCCGTCGATCGGATCAAGGACCCAGACGAGTCCAGCGAAAGAGTCAACGGCGTGCCCCTCCTCCCCCAGAAGTGGTAAGCCTGTCACCGCGTGAAGATGGGAGGCAATATCCGCTTCGATCGCTTTATCGACGGCTGTGACGAGGTCGTTACGATTTGCTTTCGTGTGAACGTCAAGCTCGACGGGTGGGTGAAGGGCAATGTTCATCCCCCTGCGAACAGCCTCAATAGCCGCGTTGAGCAAATGCTCCATATCAACCGTCATGCTCACGATTCCTCCTTCGCTTCGCTGAATTCACGGTCAGCGCGCAGGTTACGCTCCTCAAAGAATGCGACCATGATCAGGCAGGCGAGGCCAACCGCTGCGGATGCAAACAGCACGGTGAATGTCGATGACCAGCCGTGGAGGTGCAGTCCGAGGACCGTTACGCCGTCCTTCGTCGGGTCTGCAATGCGGCCGAGAAGAACCTTGGCCATCGAATCGCCAAAGACGTAGCCGAATGCTCGAGGAACTGCGTTGACGACCACGGTCGCGGTCTTCGGCGCAAAACCGATGACGCAGATGCCAATCAAGGTGACGGGGCCGAAGATAAGGAAGCCGATCATGAAGAGAGCTCCGTAGACGACAAGAGCTGTCGTCGCATGCGCGTAGACGAAGAGCGGGATGACCACAGCGCCCATGCCGATAGCGGCGCTCAGGGCGCGCCGACCGCCCATCTTGTCTGAGAAGTATCCCCACAGAAGAGAGCCGGCGAGGCCGCCGAGTTCCAGCGCGATGGTCGTGTTCACCGCAAGGTAATCGGAGAAACCAAGCTCCTGACGTGTGTAGAGCACGTTCCAGTTGTCGATGCCAATGCGCACGCAGTACGCGGCCACATTAGCGATGCACAGGAACCAGACGGCAGGATTCTTGACAACGTAATCGAGCAGGATCCGGCCCTTGGAGACGGAGCTTGTCACCGCATCAGCCTTCGACTCGGGTTCACCGAAGATCGCCTCGGGCGTGTTCCAACCGTGCTCCTTGGGATCGTCCTTACCGAAGAACCAGCCCCATATGCCGATTGGGATGCAGATGACGGCGGGGACGATAAACATGCCGATGACAGATCCGTTGAACAGCGTGTTCGCGCCCCAGAGAGCGAGAACGCCCGCCACCATCGCGCCAACGTTGTGCGAGGCATTCCACCAGCCGATGAAGCGACCGCGCAGGGCACGGGGCGTCCATCGGTTCATCGTCGAGTTGCAGCAGGGGCCGCCGGGAGCCTGGAAGAGGCCATTGAGTGACCACAGGAGGATCATCCAGCCGTATGGGCTGTGGAACCATGCGAGCACGAGGCCGATGAGGACCGACGTGACACCCGAGGCGAGCAGCAGTGCGGAGATGACCTTCTTGGTGTTCTTGCCATCAATGAAGAACCCGAGAATGAGTCCGCCGAAGCCGTAGGTTAGCGAGAAGGCGAAGCCGATTGTGCCGAGTTGAGTCGTCGTTAGCCCGACCTGTTCGACGAGGAAAGGCTGCGCGGACTTGAAGTTCGTACGTAGCAGGTAGAAGCCGCCATACACGATGACGAGCACGGCGTACGTCTTGAGGAACTCCATGAGCCACTTTGTACGTTGCTACTCGAGCGTCAGGGACGTGGGTGGAGACGTACGAATATCGAAAATGTGGGATAGATGCGTCATTGCTGTCTCTCCAGTGTTGTTGGTGTACGCGGGTGATGATGGCGACGGTGCCATCGGCGTCACGCCACCAGAATACAAACGCTTACACTCAGTGTCAAGAGTCGCGTGCGCATGAAAGGCGTCGGTTATGAACTGGTGTCAAACGGCTCAATGTATGAGCATTTGGTTGGTATTGAGGGCGATGCGTGTCGAATACTCCGCGGCCCGCTTGTCAGTGACGTAAGCCTGTCACCGTGTGACGGCGAATTATACCCCGTAGGGGTATCTTGGTATACCCCTACCGGGTATCTCGGCTTCGTGAGCGATACGTAGTCCTGTTGGCGCTGCGATGAAAGGGGCAAAGCCGGTAAAATTCAATGAGCGCCGACAGCGCCTCAGATACTTCTCTATAGAAAGGCCACACCATGACGATCGAACAGCTTCCCCACCCCGAGGTCCACGGTGGCGGCTGTGGCTGCGGCGAGCACGACGTCGCCGAACCGACCATTGATGCGACCGCTATCCCCCACCGTCTCCGTCACGCAGCTGTTCTCGGCGCAGCCCAGTCGATGAACGCCGGTGAATCCTTCATCATTCGCGCTCCCCACCTGCCTCGTCCGCTGCTTGCTCAGATCGCACAGCTGCCCGGCGAGTGGACCTTCGAGGTCCTCACCGACGGGCCCGAGCACTGGGACGTGAAGGCGACGCGCACCGCGCTGTGAGCCGCCGTCCCCCGCTCCGGCGCGCGGCTGGGTCCATTCGGCGCGCCCGTGCCGGAGCGGGTTCGGGGCGGTGCCCGTCGGCTGTCGGGGGACACGGCTCCCCCTTCACGCCATAGCGTCTCCGGGCGTCACGAGTCGATGTCGGGGATGTAGCCGGGGCGCACGGCGAAGGATTGGAGAACTTGTTCCCCTCCCAGCAGACTGCCGCGCATCTTCTTCTCGAGCCCTTCCAGCGGTTTCGGCGTCGAGCACCGCCCGTCGGAAAGACGGCACGCGCTGAACTGAGGGGGCGCCCCCCCGTCCTCACTCGGTTCGATCGCGTAGGCGTAGCCGTCGCGCACGTAGAATCGCGCACTCCTCAGCTCGGGCTTCGCCAAGGGCAGCGTCGCCAATTGCGTGACCCGTGCCGACTGGGCGTCGAGCTTGAACACATGGCCGTAGGGCGTCGCGAACGTGTAGAACTGCTCATCGTACTGGCCGAAGAAAGCAGTTTCTTGATAACCCACAGCGAAAGGAGCCCCCTCTTCGTCCGTCACCATCCGGATGCGGCGCTCCCCCGTTCCCAGGTCCCATTCGTTGAGGAAAATGGTCGTCCTCCCCTCGTCGCCATCCGAATCGCGTGTGACGAACTCAGGTGAGTCCAAATACATGAGGTGGTAGAAGACATCGTCCGCACACCACAGATCCGTGCGGAACACTTCGATCCGTGTTTCCCTGGGAGCCACCGCGAGCACCGGGGGCAGGTCCCCATCGTGGGGGTAGACCTGAGCGAGTATGTCGTAGCCGTCGGGCGCTCCCGACTCCGCGGAGTCCGATTGCGCGCCGTCCGACTCCGCTGCGCTCGGCGGGCGGGAGGCGGCGAACTCGGATGCGCTTTCCTGAAGGATGGGAGTGATCCTCGTGGACGTGGACGAGAGCACCCTCCCCCCGCACTCCCCGTTTGTCAGATAGAACTCTTGGTTCTCAGACCGATCCCTGATTCCCCCACTGTCGATGTTGTACGCCCGTTGCACGGGGCCCTCGACGTAGAAACTGAGGACGCTGCCGTCAGTGCTCGAGACGATGCGCCCCACCTCGTGCCCGCCGTCCACGGTGCGGGGGAACGCCGAGGCGCCGTCGTCAGTGATCAGGTACTCGTACGCCGAGTCGCCGACACTGAGCACCGGCCCGTTCCAAGTCATTTCCGAGCTGAGGAGCCCCTGGGTCCACGCGGCGCTCATGCTGCCGTCCTGCTGGAAGGCGACCAGGTACCCGTTCGCGGTATCCGGGGGCAGCCCGTTCCTGATCCCCTGACTGCTCAGCCTGACGACCAGGAACGCGCCCGAGGTCGTGAACCCCTCCAGGTACCCCACGTCCTCCGTTGTCGAGTGCGCGCATGAAACACAGCAGACGACCAATGCGGCCGCGCTCGCAGATGCGCACAGCGCATTACTGATACGGCGAATGCCGTGTTCCATGCCGCACCGCCTCGATCAGAGTCGCCTGTAGATGTACGAGAGCGAACTATCGCGGATGTCCGACGGGAAAACAGCATTGCCCCCATCGCCATCAACATCAAGGCCTGCACCATAGTAGTAGGCGTACCACACCAACTGCGAGCAATTCAGACTTTTAATATTGTACTCCTTGTTCGACCAGAAACGCCAGTTGTAGGGGTAGTGGAGCAGATGGTTGTAGGCGTAAGCCGCCGCAGCGTCTTGGGTCGCCTGAGAGGTGTGGAAGTAAAAAAGGACGGTTCCCGAGGGAACTGTTACATTCCACACCCAGTCCCAGTTCGACCCTCCAGGTTTTCCAGCCGCCTCAACAATCCAATCACGTCCGGAGAATATCCCAACATGACCGTAATGTGGAACCCCAGGACTCCAGTAGACATCACCGACGTAGTCTGATTTCGGAAGCAAATACGTCGCACCCGCTGTTCCGTCGATAGAGGCCAGGTCCGCGCCCCCTCCTCCGATCTGCATATCTTGCATTTCGGACTCGTATTTCTCCTTCGCAGCGCGCTGTTCAGCCAGGACGCTTCGCGCGTACTCTTGAACAGACATCCCCTTCTCCGAGGATTCGGCATCGAGTGCGCTCGCGAGCTCAGAGGCGGACACTCCTGGATTCAGCGCCAAGAGTTCATCGAATTCAGAGTCGTGCTCTGTAGCAGCATTGGCTAGCGTCGGCATGAAGAATGTCGAACACACCAGACACTGAACCAGTAGCGCACGGACGACTTTGAATGTGCGTGTGTGTGACGTGGGAGTTCCCCTTCGTCCTCCGGTAACCCTAATCTGACAGCTAGAGCTACCTCAAGGCTACCAGGCCCAACGATCGAATTGTCTGACAGAATATATGAAACGGAACATGTTCATCTTAGTAATTCAAATCATTTGACCTCAAATTATTTCAAATCATCCCACTACTCATATGAGTCATATTTCAATTCTGACCATGAGTACAGTAAAATATGCACCCTTTCCTTGAGAATGGTGTGGAGACTCAGGGAATCGCGCACTCCCTGGGACCACGACCAGCGCTCAGATGTCAAGCGGGCGCAGCAGTTCGGGCGCGGGCAGGCGCCCGTCGACCACGTAGGCGCGGAACACGGGGGCGGCCTGCTCCCCGGTGAAGACCTCCTCGGGGTGGACGCGGACGGCGGCGGGCCCGCCCTCGCCGGGGTCTCACTCGATGCCCATCCAGCTCTCAGGATCTGCGACCGGCTCGCGGGCGACGACGTAATGCTTGTACGAGCCGTCCTGGCCGGTGACGCGGATCTCGACCGTCATCACCCCGGTGGAGCCCGCGCACTGGATGTACGTCGAACGCGCGGGGTCGTCGGCTGCCACGTCCTCGGGGCGCTCGGCGCCGGGGGGGCAGCTCCCACACGACCATCGCGTACATGTGCGAGCCGTCGAAGCACCTGGGCGCGGTGAGCACCTCGGTGATCCCGTCGGCGACCGCCTCGGGAGCGCTCTCAGCGGAGAACTCCTCGACGGGCCCCGCCTCCGCGAGCAAATCCGTTCTTGCGAACCGTCTCATACTTCCTGCCTCGGCATGGTCCAGCACCTCTCCCCACCGATAGTAGCCGCCGCGCGGAGCCGGCGCCCGGCCCTCGCGGGGCGCGTCGGCTCCCTGCCGCCGCCGTGCGCCCGCCATCTCACGGCTGGAGGCGCCCGGGCGCACCGGGCCGGGGGCGCTCGGCGTACCAGGCGTCGTAGTCCCGGTTGAACTGGTCCCAGAGGGCGTCGTCGAGCGCGAGCTCACGAAGGGCGCCGTTCTCACCACGGGAGTTCTCGTCGAACCAGGCTTTGCGCATTTGCTGCGGCAGATCAACCAGGCGCAACTCGGTCTACTGGCCAGCAGCACACGGCACCGCTGTTCTAAATTGGTGTCATTCATTGCTCGGCCTCAGTGGTTCTGGGTTGATGCCCTCATATATCTCCGGTCCACCAGATTCCAGGCAGGATGATCGACCACGGCTCCCACGTGTCCGCCACGACGCGGATCCAGCCGTTCGTGAAATCGAGGTGCAACCAGCCCGGGCCGCCGTCCACCGCCAGCAGACGGTTCATCTCGAATGCTTTCAAGCGGACGGCGAGGTCCTGGGGGTCCATCTCGTCCCACATCGCCTCGCCCGCGCTCTGCCCCACGAAAGCGCCCCAAATCTGAAGCCCCATGGCTCCGGCGTGGATGACTGGAACGGTGTCCGACACCAGTTCGGAGCTCGTCACCGTCGCTGGCAGCAGAGAACCAATGCGCTCACGGATGTTCCTCACCATTAGCGTTCGGATGCCTTTCCGCGCGATCGAAGACCAGCGCGAGCCGAGTTGACGAATACCTGGCACCGCGTGTCGAGAACAATGCGGAACTCCGGTGGCCAGGCCTTCCGCTGCGAGTATATCTTCGCGCGCGCTCGCCGACCAGTGCGGCGGCTACGCCTTATGATCAACGATCAACAAGGGCGGGCATGCAGTCACAGCACTGGTCGCCGAGTGGTCAGTACTCCTCGAGCAGTTCGTCCAGCTCGTCGTCGACCAACTCCGCGGACTCGACGGGCTCGGCGCCCTCGGGCAGGGCGCGGGTCGGAGCAGGCAGATCCTCGAGGCGGTCCGCCACCGGTGCGCCCGGATCGGCGCTGTGGGGACCGCTGCCCTCGGCGGCGTCCAAGCCGGTGACGGCGCCATCGGGGCCGACAATACCGCCGTCCACGTGGGCAGCGCCGCTGCCGCTCGGGCCGCCGCTGGCCCAATCGGGATCAGTGCCGATGTCGGCGCCACCGGTCCGGTCGGCACTCCCCTGCCCGCCGACTCCGGCAGTATCGGCACCACCGTCCCCGCCGACGGGGGCTTCCCCGCCGCCAGAACGGTCCGCAGCGCCATCACTGGGCCGATCAGCGCCTGCCGTACCAGCGTCTCCGGTGTCCCCGGCACCAGCGCCGTCGTCGCCAGCCGCGCCATCGGCCTGCCCAGCCCCCGCCTCGTCGAAGTCCCCGTCGTCCCCGCCGCGCCGCGCCCACGAGGAGGCGATGTCCTTGCGGATCGCGTCGAGCACCGCGTTGACGAAACGGGGCGAGGCGTCGGTGGAGATCGAACGGACGATGGAGATCGCCTCGTCGATCGCCACGATCGGCGACACGTCGTCCGAATTGGCCAGCATCTCCCACACCGCCACGCGCATGACCGCCAAGTCCACGGCGGCCACCCTGTCCAGCCCGGGGACGCGCGCGTGGGCCTCGATCAGGTCGTCGATGCGGCGCAGGCTGTCGGCCACGCCCGCGATGATCTGGATCGAGTACTCCGGCAGGGGCGTCTGCGCGGCGGTGATGACGCGCCGCTCGCGCAGCAGGTCGCGCAGGACCTCGGGGTCGCGGCCCATCCCCCGCTGGTCCGCCTCGAAAACCACGTCGGCGGCGCGTTTGCGGGCCTTCGTGCGCGAGGTGAAACGGTGCTGGCGCGACATCAGTCGGTCACGCGACCCGAGTACGAGCCGTCGCGGGTGTCAACCTTGACGCGGGTGCCTTCCTCCATGAAGAGGGGGACCTGGATCTCATAGCCGGTCTCCAGCGTCGCGGGCTTGGTGCCGGCGGAAGAACGATCGCCCTGCAGACCGGGCTCCGTGTGCGTGATCGTCAGAACGACGGTGGCGGGCAGCTCGACGAACAGGACGGTGCCGTCATGCTGGGAGACGATAACGTTCTGGTTCTCCACCATGAAGTTGCGGGCGTCGCCCACGGTTTCGGCGGGAACGTTGATCTGTTCGTAGGTGGACTGATCCATGAAGACGTAGTCGGTGCCATCCTGGTACAGGTACGTCATGTCGCGACGGTCGACGGTCGCGGTCTCGATCTTCAGGCCCGCGTTGAAGGTCTTGTCGACGGTCTTGCCGGACAGGACGTTCTTGATCTTGGTGCGCACGAAGGCCGGGCCCTTGCCGGGCTTCACGTGCTGGAACTCGACAACCTGCCAGAGCTGGCCGTCGATCACCATAACCAGGCCGTTCTTCAGATCATTGGTCGTTGCCACAGGGGTACCTCACTTGAGAAGGAATCAGTAATCAGAGGTCAGTTTACACGCGCGTGCGACCAAATCCGCGACTTCTTGCGGGGTGCGGTCACTCGTATCCACTGTTGTGTCGGCCACGGAGGCGTATGCCTCGCGCGCTTGTTTCATGAGCTGGGTCAGCACGGCGCGGGGCGCACCCAGGCCGACCGAGCGCGGAGCGCCGAGGCCTTCTCGGCGTGATACCGCGGAAAGATCGGCGCTGAGCTCGATGACGAACGCGCCGTTTGCACGCGTCCGCTCGATCGACGAGGCAGTAGCTGGGTCGAGCGGCTGAGAGGCACCGAGCGTGACAATGCCCTCGTCGAGACCAAGGAGCCGCTCGGCTTCTACGCGTGCTGTGGTGGCCAGGTGCGGATCGCGTCCGACCACGAGGGTGCGCATAGGTGCGCCGAGGCGTTCCTCGACGGCGGCGTCGACCTCGTAGAGCGGCAGTTCGTGACGGCGGGAGAGCTCACGTCCAACGGTGGTTTTGCCGGAGCCAGTCACTCCGATCAACACGATGAGGCTCATGCGCGAATGCCGATCTGAGACGCGGGGGCCCGCAGCTCCTGCGGATCGACGGAGACCGTCCCGGGATTTGCGATGCCGTCCAGGAGGACGAAACGCAGGATGCCGCGTCGTACTTTCTTATCGGAGAGCATGATGTGGGTGAGCTCGTCGAGAGTGCTTCCCTCGTAGCGAGTCGGCAGCCCGACGCGTGAGAAAAGCTGGTCGTGGCGAGAAACATCGTCAGCGCTGAGCAGCCCCCGGGCTTGGGCCAGGCGTGCCGCGAAGCAGCAACCGATAGCAACGGCATTGCCGTGGCGCCAGGTGTAGTCGTTCGCGCGCTCGATGGCGTGCGCGAGGGTGTGTCCGTAGTTGAGGATTTCGCGCAGGCCGCCCTCCGTCAGGTCGGCAGAAACAACGCGGGCCTTGACTGCGATCGCGCGGGTGGTGATCTCAGCAAGCTGCGGGCTGTACGATCGCAGAAGCTCGTTTGGTTCCGTCTCCTCGACGATGCGCAAAATCTCCGGGTCGGCGATGAAGCCGCACTTAATGACCTCGGCGGCACCGGCCGCCAGATCGGGTGTAGGAAGGCTCTCGAGGAGATCCATATCGGCAACCACGGAGGTTGCCGGATAGAACGAACCGACGAGGTTCTTCCCGACGGACGTGTTGATTCCTGTCTTACCGCCAACGGCCGCGTCAACCATAGCGAGGAGCGTCGTCGGAACGTTGATGAGGGTGATACCGCGCAGCCACGTGGCGGCGACGAAACCAGCCATGTCGGTGGTCGCTCCCCCGCCCATGGCGACGATCGCGTCTTTACGTCCGAGCTGGAGACGACCGCACTCGTCCCACAGGGATGCAACAACCTCAATTGACTTGCCGGCCTCGGCATCGGGATGGTCGGCAGTTGAGGCCTCGATCCCCTGTTCACGCAGGTACTGCGCCAGGGCCTCCGCTCGGCTAGCGAGAGGATGCGCGTGAATAATGAGCGCCTTCGTCGCGGCCTCGTCGAGGGCCTCGTAGATCGGCTTGAAGCCGAGTCCGTGTCCAACTGTAATAGTCGAGGGGTGTTCTCCGGTGACGCGGATAATCGTGCTCATGCGTGCTCCAACTGCTGGGCGATGGCGGTGACGACGTCGTCGACGGGACCAGCCCCTGACTCGACGACGATGGTGGCGACGGATCGGTAGTGAGGCTCCCGCTCGGTGCGCAGGCGCGCGAGCGTGCCGGACGGGTCCTCGGCCAGTAGCGGCCGATGCGTCTTCGAGGCGGTTCGACGAACGAGCTCCTCGTGGGGAGCATCGATGTAGACGACCGTGTGCCCGGATAGGAGCTCCCGAACGGCGGGGGTCGCTGCAGCTCCCCCGCCCAGGGACACGACGGCATCGTGCGTGAGCGCATCGGCGACCGCTTCGGTCTCCATCACGCGGAAAGCCGCTTCACCGTCGGTGGCGAAGATGTCAGCGATCGGACGGCCTTCGCGCTCAACGACGAGGGCGTCTGTATCGATGTGGTCAACACACAACCGCTCGGCGAGCAGGCGCCCAACCTTGGACTTGCCCGCACCTGGCAGACCCACGAGAACGACGGGGCACTGAGCACTCATGCGCGCTCGCCCACCACCGCGAGGTACGCCTCGAGATTCCTGCGCATCTCGCCAACCGATCGGCCGCCAGCGTGATCCGACAGGGCATCCGCGAGCACGAGAGCCACCTCCGCCTCGGCGATGACTGCGCCGGGCACCACCTGGCAAGTGTCGGAGCGCTGGTGCAAGCCCACCGCTTCCTCACCCGTTGCAAGGTCGACGCTGCGCAAGGCGTGCGGAACGGTCGAGATCGGCTTGAAAGCAGCGCGTGCGACGATCGGCGCGCCATTGGACGTACCTCCTTCGATGCCTCCGGCATGGTTGGAGGCGCGCGCCAGGTGACCATCCTCGCCCCGCACGATTTCGTCGTGGGCCGCGGAACCGAGCAGCGCGGCCTGCGTGAAACCGTCTCCGATCTCAACGCCCTTGACGGATTGGATCGACATGAGTGCGGCGGCCAAGCGCGCATCGAGGCGCTCGCGCGCGGTCACGTGTGTCCCCAAGCCGACTGGAACGTCGTATGCGATCACTTCGGCGACGCCGCCGATCGTGTCGCCCGCCTGCTTGGCAGCATCGACGGCTGCCTCGAAGCGGGCGTTATCCTCCGGATCGAGTGTGCGCATCGAGGCCTCGCACAGCGCCGCCTCGTCCGCGGGAGTAGGCGTCAACGAGGCCGTGGCGTGCTGGGCCCCAACGGAGACGACGTGGGACACGAGACGAACGCCGGCGACCTGCTCGAGGAGGGCTTCGGCGAGCACACCGAGCGCAACGCGGGCGGCAGTCTCACGGGCGCTCGCGCGCTCAAGGACGGGGCGAGCATCGGACAGGTCGTAGGACAGCATTCCGGGCAGGTCCGCGTGACCGGGCCGGGGCCTTGTCAGCGGCCGGTTACGAGCGATCTCGCGTTCGTCTCCCGTTCCCGCGTCGATGAGAAGCCCCGACGGATCGACCGGATCGGCACTCATCACCGTCTCCCACTTGGGCCATTCAGAGTTGCCAATGCGAATAGCCACCGGGGCGCCGATTGTCACGCCGTGACGCACGCCGGCCAGGATCGATACCTCATCGGCCTCGAACTTCTGCCGAGCGCCACGGCCGTAGCCGAGGCGACGACGCGCGAGGCCACGGCGCAGGTCCTCCGTCGTCACATGCAACCCGGAGGGCAGTCCCTCGATCGTTGCGAGCAGTGCGGGTCCGTGCGATTCACCGGCGGTCATCCATCTCAGCATGCCTCCCAGTGTCCCACAAGCCACAAGCCTTGTGCGAAACGGCTCTCACGAGCTGAACGGTCACGACTGAGGTGCTTGGTCCCCATTCGTCGCAGTACCAGGTTCTGTACCGAGGATATCGATGACGACACACAGAGTGTCGTCACCGGCAGCCAGGTCCGGAGGGATTGTGATGGCCAGTCGTGACCCCACTTTCTGGTCTACGAGGGCCGTTGCGAGCCCCTTCATCGCCGTTCCCAAGTTGATGACCTCGGGGACGCCGGTCTCCCACGTGGACACGCGCACAGTACCGTCGGTCCAGCCGAGAACCGTGAACTGCGCGACGACCCGGTCGCCTTCGTGGACCTGTACCCCATCACCCTTGATAAGGGTCTGGGTCGTGACGCCGCCGGGCAGCGTGTCAATGTGGCTGATGATCGGCCCCTCCGGGCTCATCTCAACGCTCATCGGACCGACGCTCGCGTCGACCGAGGTACCGGTTGCGATCGAAGGCAGGATATCGACGACGTCGACTTCGATGGTATTTGGCGATCCGTCACCCATCGTGATGGAACGGAATGCGAGAACACGCGTGCCCTCGCGCTTGCCTGTGACCAGACGTGACAGGTCGTCATTGATCTGGCCGGAGCCGACGATGCCGAGGCTCATCTGGGGGCGGCCGGACTCGGAGAGCATGCGTCCGCTAGTTCCATCGAAAGCGGTGACAGAGACGAGGACGGGTGAGCCTTCAGTGATCTCACGACCGCTGCCTTCCTCGAGCACGCGTGCTTTGAAACCGTCAAGCTCGAGCGGGGCCTTGATCTCGATCGTCGGTGTCGCGCCGACGCGCCCGGACACGGTCACGCGGTCGAACAGAGCGAGGGTTGTCGACTGGGTAGCGGATTCGGGCGCGCTCGCTTCGTCTGCGGCGGGGCGGGGGTGGAACGCCCACCAGGCGAGTCCACCTCCCGCAGCGATGAGAACCACCGCGAGAACAACGCGCAGGAACATAGATGCGCGGGAGATGCCACGAGAGCGCTGTGCACGCGCAGCCGCGCGCTGCGAGGAACCGCGTGCACGGCTGACGGCGCGGGAATCAGGTGACGACGACTCGGGGCTCATGCGGGAATCGTAGGAGACTGAGAGTCGATCTGCGCGATGAGCGCGTCAACACGCGGGTCGGTTGTGGCTAACGGATCCTGCAAGGACAACGGAATCGTCGACGATTCATCGAGACGCACGTGCACCCAGTCGACGCTCAGGTCGGCGCGGGCATCTTCGGCGGCTGCGATGATGCGTCCGCGCAGGTGAGCGCGGGTCGTCGCAGGCGCGATCGTCTGCGCGCGATGGACACCCTCGACGGTCGTGAGGCGTCGCATGAGTCCCGCGCGTTCCATTCGCTCCCACAGGCCATCAGCGGTGATATCGGAGTAAGACAGCTCAAGCCGAGCCACGCGCGGATCAGTGATGCTCGCCCCACTGCGTGCGCAGTACGACGTGAGAAGCTTGTGCTTGATCGCGATGTCCAGCTCGGTGTCGATGTTGCTCCAGTCACCGCTGGCGATGGCATCGATGCCCCTGCCCCACAGGTCGACGACGTAGGCGCGCATAGGATCCAGCTCCGCGACTGGGATACGGGCAAGCACACGTTCATGGATCTCTCGTTGCAGCGCGACGGCGCTCGTCGTGCGTCCGTTGGCCAGCTCAAGGGGGGCCGAGCCGGACAGGTCGGAGTTGATCTCGCGGATTGCACGCATCGGATCAGCGAGCGACAGGTCTTCGATCTGCAGACCGTCCTCGATCGCATGGATGAGGAGCTCCGTCATACCGATCTTCAAGGCAGTCGTCGGCTCGGCGACGTTCGTGTCACCGACGATGACGTGCATGCGTCGATATGCGCCAGAATCAGCCAAGGCCTCGTCGCGCGTGTTAATGATCGGACGCGAGCGCGTGGTCGCCGAGGACACGGCATCCCACATCTGATCGGCACGCTGGGAGAACTGCAGACGCGGCGTCGCCGCAGCGGTGTTGATCCACCCGTTACCGACGAGAATCTGGCGCGTCACGAAGAATGCGACGAGAGCATCCGCGACCTGACGGTAATCGCGGCGCCGATGGAGAAGATAGTTTTCGTGGCAGCCGTAGGAGTTGCCCTGCGAGTCAAGGTTGTTTCGGAACAGGTGCAAGTGCAGGTCTGAGCCGAGCTCGGAGAGGGCCTCGTCTGCCTGAACTGCCAAATCCGCAAGCATGGAGGCACCGGCGCGATCCTGCTCGAGCAAATCCTCAAGACGATCGCACTCGGCAGTCGCGTACTCGGGATGAGCGCCCACGTCGAGGTAGAGACGCCCGCCGTTACGCAGAAATAGGTTCGAGGAGCGCCCCTGATGCAGGAGTGGCTCGAACAGCTGGCGAGCGGCGTGCTCGGCATCCATTGGGGCGCCCCCGCTCGGGGACGCGGCCGTGAGCCCGTACTCCGTTTCGATGCCGAAAACTCGACGCCTCACGTCACTGGCCGCCCTTCTGGACGAAGCCCTGGACGAACGCCTCAGCGTTGGTTTCAAGAACGGAGTCAATCTCGTCGAGGAGGGAGTCGATCGACGAGGTGCGCGCCTGAACCTGGCCGGCCGCCTCGAGAGCGTCATCTTCAGGGGTCGGGCCGCCTGCGAAAATCTGATTCGACATTATGGGTTCTGCTTTCTGTCGTTCTTTATCGAGTGGATGTATCGCGCGCGTCGGCGATCGGGAATCGGATGAGGTCACCCTCGCCCGGGTCGAGGACGAGCGAGGACCATGAGGCCTTCACGAGGTCGGGTCGATTGGCCACCGCCCATCCGCGCACGTGAGCGCGAGTGTTCGTGGGCGCCACATCCGCGGCGTACTCGACCTCCTCATCGGACACAAGGCGTGTGACCATGCCAGCCTTCGCGAGTCGATAGACGAGGCCGTGGCTGGGACGCAGGTCCGCCCACTGCAGGTCGATGGCAGCCAGTCGCGGATCGTTCCATTCGAGCCCGGCGCGTTCCTTCTGTCTCTTCACGAGCTGGTACTTGCCCACCCATTCGACCTCGGTGGCCACCGAGAAGAGATCGGCGCGCATGCGATCAAGCACCGACTGCCACAGCGTGAGGATCTCCTGGTCGGCTTGCGTGGGTGTCGTGCCCGTTTCTTCAAAAGTGTCGAGAACCAGATCCAAGTAGACCTGCTGGAGCTCTACCGCCGTGTAGGCGCCGCCCGCGGTCGTCACCTTGTAGTCGAGGTCGGGATGGTGCGACACGTTCCAGGTCTCCTGCACGGGATCGTCCATGACGATCGAATCCCAGCGCAGGTCGGTGCCCTGCTCGATTGCCCACAGGACGAGCGAGGTGGTGCCAAAACGCAGGAAGGCCGAGACGTCGAACATGTTGCCGTCGCCGCCGATGACGTGGAGTCGGCGGAACTGAGCCGGATTCGCATGCGGCTCGTCGCGTGTGTTGATGATTGGGCGGTTGAAAGTGGTCTCCAGTCCGACTTCGTTCTCCACAAAGTCGGCGCGCTGGGACATCTGGAAGCCCGGGACCTCGCTCTTTTGCCCGCGTCCCACGCGGCCGGCACCGCAGATGACCGGGCGGGTCACCATGAAGGGCATGAGTCCTCGCACGATCGCATCAAGGTCGGTGATGCGGGGCATCTGGTAGTTCTCGTGGGTACCGTAGGCAGCACCCTTGCCGTCGGTGTTGTTCTTAACGAGGACGATAGGTTCTTCGCCGAGTTCTTCCAGGCGTGCCATGACGCGCTGGGCGATCACCTCGCCGGCGCGGTCCCACAGGAGCGCATCGCGCGCACCGATCGTTTCGGGCGCGGAGTACTCGGGGTGCGCGTGATCGACGTACAGGCGTGCGCCATTCGTAAGGACGGCGGTCGTCGCCGCCGGGAGGGCGAGTTCTTCGGGGGTCGGCCGCGCGACGCGCTCCGAACCACCGGACGGTGCGAGGTGGTACGGATCGTCAGTGAGCAAAGACGGGTCTGCCGCAGCACGGGACATGCGCATGCCGCGCAGGTCGTTGAGCGGGTCCTCCCCCGTGTAGTCCCAGCGGACGACGCCCGCGCCCTGGGCCGGAGTGCCCTCGCGGCTGATCTCGCCGTACGTGGTCACGACCGTCGTCGACAGAGCAATCGGGTTTGCCCACGCGTCGCCGGGACGGTAAACGCCGTACTCGGTCTCGGTTC
Organism: Schaalia odontolytica; assembly: GCF_009730335.1. Classification (GTDB taxonomy): domain Bacteria; phylum Actinomycetota; class Actinomycetes; order Actinomycetales; family Actinomycetaceae; genus Pauljensenia; species Pauljensenia dentiphila. The sequence goes on from NZ_CP046315.1 coordinate 1,460,222, forward strand.
CAATAATGCGTTCGCTGCTCATTTCACCGTTCCAATCGGCTTCACGCTGACGATTTCAGGGGCCAGCCCGCTGGTACGAGCCCAGTCTTCCGGCGAGGAGGTGGCAGCGAGTTCGAGCGACTCGTTCATCTCCTCGTGCACCCCGCGCAGCAGATGATCCATGCTCAGGCCGGAAGAGGCGCCCATCAGCGCGTCCTTAATCGCGTACTTCTTTGCGCGTTCGACGATGCCGGCAATGAGAGCGCCAGACACGAGGTCGGACAGGTAGATTCGCTTGTGGTCGCCATTCACCAGGGTTGCGAGGAAGAGCGCCGTCGTCTCATTGCGCGCGTAGAGCGCGTCGACGCCGCGTTCGCTCATGCCCGCCACAGCCTCGTTGATGCCGCCGAAACGCTCAATTTCCGAAGCATGGATCGGCACCTGAGGCGTCAGATACTTCGAGAAGATATCGAGGGCACCCGCGCGGTCCGGACGATCCACGCGGATGCGCACGTCGAGGCGCCCCGGGCGCAACACCGCCGGGTCGATCATGTCGGCGCGGTTGGAAGCGCCGATGATCACGACGTTGTCGAGGGATTCGACGCCGTCCATCTCGGCGAGGAGCTGCGGAACGATCATCGTTTCGACGTCTGAGGACACGCCCGTGCCACGCGTGCGGAACAGGGCCTCCATCTCATCGAAGAAGATGACGACTGGGGTGTCGCCGGCTGCGAGGGTCCGTGCGCGAGCGAAAATGGCGCGAATCTGGCGCTCGGTTTCGCCGACGAACTTGTTCAGCAGTTCGGGGCCCTTGATCGACAGGAAGAAGGTCGACGCACCCCCACGCTTCGACAGCGAGTTGGCAACGGCCTTCGCGATCAGAGTCTTGCCCGACCCGGGAGGCCCATACAAGAGGATGCCCTTGGGCGGGCGCAGGCCAAACTGGCGGTACAGCTCAGGATGGTTAAACGGCATCTCGATCGAGTCACGCACCTGCGCAATCTGATCGTCGAGACCACCGATGTCCTCGTATGTGACGTCGGGAACCTCGGGGGTGAGCAGCTGCTCGACATCCTCACGCACGATGCGCTCGAAGGCGATGCCCGAGCGGGCGTCCACGACGAGAGAATCGCCGGGACGCAGGTTTCCGTGGCGTAGAGGGCCGGCCAGCTCAAGGAGATTCTCCGCTCCACCTTCCGTCGCCACAAGCACGCGGTCGGGGCCAACGAGCTCGAGAACGGAGACGACCTGCCCGCTGCGCGGGAAGTCATCCGCGGCCACGGCGATCATCGTGTCGTCGAGGCGCACCCACTGCCCGTACGAGAGGTTAGTGACATCAAGCTTCGGAGTGACGGCAACGCGCATGCGCTTGCCGCCCGTCACGACCTCGATCTGGCGTGAAGCGGGAAACGCTCGCACGAACGTTGCGAGAGTCTGGGGAGGACGCGACACGTCGGCCAGCTCCCCCTGTAGGCGAATCAGCTCCGTGCGGGCGGTCGTCAGCGCGGTGGTGAGGCGGCCGTTCTTTTCTTCCAGCGAAATCAGGCGTCGTTCAAGTGCCTGGCGTTCTTCGACCTCACTCATCAGTCGCTGCCTCACGTCCCTCCGACGCCCACGTGTCGGCCTGCGCGACGACGTCACGGCGGACCTTGCGCACCTTCTTCTCAGAGTTCACGCGCTGACCGACCTTCTCCAGCGACCAGTCCGGCTCGTCGTCCCACGCGCCGCCCTGGCCTTCGGCAGCCTTCGCCGGACGAGTCGAACGCTCCTGCGGCGTGACGCCAGGCGCGAGGAGGCGGGTGACCACGAGGAAACCGGTGTGGGCCACCATGCGGTGCTCGGGGCGCACGGCCAGGCCGTCGAGGTGCCACTCGCGGCGTATGTCCTCCCAGGCGATCGGATCGGTGAAACGCTCGGAGGCGCGCAGATCCTCGACGAGACGTGACATCTGCGTGACGGTCGCGACGTAGCACACGAGCACGCCGCCCGGAATCAGCGCATGGGTGATGGCCTCGATGTTCTCCCAGGGAGCAAGCATGTCGAGTACGATCCGGTCGATGCTGCCCTCTTCGGCCGACCACAGCACCTCGTCGACGTCACCGACGCGCAGGTCCCATGCGGGGTGGCGGCGGCCGAACCACAGGTCAACGTTGGCGGCCGCGATGTCAGCGAAGTCCTGGCGCCGCTCCACGGAAATAAGGCGACCCTGCGGGCCGACCGCATCGAGGAGAGCCATCGACAGCGCGCCGGAGCCGGCGCCGGCCTCGACGACAGTCGCGCCGGGGAAAATATCCCCCATGTGGGTGATGACCCCTGCGTCCTTGGGATAGACGACGGCGGCGCCGCGGGGCATCGACATCACATAGTCGACCTGCAGGGGCCGCAGGATCTGGAACTGGCGGCCTTCCTCGGTGACAATCACCTGGCCGTCGTGACGGCCAATGACGTCGTTATGGTTGAATCCGCCGCGGTTGGATTGGAAACGACCACCGCTCACGAGAATCACCTGGTGGAAACGTCCCTTGGGGTCGCGAACCTGAACGCGGTCGCCCTCAGAAAGGACGCCTCGGCGGGTGGGCTGGCCAAAATCATTGGCCGACATTGAAGTATTACGCTGAATAGTCATTACGTAAAGGATAGCGCTTGCCACCAGCTGCGCCCATGGCAGGACACAGATGAGGGCGGGAGGGGTTAGCGTGGTATTCATGACAGACCTGATCACCCCTTCGACGGCCGAGCGCACGTGGGAGCCCGCACTCTCGGCTTCACGAGCGAAGGAATACGAGCGCTGCCCCCTGCAGTACCGTCTTCACGTCCTGGACGGATACCGTGAACCGGAAACGCGCGCGAAGGCTCTGGGAACAATCGTGCACGCAGTGCTTGAGAAGCTTTTCGCTCTGCCAGCGCAGCAGCGTACACCTGAGGCCGCGCGCGGCCAGGTGTGGCCGCAATACGAGGCTCTGGCGTCAAAAAACCCGGAGGTTCCCGCGTTGTTTAGCGACGATGCGGACCGTGACGCGTGGCTCGACGAGGCGCGCGCGGTCGTCGACGGGTACTTTGCGATCGAGCAGCCCCAGTGGATTGCGCCAGCAGCGCTTGAGCAGCGTGTGACGACAACGACCTCGGGCGGCGTACGACTCCTCGGTTTCATCGACCGTGTGGACCGTGCCCCCGACGGACGGCTTCGGGTCGTCGACTACAAGACCGGGAAGGCGCCCGGCCCGCGCTACGTCGACGAGGCCCTGTACCAGCTGCGTTTCTACGCGCTGCTCCTCGCGCGCACGCAGGTGCTTCCTTCTCGCATGCAGCTCGTCTATCTGAAGGCCGGACAGGTCATCACCTTTGATCCCGAAGCGGGCGACATCGCGAGTTTTGAGCGTCACATTGACCAGCTCTGGGACTCGATTGCACGCGACATTGAGAACGACTCTTTTGCGCCTCGCAAGAATCCCCTGTGCAACTGGTGCGGGGTGCGGTCACTCTGCCCGGTGTTCGGCGGAACCACTCCCCCGCTGCCCGAGCAACATGCACGGTGGCTGTCTCGGACTCGGCTAGGCTAGATGCATGGACTTGAAGCAATGCGGCCGCACCGGGCTCTACCTGTCGGCCATTGGTATCGGCACGCTCACCTGGGGGCGCGACACTGACGGCCCCGAAGCACTCGATATGCTGCGCCGTTTCGTCGACGCGGGCGGCAATCTGGTCGAATGTTCTGCGTCCCATGGTGACGGCATGGCGGTAGACATCCTGTCCGAAGCCATCTCAGCTGTTGGTCGGCACCGCGTGGCAGTCGCCTGGCGCGGAGGCGTGCGCCGGGCCTCCGAAGGTGCGTGGGTGAGCGCTGCGGGGCGCGGCGATCTGCTGCGCAGTCTCGATGATGCCCTCGCACGGTTGGACACCGACTACGTGGACGTGTGGATGGTGGAGCCTCGCCCGGAGGTCCCACTGGAGGAGACTCTTGAAGCTGCGACCGCAGCGTATCGCTCTGGCCGTGCGCGCTACGTGGGGCTGTCGCGGGCGACGCAGTGGCAGCTTGCCGAGGCGGTGACACACGGCGTGCTCGGAGCGAGCGCTCCGATCTCGGTGGTCGAGTTCCCCTTCTCCCTCGCAGATACCTCGCGGGCGGCGAGGGTCGCTGAGCTGAGTGAACACGGGGTCGGCGTCATCGCCGCGTCCGCATTGGCAGGCGGTGCTCTGACGGGCAAGTACCGCCACTCGACGCCCGCAGACTCGCGCGCCGCTTCGCCGCATCTTTGCCATCTGGTGGAGGGCCACTTGACGGGCTCGGCGCGCGGCGTCATTGAGGCTGCCACGCGCGCGGGCGCGGGACTCGAACGCTCGACGGGCGACGTGGCGCTTGCATGGGTGCGCGATTATCCGGGTGTCACCAGTGCCCTCGTCGGTCCGCGCACGCTGCGCCAGCTGGAGACGCTGCTCGACTACACGGAGCCGTTGCCTGCCCCCATTCGGCAGGTTCTCTCCGAGGTGGCTCAGTAGTAAGGCGCGCTTCACGTGATTGACGTCGCGTGATCACGTAAAGATGGGTGGGGCCCGAACCGCTTGGTTCGGGCCCCACCCATGTTGAACAAGCTGATGATCGAATCAGTCATCGACCTCGATAAAGTCGTCGTCATCCTCGTCGCCGTCGTCTTCATCGGAGTCGTCGAAATCATCGTCGTCATCCTCGGAGTCATCGAGAATGTCGAACGGCAATTCCACGCCCAGCTGAGTGAAAAGAATGTCGTCGTAGGTGAAGAACGCGTCACGCAGCGCAAGCTCAGCTGCTTCGAGCGCGGCGTCGTCGGCCTCGTCTCCATCGCGTGCGATGTCGAAGTGGTTTTCGAAAGCGTTGAGCAGGCGCGTCAGCGCGCGGCGGGCATCTCCAGTCATGACGATCATTCTACCGTGAGACGGCGCACTTTATCAGGGGAGGTTGAGCTGCGAACGAATAACGGACACCATCAGATCGGTTCCCTTGATCTCGGCGGTCTGCTCCGCGCCCAGAATACGGGTCTGCCCGTCCGCATCAAGGAGCTGCGACGCACCCATGTTCGGGCCGAGGGGCAGAATCACCCACTCCTTCGTCGGCTGGTAGATGGCGTCGGGCTTCTCCCCTTCAATCTGGGCGGTGATGTTCGCGATGACGACGCGGGCCTGCTGGCGCGCGGCGTCGGCACGCTTCGATTCACGCACATCGGTGAGGTCACCGACGGCGTAGACGTTCGGGTGATCTGCGACCTCCATGGTGCTATCGACACGGATGGTGCCGTTCGGGTTCATGACGGACTCGTAGTCGCTGCCGATCAGGAAGCCGGTGTTGGCGCGGGCACCGTAGCACTGGAACCACAGATCGGCCTCGATGACCTCACCGTTCTTGGTTTCAACCATGAAGTGACTGAGGTCGCCAACGTTCTGCGGGGGCAGGTAAGCGAGCTCAGAGCCGGTGACGACGCGCACGCCGAGGGTGCTCAGCTGCTCGCTGATCTCGTTGCGCAGCGCATCGGTGTAGCCGGGCGTGCCCAGGATCTGATCGGAGGCCTCAACGATCGTGATGTCCAGGCCGGGGAAGGCATTGGCGAGTTCGCCGGTCAGCTCGATGCCGACGGTGCCGCCGCCGACGATCATCACCGAGCGGGCCCGTCCGAGGTTCTCGTGCAGCTGCTCAAGGCGTGCCTTCGCCACGGACGAGCGGTAAGAGGAGTACTTCGCGGGGAAAGGATAGGTCGATCCGGTCGCGAAGACGACGTAGTCGGCCTCGATCGGGTCGTGGCCAAAGACATGAACGGTCGTGCCGTCAACACGCGATACTGTGCCACGGAGGACCTCGCCGCGGTGCAACAGGTTCGTGTAGGGCATGAAGATCGCGTGTTCCCACACGGTGTCGACTGCGGCACGCAGCGCGGCTGCGTGATGGACGAACTGGTCCTTCTGCTCGATGAGGACTACGTCCGCGATGGGGTCCAGCCCCTTTGCGACCGTGACGCCTCCGTAACCTCCGCCAATGACTGCGACGCGTGCCATGTCTTTCCTCCTTGTGAGTGGACCGCGTCTATTGTGTCACCTGGCGGGCACGAATGCGCGTGCTAGGGACCTTAGTCCGCGTCGTTGGCGCTCTCCCCGGTCTCCAGGCCGAGGCCGCGCGCAACATTCGGCGGGAAGAAGTTGGGGCCCTTGAGGACCTTTCCATCCTCGCGCAGCTTGACGGAGCCGTCCGGCATGAGCTTGGAGAGGTTCGAAGCCTGGACCTCGGCGAGCACAGAATCGAGATCCATTCCGGACTCGATCGCCATACCGTAGATGACGTAGATGAGGTCGGCGAGGGCGTCCGCAGCCTCAATAACATCGCGCTCGCCATCGTCTGCCGCGACCGCCTCGGCGGTAGCCGTCTCAATGATCGCGCGCGCGCGCTTGCCGTACACCGCTCCCATGAGTTCAGCGAATTCTTCGGCGATGAGGCTCATGCGCATGCCGAGGCGCTCATAGGACAACGTCGGATCGTCGAAGGAACGAATCGGCATCGAGTAGGTGCGGTGGAACTCCTGGACGAGTTCCATCGGGCTGGGAGCGCTCTGAGTGTTCGAGGTGGGGGTGTTCTTCTCGCTCATGCGTGATCCTTTCGAGACTGTTCCCAGGCCGTAGCCAGGATGTTCGTAAATGCGGTGATCGTTTGATGTCCATCGACGAGGTACTGCGCGTCAAAGACGTACGTGGGGACGGTGGTGACACCCATGTGCATCGCCATCTGGAAGTCCGAATACACGCGGGATGCCCATTCCTCGTCGCCCACAGCGAGAGCAGCAAGTTCCGGCGGCATTCCAATGTCCTGGGCGCACCCGATGAGAACCTCGGGGTGGGAGATGTCCAGCCCCATTTCGAAGTGGGCGCGCATGATGGCCTCGGCAACCTTCAGTTGCAGCGAGGAGGGACCTGCCACCGTATCGGCATCAATATCCGCATCGTGGGCGGCCGCGATGACGCGGTGTGCGCGCGATGTCGGAGCGATGATGAGGTTATCGAAGTCGAAGCAGATCCCCTCGCGCGCGCCGAGCGCCTGCATCCGCTCGTCAGATTCGCGCACTTCTTCGAGCGTCGCGGCACCGGATCCTACGAGAGCCACGACGCGGGGCTTGTCCACGGGGGCGTCGAGTTCCGGGTCAAGAAGGAAAGCGTGCAGGTAGACCTCGACCTCGTCACGATGCTCGAATTCCTCGAGAGCTGCGCGCAGGTGTCGCAGCCCGAGATAGCTCCACGGGTCACAGGTGTCGAGCCACATGTCGATACGCACGGCGCCTCCTCACGATTGATATGGAAAACCCCGGAGCCTTTCGGCCCCGGGGCATTTCGTGCGCGGAGGGGGACTTGAACCCCCACCCTCGTAAAATGAGGACTAGCACCTCAAGCTAGCGCGTCTGCCTATTCCGCCACCCGCGCAGGTGAGCGATGCGAACCGTTGCGATCCGCAAGCGAGTAGAAGCTTAACACGATGTGGGCGAGAGGCGCCAATCGAAACTAGGAGTCTTTTTCGCCGCCGCGCAGGCGCGAGTCAAGAGTGGCGAAAACCTTGGCAATTGAGTCGATATCGGCATCCGTCATGCCATCCAGGAGGTACTCGCTGACCGTCTGCTGATGCAGCTCTGTGGCAGCAAGCACAGTTTCGATCCCCTGGGTCGTCAGGCACGCGTCGTAGCCGCGGCGATCGACCGCGGAGGGAACGCGTTCCACCCACCCGTCGCGTGACAGATTCGAAACGAGGTAGGTGACGCGCGACGGCGAATAAACGACGCGGTCGGCCAGCTCGCCCATACGCAGACGATGGCCAGGCGCCTCCCAGAGGGCCAGAAGAATATTGTAGTCGGGCATGGAAACCCCGTAGGTGCGCTTGAGGCGCGTCTCGAGAATGCCCTGCAGGCGCCCGGACGCCTCGAAGAAGACTCGCCATGCGGCAGCGCGCGCACTATTGGCCTGAACGATCGGCGTCAGTTGTGCTCGTGATTCCATGTCTCCCTCCTCGTGGTCGTGTCGGATGCTTCTCTCGGGATAATAGGGCATAGTGACTAAGAAAGCACCAACAACGCGGGGGAGCCACGTGTCTTTATCCATTTCTGTTGTCCTTTTTGACGTCGACGGAACGATTGTTGATTCCGCTCCGGCCGTCATGAGTGCATTTCGTGGCGCACTGTCAGACTACGATTGTCCGATCCCCGACGATCGGCGGCTTCGCACCTATGTCGGCCCGCCGCTGTGGTACTCCTTCGGCGACCTGGGGTACGAGGGTGAGCTCCTAGCCAACCTCGTGAGTGGCTACCGTTCGCGATATCAAGCTCACTTTCTTGATCCCGAGCCCTTCCCCGGGGTCATTGAGCTGCTTCACGAACTCCACAACGCTGGCGTTCCGTTGGCGACCGCGACGTCGAAGCAGGCCCCGATGGCTCTCGCTCAGATGGAGCATCTCGGCCTGTCCAGCGTTTTTGATGTGATTGCCGGGGCTACCCCCGACCCGGCCTCGAGCAAAGCAACAGTCATTCACGAGGCTCTGACACGTTTGGAGGATCGCGGCGCCGATATCTCCCGCCCCGTTATCGTCGGCGACTCGATCTGGGACGTGCGCGGCGCTAAGGAGGCTGGCATTCCGGTGATCGGCGTTGGGTGGGGCTACGCAACGGACGATGGCCTGGCCGATGCGGATGCCGTGTGCGACACGGTCGATGACCTGCGCACATACCTCCTGGATGGCGTGGCGCAGCACGCGCGAAGCGCTGGTTAGCGAAAGTCTCGGGATCGCACATCGATGGGCAGGTCGACGGGGACGATCTGGAAGGCTTGCACGTTAATCGCGCCATCACCCCATTCGAGTGTCCCGCGAACGAGGAGTGCGTTCGACTCCAGGCACACGCGTCGAAACTTTTTCCACGCGCCCACTGACACCGAGACGTTGACGAAACCCGTCTCGTCTTCAAGGGAGAGGAACGTGATCCCCCCGCCCGTGTGCGGGCGCTGTCGATGGGTGACGACTCCGGCGATGTCGATGATGCGTCCGGCCAGGTGCTGGCCCAGCTCGCCAGCCCGGAGGACGCTAGCGGGCAGCGATCCGCGGACGTAGCTGAAAGGGTGGCGCCCCGGGGTCAGCCCCGTCGAAGCGACATCCGAGCGCATGCGCTCCGCCTCCGATAACGAAGGCAGCTCGGGAACGCGCGCCCCCACCTCCGTGCCCGGAAGGAATGGCTGCCATTGACCGGCCCGAGCCTGTGGCTGCGCGAGTGCCCCCGCAGCCCATGCGCCCTCGCGCCGCCCGACCCCCAGGCACTCGAGAGCGCCGGCCATCGCGAGCTTTTCCATGGCAGAGGCGCTCACGTGGGCTCGCCGCGCGAGGTCCGCCTGACTCGTAAATGCTCCCTGACGCCTGGCTTCGACGATGCGCTCGGCGACCGCGCCCAGGCCTCGTACCTGAGAGAGCCCGATACGCACCGCAAGCTCGCGATCGACATCGAGGGCAACGGTGCCGCGCGAGGGCAAAGCCTCCGGGCGCCCCGGGTTGTAGGACTCCCCCGCCTCATCGTCGCCCACGCGCTGCACGCTCGCGTCGACGAGTGAATCGTTGACTGACGGACCCACCACGCGCACCCCGTGCCTGCGGGCGTCCTGCACGAGGGTCGCGGGCGAATAGAAGCCCATCGGCTGGGAGGCCAGGATCGCGGCATAAAAGTGCTCGGGGGCGTGCACCTTCAGCCAGGACGACGCGTACACGATGTGTGCGAAGGAAAACGAATGAGACTCCGGGAACCCGAAGTCCGCAAAGCCCTTGAGCTGTTCGAAGATACGCTCGCGCGTGGGCGCGTCGATACCCCGTTCCTCCATGCCCGCCATAAGGTCCCCCTTGAGAGCTTCCATGCGCTCCGGGCTGCGCTTGGCCCCCATCGCGCGGCGCAGCTGATCGGCGCGTGCCCCAGATAATCCCGCTGCATCCGTCGCGATGCGCATGAGCTGCTCCTGAAAGAGGGGAACCCCGAGCGTCTGGCGCAGGGCAGGCTCAAGGAGTGGGTGCAGATAGGTGACCTCCTCGCGTCCCGAACGGCGGCGCAAATAGGGGTTGACTGAGCGCCCCTGGATCGGCCCCGGTCGGATCAGAGCGACCTCCACGACAATGTCGTAGAAGCAGCGCGGCTTGAGCCGGGGAAGCGTATTCATCTGCGCACGTGACTCCACCTGGAAGACGCCCACCGTGTCGGCCGCGCACAGCAAGTCATAGACCCTCGGATCCTCCTCCGGCAGGGTATGCAGGCCCAGGGGTTGGCCCTCGCGCCCTTCCACTACTCGAGGTGCCCAGCCACGCAGCTGATTCGAGGCCTCCCCCGCACGCGCGCCACCCGCCCGGAGCTCGTCGAAGGCGACGCGCAACGCGGTCAACATGCCGAGCGATAGCAGGTCGAACTTCACGAGGCCGGCATCCGCACAGTCCTCCTTATCCCATTGGAGAACCGTACGTCCCGGCATCGCGGCCCACCCAACCGGGCAGATGCGCGACACCGGCTGATCGGTGAGCACCATGCCGCCTGAGTGGATCCCCATGTGCCGGGGAAGACGCGCGAGCGCCTGGGCCGCATCACCAACGAGGGGTGGCACTTCTCCCCTGCCCTGGGACCAGGCTGTGGCCGTACCGGCCGGGTATCCGAGGGCGCGTGCGACATCGCGGATCGCTGAGCGCGGGCGGTACGTGATGACGTTCGCGACCTGGGCCGCGCGATCCCTCCCAAACGTGTCGTAGACGTACTGGATGACCTCTTCTCGACGACACGCCTCGATATCGACATCGATATCCGGTGGCCCCGAGCGCGCATCGGATAAAAATCGCTCGAACAGCAGGTTGTGGCGCACCGCGTCGACCGCTGTGATTCCCAGGCAATAGCACACCGCTGAGTTGGCGGCGCTGCCCCGCCCCTGGCACAGGATTCCGTTGCGGGCGCAAAAGTCGACGATGTCTTTGACGATGAGGAAGTAGCCTGCAAAGCCGAGGCGCTCGATGACCCCCAGTTCGTGCTCGATCGTCTCCCATGCCCGGGGGTGGTGCGCGCGTGATCCGTAGCGCACGCTCGCGCCCTCGTAGGTGCAGTGCGCGAGCCAGCTGTCCGGGGTGTGCCCGTCGGGGACCTGGGTGCGCGGCAAGCGCGGGGCGACGAGGCGCAGGTCGAAAGCGCACGCGGCTGCGACCTCGCATGCGTTGTCGAGTGCCTGCGGGTGTGCTCCATGCAGTCGTGCCATCTCCGCGGGTGAACGCAGGAAAGAGCGGTGCGCGCCCAGGTGAGCCTCCGCCTCGTTCAAGGAAGATCCCAAGCGGGTCGCCGTCAAAATGTCGCCGAGCGCCTGCTTCGAGGGTGAGGACATGCGCGCTCCGCTCGTCGCCACCAGGCGAGTTCCGCTCGCGCGCGCAAGCTCCGCGAGTACGTCTCCGACCTCGTCTTCATCCCCACGCGCAGCCTGCCACTCGACGAGGACCTGGTCGCACCCAAAAGCGTCTACAAGTCCGTCCAGGACTCGGCGTGCGGGCGCCGTGCCCCCGGCTCGTAGCGCGCGCATGAGCGGGCCCCGCCTACCGCCAGTGAGGACGACGAGCTCCCCTCCGGCCTCACTCAGATTGACGAGGTCGTGGCGTGGATTGCGCTGCCCGGGTTCAGACAGTGCTCGAGCGCTCATCGCTCCCACGAGATGCGCGTAGCCGGTGGGGCTGGCCGCCACAATGGGGAGGCGCATCCCCGGGTCTTCAGCTCCGGGAGCAAGTCCCCATCCCGGCGCAGATGAACCCGGAACAATGCCCCTCAGAGCATCCGGCGCGAGCGTGAGCTCAGCGCCGTACACGATCGGCAGGCCGGCCGTGCGGGCAGCCATGGTCGTCTGAACCGTCGAGTACATGCCGTCGACGTCGAGAATCGCGAGGGCATCGAGCCCGAGGCGCGCAGCTTCCTCCACCATACGCGCGGGCTCGTCGGTCCCGTCCAGAAACGTGAAGGCGCTGTGCGCATGCAGTTCTGCGTAGCGTCGTTCCGTGGTCATGCAGCCATTATATAGAACATATGTTCGATACTGTTGTTGGGGGGAGCTGCGTTGGCGCGTACAGATGGGGTGAAAGGCGCCCCTCCCACGAGGAGCACAAGCCCTATGCTGGGAGCATGGAATCCATGCTCGCAGCGTCGCTTCGCTCCCCCGGCGCCCTGGTACTCGACGAACGCCCCATCCCAACACTCGGCCCACGCGACGTTCTCCTCTCCGTCGAAGCAACAACCCTGTGCGGCACGGACTTGCGCATCGCAACAGGACAAAAGACGAACGGCGTCACCCCGGGCGTAGTCCTCGGGCACGAAATCGCCGCACGCGTGTGGCGTGTTGGAAGCGACCTCACCGCAGGGGTCGACGTTCCGGCTCCGGGTACGCAGGTCGGACTCGCTCCCGAGATTGCCTGCGGACACTGCGCCCCCTGTACGAGTGGGCGCTCTAACGTGTGCGCGAACATGCGCCTATTCGGAACGGGGGTGGATGGAGCCCTCGCAGACTTCATAATCGTCCCCGAAGAAGCGCTCGCGTGCATTACCCCCGTCGCTCGCGAGATCGCCCCGCCTCACCTCGCGCTCGCCGAGCCGCTCTCGTGCTGCCTGCGCGCAACAACACGCCTACCCATCGAATCCAACTCCCGTGTGCTCGTTCTGGGAACTGGCCCGATCGGCCTCATCCACTGCGCACTCGCGGTTTCTGCCGGCGCGCGCGTCATGGCCTGCGGCCGACAGGCGCGCCTCGAACCCGCGCGAGCGATGGGAGCCGAGTTGACGACCGGCGCTCAAGGCGAGGATCTTGTGCGTGAGGTCATGACGTGGACTGACGGTGTCGGAGCAGACGTCGTCATCATCGCAGTCGGAGCCCCAGCCCTCGTCTCCGTTGCCGCTCAGTGCGCGCGCATCGGCGGCCACATTTCTTTCTTCGCAGGCTTCCCCGCGGGAGCGATGACTCAGATCGACCCGAACCTCGTGCACTACCGGGAGCTGACCATCAGCGGCAGCGCGAACGCGACCCTTGACGACTACACGGCGGCCGTCGAAGCGCTCTCAAGCGGACGCATTAACCTGTCGCCACTCATCACACACGAGTATGAGCTGTCCGACGTCAGCGACGCCCTCAACGCCGTGCGCACACGCGCCGGCCTGAAGGTCGCCGTGCGCCCGAAAGGCTTCGCCGCCCTTTAGTCGAGGAGCCCGCGCAGGTCCGCCTCGCTCAGGCGAGCGCCCATTCCAGTCCCGTTCATCACCGAAGAAATGAGCTGGCGCTTGCGATCCTGAAGCTCCACAACCTTCGCCTCGATCGTATCAGTCGCAACCATTCGATAGACGTTGACTTTCTTCATCTGACCGATGCGGTGCGCGCGATCAATCGCCTGCTCCTCCGCGGCAGGATTCCACCAGGGATCCATGACGTAGACGTAGTCCGCCTCGGTGAGGGTCAATCCGGAACCGCCAGCCTTCAGCGAGATGAGGAAGACTTGAGCATCGCCCGAGCGGAACTTCTCGATGACCTCAGCCCGACCACGCGTCGACCCATCGAGCTGCACGGCGGATATTCCACGGCGCTCAAGCATGTGCCGGATACGCTCCAGGAACGAGGTGAACTGGCTAAACACCAAGGCCTGATGTCCGAGTGGCACAATCTCATCCAGGCGATCCGCCAGGTACTCGATTTTTGCCGACCCCACGTGCGCATACGACTCCTCGACGAGAGCCGGATCGAGCGCTAGCTGACGCAGCCTCGTAATCGCCGCAAGCACACTCATGCGGTTCGCATCCACATCTCGCAGCAGGTCGAGAATCCGGGCGCGCTCGCGGGCCAGATACTGATCGTAGATACGGCGGTGTTCCTTGCCCAAATCGACGCGCACAATGTCGACGATCTTATCGGGCAGATCCGGAGCGACCTCCTCCTTCGTGCGCCGCAGAACAAAGGGCGCGACATAGGCCGTCAGGCGCCCGAGCATCGCCGGATCCGCGCCATTTTCGATGGGCCTGCGCACCTGCTGCTGGAATGTCTCCCACGGGGGCAGGAGGCCGGGGCACGTCAAGGAAAGCAACGACCACAGGTCTCCCAGCGAGTTTTCGATGGGGGTACCCGACACAGCCAACTTCCAGGGCGACTCAAGATCGCGAAGCGCTCGGTAGGTTGCGGTACGAGGGTTTTTCACCGCTTGCGCTTCATCGATGACAACTCCGCCGAGGCGCACCTGGTTCCACTGCTCCGCCTCCAGGCGGGCGAGCGTGTAGGAGGTGACGACGATATCCATATCGGCAACCTCCTCCTGAATCGTCGTCCCACGGCGCGTGGCCGTTTCCGTCACCGCGCGCACACGCAGGTGCGGTGTGAAGGTGCGCGCCTGGTCTATCCACACGCCAACGACGGAGGTCGGCGCCACGACGAGAACTGGCGAGGGATCGCCGGCGGGTGCATGCGCTCGCAGCGCTGCCACAGCCGACAGGATCTGAACGGTTTTACCCAGGCCCATGTCATCCGCCAAAATTCCACCGATTCCACCGGACAAGCGAGCCGTTAGCCAAGCGTGGCCGTGCCGTTGGTACGGCCGCAGAACCGAGCTGAGCGATGGTACCGGCGGCACACCTTCATCCGCGGAGCCGTCGCGCAGCGGAGCGACCCGCATCCTCCACGCGTCACTGAGGCTCACGTGGTCGGATGCACTCGCGAATAGATCGACGACGCCGACCTGCATCGGCGTGAGCCTGAACCCCTCGCCGTCCCATCCCGCCAGGGTGCGCGCCTCTTCCAGCAACGTCGCCAAGGAGCGAATACGTTCGCCGTCAAGGCGTACCCACGTTCCCTCGACCTCGACGTAATCCTGTCCGTTGGCGATCGCTTCGAGCGCTTCGCGCACGCTGATCGTGACGCGGCCGAGGCGCAGGCGCACGTTGAGGTCAAACCAGTCACGCGTGGCTGGATCAACGCTCACATCGACATCGAATCCGTCTTCTCGCACGTCGATGGCACGCACGTCCTCCGCAACGTCCCACACGAGGCCATCGATGCCCTCAGCATCAACAACCGCTTCCAAGAAGGCGGGAACACGCCACGGAGACAGCCTCCCCGTCGTCGGAGGCGCGGTCCACAGGGCGGAGTCGAACCCACGTCCCCACAACTCGACGCGACCCAGGATCTCGGCCACGTCCTCGTCCTCCACGCAGTGGGCCACAGGAGTGCGCGAGCGTGACTCACCCTGACGATACTCGGCCCACCAACGCACAACGACAGATTCCCCGTCGCGTCGCACCGTGCCCACGAGCGACACGTCCGGGCGAGCCTGAGGGTCAAAACTGCCATCGGAGGAAGCCATCGAAAAACGCTTGAGGAGGGCGGGTAGCCACGTGCCACGAAACTGCGCGACATCTGCGGCAGGAATATGCAAGCCTCGATCGAGAGGAAAGCCGTCAAGCATTCCCACACCCTCAATCCGCGCGATTCCGCGCCCTCCATCCAGCAGCAGCACACTCGCGTCGCGGTCGATGCGCGGCCTCGTGACCACCTCGTCTCCGTTGCGCGCGACGACTCTGACGTCAAGGCCGTCGTCACCGGAGCGCACATCAATGTCCGCGTCCCAGGTCGCGTGCGAGAGCACCACCCTCTCATCGGCGTCAGGCGAGGCGTAGAGCTCAACCCCGGCCCGCAGCAGACGCGCCAGCCACGCGTAGGCATGCTCGCCCAGCGAACTAAGCGTCACCTCCGTGCGCGAGTGCCACGAACGCGATTCACGCGACAGGCGGTACCCCTCGCGCATGAGAGAGACATGCGTGGGATCCAGCCCATCCGTCACTGACGCCCACTGCGTCGCCGTCAAATCGAGCCACGAAGCCCTCTTCGTCGTCCACCCGGATGAGGAGCTTCGGCGCAGCGGGATCAGAGACGGCTCGACCCCGGGATCATGCGCATCAACGACGAGGGCCAACGGCTCGCCCAGGCGGTCGCGGTCAGAACCCAGCATTTGCTCGAGGACACGGCTCCATTCAGGCACCGAGCGCTGCTTGTCGCGGGCATCCTCGCGCCCAACAATGAGCGTCGCTACCGTATGGGGACAGTCACTGCGCAGCGGGCACGCACACGCGAGGGAGGGACGCACAGCGTCCTGTGCGACGCGCACCCGATAGGTCAGCCCGGCTTCCTTCACGCGTGCTTCAGCCTGCTCCCCATCGTCGCTCCAGGAGAATTCACGCACCGCGCCACTGCGCGCTAAACGCAGGCCATTCGCCCACGCCGCCGGGCCAACGAGGGCCATCATGTCATCATCCGACAGCGAGGCCAGCGTGTGCGACAGAGATACCATCCTTTCAGTCTACGGCACCCACCCATCCCCAGCACCGGCTCACTGGGACAGTCCCTCGATCGCCCACTCCCCCTCCTTCCAGACAAGGAGAACGTCCCGTCCGTCCTCAAGCAGAGCCCTCATGTAGGCGCGCGGTCTCTCCTGCGCCCACCACCGACCTCCCACCGGCCAAGGCCCTTCCACTCGCGCGATAGCCGTACGGCGCCCCCTCCCCGACACTGATTGCGAGACATCACGCTCGCTCACGAGGTAGGCGGGTGCAGCACTCAAGGCCCCTCGGTAGTCCACACGCACATCGTCGTAGGCCCCAGATGCGCCAACAATCCTCACACGCACAGGCTCGTCAAAAAGCGTCGCCGGAGGATGAGCGATGCGCCCCTCCCACGCCCCCTCATGCGGGCGAAGGAGAGGCTTGCTCCCCCATCTGGTCATCACAACACGGCTGCGCGGATCGTATCCGCCCTGCACCCGCGGAATCAGGAGAGAATCCGGCCCCGCCATCCCCTGAATACGCACCACGCTGCGCGAGACATCGCGCTCGCGATCTGACCGCCCCCACAGTGCTGACGCACTGCGTCCCACCCGCGGATCACATGCGGTCACGCGTATACAGGTCACTGCGCCACTGGGCCCTTCGATACCCGAAGTCCACCCCGCGAGCGTCCACCGGACGCGCAGAGCAACATCGTCCGATACGCACACGTCACATCCACTCCACGTGCGAGTGCGCTGACCGCCCCCGGCATCCTCCACATCGATGCGCAGGGTCTGCGAGACGAGCCCGCCCCGCCCCAGCCTCTGAGAGAGATCTCGTGCGATGCGTTGAATGGGTACGATCATCGTATTGATGGAATCTCCACCCACATCAATGACGCACTCCATCGTGATGTCTGGTTGAATGCGCCCGGCCGGGGTGAGGGCACTGTCGCCTCCGGAAGCGAGATTCCAGAGTTGTTCACCGACGTCGCCGAAGCGCTCGCACACACGACCTCGCCCCAGTGCCAGAAAATCCGCGCACGTGTGAACGCCCAGGCCTGTCAATAGCTCGATGGCGTCAGCTGCTCTATCAGTCATCGCGACAGGAACGGCCCATAGGGCACGATGTAACGGGATACGCCCCAGGAATAATTGGTTTTCTCCGGCAGGAACAATGCGTCCCTCGCGCGCCGCCTCCAGGGATGCGACCGGGCCATCGGCGATGCCAACAAAACATTCAACGCCGACGGCCTCCTCGATCGCCGACACCAGAGCCAAGGCCGCGGCCTCCTCACTCCCATGCCAACGAGCGGGACCACGCGCCCGACACCTGGCCACCCCGGGGCGCACGCACTCCACCCCGGCCGCCACTGAATCGAAAGCATCGACAACGGCGCTAAACGCTCGCGCCTCGCGATCAGGGTCGCGAGGCAAGCAGATGAGATCGGGGCACACATACGTCGCCTCTCGTACGCTCATGCCGCTCCTCACTCCGGCGCTCCGAGCAGCGCCGCTGGCAACCTCGATGCGTTCGCTATGTACGACAGCCCCAGTGCCACCCGGCGGCAGATCGACCACGAGGCAGTGAACGGGCCAATCGGGCACCCACACCACCATGTCACGCACCTAGACCACCAGCCGCATTCGTCGGCGCGGCGCTTCACGAGAAAGCCCCGGCCAGGGGCGCAGTGTCACGATGGTGCGTCCCATCGATCGGGCCCTCGCTGCCAAGGTCCGCTGCTGTGCGCCGGACAGTTCAGGAATATCGAGGCAGACAACATCGCAGGCTTCTATCAGAAGGGAACACAGGTCCCCCACCTGGTGATCTTTCCCCGCGTTTAATACCAGTACACGGTCGAGGTCCATCCCCTGCTGCGAGGCCCATTCCCAGCCTATATTCCTCACTCCGCACACGCCTATCCACCCCTCGGAGGGACATGTATCGATCAGCAATCGGATGAGTTCAGCCCTGCCCGTCGGCCCCAGAAGGACAGGAGAAATCCCCGCCTGCGCATGCTCGATATCATCACGCGCTCGCAGGCCAACAGCCTGTTCGGCACGGTTCAACACGTCGCGCGCCGCCAGTAGTCGCGCGTGCGCATCAGTCATAACTCCCCCTCCCAGCAATAGAACATGTGTTCGATGCTGGAAGTGTAGAACCCCGCTCACACATCTGCGTCCCGAACGCCGATCGCGCGCGAATAGGTCACAATGGAAACACCGAGAAAAGGAGCATGCATGAACATCGACCAGCGCCCCCTTGCCCCCAGCCCCTACGAGGGCCTGGAAGCCCCCACGTTTACGCTGTCATCGAGCGTTCTCACCGACGGCGCGCCCATGCCCGAGTCGGCGACCGCCGAGGCCGGATCCCTTTCCCCGGATCTCACGTGGCACGGTTTCCCCGAGGACACGGCGAGCTTCATGCTGACCTGCTTTGACCCGGATGCCCCGACCCCCTCGGGCTGGTGGCACTGGGCAATTCTTGACATCCCGTCGTCCATGACCCACCTGGAGGCGGGTGCCGGAGCATCCGACCTCATGCTGGACGGTCCGGCTTTCCATCTGCGCGGCGATGCGGGCGAGGCCTCCTACTTCGGAGCCGCTCCCCCCACCGGCGATCGCCCCCACCGCTACGTATTCACGGTGCACGCCCTCGATACGGATTCGCTGGGGCTCGACGACGACGCGACCCCAGCTATGGCCTCGTTCGCGGCGCTCGAGCACACGATCGCACGCGCCTCCCTGACCGTGACCCACCAGGCCTAAGGATTATGCTGCACATTATTTTTTGGGAGCCGGAAATCCCCGGCAATACGGGTGCCGCTATTCGCCTGTCCGCGTGCACCGGATCGATGCTGCACTTGGTCGAGCCGCTGGGCTTCGACATGGACGACGCGAAGCTCCGCCGCGCAGGCCTGGACTACCACGACCTCGCGCACGTTATGGTGCACGATTCCCTCGATGAGGCACTCGCCGAGGTTCCAGGGCGCGTCTGGGCGCTCACGGGCCACGCAACCACCATGTACTCCGACGTCTCCTATGCCGATGGAGATGGCCTCCTCTTTGGGCGCGAGTCGGTCGGCCTGTCTGAGGATGCGATGCATCATCCGCGCGTGGAGGATCGCGTGCGCATCCAGATGGTTGACGGGGTGCGTTCGCTCAACTTGGCCAACTCCGCATCGATCGTGCTGTACGAGGCCTGGCGACAGCTGGGTTTCCCAAACGGCGTCTAACCCCACGATGAAAAGATGACGAACGAGGCCCGGATCGGACCGCTCCGCCAGGCCTCGTTTACTGCGTTCATCGCTGGATCAAGCAGTGGGTCAGTGCGCCCTCCACGGGGAGGACGGACGTTCGACCTGCTCTGCGAGTGAGACGATCCTGCGCGGATTCGAGCGCCACATCCAGATCAATCCGATGATCGACACGATAAAGGGTAGGAAGTAGAAGTCAGCGCCGAGGCCAGTCCAGGCTGAGCGCGCGGAATTCAGCTCATCCAAGCCGAGCGATGCGACCCACAAAACAATCGGAATGGCGATCGACAGAGAGATCGTGACCCAACCAACCATGCGCATGCGTCGTCCGTTGTGGGTGAGCGCCGTGGCCGCGACGAGGTAGTCGATACCCGCGAGCAGCGCAACGATGCGCGGCCCCCAGGGTTGCCCCTGCGCATGAAAAAGATCGAGGATAGCCGTTACGAGAATCCAGGCCCCGAGAAGCCAAAACAGAGCAATGATGATGCGGCCAAGCCCAAGCGACGGTGGGCGCTGATCGCGCGCACCGACGGCCTCGTTCGTCGTCTCATGTCCGTGCACACGTCTGATCCTACCGACAGCATTGTCGCGACGCATCGCATTGGGGAAGAGCACCATGAGCAACTATGCCGTGTGGCCTGATGCACCGCGATGGAACACCGAGCTTCAAGACAGCGTTGCACAAACGTGGGACAATGGGCCTATAAGGACCGTGAGGCCCGCCATGAAAACAACCATCTGAGCGTCAGCTCATCAGCGAGGAGTTTTAAACCTTGAGCGAATCGACCTACGACATCGTCATTCTGGGTGCGGGTTCCGGCGGCTACGCGACCGCCCTGCGCGCTGCGCAGTTGGGCATGAAGGTCGCCCTCATTGACGGCGACAAGGTGGGCGGCACCTGTCTGCACCGCGGCTGCATCCCCACCAAGGCGTACCTGCACGCTGCAGAAACGGCCGAGGCCGTGCGTGAGTCGTCCAAGTTCGGCGTCTCCTCCACCTTCAACGGCATTGACATGGCTCAGGTGGGTAAGTACCGCGACTCTGTTATTTCCGGTCTGTACAAGGGCCTGCAGGGCCTGCTCAAGTCTCGCAACGTCGAGATGATCTCCGGCTGGGGCCGCCTCGCCGACGCGAACACTATCGAGGTGAACGGCCAGCGCATTACCGGCCGTAACATCGTTCTGGCGACCGGCTCCTACTCGCGTTCGATCCCCGGCCTCGAGATCGGCGGCCGCGTGATCTCCTCCGACCAGGCCCTTCAGATGGACTGGGTTCCCTCCTCCGCCGTGATTCTTGGCGGCGGCGTCATCGGTCTGGAGTTCGCCTCCGTGTGGCGCAGCTTCGGCGCCGAGATCACGATCATTGAAGCGCTGCCCCACCTCGCCAACAACGAGGATGAGGCCATCTCCAAGCAGCTCGAGCGCGCCTACCGCAAGCGCGGCATCAAGTTCCACACGAACACTCGCTTCGCCTCGGCCACGCAGAACGAGCAGGGCGTGCACGTCACGACCGAAGACGGCAAGGCTTTCGACGCCGACGTCCTTCTGGTCGCTGTCGGCCGTGGCCCCGTCACCGAGGGCCTGGGCTACGAGCAGGCCGGCATCACGCTGGATCGCGGCTTCGTCATCACCAACGACCGCCTGCACACCGGCGTCGGAAACATCTACGCGGTCGGCGATATCGTTCCCGGCCTTCAGCTGGCACACCGCGGCTTCATGCAGGGCATCTTCGTCGCCGAAGAGATCGCTGGCCTGAACCCGACCATGCAGGCTGATATCAACATCCCGCGTGTGACGTTCTGCGAGCCGGAGATTGCCTCCGTCGGCATGACCGAGAAGCAGGCACGTGAAAAGTTTGGAGACCAGGTACGCACCGTCGAGTACAACCTCGCCGGCAACGGAAAGTCGTCTATCCTGGCCACATCGGGCATCATCAAGCTGGTCTCGGTTGAGGGCGGTCCGATCGTGGGCTTCCACGGCATCGGCGCGCGCATCGGCGAGCAGATTGGTGAGGGCGAGCTCATGGTGAATTGGGAGGCATACCCCTCGGATGTCGCTTCCCTGATCCACGCGCACCCCAGCCAGAACGAGTCGCTTGGTGAAGCGGCTATGGCGCTGGCAGGCAAGCCGCTCCACGTCCACAACTGACCGAACATTTTTAATAGGAGAACACACATGGCAACTTCAGTGACCATGCCCGCTCTGGGCGAGTCCGTCACCGAGGGCACCGTCACCACGTGGCTCAAGCAGGTCGGCGACACCGTCGAACTCGATGAGCCCATCGTTGAGGTGTCCACGGACAAGGTCGACTCCGAGGTCCCCTCCCCCGTGGCCGGCGTCCTGCTGGAAATTCTGGTCCCCGAGGATGAGACTGTCGAGGTTGGCACCGAGATCGCTCGCATTGGCGATGCGTCTGAGGCTTCGGCAGCCCCTGCTGCTGCACCTGCAGATGCTCCTGTCGAGGCTCCGGCGGCGCCTGCTGCAGCTCCTGTCGAGACCGCTGCCGCCCCTGCCTCCGCTCCCGCGCAGGGTACCGAGGTGCGCATGCCCGCTCTGGGCGAGTCCGTCACCGAGGGCACCGTCACCACGTGGCTGAAGTCCGTGGGCGACGCCGTTGACGCCGACGAGCCGCTCCTCGAGGTCTCCACGGACAAGGTCGACTCCGAGGTCCCCTCCCCGGTCGCCGGTTTCCTTGCAGAGATCCGCGTTCCCGAGGATGAGACCGTTGAGGTCGGCACCGTCGTCGCGATCATTTCTTCGTCGGCTCCCTCTGCTGCTCCCGTCGCCGAGGCAACTGCCCCGGCCGCTCCGGTGGCGCCTGCTGCTCCCGCTGCACCGGCTGCGCCCGCTGCTCCGGCAGCTCCGGTTGATCCCTTCCCGAACGCCTCGACGCTGGCACAGACGGCTTCCGCCGCTCCGGTCGTTGAAACCCCTGTCGCTGTGACCGGCTCCGCCTACGTCACCCCGATCGTTCGTAAGCTCGCCCGCGAGCTCGGCGTCGATCTGGCGTCCGTGTCGGGCACGGGTGTCGGCGGCCGCGTTCGCCGCGAGGACATTGAGGCTGCCGCCGCTGCCGCTCGCGCTGCAGTCGCAGCCCCCGCCGCCCCTGCTGCTTCCGCTGCTCCGGCCGCTGCACAGGCCAACGCTGTTCGCGAGCCTTCGCCGCTGCGTGGCACGACCGAGAAGATGTCGCGACTGCGTCAGACGATCGCTCGCCGCATGGTCGAATCGCTGCAGACTGCGGCTCAGCTGACCACGGTTATCGAGGTCGACGTCACGAAGATTGCCGCTCTGCGCGCGCGTTCGAAGGACGCGTTCCTTGCCAAGCACGGCACCAAGCTGACGTTCCTGCCCTTCTTCGTGAAGGCCGCGACCGAGGCCCTCGCCTACCACCCGAAGATCAACGCGACCATCAACGACAAGGAGGTCACGTACTTCGACTACGAGCACGTGGGTATCGCCGTTGACACGCCGCGCGGTCTGCTGGTCCCGGTGATAAAGAACGCCGGAGACAAGGACATCGCGGGCATCGCCGCCTCGATCAATGATCTGGCTGCCCGTACTCGCGAGTCGAAGATTGGTCCCGACGAGCTGTCCGGCTCGACGTTCACGGTGACCAACACGGGTTCGGGTGGCGCGCTCTTTGATACGCCGGTCCTCAACATGCCGGAGACCGCGATCATGGGCGTTGGCACGATCGTGAAGCGTCCCGTCGTGATGAAGGGTGCCGACGGCGCCGACGTCATCGCGATTCGCTCGATGGTGTACCTGTCACTGTCCTACGACCATCGCCTGGTCGACGGTGCTGACGCTTCGCGCTTCCTCATGGATGTGAAAAAGCGTCTGGAGGAAGGCGCGTTCGAGGCCGACCTCGGACTCTGATCCTCACCGAACGCTGATGGGGTGGGCCTCGCATGAGGCCCACCCCATCGCTATTGCCTGAACACATGCGAAGTTGTCGCGCGTTATTGCGCGTCTGCACCACTTTGCTGATCAGCGGGCTCCGCCTTCACAACCTTTCCCGACACTGGATCGACGCGCACGCGAAGGTCGGTTACTTGGGGCTCCGAGCGCTTCTCACACGTTCCAGCTCGACATGTTTCCGACGTGAGGACCGTCAACGTTGCACTGACATCGATGGCTCCCGGCTCACACGCTAAAACGGACACATCATCGATCCGTGAGGACAACTGCGAGACGCGCACTCCGTCGCTTTGCATCATTGCGATGCGTTCCTTGTCTTGATCAAGCAGCTCGCCACCGAGAACGCTCTCAAGAGGCGTCGGGTCACCGGCGACCACTGCGTCGTCGCGCGTGCGGATCGCACGATTGATCGTTTCTGACAGGGCGGAAACGTCGCATGGACTACCGGACGACTGCTCAAGGGACTGTGAGGGATCGCTGTCAACCGATGTCTCCGATTGGTCGTCGCTCGGACCGCTACCCAAGAAGCCGTAGGCCATAATGGATACACCTGCGATGATCGCCATCAGCCCCATAGCGAGGACGCCGAGCGCTCGGCGCCGGCCGCGCTGCGCTTCCTGTCTCCCGCCACGCACATTCTGCGGTGTCGACGCAGCCGGGCGCTCGGACTGCCTATCTCTGAGGGTATCTTCGCGCAGTGCCGCAGCGCGCAAGTCTGCGATGACGCGCTCGGGATCCACGGGCTCACGCGAAATAGGGTGCTCGACGGGATCGTTAACAACGGGCGTCGCGTCTGCAAGACAATCGTTAGGCTCATCGAACCCGAGCTCAGCCAGGGCCTCGTCCATGTGCAGAATCTGCGCGAGCTGACGCAGGCACGCACGATCGGCCTGCGGCCCGCTGCGTCCTTGACTCCACCCCGGCGTTCCGTCGTCCTCTCCCAACTCGTCGATGAGATCGATGATGACCGCGCGCCCAGATGGTGTCACGATGATGTTGGAGGGCGTTAAATCCCCATGGACGATTCCAGCGCTGTGCAGGGCACTGACCCCGGCAGCAATTCCTTCGATGATCTGGCGTCTTGTCGCGATGGGGCGCAAGTCGGGCGAGCCAATTTCCGCGTCGAGGGGACGTCCTGCCACATAGTCGTAAACGATTGCCCAGCGGCCGTCATCTGATCGCGCAACGTCGCGCAAGGCGACAACGTGTCGCGACGTGATCGACGCCCACGCCTTCCACCGATCGAGGCAGCGCTCTCCATCTCCGGCGGCGCGCAGCGACAACAGCGCCTCACCCGCATTCGTGCGCGTACGCCACACGGGGCCTGTCGCCCCGATATGGAAGATTTGGCCAATGTCGTAACCGCCAATGTTCATATCGACATTGTCCAAAGCTAACCAATGTGATGCAACTCATTTCACAAAGTGCCTGATCGGACGGGTGGACTTTTGATCATCAATTGCACGTACAATAATGAGGCTATGAGTGAATCGAATCCCCCCGGCAAGAGGCGCTTCTATCAGAACGTCCTCGACGCGTACCGACTGACCAAACGCACCTACCCAGCACTTCCGTGGATGCTTCTCGGAACAGTCGCAGCGGTGATCGCCGTCTTCGTGCTGGTAGCCTGGCTGACCAACATGTCGCTTATTGGCTGGCTTGTCGTCGGCATCATGGGCTCGTTCACCGCAGCCCTTGCGCTGCTGAGCATTCTGACGCGCCGCGCTCTGTACTCGCAGGTTGAGGATACGGCGGGTGCCGTGAAGGTTGCACTGTCCCAGATTCAGCGAGGCTGGGTGATTCCCGAGCAGCCCGTCGCATACACCCGTGAGCAGGACCTCGTGTGGCGCATTGTTGGCCGCGCCGGCGTCGTTCTCATCTCCGAGGGCCCCGCGTCACGCGTCCGCCCCCTCCTCCAGGCCGAGACAAAGCGCGTCACCAGGGTCATGCGCAACGTTCCCGTTCACCAGATCCAGGTGGGTCACGATGACGGGCAGATCGCCCTGAAGGATCTGCAGCGCGAGCTGCGCAAGCTGAAGAACGTGCTGACCCCCGAGGAAGTTCCCCAGGTCTCGGCACGTATCAACGCTCTCCGTTCGGGCGAGCCTCCCATTCCGAAGGGCATCGATCCTTTTCGCGCCAAGCCGTCACGCCGCGCACTTCGCGGCAACTGAACCTCTCAAGTGGGCAAGCACCGTGTGCTTGCCCACTTGTGTATCCACGATCCGAGACTCATTCGACATGCATAGTATGCACATGCTTGCATATTCAGTACGCGACATCGTTCGAATCACGGATACTGAGGAACATAATCATGCACACCAAGAAGATTCTCGCCATGCTCACTCTGGCCAGTACCGCGACCGCAATGGCCGCATGCGCAGACCCCACGACGAGCACGAGTACCGCAGACACGACGACGGGGGCAGCCACATCAACCACCTCACACTACGACATCTCATCAATCCCAACCGTCGACGAGATTGCAGCGCTCGTTCCCGACGGCATTAAGAAGCGGGGCACCCTGCGTAACGGAGCCTCTACCGGATATGCGCCTGCCGAATACATGGATGCTGATGGACAGACTCCCATTGGCTATGACATTGACATTAACAAGGCGCTCGCCAAGGTCATGGGTCTGAAAGCCGGAGAAACGAAGCACTCCGAATTCCCCACGATCATCCCTGCTCTCGGCACGAAGTTCGACGTGGGCATCTCATCGTTCACCATTACCTCCGAGCGTGAGCAGCAAGTCAACATGGTGTCTTACCTGAACGTCGGATCCGCATGGGGCGTCGCTGCTGGCAATCCGAAGAATTTTGACCCGTCTAACCCGTGCGGCGCGACTATTGCGGTTCAGACCGGCACGGCTCAGGAAGAATACGCGGCCACGCTCTCTGACGAGTGTGTTGCAGCCGGCAAGGAAAAGATCACCGTCATGCCTCACGAGCTACAGACGGACATCGCCACCAAACTGACTGGCGGCCAGTATGACGCGACCCTCGCGGACTCGACAGTCATTGGCTACACGAGCTCGCAGTCTGCCGGCAAGATCGAGCAGCTTGGCGACACGTTTGAGTCAGCCCCTCAGGGCGTGGCGGTCGCAAAGGATGATGCGCAGCTTGCTGAGGCGGTCCAGAAGGCTATGCAGTACCTGATGGACAACGGCTACCTCAACGACATTCTGGCGTCCTACGGCGCCGAGAATGCAGCACTGACGACAGCTACACTCAACCCGACCGTCGACTAACCCGGGACATGTTACGCATAATATGCATTTAGATGCATATGGGTGCATAATGGTAGCAATCACGAGCCACGGCCCACTCCCATCGGAAGGCAGATCATGACCATCTCGAAGGCACACGCCCTCATCGTCCTCGCAGCCGCAGCTGCTCTCCCTCTCGCCGCCTGCGCGGATCCGACGTCGACCAGCTCGTCGACCAGCGAATCTGAGAGCACCTCGGCCGCGGCAACCACGGCCTCGTACGACGTGTCGAAGATCCCGACCGTCGACGAAATCGCTGCCCTGGTTCCCGACGAAGTCAAGGAGCGAGGTACGCTGCGAAACGGCGCCTCCGCCGACTATGCGCCCGCGGAGTTCCTCGGTGACGATTTGCAGACCCCTCAGGGATACGATGTCGACATCAACAAGGCGCTCGCCAAGGTCATGGGTCTGAACGAGGGAACCACGAACCACGCTGAGTTCCCGACCATTATTCCGGCGCTGGGCACCAAGTTCGACGTGGGTATCTCCTCCTTCACGATCACCTCCGAACGCGAGGAGCAGGCAAACCTCATTTCCTACGTTGAGGTGGGCTCCGCCTACGGCGTCGCTGCTGGCAACCCGAAGAATTTCGATCCGACCGACCCGTGTGGCAAGACGATCGGCGTTCAGACCGGCACTGCGCAGGAGGACTACGCAACCGAGCTGTCGGAGCAGTGCGTGGCCGACGGCAAGGACAAGATCACGATCATGCCGCATGACCTGCAGACCGACATCGCGACGAAGGTCATCGGCGGCCAGTACGACGCCACCTTTGCTGACTCGACTGTCATCGGCTACACCGCAAATCTCTCGAGCGGCAAGATCGAGCAGGTCGGCGACGTCGTCGAGTCTGCGCCGCAGGGCGTAGCTGTCAATAAGAACGACGAGCAGCTGACCCAGGCCATCCAGAAGGCCATGCAGTACCTGATGGACAACGGCTACCTCAAGGACATCCTGACCACCTATGGCGCTCAGGACGCAGCGCTGACCACCGCCGAGCTGAACCCGGCGACGAACGACTGAGGATCTCATGGCAACCATCAAAGACGGCGTTGAGCTGATCGACGCGAAACCAGTCCCCCGCCCAGGGAGGTGGGCGAGTGCAATCGTCGCGGCAATCCTTGCGGCAATGGTCGCGCACGCGCTGGTGACAAACGCAAACTTCCAGTGGCAGGTGGTGTCCCAGTGGCTGTTCTCGCGTTCGATCTTGCAGGGTGTGCTCTTCACGATCATCCTGACGATCCTCGCGATGGTGGTGGGCACCGCTCTCGCCATCACGATGGCGATCATGCGTCAGTCCGTAAACCCGGTCCTGCGCTGGGTGGCGATGGCCTACATTTGGTTCTTCCGTGGAACCCCTATCTACACGCAGTTGATTTTCTGGTCGCTGCTGCCCACGCTCTACCCGAAGCTCTCCTTCGGTGTGCCCTTCCTCGGCTCACTGTGGGGATGGGAGCTGACGTTTGATACGGCAACCTACTTCACCCCATTCTGGATGGCTTTCATCGGCTTGGGCCTGAACGAAGGCGCGTACCTCGCGGAAATCATGCGCGCAGGCCTGCTGAGCGTCCCGAAGGGCCAGTGGGAGGCCGCCACCGCGCTGGGAATGCCACGCGGAACGATCTTCCGCCGTATCATCCTGCCCCAGGCAATGCGTGTGATTGTGCCGCCGATCGGCAACGAGACAATTTCGATGCTGAAGACGACCTCCCTGGTCTCGGCGATCCCCTTCACCCTCGAACTCACGTTCATTGCGCGTCAGCGTGGACAGGCGACGTTCGCTCCCGTGCCGCTCCTGATCGCGGCTGCGATTTGGTACCTCGTCATCACGAGTCTCCTGATGTGGATTCAGTCCTTCATCGAGAAGTACTACGGCAAGGGCTTCGAGCGCCGCGACAACGCCGGCGCCCACTCCCCCGCCACGTCATCTTCTTCCCATGAGGATGACGAGGACAAGGGCACCAAGCTCAAGTTTTTGGATGTGACACCATGACGACCACGACGCCCATGGTCTCCGTTCGCGGAGTCCACAAGTTCTTTGGTGACCTGCACGTCCTGCAGGGCATCGACCTGGATATCGCTTCCGGCGAGGTCTGCGTCATCCTTGGCCCCTCTGGTTCGGGCAAGTCGACGCTCCTGCGATGCCTGAACATGCTCGAGGACATTAGCGCCGGCCGCGTGTACGTCGACGGTGAGCTGCTCGGCTACCGTGAGGACGAGGACGGCGTGCTGCACGAGCGCCACGATAAGGAGATCGCTGCTCAGCGTTCTCGTATTGGCATGGTGTTCCAGCGATTCAATCTCTTCCCGCACAAGACCGCGCTGGAGAACGTCA
Source organism: Schaalia odontolytica (assembly GCF_009730335.1). Classification (GTDB taxonomy): domain Bacteria; phylum Actinomycetota; class Actinomycetes; order Actinomycetales; family Actinomycetaceae; genus Pauljensenia; species Pauljensenia dentiphila. The sequence goes on from NZ_CP046315.1 coordinate 1,489,311, forward strand.
TGGAGGCCCCCGTTCAGGTCCTCAAGCGTTCGAAGATCGAAGCGCGCACCCAGGCTCTCGAGCTGCTTGACCGCGTCGGTCTGGCTGATCGCGCGGACCATTATCCGGCGGAGCTTTCGGGTGGTCAGCAGCAGCGAGTAGCCATCGCCCGTGCGCTCGCCATGGATCCGGAGATCATGCTCTTTGATGAGCCGACCTCAGCGCTCGATCCCGAGCTCGTCGGTGAGGTGCTCCAGGTCATGCAGGACTTGGCCGCATCGGGCATGACGATGGCGGTTGTCACACACGAGATCGGGTTCGCCCGCGAAGTCGCCAACCAGGTTGTTTTTATGGATGGTGGCGTGATCGTCGAGGCCGGAGCTCCCTCCGAGGTCATCGATAACCCGAAGTCTGAGCGAACCAAGGAGTTCTTCTCCAAGGTTCTGTGAGCTTCTGATGACGAGGCCGGGGCTGGCGTGTTCCAGTCCCGGCCTTTGTCGTACCTGTCGCGAAACGACCGAGGTATCGTCGTCAGGTGAGCGTAACGAGATCCAGGTAGCTATCGTCCCACAGGTCCTCATCGGCGTCAGGCAACAGCAGGACACGCTCGGGGTTAAGTGCCGTGACAGCCCCGGGATCGTGCGTGACGAGGATGACGGCGCCCTCGTAGTCACGGAGGGCCGCGAGGATCTCTTCTCGCGAGGCGGGGTCGAGGTTGTTGGTCGGTTCGTCGAGCAGCAGGACGTTTGCGCCCGAGACGACGAGTGTTGCTAAAGCGAGGCGGGTCTTCTCACCGCCAGACAGCACGGACACGGGCTTTTCGACGTCGTCACCTTGGAAGAGGAACTGGCCGAGAATGTTGCGCACGTGGGTGTCGTCGAGGGTAGGAGCGGCCTCGGCCATGTTTTCACGGATCGTGCGGGTCTCATCAAGGGTCTCGTGCTCCTGGGCGTAGTAGCCGAGCTTAAGACCGTGTCCGGGCACCACGCGGCCGGAGTCTGGCTCCTCGATACCGGACAGGAGCCGCAGGAGCGTCGTCTTGCCGGCGCCGTTGAGGCCGAGAACGACGACTTTCGAGCCACGGTCGATCGCGAGGTCCACGCCGGTGAACACTTCGAGCGAACCGTAGGACTTCGACAGCCCTTCAGCAGTGAGGGGAACGCGGCCCGACGGTGCCGGGTCGGGGAAGCGGAGGCGCGCAACCTTGTCCTGGACGATCTCTGAACCCGCTAGAGCGAAGAGCTCTTCAGCTCGGCGCAGCATCTGCTGTGCGGCGACGGCCTTTGTGGCCTTCGCGCGCATCTTCTCGCCCTGAGCCTTGAGGTGTTCGGCCTTCTTCAACGCGTTGGCGCGTTCTTTACGGCGACGGCGTTCGTCTTCCTCACGCTGCTTGAGATAGGCCGACCAACCGAGGTGATAGATGTCGATCTGTGCGCGGTTCGCATCGAGATAGAAGACCTGGTTGACGGTGTCACCCAGCAGCTTGACATCGTGCGAAATGATCATGACGCCGCCAGGGAACGTCTTGATCCAGTCCCGCAGCCAGACGATCGAATCGTGGTCGAGGTGGTTCGTGGGTTCGTCCAGAAGCAGCACGTCCGCGTCGGAGAAGAGCACACGGGCAAGCTCGACCCTGCGTCGCTGACCACCGGAGAGGGTATCGAGGGTCTGATCGAGCACCCGGTCTTCAAGTCCCAGCGAGTGCGCGATCTGCGCCGCCTCGGCGTTGGCTGCCCAACCGCCTGAGTTCGTGAACTGCTGATCGAGCTTCACGTAACGTTCCATGGCGCGCTGCTGACGAGCGCCCTCGGTCGTTGACATCTCGTGTTCGGCCTTGCGGATACGGGCGATAATCGTGTCGATGCCGCGTACGGAGATGATGCGGTCGCGGGCCTTCATCGACGGATCACCCACGTGCGTGTCCTGCGCCAGGTAACCGACCGTCCCATTCGATGAGATGGTGCCGGTGTACTCGGCCGCGCCTCCACGGTCGTCTTCGCCCGCGAGCAACCTCATCGTCGTCGTCTTACCCGCACCGTTACGGCCAACGAGGCCGATACACATGCCTTTGTCGATACGGAAGCTCGCGTGGTTGACGAGCTCGCGGGGGCCGATGCGCAACGAGAAATCCTGGACGTTAATCACCCTACAAGAGTAGAGGGAGGGGTGCGTGTGGGCGAATCAACCCACCTGCGAGGCGGCGCTGTTGCGCATGATCACGCTAGGAGCGGGCACAATGGGTGTCGGAATTAACCGATATCTACTCTGCTTTGCGAGGTTTCATCCCATGTCCGATAGCCCGGTCCCGTCTGGATCGGCGCGCCCCACGCGCGCCCTTGACATCGTCTCCGTCGCCTTCGTGGCACTGCTGCTCATCTCGAATATCGCCGCAACCAAGGCGTTTATGCTCGGCACGTCCACGCACTACCTCATTTTCGACGGAGGCGCGATCCTCTTCCCACTCACGTACATCATCGGCGATGTGCTCTCGGAAGTCTACGGATTTGCTCGGGCTAAGCGCGTCATCATCATGGGATTTGTGGCTTCCCTTCTGGCATCCCTCACTTTCTTCGTCGTGCAGTATCTGCCTCCCGCTCCGGATTACGAAAACCAGGATGCTTTTGCGGCGGTCCTCGGCGTCGTGTGGCGTGCGGTCTTGGCTTCCCTCGTTGGTTACCTGGCGGGTCAGCTGCTGAACTCCTACGTCCTCGTATGGATCCGCCAACGCTGGGGTTCCAAGCACCTGTGGGCCCGCCTCATCGGCTCGACGATCGTCGGCGAGGCAGCAGACACTATCTTGTTCTGCACGATCCTCTTCTACGGCGAGATGTCGCTGGGCAATTTCATCAACTACACCGTCACCGGCTACTTCTACAAGGTGCTCCTTGAGGTCATCCTGCTCCCCCTGACCTACCCGGTCATCGCGGCCATTCGGCGCACGGAGGGACTCAAGAAGGACGAGGTCTTCGACCGATGAACGACAACTGGCTGTCCGCTCCCACTCCCGAGCAGCTCACGCCTTTCGAGCCCCCGGCCTCGGAGGGAGCGCACCATCCCGATAGAGGCTTCACCATCGGGCACCGAATGGAGTCACACGGTGGGCTCGGACGCACCGGCGTCATCCACACCGCGCACGGAACGATCGCAACCCCAGCGTTCATTCCCGTCGGCACGAAGGCCAACGTCAAGGCCCTCACGCCCGAGATGGTGCGCTCGCTGGGTGCTCAGGCCGTCCTTGCGAACGCTTACCACCTGTACCTGCAGCCGGGGTCCGACATCGTCGACGAGGCCGGCGGTTTCGGTCCGTTCATGAATTGGTCTGGCCCCACCTACACCGATTCGGGCGGCTTCCAGGTCCTGTCTCTTGGAGCCGGCTTTAAAAAGGTTCTGTCGCAGGAGTTCTCCGGTCAGGCCGACCCGACCGACCCAAAGGTCCAGATGCAGGCGATTAAGGCGTCCAACGCGGTCGTCGACGACGATGGCGTGATCTTCTCCAGCCACATCGACGGTACGAAGCATCGCTTCAACCCCGAGGTGTCAATGGGTATCCAGCACCAGCTTGGCTCGGACATCATGTTTGCCTTCGATGAGCTCACGAGCCTGCTCCACCCGCGTTCCTACCAGGAGGAATCTCTCGCGCGCACCCACGCGTGGGCAGCCCGATGCCTCGCCGAGCATAAACGCCTCACGGAGGAACGCTCTCACAAGCCGTATCAGCAGCTGTGGGGTGTCATCCAGGGCGCACAATGGGAGGATCTGCGTCGCCAGGCCGCACGCACGATGGCAGATATGGAGGTTGACGGCCAGCGCTTCGACGGGTTCGGCGTTGGTGGCGCCCTCGAGAAGGAAAATCTCGGAACGATCGTCTCGTGGGTGTGTGAGGAACTGGGCGAGGATCGTCCCCGCCACCTCCTGGGTATCTCCGAGCCTGAGGACCTGTTCGCAGGCGTCGCAGCCGGTGCCGACACCTTCGACTGCGTCAATCCGTCGCGCGTCGCGCGTAACGCCGCGATCTACACGCCGGACGGGCGTTTCAACATCACGAATGCACGCTTCAAGAGGGATTTCACGCCGCTCGTTGAGGGCTGCGGGTGCTACACCTGCACGCACTACACCCGCGCATACATTCATCATCTGTTCAAGGCGAAAGAGATTTTGTCGGCGACGCTCGCGACCATTCACAACGAGTGGTTTACACTGCGTCTCGTCGATGGAATTCGCGCATCGATCATCGACGGGTGCTTTGACCAGTTCCGTTCCGACATGCTTGGCCGCTACGAGGCCGGGCGCCGCCGCTGAAAGTGTGGAGCAACCATGAGTTTCAATGAGAACATCCGTTTGGATCCCTCGCGCGTCGGTACGTCCGGCGCGGGGCGCAAGATCGCAGGTGCAGGCGGTGGCTCGCTGCTCGGTGTTCTCTTGATTCTCGGGTTCTCCTACTTCACCGGCATCGATCTGACGAGCCTCCTCTCGACGTCTTCCGACACGTCGTCAACCTCGTCGTCGGCTGTTGACACGTCTACCTGCCAGACGGGTCAGGACGCCAACACTCGCGTCGAGTGCCGCATGGTCGCCACCGCGCAGTCCCTCGACGCGGTGTGGAAGACCCAGCTGTCCGCCCAGGACACGGGTGTCGCGTACCAGCTGCCCGACTTCCAGATCTTCACGAACTCTGTCTCCACCGCGTGCGGTAACGCGACGAGCGCCGTGGGCCCCTTCTACTGCCCTGGAGACTCGACGGTGTACCTCGACCTCGGGTTCTTCGACGACATGGTCTCCAAGTACGGTGCGTCCGATTCCGTGCTCGCCCAGGAATACGTCGTGGCCCACGAGTGGGGCCACCACATCCAGAACATTCAGGGTGTCTTCCGCGCACACGACACGCGTGAGTCCGGTGAACAGGGTGCGGGCGTGCGCAGCGAACTCCAGGCTGACTGCTACGCGGGCGTGTGGATGCACTGGGCGTCCAACACCCCGGATCCCTCGACCGGCACTCCGTTCCTGAAGACCCCAACGGCCGATGAGGTCCTGGGCGCACTCCAGACCGCTCAGGCAATCGGGGATGACCGTCTGCAGGAAAAGTACCAGGGGTCCTCCAATCCAGAGACGTGGACGCATGGCAGTGCCCAGCAGCGCGCGACGTGGCTGCAGCGCGGACTTGATTCCGGCGATATCTCGACGTGTGACACCTGGAGCATTCCTCGGGTGTGAGCAGGGCTGCGGATCGGTACAATTGAGTGCGCCGATTCGCAGGAGGAAGTCATGACACGTAGCATCGTCGAGCAGGCTCACGACATGTACGACGCGGTCCCCTACGAGGTGCCCGTGCCTGATGGATCGCTGTACAACCTTTTAGACGATGCGGCGCGCTTGTATCCCGACCGCATTGCGCTCGACTACTTCGGGGCAACAACCACGTACGCGCAGGTGCGCGATCAGGTCCTGAAGGCCGCGCGGGTTCTGCACGAGGCCGGGGTCGGGCCGGGCGATACGGTGGCCATCGCCCTGCCGAACTGCCCGCAGGCGTTTGTTGCTTTCTACGCGTGTATGCGTATTGGGGCGATTGCTGCGCAGCATAATCCACTCGCTCCGGCTTCGGAGATTGCGGGCCAGCTTGGCCGCCACGGCGGCAAGGTGGCGATCGTGTGGGAAAAGTGCGTGGACGCCTATCCACTCAGCGTTCTCGACACAGTGTTCACGGTGGATATTTCGCACGACATGCCGGCCTCGCAGCGTCTGCTCTTGAGGCTTCCGGTTGCTCGGGCACGCGAGACCCGCAATCAGCTGCGCGGCTCCGTCCCTTCGGGCACGCGGTCGTGGGACCGCGCCACGGCCTCGTCGGCGCCCATTGACCCGTCGTTCCCGCTGCCTTCCCCAGACGATCGCGCCGTTATCCTGCACACGTCCGGAACGAACGGCATCCCCAAGTCCGCTCCCCTCACGCACCGCAACATCGGGGTCAACGTTAACCAGTGTATGTTCTGGGTGTGGAAGCTACACGAGGGAGCCGAAACCTTCTTCTCGCTCCTCCCGTACTTCCACGCCTTCGGGCTGACATTCTTCCTGTGCGCATCCGTGCGCAAGGCGGCCACCCAGGTTCTGCTCCCGAAGTTCGACGCGCAGATGGCTCTCGACGCGCATAAACGACGCCCGATAACATTCTTTGTCGGTGTTCCTCCCATGTTTGAGAGGATCCTCAGACTCGCCACACGGACGAAGACAGACCTGTCCTCCATTCGTTACTCGGTCGCCGGGGCCATGCCGCTGTCGACGACACTCGCGGGTGAGTGGGAGGAAGCTACCGGTGGCATGATCGTCGAGGGTTATGGCTTGTCTGAAACCGCTCCGGTGTTGACAGGTGCGCCTCTGTCGGACAAGCGCCGCCACGGGGTTCTTGGGGTTCCCTTCCCTTCCACGCAGCTACGCCTCGTTTCGCTCGACGACGATACACTCGACGTCGAGGATGGCCAGCCTGGGGAGATTATCGTTCGTGGACCTCAGGTCTTTGAAGGATATCTGGACGCAGCCGAAGAGACCGCACGCGTCTTTACGTCTGAGGGCTGGTTCAAGACGGGCGATATCGGCGTGAACAGCGACGGCTTCATTTCGATGGCGGACCGCAAAAAGGAACTCATTTTGTCCGGCGGTTTTAACGTCTACCCATCTCAAGTGGAAGCTGCGATTCGCAGTCATCCATCGGTCAACGATGTTGCCGTCGTGGGTGTTCCCGTTTCGGATGCGACAGAGGAGGTCGCCGCGGCCATCATCATGCAGGAAGGCAGCGCTCCGCTGACTCTCGAGGAGGTCCGCGCCTGGGCGGAGAAGACGATTGCGCACTACGCGCTCCCCCGCCAACTCGTCGTTATCGCCGAGCTTCCGCGCAATCAGATGGGGAAGATCCTGCGTCGTAAGGTTGCCCAGCTCGTGCGCGAGGCGTTGGGCCGCTAGTTCTCTTGCTACCGGGAGGCTCCCCCTCAACACCGCATAAAACAATCCCCCGGGATGCAACGCCCCGGGGGATTATTGTGTGTTGATCAGACGTTAAAACCAATGGCACGCAGCTGCTCGCGGCCATCGGGCGTGATGCGATCGGGGCCCCACGGCGGCATCCAGACCCAGTTGATCTGGACCTCGTCGGTGACGGCAGACAGAATCGTCTGCGCCTGGCGCTCGATAACATCGGTGAGCGGGCAGGCGGCCGACGTCAGGGTCATATCGAGGCGCACCTGGTTCTCGGAGCCGATGACGACACCGTAGACCAGGCCGAGATCAACAATGTTGATGCCGAGTTCGGGGTCGATAACGTCCTTGAGGGCTTCGAGTACGTTCTCGGCGGCAAGGGTGCCCTGCTCAATGACGTCGGTGCCGTCAATCTGGCGGGTGGGCACCTCGGCGTCCGGCGCTTCCTGCGCGGGCGCTCCGAACCGCTGCTCGACAGGCTCAGACTGAGCCATCGGGTTACTCATGGGTGTTCCTTTACTGCTCAGCGGGCTCGCCCGCGGTGGAAATATCAATGCCGGACTTGGCCATCGCGTCGCGCAGCGCGTACCATCCCAGGAGGGCGCACTTCACGCGGTTCGCGAACTGCGACGTAGATTCGAGGGCGGCCGCGTCGCCCAGGTCGTCGAGGATCTCATCATCGACTCCGCGGTTACGCGAATGCATCATGACCTCCATGTCCCGGTACAGGCGACCGATTTCCTCGGCGGACTTGCCTTGGGTCAGGTCGGTCATCATGGACAGAGACGCGCGCGAGATCGAGCAGCCGTCCCCGTCCCACTGCAGGGAAGTAAGACGTTCCCCGTCCAGCGTGACGCCCAGCGTCACCTCGTCGCCGCACGTAGGGTTCACCTGGTGCGACGAAGCATCCATACCGCTCGGATCCCCCGCACCGTGCTTCTCACGAGCGTGATCAAGGATCACCTGCTGGTACAACTGCTCAAGACTTCCCATGGCAACCTTTCCAAATGATTCCGGTACTGTTGGCGATTCTATCGGCCGAAGAAACTGCGGACCTTCGACAGGCCATCGATGAGACGGTCGATCTCCTGCGCAGTGGTTGTCGGTGCGACCGACGCACGCGCGGAAGAACGCACCTGGAAGAACGTATGGAGCGGGATCGCGCAGTGGTGTCCGACGCGCACGGCCACATCCACGGAGTCCATGAACTGGCCGACGTCGTGCGGATGCACACCGTCGACGGCGAAAGCGACGACGCCGATGCGATCGACGTCCGAGTCGGGGCCGAGCACCTGAATACCATCGATCGACGAGATTCCGTCGAGCATCATGCGGGTAAGCGCGTGCTCGTGGGCCTCCACGCGGTCCATGCCGAGCATCGACAGGTAGCGCAGTGCCTGCGACCAGGCGGCGATCTGCGCGACAGGCTGCGATCCGGCTTCGAAACGCTCGGGAGGAGCCATGAAGGTCGATTCCTCCATGGTCACCCATTCGATCATCGAGCCGCCGGTGAGAACGGGTGGCATCGCAGCTAGAAGCGCACGACGTCCCCACAGCGCGCCCGCACCCGTGGGGCCGAGCATCTTGTGGGAGGAAAAGACCGCAAAGTCCACGTCGAGCACGGACAGGTCGAGCGGCATGTGCGCGCTGGACTGGCACGTGTCGAGGAGAATAAGCGCGCCGACAGCGCGCGCAGCTGCAGTCACGGCAGCAACAGGCGAAACGGCGCCCGTGACGTTAGACACGTGGGTAAATGCGACCAAACGGGTATTCGGCGTAATAACCGACAGCGTGTCCAGGTCGATGCGACCGTCGGGCGTCAGATCGAGCCATGCGAGCTCGGCGCCCGTACGCTCACACAGCTGCTGCCACGGAACGATGTTCGCGTGGTGCTCGGCGCGCGTACAGACAATGCGATCGCCCCGTCCCACGCGCAGAGCAGCAGACTGCGCGCCTCCCATGCCCTGCGACGCGTTTCCCATGGACAGAGCGACGAGGTTGATCGCCTCGGTCGCGTTTTTCGTCCACACGATCTCGTCGGGTGCAACGCCCACGAACGAGGCCAGGGTACCCCGCGCGCTCTCAAAAGCGTCAGTCGCCTCGTCGCCGAGAAGGTGCGTACCTCGGTGGACCGCTCCGTTGCTACGGCGGTAGAAGTCGGCCTCGGCGTCGATCACGCACGCGGGCTTCTGCGAGGTCGCAGATGCGTCGAGGTACGCAATGGGCGCGCCGCCGCGCCCGACGCGACTCAGAATCGGAAAGTCCGATCGAATCGCGTTGAGCTCGGCGGCGGTGAAGTCCGTAGACACGGCGATCAGAGACCCAGGTACTTGTCGTAGCCGTTCTCTTCGAGCTCGTCGGCCAGCTCGGGGCCGCCCTGAGCGGCAACGCGGCCGTCGACGAAAACGTGAACGTGGCTGGGCTTGATGTAGCGCAGGATACGGGTGTAGTGCGTGATCAGCATAACGCCGCAGCCGGTCTCACCGTGGACGCGGTTGACGCCCTCGGACACGATGCGCAGAGCGTCGACGTCGAGGCCGGAGTCGGTCTCGTCGAGGACGGCGAAGGAGGGCTTGAGCAGTTCCATCTGCAGGATCTCCAGGCGCTTCTTCTCACCGCCAGAGAAGCCGACGTTGACGTCACGCTCGGCGAAGTCGGAGTCCATGCGCAGGTTCTCCATGGAGCTCTTCATGTCCTTGACCCACGAGCGCAGGGCCGGAGCCTGGCCGTCGATCGCGGTCTTGGCGGTGCGCAGGAAGTTGGAGACGGACACGCCAGCAACCTCGACGGGGTACTGCATGGCCAGGAACAGGCCTGCCTTGGCGCGCTCGTCGACGCTCATCTCGGTGATGAGCTGGTCGTCGAGCCATGCCTCACCCGAGGTGATCTCGTAATCGGGGTGACCGGCCAGAGCGTAGGCCATGGTGGACTTGCCGGAGCCGTTGGGGCCCATGATGGCGTGGATTTCACCGGAGTTGATGGTGAGGTTGACGCCCTTGAGGATTTCCTTGGGGCCCTCGGCGGTCTCGACAGAGACGTGCAGATCCTTAATACGCAGAGTCGACATATGTATTCCTTACAGCTCAGTTGTTACGGGACTTGGCCAGCTCGGCCTCGACGGTTGCCATGAGGTGCTCGACCACCTCGGGGACGCCAATCTGGTTGATCAGTTCGGCGAAGAAGCCGCGCACGACCAGGCGGCGTGCCTCGTGCTCAGGAACACCACGGCTCATCAGGTAGAACAGCTGCTCGTCGTCGAAACGACCGGTCGCAGACGCGTGTCCGGCGCCTTCAATCTCGCCGTTCTCGATCTCGAGGTTGGGGACGGAGTCGGCCTTAGCGCCCTCGGTGAGCACCAGGTTGCGGTTCAGTTCGTAGGTGTCCGTTCCGTCGGCGGCCTCGCGAATGAGGCAGTCGCCGATCCACACCGAGTGCGCATCCTTGCCCTGGAGGGCGCCCTTGTAGGTGACGCGCGAGAAGCACTTCGGCTGGGAGTGGTCAACGAACACGCGGTGCTCAAGGTGCTGGCCGCCATCCACGAAGTAGATACCGAGCATGTTGAGCTCGGCGCCGGGGCCACGGAAGTCGGTGTCGGCGCACACGCGCACAAGGTCGCCGCCGAAGCTAACAACGATGTGCGTGAGCTTGGAGTCACGGCCGAGCGCCAGACGCTGGTTCGAGGCGTGCAGAACGGTATCGTCCCATTCCTGCAGCGACACGACGGTCAGGTTCGCGCTGTCGCCAGTCTCAACCTCAACAGTCTGGTTGAGGGCAGCCTGCGCGGATCCGGTATGCGACAGGATGACGGTAGCCTTCGAGAACTTCTCGGCGCGAATCACGATGTGCTGCGCGCGGGTGCCCTCGATATCCGCCACGTTGATGCGAACAGGAGCGTCGAGCTCAGCCTCTGCCGGGATCTCGACGACGGTTGCCTGCTCAAAGCCGTTCCACGCGACGACGGCGGTGCGATCGCCGGGAGCAAGAACGGTTCCGAGGCGCTTGTCGTCGCGGGTCACGGTTTCGACGACGACGGGAGCGGGAGCGTCAACCGTCACGGGCGCATCGCCCGCGTCGTAGTTGGCGGGTTCGAAGAGGCGCTCGATGCGACGCATCGGGGTGAATCGCCAGTCCTCCTCGCGTCCGTGCGGAACGACAATGTCGTCCAGGTTGAACGAGGTCGGACGGTCCGCGCGCGACGGGTGAGCCTTCTCGGCGTCAGCCCCGTGCGAGTGGGCCTTGTTCATGGTGTCAACAATAGTGTTGGGGGTCGTCATCAGCCGACGGATCCTTCCATCTGCAGTTCAATGAGGCGGTTGAGCTCGAGGGCGTACTCCATCGGAAGCTCCTTGGCGATCGGCTCGACGAAGCCGCGCACGATCATTGCCATGGCCTCGTTCTCGTCGAGACCGCGGCTCATCAGGTAGAAGAGCTGGTCGGCGCTCACCTTCGTGACGGTTGCCTCGTGGCCCATTTCGACGTCGTCGGTGCGCACGTCAACGTAGGGGTAGGTGTCGGTCCGCGAGATCTTGTCGACGAGTAGGGCGTCGCAGAGCACGTTCGACTTGGAGTGACGCGCACGGGCGTTGACCTGGACGAGGCCACGGTAGGAGGTGCGGCCACCGCCTCGGGACACGGACTTCGACACGATCGACGAGGAGGTGTGGGGGGCCATGTGCACCATCTTGGCGCCGGTGTCCTGCTGCTGGCCGGGGCCTGCGAAACCGATGGACAGCGTCTCGCCACGGGCGTGCTCGCCCATCAGGAAGCAGGCCGGGTACTTCATGGTGATCGCGGCACCCATGTTGCCGTCGACCCATTCCATGGTGCCGCCTTCCTCAACCATTGCACGCTGGGTAACCAGGTTGAGGACGTTCGTCGACCAGTTCTGAATCGTCGTGTAGCGTACGCGAGCGTCCTTCTTCACGAAGATCTCGATGACGCCGGAGTGGAGAGAGTTCTCGTCGTAGATGGGGGCGGTGCAGCCCTCAACATAGTGGACGTAAGAGCCTTCGTCGGCGATGATCAGCGTGCGCTCAAACTGGCCCATTGCCGACGTGTTGATGCGGAAGTACGCCTGCAGCGGGATCGTCACGTGAACGCCCTTGGGGACGTAGACGAAGGATCCACCGGACCAGGCGGCCGTATTCAGTGCAGAGAACTTGTTGTCACCCGCGGGCACGCACTTACCGAAGTACTCCTCGAAGATCTCCGGGTACTCGCGCAGGCCGGTGTCGGTGTCGGTGAAGATGACGCCCTGTCGCTCCAGGTCTTCCTGGATCTGCTGGTAGACGACCTCGGACTCGTACTGAGCGGCGACGCCGGAGACCAGGCGCGACTTCTCAGCCTCGGGAATGCCGAGGCGGTCATATGTGTCGCGAATTTCCTCAGGCAGGTCTTCCCAGTCGTTGACCTGGCGATCCGTCGGACGTACGTAGTACTTGAACGAATCGAAATCCACGTGGGACAGATCGGGACCCCACGCCGGCATCGGCTTACGTTCGAACAGTTCCAGCGCCTTCAGGCGGCGCTCCCGCATCCACTGCGGCTCGTCCTTCACCTCGGAGATGAAGCGAACGATTTCTTCGTTAATTCCGGTGGGGACGTCCTTCGAGTAGTCGTCGGAGTCGTGCCAACCGTATTCGTAAACGCCAATCGACTCGATGATCTCATCATCGGTCATTCGACGGTCATCAACGCCCAAGGCGGGTGCCTGCGTCATTGTTGTGTCAACCTCTCGTTCTTAACCAAGTGCTACTTGCGTCGCACGTTCCGCGCTCCGGGGCGGATGACGGGCATACCCACGGGAATGTGGGTTGTGCACACGTGTCCCCCGCCAGCAAGCGTGGAAAGTCGTTGCACGTGGACGTCAAGCAGCTTGCCAAAAGCAAGCGTCTCGGCGTCGCACAGCTGCGGGAAATCTCCCGCGACATTTTGAATCGGGCAGTGGCCCTGGCACAGCTGCACCGCGAGCGTTCCACCGCCGATGTCGCGCACAGTGGCCGCGTAGCCGTCCTGAGTAAGCGCATCGGCGAGCGCCTGGGCGCGCACCCGCGGGTCTGAACCCGCGTCGCGCACGATCGGCGCGTAGCGCCGCTCGATCTCGCGCGACCGCGCTGCAGCAAAAGACTCAACGGCTTCATGCCCACCGAGCTGGCCAAGGTATCCGAGGGCCTTGGAGGCGAGGTCGGAATATCCATCGGCAAGGTGAACGTGTGCCCGTTCGGTCGCGACGTAGTGACGTGCGGGCCTACCACGGCCACGCTTCGACGGAGCACTGGGCTCGTGCTCGGCGATCTCCTTAGAGTCCAAGAGGAGAGTAATGTGGCGCCGCACGGCGGCCGTCGTCAGCCCCAGGACCTTCGCGATCGACGAGGCCGTAACCGGCCCCTTTTCGACGATGAGATCGAGCACCTGCTGTCGAGTAGTGGCGTCTGATTCTTCTGCCACGTGTCCTCCGCTCCGACGCTCCATTGCTGCGCCTCTGTGTGCTTTTCTCTGGGAACAAGTGTACGCCAATTTAGACAAATAGGCGTTGCGAAAAGCCGCTTGGAGTGTTGGACGGCCCACACATTTAGGGACCTAGGACCTACCCGAGAAAGATCACCGGAGCCACGGAGCGTCGGTTGCCCGCATTCCGGCCCACCCGCGCGCGCGAGCGGCGTGCGCGGCGAGGACACCGATGACGGCCGACGGGTTGTGCAGCCGCCCATCCAACACCATGGTGAGCGCATCATCGAGGCTCACCCACGCGTATTCCATCGTCGCTTCCTCGTCCTCACGCTCGAAGGCCTCGGCGGCGTCGTGGAGCTCGCGGACGAGGAAAATGCGCAGCGGCTCAGTCGAGCTGCCGGGCGAGGTGAAGTAGTCGACGAGGACGTCCCAGCGCTCGGCAACCAGATCAGCCTCTTCAGCAAGCTCGCGCTCTGCTGCGATGCGCGGATCCTCACCGGGAATATCGAGCAGACCCGCAGGAATCTCCCACAGCTCGGCCTTGACGGGGTGACGGTACTGACGCTGCAGGAGGAGCTCCTCTCCCCCACTCTCACCGCGCAGCACGACGACAGCGACGGCACCCGGGTGCCGCGTGTATTCACGAACAACGGGTTCCTGGCCATCGATGACAATGACATGGTCTTTGATCATGTCGACGATGTGGCCGTTCCACACAGTCTCGCTCTTGGTCACGGTACGGGGGCTGTGCTGGTCTTCGATGGTCACAGCGTCTTGGGGGGACAGGAAACGCATGATCACGCTTTCATTTGGGTTCGGCAGTACGCCATTGAGTATAGGCCCGCGCCTTGCACGAGCAGGAGTGCGACGAGGCCCCGGCGGTCACAATGAACCACCGGGGCCTCAGCTAACAGCGTTGTGTGCTACTTGACGGAGGGAATCACCGACTGTGCACCGGTGCCCACACCGAAAGCGCGGGCACTCGTCGCGGGCGTCGACAGCGCCAGCGCGGTATCGACAGCGGCCAGAGTCGTTCCGACCGAGTCAACTGTCGTAACAACGGTACCGCTGGCACGCACCTGCGAAATCATCGCGGCGCGGGTGGAGGCGTCGCCGACGAGAACGCCGTTAGTCGAGCCGAGGGCCTGGCCAAGGCCAACCCACGCATCTGGGTTCGACGTCACCGCAGCGGGCGTCGTGTTGGAAGCAGCCGTCGCCTGTGCACGCGGGCCAACGGCGACGAGCGCCGTGGCACTACCGTTTGCATCCTCGTCGATGGTCATGATCGGCGTGGATTCATCGGTGAGAATCTGACGCAGCAGGTCGGTCTCGGCTCCGGTCGTGGTCAGCACCTGGACGATCGAATAGCCAACGACGCCATCAGCGCTAGCGGTCTTGGCAGCGCCCGACGCGAGGTGCGAGGCCAGGGTCGTCGACAGCGTCGTGCGGTACTGGCTCATCGAGGTCGACTGCCAGTTGTCAGTGAGCGTCACTCGACCGACGACGCTCGCTCCGGCATCGGTCAGCGTCGAACGAATCGCAGTCACGTCATCGTCAGATGCGCCGGGCAAAACAACGAGGGCAACCTTGGCGGAGCTCAGCGAACCGGTAAGCGTCGAAGAAGCGAGGGCCTTGAGGCCGGCAGCCTCCGCATCTGCTTGAGCGCTCAGCAGTGGGTCCGCTGCCGAGGTGGTCGCCGACGAGCTGACGCCAGCCTGAATACGGCTTTGCAGCGGGCCGGCCCCCAGAACGACGCCAACGGCCAAAGCAATGAAGATCCCGATGATCGAGACGACGTGGTAGCGGAAGTTAATCATTGGGCTCCTCCTGCGGAGTGCATCAGCGAGACGAAGAATGAAGTGACGGGGTGCAGCAGGTCGTTGCCCCACGGGGTCGACCACAGAGCGACGCCCATCAGGGCCAGCGCGACCACGGCGAGCAGAACAAGCGTCCAACCGCGCGGACGCGGGCGGAAGGTCGCCGCGACCGCCTGCGCACCGATGAGGCGCGAGCCAACCGCAAGCCGCGAGAAGAATGCGGGGGCCACAAGGGCTCGGCCGGCGTCAACCAGCTCCGCCTCCCCGTACGACACACCAGCAGTGACGACAGCGGGCGCCGACGAATGTGCAGCGACAACGAGAGCCGCGTCGAGAGACGTGCCAGCCATGGCGACGCGATCGTAAACGACGCCCATACGGTCGAGCCGATCTGCGCCGGGAGCGAGGCCGTCTCCTCCGGCGCGAACGATAAAGGAGCGAGCCTTGCGGATCGCCTTCTCACTCATCAGTTCGGCGTCACCGACGACGAGGTCGAGCGACAGTCGGGCGTTCAGCGCCACGTCGGCTCCGCCGTCGACGGCGATCACAAACGGGCTGACCTCGGAGCGCCATCGCGCGAGGGCGCGCAACTCGGCCTTCGCGTCGGCAGCACCCGTCACGAGGAGAATCGGCCGTTTCTCGAGGTCGGAGAGCTGAGGCACGTTGACTCCGTGCAGCACCGTCGCGCCATCTTTCGACAGGTAGTCCTCAATCGAGGCGTCGACAGCGGCAAACAGCGCAGACGAGTCGGCGACGTCGACATCCAAGTCGTCCAAGGACACGATGGATCCGGTCGCAATGACGCAGCCGTCTACGAGGACCTTCGAGCCTGTGACCGTCACTTCTTGGCCTTCGCGCAGGGACATGATGTCCTGACCCAGGTCATCGACGAGGACAATGCCAGCCTCGAGAATGAGCCGTGGCCCCAGGGCAGCTACGCGTCCCGTCAGAGACGGCTGTGCATTCAGCACTGCGACGGGACCGGCAGCAACGAGCGCCGCAGCGCTCTCACGGTCCAGGTCCGCACCGTTGATGACGGCGATCTCGCCGCGTTCTAGGCGCGTCGCCAGGTGCTTGGGGCGGTCGTCAATGCGAATCCGCCCGGAGCGCGCGCTCGTTTCCTTTGAAAGTGTCTCACTCATCCCTGCGATTGTGACACGGCAGAGGCCAAGACTTGCGAAGCGTGGCGGCGCGCCGCAGCCGAGTGCGGATCCCCACCCATCATGCGGGTCAGTTCAGCTTCACGGTTCGCACCGCTCACTTCGTGCACCTTCGTGGTCCCATCGTTCTTCTCGATGACGAGGTGCTGATCGCCAAAAGCCGCGACTTGGGCCAGGTGCGTCACGACAATCACCTGCCGTGATTGTGCAAGCCTCTTCAAACGCGCGCCAACCTCGGTCGCGGTCTGCCCGCCAATACCGGCGTCAATCTCGTCGAAGATAAACGTCGACGACGCTTCGGTGCGCCCCAGCATCAGCTCCAATGCGAGCATGACACGGGACAACTCACCGCCGGAGGCTCCCTGTCCGAGAGGGCGGGCGGGAGCATGAGGATGCGGCTGCAAGCGGAAGACGATGGTCTCACATCCATTGGAGGTGGGTTTCGTCGGCTCACAATCGATGTGCAGCGTCGCGTCGGGCATCGACAGGGCGTGAAGCTCCTCGTTCACGCCCTCCGCGAGCTGTCCCGCGAGACGCACACGCGCCTGCGTGACGCGGCGCCCACACTCAAGAACGCGCTCCTGGGCGGCCACCAGTTCACGTTCGACAGCGGCCGGATCGGACCCGGGCGACGAAAGTTCCTCGACACGAGAGCGAGCCTCGTCGGCCCATGCGAGGAGGCCCTCGATGTCAGCCGCGCGCCCACGCAGTACGTCTTTGATAGCCGCTCGTCTCGCGTGAATCTGCGCAAGCCTCTCCGGATCAGCGTCGAGGCGCGACAGGTACGCCGAAACGTCATCAGCAAGTGCTTCCAACTCGAGCACCTGATTGCGCGCACGTCCCACAAACTCAGCCACGGCCTCGTCGAATCGAGCTGCGTCATCGAGCTGTGCGTAGGCGTGACGGGTCGCCTCAACCGCCCCTGTGAAGTCGCCCCGATCGTCACCCTTGAGAAAGCTCAGAGTCACTCCCACCAGCGCACGCAGGTCCTCGACATTCGTTAGGCGCGCTGCCTCGCGAACGAGATCTTCTTCTTCGCCGATGGCGGGATCAAGCTCTTCAATCTGCTTGATCGCCGCGCGCAGATCCTCCAGCTCCTCGGCACGCTCGCTCGCATCGCCACGCAGCGAATCCAGGCGATGCTTGACCTCGACCGCGTGACGAAAGGCCGCGCGGTACTCCCCAAGCAGAGCCGCGTGCTCCTCACCGCCAAATTGGTCGAGCGCGCGGCGCTGTGCGGCCTCACCCGTGAGACGGATCTGGTCGGACTGCCCATGAATCGTCACCATCGACCCGACGATATCCGTCAGGACCGAGGCCGGCACGGGGCGCGATCCGAGGTGCGCGCGCGAACGGCCTGCAGTGCGCACCGAACGACCGACAATCAGCTCACCGCCCTCGACGAGGCCACCGGCCTCCTCAACGCGAGCTGCAACCTCCTCGTTCACCGAAAAAATACCATCGACAGACAGATGATCGGCACCCGAGCGTACGAGCGCCGCATCCGCTCGGGCACCGAGCAGCAGCTGGAGACTCGACAGCACCATCGTCTTGCCCGCACCGGTCTCACCGGTGACGACGATAAGGCCCTCGCCAAAGTCGACGTGGGCAGACTCGATGACGCCGAGATGCGAAATATCGAGAGACTCGATCACCGAGGATCATCCCTCCACCCGCGCACGGGAAGATTAAACTTGCGGACGAGACGTGCAGAAAATGGTGTGTCGTCCACGCGTACAAGCTGAACGGGAGACGAACCGACGCGCGCCCGCACCACTGCGCCAGCAGGGACTGTCATACGGCGTAGGCCGTCGCACCACATCTCCGGAGGCGTCCAGATGTCATCGAGAACAACGATCTCCACACACGCCGACGGGCCGACGACGAGCGGGCGGGTGAAAAGGCCGTGAGCGGCCAGCGGGGCGACAACGATCGCCTCGGTATCGGGCCACACGACCGGGCCTCCCGCGGAGAAGGAGTAGGCGGTCGATCCGGTCGGAGTGGACAAAATCATGCCGTCAGCGCCGTACGTTGACACTTCCTGGCCGTCGACGACGAGCGCAAAATGAACGGGATGCGCGACGTCGGTGTGCATGACGACAGCCTCGTTGAGCGCCCAGTCGTCGGCCTTCGATCCGTCGGGACGTTCCATCGTGACATCGAGTGTCATGCGTCGTTCGACCGAAAAGTCACCATCGGCAATCTTTCGCGCGAGATCGCCCGTGCCCTTATCACCGAGTTCCGTCAGGAATCCCATGTGGCCGGCGTTGATACCGAGAAGGGGGACGTCCAGAGCGCGCGCACTCGACGCAGCAACCAAGAAAGTGCCGTCGCCGCCGATCGAGAGCACCATATCGATATCGCCGCCCGAAGCGTCGTCGACGACGTCTATGCCGCGTTCCTTGAGTGCCTCTGCGAGGCTCACGGCGCTCGTCACCGCGTTGGGCCTGTGACGGTGACGAACCATCAGGACACGAGTCATCGGGAACCTCCAGCGGGACCGGCCTCAACTGCACGCCGGATGTAGTCGGTGAGCTGCGTGGGATCGATGGGATCCGGGTAGTCGCGGCGCATGTGCACGAAATACTCAACATTACCGGATGGACCGGGCAGCGGTGACGCAGCGATCGCTGCGATATCCAAGCCACGCTCGATGGCGCACCGCGCAACCGTTTCCACAGTTTCGACATGGTGCTCGGGATTACGAACAACGCCTCCGTGGCCGAGACGTTCCTTACCGATTTCGAACTGAGGCTTGACCATCAGGAGGAAATCGGCGTGGGGCGCGGCCGCTGCAGCGAGCGCAGGAAGTACCAGCGTCAGCGAAATGAACGACATATCGCCGACCACAAGCTCCGGGGCGGGAGCGACGGAAGCCGGATCGAGGGTGCGCACGTTCGTCCGATCGTGCACCTCCACGCGCGGGTCGCTCTGCAACTTCCACGCGAGTTGGCCATATCCGACGTCGACGGCGACGACGGATGCAGCGCCGCGGCGCAACAACACGTCGGTAAAACCACCTGTCGAAGCACCCGCGTCCAGAGCCCGACGCCCCTCGATCAGCGGCGCCTTGTCGCCGAGCGCGTCAAGTGCTCCCGCAAGCTTGTGAGCACCGCGCGATACGTACTCCGGATCGTCCGATTCCTCGACAACGATCGCTTGAGCGGGATCCATTTGGCGAGCGGGCTTGAGCACGATCTGGCCATCGAGCTTGACGCGCCCGTCCTCGATCATCTGTGCAGCGGCGGCACGGGACTTCGCGAGGCCGCGGCGCACCAGCTCGGAGTCGATTCTGCGTAACTTCACGCGCCGCTCCCCTCGTGACCTGAACCCGTTGGTTGCGCACCGGGGCGGACCGTGCCACTCGGCGCGTCGGCAGACAGGGCCCGCCGCAGGTCGGCCTCGATCGCCCGGAGCGTCTCTACTTGAAGGGACGCGCCGAGCTGATCGAAACCGACCAGGCGGGCCTCAGTCTGCTCGCGTAATGCCATCAGGCCTGCTCGTCCAGATCTGCAGTGCGTTCCAGGAGCTCCTCGAGCTCCTCCTCACCGGGCAGGAACGCGGGGGTCGAAGCCCCCGGTTCGGGCAGCTTGTCGGCATCCGCAGCCACGTCGTAGAAGTTGTCCTCGTCCGCGGCGGCAACAGGCTCGGGCTGGGAGACAAGACCAGCGGGATCCTCGTTGTCGACGACCGTGATGTCAGGGCAGGTGACCGGCGTGCCGGCGCCATCCGCATACTCCCACGCCGCAGCGGCGAGTGCACGGTAGGAGTCGATGCTGATCGTGACAGGCTCGGTCAGCTCGACGTCGTCAAGCGTGAGCACACCGGAGCGCGTGGCCTTGGCAACCTGGGAAACCCCGCAGGTCCAGGTGCCGTCGCGGTGGTGCTTGGGTGCCGGGTGTGCTTCCAGCAGACCACGCATGTCGATCGCGAGGTAGGTGGGGCGCTGTCCGCGCGGGGCGCGGATGACGTCGCGCGCCTGGTGCACGCCCGTCAGGACATGCAGGGCAGGCACGCCGGCGGCGACAGCGCCCATGATGTCGGTCTCAAGGCGGTCACCGACAGCGAGCGGGTTCTGCGCGCCCACAAGCTCGCCGGCACGGCGGTAGATACCCGGCTCAGGCTTGCCACCAGCGATCGGACGCTTGCGCGTCGCGTGCTGAATAGCGCGGACGAGCGAACCGTTGCCCAGTGCCTGGCCGCGCTCGATAGGCAAGGTTGCATCAAGGTTCGAGGCGTAGAAGGAGGCCCCGCGCTCGATGGCGAAAGCGCCTTCGGACAGCAGCGCCCAGTCGACCTTCTTGTCGAGGCCCTGAACGACGGCGACGGGCTCCTCATCAGCACTGTCCACCAGGACAAAGCCACGCTCCTCGAGAGCGAGACGCAGACCGGCGCCGCCGATGACGAAGACCTTCGAGCCCTCCTCGAGCTCCTCCGCCATGATCGCTGCGATGTCCATCGCGGAGGTCATGACCATGTCAGGCGTCGCCTGGAAGTCCATGGAGTTAAGCTTGTCGGTCACCTGCTGGGGGGTACGCATCGCATTGTTGGTGACGAAGGCGGAAGCCATGCCGGCCTCGCGCGCCTCGATCACCGACGTGGCCGCGTGCTCAATCGTCTCGTCACCGGACCACGCAGTACCGTCAAGGTCGAGCAGAGCGCAGTCGTATTCTTCAGCGAGAGCCGCGCCCGAGCCACGCAGCGGAGAACGCTTGCCATCCACGTCGGCATCAGCGTACAGGGCGATATCGACAATCTCCGTATCCTCGACCTCGGCGGGCATCGACGCAATGACCTCCGCGGCTTCGTTGTCGCGACCAAGGTCGAGCAGTCGCTGCGCCTTGACCTCCATCAAGCGGCGGCGCAGTTCGTCGTCAGCTTCAGCCGGCAGCACTGCAAGTGCATCGTCAACGATCACGAGGCCAACCTCGGCCTGGCCGAGATCCGCGCGGGCACCAGAGGAGACGAGCACGAGCTCGACCTGCTCGGCAAGGTCGAGGGCCGAGGGAACGGTGGCGTCGATAATTTCGACGGCCTTATCCGGATGGCCGAGGCCGCGCTCAGCGTCGGCTTCCACGGCACGCAGCGAGGAATCACCACGCATACGACGCACTGCGCGCACTTCGCGCAGTGCCTCCTCGTAGCGACCCGAAGCGTAAGCGGTAAGCGCAGCTGCCTCGCGCACCACGTCGACACGGCCTGCGCGCGCAACGGCGGCCTGCGCATGCTGGTAGGCGGCCTCGGGATCGAGATCAATCAGCTGCCCAGCCATCACCAGGTGACGGGCAACGATGTCACGATTGGGCCCAGAAAGGGTGGTCAGGGCGCGCAGAGCATCGCGGTCGAGTTCATCGGCACTGACACCGGCGGGAATCGTCGGCTCGTTACCGTTGGGCGAAACGTACTCATCCGTCGAGGAGTAGTTCTTGTAACCGCCGTCGTTACGAGGCGCACCCCCGCGTCCGCGATCCTGGAAGCCGCCCCGGCGGTCGTCGCGGCGCTGGTAGCCACCGCGGTCCCCACGACGATCATCACGCGAACCAAAGTCACGGCGGTTGTTGTCACGACGCTGGAAACTGCCACGCTCACCATCGCGACGATCGTCACGACGGAAGCCGCCGCGCTCGCCGCGGTCCTCGAAACTACCGCGGCGGTCGTCGCGCCGCTGGTAGCCACCGCGGTCCCCACGACGATCATCACGCGAACCAAAGTCACGGCGGTTGTTGTCACGACGCTGGAAACCGCCACGCTCACCATCGCGACGATCGTCACGACGGAAGCCGCCGCGCTCGCCGCGGTCCTCGAAACTACCGCGGCGGTCGTCGCGCCGCTGGTAGCCACCGCGGTCCCCACGACGATCATCACGCGAACCAAAATCACGGCGGTCATTGTCACGACGCTGGAAACCGCCACGCTCACCATCACGACGATCGTCACGACGGAAGCCGCCGCGCTCGCCGCGGTCCTCGAAACTACCGCGGCGGTCGTCGCGCCGCTGGTAGCCACCGCGGTCCCCACGACGATCATCACGCGAACCAAAATCACGGCGGTCATTGTCACGACGCTGGAAACCGCCACGCTCACCATCACGACGATCATCACGGAAGCCTCCACGGTGATCATCACGACGCTGGAAACCACCTCGCTCGCGACGGTCGGAGCGTTCGCCATCGCGATCACGCCACTGCGGCTGGCGCTTCTGGTATCCACCACGGCCGAATTCGCCGCGTCCTCGAGTCTCTTCTGCCATGGTGTCTATCCTCTATTCCTGCGCCGATAGGCGCGCTCTTGTTCATGGTGCGCATCGTGCGCGTTCAACCACCCAATAGTAGACGACGGGCGGCTTATCAGCGGCATGGGGCCGCAAAAACGAGAGGGACGGCACGCTATGGCGTTCCGTCCCTCTCGATGAGGTGTGTTGTGGCGGTGTCCTACTCTCCCACAACCTGTCGGTTGCAGTACCATTGGCGCTGCCGGGCTTAGCTTCCAGGTTCGGAATGGGTGCTGGGCGTTTCCCCGGTGCTATGACCACCACAAGTTTTGGTGTTCAACACGCTCCCCCCTGGTGTTGTGGCGGGGGGTGTGGGTTGATCGTGGTTTGTATAGTGGTTGCGGCTGTTGTGCTGGTGTTTCTTGTTCACCCCAACGGTGTGTTGGGTTGTTGTTTAGTGTTGGCCCATTAGTACCAGTCGGCTCGCGAGCACATTGCTGTGCTTCCACCTCTGGCCTATCAACCCGCTAGTCTGGCGGGGGCCTCTCACCCCACGGGGGGGGCGTGGAAATCTCATCTTGAAGCAGGCTTCCCGCTTAGATGCTTTCAGCGGTTATCCCTTCCGAACGTAGCCAACCAGCCATGCACCTGGCGGTACAACTGGCACACCAGAGGTTCGTCCATCCCGGTCCTCTCGTACTAGGGACGGCCCTTCTCAAATTTCCTGCGCGCACAGAGGATAGGGACCGAACTGTCTCACGACGTTCTGAACCCAGCTCGCGTACCGCTTTAATGGGCGAACAGCCCAACCCTTGGGACCAACTCCAGCCCCAGGATGCGACGAGCCGACATCGAGGTGCCAAACCATGCCGTCGATATGGACTCTTGGGCAAGATCAGCCTGTTATCCCCGGGGTACCTTTTATCCGTTGAGCGACCACGCACCCACGTGCCATGGCCGGATCACTAGTTCCTGCTTTCGCACCTGCTCGACCCGTCGGTCTCACAGTCAAGCTCCCTTGTACACTTGCACTCGCCACCTGATTACCAACCAGGCTGAGGGAACCTTTGAGCGCCTCCGTTACATTTTAGGAGGCAACCGCCCCAGTTAAACTACCCACCAGGCACTGTCCCCAACCCGGATCACGGGCCAAGGTTGAGGTGACCGCTTGAACCAGAATGGTATTTCAACGACGACTCCACCACCGCTGGCGCGGCAGCTTCACAGTCTCCCACCTATCCTACACAAGTCCAAGCGAACACCAATACCAAGCTATAGTAAAGGTCCCGGGGTCTTTCCGTCCTTCTGCGCGAAACGAGCATCTTTACTCGTACTGCAATTTCACCGAGTTCGCGGTTGAGACAGCGGAGAAGTCGTTACGCCATTCGTGCAGGTCGGAACTTACCCGACAAGGAATTTCGCTACCTTAGGATGGTTATAGTTACCACCGCCGTTTACTGGGGCTTAAATTCACCGCTTCACACCCCAAGGGGGGTGTTGACAGTTCCTCTTAACCTTCCAGCACCGGGCAGGCGTCAGTGCGTATACATCGCCTTACGGCTTCGCACGCACCTGTGTTTTTGATAAACAGTCGCTTCTCCCTATTCTCTGCGACCCCACAACCCCACCACCACGCAAGACGGAGGGAAGTCACGGGGTCCTCCTTATCCCGAAGTTACGGAGGAATTTTGCCGAGTTCCTTAACCACGATTCACTCGAACGCCTCGGTATACTCTACCTGACCACCTGAGTCGGTTCAGGGTACGGGCGCGTCATGCCCTCACGTCGAGGCTTTTCTCGGCAGCTTAGGATCACCACAAGTCCACACACGCGTGTGTCCCTCATCAGTTCTCACCCACATGCCCCCCGGATTTGCCTGGGAGGCGGGCCACAACCTTAAATACGCACAACCATCGGCGCACTGCAGCTACCTGTCTGCGTCACCCCTGTTAACACGCTTGCCTACAATCACCGGGGCCCCAAGACCCACACACACCACGCGACCCGAAGGTCATGTGGCGGCGTGAGCAAATTGGTTAGCACAACGACTTCAGCATGGGCGGTCATAACGCGGTACCAGAATATCAACTGGTTGTCCATCGACTACGCCTGTCGGCCTCGCCTTAGGACCCGACTAACCCAGGGCGGATAAACCTAGCCCTGGAACCCTTAGTCAATCGGCGCTGCGGATTCTCACCGCAGATTCGTTACTCATGCCTGCATTCTCACTCCCACACAATCCACCAGAAGTTCCCTCCAGGCTTCACCTCGTGCAGGACGCTCCCCTACCCAACAACACACCGACAACCAGTTCCTGGTGCCAGCCATGCGTGTTGTTGCCACAGCTTCGGCGGTACGCTTGAGCCCCGCTACATTGTCGGCGCAGAACCACTTGACCAGTGAGCTATTACGCACTCTTTCAAGGATGGCTGCTTCTAAGCCAACCTCCTGGTTGTCACCGCGACTCCACATCCTTTCCCACTTAGCATACGCTTAGGGGCCTTAGCTGATGATCTGGGCTGTTTCCCTCTCGACTACGAAGCTTATCCCCCGCAGTCTCACTGCCGCGCTACACCTAATGGCATTCGGAGTTTGGCTGACGTCAGTAACCCACAGGGCCCATCGGCCATCCAGTAGCTCTACCTCCACCAGGGACCACGCGACGCTGCACCTAAATGCATTTCGGGGAGAACCAGCTATCACGGAGTTTGATTGGCCTTTCACCCCTACCCACAGTTCATCCCCCAGGTTTTCAACCCTGGTGGGTTCGGTCCTCCACACAGTCTTACCTCTGCTTCAACCTGACCATGGGTAGATCACCCCGCTTCGGGTCTAGAACACGCGACACACGCCATATTTCAGACTCGCTTTCGCTACGCATACCCCACACGGGTTAAGCACGCCACGTATCACTAACTCGCAGGCTCATTCTTCAAAAGGCACGCCATCACCCCTCAAGGCTCTGACGGCTTACAGGCACCCGGTTTCAGGTACTATTTCACTCCCCTCCCGGGGTACTTTTCACCATTCCCTCACGGTACTATGCACTATCGGTCATCAAGTAGTATTTAGGCTTACCAAGTGGTCTTGGCAGATTCACACGAGATTTCACGAGTCCCGCGCTACTCGGGTACCACACCCACACCACACGCCACCGGTCCGTTTACACGACTATCACGCTCTACGGTCAGACTTCCCAGACTGTTCAACTCCCAACAACAAGTGATGCGATCCCCCGGCAGAAAGATCCAATATGGCCCCACAACACCAAACACGCAACGGCCGCCGCCTCTGGCACGCATCTGGTTTAGCCTCCTCCGCTTTCGCTCGCCACTACTCACGGAATATCTTTTCCTGCGGGTACTGAGATGTTTCACTTCCCCGCGTTCCCCCCACCACCCTATACACGTTCAGATGATGGTAACCCAGCACAACCCAGGTTAGGTTCCCCCATTCGGACACCCTCGGATAATAACGCTCGCTCGCCAGCTCCCCGAGGCATATCGCAGGCCGCAACGTCCTTCATCAGCTCTTGATGCCAAGGCATCCACCGAATGCCCAATAAAACTAAACAAAACACAAAAAACAGTACAGAACAAATATGCTCGCAACCACTATACAAATCACAAACAACCCACCACACACACCCACACCAACACCAACAGGCTGGCCGGCTGCGCAGGCAACCACCACAACAAGTGGCGGACGCTCACACGGTGTTGAACGTGAACCCGACAGTGTGCTCGAATGCCATAAAACTTTTATGCCCAACCCACAATCACGCACCCACACCCACCACCCACATCAGGTGGCATACACATGCAGGCACAAGAAAACAACACAACACACCAACCACAAGGCCACCATGCTGCATTGTTCCCCACAAAATGGGCTCCCTAGAAAGGAGGTGATCCAGCCGCACCTTCCGGTACGGCTACCTTGTTACGACTTCGTCCCAATCGCCAATCCCACCTTCGACCACTCCCCCCACACAAAGCGGTTAGGCCATGGGCTTCGGGTGTTACCAACTTTCGTGACGTGACGGGCGGTGTGTACAAGGCCCGAGAACGTATTCACCGCAGCGTTGCTGATCTGCGATTACTAGCGACTCCACCTTCATGGGGTCGAGTTGCAGACCCCAATCCGAACTGAGACTGGCTTTAAGGGATTCGCTCCACCTCACGATTTCGCAACCCTCTGTACCAACCATTGTAGCATGCGTGAAGCCCAAGACATAAGGGGCATGATGATTTGACGTCATCCCCACCTTCCTCCGAGTTAACCCCGGCAGTCCCCCACGAGTCCCCACCATCACGTGCTGGCAACATAGGGCAAGGGTTGCGCTCGTTGCGGGACTTAACCCAACATCTCACGACACGAGCTGACGACAACCATGCACCACCTGCACACGACCAACTAAATGCCACCACATCTCTGCAGTGCCGCCGTGCATGTCAAGCCTTGGTAAGGTTCTTCGCGTTGCATCGAATTAATCCGCATGCTCCGCCGCTTGTGCGGGCCCCCGTCAATTCCTTTGAGTTTTAGCCTTGCGGCCGTACTCCCCAGGCGGGGCACTTAAAGCGTTAGCTACGGCGCAGAAACCACGGGTGGCCCCCACACCTAGTGCCCAACGTTTACAGCGTGGACTACCAGGGTATCTAATCCTGTTCGCTCCCCACGCTTTCGCTCCTCAGCGTCAGTAACGGCCCAGAGACCCGCCTTCGCCACCGGTGTTCTTCCTGATATCTGCGCATTCCACCGCTACACCAGGAGTTCCAGTCTCCCCTACCGCACTCAAGTCAGCCCGTACCCACCGCACGCCCCCAGTTAAGCCAGAGGATTTCACGGCAGACGCGACCAACCGCCTACAAGCCCTTTACGCCCAATAATTCCGGACAACGCTCGCGCCCTACGTATTACCGCGGCTGCTGGCACGTAGTTAGCCGGCGCTTCTTTACCCACTACCCTCACCACAACCAATGTTGCGGCTTGACCATGAGCGAAAGAGGTTTACAACCCGAAGGCCTCCATCCCTCACGCGGCGTCGCTGCATCAGGCTTTCGCCCATTGTGCAATATTCCCCACTGCTGCCTCCCGTAGGAGTCTGGGCCGTATCTCAGTCCCAATGTGACCGGTCACCCTCTCAGGCCGGCTACCCGTCAAAGCCTTGGTAGGCCATCACCCCACCAACAAGCTGATAGGCCGCGAGCCCATCCCCCACCAGAACAAACCTTTCCACCAACCCCCATGCGAAGACCAGTGAATATCCAGTATTAGCACCCGTTTCCGGGCGTTATCCCAAAGAAGGGGGCAGGTTACTCACGTGTTACTCACCCGTTCGCCACTCATCCACCCAGCAAGCTAGGCTTCAGCGTTCGACTTGCATGTGTTAAGCACGCCGCCAGCGTTCGTCCTGAGCCAGGATCAAACTCTCCGAACAAAAACAAAAACGTTAAAGCCCGGAAAAACCAACCAACCAAACAAAGCCAGCCAGCAATCCCAACCAAAAACACTCAAAAACAAAAAACAGGCATAAAAAACAAACAAACACACTATCGAGTTCACAAACAACACCCACACACCCCAGAAAACCAAGCCAAAAACCCAGCCACCAGAGCAGTGAACCACCACCACAAACCCACAAACAAGCTCGCGGCGACAGGTGAATAATCTACCCACCCCCACACCCAAAGTCAAACCAAAACACCGTGACCCCCACCACACACCCCACAAACCCGCCAAACACAACGAAAAGAGGGTACCCGACGAATGTCGGATGCCCTCTTACTCGAAGCGATTAGCTCAGCTCCAGCACCGCTAGGTTTTTACGGCCCTTACGAATGAGAGCCAGTCCACCGGCGACAACGTCTTCGTCACGCAGCACAGCCTCAGGATCCTCAACCTTGACGTTGTTGATGGAGGCGCCACCGGAGGAGATCGTTCGGCGTGCCGCAGTCTTGCCCTTTTCAAAGCCGAGAGCAACGAGTGCATCGGCAACGGTCGACTCGCCGATGGTGAGGGACGCGCGCGGTAGATCTGCGGTTGCTGCAACCAGGGTTGCCTCGTCAAGATCACGGATGTCGCCACCGCCCCACAGGGCGTCGGTCGCCGCGAGGACGCGCTCGAGCTGATCGGCGCCGTGCACGAGCTCGGTGACGGAGGCAGCCAGTGCTTTCTGCGCGGCCCGCTGGTGCGGACGCTCGGCGACCTCGACGGCCAACGCTTCGATCTCTTCACGCGACTTGAACGTGAAGATCTTCAGGAAGCGCACGACGTCGTCGTCCGCGACCTGGAGCCAGAACTGGTAGAAGGCGTAGGGAGTCATCATTTCGGGGTCGAGCCAGATGGCACCGCCCTCAGACTTGCCGAACTTGGTTCCGTCGGCCTTGGTGATAATCGGCGTGGTCATCACGTGGGTATCGACGCCTTCGACCTTACGGATCAGGTCGACGCCGCCAACCATGTTCCCCCACTGGTCGTTACCGCCGGTCTCGAGCGTGCAACCGTTGCGGCGGTAGAGCTCGAGGAAGTCGTTGGCTTGGAGCACCTGGTAGGAGAACTCCGTGTAGGAGATACCCTCGTCCGACGCGATACGGCGGGCAACGATGTCCTTATTGAGCATGGTGCCCACGCGGAAGTACTTACCGATCGTGCGCAGCATGTCGATCGCGCTCATCTCCTGCGTCCAGTCCAGGTTGTTGACCATCGTGGCCGCAGCGGGTCCCTCGAAGTCGAGGAACTTCGAGATCTGCGAATGCAGGCGATCCGCCCATCCCTTCACGACCTCGGTCGACTGAAGCTGACGCTCGCCACTCTGACGCGGGTCGCCGATCTGCCCGGTGGCACCGCCCACGAGAGCGAGCGGACGGTGACCGGCGAGCTGCAGGTGGCGCATCACGATCAGCTGAACCAGGTGTCCGTGGTGCAGAGACGGCGCGGTCGGGTCATAGCCGCAATAGAAGGTGACAGGTCCGGCGTTCAGGTGCTCGCGGAGCGCCTCGAGGTCGGTGTGCTGAGCGAGCAGCCCACGCCACTGCAGTTCGTCCAGAATGTCTGTCACGAAAGTTGTCCTTCCTTGCGGATTCGACGGATGAGTACCGTTATAGTGTATCGGCTTGCGAGTACTGGCGTTAGTGCAGCGCCGTAGCCGCCCACTTGCGCGCATCGGCGAGGCCTGCCTCGGCCTCGGCGATCTGCTCACGGACGCGCTCAGGGGCAGTGCCACCACGCCCACGGCGGGCACCGACTGAGCCTTCGACGGTCAGCACCGAACGGACCTCGGGGGTCAGTGCCGACGAGGCCTGGGCGAGCTCCTCGTCGGTCAGGTCAGCGAGCTCCACTCCCCTGGCCTCGGCCAGGCGCACGCACGCACCCGAGATCTCGTGTGCATCGCGGAACGGAACGCCCTGCTTGACGAGCCATTCGGCAATGTCGGTGGCGAGCGAGAATCCCTGGGGGGCCAGCTCCTCGAGACGGTCGAGATGAATCGTCATCGTGTCGATCATGCCGGCGACGGCCGGACACAAGATGTCGAGGGTGTCGATCTGGTCGAACACCGGCTCCTTGTCCTCCTGAAGATCGCGGTCGTAGGCAAGCGGAATACCCTTGAGCACCGCGAGCAAACCGGTCAGGTCACCGATCAGTCGGCCAGCCTTGCCGCGGGCAAGCTCCGCAACGTCGGGGTTCTTCTTCTGAGGCATGATCGACGAACCCGTGGAGTACGAGTCGTCCAGCGTCACGTAGCCGAACTCCTTCGTATTCCAGATGACAATCTCCTCGGACAGGCGCGAAATGTCGATGCCGATCTGCGCGCACACGAAGGCGAACTCAGCGACCACGTCACGAGCAGCCGTGCCGTCGATCGAGTTTTCGACGGAGTCGGTGAAGCCAAGTGCAGCCGCAATACGACGCGGATCCATACCCAGCGTATTGCCGGCGAGCGCACCGGAACCGTACGGGGAGATAGCCGCGCGCTTGTCCCAGTCACGCAGACGTGCGACGTCGCGCAGCAGCGGCC
Source organism: Schaalia odontolytica (assembly GCF_009730335.1). Classification (GTDB taxonomy): domain Bacteria; phylum Actinomycetota; class Actinomycetes; order Actinomycetales; family Actinomycetaceae; genus Pauljensenia; species Pauljensenia dentiphila. The sequence continues at coordinate 1,519,905 of NZ_CP046315.1, forward strand.
ACACGTGTGCCAACAGATGGTGCGCAACGAGGACAGGCTGAGCGTGCTGCATGTGCGTACGCCCCGGCATCACCGCGTCGCCAACGCGCATAGCCTGCCCGATGAGAGCCTGAGCGATATCAAGAACGCGACCGGCAAGGTGACGGGCCTCCTCGCGCAGGTACACACGGATGAGCGTGGCAATCTGATCGTTGCGGGAGCGTCCAGCGCGGAGCTTGCCGCCCAGCGTCGCTCCGGCTCGCTCGATGAGGCCACGCTCAAGTGCAGTGTGGACGTCTTCGTCGTCGGGCGCGGGCACAAAAGCGCCCGAAGCGACATCGGCGTCGAGGCGTGCCAGAGCATCGTGCATATCGGCGCACTCCTGGTCGCTCAGCAGGCCAACGCGATGCAGCTCATCAGCGTGCGCGTGCGAGCCAGCGATATCCACGTGTGCCAGTCGGAAGTCGAAGTGCGTCGACACGCTCAGTGCAGCCAGCGCCTGTGAAGGCCCTCCAGAAAAACGGCCACCCCACAGCGAGACGTGCGTTTCGGACTTCGACATGAGTTCCTCCTGGGTCGGTGACAACGATGCTGTTCGCATGTCTTAAGAATATTCGAGATGTTGGCGGGCCGCCGACGGCCAGACCACGGGAACCTCACCTCGGACCTTCACCCACGTCGCGATCATGACGAAGAGCATCCAGTTGCCCTCGAAGAGCAGGCGCGACTCAGTAAACGACTGAATAAACATCGCGATGATGATGACCGCCGGAATGACGTCCCACAGGTTATCGTCGATGTGGGCCACGGCGACTTTCACGACGCGGTAGAGCGTCCAGACGATGGCAACGGTGATCATGGCTGCGCCCACAAAGCCTGTCGTGAGCGCCGCCTCGACGTACACGTTGTGCGCTTGATTAGTCGGCGTCCCATCGGGCCGGATGACGAGAGAGGCAAAAGGTTCCATCTCCGTGGGCCAACCAATAAACCAGCCCCACCCGCCGATCGGACGCTGCCTGACGAGCGGCGCCACCGCATGCCAGATGACGGAACGCCCGCTCATGTCGGGGCTGCGCCCGAAAGCATCCGCAATCATGTGGCGGCAGAAGAACGCTGCGATCGCGGTGAGAACACCGATGCCTGCGAACATGCCGACGACACGTAGACGCAGATGCACCGGAACGCGACGCTGAACGACCAGGCCGGCGATGACAACCAGGCAGCCGACCGTCGACAGGGCGACGGTCGCGGACTGGGTCAACAACATGACGACGCCACATGCCGTCAGCCAGAGCACCGTCGACAGCCGCGCCGCACGAGTCTGCATGTATCGGAGAATCAGGCACACGGCCAGCAAGAGCGCGACAAAAGCAAGAGGGTTTCTGTTGCCCGGGAAGCCTTGAATTGGCCCTCCTTGAAGGAGGTGTCCATCCACCCAGTAGTAGGAGGCGGGAAGCAGACCTCTCCCCCACATGATGGGAGGGGCGAGCGGGCCGTGACCACAGAATGCGACCAGGGCTTCGAGCACGAACGACGATCCGATGATCCACTGGAAAGCTAGGATGAGCGCGCCCACGAGCTCGGTCAGCGGGAGTGCGACTGCCACACCAATCGACACGAGCGTCAGCGCTACCGACGAGACGGCGTACTGCGCGCTCTGCAGAGGGGCCACGGACCACGCGCACGACAGAGCGCACCAGGCGACAAAGAGACACGTCGTAGTTGGAAAGCGACGCAGCAACAGCGAGCGACCGGAGGTACGGAAGAGCACCACAAACGACACAAGCAGGATCAGCATCGGAACAAGCGAGCCAATCTCCCCGAAGATGCCACGAACGCCTTTGCCGGCAAAGCCGACAAAGAACATCGCAGCAACCGTGTAGCGCATCATGCGCGTGCGCAGGGCGTCATCACGATCGCTCCCCACGGCATCGCTCACGGCGCTCGCCTCATACGTCATACACGAAACAGTAAGCGAGGCGGGAGCAGCCTTCTCGCCGCTCCCGCCTCTTGAAACCCAACTGAGACATTCTCTGTGAGAACGCCCTCAACCTATCGTTCAGTAACCCATGTTCACGCCGAAACGCACATCGCGGGCCGCTGCAAGCTTCGACTGCAGGCCGTAGATGTCGATAAAGCCGCGCGACGAGGACTGATCGAAGGTATCGCCGGTCTCGTAGGTCGCAAGGTTGAAGTCGTACAGCGAGGACTCGGAGCGGCGACCGTTCACGGTCGCACGTCCGCCGTGCAGCACCATGCGGATATCGCCGGAGACATACTCCTGCGTGTGCTCGATGAAGGCATCCATCGACTTCTTCAGCGGCGAGTACCACTGCGCCTCGTACACAAGTTCTCCCCAGGTCTGCTCCAGCTGACGCTTGTAGCGGCGCTGCATGCGTTCCAACGTCACTGACTCGAGAGCCTGGTGCGCCTCGATGAGCGCGACGGCACCGGGGGCCTCGTAAATTTCACGGGACTTGATGCCAACGAGGCGGTCCTCGACCATGTCGATACGACCGATGCCCTGAGCGCCCGCACGGCGGTTCATTTCCTGAATGGCCTCGAGCGGCGTGACAGGACGGCCGTCGATGGCGACGGGGATGCCCTTATCGAAGGTGATGACGACCTCGTCAGGCAGCGGCGGGTAGGTCGGATCGTCGGTGTAGTTGTAGACATCCTTGGTCGGAGCATTCCAGAGGTCTTCGAGGAAGCCGGTCTCAATGGCGCGGCCCCACACGTTCTGGTCGATCGAGAAGGGATTGTGCTTGGTTGTTTCGATCGGCAGGTTGTGCTTCTCGGCGTAGTCGATCGCGACGTCACGCGTCAGCGCCAGGTCACGGACAGGGGAAATGCAGTCCATGTCGGGCGCCATCGAGGTAATCGAAACTTCGAAACGCACCTGGTCGTTGCCCTTGCCCGTGCAGCCGTGGGCGACTGTCGACGCACCAAACTCGCGAGCCGCCTTCACCAGGTGCTTGGTGATGACGGGACGCGACAGTGCCGACACGAGGGGGTACTTGCCTTCGTACAGAGCGTTAGCCTTGAGCGCGGGCATGCAGTACTCTTCTGCGAACTCGTCGCGGGCGTCTGCCACGTAGGCTTCCACGGCGCCACAGTCGAGGGCGCGCTGGCGAATGACCTCAAGGTCTTCTCCGCCCTGGCCGACATCAACGGCAACGGCGACGACCTCGCGGCCGGTCTGCTCACCGATCCATCCGATGGCGACAGAGGTGTCCAGGCCACCTGAATACGCCAGGACGACGCGATCTTTGCTCGACATGTGGGTTCCTTCCAGTTGTTGGGTTCGTAGTGCCCGGGGCGTCAGTAAGAACGAGGCCGGGGCTAGTTTTCGGGGAGCGCGCCAGGTTCAGCGAGGGCCAGCAACGAGCGTTCGACGTCGGCCGCGCCTTCTTCGCTGCGGCAGATCACGAGGATTGTGTCGTCGCCAGCGATTGTTCCGGCGATCTCGTCGCGCCTCACTGCGTCGATCGACGACGCAAGGAGGTTGGCTGCACCCACCTGGGTACGCAGGACGAGCTGGTTTCCCACCTTCACGGAGGTGACGAGGAGCAGCTGGCACCAGCGCGCCAGACGGACGTTCGCGGCTTCAGCGTCGTGGGTATGACCGCCGTCGTGGTCCGGCACCGTATAGATGAGCGCCCCGGACGTGTCACGGATTTTCGTCGCACGCAGGTCCATCAGATCGCGAGAGAGGGTCGTCTGGGTGACGTCAATCCCCCGCTCGGCCAGGCGAGCGCGCAGTCCCTCCTGGCTACCGATCGACTCGGACGCCAGAAGATCGCGGATCATCTCATGCCGCGCACTCTTGGTGCTCGGAAATGCGGGTGTTGCACTCATATGCATGATTATACGCATGCATGCATATAAATAAGCAAGCGGGCGAGGAATGTCCCTCACCCGCTTGCCATCAACGTTCTCAGGCGCCCAGCTGTGCCGCGATATCGTCGGCCCATGCGTCGATCGCGTCCCAGTCACGGAAGTCGCCCTCAACGACACCGGCGAGGCGCGCAACCGAGCGCTCGCGCAGCGACAGAAGCTCCGGCTTGTAGCGACCCGGGAAGGTACGCAGCTCACGGCAGTTCACGTGGGTGAGGAGCGGACCGACACGGTTGCTATCCTGCTGCGAGTGGTTCGGCACGCCATTCATGCCGACGGAGAAAGCCCACACCGGCTTGTCGCGCAGATCATCCTTGAAGCGCTCCATGAAGTCGTGAGCCTCAGGCATCCACTGGAGAATGTAGACGGCAGAGCCGACAACCACGGCGTCGCAGGATTCAACCGTGGTCACGTCGGCAGGCGCGGCACGATCGACGGTGAAACCCGCCGCTTCGAGGCGCTTCGCGATGGCGTCGGCGACCTCATCCGTCGCCCCGTGCTTTGATGATGCAGTAACAAGGATGTGCATGTATCCATCGTAAGGCGAATACCGGTCGAATCGATGGGCACAACGCCCCAAATGAGTGGGGTGCCACACCGCCGATTCGACCGGCCTGTCGCTTCGTGGACCTTATGCGCGCAACGACGCCCCAAGGACCTTGGCTGCCTTCGCGACGACCTGCTCGCGCACCTGCAACGATTCCTTCGCAGTCAGCGTGTGGTCGGCCGCGCGCAGTCGCAGCGCAAAGGCGAGAGAGCGGTGGCCCTCGGGCACTTGATCGCCCTCATAGATGTCGAACAGCGTCACGGACTCGGCAAGCTGGCCGGCTCCCTGGCGCACGATCTGCTCGACGCGCGACGCGGGAATATCGGAGGGCACGACGAGAGCGATGTCTTCCTTGGCCAGCGGGAACGTCGAGACACCCTTAACCTGGATGGGCGCCTCGCTCATCTGAGAGATCAGTGCATCCATGTCGATCTCGAACGCGCACGAACGGGCAGGCAGGCCGAAAGCGCGGCACGCAGCGGGCGACAGCTCGCCAGCAAGAGCCACATCAACGAGGTCACGGCCAGCGCGCACGAAGACGCGCGCGACGCGGCCGGGGTGGAACGGTGCAACCGCAGCGGGATCCGTCGCCGGAGCAGGCATGGGCGCACCCTTGTGCGCGGGCACCTCATCCATCCAGGCACGGGTCACTTCAACGCGAACGCCGAGACCCGACGCCACGCGACGCACGTACTCGAGGGCGTCGGCCCAGTCGTAAGCGCGGGCGTTCACCAGGACTCCGGCCGGAACAGCCTGACCGGTCAGAACACCGCCAATGTGCCACGGCTGCGCAGGAATACCAGCTTCAAGCGCCGCGATCACCTCGTCGGAGGGACGTTCCTCGGCGCTGGGCAGGTCTGCCGGGACAGTGCCCGCGGGACGGGCAACCTTGGCGACCTCGAAGATTGCGACGTCTGCGTTGGAGCGCGACACGTTACGGCCGGCGACGTCGAGAAGGGTATCGAGCACCGTGGTGCGCAGCCAGGGGGCGTCATCCGCCATCGGGTTGCGCAGGCGCACGGCCTCGCGACGCGGATCGTCGGCGGGAATACCCTGACGATCCCAGGTGTCGGACACGAACGGGTAGGACTCGACCTCAACCAATCCGCCATCGGCCAGCGTAGCGGCGGCCAGACGGCGCGCCTTCTGAGCGACAGTCAGACCGTGGCCAGCCGGAGCAATCGGCATCACGACGGGGATATTGTCGTAGCCGTCGAGACGCGCGACTTCCTCGACCAGGTCTGCCGGGAGCGTGAGATCGGGACGCCACGAGGGAGCCGTCACCGTGAACGCGCCATTGTCGGGGCCTTCGACGACGCAGCCGACGGTGCGCAGTAGCTCGGCGATGCGCTCGGGAGCGTGGGCAACGCCGGTCAGGCGCTCGACCTCGCCGACGGGCAGCGAGATGACGACGGCCTTACCGCGCTGATCCACGTCGGTGACGCCGGCATCGACGGTGCCTCCGCCGTATTCTAGGAGGAGCTCGACCGCACGCTGGGCAGCCACCGCAGGAAGCTGCGGGTCCGTGCCGCGCTCGAAGCGCTTCGCGGCCTCGGAGTGCAGCTTGTGCCGGCGCGAGCTGCGGGCGACGGACACCGAATCGAAGTGTGCTGCCTCGAACAGCACGTCGGTCGTACCTTCGCCCACCTCGGAGTACGCACCGCCCATGACACCGGCGATGCCGATGATGCGCGAGCCCTCTCCCTCGGGCGAGTCAGTGATGAGCAGATCCTGGGGGTCGAGCTCGCGCTTTTCCTCGTCCAGGGTCACAAGCGTCTCGCCCGCGCGGGCACGGCGCACGACGATCGGGGCGGCCAGGGCACCCAGGTCGTAGGCGTGCATCGGCTGACCGAGGTCAAGCATGACGTAGTTCGTGATGTCGACGGCCAAAGATACCGAGCGCATGCCCGCGGCCTCGAGCCGCTCGACCATCCAGCGCGGAGTCGGAGCGTTGGGGTTCGTGCCGCGCACGATACGCGCAACAAAACGGTCCACTCCGACGCGGCCACGGATCGGCGCGTCATCGGAGAAGACGACCGGGAAACCGTCGGAGTTTGCCGTCGGCGGCTCAGCCGCGATGACGCCGGGCAGGCCGGGGTCGCGGAAGGAAGCGCCCGTCGAGTGCGAGTACTCGCGAGCAATGCCGCGCATCGAGAAGCAGTAGCCGCGGTCCGGGGTTACGTTGATCTCGAGGACCTCTTCACCCAGGCCGAGCCACGTCACGATGTCAGTTCCAACCGCGGGAATCTCGCGGTCAGGGAAGTATTTCGGCAGCACGATGATGCCGTCATGGTCCTCCCCCAGTCCGAGTTCGCGCGCGGAACAGATCATGCCGTCAGAGACGTGACCGTAGGTCTTGCGCGCGGCGATCTGGAAATCTCCGGGCAGGATCGCGCCCGGCAGCGACACGACAACGAGGTCATCAACGTCGAAGTTGTGGGCACCGCAAATGATGCCGCGGCTCGGCAGATCGGAAGGCTCCTTACCGGTGCCGGGAGCATCGTTGTACTCGCCAACATCCACGCGGCAGTAGTTCACGATCTTGCCGTTCGAAGCGGTCTCCTCCACGCGGGTCAGGACACGACCCACGACGAGTGGGCCGGTGACGCGCGCCGGGTGGATCTCTTCTTCTTCCAGGCCAACCTTCACGAGGGCGGCGGCAAGCGCCTGCGCATCCGTCCCCTCAGGAACGTCAACGTGGTCGGACAGCCAGCTCAGCGGAACCATAGGCATGTCAGTTACCCCTTCCATTCACTCCGAACTGCTGGGAGAAGCGAACGTCTCCCTCAACGATGTCATGCATGTCGGCAATGCCGTGGCGCAGCATCAGCGTGCGCTCGATACCCATGCCGAAGGCGAAGCCCGAGTAGACCTCGGGGTCGACGCCGTTAGCGCGCAACACGTTCGGGTTGACCATGCCGCAGCCGCCCCACTCGATCCAGCCGGGGCCGCCCTTCTTCTGCGGGAACCAGAGATCCATCTCGGCGCTGGGCTCCGTGAAGGGGAAGTACGAGGGACGCAGACGGGTCTTCGCCTCAGGACCGAACATGGCCTTGGCAAAGTGGTCGAGAACGCCCTTCAGGTGAGCCATCGTCAGGCCCTTATCGATGGCGAGGCCCTCCACCTGGTGGAACACCGGCGTGTGGGTCGCGTCGAGCGCATCGGAGCGGAAGACCTTGCCGGGGCAGGCAACGTAGAGCGGCACGCCACGCGACAGCATCGCGTGCGACTGAACCGGAGAGGTGTGCGTGCGCATCACCAGGTGAGCACCGTCCTCGGTCTCGGCGCCGACGCTGCGGCCATCGATGTAGAGCGTGTCCTGCATCTGGCGAGCGGGGTGATCGATGTCGAAGTTCAGGGAGTCGAAGTTGAACCACTCGTGCTCGATCTCCGGCCCCTCGGCAATATCCCAACCCATCGCCACGAAGAAGTCCGCCACCTCTTCCATCAGGGTCTCAAGGGGATGACGTGCACCCGCCGGGCGACGCGTGGTCGGCAGCGTCACGTCGACGGACTCCTCGACCAGCATACGAGCCTCATGCTCAGCAGCAAGAACGGCCTTGCGCTCCTCAAGCGCTTCGGTCAGCACCTTGCGCGCCTGTCCGAGGTTCTTACCAGCGAGACCGCGCTGCGCGGGTTCCAGCGAGCCGATCGTACGATTCGCGGTCACGAGCGGAGCCTGATCACCAAGGAGCGCCGCACGGACGGCCTTCAGGGCATCAAGCGAATCCGCGGCTTCAATATCGGCGAGGCCGGCCTCGCGAACGGCGTTAACGGCTGCCTCGTCAAGAGGATCAAGGTCAGGGGCATTGCCAGCCATGTCCTGCTTCCTTCTTCTTTCCAACTGGGGTCATTACTGCGCGCATCACGCGCACCGACCACCATCCTACCCGTTCGCCTCTCCTCACAGCTCATCGGATCCACGGGCGCGCTACCCTGTAAGACGTGAATGCGCTCTCGCGCTCCAACAGCTCACCGAAGGATATCCGTGTCCCACATTACGCAACCGGCGGGCGGGGCCCCGGCCTCGTCGCAGACGCCAACCCTCTTTTCTGCTCAGCGCGTGCGCATCCAGCACATCGAGCGTGCCAAGGCAGAGGGCATTCCCCTCACGATGCTCACCGCCTACGACGCTCTCACCGCTCCCATTCTCGAGGCTGCGGGCGTGGATATGCTGCTCGTCGGTGATTCGCTCGGCAACGTGATTCTTGGCCACAGCTCGACGCTGCCCGTCACTCTGGAGGACATGGAGCGCGCCACCGCCGCCGTTGCTCGTTCGACTTCGCGCGCCATGATCGTGGCGGATCTGCCTTTTGGCACGTACGAGGACACGGCTGAGCATGCTTTTGCCTCCGCAACGCGTCTCATGAAGGCCGGGGCACACGCGGTGAAGCTTGAGGGCGGGCAGAGCCGCGCCCATATCATTGCGGGCCTCGTCTCGGCAGGCATCCCCGTATGTGCCCACCTGGGCTACACGCCCCAGTCCGAAAACACTCTGGGCGGACCTCGCATGCAGGGCCGTGGAGCCGGCGCCGATGCGCTCCGCCGAGACGCCGAGGCCGTCCAGAAGGCGGGTGCTTTCGCCGTCGTCTTCGAGATGGTACCCGCGTCGATTGCCACCGAACTGACCCAGAGCCTGAGCATCCCGACCATCGGTATCGGCGCAGGTCCGAATACCGACGGCCAGGTGCTCGTCTGGTCCGACATGGCCGGATACTCCGACTGGACGCCGTCGTTCGTTCGCAAGTTCGGTCAGCTCGGACCAGCCCTGCGCGAGGCTGCATCCGACTACGTCAAGGCCGTGCGCGAGCGCTCCTTCCCCGGACCCGACAACTACAAGAACGACTGACGCCACCCGCTGAGAAGAGGAAGACACATGGAAGCATCCGCACTCGCTCACCGCGCCCCTCTGGGCACTCTGAAGCCGGGACGCGTCTCACCGATGCGCGCTGTGCCAGAGCACATCGAGCGCCCCGAGTACATGTTCCACGACGGACCCGAGCGCGTCACCGCCTCGGAGATCAAGAGCCCCGAGACCATCGCGAAGATTCGCGAGGCCGGACGCATCGCGGCGGGCGCCATCGAGGCCGTCGGCGCGGCCATCGCGCCGGGCGTCACCACCGAGGAGCTCGACCGCATCGGCCACGAATTCATCATCGCGCACGACGCCTACCCCTCGTGCCTGGGCTACATGGGCTTCCCCAAGTCCATCTGTACCTCCATCAATGAGGTCATTTGCCACGGCATTCCGGATGACCGTCCACTCGAAGACGGCGACATCATCAACATCGACATCACCGCCTACAAGGACGGCGTGCATGGCGACACCTGCGCGATGTTCGAGGTCGGCGCTGTCGACGAAGAATCCCATCTGCTCATCGAGCGCACGAAGAACGCGATGATGCGCGGCATCAAGGCCGTCGGCCCGGGCCGCGAAATCAACGTCATCGGTCGCGTCATTGAGGCCTACGCGAAGCGTTTCGACTACGGCGTGGTGCGCGACTACACCGGACACGGCGTCGGCGAGGCCTTCCACTCCGGCCTGATCATCCCCCACTACGACGCTGCCCCGGCCTACGACACGGTCATGGAACCCGGCATGGTCTTCACAATCGAGCCGATGCTCACCCTCGGCACGATCGAGTGGGAGCAGTGGGATGACGACTGGACGATCGTCACCGCCGATCGTTCCCGCACGGCCCAGTTCGAGCACACGATCGTCGTCACAGAAGATGGGGCTGAGATTCTCACGCTTCCGTGACGCTCATTCCTAGAGGCCCGCCTTTGACTCTCACAGTCTGGGGCGGGGTTCGCTATTAGTCGTGACATCCCATACAATTCAGGTACGGCGGGCTTCAGGGGCCCACGGACAACAGGATTTCATTACCCGAGGAGGGGTCATGGCTCAGGTCGCATGCGGCATCGATATCGGCGGATCGGGCGTCAAGGGCGCGCTCGTTGATCTGGAAACCGGCGAGTACGTCGGCGATCAGGTTCGAATTCCCACCCCCACCCCCGCGACGCCCGATGCTGTCGCAGCGGTGTGCCGCGAGGTCATTGATCAGCTCGACGTCAAGATCGGCGTTCCGATCGGCGTCACCTTCCCCGCCCCCGTCTTTGACGGCGTCATCCCCTACATGGCGAATCTCGACCAGTCGTGGGTCAACGTCAACGTCGACGAGCTGATGGAGCGCTACCTCGGCCGCGCCGTCGTTGCACTGAACGACGCAGACGCGGCGGGCATTGCCGAGGTCGCCTACGGCGCAGCCAAGGGCCGCGACGGCGTCATCGTGTTCACCACCCAGGGCACCGGTATCGGCTCAGCAATCATCGTTAACGGTACGCTCCTGACCAACACCGAGCTCGGCCACCTCGAGATCGACGGCACCGACGCGGAGAAGAACGCGTCCTCGGGCCAGAAGACCCTCCAGGGCCTGAACTGGGAGCAGTGGGCACAGCGCCTCCAGCGCTACTACAGCCACGTCGAGTTCCTGCTCAATCCCGACCTCTTCGTGGTCGGCGGCGGCGTGTCTGAGAACCACGAGAAGTTCATGCCGCTCCTGGATCTCAAGACCCCGATGATCCCCGCGAAGCTGCTCAACACCGCCGGTATCGTCGGCGCCGCCTACTACGCGGCGCAGCGCAGCGCCTGAACGCTGGCACCCGAACACACAGAAGGACCCCGACGCGCGTCGGGGTCCTTCTGGCATCTGTCGGCCTGTACGCCGGGTTCTGTCGCGCACGCCGTTACCGGTCGTGCGGTGGCGACCATCTATCTAGGACCGTCGTTACCGACGGCCTCCAGCGACCTACCCGCAGGCATCGGACGGGCCGCCCTGCCTGCTGCTCGGTCTTGCTCCGGGTGGGGTTTACCTAGCCGACGCAGTCACCTGCGCCGCTGGTGAGCTCTTACCTCACCTTTTCACCCTTACCGCCGCATACGCGTCGGTGGTTTGTTTTCTGTGGCACTGTCCCGCGGGTTACCCCGGGTGGCTGTTAGCCACCACCCTGCCCTGTGGAGCCCGGACGTTCCTCGAGCGTTTCCGCGCGCGGCCGCCCGGCCGGCAGATCCGCATCGATCATAGCGCGCGTGGCACCACCCCCGCGATAGGGTGGTCACCATGCTGATTTGGTTGCCCCCGTCAGAGGGGAAGAACGCGCCTTCGCAGGGTCCGTCTTTGGACCTCAACGCACTGTCCCGCGCAAGCCTTACGACAAGCCGTCGCACCGTGTGCGACACACTCACAGCCCTGGGAGACGGCCCAGTGGCAGCCGCGGTCCTCAAGGTCGGCGCGCGCATCGACCTCTCCGTCAACACCGCGCTCGATTCTGCCCCCTGTGCCACAGCCTCGTCGCTATTCACCGGAGTGCTGTACGAGGCGATCGAGGAGTGCGCGCCAAGCGCGTGGTCGGGTGCAGGTGCGGCGCACGTGTCGATCTTCTCCGGGCTCTTTGGCGTCCTCTCCCCCAGCGACGTCATTCCGGACCACCGCCTTGCGATGGGCGTGTCCCTGCCCGACCTCGGCGTCCTGTCGACCTGGTGGGCACCGCGACTCGATGAGGCCCTGTCCCCCGAGGCATCGGAGCGTATCATCGTCGACGGCCGATCCGGACCCTATCGCGCCGCGTGCAAAGCACCGTGGGCGCGCGTCTGGGAGCTGCGCGTCGAGCGCGAGACGGACGGCAAGCGCTCGGTCATCTCACACGATGCGAAGCGCTGGCGCGGCGCCATCACCGGCCTGCTGCTGGCCTCTGACGGCTATCTGGCCGAAGAAACCTCGGCAGCGGAGAAGGCCCTGGAGGAGGCTGCGTACTCGCTGTCACTCGGTGACGCGAAAGGACACGAACACCGCGTGACTGACGTGGAATACGGCGCCGAAAAGCAGACGAAGAATGGCGGATCAACACGCACAGTAACGTTGGTCACGCACTGATAGGTAGGCTATCCTTTATCGGGAACCTGCAGGGTGCAGGACCGGCCGAGGCATCGGCCATCAAGCGGAAACCATAGGCATGATCAACGAGGACTACCTGGCCAATATTCGGCCCACCCACCGTCAACTTCAGTGGCAGAGGATGGAGATGTACGCGTTCATCCACTTCGGCATGAACACGATGACGGACCGCGAGTGGGGCCAGGGCCACGAGGATCCCGCCCTGTTCAATCCGGGCAGCGTCGATGTCGATCAGTGGATGCGCGCCCTCGTGAGCGCCGGGATGACCGGCGTAATTCTGACGTGTAAGCACCACGACGGGTTCTGCCTGTGGCCCTCGGCCTACACGAAGCACTCGGTCGGATCCTCGCCATGGAAAGGCGGGCGCGGGGACCTCGTGCGCGAGGTGTCCGAGGCGGCCGCCCGTCACGGCCTCAAGTTCGGCGTTTACCTGTCCCCCTGGGACATGACAGAGCCGACCTACGGCCAGGGCGAGGCCTACAACGACTTCTACATCAACCAGCTTATCGAGCTGCTCACCCACTACGGCCCGGTCTTCTCCGTGTGGCTGGACGGCGCGTGCGGCGAGGGGCCCAACGGCAAGGTGCAGGTCTACGACTGGCAGCGCATCTACGACACGGTCCGCGCGCTGGCACCCGAGGCCGTCATCTCCGTGTGCGGTCCGGATGTGCGTTGGTGCGGCAACGAGGCTGGGTCCGTTCGAGCTAACGAGTGGTCGGTCGTTCCGGCTTCTCTGCGCGAGGCCGAACGCACCGCAGAGAAGTCTCAGAAGGCCGACGACGGCGAGTTTTCCCGTCAGGTGGCCTCCGGCGACGAGGACCTCGGCTCGCGCGAGGCCTTGGCCGACTACTGCGGCCCCCTCGCCTGGTACCCCGCCGAGGTCAACACCTCGACGCGCAAGGGTTGGTTCCACCACGACGCCGAAGACTCCCAGGTGCGTAGCGTCGACGAACTGTTCTCGATCTGGAAGGGCTCGGTCGGCGGTAATGCCACCTTCCTCCTGAACGTTCCCCCGAACCGCGACGGCCTCCTCGCAGACGCCGACGTCGAGGTCCTGGCACGCCTCGGCGAGAAGATCACGGACTTCAGTTCGCGTCGCATCGAGGCGTCCCGCGCGGACGAAGGCGACGCCGTGACCCTGCGCTTTGACGCGCCGCACGCCCTGAGCGCCATCGTCCTTGAGGAGGATATCGCCCAGGGACAGCGCATCGACGAGGCCGTGGTAACCGCGTGCGTCGACGGCGACGGCGAGCAGGAGATCGCTCGCGTGCACTGCGTGGGCTACCGACGCATCGTCACCCTGGAAAAGCCCGTGACCGCCACCCAGGTGCGGGTGACGGTCACGAAGAGCAGGCAGGGCTTCTACCTGGCGGACGCCTACGTTATCGAGGCCTGAGCCTCAGCGCGGCGTGTTCGCCGCCGTACGCACGACGATCTGTGCCGTGTCTTCGGTCAGGTACAGCTCGTCGGCGGGCGTGAGGCGAATGCGCTCGAGCTCCATCGGGCTCAGGTCGGCGGCGACGCCGATGCCGTAGCCATCGCGGACCTCGATAACGGCGAGAGCGCCGTTGCGCCGGCGCGCGTCCTCGTACTCCTCGAGAAGGTCCGCGGGCAGACGATCGGCGAGTTCACGACGTGCAGCGATGACGCAGCGCAGCTCGTCGTCGGAGTCGGCGACGTCGTCCTCGAACTGAGCCTTGAGGGCCTCGATGTCGGCGACGATGGCCTGGGCCTCGGCCTTCATTTGGTCCTGGGCCGCGCGGGCTGCCTCGACGCGTTCCTCGGCCTCCACCTGATCGTCCTCGAGCTTGGCGAGGCGACGGTCCATCTGGGCGATCTCGTGTTCCATGGCCGAAATATCTCGCAGGGGCACCTGGTTGTTGTCGATGCGGCTCTGCTGGCGCTTCCGACGCTCAGTGACCTTTGCGATCTCGTCCTCGATGCGGGTGACCTCGCGCATCGTGTCCGCGATGACGGCGCTCTGGGTGATCGCGGCGCGCTGGAGGTCAGCGACACGGCCGGCGAACTCGCGTACCGTCGCGTGCGCGGGGTGAGAATCGCGCTTGTGGAGCAGAGCCGACTCCTTCTGGTCGAGCTTCTGGAGCTCGAGAAGCTCGAGCTGGTCGGTGTGCGATGCTTTCACGCTAGTTCTCCCTGGGTGACTCGGTGGCTGGTCCATGGCTCGGTGACAATCGTAGAGACTTCCACGCGAAGTTCCACATCGGCGCCGCGAGCGGCCTCGCGAATCTTCCGTGCGAGGACGGGGAGCCACGGGGACTCCGTCGCCCAGTGGGATCCGCACAGCAGCGCGGGAGCTCCGCCCTCGAGGTGCTCGGAGGCGGGGTGATGGCGCAGGTCCGCCGTGAGGTACACGTCAACTCCCGCGGCGCGAGCCGCCTCGAGCGCGCTATCCCCCGCGCCGCCCAGGACAGCGACGCGCTGCACCGTGGCATTCTCGTCGCCGCCGACGAAAAGACCGGAGGGGCCCGCAGGCAGCACGGATGCGACATGGTCTGCGAAGGCCCCGAGCGTGGTCGCATCGACGGTGCCGACGCACCCCAGGCCGATGTCGTGTCCCTCGGCGTCCGTGCCACACGGCTCCAGCGGCGCGGTATCGCGCAGCCCGATCAGGTCGGCGAGCGCCGTCGCGACGCCGTCGCAGGCCACATCCGCGTTGGTGTGTGCGTTGAACAGGGCGATACCGGAGCGGATGAGAGTCGTGACGACGCCGCCCTTCGGATCGGTCACGGGCAGGAAGGAAGCACCGCGCAGGAGAAGGGGGTGATGCGTGATGACCATGTCGAAAGACTGCCCGTCACCGGAGGGACCGGCGACAGCCTGGTCTGCGATGGCCGCGGTGGGATCGAGGGCCAGGAGGATCGACCGCACGTGCGCGGCAGGGTCTCCAACGATAAGGCCGACGCGATCCCAGGACTGCGCCGTAGCCGCCGGGTACCACGACTCCATGAGCGCCATGACGTCACCAACGGTCCAGGTGGAGGCGCAGACTCCGGACATATTCTGATGAGACGAAGACTGCATAGATCAAGCATACCGGACCCCCCTCTGGCAAGGGACCATGCCCGCGACTATGATCACAACGTGCAGATTTTGAGTCTACTCGACCAGGGGTTGGTCGAATACACGCAGGTTGACGCGCTCCAGCGCTCCCTGCACGAGGAGGTCCTCGCCGGCGGCGAGGACACGCTCATCGTTTCTCAATTTACGCCCACGTGGACGGCGGGTCGCCACACGAAACCCGAGGATATTCCCTCCACGACCGTACCCGTAATCCGTACCGATCGAGCGGGCTCCGCCACGTGGCACGGCCCCGGCCAGGTCGTCGTCTACCCCGTCGTTCGCCTGCGCGAGCCCGTCGACCTCGTGCAGTGGATCCGCGCCGTCGAGGCCTCGGTGATCGACACCGTGTGGGAGGTCTGGGACCTGCCCGTCCACCGCGTCGAGGGCCGCGCGGGCGTGTGGCTCACCGAAGAGGGGCGCCGCGACCGCAAGATCTGCGCGATCGGCCTGAAGGTGGCGCGCGGCGCGACCCTGCACGGCATTGCCCTGAACGTCGACATCGACCCGGCCCACGCTTTCGAAGGCATCATCCCTTGCGGCCTGACGGATGCAGACGTGACCTCCCTGTCGTGGGAGGGTGTCCACACGACGGTTTCCGACGCCGCATCCGAACTTCTTCCGCGCATGGTGGAGCACATCTCCCCCTGCCTGGCGACCACCCCCACTTCCGTTTCCTACACGACGAGGTCAACGCTATGAGTACCCTGCCCGATCCCGAAGGACGCAAGCTGCTGCGCATCGAGGTGCGTAACTCGCAAACTCCTATCGAGAAGAAACCCGAGTGGATCCGCACGACCGCCAAGGCCGGCGAGAACTACCAGGACATGCGCTCGCTCTCGCACGCCAAGGGTCTGCACACGGTGTGCGCCGAGGCTGGCTGCCCCAACATCTACGAGTGCTGGCAGGACCGCGAGGCGACCTTCCTGCTCGGCGGTGCGCTGTGCACGCGCCGCTGCGACTTCTGCGACATCGCGACGGGCCGCCCCACCGAGTACGACAAGGACGAGCCGCGTCGTATCGCCGAGTCCGTGCGCGACCTCGACCTGCGCTACGTGACGATCACGGGCGTAACCCGAGACGATCTGCCCGACGGGGCCGCGTGGCTCTACGCCGAGACCTGCCGCCTCATCCACGAGCTCAACCCGGGCACGGGCGTGGAGCTCCTCGTTGATGACTTCCGCGGCCAGGCAGAGTCGATCGACATGGTCATCGAGGCCGGCCCGCAGGTCTTCGCGCACAACCTCGAGACGGTGCCGCGCATCTTCAAGAAGATCCGCCCCGCCTTCAACTACGACCGCTCGCTCGCCATGATCAAGCGCGCCCACGATGGCGGCATGGTCACCAAGTCAAACCTGATTCTGGGCATGGGCGAGACGCGCGAGGAGATCAGCGCCGCCATGCGCGACCTGCATGCGTCGGGCTGTGACCTGCTGACCCTCACGCAGTACCTGCGTCCCTCTCCCCTGCACCACCCGATCGACCGCTGGGTCCACCCCGAGGAGTTCGTCGAGCTGGCAGCGGAGGCCGAGGAACTGGGCTTCGCCGGCGTCATGGCAGGTCCCCTCGTGCGTTCCTCGTACCGCGCGGGCCTGCTGTGGGCTAAGGGCATGCGTGCCCGTGGCTTCGAGATCCCCGAGCAGCTGCGCCACATCGAGAACTCCGGCTCGACGCTGCAGGAGGCCGGCTCCGTCCTGGCGCGCCTGAAGGAGCGCTCGGAGCGTCACGCGGCGATGGCCGCGACGGCCGCCTCGGCCTCGTGATCCCCGACTATTCTCCCGCGCGAGCGCTCCTGACAGCAGCGCGCCGCCACCCGGAGCGGCTGTCCCTGGTGGACGCGGCAACCGGCGAGGAGTGGACCGTACGCGAGGCGGCAAACACCGTCGCCCGCCTCGCCGCCGCTTTCGACACTGCTGGTATCGGCGAGGGAACGCGCATCGCGGTCATCGGGGCAAACTCGCCGTGGCACTACATCGTCCACGTGGCGGCCTCGTGGCTACGCGCGGTGACGGTTCCCCTGTCTCCGCGTATGCCCTCAGGCGCGCTCGCCTCGATGTGCGAGCAGGTGGGCGTCTCGTGGGTGTTTCTCGACGAGGCCTGCGCGCCCCACTCTCCCGCGCTGACCGATGTGGGCGCACAGGTCGCGTCGTTGATGGACCTGGCCGTGTGGGTAGATCACACGGCTCCCATCGAGACGGCTCCCGCGCGCTGCGGGACCGAGCTCGCCGCCATCTTGTTTACGTCGGGATCGACGGGCATTCCTCGCCCCGTTGAACTCACGCACGAGGTCATGTGGTGGGGATCGACGAACTTCCGCGAGGGCTTCGACTACGCGCCGACCTCGTCGGTCGTGGGGGTGTGCGCGCCCGCCAGCCACATCGGAGGCTTCAACGGGACCTCCATGGACGTGTGGACGCACGGCGGCACCCTGGTGACACTCGGCTTCCCGGGTTCCTTCGACGCGCGCGGCGTCATCGACGGGATCGAGCACTACGGGATCACGATGATGTTCGCTGTGCCCGCGATTGTCCGGGCAATCCTCGACGAGCATGAGCGCGGAGACGGTGACCTGTCGTCGTGGGTGCGTCCCCTCGTCGGCGGCGACGCGATGACGGCGGACCTGGCAGAGGCGATGCGCGCGGTCGGCCTGTCCCCCATACACGTGTGGGGCATGACCGAGACCTCCGGGGCGGGAACGGTCGCCACACCCGATTCCTCGGCGCCAGCCGGATCGCTGGGGGTTCCTTTCCCCTACGTGGACCTGCGCGTCATGGCCAGCGACGAGCGCGAAGCCGACGTTGATGAGATGGGCGAGATCTGGGTACGAGGTCCGGGCGTCGTGAGCGGCGAGGAGTGGCTGCGTACAGGCGACCTGGCGACGAGAGACGCGGGCGGCTGGCTGCACATGGTGGGACGCGCCCACCGCATGATCAACACAGCCGGAGAGCTCGTCGCTCCCCCGACGGTCGAACGCGCCCTGCGCACCCTCGACGAGGTATCCGATGCGCTCGTCGTGGGACTGCCGGATGAGCGCTGGGGGCAGATCGTCGCCGCGCTGATCGTCCCTTCTGCGCAGGGCCGGGCCCAGGCCTCGTCGATGAGCGCAGAGGCGCTGTCCGCGGCCCTCAGCGATGCCCTCGCGCCCTGGGAGAAGGTGCGTCGCGTCCTGGTCGTCGACGCGCTCCCGACCACGACGACGGGCAAGCCCGATCCGGTCGCCGCAGCACGCCTCTTCGACGCGTGAGGATATTGGGCCAAGGTGCGCAAGACCTCACAAAGTGCGAGCACCATATTTAGGTAAGATTAGCCTTGCTTAATTGAAGGAGAGTCTTATGTCCCGCCACCGCATTGTCATCATCGGTTCCGGCTTCGCAGGCCTGACGGCAGCTCGTCGACTGAAGAACGCCAACGCCGACATCACCATCCTGGCCCGCACCTCGCACCACCTCTTCCAGCCCCTGCTGTACCAGGTGGCCACGGGCATTCTCTCCGAGGGCGACATCGCCCCCACCACACGCGAAATCCTGCGCAGCCAGAGGAACGTGACCGTCCTGCAGGCCCTCGTCGAGGAGATCGACGTCGAGGCACGCGTCGTCAAGTGGCGCAACCACAACAAGCACGAGCAGACCGAATACGACACGCTGATCGTCGCGGCGGGCGCGGGCCAGTCCTACTTCGGCAACGACCACTTCGCGGTGTTTGCGCCCGGCATGAAGACCATCGACGATGCGCTCGAGCTGCGCGCGCGTATTTTCGGCGCCTTCGAGCTGGCCGAAATTGAGACCGACCCGACTGCGGTCGACAAGCTCCTGACCTTCGTCGTCGTGGGCGCGGGTCCCACCGGCGTCGAGATGGCCGGACAGATCCGCGAGCTCGCCTCGCACACACTCAAGGGCGAGTTCCGCAACATCGACCCGACCAAGGCCCGCGTCATCCTCGTGGACGGCGCAGAGCACCCGCTCCCTCCGTTCGGCGAGGAGCTCGGCATCAAGACCGAAGAGGCCCTGGCTAAGCTCGGCGTCGAGATGAAGATGAACGCCTTCGTCACCGGCGTGGACTCCGAGGGCGTCACCCTCAAGTACAAGTCCGGCGAGGAAGAGCGGATTGAGTCCGTGTGCAAGGTATGGGCCGCCGGCGTCGCCGCGAGCCCGCTGGGCCGCGCGCTGGGCGAGGCCACGGGCGCCGAGGTGGACCGTGCGGGGCGGGTCACCGTCAACAAGGACCTCACCCTGCCGGGCCACCCCGAGATCTTCGTGCTCGGCGACATGATGGCCTTCCCGGGCGTCCCCGGCGTCGCGCAGGGTGCAATCCAGTCCGCGCGCTTCGCCGCCGACACGATCGCCGCTCGCCTTGCGGGCCGTAAGCCGAAGGCCACGGAGTTCTCCTACTTCGACAAGGGGTCGATGGCGACGATCGCGCGCTACAAGGCGGTCGTGAAGATGGGCAACACGAAGCTGACCGGCTTCGTCGCATGGGTGGCCTGGTGCTTCCTGCACCTGCTCTACATCGTCGGCTTCAAGTCGCAGGTGGGCACGCTGGTCAGCTGGTTCTTCAGCTTCCTGTCCGGTGCACGCCCCCAGCGCACGACCACCAACCAGCAGATGGTGGGCCGCCTCGCCCTCGAACAGCTCGGCGCTGGTGCCTCCGGCAAGCTCGTCGTCGGTGAAGACGTCGTCGAGGAGCACGAGGAGCAGGACTGACGCGCGTCGCACGCACTGCTCCAAGCAAACGCTGAGGGGCCGGAAGCTTCCGCTTCCGGCCCCTCAGCGTTTTGTGGGCCCTACCGGGCTCGAACCGATGACCTTCTGGGTGTAAACCAGATGCTCTAGCCAACTGAGCTAAAGGCCCCACGCACGCGCCAATCTACCAGAAGCGGCTCGCACGGTCATATCCGAAGCCGAGCATCACAGCACACGACAGCGCTGCGCGCCCAGGCCTCGTCGAAGAAGCTAGCGGCGCGAGCGCGGACGCGCGGTCAGGCGCACGCCCGCCCAATTGTCTCCGAGAGCCGTCGAGGTCGTGGCGTGCAGGCCAGCGATCTTAGCGGCCTCCTCCACGTCGCCTACGCGCACGGAGTTGGGACGTCCCGGCTTGGGGATCAACACCCAGATCAGCCCGCCATCATCCAGGTTCGACATCGCGTCCACGAGCACGTCCGCGAGGTCCTCTTCCTCTGCGTCATCCGCGCGCCACCACACGATTGCACCGTCCACGACGTCCGCGTAATCGACGTCCACGATCGGCTGGCCGGTCTCTTCTTCAATCGCTGCGCGCACGGCCTGATCGACGTCATCATCGACGTAGAACTCCTGCACGATCGCATCGGACGCAAAACCCAGGCGCACTGCCATCACGCAGCACCGCCCATCATCGAGCTGGCGCTCAGTGTCATATCAACGTTCACGTCTTCATCCTAGGGCATGGGACCTACCAGAATGCAAGGGATGGACCACGATAAAAGACCCCTACGATCACTCCCCCGCCTGAGCCGTGGATTCATTCGACGCGGAATGCCTACCAAGCGGTGATGCGCACGTCATAGTCACAAGCCGAGGCAAACACTCGCAAAGACACCCCAATAGTGGGACAATGGTCCCGTTATGTGCGGTGTCGCCAGAGGACACCGCTCACGCACGCTGCGCAAGCAGCACCGAGTCAAGCGAGAAGGTACACCGTGAGCCAACTCCACGAGTCCCACCCCGTCGTTAACGGCCTGATTCCTCAGGTTCCCGACAACGATCCCCAGGAGACCGCCGAATGGGTTGAGTCCCTGTCCGGGCTCATCAACGAAAAGGGCGGCCCCCGCGCACGCTACATCCTGCTGCACATGCTGGACGAAGCGCGCCGCAACGGCGTTCAGCTCCCCCAGGAGTACACGACCCCCTACGTCAACACCATCCCCGTTGACCAGGAGCCGTACTTCCCCGGCGACGAAGCCATGGAGCGCGAATACCGCCGCTGGATCCGCTGGAACGCCGCCGTCCAGGTGACGCGCGCTCAACGCCCCGGCGTCAAGGTCGGTGGACACATCTCGTCCTACGCTTCGGTTGCCACCCTCTACGAGGTCGGCCTCAACCACTTCTTCCGCGGCAAGGACCACCCCGGTGGCGGCGACCACGTGTTCTTCCAGGGACACGCCTCCCCCGGCCCCTACGCCCGCGCCTTCCTCGAAGGTCGCCTCTCCGAAAAGGAAATGGACGGATTCCGCCAGCAGGTCTCCACGGAGCACGGCCTGCCCTCGTACCCGCACCCGCGCCAGCTTGAGCACTTCTGGGAGTTCCCCACGGTCTCGCTCGGCCTGGGTCCCGCCGAGGCCATCTACCAGGCCTGGTTCGACCGTTACCTGCACATGAACGGCATCAAGGACACGTCGCAGCAGCACACATGGGCCTTCATTGGCGACGGTGAGATGGACGAGCCCGAGTCCCGCGGCATGCTCCAGCTCGCCGCTCAGCAGCGCCTGGACAACCTGACCTTCGTCATTAACTGCAACCTGCAGCGTCTCGACGGCCCTGTGCGCGGTAACGGCAAGATCATCCAGGAGCTCGAGGCCTTCTTCAAGGGCGCCGGCTGGAACGTCATCAAGGTCATCTGGGGCCGCGGCTGGGACCAGCTGCTCGCCGCCGACAAGGACGACGCCCTCGTCCACGTCATGAACGAGACCCTGGATGGCGACTACCAGACCTTCCGCGCGAACGACGGCGCCTACGTGCGTGAGCACTTCTTCGGCCGCGACCCGCGCACCAAGGAAATGGTCAAGAACTGGACCGACGAGCAGCTCTGGGAGCTCAAGCGCGGCGGCCACGACTACCGCAAGGTCTACGCAGCCTACAAGGCAGCCATGGACCACACCGGCCAGCCGACCGTCATCCTCGCGCACACGATTAAGGGCTACGCCCTCGGCTCGCACTTCGCCGGCCGCAACTCGACGCACCAGATGAAGAAGCTGACCCTCGAGGACGCCAAGCAGCTGCGCGATCGCCTCCAGATCCCGATCACGGACGAGGAGCTCGAGCGCGATCCCTACATGCCGCCGTACTACATGCCGCCAGGCGATCACCCGGCCCTGCAGTACATGAAGGAGCGCCGCGAAATCCTCGGCGGTTGGGTGCCCGAGCGCCGCGCCGACCGTCAGCCGAAGCTTCCCGCCCTGCCCACGCGTCCCTTCGAGGCGCTCTCGAAGGGTTCCGGCAAGCTCGAGGTCGCCACGACCATGGCTCTCGTACGCCTCATCAAGGACCTGCTCAAGGACAAGGAGGTCGGCAAGTACTTCGTGCCGATCATCCCCGACGAGGCCCGTACCTTCGGTCTGGACGCGATCTTCCCGTCGGCGAAGATCTTCAACACGACCGGCCAGTCCTACACGCCCGTCGACGCGGACATGATGCTGTCCTACCGTGAGTCCGAGCAGGGCCGCATCCTGCACACGGGCATCACCGAGGCCGGCTCCTCCGCCGCGTTCCAGGTCGTCGGCACGGCGTACGCCACGCACGACCTGCCGATGGTGCCGATCTACATCTTCTACTCGATGTTCGGCTTCCAGCGCACCGGCGACCAGTTCTGGGCCGCGGGCGACCAGCTGACCAAGGGCTTCATCATCGGCGCGACCGCCGGCCGCACGACACTCGCAGGCGAGGGCCTGCAGCACATGGACGGCCACTCTCAGGTCCTGGCTGCCACGAACCACGCGTTCGTCTCCTACGATCCGGCCTACGCGTACGAGATCCGCCACATCATGGCGGATGGCCTGCAGCGTATGTACGGCGACGCAGACGGCCGCGATCCGAACGTCATGTACTACATCACCGTCTACAACGAGCCGATTCATCAGCCTGCGGAGCCGGAGAACGTCGACGTCGAGGGCATCATCAAGGGTATCTACAACGTCGATGAGCACCAGAACTTCGGTGGTCCCAAGGCTCAGCTGCTCGCCTCCGGCGTGGGCGTGCCGTGGGCGCGCGAGGCCCGCGAGCTGCTCGCCCGCGACTGGGGCGTGGATGCCGCCGTGTGGTCCGTGACCTCGTGGAACGAGCTGCGTCGTGACGGCCTGGATGCTGAGGAGCACAACTTCCTGCACCCGTCCGAGCCCCGCCGCACGCCCTACGTGTCGACGAAGCTCGCGGGTCGCGAGGGTCCGTTTGTGGCTTCCTCCGACTTTGACCGCATGCTGCCCGACCAGATCCGTCAGTGGATCCCCGGCGACTACCATGTGCTCGGCGCGGATGGCTTCGGCTTCTCCGACACCCGTCGCGCGGCCCGTCGTTGGTACCACATCGACGCCGAGTCGATGGTCGTGCGCACACTGGCTGCCCTGGCCGACAAGGGTCAGGTTGACCCGTCCGTCGTCCAGCAGGCGATCGAGAAGTACGACCTGTTCAACTACTCGATCCAGGGCAACGACCATGCTGGCGAGGAGTGATCGTCGCTAGGCCCGCGCTCCTCCATCGCGGTGCCCAGCGGTCATGAGAACGAGGCCGGGGATCCCCACGCGGGGTCCCCGGCCTCGACGTTTGCGCCAAGCACTGGGATGGGCACTGCCTGCCCACCCTATCCGGCAGACAATAGACCCATGCACGTTCCCTACGAAACCGAGAAGTTCTACTACGGCTTTCCCGTCTACATCCTGGCCTACCCGGACGAGGCCGTCGGCGTCGGTATCACGACGGGTTCGTCGTCATACTCGCTGGGGCAGATGGTCATGATCGGCTGCGACTCAACAACGCATGCTGCCCGCGCGATCAAGCGCTCTGGCATATGCTCCCTCAATCTGTTCGGCGCCGAAGCCATGGGTCTTTTCGAGTACGCGGGAACAGTTTCCGGCGGTCACAAGCTCCGCGACGCGCACGTGCCTTCGAGCGATCACGACGGCATCCCCGTGCTCGACGGCTCCCAGATGAGCCTGCTGTGCCGTGTCCTGGAGGCCACGGATGACGGCATTTACACACACTTCCGCTGCGCGATCACTCAGCGCCTGGTCGACTCCGCACTGATCGATGTTCGCGGCCGCTTCCGCTACGAGGACCTGCGCACCGTCGAATACGTGGGCGACTCTCGCAGGCGCATCTACCGCTACTTCTCGGACAGGGTGGAGCGTTTTGGCACTTTCGTGCGCTCCTTCAAGGAGTCTCTCCTCCCCTAGCGACGCCAGCGCACAATGAAGGCCGGGGATCCCCACGTGGGGTCCCCGGCCTCATCTATAAAATGAGTCGTTCAGTCTTCCTCTGTACCCGCGTACTTCGGATTCGCGAGGTTGTCCGGCGAGAGGATGCGCTCGACCTCTTCCTCCGAGAGGAGCTCCATGTCGTGGATGACTTCGCGAACGGTCTTGCCCTCCGCCGCGGCGCGCTTACCCACAACATCGCCCAGATGGTGGCCGATGACGTCGTTGAAGTACGTGACGATGCCGATCGAGTTCTCGACGTAGCCGCGGCAGACCTCGGCGTTCGCGGTGATGCCAGTGATGCAGCGTTCACGCAGCGTATCGCATGCGTTGACGAGCAGGTTGATGGACTCGATGAGCGCCTGTGCGATAACGGGCTCCATGACATTGAGCTGGAGCTGACCGGCCTCGGCGGCCATGGTGACGGTCTGGTCGTTGCCGATGACCTTGAAGCACACCTGGTTAACAACCTCGGGGATGACGGGGTTGACCTTGGCGGGCATGATCGACGAGCCTGCGGCCATCTTCGGCAGGTTGATCTCGTTGAGGCCGGCGCGCGGGCCGGAAGCCAGCAGACGCAGGTCGTTGCAGACCTTGGACAGCTTGACGGCGCTGCGCTTAATCGTGGCGTGCATGGACACGTAGGCGCCCGTATCCGACGTGGCTTCGAGGAGGTTCGGGGAGCCGACGACGCGCGCCCCCGTGATGCGGCGCAGGTGGCGCACGACGACCTGCTGGTAGCCGTCCGGAGTGTTTAGGCCGGTGCCGATCGCAGTCGCGCCGAGGTTAGTCTCCAGGAGCAGTTCAGCGTTGTTGACGAGGCGCTCATCCTCCTCGCGCAGCGTGTGCGCGAAGGCCGAAAACTCACTACCCAGGGACATCGGGACGGCGTCCTGCAGCTGCGTGCGGCCCATAGTGAGAATGTGGCGGAACTCGGCGCCCTTCTCATCGAAAGAGTCGGCGAGCTCATCGATGGCCTTGCGCAGGCGGTTCACCTTGCGCCACAGGGCGATGCGGAACGCCGTCGGGTAGGCATCGTTCGTCGACTGGGAGCGGTTGACATGATCGTTGGGGTTAATGATGTCGTAGCGCCCCTTCTCCTCCCCAAGGATCTCGAGCGCCAGGTTCGCGATGACCTCGTTCGCGTTCATGTTGACCGAGGTACCGGCACCGCCCTGGAACTGGTCGACGGGGAACTGGTCCATGCAGCGGCCGTTCTCGATGATCTCGTCGCAGGCGGCGATAATCGCCTCGGCCTTGGCCGGCTTCATCGCCTTGAGCTGCATGTTCGCCAAGGCGCACGCCTTCTTCACCTGCGCGAACGCACGGATAAGTTCGGGTGCTTCATTGATCGTGCGACCCGAGATCTGATAGTTCTCGATTGCTCGCAGCGTATGAATGCCCCAGTACGCATCCTTGGGTACTTCGCGGGTGCCGAGCAGATCTTCTTCGGTGCGGGTCAACGTTGTTCCTTCCGTCTGTTCGCCGGCCGGTTCATTCCGGCAGGTGCGCCTCCATAGTAGGCCCTGTAGGCCCGAAATTCCGGCACTTTACGAACATTGGAAGCGTCGTTGAAGCTCCACTGGCAAGGTTTTTCGCTAGTGATTGGACGCGGCGTCAGAAACGGCGTCAAGCAGGTCCGCGAGCGTCACCCGCTGCTCAATCTGGGAGTCGTTAAGCGCCACCTTCGCCTCGCGCTCCACGCGCGCAACGACGGCGTAGAGGGACACGTCGTCCATATCCAGATCGCCGCGCAGCGTGAGCTCTCCGCGCGCGTCTGCGGGATCGAGGTCCGCCTCGTCGAGCACGGCCTCCATCGCGGCCTCGCGGGCGCGATCCTGGGCGGTCTCAGCGGCGTTTTCGGACGAGGCAGGGGCCGCGTCGGACGCATCGGGGTCGACCAGCTGCGCTAAGCCTGCACGCAGCTGGTCACCGAGCAGGTCGGCAATAGAACCCATTAGCCCACCCGATTGTTGAGCCAACGCACGGGCGCACCGGCACCGGCGTGGCGGAAGGACTCAAGTTCGTCATCCCAGGCCTGGCCGAGAGCCAGGTCGAGACCCTCGCGCAACTCCTCGTACGTCGTGGCGGACTCCAGGGCCGCACGGATGCGGTCCTCGGGCACGACGACGTTACCGATGGTGTCCATCTGGGAGTGGAAGATACCGAGGGAGGGCGTGTGGCACCAGCGGCCACCGTCGCTCGAGGCCGTGGCCTCCTCCGTCACCTCGTAACGCAGGTGCTCCCAACCGCGCAGAGCGGACGCCAAACGGGCGCCCGAGCCGATCGGTCCGACCCACGAGAACTCGCAGCGAACCATGCCCGGCGCCGCTTCCTGGTCCGACCACTGGAGGTGAACCTCCTGGCCGAGCGCGGTGCCCAGCGCCCACTCGATGTGCGGGCACAGAGCAGGCGGTGTTGAGTGCACGAAAAGTACACCGCGGGTGTATGACCCTCTCATTGTTCCTCCTGGTGGCTTTGTCAGGATCGTCTTCCCCTACGCCCTAAACTGCCGCGAGTCGCAATGATCTGCGCCGAGACGGCGCACACGATGTGATTACAGGATAGTCGAACGCGCCGGGGAATGCACTCCATTCCCCGGCGCGTCCACGCCTCGACGAGGCCAGATGCTCAGAAGCCAGCGTTGCGAATATCGCGCAGCGCCTTCTTGCGGGTCGCCCGATCGAGGCGGTCGATGTAGATGTGGCCGTCCAGGTGGTCGCACTCGTGCTGGATGCAGCGCGCCATGAGCTCCTCGCCCTCGACGACGACCTTCTTGGCGTCCAGGTCAGTGCCCTCGCAGCGCGCGTACCAGGCACGTTCAGTCGGGTACCACAGCTCGGGAACCGATAGGCAGCCCTCGTCGCCGTCCTGGTACTCATCTTCGCTCAGAGCGACGATGCGGGGGTTCAGCACGTAGCCGATCTCGCCGTCGATGTTCCAGGAGAACGCGCGCAGGCTGACGCCAATCTGGTTGGCGGCCAGGCCAGCACGGCCGTCCATGTCGACGCCCTCGAGCAGATCCTCGACGAGCGCCTTCACATTCGGCGTAATCTCCGTGATGGGATCACAGACGGTGCGCAGGACCGGGTCACCGATGATGCGGATGGGACGAATAGCCATGTCATTCCCCCTTCAGGGCCGCAGCGTGAAGCTCGCGCAGGCGCGCAACGGCTTCCTCGACGGGTAAGACGATGGTCTCGCCGGTGGCGCGCACGCGGATCTCCACCTCGCTGTCGGCCAGCGAACGTCCGACAACCAGGCCGAAGGGCACGCCCACGAGCTCGTAGTCCTTGAACTTCACACCGGCACTCACCTTACGGCGATCGTCGACGAGAACATCCAGGCCGGCCGCGTCGAGCTCCTCGCCCAGAGACTGCGCGGTCTCAAAGACTTCGTCACCCTTGCCGGTAGCCAGGACATGCACGTCAAAGGGGGCGATCTGCGCGGGCCAGCTCAGACCCTTGTCATCGCAGTTGGCCTCGGCCAGCGCTGCCATGACGCGGGTAACGCCGATGCCGTACGAACCCATGGTGACGACCTGGGTCTTGCCGTTCTCGTCGAGGACAGTCAAACCGAGAGCCTTGGCGTACTTACGGCCCAGCTGGAAGATATGACCGATCTCGATGCCGCGCTCTAGGTGGAGGGGGCCCGAGCCGTCGGGAGCCAGGTCGCCCTCGCGCACCTCGGCGGCCTCGATCGTACCGTCGGCGGCGAAGTCGCGGCCCATTACGAGGTTCAGGACGTGACGCTGCTCGGCGTTTGCACCCGTCACCCAGGCGGTTCCCTCGACGACGCGCGGGTCCACCAGGTAACGCACGGAACCGGAGGCGTTGCCCTCCTCGTCCACGACGCGCTTCGGGGAGTTCGGTCCGAGAACCGTCGGGCCGATGTAGCCGCGCACCAGCTCGGGGTGCGGCACGAAGTCGGAATCCGACGCCATCTCGACCTCGGCGGGAGCCACGGCGGCCTCGAGACGCTTCATGTCAACGTCACGGTCGCCGGGCACGCCCACGACGAGGAGCTCGTGCTCGCCGTCCGGGTGCGTCAGCGTCACGACGACGTTCTTCAGCGTGTCGGCGGCGGTCCAGGGACGGTCCTCGCGCGGATACTGATCGTTGAGCAGATCAACGAGCGACTCGATGGTCGGAGCGTCGGGGGTCGGAACCTCAAGGGGCGCGGGCACGCCGGACGCATCCTGAGCCTCAGGCACGGGGGTCGTCACGGCCTCGGCGTTGGCGGCGTAGCCACCCGGGGACGCCACGAAGGTGTCCTCACCGATCGGCGAGGGGTGCAGGAACTCCTCGGAGCGGGAGCCGCCCATCGCGCCACTCATCGCGGAGACGATGACGTAGCGCAGACCCAGGCGCTGGAAGATGCGCTCGTAGGTATCGCGCTCAGCCTGGTAGGAGGCGTTCAGACCCTCGTCGTCGATGTCGAAGGAGTAGGCGTCCTTCATGACGAACTCGCGGCCGCGGATCAGACCGGCGCGCGGGCGGGCCTCGTCACGGTACTTCGTCTGAATCTGGTACAGCGTGGCGGGCAGGTCCTTGTACGAGGAGTACATGTCCTTCACCAGCAGGGTGAACATTTCCTCGTGCGTGGGGGCCAGCAGGTAGTCGCCGCCCTTACGGTCGTTGAGCTTAAACAGCGTCGGCCCGTACTCTTCCCAACGGTTCGTCGCCTTGTAGGGCTCGGCGGGGATCAGGCCCGGGAAGTGCACTTCCTGAGCGCCCATCGCATCCATCTCCTCGCGGACGATGTCCTCGATCTTGCGCAGCGTGCGCAGGCCGAGGGGCAGCCACGTGTAGATGCCCGGGGCGGAGCGTCGAATGTAGCCGGCACGCACCAGAAGCTTGTGCGAATTGACCTCGGCGTCGGCCGGGTCCTCACGCAGGGTTCGCAGGAAGAAAGTCGAGAGATTTCGAAGCATGCTCCAAGAGTACGGCACGCAAAGGCCCTGGGGCCACCGGCACAGCCGTGGAGCCCCCCAATCGAGGCGTTGGGAAGCCCTCAGATGACCGCGCGGGCACCCAGCTCGCGCTCACGGGCGCCCGGGTGCGACGCGTAGTACCGGCGAGCCATCCAGCCCGGGTACGCCCACGCGGGGAGCCCGCCCAGGTACAGGGCTCGCACAGCGACGCCGACCATTGCAGCGAGAACCAGAGCGATGAGCATGCAGGGACCTGCCGTGGCAAAGCCCGAGGCCTCACGGGCCATCAGGTCCCCCGTCAGGAACCACAAGAGGGAGAGGAAAGGCATGAGCGGCCACACGAGCGCCGACATCTCACCAGCCGCGCTTCCACCACCGATCTCCAGACGCACCGACATACGTCGGGCGCTCGCGCCGAAACCGAGCCACGCCCACGCCCACACGGATGCGATGACGAGACCCACCATTGCGATGACGGCAGTAGAGTTGGACACAGCGTCCCCCTTCGGACAATGCAACATCCCCGTTGGCGTTGCGTACAGGCTGATACTACAACACCAACGGGGAGTAATGTCCAACCGAAACGGCGGGAACGAGACTAATCAGGCATCAACGAGCCCGCCTACGCACGCATCGCGCAGATCGCGCAGCATCGACAACGAGGACAGCGACTCGGCTGCGACACCCGCCCACGCGAGCACTCGGTCGCGCCCCTGCGCCTCGTGACGTTCACGGATGTGCAGGAGCGTGCGCGAGGGAGACAGCTGCAGCAGAGCGATGACGCACGTGCCCGAGGCCTCGGCGCCTTCCGGGGCGGCCGGAGGCGCGACGCGCATGAGAATGTGGTCCTCGTCCTCGATGTCAATGATCGTGGACTCATCCTCCGGCTCGAACACGTGGCCGAGGACATCCCACACGACGGACGCGGGCGCATCGATCGCGATGCCGCGATCAACCACGACGTTCGCACCGGGCAGGATGAGATCTCCCGGGAGCGACACGTCCGCCTGCGAGGCCGTCAGGCCGATGCGCCGAGGAAAGCCGGTGGCCGCAACGGCGCATGCGCCGGCGACGAGGGACAGAGCGGCAAGAGTGCGAATACGCATCCGATAGTCCTTATCAACAACTTAGAAATCGATGCCCGGGAGCTTGACGTCCGGGGCGGTGATTGGGCCGACCTCTACGCTGCCGGAACCGGGCTCCAGGCCCAGTTCCTCCGCGAGCGCGTTCGCACGGCGAATGAGGGTCTCGACGATCTGGTCCTCGGGCACGGTCTCGACGACCTCGCCACGAATGAAGATCTGTCCCTTGCCGTTGCCGGAGGCGACACCCAGGTCGGCCTCGCGAGCCTCACCCGGACCGTTCACGACGCAGCCCATCACGGCCACGCGCAGCGGGACCGTCAGGTCCTTCAGGCCCTCGGTGACGTCCTCGGCGAGAGTCCACACGTCCACCTGGGCGCGACCACACGACGGGCACGAGACGATCTCGAGAGTCTTCTCGCGCAGACCCATGAACTCCAGCATCTTCGTGCCCACCTTAATCTCCTCAACGGGAGGAGCGGACAGCGAGACGCGAATCGTGTCACCGATCCCCTCGGCCAGAAGCACCGAGAAAGCGGACACGGACTTAATCGTTCCCTGGAAGGCGGGACCGGCCTCGGTGACGCCCAGGTGCAGGGGCCAGTCCCCCGCCTCGGACAGCATGCGGTAGGCCTGGATCATCGTCAGCACATCGTGGTGCTTGACCGAGATCTTGAAGTCGTGGAAGTCGTTCTCCTCGAACAGGGAGGCTTCCCAGATCGCGGACTCGACGAGGGCCTCGGGCGTGGCACGGCCGTACTTCTTCAGCAGTCGAGGATCGAGCGATCCTGCGTTCACACCGATGCGCAGCGACACGCCGTGATCGGAGGCGGCCTTGCAGATGTCCTTCACCTGGTCATCGAACTTGCGGATGTTACCCGGATTCACACGCACGGCACCACAGCCGGCCTCGATCGCCTGGAAGACGTACTTCGGCTTGAAGTGAATGTCAGCGATCACCGGGATACGCGACTGCCTCGCGATGATCGGCAGCGCGTCCGCGTCCTTATCCGTCGGGCAGGCGACGCGAACGATGTCGCAGCCGGCGGCCGTCAGCTCGGCGATCTGCTGGAGGGTCGCGCCGATGTCGTGCGTCTTCGTCGTCGTCATGGACTGGACGGAAACCCGCGCGCCACCGCCCACGGGAACGTCACCCACCATGATGCGACGCGTCTGCTTGCGCGGGAACGGCGACGCCGCGACTTCGGGCATACCAAGATTGATTTCACTCACCGTGTCATTATCCCGCACAGTGGCCTTCCTTCCCACACGGACCACGAACGCGTGGTCAGAGTCGCTTTTCGGGCAGATGTGTGTAACCTGCCTGCGCTCAGCCGAGCGACACCGGCTTCACGATGTCTGCAACGATCAAAATGACGCTCATCGCGACCAGCAGGCCGCCGACAACCCAGGTAACGGGAACGAGGCGAGCCGTGTCCGCCGGGCCGGGATCCTCCGCCCCACGCACGCGGGCCACCGTTCGGCGCACACCCTCATAGATCGCCCCGAGAATGTGCCCGCCGTCCAGCGGCGGCAACGGGATCAGGTTAAAGACGAAAAGGGCCATGTTGAGCGATGCCAAGAGGCTCAGCAGCACGGCGACAACCTGACGCGTGTCGCGCAGACCCAGCGCCTGCGAATCACCCGTCACCTCTCCGGCCAGGCGCCCCACGCCCACGACGGACACGACACCCGAGGAGTCGCGCTTTTCGTCAGTGAACACGGAGCGGCCGACCTGCCACACAGCCTGAGGCAGACGGGTCACGACCGCCGTCGTCCCGGTGAACATCTGCCAGTTCGCCGCTGCCACATCAGCGGGCGACGCCGACACGTACTCGTATCCAGCCGTCACGCCCACCAAGCGCGCCCCCTGAGCGCCCGTCACAGGAGAAACACTCAGGTCCACGGTGCTGCCGTCGCGCTCCACCGTCAGCACGGCAGACTCTCCCTCCTGGGTGGCCCCAACCGCGTGCTGCAGCTCCGCGAAGGTGGCAACCGGCTGCCCATTCCACGCGACGACCGTGTCCCCGGGGCGAACCCCTGCCTCGTACGCGGGGGAAGCGACCTCACCGGAAGCGCTCATGATCGTGGCCGGGACGTCCGCAATCGTGCGCGAGGCCGTGGGAGCACCGATGCCGATCATCGTCACCGCCGACAAGACGATGCAGATCAGCAGATTCATGAGCGGGCCACCAAGCATGACCGCGATCTTCTTCGGGGCGCTCAGACGGTAGAACGCGCGGTGTTCCTGGCCGTCAGGGATCTCCACGGCCGAGGCCTCACGAGCCTCCTGCGCGAGCGTCGGCTTACCGCCGCGACCCACGAGCCGAGTACCCGGTCGTGCCGGCGCGTACATGCCGACGATCTTCACGTAACCGCCAAGCAAAATCGCGCGCAGCGCATAGGTTGTGTCGCCGATCTTCTTCTTCCACAGGGCCGGACCAAAACCCACCGCGTAATCGGGGACCAGCACCCCAAACTTCTTCGCGGGGAGCATATGCCCCACCTCGTGCAGGGCAACCGACGCCAAGATTCCGATAACGACAACGACAATACCGACGATTGAGCCCACGCTCACATATCCTTCCACTGGCCGACGCGAACGAGTTCGCGCGCACGCTGATCAGCCCAGCGCTGTGCTGCCACGATGTCATCCAACGAGGGGTCAGCGACGCCCTCATGCTCATGCACAACGCTCGCCACCGTGTCCACGATCGCAAGCCACGGCACCTCCCCCGCGATAAACGCGTCAACTAGCACCTCGTTCGCGGCGTTGAGCACCGCGGGATGCGTCGCCGAGGCCGCGACCGCGAAGCGAGCAAGGTTGATCGCGGGGAACGTCTCGTTATCCACCGGCTCAAAGGTCCACTCCGATGCGGACGCCCAGGTCAGCGGCTTCTCGACGTCCCGGAGGCGCTCGGGCCAGGTGAGCCCAAGCGCAATCGGCAGACGCATATCCGGAGGTGAGGCCTGGAGCGTCGTCGCGCCGTCGTACCACGTCACCATCGAATGCACGATGGACTGCGGGTGCACGGTCGCGATGATGTGCTCGGGCGCGACGTCGAACAGCAGGTGGGCCTCAATGAGTTCCAACCCCTTGTTGATCAGGGTCGACGAGTTGATCGTGACGACGGGCCCCATCTGCCACGTCGGATGCGCCAAGGCTTGCTCGGCGCGCACGCCACGCAACTGATCGCGCGTGCGGCCACGGAAGGGGCCACCCGACGCGGTCAGCACGAGATCTGCGACCTCGGAGCGGCCAGACACCAACGAAGAGGTGAGACCGCGTTCATGCACACCCGAAGCCAACGCCTGGGCGATCGCCGAATGCTCGGAATCCACCGGGACGATCTGCCCCGGGAAACGCATGGCGTTCTTCACGAGCGCACCACCGACGACCAGCGACTCCTTGTTCGCCAGCGCCAGGCGCGCACCGCACTTCAAAGCAGCAAGCGTCGACGACAGGCCCACACCGCCCGTAATGCCGTTGAGCACCACCGGCGTTGCTCGCGGGTACAGCTGCGCCGCACGCTCAACGGACGCGCACACAACCTCAACGGACGCGTTCTCGCCGACGAAAACCTCCGGGCACGTGCCACCCATCGACTCCACAGCAGCCGACAATTCCTCGCGAACGTCGCGAGCCACGCCCACGTACGCGGGATTCAACGCGACGATCTGCACGGCAAGCTCGGTGATCGACGCACCGCCGGCGCTGAGGCCAAGGACGTCGAAACGCCCGCGGTTCGCCTCGATGACCTCACGTGCCTGGGTACCGATCGATCCCGTCGAGCCAAGCAGGACGACGGGGATAGTGGACGTGTGTTCTTCCACCGACACGGGCATCAGTCAACCGCAAGCAGAATTTCGACGGCACGCCCGAGGTACGCGTCCACGGGGCCCTCCATGTAGGCCTTCTTGCCGCGCTTGGGGCGGAAGGTCGACAGACGAATCTCGTCAGCGGTCAGCTCCCCGGCCTCGTCGAAGTACGCCACGATACGATCCAGCAGATCGTCAACTTCCTCGCAGGAGTAGCCACGTCCCGACGTCGGGTGTGCGAAGCGCTCACCGCGGGGGCGCTGCAGACGCGGGTACAGGGTCGTCGCACGGTCGGCGACCCTGTCGTACCACGCTGCCTCACCCTCAGCTGCGACCGAATCCGCGCGATCACGTTTCACGAAAGCCGCCTCCAGGCGGTTCATTGCAGCGTCCACGGCATCGATGTTGTAGCCGCGATTCTTCAGCTCAAAAGTGGCCAGACGCACCTGCTCTGAGCTGAACTGCTCCGGGGGAACACCACCCTCGTAGGCGCGGCGAGCGTCTTCGAAGAACGCATCGACCTGTGCGCAGTCGTAGCCCTTCGAGAAGAGACCAACCCTAGGAAACTCAGTCATGACTGCTCCTTTTCCTGTGTCATGGAACGAAGAATCTGTTCGACGGCCTCAGGCGTGCCGAAATCAGCATACTCAGAAGAAACGGTAGTCGGCTCCGTAGCTGGCAGCGTCGCAGCGTGAACGTCGCTGCCCACACTGTTCGCACGGCACGCCACTCGCCTGCGCTCGGCGTGACGCAGCATGTCAATGAGACGGTCGATCTCTGCATCGACCTCCTCGTCATTGAAGCCGCGCAGTTTCGTAGAAAACTCCAGATCCAGAGCCTTCTGAGCCGTCACGACCCTCTCAGGATCCATCTCCTCGCCAGTCAGTGTGCGTTCGACGTCCGCGAGAAAAGTCAGGACCTCGCTCACGTCGTAGCCCATGCGCAGGAAACTGCGGGAAAAATCTGTCCTGATCACGCGCGCACCTCCCCGACCGGGCGCTTACCGTCAGCAACCGCCGTCGCCAGCTGCCCACACGCGCCGTCAATATCCGAGCCGCGCGTATCACGGATCGACGTCGCGATACCGTTGTCCTGCAGGCGCTTGACGAACGCCTCCTGAGCAGCCCGCGTCGATGCCGTCCAGATGGACCCGGGCGTCGGATTCAAGGGGATGGGGTTCACATGCACCCAGCCGTGGCCGCGCTTATTGAGTTCATCGGCCAGCAGCTGCGCGCGCCATTCCTGATCGTTCATGTTCTTGATGAGCGCGTATTCGATCGACACGCGCCGACCCGTCGCGAGGAAGTACCCGCGCGCCGCATCGAGCAGCTCGCCGACCTTCCACCGCGAGTTGATCGGGATCAGCTCGTCACGAAGATCATCGTCGGGCGCATGGAGCGAGACCGCGAGCGTCACCGGCATGCCCTCCCCCGCCAGCTTCTTGATCGCGGGGACCAAGCCGACCGTCGACACGGTGATGTTGCGGGCGCTCATACCGAAGCCCTCGGGCGCCGGATCAATCAACCGGTGGAGCGCGGCGACAACCGTCTTGTAGTTAGCGAGGGGCTCGCCCATGCCCATGAAGACGACGTTGGACAGCTTCGTCGGACCACCGGCCAGCTTGCCGTCACGGCACGATGCCTGGGCCTCTCGAACCTGGTCGACGATCTCCGCCGTCGACAGGTTGCGCGTCAGGCCCATCTGACCCGTCGCGCAGAATGGACACGCCATGCCGCAGCCCGCCTGCGACGAGACGCACAGCGTCGTTCGCTGGGGGTAGCGCATGAGAACAGACTCGACCTGCGCGCCGTCGTACAGGCGCCACAAATCCTTGATCGTGCGCCCACCGTCAGCCTCTAGGGATACAACCTTCGTCACGAGCTTGGGCAACAGGGCATCCGAGACCGCTTCATGCATCCCAGCCGGGATATCGCTCATGTTCGCGGGATCAGCCTCAAAATGCGTGAAGTAATGGCGCGACAGCTGATCGGCGCGGAAAGCGGGCAACCCCAGGTCCTTCAGCACCTGCTTGCGGGCTACAGCATCCAGATCAGCGAGATGCGACGGAGCCTTTCCACGCCGCTTCGCGGTGAACGACAGGACCGGCTTAGCGTCCTTATGAGTCGCCCCCTCCGGCGGCTGATCGGTCGGACGAACCTCACGGCGCGGGCTGCGACGCTGAAGATCCGACACCCCCAGGGTGTTCGGCGTACGCGCCTGCGCCCCGCGGGGCCCCTTCGTCGATTGACTCAATGGCTAGACTCCCAAGAAATACCCGGCAGCGCCCACGCAAAACTGAAGTAGGCAACCGGCGCGCTCATGAGCAGCGCGTCCACTCGGTCGAGAACACCACCGTGGCCCGGCAGGATCTGCGACATGTCTTTCAGGCCGGCCTCACGCTTAATGAGAGACTCGGTCAGGTCGCCCATCGTACCCACAAAGGCGATGGAGATACCCGCAACGACACCCCACCACCAGGAAGCTCCCAGCAACCACAGCCCGACCACGCCGACGGCGATGGCCGTCAGGGCAGAACCTGCGAAGCCTTCCCAGGATTTCTTCGGAGACAGAGCGGGAGCCATGGGGTGCTTGCCGAACATGACGCCGGCAGCCCAGCCGCCAGTGTCGTTGGCGATGACCATGAGTTCAAAGACGACAAACACCCAGGCGTTCTGCCACGCCGCCATCATGAGGACGACGAACGAGGCCAGGAACGGCACGTAGACGGCGGCAAACGTTGACGATACAACGTCGCTCATTCGCGACTGTTGACGACGGTCCAGGAGTCTCCACGCCGCGCAGACGAATACCGTGATGTACAGGGCGAAGAGCATGCCCTCTGTGCCCAGCCACCACGCGCAGGTCACCATGCCGATAGCGCCGACATACAGGGGCGTCACCGTCAGCGTGATACCCATGCGAGCGAAAGCACCCGCGAGTTCCCAGATGCCAACCAGGCACACGAAGGCGATGACGCCGACAAACGCGGGCAGCGAGGTGAATAGAGGGACGGCGACCGCGGCAATCAGGACGACTGCGGTCGTGATCGCCTGCGGAAGATTACGCCCAGCCTTCCCCGTTGCCCCATCCGCGGGATGATTGTCGCGAGTGGGGCCCGGGGAGAAGACTCGGGCAAGAAGTGAACGATCCGTCGACGCCATCAGATCGTCAGCAGTTCGCTTTCCTTCGTCGCGAGCATCTTGTCGATCTGCTCGGTGTGGGCCTTCGTAAGGCCATCAAGCTGCTTTTCAGCGCGCTCGACGTCGTCCTCGGAGGCCTCGCCGTCCTTCTTCAGGCGGTCGAGCTGATCCTTCGCCTTACGACGCACACCGCGCACGGACACACGACCGTCCTCAGCCTTGCTCTTTGCCTGCTTCACGTACTCCTTACGGCGCTCCTCCGTCAGGGCGGGCAGAACGACGCGCACCACGTTGCCATCGTCGGTCGGGTTCACGCCAAGGTCCGACTCACGCAGTGTGCGAATGA
Organism: Schaalia odontolytica; assembly: GCF_009730335.1. Lineage (GTDB taxonomy): Bacteria > Actinomycetota > Actinomycetes > Actinomycetales > Actinomycetaceae > Pauljensenia > Pauljensenia dentiphila. The sequence continues at coordinate 1,557,841 of NZ_CP046315.1, forward strand.
TCTCCTGGGTCGCGGTGCGATCGAAGGGAGAGATCAGGACGGTGCGAGCCTCGGGAATCTGGAAGCTAGCAAGCTGCTGCATCGGCGTCGGAGCGCCGTAGTAGTCCACCAGAAGCTGCTCGAACATCGAAGACGTCGCACGTCCGGTACGAATGTTCGAAAACTCGTGGCTGGCCGCTTCCACGGCCTTGTCCATCTTTTCCTCGGCCTCGAGGAGAATATCGTCGATCACTATGAGCTCCTTTAAGTCAGTGGTCTGTGAAGGTTATATCACGCCGTCACTAGGGTACCGATTTCATCGCCCATCAGCGCGCGGGTCACGGCACCGTCGCCACCCATGCCAAAGATGCGCGTCGTCAGTCCATTGTCGCGGCACAGGGCCAGCGCCGAACCGTCAATCACCTTGAGATCGCGACGCAGCGCCTCAGAATAGGTCAGCGTGTCGAAGCGGTGAGCGTCGGGATTCTTGTTCGGATCATCGTCGTACACGCCGTCCACGCCGTTCTTGGCGACGAGGAGTTCGTCGCAGTGAATCTCCAGAGCACGCTGTGCGGACACCGTGTCCGTCGAGAAGTACGGCAGGCCCGCGCCAGCGCCGAAGACAACGACGCGCCCCTTCTCCAGGTGACGAATCGCTCGAAGCGGCAGGTAGGGCTCGGCAACCTGAGCCATCGTGATGGCCGTCTGCACACGGGCAGGGACACCGGACTGATCGATAAAGTCCTGGAGTGCGAGCGCGTTCATAACGGTGCCGAGCATGCCCATGTAGTCCGCGCGCGAGCGCTCAAGACCCTCGCGGGCAAGCTGCGCACCACGGAAGAAGTTGCCACCACCGACGACGATCGCCACCTGGACGCCCTCGCGCACAGCCGTCGCGACCTGCTCCGCGATGTTGCGGACAACCTTGGGGTCCAAACCGATCGATCCACCCCCGAATGCTTCTCCGGACAGCTTGAGCAAAACGCGGCGGTTCGTCGACATGACGCTTCTCCTTTGTAACGGCCCGGGAAGGGCGGAACGGTTAAGAGCCATACTACCTGGTAAAAGGGAAGCGGCCCCGCCGTTCGGCGGGACCGCTCCCATTTGTCAGCAAGCTGACGACGTGGCCAGATCAGGCACCGACGTGCACGCGCACGAAGTTGGTGACCGTGGCGCCGGCCTCCTTGAGGACCTGAGCAACGGACTTCGAGGGGTCACGCGCGAAGGCCTGGTCAACGAGGCAGTTGTCCTTGTAGAACGCGTTCAGGCGGCCCTCAACGATCTTGGGAACGATGTTGGCGGGCTTGCCTTCCTCGAGCGTGATCTTCTCAAGGGTGGCGCGCTCCTTGTCGAGCACGTCGGCCGGAACCGAATCGCGATCGAGGTAGGCGGGCATGTAGGCGGCAACGTGCATCGCGATGTCGTGGGCAACGGACTTGCCGGCGGCGTCGGTGACGACGAAGACGCCAACCTGCGGGGGCAGGTCGGGGTTGGTCTGGTGCAGGTAGAGGTCGACGTTCTCGCCCTCAACGCGCACGATGCGGCCAACCTGCAGCTTCTCGCCGATGATGGCGGCGAAAGCGTCCAGGCGGTCCTTGACGGTGCCCTCGCCCATGGGGGCGGCGAACAGCGCGTCCAGGTCGGCGGCACCAGAAGCGACGGCGGCGGCCAGGACCTCGTTAGAGAAGTCGATGAACTTCTGGTTCTTGGCGACGAAGTCCGTCTCGGAGTTGACCTCGACCAGCACGCCGACGGTGCCGTCGGTCTGCGCGGCCAGCAGGCCGGCGGAGGCCTGGCGGCCCTCGCGCTTGGACAGGGACTTCAGGCCCTTCAGGCGGATGATCTCGAGAGCCTTCTCGGCGTCGCCGTCGGCCTCGGTCAGAGCCTTCTTGACATCCATCATGCCGGCGCCGGTCTGCTCACGCAGCGCCTTCACATCTGCAGCGGTGAAATTCGCCATCGGATGATTCCTCTCAGTTAAAAGTTCAGTCCTGCTTGGTGGTCGACTCTTCGGCGACCTCAGCAGCGGCAGCTTCGTCAGCCTTAACCTCGCCCTCGAGGAGCTCGCGCTCCCACTCGGCCAGCGGCTCAGCGGCGGCCTCTTCGCCCTTGCCCTTGCGCACGTCGGAGCGGGCGATGAGGCCCTCGGCGACGGCGTCGGCGATCACGCGGGTCAGCAGCGCGACGGCGCGGATGGCGTCATCGTTGCCGGGGATGCGGTAGTCGACCTCGTCCGGATCGGCGTTGGTGTCGAGGATGGCGACGATCGGGATGCGCAGCTTGCGAGCCTCGGAGACCGCGAGGTGCTCCTTCTTGGGGTCGACGATCCACACGGCCGAGGGAACCTTGGTCATGTCGCGGATGCCGCCCAGAGTGCGCGAGAGCTTGTCCTTCTCACGGCGCATCATGAGCAGTTCCTTCTTGGTGTGACCGGAGGAGGCCACGTCGTCGAAGTCGATCTGCTCGAGTTCCTTCAGGCGCTGCAGACGGGTGGCAACGGTCGAGAAGTTGGTGAGCATGCCGCCGAGCCAACGGTGGTTCACGTAGGGCATGCCGACGCGCTGGGCCTGCTCGGCCACGGCTTCCTGGGCCTGCTTCTTGGTGCCAACGAAGAGCAGAGTGCCACCGTGGGCAACGGTCTGCTTCACGAAGTCGAAGGCGATGTCGATGTCAGCAATGGTCTGCTGCAGGTCAATGATGTAGATGCCGTTGCGCTCGGTGAGGATGAAGCGCTTCATCTTCGGGTTCCAACGGCGAGTCTGGTGGCCGAAGTGGACACCGGACTCGAGGAGCTGACGCATGGTAACGACTGCCATGGTTCGTCCTTTCCCCGCAAGTCGCGAGTGATCAGTGGGGTTTCCCCCGGGTTATCGGTTAGCTGTGCGCGTTGCGCACCCTGGTGCCATGACCGGCGACCATCCCCGAAAGGACCGAAGCCGCCGCGCCTCGCTCCCCTGGCGGTTCCCCGTGGGTCGCGATAATGGCACGCGAAGTCACCTGCACAGGGCAAGTGCCCGGCTATCTTACCTCACAAGTGCACAAATGTCCGAAACCAGGCGCATGAGACGTTGCCTACTGGATTCATCTTCGACGAGGCCAGGGCAGCTCGGTACAGACACGCCGTCTTCGCTCGTTATCCACAGGGTCCTTTCGCGTCGCAGCAGTATCCACAACCAACGCCGGCCGACTAGACCTGTGCGCCGTGTCCCCTCACGCTGATGTCATGACCTCTGTAATCCCGAACCGTGGCCGATTGAGAGCGGCTACACTGATCGCCACCTTCGTCAGCACGCTGCTCCTTGTTGCGACAACGCCGGGCGTAGCAACCCCGCACCGCGAGCGGTGGCAGTGGCCAACAGGTGGGCCCGTGGCCGTCGTCGAAGGATTCGCCCCACCCGCCCACGACTGGCTTCCCGGGCGGCGTGGGGTGACGTTGCAGTATCCGGCTCCCTCCCCGGTGTACGCGTGTGCATCGGGCACTGTGACCGTTGCCGGTCCCATCGCGGGCAGGGGCGTCATTTCGATTCGGCACGAGGTCGGCGGGCGCGTCGTCTGGTCGACGTATCTGCCCGTGACGCCATCAGTTGCTGTTGGCGATCACGTCCAGAAAGGAAGCATCATCGGCCTCGTCGAAGGGGACTCACCCACGCTGCACTGGGGCGCAAAGACCGGCAGGCGCACGTACATCGATCCAATACGTATGACGCTCGGGCGCCCGCGCCTTCTCCCCTGGGACGACGCGTTGGCTCGATAGCCTCATACGAATTACCGAACGCGGTCGGCGATCACCGACGAGACAGCGCGTCCCAGCCCGAGGGTCCTAGGCGCGGGGGTGCGCCCGCTGATAGATCGCGCTCAGACGAGCGGTATCCACGTGGGTGTAGCGCTGGGTGGTCGACAGCGACGAGTGACCGAGCATCTCCTGGACCGCACGCAGGTCGGCTCCGCCCTGCAGCAGGTGCGTCGCCGTGGAATGGCGCAGCCCGTGTGGCGCGATGTCGTGCACGCCTGCGCGAGCCGCCGTCTTGTGTACCATCGACCGCACGATGCGCGGATCGATGCGACCACCCTTATCGCCGAGGAAGAGGGCGTTCCCGCTGCGCTCCCCGGCCAACTGGGGACGGCCTCGTACCAGCCAATGGTCGAGGGCGTCGGCAGCAGGAGGACCGTAGGGAACCACCCGCTCTTTGTTACCTTTACCGACGACCCGCACGGTGAGGGCCTCGCGGTTCAAGGAGGGGATGTCGAGGGCACAGACTTCGGAGACGCGAAGCCCGCACGCGTACGTCAGCTCGAGGATTGCCCAATTGCGAATCTGGGAGGCCCCTCCCGCCGCGGCTTCATCGCGAGCAGTATTGAGGAGCACCCTCGCATCGGACTCATCGAGCGGAGACGGCAGAAGCTGGTCCGCGCGCGGAGACGACAGGAGCGCTGCGGGGTCGCTCACCAGGATTCCTTCACGCATTGCCCAGGAGGTGAAGTTGCGAATCGCGGCGGTGTGGCGCGCGATCGTCGAGCGTGCTCCCCCATCCGCGAGGGTGCGAGCCAACCAGGAACGCACTGCGCGCTGCGTGAGCGCCTCACGCAACTGCTCGGGGGTCGCGTCCGCGTCGAGCGAGAGGAACTCCATGAGCGAGTGAAGATCCCCGAGGTACGCGGAAACTGTGTGGGGGCTCATTCGCCGCCCAAGACGCAAGTACTCTTCCCAGCGCTCCCCCACATTGCGTGTCATATCGATATCCTACGGTCTGCCTCCGCCTGTTCGCGTCCACCCACGCGTCGATCCGGCCACTAGACCCGCAACCGAGAGCTCCATGAGCGCATAGTTCACTTCTTCGCGCGACAGTGCCGCAGCAACACAGATCGCTTCGACCGACGCGGGCGCACTCCGGGGAAGAGCCTCCCACACCCGACGCTGAGTCGGCTCTAGGGCATCAACCCCGTGATCATCGTCGACCGGCATACCGAACAGAGGCTGGGCGGCGTCAACGCTCACCGGGCGCACGAGTTCGAGGGCGTCGCGCCCATCGCGGATGATCGTCGCTCCGTTGCGCGCGAGCTCGAGGCACCCCACTGACATCGGCGCGTCGACCGCGCCGGGGACTGCACCTAGCTCACGCCCGTATTCCATGGCACGCCGCGCCGTCGCAAGGGCACCGGAGCGCGCTCCCGCCTCGACGACCACGGTCGCCCCACTCCATGCAGCAATCAGACGGTTACGGGTCAGGAAACGCCACTTCGCCGGCCTCGCGGTGGGAGCGACCTCGGAGATCAGGGCACCACCACCATCGATGACGGTGCGAAAGTCGCCACCGTGGCACGCGGGGTAGGGATTGCACACGCCCCCTGCGAGGATGCAGATCGTGCGCCCACGCGCAGACAGTGCACCGCGGTGAGCCTCAATATCAATGCCGATCGCTCCCCCAGACACGACCGTCACGCCTGCCGCAGCGACGAATGCCGCCATGTTGCGTGCGCACCTGTTTCCCGCGCCGGTGGAAGCGCGAGCTCCCACGATAGACAGATGATGATCCGCCTGCGGAGCGCCGGGCAGGTCGCCGAGGAACCACAATCCCATTGGCTCCTCCTCCCCCAGGCACGCAAGGTGCTCTGGCCAGCGTGGATCGCCGGGTGTCATGAATCCGCCGCCCGCACGAGCGACGCGTGTCAGCTCACTGTCGATGTCGACCGAGAGGGCGCGCTGCCTCCACCGATTCCACTGCGTGTGCCAGTCAATCCTCGAGTGACGGGCAAGCGCCAACGGCGGTGCCGACCAAGCCCCGATCAGCCACGCGCGCGCATCTCGATCCCCTAAGGACTGACGAAGGATGCGTGCGCACGGATCAGCCGGCTCAGCGACGGCAGACCACCAGGCGGCCTCCCACAGTTCTGTGTCATTCATAGTGATCCGCTCCGTTCCGCAGCTGCTGCGCTGCAACAATGTGGTCAAAGGTCGGCCGAGGCACAGCCTCGAGATCGGCGAGCGTCCATGCCAGGCGTAGCATCCGGTCGATTCCGCGCATAGACGAGTGACCGGAATCGACGAGCCGATCAAGTTGATGAATGAGCGAAGCATCGATGCCTGAGTGGTGTCGCAGCCACGCTCCCGGAAGCTGGGCGTTCATGGTCCACGGCGTGCCTTTAAGGCGCGTGCGTGCCCTCAAGCGCGCCTCGATAACACGCCCACGTATCGATGCGGAATCGCGTGTCTGTGTCGACGCGAGGTCCGCCCGACTGGGGGTGTGCACGTCGATGCGGATGTCCATCCGATCCAGCAACGGCCCGGACAAACGTGCGAGATACCTGCGTCGATTCATCGAGGAACAGGTGCATCGCCGCCCTCCGTATCCGCCTCCACACGGGCACGGATTAGAGGCCATCACCAGTTGGAATGCGGCGGGATAACGCGCCTGAACGCCCGAGCGATGCACATGGATGACACCCGATTCGAGGGGTTCGCGCAGCGAGTCAAGGACGGAGGGAGCAAACTCGGCGGCCTCGTCGAGAAAGAGGATCCCTCCATGCGCCAGCGACGCTGCCCCGGGGACGAGCGTGCGCGTGCCGCCACCGATCAGCGCCGGCATGGTCACCGAATGGTGTGGGGCTTGGAATGGCGGCCGCGTCATCAGCGATATCGAGGAAGGCAACAGGCCCGCCACCGAATGCAACGAGGTGGTGACGAGAGCGGTGTCGGCGTCGAGATCTGGAAGTATCGTCGGCAGTCGGGAGGCGAGCATCGTCTTGCCAGATCCGGGCTCTCCGAGAAGAAACACGTGGTGCCCACCGGCAGCTGCAACTTCCATCGCCGCAATTGCCTCGGGCTGACCACGCACGTCGGCCATGTCTGCGAGGGTCGGATCAGCATCACTGTATCCCTCGCGGCGCACACCCATTCTCCCGTGGAACGGAGCCTTCACAGCCTCTCCCCCGGCCCAGGCGATGAGGTCAGCCAGATGCGCGAAGTCAAGGACCTCAATGCCGCTGACCAGACGCGCTTCCTGGCCGCATCCCGACGGCACGATCACCCGGCGCACGCCCCGCGAACGTGCGGCCAGCACAGCCGGCAGCACCCCGCGCACCGGCTGAATACTTCCATCCAACGCAAGCTCACCAACGAGGACCGCGTCCTCAAAAGCCACCGGCGAGACGAGGCCTGTGGCCAGAGCGATGGACGCCGCGATCGAGAGGTCAAAAGCCGACCCCGACTTCGGAATGCCAGCAGGGGACAGATTTACGGTGATGCGTTGGTCCAAGACGTCCAGGCCACACGATTCGAACGCAGCACGCACGCGATCGCGTGCCTCGCGCACGGAGGTGTCGAGCAGGCCGACGAGCGTGAACGCCACGAGGCCCGACCCCGCGTATGTCTCCACGTCGACAAGGTGTCCCTCGATGCCGACGATGCTCATAGAGTACGTGCGCGCAAGTCCCGGCCCTCTCATTGCACACCCCTCAACCACACGACCTGTGCCCCCAGAGCGCGAAGATCCACTGCCTCGTCCATGGGAGCCGGCCAGGATTCCAGCGTCCGCGCGTCCACGGTGATGGCGACGACGTCGATACGCACACGCGAAGCAAGGTGACCGTGTGCCCTGCACCACGCACCCGTCAGCGCTCGAAGCCGCGCCACCTTGCGATGATCGACCGAGGCAAGCGCACTCCCCTTCCTGCGCCCGACCCTGGTGCGCACCTCCACGATCACGGTCCACGAACGCGACGGATCGGTCTCGTCACGCGCGATGATATCGAGCTCGCCCCGACGACCATCTCGCCAGTTGGTGTCAAGAAGGCGCAGGCCTTCCTCTTCGAGCGCCAGTCGAGCGGTATATTCGCCCGCAGCGCCAATGGCCCGACGATCGGGCCGTATTGAGCATCCCATCACGGATCACCTCCGCACCCACAGTGCGCCTGAGACAGTCTGTGACACAATGCGAAAACCGCCCCCTGTGGATAGGGAGCGGTTCGCAAAAAGGCCTGTGGACAACCGCGGAGCGGCTCATCCGCATTTATGGGATGTCGAGCTCCGGCTTGGAGAGCTCCTCGACATTCACGTCCTTGTAGGTGATGACGCGCACAGAGCGCACGAAGCGCGACGAGCGGTAGATGTCCCACACCCACGCGTCGCTGAGCGTCAGCTCGAAAAAGACGTCGCCGCCGACCGGGCGTGCCTGCACATCAACGTGGTTGCACAGATAGAAACGCCTCTCGGTCTCCACGACGTACTTGAACAACCCGATGACGTCGCGGTACTCCTTGAAGAGTTCCAGCTCCAGATTGTTTTCGTAACCTTCGATTTCTTCGCTCACGCAACCATCATGCCGGGCCGCGCGCCCAGCCGAGCCACGCCACCCCGGCGCGCCCTACTTTGTGGCCTGCGTCGGCATCTTCCACGAGCGACGATGCTGATCCGACACGCCGAGCTCGACGATCGCGCGAGTGTGGGCGGCCGATCCGTAGCCTTTGTTCGATGCCCATCCGTAGCCCGGATCCTCGAGCTCCGCCATGAGGTGATCACGTTCAACCTTCGCGAGGACGGACGCTGCGGCAACGACCGCGCAGGACGCGTCGGCCTTCACCTGCATCTGCACGGGCAGATCGACGCCGAAAGGATCCCCAGGCCCGTCGATGGCACCGAACAGATCGTCGGGTGCGGACAGCCAATCGTGCGAGCCGTCCAGCAGAACACCACCGGGAACGAGGCCGTGACTGGCTACCTCGGCCAGAGCGCGCCAGCCCGCCAGACGAAGCGCGGCGATGATGCCCCAGTCATCAATCTCCTGTGGGGAGGCGTAGCCAACTGCGCAAGCCAAGGTCCATTCACGCACGGGATCGACGAGGGCCTCGCGCCGACGAGTAGTCAGCGCTTTCGAGTCGGTGAGGCCTTCAGGAACCGGTGCGGCATCGATGCCAATGAACGCCACACCCACGGCGACAGGACCGGCCAGAGCCCCGCGCCCCACCTCATCCATCCCCGCAACGATCCCCCACCGACGCGCGAGAGAGACCTCAAGGTCACGCGAGGCGGTCGTCATGAGGCGTCCGGAACAGACGCGAACACCTCGTGGTGCGCGATGTCCGTCGTCCAACGCGACGTGGGCCAGATGACCGCCTGAACGGTACCGACGACCGAGGAAACCGGCACGTAGGGAGACTGCCCCGACCCCATGTGGTAGCGAGAATCAGCCGAGTTCGAACGGTTGTCACCCATCACCCACAGGTGTCCCTCGGGAACGACAACATCAAAAGTGCGCTCGCCACACGGCACCTGGCCATCGGGCACGTAGGTCTCGTCAAGCTCAACTCCGTTGACGCTCACCTTGCCGTTCGCACTGGTGCATGACACACGATCGCCACCGACGCCGATGACGCGCTTGACGAGCGTCTGCTCACTGCCTCCCGGAACGAAACCGGTGAACTCCCCCAGCCGGCGCAGCACTGAGGGAGAAGTCGCCTGCGACGAGCCCAGCCAGCCGAGGGTGTCATCGAAGACGACGACATCCCCGCGGTGCACGTTCGAGCGAAGCGCATCGATACGCGAGACGGCAATGCGGTCATCCTCCACCAGCGTGTTGTGCATCGACGGTGAAGGAATCCAGAAAACCTGGACGATGAAGGCACGCAGCAGCGACGAAATCACGAGGGCAACCACGATGATCATGAGGATCTCGCGCAGCCACACGAGAGGGTTGCGACGAGCGCGAGCCTCCGCGCGATCACGATCCCGAAGAGAAGGCGAATGCAGTGGGCCGAGTGACGGTCCTGCTGTCGGGGTCATGCAATCTCCTTGTCGTTGCGTCAACCATCCCAGGATACGGCGAGGCCCGACACCGGCGCGCGGTGTCGGGCCTTTCCGTGAAAAATGCCAAGGCGTATGCCTGGCAAGCCTCAGGCGGACTTGCCGGAACGGTGTTCCTTGATCTTCGCGGCCTTGCCGTGACGCTCACGCAGGTAGTAGAGCTTAGCGCGACGCACGTCGCCCTTGGTAACGACCTCGATGTGGTCGATCGTGGGGGCGTGGACCGGGAAGGTACGCTCGACGCCCACACCGAAGGAAACCTTGCGGATCGTGAACGTGGAGGACACACCGTGACCGCGACGAGCGATCACGACACCCTGGAAGACCTGGATACGAGAGCGGTTACCTTCGATGACCTTGACGTGCACCTTGAGGGTGTCGCCAGCTCGGAACGAGGGGATGTCATCGCGCAGCGAAGCCGCATCAACGGCGTCCAGCTTCTGCATTTCTTCTCCTTGACGCAACTGCCGCAGGTCGGAAGCGCCTGGTTGGGCGGGTCGAACCCGCTCACTTGACGTGTGATCGTGCGCCTCGGTGTCCCCCTGCGGCAGGATGAACCGCGCACAATCTCGTTTATTGTCCCACAGCAGGACACACCAGGGCTAGTCCGCGGATGTGTTATGCGGTGAGATCACGCACCATGACAACGTCGTAGTTGCGTACGCCGCCGACATCGAAGGTTCGGCTCGAACGCTTGCGGAATCCGTGGCGCTTGTAGAAGGCCTGCGCCTCCTTGTTCCCTCGATTGGTGCCGAGCACAACAGCGGCATGCCCCAAGTCTCGCGCATCGGCGATAGCACGCTCGATGAGCGCATCTGCAACACCGCTGCCACGCCACGCCTCGTCAACATAGCACTTGGACAGGTAGGCACTACCTTCCTCCACGCGCCCGGGACGCACCATGTCGCTCGGCAGCGCATCGGGTCCAACGTGGGTGAGCACGTAACCGACGAGGCCACCCCAGACCTCGGCGACGAACAGGCGATGATGCTCGGGATCGGAAATAAGAGCGTCAAACACGTCGGCACTGAGTTGCGTGGCGATGTACTCCGCAATCGCTTCCTCGGACAGTTTCTCGGGGCAAGCATCCGGGAACGTACGCGCCGCGAGCTCGCTGACTGCGACGACGTCCTCAAGCTCAGCCTGTCGCACGTCGAGCCGTTCCGCCCCGCCAGCTCGCGGATACGCAACACCGCAGCGGGCCAGCATCGCACGGTCCTCGCGCGTCAGCGACGAAGCATCCAGTGACAGCGCGAGATCGGGGCGCACGCGAGCCGTCTTCTCAATCGCGCGATCGCGCCGCCACCGCTCAATCGCCGCGTGATGACCGCCAAGAAGCACCTCGGGGATCTCAAGGGAGCGGAACTCCCTGGGCTTGGTGAACGCGGGGTATTCGAGGAGTCCCGCACCCGAGTGCGATTCTTCAACGAGGGAGCCCGGGTTTCCCATAAATCCTTCGAGAAGACGCGCAACAGCCTCAGTAAGAACCATCGCGGCAACCTCGCCACCATTGAGCACATAGTCGCCGATAGAAAACTCGACAACCTCGACGCCAGCGCCGCGGTAGTACTCGGCAACACGGGCGTCGATCCCCTCATAGCGTCCACAGGCAACGATGATCTGGTTGGCGCGCGCAAGATCCTCAACCCGCGCCTGGGTCAGCGGCGTTCCCGACGGCGTCGGGATCGCGAGGACGCGACGCGGCGAGGCCTGAATCCCATCGCCGTCGCGCTCCGCGAGCGGCATGGCAAGCACCTCGTCAAGGGCGCGAGCCCACACATCCGCACGCATTACCATGCCCGCGCCACCGCCGTAGGGGGTGTCATCGACGCTGCGATGCTTGCCGGTGGCCCACTCGCGCAGGTCGTGCGCCTGGAGATGCACGAGGCCGGCGTCCTCTGCCTTCCCCATCAGCGAGAGGCGAAGAGGCGCAAAATAGTCAGGGAAAATCGAAATAAGGTCGAAACGCACGGTGTCAGTCGCCCTCGCGCTCCGACACGGCATCCTCGTCAAACAGGCCGGGGGGCGCATCAATGACGACAAATCCACCCTCGACATCGACCGTCGGGACGAGGGCCGTCACAAAGGGCACCATAACAGTGCCTCGATCCGTGGCAACGAGAAGCAAATCCTGAGCCACGCCCGGAGTCAGTCCACTGACGGTACCGAGAACATCGCCGGACGGAGTACGCGCCTGGAGCCCCTTGAGTTCGTGCGGATACCAGGCATCCTCCTCGGGGTGAGCGTCGACGAGCAGGCGGGCACCGCGCAGAGCCTCAGCATCCTCGCGAGTCACGCATTCCTCAAAAGACGCAAGCACGCGATCCTTGTGCACGCGAACGGTGCGCACAGTGAGGCTGCGCTGATCTCCCGCAATGTCCAAGCGCGAACCGGGTGCCATGACCTCGGGATCGTCGCTGCGCACGTCCACGATGACCTCGCCTCGCAAGCCGTGGGCGGGGCCGACGATAGCGGCTGTGAGCTGCATGTGTTCTCCTGACGGTAAACGGGGACTCCCCCGAAGGATACAACGAAGGGGCCCGGCAGTGCCGGACCCCTTCGTGACGTGTGCGAGTCTTACTCGCGATCCGTGTCGACGACGTCAACGCGGACGGCGCCACGCGTGGACAACGCACCCATGACGGTGCGCAGCGCGCGAGCCGTCCGACCGCCGCGTCCGATGACGCGACCCAGATCCTCGGGGTTCACGCGAACCTCAAGAAGCTGGCCACGTCGCATGGAACGAGGCGTCACCTCGACATCTTCGGGGTGGTCAACGATGCCGCTGACCAGGTGCTCCAACGCGTCGGCGAGCATGCTCAGGCATCCTCTCCGGCGGCCTCTTCGGAAGCCTGCTCGCCGGCCTCAGCCTCAGCAGCGGCTGCGGCTGCGGCGGCCTCTTCCTCGGCCTTCTTGGCGGAAGCAGCGGCCTTGGACTTCTCGGCAGCAGCCTCGGCGTCCTTGATGGCCTGCTCGGCCTGGGCGGCCTTGTCAGCCTCGGAGACGATGACGCGGGAAACAGCGTCGGCCTTGCCGTTGAACTTGGCGATGTCACCGGTCAGGACCAGCAGCTTGCGGACCTGGTCGGAAGGCTGAGCGCCAACACCGAGCCAGTACTGGGCACGCTCAGAGTCGATGCGGATGATCGACGGGTTGGGCTGAGGATCGTAGTAACCGACCTCTTCGATGACGCGGCCGTCACGCTTCTTGCGCGAATCGACAACGACAACACGGTACTGGGCGGCGTGGATCTTACCCACGCGCTTCAGGCGAATTCGAACTGCCACTTGAGTGGTCTCTCCATTTCAGATTGATGTGGACCTTTGCGTCCCAAGGTGGGAAACACAGGGGTCGCATTGGGCCGGGACACGACGGCACGCAGTGAGAGGGTCTACGAACCGCCGGGTACAGCTAGCGATTATGCCATATGTCGCCCCTGAATCCCAAGTCAGGAGCGAGTGCCGTGTCGCGCGAATCGGTTAAATCGATCACTGCCGCGAACTCAGGAGGACAGACGCTCCCATATGGGCGTTCCGCCCACCGTGACGCGCACGGGGTTCGCAAGGATCGTCGGATTGGCCCTCGGATCCTCGTCCAGGATGAGGAAATCAGCGGGACCCCCCTCGACGAGGCCGGGGTAACCGAGGTAGCGCTGGCTCACCCACGTCGCAGCGTCGATCGTGAACTCAGCGGGCGCGCCCCATCGGAGCCACAGGTCGAGCTCGCCGGCGATCGTGCCATGATCCTGGTAGCCGCCCGAGTCGGTTCCCATCAAGAGAAGGACGCCGGAGTCGACGAGCATCTCGAAGTGGGAGCGCCGCTCGTCGTACATTGCCCGCATCGTCGCCGCATAGACGGGGTACTTCGCCCCCGCCTGGGCCGCAAAATCCTTGAAGAGCTCGACCTGGCGCAGCGTCGGCGTCACCGCGATGCCGCGTGCGGCAATCTCGTTGGCCTGATCCGCATCGATACCGCTGCCATGTTCAATGTCGTCAACGCCGGCCTCAATGAGTGAGTCGATCACGCGGTGCGAGAACGCGTGCACGGCGATCCTCGCCCCGGCCTCGTGCACGGCGGCAACAGCGTCAGTCAACACCGCGGGGTCCCACAGAGGCATGAGGTCAGAGTCTGCTCCAGCGCTGCGGTCGATCCAGTCACCGACGATCTTCACCCACCCGTCGGAGGAGTGCGCCATTGACGCGAGGACCGCAGGAAGCACGCTCTGATCATCGACGTCCAGCGGCAGGTCACGCATGTAGCGCTTCGGACGCGCAACATGGCGACCACAGCGGATCAGGTGCAGGCCGGTTGCACGAGCGGCAAGCGAGTTATCAACCGGCACGCCACAGTCGCGCGCGACGGTCACGCCGCTCGCGAGCGTCGCGCGCGCCTGCTCGACCATCTCAGCCTCGGACACCGAACCGGACTCCGAGTATCCAATGTGGCAGTGCGTATCCACCATGCCGGGGACGACGAATCCCTCCGACGGCGCGTTTTCCACCTCGCTCACACGGCGGATGACTCCCCCATCGACGCGCCACGTGCCGCGCACCCACGACGGGCGCTCGGACTCGTTATCCGCCCACAGGGCGAGGCCACTGAACTCCATGCCTCAGAGCTGGCCGAGCATGCGCTTGACGTCGTCCGGCAGATCGTCGATCGTCGGACGCGGAGCGGGGGCCTCCTGGGCAACGCCGAAGGAGGAACCCTGGGGCGCGCTGCGCTCAGACGGAGGCAGCATGGCCTCCAGCTCCTGCTGGCGACGCTTCGCGGGGTTACCGGATCGTGCGCTCTTCTTCATGCGAGCACGCTGGGCCTGAGCCTTGCGGGCGTTGGCCTTCTGCTTTGCCTTGCCGCCGCGGCCGGGCAGTGCGCCCATACCGGGAACACCGCCACCCATCTGGCCCATCTGCGCCATCATCTCGCGCGCAGCCTCGAAACGCTGGACGAGCTGGTTCACCTCGGTGACAGTCGTGCCGGAACCGCGGGCGATACGCGCTCGACGCGAACCGTTAAGGATCGACACGTCCTCGCGCTCGGCCGGGGTCATCGAGCGGACGATGGCCTCCACGCGGTCGACCTCGCGCTCGTCGAAGTTCTCGATCTGCTCGCGCATCTGGGCGGCACCCGGGATCATGCCGAGCATCTTCTTCATCGAACCAAGCTTCTTGATCTGCTGAAGCTGGCTCAGGAAGTCGCCGAGGGTGAGCTGGCCGGCCATTGCCTTAGCCGCAACCTTCTCCGCCTCCTCGGCATCCATCTTCTTTTCAGCCTGCTCGATGAGGGTGAGGATGTCACCCATGTCGAGGATGCGGCCGGCCATACGGTCGGCGTGGAAGCGCTCAAAGTCGTCGAGGCCCTCGCCCGTCGAGGCAAAAAGAATCGGCGCGCCGGTCACACCGCGAACGGACAGCGCGGCACCACCGCGCGCATCGCCGTCGAGCTTAGATAGGACGACGCCCGTGAAGCCGACGCCGTCACGGAAGGCTGTCGAGGTGGAGACCGCGTCCTGACCGACCATGGCGTCAAGGACGAACATGATCTCGTGGGGGTTGACGGCATCGCGGATGGCGATCGCCTGCTCCATCATCTCCTGGTCGACGCCGAGGCGACCTGCCGTATCGACGATGACCACGTTGATGCCGCTCTGGCGGGCGAACTCGACGCCGCTACGCGCAACCTCGACGGGATCGCCCACGCCGTTGCCGGGCTCGGGCGCCCACACCTTGACGCCGGCGCGCTCGCCGACAACCTGGAGCTGCTGGACGGCGTTGGGACGCTGGAGGTCGGAGGCGACGAGCAGGACCGTCTTGCCCTCCTCGCGCAGCCACTTACCCAGCTTTCCGGCGAGGGTGGTCTTACCGGCACCCTGGAGGCCAGCGAGCATGAAGACGGTGGGACCGGACTCAGCGAAAGTCAGCTCACGCGTGGCGCCACCGAGGATCTCAACGAGCTCCTCGTGCACGATGGAAACGACCTGCTGACCCGGGTTGAGGGCCTTCGAGCGGGCTGCGCCGTAGGCCTTTTCGCGCACCTGCGTGGTGAACTGGCGAACGACGGGGAGCGCAACGTCCGCGTCGATGAGGGCGCGACGGATGTCGGAAATCGCGTGATCGACGTCCGACTCGGTCAGGACGCCGCGGCTACGCAGGCTACGGAACGACTGGCTCAGACGATCTGACAGGTTTCCAAACACGTGTTTACTCCCAGGATGGCGGCTGTACTAGGCACAGGTTAGCGCACCTCGGCCCCGGGAGTCGTCTCACCGGGGCCGAGGTACGCGTCATGGTGGCGGGGTTCAGCCCTGCGCGGAACCCACGATCGCGTCGACGAAGCCCTGCGGATCGAAGGGGGCCAGATCGTCGGCCCCCTCGCCGAGGCCGACGAACTTGACGGGAACGCCCAGCGCACGCTGGACGGAGACGACGATGCCACCCTTGGCGGAACCGTCGAGCTTCGTCAGAACGATGCCGGTCACGCCGGTAGCTTCCGCGAAGACCTCGGCCTGCTTCATGCCGTTCTGGCCGGTGGTGGCGTCAAGAACCAGAAGGACCTCGGAGACCGGGGCCTGCTTGGTCATGACGCGCTTGATCTTACCGAGCTCGTCCATCAGCGTGGACTTGTTCTGCAGGCGTCCCGCGGTATCGACGAGAACAACATCGACGTCACGATCGACGCCTTCGCGCACGGCTTCGAAAGCAACAGAGGCCGGGTCTGCACCCTCGCGGTCGCTGCGCACGACGTCGACGCCAACTCGCTCGCCCCACGTCGCCAGCTGATCAGCGGCGGCCGCGCGGAAGGTGTCGGCGGCGCCCAGGATCACGGACTTGTCTTCCGCGACGAGGATGCGCGCGAGCTTGCCAACGGTCGTGGTCTTTCCGGTGCCGTTCACACCGACCATCAGGACAACCGCGGGCTTGCCGGAGCCGTCGACCTCGGGGCGTTCGAGGTTGAGAGAGCGATCCATGGCGGGATCGACGAGCTCCAGGAGCTCCTCGCGAAGGATCTCACGGATGCGCGCTTCGTCAGTCACGGACTCGACCGCGACGCGACGCTTGAGGGCTTCCATCAACGTGTCAGTGGCCTCCAGGCCAAGGTCAGCGATGAGGAGAGACTCCTCGATCTCCTCCCAGTCGGCGGCACCGAGCTGGCCACGGCTGAGAACGCCAAGGATCGCACGCCCAAGCGAGCCGGAAGACGCGAGGCGTTCGCGCAGGCGCTCCATGCGGCCGCGCACGGGTTCGGGGCGCTCGATGGACGAGGCCGGGGTTGCGGGAGCCTCAGAGCTCTGCTCGGGGGTGGGCGCGAGCTCATCTACCGGACCCGCTCGAGGCTGGTCCGCTGTATCAAGCGGCGCCTCGGTAGGCGAATCGGGACGAGCCTCGACGGAAGCCTGAGCCTGCGGCTGAGGGGTCACGTCCCGCGAGGAACGGCGACGCGAACTCACGACAAGACGAATAACGACGCCGATAAGCACGGCGACCGCCAGGGCGATAACGACTGCCCACGGCGATTGGAGGGTAGAAACAAAAGCGTCCATAGGGTCATTATCCCCTATGGACGCTCGTGACAAAAAACCTGAGTGCGGCATCACTGCCTTATTACTGCGTTGACTCCTGCACGGACTCGCCGCCTCCGTCAGCGCTACGACGGCCACGGTCAAAGCGCACGCTCACGCGGTCGGTCACCGTTTCGAGGCGGTCGATGCCGGGTAGGCGGTCAGCGTCGAAGTAGGCGCTCCTCGAGTCAGCGCTTTGCAGGAGCGAGTGCAGGGACGCCGTACGCGGAACCACGGGTCCGTCGGGTGAGGAGGAGGTACGCTTGGGTAGCGAGTGATGGGTCTTCACCTCGTCGGCGATTTCCTCACTCTCTCGCTTGATGACGCCCTTCCATTCGTCCGCGCTACGGCGCGACAGCGCCAGCACAGCGACGACGCCGCCAGCGACGACGAGTACCAGAACGACGGTCAAAACGAGAATCAATGCACCCTCAAGCATGTGATCATCCTGCCTTACGAGAACCTCAATGCGCGACGATGCCACCCGCACATGCACGCATTGTGACGATGTTGTCACGAGGGCCGGGAACGATTGTTCCCGGCCCTCGAACGCGTCGATAGCGCGTCAGTCGAGGTAGTCGCGCAGAACCTGCGAACGCGAGGGGTGGCGCAGCTTCGACATGGTCTTGGACTCAATCTGACGGATACGCTCGCGCGTCACGCCGTAGACCTTGCCGATCTCATCGAGAGTCTTCGGCTGACCGTCGCCCAAGCCGAAGCGCATCGACACAACGCCGGCTTCACGCTCAGACAGTGTGTCCAGGACGTGGTGAAGCTGTTCCTGCAGCAGGGTGAAGGACACGGCGTCCGCGGGCACGATGGCCTCGGAGTCCTCAATCAGGTCACCGAACTCGGAGTCGCCGTCCTCGCCGAGGGGCGTGTGCAGCGAAATCGGCTCGCGACCATACTTCTGAACTTCGACGACCTTCTCGGCGGTCATGTCGAGTTCCTTAGCCAGTTCCTCGGGAGTGGGTTCGCGACCCAGGTCCTGGAGCATCTGGCGTTGGACGCGCGCGAGCTTGTTGATGACCTCGACCATGTGCACCGGAATGCGGATCGTACGAGCTTGGTCCGCCATCGCGCGGGTGATCGCCTGACGAATCCACCAGGTGGCGTAGGTCGAGAACTTGTAGCCCTTCGTGTAGTCGAACTTTTCGACAGCGCGGATAAGGCCCAGGTTGCCTTCCTGAATCAGGTCCAGGAACTGCATACCGCGGCCGGTGTAGCGCTTGGCCAGCGACACGACAAGGCGGAGGTTCGCCTCGAGCAGGTGGTTCTTCGCCTGCTGACCATCCTGTGCGAGAAAGTGCAGCTCACGACGCTCGCGGCTGGTCATCTCATCAGCCTGGTTCTTCAGCTTGTACTCGGCGTAGAGGCCCGCTTCGATACGGCGGGCGAGGTCCACTTCCTGCTCAGCGTTCAGCAGGGAGACCTTACCGATCTGCTTGAGGTAGTCCTTCACAGGGTCGGCGGTTGCACCGGCGACCGTCACCTGCTGGACAGGTTCGTCGGTCTCATCGGAATCGGAGACGACAAAGCCGCCCTTGACGTGGATACCATCGTTCGTGCGTTCACGAAGTGCGGCGCCCTCAGCGAGCTTCGGATCCTCTTCCTCTGCTTCGTCCTCTGCGTCGACGTCGTCTTCGTCGACGGTCTCAGTACCGAGTTCGGGGTCCTCGAGGTCCTCGCCAGTCGGCTCGAAGTCTTCGTCGACGGTGTCAACGAGCTCCTCGACGGCCTCCTCGACGATCTCTTCTTCCTTCTTCTTGCGACCGCGCGTCTTCTTCGCAGCGGGCTTCTTCGTCGTATTCTCTTCGGAAGCGTCGGTGGCCTTCTTCGCCGTCTTTTTACCAGCCTTCTTTCTCGCGGGGGCCTTCTCGGCGGCCTCTGCGGCGTCGGCGGCTTTCTTCGCCGTCTTCTTAGCAGCCGTCTTCTTCGCGGGAGCCTTCTTCCCGGTCTCCCCGGCGTCGTCAGCCTTCTTCGTGGTCTTCTTAGCAGTCGCCTTCGGTGCCGAAGCCTTCGGCTCGACATCTGCAGCGTCAGGAGCTTTCTTCGCGGGAGCCTTCTTCGCCGGGGCCTTCTTCGCGGCAGACTTCTTCTCCTCGGCGGGAGCGCTCGCCGCGTCGACCGTGGCAGCAGCCTTCTTGGCGCGCGCGGCCTTCTTCGCGGGGGTCTTCACCTCCGTGGTTTCCTCAGTCGTCGCGGAGTCCTTTGCCGAAGCGCGAGATGCACTCACACGGGTCCCTTTCATTGATGGGCATGCACAACGGAGCCGATTGCAAATCGGCATACCAGCGCCAAGTCTAGTGCCTTGCCGTTTAGTTTTCCTGACGGTATGTGTGAGGATCCCCCGCCCTGGGGCTCACGCACGAACTCGAACCTCGGTTAGAGTGGGCGTATGACTCTGAGCGACAGTTTTGCAACGCTGCGTCCCTTCATCGACGAGGCGACGGCCACCAGCCTCGCACATCTCCTCGCCCGCGCAGGCACTTCCGACCGTTCTGAGGAGTTCTCTCGCGCGGTCCTCGCCTCCGTATCCGGAGGGAAGCGTTTCCGCGCCCTCATGGCCCACGTGGGCTACGCGCTCAGTTCCGGAACATCCATCGAGGAAGTCTCACTCCCCCATCTCAGCGCGGCACTGGAGCTCTATCAGGCCAGCGCCCTCGTCCACGACGACATCATCGACAAGGCTGACGAACGACGCGGCATGCCCTCCCCTCACCGCACGCTCGCGAATTACCACACCGCACAGTCGTGGATCGGATCATCGACGGACTTCGGTCGACACGGCGCTATTTTGGTCGGCGACTTCCTCTTTTCGGCAGCAACAGCTGCCGCAGACGAACAGGCCCTGACACTGCGCGAGGACTGCGCGCGTGCTTTTTCGCGCCGTTTCGCGGATATGCACGCGGAGGTCGCGCTGGGCCAGTACCTCGACATCACCGCCGAACAAACCCCGCTCGATCCTGAGCGCACCGATGCACTCAGCACGAGCGACTCGCTCGAGGTGGCATTGCACAAGTCGGCCCACTACTCAGTCGTCCACCCGGCGCTCCTCGGCGCGATTTGCGGAGCTTCATCGTTCGATCGCGTCGCTGACCTGCTCGATGTTCTCGAGACTCTTCTGACCCCGTGGGGCCTGGCTTTCCAGCTGCGCGACGATGATCTCGGGGTCTTCGGAGACCCCGCAGTGACAGGCAAGCCGGCCGGCGACGACCTGCGCGAAGGAAAGCGCACTGCACTCCTGGCGCTCACGTGGGAGGCCTCCTCCCCCGCCGAGCGACGCGCCCTCACCGACGTCCTCGGGGTGGCCGAGGCTTCTCCTGAGCAGATCGCGACTGCAACCGACATCGTGGAGCGCAACGGGCGCGCCGCACACGAGGCCGAGATTGCACGCCTCGTCGCCGACGGACATGCCGCCCTTGAGGCCAGCACCTTCGATGAGGATGCTCGCGCCATGCTGCGTGAACTGTGCTCGATCCTGACCGCCAGGAGGGCTTGAAAAGACGGAATAGCCTCAGAAGGCCAGCGTCGAGGCGATTCGATTCACTCGGTGATGACGGCCCGACGTCAGCGCATCGATCGGGCGCTCACCCAGCTCGTCCTGCACGGTGTACAGCCACGCTGCTGCTTCCTCGGCCGTGAAGCCGTCGTCGGCAAGCAGGGTCAGTGTGCCCTGCAGGAACGGCAGCGGCTCCCACCCATTGTCGCCCTTGACGATAACCTCCTGCGGGACGCCACGCGCCCCGCTGGCGTCGCGCGCTTCGATGAGCACACGATCGCGGATCAGCTGCTTGAGGCGGCGTTCCTCGATGCCGAGGAGACGGCAGACCTCGTCGGTGGAGAGAACGGCGATATCAACACTAGTCATGAGCGCAAGACTACCCCATTCATGCGCCGCACCGACGTGGGCACTTCCAATGATTTCGCGAAAACTCCCATAGAATCAAGCAAGTGAGCGACGAACAGACATTCGACCAGACGGACCCGTTGATCGGCCTCCTCGTCGACGAACGGTACCGGGTGACGCGCAGGCTGGCGCGTGGCGGCATGGCCACCGTCTACATCGCGCAAGATGAACGCCTTGATCGCCCCGTCGCCCTCAAGGTCATGCACCCGCACCTGGCAGACTCCGAGGATTTCGTCGCACGATTCCGCCGCGAGGCGCGCTCGGCCGCACGAATCGTTCACCCCGGCGTCGTCTCCGTGTTTGACCAGGGCGTGGTCACAGGCCAGGGGTTCCTCGTCATGGAGCTCATCGACGGCACGAACCTGCGCCAGCTGCTGCGCGCGCAAGGTGCCTTCACGATCCCGCAGGCACTGCGCTACACCACCGACATTCTTGAGGCGCTGCGCGCCGCCCACCGCGTCGGCGTTATTCACCGCGACGTCAAGCCCGAGAACATTCTCGTTCCGACCGACGGTCCGGCGAAGGTGACCGACTTTGGTCTCGCACGAGCTGCCTCCGAAGTCTCCATGTCTTCGACCGGCAACATGCTCGGCACGGTTGCGTACATCGCCCCTGAGATCGCAACGACCGCTCAGGCCGACGCACGTTCAGACATTTATTCGGTCGGCATCATGCTCTACGAAATGCTCACGGGCTCCGTTCCGTGGGCGGATGAGTCACCCCTGCAGATCGCGACGCATCACGTCTCCGACGACGTGCCTAGCCCGTCGAAGGCGCAGCCGTGGATTCCACGAGAGATTGACGATCTCGTCGCCGCCCTGACCGCCCGCGACCCCGCCTCGCGCCCCGCCGACGCGTCGGACGCGATCGACCTCGTCACTCGCGCTGCTGCCGCCATTCCGTCGGAGCTGGCCAACCGCCGCGCGGACATCGCGCCGGCTGACCGGGCGGGCGCCTCAGAAACGAGCGCGCTCAACACTGAGCTGATGTCGGCTCAGTTCACGAGGCCTCTGCCCCTCCCGGCGCCGTCGACAGTCGCCACTGTCCACACGTCGGCCCCGCTTCCCAATGCTTCGGAGAACGGCGGCACCAAGACGTACAAGCGCGCCGCCCTGTGGGCTACCCTCGTTGTTCTGCTTCTCGCCGCCGCAGTCGTTGGCGGACGCTGGTGGTGGACCGAATACGGCCCGGGCTCCTACCTGACCATGCCCGCGACGGATGGTCGTCCCCTCGCTGATGTTCAGGCAGAACTGAACGCGATGGGACTTGCTTCTTCCGTTGAGGAGGAGTTCTCTGACGACGTCGCCGCCGGTTCGATCACTCGCTCCGATCCGGGAGGCGGCGAGCCCGTCCACAAACGCGCTGAGGTTCAACTCCACGTCTCCAAGGGCGTGGACATGAAGACGGTCCCTGACGTTGTCGGTAAGAACCAGGAGGACGCACGCAAGGCCCTTACCGATGTCGGCCTCGCCCTGGGTGCCATCACCGACGCATACTCCGAGGACGTCCCGCAGGGCCAGGTCATCTCACAGTCCCAGGCATCTGGTTCACAGCTGGCGCACGACAGCGCCGTTGATGTGGTGCTGTCGAAGGGCCGTGAGCCCCTCACGGTGCCGTCGCTGAACGGGATGAACGCCGATGCCGCAAAGAGCTCCATTGAGGGCCTTGGCCTCGTGGCTGCACCGACCGAGGCGTTCTCCGACACGGTCGCCGAAGGCCAGGTCATCTCTCAGCAGACCAATGAGGGCACGATCCTGCACCGTGGCGACACCGTCGCTTACACTGTGTCGAAGGGGCCCGAGAAGGTCGCGGTGCCCAACGTCGTCGGCCGCCAGCGCCAGGATGCTCGCGCTGCCCTTGAGGCAGCCGGCTTCACCGTGCAGGAGGAGGCAATCCTCGGTGGCTTCTTCGGAACCGTCCGACAGACCGATCCCGCCGCCGGAACAATGCTGAAAAAGGGCAGCGTCGTCACGATCACGATCGTCTGAGCGCGCCCGAGCCACTCGCTCGTCATCAGTATCCCCGGCCTCGTCCATGACCGACGAGGCCGGGGGACTTGTGCGGTGAACTCACTCCTCGTGGGAGGAACACTTCGCCAGGTACTGGGCAACCTGGAAAGCCATCTCCAGGCTCTGCTGGTGGTTCAGGCGCGGATCCACGAGCGTCTCGTAGCGGTCGCGCAACGACTCGTCATCGATGTGTTCACTGCCGCCGATCACCTCGGTGACATCGTCACCCGTCAGCTCGACGTGCAAGCCACCCGGGACAGTTCCCGAGGCCTCGTGTGCTTCGAAGAAGCCACGGACCTCGTCCATGACAGTCTCAAAGCGACGCGTCTTGTAGCCAGTCGACGACGTGATCGTGTTGCCGTGCATCGGATCAGTCATCCACGTGAGCGGACGACCGTCTTTCCGAGCAGCCTCCAGCAGCGGCGGGAGCGCCTCGCGGATGCGGCCGGCGCCCATACGCGTAATGAACGACAGGCGCCCCTCCTCACCATCCGGGTTCAGGCGATCAATGAGCGAGAGCATCTGATCCGGCGTGGTCGACGGGCCGAGCTTAACCCCAATCGGATTGCGAACACGCGACAGCAGCTCGATGTGAGCGCCCTCCTCCTCGCGCGTCCGCTCCCCCGCCCACAGGAAGTGGGCAGACGTGTTGTAGGGCTCACCCGTCCGCGAATCAATGCGTGTCATCGCCGACTCGTACTCGAGCAGCAACGCCTCGTGCGACGAGTACAGGTCCACATCGCGCAGCGTCTCAAAATCGACGCCCGCGGCACCCATGAACTTGATCGCTCGGTGGATGTCTTCTGCCAGCGACTCGTAGCGCGCGTAGGCAGGGTTCGACATGAAGCCCTGATTCCAGCGGTGCACCTGGCGCAGGTCCGCGTAGCCGCCCTTCGTGAAGGCACGAATCAGGTTCAGGGTCGAAGCCGCGTGGTTGTACAGCGACAGCAGGCGCTGCGGGTCGGGCTCGCGCGCCTCGGGAGTGAACTCGAAGGAGTTCACGGCGTCGCCGCGGTAGCTGGGCAGCGCAACGCCGTCGCGCGTTTCCATATCCGACGAACGCGGCTTAGCGTACTGGCCGGCGATACGGCCGACCTTGATGACCGGCAGCGACGCACCGTACGTCAAGACGACCGCCATCTGCAACAGCGTCTGAATCTTCAGGCGCACGTGATCCGCCGTCGCCTCGGCGAAGGTCTCGGCACAGTCCCCACCCATCAGGACGAAGGCCTCGCCGCGGGCAGCCGCACCCATCCACGTGCGCAGATCGTCAACCTCACCGGCGAACACGAGCGGCGGCTGACGGCGCAGCTGCGCCGTCACATCACGGAGGTGTTCCGCGTCCGCGTAGGAAGGCTGTTGAGCAGCGTCCAGGCCGCGCCACGTGTCCCAGGGAGCGCGCTCCCCAGACTCGGGCGACCACAGACGCTCGGGGACACGGCGGGAGCGAGGCTTACGCACAGGCTCACCGCCGCGTCCGGGAGTGATCGAAGGAATCACGCGAAGCGACTCACTCGCCGGCAGGCTCGACGGTCTGGCCGATCTCGGCCATCATCTCGAGGAACCAGGGCTGGGAGATGTCGAAGGGCTTGCCGCCCGCGATGCGCGGGAACGGGATGGCCTTCAGGCGATCGCCGTCCTCCTCGTCGTGGCCGATAACGCCGGACTCGCCCTTGAAGGCGCACTCGACGGCGAGGTCGGTCATCGACTTGATGAGGCGCAGGTCGTCGGCGTTGGCGCGCGAGGAACGCGAGAAGTAGCCGGACTTCTGGACCATGACCTTCTCGGCGTCGATCTTCTCGGCGAACTGCTTGGCGAACCACTGGCCGGGGTTGATCGTGTCGAGCTTGACGTGGCCGAAGGGGTCACGCTGGACCTCGCCACCGGCGGCCTCGATCTCCGCGATAATCTCGGGGACGCCGGCGCCCTCGGACAGGAAGATGTTGACGTTGCCCTGCTCGTCCATGATGGCCTTGAGGCGCGCGGCCTCGGCGTCCAGGTCGATCTTCATCTCGGGCAGGAAGATGGCGTGGATGTCCCAACGCTCCTGCGACAGCCCGATCGAGGGCACCCATTCCCGGGTCTTCAGCCAGTCGTGGTAGCACTTCGAACCAGCGGCGGTCAGCCAACCACAGTGGCGGCCCATGATCTCGTGGATGATGAGCATGCGCGGGTTGGAGCGGTGCTCGCCGATGACGTTCTGGGAGTACTCGGAGACCTCTTCAGCGGCGGTCCACGCACCCAGGGACTGGCGGATCGGCACAACGTCGTTGTCGATCGTCTTGGGCAGGCCCACGACGGTCAGGTGGTAGTCGTGCTCCTCCAGGTAGGCGGCCAGGTCGGCGGCCGTCGTGTTGGTGTCGTCGCCACCGATGGTGTGCAGGACGTCAACGCCGTCGGCGCGCAGCTGCTCGGCGGCCTTCTGCAGCGGATCCTCATCCTCGGACACGAGGCCGCGCTCGACAAGGTTCTTCTTGTTCGTCAGCTTGACGCGGGAGTTACCGATCGGGGAACCACCGAAGCGATGCAGGACGGCAGCGTGCTTGCGCGCTTCCTCGTCCACCAGCACGTAGTTGCCGGTGAGCAGGCCGTGGTAGCCGTTCTGGTAAGCGATGATCTCAACCGTGGGATCAATTTCGTTGTAGCGCTCAATGAGTCCGCCGACGGCGGAGGACAGGCACGGGGCGAAGCCACCTGCGGTCAGCAGGGCAACACGACGGACCGACATGAATGTCACCTTTCTCAGGTTGGTTAGGTAAGAGCCCGCGCGCGCGATCCGCGTCACCGCGGCTGCCCGATGGGGCTGCCTAGTGCGCGGAGGCGCGCGTGCGCGAGGCACAGTTCATTCTACCTGGCCCACGTCACGTTTCGCCCGGGACGCCCGTCCCACGAAACGCGATTGCAAGCACCAACCATCGGTGACGGCCCGGCCCTGTTACTCCTTGTCCGAGGCCTTCTCGTCCTCGATGCCCTCTTCCTCGGGAGCGGTCGGAACGGGCACCTCGGGGGCGGTGCGCCCACCGGGCGCGGGCCGACCATTGGAGGGCACGGGCCCTTCGAAGGCGCCCTCGGCTGCCAGCTGAGCCTTCACGTCGGCGGCGTACATGTCCACGTATTCCTGCCCGGACAGAAGCATCAGGTTGTACATGATCTCGTCGGTGATCGCGCGCAGGACGTAGCGGTCCTTGTCGAGGCCGCGGTAGCGCGAGAAGTCCAGGGGCTCGCCGATCACCATGCCGATGTTTGTACGCGAGGGGATCTTCTGGCCAATCGGCTGCGCCGCATGGGTGCCGATCATGGCCACCGGGATAACGGGAGCGCCGGACAGGAGTGCGAGGCGCGCGACGCCGGTCTTGCCGCGGTAGAGGCGCCCGTCGGGGCTGCGCGTGCCCTCGGGATAGATGCCGAAGAGCTTGCCCTCGCGCAGTCGCTTCAGTCCCGCTTTCAGTGCCGCCTCCGATGCGCGTCCACCGGTACGGTCGACCGGGATGGTGCCGACGGCGCGCATGAACTCCTTTGTCATCCACCCCTTGAGACCGGTGCCCGTAAAGTAGTCGGCCTTGCCCATGAAAACGACCTCACGGTCGAGCATCATGGGCAGGAAGACAGAGTCCCACACGGCGTTGTGGTTGGACGCAAGGATAGCGGGTCCCTCGGCGGGAATGTTCTCCTTGCCGCGGATCCACGGGTGATAGGCGGCCTTCAGAATGGGGCTGCCGGTCGCCTTGAGAGCCTGATAGAACGCCACTGTCACTCCTGAAGTCTCGACGGGCGCGCGAGCGCGCGAACGAATTAGTATCAACTGTATGACGAAACGAACTCCCGTGCGCGATTGTGGGGAAACCATAGCGCCCGGTGAATCGGCTCGTCCTTTCGCTCGATCAGTGGTGTCAGCGGCCCTTTCGAGGGCCTCGTCGGTGGAGCTTCAACCCAGCCTCGATGCCGTCGGGACGCCGACCTCGGGCGGGCACTGGGTTGTCGTCGACCTTGAGACAACAGGCCTGGGAGCGGGCGCAGAAATTACTGAGATCGGCGCTGTGCGCATCCGTGATGGAGCGGTCGTGGACGAGTTTTCTTCCCTCGTGAAGCCCTCGCGTCCGATTCCACCGTTCATCACATCTCTGACCGGCATCACTCCCGCGATGGTGGCCGATGCGGACCCGATCGCATCCGTTCTGGAACACTTCTTGGAGTGGTCAGGCCTTGGAGCTTCGGATTCCCCCGTCCTCGTCGCGCATAACGCGTCCTTTGACGTGGGCTTCCTACGCCGTGCGGCCCGGGCGTGTGCGCGCCCGTGGCCTCGCGTTCGCGTCGTCGATACGTTGGCACTCGCTCGGCTCGCCCTGCCACGCCCGCTCGTGCGAAACCACAAACTGGGCACGGTCGCCTCCTACTTCGGTACCGCCACCGTTCCCGAGCACCGAGCACTCGGAGACGCGCGCGCGACGGCAGAGATCCTCCTGGGATTCATCGACCTGCTCGCCGCTGCCGGCGCGACCGATGTGGAGGACCTGATCGTGCTGACGGATCAGGCTCCGGCGCGGCGACCATCAACGCCCGACTTCGTCACGGACCTGCCGACCTCTCCCGGGGTCTATCACTTCATCGATACGGCGGGAGGCACCCTCTACGTGGGGTCGGCCTCGTCCCTGAAGTCACGCGTGGGCAGTTACTATACGAAAGCCGAAAAGCGCCCGAAGGTGCAGCGCATGGTCTCCCTGGCCGCGGGAGTGCGCCCCTATCCGACCGCCTCAATTCTTGAGGCGAGAATCCGAGAACTGCGCGACATCAAGGCCCTCGTCCCGCCCTACAACTCCGCGTCGAGGCGTCAGGGATCCCTGCACTGGGTCATCGCCGAGGCCGACCGCCCCCGCGTCGTTTCGTCCGTGACGCTCGACGACCTGCCCAACGCCCTCGGTCCCTTCGGAACGCGCGCGCACGCTCAGCGGGCTGCAGGGGCGATCGCACGGGTCCTCGCCCAGGCCGATCACGACTCCTCGGGCGCCATCCTCGACGAGGCCGTGGAAGCCTCGTCATTAGCGGTCCCAAACGCGCTCACTTCCCTGATGGAGCGCCTGTCCACACAGGGGCTGTTCGAGGCGGCGGCTGGAGCGCGCGACGAACTGAGCGCCTACATCACGGGCGTTGAGCGCGCAACCATGCGCCCCATCCTGGCGGCCCCGCGTATCGTCTGGGGCGCGCGTCGCGACGGTGGAGAACCCGGCTGGATTCTGCATGTTGCCTCCTACGGACGCCACCTCAGTTCGGTCGTCGTGCCCCCGCGCTCCGACCCATCGCCGTGGATCGATGTTCTCACCTCCACGGAGCCGATCGAGACCGGCGGGATGGCCGCATCCGTCGCCTCGTGGGCTGAGACGTCACTCCTGTGCGCCGAGCTGTGCCGCGAAGGGACGCGCCTCGTCGAATGGAACGGTCCCCTCCCCTGGGCGCAGCCCGTCGACAGCCCACTACGCGACGGGCGGCTGCGCGAGCTATTAGCCCACGCAACCGCCCAGCAGCGTCACGACCCGCGCACCTGACGCAGGCGTTCTCCTTACGCGTTCGAGGCAGCCACCCAACGCTCAATGAGTCGCGCGCCCGAGCCGTCGGTCAACGCCGCCAGGGCACTCTCGACGGCGCCGCGCATGCGAGGCTCGAAGTCGGAGTGTGTCACAGGGTTCTCCAGGCCCTCCCAGGCCAGGATGCCGGCTCCAACGTTGAGGGCGACAGCGTCGCGGACCGCGTCCGCCCCTCCGCCCGACAGCACGTCGCGAGCGACTCCCGCGTTCTCGGCTGCCTCGCCACCCGCGAGGTCCTCGATCGAGGCGGAGGCCATGCCCAGGGATTCGCGCGCATCGAACGCGGTTTCCACAACCGCTCCACCCGACACGAGCCAGACCTGATTGGCGTCGGTCGTCGTCAGCTCGTCGAGGCCGGTGTTCGCGCCACGGAACACGAGTGCGCTGAGCCCGCGCGACGCGTACACGCCCGCCATGAGACGCGCATTCTCCTCGCGAGACGCACCAATCGCGCACGCCTGTACGCGGGCCGGGTTGGTCAGCGGCCCCAGCACGTTGAACGCCGTCGCGAAGCCGAGAGCGCGGCGCACCGGGGCTGCAAAGCGCATCGACGGATGCATCTTGTTCGCGAAGAGGAAGGCGATGCCGACCTCGTCAAAGACTCGGCGCAGCGCGTCGACGTCGAGGTCAAGGTTGACGCCGAGTGCCTCGATAACGTCCGCGGAGCCAGACTTCGACGTCGAGGCACGGTTACCGTGCTTGACGAGCGGAATCCCCATCGCGGCGAGCACGATAGCGGACATCGTCGAAATGTTAACGGTCTTGTATCCGTCTCCGCCCGTACCCACGATGTCGAGAGCGCGACTAGGCAGCGCGACGTGCGCCGCGTGATCCTGCATGCCATCAGCCAGGCCGTGGATCTCATCGACCGTGGCGCCCTTGATGGCCATCGCGGTCAGGAAGGATGCGAGACGCGCCTCGCCGAGCTCGCCGCTCATGACCTGGTCCATCAGCCAGTAGGACTGGCCGTAGTCGAGGCTCTCGCCGGCGGTGAGGGCAGCAATGATCGACGCCCACTCCTGCGTGGCCATCACTTCGCTCCGCGCAGCACGTCGGCGACGGTCTCCTGAAGAATAATCGGGTCGATCGGATCGGCCACGATGGCGGCTGCTCCGGCCCACGTAGCCAGCCACTCATCCTGGGCGCGTGCGGTCAGAAAAACGATCGGGGGAACGCCGTCACGAGTCTCGCGCAGGTCCTGAGCGATGGACATGCCGCCTTCCTTCTTGGCCTCAGCGTCGAGGATCAGCATCGCAAAATCCTGCTGATCGAAGGCATCGCGAACGCCGAAACCGGTTGCGGCCTCGACCCACTCGATGCGGGGCGTGTCCTTGGAGGCACGCAGGCCAATGCCGTTAACGACGGCGTGACGGCGATCCTTGTCGTCGCTGAAAACCAGGATAGTGACGGTTTCTTCACTCATGGAAGCTCTCCTTGCATATGTCGGCCAAATCGACGCGATGACCCCATTCTAACGGGTAGCGGGCGGCTCCCCCACTGGGAGCCGCCCGCTACCGTCGGCCAAAGCCGTGACGGGGTCACTGCATCGAAGAAGTACCCACGATGTCGACGACGAATACCGTTGCCTGCGCAGGGGTCGCCTCCTGGCC
Source organism: Schaalia odontolytica (assembly GCF_009730335.1). Lineage (GTDB taxonomy): Bacteria > Actinomycetota > Actinomycetes > Actinomycetales > Actinomycetaceae > Pauljensenia > Pauljensenia dentiphila. The sequence continues at coordinate 1,588,282 of NZ_CP046315.1, forward strand.
GGACTGCGCTTCCTGAGGCGGGATTGGGACTACGATGAGGATGCGCGATCCCACGGTCACTCCCGCGAGATCAGCCTGCGCAACGGGAGCCTCAAGAGGATCCTGGCTCCACGACGACTGAGTCTGGCCCTTGGCGCCAAAACCACCAACGACCTGCTTGTACAGGACTGTCTGATCAGAGGTCAGTGCCTCTCCCGCGCCCTTGTAAATCGAGTACGTCTTCTGCTCGGTCGGGGCAGCAACGCTCTCGTCGATCGTCAGGGTAGGCTCCGCGCCGGGGTCACCGGAAACGGTGATCCCAGCGGGAAGCTCCTCGCCGGTCGCGACTGCGCTGCTGAGAACGGAGTCATCTGCGACGTCCTGCGTCGCGACACCCACGATATCCACGACAAACACGAGGGTCGAGTTTGCGGGAATGTTGCCGCGAGCCTGGCCGCCGTAGCCGAGAGACGCCGGAATCACGAGCTCGACGCGATCGCCGACGTGGGTGTGCGCCAGGCCGTAGGTCCAGCCCTTGACGACCTGGTTAAGGGAGAACTCGCTGGCATCGCCACGCTGGTAGGACGAGTCAAAAACGGTGCCGTCCCACAGGGCGCCCACGTAGTTCGCCTTGATCCTCGCGCCCGGGCACACGACCGCCCCGTCACCCTGCTTGAGGGTCTTAACGAGGACCTTCGAGGTGGGCTGGGATCCGCTACCCGCCGCAATCACGGGAGTGTCCTCGCCGGAAACGGACGGGAAGTCACCCGTGCCGCTACGGTCAACGTTCGTGTTCTGTTCGACGGAGTCGTCCGTCGCGCAGGCGGAGTAGTCGATGTCCGCAGCGGGAGACGAGGACGAAGACGACGAGGTCGCGTCGGTGCATGCGGCGAGTCCGAGGACAAGCGCGGCCGCGCCGGCGAGGGCGCCGAGGCGGCGCAGAGAGGACATCATGAGATGGTGTTCTTTCGGCTCAGTGGAAGGACTCACCGCAGGCGCAGGTGTTCTGGGCGTTGGGGTTATCGATCGTGAAGCCCTGACGCTCAATCGTGTCAGCGAAGTCGATCGTGGCACCGCTCAGGTAGGGCACGCTCATGCGGTCGACGACGACCTCGACGCCGTCGAAGGAACGAATCGCGTCGCCGTCGAGCGTGCGATCGTCGAAGTACAGCTGGTAGATGAGGCCGGAGCAGCCGCCCGGCTGAACGGCAATGCGCAGGCGCAGGTCATCGCGACCCTCCTGCTCGAGGAGGCTCTTGACCTTCGCAGCGGCGACGTCGGTGAGGATGACCTCGTGGGTGGGAGCCTGAATTGCGGACTCGGACATGATGCTCCTTTTCGTGACGAATAGATGTATTCGCTTGACACACTACTCCCCCGCAGGCGCCCTGCGCCACGGGTGGAGTGCGCGCTTAGCGTAACCAGGTACGGGCGACGCGGCGTCCAGCGTCTTCGAGCGTGACGGATCCCTCCGTCTCAAAGACACCGTGAAGCCCCCATTCGGCCTTTTCGAAGTGCGACAGGCTGGACCTGTGGGTGATGGCGACAACCGGCAGGGCATGCGTCGCAGCAACGCGAGCCACGCAGTCAAGGGTCGACTCAGCGAGCACCGGGGAGGCCAGTTCGGGCTCGGCGACGATCACGAGATCGACGCCATCGATGATCGCTTCCAAGCCCAGTAGCGACAACAAAAGATCCCCCGTCGATGCGATGCGCCCACCGATGGCCGCAATGACGGCTCCAACGCCGCCGCCAGCGCCGGAACCGCGCTGGCGTGCCGGGTGCACGTCCGCTCCGTCGAGCAGCTGGTGGCGCCCGAGCGGGCGGTGGGCGAACGCCTGCGTAAGAGCGGCAGTAAGAGCGGTGTCCTGTGCCTCGATCGGCTCCAAATCGGGAGCAACGGCGAGGACCGAGTCGAGGCCCAGAAGCGGGCGCGCGGTTGAGGCCGCGCACACGAGATCCACACCCGCTTCGGCCACGAGGCTCTGCGCGAGCGTCAGAGCATCGGCGAAGGCCTCAGGTTTCCTCGGATCGATGCCGGGGACGTCCAGGAGACCTTCGAGAAACCCGGCGCCGCAATCGGGAGAGGAATTATGTCCACCTTCGACAATCACGGTGCCGCCGTTGCGGAGTAAATCCGCGACGCGCTCACCCGCGTCGCGCGACGACGAGGCCCGGGTGGGTACGCGCACGAACGAGGCCTGCGAGCGCAAGTCTGCCACGGCCTCGTCGAAGGTGGGTCCGGTTCCGAACGGAACCGTGAGCACTGTGGGCTGCGAAGCGCCGGCTACGACACCCCGGCGGATGGCGTCGAGCGCCTCGCCGGTCGGCGAGGCGGGAACTCCCCCATCCCACCGACCGGCGACAACGACACGTTTCACAGGGAGGCCACGCGCGTCAGCAGAAGCGCCTCGGCGAGGATCGCGGCCTTCAGGTCGGAGATCGACTGCGACTCGTCCTCGGAGTGAGCGTTCGTCAGCGGATCCTCGACGCCGGTGACGACGACCTGAGCGTTCGGGAAGATGCGCTGGAAGTCCGAGATGAACGGGATCGAGCCGCCCACACCGATATTGACCGAGGGAACGCCCCAGGCCTCGGTGAGGGACTCGTGCAGTGCCTTTGTCACGGGGGAATCCATATCGGCCTGGTAGCCGGCACCCGCATCCTCAGTCGTGACCTCGATGCGCGCACCGAAGGGGGCATGGGAGAGCAGGTAGTCGACGAGCTTGGCCTGGGCCTCGGTGGGATCCACGCCCGGCACCGTGCGCATCGACAGGCGGAAGCGCGTGTGCGGAGCGATCGTGTTCGAGGCGTTGGACACCGGGCGAGCGTCGAAACCGATCACCGAGATCGACGGCTTGGTCCACATACGGGCGGCGATGTCACCCGAGCCTGCCAGCTGCAGTCCCTCAACCATGCCGGCAGCGGCGCGCAGCTCTTCCTCCGGCCAATCCACGTCCGCGTGATCCGAGCCGCCCAGGCCCGGAACCGCGACGTCACCCTTCTCGTCGAAGAGCGAGGCAATGAGCATGGAGGAAATCGCGACGGAGTCGAGCAGCGGGCCACCGAACGCACCCGAGTGCACCGCGTGGTCGGCGACGGTCACGTCGACGGTTACGATCGCGTTGCCGCGCAGGGTTGACGTGACGGCAGGCTCGCCCACCTTCCAGTTCGACGAGTCCGTCACAACAATGACGTCAGCGGCAAGCTCATCCTTGTGGGCGTCAAGGAATGCCGTGAACGAGGGGGAACCGATCTCTTCCTCGCCCTCGATGAACACGACGACGTTGACCGGCAGGTCCTCGCCGAGGATCGACAGGGAACCCAGGTGAACAGTGATGCCGGCGCCGTCGTCGGAGGAACCACGGCCGTAGATGCGGTCGCCGCGGACCTCAGCCTTGTAGGGATCCATGCTCCAGCGGCTCAACTCGCCGACAGGCTGCACGTCGTGGTGCGCGTACAGCAGGACGGTCGGCGCGCCCTCAATGTGAGGCGTGTGCGCGACGAGGGCGGGCTTGCCCTCGGTGCCATCAGCGGCGGTCTCGCGCAGGACCTTGGCCTCCAGGCCCAGGGCGGCGAAACGCTCGCGGATGTGCTCAGCGCTGCGCTCCACGTCGGCCGCATGCGCGGGATCCGACGACACCGACGGAATCGCGACGAGCTGCGTGAGCTCCTCCAGCAGGGACGGGAAAGCAGCCTCCAGGCGCTCCTTCAAAACGGACGTGGACGGTGCATGTGAAGTATCAGCCATACGACTAGGGTAGACCATGGGAGTGCGAGGCGTGTGGGCTATCCGCTAGCCTTGAAGCGTGTTTGGACGAAGCAAGAACAACAACGACGATGCCTCGATGAATGTCGAGCCCGTCTCCACGACGCCCGACGGCAAGAAGGGTCGCCCTACGCCGAAGCGTAAGGCAGCCGAGGCCGCCCGCATCCGCCCCCTGGTCCCCAAGGACCGCAAGGAGGCCAAGCGAGCCGCCCGCGCCGCCCGCAACGCGCGTTTCGACGCCGAGCAGCGCGCGATGATCACCGGCGAGGAAAAGTACCTGCCGGCCCGCGACAAGGGACGCGCACGCCGTTTCGTGCGTGACTACGTCGACGCGCGCCACTCCTTCTCCGAGTGGATCCTCGCCGTCATGATGGTGTCCATCATCCTCATCATGGTGCTGTCGATGCTGGGCAACAAGATCCCGCTGCACTACCAGGCGTACATGCTCTATGGGTCGTCCATCCTCATGTACGGCTCCTTCATCGTCACGGCCATTGAGGCGTTCTTCGTGTGGCGCACGATCAAGCGTGTCTTCACCGAGGCACACCCACGCGAGGACATTCCCTCCGGTACCGCCTACTACGCCTTCTCCCGCATGATCATGCCGCGGCGCTGGCGTTCGCCCCGTCCGCAGGTCGACCGCGGGCAGTTCCCGAAGTAGTCGCCTTTCTCGTCGGCCCCGCCCTATCCACATGGGTGCGGGGCCGATGTACTTTATCCACAGGGCAACTGGCGGCTCTCCCGTTATCCACAGCGGGTGCCGTGGCGCTGGCCGCCACGTCCTCATGTGCATGATCCTGTCCGTGTCGGAGCATCGGCGCTCCGTCACGAACGACAAGGAAGCATCATGCACACAACGGTCACACTGCCCGCCACCGCCGACGTCATGCTCGACGAGGAGGAGCCCTGCCCCGAAGGCATGTACGGCCCACCTCGATGGCTTGAGGATCGAGGCATCTCCTCTCTGTTAGCTCCCTACCTGTGCGATGGGTGGGACCTGGGCGACTACGCACGCTTCGCGGACCTATCCGGGACTGACGCTCGTCGGCTCGCATCCTTGCTGCCGAAGGACGCGCGCAACGATCGGCAGAACAACGCTCCTCGGATCATCGACCTGCTACGCGCCGCCTCCCGCATCGACGGACTCACCCTCGAAGGCTACGTCATTCGCGCGCCACGACGAGACGAACGCGTCAGCATCGACACCGTACTCGTCCCGGAATCTGCAATCATCGCTCACACCGGATCTCCCATCGACGAGGAGCGGTACCCGAGCTACCAGCACTGGCTGACTCTCGCCTCGGCACTTGGCCTCGGAGAGGACGCGATCCCGCCGGACGAAATGCGTGCGCTCATTCGAGACGGATCAGCCACGCGATGGTGGTGGGCATGGTGGGACTGATCAACTATCCTAGGAAGCATGATCCGACGCGCGTACAACTGGGCTTTCACACACTTCATCTCGCGTTCCAACCCGGAGGATGCACACCACTGGGGTCTCGGAGCAATTTCCTTAGCCGGACGATTCGCCCCGACGCGTGGACTCATGCGCGCCACTCTGGGCTACCTCGATCCGACGCACTCCCCCACGCGAATGGTTGGCGGCGTCGAGGTCCCCCTGACCCTGGGTGAGCGTCACCTCCCGTCCCGTCTCGGTCTGGCAGCCGGCATGGACAAGGACGCCGAGGCAGTGCTCGGCATGTGTGCCCTCGGCTACGCCTTCGTCGAGATCGGTACCGTGACTCCTCGTCCCCAGCCCGGCAACGACGCGCCGCGCCTGTGGCGACTCATGGAGGAACGCGGCCTGCGTAATCGCATGGGCTTCAACAATGCTGGAGCCGATGCCGCCGCCGAGAAGCTGCGCGAGCTGCGCTCGACTCCTGCGGGCCGCGCCACGATCGTTGGCGCCAACATCGGCAAGAACAAGGTGACGTCTGAGGCGGACGCACCCGCCGACTACGAGTACTGCGCGAAGACGCTCGCCCACTGGGTGGACTTTGTCGTCGTGAACGTCTCCTCCCCCAACACGCCCGGCCTGCGCGACCTGCAGTCCGTTGATCACCTGCGCCCGATCCTGCAGGCCGCCCGCCGCGGCTGCGAGGCAGGCGCTCCCGATCGCACCATGCCGCTCTTCGTCAAGATCGCTCCCGATTTGGCCGACGAGGACATCGTCGCCGTCGTCGAGCTGACGAAGGAGCTCGGCCTGGCAGGAGTCGTCGCCACGAACACAACGATCAACCACGACCTGGGCGAGGGCGGCGTCTCCGGCGCTCCGCTTCTGCCCCGTGCGCTGGAGGTCGTCTCCCTGGTGGCACGGCACCTTGACGACGACCAGATCCTCATCGGCACCGGCGGCATCTCGTCGCCCGAGGATGCGCTGCGCATGATCAGCGCGGGCGCGGACCTGGTCGAGGCGTTCTCTGCCTTCATCTTCGAGGGTCCTTCCTGGCCGGGCGAGGTCTCGCGCGCCCTCCAGCGCGCGTAAGGGACCGCCGTGATTATCGAGCTCACCAGCGCGGACCTGGCAGCAGATCCGCGCCTGGACGACTACACGCGCCTTAAAGACGTCAAACTTCGTTCCAAGATCGAACCGGAACGCGGCCTGTACATGGCCGAATCCGCGAACGTCATTGAACGCGCGATCCGTGCCGGCCACACCCCTCGTTCGTTCCTCATGTCGAGGCGCTGGCTACCGACCCTCACCAACCTCATCGAGGCGGCAACAGGTGGCCCCGACGGCGCGGACGTTCCGATCTTCGTCGCCGACGAGGATGTGTTAGAGCAGATGACCGGCTTCCACCTGCACCGCGGGGCCCTCGCCGCCATGCAGCGCCCGGTTCTGCCGAGCCTCGACGAGCTGCTCGCAACCGCTCACGGCGGCACCCCGGCGCGTCGCGTCGTCGTCTTGGAAAACCTCGTCGACCATACGAACGTCGGCGCCGCATTCCGCAGCGCCACCGCGCTCGGCGTCGACGCTGTTCTCGTGACGCCACAGTGCGCTGATCCCCTCTACCGACGATCCGTGCGCGTCTCCATGGGAACCGTCTTCCAGATTCCGTGGACTCGCCTCGATTCCTGGCCCGGCGACATCACCGCCCTCCAGGAGGCTGGCTTCACGGTCGCATCGCTGGCTCTGTCGGACGATTCGGTGTCCCTCGACGACTTCGCTTCACTGCCCGCCCTCCAGGGGCCGGGCGCTCGCCTCGCAATGGTGATGGGCACCGAAGGCGACGGCCTGGGACATCGCACCATCGCGGCCTCCGACTACACCGTCAAAATCCCCATGGACCACGGGGTCGACTCACTCAACGTCGCAGCCGCGTCCGCCGTCGTCTTCTGGGCGACCAGGGGCGTCGGCGCGCAGTAACGCGTCACCGCATTACGCCGCAGCTGCACGATCTCCGCAGCCGCAGACAACGAGGCCGGAGCTGGATACCCAGCCCCGGCCTCGTCATCGCTTGCTGCGATGGGTCAGCTCATGGATGCCACGATCTCGTCGATGACCTCCACGCATTCTTCCCATCCGGACACTGCGCGTGTCGCGTAGCCGGCTGCCTTGACGGGGTAGTCATTGCCTTCCGGGTCCAGGCGGTCGCCGATGAAGAGCATCTCGGAGGCGGGGATGCCCGTCTCTTCAACGAGTTTACCCATGCCGAACGCCTTGTCGATGCCACGGGTGGTGATGTCGACCGAGGTCGAGCCACCGCCGCGAACGTCGAGCTCAGGCACGTCGGGCTGCACAGCGTCGCGCAGAGCGGCCTTCTTGGTGCCGTCCGGATCCCAGGCGCGCTTCGCGTCAAGCGGAGCCTCCTGGCCCAGAGCGGAGAAGGTAATCTGCGAGCCACGGTCCTCAATGATGTTGCCCCACGGGTTGGACTCCCACAGGCCGAGCTTGCGCGCGTGACGCTCGAGCGAGTCGATAGCGCGGGCGGCGACCTCGGGATCCAGATCGTGCGCGTAACGCTCGACCCAGGCCCCACCCTCATAGCGGTAGTAACGCGTGCCGCAGGTGGGCATCAGGTGCAGCCGAGAGAGTTCCTCATCCGTGGCGTGCAGGTTGTCCAGCACCTGAGTGCGGAACTGACCCATCTGGCCGCCGGAGATGATGCACACCTCCACGTGGTCCAGCAGGGACCGCAGAGCGACGTCCATGCGGGCCGGCAGCGGGGACTTCGAGGGCGCCAGGGTGTCATCGAGATCGAAGGCAACGAGCTTCACGATGCCACCCTACTGCTTCGCGGCTTCAGCGGCTTCAATGGCGAGCTGCGCAGCCTCGGTTTCCTCGTCGGTGGGAACCGAGAGGACCTGCAGCAGGACGACCGAGGCAACGAGGCCACCCCACACGAGCAGGATCGTCAGGATCATCAGAGCGATAGCGGGAGCGGTCACTTGGCGCCTCCTTCGATCGAAGCGGTGTCTTCGGCATCGTCAGCGAGGATCTGAGCGACCGCCGTGTGAGTATCCACCGGGCGGTGCTTCCACGGAATGAGAGTGAAAATCAGAGACGCAATGACCGCGACCGCCACGGAACCCCAGCCAAAGATCAGAATGTAGCTGCTGGGGTACCCCTCGTAGCCGTCCTTCAGGACCTTCACGAGAGACATCGCCATCATGACGAAGAGAACGACCGGGATGACGATACCGACGAGGGGCTCCCAGAGCTTGGGGACCTTCACGCTGGACACCGAGTTGATGTGCGCACGGAGCGCCCCGAGGCGGGGGCCGGCGACCGCGCACAGAACCGCGAACATAATCGCCGAGGACACGACGCCGACCGAGTTGATGAAGTTGTCGACGATGTCGAGGTTGTTCAGGCCCGAACGGGTCCCGAAGAGCACCAGCGAAATAACGGTCGCGGGGACGCCAAGAACCAGAGCGGAGCGAGCGGGCGACCAACCGAACTTGTCCTGCAGGCCGCCGGAGACGACCTGAAGCAGGGACAGCAGCGAGGTGACACCGGCCAGAACGAGGGACGAGAAGAAGAGCACGCCGAAGATAGGCCCGCCGGGCATCATCGAGATGATCTTCGGGAAGGTCACGAAGGAGAGGATCGGGCCGGTCAGGCCATCGACCTCGGAGACACTCACACCACCCTGGTGCGCCATGAAGCCGATGGCGCTGAAGACGCCGATACCCGCGAGGATCTCGAAAGAAGAGTTCGCGAAGCCTGCGACCAGCGCGGTGCCGGTCAGGTTCGACTTGGGCTTCAGGTACGAGGCGTAGGTCAGCATGATGCCAAAGCCCACGGACAGCGAGTAGAAGATCTGCGCGAAGGCGGCCAGCCACACCTTAGGATCAGCAAGCGCGCTCCAGTTCGGCGTGAAGAAGGCGTTGAGGCCTTCGACGGCGCCCGGCAGGAAGAGTGCACGGACGACGAGCGCGAGGAAGAGGATGACAAGGAGCGGCAGGAACACCTTGTTCGCAGCCTCGACACCCTTGGACAGGCCGCGGCCAATCACGAAAAGGACGAGAACCCACACGAGAGCAAGCGGGATCATGACCGCCCATGCCGGCGCCCACGAGAAGGTGTCGCCAGGAACCTTCTCAAGGAAGGATTCCAGGAAGAAGGTCGTCGGGTCGGCGCCCCAGGCCTCGTTCACGGAGTAGATCGTGTACTGCACGCCCCACGCGAGGACCGCACCGTAGTAGACCATGATGACAAAGCAGACGAAGGTCTGGAACCATCCAACGAACTCGCCGCCGCCGATGATCTTACGCAGCGCCCACGGCGGTGAACCGCGGAACTTGTGGCCGACCGCGTAGTCGAGCCACAGCATGGGGATACCGACGAAGACGAGGGCAACCAGGTACGGAACCAGGAAGGCGCCGCCGCCGTTGGAGTAGGAGACGCCGGGGAAACGCCAGATGTTGCCCAGGCCGATGGCCGAGCCGATGGCTGCCAGGAGGAAGCCTGTCTGGCCGCTCCACGAGTCGCGCGCGCGGGGCGCGGATTTGGATGCGGAGGATGACATGAAGTGAGTTCCTTGCAAACGTGTCTATTCGGGATAATTCCCAGCCAGACTAGGGCCGATACACCGGGAAGTCTCCCAGAGTCCACAATACAGAACGTGTTTTTGGCCTCTTTTTGACGGATTCTTTGCTGACGGGGGTCCACTCGAATACGCCGAGAACAGAGCTTATGCCGACAAACCCCAGTTAGGAAACAACCCCACAGGCATGGAAAATCGCCGCAATTCCAACAACGACGGGCAGCGATGCAAAGGTCGTCACGAGGACCGTTCCCTGCGCGATACGCTCCCCCGCCCTGGCACGCGTGGCCGCGATGTAGGCGTTCTGCGCGGAGGGCAGCGCCGCCATGATGGTCACCGACATGAGCGCCGGACCAGTCAACCCGAGGAGCATCCCGACACCGCACGCGATGGCGGGCTGCACGGCGAGCTTAGCAACGACGGCGCACGCGATAGCTGGCACCCCCGCATCGTCGGACGCCGTGCGGCGGTCCATAAGGGCGGCACCGAAGGACAGCAGGATCATCGGGGGCGCCGCTGCCCCCAGCATGGACGTGGACACCTCGAGGAGCGTCGGCATCGACCACCCGGCCGCGGAAAAGAGGAAACCGCACGCCGCCGCAATAACCATCGGGTTGCGCGCGATGACCGTCGCAATGCCGCGCGCAGACGGGCGCTGGCCAGATCCGGCCAGCTCCGCCAACACGAAGAACATCGGCGTGAAAAAACCGAGCTGAAACACCAGGATGGGCACAACCGCAGAAGCGTCACCCAGCACATAGACGGCGATCGGGATGCCAATGTACGCGCCGTTATTGAGGGATGAGGCCATGGCCCCCAACGTGGTTTCGCCCCGCGTGAGGTGCAAGACCAGACGGGCAACGGCCACGAACAGGAGCGCTGTTCCCGCACCCGAAGCGGCTGCCACGGCGAGCGGAGCCCCGAATACGCCAGACGTCCCCGTCGAGACGATCGCGTGGAAGAGCATAGCCGGGGACGCCACCCAGTACGTCACCGACGCGAGAGAACCCGCCGCCTCAGGACCGAGCGCACCCGCGCGACGAGCCACCCAACCGACGCCGATGATGAGGGCGATCGAGAGGACCGACCAGACAATCGACGCCATACGGAACGGTTACCGATCAGCGCCAGGAGGCCACGGCCTCGTCGACCTTGGTGAGGGCCGATGCGATTGCCATGTGCATGTCCAGGTATTGGTAGGAACCCAGTCGCCCGCCGAAGAGCACGTTCTTCTCCCCCGCCGCCATGTCGCGGTAGACAGCGAGGGTCGAGCGGTCCGACGGCGAGGCGATCGGATAGTAGGGCTCATCGCCGGGGCGGGCGAAGCGCGAGTATTCGCGCTGGATGATCGTGTTAGTCGCGCCGGCGCGATCACGTTCGGGGTGCAGGTGCGCGAACTCGTGGATGCGCGTGAAGGGCACGTCGCGGTCCGAGTAGTTCATGACGGAGCAGCCCTGGTAGTCGGGCACGTCCACGACCTCGGTCTCAAAGTCGAGGGTGCGCCAGCCGAGCTCGCCGGCCTCATAGTCGAAGTAGCGGTCGATTGCGCCGGTGTAGACGACGGGTACCTGGCCGACGGTCGCGGCCTTCGAGAACGGCGAGGCGGCATCGAAGAAGTCCACACCCGTGTGCACGGTGATGCGCGGGTGATCGACCATGTTCGCGATCCACGCTCCGTAGCCGTTCAGGGGCAGGCCCTCGTAGCGGTCCTGGAAGTAGCGGTTCTCGTAGGTGAAGCGCACGGGCAGGCGTGTGATGATGGAGCCGGCCAGCTCGCGCGGATCCGTCTGCCACTGCTTGGCCGTGTACCCCGCGATGAAGGCATCGTAGAGGGGGCGGCCGATGAGGCTAATCGCCTTCTCCTCGAGGTTGCCGGGCTCACCCGTGATCTCGGCGGCCTGCTGCTCGATCAGCGCACGGGCCTCGGCGGGCGAATAGGCTGCGCCGAAGAACTGGTTAATGGTGCCCAGGTTGATGGGCAGCGGGTAAACGACACCCCGATAGTTGGCGTAGACGCGGTGGCGATAGTCGTTGAAGGCCGTGAAACGGTTGACGTAGGACCACACGCGCTCGTTCGACGTGTGGAAGAGATGGGTGCCGTATCGGTGCACCTCAACGCCGGTGGCCTCGTCGATCGACGAGTAGGCGTTGCCTCCGATGTGGTCGCGACGCTCGATGACGGTCACGTTTATACCGAATCGCTCCGCGGCCTCGCGGGCAAACGTCAGGCCAAAAAAGCCCGATCCAACAACGAGCAGATCCACGCCACTCCCCTTTCACGTTAGTCAGGACAATGGTAGCGGCCCCCACCTGCGGGTGCGCCTGCATGTGATCGACGAGGCCGGGGAGTGGACTCGCGCGAAGGGCGGGGCTGCGCTCACATATCCTTGTTGTCATCTGTGAGTACGTCAGGGAGGGCCGGGTCATGGTGCGCATCGCCGTCGTCGAGGACGAGGCCGTCTCACGCCAGCTTTTGGCCGACTACCTCGCGCGCTACAGCGAGGAATACGATGTCTCCTTCGACGTCACCTATTTCGAGGACGGCGGAGCCATCATCGGTGATTACAAGCCGGTCTACGACATCATCCTCATGGACATCCAGATGACGCACGTGGATGGAATGACCGCGGCGCGCGCGATCCGCGAGGTCGACCGGGAGGTCGTCCTCGTGTTCATCACGTCAGCCGCGCAGTTCGCGATCCACGGCTACCAGGTGGGGGCACTGTCCTACCTGATGAAGCCGCTGCCTTGGTTCGCATTCTCCCAGGAACTGTCGCGGTGTCTCGAGGCCGTCGCCAAGCGGCGCCGTGCCTCGGTTCTCCTTCAGTCTGGCATGTCGACCCACCGCATCGACGTCGCCGACATCGTCTACGTCGAGTCGATCAAGCACCGCCTGGACGTGCACACGGTCTCCGACACCTTCTCGATCACCTCCACCTTGAAGGCCATGGAGGAACAGCTCGCCGGGCACGACTTTTTCCGTTCAAATTCGTGCTACCTTGTCAATCTCGCCCACGTGCGCGGCGTCGCCGACCAGGAGTGCCTGATGACGGGCGGGGACAGCCTGCGTATCTCCCGGCCCCGCAAGAAAGCGTTCATGACGGCTCTGGCAAGCTTCGCGGGCGGGATCCACTGACGTGTTCGAGTCCCTTCCCGACATTCCGCGCCTGTTCACAGCCCTCTCGGAGTGGGGCGCCGCCCTCGTGTACGTCTTCGTCGTCGCGCGCTCGGCGTCGTCCAATGCCCTGAACCCGAACGCTGCTATCCCCCGCTGGCGGCTCGCCGCTGCGGCCGTCGGTGGCCTCGTGGTGCTCGTCGGCGCCCAGGAACTGCTTGGCCGCGCTCCCCTGTCCCTGTGGGTGCCGGGCATGATGACGGCGTACGCGCTCGTGTGGTGCATCATCCGCGTGGGAACTGCTCTGGACTGGCGCTGGGTGACGCATATGAGCGCACGTGCCTTCATCGTGGCCGAGCTCGCAGCTTCCCTCGCCTGGCAGGTCGTCGTCTACTCCCACGCCGACAAGCCCTACTGGCATCCCCTGTCATTCGGCGGTTTTGCAGCGATTTCGGCGACGTGCTTGGCCGTCGTCTACTTCTTCGAACGGCGCGTCTACCGCCAGGGGGCGCTGCCTGTTCTCCGTTACGCGGACCTTGCCTCCGGCGTAGTTATCGGCATTTCAATTTTTGCTCTGTCCAACCTGAGTTTTATATCGACGGCCACCCCGTTCTCTGGAAGGTCCGGCTGGGAGGTCTTCTACATCCGCACCCTCGTGGACCTGGCGGGCTATGCAATCCTGTTCGCGCAATTCGAGCGTATCCAGCAAAGCGCGACCGAGCGCGAACTCGCATCCATCCAGGCCTCCCTCGACGCGCAGCACCACCAGTATCTGGCCGCCAAGGAAGATATGGAGCAGGTTGCGCGTGCCCATCACGACCTCAAGCACCAGGTGGAGGCGATTCGCGCGGAGCTAGACCCCGGACGCGCTGCGGCATCTTTTGCCGAGCTCGAATCTTCGATCGAGCAGATCGGCCAGCAGTACCACAGCGGCAATGCAGTCCTCGACGTCATCCTCACGACGAAGGGCCGTGCGTGCGCTGCAGCCGGCATTAACTTCACGGCGGTCGCTGACGGCGCCCTACTGGGATCCATGTCATCGATGGACATTGCGACCCTGCTGGGTAACGTCCTCGATAACGCGATCGAAGCCTCGCGCCGCGTGCCGGATCCGGATAGACGCCTCATTAAGTTGGCCCTCTTTCAGCGGGGGCAGATGACGGTGATCCGCGTGGAGAACTGGTTCGACGGGCATCTGAACACAGACGCGGGGGGTCGGCTGACGACGATTAAGCAGGACACCGTGCGTCACGGATGGGGTGTAAAATCAATCCAATGGACGGCGCGACAGTACGGCGGTCAGGCGATAACGCAGGTTGAGAACCACTGGTTTGCCCTGACGGTCCTACTGCCCTCAACGACCCCAAAGGAACACGCATGACCATCATCGATACCGCGCGGCTGCGCTTGCGGCCATGGCGCGCCGCCGACGCGCCCGACCTCTACGAGCTTGCGAAGGATCCCCGCATCGGCTTGGCGTGCGGATGGGCACCCCACACCAGCATCGAGGACGCCCACCAGGCTTTGTCCACCGTGTTATCGTCCCCCGAAACCTACGCGGTGACCCAGATCAACGGCGGCGAGCTCGTCGGAGCGATCGGCCTGCGGGTAGATAATCCAGATGTCCCCGGGGTCGCGGACCTGGGTTACTGGATCGGCTCACCGTACTGGGGCCGGGGCTACGCCACAGAGGCAGGTGCAGCGATCGTCGAGCGGGCGAAGGCACTGGGCATGACGATGCTGACTCTTGGCTACTTCGACGGCAATGAGGCCTCACGCAGGGTCGCGGAGAAACTCCATTTTTCATGGATTGAGCGCGACGACGACGTCGAGTTTCCCCTCATCAACAGGCACCACAGCCTGCACCGTATGACGCTACAGCTTGCGTCGCGGTAGCTGAAAGAACCGGCGCAGCGCGCTCAGTTGAAGCCGAGGAGCGCCGCCGCGACCTTGTAGCCGCCGCGCACAAGCGTCGGCGACGCATGGCGCACGAGGCCGGCGAGCAGATCCTGGCGCAGGCGATCCGTGGCCTCGGGGTTGATCTGGTCCATGGTCTCCCAGATCTGTTCCTTGAGCGCCAGGTGCTCGGGCGTGCCCGAGAGCTGAGCCATGACGGAGCAGACGACGGCGTTGATGCGCAGGTAGTGGACCATGTAGCGCCAGAGCTTGTCCTCGACCTCAGCGCGCGGAGGCAGCGCACGGGTCATCGCCTCATTGACACGGGCAAGCTGATCCAGGCGCGTGATCATGACCTTCTCGTTGACGGACTGATCGTCACGGCCGATGAAGTAGTGGTACAGGTCCACGTCCAGGTAGCGGATCGTCGAAATGTAGGGCAGCGGCACGAACGAGTACAGGTAGTCCACGTAGAACGTGTGCTCGGGCATCACCAGACCGGAGGCTCGCACGACCTCCGTGCGCATCGTCAGGGCGTGCATCATGAGGTACTGGTCGTAGCGGCAGCGGCGCAGGTCCGCCCAACCGAAGCTGCGGCCGCGAGGCAGAACGTTACGGTAACGGATGACTGCCTTGACCGACTTTCCCTGCTTGTCGTAGACGTAGTTGGTAACGAGCAGGTCCAGGTCGCGCCCGGCCTCGCGTTCCTCGCGCAGGACGTCGAGAACGGCGTTTGTGGCACGTCGGTCCAGCCAGTCATCGGAGTCGACGACGCGCACGTGCGTGCCGGTGGCGGCGGCGAGGCCGGCGTTGACGGCACCGCCGTGACCCTTGTTTTCCTGGTGGATGACCTTTACGGAGGGGTAGCGAGCGGCCCACTCGTCGGCAATCTCCGTAGTGCGGTCCTTCGATCCGTCGTTGACGATGATCGCCTCGAGTTCGTCGCCGTATCCGACGAGCGTGGTCAGCGCCCGGTCGAGGTAATCCTCGGAGTTGTAGGCGGGCACGATCACCGTCAGCAGCGGCGCGCTCATGGAGTCTCCTCTCGTGAAGTCTGCCAGTAGTTTACTGTGCTGCGCTGACCTGCGCGTCCTCCTGAGAGGGTTCCTGCTTGAAGATCACTTTAAAGATGGGGAAGAACACCCAGAAGGAGATGGCGGCGTTGATGATCATCGTGATGACATCGGCGAAGGTTTCACCGCCCGCGCCCATCGTCGCAATGGCCCACGCGTAGATCGGGTCCTTGTAGAGGACCTGAAGGGCAGCCGCCGCGATCGTGATGACGACGTAGGCCACCGCGTACCAGAAGGCGGCCTTACCCATCGACGAGTTGGACTTGAAGGTGACGTTGCGCTGTGCAAAAAAATTGATGACCTGGGCGATCAGCAGGGTGATCTCGACGGCAAGGAAGTACGCGAGGCCGCCGCCCCCGCCCACCGACATCAAACCGGCCGGGTAGTCAAAGAGGAACACCGTGTGCCCGTGCGAGACGCCGACCGGCAGGAACTGGAAGGCCGTATCGACGAGGCTCGTGTGCGCGAAAACCACCTTGAACGCCGGCATGAGAACCAGCTGCAGCACCGTAATGCCGTTGGAGAGGATGAAGAAGACGATGAACTGCGCGACCGTCGGGTGCATGGATTCGAAATTCTTCCACCACCGGGTAAGAGCCTGCATGTGTATTCCTTTACGTCAGTGTGTTGTACGAGGCCGAGGCCGCGTCATCGGGTCTGGTCGAGTTCGCGCTGGGTGGCCTTATTGGCGCGGGCGTTGGAGATAAAGCCGAGGGCGGCTCGGGTGAGGCCCCACAGGGGGTGTCCGTTCACGGCGAGGAGGATCGCATCCACCATGTCCGAGCTGGCGGCTCCATTGCTCATCTTCGCGATGGCTCGGAAAGGCATGTTGAGGATGAAAAGGATGTTAAGGTCCGGGCTTCCCTTCGCGTCCGCCTTCGCTTTCAGGGCATGAAGCTTGCGTCCGGCGACGCGGGCAAGCCAGGTCTTCGCGCGCGTCATCTCGGACAGCGGGTCGGAGGCAACGAGGTCGTCCGCGGGGTAAGCCGTCGGGATCGTCCGTCCCAGCAGGACGGCGAACTCGCCGTTGGTGATGCCAGTAACGTCGGCGCTCAGGTAATGGCCAAGGGCAGGGTCTATCGGCGAGGGCATGGTTCCTTCGACCTCGACGGTGGCACTCAACGGCGTATCGGAGACATTGCGTCCCACGTGGATCGTCCAGGTTCCTGCCTCGGTTTCCCAGGCTGCGCGCGACGTCTCCCAGTGCCGGAACGTGTAGCAGTCGAAGGGAATCGTCACGCTCACCGATGCTCCGGCGCCAACCTCGACTTTTGCGAAACCCTTGAGCTCGCGTGCAGGACCGAACACACCACCGGGTGCGCTCACGTAGAGCTGGACAACCTCGGCACCGTCACGCGCAGAGGTGTTGGTGACCGTGAGGGTCACCCCCTCCTCGTTCACGGCAAGGTCGGAGTATTCAAAGCTCGAGTACGACAGGCCGTAGCCGAAGGGGAAGGCAACGTCGATGCCCGCGGTCGTGAAGTAGCGGTAGCCGACGAACGGGCCTTCGCGGTAGTACGAGAGCGGGCCGGTCGCCGGGTACCAGGCGGAGGTCGGGTGGTCCTCGTAGGAGAGCGCGTATGTTTCGGCCAGGCGTCCCGACGGATTGACGACGCCCGTCAGGACGTCCAGCATTGCGCAGGCGCCTCCCTGCCCGGTCAGGTAACCGTTCACGAGCGCGGGCACGGACGATACCCACGGCATCTCGACGCTTGCGCCACCGGTCAGAACGACGACGGTGTGCGGATTGGCTGCTACGACAGCCTGGATGAGGCGATCCTGGCCCTCGGGCAGACGCATGTGGGGGCGGTCCAGGCCTTCGGATTCGGCCAGCTCGTCGAGACCGACGTAGACAAGCGCCACGTCGGCGCGCTCGGCGAGGGCCACGGCCTCGGCGATGAGAGCGTCACTCGTACCGCCGTGGCGCTCATACCCGCTCGCATATCCCTCGAGAACGAGGCCTCGTGCGCCCTCTCCCCCGGCTTCAAGCAGTTCGCGCGGAGCCTCCACACGAGTGGGGTTGACCTGGGAGGAACCCGATCCCTGAAAGCGCGGAGTGTCAGCAAGATCGCCGATAAGGGCGACGCTCGTGCCGGCGCTCAAGGGCAGGAGATCCTCCTCGTTACGCAGGAGGGTGATCGCCTCGGAGGCAATGCGCGTAGCCAGCTCGTGGTGCTGCCCGAGGTCATAGGGCCTGGGCGCAGGCAAGCCGGCACTCGCGCTCGCGACGTTGAGGACTTCCTGGGCGCGCGCGTAGACGTCGGCCGCATCCAACTGTCCCGCCTCGACGGCCGCTACGATCTGGCGAGCACCCGCCAGGCCGGGGGCGGGCATCTCAAGGCTTCCGCCGGCGCGCGCGGCCTCGACAGCGCTGTTCGAACCACCCCAGTCGGAGACGACCATGCCATCGAAGCCCCACTCGGTGCGCAAGATGTCGGTCAGCAGGTGCTTGTTTTCGTGCGCGTACGTGCCGTTGACGAGGTTGTAGGAGCTCATGATCGCCCGCGGCTTAGCCTCTCGGCAGACGATCTCGAAGCCGGTCAGGTAAATCTCGCGCATCGTGCGCTCATCCACGATGGAATCCGACGCCATGCGGCGCAGTTCCTGTGAGTTGACGGCGAAGTGCTTGGGGCAGGCTGCGGTACCCGTGGATTGGATTCCTTCGACGAGGCCGGCGGCCATGCGACCGGCCAGGATCGGGTCTTCGGAGAAGTACTCGAAGTTACGCCCGCACAGCGGCGAACGCTTGATGTTAAGGCCGGGACCGAGCAAGACGTCGACACCGAGGCCTCGCGCTTCCAGCCCCAGCGCCTCGCCCATGTCGCGCGCCAGCTCCGGGTTCCACGTGGCCGCGACAGCGGAGGCCGTCGGGAAGCAGGTCGCTTTCTCGGACTCCGCGATTCCCAGGTGATCAGCGTCCCCGAGCTGGCGACGAACACCGTGGGGACCGTCGCTCATCACGAAGGAGGGAACGCCCGCCGCGGGGAGCGGGCGGGAGTCCCAGGCGCTCGAACCCGAGAGAAGCGCCGCGGCTTGCAGGAGGGTGAGGTCGTTGGCGTCCGTCAGTGCTGAATGTTCCATCGTCGTGAACTGCCTTTCGTGCTCCATCGCGGGTATCGTCGATGGTTCCAGTGTGGACCATGGGGTTCCCTTCCAATCGACCGTGCGCATGATTTGTCGTTTGCGCGGCGTGTTCTGCATGCGCAAGGCCTTATTCGCCCTGGGATAAGATAGATCCCATGACTGACACCGAGGTCCCCACGCACGTCGAGAACGAATCCGCGTCTCCCCACGCTGTGTTTGTCGACATCGACGGAACCCTGTGCGATTCTCGCCAGCGGATTCCAGGATCGGCGCTTGAGGCCCTGGCACAGGTCAGGAACCGCGGTCACCTGCTCTTCGCGTGCACGGGGCGCTCCGCGCCCGAGGTCTACACGCGCTTTTGGGACGTCGGCTTCGAGGGGCTCGTCGGCGGAGCCGGAGGGTACGCCTCCGTCGGGGACCGGGTGCTCGTTGACGAGCGCATGCCCCGCGAGCATGTCGGCATGTTGACTGCCCTGTGGCAGGAGCTCGACGCCTTCTACATCTGGCAGGGCCCCGACCAGATGGGACCCAGCGAGGGATACCTCGATTTCTTCGTCCCCCGCGCGGGCAAGCATCCAGAAGACTGGATCGAATACGCCCAGTCGATCACCCCCTTTATCACGGACATCAACAGCGGCGCATTCACCAAGGTCACAGCATATGTCCCGCCCGAGAAAGCATCGATGGAGAGAGTGACAGCAGCCCTACCGGACGGCTACCGCGCAATCATCGGCTCCGTTGGCGCCGCAGGCTACGTCCCCTTCGAGGTCGTTCCGGCGCATCTGTCGAAAGCAGTCGGCATCCGTGCCATCTGCGAGCACGTGGGCATTCCGCTCTCTCATACCGTCGCGCTTGGCGACTCCAACAACGACGTCGAGGCCGTGGCAACGGCAGCGGTCGGCATCAGCATCGGGG
This sequence comes from Schaalia odontolytica, assembly GCF_009730335.1. Lineage (GTDB taxonomy): Bacteria > Actinomycetota > Actinomycetes > Actinomycetales > Actinomycetaceae > Pauljensenia > Pauljensenia dentiphila. The sequence continues at coordinate 1,608,103 of NZ_CP046315.1, forward strand.
ACGACTGCGAGGCCCTCGTAGACGTAGCGGATATCGTCGCCCCCTCTGTCTCCGAAGACGGCCTGGCCTGGGCTCTCCGCGCCACCGGCCTAACATCGGATGATCCGAGTGGGGGCCAAGGCCTCGGCGATGCACGGTGAGCGGATCACTGCAGCGCTGGCTGCACCATCCCCTCACCCGTAACTCCGCCTTCATGCACCTGTGGGCAGGGCAAACCGCCGCACAGGTGGGCTTCCAGGTCGGCACGCTGGCCACCTCGGCCATCGCGATCACCGTCCTGCACGCGACCGAAACGCAGATCGGCATACTGTCTGGCCTGCAAACCCTCGCGTTCCTCCTCGTCGGTCTACCGGCGGGTGCGTGGGTCGACGGATGGCGCAAGCGCCGCGTCATGATCGCCGCAAACCTCGCACGCATCGCAGCCCTCGTGTCCATCCCAATCGCCTACGTGTTCTCCTCGCTGGCTCTCACCCACCTCATGGTCGTCGCGGCGCTCCTGGGTCTGTCCACCGTCTTCTTCGACGTCGCCTATCAGTCCTACGTTCCCATGATCGCCTCGAAGCGCTATATCGGGGCAGCCAACGGGCGACTCGAGGCGTCCTATCAGGTAGGACGCGCGGGTGGCCCAGGACTTGGCGGATGGCTTCTCGGTGTTATCGCCCCTCCCCTGGCGTACCTGCTGACGGCGTCCACCTACGTCTGCTCCACATGGGCGATCTGGCGCATCCGCACACCCGAGCCTCGTCCAGCCCACTCCGATGCCCCCCTTCGCTCTCAGATCCTCGAGGGGCTCTCTTTCGTACGCGGGCAACGCCTCCTCTTCCCACTCTTCGCCTGCATCGCGTGCGCCGCATTCGCCGGAGCGGGCGTTCAAGTCCTCCTGCCCATCCTCGTGCTACGCACCCTCGGGATGAGCGCGACACAGCTCGGACTCCTCCTCAGCGCGGGCGCAATTGGTGGGATACTCGGTGCACTCACGCGACCTCTGTGGATCTCACGCCTGGGCATCGGGCGCTGCATCGCCATCACCAATATCGGCGGCGTCGTTATTCTCGCGGTCCAGCCAGCCTCCGTGCACGTTCCCACTGCAGCCGCATGGATCATTGCTGCCGCTGGCGTCATCTCCTCCTACTTCCTGACGATCTACAACGTCACCCAGATGAGCCTGCGCCAGGAAATCTGTCCGCCCGACATGCTCGGTCGCATGAACGCGATCTTTCGCTTCGCGGTCTGGGGCGTCATGCCCCTCGGTTCATTCGTAGCCGGCATCGTTGCCGCCCACACCGGAATCGAGGCTGCGATGTATCTGTTCACCGCACTCGCTGTCGGCGCAGGCATCGCGATGACCTTCACTCCGGCAGCCCGCATCCGAGGTTCAAGCGCCTCCCCGACCATCTCATAATGTGATGCGCTCGGTCGCTGCAAGTGTGCCCATTCGTGCACGGTCGCGATACCATAAGTGTGAGGCAAACCGCAACGGTTTCGGTGACTGAGCCAAGGAGGACACCATGGACACCGCAACGACCCTCGTCGAGGCCCTGGGCGGCTGGGACAACATCTCCAATCTCGAGGCGTGCATTACGCGTATCCGCCTGGACGTAGCCAACACGGACCTCATCGACGAGGCCAAGCTGCGCGAAGCCGGAGCCTTCGATGTCGTCATCGTTGGTGACGCCGTGCAGGTCGTCATGGGCCCCGACTCCGAGGACCTCGTCGAGCAGATGAACGCGAGCCGGTGAGCTTTCTCGTCCGTGCGCCTTTCGCTGCGCACGTCCTGCCCCTCTCCGAGGTACCGGATCCCGTCTTCGCCAGTGGCGTCGTCGGGGATGGCCGCGCGCTCCTGCCGGAAGCCGATTGCACGTGCGTGACCGTTCACTCTCCCATCAACGGAGTGGTCACCAAGCTCAAATCGCACGCGGCAATTATCACCTCCACGCGCGGGCCCTCGATCCTCATTCATCTGGGCATCGACACCGTCGGCCTGCGCGGCCGAGGCTTTGCTCCCCTCGTCGAGGAGGGAGACATCGTCGACGCGGGCGCTCCTCTCATCCACTGGGACCTCGGACCCGTCCGCGCGGCAGGTCTGTCCCCCTGCGTACCGGTCATCGTCGTCAGCCCTCCCGGAGAGCCGGTTTCTCCCGAGTTCGATGAAGCACTGCCCACGGCGGGGATTCTCGATCCGCTGTTTTCTCTTTCCGATGGTGACTGAACACCGACCGTATGCATGAACCCCACGGCCCTTTCGGGTCGCGGGGTTCACTTGTTCAGCGTATCTGAGTCCGTCAGCGGACGGTCCCGCGCAGCAGCGCGAACAGAGAGGTCAGGCGCTCGTCCGTGGGGAGGTCCTCGATCGCGACTTCTTCGCCATCGGAATCGCACAGCGGCACGCACCAGTTCGGGTACAGGTCAGCACCCGTGCCCGGCATGTTCTGCGGGCGCACGTCCCCGACCGCATCCACGAGGGAGGCGACGACCAGCTTCGACGGGGTCTTCGCGACGTAGCGGTACAGAGCCTCAACGGTTTCCCGCTCGCTGGGTTCTGCGCCGTCGATGCAGCCGTACTCATGCAGTCGCGCGGTGACCCGTTCGAGTTCAAGGCGATCGCCCGCGCGAACCGTCTCGATGTCGTCCGTCAGCAGGCCGAGCTCGGAACGCAGCGTCGTCTGAATGCCGCGGATGTAGCCGAGCGTGGGCGGCAAGTCATGGATATTGACGGCTGCTAGAGCACGATCACGGTAGTGCTCGGGACGCAGCGGCCAACCGCCACCCTCCTTTTCGAACCACACAACGGAGGTGCCGAGAACACCTCGGTCGCGCAGGTAATCACGCACCCACGGCTCCACGACGCCCAGATCCTCGCCGATGACGACGGCACCCGCACGCTGGGCCTCCAGCAGGATGACGCCCATCATGGCCTCGTGATCGTAGTACACGTACGTACCTTCGGCGGGAACGCAACCGTCCGGGATCCACCAGAGGCGGAACATACCCAGGATGTGGTCGATGCGCACCGCACCGGCGTTCGCCAGCGCAGCGCGGACCATGTCGCGCAGCGGCAGGTAACCCGACTCCGCGAGGCTACGCGGCGACCACGGCGGCTGCGACCAGTTCTGGCCCTGCTGGGAGTAGACGTCCGGCGGAGCACCCACGCTCATGCCGCTGGCAAAGAGCTCCGGCCGGCTCCACTTTTCGGAACCGTAGCCGTGCACGCCGACTGCCAGATCAGCCATGATGCCGATCTCCATGCCGACCTCGCGCGCCACCTGCTGGGCGTGCCCAAGCTGTTCGGCGACGACCCACTGGCACCACTGGTAGAAGTCAACACGGTCGGCGAGCTCGAGGCGTTCCATCTCGACGCGAGGCGCAGACGAACGAGCAAGGTCGTCAGGCAGCTCGATCGTGCCCTCGCGCTCGACGAGAGCACACCACAGCGCATAGTTCGACAGCTCGGATCCGCCTTCTTCGACGAAATGATCGAACTGGGACTGGCGGTGGTAAGAGCGCGGCACGGCGAAGATGATCTCAAGCGCCTTGCGCTTGGCATCCCACGCACGATCACGGTCGATCAGGTCCTCGCGGCTTGCGAACTGGCGCGTCTCCTCGCGCAGCTGCTCGATGGCCTCGCGCGCGGACTGCGGCAGCGCCGCGTATTCCTCAATGGACTCGGGGCGAACGTAGATCTGGTTGAGCCACCGCCGCGACACCGGCAGGTACGGCGACGTCTCCAGCGGAGAAACAGGCTGGGATGCGTGTACCGGGTTAATCAGCAGGAAATCCGCGCCCTTGTCAGCACAGATAGCCGCCAGGTCAGCAAGATCTGCTGCGTCACCAATGCCCCACGAAGAAGCCGAACGCGTCGAGTACAGCTGCGCGTTAACACCCCACGCACGACGAGAGGACTCCAGGAGCGGCAGCGAGAGCGTGTTGGGAACGATGATCAGGGTTGCAGACTCTACGTGGCCACCCTCAACCGTCGCGATGAGGCGGTGCCAGCCGAGCGGCAGCCAGTGAGGCACGTCAAAGGTCGCACGTCCGACGAGCGCACCATCGATCATGCGCGGAGGAACGTAGCGATCCACCTGATCACACGAGCCCTTCCGACCATCCTCCAGCACCCACTGGACGTTCACCCAGGAGCCGTCCGGTACGTGCACAGGGAACATGTAGCCGCCGCCCTGGCGGGCGACGATCGTCGGCGGAAGGGTGCAGCACCATTCGCGTTCTTCGGTCAGGCGCAGAGCCTCGTGCACATCGCCCACCGTGGAGGATTCGTCGAGAGGCAGCCCGAGAGCACCAAGGACCCTCAGAAGAGTAGACGCGCTGATGTCCACCCAATTCCCGTACCAATCCCAGAATCCGGTGGCTACGCCATTAGCATCGGCGATACGGCGCAGCTCATCGATGTTGTCAGATGCGGGTGCGTAAGTATCCACAAGAAAGCCTTCTACGTTGTGGGCTGATGACACCTTTAATACTAGGCGTGGACGCGCTGCGACAAAGACTCCGAGGGCGTGTCATGGGCCACGCTCTCAAGGGTTGAGATCATCGCAGCAGCCACATCGTCAGACTCAGCTCCACACACGATTTGAACAACGTTGCCGGAACGTACGACAGCCAGTACACCATCTACGCGCAGCGCCGCCTCATCGACATCTCTTTGAGATTTCACCTGGATACGAATTCGCATCGTGCAGGGTTCTACCTCGACGATATTGAGGTGTCCACCCAGCGCGTCGATGAGCGCTTGTTCAATCGCCATCGGAGCCCCTTTCGCGCGGTCAGAAGTTTGCGATTCACATCACATACTAGATGTGACCTGCGCAAAAGGCAAGTGGGATCCATAACACGAGAAATTCTCGAGAGAACAACCGCTGACAAGAGCACATTCCACAACGCAGGGCTACAACCCAACGCTCTGTCAAACTATTGACTCAGGCTGGCACCCACGACGCGATACCGCACACCGAATCCACCAATAGACACGATGAGGGGGAGGACCGCTAGGCCCTCCCCCTCATACTGCGCGAATCAATCGCGCGTGAGCTTGCGGTGCGTCACGCGATGCGGGTTCGCGGCAGCCTCGCCCAGGCGGGCCACCTTGTTCTTCTCATACGCCTCGAAGTTGCCTTCGAACCAGTACCAGTTGTCGGGCGCCTCTTCAGTGCCCTCCCACGCGAGGATGTGGGTGGCCACGCGGTCAAGGAACCAGCGGTCGTGAGTAACGACGACAGCACAGCCGGGGAACGCCAGAAGGGCATTCTCCAGCGAGCCGAGGGTCTCGACGTCGAGGTCGTTGGTCGGCTCATCCAGCAGCAGGAGGTTGCCGCCCTGCTTAAGGGTGAGAGCCAGGTTCAGGCGGTTACGCTCACCGCCGGACAGAACGCCGGCCGGCTTCTGCTGGTCCGGACCCTTGAAACCAAAGGCGGAGACGTAGGCACGCGAGGGCATTTCCACGTTGCCGACCTGAATGAAGTCCAGGCCGTCCGAGACGACCTCCCACAGGGTCTTGTCCGGGTCGATGCCGGCGCGCGACTGGTCGACGTAGCTGATTTTGACGGTCTCGCCGATCGTCAGCTCGCCGCCATCGAGAGGCTCGAGGCCGACGATCGTCTTGAAGAGCGTGGTCTTACCGACGCCGTTCGGGCCGATGACGCCGACGATACCGTTACGGGGCAGGGAGAAGGACAGACCATTGATCAGCGAGCGATCGCCAAAGCCCTTCTGGAGATCCTTCGCCTCGATGACGACGCTACCCAGGCGCGGACCCGGCGGAATCTGGATTTCCTCAAAGTCGAGCTTGCGCGTGCGCTCGGCCTCAGCAGCCATCTCCTCGTAGCGGGCCAGACGGGCCTTCGACTTGGCCTGGCGGCCCTTCGCGTTAGAGCGAACCCACTCGAGTTCTTCCTTCAGACGCTTGGCCATCTTGGCATCCTTCTGCCCCTGAACGGACAGACGCTTTTCCTTCGTCTCCAGGTAGGTTGAGTAGTTGCCCTCGTAGGGGTAGAGGTGGCCGCGATCAACCTCGGCGATCCAGCCAGCGACATGGTCGAGGAAGTAACGGTCGTGGGTGACGGCAATGACCGCGCCCGGGTAGGACGCGAGATGCTTCTCGAGCCAGAGCACGCTCTCGGCGTCGAGGTGGTTCGTGGGCTCGTCGAGCAGCAGCAGGTCGGGAGCCTCAATGAGGAGCTTGCACAGCGCCACGCGGCGGCGCTCACCGCCGGAGAGGACGGACACCGGCTGGTCCGGCGGCGGGCAGCGCAGCGCGTCCATCGCTTGATCAAGCTGAGAGTCGATGTCCCACGCGTTGGCGGCGTCGATCTCGGTCTGGAGCTTACCCATCTCCTCCATCAGGGCGTCGAAGTCGGCGTCAGGATTCGCCATCTCTTCGGAGATCTCATTGAAGCGGGCGAGCTTGCCGAAGATGTCAGCGGCACCCAGTCGCACGTTTTCAATGACGGTCTTGGTCTCGTCGAGAACGGGTTCCTGCATGAGGATGCCGACCGTGTAACCGGGGGTCAGGCGAGCCTCGCCGTTGCTGGGCTCATCCAGGCCAGCCATAATCTTCAGGATCGAGGACTTACCGGCACCGTTCGGACCGACCATACCGATCTTGGCGCCCGGGAAGAAGCTCATGGTGACATCGTCGAGAATGACCTTGTCACCGATGGCCTTGCGAGCCTTGATCATCTGATAAATAAACTCCGCCACGTTACTCCGTTCGGGTGGTTTGGGGCGCGCCCTCGCGCGCGTGTTCCCTCCTATGGTACCGACCCTGCGCGCGCCAGTGAGCCACCCAGCGGGACGCACGGGTCGGTGATCCTCATCTCAGCGCCTTTTGTCAGGATTTCTCCGCTCCCACTCCTCGCAAGGGTTCCGCGTTGGTTACGGATCCGTAGTGATTTGCCGAAAACTGTTGCAGTTTTTAAGAAACGCATGCGTAGGTTTGATTTTTAAGACAAACTTTGAAGTACTCGGGGAGGATTATCTCCCCTGTCAAACACAAGGAAGACCCGACAGGAGGTGGCATGCAGCGCGCAGCACGCATTCCCATTGCGGGCGTTCACTCCCCCGTCTATCACGTCAGCGACACGTCCTCCACCCTCGACCTCGCAGCAACCCTCCTCGCCGACACGACGACCCCCACTCCCCACCTCACGACGATCATCGCCGACCGTCAGAGCGCGGGCCGCGGCCGCCTTGGGCGCACGTGGACAACCCCGGATGGTCAGGCCCTCCTCGCCTCCACCATCGTCTCCCTCCCCACCTCGTTTCCCACCAAGATGCTCGGCTGGCTCGTGCACGCGTGTGCGCTCTCCGTGCGCGACGCACTGTCCCCCCGTCTGACGCCCGTCGGACACACCGTCTCTCTCAAGTGGCCCAACGACGTGCTCGTCGACGGAGCGCGCAAGATCTGCGGCATCCTCGCGCAGCTCGCCCCGGCCTCGTCCCCGTTTACGACGAGCGCGATCCTCGGCTACGGCATCAACATCGCCCAGGACTCCGATCATCTCGCTACGCCGCAGGCCACCTCCCTGTACGCCGAAGGTGACGCCGAGGCCGGAGCCGATCCCACTTCCGTCTCCCACACCCTGCTCGCGCAGATCCTCACCGGACTCGACTCTCGCATCCGAGGCCTCGTCACCCATGGAAACGCGCACGATTGCGGGCTGGCTGACGAGGCCGCGAACGCCCTGCCGCTCCTGGGGACGCGCATCGCGCTCGCGAAGCCCACGGATCCGAATGGTCACCCGGCGATGGAAGGCGTTGCCCTGGGGCTGAGCCCGACCGGCTCCCTCCTCGTGGCCACTGACGATGGCCGCACTCACGACATTAACGCCGGAGATGTCCTGGCAACCGGATTACCTCTGACAACTGTTCACGACACCAAGGAGAAGCGTGCGAACAATTAATCGAATCCTCGTCGCCAACCGTGGCGAGATCGCTCTGCGCGTGTGCCGCACGGCCACCGACATGGGTATCGCAACAATCGCGGTCTACGCCGATCAGGATATGGCCGCGCCTCATACACGCGAGGCCGACGAGGCCCTGTCCCTCGGTGGCGACGATGCAGCGTCGACGTATTTGAACGGTGAGAAGATCCTGGCGATCGCTCTGGAGACGGGTGCGGATGCGATTCATCCCGGCTACGGGTTCCTCTCGGAGAACTCCGAGTTTGCACGGGCTGTCGAGGATGCAGGTATCGCGTGGCTCGGCCCCGCGTCTTCCGTCATCGACGCGCTGGGCGACAAGATCAAGGCCCGCCGTGTGGCAGAGGCGTGCGGCGTGGCTCCCGTCCCCGGTGTGTCCGAACCCGTGACCTCGCGCGAGGAAGTCGAAGCGTTCATCGCCTCCGCCGGTTACCCCGTGGTGCTCAAGCGCGCCGACGGCGGCGGCGGCCGAGGCATCAGCATCATCCGCTCGCAGGCCGACCTCGACCTGTTCTTCGCGCGTCACACGGACGCTTCCGACCTGGGCGCTCACTTCGTCGAGCGTTTTGTTGAGGTCGCCCGTCACGTCGAGACGCAGTCGGCGCGCGACACGCACGGTAACTTCCACGTCATCTCGACCCGTGACTGCTCGGTGCAGCGTCGCAACCAGAAGCTGGTCGAGGAGGCTCCCGCCCCGTTCCTGCCTGAGGGTGCGCACGAGACCCTCGTGAATGCGTCGCGCGCACTGTTCGAGCACGTCGACTACGTGGGCGTGGGCACGGTGGAGTTCCTGCTCGAGCCCGACGGCAACATCTGGTTCCTCGAGGTCAACCCGCGTCTGCAGGTCGAGCACCCCGTGTCCGAGGAAGTCACGGGCATCGACCTGGTGCGCGAGCAGATTCGTATCGCGCAGGGCCTGCCGCTGACTACTCCCCCGGAGCCTCGCGGCCATTCCTTCGAGTTCCGCGTGACCTCTGAGGACCCGTCGAAGGACCTGACCCCCACGGCAGGCCGCCTCGACGAGGTGCACTGGCCCCTGGGCCCCGGCATCCGTCTGGAGCTGGGCATCGATCAGGGCGACTCCGTGCAGACCGCCTTCGATTCCATGATCGCCAAGATCATCGTCACCGGCGCGGATCGCGAGCAGGCGCTGGCCCGTTCGCGCCGCGCGCTGGCGGAGTTCTCGGTGCAGGGCGTGGCCACTCCGGTTCCCGTCTACCAGGACATCATCAACGATCCCGACTTCTGCGGCGTCGGCGGCTTCAACATCTCCACGCGCTGGTTCGAGACGACGTTCATGCCCACGCACGACTACTCGGACCTGGCTGTGCCCGCCGAGGCCTCGTCGACGGCCGACCTGCCGCGTCAGACCTACATCATCGAGCTGGATGGGCGCCGCGTGTCTCTGACTCTGCCGGCCGGCATGTTCAACGCGCCTGCGGCAGCTGCCCCTCGTCCGCCCCAGCCGCTGCGCTCGGCCCCGCGTCGCGCGGGTTCGTCCGCCATTCAGGCTGGCCCGCACCAGGGCGCCCCCGGCGACATCGTCGCTCCCATGCAGGCGATCGTCGTCGCGCTGGCCGTGTCCGAGGGTGACCAGGTCGAGGAAGGCCAGCTCGTGGCCGTCCTCGAGGCCATGAAGATGGAAAAGCCGCTGCTGGCCCCGCGCGCGGGCACCGTCAGGTCCCTGTCGATCAAGCAGGGCGACACCGTGACCGCCGGGACTCGCATCGCTAACATCGCCACAGAAGAGGAGGCAGAATGAGCACCCCCAGCCCGCTCACGCGTGACGGGTTTATTCAGGCCCAGGACGCGATCGCTCAGGCCGCCGAAGAGAAGGCCGCCCAGCGCCAGCACGCAAAGAAGAAGCTGACGGCGCGTGAGCGTCTGTCTCTCTTCTTCGACGACGGCGTGTGGCACGAAGTCGGTCAGTTCATCGGTGGTTCTGTGCGCGAAGGTCGGATCGGTTCAGCTGTGGCCGCCGGTTTCGGTCGCGTGCAGGGGCGGATGGTCGCCGCCTACGCGCAGGATTTCTCGGTGCTCGGTGGCACCCTGGGCAAGGTCGAGGGCGACAAGATCGTCGACCTGATCGACCGGGGCATCCGCATGCGCATTCCGATCGTCGGAATTCAGGATTCGGGCGGAGCCCGCATCCAGGAGGGCGTCGTCGCCCTCGCCCAGTACGGCCGCATCTTCAAGAAAACGTGCGAGGCCTCGGGCCTGGTTCCCCAGATTTCGATCATCCTGGGGCCCTGCGCCGGTGGCGCCGTGTATCAGCCGGCCCTCACCGACTTCATCGTCATGACGCGCGAGAATTCGCACATGTTCGTGACGGGCCCGGACGTCGTCGCCGCGACGACCGGTGAGAAGGTCACGCTCGACGAGCTCGGCGGCGCACCGATCCACAACTTCCAGTCGGGTGTCGCCCACCACATGGCCGACACCGAGGAAGAGGCGATCGACTACGTGCGGTCCCTGCTGGACTATCTGCCTTCCTCATGCGAGGTCGCTCCCCCCAAGTACGAGTACATTCCCAATCCCGAGGACGAGGCTGCGGCCCGCGCGGTTGCCGACCTGGTTCCGACGTCGGCGCGTCAGCCCTACGACGTGCGCGACGTGGTGCGTTCGCTCGTCGATCACGGTGAGTACGTGGAGATTCAGGACCTGTTCGCTCCCAACGTGACGATCGGTTTCGCGTGTGTCGATGGCCAGTCGGTGGGCATCGTGGCAAACCAGCCGATGAACGATGCTGGCACGCTCGACGTGGATGCCTCGGAGAAGGCGGCCCGCTTCGTGCGTTTCTGCGACGCGTTCGGCCTGCCGATCGTCACCTTCGTGGACGTTCCCGGCTACCGTCCGGGCACCGAGCAGGAGCAGGCGGGCATCATCCGCCGCGGCGCGAAGGTGATCGTTGCCTACGCGAACGCAACCGTGCCGATGGTGACCGTCATCCTGCGTAAGGCCTACGGCGGCGCCTACATCGTGATGGGGTCGAAGTCGATCGGCGCGGACCTGGCGTTCGCGTGGCCCGACGCTCAGATTGCCGTCATGGGCGCGGAGGGCGCGGCGTCGATCATGTACCGCCGCGAGCTTGCTGCCGCCCGCGAGAACGGGACCTTCGAGGAGACGAAGGCCGAGCTTGTGGCCCGCTACGAGGAGGAGACCGTCAACCCCGAGATCTCCGTGTCCTCGGGCCAGCTCGACGGCATCATCGCTCCCGCCGATACCCGCCAGACCATCATCGATTCCCTGCACCTGCTGGCCACGAAGGACCAGCGTGCACCCCACGTCAAGCGTCACGATAACGGCCCTCTGTGACCGGCGTCGTTTGAGAAGAATTATCCCCGAAGGAAAGTAAGAACATGTCGTTTGTGTCCTCTCTGAATGAGACCCCCTACGCGCTGACCTTTGCAGGTCAGGCCACCCCATGGCGCGCCGCCCTCGACGAGATTGCTCGCGATCCCGAGATCGCCGAGATCGTCGCCGGCGTTATCAAGGCCTCGGACCAGGTACTCTCCCCCGTGCGCCGCTCGCTGGCCACCCAGTCGGTTGCTTCCCTCCCCTTCGAGCTGCCTGCCGCTCCCGAGTCTGCGGCTGTGACCCGCGACGTGGCCGGCCCGGACGAGGCCGCCCTGTCGGTTCCCGGTATCGTCGCCGCCCAGCTCGGTGCGCTCATCGATCTGACGCGCGCCGGCCTGAACATCGTCGCCAACCAGCCCACCGCGTTTGAGGGTCACTCCCAGGGCGTGCTCGGCGTGGAGATTGCCCGCGCGTGGATCGCCGGGGACGAGGCGCGGGCTGCCTCCGTGTTCGCGCTCGCTCGTCTGATCGGCGCGGCCGCCGCTCGCATCACGCGCCGCGCTCGCGCCCCGCACGCCGGCGACGCGACCTACATGGTGTCCGTGCGCGGCGTGTCTGACGCTCTCCTCGGACGCATCATCGACTCCCTGCCGTCGACCTCGTATCCCCTCTCGATCGCTCTGCGCAACGACACCGACACGCACGTTGTGTCGGGCGCCCCGAACGACCTGGCGTCCCTCGTTGCAGCCATCGAGCGCGCCGCCGCCAAGGACAAGGCCGCGCACGACACCCACGAGCGCGGTGGCCGCCCGCTGACCCCCGTGTGCGAATACCTGCCGGTGTACGTGCCCTTCCACTCCCCCATGCTCACCGACGCTCTCGCCCTCGTGGACGAGTGGGCCGCCCAGTGCGGTATCGACGCCGAGCTGGCCCACTCCCTGGGCGCCGCCGTGCTCACGACGCCCGTGGACTGGCCCTCCCAGATCCGCGCGGCCGCCGAGTCCGGTGCGACCTGGATCATCGACATGGGCCCGGGCGCCACGACGGTTCGCATGACCCACGCCCTCGTCGAGGGCACCGGCGTTGGCGTCGTCCCCGCAGGCACCGCCTCCGACCGCGACAAGGCCGCGACCCCCGGCTGGGCCCCCGAACCCGGCACCGACTGGTCGTACCTGCGCCCCAGCCTCGTAACCCTCCCCGACGGCAAGACCGTCGTTGACACCGCCTTCTCGCGCCTGACCGGCCGCTCCCCCGTCCTCCTGGCCGGCATGACGCCGACGACCGTCGATCCGGAGATCGTCGCGGCTGCCGCAAACGCCGGTTTCTGGGCCGAAATGGCCGGCGGTGGCCAGGTCACCGAAGAGGTCTACAACGAGAACCTGGCGGGCCTGCGTGCCCAGCTGCGCCCCGGCCACACCGCCGAGTTCAACTCCATGTTCCTGGACCGCTACCTGTGGAACCTCCAGTTCGGTCAGGCTCGCATCGTGTCGCGTTCGCGCGCGTCCGGCGCCCCCATCGACGGCGTCGTTATCTCCGCGGGTATCCCCGAACAGGACGAGGCCCTGGCTCTCATCGCGCAGCTGCGCGCCGACGGCTTCCCCTACGTGGCCTTCAAGCCCGGCACGGTTGACCAGATCCGCAAGGTCATCGCTATCGCTCGCGAGGCCGACCCGATCAAGGTCATCGTCCAGGTCGAGGACGGCCACTCCGGCGGCCACCACTCCTGGGAGGACCTGTCCGACCTCCTGCTGGCCACCTACGCTCAGCTGCGCGCCCAGTCCAACATCGTCCTGACCGTGGGCGGCGGCATCGGCACCCCCGAGCGCGCCGCTGACTTCCTCACCGGCGACTGGTCGGCTCGCTACGGCCGCCCACCCATGCCCGTCGACGGCGTCCTCGTGGGCACCGCCGCGATGACCACGAAGGAAGCACACACCACTAAGGCGGTCAAGGAACTCCTCGTGGCCACGCCGGGTGTGCCCGACAACGACGAGCTGGGCGGCTGGGTCGGCGAGGGCGTGACCCGCGGCGGCATGACCTCCGGCCTGTCGCACCTGCGCGCCGACATGCACGAGGTCTCCAACGCCGCGGCCGCAGCTGCGCGCATCATCGCCGACATCGGCTCCGACGGCGCCCAGGTGCGCGCCCGCAAGGACGAGATCGTCGAGATCCTCTCCCACACGGCCAAGCCCTACTTCGGTGACCTCGAAGAGATGACCTACGAGGCGTGGGTGCGCCGCTTCGCCGACCTGTCCTACCCGTGGGTTGATCCCACGTGGCAGATCCGCTTCCACGACCTCCTCCAGCGCGTCGAGGCGCGTCTGGCGCCCGTGGATCACGGCGAGGTCGAAACCCTGTTCCCGACCGTCGAGGACGTGGCCGACGCGCACGCCGCGGCCGACCGCCTGATGGCCGCCTACCCGAACGCCGCGACGACGCACGTCACCCCCATCGACGCTGCCTGGTTCCCGGCCCTGTGCCGCTCCTACCCGAAGCCGATGCCCTTCGTCCCGATCCTGGACGACGACCTCATCCGCTGGTGGGGCCAGGACTGCCTGTGGCAGGCGCAGGACGAGCGCTACACCGCCGACCAGGTCCGCATCATCCCCGGCCCCGTCTCCGTGGCCGGCATCGACCGCGTCGACGAGCCCGTCGCTTCCCTCCTGGGTCGCTTCGAGGCCGCAGCAGCCGATCGGCTTGCTGCCTCCGGTGCCGTCGCGACGCCCGTCGCCTCGCGCCTGGGTAACGGTAAGCCCGCCGCCACCCGCGAGGAATGGCTGCGCAAGGTCCCCTTCATCTCGTGGACCGGCCACCTCATGACCAACCCGGCCTCCATCCTCGACGAGGATCGCGTGTCCCTGAACCCGACCGACACCGGCGTGGACATGGTCATCCACCTCGACACTGCGTGGGACAACGACCCTCGCGGTGCCGAGAAGCACGCGGTGCGCGAGCTGGTCTTCCCGCTGGTTCTATCCGGCGAGGACGGCGCGGTCCCGGTCATCGACGAGGCCAAGCTGCCCCAGCACATGTACGCGATGCTCGCGGCGACCGCCGGCGTGACCTCCGTGTCCGTCGCTGGTGACACCGTGGACGCTCTGCCCGTCATGGTTCCCTCCGCCAAGTCCGTCTTCGGCGAGGCACACTACTCCTTCACGCTGGCCCCCACCCTGGGCTTCGACCACGCAGAGGCCACGGGCGCTGCCCTTCCCGCCAGCTACGAGCTGGCTGCCTGGGCGCCCGACGCGCTGCTCGGCCCCGCCTGGCCGGCGATCTACGCGGCGTTGGGTTCGGCCATCCACAACGACTATCCGGTCATCGAGGGTCTGCTCAACGCGGTCCACCTCGATCACTCGATCACGCTGGAGTACACGCCCGAGCAGATGCTCGAGCGCGGCATCACAACGATCGATGTGACGAGCCACGTGGCCGCCGTCAACGAGTCCTCCTCCGGACGTATCGTCACGGTCGCCCTCGAGCTGAGCGCGAACGGCGAGTATGTGGGCTCCACTCAGGAGCGCTTCGCGATCCGCGGCCGCGCCACCAGCAACCGCGCACCCTCCGAGGCCGCACCCTTCGGCGGCGCGAACATCGAAGTCGTCGACAGTCCCCGATCGGTCCTGCGCCGCGTGACCGTCAAGGCTCCAGACGACATGACGCCCTTTGCGATCGTCTCGGGCGACTACAACCCGATCCACACCTCCTACGCGGCCGCCAAGGTCGCTGGCATGGACGCGCCTCTGGTGCACGGGATGTGGCTGTCGGCGACCGCTCAGCACGCGGCTGAGGCCGTTGTCGCCGGTCAGGGCGGCGCTCAGATCGCCGGCTGGACGTACTACATGTACGGCACCGTCGACCTGAACGACGAGGTTGAGATCACCGTCGAGCGTGTGGGTCGCGTCGTCGGTGGCGGTCTGTCCCTCGAGGTCACCTGCCGCATCAACAAGCAGGTCGTCTCGCGTGCGTCGGCCTACACCTTCGCCCCGAAGGTCGCCTACGTCTACCCCGGCCAGGGCATCCAGAGCGCCGGCATGGGTCTGGACGAGCGCACCAAGTCCAAGGCTGTGGACGAGGTCTGGCGCCGCGCCGATGCGCACACCCGCTCGGCAATGGGCTTCTCCATCCTGGCGATCGTGCGCGACAACCCAACCGAGATCGTGGCGCGCGGCGTGACCTACCGTCACCCCGAAGGTGTCCTGAACCTCACCCAGTTCACGCAGGTTGCGCTCGCGACACTGGCTATCGGCCAGACGGCCCGCATGCGCGAAGAGGGTGTCCTGGTTCCTGGTGCCGCCTTCGCCGGTCACTCGCTCGGCGAGTACGACGCTCTGGCCGCATACGCCGAGGTCTTCCCCCTCGAAACCGTCCTCGACTTGGTCTTCCAGCGCGGTTCCACGATGCACTCGCTCGTGCCCCGCGACGAGAACGGCCGTTCGAACTACCGCATGGGTGCCCTGCGCCCGAACCAGTTCGGCATCGACGACGCTCACGTCGTGGAGTACGTCGAGTCGATCGCTCAGGCATCGGGTGAGTTCCTCCAGATCGTCAACTTCAACCTGGCCGGCCAGCAGTACGCCGTCGCCGGTACGGTCGCGGGCCTGAAGGCCCTCGAGGAGGACGCCGCCAAGCGCGCCGCCGAGCACGGTGGCAAGCGTCCCTTCATGTACGTTCCCGGCATCGACGTGCCCTTCCACTCCACTGTCCTGCGCAGCGGCGTGGCGGACTTCCGTACGAAGCTCGACGAGCGTATCCCCGCCGAGATCGACCCCGCGAAGCTCGTGGGCCGCTACATCCCCAACCTGGTGGCGCGTCCCTTCGAGCTCACCCGCGAGTTCGCTCAGTCCATCCTCGACGTGGTTCCCTCCGAGACGGTGCGCGAGCTGCTCGAGACGGAAGGCGCGTGGGACGCCGCCCTGGCCAACCCGGGTGTCCTGACCCGCACGCTGCTCATCGAGCTGCTGTGCTGGCAGTTCGCCTCCCCGGTGCGCTGGATCGAGACGCAGCGCGTACTGCTGTCGACCGAAGAAGCTGCCCCAGGCGTTGCCGGCCTGGGCGTCGATCAGGTCATCGAGGTCGGCCTCGGCGCCGCCCCGACCCTGGCCAACCTGGCCTCCCGCACCCTGCTCGCGCCCGAGTTCGCGCTCTCTCGCGTCGACGTGTTCAACGTCCAGCGCGACGAGCCCCGCGTCTACGCGACCGACGTCGCCGTGATCGAGGACGAAGAGGACGAGGAGATCACCCCGGCGGCTCCCGCTGCCGACGCTGCTCCCGCGCCTGCCCCGGCTACCCCCGCCGCCGAGGCCGCTCCGGCCCCCGCCCCCGCTGCCCCGACCGGTGGCCCCTCGGGAGCCGACGTCGCGGACCTGCCCTTCACAGCGTCCTCCGCCATCGTCGCCCTGCTGGCGCTGTCCGCGAAGATTCGCATCGACGAGGTCGGCGCCACCGACACGACCGAGTCGCTGACCAACGGCGTGTCCTCGCGCCGTAACCAGCTGCTCATGGATATGTCCTCCGAGCTCGGCCTGAACTCCATCGACGGCGCCGGCGAGGCCGACGTGGCCACGCTGTCTGCGACGGTCGACAAGGCCGCCAAGGGCTACAAGCCCTTCGGCCCGGTCCTGGCTGAGGCCGTCAAGGAGCGCACGCGCAAGCTGTTCGGCGCCGCCGGCGTCAAGGCCGGCCACATCGCCGACCGCGTCACCGGCACGTGGCAGCTGGGACCCGGCTGGGCCCACCACGTCACCGCCGAGATCGTCCTGGGCACCCGTGAGGGCGCCTCGACCCGCGACGGCGATCTGGCCACCCTGCCGCTGGAAGCCCCGACGAACGCCGCCGGCGTCGATGCCCTCATCGATGCTGCCGTGGCATCCGTCGCTGCTCGCGAAGGTATCGCCGTGTCCCTGCCGAGCGCCGGTGGCGCGTCCGGTGGCGGCGTCGTTGACTCCGCCGCGCTGGACGCCTACGCCGCATCCGTGACGGGTGAGGACGGCGTCCTGGCCAAGACCGCTCGCACGATCCTGTCCGAGCTGGGTCTGAACGCCCCCGCCCCCACCGGCGAGGACTCCTCCGACGACGCGCGCGTCATCGACGCCGTCGCCGCCGAGCTGGGTTCGGGCTGGGTCGACCTGGTCGAGCCTCGCTTCGACGCCGCACGCGCCGTCCTGCTGGACGACCGCTGGGCATCCGCCCGTGAGGACGTCGCCCGTTACGTCGCCGAAGGCACGCTCGCCGAGGGCGCGTCCTTCGTGGGCACCGGCCGCGCGGTGGCCGAGCAGGCCTCGTACTGGGCGAACAGCCTGCGCGCTGAGGGCGATCACGAACGCGCGGCTCGACTCGAGCAGATCGCGGCCGACGCGCTGTCTTCCTCCGAGGACCTTCCCTACGCGAACGACGTCGCCGTGGTCACCGGCATGACCCCCGCCTCCATCGGTGGCGCGGTCGTGGGCGGCCTGCTCGCCGGTGGCGCGACGGTCATCGCGACCTCCTCGTCGATCTCCGCATCGCGCCTGGATTTCGCCAAGGAGCTCTACCGCACGCACGCCGCTGGCGGTGCGAAGCTCTGGCTGGTTCCCGCGAACCTGGCCTCCTACCGCGACGTTGACGCGCTCGTGGAATGGATCGGCACCGAGCAGACGAAGTCCGTGGGTGCCGACGTGAAGGTAACGAAGGAAGCCCTGGTCCCGACGCTGTTCTACCCGTTCGCTGCTCCGCGCGTTTCCGGCACGCTGGCCGACGCGGGCCCGGCCTCTGAGAACCAGATGCGCCTGCTGCTGTGGAGCGTCGAGCGTTCCATCGCCGGCCTGTGCGCGATCGGGTCCGACACGCACGCCGACCACCGCCTGCACGTCGTGCTGCCCGGTTCCCCAAACCGCGGCATCTTCGGTGGCGACGGCGCGTACGCCGAGGCGAAGGCCTCCTTCGACGCCATCGCAACCCGCTGGGCGGCCGAGCCGATCTGGGGCTCGCGCGTCTCGATCGCACACCCCCGTATCGGTTGGGTGCGTGGCACCGGCCTCATGGGCGGCAACGACCCGATGGTCGCCGCCGTCGAGTCCGCGGGTGTTCGCACCTGGTCGACCGAAGAAATGGCCGAGCAGCTGCTCAACCTGTCGAGCGCCGAGGTGCGCGCGCAGGCTGCCACCGCCCCGGTGGACGCCGACCTGACCGGCGGCCTGGACTCCTCCATCGACCTGCGTGCGCTGCGCGCTCAGGCCGATGCCGCCATCCCCACTCCCCCTGCTGAGCAGCCGATCGCGACCGTCTCCGCGCTGCCCTCGCCCTCGCAGGTCACCGTGCCGCACGTCGATCCCTCGCAGTGGGGTGGCACCACCGCGTCGCTGGCCGACACGGTCGTCATCGTCGGTCACGGCGAGGTCGGCCCGTGGGGCAGCGCCCGTACCCGCGTCCAGGCCGAGCTCGGTATCCACACCGACGGCTCCGTCGAGCTCACCCCCGCGGGCGTGCTCGAGCTGGCGTGGATGACCGGCCTGCTGACCTGGTCGGACACCCCGGTGGGCGGCTGGTACGACAAGGACGACCAGCTGGTGCCCGAGTCGGAGATCTTCGATCGCTACCGCGACGAGGTCGTGGCCCGCTCCGGCGTGCGCTTCTTCCACGACGATGGCCCGCTGCACGACGGCTACACGCCCGAGTCCGCGATGGTCTTCCTGGACCGCGACATCACCTTCACGGTCGAGGACGAGGCCGAGGCAGGCTCCTACGCCGAGGCTGACCCGCAGTTCACTGTCATCGAGCAGACCGCGTTCGGTGAGTGGCAGGTGACTCGCAAGGCCGGCGCCCAGGTGCGCGTGCCGCGTCGCGCGACGCTGAACCGCCGCATCGGCGGCCTGTTCCCGACGGACTTTGACCCGGCTCGCTGGGGCATCCCGGCCTCGATGCTGGATTCGATCGACCCGATCGCCGTGTGGAACCTGGTCTCCGCCGTGGACGCGTTCGTGTCTGCTGGCTTCAGCCCCGCCGAGCTGCTGCGCGTCGTCCACCCGGCGACCGTGGCCTCCACGCAGGGCACCGGCTTCGGTGGCATGCGCTCGATGCACAAGCTCTTCGTCGACCGCTTCCTGGGCGAGGATTACCCGCAGGACATCCTGCAGGAGACCCTGCCCAACGTCGTGGCTGCACACACCATGCAGTCCTACGTGGGCGGCTACGGCTCGATGATCAATCCGGTCGGCGCCTGCGCGACCGCCGCGGTGTCCATCGAGGAGGGCCTCGACAAGATCAAGGCTGGCAAGGCGGACTTCGTCGTGGCCGGCGCGATCGACGACATCCAGGTGGAGTCGATCGTGGGCTTCGGCGCGATGAATGCGACGGCGATCTCCAACGAGCTGCTCGCTCGCGGTATCTCCCCGCGCTTCGTCTCGCGCGCTAACGACCGCCGCCGTGGCGGCTTCGTCGAGGCGCAGGGCGGCGGCACCGTGCTGCTCACCCGCGCGTCGGTAGCGCTCGACATGAACCTGCCGGTCCTGGCTGTCGTGGCCCACGCGCAGACCTTCAGCGACGGCGCGCACACCTCGATTCCGGCCCCCGGCCTGGGTGCCCTCGCGGTGGCGCGCGGCGGACGTGACTCGGTCATCGCCCGCAACCTCGCCGAACTCGGCGTGGGCATCGACGACGTAGCCTTCGTGTCCAAGCACGACACGTCCACGAACGCCAACGACCCCAACGAGTCCGATCTGCACACCCGCGTCGGCACGGCGCTGGGCCGCACCCCCGGTAACCCGTTGCTGGTCATCTCGCAGAAGACCCTCACGGGTCACGCGAAGGGTGGCGCCTGCGTGTTCCAGGTGGGCGGCATCATCGACGTGTTCCGCACAGGTCTGATCCCCGCGAACGTCGCGCTGGACTGCGTCGACGACGCGATGGAGAAGTACAGCCCGCTCGTGTGGCTGCGTTCCCCGCTCAACCTGTCCTCTCGTGGACCGGTGCGTGCGGCGTTCGCGACCTCGCTCGGCTTCGGCCATGTCTCCGGCTTCCTGGCGCTGGTCAATCCGGCCGCCTTCGAGGCCATCGTGGAGCGCAAGGCCGGACGCGAGCGCCTCGAGGCGTGGCGTGCCGCGTCGGATCGTCGCCTGCGCAACGGCCAGCGTCACATTGAGATGGGCATGCTGGGCCACGCCCCGCTGTTCACGTCGGTGGAGGGTCGTCGCCTGCCCGACGACCCGGCTGCGGGCGTTGCCGGTGACGCTCACGAGGTCGAGGCCGCGATCCTGCTGGATCCGAACGCCCGCCTCGGCGAGGACGGCTTCTACCACCTGCCGGAAGGCAAGTGAGCGATGCGCGGACTCGGCGTTGACCTGGTGTCCCTCCCTGAGTTTGCCGCTCAGGTGAGGGAGCCGGGTTCGGCCTTCCTGAATGGCGTCCTGACGCCCAGGGAGGCCCGCCGGGTCCGCGCCCGCGCCGCCGCTACCTCTGGCGCGCACCCCAGTTCCGCCCGCTATGACGAGGCCGTGGCCCGTCACGCGGGCGGCCTGTGGGCCGCAAAGGAGGCCTTTATCAAGGCCTGGTCGTGCGCCCTTTTCGGTTCCCCTCCTCTCATCGGCACCGACGACGTCGACTGGCACGAAATTGAGGTCAGCCACGACGAGTGGAACCGTCCCGCTCTCACGCTGCACGGCCGAGTCGCAGCTGCCTGCGAGGAGTCACTCGGGGCGCCTTCCACGTGGAGAGCGCTCGTGTCCATCAGCCACGACGGGGAGTACGCCATCGCGCAGGTCGCGATCGTGGACGCGTCCGACTAGGCGGCATCGGGCGGCTCGTCCGCGTCGCCATCAAGAGGCTCGAACGCATCGTTTTTCGTCGCATCGGCGTGTCCGCCTTCCAGCGCCGAATAGTCGAAGCATGACGACGAGCTCCTACCCGGGTCCGAGGATTGTTCCTCGGACCTTTCGTGTTCTTCGAGCGCGGGAAGCACAGAGAGTTCTACGCCCACTGCGCCAGTCGGAGCGTGGGGCGTCGGCTCACTCTGAGAGGGCGCCGCCTCATCGGGCAGGATGTCCGTTCCCTGATCCGGCGCTGCTACGTGAGCGTGCACGTCGGTGCCCAGGGAGCCCTGGTGCTCCCCAGCCTGAGCCGTGACCGCCGATCCCGGCCCCTGCCTCGTCGAATAGGGATCCCCCTGCGTCCCGCCCGCAGGCTCATCGGTCGCGTGCGCGCCATTCTTCGTGAACTGGGAGGTGCCGCGGGCCAAGTCGTGGCCGACCGAGGAGGCCCGGTAGACGATCGATGACCGAATCTGCCCATTACCGTCGATCCAACCGTTTGGAACGGGTCGGGCGACTACGACGACGGGATCGCCTTTACGGCAGCTACGGAACACGTTGGAGGCAAGCGTGTCCCAGGTTTCCACCGTGTACCAGTAGGCGCCGTCCTCCACGTAGGAGGCGTTGCCCGTGCGCGCGTCGCTCGTGAAGCGCCACTTCGTCATTGCGAGCCGGAAGGTCGTCACGCAGACGTCGCCCTTGACGTGCTTCATCATCGGTTCTGATCCGATACGGCCCCTCAGGGTCGTCGATATGTCCTGCATCGTTGCATCCTTTGTCCGTTCTGGCCGGCGTTGGCCGGATGCATCCAGGAAAGCCCCACATGCCACACCACTTCAAGCGCCACAGCGCACCCTGTGGATGACGCGCGTTCGCCTCGTACCCCTGTGGATAACGAGCGTTGCGTACACGCCCCTGTGGACGCCACGCTGCGCACAGCCAGCACTCCCGAAACAGCGAAGCGGCGACACCCCTCGGGGATGCCGCCGCTTAGCGTCACGAATGAAATCAGGCCTTGGCGGCCTCGCCCATAGCGGGAATACCCAGGGCGACGACCTCGCGAGCAACCTCACGCGCGCGCTCGGTGGTGACCGGCTCGGCCGGGAAGAGCACGCGGCGGTAGTACTCAAGCTCCTGGATGGACTCTAGGATGTCCGCCAGCGCACGGTGACCGCCGTGCTTGTCGGGCGACTCGGCGAAGGCGACACGGTACCACCGCTTGGCCAGTTCCTTAATGGAGGACACGTCCACCAGGCGGTAGTGCAGGTGGTCGATGACGGAGGGCATGTTCGCCTCGAGGAACATCTTGTCGGTGCCCACCGAGTTGCCCGCCAGGAGAGCCTTGCCCTGCTGGGGCACGAAACGCTTGATGTAGGACAGGACCTGCTCGGTTGCCTCTTCCATGGACAGGCCCGACGTCTGCAGGTCATCAAGCAGCCCGGAGGAGGTGTGCATGTTGCGCACGAAGTCGTTCATGTTGTCGAGGGCTTCGGCGGGCGGCGTGATCAGCACGTCCATGCCGGGGTCGACAATCGTGAGGTCGCCGTCGGTCACGACCACGGCCACCTCGATGAGGGCGTCGCGCTGAACGTCCAGGCCGGTCATTTCGCAGTCAATCCAGACCAGGGGGTCTTTCACAGTTTTCACGCCTTCTATGTTAGTGCGCTCTGGGTCATACGGTTGGGTGGGACCTGGGGGCGGTGGCCACTACTACACTAGAAGGGTATTGGAAGGAGTTCCCATGACCGCTAGTTCTCACGTGACCACGCCGAAGGATATCCGTCAGGCAGCCACCGCCCTGGAGGGAGTTTCCGTTCGCACGAACCTGGATCGTTCCGAGCGTCTGTCCACCGAGGCCGGCGTGGGTATTCTGCTCAAACGTGAGGACCAGCAGAAGTGCCGCTCCTTCAAGGTGCGCGGTGCCTACGCGCGAATGTCGCTCCTGTCCCCCGCCGAGCGCGAACGCGGCGTCGTGTGCGCGTCGGCCGGTAACCACGCACAGGGCCTGGCATACGCCTGTGCCCACCTGGGCGTGCGGGGTACGATCTACCTTCCCTCGAACACGCCTCGTCAGAAGCGTCGCCGTATCGCGACGATTGGTGGGCAGTGGATTGAGCAGGTCATCGTGGATGGCACGTTCGACCGCGCGAACGCGCTGGCCCAGGAGGCCGCGCGCGCCACGGGCCGCACCTACGTTCATCCCTACGACGATCCGTTCACGATTGCCGGCCAGGGCACGATCGGCGTCGAGCTCGAGGAGCAGATGCCCGAAGACACGGCGGCCATCCTGGTCCCCGTGGGCGGCGGCGGCCTCATCGCGGGTATCGCGACGTGGCTGCGCGCGAACCGGCCGGAGGTGAAGATCATCGGCGTGGAACCAGCGGGCGCGGCGTCGATGCACGTGGCCCTCGAGGCGGGGCAGCCGATGTCTCTGGCGAAGGTTGATCCTTTCGTGGACGGCACGGCGGTGGGCCGCGCGGGTTCGCTCCCATTCCACATTGCCTCGCAGTTCGTTGATTCCGTGCTGGTCGTCCCGGAGGGCGCGGTGTGCACGGAGATGCTGGAGCTCTACCAGTCTGACGGCGTCATCGCCGAGCCTGCCGGCGCTCTCGCGTCCACGGCCGCGCACGTGTACCTGACCGATCCGGCTGATCGCAAGGCGCTGCTGGGCCGCTCCGACGGCGCAATCGTGTGCGTCGTGTCGGGTGGTAACAACGACCTGACGCGCTACGCGGAGGTCATGGAACGCTCACTGCGCCACGAGGGCCTGCGTCATTACTTCCTCGTGACCTTCCCGCAGCAGCCGGGCATGCTGCGCGTCTTCCTGTCAGATGTGCTGGGTCCCGCGGACGATATCGTGCATTTCGAGTACACGAAGAAGAACAACCGCGAACTCGGCCCCGCGCTGGTAGGCATCGATTTGTCGAACCCGGATGACATCGACGGGCTTCGACACCGCATGGAAGCCTCCCCCCTGCATGTGGAGGAGCTGCCGTTGGATTCGGAGATCACGCGACTCGTGATCTAAGGGAGTCGATACAAACGCCTGAGAGGGCGCGGTTTCGGGGACGAGGCCGCGGCCTCTCTCCCCTTTTATCAGCCCGTGCGGATGGCTGGGCTGGGAGCCGACCAGGGTGGCCGCTGGGCCGATGCGCGCGGGGGCGCGGCTGGGTGTGGCGGCGGGGTCCGCCGCGAGGGCGCTTAGGCGGCGAGGGTGACGGGGCGAGTGACGCGAACGCGGACGGAGGGGGTGGAGTTGAAGCGGTAGCCTTCGCCGCGGACCGTGGAGATAAGGTCGGGCAGGATGGAGAGCTTCTTGCGCAGGCGGCGGATGTGGGCGTCCACGGTGCGGGAGTCGGAGCCGAGGTCGGAATCGGCCCACACGGAGGCGAAGAGCTCGTCGCGGGTAACGGAGCGGTCGGCGTTGGCGGCAAGGTGGGCCAGGAGGTCGTGTTCCTTGGCGGACAGGCCGGCATCGCGTCCGTCGAGGGTGACCTGGCCGCGATCGATGTCAATGTCGATTCGGGAGGAGCTCAGTCGCAGGCCGGCCAGGACGTCGAGGAATTCCTCGTAGGAGGTGGGGGTGTCGTTGGCAGCGCGGACGGATGCGGCAGGGGTGTTGACGAGGGTCATGGGTGTATCCGATTCTTCGGGGCCGCACTCCCACTATCGGCGTGGGTATATCACTGCGGCGGTGATTGACAGGGGTATCTGGGGCGTCAATCACATACACATTCGCGACATCATGCCACCGCAGGGGCAGCACATGGGGTTCGCGAAGGTCGTCATGGCATTAAGTCTGTCGGACGGATTCCGTCCGAGCAACATGGTGTCCACACAATGAGACTGTGTGACAGCGTATGTTCGCATGACGGACGAGCATTGTTCGCTGCCCACTCCCCCATGCCCATCCATTAAACATTGCAATACCGCCGAATAAGCACCGTGACGGGAGGTAGCCCGCTAACTCCCCCATCGGCCATCACATTCTCTCGCCGTTACATTCGCGGGCACAAATGCCCGCTCCCCCGCACGGATCACCACCGCACACGTCCGCGCGCCCGCCCAGACGCAAACGGTGAGGGGCGGGACCCATAGGGCCCGCCCCTCACCTATCGCCTAGGAGAACGCTCAGCTCTCCAGGCCGCGCTGGGCACGCACTTGCCGAGTAGCAGAGACAAGGTTGTCCAGCGACGCCTTTGTTTCCACGTAGCCGCGGGTCTTGAGGCCGCAGTCGGGGTTGACCCACAGGCGCGAGACCGGAACGGCGTCGGCGGCCAGGCCAATGAGCTCGGCGAGCTCTTCGGTGCCGGGGACACGGGGGGCGTGGATGTCCCACACGCCGGGGCCGATGCCGTGGTCGAAGCCTGCCTCGGCGAGCTCGGGAACGACCTCCATCTTGGAGCGGGCCGCCTCGATGGACGTCACGTCGGCGTCCAGGCCCTTGATGGCGTCGATGATCTGGCCGAACTCGGAGTAGCACAGGTGCGTGTGAATCTGAGTATCGGGACGCACCGAGGAGGTGGCCAGGCGGAAGGATCCCACGGACCAGTTCAGGTAGTCGGCGTGGCAGTCGGCGTCCAGAGGCAGGAGCTCACGCAGGGCGGGCTCATCGACCTGGATCGCGGCGATGCCGGCGGCCTCGAGGTCGGAGACCTCGTCGCGCAGGGCAAGGCCGATCTGGTCGGCGATCTCGCCGAGGGGCAGGTCGTTGCGCGGGAAGGACCACGCGATGATGGTGACGGGGCCGGTGAGCATTCCCTTGACGGGCTTGTCGGTGAGCGACTGGGCGTAGCTGGTCCAGCCCACGGTCATGGGCGCGGGGCGCGAGACGTCGCCCCACAGGACGGAGGGACGCGTGCATCGCGAGCCATAGGATTGCACCCAGCCGTTGCGCGTGGCCGCGAAGCCGTCGAGCAGCTCGGCAAAGTACTGGACCATGTCGTTACGCTCGGCCTCGCCGTGAACGAGCATGTCGAGTCCCAGCTCCTCCTGGAGCGTGATGACCGAGGCGATCTCTTCGCGCATGCGGGCCTCGTAGTCCGCGTCGGACAGTTCGCCGCGTGCGTTGGCGGCGCGAGCCTTGCGGATCTCGGTGGTCTGCGGGAACGAACCGATGGTCGTCGTGGGCAGCGGGGGCAGGTGCAGGCGCTCGGTCTGGGCGGCCTCGCGCTCGAGGTAGGGCTCGCGGGCGCGGTCGGCGTCGGTCAGGGCGGCGGTGCGGCTACGGACCTCGGGGCGCACGACGCCGGGGGCGGCGGCGCGCTGCTCAAGGACGCGGGTGGCCTCGGCGACCTCGGCATCGATGGCTTCCCAGCCCTCATCCACGCCGCGGGCGAGGGTGACGACCTCGAGCACCTTCTGGTCGGCGAAGGCGAGCCAGGCGTGCAGGTTCTCGTTAAGGGTCGCGTCGTCCCAGGTCTCCAGCGCGGTGTCGTGAGGCACGTGCTGGAGGGAGTTGGAGGTGGCGACGGCGACGTGGGCGGCACCCAGGGCCTGGGCAGCCTTCAGGGTTTCGCGCAGCTGGGCCAGGTCGGCGCGCCAGATGTAGCGGCCGTCGACCGCGCCGACGACGAGGGTGACACCGGACAGGTCGGCGCCCTTGGGCAGCGCGCCGCGCAGCGTGTCGACATGGAGGGCCTCGACACCAGTCTTAGCCAAAGCGCCCACCGCGTGGGAGGCATCGCCGTATGGCGTGGTGAGCAGGATCTGGGGACGGTTCTGAGAGGCGGCCAGGCGCTCGTAGACGCGGGCAGCCAGCTCGCCCAGCTCGACGCGGGTGCGCGACAGGTTGTCCGAAGTCAGGGCAGGCTCGTCGAGCTGAACCCACGGGGCGCCCGCTGCGTGCAGGGAGGCCAGCGCCTCCTCGTACGCGGCCACGGCCTCGTCGATGCGGGTGAGCGGGTCAAAGTCCGGGGTCGCCGGGTCAGCCTTGGCCAGCGCCAGGTAGGTGACGGGGCCGACCAGAACCGGGCGGGTCACATAGCCCCACTCACGGGCATCCGTGAAGCGGCGGGTAATCGTGTCGTCGGCGAAACGCAGGGGCGTGTCGGGGCCGATCTCGGGGACGAGGTAGTGGTAGTTCGTATCGAACCACTTCGTCATCTCTTCGGGGCCGACATTGTCGTCACCGCGAGCGAGCGCGAAGTAGAGGTCGAGGCCCTCGCGCCCAGCGAAGCGCGGCGGGATGGCACCCAGGAGGATCGTGGCATCCAGGACGTGGTCGTACAGGGAGGGCGCGTCGGCCAGGGAGGCATCGGAGGGGTTCAGGCCAAGCTCGACGAGGCGCGCGAGGTTCTCCTTGCGCAGATCGTTGGCAGCCTGGATCAACTCGGCCTCGGTGATGCGGCCGGCCCAGTAGGCCTCGAGGGCACGCTTGAGCTCACGGCCACGGCCAATACGCGGATAGGCCAGGATCGTGGAAGTGGGGAACTGCGTGGTCGCAGCGGACATGGTTTTCTCCTTGGGTGTGCTACTCGTTCGGCGTGCGCGGGAAGCCCCGCACCCTGCCGCAGGGTGGATGGTGATGCGCTCAGGCGCGCGTTTCGGGGGACGATGCCTGGGACCGCAGCGGGTCAGGCTTCACTCCCATGAGGGCCAGGATGTCCAAGACGGGCTTGGAGCGGTTGAAGGTGTAGAGGTGGACGCCGGGCGCGCCCGCCTCTAGGACGGAATGAATGAGTCGCGAGCCGAAGACTGCGCCGAACTCGTCGCGCGCGTCCTGGCGGGGATAGTCGGCGAGCGTCGTCAGCAGGTATTCGGGGACCTCAATACCGGTGAGGTCTTGGACGCGGCGCAGACGGGCCGGGTCGGTGGCCGGCAGCAGGCCGGGCACGATCGGGATGGTGACGCCGGCGCGGCGGGCACGTTCGACGAAGGAGGCGTAGACCTCGGCGTCCCAGAAGAGCTGCGTAATCGCGAAGGAGGCGCCTGCGGCCTGCTTGACGAGGAGGCGCTCGACTTCCTGAGCAGGCGTGGTTCCGGCTGCGGGGTTGCCCGCAGGGAACGCGGCGACGGCGATGGTCAGAGGCTTGAAGGCGGAGCGCAGCGCCTCACCCGGGTGGGCGTCGCAGCGACGCTTTTCGACAGTGCGGATCAGGTGAATGAGCTCAGTGGCGCTGCCGACGCCGCCCGGGCCGGGCTCCCAACCGTCCTGTCCCACCGGCGGGTCCCCGCGCAGCGCCAGGAAGGTGCGCACACCAGAGTCCAGGTAGTCGTAGACCGTAGAGACGACCTCTTCGGTCGAGTTACCCACGCAGGTCAGGTGCGCGATCGGCTGGATCGGGGTGTCACGCACGAGGCGATGGACCGTCGAGCGGGCGTTAGAGCGATCCTTGCCGCCCGCACCGTAGGTGACGGACATGAAGTCGGGGCGCACGCGCAGAAGCTGATCGACCGTGTTCCAGAAGGGTTCTTCCAGGGAGGGCCTGCGCGGGGGCATAACCTCGAAAGACAGGAGCGTGGGCTCGTGGTCGTGGGTGCAGGGACAGGCGTAGGTGTCGTCTGAGAAGGGCACGGTGTAACTCTCGGGTGGCGGCTGGCTTCCACGTGGGTGCGCATTGTCGCGGGTGGTGTGGTGGTGGAGCGCGAGCCTAAGGAATGGCGGACGTCGGTGTCAGCTGCACATTCGGGCACGAATAGACCCGCACATGCGACGGGTGGTGTTCGTTCGCGCGTTCATGACTCCAGTATGTCCGCCTTCGTGCAGGTGGCGCAGGAGGGGTCCACGTAACGGGAGTTTGTGACAGCGCCCGTCTCATCTCCATGAGTTATTCGTATTGACAGCCCCACAAGACTTCACATCGGCGCATGACGTGTCAGCTTGCGGACCTACGCTCGGCAAGCTGCGTTCGGCACCGCAGGCTTGCTCCCCCACACGCGCCCCACGTGTCTGACCATGCTCCCCAGCCTCAGTGCCGCGCTGGGTCGTGCCCGAGGTTCTGACTGGGCCCCGCGACACACCTCGTCCAGCGCGTTCGCGGATAGGTTATGCACATCGTCACAACCTATCCGTATGCGCGAGCTAGCCCCGCCGAGTGCACCGGCGACAACGCCGATTCACCGCTCCAGCAAAGCGATTCGCAGTTAACGCGCTGAGACAGCGTCGATTGACGCGCTCCGATAGTTACCGCCATCAGTGTTTGCAAGTTGCCCATTGCACGTATGTTTAGAGCGTCCTCACGGGCAACAACGTCGAGGAAAGCACTGATAGCGAATGTTGTGATTGATGTTGAGATAGAACACGAACGAGAGGAATGAGCGAAGCAGATCCAAGCAGTCACCAATTGTGCCGCTACTGACTGTCCAAAGGTCGGTCAAGCAACATCATGCGCACCGAGGCAAAGCAGCTCACGAAGCGTGATATCGTCGCGGCGAACGTTCGCACTGAAGCAGCGCGCTTGGGGTACAATCAGGTCCGATTGGGCCAGATGCTGGGAATTACCCAGTCATCCGTCAACAAACAATGGACCGGAAAGCGCCCCCGGCAGCTTGAAGAATTGGACAGCCTGGCATCGGCGCTAGGCGTCTCGGTTGTCGATTTGGTAACTCCGACCGTGCGGGAAACGCGCCTCCGACAGGACTCGAACCTGCAACCTCGGGATTAGAAGGCCCTCGCTCTATCCATTGAGCTACGGAGGCGTGGCGCGGTGCACCGCCTGTAAGACTAGCGGAGGTTAGCGTGCCTTTCCACCAGCGCGGCCCAGCAGGAATGCGAGCAGCGGGAAGAGCAGCACGGACAGTGCGCCGGCGACGACAAGCAGCGAAGCGAGCCACGAGGGCAGAACTCGCGTCGAGACGCCCAGCTCCGTGACGGCGACGATGATAGGCAGGCCCGTCGCGCCGTACAGGCCGATGCGCATCGCGTCCATCCAGCCGACTCGCTCGATTGATCCGTGGAAACGTTCGAGAAGGACGATGGGCACACCGCGTACCACGAGGATTGCGCCGACGAAGGCGACGAGCAGGAACGGGTAGCCCGCGACGGCGCTGAGCGAGATGTTCATGCCCGAGGTCACGAAGAACAGCGGGATCAGGAAAGAGAAGCCGAGGGTGCGCAGCTCGCTCTCAACCATCGTGAAGTTGCCGGGCGCCAGCGCGCGCACGATGATGCCGGCCGCAAACGCGCCGAGCACCATGTCCAGTTCCATGACCGCGGACAGCGCCATGAGGCCGGTGAGGACGAGCATGACGACGCGCATGAGCGTCTTTTGCGAGGTCTGCGCCCCGTGGAGGATCGTCCGCCCGATCGCGGGATGTTTCAGGATGAAGCGCGTCGGGATGGCAACCGCAAGGACCGTGGCCAACGCGAAGAGCAACAGAACGATCGCCGCGGCCCACGGGCTGCGTGCCGACAGCAGCAGCGACATGGCGATGATGGGTGCTAGCTCGCCGACGGCGCCGTGGACGAGGACGGCCTTGCCGGTCGTCGTCCCCATGACGCCGGCTTCCATGAGGATGGGCAGCAGGGTGCCGAGCGCGGTCGAGGTCAGCGCGATCGCGAGCGCAATGTAGGTGGCGGTGGCGACACCCGTCGTCCCCGACGCGGCGACCGCCACCCAGGAGACGGCCAGGCCGATACCGAAACACGCCAGCCACGTGAGCAGCGAGCGCCTCCCCGCCCGCCCATGCACCTCTTCGACGTCGATTTCGGTGCCTGCGATGAGGAAGAGCATGCCCATGCCGACCTCGCGGAACACGGAGATCGGCTCGGTGAGAGATGCGAGCCCGAGAACGTTCGGCCCGATGATGACGCCGAGGATGAGCAGCCAGACAACGTCGGGCACGCGCTTGCGCGTGAGCGAGGACAGCAGGGGCGCGATGGCCGCAGCGGCGGCAATCAGGAAGAGGGAGACGATGGCTCCCTCGGTGTCACTCGTGCTCGACGCGGCGAAGAGGCCGTGGCCCACTCCCACGCTCGCGGCGGGCAGAGACATCGGCAGGCTCATGTGCGTTCCTTTTCGGGTACTCGTATGAGGCGCGCGCCAACGACCGATGGGGCCGGGGGCACGTATTCAGGAATTACGGGCATGACAAAGGCCCGGGACAACAAGTCCCGGGCCCGTGCGTGGATGCGAGGTCAGCCCTCGACGTCCAGGAGGCCGTTCTTGTAGGCCTTGGCCAGGCGGCGGGGCACGCGGATCTCACGGCCGGCAACCTTGACGGTGTTCAGCTCGGTAAGATCAGCCTTCCAGGTAGACCGGCGGGTGCGGGTGTTCGCACGGGACATCTTGCGCTTGGGAACTGCCATGTCTTACCGCTCCTCTTCTTTCTCGACGACTATTCTGATCGGTGCGCCACGCGGGCGCACGGCGACAACCCGACAAGACTACCACGGACCTGCCCCTGAAGCACATCGCGAGAGCCTACGCGCCTGCGATCCTGGTTACAGACTGAGGGCGGCCCCTCTCCCTTAGACTGGGCGCATGTCCGCTCTTCGCACGCTCACCTCCGGCACGCTCCTCACCCACGAAATTGAGATCAAGCGGTCCCGTTTCATCACGACGCTCGCCCGGACGGACACCCCTGAGGAGGCTCGCGAGCTCATCGACGCAGTCAAAGCCGAGCACCCGCAGGCCCGCCATAACTGCTCCGCATACCTGATCGACCCGCCAGACGCCGCACCTTTGCAGCATTCATCGGACGACGGCGAGCCCTCGGGCACGGCCGGAACTCCGATGCTGGAGGCCCTCCGCGCCTCTGACACGTGGAACACCACGGCGGTTGTCACCCGCTACTTCGGCGGAATCCTCCTGGGCGGGGGCGGCCTCGTGCGGGCCTATTCCACCTCCGTGTCCGAGGCTGTCGCCCGCGCCCCCATTGCCTATCTGGTCGGGCGAGACATCCTCGAAACCCAGCTGAACCCCGGGGACGCGGGCCGCATCGAGGCCGAGCTTCGCGCGCGAGGGGCGGCGGTCATCGACACGATCTGGGGCGCGGATGTCACGCTGCGCATTGCCATCGATCCGAGCGACCGCGACTCGATTGACGCGTGCCTTGCCCAGGCCTCGTCCGGTGTTGCAAAGTTTCGCTACGTGGAAACACGGCGAATTGAACTAGACGAAGCTCCGAGCGCGGGATGACAATTCAGGGGTACACCTGCTTAGGAAGGACCCCTCATGGCTCGCATCGCCTCCACCGTCGCTGATCTGATCGGCGGCACCCCTCTCGTCCGTATTAACCACGTTGCCGGCGACGGCGTCGACGTGGTCGCCAAGGTTGAGGCCTTCAACCCCGCCTCCTCCGTGAAGGATCGCATCGCCCGTTCGATCATCGACGCAGCCGAGGCCTCGGGTGCCCTGGCTCCCGGCGGCACGATCGTTGAGGCTACCTCCGGTAACACGGGTATCGCCCTGTCGATGGTGGGCGCGGCACGCGGCTACAAGGTCGTCATCGTCATGCCCGCCTCGATGTCCGTCGAGCGCCGCGCGATCGTGCGCGCATTCGGCGCCGAGTTGGTCCTCACCGACCCGAAGGGCGGCGTCTCCGCCGCTGTCGCCGAGGCCGAGCGCATCGCCTCCGAGCGCCCCGGCGCGATTATCGCCTCCCAGTTCACCAACCCCGCCAACCCGGCCGCCCACGTGGCGCACACCGGTGAGGAGATCTGGGCCGACACCGACGGCCAGGTTGACGTCTTCGTCGCCGGCGTTGGCACGGGCGGCACCATCTCTGGCGTCGCGAAGGTTCTCAAGGAGAAGAACCCGAACGTGCGCATCATCGCCGTTCAGCCCACCGAGTCTCCCCTGCTGACCGGCGGCACCCCCGGCCCGCACGGCATCCAGGGCCTCATGCCCAACTTCGTGCCCGAGACTTTCGACGCGGACATCGTGGACGAGGTCATCTCCGTCGAGACCGCGCATGCCCTCGAGTTCGCTCGCCGTGCTGCCGCCGAAGAGGGTCTGCTCGTGGGCATCTCCTCGGGCGCTGCCCTGGCCGGGGCGGCCGCCGTCGCCGCCCGCCCCGAGCTGGCCGGCAAGAAGATCGTCACGCTCCTGCCCGACACGGGTGAGCGTTACCTCTCGACTGCCCTGTTCGCGGGCCTCGAGGACTGATCTTTCCAGCTCGACGCGCTAAGGTGGCCCCGGATGGAATGTCCGGGGCTACCTGTTCGTTTCCGTCTCAGTCGACTGTCCAGGAGGAACTCGTGAAGCTCACCGTACGCGCCCTGTCGAAGACCCTGTCGCGCGCCCTGCCCACCAAGGCACTCGGGCTTTTCCGCGAGGATCTCGTGACAGCGCAGCGCCGCGACCCCGCGGCCACCTCCGCCCTGGAGATCGCACTGACCTACCCGGGCGTGCACGCCCTGTGGACGCACCGCGTCTCCCACGCTCTGTGGACTCACGGCGCCCACACCCCCGCGCGCGCCCTTTCCTCCATGGCCCGGGCCGTCACCGGCGTGGACATTCATCCCGAGGCCACCATCGGACGCCGCGTCTTCATCGATCATGCGACGGGCGTCGTCATCGGCCAGACCGCCGAGGTCGGCAACGATGTCGTCATCTTCCACGGCGTCACCCTCGGCGGCGTCGCCATGACGCCGGGCAAGCGTCACCCCACCGTCGGTGACCACGTCATGATTGGGGCGGGCGCGAAGGTCCTGGGACCCATCACCGTGGGCACGGGTGTCAAGATCGGCGCGAACGCCGTCGTCGTCAAGGATGTGCCCTGCGGCAACGTCGCAATCGGCGTGCCCGCGCGTCTGCTGCCCAAGCCGGAAAAGGACACGCGCGACCGCGATCTCATTGTCGATCCCAACTACTTCTTCGAGGAGCCGGCCCTCTACATCTGAGGGGCGTTCGCCCTCATCAGATGGGGTCTGTAAGAATCCGTTCAAGACCCATGACAAAGTGAGCATCCTCACCTATAGTTGGTTTATGGAAGCTCGAACCCTACATGCCCCCCTGGACGCGTTGTCAGCTGCGAATCGGCCTCAGGGTATTGAGATCGCCACGCTCACAACATTCGACATCCCCGCGCTCGCGGCGCTTACCCTCGAGGCGTACGGCGACGACGTCACGCCCGAGGCGCTCTTGGAAACCTCCGAAGAACTACGCCTGACGTTTGAGGGCGCTTTCGGGGCGACCACGGAAGACTCGTTCATCGGCGCGTGGGACGGGGGAACGCTCGTCGGAGCGATCCTCGTCATCCGCGAATCCCCCTGGGATGATGCGCCGGGCTGCCCCTTCGTGGTGGACCTGATCGTCGCCCCCGACTACCGCAGGCGTGGCATCGCGACAGCCCTCGTCTCCGAGGTCGCCACACGCTGCTCACGGTGGGGCTTCGACTCCCTCGCCCTGCGTCTCGACACGCGACACGGCGGGGCCCGCGAACTCTACTCGGTTCTCGGATTCGAAGAGATCGCCTGACAACGGGCGAGGAGTGCGAGCCTTGCGGCCCGCACTCCCCTGACGGTTCTTCGCGCGCTCAGCGCTGGCAGGACGGACACCAGAACAGGCGTCGGTTCTGCATGAGCGCCTCGCGGATCGGCGTCCCACAGCGCAGGCACGGGCGGTCCGTGCGGTGGTACACGTACCACCGCGAGGCCTCCTCGTCACCCTCAATCGGCGGATTGGGGGCCTCCTCCGGATCCATCGTGTCCAGGCGACCTGCAGCCAGGCCGCGGTTCATGAGGTCGCAGATCAGGACCCACAGCTCGCGCAGGCGCTTGATGGAGATATTGGCGCCCTTACGGTGCGGCGAAATGCCCGCGAGGAACAGGGCGTCGGCACGGTAGATGTTGCCCACGCCCGCGATAATCGACTGATCCATGACAATCTCACCGATCGCGCGCTTCTTCGAGTGGGCGACCTGAGCGAAACGCTCCATGGCCTCGGCATCGGAGCGGGCCCCGGCGTCCAGGGGATCCGGCCCCAGCTTCGACTCGGCCTTGATGCGCTCCTCATCCGTGATGAGGTCACAGCGGTTCGGACCCACAAGGTCAGCGACAGCATGGTCGTTAAACAGACGCAGGCGCACGGCACCGACCGGCTCCGGCGGCTCCCACTCCCCCGCCTTGGCCTCGCCAAAGCCCTCGCCCCAGCGGGTCTCGGAGTGGCCGTTCCACTCCCCCTTCGGGACGTTGGGGATGCGGTGAGCAACGCCGTGCCCCTCGTCGACGACGGTCTCATCGCCGTTGAAGCGCCACCAGCCGTACAGGCCCAGGTGGATATGCACCCACCGGTCCGGCCAGGGAGCATCCTCGCCGAGGATCGGCTCCCCACTGCCGGCCGCGGCACCCTCCAGGAGGGCCACCCCGGCCTCATACGTCTCACCTTCGATGGGCGGGACAAACCCGATGAACATGTGTTTGCCGTGCACGCGCACCCGCTGCATGACCCACCCGTCCAGGAGGGCTGCGGAGGACGCGAAGCGCCCCTGCGGGGACGACGCCGAGACCATACCCCCGACGAAAAGCTCGTCGAGGGTACCGGCTAGGCGACGGACTGCATCGCCTTCAGGCATGCGACCTCACTTCTTGACGACGACGTTGACCAGCTTCGGCGCGCGTGCGATCACCTTGAGGGGTTCTGCCCCGCCGAGGGCCTTGACGATAGGGGCCTCGGCCAGGGCGGCCGCAATGAGGTCCTCCTCGGAGATGGAGGGAGTGACCTCGATGCGGGCCTTGACCTTGCCATTGACCTGGATGACGGCCGTGACCGTATCCTCGACCAGCAGCGAGGAATCTTCGACGACCGGGAATGGCTCGCGGGCCAGGGAGGCCTCGTGGCCCAGGCGGCTCCACAGCTCTTCGCACAGGTGCGGGGCTACCGGGGCGAGCATGAGGATCAGGGGCTCAATGGCGTCGCGCGGGACGGCATCCAGGCTGGTCAGGTGGTTGTTGAGGACGATGAGCTTGGAGATCGCGGTGTTGATGCGCAGGTTCTCGTACTCTTCGGTGACCTCCGCGATCGTGCGGGCCACGAGGCGACGCGTCTTGTCGTCCGCGGGCTCGTCGGTGATCGTGAGCTCGCCGGTCTCCTCGTCGACCGCGTTACGCCACAGGCGCTGCAGGAAGCGCTGGGAGCCGACGACGGCGCGGGTGTCCCACGGGCGCGACAGGTCGAGGGGGCCCATGCTCATCTCGTACACGCGGAAGACGTCGGCGCCGTAGGCGTCGTACATCTCGTCGGGCGTGACGATGTTCTTCAGGGACTTGCCCATCTTGCCGTACTCGCGGTTGACGGGCTCGCCCTTGTAGGTGAAGCCGGTCGTCTCATCGCCCTCAACCTCGTCGGCGGGCACGTACTGGCCACGTTCGTCGGTGTAGGCGTAGGCCTGCACGTACCCCTGGTTGAAGAGCGTGTGGAAGGGCTCGGAGCCCGGCACGTGACCCAGGTCGAAGAGGACCTTCTGCCAGAAACGGGCGTAGAGCAGGTGCAGCACCGCGTGCTCGACGCCGCCGACGTACATGTCGGTGCCGCCGCTGACCTTACCCTCGCGCGGACCCATCCAGTAGGCCAGGTTCTCCTCGCCGGAGAAACGCTCAGAGTTCGTCGGGTCGGTGTAGCGCATCTCGTACCAGCACGAGCCCGCCCACTGGGGCATCGTGTTGGTCTCGCGACGGTAGGTCTTGGGGCCATCGCCCAGGTCGAGCGTGACGTTCACCCAGTCCTCGGCGCGGCCCAGCGGGGCCTCGGGCGAAGAGTCGGCGTCATCCGCGTCGAAGGTGCGCGGGCTGTAGTCGCTGACCTCGGGCAGCTCGACGGGGAGCATGTCCTCGGGCAGGGCGTGCGCGACGCCGTCCTCGTCCCACACGATCGGGAAGGGCTCGCCCCAGTAGCGCTGGCGGCTGAACAGCCAGTCGCGCAGGCGGTAGGTGACGGTGCCGTGGCCCAGGCCCTTGGCGACCAGCCACTCGATCATGGCGGCCTTGGCCTCGTCCTTCACAAGGCCGTTCAGGTCGATCTCATCGTTCGCGGAGTCGACGGCCACGCCATCGCCCGTGTACGCGCCGGCCTCGAGGTCGGGGCCGTAGGGGTCGTCGGCCGGGCCAATCGTGCGAACGATGTCGAGGTCGTAGGCGCGGGCGAAGGCCCAGTCACGGTCGTCGTGCGCGGGAACGGCCATGATGGCGCCGGTGCCGTAGCCCCACAGGACGTAGTCGGCAACGAAGATCGGAACGGGGCGGCCGTTGACCGGATCGATGCCGAAGAGGCCGGTGAACACGCCAGTCTTGGTGCGTTCTTCGTCAGCGCGCTCGGCCTCGGACTTCGCGGCGGCCTGGGCGCGGTAGGCGCTCACGGCTTCCTTCGGGTAGGCGGCGCCACCCGTCCACGCGTCCTTCGTGCCCTCGGGCCAGGAGGCGGGCAGGGTGAGGGCGGCCTCATCGCCGGGGTCGCCACCGACGGTTCCGCCGAGGATCGGGTGCTCGGGAGCCACGACCATGAAGGTCGCGCCGAACAGCGTGTCGGGGCGCGTCGTGTAGACGTCCAGGGAGTCGAGGGAAGCGCCGGCCTCGCGCGCTCCGGGCACGTCGAAGCGCACGGTCGCACCCTCGGAGCGGCCGATCCAGTTGCGCTGCATCGTGCGCACCTTCTCAGGCCAGTCAATCGTGTCGAGGTCGTCGGACAGGCGCTTGCCGTAGGCGGTAATACGCATCATCCACTGGCGCAGGTTGCGCTTGAAAACCGGGTAGTTGCCGCGCTCGGAGCGTCCGTCGGCGGTGACCTCTTCGTTGGCCAGGACGGTTCCCAGGCCGGGGCACCAGTTGACGGGGGCCTCGGAGACGTAGGCGAGGCGGTAGGAGTCGACAACCTTCGCCTGGGCGACGCGGTCCAGGGAGTTGTAATCGGAGCCGTCCTCAGGGCGAATCTCGCCGGACTCGAGCTTGGCGATCAGCTCGCTGATCGGGCGGGCCGCGCCCTGGGAGCCGTCGGGGGCCGTCGCCTCGGGGTCGAACCAGGAGTTGAAGACCTGCAGGAAGATCCACTGCGTCCAGTGCACGTATTCGATGTCGGTCGTGGCGAAAGAACGGCGGGAGTCGTGGGACAGTCCCATGCGGCGCAGCTGGCGGCGCATGTTCGCGATGTTCTGGTTCGTGGTGATGGCCGGGTGCTGGCCGGTCTGGACGGCGTACTGCTCGGCGGGCAGGCCGAAGGCGTCGTAGCCCATCGTGTACAGGACGTTGTCGCCCTTCATGCGGCGGTAGCGCGCCAGCGTGTCGGTCGCGATGTAGCCCAGCGGGTGCCCCACGTGCAGGCCCTTACCCGAGGGGTAGGGGAACATGTCGAGAATGAAGAAGGGGTTGTGGGAGGCCAGCGGGCCAGCCAGGTCGCCCGTGGGGTTGTCCGCGTAGAACGTGCCCAGCTCCTCCCAGCGGTCCTGCCACTTCGTCTCGATCTGACCTGCGAGCTCAGCGGTGTAGCGCTGGGCCGGGGCACTCTGCGGATTTTCGCTCATCTGTGCGTTCCTCGCTTAACGATGGGTCGCGTAACAATACTCCCCACCAGGGTAGTTCACGCCCGCCCGCCCCGCCGGACGCGCCCACCTACCGAAGTGAGCGCGAATAGGTGACAATAGTCGCATGAGCACTATCTTCGACAACATCATCACGGGTGTCTGGCCCGGCCGCTTCGTGTGGGCCGATGACGTGTGCGTCGCCTTCGCGACGATCGAGCCGACCTCGCCGGGCCACGTCCTGGTGGTTCCGCGCACCGCGTACGACGCGTGGACGGACGCCCCCTCGGACGTCGCCGCCCACCTCATGACCGTGGCCCGCACGATCGGGCTGGCGCAGAAGGCCGCGTTCGGCGTGCCGCGCGCCGGCCTGGCGATCGCGGGATTCGAGGTGCCCCACACCCACCTGCACGTCATCCCCCTGCGCGACGAGACCGACATCCTCCTGTCCAAGGCGGCCCCCGCCAGCGACGAGGAACTCGATAGCGCGATCACCGCCCTCCGCGAGGCGCTCCTGTCCGCCGGCCACGGCCGCCACGTGCCCCCGTCAATGGGATCAGCGGCCCTCGCCTGAGGACTGCGCTCCCCTCCTGTGCGCCCGCCGACGGGCGTTCCCAGCACGCCCGGCCGACTCGGTCAGGTGGGCTGGATTGTTTCCGGGCCTTGTCAATAGGAAGCGGGGGCGTGCCGGTGTGGCTCAGTCCCGGACGACGATGCCCGAGGCCTGGGCGGAGTCAAGGAGGAGCATCTGCCCATCCTTAAGCAGAACGGTCACTCCCCCAGCATCAGACGCGACAACGGCCACATGAGCGCCGGGCACGAGGCCAGCTTCCTTCCACGCGCGTAACGCTTCGGGGTCGCGATCGGGCAGCCGGACGACGATTCCCCCGGCGGTGACGTCGAGCGCATCAAGGGGACTACCCGAGACATCGTCGCTGGAGCCGTCGGCTCGCGGGATCGGATCACCGTGCGGGTCACGGCTCGGGTAGCCGAGGACTCGGTCGAGACGGTCGAGAAGCCGATCGGAGACCGCGTGTTCGAGAATCTCGGCCTCCTCGTGCACCTCATCC
Organism: Schaalia odontolytica; assembly: GCF_009730335.1. Lineage (GTDB taxonomy): Bacteria > Actinomycetota > Actinomycetes > Actinomycetales > Actinomycetaceae > Pauljensenia > Pauljensenia dentiphila. The sequence goes on from NZ_CP046315.1 coordinate 1,647,574, forward strand.
CATGAGAAGCCGAGCGCCTCGTGCAGGTAGGTTTCGAGCAGACGGTGGCGGCGCACCATACCGAGGGCGATCGCACGCCCCTGTGGGGTCAGTCGCACGCGACCGTACCGCTCGTGCGTGACGAGGCCCTGGCGGGCCAGGCGTTGAATGTTCTCCGTTGCCGTCGAAGGGACGACGTCCATGTGTTCGGAGACATCCTTGGGCTTGACGCCGTCACGGCCGGCTTCCTCGGCGCTCCACACAAGCTTGAGGATGTCCTCCACGACCGCGGAGTAGTTGCTCGACGCGTCCGACATGGCGTTCCCCTTTCATCTGAGGCCCCATTGTAGGTGCCCTTGTCACTCGCGCCCGCCGAGTGTGCGACATAGGCCACGACACCCCTCATTGACTTGCACGGGGCGTGGCGCGCCTGTATATTTATCTCTCGGTTGCAAAACCCCCGCGTCATTAGCTCAATTGGCAGAGCAGCTGACTCTTAATCAGCGGGTTGAGGGTTCAAGTCCCCCATGACGCACAGCTTTCCCGGCTCCGGCTGGTGAAGGTCCCCCGCGTCATTAGCTCAATTGGCAGAGCAGCTGACTCTTAATCAGCGGGTTGAGGGTTCAAGTCCCCCATGACGCACAGACAACCGGCACCCTCCGGGTCGCCGGTTTTTCATATCCGTGCCCCCGTTTGTATTTTCGGTGTTGGCCGTAGCCCACCAGCTTTCCGGCCGCCGCGAGGCCTGCCAGATCTCCGTCCGCCGCGAGGCCGACAGCCCTACGTCCGCAAACTTGTCGTTCCTATAGTCGACACTGCCCACAGCCCCGCCAGATCTCCGGCCGCCGCGAGGCCTGCCCGCCCGCTCGCCGTCCGCGCCGCGAGCTTCGCTCGGCGCGCCGTCACGAAGCCCGGCCACGCCCCGCAAGCCTCGCGGCGGCCTCCAATCGAGCGACTTGTCACACTGTTTTCCATCGCTTAGCCAGGCATCGATGCCACATGCGATACAAAACTCGCCCAGCGCACCCTTGCTCATCCCGCACCCGCGACAAAATACGCCCAGCACCGGCAAAACACCCAAAAATCGCCGTTTTCTTCCTTGCAGGGCGAACTTTTTCGCGCCATGACATGCCACACCGCTCCTCACGAAAGCTCAATACCCATGTGTGGGCCTTTGGAAGCGCACGTGGACCCGACGATATGCACGTAAGCCCGAAGATCTACCCGTGGGCCTCATAACCTGCGAGTGGGCGACGCCGCCCACGTGCACATCTAGAGGTTTGCGTGCGTATCAAGAGGTTCGTACGCACATTCAGGGGTTAACGTGCGCATAGCTGGGCTCAGATGACCACCTAGGGGCGCACCAACACTCGCAAGACATCACGGGGGGCGACGGAAGAAGCAACCCACGGCACTTTAATGGAACTCTTAACCCGATGACACGCACGGTAACCCGCTATTCCACACATTAACCCGTTATTCCGTATCTGGGCGGGGCCGCCAACGCTCGAACTAGAGGGTTTACGTACGACTTAGAGGGTTAACGCACGGATTCGAGGGTTAGCGTGAGAACGTACATACACGCGTGTGCGGATAGGTTACGCACGTACGGATGGGTAACACGTATGCGGATAGGTTACTAACCTATCCGCATACCAATAACCTATCCGCATAGTCCACCGGTCAACCACTCGGAGGATCCGGACGACTCCTTCTATGCGATCCTCAGCCTCTCAGACGCCTCCCATACACAGCGAGGCCGGGGCACCCCCACGGGTAACCCCGGCCTCGTGCGTGCAGTGCAGACGCGATCAGTGTCCCGGCCAGCTGCGGATCGACGTGAGCGCGGCGACCGAGTAGCGGTCCCATACGCGCCCGCCAATCCGAACGGCTGCCTCAAGGACGAGCACCGACCACGCGAGGGCCACAACGTAGGCGACCCAGTTGGGAACGAAGCCGAAAGACGCCAGCACGAGCAGCACGTAGGACGGGATCTGCAGAACCGCGGTCCCCGCGAAGCCCACGAGCTGCAGCAGCATCGTCATCAGGAAGGAACCGGTACCCTTCGTCGCCAGCGGGGACGTGCCCGGAGGTTGCACCGGGTAGACCCAGCGCGCGTTCACGGCGAGGGTCGTCGCAGCGGCACCAGCGAAGAGGACGATGCCCATCACCTGGTGGAACACGAAACCGGAGGCATTCGCACCGGTGACGGCATCGTGAATGAGGTAACCGATGACCTGGGGTACTAACACGATGAGCGAACCCACGAGGCGTCCGCGACGTTCCTCGCGACCGCTCATACCCGACGAGACCACGATCCAGGCGCCCGTCGAGTCGTATTGCATGAGTGCGCCGGTCGTCAGGCCCGTCGTGATGGGCACCAGGTAGAGGAAGATGCCCGCCGAGAAGGCGAGTGGCTGCCCCTCAGTAACCATCCGTCCCATGAAGATCGCGACAACCGGGAACAGCAACGCGAGCGCCATGTTCATATTCAGGCGCGTATCGACGATCCAGTAGCGCAGCGTACGCGCCGCCAGGGAGGCGCTGCGCACACCGAGGCCGAGGCGCGTGAACAGGTCGACGCTGCGCAGGCCGGCGGCTCTCGACTGCTCGGAGCGGCGACTGCGCGCTTCATCTTCGAGGGATTCGTCGATGAGGTGGCGTCCCTCGTCGATGGCGCGCTGCGCGTCGGCGCTGATCTCACCGGCGTAGCCGCTCATGACGGGGCGCAGGACGGCGAGCCAGGCCCGCCAACCGACGACGGCGGTCACGACCGTGATGAGAGCGCGGATCGCCGCGGCCACCCACGCGCCCTCGAGCAACGAAGCAACCACACCGAAGGGAGCGCCGAAGGGAGTCCACAGTGCGACGTTCAAGCCCGCGTTGAAGGCCTCAACGGAAAAGTTCCGGGTCAGCAAAGACATCCAGTAACCCAAGGGGGTCACCACCATCATGAAGACGACGGCACCCAGGGCCGTGACGGCATCCTTCTTACCCGAGCTGTCCAGGCGTACCGCGAACCAGGTCCCGACCGCGCGCGCCCACAGCACCGCGAGAGGCAGCGTCACGACACCAGCGATTAACCAGCCGAGCGCCTCAAGCCACTGGGCACGCCACAGCGCGAACCAGACGGGTAGGAAGAGGATCATCGCGGACAGGAGCCCGCCGGGACCGACCGCAGTCGAGGCGGCCAGCCCCGCCCCGAGGCGTTTGCTGGGTCCCACGTAGGGCGACAGGCGCACGGGATCGAGAGAATTGTCCATCGAGGCGAAGATGATCGGGAGGACCAACCACAGCAGGAAGATAAAGGGCCCGACGATCGGCATCACCGGCGTGGCCAGGTAGGCCTCGTCGGAGCGAGCAAGGAAAGCGGTGCCCAGGAGCACCGAGCCGTAGATTCCGGCGAAGTACAGGACGCCGAGAACCGCGAGAACGAGGACGACCGTCTGCTTGCGAACCGTGTTCCAGATGATGCGGAGCTTGAGGCGAATCAGTTGCCCAACCACGACAGGCCTTCCTCGGAGTGGACGCCGCCAACCAGGGAGGTGAAGCGCTCCCCCAGGTCGCCGCCCTGAGCGACCTCGTCGGTGGTTCCGGAGACGAGCACGCGTCCCTTGTCGATGATGGCCACGTGCGTGCACAGCTGTTGGACGGTTGCCATCACGTGCGAGGAGAGAATGACGGTGCCGCCGCGACGCGTGTAGTCGGTGAGGATCTGGCGGATGTTCGTCGCGGAAACGGGGTCCACGGCCTCGAACGGTTCGTCGAGGACCAAGACTCGCGGCGAGTGGATGAGGGCGGCGGCCAGGGCAACCTTCTTCGTCATACCCGCCGAGTAGTCGCTGATCAGCTTCTTCCCGGCCTCGGCCAGGTCGAGGGCCGCGAGGAGTTCGTGAGCACGCTCGCGGGCGACGGACGCGTCCAGGCCGTGGAGCATGCCCACGTGGACGAGGAAGTCAGGGCCGGATAGGCGGTCGAGGAGGCGCATCCCGTCGGGCATGACGCCGAGGAGAGCGCGTGCCTCCTGGGTTCGCGCCCACACATCGACGCCGTGCACGTATGCGGTGCCACGGTCGGGGGTGAGCAGGCCTGTGGCCATGGTCAGCGTCGTTGTCTTACCGGCGCCGTTAGGACCGACGATCCCGTAGAAGGATCCGGTGGGAATATCGAGGGACAGGTCGGCGACGGCGACGAGGTTGCCATAAATCTTGACGAGGCCTCGGATCGCCAGTGCAACATCTTCCCCGACGGGGGCGACGGGTGCCACAGGAGCGGCGGGCTGCGAATCGGACACGAGATACTCCTTCACGCATTGAAATACCCGCTCATTTTACCAGCGATCCTAGGCAATGCTTCGAAGCGAATCTCAGATGATGACCCGCCCCGGGCCGATCACGCCGTCAGCGGGAGCTGACGATCACGGTCAACCCCTGCTCCGTTTCGTACGCCCAGGTGGCCTTATAGGAGCCCCACTCCTCCGACCGGGTTCCGTCGATCGCACGCGTTGCATACATGCGTTCACGCACGGACGAAGGAGCGTCCAGCTTGGTGAGAACGCACTGAAAAATCGGGGTTGTCAGGCTGTCGCCACGATCGGAAAACGCTTCGAGGGTGAGGGAGGTGCCGTCGCTGGCCAGGCGAGCATGCACACCCCCGGCATGGCACGAATCGACGGCGCCGGCCAGACCCGAAACGGAGGAGGAACGCGCGTAGAACAGGCCTCCCAGCACGGCGGCTACGATGAGGAGGGCGGACACGAAGCCGAGCGCGAAGATGACGATGGCACGCCCGCGATGCGTCGCACGCTCGCGACGATCCAGGCGTGACTCAATCTCGCTGGCACGACGAGCCTCGGTCTGGCGCCGAGAGGCACCTCCGACACGAGAGCTTTGAACACCCCCCTGCTCTGACGGCGACGCAGCCTCGGCAAGCGCACGACACTGCCCGCCATCTCGTTGTTCGGGCGCGCCCACAACACGCATAGTCGTGCGATGCCAGTTGCGGTGGACGGGAACGCCGGGGCGTGGATCTGTCCCGTAGGTCGCCGCCGCCTCGTCCCGATGCGCATATTCGCGAACGGGAGTGGAAGGCTGGGCGACGCGCCCAGCCCGCGGGGAAACCACGTCGCGCGCGACCGCGGCCTGCTGCGCCACCGTAGCAGTATCCTCCGACGGTCGAGATCTCCTCGACGGGCGAGGTGAACCCGGGGCCTTTCCCCGAACCACTGCGTCCTCGGCGCTCACAACCTGTTCGACGAGAGATGACTCAGGGGCGCGGGCAACCGTAGGCAGGCTCGGCTGTTTGTGCAGGCGAACAGGCGCAGCGTCGGCCGGATAGTCCCGCGCCACCTGTCCCGTGCCGATCCGATACGCATCAGGCGTAGCGCCCCCCATGAACCCTCCATCAGTAACAAGCCGTTTATTTCTCAACTACCATACTCGCTAGTTACCGAAAAAGCAAGGGCATTAGTCGATGCCGAGAGTCTTCCGCAATCGACCCACGTGACCGGTTGCCTTCACGTTGTATTGGGCCAGGGCGACCGTGCCGTCGGGGTTCACAACCACGGTCGAGCGGATGATGCCCACGTAGGTGCGGCCGTAGTTCTTCTTTTCACCCCACGCGCCGTACGCCTCGAGGATCTCGTGATCCGGGTCGGAGGCCAGCGGGAAGGTAAGCGACTGCTTCTCGGTGAAGCGCTCGAGGGCGGCCATCGAGTCGGCGGAAACACCGATGACGGAGTAGCCGGCACCCTGAAGCGACGCCAGAGAATCGCGGAAGTCGCAGGCCTGCTTCGTGCAGCCGGGCGTGGAGGCCTTCGGGTAGAAGTAGACGACAACGCCGCGCGACGAGGCGGCGAGGAGATCAGACAGGGACAGGGTTCCCTGGGTGGTCTCAGCGGTAAAGTCGGGGGCCTTGCAGCCAATTTCCAAAGCGCTCATGACCTCAGTCTATCGACCACCGCCGCCCGGAGGCGACCGGGCACGGGCAACCGTGCGCGAGATGGGACTCGAACCCACACGTCAAAGACACTGGAACCTAAATCCAGCGCGTCTGCCAATTCCGCCACTCGCGCGCGCACCCTAGTTTAACGGATGTGCGCGAGACCGTCCGAATGCCCTCGCCCACGCCCGCGCGAGGCACATCCGGGACTCGCTCAGCGCCCGGTCTCGTCAATGGTGCCCTCGCCGAGGACTCGAGTCCCCCGGTAGATGACCATCGACTGGCCGCGCGCGACGCCACGCGCGCCGCTCGCGAGGACGACGCTGATGGTTCCAGCGTCCAGGTCGCGCGTCAGCGACGCGACGGGCACGGGGGTGCCGTGCGCGCGCAGCTGCACGAATAGACCGGTGGCGTCGGAGCCGTCGTCGTCGGAGGCGAGCCAGACGGCGTCCGTGGCCGTAATGCGGGAAATGGACAGGAGTTCAGAGGCTCCCACGACGACTTGGTTGGTCTCCGGCCTCGTCTCAAGGACATAGCGCGGGCGCCCGTCGGGTGCGGGCGCACCGATACCGAGGCCCTTGCGCTGGCCAACCGTGTAGTTCCAGTAGCCCTCGTGGCGGCCCAACACCTCGCCGTCGGGGGTGACGATCTCACCCTCGGCCGCGCCCAGGTGAGCGCGCAGGAAGCCCTGCGTGTCACCGTCGGGAATGAAGCAGATGTCGTAGGAGTCGGGCTTGTTGGACACGCCCAGGCCGAGGCGCTCGGCCTCGGAGCGAACCCACGCCTTGTTGGGGGCATCCCCCAGGGGTAGGACGACGCGGTGAAGCTCCTCGGGCCCCATGACGGCCAGCACGTAGGACTGGTCCTTGAGGTTGTCGGCGCCGCGGTGCAGCTCGGGTCCAGCCGCACCATCGACGATGGCCGCGTAGTGGCCGGTGCACACCGCATCGAATCCGAGCGCGCGGGCGCGGGTGGCCAGCTCGCGGAACTTCACGAACTCGTTGCAGCGCACGCAGGGGTTGGGGGTGCGCCCAGCCTTGTACTGGGCGACGAAGTCGGTGATGACGGTCTGCTCAAATTCCTGGGCGAGATCCCACACGTAGAACGGGATGCCGATAATTTCGGCGGCGCGCGCCGCGTCGCCGGCGTCCTCGATCGAGCAGCAGCCGCGCGAGCCGATGCGGCACTCCTGGGGTTGGGAGGATAGGGCCATGTGGACGCCGACGACATCGTGCCCGGCCTCCACGGCCTTCGCGGCGGCGACGGCGGAGTCCACACCGCCGGACAGTGCTGCCAGAACTCTCATCTAGGGTTCCTCGTTTCGTTCGTTGCGCACGTGGGCGACGCCGTCCAGGGCGGCCCCCGCGCGGATGGCCACGGGCAGCGCGGCCAGGAAGGCGTCGATATCGTCGCGGGTCGTCTCGTGGCCGAGTGAAACGCGCAGGACGCCGAGCGCCTGCTCCTCGCTGCGTCCCATCGCCATGACGATCTCGGAGGGGCGCGTGACCCCCGCGTGGCAGGCAGACCCGGCGGACACGGCGATTCCGTCCATGTCGAAGGCCATGAGGACGGCCTCAGGGCGGGCGGTGGGCAGGGACAGGTGGATGATGGCGCTCGACGAGGCCGTCTCCCCCACCGTCGAATACGTTCCCTCCGGCAGGTGTGCCAGCAGGTGCGCGCGCAGGGCGGCCGCACGGGAGGCGAAAGCGGCGCGCTCTGCGACGACCTCGGCGAGGGCGGCTCCGAGAGCGCAGGCACCCGCGACGTCGGGCGTGCCCGAGCGGATCGAGCGCTCGTGGCCGCCGCCGGGTCGGTCGGTCGTCATGGGGATGCCTCGTCGGGCGAGGAGAACGCCGATGCCGGCGGGGGCGCCGACCTTGTGGCCGCCGACGCTCAAGAGGTCCAGGCCGAGCTCGGCAAAAGACACGTCCAGGGTCGGAATGGCTTGGGCAGCGTCGCAGTGCGCGAGGCCTCCGCTGGCCTGCACGAGCTCAGCGAAGTCTGCAACCGGCTGAATCGTACCGATTTCGGAAGACACGAGGGTCATGGATCCGAGCGCGAGGCGACCGTCCCACGAGGCGGGTGCATCGTCGCCGGAAACACGGGGCAGGATGGACACGCCGCCCGCATCCACGGGCAGGACCTCCCAGGAGAAGCCCTCACGAGAGGCGACCTCACGCTGATGGGCGACCGCGTCATGCTCGAGGCCCGAGACGACGATCAGGTCGCGCGCGTCGTCGCGCCCGTGCATACCTCGGGCCGCGGCCATCACACCGAGGGCGTCCGATTCGGTGGCTCCAGAGGTGAAGATAACCTCATGGATGTCTGCGCCGAGGGCCGCTGCGACCTGCTCGCGCGCGTCGTCGAGCATGCGACGGGCCCGCCGCCCTCCGAAGTGGAGGGCGGCGGGATTGCCGGGGGTTGTAGCTAGGTCACGCTGGGCGCGGGTCCACGCCTCGAGGGCGCACTCGCGCAGCGGCGTGGTGGCCGCGTGGTCGAGGTAGACGCTCACGCCTGGGAGCGCGCCTCCTCAATGGCGGCCAGGGCCGCGGGCACGACCTCGGTGACGTCGCCGACGACGCCGAAGTCCGCGATCTCGAAGATCGGGGCGTCCGGGTCGTCACACACGGCGACGATGTGGGCCGAGGACTGCATACCCACCGTGTGGTGGATCGCGCCGGAGACTCCCAGGCCGATGTAGAGATTCGGGGTGACGGTCAGGCCGGTCTGGCCGATCTGCTCGGATCGCGGGGCCCAGCCCTCGTCGCAGGCGACGCGGGTCGCACCCACGGCGCCGCCGAGCGCCTGAGCGACGGAGCGAACCAGCTCGAAGTCGCCGTCCACGCCGCGGCCACCGCACACGACGGTGGAGGCGTCGGTCAGGGACACGCCTTCCTCCTCGTCGGGCACGGAGGAGACGACCTGGATTGCGCTGGCCTCGGGGCTCAGCTCGACGGCCAGGGCTTGCGGGGTCAGGGCGACGGGAGAGGCAACCGGGGCCTCGTCGATGACGCCGGAGGCGATGCCGACGATCGGGGTCTGTCCCTCAATGACGATCCGCATCGACCAGGAGCCGCCCAGGGCGGTCTTGCCGATCTGGAGGACGCCGCCGTCGAAGCCGACGGAGGACGCACCGGAGACCACGCCGGCCTCGGTGAGAGCGCCGACGCGACCGGCGATCTCGCGACCGCGGTAGTCCGAGCACAGGAGCACCAGTCCAAAGCTGCCGGTCGCCAGCGCGGAAACAAGCGCGTCGGAGGCCACGACCGAGGAACGCACAGCGTCACCCAGGTCGGCATGCAGCAGTTGGGTCGCGCCCAGCTCCGACAGGGCGGCCACATCGGGACTGGCAGCCAGGGACAGGGCGACGACGTCGGCGGAGGTCAGGGACGCGGCCAGCGTAACCGCCTGGCGTGCCGGGGGCGTCAGGTGATCGCCCGCCTGGTCGGCCAGAACGAGGATCGGGGAACTCATCTGCTGCGTCATGTCACTTCACCACCGAAAGGATGTAGTCGGCTAGAGCGCGCCCGCCCTCACCGGCGTCCTGAATGATCGTGCCCGAGCCGTCGCGGGTCTTCTCCTCGCCGTGGGTGACGGCGGTCAGCGCGCGGCGCATGACGAGGGCCTCGCCGCCGGGAACCTCGACGAGGTCGTCGATGCCCCACTGATCCAGCGGCTTCTTGCGGGCGGCCTTCATGGCTGCGAAGGCCGGGTAACGCGGCTCGTTGATCTGGTCGGTCACGGAGACGACGGCGGGCAGCGCGGCGCGCACGGTCTCGGTGTAGCCGTCGACGGCGCGCTCGATGGTGACGGCGCCATCCTCGACGCTCAGGGAGCGGGCCAGGCCCAGCAGCGGCATGTGGGCCTTGGCAGCCAGGGCGGCGGGCAGCATGGAGGTCATCGCGTCCAGCGAGGCCATGCCGGTGATCACCAGGTCGACGGGGCCGCACTCTTCGGCGATCTTCGCGATCGCAACGGACAGAACGGAGGCGGTCGTGATGACGTCGGAGCCCTCAAGGAACTCGTCGGAGACGATGTAGGCACGGTCGGCGCCCATCTGCAGGGCGCGCATCAGGGAATCCTCGGCGTCCTCAGGGCCCATCGTCAGCGCGACGACCTCGGCCTCGCGACCCGCATCCTCTTCGGATTCCTTCAGCTGGACGGCAGCCTCGATGGCGTTCTCATCCAGTTCGTTGAGCACATCGTCCTCACCGCGCACCAGGCGGCCCCCCTCAAAACGACGTTCGGACTGCATGTCGGGGACATGCTTCACACACACGACAATTCTCATGACTTCTAGCGTGCCACATTCTGCGCAGCACGCCCATATATATGAGGGTTCCCTCACCGATGGGTGCCGCTGCTCATACCCTCGGCCCACCCCCTAATCCGACCGCTTAATTGACGGTCACGTATGATGGATGATGGCTGCATCTATCAGGCTACGATCCAGCCAATAAACTGTAAGAAAGAGGCACTTTTTTATGTCCGAGCGTTCCGGCTCGTCCAGCGTCCGCACCGTGCGCGTCACCAAACCTAATCCCGTTCCCACCCGTCTGGGGGTTTTCCCGTCGGGCGACGGTCTCGATGTCGCCGTGGTCGCCAGGGCCGCCTCCGGCGTGGACATGTGCATCTTCGACGAGGCCGGGGCTGAGACCCGCTTCACTCTGCTCGGCCCGAAGACCGGCATCTGGCACGGTCACATCCCCGGATACGGTGCGGGGACCCGCTACGGTTTCCGCGTGCACGGCACCTGGGATCCGGACGGCGGCCAGTTCTATAACTCGCACAAGCTTCTCCTCGACCCCTACGGCCGAGGCCTCGACGGCGTGGTGGACTTGAAGCCTGCGGTCTACGCGCACTGTGTAGATGAGGACCTCTACCCCTCCGAATACCCGCTGCGCCGCTCCCCCATTGACTCCGCGCCGTACATGCCGCGCTCGGTCGTCGTGGAGCCCTCCTTCCCGATCGCTCCGCAGCCTCACGTTCCGTGGGAGACCACTGTCATCTACGAGATCCACGTCAAGGGCTTCACGAAGAACATGCCCGGCGTGCCCGCGGAGCTGCGCGGCACCTACGCGGGTCTGGCTCACCCGGCCTCCGTGTCCTACCTGAAGGACCTGGGCATCACCGCCGTCGAGCTGCTGCCCATCCACGCGAAGTGCGACGAGCCTTTCCTCACCGAACGAGGCCTGACGAACTACTGGGGCTACTCCACCCTCTCCTTCTTCGCCCCCGAGCCCTCCTACGCCACCGAGGCCTCGCGCGAGCGCGGCGCCCAGGCGGTCGTCGACGAGTTCCGCGGCATGGTCTCGCTCCTGCACCAGGCGGGCATCGAGGTCATCCTCGACGTTGTCTACAACCACACGTGTGAGGGCGGCGACGCCGGTCCAACCCTGTCCTGGCGCGGCCTCGACTCCGACATGTACTACCGTCATACCTCCTCGCGTCCAGTCCAGACGATTGACGTGACGGGCACGGGCAACACCATCAACGTGGACCATCCGAAGACCATTCAGATGGTGCTGGATTCGCTGCGCTACTGGGTCCGCGAGATGGGCGTGGATGGTTTCCGCTTCGACCTGGCGGCCACGCTCGGCCGTTTCTCGACGGGCTTCAGCCCCATGCACCCGCTCCTCATCGCGATGGCGACGGACGACGTCCTGGCCCACTCGAAGCTGATCGCCGAGCCGTGGGACGTGGGCCCGGGCGGCTGGCAGACGGGTAACTTCCCGGTGCCCTTCTCCGAGTGGAACGACCACTACCGCGGCGCCCTGCGTAACTTCTGGCTGGCGGACGTGCGCGCCCAGGCCTCGGGCCATGTCGTCTCCGGCCCGAACGACTTGGCGACCCGCCTGTCCGGTTCCCAGGACGTCTTCGAGCACGGCCTGGGCCGTCTGCGCGGCCCCCGCGCCTCGATCAACTTTGTGACCGCCCACGACGGCTTCACGCTCGCGGACCTGACCGCCTACGACCGCAAGCACAACACGGCGAACCTGGAGAACAACCGGGACGGATCGGACGACAACCGCTCGTGGAACCACGGCGTGGAGGGCACGCTTGCTTCGAACGGTACGCACCCGAGCGTCGACACCCCCTATGCGATCCTCTCCGACTTGACGATCGCCGACCTGCGTTCTCGTTCCCAGCGCAACATCCTGGCCACCATGTTCGTCTCCTCGGGAACACCGATGCTGACAGGCGGCGACGAGTTCGGCCGCACCCAGTACGGCAACAACAACGCCTACTGCCAGGACGACCCAATCTCATGGGTCGACTGGGACCTGGCCGAGAGCCAGCACGCGCAGATCGACGCCGTCTCCTGGCTGATCGCCCTGCGCAAGGCCCACCCGGTTCTGCGTCCCGACCGCTTCGCCACGGGCACCCCCCATAACGGTGACACGATCGCCGATCTGTCGTGGTACACCGCCCAGGGCACGCCCATGCCGGACTACGGCTGGACGGACTGGCGCCACCGCACGTTCCAAATGCTGCGCTCGGGCGTGACATGGGGCGACCGCGACGCGCTCATCATCATCAACGCGAACCTGGACAGCGCCGAGGTCACCCTGCCCGAGGGCCATGACCTGGACTGGCTCGTCGCCTACTCGACCGTGTGGGCCACTCCCGCCGAGGGCGGCGTCGGCTCCACGCTCAACCCGGCTGAGCTTTCTCTCGAGGTCGAGCACGTGACCCCGCGTTCGACGCTGACGATCGAGCCTCTCTCCGTCACCATCCTGCTCTCCGACGTGGCGTTCCGGCCCGAGAGCTAACCATTCTTCCATTCCCCCGTCACTCACACATTGGATAGGATTCACGCATGACTCGCAGTGAAGATGCCCTGGAAACCGCAACCTCTGATGCCTCGCTGGCCCGCTCGAAGGCCCGCAGCGCCGAGATCGACCTGGCGATTGACCAGGACCCCTCGCGTTTCCGCATCCTCACGGGTGACCGCCCGACCGGCCACCTGCACCTGGGCCACTACTTCGGCACGCTGCGTAACCGCGTGCTCCTGCAGAACCGCGGCGTTGAGACCTGGGTTCTGGTCGCCGACTACCAGGTGATCACCGACCGCGACGGCGTAGGTCCAATCCGTGAGCGCGTCCTCGGCCTCGTCGCCGATTACCTGGCCGCGGGCATTGACCCTGAGCGCTCCACGATCTTTAACCACTCGGCGGTTCCGGCACTCAACCAGCTGATGCTGCCCTTCCTCTCCCTGGTCACCGAGTCGGAGCTGCACCGCAACCCGACCGTGAAGGCCGAGCTGGAGGCCACCGAGGGCCGCGCAATGACGGGCCTCATGCTGACCTACCCGGTCCACCAGGCCGCCGACATCCTCTTCTGCAAGGCGAATATCGTACCCGTGGGCCAGGACCAGCTCCCCCACCTGGAGCAGGCTCGCCTGATCGCCCAGCGCTTCGACAAACGCTACGGCCGCGCCACCCCCGAGCGCCCCGTCTTCCCCCGCCCTGAGGCCCTCCTGTCCGAGGTCCCGCTGCTGCTGGGCACGGACGGCCAGAAGATGTCGAAGTCGCGCGGCAACACGATCGAGCTTCGTATGACCGCGGACGAGACCGCGAAGATCCTCAAGAAGGCAAAGACAGACGCAGAGCGCCGCATCACCTTCGATCCCGAGGGCCGTCCCGAGGTCTCCAACCTTCTGATGCTGGCCTCCCTGGCCACAGGCGAGGCTCCCGAGGCGATCGCGGACCGTATCGGCGATGCGGGCGCCGGCATGCTCAAGTCCCTCGTCACCGAGTCCCTCAACGAGATGCTCGCTCCCCTGCGCGAGCGCCGCGCTGAGCTCATCGCGAACGAGGACTACCTGCTGTCCATCCTGCACGCAGGCAACGAGCGCGCCAACGAACAGGCCGACCAGACCCTGTCCGAGGTGCGCACCGCCATGCAGATGGACTACTGATCCCACACCTTCCTGGAGATACTCATGGCATACAACCAGTTCCCCGAGCACCCCGACGACTCCGTCGGCTCGTGGATGCTCACGCTGTTCGTCGCCGGCATCCCACTGGTCGGCTTCATCTACATGCTCGTGCTCGCCTTCGGTTCGGGCGGCTCGCCTGCGAAGCGCAACTTCGCGCGCGCCATGTTCATCTGGCAGATCATCGGTGTCGTTGCGACGATCCTGGCGTTCCTCCTCTTTGGTGGTGCGGTCATGGCGGGGCTGCAGAACAGCGGCAGCTGAGCGTTGATCTTCTCAACGGAGGGTAGTTCCTGGACACTCAGGGGCTAGCCTCCGTCTTTTCTGGTGAAATTCCGCCCTTTAGGCCGACAGTTGACATCCTGACAGAACATATGGGCATCGACCTGAGCGCCGAGGCATGGGCCTCACTTTCACGCGCGCGCATCCATAGGCTACTGTGGGTCTCGTGAGCGAGAAACTGTTGCCCCGTATCCCGATCATTGAAGTGTTCCCCGTCATCGAAGACGGCACACTTCCCGCCAAGGCGACCGAAGGCGAGCCTTTCCCCATTCGTGCGACCGTGTTCCGCGAAGGACACGACGCATTCGCCGCCGAGGCTGTCCTGCTGCGCCCGGACGGGGGTGAATACTCCCGCACGCGCATGGTGGACATCGCCCCCGGCCTCGACCGGTACGAGGCCTGGGTGGCCGCCGACACCCCCGGCGCATGGTCCTTCCGCGTGGACTCCTGGTCGGATCCCTACGCGTCGTGGCGCCACGACGCGACCGTGAAGGTCGGCGCCGGCGTCGACGTCGAGCTCATGCTCGAGGAGGGCGCCCACCTCATGGAGCGCGCGGCCGAAGGCACCGCCTACGGCAACCCCTCCCAGAAGCGCCCCCCGGCCTCGGACATTGACGTCCTGACCGACGCGGCGCGCCGCCTGCGCGACACCAGCCATTCCGCCCAGCAGCGCCTCTCCGCGGGCATCTCCTCGCGCGTGCGCCTGATCTTCCGCGACCACCCGCTGCGTGACCTGCTGGATTCCTCCCGCGTCTACCCGCTCGATGTAGCCCGCACGAAGGCCCTGGCGGGCGCATGGTACGAGATCTTCCCACGCTCCGCAGGCGCCTTCCAGCGCCCCGACGGCACGTGGGTCTCCGGCACTCTCGCGGGCGCCGCCAAGGACCTGCCGCGCATCGCCGGCATGGGCTTCGACGTCGTCTACCTGACCCCGATCCACCCGATCGGCACGACGCACCGCAAGGGCAAGAACAACTCCCTGGAGGCCGCTCCCGGCGATCCGGGTTCGCCCTACGGCATCGGCTCCCCCGAGGGTGGCCACGACGCCATCCATCCCGAGCTCGGCGACTTCGACGACTTCGACCGCTTCGTTGAGCGCGCCCGAGGCCTCGGCCTGGAGGTCGCTCTCGACCTGGCCCTCCAGTGCTCCCCCGACCACCCGTGGGTCAAGGAGCACCCCGAGTGGTTCACGACCCGCGCCGACGGCACCATCGCGTATGCGGAAAACCCGCCGAAAAAGTACCAGGACATCTACCCCCTGAACTTCGACAACGACCCGGAGGGCATCTACCAGGCCGTGCGCGACGTCATCGAGCTGTGGATCAACCACGGCGTGACGATCTTCCGCGTCGATAACCCGCACACGAAGCCCATCCCCTTCTGGGAGCGCCTGCTGGCCGACATCAAGGCTCAGTACCCGGGCACACTCTTCCTGGCCGAGGCCTTCACGCGCCCCGCCATGATGCGTACCCTCGGCGCGATCGGCTTCGACCAGTCCTACACGTACTTCGCGTGGAGGACCGAGAAGGAGGAGATCGAGGAGTACCTGCGCGAGGTCTCCGAAGAGACGGCACACCTCATACGCCCGACCTTCTGGCCCACGACGCACGACATCCTCACCCCGCAGATGTGGGACGGCGGCACGGCCATCTTCGCGATCCGTGCGATGCTCGCAGCCCTGGGGGCGCCCACGTGGGGCATCTACTCCGGCTACGAATTCGTCGAGAACGAGCCCCGCGGCACCTACCAGGAACCCAACGACAACGAAAAATACGAGTTCCGCCCCCGCCGCTGGGAGGACGCCGAGCCGATCGGCATCTCGCGTCTCTTCACGCTGCTCAACGCCGCGCGAGCCAAGCACCCTGCACTGCGCCAGCTCCACCAGATCCGCATCCACCCGACGTCCTCGGATCGCCTCATCGCGTTCTCGCGTCAGGTGCCCGGAAAGTTCACGGCAGACGGCAAGCCCGACACCGTCATCTGCGTGATCTCCCTGGATCCGCACAACGGCGTGGACGCCACGGTCGAGCTCGATCTGGAGGCGATGGGCCTGGCCACCCCGGGTGGTCACATTACGGTCGTCGACGAGCTGGACGGACGCTCCTACGTGTGGGGCTCGTCCAACTGGGTGTCACTGTCCCCCGTGACGCGCCTCGGCCACGTCTTCAAGGTCGAGCCCGCGCATTCTTCACCCTGGGCACAGGCCTAACGAGGATCGTGCGCCCGGCGCAACCACGTCACCGCACCGGGCGCACGACACCCCTCCATAACCCCGCCAATATGAGACCCGGCTCCCTTTTTTGCCTGTCAGACGTTAGACTTATTAACACCAGTGAACTGAGCGGTTCACCCTTCTGGAGTAAGGAAAATCCATGAGCTTCGAACTTACGCCGATCCCGGTCAATGACGACATTCTCGACGCCGTTGCCTCAGGCTCCTACTACTCGCCCCACTCTGTGCTGGGCGCCCACCTCGGTGACGACGGCGTCACCATCCGAGTCGTCGCGCACCTGGCCGACGCGGTCGACATCATCACCCCCACCGGTGCATACGCTGCCACGCACGAGCGCGGCGGCATCTGGGTTGCGGCCCTGCCCGGCAAGGAGATCACCGCCTACCGCGTGTCCGTCACCTACGGCGAGGACACGACCGTGCGCGACGATCCCTACCGCTACCTGCCCACCCTGGGCGAGATGGACACCTACCTGATCTCCGAGGGCCGCCACGAGGACCTGTGGAAGGTGCTGGGTGCCCACGTGAAGACCTACACCGACGAGCTGGGCGAGACCACCGGTACCGCCTTCGCCGTGTGGGCTCCCAACGCCCGCGCCGTGCGTGTCGTCGGCGAGTTCAACTACTGGGACGGCACGCAGACCTCCATGCGTTCGCTGGGTTCGTCCGGCGTGTGGGAGATCTTCGTTCCCGAGGTCGGCGTCGGCGCCCGCTACAAATTCGAGATCCAGGGCCCCGGTGGCAACTGGTTCGAGAAGGCCGACCCGATGGCCCGCGCCACCGAGATTCCCCCGGCCACGGCCTCGGTCGTCACCGACTACTTCCACGAGTGGAGCGACCAGGAGTGGATGCAGGCTCGCCGTGAGCGCAACGTGCACGACGGCCCCATGTCCATCTACGAGGTCCACGCGGGCTCCTGGCGTCAGGGCCTGGGCTACCGCGAGCTGGCCGACGAGCTGGTCCCCTACGTCAAGCAGATGGGCTTTACGCACGTGGAGTTCATGCCGCTGGCCGAGCACCCCTTCGGTGGCTCGTGGGGCTACCAGGTGACCTCCTACTACGCGCCCTCCTCGCGCTACGGCACCCCGGACGACTTCCGCTACCTGGTGGACGCTTTCCACCGCGAGGGCATCGGCGTCATCCTGGACTGGGTCCCCGCCCACTTCCCCAAGGACGACTTCGCGCTGGCCCGCTTCGACGGCACCCCGCTGTACGAGGACCCGGACCCGCTGCGCGGCGAGCACCCCGACTGGGGCACCTACGTCTTCAACTTCGGCCGCCGCGAGGTGCGTAACTTCCTGGTCGCCAACGCCCTGTACTGGCTCGAGGACTTCCACATCGATGGCCTGCGCGTCGACGCTGTGGCCTCGATGCTGTACCTGGACTACTCGCGTAGGGACGGCCAGTGGCGGCCCAACCAGTACGGTGGCCGCGAGAACCTGGAGGCCATCGAGTTCATCCAGGAAGCCAACGCGACCGCGTACCGTCGTCATCCCGGCATCATCATGATCGCCGAGGAGTCCACGGCATGGCCCGGCGTGACTGCCCCGACCTCGGGCGGCGGCCTCGGCTACGGCATGAAGTGGAACATGGGCTGGATGAACGACACCCTGCGCTACCTGAGCGAGGATCCGGTCAACCGCCGCTGGCACCACGGCGAGCTCACCTTCTCGCTGGTCTATGCCTTCTCCGAGAACTACGTGCTGCCGCTCTCGCACGACGAGGTTGTGCACGGTAAGGGCTCGCTCATCTCGAAGATGCCCGGCGACAAGTGGCAGCGCCTGGCGGGCCTGCGTTCTTTGTATGCCTACCAGTGGAGCCACCCGGGCAAGCAGCTCATCTTCATGGGCCAGGAGATCGGTCAGGAGCAGGAGTGGAACGAGTCCTACTCCCTCGACTGGTGGTTGCTGGATCAGGAGGGTCACGCCGGCGTCGCGGCTCTGGTGGAGCGCCTCAACAAGATCTACACCTCCTCCCCCGCCATGTGGGACGACGACTACACGGGCTTCGAGTGGATCGACGCCTCGGACGGCGACCACAACCTAATCTCCTACCTGCGTAAGGGATCGGACGATGCGGGGAACCGCGAGGTCGTCGTGTGCATCTCGAACTTCGCCGGCAACCCGCACGAGGGCTACCGCGTGGGCCTGCCCTTCGGCGGCGAGTGGGTCGAGATCCTGAACACGGACTCCGAGGAGTTCGGCGGCTCGGGCGTCGTCAACGTCGGCACGATTATCGCCGAGGACACCCCGTGGAACGGCCGCCCGGTCTCCGCGTCGCTGCGCGTGCCGCCGCTGGGCGCGGTGTGGCTGGTGCCCGCCTCGCAGGCGCGCTGACACCGTAGGCTGATACAAGGAGGCCGGAGCAGGGATTCCTGCTCCGGCCTCCTCTGTTGCCTCGTCGTCAAGGAGCCAAGCTGGGGTACGCGGCAGTATGAACGAGTGTTTAGAAGCCCGCCCTCCCCCGGTCGATCTGCCCCTGCAGCTTGATCAGTTCGCGCCTGGCCTCCGGGTCGGTCTCCCGGTCAATCTTCTTCGTCAGCTCGTTGTGCGTGGAATGCCATCCGTACCACACGACGACTACAACGAAGACGATAGCAATAATTAACCACTTCACCGATTTTACCCCCTCGAACCATAGCCCAACCAAGCCAAGCATCGCGCAATCTGGTAATCCTCATGAGGACGATTCCAGATGTTATAACATGTCCACTCATTGGGGTACCAGTCGACGCAGTGTCCACTCTCCGAGTAGTACGCGCAGTTCTTCAGAATGCCGAGAGGCGAAGCGGCATACACCGAAGCGATCGCCGGCGCAACAACACCAATCATGCCCACGACAAGAAAAAGACTGACGAACGGTCGCATTTTTGTTTTCATGTCAGATAACCCTTCTTTGGACCTCATTGTCACTTTTACTTTAACGAGATATCCTACAGGATGTCAAGACGCTTTCATGACTCACTCTTGAGACTAGATCAGTTTCTCCACACATCGCTCATTTCCCACGCAAACATAATCAAAAGTCACTTGCCAATCACATGACTTTACTTCGCATTCACCGCACCCCTAGGCTTAAACACCACTCACCGCAATAGCCTGTCAGTCCCAGTGTCAACAGAACGCATGTACTCTCATTCCCCTCCTATTACGGGGTTAGGTTTCAGCGGCGTGACGGTTTCCCCTCTCGTTACAACTGCGCGTACCACCGATGGGCGCCGTGTGGCTGGTGCCCGCCTTGCAGGTGCGCTGACGCCGTAAGCTGATACGACGAGGCCGGAGCAGGGATTCCTGCTCCGGCCTGATCCGTTGTGTGCTCGTGGCTAAGACCCGCCGATATCACATGAGGAGCATCGCCAGGCGCGTGCGCGCCTTGGAGACCTCAGGGGATGAACCGGCAACGCGGAAGAGATCCAGGAGACGCAGGCGCAGCGCGTCGCGCTCCTCGGCATCCGTGGAGGCTGCGAGCAGGTCTAGCAGCACGTCAAAAGCTCCGGCGGCGTCGCCCGCGGCGAACAGCGCGTCCGCGTGTGCGGCAGGATCGGTGGCGTCGGCCTGCGCGCTGCGGGCCGCCAGTCGCACGCGGGACAGGTGAGACTTCGCGTCCTCGTCGCGCGGATTCAGCTCGATAACCTTCTGCCAGCCGGCGATGGCCTCGTCGAGGTTTCCTGCAGCCTCGGCGGCCAGGGGTGCCTCGTGCTCGGGCGGGGTGGGGGCGACGGTGTCCTCGGCGGCTACGGCGATACGCGCCGTGACGCCCATCTGCGCTGCGGCGTCCAAAACCTGCGTGACGATGGGGAGCACCTGCTCCTTAGAGGCTGCACCCTGGAAGAGGGGAACGGGACGTCCGCCGACGAGGGCGACGACCGTGGGCACGCCCTGGATCTGGAACGCCTGGGCGATCGCGGGTGCTTGGTCGATGTCGACCTCGACCAGCTGGAATTTACCCGCCTGCTCGCGCGCGATCTCCTCGAGCATGGCCAGAGTGGGCTTGGACTCGAGCGAGCGCGGAGACCACATGACCATGATGACCGGCACGGCCTGGGACGTGGACATGACGTCCTGGAAGTTCTCCTCGTCCGTGGTGGTGATGAGCGGGATGTGCAGCCCTTCCCCCGCTACGGGAGCGGCAGACTCCGCGGGTGTGGGCGCGCTCGCGCGTGCCGACAGGTCGACGGCACCGTGCGAGTCTGCGGGCATGGGCGTCGCCACGGATACGGGACGAGGGTCAGGCGTCGTCATGGTTTCCTCTTCGTCGAACGGTTGTTACTACGAACGATGATATGCGTCGTCCCCACGACTCTAAGCCGCGGGGACGACGTGTGCGCTGTGGGTGAAAATCAGCCCGGGCTCGACGAAGGATCGAGCGTCACGGACACAATGGTGTACTCGCCACCAACGATCTGGGGTACTCCCCCCGCAGTCTTCGACGGAATGCGCATCAGGATCGTCGCCAGGTACTCCGCAGTAGCGGTGCCTTCGACAGTCGTGCCGTCAGCACTCATCGTCGCCGTCTTACCGCCCAGATTCATGGTCGCACCCGCGACCGTGCGCTGGTAGGTCAGCGTGAACGTGAAGTTGGCCGCAACCAGTGCCGAACCGTCCTGGAGAACCAGGCCGGAAATCGGGTAGTCCGTCGCCGTGGCCGCGGCGGTCACGCTACCGGCAGCGCTCACCGAGGAGTTCAGATCAGTGACGTTCGACAGGTAGGTCTTCGTGAAGTCGTCCGCGACAAACTGCGTGGTGTCCTGGGTGCCGGAGTTCAGCATCGTGATGTACTGAGCGAGCGCCGCCTCGGGGCTCACCGTGAAGCCCTCGGAGGTACCGGTCACGTAGGCCGAGCCGGTTCCCACAGGGGGCAGCGTCAGCTGGGTACCGCCCAGGAGGCGCGCATAGTTCGTCAGCTGGTAGTCCGAACGCGCGGAATCCTGCACGTAGACCTGCACCACGGGCAGGGCTGTTGAGGAAGACTCGGAGATGTTGAAGATCGCACGAGGCCACGAGTCGGAGTTCGTGATGGCCAGCGAGGCCGGCGTGAAGTCAAGGGCCTGCGGTGTCTGGCCCGAGGCCTTCGCGTATGCGTACTGGGCAGTGCGGTACGCAAGGGCACCCTGCGAGACGCGTCCCGACAGGTCCGAGGCGTCCATCGACGCATCCGCAGTAGTCATGGCCTTACCGGTCGCGTCGAGCACGGAGGAGATGCGCTCGAGGTCGAGGTTGGCGGCGCTCTGTGCCTCCTCACCCGACTGGGCGACGATCTCGTTCGAACATGCGCTCATTCCCAGAGCAGAGGTCATGAGCAGGGCGGCCGCAGCGGCGGCGAGGGTGCGTCGTTTCATCACTTACCTTCCTGGCGGTCCTTCAGCCAGCCGGACATGATCGAGGTCCAGCCGCCCGTCGAGGACGCGTCGTCATCGGGTGCCGCCGTCGGCGCGGGAGCCTGCTCGGTAGCGCGCGGACGCGTCACCGGGATGAGGCCCGTGTTGAATTCCTGGCCATCGACAACGACGACCTGCTCACCGTTGTTGCGGGCCTCACGCAGCGCGCGGCGCGACGGCAGCGTGCGACCACCACGAATACCGGACAGGTCGATGACGCCGGTATCAGTCGTGGCGCGCTCCGGCGGATCCTGGTCGATCAGACCATTGTCGAGGCCGTGGCGGCCACGACGCTCAAAGGTATCGGTCAGCGGGTCCGGGACGTACTCCTCGGAGATGCCAACGATAGGCTGTGCCTGCTCAGCGTTGTCGTCCGAGGCCTCGGCGGGATCCACGGGGGCCTCATCGGCGGGCTCGGCCTCGGCACTGTCCTCAGCCACCATCTCGTCGGCTTCTGCGACAGGAGCTTCGTCGTCCTCGGCCTCATTCTTGCCGGACGCGAAGGCGGCGGCGCCCCACGTAGGAGCGTTGTCTGCGTGCTGGTCGTCGGCGTCAGCCTCACGCTGCTCCGACTCTTCCACGGAGGGCTCGTCAGCCTTTGCCGGCTCGGATGCCACCACGGCGGCCGGGGCAGCCTCGCGGGCAGCGGCGATGCGTTCGGCGACGGCGGCGGAGTTGATCGAGGAGGTCTCGAGGGAGTCGGCCTTACGGCGCTCTTCGATGCGGGCCTCGCGAATCTTGCGCAGACGCAGGAGCTGCCAGCGCGTGAGGAAGAGCGCGAGGGCAATCAGCGCGAAGATGCAGGCGGCAAGGAACGCGACGATCGCGAGGGTGTTGGTCTGCTCGACCTTCCAGGTCAGCGTCAGCGTGAGGTCGTTGGGGCCAGCGGCCGAGGCGGCGAGAGCGGAACGGCCCGACGGAACGTTCTCGAGCTCCAGGCTCACGGTGCCCTCACCGCTGGCCTGCTTGAACCACATGTCGGAGGAGGCAAGCTGCTGGACCAGATCGGCGGACGACGGCTCCGCGAGGGGCTGCGCACCGGACTGCACGCCCGACTGTGCGCCAGACTGGGCCGGGGTGGGCGACGGGACGCGAGACGGGCCGATCGCATCGTGCGATTCGGCCTTCAGCTTCGTACGGTCGGACTCCACGCCGATGACCTCGGTGTAGGCGGCATCGCCAATCCAGCCCTTGACGTCCTGCGTAGTGCCGATGCTCAGCGTCACGGGTGCACCCGACTTCGACGTCGCCGTGACCGTCACATCGTCCTTCACGATCGACAGCACATTGCCGCGCGTCATGATCAGATCGGTCGAAGACACGACCGACGAGACCTGATGCGTCGGCGGCCGCAGCACGGTCACACCGAGCAGCCCGACGAGCACGCATACGAGAGCCACAACGCCCATCGACGTTGCCGCCACGTATCGCTTAAAGAGTTCCACGGTTGCTCCTCACGTCCAACACCCACACTGCTGGCATTCTTCAGGCTCCACTTTACGTGCTCACCCCGATGACGGCCGAATTCGCACGCGGGGCAGTGATGCATCACATCCGCGCGTCACAGGGGACGCAGTCCTCGCCGCCAGCACTCCAAGTGCCAGTGACGGCGTGCCTCGACTCCCTGAGGCAGGCCAAACGGAGCTTCTTCGGGCCACGCAACCACGTGCGCTGTGCCCACGGGAATCGGGCGCAAGCAGGCCGGGCAGGTGTAAACCTTCTCCGAACCGGGCAGGCGGCGCACCTGATAATCGCCCCCGTCAGGGCCGCGTTCCATACGCGGCACGGAGGCGAGGCGTTCCATCTGCAATGGACGCGCCTCGCCCCACGGTCGTTTCTTGCTACGTTTGCCTCTCACTCAACCACAGTGCCACGTCGCCAGACGCGGCGCACGTCGAGGTCAGAGTCAACCTCGACAATGTCGGCCTTCTTTCCGGCCGCCAGCGAGCCGATCGTGTCGTCGCCCAGAATCGTGGCTCCCTGAGCGGAGGCCATGTACACGGCGTCAACGAGCGGGATCCCGCCCTTGGTGACGGCTACGCGCACGCAGTCCATGAGGTGCGCCGTGCCGCCCGCGATGGAGTTGCCGCGAGCCAGGCGAGCGACGCCGTCCTTCACGATGACGTCCTGGGGGCCGAGCGTGTATTCACCATCGGCCATGCCGGCGGCCGCCATCGCATCGGTGATGAGAACGACGTGCTCGCGGCCGACCAATTCGTACACGTCACGAACGAGGGACGGATCGACGTGGACGGAGTCGCAGATTAGCTCGGCGACGGCACCTCCGCGAGCGGCGTCCGAGAGGAACTCGGCGATCGGGCCGGTGTCACGGTGGTGCAGCGGACGCATGCCATTGAACAGGTGGGTGATCGTCGCACGTGGGCCGCGCTTGGTCTCCACCTGCGCGAAACGCTCGCGCGAGTAGGCCAGGGCCTCGCGAGCCTTCACGGAGTTGGAGTCAGTGTGCCCCCAGGAAGGCAGCGCTCCCCGGTCGATGAGGGCCTCGGCGACCGAGCCGGGGCCGTAGGCATTCGGCTTCTCGGGGGCCAGCGTCATGGACAGTGCGTATCCCTGGCAGTCCTCGATGAGGGTGCGCGTCAGGTCAGCGTCGGGATCGACGATGTAGGTCGGGTCCTGGGCGCCGCAGCGTTCGTGGGAGACGAAGGGACCCTCGAAGTGGATGCCGGCGAGTTCGTCGGCCTTCGCCAGCTTAGCCAGGGTCTTCGCACGCGCACGCAGCACCTCGGCGGAGGCGGTCACGCAGGATGCGACCAGGGAGGTCGTGCCGTGACGGCGATGCTCGAGGACAGCAACGAGAGCGGCCTCGACGGTCTCAGCGTTGGGGAAGGATTCTCCGCCGCCGCCGTGGCAGTGCACATCGACGAGGCCGGGCAGGTAGGTCGAATCGCTGGCCTCGGGCACCTCGCCCTCGTACTCAGAAACGGGACACACACGGGTAATAGTCGCGCCGTCGAACTCGATAATTCCGTCCTCAACAACGGTATCTTCCAGAACCAGACGGCCACGCAACACAGAAGTAGTCATGCATTAATTGTGGCACAAATGACACTTCACTGCTGCGTCTCAAACAACCATTTCTCCCAGTCGCCGAACGCCCGTCGCGCCGATTCCTCATAGGCTCCGCAGCCGTCGGCAGCCACAACCTGGCTGCCGGGAGCACGCACGGCAACCACGCGTCCACCTGCAACAGCAATCGGACGGAACATCCCGTTCTTCGCCGGGCAGATCAAAGCCTCGCCCGCCTCGTCCGTCAGACAGGAACGGTCCTTGTAACCGACATGCAGCTCATCAAACGAGGGCAGCGCGAGCATCGCCTCCGCCTCAGCACGGAAGTCTTCCACGAGATCTGTGAGATCCGCGCGAGCCAGACCGGCTCCAAATGCTGCAAGAGGAAGGCCCATGCTCTCCCCCGCCACGCACGCTCCAGCCAACGCTCGACGCGCTTCGGTGAGAGTCAACCCGGTCCACCTAGCCAGGTCGGCCTCGTCGACGGGACCGTGCCCCCAGGCGTAACGCGCTGCCAGGACCGCGAGGGCTTCTTCGTGTCCGGGCTCTCCTTTCGCGACCCCGGGGGCGGCCGGAAGTGAGCGCGCGTCAACGATCAGGTGTTCACCCGCGCGCACGGGCCCCGCGGTGAGCACACCATCCACATGGAGGCGCATGATGAGGTGTCGGCGCCGTAGCCCGTCCTGTGAGGAAGAAGCCGTCACTGTATCGATCCCATTACTGCCCCACGCCTCGACAAGCTCGGCGCGGCTAACTCCCAGGGGCGAGGTCTCCAGCAGGTCACACGCGACCTGCGCCGCACGCTCGACGAGAGCATCAGTGAGGCCCAGAGAAAACGCCTGGCGTTCCCACGACGCGCGGCGGTGACGCAGCAGTCGGCGCAGCCAATGGTGGTCGCGGGCGCTCGTCACGTGAACGGTGCCGCGCATTGGCCAAGATCGAACCAGCTCACCACGCGCGAACGACTCCTCGACGCGAGCGCGCGACACACCCGCGCAGCGCACGCCAATCGCCCAGGGGATCGCGCTCGCCTGCTGACCTTGCAGTGCCGCCAGATTCTCAACGGCGTCCAGCGGGGAACGCTCTGCGGTCGCAGGGACGAGTCCTTGGGCGATGATTCTCCCCAGGCTCACCCGACGGGATGCCTCCATCAGAAAAGTCGAGACTCGGGGTCATCCACCCCGCGCATCGCGTCGTAGTCCAGCACCACGCAGCGGATACCGCGATCCTCGGCGAGGGTGCGCGCCTGCTTGGTGATCTCCTGGGCCGCGAAAATACCGGTCACGTCGCCCAGAAGCGCATCGCGCCCCAGCAGCGACAGGTAGCGCGTCAGCTGCTCGACGCCGTCGATGCCGCCCCGACGCTTCACCTCGATCGCCACGTGATTGCCGTCGGCGTCGCGCACCATGAGGTCCACCGGGCCCACGGGTGTGGGGAACTCGCGGCGCACCAGCTCCCAGCCCTCGCCAAGGATCTGGGGCACCTGCTCCGCGAGAAGCTCCTGCAGGTGCCCCTCGACGCCATCCTTCACGAGGCCGGGGTCGACACCCAGGTCCTCGGTGACATCCGCGATGATCTCGTGTATGCGGATGATCAGCTTGTCGTCAGTCTTGTCTGCCTGAACCGTCCAGACCTGCTCGACACCCTCCTCGTCCTCGCCGGGATCCCCCATCGAGACCGTGCAGGGAGCCGTCATCCAGTTGAGCGGCTTGTAGGAACCGCCCTCGGAATGGATGAGGACCGAGCCGTCACCTTTGAGCATGATGACGCGCTTAGCGGGATCCAGGTGGGCGCTCAGACGACCGGAATAATCAACGGTACAGGTTGCAATAACAATACGCACCCCGCGAGCTTACCAATCCTGCTCACACGAGGCGCGGAGGACCGGACTCCACCCAGGAGACCAATCCGTAATATGTCAAGCGTTCCACGGCCACCTCGTAACGATGGTCACCATACGCCAGGCGCACTTCGACGACGGAACCGTCCGCCGAGTGCGCGATCGGGGCCGAAACCTCCATGCCCCGACGCGGGATCGAATACACCGGCTTGAAGGACAGCCCCACCAGCCGATACCAGGACAGCTCCTCAACGCCATACACGCCGATGCCGGCCGTCCATCCCGAATGAACGTCCGGGCGCGACCAACAGCGGAACGCCCCCAAACGCGAAACGATCCTGCGGGCGCGCACATTCATGTACGCCCACAGGATCGCCCCCACGCACGCGAGAAGAACCGCACACCAGATCACAATCGTCATCAGGCTCATGAGGTCCTCCTCGCGTTGCGTCGAATTACTGTTCTGCCACTGTAGCGTGGTCGGCCACGACCGTGACGAAATCCGAGTCGACTGAGGCGAATCCCCCCGTGACCTGGAAGGACACGACCTCGTCCGCCCGCGACACCGTCACGGTTCCCTCGCTCAGCTGAGCGAGAAGGGGCTGACGACCCGGCAGCACGCCGAGGCTTCCGTCGACCGTCGGAAACTGGACGGACGCAGCCGCGCCGTGCCACAGGCGTCCCTCGTGGGAGACGACCTCGACCTGCAAGGACTTGCCCGATGCCATCAGGCTTCCTTGGCCAGCTCGTGAGCGTTGCGCTCCAGGTCGTCGATACCACCGCAGTTGTAGAACGCCTGCTCCGGAACATCGTCGTAGTAGCCCTCGGCGATGCGCTTGAACGCCTCAATGGTCTCCGACAGTGGCACGGTCGAGCCGGGCACGCCCGTGAACTTCTCGGCCATGTACATGTTCTGCGACAGGAACTGCTCGATGCGACGAGCACGCGCGACGGTCACCTTGTCGTCCTCGCTCAGCTCGTCGACGCCGAGGATGGCGATGATGTCCTGCAGTTCCTTGTTCTTCTGCAGGATGGCCTTGACGTGCGTGGCGACGTCGTAGTGCTCGCGGCCGACGAGGGCCGGGTCGAGGATACGCGAGGTCGAAGCCAGCGGATCCACGGCGGGGTAAATACCCTTGGCCGCGATCTCACGGGAGAGCTCCGTCGTCGCATCCAGGTGGGCGAAGGTCGTCGCCGGAGCCGGGTCGGTGTAGTCGTCAGCGGGAACGTAGATCGCCTGCAGCGAGGTGATCGAGTGGCCGCCGGCCGACGTAATGCGCTCCTGGAGCAGACCCATCTCGTCAGCCAGGTTGGGCTGGTAGCCCACGGCCGAGGGCATGCGGCCCAGCAGCGTGGAGACCTCGGAGCCCGCCTGGGTGAAGCGGAAGATGTTGTCGATGAACAGGAGGACGTCCTGGTGCTGAACATCGCGGAAGTACTCCGCCATGGTTAGGCCCGTCAGGGCGATGCGCAGACGCGTGCCCGGCGGCTCGTCCATCTGGCCGAAGACGAGGGCGGTCTTGTCGAAAACGCCCGCCTCTTCCATTTCGCCAATGAGATCGTTGCCCTCACGGGTACGCTCGCCGACGCCGGCGAACACGGAGACGCCGCCGTGGTCCTGGGCCACACGCTGGATCATCTCCTGGATGAGGACGGTCTTGCCGACGCCCGCACCGCCGAAGAGGCCGATCTTGCCGCCCTGAACGTAGGGGGTCAGCAGGTCGATGACCTTAATGCCGGTCTCGAACATCTTGGTGCGCGCCTCGAGCTGGTCGAAGGCCGGGGGCTGCCGGTGGATCGGCCAGCGCTCGGTGACCTCGAGGGTCTCGCCCTCTTCAAGGTTCAGCACATCACCGGTCACGTTGAAAACGTGGCCCTTGGTGATGTCGCCGACAGGCACGGTGATCGGGGCGCCGGTGTCGGTGACGGGGGCGCCACGCACGAGGCCGTCGGTCGGCTTCAGCGCGATGGTACGCACGAGGTTGTCACCGAGGTGCTGGGCGACCTCGAGGGTCATCGTGAAGGTCGACTCGCCCTCACCCTGGCCCGCGAGGTTCACCTCGACGGTCAGCGCGTTGTAGAGCGGCGGGATGCGGTCCGGGGGAAACTCGACATCGACGACAGGGCCGACGACGCGTGCGACGCGTCCCTCGGCGATTGCATGTGTATCAGTCATGGTGTTACTCCGTGTCTCGAAGGGCTTAGCTCGCGTTAAGAGCGTCGGCCCCGCCCACGATTTCGGTGATTTCCTGGGTAATTTCCGCCTGGCGGGCCGAGTTCGCCAGACGCGTGTACTTGGTGATGAGCTCGTTCGCGTTGTCCGTCGCGGTATGCATGGCGCGCTGGCGCGATGCAAGCTCGGACGCTGCCGACTGAAGGAGCACGTTGTGGATACGCGCCTCCACGTACAGGGGAAGAAGCGTGTCCAGAACAGCTTCCGCAGACGGAATGAACTCGTACTCCGGCTGGGCCGAGGACAGATCGTCCGCGAAGCCGCGTTCGGTGGCACGCTCCTCGTCCGATTCGGGGGCATCCACAACCGTCAGCGGCAGCATCTGGCGCACCTCGGGAACCTGGCTCATGACGGTCTTGAAGCGCGTGTACACGAGGTGCAGGGCACCGACACCCGTATCGGGGTCCTTATCCAAGAAACGTTCGAGCAAGACGTTCGCCATCTCGCGCGCGGTCTCGGGAGACGGAGAATCCGACTCCCCTTCCCACTCGCGTTCGATGTCAACGCCGCGGAAGCGGAAGTACGCCGAGGCCCTGCGACCGAAGGTGTAGAGAACGGGCTCGTAGCCGTCCTCCCGCAGGTCCGCGATGAGCTTTTCCGATTCGCGCAGGATGGTCGCCGAGTAGGCTCCGGCCATACCGCGATCCGATGCCACGACCAGGATGGCCACGCGATTGGTGTCTTCGCGTTCCTCGGTCAGCGGGTGGTCAAGGTCCGTGTGGACCGCGACCGCCGCGACCGCCTGGGTCAGGGCCTTTTCGTAAGGCCCCGCCTCGGTGGCAGCGCGCCGCGCCGCACCAATGCGAGACGCAGCGATCATCTCCATGGCGCGGAAGACCTTCGCGAGCGTCGTCGTCGAGGCGATACGCTGCTTGTAGATCCTCTGCTGTCCACCCATCGCTTAGGCCTTCTCGCTCGTGCGACCGCGCGAGATTTCCTCGCGGGTACGCTCAGCCACGACCTCGCCGTCCTCGAGTCCGGCGGCACCACGTCCGGCACTGATCCACTGGTGGTGGAACTCCTCGACGGCGTTCTTGAGCGCCTCCTCCGTCTCGGAGGTCAGGTCGCCGGTCGCCGCGATCGTGTCGAGCACGGTCGAGTTCGCGTGGAGGTAGTCGAGCAGGCCGCGCTCGAAGCGCAGAACGTCCTCGACCTCGATGTCATCGAGGTAGCCCTTGGTGCCCATCCAGATCGAGGCGACCTGGTCTTCCATCGCGTAAGGTGTGGACTGAGGCTGCTTGAGCAGCTCCATGAGGCGCTCACCGCGGGTCAGCTGACGACGAGTCGCCGCATCCAGGTCGGAAGCGAACATCGCGAAGGCAGCCATCGAGCGGTACTGCGCGAGCGTCAGCTTGAGCGTACCGGCGACCTTCTTCATGGCCTTGGGCTGGGCCGCGCCACCAACACGGGACACGGAGATACCCACGTCGACGGCGGGACGCTGGTTCGAGTTGAACAGATCGGACTGCAGGAAGATCTGGCCGTCGGTGATCGAAATGACGTTGGTCGGAATGTAGGCCGACACGTCGTTCGCCTTGGTCTCGATGATCGGCAGGCCGGTCATCGAACCGCCACCCAGCGCATCCGAGAGCTTCGCGCAACGCTCCAGCAGGCGGGAGTGCAAGTAGAAGACGTCGCCAGGGTAGGCTTCGCGGCCCGGCGGGCGACGCAGCAGCAGCGACACCGCACGGTAGGCCTCGGCCTGCTTGGAAAGGTCGTCGAAGACGATGAGGACGTGCTTGCCCTGGTACATCCAGTGCTGGCCGATGGCCGAACCCGTGTAGGGGGCCATGTACTTGTAGCCGGCGGGATCCGAGGCCGGGGAAGCCACGATGGTCGTGTACTCCATGGCGCCAGCATCCTCGAGCGTGGAGCGCACCGATGCGATGGTCGAACCCTTCTGGCCGATCGCCACGTAGATGCAACGCACCTGCTTGTTCGGGTCGCCGCTCTTCCAGTTCTCGCGCTGGTTGAGGATCGTGTCGAGGGCAATCGCGGTCTTACCGGTCTTGCGGTCGCCGATGATGAGCTGACGCTGGCCGCGGCCAACCGGGATCATCGAGTCGATGGCCTTCAGGCCGGTCGCGAGGGGCTCGTGGACGCTCTTACGCGCCATAACACCGGGGGCCTGCAGCTCGAGCGCGCGGCGCCCGTCCAGATCCGTAATCTCGCCGAGGCCGTCGATCGGGCGGCCGAGCGGGTCGACCGTGCGGCCCAGGTAGCCGTCACCGACGGGAACCGAGAGAACCTCGCCCGTGCGGTGCACGACCTGGCCCTCTTCGATGCCGCCGAAGTCACCGAGGACAACGGCGCCGATCTCGCGCTGGTCGAGGTTCATGGCCAGGCCCAGCGTCCCGTCCTCGAAACGCAGCAGCTCGTTCGCCATGGTGCCGGGCAGGCCCTCGACGTGCGCGATACCATCGGCCGTTTCGATGACGTGACCCACCTCTTCGGTGGCCACGTCCGCCGGACGGTAGGACTCCATAAAGGAGTCCAGTGCTCCGCGGATTTCCTCCGGGGAGATGCTGAGGTCAGCCATGAGGATTCCTAACTAGGTAAAAGAAATTAATGTGTGTACGAGAAGTGCTAGCTGGCGATCGCGTCGCGCGCTGCACTGATGCGGCTGGCCAACGAGGCGTCGATCGCGGTCATGCCCGCGCGCAGACGGAAGCCGCCCACGACCTCGGGATCAATCGAGATCGCCAGGTCAACGTCCGTGCCGTAGCGCTTCGAGAGGATGGAACGAAGGCGCTCGACCTGAGCCTCGCTCATCAGGGTGGCCGTGGCCACCGTGACGAAGAGGCGGTCCTGCATGGTCGCTGCCCACTGGGCGTAGCGGCGCAGGTTGTGCAGCAGACGACCGTGGTTCGAGCGTCCGACCGCCCGACGCACGAGACGCATCGTCCAGATACTGATGTGCTCGCCGAAGAGCTTCGACGCGACATCTCCACGCTCGTGTGCGTCACCCTTGGATGTATCCGACAGGCGTACGCGGACCTCGCGCTGGTGTGCCAGGAAGTAGCGCACCTGGAACAGCTCCTCACGGACCTGTTCGAGAGCTCCCTGGGCACCGGCGGCATTGAGCACGCCGAGGATGCCGAGCACCTCAAGCGTGTCCGCCACATCCGCAGGATGACGCCAGTGGTCGGCGACGACCGCATTCACGACGGACAGCGCCGCAGCCGTCACGTGCGAAGCGAACGCGCTGGAAGCGAGCCCCTGCTTATCTGCGACCGACCGCGCCGGGTCGGTCGCTGCACGCGCGAGACGAGTGTTCTCCTTGAACAGGTCGGCCAGGCCGAAAAAATCCTCGGCAACCCGCATTGGGTCGGTGCCGGGCGTGGCCAGGGCCGCCGCCAGCTCCTTCGCAAAGGGGACGGACTCGATCGTGCGCATCTGTGTCATCGCTTCTCCTCGACCCGGGCGCTGTCGGCCTCGAGCTCGTCAAGGAAGCGATCGACCACGCGAGAAGTCAGCGCCGTGTCGGTGAGGTGTTCACCGATGATCTTCTCTGCCAGCTCGGAGGCGAGCAGACCCACCTCGGAGCGCAGGGAGATCTGCGCAGCCTGCTTCTCGGCAAGGATCTGACGCTCGGAGGCCTCGAGAATACGGTTGGCCTCGCTGGTTGCCTCGTGGCGGGCAGCGGCCACAATGGCCTTGGCTTCGTCGTTGGCGCGCTCACGGATGGTGTGCGCTTCAGCGTGAGCCTCGCGAATGATCTCCTCGCGCTTGAGCGCAGCGGCCGCCTGATCGGCCTTTGCTTGCTCGGCGGCGCCGAGGCCCTCCTCGATCTTCGCGGCGCGCTCGTCCATCGTCTTGTAGATGCGAGGCAGCGCGTAGCGTCCGACGAGGAGCAGGACGATAAGCAGAACGAGAGCCGACCAGAAAATCTCGTACAGCGGCGGCAGGATGACGGCGAGGCCGCCGACCTCCTGGTCCGACGCGGCGACAATCTGGTGCATGGCGATCACTTAACGATGAGCGGCAGAACGAAGCCGATGAGGCCGAGGGCCTCGACCATACCGGCGCCGATGATCATGTTGGTGAAGAGACGGCCGGCAACCTCGGGCTGACGGGCGGTCGCTTCCTGGGTCTTGCCGACCATGAGGCCGATGCCGAGGCCGGGGCCCAGGGTGGCGAGGCCGTAGCCGATGTAGGCGAATGCTGCGGTTCCCATAGTGGTTTCCTTCTGTTAGTAACGCCGGGTGGCGTTGGGGGTCAGTGATGTTCGACGGAAAGCTTGATGTAGACGGTCGACAGGATCGTGAAAATGTATGCCTGCAGGAAGGCAACGAAGACCTCGAAGCCCGTCATGACAAACATGGCGGCACCGGTCAGCGCGGACGCAGCAGACAGGACGGAGAGCTCGTGGAGCAGAATCGCCGTTCCAAAGTAGGTCATACCCAGCAGGAGGTGGCCCGAGATCATGTTGCACAGAAGACGCAGGGTCAGCGTGACGGGGCGAACGATAAAGTTCGAGAGGAACTCGATGGGCGTGATCAGCAGGTACATGGGGACGGGCAGTCCCGGCGGGAAAAGCTGCGAGGAAAAGAAACCGCCGACGCCCTGCTTGGAGATACCCGCGCCGATGAAGGTCACGTACGTGATGAGAGCGAAGACCATCGGGACGGCGACGACTGACGAGGCCGCGATGTTGATGCCGGGAATGATGCCGGCGATGTTCATGGCGAGAACGCCGAAGAACAGGAATCCAATGAAGCCGGAGAACTTGCGGCCGGTCTTGGGGCCGAGCATGTCGAGAGCAACATTGTCGCGAATGTAACCGGCGATTGCCTCGACGGCCATCTGGCCGCGGCTCGGCACCAGCTGAGGCTTGCGCGCGACTGCGACGAGGATGAGCGAGACGAGTACGCCCATGATGACGCGGGCGAGAGTCAGTCGGTTGAACTCAAAGAACGTTCCCTCACCGAAAATCACGGTCGGGAAAAAGTCCTCGAGGGCCGGCTGGTGGGGGTGCTGCGTGAACGCAGGGTAAGCGGTGAGTGCGATGACGATGAGAAGGATCGCGAGGCTCACCCAATACCAACGCGGCTTGGACGCGGTGCGGCGAGCAGGCGCGTGATCGGACACTGAATGTGCCTCCTTCATCTCAACTCCATTGGTTTGTGTCTGCTGCCGGGGCAACTCATCCATTCTATACAGAGAAGGGGCCGCCTAGCGCGCGCAAGGGTTACTGAGTGTCGCTCGGCGCGTCCACGTTCATCGTGCGCTTGCGCATCATGACCATCATCTCGACGGTCGAGGACACGATAATCGCGATGATCGTGGCAAATGCGGCCACTTTCACGTCCATGCCCAGCGCGCGCGGAACGTACAGCCCGATGGCGAGCAGAGCGATCTTCGCCGCGTATCCACCGGTCACCCATCCGATGAAGTGGGAGGGCGATCGCAGGGCGCGCGACGTGAAGAACCACTGCGCCGCAACGATGACGACGACCATGGCGAGGGCGAGCACGTATGTCATGCGGAAACCTCCTCAGGAGTGGTCTCTTCCTTGGGGAATTCTCGGGTCGTGATGGCCACGCCGATAGCCGCAGCGGTAACTGCGACGAGAGCGACGCTCCACCACTCGAAGACGAGGAGGCCGACTGCGGGGACACAAACAATGGCGGTCCACATCCACAGGATCGCGACGACCCCGCGGTGAGAGTGCCCGGCAACGAGGAGACGGTCGTGGAAGTGAGAGCGGTCGGCAACGAAGGGGCTCTTCCCTCGGCTCATGCGGCGAATCGAGGTGACAACCAGGTCAAGGACGGGCATGAAGATGACCGACAGCGGGAGGATGAGCGGCAGCGCGGACACGATCATCTGCTGGCGACCGAGCAGCGACGGATCGATCTTGCCGGTGACGATGATGCCGGCGGCGGCCAGGACGAGGCCCATCGTCTCCGCTCCCCCGCCCATCATGATCGAGGAGGGGTGGAAGTTGAACCAGAGGAAGCCGGCGCACACCCCGAGCAGCGCAATCACGATGAGGCTGGCAGTCGTCGCGTAGGAGGCCGCGCCCATGAGCCGGGTGATGATGTAGGAGTAGACGAAGAAGGATCCGGCGCCGATCGCAATCATGCCGGATGCCAAGCCGTCGAGCCCGTCGATGAAGTTAACGGCGTTCATGATGCCGACGATGAAGAAGACGGAGACGAAGAGCCACAGTCGGGAGGATCCGAGCGTCAGGCCGAAAATCGGGAAGGAGGCCAGCTGCACGCCGCCAAAAGCCATGCCACCCGCGATGAGGACCTGCCCACCGAGCTTGGCCATCCAGTCGAGTTCGATGATGTCATCGATGATGCCGAGGATGCACATGGCACCGGCGCCGGCCATGACGGCCCACGGGACCGTCGTCGTAAAGAGTGGCGCCATGTAGGGGATCCGCGAGGCAAGCAGCATGGTGACGATCAATGCGATGGTCATCGCGACGCCGCCCAGGCGCGGGATGGGCTTCTTTTGCAGGTCGCGTCCGCGCAGGGGCGGCAAGATATTGAACTGCAGGCACGCCCAGCGCACGGCCGGCGTCAGCAGGATCGTCAGGGCCATCGCGATGGCGCCCAGCAGCAGGTAGACCTTCACGAAGCGGCCCCTTCGACGGGGGCGATGGGCACGCCAGCGGCTGCACTGAGGTCATCCAGGGAGATGGTCCCAAAGCGGAGCACGCGGGGAGTCTCGTGTGCGAAGTCAACGATCGACGAGGCCGTGGAACCCTGGGTGGGACCACCGTCGAGGTAGGCGGACACTCTGGTTCCGAAGTATCCGACGGCCTGCTCAACCGAGGTCGCAGGGGGCTGACCGGTCAGGTTCGCGGAGGTGACGGCCATCGGTCCGAAGTCGTGCAAGAGGCGCAGGAGGGCCGCCTGGTTCGGCATGCGCACGCCGATGGTGCCGCCGGTTTCACCCAGATCCCACCCGAGGTCGGGGCGGGCACGCAGGATGAGGGTGAGTCCGCCGGGCCAGAAGGCGCGCGCAAGAGCACGGGCGGCCTCGGGGATATCGACGCACAGCAAGTCGATCGCGTCGACGGACGCGACGAGCACGGGCGGCGGCATCTGCCGTCCGCGGCCCTTGGCGGCCAGGACGGCGGCGACGGCCTCGGGGTTGGCTGCGTCCGCGCCGATGCCATAGACTGTGTCCGTGGGTACGACGAGGAGATGGCCGTCGCGCAGCTCCCGCTGGGCGCGCGCCAGGTCGGCCTCGCTCAGCGAAGGAACGGCGCTCAGGATCGTCTCTGTACTCATCGTGTTCATTGTGTCACGGATGCAGTGGGCTTCGTCGATTCGGGCGCGCGGGCGCTCAGGAAACGACGCCTGCCAGCCAGGTCGGGCAGGGTTGCGATGTCCGTCATTCCGAGCTGCGCGGCAATCGCGACCATGGCTTCTTCCTGCGAGGGCGAGTGCTCCATCAGCAGGACACCACCGGGACGTAGGAGGGTGAGCGCGCGACGCGCGACGCGCGCGGGGATCTCGGTCCCATCCGGGCTGCCCCCGTACAGGGCGACGTGCGGATCAGCGCTGGCCTCGGGCTGCGTGGGCATCTCGTCGGCGGGCACGTAGGGCGGATTCGTCACGACGACGTCGACCATGCCGTCCAGGTGCGCGAGCGTTGCCGGATCCGTCGCGTCGCCTCGCTCCAAGTGCAGGCAGGGAACGCCCACAGCATCGCGGTTCTGGCAGGCCAGGGCGAAGGGCTCGGCTTCCTTCTCGACGGCCCACACCTCCGTGCAGGTGGTCTCGGTAGCCACCGCCAGCCCGATCGCGCCGGAGCCGGCGCACAGGTCGACGACGCGAGCCTCACCATGGCGGGCGACGACCGCCATCGCCTCGTCAATCGCGAGGCCGGCAAGAACCTCGGTCTCCGGGCGCACGACGAACACACCGGGGCGGGCGGCCAGGGTCAAACCACGGAAGAACATGCGACCCGTGATGTGCTGAAGAGGAATGCGCAGGGCCCTCTCCCCCACCGCCGAACGCAGTTTCTCAGCCTGGTCCTCGTTCAGCTCCGCCGGCAGGTCCCACTGGGACGAAGCGTCACACGCCCACTCGAGCAGCTCACGTAAGTCCGCATCAACGGAGTCGATCCCGGCCTCCGTCAGACGTTCGCGTGCCCACGCACGCGCGTCCGTGATGGACCACGTCCCCATGTCTCCTCCAATCATGACTGAGCGGCGGCAGCCAGGCGCTCAGCCTCATCAGCTTCCTGCAGCGAAGCGATCACTGCATCGAGCGCGCCGGACAGGACCGCGTCCAGGTTGTGAGCCTTGAAGCCCGTGCGGTGATCCGCGATGCGGTTCTCCGGGAAGTTATAGGTGCGGATGCGCTCCGAGCGATCCACGGTGCGCACCTGGGACAAACGCTGGGCCGAGGCCTCGGCTTCCTTCTTTGCCCTCGCCTCGGCGGCCAGGCGCGAGGCCAGCACACGCAGCGCGGCCTCCTTGTTCTGCAGCTGCGACTTCTCATTCTGCATCGACACGACGATACCCGAGGGAATGTGCGTGATACGCACGGCGGAGTCGGTCGTATTGACCGATTGGCCACCGGGACCGCTGGACCGGTAGACGTCGATACGCAGATCGTTCGGGTCGATGACGATCTCCTCGTCGTCCTCGATCTCCGGCATGACGAAGACACCGGCGGCGCTCGTGTGAATACGGCCCTGCGACTCGGTGACGGGCACGCGCTGCACGCGGTGCACGCCACCCTCGTACTTCAGGTGCGCCCACACGCCCTCGTCGGGAGCGGGCGTGCCCTTCGCGCGGATCGCGAGCGTGATGTCCTTAAAACCACCGAGCTCCGTGTGGGTCGCGCTCATCTCGGTGACGCTCCAGCCGTGCGCCTCCGCGTAACGGGCGTACATGCGGGCCAGATCGGACGCGAACAGCGCGGATTCTTCGCCGCCCTCACCCGCCTTGATCTCAAGGATGACATCCATCGCATCCTCGGGGTCGCGGGGAGCCAGAATCTTCACGAGCGCCTCGTGGGCGGCCGCTTCCTCTTCCTCGAGGGCGGGAATCTCATCGGCGAAGGAGCGATCTTCGGCGGCCAGCTCTCGGGCGGCCTCAAGGTCTCCCGAGGCGGAGGCGAGCCTATCGGCGGCGGCCTTCACGCGGCCAAGCTCGGCGTAGCGTCGGCCGACTCGGCGCATCAGCTGCGGGTCCGCCAGCGTCTGGGGATCCGCCATCTGCGCCTCGACCTGCTCGTATTCCTGCAGCAGGGGGCCCAGGGCACCGAGTTCATCCGTCGCGGCCACGATTCACCACTTCCTTCGTTCCATACAGTTGACAAAGCGGCGGCGCCGTCGGCCGTAAGGCCAACGACACCGCCGTTGAGCTAGCCGCTCACCCTCACTTGGAGGGGCGCACGCGCTTGCCGTAGCGAGCCTCGAACTTGGCGACGCGGCCGCCGGTGTCGAGGATCTTCTGCTTGCCCGTGTAGAACGGGTGGCAGGCCGAGCACACGTCCACGCGCATCTCACCGGAGGTGATGGTGGAACGGGTGTGGAACGAGTTGCCGCACGTGCAGGTCACGACGGTGTCCACGTATTCGGGGTGAATACCCTGCTTCATGGAGTTTCTCCTGGATCGTTTGGTGCCCCGGGTCCGGACATGCAGCGTCCCCCGCATCTGGCGGGGACTCACCTTCCAGCGCGCCACAAGCGCCTGGGGCATGCCGGTGAACCGGTAAGCCGACACGACATTATCGCACACGCCCCCGCCCCCTTCAACGAGGGAAGGCCCCCACGGGCGTGACATCGGCTATGGGCGGACGCGAGGCTCGCGCCAGTGCCTCCACGGAGCTAGAGGCGGGGGCGGAGCGCGGCACTCAGGGTGTGCGCCCGCGAGGAGCCGTACCGCGAGGTTCCGTCCCACACGAGGTAGCGATGGAGGTACGCGGGAGGCACGTAGAGCTCCGCGCCAAACGCCTTGAAGCGCGCGGTGGAATGGGCCGCGCTCCCCTTGAGGTCGATACCCGCGCTGTTTGCGGTCAGGCGGATCGCCTGGGCGGGGTTGTAGGTGTACGTCACGCCGGCGATCCGGTATGCGCCGAGGTAGCGGGTCTCGTTAGTGCGCAGCTTCTCCCCCGCACCCTTCCTCCAGCGCTTGTAGCGCCTCTGCCCAATCATGGACGTGTCAGCGCCGAGAGCTGCCTCGACGAGGTGCACGAGGTGCACTCTGGCCTCGTCAGCGATCCGATCGAGCTGCGTGAGTGCCTCGGCGGAATCAATCTGCGCGCGCTCAAGGCTCGTCCCCAGGTCGTTGACGGCCAGGCGCTGTTCATCGAGCCACAGCACGAGGGAGGCAGCCATGCTCAGGACCATCGGGGCCATGCTTCGGCTCTGGACAGTTTCCGTGATCGTCTCGATGACGGTTAGATCCTCGCACACCGGACCCAGCTCGTTCTCCCATACCGTGCGCCAGGTGGGAGTCAGTGCGAAGAGATCGCACGCGACCATCATTGCGACGTGCGCATCCATCAGGCCGTGGACATCCTCGACGCTCATCTCCGCTTCCGAGCCGTTGCGCCGCTCAGCGACGCGACGAACGGAATCGAAGCCGCAGCGGCAATACGAGCACGCAGGTTCTCGCACTCGGCCCGAGCGGCCTCGAGGCGCGCGGCCAGACCGCGG
This sequence comes from Schaalia odontolytica, assembly GCF_009730335.1. Classification (GTDB taxonomy): domain Bacteria; phylum Actinomycetota; class Actinomycetes; order Actinomycetales; family Actinomycetaceae; genus Pauljensenia; species Pauljensenia dentiphila. The sequence continues at coordinate 1,687,058 of NZ_CP046315.1, forward strand.
TCGTAGCGCCCGGCCACGAGGAGTGGAAGAAAGGCGCGCTCGACCTCCAGGTGGCGCTTCTCGAGCGCATCCCATTCCTGGATGGCCTTGCCAACATTCTCACGGGCGAGGCCGCGCAGCATCCACCCGCGCACCCAGAGGCCAACGCCCGCGAGCGTCGCCACCCACACGTACCAGGTGGGCCACAGGACAGTATGAGTCGCATCGACGGACACGGCGATGCCGAGCCACACGGGGGCCACCACAATGAGGGTCAGCCCCGCCAGGAGTCGCGCACAGCCACGCACACTGCGCATAACCGAACGAGGATGCTGGGGTACATGACTCATCGTTTCCGTTGCCTGTGACGTCATTCCTCCACCCTGGCACGAATAGCCCTCGGTCGCCCGGTATCCGGACGAGGGTCAGAAGGACGAGGAGGACCCAGAGCCCGAGAAACCGTCCGAGGACGAACCGTAGTCCGCTGAACTGGTCGAGGAGCTGGACGGGCCGTAGTCCACGTAGCGGTCGAGATACGTCGGGTACGCCCAGACGGACACGTTGTTCGCTTGGAAACGACCGGACTTCTCCGCAGCCTTGCCCGTCAGGCGAACACCCGCAGAGTTCGCGGTCAAGCGGATCGTCGAGGCGGGGTTGTGCTCATGGAGATCCCCGCTACTCAAGTACGTGCCCTTGTAGAGCACATCGCTGGCACTGACGGTACCGCCGCTGTTCCTCTCCCAGTGCTCGTAGCGCTGACGGCCCGACGAGGAGGTGTCGGCGACGAGTGCCTGTCCGATGAGTTTGGTGAGGCGCGCCCGGGACTCGTCAGCGATTCGATCCAGCTCATTGAGAGCCTGAACCGGAGTGATGTCCGCGTACTCCAGACTGACTCCGAGTCCGACGATGATGTCCCGCTGCTCGTTCGTCCAGCGGTTAAAGGCCTCCACCGCATTCCTCACTTGATGTTTCTTGACGCGGTTGCGCACCTTGACCGAGATGGAATCAGCCGCCGACAGGTCTTCGAAGACCTGTCCCACCTCGTTATCCCACAGGTCGCGCCACCCTGGTGCCAGCGCAAAAAAGTCGCGCGCGGCAAAGATCGCATCATCGGCGGCCGACAGCAGCTCGATATCTTCGAGCAGTTCCTCTCGCTCGCTGGCCGCACCGGCGCTGAGAGATCCGAAGAACCCTGGGGACTTCACAACGGCGACGCGCTCGCTCACCTTCTTGCGCTCCTGGTGAGCGCACCCGTAGCGCGCGGTCAGCCCCTTGCTGTAGTGCCCCGCATCGACGATAGAGTGGAAAGCACGATCCACCTCCGAGCGACGCCCCTCCATCTCTTTCCACGCCTCGGCAATACGTTCGGAACTGTCTCGTACCGTCCGGCGCAGGCTATGCCCGCGCAGGAGGATGCCGATGCCCGTAAGCGAGACCAGCCATCCCGTCCAGTGGGGCCAGACGACTCTGTTCTTAATGCTGTAGCCTGCCTCGTTCGGAATACATGCGGCCGCCTTCGTGGCGGCCGCGATCATCCCCTGGCTCCAGCGGCCAGCACGGAAGTCATCCTTCGCGGCGTCCTGGATCTCCTCTTGAACAGACAGCAAGGGGGCAATGTCCTCGCCGAAGTACGTCCCTACCTTGCGGTGGGTGGGCGACGCCGACAGGATCAGGTAGCCGTCGGCCCACTTGTACCCATTGGGTGAGATCCACTCCTGGTGCCGCGCCCGCGCGTACTTCAGCGTGGCCTCGTCAAGGTTGTCGTCCACAAGGTCATCCGTCGACAAGATGACGAGGTGGATGGGCGGGTGAACTTGACGTCACCGAGGGCGTCTGTCAGCGGACGACCATCGATCGGATCGAAGCTTCCCGTCTCGTCGTGCACCTCGACAGAAGGGGCAACAAGGTCGTTTGTCGGCACCGTGGGCCGGGTGTAGTCAACGAGCGCGGATACCAGCCACATGGGACCAACGATTGCCATGATGACGCCCAGCAGGATCCGTCCCATCCCCAGGGCGGAGCGCTTCACGTCTCGTGCCGTCATGTGGCCGCGTCCCTCGTTAGCCGATTCGGTGCTCGCAGAAGTCATGCATCCACTGTGTCACGGTCAGACCTCATGCGCGCCGGCTGAGCACTCTGACGTCCGCGGAGACGAGAATGAGATGTCACCTGATCCCTCAGGTCGACACGGAGCCGCCGCCTGCTTCGTCCACATCGTCGCTCAGATATTGATCGAGATACATCGGCAGCAGATAGACGGACGAGCCGGTGGCCGTCAGGACACCGGTAGCTGGCGCCGGCAGTCCTTCCAGGTCGACGCCCGCGGAGTTTGCGGTCAGTCGAATCGTGGCCGCCGGGTTGTACTCGATGTCAGTGTCCGCGTCCTGGCTCCAATAGGCCGCGTCGTACTCCGCGTTCGCCGCGGTGAGCCTGATGCCCACGCTCTTCCATCGCGCGTAGCGGTGCCGTCCCTGCGCCGAGGCATCGGTTGCGAGAGTTTCCTCGATGAGCTCCGCGGTGCGCGCTCGCGCCTCGTTGGTGATCCGGTCGAGTTCTTCGAGGGCCTGAGCGGGGGCGATCTGCCCACCCTCAAGGCGTGTCCCAAGTTCGTTCACCGAGTCCTTGTCATCCCCCACGCAGTCCCTGAAAGCCTCAATTTCCATCAGGATTCGCGGGTCCGTGTTGACACTTTCGAGGGTGTCTGCGACGTCGTCGAGTATGTCCAGGTCTTCGATGATCGGGCCAACCTCCGTCTTCCACACGTCACGCCAGCCGGGCGCGAAGGCGAAGAAGTCGCGCGCAGCCATGATCGCGGCATCCGCGTCTGCCAGGCGTTCCATCCGCGCAAGGATCTCATCCCCCTCGCCCGCCGATGCTTCGCTGAGCGACGCGAAGAAACCCGGAGGCCTGTGCTCAGCGATCCGAGCGCCAACCTTGATGCGTTCGGCTCGGGCACACTCGTGGCGCGCCGTCAATCCGATCGCGTAGTGCCCCACGCCGACGAGCGTGGAAAACACGCGCTCAACCTCTGCCCGCTGGCTCTCCAAGGCCGCCCACTTCTCGGCGATCTCCGCCATCTTCTGACGCCCGGAGCGCCGCAGACCGGCGCCGCGCCACAGCACTCCGATTCCGCACAGCGCCATGACCCAGCTGGTCCAATTCGGCCAGCCCACAGCCTCCCCATCCCGTGATGGGCCTGGTCATAGATGGCGATGGCCAACTGAAGGGGAGCCACCAGCAAGAGAAATAGACCAAGAACGAGGCGCAGAAATCCGCGCACAGCACTGCAGGACCTGCGCGATAACTCCCGTGTCGCCTGCGCATTGATCGAACTCGGCGCCATGTTCACCATGCCCCAAGTCTGACACAGCCCATCATCAGTTGTCCGGTACGAGGCGCGTACCGACAAGAAGCGGGGCGAGTGGCTCTCGCCACTCGCCCCGCTCTCACCCGTCGATCACTCGGAGGGCGTCGTCTTCTGGATGAGCATGAGGAACTCAGCGTTGGACTGGGTTTCCTTGAGCTTGTCGAGGACCAGCTCGAGGCCCTGCTGCTGGTCGAGGGTGCCCAGAACGCGGCGGAGCCTCCACATGATGCGCAGCTCCTCGGGCTTGAAGAGCAGCTCCTCGCGACGGGTGCCCGACGCGTTGAGATCGATTGCGGGGAAGATGCGGCGCTCGGCGAGCTGACGCGACAGGCGCAGCTCCATGTTGCCGGTGCCCTTGAACTCCTCGAAGATGACCTCGTCCATCTTCGAACCCGTCTCCACCAGGGCGGAGGCGATGATCGTCAGCGAGCCACCCTCGGAGATGTTGCGGGCGGCGCCGAAGAACTTCTTGGGCGGGTACAGCGCGGACGCGTCGACGCCACCGGAGAGGATGCGGCCCGAGGCGGGCGCAGCCAGGTTGTAGGCGCGCGACAGACGCGTGAGCGAGTCGAGGAGGACGACGACGTCCTGGCCCAGCTCGACGAGGCGCTTGGCGCGCTCGATCGCGAGCTCGGCGACGGTCGTGTGGTCCGATGCGGGACGGTCGAAGGTGGAGGCGATGACCTCACCCTTGACGATCGAGCGCATGTCGGTGACCTCTTCGGGGCGCTCGTCCACCAGGACGACCATGAGGTGCACCTCGGGGTTGTTCAGCTCAATGGCCTTGGCCATCTGCTGGATAACCATCGTCTTACCGGCCTTGGGCGGGGAGACGATGAGGCCACGCTGGCCCTTGCCGACGGGGGCGACCAGGTCGATGACGCGCGGCGTGTAGGCCTTGGGAGAGGTCTCCATGCGCAGCTGCTCGGAGGGGTAGACCGGGGTCAGCTTGCCGAACTCGCGGCGCGCCTGTGCCTGCTCGATGGTCATGCCGTTGACGGAGTCAACGCGCACGAGGGCGTTGTACTTCTGGCGCTGACGCTCGCCCTCGCGGGGCAGGCGCACGGCACCGGCGACCGCGTCACCGGCGCGCAGGCCCCAGCGGCGCACGTTGCCGAGCGTCACGTAGACGTCGTTCGGGCCGGGCAGATAGCCGGAGGTACGCACGAAGGCGTGGTTCTCCTGGATGTCGAGGATGCCGGCGATCGGCGCGAGGTTGTCCTCGCCGCCGCGCGCGGGGCGGGCTTCACGGTTCTCACGCCCCTCGCCGCGGTTCTCGCGATTCTCACGACCCTCGCCACGGTTCTCACGGTTCTCGCGGTCGCGACGACCACGGCGGCCGCGCTCACGGCGGGGGCGACGCGCCTCGGTGTCATCGCCGTCGGGTAGCTCGATGTTCAGGACGGTCTCGACGACGGTCGTGTCGGGCTCGGGAGTGGGCTCGGTGCGCTCGGCGGCCGGCAGGGGCAGGTCGAGGGTGACGTGCGCGGGCTCGACGGCGCCCTGGCTCACCGCGCGGCGGCGGCGAGAGCGTCGCGGAGCCTCGGCCGGCGCATCGGAGGCAGAAGCCTGCTCAACCGACTTTTCGGCGGCCGGCTTCTCAGACTTGTCAGCCTTCTTCTCGGACGAGGCAGCGGCTTCCTTGCGGGGAGCCTTTTCCTGCGGGGTCGAGGCGCCGGCGCCGTTGCTCAGCAGCTCGATCAGCTGGGACTTACGAAGCTGGGAGATGCCCTTGAGGCCGCGGGAGGCGGCCAGAGCCTTCAGCTCAGGCAGCTTCATCGCCGACAGCGACGCGGTCGTCTCGGCGGAGGTTTCGTTGCTCACGAAGTGATCCTTACTGGAATGCGCCCACAGCGGGCGAGGTGATTGCTCAAGCACATGAAAAAGCTTGATCAGGAAGATGCGCAAAAGAGGCACATCGCGAAGGCCGAAGTCGAACATTCGTCTCGACCTGAAAAAAATATAGCAAGACCGCCAGCCCGCTGTCGATCGGACAGCACGGCTGGCGGTGCTTGCGCAGAAACTCACAGCGCGTAAACGCTCAGAATTCCACCTTCGAGAGGCTTCCGCGGGTGATCTGCGCACCCTGGGGGGCCACCCCCATCGGGACGACTCGCCACCCGGCAGCCGCGGCATCCCGGCGGATGTCGGCGCCGACGGACTCCAGGGAGAGGACCGTCGGGCCCGCGCCGGAGACGACGGCGGCAAAGCCAGCGCCGCGCAGCCAATCGACGAGGGCGAGGGAGGGTTCCATCGCGGCCCGACGCTGCTCCTGATGCAGGCGATCGCGCGTGGCCTCCATGAGGAGTGCGTGCAGGTCCGCTCCTCCGCCCGCCTGTGCATTGCCCGAGAGCACGGCGGCCAGCAGAGCGCCGCGAGCAACGTTGAAGCTCGCGTCGCCGTGGGGCACGGTCGCGGGCAGCGCGGCACGCGCGGCGGCGGTACGCAGCTCGAAGTCGGGGATGAAGGCGACCGGGCTAATGCCCTCGGGTGGAGTCAGGCGAACGCTGCCAACCTCGGATGTCTCGTCATTCATCCACGACACGGTCGCGCCGCCGAAGACGGCGGGAGCCACGTTGTCAGGGTGCCCCTCCATCTGCGAGCCAATCGCGAGGATCTCCCGGCGGCCGAGCACGTCGGCGTCACCGATGAGGGCACGCGCCAGCGTCACGCCGGCGACGATCGCGCTCGCAGAGGAACCCAGGCCTCGGGAATGGGGGATGCGATTCGTGCAGTGCATACGCACGCCAACCTGGGGCGCGCCGACGCGGTCGAGCGCGAGGCGCAGGGCGCGCACGACGAGGTTGTCCTCGCCCTGCTCAACGTTTCCGGCTCCCTCGCCCTCAACGACGACCGAGGTCGCCCCCGTCGTCGCGTGGACCGAGACCTCGTCCCACAGGTCGAGAGCCAGACCCATGGAGTCGAATCCGGGACCGAGGTTCGCGCTGGTCGCGGGAACCTTCACCGCGACGAAGTCATCACGCAGGCGCACGTCACTCACCCTCAACGCGGATCGTGGAGGTCACCTCGCGCACCGCGTCGGAGACGGACAACGCACGTGCGACGGCGCGCAGGTCGGCCTCGCGGGCGCGGTGGCTGGTCACGACGATGACGCAGGCGCCGGGCACCTCGTCGTTGCGCTGGTGCACGGACTGGATCGAGACGCCGTGGCGGGCGAAGATTCCGGCAACGTCGGACAGGACGCCGAGGCGGTCCTCGACCTTGAGGCGGATCTGGTAGCGCGTGTGCGTCGAGCCGGGATCGAGGATCGGCAGGTGAGCGTAGACCGACTCACGCGGGGCATGCCCGCCGAAGGCGCGGTGGTGCGCCGCAGCGACGAGGTCGGACAGAACAGCCGAGGCCGTGGGAGCGCCGCCCGCTCCCTGGCCGTAGAACATGAGACGACCCGCGGCCTCGCCCTCAACGAGGATCGCGTTGAAAGCGCCGTCGACGGAAGCGAGCGGGTGATCGGAGGGGACCTGGGCGGGGTGGACGCGCATGGCGACGCCCTCGCGACCGTCCTCGCCGATGCGACGCTCGGCAATAGCCAGGAGCTTGATGGTGTGGCCGACGCGAGCGGCCTCCTCCATGTCTTCCTTGGTGATGCTGGAGATACCCTCGACGGCGACGTCGTCAATGCCGACGCGCGTGTGGAAGGCCAGGGAGGCCAGGATGGAGCACTTGGCGGCGGCGTCGAAACCCTCGACGTCGGCGGTGGGGTCGGCCTCGGCGAAACCAAGGTCCTGCGCCTGCTTGAGAGCATCCTCGTAGCTCAGCCCCTTGGTGCTCATCGCGTCCAGGATGAAGTTCGTCGTGCCGTTGACGATGCCCATGACGGTCGTGATGCGGTCGCCGGCGAGGGACTCGCGCAGGCCGTACACGACGGGGACGGCACCCGCGACGGCCGCCTCGTAGTAGAGGTCGGCACCGTTGGACGCGGCGGCCTTGTACAGCTCGGGACCGTGGGCGGCCAGGAGCGCCTTGTTGCCGGTGACGACCGAGATGCCCTGGTTGAGGGCGCGCAGCACGAGGGTGCGCGCGGGCTCAATACCGCCGATCAGCTCGACGACGAGATCCATGTTGTCGATCGCCTCGGCCGGGTCGGTCGTCAGCAGCTCGCGGTCGATCGGAGCGTCACGCGGGGCATCCACATTGCGGACGAGGACGCGGCGCACCTCCATCTCCGCGCCCGAGCGAGCGGCGAAATCCTCGCGGCTCGACTGAAGAATGCGAATGACCTGGCTACCGACGGTTCCGGCTCCAAGAACGCCAACTCCGAGGACAGGACGGGGTGCAGACATAGGATTTTTTCTCCTTTGTGGGACGGGCACTGATACCAGTGTAGGCGGTCAAAGCCCCTCCCCTCTCTTAAGGACCTTGGTCCCACAATTTGACCTACAGAGACTTTCGGCCCATATCCTGAGACACAGAACATAGACTGCCGGTCGATATGGGTTGTCGAGACCCCCCAAACCGTAGGACAATGGGCCTAAGCGTTGGAATCCGACGCACATGGAGCTTCGCTCCGAACATACCGTCCCCACAACGGGATACGGACATCCGAGAAGAGGAAGAATGACGACAGCAGACCAGAAGGCCTGGGAAGGTTTCGTAAAGGGTAACTGGTGCGATGAAATCGACGTTCGTGATTTCATCCAGCTGAACTACACCCCCTACGAGGGCGACGCCTCGTTCCTGGCAGGGCCGACCGAGAAGACCCTGCGCGTGTGGAACACTCTCGAAGAGAAGTACCTCTCCGAAGAGCGCAAGGTGCGCATCCTCGACATCGACACGGACACCCCCGCCGACATTGACGCCTTCAAGCCGGGCTACATCTGCGAGGACGACAACGTGATCGTCGGCCTGCAGACCGACGCCCCCCTCAAGCGCGCGATGATGCCGAACGGCGGCTGGCGCATGGTCGAGACGGCCATCCACGAGGCCGGCATGGAGTACAACCCCGAGGTGAAGAAGATCTTCACCAAGTACCGCAAGACCCACAACGATGCGGTCTTCGATATCTACACGCCGCGTATTCGTGCTGCTCGTTCCTCCCACATCATCACCGGTCTGCCGGACGCCTACGGCCGCGGTCGCATCATCGGCGACTACCGCCGCGTGGCCCTCTACGGCGTTGACCACCTCATCGCCGAGAAGGAAAAGGACAAGGATCGTTACGCGAACGAGCCCTTCTCCGAGCACTGGGCGCGCTACCGCGAGGAGCACTCCGAGCAGATCAAGGCCCTCAAGAAGCTGAAGAACCTGGCGCAGTCCTACGGCTACGATATCTCCGGCCCGGCCACCAACGCGCACGAGGCCGTGCAGTGGACCTACTTCGGCTACCTGGCCTCCGTGAAGTCCCAGGACGGCGCCGCCATGTCGATCGGCCGCCTGTCCGGCTTCTTCGATGTCTACTTCGAACGCGATCTGAAGAACGGCACGCTGGATGAGTCCGGCGCCCAGGAGATCATCGACGCCCTCGTCATCAAGCTGCGTATCACCCGCTTCCTGCGCACCATCGCCTACGACCAGATCTTCTCGGGCGACCCCTACTGGGCCACCTGGTCGGACGCCGGCTTCGGCGACGACGGCCGTACGCTGGTCACCAAGACCTCGTTCCGTCTGCTCCAGACGCTGGTCAACCTCGGCCCGGCCCCCGAGCCGAACATCACCATCTTCTGGGACGAGAACCTGCCCCGCGGCTACAAGGAGTTCTGCGCCCTCATCTCGATCGACACCTCGTCGATCCAGTACGAGTCCGATCCGCAGATCCGCGCCCACTGGGGCGACGACGCCGCCATCGCATGCTGCGTCTCCCCCATGAAGGTCGGCAAGCAGATGCAGTTCTTCGGCGCGCGTGTGAACGCCGCCAAGGCCCTGCTCTACGCCATCAACGGTGGCCGCGACGAGATGAGCGGCAAGCAGGTCATGGAAGGCTACGAGCCCGTCCAGGGTGACGGCCCGCTCGACTTCGATGACGTGTGGAAGCGCTACGAGGAGATGCTGGACTGGGTCGTTGGCACCTACGTCGAGGCCCTCAACATCATCCACTACTGCCACGACCGCTACGCCTACGAGTCCATCGAGATGGCGCTGCACGACTCCGAGATCATTCGCACCATGGGCTGCGGCATCGCCGGTCTGTCCATCGTTGCCGACTCGCTGGCCGCCATCAAGTACGCGAAGGTCTACCCGATCCGCGACGAGACCGGCCTGGTCGTCGACTACCGCACCGAGGGCGACTTCCCGACCTACGGCAACGACGATGACCGCGCCGACGACATCGCCGCGACCGTCGTCCACACCGTCATGGACAAGATCCGCGCCATCCCCATGTACCGCGACGCGATCCCGACCCAGTCGGTCCTGACGATCACCTCGAACGTCGTCTACGGCAAGGCCACCGGCTCCTTCCCGTCGGGCCACCAGAAGGGCACCCCCTTCGCCCCCGGCGCGAACCCGGAGAACGGCATCGACACGCACGGCATGGTCGCTTCCATGCTGTCGGTCGGCAAGCTGGACTACAACGACGCGCTTGACGGCATCTCGCTGACGAACACGATCACCCCGCAGGGCCTGGGCCGCTCCAAGGAAGAGCAGATCCAGAACCTGGTCGGCATCCTCGACGCCGGCTTCGTTCCGGACGATTCCTGCGCCTACGACGGCACCAAGGGCTACTGATCCACCATCGGCGGGGATCGATGGCCACCCGTGTTGATCCCCGCCACCCACCACTCGTGGGTGAGCCGCACCGCGACCCACCCAAGCCGGCACCGCCGGAATCTCACAAAAGGAGAAATGTTATGGCAACCAAGACCTACGAAGAGCGCCTCGCCGACATGAAGGCCGCCCGCGAAGAGCGCGGCGACAAGGAAGGCCTGTACCACGCGAATATCAACGTTCTCGAGGAGTCCACGCTGAAGGACGCCATGGAGCACCCCGAGAAGTACCCGAACCTGACCGTTCGCGTTTCCGGCTACGCCGTTAACTTCGTCAAGCTCACCCGTGAGCAGCAGCTGGACGTTCTGTCCCGCACCTTCCACCACTCGGCCTGATAGCTGATTGGAGTGGGGCGTCGGGCAACGCTCGGCGTCCCACTACTATGTCTGCCCACGTCGGCGCGCACCGCTGACGCCGCCCGGCCTCGTTCCCATCACGGCCACCGCACCCACCCAACCGCGAAGAAGGAATCATGTCGCAGCCCCTCGCTCTCCCCACGTTCCGTGAGCAGGACTTCCAAGCTCCCCAATCCCGTACCGTCGGCGCTGGCGTCGAAGGTCTGGAGGAGATCACGGACCTGGAGCGCTCCGAGCGCCTGCGTCGCATGCGTGAGGGCACGCTGGGTTCCATTCACTCGTGGGAGCTCGTCACCGCTGTTGACGGCCCCGGCACTCGCATGACGGTGTTCCTTAACGGCTGTCCGCTGCGCTGCCTGTACTGCCACAACCCCGACACCTTCCTCATGAAGGACGGCGCTCCCGTGTCCGACACGGAGCTGCTCTCCCGCATCGCGCGTTACCGCCGTATTTTCCGCACAACACAGGGCGGCATCACCCTGTCCGGCGGCGAGGTTCTCATGCAGCCTCAGTTCGCCAAGCGCATTCTCATGGGCGCCAAGGAGATGGGCGTGCACACCTGCATCGACACTTCAGGGTTCCTGGGCGCGAACTGCGACGACGAGATGCTCGACGCGATCGACCTGGTGCTCCTGGACGTCAAGAGCGGCAACGAGGAGACCTACAAGAAGGCGACGGGGCGTTCCCTGGCGCCCACGATCGAGTTCGGCGACCGCATCGCGGCTCGCGGTGGTGCCACCCGCATTTGGATCCGCTTCGTGCTGGTTCCGGGTCTGACCGACGACCCCGAGAACGTGCGCCAGGTCGGCGAGATTGTCTCGCGCTGGAAGGACGTCATCGATCGCATTGAGGTCCTGCCCTTCCATCAGCTGGGCAAAGATAAATGGCACTCCCTCGGTCTGGAGTACCAGCTGGAGGACACCAAGGCCCCCACGCCCGAGGCCACCGAGGAGGTCCGCAACTACTTCCGTTCGCTGGGCTTCCTAGTCCACTGATACGAACCTACCGGGCCCCGGGAGGAAGCGGCTTAGGCCCGCTCCCCCGGGGTCCACGTGTGTCCGCTGGCGCCCCATCCGCGTTCGGCGATGACCTGTTGGGCCTGCGCTGCGTAGGGCTGCGCGAGACGGTCAACGTAGAGAGTGCCCTGCAGGTGGTCGTATTCGTGCTGGAAGATGCGCGCAAGCCATCCGCGCGCTCTGACCTCGATGGCGTTGCCGTCCACGTCGTAGCCGCGTAGGATCGCACCGAGTGCGCGCCTTAGGGGGTATCCGTAGCCGGGGACAGACAGGCAGCCCTCGGATTCGAGCGCGATGTCGGGTTCCTCGGGCAGAATGGCTCCCGCCCCTTCGGTATCCCACACGAGGTCGAGCGTGGGGTTGACGACGACGCCGTGCAGCACCGTGTTGAAGCCGCGCGCAGGGCCCTCGTCGAGTTGGAGAACGTCACGGTACTGGGTGTCGAAGGAGCCTGCGCCACCGTACCTCCACACGAAGACCTGGGAGCCGACGCCCACCTGGGGTGCAGCGAGGCCAACACCGGGCGCGGCGTGCATCGTCTCGATCATGTCGGCGACGAGGTCACGCAGCTCCGAATCGAAGGAATCGATCGGCGCGGCGGCCCGGTGCAGGACAGGCTCCCCCGTGATGCAGATCGGCAGGATGCTCATGCGTGATCTCCTGTGTGTGCGATGAGTCCGATGCCCGCCGCTTCGATGGCGCGCGGCGTGGTGGGGTCCAGGTTTTTGATGACGCGGGCGGGGTTACCCACCGCGATGGAGTTGGCGGGGATGTCTCGGGTGACGACGGCCCCCGCGCCGATGATTGAGTTCTCCCCGATGGTGACGCCCGGGCACACGACGACGGAGCCGCCCAGCCACACGTTGTCCTCGAGGGTGATCGGCGCTGAGGACTCCCATTTCGCCCGACGAGGCCCGGGCTCGCTCGGGTGGATCGCCGTGTAGAGCGAGCAGTTGGGGCCGATGAGCACATCCGCCCCGATGACGACCGGGGCGACGTCGAGCACGGTCAGTCCGTAGTTGACCCAAGAGCCGTCGCCGATGGAGATGTTGTACCCATAGTCGACACGCAGCGGAGGCCGGATGTCGACGCCGTCCCCCACCTGCCTGAGAACCTGGGCAAGCAGGTAGGCGGCGATGTCCGGGTCGGTGGGATGGGCCTGCTCGTAGAGGCTCAGGAGGCGAACAGCGCGCTTCGTGAGTGCCGAAAGTTCATCGTCCGCGACGTAGTAGTCGCCGGCTTCCAGGCGCTGGGCGGGCGTGCTCCCATCGTGGCGGAATCGGGGGTCGTCGAAGTTCGTTCCCGGGGAGATGGTCATGCGACCAGGGTAGTCGACGCCCTTTCGAGGCGGGGAGCGCGGCGCGCGTCCAGGTGGCCGAGGAGCGCGTGCAGCTGGGAGATGTCAGCGGCGGGGTCCTCGGGATGCCACTGCACGCCGATGACGGGGGCGTCCATCGATTCGATGGCCTCGATCGTGCCGTCGGGGGCGTAGGCGCTGACCTGGAGGCCCTGCGCGAGGCGATCCACGCGCTGGTGGTGCGCCGACGAGATGATCAGCTCGGAGTCGGTGAGGACGGGGGCCAGGGCGCGCGCGAGGTTCGTTCCCTCGCCGACGCGCACGCTGTGGCGGATGAAGCGGTGGTCGGACAGGATCTGGTTGTTCGTGTGGGTGCCATGGGCGCCCTCGATGTGCTGCTCGAGCGTGCCGCCGAGCGCCGTGTTGATGATCTGCATGCCACGGCAAATTCCCAGGAGCGGGGTGCCCGTGTGCACGGCATAGTCGACGAGGGCAATCTGTCCGCGGTCGGCGCGGTACCAGTGGCGCCCCTCGGCCTCGTAGCCCTGGGAGGCGCCGTACAGGCTGGGGTGGACGTCCTCGCCGCCCATGATGATGATGGCGTCGGCGTGCTGGGCGCGCAGGGGTGCGCCCTCGGCGCCGTCTTCCTGCGCGTATTCGCGGATGACGTTCCAGGTGGGCAGAGCGGCCTCAAGCAGACGATCCCACAGTCGCATGCAGATGTTGTTGTATGCCTCGTCCCCCGGGCGTGCCGGCAGGACGTTGGAAATCAACAACGTCGGCTTCGTGTGGTTCGTCATGGTCCCTATCATGTCAGCACTGGGCACCGAGCGCGCGGCGCGTTCACGGGGTGGCCAATTGTGACAGCGCGTGTCCACCCTGCGCAGACGGGAGAGTAACGCTGCCCCACGCACGACGAGGCCGGGGCGGATCCGTGCATTCACGGCCCTGAGCCCCGGCCTCGCTCGTCGACGGTCAGTTCTCGGACACGAAGCGGTCCACGCGCTCGAGCAGCTCGGCCTTCTCATCGTCCGAGATCCACGCGATCTCGATCGAGTTGCGGGCAATGCGCTCCAGGTCCGCGCGGCCGAGGCCAAAACGCTGCGCAAGCGCCAGGTAGTTGTCGCCGACGTAGCCGCCGAAGTAGGCGGGATCGTCCGAGTTGACGCTCACCTTGACGCCCGCGGCGGTCAGCTCGACGATCTCCTTTCCCTTCATTTCCTCAGTGACGAAGGAGTTGGACAGGGGGCACGAGGTCAGGCCGATGCCGTGGTCGCGGGCGTAGGCGACCAGCTCGGGATCCTCGACGATGTTCGTGCCGTGGTCGAGGCGCTCGGCGCCCAGCTCGATCAGGGCCGCGCGGATGTTGTCGATCGAGCCAACCTGGTCGATATCGCAGTGCATCGTCACGTGCAGGCCGGCCTCACGCGCCAGGGCGAAGACCTCGGCAAACTTCGTGGGCGGATTGTCGCGCTCGTCGGAGTCAAGCCCGACGCCGATGAACATGTCCTTGTAGGGCAGGGCCGCCTGGAGCGTCTCGAGCGCGGACTGCGCGCTCATGTCACGCAGGAAGCACAGGATGAGGTCGGCGGACAGGCCAGCCTCGCGGGCCTCGACGACGGCGCGGTGATAGCCGCGGATGACCGTCTCGATGGCGATGCCGCGCGAGGTGTGGGCCTGCGGGTCGAAGAAACATTCGGCGCGCACGACACCGTTCGCGCGAGCGCGCTCGAAGTAGGCGGCGGCCAGGTCGTGGAAGTCGTCCTCGTCTTGGAGAACGTCCATGGCCGGATAGTAGACGGCCAGGAAGGACGTGAGGTCGTTGAACCGGTAGGTCGCTTGGACCTCCTCGACCGTGGACTGGCCGATGTCGACGCCGTTCTTGCGGGCGAGCGCCAGCTTGAGGTCGGGCTCAAGGGTGCCTTCCAGGTGCAGGTGCAGCTCGGCCTTGGGCAGTCCGAAGGCGAAGTCGCGGGTCACGTCGGTGCTCATGTGTCCTCCACAGGTAACGGGGCGGGTGTCGCGGAACAATTGTCCCACTCCACCCGCCCCGCGCGAAAGGAAGTCACATAGCGAACGGGCCGACACGACGGCCGCCGTTCACGTGGTTCGAGAACTAGGTGGATGCGCTCGCGTGTCTGGCGTGCTCGCGCATGGTGGCGTGACTTAGATGTCTCCGCATGTTCGGTCACGTCTCACACGTGGCGCTCACCGTTGCCATAAGATTCGCTGTATGCGCTTCTGACGCGTTTTCGTGGGCGAGTGCGCTTAGGCGTGCGAAAGCCCTGCAGACGCTCACCCAGCCCCCTTGATGAGGGTGTTTGAACTGCGCCCCGAAACTTGGACGCTTTAAATGGTAGCCGTTATGCGGCTTCCTGTAGGGCCTGATCCCGGTATTCTGCCGGGGTCAGGCCCTTGAGCTTTACTTGGCGTCTTGTTGTGTTCCAGTGCGTGATGTAGGCGTCGAGGTCGGCTTTGAAGCTCTCGAAGGTCTGCCAGTCCTGGCCGCGGAAGAATTCGTCCTTGAGGTGTCCGAAGACCTGCTCGGTGGCGCCATTGTCGATGCAGTTGCCTTTGCGTGACATGCTCTGGATGAAACCGTTATCGGCGAGCGTGCTGATGTAGGTTTCGTGCTGGTATTGCCATCCCATGTCCGAGTGCAAGATCGGTTCGGCCCCTGCTGGTTTGGCGTCCATGAGTATCTGGAGCATCTCTTGTTGCTGGGCGAGGTTGGGGCACATCGAAATGGAGTGCGCGACGATCTCTTTGCTGGCAAAGTCGTAGACCGGAGCGAGGTAGGCCTTGCCGAAGGAGAGCTTGAACTCGGTGACGTCGGTACCCAGTTTCTGCCAGGGGCCATCGGCCTTGAAGTCGCGGCCGATGATGTTGTCGAAGCTGTGTCCCACGTCCCCCTTGTAGGAGTTGTACCTGTGGTAGGCCCTCTCGCGGCGTATGCCGCAGCGCAGACCCATCTCGCGCATCATCTTCAAGACCGTCTTGTCGGCGATGCGCTCCCCTTCCTCAGCGCGCAGGCACATGGCTATCTGCCTGTGACCGCACCCGTTGGGGGTGCGTGAAAAGATCTGGGCGACCTTGGGACGTAGCTGCGCTCTGGTTGGCTGCTGGGGGTGAGTCAGCGCGTAGTAGTAGCTCGACCTGGCAAGGCCTGCCACCTCGAGGAGATCACACACCCTGTGTCCATGCCCTGAAAGCTCGGCAACCACTAGGGCTTTGTCCCGGTTTGGGAGCGCCTCTGCGCCTTCAGGGCAATCGATTTTTTTAGGTACGCCACCTGCGCCTCAAGCTTACGCACGCGCTCTTGGAGTTCCTCCTCACGCGTTGGTGGCACCGCCCCCACCGACCCCTTCGGCCTGCCCTTGGGCTTAGGCTTAAGGGCCTGCGCGCCGCCCTCGCGGTACAGCCTGCACCACTGCTTCAACGGTGTCGCGCTCGCAATACCGAAGCGCACCATCGCCTCAGGCTTACTCATCCCGCCGTCTACCACGGCCCTCGCTGCGGCGACCTTGGTCTCATAGTCGTATCTGGCGTACTTCACTCCCATGGCCAAAAGTCCGCTCCTCCCAATTGCGCGGTATGTCTTCTGCCACTCTCTCACAGTCTCGGCACACACACCAAGCCTCCCGGCGGTCAAAGCATAGCCACAACCCCTCTCAAACATCGACACCGCCTGCTCCCGAAGCAAACGATCATGCCTCAACCGCAGATCCACAGACATGAAAAGCCTCCCATTCCCCGGACTTCAATTTCGATGTCCAAGAAACGGGAGGCAGTTCAGTTGGGTGTGTCTGCGGGGCTTTTGCTGTGTGTTCCGGCCTTGCCGGTTGGGGGTGGACGCGTGGTCTCCCCCCCCCTTTTTTGTGTTGCCGGTTACTGTGCGGGCGGTGGTGGTACCGGCGGGGCGGGAGGCGCGGGTGGGGGCGATGGCGGTGGAACGCTGCTCCCGGTCGCGGGCGGCGGAGGGGGAGGCGCGGATGTGGCCTCTAGGGTTGCGCGTAGGCTGCTTTTCTCCCAGTCGGGTGGTAGTGACCGTTTGCGGCCCTCCCACACGGCGAACAGTTCACCACTGTCGGTGCCGGGTTTGCGCATGTGTTCGGGTGGCTTCACGCCGGGCGTTTTGTGTGCTTGTCCGGGGGTGCGTCCAGCGTGAGCGCCAGTCGAGCGCGCGTATCCCTTGTAGAGGCTGTCGTTGTCCATGTGGACGCGCTCATACTCGCCTTCGCCGTCATTCTTGGTCGCGCCTCCGTACCCGTTGAAACCGAGGGCAGCCTGCCGCCACTGTAGGTGCTGGTCGCGTTCCCTGTAGGCGCGGTCGTGCGTCTCGGTTGCTTTGAGGACGGGTTTGCGTCCGTTGATGATCTGCATGCCGCGGCAAATCCCCAGCAGCGGGGTGCCCGTGCGCACGGCGTAGTCGACGAGGGCGATCTGTCCGCGATCGGCGCGGTACCAGTGACGCCCCTCGGCCTCGTAGCCCTGGGTGGCGCCGTACAGGCTGGGGTGGACGTCCTCGCCGCCCATGATGATGATGGCGTCCGCGTGCTGGGCGCGCAGGGCGGCGCCCTCGGCACCATCTTCCTGCGCGTACTCGCGGATGACGTTCCAGTTCGGCAGCGCGGCCTCAAGGAGACGATCCCACAGGCGCATGCAGATGTTGTTGTATGCCTCGTCCCCCGGGCGTGCCGGCAGGACGTTGGAAATCAACAACGTCGGCCTGTGGGAATTCATGACTACATAATGACAGGCCACGGCGCGGTGCCCTACGGGCGTCCACGCCGTGGCCAATTGTGACAACGGGACCGGGGTCTGGCAACGGCCTCTCAACCTCTGGCGGCGGTGCCCACCGCGTCGTCCAGAACCGGAATATCAATCCCGGACAACACACGCGTTCACTTGGCGTCGCCGTGGGAGAAACCGCTCACCTTCTCCTTCACACCAGCGACGAACGTCTCGTGTTTTTCCTTGAGGTCGGCGACGCGGTCTTTCCACGCCGTCTCCACCTCCTCCCGGCGCTGTTCGCGCAACGCCTTGCGGGCCGCTTCGTCCGCCGCCTCGATGGCTGCGGCTTCGGCCTCGATCTCAGAGATCGTCTCCTGCAGTGAACGGCGGATGACGGCGCCACCGAGACGCGCCACCTCGCCGTTGAGCAGCTCAACATTGTCCTCAGTGGTCTGAAGGACAACGACATTCGATCCCGGAACCATGCGCGAGGCCACCTCGGACAGCGCGAACTCGTGCGCATCCGCACGCGCCAGGTCTGCGGTGGATCCGGCGAGCGCGCCCACACCCCACCCCAGCAGCATGCCAATGGGGCCGGCCAGGGCGCCAATGAGCAGACCAATCACCGAACCAGTTCCGAAGCCGAAAGAGGATGCGGAGTCACTGGCCTCAGAAATGGATACGTGCCCCGAATCGTCCACTTCGACGATCGCGCCGGACACGATGCCGAGTCGGTCGGCCTGGGCAGTCAACTTGGAGAACGCCTCGTAGGACTGCGCAGTTGTCGGGAAACTTGCGATTGCAATATAATCAGTCATTGTCTCTCCATTCTCGGGATTATGTGCAACGACCATTTCAGTCTAACTCCCCCTATGGCGATAACTCAATACTTCTCACTGAATCACGAAGTCCTCCCCGCGCCGTACCCGTCCCGTGCACGGCGCAAGGCGGGGGCCCCGTGTCAGGGGTAAGACGAGCCCCTCCCCCGCTTCGAACGCCTCGAGCCCGGCCAGGAGGCGTTCCTTGTCCTGGTCCGGCGCCCAGCTGATCTCGATCGAATTGCGCGCGATTCGCGCTAGGGCGGAGCAGTCCAATCCGAAGCGCTCGGCGAGGGCGAAGTAGTAGTCGGCGATGTAGCCACCGAAGTAAGCGGGGTCGTCGGAGTCCAGGCCCACGCCGATGAACATGTCCTTGTAGGGCAGCCAGCCTGCAGCGTCTCGAGGGCAGCCTGCGCGCTCACATCGCACAGGAAACACAGGATCAGGTCGACGAAAGGCCCGACTCGCGCGCCTCGACGACGGCGCGGTAGTAGCCGCGAATGACCGTCTCAATCGAAATGCCGCGCGAGGTGTGGGCCTGAGGTCGTTGAACTGGTAGGTGGCCTGAACCTCCTCAACGGTGCTTTGACCGATGTCGACGCCGTTCTTACGGGCGAGGGCCAGCTTCAGATCGGGTTCGAGGGTGCCTTCCAGGTGCAGGTGCAGCTCGGCCTTGGGTAGGCCGAACGCAAAGTCGCGGGTCACGTCAGTGCTCATGTGACCTCCACAGGTAACGGGGCGGGTATCGCGGAACAATTGTCCCACTCCACCCGCCCCGCGCTCACGGAGGCCATATTGCGAACGAGGACGATGCTCACGCCCCGCTGCGTGTGTCAGGCTACTGGGCTCAGGCCAGCGCCCCCATCGGGTCCCAGGCCGGCAGGTGCAGCGGTTCCTCGGTGATGACCGCGCGCAGTTCCTCAGGCAGGTCGTCCACGTGCACGGCCACCTCAAACACGTTGGCGTCGAACCAGGCGGCATCCATCGTGAAGAAGCCCTTCTCACCGGGCTCCTCGCCCCAGGAGTTCTCCACGCGGAAGCGGCGGGCGTTGCCCTCCTCGTCGATGTCGACACCCGTGAAGAGCATCGCGTGGTTCATCGCGGACTCGCCCGTGTTGACACGCTGCTCCTTCGAGGTGGAGAAGTCCACGCCGAAGAGGTTGTCGAAGTCGTAGAGGCCCTCGACGAACAGGCCGGAGGCGCGGTCGGACTGCTGGTCGCAGTCAGCGCCGAACCAGACGGCGCGGCCCGAGGCCAGGATAGAGGCCGTGATCTCACGGATCTGCTCGACGGGGGTGTTCACGTAGAGGATCGGCCGCCCGCCCACGACGTTGCCCATGTGGTCGACCGTCAGGGTGTGGCCCTTGGGGTGCTCGGCGCGCGGGTCATCGACGAGGCACACGTACTGCGTGAGGTCCACGTCCACGTAGCGGGAGTAGAACTCGTGCGGGGTGAGCACGCCGTCGCGGTGGAACTCGCCCTTGTCGTCGCGCCACTCCCACTCGAAGGAAGCCGGGGGCTCACCCAGGCAGATGACGAGGATGCGCCACACGTCCGCCAGCGCGGCTTCCTTGACCTCGAGGATCTCCTCCTCGGAAGCTCCGGCCTCAACGAGGGAGCGCAGCTCGAGGGCGGTGCGGCGCAGGACGACCTTGAGGCGGTCGTTCATGGGGGCGGTGTGGCCGGAGGACTCGGTCTCGGGCATCGCGACCTTGGGGACGAGGCCGTGCTTGAGGTACAGGGACACCGCCATATCCCACTGGCCGCCGTCGGAGAGAACGTCGCCGAGCAGGAACTGCAGGAGTCGGCCGTCGAGTTCCTCGGTCTTCGCGGTGGCAATGACGTCGGTGAGGAAGAAGTTGGCGCGCTCGAACTTGTCCCAGAAGAGCACGTAATTCTGCGAGAACTCGAAGTCCTTGAGGCCCATGCGGGTGCGCGCGGTCGAGCGCAGCAGGTTCAGGGAGGAGAAGAGCCAGCAGCGGCCGGACTTCTTCTGCGACGTCACCTTCCAGTCGTCCACCTTGTGGGACATGACCGTGGGGGTGGCCACCACCTTGGCGCGGTCGAAGGCGACCGGCTCCACACCGGCGTGGGAGACCGCGTTGCGTGCAACCGCGCGGGCGGAGTCTGAGGATGCATGCAGGGAGGCGACGAATTCGTCGGTGATCTCGTGTGCCATGGGCCGAGGCGTTCCTTTCAATCGAGATTCATTCTCTATAAGGATACGCTTTTCGTAGTGACGCAGACGACTCAACTCCGTTTACAATAAGTGTCGTCCATGTTCAGTGATTGCGAAGGAGCATCAATGGTCACTCGGAGCGCATCGGGCCGCGAGGTCACTCTGAGCGCCGGAGACTACGAGGCGCGGATCGTCACCGTCGGCGCCGGTCTGGCTGGCCTTCGCTACCGCGGGCACGAGCTCGTTATCTCCCACGCCGTGAACGAGTGCCCCCCGGGATACCTGGGCAAAGTGCTCATGCCGTGGCCGAACCGCGTCGCAGGCGGCTCCTACTCGTGGAAGGGAAGCTCCTACGACCTTCCCGTCGACGAGCCCGCCTACGGCACGGCCCTCCACGGTTTCGTGGCCTTCCAGGAGTGGGACATCGCCGAGGCCGACTCTTCCTCTGTCCTCCTGCGCACCCTCATTGCAGCGCGCTATTCCTACCCGTGGACGCTTCTCGCGCACGCGCGCTACAGCCTGGACGCGGACGCGGGTCTCACCGTCGAGCTGTCGGCGACGAACATCGGAGAGGGCACAGCCCCCTACGGCGTCGGCTTCCACCCATACCTGGCCGTCGACGGGCTACCAGCAGACGAGCTGGAGCTCGAGAATCCCGCGTCGATCATCTACGAGGCCGACGCGTCCATGATCCCGGTGGCCGCCCACGACGTCGCCTCCTTCGGGCTGGACTTCCGCTCCCCCGCCATCATCAGCGCCTCCCGCCTGGACCACGCCTTCGCAGGCCTTCCCGAGGGCACCTGGGCCGTGACGCTGCGCGACCCGTCTTCCAGCGTGGGCGTGTCACTATCCTCGGATGCGCGCTGGCTGCAGGTTTACTCGGCCGACTACATCGACCGCGTGGGCGTGGCCGTCGAGCCGATGAGCTGCCCGCCCAACGCCTTCAACTCCGGCACGGACGTAATCGCCCTGAACGCGGGCGAGACCCACACGCTGAGCGCGCGGATCTCCGGGTTTGAGAGCTGACGAATCCTAGTATTTCCCAGCGGCGGCGCGGATCAGCGTGAGTGCGACCGCGCCGGCCGTGGAGGAGCGCAGAACGTTGTCTCCCAGCCCAATCGCGCGGGCACCGGCGTCCACCAGCTGCGCCGTTTCATCAGCTCCGATGCCACCCTCGGGGCCCACGATGAGCGCAATGCGTGAGGGCAGAGTCCCGTCCGCGCGAGACTCCTGAACGCGGGCGAGAGCGGCCCCGAGCGAATCCATCGCCTCCTCGTGGCAGACGAAGGCCACCCCGGCCTCGCCAATCAGGGAGGCAACCCAGGAGGCGAGCTCTCGGCTGTCCTTGACGTCCTCGACGACCGGAACGAAGGCGCGGCGTGACTGCTTGGCGGCCGCGCGGGCCACGCCCTCCCACTTCGCGCGCCCCTTCTCAGCCTTCGGGCCCTTCCACTGGACGATCGCACGCTGGGAGGCCCACGGGATCACCCGGTCGATGCCGATTTCCGTGCAGATCTCGACGGCGGCCTCGTCGCGCCCACCCTTGGCGAGCGCCTGGACGAGGATGACCTCGGGACTCGGGGCGTCCTCCCGGACGAGCTCGCGCACGACAAGGGACAGCGAGGCCTTATCGCTCCCACTGACCTCGCACGTCGCGCGCGCACCGGCGCCGTCGACGACGTCGACCCACTCCCCCGCACCGATGCGGCGCACGGAGGCTGCGTGACGCCCCTCGGCTCCTCCAAGCGTCGCGCTGTCCCCCACGGACAGGGACGCAAGGGCCGGGGTCAGATCCTCAGCGAGGAAAACGGGCAGCGTCACGGTGCATCACCCCATGAAGGTGTCGCGGAGCTTATCAAAGAACGAAGCCTGCTGACGATGGGGCTCCACACGGACCTCGCCGCGCACCTTCGCCAGCTCCTTGAGCAGCTCACGCGACTTGTCGTCGAGCTTCTTGGGAATCTGAACGTCCACGTGCACGTGCATCGAGCCGCGTCCCGAGCGCTGCAGGTGACCGACGCCCAGGCCCTCCAGAACGATGTCGTCGTTGGGCTGCGTGCCCGGATTAATCGTCACGGTCTTCTTACCGTCGAGGGTCTCCAGCTCGAACTCGGTGCCCAGCGCCGCCGTGGTCATCGGAATCGTGATCCACGTGTGCAGGTCGTCGCCTCGGCGATCGAACACGGGGTGCTTCTTCTCGCGGATCAGCAGGTACAGGTCGCCGTTCGGGCCACCGCCGGGGCCAACCTCGGCCTCGCCGCTGACACGAATCTGCGTCCCCTCGCTGGCACCGGCCGGGATGTTGATGTTAAGGGTGCGACGAGTGCGCACGCGACCCGATCCCGAGCACTCGGCACACGGGGTGGCAATCGTGTTGCCGTATCCCTGACACGACGGGCAGGGCGCCTGCGTCTGCATACGGCCGAAGAGCGAGTTCTGAATCTGGGTGACAAAGCCCGAGCCGTGACAGGTGGTGCACTGCGTGGGCGAGGTGCCCGGCTGACACATCGAGCCTTCGCAGGCGTCGCATAGGACGTGAGTGTCGAAAGAGACCTCCTTGGCGGCACCGAAGGCGGCGTCCTCCAGGGTGATGTCGACGGTCACCTGCTTGTCCTTGCCGCGACGCACGCGGGAAGCCGGGCCAGCAGCGGAGGCGCCGAAGCCACCGCTGAACATGGCTTCGAAGATGTCGGAGAATCCACCGAAGCCGGCACCCGCACCCGCGCCACCGCCGCGCAGAGCATCGGGACCACCGATGTCGTACATCTGGCGCTTCTCGGGATCCGAGAGCGTCTCGTAGGCGACGGACAGTTCCTTGAAGGCTTCCTCGGAGTCGGCTCCCGCGTAGTCGGGGTGAAGCTTACGCGCGAGCTTGCGGTAGGCCTTCTTAATCTCGTCCTGGCTGGCGTCACGGGTGACACCGAGAACCTCGTAGTAGTCTCTCACGGCTGTTCTTTCTTCTCGTGGGGGATGTTCATCAACGTCTGTGGGGCGACATTAGTCGCCGTGCTGGGAGGCGAGATAGCGTGACAGGTAGGCGGCGACTGCTCGCACAGAGCTCATGGTGCGTGCGTAGTCCATGCGCATGGGGCCAACGATGCCCAGGTGCGCGGATCCGACGGAGTCGCCGGCGCCGGCACGGTACGTGCCCGTGACGACGGCGGCTTCCGCCAGGCCGTCGTGGGGATTCTCGGCGCCGATACTCACGTGCACGTCAGCGCCCGGGTCGGCCTCGGCGAAGAGACGCATGAGGACAACCTGCTCCTCGAGAGCGTCAAGGACGGGGGCAATGTCGTGAAAGTCGAGGGCTCCACGGGCCAGGTTCGCAGCGCCCGCGACGACGATCTTCGACTCGCTCTGACCGCTCAGGACGTCCGTGAGAGCTGAACCGATCGCGGCGACGGTTCCGACCAGCTCAGGCCGGGCCGAGGCCGTGGCCTCGTCAACGCAGGCCTGCGCGGTCGCAGAGGTCGCGCCATCGCAGTGGTGGCGCAGGTGTTCGCGTACCTCGCGCAGCTGCCCATCGTCGAGGGGCGCGTGAAGAGTGAGGCTGCGCTCCCCGACCTCGCCGTCCGCGGTGATGACGACGACAAGGACGCGACCGGGAGCCAGAGCGATGACCTCGAGGTGCTTGAGGACGCGCACGCGCGCCCCCGGATACTGCACGAGGGCCACCTGATGCGTCACCTGGGCGAGGAGACGAACGGAGCGCTCCACGACGTCGTCAATATCGATGGACTCAGCCAGGAAGGTCTCGAGGGCGTGGCGTTCCGGCCCGCTCATCGGCTTGAGCTCCGCGAGTCGATCAACGAACACGCGGTAGCCACGGTCGGTCGGCACACGCCCCGCAGAGGTGTGGGGCTGATAGATGAGGCCGGCTTCCTCCAGCACCGCCATGTCGTTGCGGATGGTCGCGGATGAGACGCCGAGGCCTCCGGCGGCGATCGCCTTGGAGCCGACGGGTTCGCGGGTGGCCACGTACTGGGTGACGATGGCGCGCAGGACGTCGAGCCTGCGGTTCTGTGCACTGTTGCGTGTCATGCCATCTCCTCCCGTTCTGGCACTCCTGCTTCCTGAGTGCCAATGCTACTCCTCGCAGCCAATCGGGGGCGACATGAGGGCCGCGCCAGGTGTGCGCCCAGCGCGAACCTCACACTGGGCGACGCATGTCATTGCGCCCAGGGCACGGT
This sequence comes from Schaalia odontolytica, assembly GCF_009730335.1. Taxonomy (GTDB): domain Bacteria; phylum Actinomycetota; class Actinomycetes; order Actinomycetales; family Actinomycetaceae; genus Pauljensenia; species Pauljensenia dentiphila. Next base: position 1,711,714 of record NZ_CP046315.1, read on the forward strand.
CACGAAGTCGATGAGCTCCTCAACCCGCCCCAGCAGCGCCGGCTCAAGGTCGCGGTAGGTGCGCACGGTCGACAGGATCCGCTTCCACCCCACGGCGATGTCACGCTGGTCAGCGTGCGGCCAGCCGAGAGCCTCAAGGGTTCCGTGCTTGATATCGGTGCCACGCGGAATGTCGGGCCAGCGCTCAAGGCCAACACGGGCGGGCTTGACAGCCTGCCAGATGTCGACAAACGGATGGCCGAGCACGAGGACCGCGCCCGGCCAACGCGCGGACACTGCCTCGGCAATGCGAGACTCCTTCGAACCGGAAACCATGTGGTCGACGAGAACGCCCGCACGCGCGGTGTCCGTCGGGCCGAAAACCTCCAAGATCGCCTCAAGGTTGTCAACACCTTCGAGAAGCTGCACGGCGATCCCGGCCTCGGCCAGGTCCTCGCCCCACACGTGCTGGACAAGCTCCGCGTCGTGGCGCCCCTCGACCCAGATGCGCGAGCGCTTGGCGACCTTAGGTCCGCTCGACGCGGGAGCGAAAGATCCGGAGTTGGTGATGCGCCGCCCCGACGCACTCACCTGGGTTCCCGGCGAGGCCTGGGCGGGGGCAGGGCGCGGAGGCAGCGCCTCGATGGGGCGCCCCTCAAGCCAGAAGCCGGGGCCAAGGGGGAAGGATCGACGTACACCTCGACGATCTTCGAGTTCAACGAGGTGAACACCACCAGACTTCTCCACGCGCGTCACTGCGCCAACCCAGCCCGAGGCCACGTCCTCGAGGACCATGCCGATCTCAACGTGGACGGCCTGCGAACGCGGACGCCGCGCTCCCGGCCCGTCGCGGTGCGGGTCATGGGCGAAAATGTTGCGGCCGTAGGGATCTGAGCTATTCACCCGGCATACTCTAGCGGCACGGGAATCAGTGCAGGCTCACGACACGAATGAGCATCGACACGAGAGCGGCCAGAATCCACGAGGAGACCGAGCCGATCAGGAACTCTTCGGCCTTCTCGCCCGTCGAATCCTGCGAGATCTCGGGGAATCGAATGACCCCCTTGGCAGCAACGACAGCCGCAATCGCAACCTCTGCGCCAGCACCGGCCAGAACGATGATGAGCAGACGCTCAAGCGGCCCGATCCAGCGCCCGCCACGCAGAGCCGTCACTTCCTCGCCCTCCGCCTGCGCGCCCAAGACGGGTAGCACACCGGAGATGACTTCGGGTTCCGCGGACTCCTCCGCGTCATCTTCGCCGCCTTCCGCATCCACCACCGGCATCGCCGGAAGAACGGGAGCGTTGATCCACCCGGGCACGGGAGTGGAGGCACGGCCGCGCGCGCACTGCAGAATCGCCGTGATCAGGTGATTCACAGGACCCGTCACCAGGAAGAGAACCGCAATAATCAGGTCGATGGGGCGCCCTGAGCGCAGCGACAGCAGAGGGAAGTTCAACGGATCCAGGCTCAGCAGCGCGACGAAGCCGACGGACGCCAACGCCCAGCGAGCGAGAACGCCGCGCGCCGACGGATCGACAAGGTCCCAAGCGAACCACACGAGCGCGAGAGTCGCACCGATTGCATTCGCAACGGCGCTCACACCCAGAATAAACCAGGAGTAGCAGATCACTGCGAGGAGCAGCGTCAGAAAGAGCGACAGGCGTCGCGACCAGCCGCGCGGGTCAGAGGTGAGAAGTACGGTCAGCTCCGAGGCGGCGATGCCCAGGAGAAGAACTTCATGCACGAGCGGCCTCAGCGATGATGAGTGAAGACTGAATGAGCCCCGCCCCCGTGCCCCGAGCAAAGTCCGAAATGGCCTGCTGCGACAGCTTCTCGACGCGGGCGATCTCCACCTGCGTCTTACCCAGCAGCAGCGAGGCCGTGATGCGACGATGACGCGCCGACAGCTTGAGAATCGAATGATCGCGCAGGCTCAGCATGGCGTTGATGCAGGTCTGGCAGTGCGAGGAGAACTCGGATTCGACGGACGCGTGCGCCATGAACCACGTGCGAATGAAGGGGTTCGAGGCATCTTGCACATCGTGCGCACGATTGATCGCTGCTCGGGCAGCCCACCACGCGGATCCATCCTGAAGAGCCGCCGACTCTGCACCACGGCCGCGGGCCGGAGCCTGGCGATGCACACCCGACGCGAACTCCTCGATCCGACCGGCACCGATGCCGAAGCGCAGCTGAAGCTGCGGGGGAAGGAGAAGCTGCGCACGCAGCGTCAGGAGGAGAGCATCCTCGAGCGTGTAGGCGACCGCCTGAAACTCGTCACCCACCGTCGGGTACGGAGCCTGGAGGAGAGCCAGCCCCTCACTGGCCCGTTCCAAGACTGCCTCAAAGATCCTCTGAGCGTCTGCACGATTGGTCAACGTACGAGAGCCCACAATGTCAGCAATGACTGCGTATCGCAGAGTCACAATACCACACTTTTCCTTGTATCCGACCCTCCACAAGCCCTCTCAAGGAGACGACAAGCAGACAGCACGGCTTCACATGACATACCTAGGCAAACATATTTCAACCATGATGTCAACAGTATTGCCACGTAATCCAAGCTTGTCACATTCGCACTACCTGATCACTTATGAATACCTCAAAAAAGTATCCATGCTTGTACTTGTATTTAGATAAATACAAGCGCACCTGCGGCAATTAATGAAGAAAACGATCGTTTACCACCGCATGCAGATTACGGAGTGGTGCCACGAAAAAGGACTCAATACCCCATCAATTCGCGGGTCACATAGTCGGCGAGCAACCGGCCACGCAGCGTGAGAATCACCCGTCCCCCGAGGGCGGCGGCACCATCAATGAGGCCGTCCGCGATGAGCGCAGCAACACGCCCACCCGAGACCGCACCAGCCCCCAGAGCCGCCCCGGCCTCGTCCGCCTGCCCAGTCCCTGGCAGGCCGGCCAACTCGATCCCCTCGGACGTGCGCACGCCCAACATGACGCGTTCAAGCTCGCGCGTATCCTCGTCCAAGATCTCCCCCGCGTAGGCAGGGGAACGCCCATCGCGCAGTCGTGCGGCGTACGCGGCGGGGTTCTTGACATTCCACCAGCGCATACACCCCACGTGGGAATGTGCCCCGGGGCCCAGGCCCCACCAATCCCAATCGCGCCAGTAGGCAAGGTTGTGCGCCGACGCGTGCGCGTAGAACGTGGACGGGCGCCCCGAGGTCAGGTCCGCGTCGGTCGTGCGCGCAAAATTGGAGATCTCGTACCAGGCGTACCCGGCCTCACTGAGGAGGACATCGGCAAGCTCGTACTTGGCGGCCTCGTCGTCCGGATCCGGGGTCGGGAGTTCTCCCCTGGCGACCTGCGCGCCCATCTTGGTTCCCCCCTCGACGACGAGGGCGTACGCGCTGATGTGGTCGGTGTCGTAGGACAGGGCGGCGCGCAGAGACGTCTCCCAGTCGGCGAAGCTCTCCCCTGGCGTGCCATAGATAAGATCGACGGACGTCGACAGGCCCGCTTCCTTCGCCCATTGGACGACGAGGGGCACCCGCTCGGGCGTGTGGGTGCGGTCCAGAGTTTTGAGGATCGCGGGGACCGCAGACTGCATGCCGAAAGAGACACGCGTAAAACCCGCGTCGGCCAGCTGCACCAGCCCCTCGCGCGTCACCGTGTCGGGATTGGCCTCGAGGGTCACCTCTGCGCCGGGCGCGATACCGATGCGCTCACGCAGGCCCGTCAGGATCTCGGCAAGCTCGGCAGTATCGAGCATCGTCGGAGTGCCTCCGCCAAAAAAGACGGTCTCAGCCTCGCGCACGGGCAGCCCGGACTCAGCCATGACGCGAGCTGCCAGCGTGGCCTCGGCCAAGACCGACGGAGCGTAGTCCCCCACCTGGGCACCCGGGCCGAAACCCACCGTGTAGGTATTGAAGTCACAATACCCACAGCGCACGCGACAAAACGGCACGTGCACGTACAGGGAGAGCGGACGCCGGGCCTCTACCTCGACGAGGCCGGGGTCCAGAGCACCGTCATCTGGCCAGCGCTGACCGTCTGGCTGCGCGGGGCTCACGAGCACCCTCCCACCAGCGAACAGGCGGCACCGGACGTCATGCCAGCCTCAGCCACGCGGACGGCGAATACCGACAATGTCGTGGGCATGGCGGCCCGCATCGATACCTCGGGTCTCAAAGTGCGTGACGACGCGCCCCTCAAAGCGGGGGGCGAATCCGCCACGCTGCGGCTGCGGATCCTCCGGGTCCGGACGCTCTCCCGCATGCGGGTTCTCGAAGAATTCGCACGCTTCGATGACGTCGCGCATCTGCCAGGCGTAGTCGTCCCAGTCGGTGGCCAGACGCCACATTCCCCCGTCGCGCAGCAGGCGCGCGACCTCGCGCGCGAAGGAATCGGAGACGAGGCGACGCTTGCGATGTCGAGCCTTACGCCACGGGTCGGGGAAGAAGGTCCAGACCTCGTCCAGGCACGCGTCCTCCAGCATGATCGGCAGCGCCTGGGCAGCGTCGGCCTCGATGACGCGGATATTGTCCACGCCAGCCTCGACCGCCTTGGAGACAAGCTTGGCGATACCCGGAACCCAGACCTCAAGGGCCAGGAAGTTGCGCTCAGGATGAGCGTCCGCCGCGGCGACGATCTGTTCGCCCGTGCCCGAGCCGATCTCGAGCGTCACGGGCGCGCTGCGCCCAAAGAACTCGGCCAGATCGAGCGTGAAATCCTCCGCGACCGTCGTGTAGCCGACACCGCGACGCGGCTCCACCACGTAGCGATGCGCGTGGGCCTCCCACGTGCGCACGAGGTTCGCAGGCAGCTCGCGCGTACGCCTCGTGAAAGACTTTGTGCGGCTCATGAAGACCGTACCCTCGGGGGCCTCGCCCGGACGGCGATCCGCTCGCTGGCCGACGGGAGCGTGACCCTCCACGGCCTCGTTCACCTGATCCCCGCTCACTTCTTGCCCGTCGGAACGTCAGAGGTCAGAGCCGCGATGAAGGCTTCCTGCGGCACGTCGACACGACCGATGGACTTCATGCGCTTCTTGCCTTCCTTCTGCTTCTCGAGCAGCTTGCGCTTACGGCTGATGTCGCCGCCGTAGCACTTGGCGAGCATGTCCTTACGCAGGGCCTTAATGGTCTCACGAGCGATGACGCGCGCACCGACAGCGGCCTGGACCGGAATCTCGAACTGCTGACGGGGAATGAGCTCCTTCAGGCGCTTCGTCATGCGCTGACCGTAGTTGTAGGCGCCGTCGCGATGAACGATCGCGCTGAAGGCGTCGACGCGGTCACCGTTGAGCAGGATATCGACCTTGACGAGGTCGGCGCTCTGCTCACCGCTCTCCTGGTAGTCCAGCGAGGCATAGCCGCGCGTGCGGGACTTGAGCTGATCGAAGAAGTCGAAGACGATCTCAGCAAGGGGCAGCTGGTAGTGCAGCTCCACGCGGTCCTCGCTCAGGTAGTCCATGCCCTGCATCGAGCCGCGGCGTTCCTGGCACAGCTCCATGATGGTGCCCGTGAACTCGGTGGGCGTCAGGATCGTCGCGTTGACGACAGGCTCGCGCACCTCGGAAATCTTTCCTTCGGGGAACTCGCTCGGGTTATCAACGCGCACCTCGGTGCCATCCTCCGTCACAACGCGGTAGACGACGTTCGGGGCAGTCGCGATGAGGTCAAGGTTGAACTCTCGCTCCAGACGCTCGCGAATGATCTCCAGGTGAAGCAGTCCGAGGAAGCCGCAGCGAAAGCCGAAGCCGAGGGCTGCGGAGGATTCGGGCTCGAAGGTCAGCGCCGCGTCGTTGAGCTGGAGGCGCTCGAGGGCGTCGCGCAGGTCCGGGAAGTCCGATCCGTCGACTGGGTAGATGCCGGAGAAGACCATCGGGTTCGGGTCGCGGTAGCCCTCAAGGGGCTCGGTTGCGCCGCGCACCTGGCTGGTGACGGTGTCGCCGACGCGGGACTGACGAACGTCCTTCACGCCCGTGATCAGGTAGCCGACCTCTCCGGCGCCGATGCCCTCTTCAGGCTTCGGCTCGGGCGAGATGACGCCCAGCTCCAGGAGTTCGTGGGTGGCGCCCGTCGACATCATGCGCACGCGCTGACGGGTCGACAGAACGCCGTCGACGACACGCACGTAGGTGACGACGCCGCGGTACGTGTCGTACACGGAGTCAAAAATCATCGCGCGCGTCGGGGCGTCGGGGGCTCCCTCGGGGGCCGGGATGACTTCGACGATGCGGTCGAGGAGGTCCTCGACGCCCTCACCGGTCTTGCCGGAGACCTTCAGGACCTCGCTCTCGTCGCAGCCGATCAGCTGAGCGACCTCGTGCGCATACTTCTCGGGCTGGGCACCCGGCAGGTCGATCTTGTTGAGGACCGGGATGATCGCAAGGTCATTCTCGAGGGCCAGGTACAGGTTCGCGAGCGTCTGGGCCTCGATGCCCTGCGCAGCGTCGATAAGGAGGACCGCACCCTCGCACGCCGCCAGAGAGCGGGAGACCTCGTATGTGAAGTCCACGTGACCGGGCGTGTCAATCATGTTGAGCGCGTAGGGGATGCCCTCGTGTGCCCACGGCATGCGCACCGCCTGGCTTTTGATCGTGATTCCGCGTTCGCGCTCAATGTCCATGCGATCGAGGTACTGGTCGCGCATCTCGCGCGCCTCGACGACGCCGGTCAGCTGGAGCATACGGTCCGCGAGCGTCGACTTCCCATGATCGATGTGGGCGATGATGCAGAAGTTACGGATCTGCCCCTGCGGGGTATGGGCCGGGCGAATCTGCGCCTGCTGCTCGGGCGTGGGGATGGGCACGTGAACCTCCGTGAAGTCGTTAACCTCCTTATCGTCCCATTGTCGTAGGCGTTTGTGCCAGTTCAGGCGCGGGAAGTCGCGCACAGTGGCCACGCCTCACACCTTTTGTTTCTCTCCTCATTCCCTTCCTCCGCTCTCTCCACACTCCGACTCGGCAAGGAGCGCCGCAGCTTCGCTGAAGTCGCATTCTTCCCAGTCATCGGGGTGGTCGTCTCGGAGCTTGCGGGCGATCGACATGGCCCGCCCCTCATCTCCGCGCAGCGTCGCGAGAGTCAGTAGGATCGTGCGAATACGGGCGGTCATCGGATCTCGATCCCCCAGGTACCTACGGCAGTCCTCGGCCAGAACCGTCCAGAGGTCCTCACCCGCGTCCCGATCCCCGCCCATCCAGGTGTTGCGCGCAATCTCGTTGCGCAGCCGCAGGACGCGCCAGTCGCCGTGGTCCGCAACGGTCAGCAGAGCGTCCATGTTGCGCTCGTAGAGGGCAATGGCTTCGTCGTAGCAGCGATCAGCAGAGAGGACCTCGGCGAGGTTGTCGCGCACCGTCAGCAGCGTCATGTCGCTCTCCTCGCGCTGCTCCTCCAACTCCGACAGGAGCTCGCGGTACACGCGCGCAGCCTTCTTCCATTTGCCCGTATACTTCCACGGCATCGCGGAGTTATTGCGGATGGCGATGGAGATATCAGGGTCGACGCCTGGGCAGTGCTTCATATCGGCTAGGAGAGCCGAGAACTTGCGGATCGCCATATCGTGCTGACCGAGGATGGCAAGCCAGTAGGCTTCTGAGTTTCGCATCATCAGGATCAGCGGATGACAGCGCTCCAGGTATCTCTCCCCCAGCCGCGCAGCTTCACCGGCCAGCTTCCGACACTGTCCATAGGATCCGAGAGCTGCGTACCAGTCAATGCAGAGCTTGGCAGCCTCCAGACGCAGTTCGACGGGAGCTCCCTCTTCTCGATAAGCCTCGAGGCCGCGGTCAAGCGCCTTGTCCACATTGCCCGCGGCCCCGCAGCGCACCGACTCATGAATCGAGGACCGCGCCCTCGTCGCGCTCGTATTGCTCCCCTCGGGCGTACCACCCCCTGCCACTGCATCCAGAGAAACAATCGGTCCGTGCATCGTTGCAGTCAACATCGTCGTCGCCTTTCTATTGTTGCGTGTTCACCTGCGAACAACGACAGAGTGACACCGCCTGTTATGCACTGTCACGCGCCATCACGAAGCCTGTGGATAACTCGCGATCGTCGTAGGGCCCTGTGGATAAAACGCGCTCCGCAACGCCTGCCGTATGCTGGTCCCATGAACTCAATCGTCAGGGGCATCATCAACTTCCTCATCGGCGTCATCTCCGGCGCCACAGAGGAGGCGCAGAAGAACACCATGACCACCAAGACGGGGCAGCGTCAGTCGACCAAGAAGTCGACTCCCAAGCCGCGTTCGTCCTCGTCTTCTTCCGCGCATTCCGGCTCCCAGCACCGCTACGAGGATCCGGCGACCTCGAATCGCCCCCAGACCTCGATCCGAGAAGCGAGCATCGCCGACGCGCTCGCCCACGCCTCGTACACGCCCGTCATGGACGGCGACGCGGATCCCGGCGAGGTCGTGTGGACCTGGGTGCCCTACCAGGAAGATTCCTCGGTCGGCAAGGACCGCCCGGCCGTCGTCATCGGCGCGCAGGGCGAAGGCGTCTACCTCCTACAGCTGACCAGCAAGGACCACACGCGCGACGCCCCCCAGGAGGCCGCCGCCGGACGCTACTGGCTCGACATCGGTGCGGGCGACTGGGACTCGAAGGGCCGTCCCTCCGAGGTGCGCCTCGACCGGGCTCTGTGGGTCAAGGCGACCGACGTGCGCCGCGAAGGCTCGATCCTGCCCAAGGCAACCTGGCAGCTCATCGTCGACGCCCTCAAGGAGCACTACCGCACGCACGGCGACTGACACCTCCGACACGTGACCGACCTTACGAGGGGCGAGAACGCCTCGGGGTATGACGAAAAGGCCCCGCCCTGGTATGATCGGTCGTTGGACTCCCGGCCTGGTCGGGCAGGGGGTCTGGTTAGGACCGTTTGCGGGTGTCCCCACGCCTAAGTCCCGGTCTTGACACAGCCCTCACCGACCCTGTCAGACATACATCAAGGAGAAATCCGACTGTGGCAAACATTAAGTCCCAGAAGAAGCGCATTCTGACCAACGAGAAGCGCCGCGTTCGTAACCAGTCCGTGAAGTCCGAGCTGAAGACCCTGGTCCGTCGGACCCGCGAGGCCGTTGAGGCCGGCGACAAGGAGAAGGCTCTCGCTGCACTGCGCGTTGCTTCGCGCAAGCTGGACGTCGCCGTTTCCAAGGGCGTCATCCACAAGAACCAGGCTGCGAACCGCAAGTCCAAGCTTGCTCGTCGCGTCGCCTCGCTCGGTGACTGAGCGCGAACGATAGTTTGACGTGAAGCGGGCCGCCCACTGGGCGGCCCGCTTTCGTATACCCGCTCCCCGCACGCTTGTACGAGTGGTCGACACACCCACTCCGATCACTCCCCCACGCTCCGGCGCCAGGCGCGCATAACGAAGCCCCGACCTCGTCGAAACGAGGCCGGGGCAAACGCAATCGTTGAGCGCTTACTCGAGCTCGAAGGCGCCCGTGTAGAGCTGGTAGTACACGCCCTTCTGGGCGATCAGATCGTCGTGGCTACCGCGCTCGATGATGCGGCCGTGGTCCAGGACCATAATCGCGTCCGAATTGCGCACCGTCGAGAGGCGGTGGGCAATCACGAAGACCGTACGCCCCTCCATGAGGTTGTCCATGCCCTGCTGCACGAGGGCCTCGGTACGCGTGTCGATCGAGGAGGTGGCCTCGTCGAGGATCATCGCCGGCGGGTCAGCCACGGCGGCGCGCGCGATCGACAGGAGCTGAGCCTGGCCCTGCGAGAGGTTCGAGCCGTTGCCGGTCAGCATCGTGTCGTAGCCCTCGGGCAGTCGCCGGATGAAGGAGTCCGCGTTGGCCAGCTTCGCAGCGGCGATGCACTCCTCGTCCGTGGCGTCCAGGCGGCCGTAGCGAATGTTCTCCATGACCGTGCCCGTGAACAGCTTAACGTCCTGCAGAACAACGCCGAGGGAGCGGCGCAGGTCCGGCTTGTGGATCTTATTGATGTTGATGCCGTCGTAGCGAATCTTGCCGTCGGCGATGTCGTAGAAGCGGTTGATCAGGTTCGTGATCGTCGTCTTACCGGCGCCCGTGGCGCCCACGAAGGCGATCTTCTGGCCGGGCTTGGCCCACAGGGAGATGTCGTGCAGGATCTGCTTCTCGCCGTCGTAGGAGAAGTCGACGTCCTCCATGACGAGCTCGCCGCGCAGGCGCGTGTAGGTGACGGTGCCGTCGGCCTTGTGGGGGTGGCGCCACGCCCAGATTCCCGTGCGCTCCTCGGTCGGCTCAAGAGTGCCGTCGGGCAGCTCGTGCGCACGCACGAGGGTCACGTAGCCCTCGTCCTCCTCGGGCTCCTGGTCGATGAGGGCGAACACGCGGCCCGCGCCCGCCATACCCATGGCGATCATCGGGACCTGCATCGACATCTGACCGATCGTCTGCGAGAAGTTGCGGACCATACCCAGGAAGGACACGACCACGCCAACCGTGATGACATCGACGCCAAAGAGGTGGATGTTCGGCGTCTGCTCCAGGATCATGACGCCGCCAACGATCGCAATGACCACGTACATGATGTTGCCGATGTTGCCCAGGGCAGGCATCAGCACATTGCCATAGATATTCGCCTTCTGCGAGGAGTCGAAGAGCTTCTGGTTGTACTCGACGAACTCGTCCTTGGCGTCCTGCTCGTGGTTGAAGACCTGGACGACCTTCTGACCGTCCATCATTTCTTCGATGAAGCCTTCTTCGTCGGCGAGAGCGGCCTGCTGAGCCTTCATGAAGCGACCCGACAGCCCGCCGAGCTTTCCGGTCAGGAAGGCCATCAGAGCACCCACGATGAGGACAACGAGGAAGAGCCACACGGAGTAGTACAGCATCGTTCCGATTAGGACGATGATCGTCAGGCCCGACTGGATGAGCGTCGGGATAGACTGGCCGATCAGCTGGCGGATCGCGTCCGTGTCGTTGGTGAAGGTCGACATGATCGCGCCGTGCGGGTGCGTGTCGAAGAATCGCAGGGGCAGGCGCTCCATGGAGTCAAACATGTCGTCTCGCATGTGCTTGAGCGTCCCCTGCGTCACGATCGCCATGGCGCGGGTGTAGATGAAGCTGGCGATGACGCCAGCGCCAAAAATGATGCCCATCGTGACGACGAGGCGCACCAAGGTGGCGCGCACCGCGTCAAAGCCACTCTCCAGGCCCGGGGTCACGACGTTGTCGACGATCTGCTGCATGAAGATCGAGCCGACGGCCGAGGCCACGGCTGCCGTAATGATGCACACGACCGTCAGGCTGATGCGCACCGGGTAGTGGCGGAACACGTAGGCCATGAGGCGGCCGAAGGGACGCTCGATGCCCTCGAGCTTCTCGCCGTCGCTGTCAACGGGACGACCATGCATGCGTGCCATGTCAGGCCACCTCGCTTTCGCTCGCTGCATTCTGGGAGTCGTAGATCTCGCGGTACTCCCCGCCCGCTGCCATCAGCTCCTCATGGGTGCCGCGTTCCTTGATGCGACCGTCGTCGAGGACGATGATCTGGTCGGCATGGCTGACCGACGAGAGACGCTGGGCGATGATGATGGTCGTCGTGCCGGGGATTTCGCTCTCGAAGGCGTGACGAATCAGCGAATCGGTCTTCGTGTCCACGGCGGAAGTCGAGTCGTCCAGGATGAGGATCATCGGGTTCTTCAGCAGCGCTCGGGCGATGCACAGGCGCTGCTTCTGGCCGCCCGACACGTTGGTGCCGCCGCGGGAGATGACGTAGTCGTAGCCGCCGGGCAGCTGCTGGATGAACTCGTCGGCCTGCGCGAGCTTGCACGCATGCTCAATCTGCTCATCGGTCGCGTCCGGGTTACCCCAGCGCATGTTGTCCTTGATCGTGCCGGAGAAGAGAACGTTCTTCTGCAGGACGACGGAGACCGCGTCGCGCACCGCGCTCAGGTCGTAGTCGCGCACGTCGCGCCCGCCGACCTTCACAGACCCCTCGGAGACGTCGTAGAGGCGGCAGATCAGCTGGATGAGCGAGGTCTTCGACGAACCGGTACCACCCACGATGCCGAGCGTTGAGCCGGACTCTATGCGTAGGTCAATGTCGGACAGCGCGTTCTCTTCGGCGCTCTCGGAGTACTTGAAGGAAACGCCCTCGAAGACCACGGAGCCGTCCACAACCTCGGTGGCGCCATTGGCCGGTGAGCTGAGCGAGGGGTCGTGGTTGAGGACCTCGGCGATACGGTTGGCGGACTCGGCGGCCATCGTCGTCATGACGAAGATGAAGGCGAGCATGAGCATCTGCGACAGGATCTGGATGCCGTAGGTGATGAGAGCGGTCAGGCCTCCCTTCGTCAGCTCGGTACCACCAGAGTTCACGATGATCGAGGCGCCGACGTAGTCGACGGCAATGATAGCGGCGAAGATGAAGAACATCATGACGGGGCTGTTGAGCGCGATGAGCTTTTCGGCGTTCGTAAAGTCCTTGCGCACGTCCTGCGAGGCGGCGCGGAACTTCGTGGTCTCGTGCTCTTCGGTGACGAAGGACTTGACCACGCGGATCGCGGCGACGTTCTCCTGCACCGAGTTGTTCAGTGCATCGTACTTCTTGAAGATGCGGCGGAAGATTGGGAAGGCGATGAGCACGATAGCCGCGAGGATGATGGCGAGAACCGGCACCATCCCGAGGAAGATAAGGGCCATCTGGACGTTGATGCGCCACGCCATCACGATGGAGAAGACGATCATGAGGGGCACTCGCACCGCGATACGAATGAGCATGCCAAAGGCGTTTTGCACGTTGGTGACGTCCGTCGTCATGCGGGTGACCAGCGAGGACGTGGAAAAACGGTCGATGTCCGCGAACGAGAAGTCCTGCACCTTGAAGAAGAGGTCCTGACGGAGGTTCTTCGCCAGGCCCACCGAGGCGGTGGCGGCGTAACGCGCGGACAGGATACCGCAGGCGAGCGACGCAAAAGCCAGTCCGGTGAGGATGAGGCCCAGGCGCATGACGGGGCTCAGGGACACTCCGTCGAGCGCATCCACCAGCGAGACCATGGTCAGCGGGATCAGGCACTCGAGGATGACCTCCCCGATGATGAATAGCGGGGTCAGGATCGCGGGTTTCTTAAACTCGCGCAGCCTCCCCACCAGCGTCCGAATGGTTATCATTCTTCTCCTCTTCGTTCCCTACGGATATCCGATAGACGAGGCCGGGACGCGCATTCAGCGCCCGCGCAGCCTGCAGATGGTGATAAGTGCTTTTTCGATGGCGCGTTGCGGGTCCCGCGACGCGCCCTTTGTTTCGGCATCAGCCGTGGCGATGGCTCCGAAGGCGCCTGCCAGCGAGGCATCGGACCAGCCACGCAGCTCCCGTCGGGCGCGGTCCACCTGCCAGGGGGCCATCTTGAGGGCGGATGCGGATCCGCCGATCGAGACCTTTGCCATGGCCCGGAACTTCATGGCCAGGGCGGTGACAAGAAGCTGGGGCGCGATACCGGTGGCGAACGCGTGACGCGCGAGCGTCAGGGCCTTCGCCGAGTTGCCAGCGACGGCCGCGTCCGCAACGTCGTAGCCCGTGGCTTCGACGCGGCCGGCCTGGTAGCGCCGCACGTCCTCGAGTGTGATGCGGCCACTGACATCGGAGAGCAGCTGTGCCAGGGCACCGGCCATCGCGCGCGGGTCGTTGCCAAGTGCGTCCACGAGGGCCTGCTGGGCCTCGGTGTCCATCTGCCGGCGTGCGGCGCGCACATCGGCAGCGATGAGCGCCAGCTTGTCGCGGTCGTTCTTGAGCGGTTCGGCGGGGATCACCGGCCATGTGGCTTTGGTGATCGTGTCGATGACCTTCTTGCCGCGGGCGTTGCCCCCGGGGTGCGCCAGGAACATCCACACGTCGGGCGCGGGCGCGCCGGCGTAAGCGATCAGATCGTTGGCGAGGGCGTCGCTCATCGTTTCCAGGTCCCGGATGATGACCATGCGGGATTCGCCGAAGAGTGAGGGCGAGGCTATGACGTCGAGCTGTCCGGCCTGATAGGTGGCCGCGTTAATGTCGGTGCGCTCGAGGTTGGGGTCGGCCTCGTGGGCGAGGGCGCGCAGCTGGTCGAGGGCACGGTCGACGAGAAGGCCCTCGGGGCCTTTGATCAACACGATGGGTGCCAGCGTGATCTGGGCTGGCGGCGCCGGGCGCGAACCGCGTGCTGCCACGTCTTCCTGCCTTTCCGCTGAAACGGTAACTGTCTAAGTCTGCCACCGAGGGAGCTCATTTGCGTTCGTCTTTGCCGTGGGCGGACACTACTCGTGGCAGGTGTCACGAGAGCTTGACGACGCGCCCTCAGTAGGTAGCTGTCCCACTCATGTCCCCTGCTCATCGACGATCGGGGCTCCCCACCGCTTCCACGCGCGCCACGCAACCCATCCACCTCCGCAGCAGGCATACACGCCCAAGATTGTCGAGGACCCTCCTGGCACGCGCACCCCGTTTCCGGGTAGGGAGGCGCACACGCGCGCTGCTCCCGCGATCCATGCGGTCGCCCACGAAGCAACGACTGCACACGCCGAGGCGGCGCGAATACTCAGCGGGGAGATGAGCGCGCCCAAGAGCCCGGCGACGGTCGCGACCGGCACGGCAGGCTCGGCCAAGACGTTGGCGGCGATTCCCCACACGGGCACGTTCCCGGACAGTGACACGATGATCGGCGCGGTCGCAAGCTCCGCGAAGGCAGGCACGCACACCATCTCTACGAGGCGGCGAAGCGTCTTCCCCGCGCGTGTGTCCCCACGTATTCGCCGGCGACAGCGCCGCACCAGCGCCGCGGAGGGACCGACGACCGCGAGCGCGGCGAGCGCCGACAGGGCGAATCCGTAGGAGCGGGCTGCCCAGGGGTCGATGAGTAGGGTGGCGATGACGACGGCGCAGAGGGCGGCGATGGATTGTCCTTCGCGTCCGAGGATGAGTCCGAGGGAAGCGACGGCCGCAACGCACACGGAGCGCACGACGGAGGGGTCTGGGCCGACGAGTGTGAGGATTGTAGTCAGGACGAGGATGGTGGCCCCGAGGCGTAGGGCTTTTCGTGCGGGGACGACGAGGGTGACGGTGGCGAGGACGATGACGATGTGGGATCCGGAGACGGCGGTGAGGTGGGTGAGGGAGGTTTTCTTCATTGCGTCGGATAGGTCTGCGGGCATGGCGCGGTCGTCTCCGATCGCCATGCCGGGGACGAGGGAGCGTGCGTCCCTGGGCAGAGGCGCGCAGGCGTGGGCGAAGGCCCGGTGGGTGGAGCGCATCCAGGCGGATAGGCCGCTGGGCCGCTCGATGAGCTGGGCACGCCTGACTCTTATCGTGCCCACCGATGGCGCCTCGGCGGCAAAGGTCGCGTCGAGGCTTCCCCAGACCTCGTAGACGTCTCCACGCGCGGCGTCCTGCCACCCGGGCGCGCGCACGAGAGCGGTGGCGTTCGAGAGGATCCACTCCTCCCCCACGGAGACGGCCTCGATACGAGCGCGGGCACTGCGGGTCGCAGAGAATCCGGACGAGGCCGGGGCTGGGTCGCTCTGGAGAGTGACGCGCGCGTGTACGGGTCCGGAGTCACGTAGGGCGGGGTCGGCGTCGTATTGTCGGCCGGCGGCGGATCCGACCGCGAGCGCGCAGGCGACGCAGATGAGGAGGAGTGCGAGGCCGAGGCGAGCGGACCGGGACGGGGTGAGGGCGTGTCTGGGTGTCTTCCGGCCTCGTTGTGAGCGCGCGTAGGAGGTGGCGCATCCGAGCGCGACGAGGGCGCACGCTCCGATCCATGCCCATTGAGCTGGGTGGCCCGTCGCCCACCAGGTGGCGGCCCAGGTGGCGGTGGCTGCGGGCGCGAGTCGCAGGTCGATCATGCGGGGAGCGCATTGGGTGTCACTCATCCGCAGACACCCGGACGGATCTTCTCGATGAGGGATGGGCCGATTCCGGGGACGTCGTCGAGTTCTTCGACGGTGGACAGGCGTGGGTGGGTGGCCCGGTAGGAGATGATGCGCTGCGCGAGGGCTGGTCCGATGCCGGGCAGGGTCTGGAGCTCCGCCTCGGTGGCGGTGGCCAGTCGGACGCACGCCCCCGCTGCGGTGCCCGCCTCGGAGGATGCTGGTGGCGAATCCCCGACGACGGCGACTCGAATCTGTTCCCCATCGACGAGGATGCGGGCGAGGTTGATTGATTCCAGGTCGGCCTCAGGTGTTGCGCCTCCGGCTGCCGTGATGGCGTCGATGACTCGGGAAGAGGCTGGCAGGGTGAGCACTCCCGGGGAAGCGACAGCACCGGAGACGTAGACGACGACATCATCAGTGCGCTCCCCTACTGATGCGGGTGCGGATGGGGACGGGCCTGTCGCGACTGCCGCGGCCTCGCTCTCTTCTCGCTCGGAGGAGGATTGGGCGGGGGCTTGGGCGTGCTCGCGTGCCGCTGCGTGCCTCCACACCCCCACGGCCGCGATCAGGACGATGACGACGATCAGCGCGGCCACGCTCGCTCCTCCGGGTAGGAGGCGGGCGACGCTCGGCTCGGAGGGTTCGTCGTCCTCAGTGAGGGCGCTGTCGTACACGGCTTTCGTCAGCGCCGCCATGCGCCGACGAGCCAACCATCGTGACACGTTCATGCCCGCACGCTAACCCTGGCGAACGCCAGGAGCACACATGAAAACGAACCCCTGTGGATAACTGTAATGGGCGCGTGGGGGTTGTGGACGAATCCCACATCCGACCCACCCCGCATAACTCGCCTGGGACCGCGGTCCCAGGGGATACTGTTCCGGTGACGTCGAAGTACAGTGGCGCACCGCGCCCAGAGCCGAAAGGCCACACCATGAGCGAGAACATCGAGGACCTCAAGGCGCAGCTCGCCGCGGCGGAAGCAGCCGCGAAGGCCGCCGAGGCAGAGGCAGCCCGCGCGAAGGCCGAAGCCCTGCGTCTTCAGCTTGAAGCAAAGGGCGGCTCTTCCGCAGAGGCACCTGCCGCCGCAGCCGAGGCCGAGCCCCAGCAGGCGGAAGCCGCCCGCGCGACGGCCGACGCGCTACGCACCCAGATGGAGGCCGTCGAGGCCCCCGCGGCCGAAGCGCCTGCTCCCGAGGCTGCCCCGGCTTCATCCCCCACCCCCAGCGGCGAGCTGTCGGCTTTCGCCACCCAGATCCAGGACGCCTACTCCTGGGACGTCCCCGCGGTCACGATCGGCACGCTCATTGACAACGGTGCGCGCGTGCCCGGCGTGAGCGCCAAGATGCCGCTGCCCATGTTCAACCGCCACCTCCTGGTCGCCGGCGCGACGGGCACGGGCAAGACCCGTACCCTCCAGCTCCTCGCCGAGGGCCTGTCCGCGAACGGCTCCTCCGTCCTCCTGTGCGACGTTAAGGGCGACCTGACGGGCCTGGCCGAGGCCGGCGCCAGCTCCGAGAAGCTCCTGAGCCGCACCGCCGCCAACGGTCAGGAGTGGGCCTCGTCCTCGTTCCCGATCGAGCTGCTGAGCCTGGGCGGCGCCGATTCGCAGTTCCCGGGCGTGCCCGTGCGCGCTCAGGTCTCCGACTTCGGCCCGATCCTGCTCGCCCGCGCCCTCTCGCTCAACACCACGCAGGAGCAGGCCCTCCAGCTGATTTTCGCGTGGGCGGACAGCCACGGCCTCGAGCTCATCGACCTGCCCGACCTGCGCGCCGTCATCTCCTTCCTGACCTCCGATGAGGGCAAGGACGAGCTGGCCACGATCGGCGGCGTCTCCAAGGCCACCGCCGGCGTCATCCTGCGCGCCCTGACCGCGCTCGAGTCCCAGGGCGGCGGCCAGTTCTTCGGCGCCCCCGGCTTCGACACGGCCGACCTCATGCGCATGGATTCGACCGGCCGCGGCATCATCTCCCTGCTCGGCGTCGGCGACATCTCGACGCGCCCTGCACTGGTCAGCGCCGTCATCATGTTCCTGCTCGCCAACCTCTTCTCCACCCTGCCCGAGGTCGGCGACGTCGAGCGCCCCAAGCTCGTGTTCTTCTTCGACGAGGCGCACCTGCTGTTTGCGGACGCCACCAAGGAGTTCGAGCGTCAGGTTGTCCAGACCGTGCGCCTCATCCGTTCCAAGGGCGTGGGCGTCGTCTTCGTGACGCAGACCCCCAAGGACATCCCCTCCGACGTCCTGGCCCAGCTCGGTTCGCGCATCCAGCACAGCCTGCGCGCCTCCACCCCCGACGACTTCAAGAAGCTCAAGGCCACGGTCCAGACCTTCCCGAAGACCTCCCTGGAGCTCGACGAGGTCCTCACGACCCTGGGCACCGGCGAGGCCGTCGTGACCGTCCTGGATCCGAAGGGTAACCCCACCCCGGTCACCCCCGTCGGTATCTGGGCACCCGCCTCCGTGATGGGCCCCGCGTCCGCCGACACGGTCGCGCGCATCAACCAGTCGAGCGTCATCATGGGCCGCTACCGCGACGCCGTGAACCCGGACTCGGCCGAGGAGAAGCTCGAGCGCCGCGCAGCCGAGGCTCAGGCAGCCCGCGAGGAAGCCCTCGCGCAGGAGGAGGCCGCCAGGGAGGCCGAACGCCTGCAAAAGGAGGCCGCCAAGGAGGCCGAGCGCGCCGCCAAGGAGGCCGAGAAGGCCGCCGCCAAGGAAGAGGCTGCCCGCCAGAAGGAAATGGAGAAGCTGCGCCGCCAGGTCGAGAAGCAGCAGGAGAAGGAGGAGGCCGCCCGCCAGCGCGCCGCCGAACGCCGCACCCGCCAGGTCGAAAACGTCCTCGGGTCGGTCCTGCGTACAGCCGGCCGCGAGATCACGCGTTCCATCTTCGGCACGCGCAAGCGCTGACTTCGCCACTACGTAGCACGAGGCCGGGGCTAGGGACTCACATTGAGGATCCCGAGCCCCGGCCTCGTCTCACACTTCGGCCACTGTGCCAAGAAATTGCAAAACGGGGTAGGCTGCATCTCAATCAACCAACTTTCACGGGAGACCCTGATGCGTATCGGATTCATCGGAACGGGAGCCATGGCCCAGGCCATCGCTCGCGGTGCCGTCGCGTCCGGCGTCGATCCCGCAACCTTGGTCTTCTCCAACCGCACGGCCACCAAGGCCTGCGATCTCGCCGACGAGCTAGGCGGGAACGCCGCGTCCTCGAACGCGTCCCTGGCCCGTCAGGTCGACATCGTCATCCTGGCTGTCAAACCCAAGGATCAGCGCGCGGTCATCAAGGAGATCTCCCCCATCGTGGTCGGTCGCCCCGACATCTGCGTCGTCTCTCTGGCGGCTGGACGCACGCTCGACCAGATCACCACTGACTTCGGCGCGGGCATCCCGCTCGTGCGCGTCATGCCGAACGTCGCAGCCACCGTCGGACAGTCCATGACCGCCCTGACGGCCACGCGCACCACCGACGCACAGGTCGACGCCGTTCGATCCCTCATGGATTCGGTCGGCCGCACCATCCTCATCGACGAGGACTATTTCCCCGTGTTCCAGGCCCTGGCATCGTGCTCTCCGGCCTGGTATTTCCAGATTGTTGATTCTTTCGCCCGCGCGGGCCTGAAGTACGGGCTGTCCAAGGACAGCGCCGTCGAGATCGCAGCGCAGGCGATGGCGGGGGCCGCCACGCTGCTCCTTGCCGAGCGCGAGAATGGAACCATCCCCGCGCAACTCATTGATCGCGTGACAAGCCCCGGCGGCACCACAATCGCAGGATTGCTGGCCGCCGAGGAAGGCGGTTTGTCGACCGCACTGGTTAGTGCCGTCGACGCCTCCATCCACGCCGACTCCCATCTCGGCTGATTCCACCTGCCGCGACGCGGCTTACCTTCCTATTTTTGCGCTGTCGCGCACCCTCAACACAGGAACACTCATGTTGCTTTTCAACGCAGTCGTGCTTTCCGTGATCGTCATGCTGGTCCTCAGCATCGCACGCGTGCACGTCGTCATCTCACTCTTCGTGGCCTCCCTCGTGGGCGGCCTGGTCGCCGGCATGGGCATGTCCGGCACGATGGTTGCCTTCCAGGACGGCCTGGCCGGAGGCGCGAAGATCGCACTGTCCTACGCCTTGCTCGGCGCGTTCGCCATGTCGGTCGCCCACTCGGGTCTGCCGCGTTTGCTGGCGAACTGGATCATCAACAAGCTACGCAACGCCGATGATTCGAATTCGGCGCGCGTCGCCCGTTCCGCCAAGTGGGGCATCCTCGGCGGCGTCCTCGTCATGGGCGTGATGAGCCAGAACCTCATTCCGATTCACATCGCCTTCATCCCGCTGCTGGTTCCCCCGCTCATCGGCGTCATGAACGAGCTAAAGATGGACCGACGCATGGTTGCCTGTGCGATCACTTTCGGCATCGTCACGACCTACATGTTCGTGCCGATCGGCTTCGGCCGTATCTTCCTGCACGACATTCTCTACAAGAACATTGAGGATGCGGGTCTGCCCGTCGAGGGCGTCGTCAATCCGATGGCCGCCATGGCGATCCCCGCCCTGTCGATGGCGGTGGGCTGCTTCATCGCCCTATTCGTCTCCTATCGTAAGCCGCGCGAGTACGAGCAGCGCGAGACCGAGTTCAGCACGGGCGACGATAAGCCGGTTAACATGGTGAAGGTGTGGGCGGCCGTCGTCGCTCTCATCGCCTGCTTCGTGATCCAGGCGGTCCTGACCAAGATGGATTCCGAGGCCGACCCGCTGCTCGTGGGTGCTCTCGTGGGTCTGTGTCTCATGCTCGCGATGCGCGTCGTGCCGTGGCAGCAGGCCGACGACGTGTTCAGCGGCGGCATGAAGATGATGAGCCTCATCGGCCTCATCATGATCACCGCACAGGGCTACGCGTCCGTCCTGAAGGCGTCCGGCCAGATTGAGCCCCTCGTCCAGCAGACCTCCGCGATGTTCAACGGCTCGAAGGCACTGGCTGCCATGATCATGCTCGTGGTCGGCCTGATCATCACGATGGGCATCGGCTCGTCCTTCTCGACCCTGCCGATCATTTCGGCGATCTACGTGCCCCTGTGCGTGGCGCTCGGCTTCTCCCCCATCGCAACCGTGTCGATCATCGGCACCGCTGGCGCGCTGGGCGACGCCGGTTCTCCCGCGTCCGACTCGACGCTTGGCCCGACAGCCGGTCTGAACATCGACGGTCAGCACGACCACATGCGAGACACGGTCATCCCCGAGTTCATCCACTACAACATTCCGCTGTTGGTCGGTGGCTGGATCGCGGCGATGGTCCTCTGAGAGCTCGCCTCTCACCAACGAGGCCGGGGCTGGGTTGCACGTTCGCGCAACCTGGCCCCGGCCTCGTTATGCGCCCGCGAACGCGCGACTCAGCGGTGAACAATGATGAACGCCCTGGCGCATTCTTCTTCCTCCCATTGGGCCGACTCCCAGAGCTGTTCGAGCGTAATTGCCTCCAGCCAGGTTTCGACCCAGGTTTCGCCGAATTGCTCGTCGTTCCAGGGGTCGTGAATCAGCGCGTACCCACCCACGATCCCCCACACATAGATCCAGTGGGGTGTTTGTTCGCCGTTGAGGTCCTCCAGGTCGACGAGCACGATGACACCGTTTCCCTGCTGCACAGCGGCTCGTAGATCCGAGAGGTCCCAGGTTCCGATACGGTCCCGAACCCCCAGCGCTCGGGCCTCGTCCACGTGCTGGCGGTGGATGGCGCGCCGGGCTGCGGGAGATGCCGCGTGTGCGCGCGTCAGGCCGACGAGCGGCCCTTCGTGGCTGACGATCACCTCGACGCTTTGTCCGCGCCTTGCGAGCGCGGCCGCCAACCCGTAGGGCCCCACCCCAAGGGAGTACGTCGATTCACGCCACAGCTCCATCTCGTCTCGCAGTCCGTGGCTCACCTCGTCAGGGGCGCATCCGCTCGCGTGCGCAAGGGCCATGAGCGCGCTTGCCGGGCCGCACGTAAAGTCGGTTTTCTGCCGAACATACGCGGGAATCACCTGGGGGCGAACGTTCCACCGCACCCATCCGCGCACGCTGGCGTGCCCGTGGTCAGTGTCGTCGTCGATGGACAGAGGCGAGCCGACCGACCCCGCTGCAAGAAAACCTCGGCATCGAAGCACCTCCTCAAAGAGGGGACCCTCATCGCGCGTCACGGCCTTCACGAGCGGGGTATGTGGAGCAGCATCGAGGACGGCCTGGATGAGAACCTCCCACGTTCGAGCAGACTCGACGGCGGCTGCCCCGGCGTCGCCACCGTCCAGCAGACACGCATCGACGATGGTTCGGTGAGCAGAGGTCGTCCGGTGGGCCTCCAGGAGCGCGTGCCCGGAGTATGTCCACAGGGTCGCGGACACCGCCGGCCCCATCGCTGCCCACCGCGCGGCGTGCGCAGCGGGGATGCCGAGAGCCCTCAGCTGCTCGCGCGCGTTGTCGCCGGGACGGATAGGGGTTGTCGCCAGGGTGGTACTCATGCGGACTCCGTTTCTCGCCCGGGCACGGCGCTCAGGAGCTCGGCCGTGTACTCCTCGGAAGGATTGTGCAGGATCTCTTCAGTCGATCCTTCTTCCACAACGACGCCGCCTTTCATGATGACGAGGCGGTCGCACATCGCGCGCGCCACCGCGAGGTCGTGGGTGATGAACACGAGAGCAAATCCCTGCTCCGCCTGCAGGCGCGTCAGCAGGTCCAGGATGGAGGCCTGGACGGACACGTCGAGGGCGGACACGGCCTCGTCGGCGATGAGGACGCGCGGACGCGTCGCCAGCGCACGCGCGATCGCCACACGCTGGCGTTCACCGCCCGAGAGGCGGGAGGGTCGCCGCTTCGCGTACTCGGCCGGGAGTTCTACTGCGGCGAGCAGATCGGCCACATCGCTGGCCGGACGACCCGCGACGGAAGCCGCCTCGGCGAGCGTCTGCCCGATGGTTCGCGCCGGGTTGAGAGCCGAATAGGGATTCTGGAAGACGATGCCGACAGCCGGTCCTCGATCGGCCTGCGCGTTCACGTGGACGGTTCCCGAGTCGGCGTGTTCCAGCCCGACGATGACGCGCGCGAGCGTTGTCTTGCCCGAGCCGGACTCACCGACGATGCCGATGGATTCTCCCTGCGCGATCTCCAGGGACACATCCATGAGGGCGACGCGCGAGTCCTTTCGTGATCGAAACACCTTGGTCAGGTCGCGCACCTCGACGATGGTCTCCGCACCAGCGGGCGTGGACTTCCCTTCGCGCGGGTTGGGTCCATCGATACGTGGTTCGGCGTCCGACAGACGCTTCGTGTACTCGTAACGCGGCGAGGCCAGAACCTCATTGACCGGTCCTTCTTCGACAATCTGGCCGTCCTTCATGACGATGACGTCGTCGCCGAATTGACGCGCGAGCGCCAGGTCGTGGGTGACCAGCACCAGCGTCATGGCGCGCTCGTCACGCAGGCGCGTCAGCAGAGTGAGGATGTCACGCTGCGTCGTGACGTCCAGGGCTGTCGTCGGTTCGTCGGCGATAAGGACGCGCGGCTGAGAGTCGAGCGCCGACGCGATGGCGACACGCTGACGCATACCGCCCGAGAGTTCGTGCGGGTACGAGCGAGCGACACGTGCGTCGAGGCCAACATCGGCCAGGAGCGCACGCGAACGCTGGGCGCGCTCGGAGCGCCTGCCGGTGCGCGCCGCCGTGATTTGCTCTCCGCACAGGAGCGTCGGCGCGAGCGACGTGAATGGATCCTGCGGCAACCAGACGATGCCTCCCCCACGCTGCTTCTTCAAACGCCCCTGATCCCCCGCCAGGTCGAAGATCTCTCCTCCCAGCGTCACCGTTCCGCTGGCAACAAGCGCCGAGGGGGTCAGTGCGCACAGCGTCCGCGCGAGCATCGACTTTCCCGCGCCGGACTCGCCGACGATAACGAGGGTGCGACCGGATCGTGCGCTCACGCTGACATCGTCGAGGATCACGGCTCCGGAGCGGTCAGTGACGCTCACGTGCGAGGCCACGAGGCCGTCTCGGGTTTCACGTGTCGTCGCGGTGCTCATAGGTCACGCTCCTTGCGCTCAGCAAACCAGTCACCGGCAATGTTGATCGCTGTGGCCGTCACGATGATCGCGAGGCCAGCGGCTACTGACGCGGCGGGGTTTTGGGCGAGGAGGGCTCGTCCGTCCGCGAGTTGGCGCCCCCAGTCGGCGTCCTGCGCCCCGACGCCGAGGCCCAGGTAGGACAGTCCAGACAGGGACACGAGCGCGAACGCGATGTTGACGAAAAGGTTCGCCCACACGATCGGCGTGATGTTCGGCAGGATATGGACGGCGAGGATGCGAGGGCCGGACAGGCCCAGCACGCGCGTGGCCTCAATGTAGGGCTGAGGCTTCTGAGCGAGTGTCGCCGCGCGGATCATGCGAATATCCGAGGGAGCGAACAGCACGATGAGCACGCCGACCGTCACCCAATAGCTGCCACCAATCACACCGGCGACGACGATCGCGAGGAGCGTGACGGGAAGCGACAGGAGCACCTCACACGAGCGAGACACGCAGGCATCCCACAGCCCACCGCGCCACGCCGCGCTCATTCCGACAATGAGTCCGGCAACCATCGAACCCACGGCGATGACGATCGGGCCCACGATCGCGGAGCGCGCACCGGCAACCGTCAGGGCGAGGACATCACGCCCCACCTTATCGGTACCCAGCAGGTGACCGGGGGTGCCCGCAGGACTCACCCCCAGTGCCAGGTTCTGGTCCAGCGCGCCGGGAACCAGCACGGACGGGACAATCACGCAGATCGCAACAGCGACGAGAACCACCACGGACAGGACTACCGAGCCGGGGATCTTGCGTGCGGAGGAGCCAATGCCTCGTCCCAGAGTGCGCGGAGAAAGCAACAGCGTCATCACGCTCCCCTCCCATCGCCGATCGTCTGACGTGGATCGACCGCAAACGCGGCCACGTCAACGATCAGCGTGACGACGATGATAACGAACGCGACCAGTAGAGCGATCGCCTGCACGACGGGAACGTCCTTGTAGGTGATGGAGTCGGCGAGGAGCTGTCCGAGGCCGGGCAGCGAGAACGCCTCCTCGACGAGCACCGTGGACCCGAAGAGAGTCCCCAGAATCAGGCCCGCCGAGGTGATGATCGGCAGCGCCGCTCCCCGCACGTACATGGCCGTGATACGCCTGTGTGGCACTCCCCGCGAGCGCGCGAAGGTCACGTAGTCCTGGCTGAGCTCGGCGCCGACGGCCGCGCGGGTGATGCGCACGAGCATCGCGCCGATTCCGGTCGCGAGGGCGATCGCGGGCAGGGTGAGGTGCCACAGGGTGTCGACGAGGCCGGTGCCTTCACCGAAGACGGGGAACCAGCCGAGCATGAGGCCGAAGACGTACAGGAGGACGAGGCCGAAGGCGAATCCGGGTGCGGATACGCCGACGACCGACCAGCCGACGATTGTGCGGTCGACCCAGGATCCACGGCGCCGTGCCGCTGCGATCCCCAGGGGGACGCCGACGGCGACGGCGAGGATGAATGCGCCGATGGTGAGCCACGCAGTGAGTGAGACGCGCGAGGCGAGCACGTCGGTGACGGGCGTTGCGGAGCGCACCGAGTCCCCGAAGTCGCCGGTGAGGGCGCGGGTCAGCCAGTGCCAGTAGCGCACGACGAGGGGCTCGTCCAGGCCGTAACGCGCGGTCACGGCCTGGCGGACCTCGGGGGTCAGTCGCCTCGTACCCACCAGGATCTTCACGGGGTCTCCGGGTACCAGGTACAGGAGCGAGAAGACGAGGAAGGACAAGAGGGTGAGCACCACTGTCGCGCCTACGAGGCGGCGGAGGATGTAGCGCAGCATTTACTTGGCCAGCTCCAGGGAGGAGGCCCACGGAGTCATGAAGAAGAAGGGCGTGTATTCCGTTGGGGTGACGCGCGAGGAGAAGGCCGTTGATGTCTTGCCCCACCACAGCGGCGAGTAGATCGTGTTGTCCTGAGCGATGCGCTCGGCTTCGACGATGTCCGTGACGCGCTTGCTGGGGTCGGTCTGGGTGGCCTGGGAGGCGATCAGCCCCTGAACCTGCTCATTCTCGTAGCGCGCGGGGTTGTCGGGGCCGAGCAGCCACCCGGCCACCTCACCCGGGTCGCCAGTCGTGGAGGTGTAGCTCATGTAGGACAGGCCGTAAGCGCCGCTACCAACCTCGGAGATCCACTCTTCGATCGGCTTGGAGGTGACGGTGAGGTTGATGCCGATCTGCTTGAGGTTGTCGGCGATCGCGAGGGCCGCGGATCCCAGGTCCGGGATCGACGAGGGGTAGGTCAGTTCGGCATCGAAGCCGCCGGGGACCTTGGACTGGGCGAGTTCTGCGCGCGCGGCGTCGAGATCAAAGGAGTCGATGGGCAGGCCCGCCTGGGCACCCGCTGCGGCCTGCTCGCCGATCTCGCTGCCCAGCTGGTCCGGCGGCTCGATGCCCGTCGCGACCGTCGCCTGGCCCTTGAGGATCGAGGAGACGATCGTGGAGCGGTCGACCGCGTGGGCAATGGCCTTGCGCACGTGGATATCGTCGAAGGGCTCGACGTTCTGATCGAAGGTGAGGCCCACGTAGGAGCGATCCGACTCGGTCAGTACGCTCACGCTGCCAATACCCTGGAACTGCAACACCTGGTCGATGGGTAGCTGGGTGGCGATGTCGATCGTTCCGTTCTTCTGCGCGAGGAAGCGCGCGTTCTCGTCGGAGAAGAAGTCGAACTCGATGGTCTGAGCGGGCGTGTCCCCACCCCACCAGGTACCGCTCTTTTCGAAGACGGCCTTGGAGTCGGGCTGGAAGGACACGGCCTTGTAGGGGCCTGTTCCCATGATGAGGTCGGCCGAGGAGCCGTAGGAGGCGGCCGCCTCGTAGAAGGACTTTTCGGTGATCCACAGTCCGCCGTTCGCGGTGACCGTCCACCCGAAGTTGACGGCGGGTGCGGGCAGGGTGATCGTGATCTGGTTGTCGCCGCTCTGCTCGGCCTGGACGCCGGCGGGCCAGTAGACCGCGGAGGACGGGGACTTGTCGGGGTCCTTGGCGATGTCGATCGAGAAGAGGACGTCGTCGATGGTGACCGGGTTCCCGTCCTGGAAGAGGGCGTCGGGGCGGATGTCGAAGACCCACGTCTGGGCGTCGTCAGTGTGATGGGCGGAGGCAATCGCGGGGATCAGCTGACCGTCCTTGCCCACGGCGAGGAGGCCTTCGGAGACGACCTGCGCGACGTAGTAGTTGATGATGCCGGTTTCGTGGGCGGTGTCCAGCGTGGACAGGGAGCCGGGCAGGCCCACCGCGATGGTCCCCTCACGGGATGCCGACTGGGCCGCGCCGGAACCGGATGGAGCGCAGGCCGCGAGGGTCGCACACATCATGGCAGCGACGGAGGCGAGGGTGGCTGCTGTTCGTGGGATGCGTGCGATGTGCATCGGTGTCTCCTTGTGTTCGGTGGTGGCGGTAGTGCCGACATCTACGGTATGCACAGGAGAAACGGCGGGAGAAGGATCCTCGTCAGGCGGTCATTTGTAACACCGGTTGATTATGTGTCACACATCTGTCAGGTACGAGGTCACGACCTCGTGGAGGACCTCGGCGGTCGCGCGCACGTCCGCCAGTGCGATGTGTTCGTCGTGCGCGTGCAGCTGTGAGTACACCTGCCCGAGGCTCGCACCGCTATCCACTGCCCCGAAGCCATACCCGATACCGCCAAGCCGACGGGCGACGCGCAGGTCGGATCCGCCGGGAAAGAGAACAGGCACGACGCTCGCGCCCGGGTAGCGCCGCTTCAGCGCCGCTTCGATCGCCAGGTACAGGTCGGTGTCGATCGACGAGGCCGTGGCGGCCTCGCTCAGGAGCCGCTCGATGGTCACGTGCTCGGCGAGGTCGCCGAGGGCCGCCGCGATGGCGGCGTCCACGTCATCGTCGTCGACGCCGGGCACCGTGCGGATGTCGAGCTCGAGTGTGGCGTGGGAGGGTAGGACGTTGATGGGCCCGCCCGAGTGGGCGACCGTCTGGGCGACGGTCACGTGGGAGATCGCGTGGGCGAACGCCGCCAGGTCCTCGAACTCGGAGTAGTCGCCCTCGTAGGTGCCATTGATGAGGCTATTTTCGGTCGTTTCGTCGAACTCGAAGGCGCGCACGAAGCCCGCCCAGACCTCGTCCGTGGCGGTGGGCCATCGGGCGGCGGACAGCGCCGCACTCACCTGGGCGAGTCGCTCGACGGCGCTCGTGCGCCCCAGCGGGACCGAGCCGTGGCCGGCGTCGCCCCGGATGTGCAGGCGGCGCTGGGCGGCGCCCTTTTCGCCGACGACCACGACGATGCTGTCCCCGCCCCTGCGCCCGAAGATGTGCGCCCCTCCCATTTCGGACAGGGCAGCGTGCCACGGGAGGGCGTTCGGCCGCTTCTCGCCGATCCACGGGACGCCGAGTCCGCCTCGTGCCTCCTCGTCTGCGGCGGCCACGAACACCAGGGAACGCGCGAGAGGATTGCCGTCCTGGGCGCGGCGAGCGACCTCGCGGGTCACGACGGCCATCGCGGCGGTCAGGTGGAGCATGTCGACGGTGCCGCGCCCCCACATGACGTCATCCTCGATCTGCGCGCCGAAAGGATCGCGCGTCCATTTGCTCTCGTCGACGGGCACAACATCCGTGTGACCGAGGAGGGTCAGTGGCGTGCCGGGGCTGCGCGGATCCGCGCCCTCGACCGTGACCACGAGCGAGGTGCGCCCCGGGTGCGGGGTGATCCGATCGATTGACACGGGCAGGCCCTCGAACAACTCCTCGAGGAGGTCGGCGGCGCGCTCTTCTCCGCCCGAGTCGGCGGTCAAGTCGTTGACGCAGCCCAAGCGCACGAGGCGCGCCAACAGGTCGACGGTCTGCTCGCCCAGCGATTGCGTAGTCACGATGATCCCCTTCCCAACGGGGGCCTCGTCCCGGCTCCCCAGCCTGACACCACGGTATCCCCACGCACTCACGTTCACCCGACCGCGCCACGAGAGGAACTTTTGTAACGGCGCATGTGAGCGACGCGCCGGGAGCTCACAGGCCCAGCATTGGACCGAAATGCCTGAGGAAACGTAGGCTAGTGGGGCAAACAGTCCACGACTCGGATGGAGACAACTCAATTATGGCCATGAACACCCGTGCGCAGGCGCCTCGCGTGCCCGACCGCGCCGCCCCCGAAGGCCTCGAAGCCAAGTGGGGTGAGGCCTGGGAAAGCCAGGGCACCTACGCTTTTGACCGCAGCGCCACGCGTGAGCAGGTGTACTCGATCGACACTCCCCCGCCCACGGTGTCCGGCTCCCTGCACATCGGCCATGTTTTCTCCTACACGCACACCGACGTCGTGGCCCGCTACCAGCGCATGACCGGCAAGTCCGTGTTCTACCCGATGGGGTGGGACGACAACGGCCTGCCGACCGAGCGCCGCGTGCAGAACTACTTCGGCGTGCGCGTCGACGCCACGCTGCCCTACGACCCCGACTTCGAGCCCCCGCACGTGGGCGGCGACGGCAAGTCGATCAAGGCTCGCGACCAGAAGCCGATTTCGCGTAAGAACTTCGTGGAGCTGTGCGAGCGCCTCACCCAGGAAGATGAGGCTCAGTTCGAGGCGCTGTGGCGCTACCTGGGCCTGAGCGTGGACTGGAAGCAGAACTACCAGACGATCGGTGCGCGTGCGCGCAAGGTCGCCCAGGCCGCGTTCCTGCGCAACCTGGCGCGCGGCGAGGCCTACCAGGCCGAGGCCCCTGGCCTGTGGGACGTCACCTTCCAGACGGCGGTCGCCCAGGCTGAGCTGGAGAGCCGCGAGTACCCGGGCTTCTACCACCGCCTGGCCTTCCACATCACGAACGCCGAGGCCGCCGCGAAGGCTGCCGCCGCCGGCGCGCCCGTCGAGGACGGCGCCGACGTGTGCATCGAGACGACGCGTCCCGAGCTGCTGGCCGCCTGCGTCGCCCTGATCGCCCACCCGGACGACGAGCGCTACAAGCCGCTGTTCGGCACGACGGTCGCCTCCCCCGTGTACGGCGTCGAGGTGCCGATCCTGCCTCACCCCGAGGCGGAGATGGACAAGGGCGCAGGCATCGCTATGTGCTGTACCTTCGGCGACACGACCGACATCGACTGGTGGCGTGACCTGGAGCTGCCGCTGCGCGCGATCCTGCGCAAAGACGGCCGCATCATCACCGAGACCCCCGAGTGGATCACGACGGACGCGGGCCGCGCGGCATTCGAGGAGATCACCGGTAAGACGACGTTCTCGGCGCGCGAGGCCGTGGTGGCCGCCCTGCGCGAGTCCGGCGAGCTGAAGGGCGAGCCCACCAAGACGATGCGTCAGACCAACTTCTTCGAGAAGGGCGACAAGCCCCTCGAGATCGTGACCTCGCGCCAGTGGTACATCCGTAACGGTGGCCGCGCGTGGACGAACCCGGCCTCGGGCAAGGATCTGAACGAGGAGCTCATTGGGCGTGGCCGCGAGCTGGAGTTCCACCCGGACTTCATGCGCGTGCGATACGAGAACTGGGTGAAGGGCCTGAAGGGCGACTGGCTGGTGTCCCGTCAGCGCTTCTTCGGCGTGCCCTTCCCGCTGTGGTACCGCGTGGACGCGGACGGCCAGGTGAACTACGACGACATCATCACCCCGTCTGAGGATCAGCTGCCGGTCGACCCCTCAACGGACGTGCCGGAGGGCTACACGGAGGATCAGCGCGGCGTGGCCGGCGGCTTCGTGGGCGAGCTGGACATCATGGACACCTGGGCGACCTCGTCCCTGTCCCCGCAGCTGGCGTGTGGCTGGCTGGATGACGAGGATCTGTTCGCTCGCACGTATCCGATGGATCTGCGCCCGCAGGGCCAGGACATTATTCGTACGTGGCTGTTCTCCACCGTGGTGCGCGCCAACCTAGAGTTCGGGGCGCTGCCGTGGAAGCACGCGGGATTGTCGGGCTGGATCCTGGATTCGGACCACAAGAAGATGAGCAAGTCCAAGGGCAACGTCGTGACCCCCATGGGCATCCTGGAGAAGTACGGCTCGGACGCCGTGCGTTACTGGGCGGCGTCGGCTCGCCTGGGCCTGGATGCGGCGTTCGACGAGCAGCAGATGAAGATTGGTCGCCGCCTGGCGATCAAGGTGCTGAACGCGTCGAAGTTTGCGCTCACGATGGGCGGCGAGGGCGCGGCGATCGATCTGGATCCGGCGCTGGTGACGGTGCCGCTGGATCGTTCGGTGCTGGCCGCGCTGGCTTCCGTCATCGACGAGGCCTCGGCTGCGCTGGCGGCTTACGAGCACTCTCGCGCACTCGAGGTCACAGAGTCGTTCTTCTGGACCTTCTGCGACGACTACCTGGAGCTGGTCAAGGAGCGCGCCTACAACCGCGATGGCGCGTGGGACGAGGCCTCGGCCGCGTCGGCCCGTGCGGCTTTGGCGATCGTGATCGACAACGTGGTGCGCCTGCTGGCCCCCTACCTGCCGTACGTGACGGAGGAGGTGTGGAGCTGGTACCGCGAGGGCTGCGTCCACGTTGCTCCGTGGCCGCTTTCCTCGGATCTGGCCGGCGCCCAGGGCGATCCGTCGGTGCTTCAGGCAGCGTCTTCTGCGCTGATTGCGCTGCGTCGCGTGAAGTCTGAGGCGAAGGTGTCGCCGCGCACGCCGTTCCTGGCGGTGACGGTGCGCGCGCCGCAGGCTCAGGTCGAGGCTCTGGAGTCCGTGAAGGGCGACCTGGAGGCCGCGTCGAAGGCCGTGGGCGCCCTGACCGTAGCCGCCTCCGAGGACGCTGAGGCCACCGAGGCCTCTATCGAGTCCTTCGAGCTGGGCGAGGCTCCTGCGAAGCGCAAGGGCTGAGCGTTAGGCTGCTGGGGGGCCGCCCGTGGAACACCACGGGCGGCCCCCACAGATAAGCCGTCATCAGTCTCACCGTCGGAGTCTATCGTGGCCCCCAACGCACGATACCTGATTACCTGCTCCTAGCTTCCAGATGCAGATGCGTGGCTCGCCGCAAACCTCTTGAGATCGAGAAGCATTTGAGTAGTTTGATCGATGACGTCAATAAAGTACTCCCGATAACTACGATCACCAAGCTCTTCCTCAAGACATACTCGCCCCTTAGTACCGGAGGAGTGTGCGGCAAAGCGCGAGCGCATCAGTTGCACCTTCCTCAACAGCGAAATGTCACGTTCGACGTACTCATACTTGTTACTCTCGAGAAATCGACTTAGCTTATCAATCCCTTTTTCGTTGTCGACTTTATCCATCCCTTGAATCAGGCGCTTTTCATTCAGCAGATCAACCAACACAAGCGCAAGATTAAGCGACTGAGCCCGAAACTCAGCTTCCGATTCATTCACCGGAATATGCAGTCTCGCAAGAACACCAGCATCGAGCCCTTCAGCTTTACGATGGAGACGCCACCCCCACCCCTTCTCCCACTCTTCCTGTAGAGTAGCGTAGACACGCTTAAAAATATGCTCCGGATTTCGACTCTTAACACTCTGATTGAAGAACGAACATCGAATTGCTTCTTCACTCATGTCACCTATCGGCGCAATGTTGTACGCCTTCCAATGATTCCAGTGACTCTGCGGAATGTCACGACCAATATCCCCAAGGGACACTGACACATAACTGAGGCACCCATTATCAATACTTACACCCCATTGATTTCCACACGACAAATACCCGTCCCGAACCTCACAACCATCATCTTCATAATAACGCTTTAAAACTTCCGGCTTGAAGTAGACCGGGGTGTAGTAGTGAGGCGCATCCGGATTCTTACCATAGTAGTTACGAAGACTCTCTGGACTGCAGGTCCAACTAACGGCTTCAGCAAACTCATTTTCACCAATAATGAACTCCGGATACTCACCCAATTCAATCTCATCCCATGGCCACATTCCACACTTCTCTCGCGGAGGAGCCTTCAAAATTCGCTTAGCCAAGAGTCGCGTCCAGATTCTGCCACTCTGCGACCTGTCCCGCCGGACATCTCGAGAAAAGCATGTGAGGCTTTCGAACGAAAATGCTTCCTCTTCAAAATCAGCTAGATCCGCAAGGTCACCGTCATAGTCTATTCCCACATTGGAATCAATGTACAACACAGCATCGAGCTGCCTCGCAGCCAAGTACCTCTTGAGGAGTCGGGTACGAACTTCAATCTTCTCACCTGAGATTCTGATCGCAAGTTCTTTGTCACCACTTTCTTGAATCTCATAGTAGTTTCTCGACTTCGGATCAGGCCACAACCGCATCAAAAATCTAAAGTCTTCTGAAATATTCAGCCTATCTGGGACAACACCAAAGAAGTTCTGAACCACGACCAAAGGCTCAAACTCAGGAAGCGATCCAGACTTGAGGTAACTTACCTCTGTCCCATCATCAACAAACCCTGGAATACCTTCACCCTTTCGAATATCCCAGCCGACATCTCGCATCACTCTTTCGCGCATATTTAGTTGAGACAAAGCGATGAACTGACCGCCATTTGCTCTACCTTTGATGGACCATTCATCATAAATGACAGTCCAGGGACCATCACCATTTGCAAAGAATGAATCCTTGAGCGCATCTTGCCTCAAGGCTTTTACACTTTCATCAAAAGCTTCATAACGAACAGCAGAATTCAAACTCATAATAAATTCCTATCAACAGAAAGTAACTACAGTCCCTAGGGGCGACTGGCGCAACCTATTTGGTCTCGCACACATGAGTATTGCATATCTTCATAGTTACAGAGCTCGACTCACCACGATCTGGCGATGTATTAGCAACACCTGGGAACCAATATCAGAGTAAGATAGGTACTTTAGTCCCAAGAATTGCCAACAGTACGACAGACACAGACATAGTATTGGCAGTCACCCCCTTCCGCTTGGGCGTCCCAGCATTTCGCACGTGGAAACGCGTATCCGAATACACATAGCAAGCATTCTGTCCTCTTCATAACTAGGTACACCTAGAGGCCGAGCTGCGCATCGCATGGAACCAGCCGATGTTCACCCACCACGGGACATACATCATCGGGTTCTCAGCCGCCTCCAAGCACATGGCGATGGCCCCCGAGCGCGCCACCATGATCCGCTTTGAGCCTGTCATGCGCGAGCGTGGCACGGACTTCGGAAAGATGTTCGCCCGCCGGCCCAGGAACAAGCCCTTCGACTACGAACTCTTTGACGCGTTCATCCAGGACCAGCTCACAGACAAACGCGACGTCACGTCATTCTGGCGCCCACAGTCATGAACATTCCATCATGAAGCAACACATCAGACTCTAACAACTTGTACAATTAGTACATGTCGAACGCTACGCTTTCCGATTTTCGCCAGAACCAGGCTCAGTACATCGCTGCCGCCCAAGTCGAACCCGTCGAGCTTCGCTCGCGCGGCGCACAGACTCGCGCAGTCCTCGTTTCCCCCGCCTTCTACGAGGAGGCAATGGAGGCGCTCGAGGAACGCCGCGATCGACGGACACGAGACGAACTCGACCGCTGGCTGCGAGAAGACCTCGCTCAGGCTGTTCGTGATTACGAGGAGAACCCGGACGATGTCTACACGCTCGACGAGATTCGCGCCGAGCTGGGATTGAAATGAACAGGCAACGCTCTCGCCTGATCCTGTCGAGCACAGCTCGGAAACAGTTCAGAGAACTTCGACGTTCCATCGCATCTGTGAGCGGCTCCGAAGTCACGGCACGCAATTACATGAGCGCCCTGACGGATTACATCGAGCAGCTTCCCGACTTTCCGCTACGGGGCCAAGCGTTCTCCTTGCATCACCCGGGTATGCGCATCATCGGATTCCGCAAGACTCTCCTCATCGCCTTCCTCGTGACTGACGACGGCGTCGTCATCCTCTCGGTTCTTTCCACACGCCAGTCCAGGCTGACACTCGAAGAAGCACTCACGCAAGCCCTCGAATCGTTCCAGCGTTGACGCTAACACACACGGAATCAAGAGCCCCACAATGCAGGACCAACGCTAAAGACGCTCCCTCTCCCCCACCCTACGGGAGCGTAGGATAGCGGGTAACAGCAACGACGCCACGGCCTCGCAGGCTTCGTGGCGTTCCCGCCAAAACTCCAGGGAGCACGCATGTCCACGATCAACACCCCGGCCTCGTCCAACGACGATGAGACGACGCCGGCGCAGACGACCACCGAGGCCCTCGAGTGGCACGCTCCCGTCCTGGTGCGTGTCGACGAGCACACGACGATCCTCCACCTGCTCAAAGAGCGCGTGCAGCGCGGCGCGACCCGCCCGCTGATCCTGCGCAAGATCGGTATCGGCGACACGTGGCGCTCCATCACGGCGCGCGAGTTCTACGACGAGGTCCAGTCGGTGGCCGCCGGCCTCATCGCGCGAGGCCTCGAGCCCGGAGACCGCGTCGCCATCATGAGCCGCACCCGCTACGAGTGGACGCTCCTGGACTTCGCGTGCTGGGCCGCAGCCCTGGTCCCCGTGCCCATCTACGAAACCAGCTCCATCGACCAGGTCGCCCACGTCCTCAACGACGCGGACGTCCACCTCATCATCACCGAGACCGTGTCCATGGCGGAGATCGTACGCGCGGCCGCGCAGCGCGAACACAGGACGAACACGGACGTGCTCTCCCTGGACTCCGAGGCCATCGAGACCCTCATCGCGGAAGGCGCGGCCACGCCCCGCGACCGCGTCGCCGCACGAGCAGACGCCCTCACGAAGGACGACATCGCGACCATCGTCTACACCTCGGGCACGACGGGCACCCCCAAGGGAACGGTTCTGTCCCACGAGAACTTCACGAACCTGTGCCTCAACGCCCACGCGTGGATGCCCGAGATCGCAGCAGGCAAGGACTCGCGCCTGCTCCTGTTTCTGCCGCTGGCCCACGTGTTCGCTCGCTTCCTGCAGGTCTTCCAGATCAGCGGAAACGGAGTCCTCGGCCACGCCTCCAACATCAAGAACCTGCTCAACGACCTCGCCTCCTTCAAGCCCAGCTACCTCCTGGTGGTCCCGCGCGTGCTGGAGAAGATCTACAACTCGGCGGACACGAAGGCTTCCGGCCCCAAGCGCAAGATCTTCCGCTGGGCCGCGAAGGTAGCGATCGCATACTCGCGCGCCCTCGACACCGAGGAAGGCCCGAGCGCCTCCCTCAAGGCCCAGCACGCGCTCGCCGACAGGCTCGTCTACCAGCAGATCATCCGCCTGGTGGGCGGCAACGCCGACTACATCGTCTCCGGCGGCGCGCCCCTGGCGACCTGGCTGGCCCACTTCTACCGCGGGGTGGGTATCCCCGTCCTGGAGGGCTACGGCCTCACCGAAACGGTCGGCCCGGTCTCGGTGAATACGCCGCGCCTGTCCAAGATCGGGACCGTCGGCCCGGCCCTGCCTCCCATGTCCTTCAAGATCAGCGACGAGGGCGAGATCCTGCTCAAGGGCCCCAGCGTCTTCCAGCGCTACCACAACGATCCGGGCGCCACGGCCGCCTGCTTCACCGAGGACGGGTGGTTCCGCACCGGCGATCTGGGGTCCCTGGACCGCGACGGCTACGTGTCGATCACGGGGCGCGCCAAGGAGATCATCGTGACGGCCGGCGGCAAGAACGTCGCGCCCGCGGCGCTGGAAAACCCGATGCGCTCCCACCCGCTCATCTCCCAGGTCCTGGTCGTGGGCGACCAGCGTCCCTTCGTCGCCGCGCTCATTACCCTGGACGCGGAGATGTTACCCGACTGGCTCGCCGCGCACTCCCTGCCTCCGATGAGCGTGGCCGAGGCGGCCACCAACGTCGAGGTCCTCGCCTCCTTGGAAAAGGCCGTGGCCTCGGCGAACGAGCATGTCTCGCGCGCCGAATCGATCCGCAAGATCAAAGTCCTCACGACCGACTTCACGGAGGCCAACGGCCTGCTGACGCCCTCCCTGAAGGTCAAGCGCCTGGAGGCCACGCGCCGCCTCGCGCCGATTATCGATGAGATCTACGGCGGTCCCGTGCAGGACTGACGCACGCACGACCGAGACGCCCATAGACGAGGCCGTGGCCGGCTCGCGCTCCCCCGCTCAGTGTCGGGGTTGGCGAGCCGGCCACGGCTTTATCGGATGGGCTCTCCTACTGCGAGGCGAGCGCCGCGGTAGGCGGCGTGCGGGCCGCTCGGATCGCGGGGTAGAGCCCGGCGACGGCGCCGATGAGGAGAGTGGCGCCCAGGCCTGCGGCGATCACCCACCAGTGCAGGGTGGGAGGCCAGCCGTAGACGTAACACATGCCCCAGGTGACGCCCGCACCGATGAGGCATCCAGCGAGTCCTCCAAGGAAGGACAGGAGCAGTGCTTCGGCCAGGAACTGAACGGTGATGTGGCCGCGCTTGGCACCCAGGGAGCGGCGCAGGCCGATCTCCTTGCGGCGTTCCAGCACGGAAATAATCATCGTGTTCGCCACTCCGATGCCGCCCACGAGCAGGGCGATCGAGCCGACACCTGCGAGCAGGGTCGTCAGGGTCTGGTCGGCCGCGTTCTGGGCCGCCAGCGCGTCGGAGGGGCGCGAGACCTTCAGGCCGGTGGCCCCCTGCGGGGCCAGAGTCGGACCCAGGAGCTCTCGCACCGTCTCAACCTGTGCCTCGGTGGAGCGCTCGTAGATAGTCGTGGGCGTCTTGCCTGCATCGAAAAGCGAGTTCGCGGCGGGCACGCCGATCAACGCGGCGTTGTCGAGTTCCTCGGCCAGGGGCGCGTGTTCCATAATGCCCAGGACCGTGAAGGAGCGCCCTCCAAGCCACACCTGGGTGCCCGGCTCGACGACGCCGAGGAGCGCGGCGGCCTTCGAGCCCAGGACGACGCCCGGGTAGCGAGCAGTGGCATCATTGAGCCAAGACCCGCTCTTCATGGTGCCCGAAATGACCTTGAGTAGGTTCGTATCGGCAGCCATCGTGAGGATACCACCGGTTGCGTTCGGGTCTGACAGTCGCGAACGGTACACGGAGATGCCGTTGAGCGTCGAGGTCGAAGCCGCGTCGGTCACGCCCGGGATCATACGGACTCGTCCCACGGAGTCTTCGGGTAGGATCAGATCCTGGCCACTCAGGTCAGCCCCGCTGCGCGCGGTCAGCATGTTCGTTCCCAGCGCCCGCAGCTGCTCTTGCAAGCGCGCCTGCGAGGATGCTGACACGCCGACAACGCCGACCATCGCCGCAATGCCGATCGCGATGCCCAGGGCCGAAAGGATTGCTCGCATGGGCCGGGCACGCAGCCCGGTCAGGCCGAGGCGAGCAACGTCGGAGGCGCGCAGCGCGGAACGGCCGGCTCCCGAATTCTTCTTACTCGTCATGGCCACCTCCCGAGTGCGCAGAGTCGGAAACGATCTCGCCATCACGGATGGCGATCTGGCGAGGCAGCGACGCTGCCAAGTCGTTGTCGTGAGTGATCACGATGATGGTGGTGCCGGCATCGTTGAGCTCTCGCAACAGCTCAACGATCGAAGCACCCGAACGCGAGTCGAGATTGCCGGTAGGCTCATCAGCCAACAGCAGGGCTGGGTGGCCGATGATGGCCCTGGCGATAGCGACCCTCTGGCGTTCGCCGCCCGACATCTGGTGGGGCTTGTGGTCCATGCGGTGCCCCAGCCCCACGCGGGTCAAGGCTTCGCGGGCCGCCTCACGCCGCTTGGCTCGCGGCACGCCCCGGTAGAGCAGGCCGTCGGCGACGTTATCCAGGGCGGACACGCCGGCCGTGAGGTGGAACTGCTGGAACACGAACCCAATCAGGGAGGAGCGCACGCCCGACAGTTCGGTGTCTCGCAGGGAGGACACGTCCGTGCCGTTGATGCACACGCTTCCCGAGGTGGGCCGATCCAGCGTTCCGATCAGGTTGAGCAGGGTGGATTTACCAGAGCCTGAGGGGCCCACGATGGCGACGAACTCACCCTCGTCGACGCTCAGGGATACTCCGTTGCAGGCGTGCACGGGCGGCGAGCCAAACGACCGGTGCACGTCGGTCAGTTGCAGAATGTGGCTCATCGGTTGGGCACCACCACGCGCTGGCCTTCGGCGATCTCATCGCCGCTCACTTCGACGCGGTCACCCGCGAACAGGCCGACGGTGACGGGAACCCGACGAACTTCGCCCTTCTCATCCACAACCTCGACTCCGAACTGGTCGGTGCTGAGAGCAACGAGGGCACCCAAGGGCACGGACAGGACACCCTTGCGGGTCTCAGAGGTCAGGCCCAGGGAGACGGAGGCCTCCTGGAAGCCTTCCAGGGCGGAGGTGTCATCGGGGGTGACGGTGATCGGGATGATCCTCTCCTTATTCGTCTCCTTGCTGCCTTCTTCGCTTTCCTTCTCACGGGGCGGTTCCACGGAGGTGATCGTCCCGGTCGTTGTCGTCGCCGAACCGGGTAGGCGCACGGTGACGGAATTGCCGACGACGCCGAGCGCCTGGTCGGAGAGCTTCAGGTTCGCGGAAATCACCTGACGCGACGACGAGGCAGTGAACAGCTCCGTCTCCATCGTGGCGCTGGTGCCGACGCGGGCCTTAAGCGCACCGATGCGCAGGTCTTCAGGGGCGAAGAGCACGGTGCCCAGCGGCAGGGAGCCGCTTTGGGGCAGAGACAGGGCCTTTTGCCACCTCTTGATCGCAGCGATGGTGTTCCAGTCGAAGTGGGCGTTGGGGGTGGCTTCGAAGTAGCCGAGCTCCGACAGCGCGGTCTCCAGCTGGGTGACGTCCTCGCCGTCGCTCATGCCCTCCTCGAACGCGCGCCAGGCGGGGGTGGAGCCGTGGAGCAGGTACGTGTTGTTGCCGGCGACCGTGTACACGTGCGATCCCTGGGTGAGGGTCGTGCCGGGCGTAGGCAGGGCGGTGACGACGCCTTCGAAGGCGCTCTTGAGGGTGTAGGAGTCGGCGTAGTGGAGGGACCCCTGGACGGTGGTCTCACCGACCAGGTCTCCGCGGGTGACGGTCGCGGTGGCACCGTTAAAGGACTGCGGGGCATCGGCCTCGGCTTGAGCGCCCAAGCAGGCCGACAGGGTCATTCCCGCGACCGCCACCATCGCTAGTGCTGCGGCGAAGCGTGGGGTGCGTAGACAATTCACTTCGCGCCTCCGGGGTTACCGAAGCACTTGTTGAGAGCATCCTGCGGGATGTCCTGGATGTTGACGCCCTTGCCCGGCTCGGGGTCCTTCACGTCGTAACCAAGATCGCGCAGGCACTGGGCGCCCTTGACGAGGGCTTCACGTCCATTCGGATCCTTCGTCAGATCGTCGTCGCCCGTCAGACCCGACACCTTCGTCATGCACTCGTTGAGTGCCGAATTGAAAGCATCGGAGTTGTCCTTGATCTGCTCGGGCGTCAGCCCGGTGTCGGGAACATCGAAGCCCTTCTCACGCATGCACTGAGCGAAAACCAGGTTGGGGTCGTTGCTGGCCGCGTTGGTGGCCGCCGAACTTGGGCTCTTAGTGCTGGAGGCGGACGAGCCGGTCGAGCCGGTCGAGCCGCATGCGCTGAGGGCCGCTGCCAGGGTGATGGCGATGACGGCGAGGGCGCTCGTCTGGGCGCGATTCTTCATCGAAAACTCCTTGAGGACTGCTTATCGGCAATGGTTCTCACTGCCTGTATAGATTACAGTCCACAACCCTGAAAGCTACCTGAAAACTATCCGGGAGCCTTCGCAGAATTTCATCAGACAACCCTGAGAGGTCCTCACAGCCACACACCGACAGAAACCACTGTCATGTCCAACTCCTCGCGAGCATATCTCACTCACACCCCAAGGACCTTGGAATACCGATGATCTAATGTCGACACCCGAACGCGATGCAGCAGAGTTGCCTGTGGAATTGCAGACGAATCAGGAGGTAGCGAAACAGGCGGGGGACGACGAAGGCGTCCCCCGCCTCAACTCTCCCACGCGTCGCCCGGAGCATCTCACGAGTTGCCCCGAAGAGGCTGCGAATGTGGAAGTCTTAACCCTCCTTGTCAGAAGCGCTCGCCATGTTTTCTTCAAGGATGGACACGATCTCGCCGTGCTTGGCCTCGGTGAGAGTCACCTTGCGGGCGAAGACGATGAACGCAAGGACGACAACCACCAGCGGCACGTAGAACGCAGCCGCCTTGAACGTCTCGATGTTGCTGCTTGTCAGAAGCGAAGGATCGACGTCGTTGGTCATGGCGGCCACGATGGCGACGAAACCGACGATCGAGTTCGACAGCGCGCCTGCGATCTTATCGAGCATCGGACGCACGGAAAGCGTCACCGCCTCGTTGCGCTTGCCGGTCTTCCACTGGCCGTATTCGACGGAGTCGGTGATCGTCAGGATCGCCGTCATCTGGATGCAGGTGGCGGGCAGGTAGAAGAGCACCAGGGCAACGAAGACGACTACGAGGTTCGTCGAGAAGAAGATGAACAGGATGTAGGCGCAGGCCATGAACGCCATGCCACCGAGGTAGAGGTAGCGGCGCGGGACGTGCCGGTTTATGACCGGGTATAGAGGCGTGACTGCAAGGCCGATGAGGAAGGCGATGATACCGACTACGGAGTAGATGTCCGGCTTTTGGAGGACGAACTTGAACAGATAGATCATGAATCCGGTCGTCGCGACATTCGCGATCGAGTACAGGACGTAGGACAAGGAGACCCAGAGGAGCTGGTCATTACGTCCGATCGCCTGGAAGGCCTGCAGGGGGTTGGACTTGTCGGCGGGATCGCGCAGCACGCTCTCCTCTTCGCGCGTTCCAAAAGCGACGGCCAGGCAGGTGACGATGCCAAGGATGGCGATCAAGGCACCGAAGCCGCTCCAGCCTGCCTGACTCTCGGAGCCTGCACCTGCAAGGGCACCGAAGAACGCGACGACGGGAACGACAATCGCGGTCACACCGTTGTAGCCGATCGAGCCCGTGAAGGTACCGAGGGCGGTGTACACGCTACGTTCCTGCGAAGACGAGGATAGGGCGGGGATCATTCCCCAGTAGGAGATGTCACGTAGGGAGTACAAAACGTCGAGGACCACGAAGACGATCACGAAGACAACGATGAACACGCCCTTGTTCACGTTGACGAGGCCGAAGAGTCCGGTGAAGATCGCGAAGAGTAGGATCGAGGATCCAACACCGCCGATGACCTGCCAGGGCTTGAAGCGCCCAAAACGCGAGTTCGTGTTGTCCACGAGGTTACCCAGGAGCGGATCGATGAAGATCTCAACAATCCTGATGATGAAGACGAGAGCCGTGATGATCGCGATCATCGCCTTGGCATCGGAGTCCTCGTAGTCACGGAACAGGGTCTGCGCCGCGTAGTAGGTGACAAAGAAGGTCGACAGCGCGTTGTAATACGCGGCCTGCCCGAGGTTGCCGATCGCGTAGCAGATTCGCGACACCCAGCTCTTGTTCGTTCCTTGTTCGTGTGCCATTGTCCCTCTCCTTTGAAGCAACACTTGCATGGACAGTCACAACTTAACATATTTACCTTGCAGCTCCAAGGTTATTTAGATCATATGAGCATTTACAAGTAACCTAATTGCGTATTTGTACACGGCAGGTTAATCTGTTCTCAGAGCACGATCGCTCCACCGCAACGTCGCACATCCGGAGGTCACCATGTTCCACACGCCCCATGTTTCCACCCCCACATCTGCTTGGCTCAGCGATCCACAGACCTTTGCCGTCAATCGACTTCCCGCCCGCTCTTCCCATGACTCAGACACACACCGCCAGAGCCTCGATGGAACCTGGGAGGTAGCACTCACCACCGCATCGCGCATCTGCCTCGTCTCCCCCACCGACTGCTTCTTAACCGAGGAAGCGTGCGACCTGCCCGTCCCCTCGACGCTCGAAGCGGAGGGACTGTGGCCACCGGCCTACGTCAACATCCAGATGCCGTGGGACGGACACGCTAATCCGACGGCTCCCAACTTTCCCGAGGACTGCCGAGTCGCCGTCTACCGTCGCCGATTCCACCTTGACGACGCCGTGCTGGAGAGTCTCAAGGCACGCGGCAGCGTACGCCTGCGTTTTGAAGGCTTCGCGACCGCGCTCTACGTGTGGGTCGACGGTGCGTTCGTCGGATACTGCGAGGATGGCTACACTGCGAGTGAGTTCGAGGTGATGCAGGCTCTCAATAGCGATAGCGGCACGGAGGAACACGAGCTCGTGGTCGCGTGCTACGAGCACTCGAGCGCTTCCTGGCTTGAAGGACAGGATTCGTGGCGTTTCCACGGCCTGTTCCGCTCCGTTTACCTGATCGCGCTGCCGGTGTGCCACATCGAAAACCTAATGGTGGACACGGACTACGACGCAGCGACGGGCATGGGCACCCTGGACATTAAGGCCGACATCTGCGGCATCGATGCTGACGTCACCATCAGCGCCGAACTTACGGACCGCTCGGCCACCGTCGTGTGGAGCCACCGCAGCCCCACGAGGGAGCCCGTCATTGAGCTGAGCGGTGTTCTATCCAAGA
Organism: Schaalia odontolytica; assembly: GCF_009730335.1. Classification (GTDB taxonomy): domain Bacteria; phylum Actinomycetota; class Actinomycetes; order Actinomycetales; family Actinomycetaceae; genus Pauljensenia; species Pauljensenia dentiphila. The sequence continues at coordinate 1,754,910 of NZ_CP046315.1, forward strand.
TTTGCCCATGGACGGCGGAGGACCCGGCGCTCTACACGCTGAGCGTGGCTCTTCTCGATGCGGACGGACACACGCACGAGGTCGTGAGCCAGCGCGTGGGCTTCCGCCGTTTTGAGATCGTCGACGGCGTGTTCACTCTCAACGATCAGCGCCTGATCTTCCGAGGAGTGAACCGTCACGAGTTCAGCCCATACACGGGCCGCACGATGGCGATGGAGGACATGGTCACGGATGTACGACTGTGCAAACAGCTCAACATCAACGCCATTCGCACGAGCCACTACCCTAACGACACGCGATTCCTCGATCTGTGTGACGAATACGGCCTGTACGTCATCGACGAGGCGAACCTGGAGACGCACGGCTCATGGTGCACACCAGGCGATATTCCCACACCCGAGACGGCCATCCCGGACTCGAAGATGGAGTGGGAGAACGCATGCGTGGATCGCGTGGAGTCGATGGTGCGCCAGGACCGCAACCACGCCAGTGTGCTCATCTGGTCACTGGGTAACGAGTCCTACGGCGGCGAGGTGTTCCGCAGCATGTACCGACGCTGTCACGAGCTGGACGAGGCCCGTCCAGTTCACTACGAGGGCGTGACATGGGATCGCGAGTTCGACGATGCCTCGGATATCGAGTCGCGCATGTACGCCCATCCCGACGCTATTGAGGAGTACCTGCGCTGTGAGCCGGCAAAGCCCTACCTCTCGTGCGAGTACATGCACTCAATGGGTAACTCAGTGGGAGGCTTGCAACTGTACACGGACCTCGAGCGTTACCCCGAGTACGGCGGCGGCTTCATCTGGGACTTCATCGATCAGGCTCTGTACCATGAGCCGACCGCCGGATCGGGCGGAGAGTTCCTGGCCTACGGCGGCGACTTCGGTGATCGTCCTTGTGACTGGGAGTTCTCGTGCGACGGCATCGTTTTCGCGGATCGTACGCCCAAGCCTCAGGCGCAGGCGGTCAAGGCTCTCTACGCCCCGGTGACACTCACCCCCAGCGCGCAGGGCATACGTCTGGGTATACTCACCCTTCCCGCTCCGCTTGAGCACCTGAGAGTGCGCGCCCGCGTGCTCGCGGACGGCGAGGTCGCATGGGAGGCCGAGTACGAGGCGGCATCCGCGAGCGGCCCGGAGGGCTTGGTCGAGGTACGTTGGCCCAGCGAGCTGTTGGGCGAGACAGCACGAGAAATTGTCCTGGAGGGGACGCTATATCTCGCCGCGCCTACCGCGTGGTGCGAGGCGGGGCACGTGGTGGCGGTGGGGCAATCGATCCACGCGCGCCCGGAGCCGCCAACGGAGGAGATCGAGGGCGAGGCCGACTTCACGCTGGGACGCTGGAACGTCGGCATGCGTCACGGCGAGAGCGAGGCTCTGCTGTCTCGCACCGCCGGCGGCATCGTGCTGTGGAAACGCGGGGAGGAGGCCATGGTGCTCTTCCCGCCTCGCCTAACGACGTTCCGTCCCCTCACAGACAATGACCGCGGGGCCGGCCACGGTTTCGAGCGTGCATGCTGGACGACCGCCGGTGCCTACGCCCGCTGCGTGGACACACGGGTTGAGCCCCGTGAAGGCGGCGTCGTTGTCACCTACGACTACCAGTTGGCCAGCCTGGACAATGTCATCGTTCCCGTGCGCTACGAGCTGCGTACCGATGGAACGATCCGCCTGACGGCAACCTACCCGGGTGCCCAGAACCTGCCGACGATGCCCTGTTTCGGCCTCGAGTGGGCTCTACCTTCCTCGATTGACCGGCTGCGTTTCTACGGCCTCGGCCCTGTCGAGGCCTACGCGGATCGCCTAGCCGGCGCAAACCTGGGTGTGTGGGAACTCAGCGCCGCGCAGGGCCTGGCCCACTACGCGGTGCCGCAGGAGTGTGGCTTCCACCCCGGTGTGCGCTGGTGCGATGCGACCGACGCCAACGGCCACGGGCTGCGCGTACAGGCCCGCGCCAACCTAGGCATCTCTCTCCTACCCTATTCGTCCGCGCAAATTGAGAACGCACGCCACTGGTGGGAACTTCCCGAGCCTTCGCAGCGTACCGCGACGTACCTGCGTCTGCTCAGCGCACAGATGGGCGTGGGCGGCGATGATTCGTGGGGTTCACCGGTCCACGACGAGTTCCAGATCGACGCGACGCACGAGCAGATCGTGGACGTGACGCTGTCTCTCCTGTGACGAGGCAACGCGGCGGCGGGGTGAGAAGCACACGCCGCCGCCACGTTGCGCGTCAGACGATCAGTTCCGGGGCGTGTCCTCGACGGGAATAAAGCTCTGCCGAGGCACCAGGCGCGTGGAGAGGAGCACGTGATGCTTGTGCCGGAACCGGCCGACAATCGCGTCGGAAAGAAGCATGAGGGCTGTCTCGGCGAGCTCTGAACGCTCAATCGCGTAGGAGCTGAGCGTGGGAGCCGTGTACTGACACACTTCGAGATTATCGATCGACAGGACCGCGACCTCCTCGGGAATCCTCACCCCACGGGCCACCAGCGCCTGGATGACGCCGACTGCCAAAGGATCTGCAGCCACGAGGATCGCGTCAGGCATCGCCTCCGCATGGGCATCCAGCAGAGCCTCGGCCTGGTCACGCCCGTTATCAACCGTGAATGGGCCGGACGCATACACGTACCCGTCGGTCGGCATCCCCAGCAGACGCGCCCACTCATCGAAAGCAAAGGTGCGAGGATCCCGTGCGAAGACGTGCGACCCCATCATGTGCCCGTCTCCACCGATAAAAGCGATACGCTCGCGCCCCTGCTCGCGCAGCGCGTAGATGGCCTCGATGACGGTTTGCTGCAGGTCGGGGCGCACCGAATGAAAGAGGGTGGGTGCGGGATTGATATCGATGAACACGCCGTGTGCCAGCGCCTCATGCAGCCTTTCAAGATCCTCACTCGCGATCGGAGCGGGCCCCAGGGAGACGAAGCCAGCGAAGTCATCACCGGCTTCGACCAGCGAGTCTACGTCGGAGAAGAAGGACAGGCTCATCATGTTTTTGACCGCGCATTCGCGCAGTGCGTCACGCACGTCTGCGAAGTAAGTGTCCTGGGGTCCGCGCGTCGCGTCGAAATTCTCCAGCACCGCCATCATCTGCGGAATTCCGGAGCGCGAGGAGCGCAGCGCGTAGCCGAGCTCATTGGCCACCTGAATAACGCGATGTCGGGTCGATTCTTTCGCGGTGAAGCTGGGATCCCCCGAGAGCACACGGGACACAGTCGCCTTCGAGTACCCTGTCGCCTTCGCGATATCACCTAGATTGACCATCAATCCCCATCCTGAAATGCCACGTGTTCAGCTCGTACAGTCTAGTCGAGAGGCAGAGAAAAGGCTGACACCACCGCCCCTCATCGCCAGCCACCGCAGTCGCATGCAATGCCTCACAAGCGCATCTCCCCATATCCCCTAAACCGCAGAATATCACCGATCCAATGTCGACACCTGAACGCGACGCAGGAGAATCGCCTGCGGAATTAATGAGGCAGGACTCTACAGACGCGGCCCCTCGTTGTACTCGGCCTTGATGTCCTCGTGGTGGCGGATGACCTCACGGACCATGAAGCCCAGGAACTTTTCGGCGAAATCAGGGTCGAGGCCGGAGGATGCTGCCAGGGTGCGCAGGCGCTCAACCTGGCGGGCCTCGCGGGCCGGATCGGCGGGAGGCAGGTCCAGCCGGGCCTTGATGTGCCCGACGCGCTGGGTGCAGCGGAAGCGCTCAGCGAGGATGTGCACGAGGGCAGCGTCGATGTTGTCGATCGTGGCGCGCGCATCCGCCAGCTCGGCGGGAACACCGCTCACTCCCAGGTCGGCCGAAGCGGCCACCGAGGCCTCGTCACGCTGTGCCATTGTTCCTCCCCTAGGGTCTCAACTGACCTCAGTGTAGCGGGAGAACTCAGGCGCTGCGCTTGCCTTCCGAGGAGGGCTCCGGGTAGAGCTCGGCGGGCCCCACGCCCTCGACTAGGTCGCGGGTGATAACCACGCGTGCGACGTCGTCGCGGCTGGGCAGGTCGAACATGAGATCCGACAGGGTCTGCTCCATGATCGACGACAGGCCACGGGCACCCGTCTTGCGCTCGTTCGCGCGAGCGGCGATCGCAAGGAGTGCCTCGTGCGTGAACTCCAGGTCCATGTTGTCCAGCTCGAAGAGGTGCTGGTACTGGCGCACAAGCGAGTTCGACGGCTCAGTGAGGACCCGGACGAGGTCCTCCTCCGTCAGCTCCTTGGTGGAGGTCAGGATGGGGAGTCGGCCGATGAACTCCGGGATCATGCCGAACTTGTGCAGATCCTCGGCGGAGACGGCCTCGTAGAGGTCACCCATCTCGGAGGTGCTCTTCAGCTCCGAACCGAAGCCCGTCGACCGGCGGCCCAGGCGGGCCTTCACGATGTCCTCGATGCCCGCGAACGCACCGGCCGCAATAAAGAGGATGCCGGAGGTGTCGATCTCGAGGAACTGCTGGTGGGGGTGCTTGCGTCCGCCCGTGGGGGGAACGGAGGCAACCGTGCCCTCGATGATCTTCAGGAGGGCCTGCTGGACGCCCTCACCCGACACGTCGCGGGTGATCGAGGCGTTCTCAGCCTTCCGGCCGATCTTGTCGATCTCGTCGACGTAGATGATGCCCTTCTCGGCCTTCTTGATATCGCCGTCGGCCTCCTGGATGAGGCGCAGGAGGATGTTCTCCACGTCCTCGCCCACGTAGCCGGCCTCAGTCAGAGCGGTCGCATCCACGATCGCGAAAGGCACGTCAAGGAGGCGGGCCAGGCATCGCGCCAGGTGGGTCTTGCCCGTGCCCGTGGGGCCCAGCAGCAGGATGTTGGACTTGGTACCCAGCATGTCCTCAGCATTGCCGACCTCGCGCGAGCGCACGCGCTTGTAGTGGTTATACACGGCCACCGACAGGGCGCGCTTGGCACGGTCCTGACCGATCACCCACGTGTTCAGGAATTCGTTGATTTCGCGCGGCTTAGGCAGCGGAGTCGCCGAGGAGGAGGACTGCTGAGCCCCCAGCTCCTCTTCGATGATCTCGTTACACAGCTCAATGCACTCGTCGCAGATGTACGCGCCGGAGCCGCCGATGAGCTTACGCACTTGCTTCTGGCTCTTCCCGCAGAAAGAGCACTTGAGCAGTTCCGCGCCATCAGTCAGACGAGCCACGAGACCTCCAAGGTGTTGAACGTTTTGCCGTTCGATCGGATACGCTTTCGCACTTGCTAGCAAACAACGTAGTGCACGCGGGGTAGTTTTCCGCTGAGCCACGCTTACTGTTATGAAATACTCACCCGCGGCCGACGACTGCCAGGGGGTACCCATGCGCACACTCGGGCAGCAACGAGGCCGTGGATCCGCCGCACTCACAAGCGCGGGGAGGCCACGGCCCCGTCGATAACGAAAGGGTCACAGAGCCTTACGAGACTCGAGCACCTGGTCGATCAGACCGTACTCGGCGGCCTGCGGGGCGGTCAGGATCTTGTCCCGCTCGATGTCGCGGCGCACCTGTTCCACCGGCTTGCCCGAATGCTTCGAGATAGTGTCCTCGAGCCATGCGCGCATGCGATCGATCTCGTCGGCGACGATCTGGATGTCCGAGGCCTGCCCCTGCATACCCTCCATCGCCGGCTGGTGGATGAGGACGCGGGCGTTGGGCAGCGCCAGGCGCTTGCCGGGCGAACCCGCTGCCAGCAGGACGGCCGCCGCCGAGGCGGCCTGGCCGAGGCACACCGTCTGGATCTGCGGCTTGATGTACTGCATCGTGTCGTAGATGGCGGTGAGCGCCGTGAAGGAACCGCCGGGCGAATTGATGTACATGGTGATCAGCGAATCGGGATCCTGGGACTCCAGGACCAGCAGCTGCGCCATGACGTCATCCGCGCTGGCGTCATCCACCTGAACGCCCAGGAACACGATGCGGTCCTCGAAGAGCTTGGTGTAGGGGTTCTGACGGCGGAAACCGTAGGCCGTGCGCTCCTCAAAGTCCGGCAAGACGTAGCGGGCCTGCGGCATCTGGCGGGCGACCGCCTCAAAGTAGGGCTGGGTGCTCATCAGTTCTCTCCTCGCGTTCCGATCTCCTGCGGGCTGTCGATCACGCGGTCGACGAAGCCGTACTCAAGGGCTTCCTGCGCAGTGAACCAGTGGTCGCGATCGCCGTCGGCCTCGACCTGCTCGACGGTCTTTCCCGTGCGCGCCGCGGTGATCGAAGCGAGTTCCTTCTTCATCCCGAGGATGAGATCAGCGTTGATGCGGATCTCGGTCGCGGAACCGCCCGCACCGCCCAGGGGCTGGTGCAGCAGCACGCGGGTGTGGGGGGTGATGTAGCGCTTGCCGGGGGCTCCCGCCGTCAGCAGGAACTGGCCCATCGACGCGGCCATGCCCATGCCGACCGTGACGACGTCGGGCTTGATGTACTGCATCGTGTCGTAGATGGCCATGCCGGCCGTCACCGAGCCGCCGGGCGAGTTGATGTACAGGTAGATGTCGCGGTCCGGGTCCTCGGCCGCGAGGAGCAGCAGCTGCGCGCAGATCACGTTCGCATTGTCATCGCGGACCTCGCCGCCCAGCCAGATGATGCGTTCCTTGAGCAGGCGCTGGTAGACCGAGTCACCCAGTCCCAGCTGCGAGCCTTCGCCGGCAGCCCCGGTATTGTGCACGCTCACGCGTACCTCCTCGTCTGTTCGCGGGCCCCGTCGGCCCATTGGTGTCAACCGTACCCGCTGCGCGCCCGCTCGTGCGCGCGCCGGGCCGTCGTTTCGCTGTCGGCACATGCATTGAGCACATGCGCTCGACACATGCACTGAGGGGGCGAGGCTCGCGCCCCACCCCCTCAGCCCGCGAGTTAGTCACTCGTCAGCGGGTATACCCGCCGCGGTTCACTCCTGCTCGTCGGCGACCTCGGTGATGATCTCCGCGCCCTCTTCGGCGGCGGGATCGGTGCCGAAGAACTTGCTCAGGTCGACGTCGGCGCCGTTGGCATCCTTGACGGTAACGACCTTCAGGGCCTCAATGAGGGCCTTGGAGCGACCCAGGTCGGCCACAACGTTGGCCATCTGCTGGGAGGAGGAGAACAGCTGGTTGATGTCGATGCCGAAGTTCTGCGACATCTGGATCGCGTAGTCGATCAGCTCCTGCTGGGAGACCTGCACGTCGAACTTCTTGGCCAGGGCCTCGGAGAGCAGCTCGGTGCGGATTTCCTTCTCGACGGCCTCGCGGGCTTCCTTCTTGGCCTTGGGCTTGGCGTCCTCGCCGACGCGGTGCTCGACCTGGTGGTCGACCGCGGACTCGGGCAGGACGATCTCGACCTTGTCCAGGAGGAGGTCGATGAGGGCATCGCGCGCGGCGAGGGCCTGCTGGGACTCCTTGGACTGGGCGGCCTGCTTCTTCAGGTCTTCCTTGAGCTCGTCGATGGTGTCGAACTCGGAGACCATCTGAGCGAAGTCATCGTCAGCCTTGGGCAGCTCGCGGGTCTTCATGGCCTTGATGGTGATGGTCACCTCGGCCTCTTCGCCCTCGTGCTCGCCACCCTTCAGCTTGGAGGTGAAGGTGACCTCTTCGCCGGCCTTGGTGCCGCGCAGGGCGGTGTCCTGGCCGTCAAGCATGGAGCCGGAGCCGATCTCGTAGGAGACGTCGGAGGCGGAGTCAACCTGCTTGCCGTCGATGGTGGCGACCAGGTCGATGGTCGCGAAGTCGCCGGTCTTGGCCTTGCGGTTGATGGTCTTGAGGGTCGCGAAGCGGCCGCGCAGGTCCTCAAGTTCCTTCTCGACGTCCTCTTCGGTGACCTCGGTGGGCTCGACCTCGACGACGAGCTTCTCGTCGATCTCGGGCAACTCGAAGGCGGGGACGACGTCAACCTCGGCAGTGAAGACGAGCTGGCCGCCCTGGGGGCCGGTCACGTTGGGGATTTCGGTGACGTCGACGGTGGGCTGAGCCATGGGGCGCAGGTCGTTCTCGTTGACGGCGTCGGAGTAGTAGCCGGGCAGGACCTGGTTGACGACCTGCTCGATGACGGCGGCGCGGCCGAAGCGCTGGTCGATGATGCGCGGAGGCACGTGGCCCTTACGGAAGCCGGGGATGTTGACCTGTCCGGCGATCTCCTTGTACGCCTTGTCCATTTCGGACTTCATTTCCTCGAAGGGAACCTCAACGGTCAGACGAACCTTGGTGGGCTCTAGGGTTTCAACGGTGCTCTTCACGTGCGTACGCTCCGTAGTCTACAAATCGGGGGAACGCCCATTTCGGGCGCATAACAACTCGCTTAGTGTACGCCACGACCCCGCTGATGTCCTCATTCGCGGGGCATTAGTGGGCATATCCACCCCTCTACAGCCACTTCAAGTGCGCAACGCCACACGGGCAGGTACCGTTCTCTTCTCATTCGCGAGGCCGGGGCCGCCCGCGCTCAGGGGCACACTCAGGGGGCGAGGTAATGGGAGCGCCCTCGCACGACGGCTGCCAGGCGGGCGCGGGGCACATCGGCGACGAGGCGCACGGCGGCGGCGATCTCGCCGTGAATAGCTCTCGCCTCGGTGTCATCTGTCGCGGTAAAGCGTGCGGTGACACGGGGCTGGCCGGAGGCTATGGCGATGTCCCAGGATTCGAGCCGGGTGACGGAGCGGGCGGCGGCCTCGATTTCTTCGGGGGCACGGCCGGGTGCCAGAGTCGTGACCGTCATGATGGTGCGATAGGACGGCATGGCACTCCCCCGGGATCGTATGAAAAAACCGCGGCGCTGTGGCCGCGGTTGGTCGGGGTGACAGGATTTGAACCTGCGACCCTCTGCTCCCAAAGCAGATGCGCTACCAAGCTGCGCTACACCCCGAGGACTACTGTCCGATGCCCCATCATACGGGAGGTGCGATTAAATGTCGCGCACGTGGACAATACCCGCTACGATCTGTGTGTCCCCTCCGGGGGTACGCGGATGTAGCTCAATGGTAGAGCCTCTGCCTTCCAAGCAGATCACGCGGGTTCGATTCCCGTCATCCGCTCCAGCGCTGGGAAAGCCCCGGGCCAGCTGGCCCGGGGCTTTCCTGTGCTCGCACCCGACGTTGCTGCTGACTTGGGGGGGGCGACTGCTTCTCACTGGCCATGCGACACACTGAGGCCTCACACACCTGGCACACGCGATTACGTCAACCTCCCATCGCACCCATGCATCCCTCGCCCACCTGTACTCAGCTTGACCACAAGCACAACCCGCCTGTGGGCAGCTAAACCGGCTCTTCTGAGTTGAGTGTGGGTGAGCGGGTGTTGAGCGGAGGTTGCAGGTATGGGTCGAGGTCTGTCAGATCGACGGTGTAGGAACCCCCACCATCGGAAGACCTCGACCCCTACCCGGCCACAACACGCCCAACCCCGAACGCCACTCCCACCCCCTCAATGGTGAAGAGCCGGTTATCAATGCAGGATTGACAACACCACGAATCCCACGATCACGCCCAATAGTGCGGTCCAGGCTGGCCATAGCAGACTCTGCTTTCGACGTACTCTTAGCGAGGACGCGAGGGTCATCAGCAAAGTCAAGCCACCAACGATCCACATCACTGAACTCAGAGCACCATTGGGAGCATCCAGCGCCAGGACCACCGTGGAGTAGCCGGTGTAGAGGACAGCCATCAGCAAACCAGTACGGGATTGAACGAGAATCACAACAACTGTTGCCAGCGCACCAGCGATGTGCAGGGCTAGCGTCAACCAAGTTCCAGTTCCAGCATGAGCTGCTACCAATCCCGGGATGAGAGCCGCAAGTGTACCCACCCGAACGGCTGCCGTAGCTGATGCAAGCGTCATGAGAGGCGCGATCTGACCATGCGGACTTGCTTTACTGTGAGCAGAGGTCGTCATAGAGCTTTCGACTGGATCAAGCATGAGCAAACTCCTTACGGATAGGGAAGCGGATCTTGGAGGAGATCCGCCTGATCAATGGGATGATCGCGATAACCTGCATCAACGGGACAATTCAAGTACCAAGGGTGTCCCAGCGCGGGCGCCTGCGGAGGGTAGGGCTGGGACAGTTCAGGAATAAAAGCCTTCCATACCTTAGTCTGCGTGAAAGCACGGGGAGTGAAGTCAAACATAATCGGATCTATGCCACGAGACTGCATCGCTAAGTGAATACGCTTAACCGGGTCAGGTTCCGCAGCGTCACATCGGGCATACAATTCACTCAGTTTCACTTCGCCACCACCATTGAAGTACCAGTCAGCTTTCTTCTGATTCTGTTGATACCCATAGAACGTGATCGCTTGTACGAACCGGTCGAATTCGTAAGGCTTAGCATCGGCACGTATTCCAAATAGCCGCCTGAAAGCAATTTCAAACTGCCAATTATCAGCCAACTGACAAATGCGCAAGGAGCGTTCTGACTGACAGTACTCACCGAGCGCAGAACGCATCGCCGCATCGGGGCTTGCTCCCACCCCGCCACCAGCGTTGTAGCGCAAATCCTCCAACCAGTTATCAAACTCGATGGCCGTCAACACGGGGAATTCGAAAAAGTCGAGGTTCTGCAGGTAGAATTCCGGCTTTCCGATTCCCCGATCCAATTCGGACAGGTGTCTACGCACCTTTGCATCGCGGGGCTCAACGTCCATCACGATACGATCTAAGGGAACACGTGCGTGCCAACGTAGATTTACTGCGTCCCGCTCGATAAGTTCGTCGAGCGCATGGTAGACAGCACGATCCGTAGTGATATGGCTTGCCAATCCACCGGAGGGTGCTAGACCGATAAGTGGCTCATCGTCTGGGCGGTAGTAGATGAACAGCACAAGCTGAGCTGGGACCCAGATAGTCTCACCCGAGTAGAGCCGGGTACCCGGAATCCACCCCATCGTCGTGTTATCGTCCCAGCGGTCGAAGCCGAAGTGAGGGTCGGAGAACTGCGCTTCAGAAAAGATTGGAAGATCTTCCGGTCCGAGGCAGTGCTTACCTCGATCTTCCATCTCCCGACGAGTGCCATTCTGTAACCGGTCTGCCCAGGACAAAAACGCAAATGAACCGAGCACCCGTTCGATTCCCTCACCCATGGAGGACACGTACATGTCGTGCAGATCAAGGCCCTTACCGCCGCCGTAGACCTGGCTAGCATAGGATGAATTAAGCCCAGCAACGCCGAGTAGCTTACTCGAAATATGGTCAAAGTCAAAGTACTGACCATGACCGACGTGTAGCCCTGCACCAGAAGCCGGGCGAAAATACGTTGTGAGGAGCCGAATGAAGGCACTCGGAGCGTACAATGACTCCGTCTCCACTAGTGCATGATACTCATCATCATTCAAAGTGGGCTTGATGATCGGTCGACGACGATTGAACGTCCTGACAATCATGGAGTCATCCCCGACCCCACTAGTAATGGTGGGCAATTGATAACTAGAAATCACGAGTTGCTTCCTTCCCAGTCGAATGTTCGAACCGTGATTAGATTCAAAATGACGGTAGCAACTATCAAAAAGACTAGAGGCCACCACGAACATTGCTGCCCAAGATAGGCGTCCATGAGTGCTTGGTTAAGAATCGTGAGGGGATTAAACTCTGAAACTGTCTGCAGCCAGTCGGGGAAGGACTCACGTGGGAGTGCGGCACCGCTGCTGAAAAACATCAGAAAGAACATAGCAGCCGACACAACTTGGACGCTTCGGACGGGCATTGCAAGACCCCCCAAACAGAGTCCGAGACTCATGGTGACATAAAGTGAAATAGCTGACACCACTAGCAGCATCGGCCAGTTGGCATGCGGAGCCGGTCCGTAAACAACCAAGGTAACCACTGCCAATGCGACGATCGAGATTGCGACGACGACCGCCGCGGTGCAAAACTGCGCGATGAAATATGCGCTGGACGGGACCGGCGATAGACGATAGCGCTTCAGTACACCTTGACCCCGGTTCTCTGCAATATGAATCGACATCCCCATAAGACCTACGTTTGCTGCGGTAACACCAATCATCGTCGCCATATAGGCATCAATGAAACGACCGCCCGCCGGCAATTCTTCTGTGCCACCGATCGATCCTACGAAGAGGAGTAGAATTAGTGGGAACGCTAGTGAGAAGAAAACCGCGAATGGCTCCCGAAGGAACAAAAGGGTTTCCACACGGAACAGCGCCCATGTTGATCGCCAAACGTTCATTTTTCCTCCTCAGCTGTCTGCGCTTCGCGCGTCACGACGTCCCCCAGATTGGTGGGCCTCAACACTGCCGTGCGGCCACTGGGAATGTTCTGAACTGCCCGTTCGAGGGTCGGCCGATCTCCGAACACCAGCAGAGCCCCCTCCGGGCTCAGCTGGGTATGTCCGGCGGCCTGCCATGGCGCTTGATCTGTGCCGCGGGGAAGCACGACGCACGCGTCGGCACCCAGCGTTGACATGAGGCTATCAACCGTGCCCTCACGGCGAACACGACCGCGTGCCATAATTAAGATTCGGTCCGCGAGGTCTGCCGCGTGGTCAACCTCATGTAGTGTTGCCAACACCGTTAGGCCCCGGTCCCGACGGTCTTTGAGCACAGCGACGAGTGCTGAGCGTGCCTCTGGGTCCAGCCCGGCCGTTGGTTCGTCGAGGAAGACGATTCGCGGGTCGCCCATGAAGGCCAAAACGAGGCTCACACGACGTTTCTGTCCGCCGCTGAGTGTATCGAAGCGCTTGCCCGCGATCGTCTCAATTGTCATTGCTTGCATCAGGTCGGAAGGTGGGCCGTCAACGCCGTAAATGCTCGCGAAGAGGCTGAGTGCCTCGCGGACCTTTATTCGGGGTGGCAGCTGTTCTTGCTGCATCTGAACGCCCACTCCTTCAGGTAGTGGGGAACCATAGGCGTGCACTTTTCCACACAGAGTAACGGTGCCAGCATCTGGTTTACGCAGCCCTTCAACGCACTCAAGAAAAGTAGTCTTTCCAGAGCCGTTGTGGCCTAGGATCGTCACGATCTCTCCCGCTGCGAGTGATAGATCAACCCCATCCACCGCCTTCGTTTCCCCATAGGTTTTACGAATACCTTGGGCTTCGAAAACGTTCATGCATTCCTCCTAATTCCAAGTAGGCTCGCCGTTTCGTCGCCGAATGACCGACGTATATGGTTTTCAGGAATTCCGCAATCACGCCAAATCCGCTGCTCTTCGTCAAGTGCATATCGCGGATGCATGCCAAGCCCGGGGGCTCCACTTCCGCCAACGAGCCATGTCGAAGAGGCGACTAGGCCAAGTACTGAGCGCAGCAGAGCCCATCCCTTAGCAAGGACTTCCCTATCGCACTTCGAGAGCGGAACCATTCCCAAGTGCTTCATGGCCTCACGCTGCCCCATCGCCATCCCGCCTGGTGCTCGAAGCCGCAAAATACGCGCGTGATGCGGCATAATCCTAGACATTTCATCTAAGCCAGGAGCTGACGTCAGTGCAGCCAAGTCAGCCTGAACGCGCGTGGATGCCATGAGAGGAGTCAGAGGGATACCCCACGCGATCAACTCTCGAGCGATGACTTCGTCTGCACCGCAGGGTAGCTCACCCAACTCCAGTAGAGTTCGTTGCGCATTCGCAGGAGCACTGCCCACCCTATAACCATGCCGTGCACCAATCGCAACAGCCGCAACACGGAGTGACTCAATGGTACTGCCTGAGGGTAGGGATGGTAACGTGTCTAAAGTGCTCGGATGAGGCTCAATAGCAACTGATAAACCTGTATCTCGCGCAACCGCGAGAAGGCGTCGAAGGTCCTCACCACCACATGTGCTTCCCACGCACATGATACGCATACCCAAGCGCGCCATTCCGGAGATGACGGCTTCACTCACTTCCGCTGGAATCGTATTTCGCAGACCCGAGGGTTTCTCGTCAATCCAAGCACCTCCCCACAGGTGTTGACAGCCTTGTGCCTTCGCCCACGCAGCATACTCAACGGAGACACCAAGTCGGCGCAGTGGAAGCACCGGGTCTGCCATCATTGTTGCGATTGAAACAATGTCACAAAGTGAACCGTCAACAGGACTGGCAACGTATCCTGCACCTGTCGCATGGAAGTCACACAGCATGGCACCCCCTTATCCTCTGCGATCGTCGCCATACGAGATATTGAAAGAATAGGTGTGCCACAACAGCAGCAATAATACTGCCACCCAGCAACACCAAAAGGCTCCACAAGAAACCTGCAATCATTTTGGCGAGGATTGCATTGATTCCAAATGCGACGTGGTGTAAGCCGAAAATAATACTGTTTGCAAGAATAGCGAATAACACTCCATGTTCGCTCCAGACCGCGTGAAGTAGGGCGCCTCGGAACAGGAGCTCTTCCATCAGTGCTGTGCCAATGGCAACCGTCCACCAAATTCCACGCCGTTTGATAAGCGCATCGACTGACGCCTTTGCATCCCTGATGAAAACCGCCATCGCAAGGGTTGCCCGCTCAGCAGATCCTATAGCCGACGAGAGTAACAGTTCAAAGAGATACGGAACAATTGCAACAACGGGAGCCAATAGTATTGACAACAGCGCTCTCCACCATGCGTTAAAAACAATAGCATCAATCGGAATGAATCCTCGCACGACCACCAATACATTACCGATAGCTAGAAAAACGAGGTAGACGACAGCAGCACGGTCAACCACCCAAGGTTCTAGAAACAGGAGTTTCTTGGAAACCCGGTCGATAATCATCATCATGATGCCATAGCAGGGTAGAATACCGACACTGATCGTCAGTACAATGGAACTGGCGGTCATGCTCGGATACCCGGTTTATTGCCAACAGACACGAGCAGCTGCGCGAAATGGTCACGCCCGTCGACGCGAAGAAGCGAGTTGAGCGCATCATCCCGGAAGGCAGCAACTGCGTTAATGGCAAGATTCATGCTTGCTCCAGCGAGATACATCTGCCCACAGACATTTCCCGCATCGAGTCCCATATATCGATATCCACGCGAGCCATACTTCCACGACACCCGATTGAAATTACCGATAATCGCGATGACTGCCTGTGCATGCATCAGCCAGTCGGTACCTAAGGTGGTCGCAACAATTGGAAGGCGGAAGTCACCAATCTCGGCTAGGACAAGCGAATGTTCTAGCGGGTCGTAATGATAACGGCCTGGCTCAATACCCTCCACGTTCTGGACAAAAACCTGAATATCCACAGACTGCAGACCACCAGCTGATGCGAATACCCTACGCGGAATGTCGCGACGTTGATAGGCGCGCGCCACCCCCTTCGAACCACAGCTCATGCGCAGGAAAGCAGCAAGTTCCATGAAAGAAAGTGGTTGGAAATTAAACACCGGAGTTGATCTCCGCCGATGAATTAACTCATCAAGCTCACGAGCACACTCTGGAACCTGGTCAGGAAGCGCGATGCGCGTTTCGCCTTCGCGGATAACCTTGAGATCAGGAGAACGCACAGCTTTTGATAGATCGGCACCATCAGTATTCGCTTCTGCACGCATCACACGATGCACAATATGCGCGATTCGAAGGTCCTGATCACTTGACTGCATCAAATTCTCATGAATCAAGCAAGATACGGCATCGGAGAACGCTTCCGAACACTCACCTGACTGAACCGCTTCCTCCAGCATACGCACAACACGTTTCTCAAGGGTTATCGGCAACGATGAACGGTTATCCTCGAATGCGACGTCCGTGTCAACATGCGCACGCCGCTTGCTCTGAGTTATCGACATTATTGGTCTCCATTGCTGTTTGAGCCAGTGATTGAGGCTAAAGCGACCACGAAGCGTTCGACCCCGTCTTGATCGAGTACACGATCGACCGTAGTATCAACGAAATCGACGGCGATCGTAATGTTTAGACCATGTTCAGCAAAAATAGTTCCCAAATTACCCACGAGCATTCCCGTTTCCAAAAGCGCGTTACGGTAACCTCGAGGGCCATGAGTAACCTGCAGCCGCTGGGGCGCGAGCACCACGGCCAGGAAAACTGGAGCTCCCATGAACGCATGGCGGACATCCACCGAGACGGACTCCACTAGTTCCCTCCGTCGCACATCGTCGAAGAGTCTTGTCCGCACAAGGAATTCTTCACCTGCCGGAAGGAGATGTACCCACTCATCGACGATCACCAACACGTCTGCGGCAAACAACAGCCCGCTCTGCAAACCTACGCGAGCGAGCACCGTGAGCGCTTCGCCAAGGGACGCAGGTAGCGTATCCAAGCTGACCATAGGCCCTTCTCTTTCCCCAGACAGATCGAAGACACGACCCGATTCTAGGAACCACTTACGTAGAGACTTCTGTTCCTCTACGTCGGGAAGATCATCCAAGGCGCCTCGTCGCCAACGCGCATTCACTTGGTACATCTCAGCAACGTCACCTTCGGCGTCGGCGAGCCTATTCTGATAACTATCCCGACGGGTAGGGGCAACGAGCCTTAAGCCAGTACCTGGAAGTACAGTTTGTTCAAGTCCATGATCGAAACTTGGATCTACAACCAGACACTCCGTTGTATTCGTAACTTCATTCTGCATCATGATTACCTCAGAGGAAGGCGTGCTGCAAATCAGGGCGGTAACGACTACAGGACGGACACCTGGGGAGCTGAAGGATTCGATGGCTAACAACCTCGAACCTATTGGTTTCTACACGTACAACACGCTCAGCAAAACGCGACATAGTCTTCTCCTGTGCATCTTCTATGGCCAAAGCCGCCCATGCAGATGCCATCGCAGCTACTGGCGCACTAACCGACTTATCTTCCGGATAGCGGGCAAGATTATCCTTAAAGACCAAAAATTCGTCCCGTAGGTGACGAGCACCCTCGTCCTGAACCTCGAAGCACGTATAACACGCGGTCTCGCCCGGGTACACCATAGGACCGACCTGTATCTCAGGACCATCGGCAAACACATACGGAAGGGGTATGCTCAATTCATGAGCGATCTCATTAGCGGTATGGTTAAGCACGGGTCGCAATACATTGGTGGCAACAATGAAAAGATCACTCATACTGAGGACCGTGTCGAACTGCCCGGTTGAGAGCGCCTCGGCATCCCCCGCAGTCACAGAGATGCCTTCCATGTCGCTAAGCAGCTTCAGCAGAGTCTCACCAACACTGCCTTCACCGATGAGCGCAACCGAGCACTCCTTTTTCTCGCTCAGCGGACATATAACCTCATCCTCGACCAGTCGCTGCATAATGGGTTCGATATGCTCGATAGTCGTTTGGAGGCGATCTGCAAGTTCACTGAGCGTGCCAGGGATAGTCAGCTCCTGCACGAGCTTTGAGAGGATCCGGCGATTCTAGTTATCCCGTATAACTTTAGAAAACGCTGCCCTACTTCCGTCGCGAACGAAAATCTCATCGTCGCCCTGCGGAAGCAGGTAGAGGCCGCTTCGCAATTGGAATGTTGCTTCTTCATCAACATCAATCGACATAATCATGTCTTTCTTTGAACACTGAGGTAACTGTAATCTGATGGTTGCCGACGCACTTGGGAGCACGTCGGCAACCCAAGGATCGGCATACGACTTCTTCGTCATATTGTCACGGTTTCATGATATCGTCAGAAGACGTGAGCCGAGTTGCAGCACCAACACCAACAACACCAGCCGCCTGGGGTTACAGTGGCGTCAGAAGCAAAATACTTCTCCTCCACTTTGTCAAGGATCTGCAGCATGTCACGCCTCCTTTCGTTACTAAGTTTCACAACAGCTTCATAGTATGCGACATATCTGTCACATGCAATCACTTTTCCGGAAACCATAGCCCGTGAATCGTGGCATCACTGCAAGGGAGTACCGAGGCTCTCCACACATATACCTGAGAAGCTGTCATACTTGCCACCTTCCGAGCTCCACCTTCCGTGCGAAGAGCAGCTGGCTCAATAGCCATCTTTACGCTCAGTCGCATAATATTTGTCGACAAAGCTTGAATATGCGCCTACGGAGATTGAGCAGCAGGATCCGAATCGAACACGGCGTAGCAAGCTGAACTGCGAGCTGAAAGTTTGACAGAGCTACTACTGAGATGCCCCCGCACCCTTGCGACAGCGGTGCCATGAACACACCAATACGGATCTACGCTCTACGCACAGCATCCAGTCACTCCCCCGCCCACCTATGCGCAGCTAAACCCAGCTGATGGAACATGGGCACACCCGCCTAACTTCCACTAGGTGGGATAATGTGCACACGAACGAGCCCAGACAACACCACACACCCCACGTACATGTCAAGCTCCCTGGTCGACGAATACGACAACACGGTTGAGCCCACACTCCCTACGTACATGACGAGGTCACGCGGATTCGATTCCCGTCATCCGCTCCACAATGCGGAAAGCCCTGGGCCGATCGGCCCAGGGCTTTCGCGTGACACCCTCTCACTCACGCGGTCTCGGGGAACGTGGAGGTGTCGATGACGTAGCGGTAGCGCACGCGCGAATCCACGATGTTGTCGTACGCCTGCGTGATGTCTTCGCCGCTGATCATCTCGACCTGCGGGATGACGCCGTGTGCGGCGCAGAAGTCGAGCATCTCCTGGGTTTCGGCGATGCCGCCGATCTGGGAACCGGCGAAGGACTTGCCGCCGTTCACGAAGGCGCGCAGGGGCAGGGAGATGGGCTCGGTGGGCAGGCCCACGTCGACGAAGACGCCGTACGGGCGCAGGGCGGCCATGTAGCCGGCGTAGTCGAGGCCGTCGGCGGAGACGGTGCACAGGATGAGGTCGAAGGAGCCGCGCAGGGACTCGAGCACGCCCTCCTCGCTGGTGGCGTAGAAGTGGTCGGCACCGAAGCGGCGGGCGTCGGCTTCCTTGGAACGGCCGTGGGAGATGACGGAGACTTCCGCGCCCATGGCCTTGGCGATCTGTACGCCCACGTGTCCGAGGCCGCCCATGCCGAGGATGGCCACGCGTGAGCCGGGGCCCACGTTGTAATGCTTGAGCGGCGAGTAGGTGGTGATGCCCGCGCACAGGAGGGGCGCACAAGCGGAGAAGTCGAGGGATTCCGGCACGTGCAGCGCAAAGTCCTCGCGCACGGTGAAGCCGCGCGAGTAGCCGCCGGTCGTCGGGTTGCCCTCGGCGTCGGCGCGGTAGGTCCACAGGGTGCCGGGTGTCGAGGTGCACCACTGCTCGTAGTCGGATTCGCACATCTCGCACGTGCCGCAGGAGCCGACCATGCAGCCCACGCCCACGCGGTCGCCCACCTTGAACTTGGTGACGCCGGGGCCGACCTTGGCGACGGTGCCGACGAACTCGTGGCCGGGCACGAGCGGGTAGGACACGGGGCCCCACTCGCCGCGGGCGGCGTGGATGTCGGAGTGGCAGATGCCCGCGTAGACGACGTCGAAGTAGATCTCACCCTCGCCAGGTTCGCGGATGTCGATCTGCAGGGGGTGGAACTGGGTGGTAGCATCGTCACAGCCGTAGGCGATCACGCTGGGCATGAAAACTCCTTTGTCCGGTCAATTGGATTGCTACAAGCATACTCCACGAGCGTCAGACTGATCGAACATGTCGCAGCGCGTTACATTCTCGAAGGCTTGTGCGTCACGGGCTGACGCAGGCCCGTCAAGTCCCGGGTTCTGTGTAGGTGCGTTGAGGCCGTTATCTTTTGTGTTGTGGGATTCCAGGTTCCCCGATCGTTCCTGTCTGCGAGCCCGGTACACCCGATCCGTGGGCATTGCACCCATTCTGATCGGGTGTAGCGCCACGTAACGGGTGTAGCACCACACAACGGGTGTAGCGCCACATAACCGGTGTAGCGCCACATAACGGGTGTAGCACCCCGCGTGACGTCACCACTTGATTGGCCTGCCAAATCCCGGGTTATGTATCGGGGTGTTGAGGCCGCTTTCTTTCGTATTGTTGCGTGTTGGTTTTCTGCTTGTTGGGGTGTGACTGCGCCCAGGGCGAGGTGTGGGCGGCTCGTGTTGTGCCAGTGGACCTAGGCTGAGGTTTCGCGTTCGACATCGCGTTCGTCACGCCACGGACCTGCGTAACCGGGGCGTGCCCTACTGGGACAAGACAGTGCGGATTGGCTCGACTCCCCACCGATGTCGATTGCCCTCGAAGAAATCGTCAACGAACGCCCGAGGCGACCAGGCTCCACCCCGAATGAAGCTCACGCCGCCTTCAAGATCTCATCGGCTCGGCGCAGTTCACGGTTTTCAGCTTCCAACCCCCGGATGCGGGCCTCTTGATCACTGACCTCGCCGCGCTCATTGCGTCCCCCCTGCTCCACGGCACGCACCCAGGTACGCAACGCCGCAGGATTGCCCAACCGGTCGCCAACACGCTCGATAGCACCCTTGCGCCTAGCAGGATCAGCACGAGCCTCCAACGCCATACGCGTCACACGCTCACGCAACTCCATCGAATACTGACGCTAACCAGACATCCCAAACCGCCAATCTGGCCTAAGACACCCTCCACAATGCCCGGGACGCATCAAAGCTCTTGGGCTTCCCTACGTACGAAGGGGTGAACACCGCCACGCGTAGAGTCGCACTGCCCACCCGACAAGACAAAAACCCCGGCGTCGAAACGCCGGGGCAGTGGGGTGGCTGACGGGACTCGAACCCGCGACGTCCTGGACCACAACCAGGTGCTCTACCAACTGAACTACAGCCACCATCGCGTCGCCGTGAAGGCAACGGGTAGAGCTTAGCACTACCCGGTCGAGCTTGGAAACTCGAGCACTACCCCCACGGCGGTGGCGTGCATCACCAGTGGGCGCGAGCGGAGATCGCGTCGGCGAAGTTGCCGAGTGCGCCCGGGGTCGACCCCAGGTACAGGTCGGCATCCACGAGGGAGACCTCCATGACTAGGAAGGAGCCCTTGCCGTCGGGAACCAGGTCCACGCGGTTGAAGAGGAACTGCTCGTCATGGCCCAGGCGCGAGCGCACGTAGCCGTGCAGAACGCGGCGGATCTCCTCGCCCCACTTCCACGCGAGCGAGTCCGCCGCCTCGGCGGTCACCACGGCCTCATGCACAGAGGGATCTGTGACAGAAGCGGGATGTAGCGCCGAGCGCTTCTCGACGGCATGGGAGACTAGGCCGTTGAAGAAGACCAGGGAGATCTCGCCGTGCAGGTCAATTTCCTCGACGTAGCGCTGGATCATAACCGAACGCCCCTCACCGAGCAGGCCCTGAACCTGACGCATGGCGGCCTGGCGCTGGCGCGTGTCCACGGTCGTATAGCGACCGACATCGCGCACGCCGGACGACACGGCGGGCTTGACGACGAACTCGCCGAAGGCCGGGAAGCGCGTGTGGATCTGGTGCTTGGAAAGGTTCTGCTCGGGCTCCAGCCAGTTCGTGGGGATGGTGGGCAGCCCCATCGCGGACAGTTCCCTCAGGTAGTGCTTGTCCGTGTTCCAGTTCAGAACGTCCGTAGAGTTTTGGACGCGGCGCAGTTGCTTCGTCCACTCCAGGAAAGCCGGGCGGTCAGCCGCATAGTCGGACACGGAGCGCACGACCACCATGCCGGCCTCGGACCAGTCAACGTCGGGATCGTTCCACACCTTGATCTGGGGGTCGCATCCGCGCGCCGCCAGCTCGTCAAGCAAACCTTCCTCGCCTTTGAAGAGGTTGGGCATGGACGTGCAGGTCACCAGGGTAACTTTGGGATGAGCAGTCATATGTTCCTTCTGTCGTGGGGTGTGAGGGTTAACGAGGCTGTCGTTGTGTTCAGCGCAAACCGAGCGGGCGCTCGCCGGCCTCAGTGAGGAGTTCGTTGAGCAGGTCCGAGTAGGACAGGCCTGAGGCCGCCCACATCTGCGGGTACATCGAAATGGGGGTGAAACCGGGCATTGTGTTCACTTCGTTGATGATGACGGAGTCGGTGGCCTCGTCGAAGAAAAAGTCGACGCGGGCCAGACCTTCGCACTCGAGGGCATCGAAGGCGCGCCAGGCGGTCGCGCGAATGCGATCGGCGTACTCGGGGGCGACGTCTGCCGGGCAGGACAGGCCAACGATGTCGTCGACGTACTTGTGCTCGTAGTCGTAGAACTCTCCCTCGGGGATGACGATCTCGCCCAGGGGCGCGGTTCCGCTGCGCCAGTCGGAGCGCGAGCCGAGAACACCACACTCGACCTCGCGACCCGAGGTGGAGGCCTCGACGATGATGCGCGGGTCGTGGTTCGCGGCCTCCTTGATGGCCACGGGCAGGTCCTCTCGGCAGGTGACGCGCGAGATACCGACCGAGGAACCGGCGCGGCAGGGCTTGACGAAGACGGGGAAGCCGAGGCCCTCGATACGGTCCATGCAGGCGGTGGCGTCCGTATCCCACTGACGGGCGGTGACCAGCTCCCACCGGCCCACGTCGATGCCGGCGGCGGCCAGGACGGTCTTGGTCAAGTGCTTGTCCATGGACACGGCCGAAGAGGTCACGCCGCAGCCAACGTAGCGCACGCCGGCCATCTCGAAGAGCCCCTGGATGGTGCCGTCCTCGCCGTAGGGGCCGTGCAGCAGCGGGAAGACGATGTCCACGTGGCCCAGGTCTTCGACACCTACGACGCGAGAGTCCGAAGCATCAGGATCGCCGTCGTAGCTGAGTTCGACGAGGTTACCCTCGCCCGGTGTCAGGGCGACGCGGGTCGATCCAGCGGTGACGCACTGGCCCTTCCCATCCTTGAATTCCAGCGCCGAGGGGTCGTCGGCGACGCGCACCCACTGGCCGTCGCGCGTGATTCCCAGCGGGATCACGTCCCACTTGGTGCGGTCGATAGCGGTCAGGATGCCGGCGGCCGTCGAGCACGAGATCTCATGTTCAGAAGAGCGCCCACCGAAGACGATGAGGACGCGAGGGCGAGAAAATGCAGTCATAGGTCCAAGACTACCGCGCGGAAGGTGCCTCACGCCCACGTGCACGGCGTTTAGACTAGCTCGATCTTCCAGCCGTCCATCTTTTGGGGGCGGGCGAGCAGCATACGGCCCATGTCCTCGATGCTGGCGCGTCCCTCGACGACCTCGACGACGGCTCCTGTGATCGGCATGTCGACGCCCACGGAGGCCGCGACCTGAAGGATCGGGGAGGCCGATGCGACGCCCTCGACGACACCCGGGGACAGTGCCAGGGCCTCGGCGAGGCCCATGCCGGTTCCCATGCGATGGCCGAGGGAGAAGTTGCGCGACAGGCGCGAGGAACACGTCACCACCAGGTCGCCGATGCCGGACAGTCCCGCGAAGGTCGCGGGGTCCGCGCCGAGCGCAGTTCCAAGCCGCGTCATTTCCGCCAGACCGCGGGTAATGAGGGTCGAACGCGTGTTGATGCCCAGGCCCATGCCCTCAGCCGCCCCGATCGCGACCGCTATGACGTTCTTGGTGGCGCCTGCCATCTCCGTGCCCACGACGTCGGTAGACACGTAGGGGCGGAAGTAGGAATTGTGGCAGGCCTTCGCGATCTCTTTGGCAAGCTCGACGTCGTGAGCGGCCACGACCGTGGCAGTGGGCTGGCGATCCGCGATCTCACGCGAGAGGTTCGGGCCGGACAGGACGGCGATGCGGCTGCTCGGCATACCCGAGGCCTCGGCAATGATCTCATCGACGCGCTTGAGGGATCCAAGCTCAAGGCCCTTGGCCAGGGACAAGAGTGCGACGTCGGGCGACAACGACCCGCGTGCGGAGCTGAGGGTGGCACGCACGGCCTTGACGGGCACGGCCACGACGACGAGCTCGCGGCCACTCACCGCCTCGGCGATGTCGGTGGTCGCGCTAATGCGCTCCGACAGCGCGATTCCCGGCAAATACGTCGGGTTCTCTCCCCCGTTGATGAACGAGATCGTATCGGCGTTACGTCCCCACATGGCCACGGTCACGCCCGCATCGGCAAGGACCTGCGCAAACGTCGTCCCCCACGCGCCTGTTCCCAGGACCGCTGCTGTTGTCATACTCATCGAGACCTCCCTGTCGAGGCCATTCTACTAGGATTGAAACAACCGACCCGCGCCAGGAGGAAACGTGTCTCACCGCCGAGCCCGCACCCGTGTCGCGAGCGCGGCCGCCTGCCTCGCGCTTCTCGGCGCATGCACGCCCGGGGCGACCACGGACTCGCCTCCCTCAGCGACTGCCTCGCCGAGCGCCTCCGACTCCCGCGCGGCGTCTGCGAGTCCGAGCGCAACTGCGCAGACGACTCCCACGTCCGAGCCGGGACTGGACGAGACGAGGCCTATCAACGCCGACAATTGGATGTCGAGCGTCGAGGGGTTACCGCCGGTGCGATCGGATGATCCGGCTAAGGCTCTGGCGCTCACGGGGATTCCCGCTGCGTCGCACGAGGGTTTCAAGCGCGTGGTGCTCGAGTTCTCGGGTGAGGGCACTCCGGGGGTATGGCGCGGGGCGTGGACGGATGACGCCTTCGAGCAGGGCCGAGGCCTGCCCATCCAGGTCGAGGGCGGCGCGGTCCTGGAGCTCATCATCAACGGTACACCGATGACGGCTTCCGAGAACCACTACCCGGGCGGGACGCACACACGCGTCGGCGACCTGGATGTCGTCTCGGATGGCACCTTCGAGGACAACACGCACGTCGTCATCGGGGCGCCGACCGCGCGCCAATTCCAGATCGGATTCTTATCCGACCCGGTGCGCACGGTCATCGATATCCGCGATTAGCCCTTCTTGCGGACCTTCTTCGCTTTCTTGGCGTTCTTCGCGAGCTCTTCTTCCCACCAGGGGCCGGCCTGCGTGGCGGGGTCCCACACCTGCTCGGGGACGGGCAGTCCACGCAGCTTGCCCACGCCCGCGCGAACGGCGTCGCTAATGCGCGTGGTCGCCTCATTGACAGCCTCGTGATCCTCCGAGCCTGCGGGGCTCATGAGGTCTGACAGGTCGACGGGCTCGCCGAAGTGGTAGGCGATGCGTCGGCCAGGGCGCATGTCGATACCCTTGGCGTTGTAGGGGGCCATGATGTCCTGCGGTCCCCACTGCGAGACGGGAATGACGGGCACACCCGTGTCAAGGGCCAGGCGGGCGGCACCCGACTTGAATTCCATCGGCCACTGGTCGGGGTCACGCGTGAGAGTGCCCTCCGGGAAGATGCCGACGACCTCGCCGGCTTTCAGCGCCTCGCGGGTGGGTGCCAGGACGGCCGAGGGGTTGGAGTCGCGGTTGACGGGGATCAGCCCCATGCCCTTGATGATCCAGCCAAACACCGGCACGGAGAACATCGACTTCTTCGCCAGGAAGCGCACGGCGGTGTCGCGCTTCATGAAGTACCAGCACAGGCACAGCGGGTCCACGTTGGACAGGTGGTTGGGCACCAGGAGGAAACCGCCCTCGGTGGGGAGGTTCTCTTCACCCGTCACGGTGAACTTGATCCAGGGCGTCATGATGGGCGTCAGGACGCCCTTGGCGAAGGTGTAAAAGCCGGAGACAGCACTCATGGCTTCATTCTACGGGGACCGCTCCCCCATTGCCCCGGCCCACACGGACCTCACACCAGGACGGACACAACCCCGGGGGCGACATCGACGGTGAAGGGGATCGAGGCGATGCGGTCACCGTCCGCCATGGCGATCATACCTGCGGGGGCGGCGAAGGAGACGACGCGGGCGCTTTCCACCTCGATAGCCGGGTGTGCCTTCGCGCGGCCGGCGACGACGCGGGCGAGCACGGGCAGGGCGCGAGACAGTGACAGGGGGCCGACGTGGCACACCTCAAGGACGCCGTCGCTCATATCCGAGGATTCCACCAGGGTGATGCCGCCGCCGAAAACTCCGGAGTTGGACGCCGATGCGATCCAGCCGCTCATGTTGCGCTCGACCCCGTCCACGGTCGCCACAATCTCGGTGGGTTCGTGCGAGGCCAGGGCCGCGAAGGCCCCGTACCCGTAGGCCAGCGGACCCGAGATGAAAGAGGATTCGTTCGCGAGAATATTCGCTCGCGCGTCCAGGCCGATCGAGACGATGCCGAGAGCGAGGCGCACGCCGTCGCGCGAGCGCACCCACATGCCGTCCAGGGGACGTATCCGGGAGGCCAGCCAGTCCGAGGAGTCGGCCCCGGCCTCGTTGGAAGAAAAACCCAGCGGAGCGAGGGAACGTGCGCGCACCAGCGGGTCCGTGCCGATCCTCAGCGCGCGACACAGGTCGTTGCCGCGACCGCCCGGCATGGGAACGAAGATCGCGTCGGACTCATGGCAGCCGCGCGCCACCGCACCCAGGTACCCGTCACCGCCCAGAGCCGCGACAAAGGAGCCAGAGGCAACCTCGCCGGCGATCGCCGCAGGGTCGTCGCCGGGCGTCGTCAGGCGAACCGCGACCTCCCAGCCGCCGCCGCGCAGGATGCGCACGATGCGCGGCCCCAGGCGCACGCTGCGCCCGCCCGCCGACATCGACGAGACGAGCAGCAAAATGCTACGGCGCGCACCCGATGCGGCCATGATCTCAGGCGTCCAGGTAACGCACGCGCGCGTCCAGCCGGTGGAGCTTGCGCGTGAAGTGCTCGTAGCCGCGCGAAATCACGTCAATACCCGACACGGTGGACGTGCCCGACGCGGCCAGGGCCGCGATCAGGTGGGAGAAGCCGCCGCGCAGGTCCGGAACCTCGATATCCGCGCTGTGCAGCGGAGTCGGGCCCGAGATAACGGCCGAGTGGTAGTAGTTCTTCTGGCCAAAGCGGCAGGGCGTCCCACCCAGGCATTCGCGGTAGACCTGGATGTTCGCGCCCATTTTGCACAGCGCCTCAGTGAAGCCGAAACGGTTCTCGTACACGGTCTCGTGCACGATCGACAGGCCCTCAGCCTGGGTGAGGGCCACGACGAGGGGCTGCTGCCAGTCCGTCATGAAGCCCGGGTGCACGGCAGTCTCCAGGGCGATCGAGTGCAGCGGCTCGCCCGGGTGGTAGAAGCGGATGCCGTCAGCATCGATGTCGAAGGCGCCGCCCACCTTGCGGAAGGTGTTGAGGAACGTCGTCATATCGGGCTGGTGAGCGCCGCGCACGTAGATGTCGCCGTGGGTGGCCAGGGCGGCCGCGCCCCACGAGGCGGCCTCGATGCGGTCAGGCAGAGCCGTGTGGCGGTAGCCGTTCAGCTTGGCGACGCCCTCAATGCGGATCGTACGATCCGTGTCCACCGAGATGATCGCGCCCATCTTCTGCAGGACGTTAATGAGGTCGAGGATCTCCGGCTCGATGGCCGCGCCCTTCAGGGTCGTGATGCCCTCGTTGCGCACGGCCGTGAGCAGCGTCTGCTCGGTCGCGCCCACGGACGGGAAAGGCAGCTCGATGATCGCGCCGTGCAGGCCGGAGGAGGGACGCTTGATGTGCACGCCGTCGGGCTGCTTGTCGACGATCGCGCCGAACTTGCGCAGCGTCTCCAGGTGGAAGTCGATGGGACGGCCACCGATCGCGCAGCCGCCCAGCTCGGGAATGAAAGCCTCGCCCAGCTGGTGCAGCAGCGGGCCACAGAACAGGATCGGAATTCGCGAGGCGCCCGCGAGCGTATCGATGTCAGAGCGCGAGGCAATCTTGACGTTCGAGGGATCCATGCGCAGCGTGCCGCGATCCTGATCGAAGTCAATCTGGACGCCGTGCAGACTCAGCAGGTCCGAGACAACGTCGGTGTCACGGATGAGCGGCACGTTGTAGAGCTCAGAGGGGGTGTCGGCGAGCAGCGACGCAACCATCGCCTTGGGGACGAAGTTTTTCGCGCCGCGCACCGTGATTTCACCGCGCAGCGGATGGCTGCCCTCAACCTGAAGAATCGATGACATGAGTGCTCCTCACTATGACGTAACTAGCCCCTACTCTAGCTAGGTAGGGGCCAGTATGCGCAGTGCTTTCAGTCGCGAGCGGACACAACTTCTTCCTTGGGCAAGAATTTCGCGGGCAGCGTGCGCGGCTTGAAGGAGGGGCGTGCGGCCTCGTAAGCCGCGATCTCATCCTCGTGGCGCAGGGTCAGGGCAATGTCGTCCAGGCCCTCCATGAGGGTCCAGCGCACGTAGTCGTCGATCTGGAAGGTGCCCGAGATCGCACCGGCTCGCCAGGTCTTGTCCTCCAGGGAAACGGTCACCTCGGTGCCGGGCTCAGCCTCGAGGAGCTTCCACAGGGACACGCAGTCCTCCTGGGAGATGATGCCGGTAACCAGGCCCTGCTTGCCAGAGTTTCCGCGGAAAATGTCAGCGAATTTGGGGGCCAGGACGACGCGGAAGCCGTAGTCCTTGAGCGCCCACACGGCGTGCTCACGCGAGGAGCCGGTGCCGAAGTCGGGACCCGCGATCAGGACGGAGCCATTCTTGTAGGCGTCCTGGTTGAGGACGAACTCGGGGTCGTTGCGCCAGGCGGCGAAGAGGGCGTCCTCGAAGCCCGTGCGGGTCACGCGCTTGAGGTAGACGGCGGGGATGATCTGGTCGGTATCGACGTTGGAGCGGCGCAGCGGGACGCCGATGCCAGTGTGGGTAATGAACTTTTCCATGGGTGGTTGAGTCTTTTCTTCCGTGGGGGACGAGGCCGGGGCCCTCCCCCGCTGTCGGGTGGCGGAGGGCGGGCCTCAGAGGTCGGCCGGGGAGGAGAGGGTGCCGCGCACGGCGGTGGCGGCCGCGACGAGCGGGGACACCAGGTGCGTGCGGCTGCCCTTGCCCTGGCGGCCTTCGAAGTTGCGGTTGGAGGTGGAGGCCGAACGGTCTCCCGCGTTCATCGTGTCGGGGTTCATGCCCAGGCACATGGAGCAACCGGCGTTGCGCCATTCGGCGCCGAACTCGGTGAAGATCTTGTCGAGGCCCTCGGCCTCGGCCTGGAGGCGCACGCGTGCGGAGCCGGGCACGACCATGACGCGCACGCCCTCGGCCTTGCGGCGGCCCTTGAAGATGCCGGCGGCGGCGCGCAGGTCTTCGATGCGGCCGTTGGTGCAGCTGCCGATGAACACGGTGTTCACGGTGATGTCGCGCATCGGGGTGCCGGCCTTGAGGTCCATGTACTCCAGGGCGCGCTCGGCGGCCGCGCGGGCAGTTTCATCGGTGAAGTCCTCGGGGGCGGGGACGGTCGCGGACAGCGGCACACCCTGGCCGGGATTGGTGCCCCAGGTGACGAAGGGCTCGATGTCGGCGGCCTCGAGGATGACCTCGGCATCGAAGACGGCGTCCTCGTCGGAGGCGAGGGAGGACCAGTATTCGACGGCGCGGTCCCAGTCCTCGCCCTCGGGGGCGTGGGGGCGGCCCTTGATGTAGTCGAAGGTCGTCTGATCGGGGGCAATCATGCCGGCGCGGGCGCCCGCCTCGATCGACATGTTGCAGATCGTCATGCGGCCCTCCATGGAGAGCTCGTGGATTGCCTGGCCACGGTACTCCAGGACGTAGCCCTGGCCGCCGCCGGTGCCGATCTTGGCGATGACGGCGAGGATGATGTCCTTGGCCGTCGACCCCTCGGGCAGGGAGCCGTTGACCGTGATCGCCATGGTCTTAAAGGGGGCCATCGGCAGCGTCTGGGTCGCGAGAACGTGCTCGACCTGGCTGGTGCCGATGCCGAAGGCCAGCGCACCAAACGCGCCGTGGGTGGAGGTGTGGGAGTCGCCGCACACGATCGTCATGCCGGGCTGGGTGAGGCCCAGCTGGGGGCCAACCACGTGGACGATGCCCTGGTCGGCGTCGCCCAGGGAGTGCAGGCGCACGCCGAACTCCTCGGCGTTCTTGCGCAGAGTGTCGATCTGGGTGCGGCTCGTGATGTCCGCGATCGGCTGGTCGATGTTGATCGTCGGCGTGTTGTGGTCCTCGGTCGCGATCGTCAGATCGGGGCGACGCACCTGGCGTCCGGCGAGGCGCAGGCCCTCAAATGCCTGGGGGCTCGTCACTTCGTGCACGAGATGGAGGTCGATGTAGAGCAGGTCGGGGGCGCCGTTCTCCCCCTTGGACACGATGTGGTCACGCCACACTTTTTCTGCCATCGTTCCGCTCATTGTTCCTCCTCTGTTCTCCGCTTTGGAGACACGGTGTCCTTCATGCTTCGCATTCAATGGAACCGCCTCATCGGCCGAGCGACCCGCTGATCTCACGTCTCGGACACCCCTTTGACCTGTTTCACTATCCGACAATTTGCCATCTCAAAAGCTGAGATATTAAATAGTTGTATGGAAGAGCAAACATCCAGTGGCGTTGGCGTTCTCGATAAGGCTGCGTTGGTTCTCAGCGCTCTCGAGGCGGGACCCGCCACCCTCGCCCAACTCGTTTCCAGCACGGGGCTTGCTCGCCCCACCGCCCATCGACTGGCCGTCGCTCTCGAATATCACCGCATGGTCGCCCGCGACATGCAGGGACGTTTTATCCTCGGTCCCCGCCTCCAGGAACTCTCCTCCGCCGCCGGCGAAGACCGCCTCCTCCAGGCCTCCATGCCGGTCCTTCAGGCTCTGCGCGACCACACGAAGGAATCCTCCCAGCTCTTCCGCCGCCAGGGAGACTACCGCGTGTGCGTGGCCGCCTCCGAACGCGAAATGGGTCTGCGCGACTCGATCCCCGTGGGCGCCACGCTCTCCATGAGCGCCGGCTCCGCCGCCCAGGTCCTGCTGGCCTGGGAGGAGCCCGACCGCCTGCACCGCGGCCTGTACGGCGCCTCCTTCAACGCCACCATGCTCTCCGAGGTGCGCCGCCGTGGCTGGGCCCAGTCCGTGGGTGAGCGAGAGCCGGGCGTCGCCTCCGTATCCGCCCCCGTGCGCGGCCCCTCCGGCCGCGTCCTGGCCGCCCTGTCCATCTCCGGCCCCATCGAGCGCATGGGTCGCCAGCCCGGACGCCAGCACGGCCCCTCCGTCATGGCGGCCGCCAACAGGCTCACGGAATTCCTCTCCACCGTCGAGGACGCCGCCGACCTGTAAGCCGCGACCTGAGACGAGATAAACGGGTGGGCCGGGACGATTGAATCGTCCCGGCCCACCCGTTTGCGTAGCGATCCGCTAGGCGACCCAGCGGCCAGCACCATCAAAGGTGTAGGCCGTGCCGTCAATAACGACGCGTCCGGTCGCCATGGCACCCGAAGGGTGGCAGAAGTACCAGCTGCCGCCGTCCTTCACCCATCCGATCGCCATCTGGCCAGATTCCGTCAGGTAGTACCACTGACCGCCCACGTTCGCCCAGCCGGTGGCCATCGAGCCATTACCGTTCAGGTAGAACCAGCCACCGCCCACGTTCACCCAGTCGGTGGCCATCGCACCGCTGCTGCGCAGGTAGTACCAGGTGTCGCCGTCCTTGAGCCATCCGGTGGCCATGGCACCGGTGTCGGGATCCAGGTAGTACCAGGTGCCATCCACTGCGGTCCAGCCGGTCGCCATCGCTCCGGACGGAGCGTAGTAGCGCCACGCGCCATCCTCGACCTGCCAACCGGTCTTCATCCAACCGTTCGCATCGAAGGAGTAGGTGACGCCTCCGCGCACAACGCGCTCGTTTGCGGGGTAGCTCCCGTCCGGGTAACGCAGCCACCAGCGGCCGTCCCCCGAGGCGACCCACTGTGCGGCAGCCGGATCCGGCTCCGGGGTGACGGTGGGATCGATGCGATCTCCCGCGGCCTGCGTGAAGACGGCAACCGTGCGAGCGGGAACCGTGACGGAGCCCGTCTTCGCATCGAAGGACGCGCCCTTGACGGTCTCGTCCGAGCCGTTCGCCTGTGCCTCGTGCAGCTTGAAGACGCGACCCGACAGGCCTTCGACCGCGGTGGTCACGGACTCCCCCGTCGCGTTGAAGACGACGAGAGCGCCATCGAGCTTCGCGTCGATGTCGTTCCCGGCCCCCGCCTCGTCGTTGATGAGCATGAGGATCGTGCCGTCCACGGCGCCCTCACCCGAGTTCGGGAAGGTCACCTTGGAGCGGATCAGATCTGCGCTGCCCAGCGTGAACAGGCGCGAGGAGGAACGCACTCGCAGGAAGTCCATCGCGATTTCCGAGGAGGTGTCGATCTGCTCCGGGGTCGGCTTCAGATCGGGGTTCTCCAGCAGCGGGCGCATGTGGTTCCAGGCCGCGCCGTTCTTCGACTTCACCGGCAGGCCTCGGCCAAAACCGTTGTCGCGCATCGACCAGTCGATCGCGTTGAAGTGATCACCAGAGTTGTAGGAGTCGCGGTCCAGGGACTTCGAGCGCAGCATCTCCGTTCCCGAGGCCCAGAAGGAGGGCGACTGCGACAGGGCCACGGAGGCCTGGCTGATCAGCGACATGCGCACGCGGTGATCCATCGGAGCATCCGCCGGCATCTTGTAGGTGACCAGGTCGAAGAGCGTCTCGTTGTCGTGGGCATCCACGTAGTTAACGTTCTCGGCGGGCTGGGAGGCGAAGCCTGCGCCCTGGCCGTTGTAGTCCAGCTGCGCGCCCGACACGGTCTTGCCGTCGTAGGTGGTGAGCGTGTAGTCCTTCAGGTTGCCCGCCAGGCCCAGCTTCACGAGGTCCACGCGGTGCAGATAGTCGGCGCGACGGTCTGCCTCGGAGCGGGTATCGAGACCGTTGAGGTCCGAGAATGCGCCCGAGCCGAAGCCTTGCAGCACGCGGTGGTCCTCGTCGAAGGGTCCACCACCGTGCACGGCGTCGCGCAGGCGGTCGTTGAACGCACCAATGCCGGTGCCATCCAGCTGTCCCTGCGTGGCCTGGGTGAACAGCGCGTTGTTCGCGACCTCACCGAAGTTCCAGCCCTCGCCGTAGATGTACATGCGCGAGCCGTCCACGCCGTCCTTCTCCAGGGTGAGGGACGCCAGGGCCGCCTTCGCGCGCTTCATCTCCTCGGCCGGGTGGTGGCCCATGAGGTCGAAGCGGAAGCCGTCGACGTGGTAGTACTTCGCCCAGTGGATCATCGAGTCGATCATCAGGTGCTCACTCATCGCGTTTTCGGTCGCGACGTTGGAGCAGCAGGTCGAGGTCTCGACACCGCCCGAGGCGTTCAGGCGCTGGTAGTAGCCGGGCACGACGCGGTCAAGCACGGAGTGGGCGGACTGACCCGCCGCGGGCGTGTGGTTGTAGACCTGGTCGAGGACGACCTGCATGCCGATCGAGTGCAGACCACCCACCATGGAGCGGAACTCGCGCACGCGTGCGCCGCCGTTCTGCTGGGACGAGGTCGCGTAGGAGCCCTCGGGGGCCATCCAGTGCAGCGGGTCGTAGCCCCAGTTGTAGGCGTCCTGGTCGGCCACGGCCGTGACCGCCGCCTGCTGCTCCTCGGACGCCGGGCCGGCATCCTCGGGGATCGCGGGTGTCTTCTGATCAGTGCGATTCTCAGGGATGGTCGCGATGTCGAAGGTGGGCAGCAGGTGCACCGTGTTCATGCCGGCGCGCGACAGCTCGGCCAGGTGGCGCATGCCGTTGGACTCGAACTGCGTGAAGGCCATGTAAGTGCCGCGCATGTACTCGGGCACCGACGTATCCGCGGCGGAGAAGTCGCGCACGTGCAGCTCGTAGATGGAGCGCTGGGCGTCATCCTCGATGACGGGAGCCTTGGAGTCCGTCCACACCGAGGGGGCGATCGACGGATTGTCCATGTTGACGGCGACGGAGCGCGTGGAGTCGACCGTCAGGGCCACCGAGTAGGGGTCGGTCACGAGGTTCGTCTCGACCTTGCCCGTTTCAGGCACGTAGACGCTGACCTCCCACAGGTACTGGGCGCCCTCGTGGATCTCACCGGCAGCATTGTCGACGCTCCAGCGGCCGTCCTCGCCGCGCACGGCGGCGGTACGCAGGCCGTCACCCTGCACGTCGGCATCGGAGCCGCGCGGGGTCGAGGTGTTCCACGACAGCAGGGTCACGTTCTTAGCGGTCGGTGCCCACAGCGCGAACGTCGGGTTACCAACCTCGTTCCAGCCCACGCCGTACGAGGCCTGGGTGGCCTTCGCCGCGTAGAGCGAGTCGAGGACCGGGGCGATCTGCACGCCGGTGAAGGCATTGACGCTCTCCCCCGACTTCTGGGCGACCGCGATCTGGCCGGTGAGGGCCTCGCGCGCCCCGGCCTCGTCGAGGGAAGCCTTCAGGGCGATGTATCCGTTGAGATTCGGGTGGGCCGCGGTCACCTCGGCAGGCAGGTCACCCGCGACAGTCAGGGCGCTCGTCGTAGCGCCCGTGACGGCACCATCCGCCAGGCCAGCGCCGCCTTCGGGGGCGGTCACCAGCTCGTAGGAAAGCTTCGCGGAACCGTCGAGGACCTGCGCGCGGGACACGCCCTCGGGCAGCAGCGAGGTCGGCCACGCGAGAATGTTCGAGGTCACCCAGTAGGCGCGCTGCTCACCCGAGCCCGCGACAGGCGCGTCAGAGGCCGCGATGTCGAGCTTATGCGTCGCAGAATCGTAGGTGAAGGTCACGAGCTTATTCGCTTTCGTTGCAAACTGGTAGTTGGCTCCGCCAACGGCGCCATCCTGCCCGTAATTCTCGTTCCACGATCCATCAATGGCAACCTTAAGTTCGTAGGAGCCTTCCGGCAGAGCCGTCGTCTCGTAGGTGTAGGTGCCTTTGCCCACCGGCTCCATGAGGGGCGCCAGGCATTCGGGCTTCCAGTTATCCGTGCAGCCCAGCGCCTTCTGGAACGAGCCAGGCAGCGTCACCATCTGGTCGGTCGCGGTGTTCCACACGCGGTGCGTCGCGCGGTTGTAGAAGAAGGTGACGGACGTCGTCTCGGTCAGGGTGTAGGAGATGTTCGCTCCCCCCGCAGCACCCCCGGCACCAAACGACGTGTCCCACGAGCCGCCCTCGGCAACCTTGTACTGATAATCGCCGGCCGGCAGCGTGAACGTCGCACTGTACACGCCCGTCGCGTCGCGCGTGAGTGCAGCCTTATCGCAGCCGGGTGCCCAGTCCGCGTCGCATCCCATCGCCGCGTTGTGGTTACCGGGGATTGTCACCAGCACGTCGGCGGCGGCGCCAGCAGCTCCCGCGTCGACAGCAGTCGCATCGTTCCCCTCGTTTGACGTTTCCGTCCCGGGCGCGGCCCACGCGGCTGGAAGCACACCTCCCATCAGCGCGATAGCCGCGCCAACGCTGAGCGTTCGGCGCAGGAATGTCCTATTGAGTCGGTATGTCACGACAGACTCCCTCGTCCAAAAGCGATCCCCTCCCATGGGGCTGCTCCTAGGTTAGACACACTGCAACGGTTCCGAAACTTTTCTGCAAAGCACAAGAGAAAACGCGGACCGAGTGGTTAACAAAAAACCTCGCCACCGCTCAGGTGCCGAGGTCATTGGTACCCCCAACCGGATTTGAACCGGTGTTAACGCCGTGAGAGGGCGTCGTCCTAGGCCGCTAGACGATGGGGGCCTTGATTCACTTATGAATCCGTACCCCCAACCGGATTTGAACCGGTGTTAACGCCGTGAGAGGGCGTCGTCCTAGGCCGCTAGACGATGGGGGCCTTGACTGAAACTTGTGTTTCAGACTGCTGGGGTACCAGGACTCGAACCTAGAATGGCTGAACCAGAATCAGCTGTGTTGCCAATTACACCATACCCCATTGGGTATCACCTGCTTCGCTTTCACGTCGCTGGCGACAGGAGATAACTGTAGCGGACTGAGGCCCTCATGCCAAATCGAAGCCCAGTGGTCCCGATCACCCACCGCCTCTCCCCCGCGAACAGGACACCTCCGGGCACGACGAAGCCCCGACCTCGTCCTCAGACAGGGCGACGAGGCCGGGGCTGGTCTCAGCGATCAGGCCAGGGAGGCGCGCAGGGCACGCAGGCGGGTCAGCGAGGAATCGCGACCCAGGATCTCCATGGACTCGAACAGCGGCGGGGAGACCTGACGGCCGGTCACGGCGACGCGCAGCGGGCCGAAGGCCAGACGGGGCTTGACGCCCATCTCGTCGACGATGCGTGCGCGCAGCGACTCCTCGAGGGCCGCGGTCGTTAACTCGGTCAGACCCTCGACGGTCTCGATGGCGGCGTCCAGGACGTCCGCGGCGTTGTCCTTGAGCTTGGAGACGGCCTTCTCGTCCATCTCCAGGGCGTCGTCGGCGACGAAGAGGAAGGCGAGCATGCCCGTGGCCTCGCCGAGCAGCTGGATGCGCGTTTGGATGAGCGGCGCGGCCTCGGTGAGGATCTCGCGCTCGCGATCGGTCAGCGCCTCGAAGGAGTCGGCCGAAACAACCTCGTCGCGGTGCAGGAAGGGCACCAGACGGTTGCGGAAGTCCTCGCCGTCCAGCAGACGGATCTGCTCGGCGTTGATGGCGATGGCCTTCTTCTGGTCGAAGCGCGCCGGATTCGGGTTCACGTCCGAAATATCGAAGGCCTGGGCCATCTCCTCCATGGAGAAGATGTCACGGTCCGCGGCGATCGACCAGCCCAGCAGGGCCAGGTAGTTGTTAAGGCCCTCGGGGATCATGCCGGCGGCCTTGTGCAGCAAAAGGTTCGACTCCGGGTCGCGCTTGGACAACTTCTTGTTGCCCTCGCCCATGACGTAGGGCAGGTGGCCGAAGCGCGGCATGAACTTGGCGACGCCGATGGCCTCAAGCGCGCGGTACAGGACGATCTGGCGGGGCGTCGAAGAAAGCAGGTCCTCACCGCGCAGCACATGGGTGATCTCCATGAGCGCGTCGTCGATCGGGTTCACCAGAGTGTAGAGCGGGTGGCCGTTGGCGCGCACGATGACGTAGTCCGGCACCGAGCCGGCCTTGAAGGTGATCTCGCCGCGGATCAGGTCCGTGAACGTGATGTCCTCGTCGGGCATGCGCAGGCGCAGGACGGGCTGGCGTCCCTCGGCGCGGAAGGCGGCGATCTGCTCCTCCGTCAGGTTGCGGTCAAAGCCGTCGTAGCCGAGCTTGGGGTCCTCACCCTTGGCGCGGTGACGCTCCTCGATCTCCTCGGGGGTCGAGTAGGACTCGTAGGCGTAGCCGGCCTCAAGCAGGCGGGCGGCCACATCACGGTAGATGTCCATGCGCTCGCTCTGGCGGTAGGGGCCGTGTGGGCCTCCCTTACCGACGCCCTCGTCCCAGTCGAGGCCCAGCCACTGCAGGGACTCGATGATCTGGTCGAAGGACTCCTGGGAGTCGCGGGCGGCATCCGTGTCTTCGATGCGGAAGACGAAGGTTCCTCCCGTGTGGCGGGCGTAGGCCCAGTTGAACAGGCACGTACGGACCATGCCGACGTGAGGGGTTCCTGTGGGCGAGGGGCAGAAGCGGACGCGAACGTCGGCACCGGTGGCAGTTGTTTCACTCATGATTCCTCCATCCTACTCCAGCGGTAGCTGTTGCATTTGCTTGATGGGTGGGCGCGCTGCGACGCGCGCCGGGGGTGCGGATAGGCTGGTTGCATCACCGAGATCGGCCCGCGCCGCTTCCACCGACTCATCCAGGAGGACACCGTGTCCGTTCGTCTCTTTTCCGACTCCCACCTCTACCGCACCGGCTCCCTGAAGTGGACGGGTATCACGACCGCGAGCGGTGAGCCGACGATCGGCGCGTGGGTAGCGGAAATGGACTTTGGGACGGCCCCAGAGGTCGCCGAGGCGATGAAGGGGGCGATCGACGACGGCCTGCTCGGCTACCAGCCGACCTGGCTGGAGCCGCGCATCGCGGGCGTGACCGCGGAGTTCCAGAAGCGTCGCTTCGGCTGGGACGTGGATGCTTCCCACGTGCGCCTCGTGGCCTCGGTCCTGCCCGCGCTTGAGGCGACCATCCAACACCTGGTGCGCCCGGGCTCGCCGATCATCGTGCCCACGCCCGCCTACATGCCGTTCCTGACGATCCCGGGCAAGTTCGACCACCCCGTCATCGAGGTTCCCTCGCTGCGTGGCACGCGCGCCGGCGGGCGCGGCTGGGCGCTCGACCTGGAGGGGATCCGCGCGGGGCTCGAGGCCGGGGCTGGCCTCGTCATCCTGTGCAACCCGTGGAACCCGGTCGGCCGCGTCCTGCGCGAGGACGAGCTTCGCGCCCTGCATGACGTGGTCTCCGGCTACGACGCGCTCGTGTTCTCCGACGAGATCCACTCCTCCCTCGTGCTGGACGAGCAGATTCCCTTCGTCTCCTACGCGTCGCTCAGCCCCTCGTTCGCATCCCACACGGTGACGGCGACCGCCGCGTCGAAGGGCTGGAACATCGCAGGCCTGCCCTCCGCACAGGTGATCCTGCCCGACGAGGCGCTGCGCGAGCGCTGGGACGTGTTTGCCGCCGACGTGCGCCACGACGCCAACGTCATCGGCACGGTGGGCGCGATCGCAGCCTACGAGCGCGGCGATGCCTGGCAGCGCGAGGTCAAGGACCTGATCCGCTCCAACGTGGACCTCGTTGAGCGCGCTCTCGCAGATACACCGATCGACTTCGTACGCCCCGAGGGCACGTACCTGACTTGGTGGGGCTTCGAGGGAGTCGACCTGGGTCCCCTCTCCCCCGCCGCGACGCTGCGCGAGCGCGCCCGCATCGCCGCCAACGAGGGCCGCACCCTGGGAGCGGACTACGCCTCGTGGGCGCGCATCAACCTGGCGTGCGCCCCCGACGCGGCCTCGCGGATCGTGGAGAGGGTCCTCGGCCTGCTCTGATCTTCTCCTGCACGAGACGAGGCCGTGGCCGGCAACGGTGGACATCCACCTCCCGACTACGGCCTCGTATTGCGTCTGTGCGCTTAGGCTCCCAGTGCCACCTCGATGCCTGCGACCACGGTCTGGCGGGCCGCGGAGGCCGCCTCAACGACGGCGGTCGGATCCGTCGGGCCATCGGCGAACGACAGGTCGGAGACAACCGACATGCCGGCGACGCGCACGCCCAGGGCATGCAGGGTGATGGCCTCCATGACGGTCGACATGCCCACACAGTCCACGCCCAGGCCCGAGAGGATGCGGGTCTCGGCCATCGTCTGGTACTCGGGGCCGCGCAGGATCGCGTAAGTACCCTCGCGCTGACAGACCCCGCGTAGCGCCTGCGTCATCTGGGCGTCCCACACGGCCGACACATCCAGGAAGAGCGGCCCATCGAAGGGCGAGGCGCCACTGACGTTCACGTGGTCGGTGATCGCCATGACGTCGCCCAGGTTCCAGGGCTTCAGGCAGCCGTTCGCGTTTGTGAGGACCGCGCGGCTGATCCCCGCCGCAACCGCAGCTCGGGCAAGAGCCGCGACGGGGCGGACGCCCAGCCCCTCGTAGAGGTGCGTGCGGCCCGTGGCCACGAGGACCACTCCCCCGCACGCCTCGTAGGCGCGCAGCTCGCCACCATGCCCGTCCGCGACCGGCGCGACGACTCCGGGGATGTCACCCAGTGAAACGGTGGCCACGGGGGCTCCCCAGGCCTCGTCGAGAGCCTCGGACAAGCCGGACCCGAGCACGACGAGCGCGTCCGGGCGTCCCGCAAGAACGGTGAGGACCCGGGCGCCGGCCTGGGCCTCGTCGTCGAGAAGAGCCTGCGTAAAGCGCGGGTCGACGCTCACTGCTCGTCCTCATGCGCGCCCTCGGCGTAGGTACGCGAGGGAAGCTTCTCCTGCGCGCGCACGCGGCCCGCGCTGGTCACCCAGTAGCCGACGAAGCCAACGACCATCGCCAGGAGGATGCCGATGTTGGCGCCCGCCCAATCACCGTCGCGGCCACCCAGGGGACCGAGGAGGTAGCCCTGCCAGGACAGCCAGGAGGCGCTCGCGTTGACGACGAGGCCCCAGCCCACCAGCGAGCCGACGATCAGGGAGGCGACAGCACCCCAGTTCACCGAGCCGTAGCGACCCGAGGGAGCGAAGAGCGAGGGCTCGTCGTAGTCATTGCGACGCAGCGCGATGTCCGCCAGCATGACGCCACCCCACGCGGCGATGACGACACCGAGGGTTGTGAGGAACGCCGTGAAGGGTGTCAGGAAGGAGTCCGCGAAGAACACGACGACGATCGTGCCGACCGTCATGATCGTGCCGTCAATCGCAGTGGCGACCGGGCGCGAGACGGGCACGCCCGTGGCCAGCAGCGACAGGCCCGAGGAGTAGATGTCCATGACGATGCCGCCGATGAGGCCCAGGATCGCGACCA
Organism: Schaalia odontolytica; assembly: GCF_009730335.1. Lineage (GTDB taxonomy): Bacteria > Actinomycetota > Actinomycetes > Actinomycetales > Actinomycetaceae > Pauljensenia > Pauljensenia dentiphila. The sequence continues at coordinate 1,794,703 of NZ_CP046315.1, forward strand.
GCGCGAAGGGAATGAGGAACCAGGTGGGCAGCAGCGTGGTGAGCGCGCCGATCGGGTCGCCGCCGATGGCCTCGGAGAGAGACTCGTCGGCCGAGCCAACCAGGAGGATACCGAAGAAGACGAGGATGATCGTGGGCAGCGCCGCACCCACAGTCGTCCAGCCGACAACGCCCTTCGTCGAGGCGGCGCGCGGCAGGTAGCGCGAGTAGTCGGCGGCCGCGTTAATCCAGCCGAAACCGAAGCCCACGAGGAGCATGCAGCCCGCACCGAGCACCGCAGTCATGGGCGCCGAGGGGCGCGAGGAGAGGACCGCGAAGTCGATCGTCGGTGCGACCAGGACCAAGTAGACGATCGTCAGGGCCGCGGTGGCCCACGTGATCCACGTTTGGACCTTCATGATCGCCTCGAAACCGAGGATACCCGAGCCCGCCGCCAGCACGACGACGAGGATCAGGGCGATGATCTGGGCGACGACGTGGTTCGTGAAGCCCAGCGCCCCCATCACCGTGGCCGTGGCCTGGACGGCCATGATCGCCAGGAAGGTCTCCCAGCCCACCGTCAGGATCCACGAGATCGCAGCCGAAATACGGTTGCCGTTGAAACCGAAGGCCGCGCGCGACAGGACCAGCGTCGGGGCGGAGCCACGCTTACCGGCGATCGCGATGAGGCCGCAGACCAGGAAGGACAGGGCCACGCCGACGACGGACACAACGACCGCCTGGCCGAGGGAAAGCCCGAAGCCGAGGATCCACGAGCCCCACGAGATACCCAGGACCGAAATGTTCGCCGCGAACCACGGCATGAACAGGTCGGAGGGTTTTCCCTTGCGATCGGATTCGGGAATGACGTCCAGACCGGCCATTTCGACGGCCAGCGCGCCCGATGACTGGGGTTCGCTCACGGTGTGCTCCTATGCGACGGAGATATTGTCAGAACGACATGATCCTATCACACAGGTCACACAATTAGGCTCGGACGACAGGATTCGTCAGGCTTCCAATCCCCTCGATCTCGATCTCCACGCGATCACCCGCGTGAACGATCTCGACGCCCGCGGGCGCACCCGTGGCGATCACGTCGCCGGGCAGCAGCGTCATCTGATGAGACACGTAGGACACCAGCTCGAAGGGGTTCCAGATCATGTGCGCAGTCGAGGAGTCCTGAGCGATCTCACCGTTCAGGTACGAACGAATCGCCAGGTTGGTGACATCAAGGGCGGGGTCGACCGTGATCCACGGGCCCAGCGGGCACGCCGAGTCAAAAGACTTTCCGCGCGACCAGGGGCCGCCCGTCATCGCGTCGCGGGCAGTGGCGTCGTTAGCAATCGTGTAGCCGAGGATCATCTGCGGCGCGTCCTCGACGCTCACGTCCTTGGCGAGGGACTTGATGACGATCGCGAGCTCGCCCTCAAAGGCCACCGCGTTCGACCAGGCGGGGATCGCGATCGGGTCATCGGGGCCCACGACCGAGGTATTGGCCTTCAGGAAAATCGGCGGCTCGGGGCGCTCATCAGCCGGAATCGGGGTGTCGGAGTAGTTGTCGCCGATACCCACGACCTTCGAGCGCGGAATCACCGGGGAGAGCAGGCGCACCTCGTCCAGCTCGTAGATCTGGCCGGAGGGTTCCACGGGCGAAAACAGCGGGTCACCCTTGAGCCCCACAATCCTCGTCGAGCCCTCCTCAAGGGCACCGTAGACCGGGTTCGTACCATCGGAAAAACGTGCGATTCTCATGCCGGTAGCCTAACGCAGCTCCGCGCGCGCCGCGCCGAGCAGCGCCGACATACACGACGCCGGATACGCGAGGCACGAGACATGCCCGGCGCACCCGGCGAGGTGGTCGGCAGCTATTACTTCTTCTTCTGCTTGGGGCGCTTCCACACGCTGCCGGGAACGTCGCCGGGCAGCAGCGGGTTCTTCTCGCCCACGAAGACGGGCTCGGCGACGCCATCGCGACGCTGGGCCTCGTAGTCGCGCAGCGCGCCCAGCACCCAGCGGGCCAGGAAGACCAGGGCCACCAGGTTCGTGATCGTCATGACCGCCATCGCGATGTCGACGGCGTTCCACACGACGTCCAGGGTCAGCAGGGCACCGATCGTCGCCGAGGCCACGCACACAACGCGCACGGTCCAGGTCGCCCAGCGGGCGTCACCGAAGACGAAGGACATATTCGTGTCGGAGTAGACGTAGGCGGCGATGATCGAGGAGTAGGCCAGGACGAAGATCAGGATCGCCATGGGCACGATCGTCCAGGCGCCCAGCTCGTTGGCCACGGCCAGGGTCGTCAGGTTCGAGGGGTTCACGTCCGCGCCGCTCCACACCTTCTCGCCGGCGATGAGGATGACGAATGCGGTCGCCGTGCACACGACGATCGTGTCGATGAAGACGCCCAGGGATTGGATGAGGCCCTGGCGCACCGGGTGGGACACGGTCGCGGTCGCGGCAGCGTTGGGAGCGGTGCCCTGGCCAGCCTCGTTGGAGAAGAGGCCGCGCTTGGTGCCGTTAATCATCGCGGCAATGATGCCGCCGCCCAGGCCGCCGACTGTGGCATCCATGGAGAACGCGGAGGTGAAGATCTGGCCAAGAACGGTGCCGAACTGCGTGATGTTCATGAGGCAGACGATGGCGACCATGATGACGTAGATGGTCGCCATGATCGGGGCCATCCACTCGGTGACACGGGCGACGGTGCGGATACCGCCGAAGATGACCATCGCGGAGAAGACGAAGATCAGGCCTGCGACCGTGAGCTGCGCAGCCGAGAAGCCGCCCGCGCCGGGCAGGGGCTGCTTGGCGGCTTCACCGAAGGCGCTCGTGAGCGTGCCCGCAATGGCGTTGGACTGCACGGAGGTGATGACGATACCGCAGGTGACGACGGTGATAACGGCGAAGACGTTGGCCAGGACGCGGTTCTTCATACCGCGCTTGATGTAGTAGGCCAGGCCGCCGCGGAAGGAGCCGTCAGAGTGCTTCACCTTGAAGATCTGGGCCAGCGTCGCCTCGAAGAACGCGGTCGCCATCCCCACCAGGGCCACGACCCACATCCAGAAGATCGCACCCGGGCCACCGAACATGAGCGCCGCGGCCACGCCGAACACGTTTCCGATGCCCACGCGCGCGGCGAGCGAGATCGCGAACGCCTGGAAGGAGGAGATGCCACCGTCGGCGCCCTTGCGCGAGCCGAGGACCGTGCGCACCATCTCCGGGAAGAGGCGCAGCTGCACGCCGCGGGAGACGACCGTCAGGACGAGGCCCACTCCGATTAGGATAACAATCGTCAGGTGCATCGTGATCCAGTCAGCGATCTGCTGCTCGATCTGGGCAATGTGTTCCACAGGAGCCTCCCGGGGTGTCAAAAAACGAGGCCGGGGACGGGTCGCCGCGCCTCGCGCGCTTCGCGGGGCGCACCCGCGCGTTGTAATGGGACTCGTTCATCTTGCCACAGGGCTCCGCGCCCGGCAGGCGACGTCTCGCGACGCGCACGCCCGCGCCTGAGTGCATGGGGCGCCCCGGCCTCGTCGATGAGCTGCGGGGAGGGCCCGGCGGTGCGGGGACGCAGACGTGGGCGCACTCTGGGACAATGGGGCTATGAGCGCGACTTTGAACGAGATCCTGGACGACCTGGAGGACGAGGGCCGTCTGGGCCACGACGACGCCCTGTACGAGGCCTTCGTGTCCTGGGCCGAGGGCACCGGGCGCCCGCTCTACCCCCACCAGGAGGAGGCTCTGGTGGAGATCCTGGCGGGCAACCACGTGATCGCGGCGACCCCCACGGGGTCGGGTAAGTCGATGATCGCGCTCGCCGCACACTTCACGTCGATGGCGCACGGTGGCCGCTCCTACTACACGGCGCCGCTCAAGGCCCTGGTGTCGGAGAAGTTCTTTGACCTCGTGTCCCTGTTCGGCGCGGACAACGTCGGCATGGTGACCGGCGACGTGTCTCTCAACGCCGACGCGCCCATCATCTGCTGTACCGCCGAGATCCTCGCGAATCAGTCGCTGCGCGAGGGGCCCACACTGGACGCGGACATGATCGTCATGGACGAGTTCCACTTCTACGGGGACCGTCAGCGCGGCTGGGCGTGGCAGGTGCCGCTCCTGGAGCTGAGGACCCCGCAGGTGGTGGCGATGAGCGCAACGCTGGGCGACACGACGCGTTTCGAGCGCGCGTGGAAGGAACGCACCGGGCGCGACGTGTCCCTCATCGACGACGCGGAACGCCCCGTGCCCCTCGAGTTCGAGTACGTCGTGGACCGCCTGCCCGACACGGTCGAGCGTCTGCTGGGCGAGGGCCGCTGGCCCGTCTACATCGTGCACTTCTCCCAGCGCGACGCCGTGGCCACCGCGCAGTGTTTCGACCGTTCCTCGCTGATTTCTCCCGAGCAGAAGAAGGCGATCGCCGCGCAGCTGGCGGGCGTGTCGTTTACGAAGGGCTTCGGGCAGACCCTCAAGTCGCTGCTGGCTCAGGGCATTGGCGTGCATCACGCGGGCATGCTGCCGCGCTACCGTCGCCTCGTCGAGCGCCTCACGCAGGCGGGTCTGCTGCCGATCGTGTGCGGCACGGACACCCTGGGGGTCGGCATCAACGTGCCGATTCGCACGGTGCTGATGACGTCACTCGTGAAGTACGACGGCCGACGCATGCGCCACGTGAGCGCGCGCGAGTTCCACCAGATCGCGGGCCGCGCAGGCCGCGCAGGCTTCGACACGGTCGGTTTCGTGCGCGTCCTGGCCCCCGAGCACGAGGTCGACGCCGCCCGTGAGCGCGCACGCCTGAGCGCCGCGCAGGAGGCCGCACGCGACGCCCGCGAGGCCAAGCGCGCCGCCAAGAAGTCGGCGAAGAAGCGCAAGGGCCCCGGCGAGGGCGAGATCTCGTGGACGCGATCGACGTTCGAGCGCCTCGTCGATGCGGCTCCCGAGCAGCTCACGAGCCGTTTCGAGATGACGCACGCGATGGTCCTCAACGTGCTGGCCGGTGCGCCTGCGGCCGGGCGTGACCCGGGTGAGCACCTCGTGTGGCTGGCGCGCAACAACGACGATCCGCCCACGGATCGCAACCCGCACCTGCGCCGCCTGGGTGAGATCTACACGTCGATGAAGCAGGCGGGCGTCGTTGAGCACGTGTCCTCTGCCGACGCCTCGGCGTCGGGTGAGCCTCGTCTGCGTGCGGCCACCGACCTGCCGGACGACTTCGCGCTCAACCAGCCGCTCTCTCCCTTCGCGCTGGCGGCGCTCGAGCTCTTGGACCCCGAGTCCCCGACCTTCGCCCTGGACGTCGTCTCGGTCATCGAGTCTGTCCTAGAGGATCCGCGCCCGCTCCTGTTCGCGCAGGAGAAGGCGGCGCGGGCCGAGGCGGTGGCCGCGATGAAGGCGCAGGGCATGGACTACGACGAGCGCATGGCCGCCCTGGAAGAGGTGACGTGGCCGCGCCCGCTGGCCGATCTACTGGGGGAAGCGTTCGCGGTATACCTGCACGCGAACCCGTGGATCGAGGATCAGGAGATTTCCCCGAAGTCGGTCGTGCGCGAGATGATCGAGAACGCACTGACGTTCACGGGCATCGTGGGCCGCTACGACGTGGGTCGCTCCGAGGGCATCGTGCTGCGCTACCTGACGGACGCGTACCGAGCGCTGCGCCAGATCGTACCGGACGAGCTGATGACGGACGAGCTCCGTTCGATCATTGCGTGGCTGTCGGCGCTGATCCGCGCGGTGGACTCCTCGCTGCTGGACGAGTGGGAGGCCATGTCCACGGGCCAGGCCATCCCCGCGTCCGAAGGCGACGGCACCCAGGGCGCGGAGCTGGCGTTTGGCGCTCGGGAGGACGGGACGGTTCCGTTCAGCGCGAATCGTCACGCGTTCCGCACGGCGATCCGTGGTGCCCTGTTCGAGCGCGTGGAGGCGATGAGCCGCGACAACGTCGAGGCCTTGGCGCGCCTGGACAAGGCCTCGCGCACCCCGGTAGCCGCACCGTGGGGCGAGGACGAGTGGGACGCGGTGCTCGAGCGCTACTGGGCGGAGCACGAGTGGATCGGCATCGACCAGCGTGCGCGCGCCCTGTCGCTGTGCTCGCTCAACGAGGCCCCGACCCGCGAGGACGTGCTGGAGCTGGCCCCCGCTGTGGTTTCCTCTGATTTCGAGCGCGCCCAGGTGGCGCGCATCGAAGCGATCGCGGACGCGGTCGATCAGGCTGCGGCCGGCACGTTCTGGCTGGCTACGCAGACCCTGTTCGACTCGGAGGAGGACATGGACTGGCGTATCGTCGCCCTCGTGGACGTGGGAGCCTCGGACGAGGCGAACCGCGTCGCCTTGGCGACGGTCACTGTCGGGCCTCGTTAGGGGCCTACTCTCCGCCTTGGGTCTCTGGCGCTCGCCGCTCGCCGATCTCCTGCTGGAGGCGCACAAGGTAGCCGTCGGGGTCCTGGACCAGGAACTGCCGAACGCCGATCTCGCGCTCGCCCGCCCGATACCACTGTTCTTCGGGTTCGACGAAGATCGGCCACTGCGCCTGCGTGAGGCGCCGCCACGCGGCGTCCAGATCTTCGACCTGAACCTCGAGGTTGATCCCACGACCAAGCGGTGGCTCAAGGGGGCCGGTCGCCCACGTCCTCCCGTGGTTGATCTGGTCGAGCATCAGGTGCGCGTTGTCCAAGACGAGGTATCCGAAGCCCTCCTCGGGCCGCTCGTATCGAAGGCAGAAGCCGACGAGGTCGCACCAAAAGCGGCGCGACGCCTCGTAGTTGGTGACGGCAAGTTCGGGAACAAGCCCGGGTTCGCTGGTCATGGCCTCACTCTAGCGGCCACCGGGCGCGGGGGCGACTGGGCTGGCTGCCGCACAGCGGGTCAGCGGCGGGCGTAGCGTCGTACCTTCTCGACAAATTCGGCGCGGTATTCCGGGGTGTCCTGCGGATGATCGATCTTGCCAAGGATAAACGTGTCCGTCAGACGAATGCCGACAAAGCCCAGGATCATGTGCTTCCACCGCGTGACCGGACCACCGAAGAGACGATAGATGAGAGCGGATGCGCGGGAGGTGAGGATCAGCGCCGCGGTCTTGCCCGTCAGCTTCGCCTCGCTCTTGCCGTCGGCGAATCGGTATGCGAAGCGCGGGGTGAAAGTACGATCGATGAATCCCTTGAGGATCGCTGGTTCGGCCGACCACCAGATCGGGAAGCTGAAGACGAGGTGATCCGCCCACGCGATCAGCTCCTGGTAGCGTTCCGGGGCGCTTTCGTCCTCCATGTGCTTGCGGTACCCGTATCGCAGGTTCGGGTCGAAGTCTTCGGTAGCGAGGTCGATGGTGCGCACCTCGTGACCGGCTCTGCTTGCCTCTTCGGCGTAGGCGCTCGCCAGCTCCTGGGAGTAACTGGCTACGTCGGGGCTTCCTTGAATAACGAGGATCTTCATGATGACTCCTTCACTATCAGACACGCGGTCTAATTATACACTTTATGCCTGGACACATCGTTGATCCATCGTTACTGTCGACTATCCTCCGAGATGCTCATACGATGACAGAACCAGTATTTACAGGAGAATTCTGGCGTTCCTTTACGCGCCTTTGAAGCGTTTCGCACCAGTTCGACCGGTTTGTAGGATTATCCAGTCGATACCGGCAAAGATGGCCATGAAGAGCAGGGCGCCGATCAGGATCGCGACGATGTTGATCGTCACCTGCACGTAGCCAATGCGCCACACGTTGACGAAACCGTAGGGGTACTGGTGTGTGAAGGTGCCCCGAATCAGCGTGTACGCCACCCACGTGATCGGGATCAGCAGCGCGCGGCCCAGCGTCGCCCACGCAATGCCGCCGCGCGGACCCGCGAGCGCGGCCGTACCCACGAAGGCGGCCGGGACGACGATGTGCTGCAGCGGGTTGGTGACGAGCGCGAAGCCGGAGAGGACCTCGTAGGGGCCAATCAGCGTCGCGTAGACGATCGCGGTCACGGTGATCATCATGAGCGCACACAGGTGCGTGGCCCTCCCCCACGCCCCGACGCGGCCTCGGCGCGCGAGGCGGGTCGAGATGATCGCAACCATGATGTTGGACAGCTCGGTGAAGTAGGACAGGCAATTGATGAGGCGCTCGGGCGCGCCCGCCCAGCCGTGGGCGACACCCGCGAAGAGGCCCTCCTCGACGTAGGTCGGCGCAGCGTATCCATCAAAGGCCGTGATAATAAGAGTGGCGGCGACGCCCGCCCAGGCGAGAGCAGCGACCACCCAGTAGGCGGCGCGCCCGCGACGGCTCAGTTCAGTCAGCTCAACCATGCGATCTCAACTCTCCCGGATGAAAATAGCGGCTATTGAAACAGGTCCGAGTGGGAACCCGTACGAATTGCGGTCACAACGCAGATCTCTGGCTCATCCAGATAGATCAACAACCAATCCGGCCGAATATGACATTCGCGGAACCCCGCATAGTCCCCGGTCAAGAGATGATCCCTCCACTGGGGAGGCAACACTTCACCCGCAAGAATGAGATCAATGACCGCTTCGAGCTCCTTGATAGAAAGCCCTCGTTTGCGGACTCTCTTGAGATCCTTCTTGAATTGACCGGTCATCACAAGGGCACGCTGGCCCCGCTGAGGCTCACTCATCATCGACGTCCGCGAACGCTTGTGCCGCGGACGCGTAACGGGTAGCGGCAACACGCCCTGCGGCAATGTCGCGAGCCTCGCGCATAGCTAGCTCTGTGTCAGCATTAAAGCGGGGCTGGCGCAAGTCAAAGGGCAAGCCGCCCTCCATGATGGACTTGTGCAAGAAAACATTCACAGCGTCGGTGAGGTTCATACCGAACTGGGCGTACACCCTCTCAGCTTCTTCCTTCACGCTTGGATCAACGCGCATGTTAAGCGTCGCCGTTTTCATATCGCCACACCTTTCAGACGAATGTAATACATCTACATTACCCTGTGTACCTTTTGTGTTACAAGCGCGGCACGGCCTCAATTAGTGCGCGCGTGTAGGGCTCGCGCGGGGCGGACATGATCTGCCGAGTGTCCCCGGCCTCGACGATGCGCCCCTCTTGCATGACGGCGATACGGTCGCACGTGGAGGCGACGGTCGCCAGGTCGTGGGACACAAGCACGAGGGCCATGCCCCGTTTGCGCGTGATCGACCCCAGCAGATCCATGACGGAGGCGCGCGTGGACATATCGAGCGCGGAGACCGGCTCATCGGCGATCAGGACGCGCGGGGCAGGTGCGAGAGCGCGGGCGATCGCGATGCGCTGGCGCTGGCCGCCCGAGAACGAGCCTGGGTACTCCCCCGCGCGCGCCGGGTCGATGCCGACGTCGGTGAGGACCTCGCGGACGCGAGCACGGGCCTCCTGGCCGCGCGAGACACCCAGGGCGTGGAGCGGTTCCGCGATGGAAGCGCCGATTTTCATCCGCGGATCCAGGGACGAGAATGGGTCCTGGAAGACAGTCTGGACGCTGCGGCGCAGCGTGCGCATCGATGACTTCGAGGAGGCGCGGATGATCTCGCCGTCCAGCAGCACCTCACCGGCACTCGGCGCAAGAAGTCCGAGAAGAATGCGAGCGAGCGTCGTCTTGCCGCTGCCCGACTCGCCGACGAGGGCAACAGACTCGCCCGCGTGTACCTCGACGCTCACGTCGTCCAGGCCAGCGTCGCTGCCCGGGTAGCGGAAGGAGACGCCGCGGGCGCTCAGGATCGGCTCACTCATGGGCGTTCCCTTCGTTATCGGTCGACGAGGCAGGCTCCCCCTCGCGCTCCCCCGCCTCGCCGGGCGCATGGCCGGGCTGGGAGTCGGGGCGCACGGCACCGATACGCTCGAACACGGAGTCAAGTGCGCGCGCGGCGGACGCGATGGAGCGCGCCGAGTCGGAGAGTATGTCCGGTGCCGTGCGGAAGACCTCGACGGGCACGTCATCGGTGATGCGGCCGGCGTCCACGACGATGACGCGGTCGGCCATGCGTGCGACGACGGGCAGGTCGTGGCTGATGAACAGGAGGCTGACGCCTCGCTCGCGGGTGACCTCGTCGAGCAGGTCCAGGACGGTGCGCTGGACGGTGACGTCAAGCGCGGTCGTGGGTTCGTCGGCGATGAGCAGGGAGGGCGACGCTGCGAGCGTCATGGCCAGGGCGACGCGCTGACGCTGGCCGCCTGAGACCTCGTAGGGGAAGGACCGGGCGATGCGCGCGGGGTCGGGCAGGGCGACTTCAGCGAGCGCGCGCTTGATGGCCTCGCGCAGTGCGGCGCCTCGCAGGCCGCGGTGGCGGCGCAGCGGCAGCGCGATCTGCTTGCCGAGCCGCATGAGCGGGTCGAGAGAGGTCGCTGGATCCTGGAACATCATGGAGATCTGCGAGCCGCGCAGCGAGCGCAGTTCCCGCTCAGAGGCCCCCACGAGCTCGCGGCCGTCCCAGCGGATCGAGCCCTCCACACGGGCGCCCTCGGGCAGCAGTCCCATGATCGCCAGAGACAGCATGGACTTGCCTGAGCCAGAGGACCCGATGATGCCGACGTGCTGGCCGTCGGGCACCTCCAGGGTGATGCCGCGCAGGATGTGCGCGTCTCCGATCCACACGTTCAAGTCGGTGATGGACAAGCTCACTTGGCACCTCCCTGGGTGGGATCGACGAGGGAACGCAGGCCGTCGGCCGCAAGATTGGCTCCGAGGACGAAAGCAACGATCGCGAGGCCCGGGGCGATGGCACCCAGGGGCTGCGTCGTGAAGGTTGCCTGCGCGTCCTGCAGGAGGCGGCCCCAGGAGGCGTTCGGCGGAGGCGCACCGAGTCCCAGATAGGACAGGCCAGCCTCGGCAAGGACGGCGCCGCCCACGGTGACGGCCAGGTTCGTGGCCAGGGTCGGCCAGATGTTGGGCAGGACGTGGCGGGTGAGGATTCCCCACGTGGACACGCCGGAGGTGCGAGCGGCCAGCACGTACTGCTCGGCGAGGACGCGCCGGGCCAGGATACGCGTCAGGCGTGCCACAACGGCCGAGGCGGCCACGCCAATCGCGACGGTGACCGTGGCCAGGGAAGCGCCAAAGCCCGCGACGATGAGCATCGCGAGGAGGAGCGTCGGGAAGGCGATAAGCACGTCGAGCATGGCCGAAGCCACGTCGTCCACCCACGGGCGAGCCAACGCGATCGCCAGGCCAACACTCACGCCGATGAGGTCGGCGACCACAACTGCTCCGAGGCCGACGATGAGCGCGATGCGCGCGCCCACCATCATGCGCGATGCCAGGTCGTGGCCCAGGCGATCCGTGCCGAGCAGGTGAGCGGCCGAGAAGCCCTCGAGGCGTCCACCACTCGTATCCTCGATCGGATACGGAAGCCACACGAGCGACACGAGGGCAACGAGCGCGAGCACGCCCACCAGGAGAGCGCCGACGACGAGGGACAGCGGGATGCGGCGGGCTTTCACGGGCGGTCTCCCGCGCTCAGGGACGTGCGCAGGCGCGGGTCGATGACGCGCTGCAGGACGTCAGCGACGAAACCGATGACGAGGACGAGGGTCGTCGACACGAGGAGAACCCCCTGAATCGATGGGTAGTCGTGCTGCGCGATCGCGGTCGTTAGCATCGAGCCAAGGCCGGGAAGGGCGAAGACCTGCTCGACGACGACCGCGCCGATGAACGTGGTCGCCAGCTCGATGCCGGCAATGGAGACGACCGGGATCGAGGCGACACGCAGGCCGTGGCGGACCATCGCCTCGCCGCGCGACTCACCCAGGGAGCGCGCGAACTGCAGGAAGGGCGCGTCGAGCACGTCCAGGGCGGCGCTACGCGTGTAGCGCGTCAACGAGGCCGTGGATACCAGGACGATCGTCAGAGTCGGCAGGACGAGGGCGCGCACCGCCTGCGCGGCGTTCGTCCACCCGCGCGCGGGGAAACCAGAGGCGGGCAGCCAGTGTAGGTTCACGGCGAAGACAAGGACCAGGAGCATGCCGATCCAGAACACGGGCACGGCGATACCTAGCTGCGCGAGAGCGGAGATCACCGTTCCCGCCCAGGAGCGGCGCGCCCGCGCGGCCACGTACCCCAGCACAATCGCCAGGATCAGCGAGATCCCGAACGCCGCCAGGGTCAGCGGCAGCGTCACCGCCATGCGCGAGGCAATCTGATCGTTCACGCTCAAACCAGACGTGAACGAGGTACCCAGGTCGCCGTGTAGCAGCACCGAGGCCCACTCCCCAAACTGGCTCCACCACGGCAGGTCCGAACCCACCTGGCGGCGGGCTGCCTCGATCTGCTCAGGTGTGGCCGTGCCCGACAAAAGCGCATTCGCCGGATCACCCGGCAGGAGACGCAGGAGAACGAAAATCGCCAGGAGGGCTGCCGATCCGGTGAGGATCAGCAGCCCCGTGCGCCGCAGCAGGTAACGAGTCATCACTTCTTGGAGATGCCCGAGACGAAGAACTGCGAGTTCAGGCCGTTGACGCCGTAGCCCGACACGTTGGAACGCGCAACGACGATCTGCGGGTAGAGGTAGAGCCAGGCGCTGGCCGCGTCCGCCGCGATCTGCTCGTTGGCGGCGCGCAGCTTCTCGGTCTGCTCATCCTCGGTGGAGGCCTGCTCAGCCTCATCGATGAGAGCGGTCACGGCCTCGTTGTTGTAACCCCAGTAGAACTTCGGGTTGCCGTACCACACGACGTCGCGCGTGTTGACGTGCTCCTGGAGGGTCGCCTGGAAGTCGTGCTCCTTGTAGACCTTCGAGTACCACTCGTCGGCGGTGATCGTGTTGATCGTGACGGTCACGCCCACCTTGGCAAGCTCGGACTTGACGAACTCTGCGACCGTGGGGTGCGGGTCGTAGGAAGGCGTATCGAGCGTGAAGCTGAGTCCCTCAGCCCCGGCCTCAGCCAGCAGGGCCTTAGAGCGCTCGGGATCGTAGGGGTTGACGGAGGTCAGATCCTCGTACCACGGGTCCGACGGAGGAACCATCGAGCCGATCACCTGTCCGGCATTACCCCAGATGGATTCGAGGAGCTTCTCGCGGTCGATGGCCGAGTAGATGGCCTGGCGCACACGCGCGTCGTTGAAGGGCGCCTGCGCGTCGTTGAAGGCGAGCAGTTCCTTCGTCGTAGAGGTGCCCTCGGAGACCGCGAAGTCGGAGTTGCCTTGGAACGTGGCCAGCGCGTCCGGGGACTGCAGGGAGGTGATGATGTCGATGTCACCCGCGCTCAGGGCGTTCGTCATCGCGGTGGCGTCCGTGTAGTAGTGGAAGGTGACCGCGTCGTTCTTGGGGGAATCACCCCAGTAGCCCTCGCGGGCCTTGAGCGCCAGGGTCGAGCCCTTCGTCCACGCGTCCAGCGTGTAGGGGCCGGTGCCGTCGGTCTCGGTCTGCGAGTCAAAGCCCTCGGGAACCATCCACAGGTAGGACAGGTTATAGGGCAGGGAGATCGAGCGCTGCGAGAGCGTCACGGTCAGTGTCTGGGGGTCCGTGGCCTCGACCGAGTTGATGACTGCCAGCTGCGACTTGCGCGCGGACTGGGAGTCCTCGGCCAGGACGCGGTTGATCGAGTGGACGGCGTCAGCCGCATCGAAGGCGGCGCCGTCGGAGAACGTCACGCCCTCGCGCAGGTGGAAGGTGTAGGTCAGGCCATCCTCGCTCACGTCGTAGGAGGTGGCCAGCTGGGGCTGAATCGTACCGTCGTCGGCCAGGTAGAAGAGGCCCTCGTAGACGTTACCGTTGAGCGCCTCGGTGACGCCCTGGCCGCCGCCCGCGATGTTGGAGAGGTTGACAGGTTCGTAGAGCGAGCCGATCTCGATCGCGTCGGAGGCCGAGTTGGAGGCGGCACCGCCCGAGCAGGCCGCGAGCGCCATGGCGGCAGCGATGGTCGCGGCAGTGAGGGCGAGGGGCTTGTGAGCAGTCATGCGGGGCACTTTCATGTCGGGACGGGCCGGCGGTCCGTGGATACCAGGTGAAACTACCGTAGGGACTATTTCTGCGCCTAAGGCTTTCCACCGACTAAAACAACGTGACAGCTCACCCCCACATTCCTCCCCCGCCCGGTGGCCCTGCGCACAATCCCCCTCATTTCCGCACGCAATTCATTATTCGGATCGGCCTTGAGAGCTCAGAGACCGCATGATTTCAACGACCAATCTTCAAAACCTGAAGGAGGGCTGAGGGAATGACGTGCGAAATTGTGGGGGTACGGGAGTATCGGCGGCTGGGACGAAGACCAGGCAGGAGCGTAGGACGACGACGGAAACAGGACGAGGCCGGGCTGCCAAGGCGGCACATGCACACCGCGTAGGGCGGCTTCCACTCCAGCACCGGCACCCGCGCGGAACGAGGCCGGATCAGACCTGAGCCAGGTCCGTGACCTCAGCATCCGTCAGCTCGACGAGGTCGAGGGGGCTCAGTTCGACGCTGAGGCCTCGGCGCCCGCCCGAGATGATCATGGTCTCGTGGTCCAGGCACGCCGAGTCGATGAACACACGGTGCGAGGTGGTCTGCCCGAGCGGGCTGATGCCGCCCACGACGTAGCCAGTGCGGCGCTGTGCGACGGCAGGGTCGGCCATGGCGGCGCTCTTAGCGCCGGCGGCCTTGGCGATCAGCTTCATGGACAGGTGAGCCCGGACGGGCACACAACCGACGACGAACTCGCCGGTAGGCTCCAGGCGCACCATGAGGGTCTTGAAAGCCTGGGTGGGGTCGATGCCCAGCTTCTCGACGGTCTCCTCGCCAAATGAGCGGGCGGCCGGGTCGTGCTCGTACTCGTGAACGGTACAAGCAACGCCGGCCGCCGTGAGCGCCTCGATGGCGCGGGTGGGGCCACCACCGTGGTCTTTGCTGTGTTTACGAGCCATGACCCCAGTGTAGGACGCGTCAGAGGATGGACGCGGTCGGGTCGTCGATGACGGCCTTGCCGAAGGGGAAGCAGGTGATCGGGATCATCTTGAGGTTGGCGATGGCCAGCGGGATGCCAACGATCGTAACGGCCTGCGCGGCGGCGGTAGTGATGTGGCCGATGGCGAGCCACAGGCCCGCGACCAGGAACCACACGATGTTCATGATGCCAGAGCCCGCTCCCACGCCCGGCTTGTCGATGACGCGTTTGCCAAACGGCCACAGCACGTAACCGGCGATGCGGAAGCAGGCCACGCCCGCGGGGATCGTGACGATGAAGATGCAGGAGAAGAGTCCCGCGAGGAGGTATCCCAGGAAGAGCGGGAGCCCTCCGAAGAGGAACCAGATGATGTTGAGCAGGGTACGCATGGCGTGTCCTTTCCTTGATCTGTAAACATTCTAGTCTGCCACACCGCACGTCTCAGGTTCCCCTGAGTGGCCCCTGATTAGCCCCTGAAAGTAACACCGCGCGTACCATGAGGGCATGAGCATTCCCGAGGCCATCGCCACTGCCCGCGACCGCATCGACCGCGCGACGTCCGCGTGCGGCCGCACCGATTCGGTGCACCTGGAGCTGGCGGTCAAGACGCGCACGCCCGAGGAGTGCCGGGCCGCCGCCGCTGCCCTACGCGAGGCGGGCCTGCCGATCCTGCTGGGCCACAACCGGGTGCAGGAGGCGCGCGCGACGGCGGAGGCGATCCGCGAGGTGCCCGGCGCGCGCATCCACCTGATTGGGCCTCTGCAGTCCAACAAGATCAACCACGCGCTGGCCTGCGTGGACGCGATCGAGTCGCTGGACTCCCCCGCCCTGGCCTCGAAAATCGACGCACGCACGACCGGCACGCTCCCGGTGTTCGTCGAGGTGAACGTCTCGGGCGAGGCCACGAAGCACGGCTGCGCCCCCGCCGACGTGAGCGCCCTGGTCGACGTCGTCGGGGCCTCGGCCCACCTGCAGCTCGCGGGCTTCATGACGGTGGGCCTGAACTCCCCCGTCGAGGCCGACGTGCGCGCGGCCTACGCGCAGCTCCGCGGCATCAGGGACGAGGCCGCCGCGCACCTGGGCATCAACGAGTCCGACCTGGCGCTGTCAATGGGCATGAGCCGCGACCTGGAGTGGGCCATAGCCGAGGGCGCGACGATCGTGCGCCTGGGAACGGCGATTTTCGGCGCTCGCCGCGTCTGAGTAGACCGCTGGTTCGCTCCGACGCGCCACCAGGTAGGATTGTCTCCATGATGACCGTTCTCGCTGGAATGTCCGCCGCGATCCTGGCGCTCGCCCCAATCACAAATCCGATCGGCGGTCTCGCGGCGTTCGCAGGACTCACCGCCGGCAATGCTCCGGCTGCGGTGCGCTCGCAGGCGTGGAAGACAGGCATCTATGTGTTCGCCATCCTGACGGTGTTCGCGGTCAGTGGCTCGCTCATCATGCGCTTCTTCGGCTTCGACCTGCCCTCGCTACAGATCGCGGGTGGCTTGGTCGTCGCGCACTCGGGTTTCTCGATGTTGGAAAACAAGCGCCGTGCCACCCATGAGGAGACTCAGCACGCGACCTCCAAGCCGGACGTGTCCTTCTCCCCCATGGCGCTCCCCCTCATCGCGGGGCCCGGCTCGATCGGCGTGGTCATCGCGCTGGCCGCCCGCAACACGGCCATCGGTTTTCATGTCGGCATCGTCCTGGGAATCGCGGTGACAGCGGCCGTCATCGCGCTGCTACTGCGCTACGGCACGCCCTGGATCGACAAACTGGGTGCCACCGGCGTCGGCGCGATCGTGCGCATCATGGGCTTTCTGATCCTCGTCATCGGCGTCGAGCTCATCATCCACGGGGTGCGCGCGCTCCAGCTCTTCTAAGCGGAAGCCCGCCCCGGCCTCGCCGCAACGACGCTGAAGCGGGCAACGGGCCCGGCTCGCACCGAGCGAGCGCGCTCAGGGGATGCGGTGCACCCACTCCTCGCGCGCGAACTTCGTCTCGCAGCGCTTCCGTGCGACCTCGAGATCCGCCTCGGTGATGGTGCCGACGCTCGCGTTGTACTTCTCCTTGAAGTGGTCGAAGAACACCTTCAGGATCTCTTCGCGGGGAAGCCCGGTCTGGGAGCGCATGGGGTCCACGCGCTTGACGGCGCTGCGGGTGCCCTTGTCGCGGATCTTCTCCATGCCGATGCGCAGGACTTCGTTCATCTTGATGGCGTCGATGTCGTAGGCCATGGTCACGTGGTGGACCATGTAGCCGTTGGCCCAGCGTTTCTGCGCGGCGCCGCCGATCTTGCCCGCCTCGGAGGCGATGTCGTTGAGCGGCACGTACTTGGCCTTGATGCCGAGCTTTTCGAGGACCTCCATGACCCACTGATCGAGGTACGGGTAGGCCTGCTCGAAGCTCATTCCCTCCACGAGGGCCGTGGGGATGACGAGCGAGTAGGTGATGCAGTTGCCGGGCTCCATGAACATGGCGCCGCCGCCGGTGACGCGCCGCGACACGGTGATGCCGTAACGGTCGACGCCGTCCTGCTGGATTTCGTTCTGGTAGGACTGGAAGGAGCCGATGACGACCTGGGGGCCGTTCCACTCCCAAAGGCGCATGAAGGGCTTGCGGCGGCCCACGGCCACGTCTTCGACCAGGGTTTCGTCCATGGCGACGTTGATCATCGGATCGACGACGGGGCCGTGGATGACGTCGAAGTCGATGTCGTCCCACGATAGGGCGGCACCCATGGCCCGGCGTACGGCGATGCCGACGGCCTCGGGGGTCACCCCCATGAGCGTGTCACCTTCGTGGAGGGCGGCCTCCACGCGCGCGGCCAGATCCTTCGCGCTCGACGAGGCCGGGGCCCCTTCGAGGGACGCGGTGATCCGGGTGAGTGCGTCGTCGGGGTCGAGGAAGAAGTCGCCAGATACGCTCACGCGCGTCAGGCGGTCCTCCTCCACGTCGGTATCGACGACGACGAGCTTGCCTCCGGGAACTTTATACTCTCCATGCATGCCCACGATTGTAGGCGCTCCGCTCACGCCCAGTCGGGCAGGACGCGCACGCCGCCCTTGTCGGCGGACGCGGCGAGCATGCCGTAGACGCGCAGGGCGTCGGAGACCTGGCGGGGACGAGGCTTGGAGGGCTTCCACGGCGCGGCGCCCTTTTCGGCGCGGCGGCGCTCAAGTTCTTCGTCGCTCACGTTCGCACGCAGGACGCGGTTGTTGACGTCGATTTCGATCTCGTCGCCGGTTCGCACGAGGCCGATCGCGCCGCCGGCCGCGGCCTCGGGAGAGATGTGACCGATGGAGATGCCGGACGTGCCGCCGGAGAAGCGGCCGTCGGTGATGAGGGCGCACTTCTTGCCCAGGCCCAGGCCCTTGAGGTAGGAGGTCGGGTAGAGCATTTCCTGCATGCCGGGGCCGCCCTTGGGGCCCTCGTACTGAATGACGACGACGTCGCCTTCCTTGACTTGCTTGCTCAGGATGGCCTCGACGGCTTCCTCCTGGGATTCGACGACGAAGGCCTTGCCGATAAAGTGGAAGAGGGACTCGTCGATGCCGGCGGACTTGATGATCGCGCCGTTGGCGGCGATGTTGCCGTAGAGGACGGCCAGGCCGCCGTCCTTCGTGTAGGCGTGCTCGACGGAGCGGATGCAGCCGGCCTCGGAGTCGGTGTCGAGGGACTCGAACAGGTTGGCGGTCGAGAATGCCTGGGTGGTGCGCACACCGCCCGGGGCGGCGAGGAAGCGGTGCTTGGCCTCGTCGGTGGCGCTCCCGCTGCGCACGTCCCACTCCCCCAGCCAGTCGGCCAGGTTGTCGGAGTGGACGGAGTGCACGTCGCGGTTGAGCAGGCCGGCGCGGTCGAGCTCGCCGAGCAGGGCGGGGATGCCGCCGGCGCGGTGGACGTGCTCGATGTGGTAGGTCGTGGAGTTGGGGGCGACCTTGCACAGGCAGGGCACGCGGCGCGAGATCGCGTCGATGTCGTCGAGCGTGAAGTCGACGCCGGCCTCGTTGGCGATGGCGAGGATGTGCAGGACGGTGTTGGTGGAGCCGCCCATGGCCACGTCCAGGCTCATGGCATTCTCGAAGGCGGCCTTGGTGGCGATGGAGCGCGGCAGGACGGAGTCGTCCTCGTTGTCGTAGTAGGCGCGGCACATGTCGACGATGCGCGTGCCGGCCTCGGTGAAGAGCTTCTTGCGTTCGATCTGGGTGGCCAGGGTGGTGCCGTTGCCGGGCAGGGCCAGGCCGATGGCCTCGTTGAGGCAGTTCATGGAGTTCGCAGTGAACATGCCGGCGCAGGAGCCGCAGGTGGGGCACGCGTTGGCTTCGATGCTGGCCAGCTGGTTGTCGCTGACGGAGTCGTCGACGGCCATGACCATGGCGTCGATGAGGTCGAGGCGGTGTTCGACGACGCCGTCGACGGCGGCGCCGGATTCCATGGGGCCGCCGGAGACGAAGATGGTGGGGATGTTCAGGCGCATGGCGGCCAGGAGCATGCCGGGGGTGATCTTGTCGCAGTTGGAGATGCACACGAGGGCGTCGGCGCGGTGTGCGTTGACCATGGTTTCGACGCAGTCGGCGATGAGGTCGCGGCTAGGCAGGGAGTAGAGCATGCCGTCGTGGCCCATGGCGATGCCGTCGTCGACGGCGATCGTGTTGAATTCCTTGGCGACGCCGCCGGCTGCTTCGATGGCTCCGGCGACGAGGTCGCCCATGTTCTTCAGGTGCACGTGGCCGGGAACGAACTGGGTGAAGGAGTTGGCGATGGCGATGATTGGCTTGCCGAAGTCGCCGTCCGTCATGCCGGTGGCGCGCCACAGGGCGCGTGCTCCGGCCATGTTGCGGCCTTGGGTGGATGTTGCCGAGCGCAGCGGGCGACTCATGATGTGCCTTTCTTTTGCCTTGTAATGACTCAACAGTAGGAGCGTGAGCGCTGCGTTTCCGTGCGGGTTTCGTCTCATGGACGAGGCCGGGGCTGGGTGGGGGCGGTTTTCGCGCGGTATCTCGGGGGCTGTGGCGAGCGAGTCGCCGTGTCAGTGGGTGGACGCTTGTGGGCGTGATTGCAAGGAAAACGCAAGGGGTGCGTGCGTGAATTAGCATCTTGCCAGATGAGTGGTTGATCGCATTGGTCACGCTTCGGACATTCGGCCTCGTTCTCGACACGCGAAACGTAGGCTGGGTGCACGGATTAGAGAAAGGACTGCGATGACCATTCGCACCACTCATGTTGGTTCCCTGCCCCGTACCCCCGAGCTGCTCGAGGCGAATCGTGCGCGCCGTGAGGGTTCGCTCGGCGAGGCTGACTTCACGTCGCTGCTGCAGGATCAGGTTGACGGCGTTGTGAAGCATCAGGCTGAGATTGGCCTGGATATCGTCAATGACGGCGAGTACGGTCACGCGATGATCGACACGGTTGATTACGGCGCGTGGTGGACGTATTCCTTCTCGCGTTTCGCCGGACTGTCCTTTGAGGACGTGCAGCGTTTTGATGTGCGTCCCCCGGCAGGCCGTGACGGTCGACTTTCTTTCTCATCGTTTGCTGAGCGCCGCGACTGGCAGCGTTTCGCGGACGCGTACGCGGATCCGGATTCGGGTATTCACATTGCGAACCGCAACCCGATCGCGTTCCCGACGATCACGGGTGAGCTGACCTACATCGGCGCCGAGGCCGTGGAGCGCGATATCGCAGGCACGAAGCACGCGCTGGAGGCGGCGGGCAAGCCCGTGTCGGATGGTTTCGTGGCGGCGATTTCGCCGGGTTCGGCGGCTCGCGTGGCCAACGCGTTCTACGAGGACGACGAGGCCGTGGTGTGGGCGTGGGCGGATGTACTGCGCGAGGAGTACAAGCGCATTACGGACGCGGGCCTGACGGTCCAGATTGACGCGCCGGATATCGCGGAGGGCTGGGATCAGATGAACCCGGAGCCGTCCGTTGAGGATTACCGCGCGTTCTCTCGCGTGCGTATCGACGCGCTGAACCACGCGCTGGAGGGCATTGACCCGTCTCTGGTGCGTTTCCACGTGTGCTGGGGTTCGTGGCACGGCCCACACACGACGGATATTGCGTTTAAGGACATCGTGGATCTGGCCCTGCTGGTCAACGCGAACGGCCTGACGTTTGAGGCGGCGAATGCTCGCCACGCGCACGAGTGGACGATCTGGCGAGACATCGAACTGCCCGAAGGCAAGTACCTGATCCCGGGCGTGGTGTCGCACTCGACGAACGTTGTGGAGCACCCGCAGCTGGTGGCTCAGCGTATCCGCCAGTTCGCGGACATTGTGGGCGACGAACGTGTCGTGGCGTCGACGGACTGCGGCCTCGGCGGCCGCATCTACCCGTCGATCGCGTGGGCGAAGCTGGATGCTCTTACCGAGGGCGCTCGTCTCGCATCGAAGTGATTGCCTGATTGCTGCCTGGGGCGCGCGGGGTGGATGAGTATCCACCCCGCGCGCTTTTCCCAGGGTTTTTTCAGGCAACGCTCCCTATATCTTGAGCTTAGCCTCACACAATGAAACGTGTGTTGCAGCCCCCGCTTCCGGGTCGGCCTGCCGCGGTGGGGATCGCACGCCGCGTCGGGTTCCGGGACTGGGGGCTGCGGCACGTTTGGGGTCCTCTGATCATCCCCATCTCAATTCACTTCTCCGTCATGCGGAAAACGGAGCCCTTTCTTCGTTATTCTGGAAGTGGGCACCCATTGTCGAGGCTGTTCGAGGGAGAACATCATGGGAGCAAACAACACGGAGGGCACGCACTCCATCCGTTCGCGCGTTGGTTTGCTCGCTGCCGCTCTTGTCATCATCGCCACGGCCTGCGGCTGCCAACAGACCACGCCCGCGGCGGAGGGGCCGTGGGCGGCCGACATTGAGCAGGCGCGCAGTGAGTGGGCGTCCAACGAATTCGTTCAATCTGTCCTCGCGGACTCTGCCATTAGCGAGGCCGAACTCCAGGACATGCGTCAGCGCGTGCTGAACTGCCTGACAGACAAGGGCGTCACCGGCGCGTCTTTTGGCCCGAGCGGCACGCTGAGCATCCCCGATCAGCCGGTTGGCTCCTCCATATCCGCCGAACAGCAACAGCAGTTCGTCTCCACCTGTTCCAACGATGCCGGTCAGCCGATCATCGAGGCACTCGAGTTCAACATGCGTGTCAACCCAGATCACCGGGATGTCAACGAGCTGTACACACAGTGTTTGATCCGCAACAAGGCGGTCGAGCCGTCGTTCACGGCCCAAGAATTCACGCGTGCTCGCGAGAGCGGAACGCCTCTCGACAGCGCACTGCCGTTCATCGACCCAGCTCAGGGGCCCGACATTTTGCAGCGATGCCTTGACGACCCCAGCAAATGACCACAACCGCCCTCAGGAGTTGAGATGACAACTTCTCGCCGCTGGCTCGCCCTCACCGCGTTCGTCGCTCTCATCGCCGGTGCGGGTGGGGTCAGCGCGGGTATTCTCATCGCCTCGCCGCCCACCCCGGCCTCGCTGGCATCGTCATCTGCTCCGTCGACGGTCCCCGTCACCACGCGCGAGTTCACCGACACGCGCTCCCTCACCCTCACGATTCCCCCGGCCTCGCCTCATGAACTCACCTCCCCCACTGCCGGGCGCATCACGGCGCTTCAGGCAGCGCCGGGAACTCCCATCACGTCAGGTTCTATTCCCTGCGAGATCGACGGCCTGCCCCTTCTTGCCTTAGCCCTGTCCACCCCGCTCTATCAGGACGTGGTGGACGGAGCCACGGGACCCGATATCGGTGCCCTGAACGCTGAACTTGCGCGGCTCGGATATGCGGCTCCCGCGGAATCTCAGCGGGTCACGGTCGCCACGCGAGCGGCCCTGGCCTCGGCGATGGGCGTGAACGACGGAGCCGGAGGTGTCCCCTCCCGCATCGAGGCCTCTCGCGTCCTGTGGATCCCGGCGACTACCGTCACTCCCTCATCGGTCCCCGTTCGCCTGGGTGACAGCGTCGATACGCAAACTGTTCTCCTCGCCCTTGAGGACTCCCGCGACGCGTTGCGCCTCTCCGTCCCGCCGGATGCCTATCCTGCGGACCACGTCATCACTCTGGGGGACACGGACTACCCGGTCCCCTCTGACGGCGTGATCACCGACCCTACCCTAACGGCGGCGATCCTGTCCTCGCGCGAATACGCGTCCTTCGTCCGTTCCGCCCCGAGCGGCGATGGACCCGTTCAGCTGCCCGTCTCGTGGAAGCTCGCCTCCCCCATCACCGTCACTGTCGTCCCGCCGGCCTCAGTGATCGGAGACGCGACGAACGCGTGCGTCTTTGCAAGCGGAACGCCGATCCCCATCTCCATCGTTTCTTCCCAGCTCGGCCGAACCTACGTCCTGCCAACAACCCCGCTCTCCGCCGTCGACACCGCCGTCGAGGGACGCTCATGTCCGTCGAGCTAGACAACGTCGGGCACATGTTCGCCGCCACCCCGTGGCTCTTTCGCCATCTGAGCGCCCGCTGCGAGGACGGTGCCCTCACCGCCGTCATCGGCCCGTCTGGTTCTGGCAAGTCAACCCTGCTGTCGCTGATCGCGGGATGGGACGCTCCGACCGAGGGAACGATCACCATCCCCCGTCCGGCTAGTCCGCAGAGTCCCCGTATTGCGTGGGTCTTCCAGAACCCGTTCGGTGTCCGCGCGCGCAGCGCCATTGACCACGTTGCGCTGCCCCTGTTGGCCCGCGGCATGAGCCGGGCGCAGGCCGATGTCGAGGCGAACCGGCTCCTTGATGCCTTCAACCTGGCGCATCTCGCGACCCGCCCATTTCGGGATCTGTCGGGCGGCGAAGCTCAGCGTGTGCTCCTCGCGCGCGGGCTCGCTTGTGCCCCCACCCTTCTCCTCGTAGATGAACCGACCGCGCAGCTTGATCAGTCCACGGCTCGCGACATCGCCTCCACGCTCGGCTCTCTGCGCGAGGACGGGGTGAGCGTCGTGATCGCGACGCACGATCCGTCGATTCGCGCGCAGTGCGACGCCATCATCGACCTCGCCCACTTCCAGGACGAGGAGGAGCAGCAATGAGCACACTCTCGTGGCGAGCACTCCTGTCCGAAGCGTGGAGGGACTGCCTGAGCGGGACGGCCCGCGTCGGGATGCTGACTATCCTGGCCGCCGCCCTGGTCGGAGGCGTCATCTGCGCCGATGCGTTCTCTCTTCGTTCCGTCAGCGTTGAGGCTGCCTCTTTTCGTGTCCATCTGGGATCAGTGCGAGTCCTCCAAGCGCAAGGCGGCATCGACGGGGCCGCCTGCGATGCGCTGTCACGAATCCCCGGGGTGCGCGCAGGAGCCCTTCGCTCGGTCGAATCCGGCTTGTCCCCGCTCGCTCTTCCGGCCTCATCGCTGCCCCTGTACGAGGTCACGCCTGGAACCGTCTCTCTCCTGGGGACGACAACGGCCGATCCGACGGGAATTCTGCTCCCTGAGCAGGTAGCCGAGGAACTCGGCACCACTCAAGGAGCCCTTCTCCCCCTCGCACACGAGCAGGCCGAGGTCGCGGGCACCTACCCGTGGGACGAGAACGACGGGCGTCGTCCCGGCTACGCCTACGCGGCTCTCGCACCCGTGCCCACGACGGGGACCTTCGATGAATGCTGGTACGAATCCTGGCCGCACAGCGACGACGTGGATGCCCTGGTGCGCTCAACCCTCGTTGGAAGCGACGACCAGAACACCCAGGTCCTCGCCATGAACCCTACGCGCGGAACGGCCTTCGACGCGGCGGGGCAACTGCGGCACAGGCCGACCTGGTGGGCGTGGATCGCCGCGAGCACAATCGGTGCCGCGCTAGGGGCCGCTGCCACGTGGTGGCGTCGCCTCGAGATCGCCTCGGCTCTGCATGCTGGGCTCCGCAGATCAGATACGACGGTCCTCCAGTTGTTCGAGGCCGTGGCGTGGGTGGGCGGCGCATTCGTCCTCTCCTCGGGCATATGCCTCACGATCCTGAGCGGAGCGCCACCCAGTGACCGCTCTGACTTGATGCGCCTGGTCGCTACCGAGGGCATCTGCGCTGCGTCGTGGACTCTCATCGGTGTCGTCATCGCATCAACAACGATCCGAGAGCGCCAGCTGTTCGTTTTCTTCAAGGGCCGATAGGTACCTGCGCGTGATCGCGCCTACAATTGGCGTATGAGCATCCTCGTGATTCAAAACGACCCGATCGTTCCGGTGGGTCAGTTGTCCGCCTTCCTCGGCGGTCACGAGGTGGTGCGCGCCTGGGAGGAGCCGCAGCGCCTCCAGGACCTGGTGGCCGCTCCCCTTCCGGGTGCCCTCATTCTCCTGGGCGGGCGCGCGACCGCCTATGACGACGAGGCATGGCCGTGGCTGGAAGCCGAGCGCGAGCTGACCCGGCGATGCGTGAGCACCAACGTGCGCGTCCTCGGCATTTGCCTGGGCGCTCAGCTGATAGCAGCGACTTTCGGTGGACGGATCAGCATCGCCGACCCCTCAGGCCCCGAACGGGGCGTCATCCCGCTCGTGTGGGGCACGAACGACCAGGCGGGCGGCGGCGGCGCCGTCCCCCTGCGCATGGCGCTGGCCTCGACCCACACGGTGTTCGCCGACCATGGTGACGCCATCGTGGAACTCCCCCACGGCGCGCGCGAGTGGGCGCGCTCGGACAAGTACACGCAGATCTTCTCGTACGGCACCGCCCTGGGCGTCCAGTTTCACCCCGAGGTCACGCGCGAGATCGCGACCGCGTGGGCGGCGAACAACGAGGACGTCGACACCGAGGACATTGTGGCCGGCTACGACGCCCACGAGGGCGATCTGGCCTCCACGTGCAAGACCCTGGCCGACTGGGTCTCCGGCGTCTTCTAAGGCGCAAACAGAATCGCAGTGCGGGCACCCCCACGCGGTACCCACACTGCGATTGACAATCGGGCCTCGTCGCAGCGAGCGGAGATGAGGCCCGATTCCTATTTTAGAGGAAAACGGCACGCCTACAAGGCTTTTCCAGGAACCAAGACCACCACGTGGGACAACTTGACAACACTCCCATTCACGGCCTCGCCACGGCGCGCGACGCACCCCGGTCAGGGGGCCGCGACCTGCACAAAGGAGCCGGTGCCGTACGCCCACACGCGACGCTCGGCGGCCGAGATGAACACGGCCTGGCCGCGGCTCAGCTCCACGCTGTCCCCGCCCTGCTCCTCGCTCACGTGCAGGGAGACCGACCCGGAGGTCGCGATGACGATGCGCGGGCCCTCCCCGGGCACGGCGACCTCGTCCACGCGGGACGTGTGCTTGCCGGGTGCCAGCGTCGTCACCGACAGCTCGAACTCCTGGGCAGGTGCCAGGAAACGATCCGTCGTCGCCGAGGGATGCTCGGGGGCCACGCGCACGGGCGGCAGCGCCGAGAACTCGGCGATTTCCACGAGCTGGGCGGAGTCCACGTACTTGCCGGTGAGGCCCGCGCGCACGACATTGTCGGAGGAAGCCATGACCTCGATGCCCAGGCCCGACTGGTAGGCGTGGATCTGGCGCGGCGGAATGTAGACGGCCTCGCCCGGGCGCAGGGACACCGGTTTCATGAGGAAGGCGACGATGATACCCGGGTCGCCCGGGTGCTTCTCCCCCAGGACGCTCACAAGCTCGTCCGTGCGCGGCGAGGGGGATGTGCCCGACGCGAGGCGGGAGCGGCACGCGGCCACGAACTCTTCGACGCGCTCCGAGGTCGCCGGGGAGTCCTCGTCGAAGAGCCACGTGGCCAGGGAGCGCAGACCTCCGCGCACGGTGGACAGCTTGAGGCGGTGACGCAGGCGGTCCGCGAGATCACCCTCCAGACCGACGAGGAGCTGGCGGGCCTTGCGCGGCACGCGGAAGCCGACGAGCGCGCTGAACTCGGTGAGCGCATAGATCATCTCCGGCTTGTGGTTCATGTCCCGGTAGACGCGGCGAGTGTCCGTGCGCTCGATGCCCAGGACCTCCTCGCGCAGGTATCCTTCGCGCGCGATCTCCTTCGTCGGATGCACCTGCAGGCTCAGGGTCTGCGCGGGGGCGATGATCTTCGCCAGGTACGGCAGAGTCGGACCAAACGCGTAGAGCAGGCCACCGCCGAGGGCACGCTTGGGGTCTTCGCCGATGTACTCGGCGAGGGTCTGCCCGCCCGTCAGCAGCGTCGGTCCGTCCGGGTGGGCGCCGAACCACACCTCGGACACCGGGTCGTCCCCGGCAGCGGCCCCCAGGAACTCGGGGATCGCGTTCGTGGAGCCCCACGCGTCAGCTTTCGTCCAGCCGATCAGTCTTTCCATAGGTCGAATCCTATCGGTATCGGGCGCGTAAATACGCGAGGGACGAGGCCGTGGCCCCATCCCCCGCACGCTCGCGTCTGTCAGGCGCTGGGTTGATCGGTGGTTTCGCGCGCCTCGAGGGCGGCGAGCGCACCGCCGCGTGCGTGCAGCTCGGCGTAGGTGCCGGTCTCCACGACGCGGCCCGCATCCATGACGATGATCTGGTCGGCGTCGCGCACGGCGCTGATGCGGTGGGCGATCTCGACGATGGTGCGACCCTTCGCAACGCGGGCGATGCCCTCACGCACGCGCGCCTCGGTGGCCGGGTCGACCTGGCTCGTGGCCTCGTCGAAGACGTAGATCGGGGCGTCTCGCAAGAGCGCGCGGGCCAGGGCCAGGCGCTGACGTTGGCCGCCCGAGAGGCGCTCGCCCATGTCGCCAACCACCGTGTCCAGGCCGTCCTTTTCCGTGGCCAGCCAATCGGTGAGGTCCACGGCCTCCAGCACGCGTTCCAGGTCGGCCTCGCTTGCGTCGGGTGCGGCGAGCAGCAGGTTGGCGCGCAGCGTGTCGTTGAACAGGTAGGGGCGCTGGGACGCGGAGGAGACCGTCGCGCGCAGGTCTCGTAGGGACACCTCGGCCACGTTCGTTCCGCCGATGGTCACGGCGCCCGAGGCCGGGTCCCACGTGCGGGTCAGCAGCGAGGCCAGCGTCGACTTGCCCGAGCCCGAGGCGCCCACAATGGCGGTGCGCTTGCCGGCGGGGATGTGGATGCTCACGCCGTCCAGGACCGTGGGGGCGGGCGCGGGTGCGTCCTCGTCCGTCGGGTAGGCGAAGGTGATGTCGGTGAACTCGATGTCGCCGGGGGTCAGGGGCTTGGGGTCGGCCGGGTCGGCGACGACGGGCGCTCGGTCGGTGAACGCGAAGACTCGGGCGGCCGACGCGAAGGCCTGGTCCAGGTCCGCGGCGAACTCCTCGACCGCAAGGACCGGGCCGAAGGAACCCATCGCGATACCGAGGGCAAGGCCCGCCTGGGGCAGCGTCAGCGTCTCTGCGAGCACGTTCGAGCCCGCGACCATGGCGACCGTGACAATACCGAGGGCGACGGCGGCCTGGTTCAGGCCTCGGCGCAGCGCGATCCAGCGGCCCTGAGTGCCCAGACCCGAGGAGATACGCTTTTCGATGGCGCTCATCTCGGCCTCGCGGCGCTCCTCCGCCCTAAAAGCGAGGACCTCACGCACGCCCTGCACCGAATCGGTCACGTGGGCGGCGATCGCACCTCGGGCCTCGCGCAGCTCACGCGCTGCACGCGCGGTCGAGCCGGAACCCAGGAAGGGAATGACCGCGCCGACGATCAGCAGGAAGGGCGCCAGCACGGCGGCCAGCGTCCAGGACACTGCGCTGCCCATCCACACGACCGACAGGATCGGAACGATGATGGCCGTCGTGACGGGGGCGAGCGTGTGGGCGAAGAATACCTCGACGCGGTCGATATCCTTCGTCACGCGGTTCATGATGTCGCCCGAATCCAAGCGATCCGTGCCCGCTGGAGCCTGGGGCTCGAGCTGGTCGTAGAAGTAGTTGCGCAGCATCGCCAGGGAGTGGAAGGCCACGAAGTGACCGGCGAACTGCTCGAGGTAGCGGGCAAGGCCCTTGAGCAAACTCAGGCCGATGGCGCAGCCGATGACCAGCGCGATGCTCCAAGCGCTTTCCCCCGAGGCCAGGCCGGCGACAGCCCAGCCGCCCAGGGCGAACAGGGCGATGCCAATCATGAGGAAGACGATGCGGGCGGCGATGGAGGCCGCGAGGGGCGGCAGGACGCGCCGCGTGATCGACAGGAGTCGAAGAGACAGTTGCCTGCGGGTCATCGGATCGTTCCTTCCTGCAGGGTCGCGACGCGGTCGGAACCCTTGATGGTGGCGTCTCGGTGGGAGATCGTCAGGGTCGTGCGCCCGGCGCACACGGTCTCGAGGGAGGCGAGGATCTCGCGCTCGGAGGCCAGGTCCACGTGGGCGGTGGGCTCGTCCAGGATCATGATCGACGCGTTCTTGAGGAAGGCGCGGGCGATCGCGATGCGCTGGGCCTCGCCGCCGGACACGGCCAGGCCTCGGGCACCCACGCGGGCGTCGAGGCCACCGGGCAGGGTGTCGACGAACTCGCCCAGGTGGGCGGCGCGCAGAGCCTCGATCAGCTGATCGTCCGTGGCCGCGGGAGAGGCCAGGAGCAGGTTGTCGCGCAGCGTGCCGGAGAATAGGTAGGTGCTCTGCTCGACGACCGCTGTCTGGGCGCGCACCCACGACAGGGGCACGGTCGCCAGGTCGACGCCGTTGAGGCTCACGCGGCCTCGCGTGGGACGCAGGAAGCCCTGCAGCAACGCCGAGATCGTGGACTTGCCAGCGCCCGAGGGGCCAGCGAGCGCGACGTGCTCTCCCTGGGTGAGGGTCAGGTTCACGCCCTGCAGAACCGGGGTGTCCTTAGTGTAGGAGAAGGACACACCGCTCAGGCGGATCTCGCCGCGCTGGGGCGGGATGGCCGGGGCCTTGACACCCTTGGCGTCCACGACCGGCGGGGTCTGCTTGATGAATTTCGTGATCTCCTTGTTGGCCGCGATGCCACCCATGCCGATGTAGAAGAACTGGCCGATACGGTCCAGCGGGTCGAGCATGATCGAGGAGAGCAGCACGAGGGAGATGCCCTCGCCGACGCTGATCGCACCCTGCTGGTAGCGGATGAGGGCCAGGGCGATCGCGCCGGTGATGATGCCGAGGGAGAAGACGGAGTCGATGACAAGGAGGATCAGCTGGTTGCCGGCCAGGTAGCTCATGACCTTCGAGCGGACCTCTTCGGCGGCCTCGGCCAGGCGCTTGCCCATGTCCTTGCCCGCGTTCATGAGCGCCAGGTCACCCAGACCCTGGATGGCGTCGAGCTCCTTGGCTGCGAGCTGACGCGAGGCGTGGCGGTAGCGCGACGACACCGGCTTGAAGGCCTTGCGGAAGCCCATGACGCAGATCGGGACCAGCGGGATCGCGATCGCGAGGAATCCGCCCGCGGCCGGGTCAATCGCTAGGGCGACGACGATGACAACGAGGATCGGGATCGTCAGCGACGCGATCATCGGGGCCAGGAAGATGCCCTTGTAGGCGGCGACGCGCTCGACGCCATCGGTTGCGGAGTTGACGACGCGGCCCGCGCGTTCATTGGTCCGCTGCGAGGGCCCCAGGGCGAAGACCTGGCGGATCATTGAGTGGCGCAGCGCGGGTTCCATCTGGTTCATCTGGGCGGCTCCCAGGGCGCTGACCACCCACGCGAACACGCCCGATCCCAGGGCCCCCAGCACACCGATCCACCACGTCGACCACGCGTTGTGGCCCACAACATCATCGATGCCCCAGCCGATCGCCAGGTAGGCGGCCGCCAGACAGAGAGACGCTGCCCACGAGCAGACGACTACGATCGCGCGTTTCATTGTTCTCCTATCAACATGACGCACACGAGTACACAACCAAGGATAACCTTAGTTAGGTTCTGACACCACTGTCACTTTGGACCAATTTCAGGCTGACTGGGCGCGAACACTGCCAGCGGCCCACTACTCTATTGCCATACACAAGCCACTCAGCCAGCCACGTATCTCGTGGCAGCCTCCCACGACTCCCGCAGCAGCCGCTCAACGAGTGGGGCGCATGTTCTGGACAGACAGTGACTTTCTGGATAGGAACTGCTCTTCTGGATAGCTTATTTTCCTATCCGGAACGCAATATCCTATCCAGATCGTCGTTTCCTATCCATTTCGCTGATGCCCGACTGCTCGTGCGGCCCCAACCCACTGGCACAGTGGGGGTTTTGCACGACACGAAGCCCTCTGACAGTGCGTCACCGGCATGTCGAACTCTCATGCAGTGCAATTCCCCCATCACCCGCATAATGAAGCCACGGCCTCGTGTCAATCGACGAGGCCGTGGCTCCCCCAAGCGATCACGCTCAGACCAGGCGGTACGTCCAGCCGTAGGGATCCTCAGCGCGGCCCCACTGAATGTCGGTCACGCGCTTGTGAATCTCGCGGGTCTTGTCCCCCACCTCAATCTCCACGTCGAAGTCATCGCCAGCCAGGCGCGTGATCGGGGTGACCACGGCGGCCGTGCCACAGGCGAAGACCTCGGTGACCGCTCCCGAGCGGATGCCATCCACGACCTCGGACAGGGCGATCTTCTCCTCACGTACGGCCACGCCTTCGTCGCGCAGCATGCGCAGGATCGCACTGCGCGTGCCACCCTCAAGGATGACGCCGGTGAGCTCAGGGGTACGGATGGTTCCATCGGCCATGACGACGAACATGTTCATGCCGCCCAGCTCCTCGAGGTACTTGCCCTCGTAGGTGTCCAGGAAGCAGACCTGAGAGAAGCCCTTGGCTTCAGCCTGGATCTGAGGCAGCAGGGAGGCCGCGTAGTTGCCGCCAGCTTTGGCGCTGCCTGTGCCGCCGGGGCCGGCGCGGTGATACTCGCGCTCCACCCAGATGGCCACGCCAGACAGGCCGCCCTTGAAGTAGGGGCCCGACGGAGAGCCGATGACGTAGTAGTCGACAACGCCGGCGGGGTGGACGCCCACGAACTCCTCGGAGGCAAACATGAAGGGACGCAGGTAGAGCGACGAACCGTCGACCTCGGGAACCCACTTGACGTCGGCGCGCACGTAGTCCACGAGGGAGGCCACGAAGTCCTCGCGGCTCATCTCGGGCAGGGCAAGGCGGCGGGCCGAGTGGTTCAGGCGCGCGGCGTTGTAGCCGGGGCGGAAGGTCCACACGGAGCCGTCCTCGCGCTTGTAGGCCTTGATACCCTCGAACACGGACTGGCAGTAGTGGAAGACGGAGGCGCCGGGGGTCAGCTCGAGCGGGCCGTAGGGAATGACACCGCGGTCATCCCAACCACCCTCGCGGGTCCAGCGCATATGGGCCATGTGATCCGTGAACTTCTTGCCGAAGGCCAGGGTCGACATGATCTCGTTGTGCTCTTCCGGCGTCGCCGGGTGAGCGTTGGGGGTCAGAGGGAAACGACCGGCAAGCTCGTCGGCGGCGGGAAGTACTAGGTCGCCGGCAGCCTCAAGTTCCGTGGGGGTATGCTGCGTCGATGCCATGAGGTCTCCTGTCGTGGTTTTTCACAAATATGAAGCCAGAATATGCCCGCCGTCCGCATTGTGGCCGATTGATTTCGGCATGTGACCCTCCATGCACCACCCTGTGGAGGTTCTCACCCCCGTCAGCCCACGAAGCCTGATGTGTTGTCGGCACAGTCTCATCGTACGTTCGCGCGCCGAGCACCGGAGCCCCTCAAGGCTCCGCCTGCTAACGCTTCTCGCCACCCTAGGGAGTTTGCCCTGCGCTGAGTTCTCCCGCGTCCTCCGGCCACATCTCCCGCGAGCTCATGGGCGTGGGTGCTCTGCTCCTGGGTATCGCCCCGACCCCGTAGGCCTCGCCCTCAGCTTCCAACGCACGGGCAGCGCGCCGCAGCATCCGAAACGATACGATCAACCCATGACGACTCTGCCTAAGGCTCTCGCCCTCTGCCTGCCCGCCCGCGAGCGCCGCTCCCCCAGCCTCGAGCTTCATGACGGGCGATGGCTAGCGGCAGCAAAGTCCGGCCTGTACGTCTTCGGGGCCGGGTCCGCATCCGATGAGAAGGCTCAGAAGAGCTACGAGGTCTTCCCCTGGTACGACGTGGCGCGGGCGCAATGGGAGGCTGAGGCGGAATCCTTCACGCTCGAATGGGTGGACCCGACCCGGCCCTCGCTGGTGGGACGAGGGCAGGGCGACCCATCCGACTTCATGCGCCACACAAGCGAGTACGTCAATCGTTCCATCGTTGTACACGCCCAGGTGGAGACTGAGGGCAGGACAACAGTGACGGCCTGGGTACGGCGCGGACCCGACGGGCTCTTCTCCATCCTGACGGCGAACGGCCCACTCGATGCGGCAGGCCAACGTCAGGCGGACGCCCTGGAGGCGCGCGTACGCGACGCGGTTGGCCTGGACTAGGAGACGCCCCTCAGGTCCCGTACGCAGCAAGACCCTCGGGGTACCAACCGGCTCGAAAGGCGCTCAGCCCGCCTGGACGTACGCGACCAGGGCGAGTAGCCACAGGTGGGCGGGGTAGAACACGTAGAAGAAGTACTTGGAGAATCGCGTGTGCGGGCCGTGCTCACCGTTGTACAGGTGCAGGATCGGAATCACGAGGATAAGCATGAAATCGGAGTTCTGCGCGAGCATCGACACCGTCGCCTGCCACGTGTCGTAAGGCTGCCACACGAGGGCGAACATGGCCGCTGCGAGCGCCAGGTACGCCAAGTCACGCCACACGACGCGCGAGTAGAGCGCATAGGTGATGACCATGAAGGGCAGAAGCGGCAGGCCACCCTCGATCGGAAGAACCGCGCACACGAGCGAGAGCACAGAAACACCGCCGATCGCCCACTTGTGCCACTTTGTCCCTGACCAACGCTTGACGAGGGCGAGAAGGCTGGTCCCCACAGCCAGGGTGAGGAAAATATTGTTGTCGTACATGTGCACGTCGCGGGTGGCCAGCAGCAGGCCCAGCGCGTAGTTACCCGCGGCCATGATGAGCGACGCGCCCCACAGACGCGCCAGGTACTTGCGCATGCTCGAGGTGTAGAGAACTCCTTCGACCGCGCCGTAGGCGAACCAGACGGCCACGCACCTGGTGACGACGTGGAAGATGTCCGTCCACATCACGGGGACTAGTCCGGGAACGTGCGGGAGATGGTCGAGAACCATGAGCGCCGCCATCGCGAGCTTGATCCAATACTGGTTGACGCCCAGGCGCGACCGTGGCTCGATGCGAGCGGGGGAGGTGAGTGCGGGAGCGGACATCGTAGTGCTTTCTCCTTGCTGGTTTCGGACGCTTCTAGTATCGGCGACCGCTCCTGACGAACTCCATGGGGGGCTGCCCCTATACTCCCCTACCTTTTCCCCGACCCACCACCGCCAATAGGCCCCGAGATACACCTACGGGGCCCAGCCTCGCGGCTGGGCCCCGGACCTCGTCACGGCAGTTCAGTGAACGAGATGAATACGCTCGAAGGGGTCGAGAGAGAAACCCTGTTCGAGGATTGTGCGGCTCCATTCACGTGCGCTGAACAGCGAATGATCGCGGTAATTGCCGCACGAGAAGGCGTCGGTGCCGGGCACGTCCTCCCAGGTGACGTCCTCGGCGATCGCGTGCAGGGAGGAGGCCAGCGCCTGCGTCACCTCACGCACCGAGGGGGTGCCCCACATGATGAGGTGGAAGCCCGTGCGGCAGCCAAACGGCGAGCAGTCGATAACGCCGTCGATGCGGTCGCGCAGCAGGGAGGCCAGCAGGTGCTCGATCGTGTGCAGGCCCGAGGTCGGGATCTCCCCGGCGTTGGGCTGGAGGAGTCTCACGTCGAAGTTCGAAATCTGGTCTCCCTTGGGCCCGGCCTCGACGTTGATGAGGCGCACGTAGGGCGCCTTCACGGCGGTGTGGTCCAGGGTAAAGCTCTCAACTTCGGCCATCGGTTAGTTCCTTTCAGTGTAGTTTTGCCGACGCTGCTCCAGGCGCATGAGCTCCCGAAACATCTCGGAGTAGGTGGGGTCGTCCTCGTTCAAGCGCGACAGGGCGGCGCGGGCCTCGCCGAGCTTGCGGGTCAGGTCCATACGCACCATAGCAGCGACGACGCCTCGGCAGTATGAGCGCACGTCGGCCTCACCCGCAACGGGCAGAGGCGCAACAGCCAGCTGGGTGACGGCGGGGCCGATGAACTCGCCGGCGGTCTCCAGGACCACCTGGACGAAGCGGCGCGAGGCCGCGAGCGTCGCGTTCTCACCCGGGCCGAAGTGGGCCTCGGCCTGGCGCATCATCTGCGTGAAGGCGTCGAGCCCGCCGACCGCGCGGATCGCGTCGTGGACGGCGCGATGCGTGGGCACGGTGAAGGACTGCCCGTCAAGCTCCTCGAAGCCGGAGCCCACGGCGTAGAGCGGGTGCTGGAGGACGGCCTCGAGAGCCTGGCGCTCGATGCGGCTCACCGGGTCCTCGGGGCCTCGGCGCTCGGACGCGGGGACGGGGCGGCCGGCGCCCGCCATCTCGATCTCGCCCGGGCGTGCCTCGTGCGAGAGGACTTCGACGCGACCAGCCGCGCGGATCGCCTGCTCGACCGTGGGGATATCCATGCCGAGCCACCCGGCCAACTGCCGCGTGTACTCGGCACGCAGGGCGCGATCCTTAATGTGCGCAACAATGCCGGCCGAGGCCCGCAGGCCCTGCACGCGGCCCTCGGCGCTGCGCAGGTCCATCTGGGACAGGACCGAGCGGATCGCGAACTCAAAGAGCGGGATGCGCGAGTTCACCAGGTCGACGATCGCCTGATCGCCCTGGGACAGGCGCAGGTCGCAGGGGTCCTGGCCGCCCGGGGCCACTGCCACGAAAGTCTGGGCCGCGAAGTTCTGGTCCTCGCCGTAGGCGCGCAGCGCGGCCTTCTGCCCGGCACTGTCGCCGTCGAAGGTGAAGATGACTTCCGAGCCGTGCGCGCGCCCCGTGGACAGGAGCACGCCGGCGGCCGGATCCGCGTGGTCGCCCAGCAGGCGGCGAATGATCTTGACGTGCTCGGAGCCAAAAGCGGTACCACACGTGGCCACGGCGTTCGTCACGCCCGCGACGTGTGCGGCCATGACGTCCGTGTATCCCTCGACGATGACGACCTTGTGCTCCGTCGCGATCGTCTTCTTCGCCAGGTCCAGGCCATACAGCAGCTGCGACTTCTTGTAGATCGGCGTCTCGGGGGTGTTCAGGTACTTGGGCGATTCCTTGTCGCTGTCGTCCAGGCGACGCGCACCAAAACCGACCGTCGCGCCCGTGATGTCGCGGATCGGCCACACGAGGCGCCCGCGGAAACGGTCGTACACGCCCCGACTGCCCTGCGAGCCCAGGCCCGAAATCTGGATCTCCTGGTCCGTAAAGCCCTTGGAGCGCAGATGGCGCGTCAGGGAATCCCACGAGGCCGGGGCGTAGCCGACCCCAAAATGCGCGCACATCGCCTGGGTGAAGCCGCGCTCGGCGAGGAACGTGCGACCCTTATGCGCCTCGGGGGAAGCCAACTGCTGCTGGTAGAACTCTTCAGCGACGCGGTGGGCGTCCAGGAGGCGCTGGCGCTTGCCCGGCTCCTCGGTGCGCACGCGCGCCCCGCCCTCCTCGTAATGGAGGGTGATCCCGGCCTTCGCCGCCAGCATCTCGACCGCCTCCGTGAAGGGCAGGTGGTCGATCTTCTGCACGAAAGAGATGACGTCACCGCTCTCACCGCACCCGAAGCAGTGGAACATGCCCAGGTGAGGGCGCACGTTGAAGGAGGGGGTGCGCTCGTCATGGAAGGGACACAGGCCCTTGAGGGAGCCGATGCCCGCGGGTCGCAGCGCTACGTGTTCGCCGATGATCTCGTCGATCTTCACTGCGTTACGTACCGCTTCGATGTCGTCCTTACGAATCAGACCCGCCATGTCCCTCAGTCTACCGATGCCCGCCCACGTCTGCGTCCGATCATGCTCACAGCTGCGAGGACAGCATGCCGCACCAGCGGGCGTGCCACGCGGAGGCCGACACGTCGGTGAGCGAGGCGACCTGGTCGATGACAGCGCGCAGGCGCACGCCGTCGTCGGAGGCGGCCCGCCACTGCGCGGCGAACACGGGTTCGAGGGCGTCGGCCCCGGCCTCGTAGAGGGCGTCGACGAGATCGGCCAGGAGCGTGCGCTGCTGGTAGTAGACCGGCTCGGTCTCACGCGGGCTCATGACGTAGTGGACGGCCATGCCCTTGAGGATCTGAATCTCGGCGCGAACCTCACGCGGCACGACGAGGTCCGCGCGGTAGCGGCCCAGCGGCTCGTGCCCGAAGGTCTCGCGTGTGGCGGCCACGGTCGCCGAGCAGAAGCGGCCGATCAGCTCGCTCGTCGCGTCCTTCAGGTGCGCGAGGGAGGCGTAGGACCCGTCGAAGGAGCGCAGCCACACGGGCATGGAGACGATGCGTTCAAGCGCCTCCTCCAGGTCCGAGCGCGCGACCGAGGGCCCGTACCAGTCCAGGGTCGAGGCCACGACGGCCGAGCAGTGCGCGTCATCGAAGAGGTCCGCGGGGTCCAGCTTGCGGGTCGCGACCGCGTCCTCCACGTCGTGCACCGAGTAGGCGATGTCGTCCGAAAGGTCCATGATCTGGGCCTCCAGGCATCGCCTGCCCGCAGGCGCCCCCTGGCGCATCCACGCGAACACGGGCGCGTCGTCGGGGTACACGGAGTACTTGCGCGTCGACTTGGCCAGGTCCGGGCCACCGGCCTTGACCCACGGGTACTTGCAGATCGCGTCCAGGGTGGCGCGCGTGAGGTTCAGGCCCGCGGGCACGCCGCCCGCGCCGATGACCTTGGGTTCCAGGCGCGTGACGACGCGCAGGGTCTGGGCGTTGCCCTCGAACCCGCCGATCGAGGCGGCCGCCGCATCCAGGGCACGCTCGCCGTTATGCCCAAAAGGCGGATGCCCGAGGTCGTGGGACAGACACGCGGCGTCCACGACGTCCGGGTCGGCCCCCAGCTCCTTGCCGAGCTCGCGGCCCACCTGGGCGACCTCGAGGGAGTGCGTGAGGCGGGTGCGCACGAAATCGTCCGAGATCGGGCCCAGCACCTGCGTCTTCTCGCCGAGGCGGCGCAGCGCCGAGGAGTGGAGGATGCGCGCGCGGTCGCGCTCAAACTCGGTGCGCTCGGAGGACTTGTGGTCCTCGGGCACCCAGCGCTCGGAATCGGCAGACGCGTACGGGCGGCGCGCGTCGCCGCCATCAACACCGGGGATTGCCAAGGAAAACTCATTCACGGGGCCATGTTACGCGGACCGCACCCACCCCGAGAACGCGCCACGGCCTCGTCGACCAACACACGAGGATGCTCATACCAACTCCCCTCTCCCGTGCGCTCCGCCAAGCGCGCCGCGTCCTTTCATGAGAATCTCCTCATGAAGGCACAATGGGACTCTCACGGTCCGCATCCATCCTGGTAGCGATGAAAGGAGTACACATGTCAGAACGCATGCGTGTGATCTGGGCTATCGGCCTCATCGCTGCCGTCGGTTGCGGCGCTTTCTTCGGCCTGCGTGCCCTCGCGGCCGGAGGCCAGCAGACCACGATGGAGTCCGGCCTCTCTGTCCCCGCCCAGTCCGACGGGGCGGGCCCCCAATCCGCCCCGGTCGTCGCGGCCACCGAGGAGCCGACACCGACCCCGGAGCCGGCCCCCGAGGACCCGGCGCCCGCACCCACGCCCGCGCCGGTCGCGACGAACCCCTACTACGTCGCCCCCACCTCACCGCAGCGCGCCGTCCCCAATGACGACGATGACGATGACGACGACGATCACGACGACGACACCGACGACTGAGCGCGCGGGGTACCGGTATCAGAGGAGCCGGTACCCCATGCCGCGCACCGTTTCGAAGTAGTCTTTACCGATTTTTTGGCGAAGGTAGGACAGGTACACGTCCACCACATTGGACGCGCCATCGAAGTCGATGCCCCACACGGCCGAGAGCAGCTGCTCGCGGCTGAGCACCTGTCCCGGATTGCGCATGAAGGTTTCGAGCAGCGTGAACTCGCGGGCGGACAGATCCACCCATTCCTCGCCCACGCAGGCGCGCCTCGTCTTCAGGTCGAGCACGAGCGATCCCCGGGTCAGCGTCATCGCGCTGGACGTGGGCGTCTCTTCGCGCAGGCGCAGGCGCACGCGTGCCAGCAGCTCTTCGAAGGAGAAGGGCTTGGGCACGTAGTCGTCGGCCCCGCCCTCGAGCCCGGCCACACGGTCGGCAACAGAACTGCGCGCCGTCAGCATGATGACGGGCATGCCCACGCCCTGGCCTCGAATCTGCTCGAGGACCTCGAAGCCGTCGATGTCGGGCAGGCCCACGTCCAGGAGCATGAGGGCGCCCCGGCCCTGCAGGGCGGCTTCGACGGCCTCGGATCCCGTGGAGTAGATCTCCGGGACGAAGCCGGCGGCGCGCAGTCCTTTGGCGACGAAGGCAGCGATCCGGGCCTCGTCCTCAACGATGAGAATGGTCGTCATGATGTCTCTCCTGACGCGCCGCAGGGGCGCAGAGGGATCACCAGGGTGAAGGTCGAGCCCACCCCCGGTGTCGATTCAATGTCGAGGTGCCCGCCGTGGGCGCGGGCGATAGATTCCACGATATTCAGGCCCAGGCCGGACCCGGCAACGCTCTCGGTGCCCGCGGTGCCGCGCACGAAGCGCTGACGCACGCACTCAATGTCATCCGGGGCAATGCCGACGCCGCGGTCGCGCACCCACAGGCGTGCCCACTGCGAGTCCGTGCCCGATCCGATTGCGATGAGCGTGCCGTCGGCCGAGTATTGGACGGCGTTTTGCGCGAGTTGGAGCCACGCCTGGGTGATGCGTGTCGGGTCGAGGCAGCAGGTGACCTGCGCGGCCTCGCCGAGGGTCCACTGGCGATCTCCCAGGGCGCGGGCCTTGTCCAGGACCGCCTCGGTGAGGGCGGCAAGGTCCGTGGATGCGGGGTTCACGGTGTCCGAGGCCCGGGCAAGCTCGAGCAGGTCGCCGACGAGGGTGCCCATCCGGTCGATCTCGTCGATAACGAGCGCGCGGGTCTCGACCACGTCGTCGTGGTCGTCGGGATCGAGGAGTTCCATGTGGCCGCGCACGACCGTGATCGGGGTGCGCAGCTCGTGGCTGACATCGTCGAGGAGCTCGCGCCTGGCGACAACCGCAGTCTCGACCCGGTCCAGCATCCTGTTCACCGCTCCTGCCAGACCAGACAGGTCGTCGTTGCCGCGCACGGGAACGCGGGTCGTCAGGTCGGACTCGCCGATCGAGTCGGTGGCGCGGCGCAGCTCGCCGATGGGGCGCAGCAGGCGCGTCACCGAGAACCAGGCAAAAGGTACGACGAGGACGAGGGTGCCGAGCGCGGCAACCACGTAGAGAACCATCGCAGAGTGTGTCGATTCCCCGTAGCCGCGCATGTCGATCGCGTGGACGAGGGCCGCGTTGCTGGACGGACCCGCGATCGGCACGACGATGAGCCGGTAGGTCATCGTCGTGGTCGTATGCGTGGTGATGATGGTGTCCGTGCCCGTCGTCAGGGGCGCAACGTAGGCCACCAGCTCCGCGTCGTCCTCGATGTGCAGACGCGGCTCCTGGGAGGGCAGCCAGTACAGGGTCCCGTCGACGAAGCCGACCTCACCGGCGTACGTGCCCGCGTAGGTTCGCGCCAGGTGCAGTCGCACTATCTCCGAGGGGTCGGTGAGAGCCACGCCCGTCTCGGGGTTGGTCCCGCCTTCGACGAGGTCTTGGAGCGCGATCTTGGATTGATGCAGCCGATCCACGGCGCGGGCGTCGAGGGCACGCTGCTGGAGGATGAAGACAAGCACGCCGGAGACGGTAAGCGCAGCACCCGCCACCAGGATCACCGCGGCGATGATCCTGGTGCGGATGCTAACGGACACGCCCGCGCGCGTGTTCTGCTTGCTCATGACCTCATTGTCCGGGTTATCTCCGAGGTATGCACCCGGGCGCGACCCGCGTATCACCGTCCAATTCCCACGTGGGTCCAACCGGCGGCGTTCCACGCCTCGCGGTCCAGCGCGTTGCGCCCGTCCACGATGGTGCGCGAGCGCACGAGCGGGCCGATGGCAGCCGGATCCATGTTGACGAACTGGCTCCATTCGGTGGCCAGGACGACCAGGTCAGCGTCGGTCAGCGCCGCGTGCATATCCTCCACCATCGTCAGGTGGGGCTTATGGGCGGCCGCGTTGGTCAGGGCGATCGGGTCGGTGACGCGCACGTTGGCGCCGCGCTCGTGCAGGCGCGAGGCGACGTCCAGGGCGGGCGAGTCGCGTACATCGTCCGTGTCGGGCTTGAAGGAGGCACCGAGGACGGTGATGTTCTTGCCCGTCACAGACCCACCCAGCGCGGCCTCGGCGGCGGCGACCGCACGGGTGCGACCACGGGTGTTGATCGCGTCGACTTCCTTCAGGAAGGCCACCGATTCACCCTTGTTGAGTTCCTCGGCGCGCGCCACGAAGGCACGGATGTCCTTGGGAAGGCAGCCGCCGCCAAAGCCGATGCCGGCGCCGAGGGCGCGACGTCCGATGCGCTCGTCGTGCCCGAGGGCCTGGGCGAGCATCGTCACGTCGGCGCCGGTGACGTCGCAGATCTCGGCCATTGCGTTGATGAAGCTGATCTTGGTGGCCAGGAAGGAGTTCGCGGCGACCTTCACCAGCTCGGCCGTGGAGAAGCTGTCGACGATGACGGGGCAGCCCGCCTCGATGATGGGTCGGTAGGCCTCGTCGAGGGCGTTGCGTCCACGGAATGCACTGTCAGCATTAGCGGACAGGCCGTAGACGAGGCGCGTGGGGCGCAGCGTGTCCTCGACCGCGTAGCCTTCGCGCAGGAACTCGGGGTTCCAGGCCAGGGCGGCAGCCGTGCCCGCGAGCTTCTCTTCGACGATGTGCGCGGTGCCCACGGGTACTGTGGACTTTCCAACGACGACGGTGCGCTCGGCGGGGTCGAGCAGCTCGGTGAGCATGGAGACTGCTCCCATCAGGTGGCTGAGGTCGGCTGATCCGCCCTCGTCAGACTGCGGGGTTCCCACGGTGATGAAGTGGATGCCGGCGCCGGACAGGTCTTGCGCCGTGGGCTCGGCGGTGAAGCGCAGGCGACCCGAGGCGGTTTCGGCGGCGATCATCTCTTCGAGGCCGGGCTCGTGGAAGGGCGCCTTGCCGGCGGACAGAGCCCGCACCTTCGCCTGATCGACGTCGATGCCGACGACCTCGTGGCCGAGGGAGGCCATGCACACTGCGTGGACGGCACCGAGGTAACCGCAACCAATAACTGTCATTTTCATGGAAGTGCTCTTTTCTGTGTCGGTGTCTGTGGTCAGTGAGTGCTCGAGTGAGCGGAGAGTGCGTGGTCCATCCATTCCCCCAGCCAGGAACTCGCCCCGGGGCGGAAGGAATAGACGAAGATGAGGCGCAGTCGGGAGGCCTGCAGGTAGGCCTCCAGGCGCGCCCGCGTGGTGGGCATGCGGGACGCGACGTCGTCGATGTGCCCGATGACGACGTCAAGGCTGTGGGCGCTGAGGTGCCCGCGCAGGTGGTGCAGTTCCGCGTGGGCGCGCAGGTTCATGAGGTCGAGGGCGGGCTCGGCCATGCGGGCGCCGTCCAGGTCGATGACGCCAAGGCTGGTGCCGTCCCACAGGAGCTGTCCGTCGTGCAGGTCGGCGTGGGAGACGACGTGGGTGGTGTCGATGTCCTCGATGAGGCGGGCGGACACGTCCAGGACCGCCTCGGTGACACGTGGGTCTTCGCCGATGGTGTCGAAGATGCGCGCCTGCTCGGCCCATCGGGCGAGGATGCGCGCCTCGTGGGCGCCGGTGTGGGGTTCGAGGGCGGCGTCTCGAGTCGGCTGCCAGGCCCGAGCGAGAGCCTTCCACCCGTCCAGCCCCTCGTCCCCGAGGTCACCGAGGGAGCGGCCGGGCAGACGCGTGTAGGTCAGAGCGGTCGACGACCAGTCCGTCACGTCGGCGACGGCCAGTCCCCATGAGCGGTAGATGCGTCCGGCGACTGCCGTGTTGCAGGCGATGCGCTCCCCGCCTTTGCGCACGTGCTTGGTGACGAAGCGATCCGCAACAACGACGGCGCGTCGGGCGTGGCGGTGGACGACGAGCTCCCCTTCCCCCACGGGAATGGTCCCGAGGACCGGGTCGCAGGCGTACAGGGACATGGCGACGCCGGCATCGGTGGCGAGTCCCGCGCGCAGGCGTCCGCGTCGGTCGACGAGCTCGACGGCGATGCCGGCGCGTGCTGGCCACGCACGCTTGATCCCCTCGATCGATCGGACGTCGGTGATTAGAGACATGCGCTTTCCTCCTCGATGAGCGTCAGGGTGTGGTCGATGTGTTGAGCCCAGTCGGGGCGGGCCTCGCGCAGGGGGTCGGCGAGTTTGAGGGCGCGGGCGTGGATGCGTGCGGCGCTCAGTTCGGTGCCCGCGGGCAGGCGTCCTCCC
Organism: Schaalia odontolytica; assembly: GCF_009730335.1. Lineage (GTDB taxonomy): Bacteria > Actinomycetota > Actinomycetes > Actinomycetales > Actinomycetaceae > Pauljensenia > Pauljensenia dentiphila. Next base: position 1,837,807 of record NZ_CP046315.1, read on the forward strand.
GCCCGCTCGTATCCGCGCGCGAAGGCCTCGGCACACTCGGGATCGGCGCTGACCATGTACGAGGCCACGTCGAGCGAGGCGGCCCCCATGCGTGCGCGGTCAAAGTCGGTGAGCAGCACGGTCCCCTCCGCGGACACGAGCACCTGGTCGGGCGTGGCGTCCGCGTGGATGGGCACGAGGGGCGCTTCCTCCGGCTCGGGGGCCGTGTCCGCGAGCGCCTCAATCCGAGCTCCGAGGACGGCGTTGAGCTCGGAGATGATGCGGGCGTGCACAGCGAGGATGTGACGGGTCGAGGCCGTGGGAGCTCCCATGCGCTGGGCGAGGTGCGCGGAGGGAACGGCGGCGTGGAGACGGGCGAAGAGCTCTCCCGCTTCCTCGTGCCAGGCGTGTACCTGCCCGGCTGTGCTGGCGCTCTGGGACAGGTCGAATCCCCCGGCGTCAGCCAAGACACTCACGTTCGGGTCGCTGCCCTCGTCCAGGCGCTCGGGCACGGGAACGACCGCGCTCAGGAAGGCGTCGAGGCCGCGCACGTGTGCGTCCTCGGTGGCCTGGATGCGCACGACCACGCCGCCACTGCGCGCGACAAGGCGGCGCAGGGGGTTGTGGCGTAGCACCTGCCACGTGCGTGGTTCGACGATGCCCGAGGCCTGGGCGCGCCCGATGTGGACCATCAGGTCCGGGTCGGAGACGATGTCGCCCCACTGGAGCCACAGGCCGTCTTCGAGTGTGCGCGAGGAGGTGGGTACGTTTCGGCGCTGGGCCTTGGCGGCGCTCTTCTCGCCCTTCGCGACCGCATCCGGCCACAGCAGGCGAGCCCAACCAACCGGAAGACCGTCAGCGTCGGCGAGCGAGGCACTGATGGATACCCCGGGCTTGATGCGCACGCGGGTGGCGACCCGGGAAGCGTCCACGGCCTCGGACAGGCGCAAGGAGTCGAGGAAGAGGGACAGTGCATCCGACAGGTTCGCGCTCATCGCACGTCACCCCCTCGGGTGCTCGCGGAGGCGCTCGTCGCACTGGCCGCCCACTCGCGGAAGGCCTCGGACTCCTCGAGGAGCTGGGCGGGCGTGCCGTCCAGGAGGACGCGCCCGTCTTCGATCCACACAACGCGGCTCGAGCGCAGGGCGACGGGCGGGTCGTGGGTGATGGCCAGGGCGGTGCGCCCTAACACGAGGCCGTCGATGGCGTCCAGGACGAGTCCAGTGGACTCGGGGTCGAGGCCAGTCGTAGCCTCGTCGAGGATTATGATCGGGGTGTCGCGCAGGAGGGCGCGGGCGATCGCGATGCGCTGGCGCTGGCCTCCCGACAGGGTGCCTCCGCGCTCGCCCACCTCGGCGTCGTATCCGCCGGGCATCTCCATGATGAAGTCGTGGGCGTTGGCGGCCTTTGCGGCGGCGACGATCTCCTCGTCGGTGGCGCCCTCGCGGCCCAGGCGGATGTTCTCGCGGATGGTCGTCGCGAAGAGCACGGCGTCCTGGTGGAGCAGGGTGACGTTCGAGCGTACGGCCGCCAGGGTGAGGTCGGTCAGCGGGTATCCGCCCATGAGGACGCGACCGCTCACGGGGTCTTGGGCGCGCACCGCGAGCGACACGAGCGTGGACTTTCCGGATCCGGAGGGGCCGATGATCGCGACCCGCTCGCCCTCGCGCACCGACAGGGACAGGGAGTGCAGGATCTCGATGCCGTCGTATTCGGTGACGACGCGGTCGAACTCGAGGTTGCCGCCGATGACTGCGGGGTGCAGGGCGCCGGGCGCGCTCACGATGTCCTGGCGGACCTCCATGAGGTCGGCGACGCGCTCGCCCGAGGCGCCGGCGCGCGAGATTCGGCCCGTGTACTTGGCCATGTCGCGCAGAGGCTTCATGGCGGTGCGCAGGTAGGAGGTGAACAGGACGAGGTCGCCCACGCTCATCGCGCCGCTGAGCACGCGCAGGCCGCCGCCGACGAGCACGATCGCGGTGGCGATGCCGACGAGTAGGTCCGTGGAGCGCTCCAGGCGGGCGGCCAGGCGCAGGGACTTCACGCCCTGACGGACGGCCTTGCCGTTTGCCCCGCCGAAGCGCCCGGCTATGTAGTCCTCCAACCCGTAGGCCTGGACGACGGGGATCGAGGCCAGGGACTCCTGGGCGGTGTTCGCCAGCTGGCCCTCCCCCTTGCGGGTGCGACGCGCGGCGGCTGTGATGCGCTGGGAGGATCCGCGCGACACGAACAGGAAGAGCGCGACGGCCACAACGACCACGACCGCGAGCAGCGGGTCGAGGACCACCATGACGATGACCATGACGAGCAGCGTCGCGGTATTGGCCAGGAGCGGCAGTCCGGCCGTGATGGCCACTTCCTGCAGCCGGTTCACGTCACCGACGATGCGCTGGACCGTGTCGGCGCTGCGGTTGCGCGCGTGAAACTGCTGGGACAGGCCCTGCACGTGGCGGAACACGCGGGCTCGCAACGACTGGGCGACACGCGAGCCCACCAGCGCGAAGCACACCGTAGCCATGTAGTTCGAGGCCGCACGCAGGCCGACGATAACGACCAGCAGCCCGGCGCAGGCGACGATCATGGGGGCCGCAGACCACGGGCCTTCTCCGCGGTGCAGCGCCACCTCAACGACCGAGTCGATGACGATCTTCATCGGCCAGGGCTCCATGACGCGGAACACGACATCCAGGAGCAAAGCCACAATGCCCCCGGCGATCAGTCCGCGATGGGGACGCACGTCGGGACCCACGAGGCGCAGAGTCCGCGACAGCGCCCCCAGGTTGTTTTTCTTGCTGATCGGCGCCATCTCAGGCCTCCACCAGCTCAAGCACGCGCCCCACAACGCCCTCCCACGAGTGGCGTTCCTCGGCGGCGAGGCGAGCCTGCGCACCCAGCTCGGTGCGACGTTCCGGGTCCTGAGCGAGGGCGTCGATCGCACGAGCGAGCACAGCCGTATCGGACGGCGGCACGAGGACGCCGCAGCCCAGTAGGGCCACGGGGATCTGTCCGAGCGCGCTGGCGACGACGGGCAGGCCGGCCGCCATGTACTCATAAACCTTCAGGGGCGAGAAATAGTGGTCGGCCTCGTCTGCGGGCGCCGGGTAGGGCGCGACCGCGATGGCGGAACCCTCCAGGTGGGAGGGAACCTCGTGCGGAGCGACGGCACCGCGGAAATCCACGTCCACGCCGGCTGCGCGCGCCGCCTCCTCGAGAGCCTCGCGCTGGGGACCGTCACCAATGATGCGCAGGTCCCACGGGGACGAGGCCAGGGCGCGCGCCCCGATGAGGTGCTCCACCCCGTGCCAGGGCTTGAGCGTGCCCACGAAGGTGACGACCACGCGGCCGGCCTCCTCCGTCACGGGAGTGATCCGGTTCGTGTCGACGCCGTTGGGGACGGTGTGGGCACGCTCCGTGCCCGTCATCTCCTCCACCCAGGCGCGCACCGGGTCCGACACGCAGATGATCGCACGCGCCGCACCCGACTGCTCCACGAGCGCGGACCGCGCTCCAGCCTCGTCATCCAGGCGACGATGACGACGCTGCTCCTCGATGAGGGGCGCGTTCACCTCGAGGATCCCGCGCACACCACTGCCCTTCGCAAGGGACGCGAGCGCCGTGGAGAACAGCGAGTAGCGCTCCCACACGAGGTCCGGGGCGCTCTTCGCAACGCGCTGCGCGATCGCGCGCGAGGCCTGGGCCTGGGCGCGCTCGCGGTCGCCCGCGCCGTCCGCATCGAGCGGGTACTCGACGGTAGGCACGTCGGCCAGGTCGGCGGGGACACGGTCCCCCATGCGCACGGCGTGGATCTCCACGTCGTGGCCGCGGCGCACGAGCTCGCGCACGACGTCCTGGATGTGGACGGAGGCTCCCTTGGTTCCGAAAACCGGGATGCCGGGGTCAGCACAGATGTAGGCGATACGCATCAGAGGGTCTCCTCATCACTTTCAAGGCGGGCAAGGGCAGATGCCTGGCGGCGCGAGTCGTAGTGCTCCTCGATGAGCGCGCGCGCCCCACGCGCCAGCTCCACGACGGGGGTGGCACCGGAGGCGATGTCCGCGAGCGCCTGCGCGATCGATTCCGGGGAGCCCGGGGGAAGGAGGACACCCGAGCGGCCGTTGATGATGACCTCGGGGATCGCGGTGACGACGGTGGCCACGACGGGCGTGCCCACGGCCATGGATTCGAGGATGACGGTGGGCAGGCCGTCGATGTTGCCGTCCGAGCCGGGGATGCAGGGGGCGACGAACACGTCGGCACCCTCAAGGGCTTCACGCACCTCGCTTTGGGTGCGCGCCCCGCACAGGCGGCACGAGGCGGTGAGGCCTCGCTCCTCGATGCGCCTGGCGAGGTCGTCCTTGAGGTCTCCCTCGCCGATGATCGAGGCATCGACCGCCACTCCTTGATCTCGCAGGATCGCGAGCGCGTCGATGAGGTCCGCGAAGCCCTTCTTTTCGACGAGGCGCCCCACCGCGACGACGCGCAGCGTGCCCGTGGCGGGCTCGGGGTCTCGGTAGGAAAAGCGGGCCAGTTCGAGGGCGTTGCGCTGCAGGACGAGGCGCGCGCCCGTGCCCTCTAGCACGCGCTCGAGGTAGTCCATGTTGTACTGCGAGATCGCAATGACCTGGGCGGCGTCCGCGCAGATGCGGCGCAGCAGGTCAACGTCGACGGACTCGTGGTAGATGTCCTTGGCGTGTGTGGTGACCGTGAAGGGGATGCCGCTCAGGGACGAGGCGATCCAGGCGGTCCGCCCGGCCAGGGAAGCGAAGTGGGCGTGCAGGTGGGTGATGCCGTCCTCGCGTGCAGCGAGGGCGAGAGCGATGCCCTGGGCGACGTCGTCGGCAGGCAACGAAGCGATGGCCGGCATGAGAGCGGCGAAGCGGGTGCGCATCTCCTCGTCGGCGAGGCCGGAGGTGAGGATGTTCCACATCTCGGAGGCCTTGCGGGGGCGCGGCACCCAGCTTACGGGTGCCTCGACGTACGCAATCTCGGGGTGGAAGCGTGTGTCGGTGGTCGGGCGCAGCGCGTAGATACGCTGGTCCTGGCCCAGGTTTTGGCGGGCGAGCATCTCGGTGACCACGAAGGTCTCGGAGAAGCGGGGGTACACCTTGAGGACGTAGCCGATGCGGGTCATTGGAGGTCTCCATCGTTGGCGGGGGCGATCAGGGTCATAGCTGCGTGCGCGGCGGCGGCGAGGCCCCCGCGGGCGATGCGGGACCGGTCGGTCCGCGTGGTGACGGCACCGTTCAGCCAGCGGGACAACGCCTCGGGCGTGGCGTCGGCCTGGCTGAGGGTGTCGATGAGGTGGGCGCCCGCGAGAGCCCGGGCGCGGATGGTCTGTTCGAGGCGCGGAACCTCACGCGGGACGATGAGGGCGGGGGTGTCGGCGGCGAGGATTTCGCAGACCGTGTTGTATCCCCCCATGGAGATGACGGCGGCGGCCTCGCGGATGCGGTGGGCCAGGCCCGAGCATGTGCGCACGACGGTGGTCGTGGGGCCGGCCAGGGAGCGGGCGCGTTCCATGCTCGCGTCGTCGAGCTGGGGTCCGGCGACGACGAGGTGGTCGTGTCCCTCGGGCATGCGGGCGCCAGCCGCGGCCTCGACGATGCGCCCGCCATCGGATCCTCCTCCGACCGTCGTCAGCACGAAGGGGCGCTTGATCGGGCCGGGGTGGGGATCCACGTCGGTGCGGCCGTCGGCCAGATAGCCGGTGAAGATCGCGCGGGACGCGAGGGCGGCGGGTACCTCCCCCGTCGAGGTCGCGTCGTGGATGGAGGGATCGCCGAAGATCCACACCTGGTCGATCAGGCCGTCCAGGATCGAGGCACCTCCCAGATCGGCCCATTCCCGCGCGGCCACGGTGGGTTCGTCGAGGATGTCACGCAGCCCCAGGACGACGCGTGCCTGGGGGCGGGAGCGCTTGAGGGCGCGCAGCGGGGCCTCAAGTTCGCGGCCCACGCCCAGAGGGTGGCGGTCGACGACGACGAGGTCGGGGGAAAAGGCCACGAGAGCGGACTCGAGGAGGGCCGAGCGCAGAGCGAGGGTATCGGAGAGCGAACCGGACAGGCGGCGGGGAACGTACGCGCCATTCTTCTTCGCGATGCCGGGCAGGGCCAGCCAGTCGAAGCCCTCGGGCAGGGTGAACAGCGGGTTGTGGGCCAGGCCGGAGACGATGAGTCCGCGCACCGCTTCCCCGGCGATGCGCGCGGCAATGTGATGCGCGAGAGCAAGGTTGCGCTTCACGTGCCCCAAGCCCTGGGAATCGTGGCTGTAGAGGAGCACTGACAGTGGCGGTGTCAAGGTCTCGTCCTTTCCGTGTCGGTGATCGTTAGTGACCAGAATGCCCAACTACGAAAAGACCAGGATGAGAGCATCATGAGAACACTCTCATGATGGTTGACCAGCGACGATGGGCACGGAAGGACGCCGAGCAACACCGCCTGATGACCCGATAGGGAGCCCGGGCCTCGTTACTGAAAAAGCCCCGATAATCACCGAGAGATTACTGTGAGATACCCCTTCGGGTCTTTCAGCATTTGTTCAAACATGCTAATTGTCAAGAGTCGCATTCAGCGTCGAATCCCCATCCACGGAAGGAGTCCCGAGTGTCCAACACGGCACAGGAAATCCTCGATGCGGTCGGTGGTCCCGGCAACATCACCCATTTCACCCACTGCGCGACGCGTCTGCGCTTCGAACTCAACGACGCATCGGTCGTCGACAAGGACCGAGTCGAGGCCATTGACGGCGTTCTCGGTGCCGTCCCGCAGTCCGGCGATCGCTACCAGATCGTTATCGGCGGTGCCGTGCAGTCGGTCTTCAACGAGATCAACAACCTGCCGTCAATGAAGTCGGGAGCCGCAGCCTCGAACGACGACGTCAAGGCCGCCGCCCGCGCGAAGGCGCGCGGCAAGAACGCCATCGTTGACGCTTTCTTCGAGTACCTGTCGGACTCGTTCCGCCCGCTGCTGCCCGTCCTCCTCGGCGCCTCCCTGATCCTGGCGTTCCTCGCGGTTCTTGAAGCCTTTAGCGTCGTTGATACGCACGCAGATGTTATCCCCGCGTGGCTGGGCTACGTGAACTCCATGTGGCGTGCAGTCTTCTACTTCCTGCCCGCAATGGTCGCCTACAACGCCTCCAAGAAGCTGGACATCGATCCCTGGGTTGGCACGGCCGTTATCCTGTCGCTGCTCACCCCCAACTTCATCGGCCTGAGCAATGCGTCCTCCTTCACTGAGACGACCTGTACGACCACCGCGCTCGGCTCCGAGCAGTGCGTCACCCAGATCGGCTCCCTGCCCCTGCAGCTGTCTGACTACGGCGGCCAGGTCTTCGTGCCGCTGCTGATGGTGCCGATCCTCGCCCTGCTCTACAAGGGATTGAAGAGGATCATCCCCTCGAACGTCCAGATGGTGTTCGTCCCCTTCATCTCCTTCATCATTATGATGCCTCTCACTGCCTTCCTGATCGGCCCCCTGTCGATCTGGATCGGTAACGGCCTGGGCGGCGGCCTGGCCTGGCTCAACGGCCACGCCCCCGTCCTCTTCGCGATCATCATCCCTATCATCTACCCCTTCCTCGTGCCGCTGGGCCTGCACTGGCCTCTCAACGCCCTGCAGCTGGCCAACATCGCCGCGACGGGTTCGGACTTCATCCAGGGCCCCATGGGCGCGTGGAACTTCGCCTGCTTCGGTGCCACGGCCGGCGTGCTCTTCCTGTCGATCCGTGACCGCGACACTGACATGCGCCAGACCGCGTCGGGTGCTCTCGCCGCGGGCCTCTTCGGCGGCATCTCCGAGCCGTCCCTGTACGGCATCCACCTGCGCTTCAAGCGCATCTACCCGCTCATGCTCACCGGCTGTGTCGTCGGTGGCCTGGTCATCGGCATCGGTGGCGGCGCGATCACGCACACCTTCGTGTTCACGTCGCTGCTGACGATCCCGGTCTTCTCACCCATGTCCGTCTACGGCCTTGGTATTGCCGCCGCATTCTTCACCGCGTTCCTCATGGTTGTCTTCTTCGACTACCGCACGAAGGAGCAGAAGGCTGAGGTTCGCGCGAAGAAGTCCCTTCTCGAGGACGACGCTCCCGTGGTCGCTCCTTCCGCCGCTGCCGCCCCGGCTGCTGCTTCTTCCGCCGCTCCGGTGGCTGAGGCCGCTCCCGAGTTCAGCGACGAGGCGAAGGCTGACCTGACGCTCACCTCCCCCATGGCGGGCACCACGGTCGCGCTGTCGGAGGTTGCCGACGAGGCCTTCGCAGCCGGCGCTCTCGGTCCCGGCATCGCCGTCTCCCCGGCCGCTGGCGCCGTGGTTGTTGCTCCGTGTGACGGCAAGGTGTCGGTTGCGTTCCCGACGGGCCACGCCTACGGCATCAAGTCCGCGTCCGGCGTCCAGGTGCTCATCCACATCGGCATGGATACCGTGAAGCTGGAGGGTAAGGGCTTCACGCCGCGCGTCGCCAAGGGTGACGTCGTCAAGCGCGGCGACGTCCTGGCTGAGGTTGACTGGGATGTTATCCGCGAGGCCGGCTACGACACGATCACCCCGATGGTCGTGACGAACAAGAAGAAGTTCGGCGAGATCACCCCGGCCGCCCCCGGCCCGGTGGGTATCAGTGACACGGTCGTGACTGTGTCCCCCAAGGAGGCGTGAGCTTTCCGAGCATCGCTGTGGGCGCGGGCCAATCGGCCCGCACCCACATGCGTTTCTACCCCGCACCACCGACGCGCGCGGTAACCGCACGCAATGTGCGTGAGGGGCGCTGGAGAACTCTCCGGCGCCCCTCACCATGTCACGCCCTACTTTCTATGGAACCTCGGGCTCGTGCCCAAGTGGATGGGGTAGGTGTTGTCTTTGTTGGTGATCTGTGATTCGTCGAGGCCGCGGTAGGCGTAGGAATTGTCGTAGGCGATTTCGGTGGGATCGACGAGCCCGTCGGCGTACTGCTGGACCTCTGCGGGGGTGGGGCTGGTACCGCCCCCCTTGTCTGCCAGCGGATTCTCGTCGGGGTACTGGCTCGGGTCAGTGTTGAGCATCTTTCCAGGGTTAATAGCCCCATAACCGCTATAGATATTCTGTCCTTCTGCAGGCAACGTAGCGGTATTGATGAGTAACTGTAACAGTTGGTTCGCGGTTGCGTTGGGCCACTTTGCGCGCGCCTGAGCGAGAGCTCCAGCAACAATGGGGGCGGAATAAGAGGTGCCCTGGGTAGTGCCGATTTTGCCGTCAGATATTAAGCGTTCAACAAATGGTCCACCAACCGCTGCAGTTGTCACTCCCTGGCCCCACGATGAGTAGGAAGCAAACTTTCCTTTGTCATCAATAGCAGAGACCCCGACAACGCCAGACCACCAGGATAGGGAGGTATCATTTTCGTCCTTTCCCGCATTACCCGCTGCAGCGGTAATAATGACTCCCTGACTCATGGCCCGGGCTATCGCCCACTTCAGATTGTTCTCATGTTCTCGACTCGATGCCGAGAAACTGATGATGGATGCGCCATCATTTATAGCGTGATTAATTAGCGAAGGGAGACCGATAAGAGGGATCTTTGCCGCAAGCTGACAATCGTGCTCAACTGTGCTTGAAGAGTCGTGGCTCTGGTAGGAAAGAAGTGTCGCGTCGGGAACGACTCCGTAGTCACGAGAAACTAGAAGGGAGGCTATACCCGTTCCGTGGTTTGTGTGTTCGGAACTTGAATTGACCGTACAGGGAGTCTTGTCAATAATGTTTGCTCCTGCCAACTCGGGGACGGAGGTATCAACTTTTCCATCAATGAGCGCGACGGTAACTCCCTTTCCCGTGTAGCCCTTTGCTCGCGCGGCGTCGAGGTGGTAGTACGAGAAGTACGCCTGGTCGGCGGCCGTGATCTGACGGTCGTCCGCGTGCGTAGGGGTGGCTGCCAATGCGCTGCCTGCCAAAGCAAGCACGCATCCAGATGCTACTGCAGCGCGCCGTGAGCCTTTCCTCAGAGCATTGGTGAGCACCGCCTGTCGTACCGTCACCATTGGTTGGGATCCCATCCGTCGTCGCGGCGGCGTGCCGGCGCAATGTCCTTGTCTGTACCGTACGTCTGAGACAACGGATTGACGTATCCACGTGGCAGCGCGTCGTCATCCTCATCCTCGATGCGGAAGGCCTCGTACTTGCGGCGGCGCTGCTTCTTATCTTCCTTCGCGCCACCGGCACCAGCGCCGGAGGCACCCATGAAACCGCCCCGCTGACCGGCGGCAGCACCCTGCCCGGCGGCAGCTCCTGCCGATTGACCGGAACCTGGTGGCGTGTAGGTGCCCATGCCCGTTCCGCTGTACGTTCCCGCACGCAGAGCGGACGAACCAGCTACCGCACTGCCACGACCGAGCGCTCCGGCACCAGAGGTGCCAAACGAGCCTGCTCCTACGCCTCCCATTCGCCCCATAGCCCCCATGCTAACGGAACCCATGCGAGCAGCTCCCCGTAGGCCGAGAACTCCAGCCCCCATCACACCGATGCCGCCAAGGCGGCCTGCTGTTTGGGATTCCGCAGCACGAGAAGCATTCAACCCCCACAGCGGATGATCACGGTCGATCGGAGGGGCTGGAGTATGCCCGCCAATGACGCCGTTTGCGTGCCGGTCTCCATTGACGCGCGTGTGCAGCAGGTCCATGTCCATGAGATCCTGCGGGTCAGTGATCGGATTCGCGCGCGAACCTACTTCTCCCTCAGGGAAATAACGGCTCGGCACGCGCGGCGACTGCATGACGCGCTGGTTGATGCCTTCGCCGTTGTCGTATCCTCCCGGATAAAGACCCGAGTCTGAACCCCTTAGATCGGCGTTGCCGAATGCATCCGAACGCGAACGTCCGTAGGCACCGCCCTCATACGGAGAAATAGTGATATGCCCTTTTTCGAGGGCATCCGCTGAGTCCTTTGGGATTTCAGGAATGGGAGTCCAGTCGCCTCGGTCGGAGAGGTTAGGTCCAGTATCGGTGTGCCCCTGTAACTTTGAGCTCAGATTGTTCATCGTAGATTCGAGGTGCTCGATGATTTCGGTGGACTTTGCCTCCCGCTGTGCGTTGGCCTGCGCTTCGACAGCGTTGACGTACGCGGCACCGGTGACAACAAGGGAGTTCACGAACTGTCCCGGAAGACCGAAGTTGGAGGCGACAGGGATTGTCACCGTAGCAACGTCACGCATAGCTTCGGTCATCGGATCCAACAACGTGGGCGACAGCTGGCGGGCTTCCTCAGCGGCTAGCATGATCGCGCGGCGCGCCTCAACGTAGTACGACATGCCTGTCAGGTAGAAGTTTGCCTGGCCATTGAATCGATTAAAGGCACGCACCGCCTCGGCGCTCATCGCATCGCCGGCCTGCCCCGTGAAGCCCTGGTGATCCTTGAAATGCTCAATCTTCTCCTGAGCCTTGCGGATAGCCTTAACGACGGTCGAATGTTCGTCGTCCCAGCCGTAGAGCTTTTCATTCTCCGGCGCGCTGTTAGCGAACTGCATCAAGCGGTCGTACATGGGTGAAGACACCAATTCTATAATCTCCTTGATCCAGTATGTTTCAGTAGCTATTGGGCTCATCGTGAGACGGTGTTTGCCCAACAGTATTGGATGTTTCCTGCTGCTCGCTTTCGTGCTCGTCGCCCTGCACAGCATCATCCTTGGGCTTATTCTCACTCGTCAATTTGTCGATGGTCTCCTGTGAATAGACCTTATGCGCGCTCTCTCCCTGATTCAGCGACAGCAGCGCGGTACTGACAGCGGCCATCGCGGCGCGAGCATCCTCCTCGGTCCCCTCGAAGTCCGCCACCGCCTGATTTACTTTCACGTCCATATCGCCGACGAACTGCGCTTCATGTGCCATTTGCGAAGAAAAGGCCGTCAGGAATGAACGCACTGTCTTTCCCATGTCCTGAGCTGCGTTTTCCGTTGTCCAATGCCCGAACATCTGCGCCATCGCGAGCACATTGGCGGACACGGCGGAGGCTGCGAGTTCCTGCCCACTGTCGTGTACATCATGACGCGCCTGCGCATGACGTTCCGAATCAAAAGCAACGTCTGGCATTGCCCAGCTCTCCTTCAGTTGAACCCAGCCTCGCTCCTCGGCAGCGAGGTAACCACCTAGTCACAGTCTATCGATGGAAGCTGAATTCCTGCGAGGATTTACTATCCTTCGGACACAACAGAATGACAATATTGATTGTCAGTGAGGGGCGCCGGAGAACACTCCAGCGCCCCTCACGCTGCACAGCAACCGGCCGCGCACGACAGGCTCTAGGCCTCGCCTACCTCGACGATATCCAGGACGGTTCGCACCTGCTCGACGGTGAATTGGCCGGGGGCACTCCCCTCCCACCCGGGCAGGGTCGCGAAGGTGGCCGCGGAGCCAAGGGCGGATCCGATCAGGCGTGTGGGCGCGCCGTGCTCCCCCATGGAGATGCCGATGACGGGACGGTCGTAGGCCTCGCGCGCCCACGCCTGCGCGGCCAGGACGCGGGCCGCGTCCGTGGCGTTGGTCGCCATGCACGCGAACTTCAGGACGTCAGCGCCCGCGTAGTTCATGGCCGCAAGAACCTCGGCGAGCTGTTCGTCGCCGGGCGTCGCCTCACAATCGTGGAAGGAAGCGACGACGATCGCGCCGGCCTCGTGCGCCTCCTCGATGAGAGCGGAAGATCCGTCTCGCGAGATCTCCACGTCGACACCGCCCGCGAAGGACGCAAGCCGCCGCACCAGGGCGCAGTATTCCTCGTCATCCAGGTAGGCCTCGCCGCCCTCGACCGACGTGCGGATGGTCGCCAACACCGGCAGGGGCGAGGAATCCGCGACATATCGGGCCATGCGCACCAGGTCCTCCTCCACGTCCGAGGCGGCCACGAAGTGCGACCCCACGAGGGAAGACAGGAAGGTGTCGGCCCTCCACTCGACGATGTCCGCGCGGCACAAGGCCAGCGCCTCAACCTGCCCGCTCAGGGCTGCCGCATCCCCGCTGACGGGAACGATGACCTGGGTACGTCCCCCGAGCGTCGCCTTCTTGGCGGCTCGCCCGATGGTGACGAGTCCGGGCGCAGGGTCGGGGTCGGGCGCAGATGAGTAAGGCATGATTCCTTCGCTTAGTATCCGATTTCTGCCAGGTGCAGGCGATCTCGTTCGCTCTGCGTGAGGGAGGGGTGGTCCAGCCAGCCGTCGGGCAGGTGGGGGGTCTTTTCGCCACCGGCTCGGCCGCGAGGTCCGCGTGCTGCGGGCGGGAACGCCTGGTTGAGGTCCAGGTCCGCGAGGCGCTCGTGGAGCTCCTGCAGGGTCGAGACCATGGACAGGGCGTGGCGCTGGGGGCCGCCGACGGCAAATCCGCGCAGGTACCAGCCGATGTGTTTGCGCATCTCGCGCAGCGCTCGCCCCTCGTCGCCCTGGTCGACGACGCACCAGGCGGCGTGGCACTCGATGACGGAGACGACCTCGGCGAGGCTGGGGCCGGGCGGGATGGACCCGCCGTGGTAGGCGGCGACGATGTCGCGGAAGATCCAGGGGCGTCCCTGGGCGCCGCGCCCGACGCTGATGCCGTCACAGCCGGTCTGTTCCAGCATGGCCAGGGCGTCGGCGGCCTCGAAGACGTCGCCGTTTCCGAAGACGGGGATGTCGAGCAGGTCCTTCAGGCGCGCGATTTCGTCCCAGTGGGCGTGTCCCGCGTAGTGCTGGTTCTGGGTGCGCGCGTGCAGGGTGAGGGCGGCGGCGCCGAGCTTTTGCGCACTCAAGGCGGCGTCCGTCGCGGTCTCGTGCTCGGAGTCGATGCCGATGCGGATCTTGACGGTCACGGGGATCTCGCGCCCCGCTCGCTCCCCGGCCTCGTCGCAGGCGCGCACCACGGCACCCACGAGGTCGGAGAACAGGTCGCGCTTCCAGGGCAGGGCCGCTCCCCCGCCCTTCTTCGTCACCTTGGGGACGGGGCACCCGAAGTTCAAGTCGATGTGGTCGGTGAGGTCGCGTTCGACGAGCATCGTCGCGGCCTTTGCCATGACGGCGGGGTTGACGCCGTAGAGCTGCAGGGAGCGCACGCGCTCGGCGGGGTCGGGGCGCACCATTTCCAGGGTGCGTTCGTTCTCCTCGACGAGGGCGCGGCTGGTCACCATCTCGGTGACGTACAGGCCTGCGGGCGCGTCCACGCGCGGGATGGTGACGTGGCGCGGCTCGTTGGAGCTTTCGCCGGGTGCCTTCGGGGACGAGGCCGTGGCCCCCTCCCCCGACTCGGCCGCCCAGGAGGGGATGCCGACGGGTCGCAGGTGGTCGGGCAGGCCCGACTCGCCCATGATGCGGCACAGGCGTCGGAAGGGCACGTCCGTCACCCCGGCCATGGGGGCCAGGACGACGGGTGTCCACAGGCGCAGCGGCCCCACGCGAAGAGGGGCCGCTGCGGATGTTGAGGCTATCTGCAAGTCAGCAGCCCAGGCGTTCGATCAGGTACGACTTGACCTTGTCGAGCGGGATGCGCACCTGCTCCATCGTGTCACGCTCGCGGATGGTGACGGCGTGGTCTTCGATCGAGTCGAAGTCGTAGGTGATGCAGAAGGGGGTACCGATCTCGTCCTGGCGACGGTAGCGGCGGCCAACGGCGCCGGCATCGTCGTAGTCGACGTTCCAGATGCCACGCAGCTCGTCAGCAAGCTCCTGGGCGGGGCCGGTCAGTTCGGGCTTGCGGGACAGGGGCAGGACGGCGGCCTTGACGGGGGCCAGGCGCGGGTCCAGCTTGAGAACGACGCGCTTGTCGACGCCGCCCTTGGCGTTGGGGGCCTCGTCCTCGTGGTAGGCCTCGATGAGGAAGGCCATAAGGGAACGGGTCAGGCCCGCCGAGGGCTCGATGACGTAGGGGGTCCAGCGTTCCTTGGTGTTCGGGTCGAAGTAGTCGAGCTTCGCGCCGGAGGCTTCGGAGTGGACGGTCAGGTCGTAGTCGGTGCGGTTGGCGATGCCTTCGAGCTCGCCCCACTCGCTACCCTGGAAGCCGAAGCGGTATTCCAGGTCGACGGTGCGCTTGGAGTAGTGCGAGAGCTTCTCCTGCGGGTGCTCGTACTCGCGCAGGTTCTCCGGGTCGATGCCGAGGTTGACGTACCAGGCCTTGCGGTAGTCGATCCAGTACTGGTGCCATTCCTCATCGGTGCCGGGCTCGCAGAAGAACTCGAGTTCCATCTGCTCAAACTCGCGGGTACGGAAGATGAAGTTGCCGGGCGTGATCTCGTTGCGGAAGGACTTGCCGATCTGGCCGATGCCGAACGGCGGCTTCTTGCGCGCGGCGTTCATGACGTTCGCATAGTTGATGAAGATGCCCTGCGCGGTTTCGGGGCGCAGGTAGTGCAGGCCGGCCTCGTCGTCAACGGGCCCCAGGTAGGTCTTGAGCAGACCGGAGAAGGCGCGGGGCTCGGTCCACTGGCCGCGCACGCCACAGTTGGGGCAGGCAATGTCGTCGTTGGACAGGGTGGATTCCTCGACGCCCTTCTTTTCGGCGAGTTCTTCGATGAGCTGGTCCTGGCGGGCGCGCTTGTGGCAGTTGAGGCACTCAATGAGCGGGTCGGTGAAGGCCTTGACGTGGCCGGAGGCGACCCACACTTCGCGCGGGAGGATGACGGAGGAGTCCAGGCCGACGACGTCTGCGCGGCGGCGGACCATGGCGTTCCACCAGGCGCGCTTGATATTTTCCTTCAGTTCCACGCCGAGCGGGCCGTAGTCCCACGCGGAGCGGGTGCCACCGTAGATGTCACCGCAGGGAAAGACGAAGCCGCGGCGCTTGGCCAGGCTGATCACATTGTCGAGGCGGGAGGGTCCCTTAGCCACTTGTCACTCCTTGAGTATCTGGGGCACGACTGGCTGTCGTGTCGCCATCGATACTAGCCGATAACTACTGTGTCGGGCACTTGCGACCCCTTCCGAGCTCATGGAGCCCACCACAGGTGCGCACCCAACCGACGAAGGAGCCCCGGCCTCGTCCCCGGATGATGAGGGGACGAGGCCGGGGCCGGGTCGAGGGGTCATGTTCCCCGGGCGGAACAGGCGTTCAGCCGACACGCCTGATGTGACCCGAGGCGGTCAACGGCCAGCCGGAGGCGATAACCGTCAGCGAGATGAGACCGAGCAGGTAGAAGGCGGGGTGCATCGGGGGCAGGTAGCCGGACTTATGGACGAGGGTGAGGACCAGCCACGTGACCGGCGCACCGATGGCGCAGATGCCCAGCGGAATCGCACCCATGAGCACAAAGACTCGTTTCCAGGTCGACCCGATGCAGCGGGCGAGCCCGCCGATGAAGCGCCCAGCTCCATCACACGCCACCCAGGCGAATAGGACGAAGATCCACGAGTCGACGCCGAGAGGGAAGGACTCGCGTCCCATGACGAAGAGGAGGGGATGGATGGCGATAAGAAGCCACCAGATAAGGGATCCCAGGCCAATGATGACAATGGAGTGGACGTAGCTCGCCGCGGTAAGCACGGGGCGCGACCCGCCGCTGAGGGCTGAGGCTCGCATATTGACGGTGGCGCTGACGACCCCGCAGACGAAGAGGAAGACGCCCGTGACAAAAGCGGAGTTTGTGGCAGCCTGGTCCACCTGTCCGGTGACGTCGGGGACTGATAGGTAGACGATTCCATTGACCGTGAAGTTGACGAGGAACTGGAAGCACACAACCAGCAGGTAGAGGACCACCGTGAATCGCGATCCGACAAGGCCAATGCGCAGGGGTGACGGGGAGGACTTGATGAGGTCGGGGTTTGCAGTGATCATTGGTCTTTCTCCTGGATGAGGTAGGCGAAGGCGTCCTGGAAAGAGCAGGGCGAGAGTGTGAGGGAGTGGGAGGCGATCTCGCGGTCGGTGATGCCGCGGTCGCGCAGGTCCACGACGATCTCGCGGGCGGATCCAAGCGTTCGCGAGCTGATGACGGGAGTGCCGGGGTGGTCGATCAGGAAGCCTTCGACGTCGGCTGCGTTTCCGGTGATGGCGCAGATGCGGGAGGTGAACGCATCGACGCTCTCGTGCGCGAGGAGGCGCCCGTTCTTCAGAGCGACGACGTCTTCGGCGACGTTCTCGAGCTCGGAGACCATGTGCGAGGAGATGAGGAAGGTGCGCCGAGGGCGGCGCCCCTCCATGCAGTCGGCGGCCAGGGTGAGCAGCTCCTCGTAGAAGGCATAGCGGGTGGGCACGTCCAGGGGTGCCTGAATCTCGTCGAGGACGGTGACGGGGGCTCCCGAGGCCAGCGCGACGGCGCCCGTGAGGATCGCGGCCTGGCCGGAGGAGACCTTGCGCAGCTTCTTGCGACGCTTCATCTGGAATCCGAAACGCTGTGCGTAGTGGTCGAAAAGCTTCTGGTCCCAGGTTGGGCGCAGGGAGGCGTACGCGACTAGCGCCCCAGCCGAGGAGTTGTCGAAGTCCCTGTCGGAGGAGGCCATGACCGAGTAGCCGAGCAGGTCGTCGGGGCGCATGTCCGTCCCGTTGATGGACACACCCCCCGAGGAGGGCGGAAGGAGGCCGGAAAGGATCTGCATGAGGGTCGTCTTGCCCGAGCCGTTGGGGCCGACGAGGGCGGTGACGGTGGAGTCACCGAACTCAAGGGAGAGGTCGGTGAGGGCCTGCTCCGCCTCCCCCGGATAGGCGTGGTTGATAGCGTTGAAGGTGATCATGAGTCTTCCTTGGTGCGAAGGTCGGCGCCGTAGGCGCGGACGTGGTTGGCGATGGAGTCGATGTCGAGGCCGAGAGCGAGTCCCGCCTCGACGGCGGGGTTCAGGGTCTCCTCCACGTAGGATGCGAGCCCGTCGGCCACGAGCGCGCGGCGGGCCCCCTCGGCGACGAACATGCCGATGCCGCGTCGCTTGTCGACGAGGCCCTCGTCGACAAGGATCGCGAAAGCCTTGCCGACGGTGGCCGGGTTGATGCGGTAGGTCGCGGAGTACTCCGTGGTGGAGGTGAGCTGGTCCCCGGCACGCAGGGTGCCGCGCAGGATCTGCGCGCGAATGTCGTCGGCGATCTGCACGTAGATCGGGATCCCCGAGACGAACGTGGGTGCCATGCGCAAGCCCTCCCTTCAGCTTCAGTGGTTCATTACATGACTATTGAACCATATAACCAACTAACCTGTCAAGCGGTCTCGCCACACGAACCTCGCACCCCTTCCACTCCCCCACACCTACGCCGCCCCCCAAATGTCGCAGGCAATTCTCCCTGGTCAGTCTTCAACACCACCCACAAACGTTACAATTCCAACGATCCCGTTTACCTGTTTGAAAGGTTTACATGGGAATTGCATGCGGCATTGTTGGGGAACCACAACGCGAGGCGACAAAGAACCCCAAACAGAAAAGATCTCAAACCTACAGGCAACTCAAGGCCCAAAGGCGCCCGCGCCCCATGCAGCCACACCACCAGAAGCAACACCCCAGCGGGAGCGCTGCACCCGTTACGGAACCATGCACCCGATCAGGGGCACTGCACCCGATCAGAAGAGGTGCATTGCCTACGGATCGGGTGCAGCACCCCAACGCACAAGAACAAACGCGGAACTGGCAAACCGAGCCGCTCCTGGCCCACATCCAGCCCGAGCATAGGACGCCGGGCGGGCGCCGGGCGGCTATCTTGCGCCCCGTTGACACTGCCCTACCGCGAGCCCACCCACAACGCGACATCGCAAGCCACCGCGCCCAAACCGTAGTCCGCTTCGCCCCAAAACCCCGTTCTCGCCGGATTTCACCCAAGTGGACTGCACTTTGAGCACACCACCACACGGACAGTACGGGCGGAGACACCGCCCGTAGGGTTCGGGTGAGCATCTGGTCGGACACTACGAGCGAAGCGAGGCTGCCAGTTCTCGCGGGAGACCAGGCCCAAAGGCACACACAAGAGTGCGCTACGAACGCCCAACAACCAGCACTGGTCACCGACCGGCAGCGCCCGAACACCCGTTCCCAACGACCCGCATCTCGCGGCCATCAGCGCCCTCGGCCCACACTGTGCCCACATCCCACACGATGCCCGCGCCCGGACGCATAAAACAGCCCCGGCCTCGTCCCACGGGGATAGGGGACGAGGCCGGGGCTGGCTAGGCAGGAGGGCTCGGAAGCACTTACTCCTTGACGCCGCCGGCGGTCAGGCCGGAGACGATGTACTTCTGCAGGTACTGGAACAGCAGGATCACCGGAACGGCCGCGATCACGGAGCCGGCCGCGAAGATACCCCACGGGGCGGTACGAGCATCCGCGGCCCAGTTGTACATACCAACGGCCAGCGTCAGCTGCTGCGGGCTCTGCAGCACCACGCGAGCGATCACAAAGTCACCCAGCGAGGAGATAAAGCTCAGCAGACCGACGACTGCCAGGACGGGGCGGACCAGCGGCATGATGATCGTCCAGAAGGTCTGGGCGTGCGTCGCACCGTCGATCATGGCCGCCTCATCCAGCGAACGCGGGATCGAGTTGAAGAAGCCGTAGAGCAGGAAGGTGTTCGAGCCGAGCGCGCCACCGAGGTAGACGCAGATCAGGCCGAGCTTGGAGTCCAAGCCGAGGACCGGGAAGATATCCTTGATGCCCAGGAGCAGCAGGAAGAGTGCCACGAAGGCCAGCATCTGCGGGAACATCTGCACCAGCAGCAGGCCGGTCAGGGTCGTGCGGCGCCCCTTGAAGCGGAAGCGGCTGAACGCGTAGGCGGCAGCCGCGCCCATGAGAACGGTGCCCACAGCGGTCGCGGACGACACGATGAGGGAGTTCAGGACCCACGACCAGTACGCGGAGTACTGGCCACTGCCCAGTGCCGCGAAGTTCTCGAACGACACCTTCGAGAAGAGCTTGTTCGAGCCGGTGAGCGTCGCACCCGGATTCAGGGACACCGACAGGACGTAGAGCAGCGGGATGAGGCAGTAGATGATCATCAGGATGGCGACGATGTGGCGCCAACCGACCTCTTTCCACCAGCGCGCACCCTTCAGGGTCGACTCGCGATTCTTCTTCACAGTTGCAGCGCTCATCACAGCTCCTCAAGGGTCTTCGTCTGGCGGAAACCAAGCCACGCGATCACGCCCACGACGATGAAGATGACGATGGACATGGCCGAGGCCAGGCCATAGTTCGGGGAACCCGACTCGATCGCGATCTTGTAGACCATCGAGATCAGGATGTCAGTCTGGCCGACATCCAAGCCCGGGTAGTTCGGGCCGCCGCCGGTCAGCATGTAGATCAGCGAGAAGTTGTTGAAATTGAACGCGAAGGACGCGATCAGCAGCGGCACCGTGGACTGCAGCACGAGCGGCAGCTTGATGGACCACACGGTGCGCAGACCGGAGGCGCCGTCAATCTTCGCGGCCTCTTCGACGTCACCCGGCAGGGACTGCAGAGCGCCGAGGCACACGAGGAACATGTAGGGGAAGCCCAGCCACAGGTTCACGCCCAGAATGGAGAACTTCGCCAGCGTTCCATCCGTCAGCCACGGGATATTCGTGCCGCCGAGCAGCACCTCGTTGATGAAGCCGAAGTCCTTGTTGAGCATACCCTTCCACACCAGGGTGGCAAGGAAGGCCGGGAAGGCGTAGGGCAGGATCATAAGGGACTGGTAGATCTTACGACCCTTGATGCGCTTGTCTGCGAACACGAGGCCCAGGATCAGGCCGAGCGCGAAGGTCGACAGGACGGATGCTGCGGCGAAGACGAAGGACCACAGCAGGGCCTTCAGGAAGGGACCAGCCAGGTCGCCGCGGGCAAACATGTTCATGTAGTTGTCGAAGCCGACGAAGACGCGCCAGCCCGGGTCGATCTGGTTGCCGTCCGCGTCAACGAAGGCGCCGATCTTATTGTTTGCCGTGTAGACGACGCCGGTCGTCGTGTCGGTCAGGGTGTCGGCGGCCTCGTCGTAGTTGTAGCGGGACTTGGCCAGGTAGGCGGTCGACCCGTCATCGCTGCGGTAGCTTCCGTCGTTCGGATTGTCGGAGGCCGGAACCTTGATGGCGGAGACCTTCTGCTGCGTCTCGGGCTGTAGGATTTCGGCAATCGTCAGGACCTTGTAACCGTCGACCGCGCTGATCGCCCCGGCTGCATACGTGCCGGACACCTCGTGCAGCGGGGTCTCGGAGTCGCCCACGCGGATCGCACCCGTCGCAGTGTCGACCACCGCGAGCCCGAGGCTGTTGCTGTCCTCGACGACAGCGGCAGGGAGGCTCGGCGCACCCTCGGCGCGCTGCTCGGAGGCCTGCAGGATCGAGGCGACGGCGTCAGCCTTGCTGGAGTTATGGCCCTGGCCGTAGTTCGTGAAGGACACGTAACCCGTGTACCCCATGACGAAGACCTGGTAGATGAGCAGGAAGACCATGCCGGGAACGAGGTACTTCGCGGGAATAGTCCGCTTGGAGAAGTACACCCAGTTGACCACGAGAAGCAGGACGACCAGGACGGCAAGAACCGTCCACGACTTCACCAGGTAAGCGGTGAACATGCCGTAGATTCCCAGGGCATCGATGAGCATCATCAGAACAAGTTTGACGAAGAAACCGGGCCTGGTTACTTCGCTAGCGTGCGAGGCGGTGCGCGCCTCTTTTTTCTTTTCTGCAGCCTTCGCTGGCTCAGACATCGTGTCCTCCACACGTGCGCAGTTTGCGCGTCATTGCGACGATACCCGCCTGGTGGCGGGTCGGAAAGCACCCGGGGGTGCGAGTGCACCGCAGTGCGGCGCGAGCGTTTTGCGGGCCTCGCACCCGCCCGCCGCGTGGGACGCGGGCGGGTGCGAGGCTGGGTGCTCGCCTCAGGCGAGCGGGGTGTCAGTCGCTATTCAACCGGCGGATTCGATCACTTGGAGGCGATCGCGTTGTTGATGTTGGTGACCATGGTCGCCCAGCCTTCTGCCGGGGTCTCGGTGCCACTCACGATGTTGGCCTCGGTCTGGCCCCAGAAGTTCCAGACGGAACCCATCGCGGGGATCGCGGGGGCGAGAGCGCCGGACTCGGCGACCTTCGCGAAGTCCTTGATGTCCTGGTCATCCGACTTGGCGGCGACCGAAGGCATCGCGGAGGCGCGGCCACCGAGCTTCTGCATCTCTTCCTGAGCCTCGGGGGTAGCCAGGTAGTTGAAGAACTGCTTGGCGGCGACCGGGTTGGCGGACTTGGCGCTCTGGTAGAACATCTGGACACCAACGAAGGGCTGTGCGGCCTGGGAGCCGGCGGAGGGGATCGACAGGACGGAGACGTCCATGCCGGCCTCGCGGAAGGCGGCGACGTTCCAGGGGCCGGTCACCGTGTAGGCGGCCTTGCCATCGAGGAAGGCCTGCTTGGCGATATCAGCCGTGATGGACGGGGAGAACACATTCGCGTCAGCCTGAGCCTTCAGCCAGGTGGCGAAGTCGGTGCCACCGGAGCCACCCATGGCCAGCTCGGAGGTGTACTCGCCGTCAGCGTTGGTGTTGAAGACGGGGGCGCCGAAGGAGGTCTGGAAGCCGTAGAAGTGGTACGGGTCGCCCTTGTCACCCATCTGGATGATGAAGGGGTACTCGACGCCGGCGGTCTTGCCGGAGGCGATCATGTCGTCGTAGGTCTTGGGCTCGTCCTTGGTGAGAGCGTTGTTGCGCACCAGGGCCACGGACTCGACGGCGTAGGGAACGCCGTAGGTCTGACCGTTGTAGGTGACGGCCTTGACGGCGACGTCTGCGAAGTTGGACTTGGCCTCGCCGAGGTCCACGGGGGAGACGACGCCGTTAGCGACGAGTGCGCCGAGCTTGTCGTGGGCCATAACGATCAGGTCGGGGCCGTTGCCGGTGGGAACCTGGGTGGTGAATTCGGTATCCATGTCGGATTCGGACTTCTGAACGACGTTGACCTTCACGCCGGTGCTGGTGGTGAAGTCCTCAGCGAGGGTTTCGACCTGGGTGAAGCGGGTATCGTCCGCCCAAATCGTCAGGGTCGCCACAGCGCCGGTCGTGGCGCCGTCCGAGGAGGAAGGGGAAGAGGTCGTGCCGTTGTTGCAGGCGGCCAGGGCGGTAGCCGCCGCGAAGACGCCGAGTGCTGCGATGCCACGTCGCATTATTACTCCTGTGTTGATCAGGTGGTCGCCACCATCAGCGACCTGCTACACGACCACTGTAATACGCTCGATTTTGTTTCTGCAACAATTTTCGCAATTGTGTGCAAGCTGTTACATTTATAGGGAAACAGCTGCACTCGGACGCCCAAAGGAGAGTTGAGCCGATGACCAAAAATCGTACAAGCATGGCCGATATTGCGGCCCATGCGGGTGTATCGACCGCAACTGTTTCACGCGTTTTCAACGGCGTCGGCCAGGTCTCCGAAGACACGCGCCGCAGGGTCCTGACGGCGATCGATGAGCTGGGCTACGACCGTCCACCCAGCGAGCACACGCCCAGTACTCCGACGATCGGTGTTATCGTGCCCGAACTCACGAACCCGATCTTCGCTTCCTTCGCCCACCACCTCCAGGAGGAGATTTCGCGCGCGGGCGGCATCGCCCTCATTCGCACGCAGACACCGGGCGCAACGTCCGAGTTCGATCATCTCGCGTCACTCGTCGACCACCACGTCGACGGACTCATCTTTGTCTCCGGCAGGCACGCAGATCTCTTGTCCGACCTCTCCCCCTATCACGACGTCGCTGCGCGCGGAATCCCCTTCGTCACGATCAACGGCGCACGCCAGGAGGTCCCAGCCCCCGACTTTTCCACCGGGGACTCCCTCGGCATTCGCGCCGCGGTCAGCCACCTGCACGAGCTGGGCCACACGCGCATCGCGCTTCTCACCGGCCGCACGCACATTGTCCCAGCCCTACGTAAGGCCGAGGCATTCACGCAGGTGATGGGCGAGCTGATCGGGGACCACTCCCCCATCATCGAAGAAACCTTCTACACGTACGAGGCCGCAGCCGCCTACACGCACGCCCTCCTGGAGCGCGCCGTGACGGCAATCATCACGGGTTCTGACCTGCAGGCCCTCGGCGCCATCCGCACGATCTCCTCGCTCGGCCTGTCCGTCCCGGATGACGTCTCGGTCATCGGTTTCGATGACACATTCCTCATGAGCCACCTGGATCCGGCACTCACGACGATTCACCAGCCCGTGCAGTCGATCGTCACATCCGCCGTGCGCGCTCTCTTCGAGGCATTGAACACAGCCAATTACGCCCCCGCGCACGCCGATTACGTCTTTTCGCCCGATTTGATCGTGCGGAGCTCGACGGGACGCGTCCGATAACTCCCCAGATCACGGCGGTTCGGGCGGCGAGATTGACTTGACAAAGATTCTCAATGTCAAAGAGAATGATTTTCATGTCGAAGAGAATCCTTGCTGCCGCATGCGCGGCTGCCACAGCGCTCGCCCTGTCCGCCTGCACCTCCACGGCCACCTCCGGAGATAGCTCCCCCAAGGACGGCAAACTGGCCGTCATGGCCTCGTTCTACCCCCTGCAGTACCTGGCTGAGAAGATCGGCGGCGAGCACGTTTCCGTCACCTCCCTGACCCCGGACGGCGCCGAGCCGCACGACCTCGAGCTCTCCCCCAAGATGGTCGACTCCCTGTCCTCCGCGGACGCGGTTGTCTACCTCGCGGGCTTCCAGAGCGCCGTTGACGAGGCCATCGAGCAGCAGGCCCCCAAGACCGTCATCGACGTCTCCCCCGCAGCCGAGCTGGTTGAGGCCGGCACCGACGCCAACCACCCCTCCGAGGAGGAAGAAGAGGCTACCGACGAGGCTCAGTCCGGTGAGACCGAAGCCCACGACCACGATCATGAGGGCCACGACCACGAGGGCCACGATCACCATCACGACATGAGCGCGGACCCGCACTTCTGGCTGGATCCCACCCGCATGGCGAAGGCCGCCACCCTGGTGGGCGACAAGCTCGCCGAGGCTGACTCCGCCCACGCCGACGTCTACAAGGCGAACGCGAAGGCCCTGGCCGACGAGCTCAACACCCTGAGCGACACCCTGGTCACCAAGACCTCGAGCTGCAAGGTCAAGACCTTCGTCACCGCGCACACCGCCTTCGGTTACCTGGCGGACCGCACCGGCTTGACCCAGGTTGGCATCTCCGGCCTCGACCCCGAGTCCTCCCCCTCCCCCGCGCGACTGGCTGAAATCGCCCAGATCGCCAAGGAGCAGGGCGTGACGACAATCTTCACCGAGGCCCTCATCGATCCCAAGGTCGCTCAGACCCTGGCCGACGACCTCGGCATCACGACGGCCGTCCTGGACCCGATCGAGTCCCAGACCGACGCATCCAAGGACTACGCCGCGACGATGAACTCCAACATTGACGCCCTGACGAAAGCCCTCGACTGCCAGTGACAACGACTGACAACCCCACGACGGCGGGAGCCTCCTTCGCGGAGGCGACCGCCGTCGTGCGTCTCCACAACCTGCACGTGGCCTGGGATACGGACCTGATCCTCCACGGGATCTCGCTCGATATCCCCGCCTGCCAGACCGTGGCGATCACGGGCTCGAACGGATCGGGCAAGTCCACGACCCTCAAGGCCCTGCTGGGCACCGCTCCGATCACGAGCGGCGACGCCCAGCTCTTCGGTCGCTCGATTTCCGCTCGCCGCCGCGTACCGTGGAACAAGATCGGCTACGTGCCCCAGCGCATCTCCTCGGGCGGCGCGATTAGCGCCAGCGCGATCGAGGTCGTGCGATCCGGCCTGCTCGGGCCTCGTCGTCTGTGGGCGCTGCCGGGCGACACCGCGAAGGCCATGTCCGCCCTTGAGCGCGTCGGCATGGCCCACCGCGCCCACTCCCCCCTCAACATTCTGTCGGGCGGGCAGGCCCAGCGCGTCCTCATCGCACGCGCCCTCGTGCGCCGACCCGAGCTGCTCATCATGGACGAGCCGATGGCTGGAATCGACGCAACATCGCGAGCGCGCCTCGCACAGATCGTTGCCGAGGCCAAGGCTGAGGGGACGACGATCCTCATCGTCCTGCACGAACTGGGCGAGCTCGGCCCACTCTTGGATCGAGAGCTGCACATCAGCGCGGGACACGTCTCATACGACGGCCCACCCCACATTGAGGATGACCACGAACAGCATCACGGCGGCGGCGATCACTGCCACTCCACGACCGAGCCCGGCCCGGCGACGCGCGACCGCGGCCTCGTGAGCGGAATCTAGACGGGAGCGACACATGATTGACGCACTGACGACCCTCCTGTCCTCGCAGATGATGCAGCGTTCGCTGCTCGCCGCCCTGATCGTGGGCCTCACCGCCCCGATCATCGGCACCTACCTGGTCCATCGCCGCCTCGCCATGCTGGGCGACGGCATCGGCCACATCTCTCTGACCGGTGTCGCGCTGGGATGGCTGGCGGGCACGTTCGCGAACGTAAGCCCCGCCGACTCATGGGCGATCCCCGGCGCGGTCATCATCTCCCTGCTGGGCGCAATCACGATCGAGTTGGTGCGCCAGAGCGGTCGCACGTCCGGCGACACTGCCCTGGCCATGCTCTTCTACGGGGGCATCGCCGGCGGCGTCCTCCTGATCGGCCTGGCGGGCGGCACCTCCGCTCAGCTGAACTCCTATCTGTTCGGTTCGATCTCGACCGTGCGATGGAGCGACATTACGCTCATCACGCTCCTCGGGGTCGCAATCGTGGCGCTCGGGGTAGGCCTGGCCCCCGCGCTCTTCTCGGTGACCAACGACGAGGACTTCGCACGCTCGACGGGGCTGCCCGTGCGCACGCTGTCCCTGCTCATCGCTATCCTGTCGGCACTGACCGTGGCCGTCGCGATGCGGGTCGTCGGCTCGCTGCTGGTCAGCGCACTAATGGTTATTCCCGTGGCTATCGCCCAGCTCGGAGCACGTTCGTTCCGCTCCACGATGGGCATCGCGATGGCTCTCGGCGTCATCATCTGCACGTGCGGGCTGTCGCTGACGTACTTCGTTGACCTGTCGCCCGGTGCGACCATCGTTGTCGGCGCAATCTGTCTGTACGCGATTGGATTCACGATCCGGGCTATTGTGGACCGTATCCGCAGGGTGCGCAGGCTTCGCGCAGCCCGCGGCCACAACCAGCATCCGGAGCGCGAACCTCTCGCTCACGCAGACGCATCATGAGGAAGGGAACACCATGCAGCGC
This sequence comes from Schaalia odontolytica, assembly GCF_009730335.1. GTDB lineage: Bacteria > Actinomycetota > Actinomycetes > Actinomycetales > Actinomycetaceae > Pauljensenia > Pauljensenia dentiphila. The sequence goes on from NZ_CP046315.1 coordinate 1,864,845, forward strand.
ATGACGAAGCAGCGTCAGGCGGTCCTCGATGAGCTGACCCGTGTCAGTGACTTCCGCAGCGCCCAGCAGATCTTCGAAGACCTCCACGTCCAGGGACAACGCGTGGGCCTGGCGACCGTGTACCGCTCGCTCCAGAGCCTCGCGGACGACGGTCGCGTCGACACGCTGCGCTCCTCCGACGGCGAGACCCTGTACCGCTCGTGCACGACGCACCATCACCATCATCACCTGGTGTGCCGCGAGTGCGGTTTCACCAAGGAGATCGAGCAGTCGCAGATCGAGTCGTGGGTAGATTCGGTCGCAGCGGCACATGGATTTGGAGATGTCGAGCATTCCCTGGAGCTCTTCGGGGTGTGCGCATCCTGCCAGTCGAAGAAGTGACCTACTGAGGCTGTATCAGCCACGACGAGGCCTGGGAAGCGGACGACGCTTTCCCAGGCCTCGTCCGTAGGTTAGGATAGGCTTCGTTTGGTTAGCCTCAGTCTGGGAGTGTCATGTTCGCCGCCGGAATCGACTCCATGGTCCCCGCCTTTGCGCGCGAGGGTATCTGGCTCTTCGTCTTCCTTTTTGTGGTCGTTTTCTTCCGCGCGCAGGCGACTTACTGGCTGGCTCGCGGCGCTGCCTCCGGCGCAGTCCTGGCGACAGGACGACAGGGCTTCCTGGGCGCCATGGCCCGCTGGTTCGACGGCCCGGTTCCCCGCAAGGGCGCGGCCATGCTGGACAAGTGGGGCATCATCGCCATTCCCCTATGCTTCCTGACGGTAGGCATCCAGACGGCGATCAACGCGGGCGCGGGCCTCGTGCGCATGCGCTGGAGCACCTACACGATTGCCATGATCCCAGGCTGCGTCCTGTGGGCACTGCTGTACGGCCTCGGCACGCTCGCCGTTTTTGCCGCGGCGATTCGAGCCGTCGCCGGTTCCCCCTGGGGCTGGGCTGGCCTCGCCCTCATCATCGCGTTGATCGCTGCGAAGATCGTGTGGGGCCGCCGTAAGCGCCGCGCGGTCGACGCCGCGCTGGCCTCTGACGAGGCCTAGGACTGCGCGACGCGGTCGATCGCGCCGCCGAAGCGGCGGTCTCGCCCCGCGTACTCCTCCAGGCACCCCCACAGCTCCTCGCGGTCGAACGCGGGCCAGGGGATGTTGACGAACATCATTTCCGCATACGCCATCTGCCACAGCAGGTAGTTGGACAGGCGCTGCTCCCCCGACGTGCGGATCATGAGGTCAACGTCGGGCACGTCGGGCAGGTAGAGGTGGCGTGAGAGCGTCTTTTCTGTCACGCCGCGCGGGCTGAGGCGCCCCGCCGCCACGCCCTCGGCGATGGACCGGGCGGCATCCGCCAGCTCGGCCCGACCACCGTAGTTCACGCACATGATCAGGTCGAGAGCCTTGCAGTGCGAGGTCGCCCGATCAGCCTTCTCCAGCGCGTTGATGACGCTCTTCCACAGCTTGGGCCGGCGCCCACTCCACCGCACGTGCACGCCCCACTGGGCGAGCTGGTCGGTACGCCGCGCGAGCACGTCGGAGGCGTAGTTCATGATGAAAGAGACTTCGGCGGGCGAACGTTTCCAGTTTTCCGTGGAGAACGTGTAGACGCTCAGGTAGCGCACACCCGCGTCGATCGCGCCGGCGATCGTGTCCATGAGGGCGTACTCCCCCGCCCGATGTCCCTCGGTGCGCGCCAGGCCTCGGCTATTGGCCCAGCGCCCGTTTCCGTCCATGATGAGGGCGACGTGCTCGGGCACCTCACCCTTACGAAAGACGGGCGCCTCGCAGTGCCACTGGCCGGGCCCGAGCAGCGGCGCGGTTGGGTCGTTCGGTGCGCGGTCCATGGGGGTGGGTCGCAGGTCCGTCATGGGTGACTCCTATCGATGACGCTCAGCGAGCGGAGGCGACGTTCCAGATGCCATTGAGTGTACGAGGAAATGAGGCCCGAGGCCTCGGTGCGCGCGTAGGGTTCGCACCGGTCGGCCCGCTCCCAGTCGCCGCTGAGCAGCTGACCGAGGAGGGCCACCGTGTCGGGCGCGGGCGAGGAGGCGCCGGGCGGTCGGCAGGTATCGCAGACGGTGCCACCGTCGGGGATGGAGAACGAGGTGTGCGGCCCCTGGGTGCCGCACACGGCGCAGTCGAAGCAGGAGGGCGCCCATCCGGCGAGAGCGAGGGCGCGCAGCGTGTAGGACGTGCGAATGAGGGTCGGGTCGTGTCGGCCTCGTGCCAGGGCGTTGAGGGCCCCTAGGAGGAGCAGGTATTGGGAGTGGGTGCCGTCGTGAGCGTCCGCGGTGAGGCGCTCGGCAGTTTCGACGACGACGGTGGCCGCGAGGTAGAGGTCGTAGTTGGCGGCGATGGCATCGCCGTATTGGGCGATCGAGGCGACCTGGGTGAGGGTGTCGAGAGTGCGGCCTCGATGGAGCTGCGCATCGATGACGGAGAAGGGTTCGACGCGTGCGCCGAACTTTGAGGTCGTCTTGCGCACTCCCTTGGCGACGGCGCGCACCTGCCCATGCTCGGCAGTTAGCAGCGTGATAATGCGATCCGCTTCGCCCAGCTTGTGGGTGCGTAGGACGATCGCCTCGTCTCGATAGGACTTCATCACACGAACATTGTGTCACGGCCACGCGACTTGGGAGAGGAGGCCCGGCCCGCATCGCATGACGCGAAATCTGTTGTGAAGTGCGCTGTCACATCGCTCGACAAGCGCCCCCGCGTGCGCTGTCAACAATATATGAGAAACTGACAGCGTGGTCGGTTACACAGCCGGCAAACGGTTTTCGAGTAGCTAGTTTCTTCGTAACTGGATATGGTTTACCCATAACCGTCGAAGGAAGGAAACAAATGGCTCCGCCGATTGATGCCCGCGAAAAGCTTGGCACCGCACTGCGCCAGGCCCTGACACAGACCCCGCTGTCAAAGATCTCTGTCAGCGCACTGACACGCTCCGCCGGGGTCACCCGTCAAGCGTTCTACTACCACTTCAACTCCCTCAACGACCTCAATGCCTGGGTTTTCCGCACGGAAGTCACAGCGCACCTGACCACCAGTTCGGGAGAATGGCTCGACGCCATCGAAGCGACCATGACGTGGATGCACGCCCATCACGACGAGACCGCCGCCGCCATGAAAACCATCGAGGCGAACGACCTGTGGGCGTTCCTGGCCTCCCACATTCAGGAACTCATCGAGTCCCGCCTCCCCAGCTCCGCCTCGGCCACGGCGCGCGACGTCGTCGCCCAGCACTTCGCTCTGGCGACCACCGCCCACATGGCTCAGTGGATGCTCTCCGGCCTGGAGGTCAACCCCTCGCTCGCGATTGCGCGCATGCGAGTGCTCATGACCGACCAGACCACCCCGGCTCTGGGTCGCCTCGCCAAGTGATGCGGTAGTTCCCACCAACCGCACGAGGGTAGACATAGCTCTCGTCAGGCCCCGGCCTCGTTCCAACGAGACCAGGGCCTGACGCATATCCGCAACATAATCGTGACAACCAATCCCTAGACGCGTAACCAGGGCCTCGCTATAAGATTGGTCAGTTCTGTCTAGACAGGCAGTAGGCAGCTCCGCGAATTTGCATGTATAGTCCGCACGTAACCTCATCGTTTCTTGTCGCCGAGGATCACTGATGCCCCACCCCGATGCGAAAGAGCGGCTCGCACGCGCCCTGCGCGACGCCCTCACGACCGTCCCCCTGTCGAAGGTGACGGTTTCCGGAATCACGCGCACCGCCGGCGTGACACGCCAGGCCTTCTACTACCACTTTTCTGACATCCGCGACCTGACCGTGTGGGTCTTCAAGCGCGAGGTCGCCGACCAGATCATCGCCCAGGCTACCTACGAGGACTGGTCCGATGGACTGCTCGCCATGTTCGTGTGGATGCAGAACCACCCCGAAGAGACCCGTTCCGTCGTCTCCTCCCTCGGCATGGAGGACCTGCAGATCTTCCTCCACAAGCAGCTGCGCGCGGTCATGGAACCCATCGTCGATCAACACTGCATCGATCTGCGGGTCACCGAAGACGATCGAGTGTTCGTCACCGACCACTTCACTCTCGCCATTCTCGGCCACGTCTCCCAGTGGCTCGCAACCGGCATGAGCACCGACCCCTACATCCTCACCGAGCGCATCGCCCGCGTGCTCGACGGCCAGGTGCGCCGATCCCTTGAGGCCCTCGCGGCCGCCCCCATCCCGGACGCCCAGCGCACCTGACAACACGACGAACCCCGGCCTCGTTTCTCCATCAACGAGGCCGGGGTTCGCCCTATCTGTCTGCGAGCGCTTAGCGCAGGGCTCGGTTGACCGCCGAGATGACGGCCTTGTAGGACGCGCGCGTGATCGAGGAGTCGATGCCAACGCCCCACACGATCTGCCCGTCGACCGCGGCCTCCACGTAGGCGGCGGCGCGGGCGTCGCGGCCCTGGCTCATCGCATGCTCGGAGTAGTCGAGGATGCGCACATCGAGATCGAACTCGTGAAGCGCCGAGACGAAGGCGTCGATCGGGCCCGTACCCGTTGCCTGCACCTTCACGGTCTCGCCGCCGTCCGTGAGCGTCGCGTTGAGCTCGACGTGCTCGTCGTCGATCGACGAGACCTGCGAGGAGCGCATCTCGAAGCGACCCCACGGCTCCAGACCGGGAGCGGCACTCGTGGGCAGGTATTCGTCCGCGAAGATCTGCCACAGCGTGGCCGCGTTGATCTCGCCACCGTAGGTGTCGGTGTGGCGCTGCACGATGCGAGAGAACTCCACCTGCAGGCGGCGCGGTAGCTCCAGGGCGTGCGCCGTCGACATGAGGTAGGCGACGCCACCCTTGCCGGACTGCGAGTTCACGCGCACCACGGCCTCGTACGAGCGGCCCACGTCGTGCGGGTCGATCGGCAGGTAGGGCAGCTCCCACACGACCGCTTCCTCGTCGCCGCCGGCCGCGTCCACCTTGGCCTTGCGGGCGGTGAAGCCCTTCTTGATCGCGTCCTGGTGGGAACCGGAGAAGCTCGTGTAGACCAGATCGCCGACGTAGGGGGCACGCGGCGAAGTCTCCATCTGCGTGCAGTACTCGACCGTGCGGCGAATCGCGTCCACGTCGGAGAAGTCGATGCCCGGATCGATGCCCTGGCTGAACAGGTTCAGGCCCAGCGTCACCAGGTCGACGTTACCGGTGCGCTCGCCCTGGCCCAGCAGGCAGCCCTCAATGCGGTCCGCGCCGGCCAGGAGTGCCAGCTCGGCCGTCGCCACGCCCGTGCCGCGGTCGTTGTGGGGGTGCACGGACAGGGCCACGTACTCGCGGCGGCTCAGGTTGCGGCTCATCCACTCGATCTGATCCGCGAAGACGTTCGGGGTGGAACGCTCGACCGTGGAAGGCAGGTTCAGGACGATCTCGCGACCCTCGCCCGGCTCCCACACGTCCATGATGGACTCGCACGCCTCGAGGGCAAAATCCAGCTCGGTGTCCACGAAGATCTCGGGCGAGTACTCGAAACCGAAGATCGTCTCATCGCCCAGGCGCTTCTCAGCCTGCGCAATAATCTCGCGCGCACCGGACTGGGCGAGCTCGATCGTCTGCGCCTTATCAGCGTGGAAGACGACCTCGCGGAACACGGGGGCCGTCGCATTGTAGAGGTGCACCGTCGCGCGCGGGAAGCCGACCATGGCCTCGACCGTGCGCTCGATCAGCTCGGAGCGAGACTGCGTGAGCACCGAGATCGTCACGTCCTCGGGCACCGCATCATCCTCGATGAGAGAGCGCACGAAGTCGTAGTCCGTCTGCGAAGCCGCGGGGAAACCGATCTCGATCTCCTTATAACCCAGCTTAATGAGCAGGTCGAACATGCGGCGCTTGCGGGCCGGATCCATCGGCTCGATGAGGGCCTGGTTGCCATCGCGCAGGTCGGTGGACATCCAGCGCGGTGCCTTCGTGATGCGCTTGGAGGGCCACTGGCGATCCGGCAGGTCCACGGGATTCGTATCGAGGAACGGCCGATACTTACGAATCGGCATGCGCGAGCCGGAGGGGACGGGAACAGCGGATGTAGTCTTCACGCTTCGTAGTCTATCGACGAGGCCGGGCACGCGAGCAGGCGCTGCGCATACTGGACGTGAGATGCGGCGCGCTCCCCACCCAGCATTGACAAAGAAAAACGCTCAAAAATATGTACGCCTCTGCGTTCATATGTCATGATAATTGGGTCCAATGTCCCACACACTGACGCGCGGAGCAGCCATGACTTCTCTTTTGTTAGCCCAATCTTTTACCCCATCGACGACTGCCGTCGCGGGTAACGTCTTCCTGACAGCCGTCGTCGGGCTCCTTCCGCTCGTCGTCTTCTTCGTCCTCATGGGTGTCTTCAAGGTCGCCACCCACTGGTGCTCGATCATCTCCCTGGTGCTCTCCCTGGGCATCGCGGTCTTCGCCTTCAAAATGCCCGTCGGTATGGCGCTCCTGTCCGGAACGCAGGGCGCCGCGATGGGCTTTATGCCGATCATCTACATCATCATCGCTGCCGTGTGGCTCTACAACCTCACCGAGAAGTCGGGACGCAGCTCCGACCTCAAGGCTGTTTTTAATACGATCGGCCGCGGCGACCAGCGCGCCCAGGCCCTCATCGTCGCTTGGTGCTTCTGTGGCCTGCTCGAGGGCTTGGCCGGCTTCGGCGCCCCCGTGGCCATCACCTGCGCCATGCTGGTGACCCTCGGCGTCCCGAAGATCAAGGCCGCCGTCGTCACCGTCGTCGGCAACGCCATCAACGTTGGCTTTGGCGCCATGGCCATCCCCACGACCACCGCCGGCAAGCTCGGTGGTGCAGAGCCCGTCGTCGTCGCCGGCGACATGGGACACCTGACCTGGATCTTCTGTCTGTTCATCCCCCTTCTCCTGCTGTTCATCCTGGACGGAGGGCGCGGCGTGCGACAGCTCTGGCCCCTCGCCCTCGTCGCCGGCCTTGCTGCCGGTGCGGGCCACTTCTTCACTCCTTCCATCTCCTACGAGCTGACCGCCGTCGTCGCCTCCCTGCTCGGCTTCGCTGCCTGCTACGTCTTCCTCCTTTTCTGGGGCCCGACGACCCCCGCGGAGTGCGCAACCGAGGCCGACGAGGCCGACAAGCCCACCGGCTCGCGCATCGGACTGGCCCTGCTGCCCTACGTCCTCGTCGTCGTCATCATCGCGATCACGAAGCTGGCCAAGCCGGTCGCTGCCTTCTTCTCCTCGACGGACGTGAAGATCCCGTGGCCCGGTATCTACGGCAACCTGCTGACCGCCGACGGATCCCCCTCGACCGCAGCCAACTACAACCTGCAGATCCTGTCCAACCCCGGCACCTGGATCTTCGTCACCGGCATCATCGTCGCCATCGTCTACGGCACGAACTCCTCGAACGGCCGTTTCCAGACCTCCGTGGGTGAGATGTTCGCGGTCCTGCCGCGCACCATCTACTCGCTGCGAATGGCCATCCTGACGATCGCCTCCGTCATGGCCCTCGCCTTCGTCATGAACTTCTCGGGCCAGACCACCTCGATCGGCGCCGCACTGGCGACGACGGGCGCGGCCTTCGCGTTCCTCTCCCCCATCCTGGGCTGGATCGGCACGGCCGTCGCCGGATCCGCGACCTCGGCGGGCGCTCTCTTCGCGAACCTGCAGTCGACCGCCGCAGCCGGCGCGGGCCTCGACCCGTCGATCCTGCTGGCCGCCAACACCATCGGCGGCGGCCTGGGCAAGATCGTGTCCCCGCAGAACCTCGCGATCGCCGCGACCGCGGTGGATTCGAAGGGCTCCGACGCGGAAATCCTCAAGAAGGCCGCCCCCTACTCGATCGGCCTGCTCCTGGTGCTGTGCACCCTGGTGTTCGTCGCATCCCAGGGCTGGCTGGGCGCCTACATGCCGCACTGATCGGCGGCTCATGGGCTCGGGAGGTCCCGGGAAGCAAGTTGCTTCCCGGGACCTCCCCCTTGTAGGCTCCTAACAGAAGTACGGACAAAGGGGAGATGGCAGTGCCCGACTTGAGTTTTTCGAGCGATGCCTTACGCACGGCCGCGCAGTACGTCGACGAAGCAGCAACCTGCACCGAGGTGACTCCTCCTACGGGGGATCCCTGCAGCCATGTCTACGCGCAACGGGTCAGCAAGCCGATCAATGACCTCAACGACGAAGAGACCGCCATCCAGGACGAACTCAAGGCAATGCACTCCGACATGCTGGAGACGCTCCAGGCATTTGAGGACATGGAGAACACGATCGCCAGTTCCTTCAACGCGTCCAACGAGGGATGACACAGATGGTCACGAAAACTGAACTATACGCGCTTGACCTATCGTCTTTTACAACCGCGATTGAAAGCCTCGACAAGCAGCTGCGAGCCAATCGGGAGAAGTTAGACGACATTGCCCATGCGAAGGAGATACTTTCTTCAAACATGCAGGGACAGAGCGCCCAGGCGATGATCTCCAAGCTGGACACGCTCGAGCAGCGGATCAACGCTCACATGACTGCGATCCAACAGACGCAGGCGGCCCTCACCACCTACCGCACCAACAAGCAGCAGCTCCAACGCAACGTTATCGATTACGTTAACGGAGTAGAACTCGATGGTTTTGCCGTTTCCAATGTCTGGACAATCCGTCCCTCGGACACGATGCTCGCAATGCTTTCTCCGGTCTACATTGGTGCAAAATTCATCGCAGCTGCCACTAAGCAGCAACGACTCACTGCGCTCGTAGAAACGTTTGAACGATACGACCTTCAAGCTTCTCTTGATTCCGGCTCAGATGTCCAGCCTTTTACAACATCGGGCGGGTTCTCGACTATCGAACCCGACCGAACCATAGCCTGGGACAATGACTTTCCTCATGGTTCGAAAGCGGGGCAGGACACTCCTGAGGACCATTACAATTGGTGGAAATGGAAAGCGATGCTTGAAATCGGTGCCCGAGGGATCAAGAACATCCCGGATGCCGCTAACTTCTATGCACATTTCCGGGATAATACCGGCACTCCAATGACATTTGATTACGAGAGAGCCTACAAAGAGGATGCTGGTGTCCGGAACCGCGTCAACGCGCGCGTTAATGACTCGCTACAGGCAGCTAATGAAGCGGTCTCTGCCGGAATGACTGAAACTACACTCTACTCCCCTGCAACTTCTGAGGGCCCCTATCCGGTAACCGAAAACTGGCGCAAAACAATCGGCGGCCACACGAACTACACGACAACAAACGTCGAGGTGTCTGGGGACACCGTCACCGCAACAGTGACCGTTCACGCTCGCGATAGATACAACTTCGATAGAGACAAAGCCGACATCGACTCAGGAACACCTGACGCGGTCAACGGGCGTTTTGAAGAACTCGGCTGGGCACAGAGCTTCGACACAAGCGGAAGTTTGACTCAGACATACACTTGGAAAGTAGGCGAAGAGCCACCAACACTCCCAACGGATACCACAGAAAGCGAGAGCGGACGAGGACTCAGGGGTAGAAACCGATGAAGATATCACAACTACTTTCCACGGATGGCTTAGACCAGCTCTTTCCCGTGCACGAGTATTTTCAAATACTAGATCGGGATGTCACTCTCATCGTGGAGGAAACACTGCTCGGCCCGTCTGATCGACTTCTTATAATATTTGCACGTGCAAATAACGAATGGCGTGACGTTCTTGCCGAGCACTGCGCAGGAGAATATACCAGGGAGCTTCACTTGCCCGCAGATCACGCTCATCTCAATAATGAAACATGGTACACGGGCCAAGACCTGCCATCCTTCCTTGGAATCAGCCACCACCCGACAGACGTGGCCATTTGCGGGAATTACGTGTATATCTCGATGTTTTTCGGAGCTTGATCAATGAAAGCAGTCTTTCGCCTGTCCCTTCCGATACTTGCCGTCGCGGCGCTCGCCGCCGCGTGCAATCCGTTCGTGCACAAGGCAACACCTCAGTACCCGAAGGATCCGCGTTTCTCTGAGTTCGTCTTCAGAAGCGATGAAGAGCCCACCGTCAAGGACCGGACGGACTCCGTGAACGTGCGTTGGCCAAATATGGAGGCGAGCGAGGCGCACCTCACCATCGCTTATTCCAGCCAAACAGGTTTCCTCCCCGACAAGGACCCCGAGTTCTGGCTGACCGCTGTTGCCACCGTCCCCGACGAGACGATCCAGCTCCTCGCAGAGGGTGCAGCCACCGACACACTCCTGCCTGGAATCTATCCTCATCTCTACGAGTACGTGCCCCAGGGATGCAAGTTCACGACGATCGACCCGGAGTTCGCGGACAAGGCCCTCGCGCCGGATAAGGAGAAGATCCCACACGATTTCGGCCCCATGGACATACAAGCGCTCGCCGTGTCCGAAGATTGCCACCTTCTCGTGTTCACCGCACTCGGCCACTCCTGAGCTCCACAGACCTCCCCTCCGTTTTCAACCGCGCCCCGGCCTCGTCAATGACAGTCCAAAGGACCAGCCAAGGAAAGCCATGAAGCTCTCACTCAAGACCATCGTGCCGCTGCTTGCGGTTGCGGCGCTCACCACCGCCTGCAACCCGTTCACGCACAAGAATACGCCGACGGCTGCTCCAACTCAGTACCCGCAGGACCCGCGCTTCTCTGCATTCACGTACGACACAGCTGATGAACTGAAGGTCGAAGAACGAGTCGATGTCTTCAACACGTATATGCCTAAGCTGGGGGCAACCGCCGGACACGTTGTTGTAGCCTATTTTCGGGATGGCGCGTCCCGGATGCCGACACCCGACCGCCAATTCTGGGTGACCGGCGTTGCCGAAGTCCCCGATACGACAATCACCATGCTCGTCGACGACAACATCGGCGCTTCATCGTTACTGCCCGGCATCCATCCCAGCCTGTACGAGTACGTGCCCGAGGGATGTACTTTCACGACCGTTGACCCCGCCGTTGCCAACAAGGTCCTCGGCACTGATCCGGAAGCCATCTATTCAGAATGGGGATCGTTCGAGATCCGCGAGTTTGCTGTCTCTGCCGACTGCAATCTCATTATCGTCACCGGCGATGGCCTGGACGCCTAGTACCAATATTCAGGACACTCATGAAGCTCCCCCTCAAGGCCCTCGTGCCACTACTCGCCATCGCGGCTCTCGCCACCGCGTGCAACCCCTTCACCCCCAGGAACACGCCGACGGCTGCTCCAACTCAGTACCCGCAGGACCCGCGATTCGCCGAATTTGTCTACAAGAGCGATGAAGAGCCAACAGTTCAGGACCGGATGGACTCCGTGAACCTACGTTGGCCGAACATGGAGGCGAGCGAGGTGCACGTCGTCGTCGAGTATTCCCCAGCACTTGCCTTTATCCCCGCACAGGACCCCGAGTTCTGGCTGACCGCTGTTGCCACAGTCCCCGACGAGACGATCCAGCTCCTCGCAGAGGGAGAAACCACCAACACACTGCTACCCGGCATATATCCTCATCTCTACGAGTACGTACCCCAGGAGTGCAAGTTCACGACGATCGACCCGGAGTTCGCGGACAAGGCCCTCGCACCCGATAAGTCGAGTATTCCCGACGATTTCGGCCCCATGGACATAGAAGCGTTGGCCATGTCCGAAGATTGCCACCTTCTCGTCTTCACCGCCCTCGGCCACTCCTGAGCCCCAGGGACCTCCCACTCGTCCTCTCCACCGCACCCCGACCTCGTCCATTTCCGAGGCCGGGGCGAACGTATGCGCAGACGAAACCATCGCAAAACCGAAAAACGAAAACTCACCCTGAGCTAAGTCGCGCCCCGAAGGTCCTAAAACGCCCAATGAGAGGCCTATTTTCGTTGATTATCGGCAGAGATTTTTCCGCAAGATAAAGCGGATATATCAGCCTCTCCCGAGTTGTCTGGACAAAAACGGTCGCTGGGACCTCGGACCCAGCCATAACCTGGGCTGGACAGCACCCACGAGGAAGGATCCCCCAGTGCGCATCGCTCTCTTTTCCACCTGCCTGGCAGACGTCATGTTCCCCCAGGCTGCCCAGGCCACAGTGACCCTGCTTGAACGCCTCGGCCACGAGGTTGTCTTCCCTGAAGACCAGGTCTGCTGCGGACAGATGCACGCAAACACCGGCTACTTCGAAGACGCCGCGAAGATTACCCGCAACCACGTCAAGACGTTCGAGCCCGTGCTCGACGGCCAGTGGGACGCTATCGTCGTCCCCTCCGGCTCCTGCACCGGTGCAGCGCGCCACGAGCAGAAGGTCGTCGCCGAGCACGTGGGCGACGAGCGTCTCGCGAAGCAGTCCCAGCGCATCGCTGAACACACCTACGACCTCACCGAGCTCATCACCGACGTTCTCGGCCTCGAGGACGTGGGCGCGTACTTCCCCCACACGGTCACGTACCACCCGACCTGCCACTCGCTGCGTGTCGCCAAGGTCGGCGACCGCCCCTACCGCCTCCTGCGCGCCGTTGAGGGCCTGACCCTCGTCGACCTGCCCGACGCCGAGGTCTGCTGCGGTTTCGGCGGCACCTTCGCCATGAAGAACTCCGAGACCTCCACCTCGATGCTCGCGGACAAGGTCACCAACGTGATGTCCACGCGCGCCGAGGTCCTCGTCATGGGCGACTACTCGTGCCTCATGCACGTCGGCGGCGGCCTCTCGCGTCTCAACTCGGGCATCCGCCCGATGCACCTCGCCGAGATCCTGGCATCCACCAAGGATCAGCCCTTCGAGGGCAACATCTCCTTCGCACCCGAAAGCGCACAGGTGATCTGACATGACCGCAACGTTCATCGGAATGCCCTCCGCCCCCGAGTCGCACACCGGCGGATGGCGCACCACCGTCACCATCCCCGAGGACACCCTCCGCTGGGGCCCCACCTTCCCGGAAGGCGCCCACAAGACGCTGGCCAACACCCAGATGCGCCGCAACCTGGGTCACGCCACCCGTACGATCCGTACCAAGCGCGGACAGCGCGTCGCGGAGATGCCGGACTGGGAGGATCTGCGTAACGCCGCCGAGGCCGTCAAGTTCGAGGTCGAGTCCCGCATGCCCGAGCTCCTCGAAGAGTTCGAACGCAACGTGACCGCCCGCGGCGGCATCGTCCACTGGGCGCGCGACAAGCACGAGGCCAACCGCATCATCGCAGACATCATCAAGTCCAAGGGCGTTGACGAGGTCGTCAAGGTCAAGTCCATGGCCACCCAGGAGACGAACCTCAACGAGTACCTGAAGGACCAGGGCATTCACGCTCGCGAGACCGACCTCGCCGAGATGATCGTCCAGCTGGCCGACGACATGCCCAGCCACATCGTGGTCCCCGCGATTCACCGCAACCGCTCCGAGGTTCGTGGCATCTTCCTGGATCGCATGGAGGACGCTCCTCGCGACCTCTCCGACGATCCGACCGAGCTGACCGCCGCGGCACGCTCCCACCTGCGTAAGAAGTTCCTGCACGCCAAGGTTGCTGTCTCCGGCACCAACATGGGCGTCGCGGAAACCGGCACGGTCTCCATCTTCGAGTCCGAGGGCAACGGCCGCATGTGCTTGACCCTGCCCGACACGCTCATCACCCTGATGGGCATCGAGAAGCTGGTCCCCCGCTTCCAGGACATCGAGATTTTCTCCCAGCTCCTGCCTCGTTCCGCCACCGGCGAGCGTATGAACCCCTACACCTCCATGTGGACGGGCGTCACCCCCGGCGATGGCCCCCAGGAATTCCACCTCATCCTCATGGACAACGGCCGCACCAAGGTCCTCGCCGACCCGATCGGACGCCAGGCCCTCGCATGCATCCGCTGCGGCTCGTGCATGAACATCTGCCCGGTGTACCAGCACACTTCCGGCCACGCCTACGGCTCCGTCTACCCGGGCCCTATCGGCGCAATCCTGACCCCGCAGCTCACCCAGGGCCTCGACGAGCACGATCCCGTGCACACCCTGCCCTTCGCGTCCTCCCTGTGTGGAGCCTGCGGCGAGGTCTGCCCCGTCAAGATCGACATCCCCACGATCCTTATTCACATGCGTGCGCGCACGGTTGACGTCAAGCGCAACCTTGTGCCGGACGTGTGGGACCTCGCGATGGGCCTCTCTACCCCGGTCATGTCGAACGCGAAGCTGTGGAAGGCCGCGAACGTGCCGACCAAGGCGACACGCCTCTTTGCGAAGAAGGGCGCCATCGGCGCACTGCCCTTCCCGGCCTCGCTGTGGACCCGCGCGCGCGACCTGCCGGTCGCTCCCAAGGAGACCTTCCGCGAGTGGTGGAAGCGCACCCACAAGGATTCCGACGCCAACGCGCCTCGCACCGACGCCCCAGCGACGGGCATCCCGCTCGCGTCCGAGCATGGCATGACCACCAACACGACCCCTAAGGAGGCGTGACATGAGCACCACCACCATGGACGCGAAGACCGCGATCCTGGCTCGCGCACGCGACGCCATCTCTCGTTCTCAGCAGGGCCGTCCGGTGCGCCCGATTCCCCGCGACTACATCCGCTCCACCGAGCACGCGCCCGGTTCCGATGCGGTCATCGAGGAAATGATCGAGACACTCGAGGACTACTCCGCGCAGGTCGTCGTGGTCTCCAAGGAGTCCGAGGTCGCCGACGCGATCTCGAAGTTCCTGGCCGACCAGAAGGCCACCTCCGTCGTGGTCCCCACCGGCCTGGACGAAGCCTTCAAGAAGGCCGCCGCCCGCGACGGCCGCACGGTGCGCGAGGATTCCCGCGAGCAGGCGATCCCAACGCTGGAGCTGGACGAGATAGACGCCGTCGTCACGCGTTGCCGCGTCGCGATCTCCCTGTCCGGCACGATCGTCCTCGACGGTGAGCCCGACCAGGGTCGCCGCGCGATCTCGCTCGTGCCCGACACCCACGTCGTCGTGCTCAAGGCGTCCGACATCGTTCCCACGGTGCCCCAGGCCGTTGAGATCCTCGGCAAGAACCCGACCCGTCCGATGACCTGGATCGCCGGCGGCTCGGCAACTTCCGACATCGAGCTGGTCCGCGTCAACGGCGTGCACGGCCCCCGCTTCCTGCGAGTCGTCATCGTCAAGTGACCTAATCACAACACGGTGCCCGGCTGCCTCACGGCAGCCGGGCACCATGCTTATCTGGGCCGAGACCCACCTGATGTTTCCCCTGCGACAGAGTCTCAGCGCAGGTAGCGTCCCGTCACCGAGGCCTCGCTGTCCACGATATCGCTCGGAGTGCCCTGCGCGACGATACGACCACCTTCAATGCCGCCGCCCGGGCCCATATCAATGACCCAGTCAGCGCAACGGATCAGGTCCAGGTCATGCTCGATGACGAGGACCGTCGCTCCACGCTCAATGAGGTGCTGGAGCACGTTCAGGAGGACCTGCACATCATACGGGTGCAGGCCGATCGTCGGCTCGTCGAAGACAAAGAGAGTGCCCTCCTGGCGCCTACCCATTTCGGAGGCAAGCTTGAGGCGCTGGGCCTCGCCACCAGAGAGGGCGGGAGTGGCCTCCCCCAGCGTCAGGTAGCCCAGGCCGAGGCCGGCCAGGGTCTCGAGGAGCGCGCCCGCTTTCTTCAGCCCACGCACGGCCATCCGTGCCTCGTCCACGCTCATCGCCATGATATCGGGCAGGCTCAGCCCATCGCGGCGGATCTGCGACGCCCGCGCGCCGTAGCGGCTCCCTCGACAATCTGTGCACTCAATGTCCACGTCAGGCAAAAATTGCACATCCAGGGTGATCTGCCCGGTACCGTCACACGTGGGGCATCGAAGCGAACCCGTGTTGTACGAGAATGCCCCGGGCTTCAGCCCAGCAGCCTGCGCCTCCTCGGTACGCGCAAACGCCCGGCGCAGCTCATCCAGGACACCGGAGTACGTGGCCACGGTCGAGCGCACGTTCACTCCGATCGGCGTCGCGTCGATCAGGTTCACCCGTGAGATACCGGCGGCATCCACGTCGCGCACGTGCGCGGGCAAAGGCTCACCTGCAAGGCGCGCACGCAGCGCGGGAACTAGCGACTCAAGGACGAGTGTCGTCTTACCCGACCCACTGACGCCCGTGACGGCCGTCAACGAACCCAGCGGAATATCAACACTCAGGGGCCGCACCGTGTGGATCTGGTTAGTCTCCAGGTGAAGCACACCGCGCCCATCGATATCCGCGCCCTGATCCGACTCCCCCGCTGCACGCTCAACCCGACGGACCCCAGCCATGTACGGGCCGATGCGGGACGCGGGGGCGTGGGAGGCCTCGTTGATGGGGCCCTGGAAGATGACGCTACCACCGTCCACTCCCGCTCCGGGTCCGATCTCGATCAGGTGATCCGCGGCTGCGAGGACACGTGTGTCATGGTCGACGACGACAGCGGAATTCCCGTCGGCGAGGAGTTCCCGGATGATCGCCAGGACGCCGTCGACGTTGGAGGGGTGTAGGCCAATGGTCGGCTCGTCCAGCACGTAGAGGACCCCAGTCGTCCGGTTGCGTACGGCACGGGCGAGCAGCATGCGCTGGCGCTCACCGTTGGACAACGTCGAGGACGCGCGGTCGAGGGACAGGTAGGACAGGCCGAGCTGCACGAGGCGATCCATCGGCTCGGTCATCTCCTCAACGATGACGCGAGCCATGGGAGCTACCTCATCCGGAACGAGGCCGGGGACGCGCTGGACCCACTCGCGCAGCTCCGTGAGCGTGAGGCGCGAGGCCTCGCCCAGGTCGATGCCCTCGATCAACGTGGAGCGCACACGTTCCCCCAGGCGCGTGCCGTCGCACGCGGGGCATGTGCGGGTGACGAGGTATTTTTCCACGCGGGCGAGGGCCTTCTCATCTTTCGCCTTCGACAAGGCGTTTTCGACCGTGGCGACCGCATTGAAGTAGGTGAAGTCCAGCTCCGCGCCGCCGGTCTTGGTGGGGACGACGATGTGACGTTTCTCGGCGGGCCCCTCGTAGACGATCGCCTTCTCCGCATCGCTCAGGTCCCGGAAGGGCACGTTCGTGCGCACACCCATTTCACGGGCGACGTCCTTCATGAGCTTCCACATAAGGGATCCCCACGGGGAAACCGCGCCCTCGTCAATAGTGAGGGATTCATCGGGCACGAGGGACGCTCGGTTGACGACGCGCTGGACGCCCGTCCCCTCACACACCGGGCACGCACCGCCCGAGTTAAATGCCATCTCCTCCGCACCGAGGCCGTAAAAGGAGGCTGCACACTGCGGGCACGTGAGAGGCACTTCTAGGGCCACGTTGCGCGAGGGCGGGACGCGGTGCCCGTTGGGGCACAGGTAGGAGCCAACGCGCGAGAACAGCAGGCGCAGGTAGTTGAGAAGCTCCGTCGCCGTACCGAAGGTAGAGCGCACGTCGGGTACACCTGGGCGCTGGCGCAGCGCGAGCGCGGCGGGCACGTGCGCAACCTCGTCGACCGAGGCCTTGGCAGCCTGGGAGATGCGCCGACGCGTGTAGGTCGCCAGGGACTCCAGGTAACGCCGCGATCCCTCTGCATAGAGCGTGCCCAGGGCCAGGGAGGATTTGCCCGACCCGGACACGCCCGCGACTGCGACGAACGCGTTCAGGGGAACGTCAACGTCCACGTTTTTCAGGTTGTGGACGCGGGCGCCGCGCACGCGGATGACACTGGGCATATCAGAATCCGAGGCGTCCCAGCATCTTCGGGTCGGACTGCCAGTCCTTCGCGGTGCGCACGTGCAGGTCAAGGTAGACGCGGCGGCCCAGCAGCTCCTCGATGTGCGCGCGGGCCTGGGTGCCGATCTGCTTGAGGCGGCTTCCCTTGCGGCCGATGATGATGGCCTTCTGGGAGTCGCGCTCGACGTAGACGTTCACGTGAATGTCGAGCATGGGCGGGCGGTCGTCGCCCTCGCGACGCGGCCTCTCGATGATCTCCTCGACCTGGACGGCCAGGGAGTGCGGCAGTTCGTCGCGCACACCCTCCAGGGCGGCCTCGCGGATGAACTCGGCGATCAGGGTGTCGCGGGACTCGTCGGTGACGTCACCCTCGGGGTACAGCGGCGGCGACAGGGGCACAGTCTGCGCGAGGACCTCGCGCAGGTGGTCGATGCCCTTGCCTTCCACGGAGGAAACCGGCACAATGGCGGCCCACTCCCCCAGCTTTTCGATGGACAACAGGTGCTTCATGACGCGCTCGCGCGGCACGGCGTCGCACTTGGTCGCCACAGCGATGATCGGCCGCTTGATGCCGCGCAGTTCGCGTGCGATGAACTGGTCGCCGGGGCCGATGCGCTGGTCGGCGGGCAGGCAGAAGAGCACGACGTCGACCTCGGAGAGGGCCTCGCGCACCATGTCGTTGAGTCGCTTGCCCAGCAGCGTGCGCGGGCGGTGGTATCCGGGGGTGTCCACGAGCACCAGCTGGTAGTTGTCCCCGTGCACGATGCCGCGAATGTTGTGACGCGTCGTCTCGGGACGGCCCGAGGTGATCGCAATCTTGTGCCCGACCAGCGCGTTCGTCAGGGTTGACTTACCGACGTTGGGACGCCCGACGATCGAAACGAAGCCGGCGCGGAAGTCCTCCGGGAAGTCCGGCATCTCGATGGTCGCGGCGGCGTCCTCGCGCAGGGAAGCCAGCGAGGTCATCGCCTCGAAGGCATCGAGGTCGGCGTCCTCCTCGTCCTCCAGGCCCTCGAGGTCCTCGTACTCGTCGTCGTCCTCGTCTTCCTCGGAGTCTTCAAAGTCCTCGTCATCGCCGGGCTGCGCCCCGGCCTCGTCCTCAGTGTCGTCGCTGACGCCGACGTCGATCTGCGCACGAGCGTCGGCTTCCGGATCGGCGGCGTCGGGTGCGACCTCAATGCGAGCGTCGCCGAAGGCGTTGGGGCCGGCCATGAGTTCATCGTCGGAGGGGAATCGCATGTCAGTTGTCCTTGTCGTCGGCGGGGTTGAGATCGGAGGTCAGGAGCTGCGCGTCGGGGTCGAGACGGCAGAGGATCGTGGAGACTTGGCGGCGGCGTCCACGCGCCTCTTCCGCCGTCATTATGACGCCGGCGAGGGTGCCGGTCGCACCGGGCAGGGGCACCCGCCCAATCGCCTTGGCGAGCAGGCCGCCGACGGAGTCGACGTCCTCGTCTTCGATCTCGCGGTCGAGGAGCTCGCCCAGCTCGGAGATCGGGTAGCGCGCGGGCACGCGCCACACGCCCGGCTCGACTTCCTCGGGTTCGATGGAGTGGCGGTCGTGTTCGTCGGTCAGCTCGCCGACGACCTCCTCGAGGAGATCCTCGAGCGTGACCAGGCCAGCAACGCCGCCGTACTCATCAATGACGATGGCCATGTGGAAACGTTCTGCCTGCATCTGGCGCAGCATGTCGTCCGCGGGCTTCATTTCGACGGCGAACTCGGCGGGGCGCATCATCTGCTCGGCGCGCATGTCGAGCTGGCCGCCCGTGGCCTCCCAGCGCGACACGAGGTCCTTGAAGTATAGGATGCCGCGGATGTCGTCCACGTCATCGCCGACGACGGGTACGCGGGAGAAGCCGGAGCGCACGAACAGGCGCAGGGCGGAGGGGGCGGGCGTGTCGGCGTCGATGGTCACCATGTCGGTGCGCGGCACCATGACCTCGCGCACGAGCGTGTGTCCAAGGTCCAGGACGGAGCGGACCATGTCGCGGTCCTCTTCCTCAAAGCTCTCGGGCTCGCCGACCTCATCGACGATCTCGCGCAGGTCGGAGATGAGTTCGGCGCGCACCTGGGCCTCGGTGGGCTCGGGGGCGGGGCGCGAGGAGCGCACGCGGGTCAGGAGGGGGTCAACCAGGTGGCTAAGACGCGCAAGGCGGTCCGCGAACCTGGTGCCCGCCAGGGCGATACCCTCGGGGTTGCGCGCGCCCCACTGGGCGGGCAGGAAGGACACGAAGAGCAGATGCAGGGCCGCGATCACCAACACCGCAATGAGGGCGACCGCCCACCACGGCAGACGGGTATCGACCAGGATAATCGTGCCCATGACCGCGTAGACGACCTGCCAGAAAGTACGGAAGGCGCGCAGCGACAGCAGGGTGCGCTGGCGATGATCGACGAGGCCGTAGAGGACGCGCGCGTTCCGGCGCTGTTCCTCGATGAGGTCCTCGACGCCGGCCAGGGTTAGGCGCTGGACGGCCTGCTCGACGCTCTGGGCGACAGACGCGAACACCAGGGCGATGACCGCGAGGACCAGGAGCGCCACGGAGGGCACGTCCAGGATCGACGAGGCCGGGGATGCCTGCAGGGGAAGGATCATCGGGAGGCCAGGAAGGTCAGCAGGAGCTTGCGCTGGAGCGCGAACATGACCTCGCGCTCGGCGTCGGTCGCATGATCGTAGCCCAGGAGGTGCAGCATGCCGTGCGTGGCCAGGAGGAGCATTTCCTCGGCGGCGCTGTGGCCGGACTCGGCGGCCTGGCGGGCGGCGACCTGCGGGCAGATGCAGATATCACCGAGCATGCCGGGGGGCGTGGGGTGATCCGCCGTGCCGGGGCGCAGCTCGTCCATGGGGAAGCTCATGACGTCGGTGGGGCCGGGCAGGTCCAGCCAGCGCACGTGCAGGTCTTCCATCGGCTCGGGCTCGATGAAGATGATGTTGACTTCCGCGTCGGAGCTGACATGCATCTGGTCGAGCACGTAGTCGGCCAGCGCGGAAAACTCGGCTTCGTTGATCTCGTAGTCGGTCTCGTTGATGACCTCGGTCATGACGTGTACTCCCTGCGTGCGGTGTTGTGGCTGCGCGTGCGTGCGCGACGCGCGGCGTTTCGATCGTCAAAGCGCTGGTAGGCATCAATGATCGCGCCGACCAGCTCGTGGCGCACGACGTCGGCGCTGGTCAGGTGGCAGAACTCGATATCGTCGATGTCGCCGAGGATGTTTTCGACGACGGACAGGCCCGAAGTCTGGCTGCCGGGCAGGTCGATCTGCGAGGCGTCGCCCGTGACGACGACCTTGGAGCCAAAACCCAGGCGGGTGAGGAACATCTTCATCTGGCCGACCGTCGTGTTCTGGGCCTCGTCCAGGATGATGAAGGAGTCGTTGAGGGTGCGTCCGCGCATGTACGCCAGGGGCGCGACCTCGATCGTGCCGGCGGCCATGAGCTTGGGCAGGGCCTCGGGGTCGAGCATGTCACCCAGGGCGTCGTAGAGGGGACGCAGGTAGGGGTCGATCTTGTCGGTGAGGGAGCCGGGCAGGAAGCCGAGGTTCTCCCCCGCCTCGACGGCCGGGCGGGTCAGGACAATACGGCGGACCTCGCCGGAGAGGAGGCGGCGGACGGCTTGTGCCATCGCCAGATAGGTCTTGCCGGTGCCCGCGGGGCCAATGCCGAAGACGACGGTCGCGCGGTCGATGGCGTCCGTGTAGGCCTTCTGGCCGGGGGTCTTGGGGCGAATCGAACGCCCGCGCGCGGAGAGGATCTCTTCCGTGGGGGCTTCGCCCGAGGTGAGACGTCCGAGCAGACCAACGGCCTGCTCGACAGCGGTGGCGTCCAGGGCGGTGCCGCGCCGGGCCATGCCGATGAGTTCTTCGAGGAGGCCCGCGGCCACGTCGATGTCGGCCTGGGTGCCGGCCAGCGAGATTTCTCGCCCGGTGACGAGGAAACGGACGTGCGGGAAGCCGCGTTCAAGGGCGCGCAGGACCTGGTCTGCGACGCCGAGGACCACGATCGGGTCCATGTCTGCGGGGATGGTGACGCGCCCCGTGGTGTGTGCGAGGGTGGCCGCCGCGAGCGCCGGCGCTGTGTTCTCCGTAGTCATACTGCTTCCATTCTACGCTGGAGCGCCCCTCCACAGGCTTCACGTTGCCCTCTCACGCAGTGACCCCGGACGCATCGGAGCGACGCGGTGGATGGTTCCCGGATGCATGGACACCCTGGGAACACGCACAATGAAGCCATGCCCACCCTTGACGAACTCGTTTCGCACCCGCCACATCTGCCGGTCACGCGCGCCCTGAGCGATATCGCGGCGGCGGCGCGGCCGGGTGGCTGCGCGGTGATCACGGCGCCTCCGGGCACGGGTAAGACGACGCTGCTGCCGCCCGCGGTGGCGGTGGCATTGGCCCAGCACGACGCTGCGGTGGGGCGTGTTCTCGTCACGCAGCCGCGCAGGGTGGCGGCCCGGGCGGCGGCGCGCCGGATTGCCCGTCTGCTCGGCGAGGAAGTCGGCGGTCAGGTCGGCTATTCGGTGCGCGGGGATTCACGCGTCAGCGAGCGTACGCACGTGGAGATGGTGACGCCGGGCGTGGCGCTGCGCCGCCTGCAGCGCGACCCGGAGCTGCCCGGGGTGTCGGCGCTGATTATCGATGAGTTCCACGAGCGCGACCTGGACACGGACCTGACGCTGGCATTCGCGTTGGATGCCCGCTCGGCGCTGCGCGACGACCTTTTCGTTGCACTTACCTCGGCGACGCTCGAGGCCTCACGAACGGTTGATTTCCTGCGCGCCTCGACGGGCGAGGAGCCCGCGCTCGTTGATATTCCGGGGGATATTTTTCCACTGGAGCTGCGCTACGCTCCCCCGCCACGCGGCGTCGAAGCCGTGGGCGCGATCGGGGACGAGCGCGTGGGCGTGCGCCGCGAGTACCTGGCGCACGTGGCGCGCACGGTCGAGGAGACGGTTGCCGCCACCGAGGGCTCGGTCCTCGTGTTCCTACCGGGAGTGGGCGAGATCGAGACAGTCCGAGGCAACCTGCGTCTGGGCGATATTCCGGTCCTGGCGCTGCACGGACAGCTGAGCGCCGCCGAGCAGGACCGCGCGCTCTCCCCCGCTTCTGGTCGCCGCGTCATCCTCTCCACGTCCATCGCGGAGTCCTCGCTGACGGTTCCCGGCGTGTCCGTCGTCGTGGATGCGGGGCTCGCACGAGAGCCGCGCTTCGACGCGGGGCGTTCCCTCTCCTCTCTCGTGACCGTTCCAGCGGCCCTCGCCCGCCTCGAGCAGCGGGCGGGACGCGCCGCTCGCACAGGCCCGGGCATCGCCGTGCGTGTCATGGATGCGGTGGACGTGGCCCGCAGGCCCGCGCAGTCCGCGCCGGGCATCGCCACGCAGGACCTGACGGACGCACGCCTCCAGGTTGCCTCGTGGGGCACCCCGGTGGAGGAACTCTCCCTGCTCGATGCTCCACCCGCGGGCACGTGGGAGGCCGCCAGGCAGCGCCTGTCATCCCTGGGTGCCGTCGACGAGGCCGGGGCCGCCACCGCTCTCGGCCGCACGCTGGCGTCGCTTCCGTTGGACCCGCCCTTGGGCAGGGCCCTCCTGGCGTCGAGCGCGCTCCTGGGGGCGTCGAAGGCGGCGCGTTTTGTGGCCCTCCTGTCGGAGGACCTGCGCGTTCCGGGGGCTGACCTGGGTGCGCTCGAGCGTCGGCTGGGTCGCGGCGGCGCCAGCGATGCGGGAGGCACACACGCGCAGGCGGCGCGGGTGAAGGAAACGCGGGCGCGCTTGGAGCGCCTGGCTCAGCGTCTGCCGGCTTCCGCGCCGGACGACCCCCTCGCGTCCGTTGTGGCTACGCACCAGCAGGCAGGCTCGCGCACGCGGGAGGACGAGCTGGCCCTGACGTGCGCACTGGCCTACCCGGAGTGGATTGCGCGGCGCCGCGCGGGGTCCGCGGCCTACATTTTGGCGGGCGGCGTGGGCGCCGAGCTGCCGCAGGGCTCTCCCCTTGAGGGGCAGGAGTGGCTGGCCGTGGCCTCGATCGACCGGGCACCGGCCTCGCGCCACGCGCGTATTCTCGCGGCTGTGCCGCTGTCCGAGGAAGACGCCCTGGCGGCGGGCGCGGCACTGCTGGAAACCCGCACGCAGGCCAACATCGACAAGGGCGCCTTGCGTGCGACCCGCACGCGCGCCCTGGGAGCTATCCCCCTGAAGAGCACCCCGGCCTCGTCCCTGAGCGAAGACGAGGCGGTCGCGCTGGTGGCCGATCACCTGGCCGCGCGCGGGCTGGGCGATCTGGGCTGGGGGAAGGAGGCCTCATCCCTGCGCAAGCGCATGCGGGTGCTCCACGACGTGCTCGGCAATCCGTGGCCGGACGTGTCGGATGAGGCCCTCGCGTGCAGCGCCCACGAGTGGCTCCTCCCCTGGGCAAAGCGCCTCGCACAGGGTGGTTCCTTGAGTAACGTGTCGATGCTTGATGCGCTGCGCTCGATGCTGCCGTGGCCTGACGCTGCACGTCTCGACGAACTGGCGCCAGAAAAGATGCCGATTCCTGCGGGAGGTACTCGCCCCATCGACTGGAGCGGTGCGCACCCGGTGCTGACGCTGCGCGTCCAGCAGGCGTTCGGGTGGACGGACACGCCCCGACTGGTGGACGGGCGCGTTCCCCTGGTGCTGCATCTGACGGATCCGGCGGGTCGCCCCGCTGCTGTTACCTCTGACCTGACATCGTTTTGGGCGGGGCCGTACCGGGACGTGCGCGCCCAGCTACGCGGGCGCTATCCGAAGCATCCGTGGCCCGAGGACCCGCTGCACGCGGAGCCCACGAACCGCGCCAAGCGCCGGGGGTAGCCGGCGGCTCCCCCTGCGCCGGGCAATCAATCGTCCAGCTTGCCGACGATCCCCCGCCCGTCGGGCAGGTTCTTGGATGGCATCTGGTAGGCGTCGAGGTCCGTCATAGCGGGGCGCTCAAGGCCCAGTTCGCGCAGCTGCGCGTAGGTCGACATGCGCACGGGACCCAGCTCTGCGACAGGCTGGCCTTCCTCTGTGAGCGTGACGACTTCACCGGATGAGGCGCGCGCCAGAGCGGCCCCCACATCCTCTTTGAAATCACCAATTTCTAGAGCCCTCATACCCCTAATCTAAGCACGCCGAAGGGGGTTTGAACGAACGGCGCGATCACTATGTGAGCCTTCGTTCCCTTACACCCGCCAAACGAGCGTCATACAGCCAAACGATCGTGAAAATAGACATCCCCGCTGTGACCACCTGGTGGACATTTCCGCTTGATGGAATAGATCCAGGCACGGCGCGTTGAGATAGGTAACCCTTTACTACCCAAGGAGAAACATGTCCACGAACGCAATCGAGAACGTTGACCTGCTGGTTGTCGGCGGCGGCAAGGCCGGAAAGTCCCTCGCGATGGAGCGCGCGAAGGCGGGCTGGAAGGTCGCCATGGTGGAGCGCCAGTTCGTCGGCGGCACCTGCATTAACGTCGCCTGCATCCCCACGAAGTCGCTGGTCAACTCGGCTCGTCGCCTGAGCGATGCCCGCTCGGACGAGGCGTTCGGCGTGGTCGGAACCCAGGGCGCGCGCGTGGACCTGGCCAAGCTTCGCGCTCACAAGGAGGGCATCGTTGGCGCCATGGTCGGCGCGCACGAGAAGATGTTCGCGGCCTCCGGCCTGGACTTCATCCGCGGAGAGGCTCGCTTCACGGGCGAGCGCACGGTCACCATCGCCCTGGAGGACGGCGGCGAGCGCACGATCCGCGGCGAGCGCGTCCTCATCAACCTGGGCTCGCGTCCGGCGCGTCCCGCGATCCCCGGCCTGTGGGAGTCCGGCGCGTGGACGAACGAGGAGATCCTGCGCCTCGAAGAGCTCCCCTCGTCCCTGGCGATCATCGGCGCCAGCTACATCGGCGTGGAGTTCGCGTCGATGATGGCGACATTCGGCGTGGACGTCACGCTCATCTCCTCGGGTGACCACGTGCTGCCTCGCGAGGACGAGGACGCCGCCCGCGTCGTCGAAGCTGGCCTAGAAGCCGCCGGCGTGCGCATCGTGCCCGGCCGCGCTGAGTCCGCCTCGCGCGAGGGCAACACGACCACCCTGACGCTCTCCGATGGCTCCACGGTGTCCGCCGAGGCAGTCCTCGTGGCCGTGGGCCGCGTTCCCAACACGGACGGCATCGGCCTGGACGAGGCCGGGGTTGAGCTGACCGATCGCGGTTTCGTCGCGGTGGATGAGCACCTGCGCACCTCTGCTGAGGGCGTGTGGGCGGCCGGCGACTGCGCGGGCACCCCCATGTTCACGCACGCGTCCTGGTCCGACTTCCGCATCATCCGCGCGCAGCTGACCGGCGCGTCCCTGGACGATGCGACCACCACCACGAAGGGCCGCACGATCCCCTACGCCGTGTTCGCCACCCCCGAGCTGGCCCGCATCGGCCTGTCCGAGGGCGAGGCCCGCGAGGCCGGCCTGGACGTGCGTATCGCCAAGATCCCCACGGCCGCAATTCCGCGCGCCAAGACGATGCGCTACGCGGGCGAGGGCTTCTGGAAGGCCGTCGTGGATGCGAACACGCACCAGATCCTGGGCGCCACGCTGATCGGCCCGAACGTCTCCGAGGTCATCACGGCCGTGCACGTCGCCATGGCCGGCGGCCTGACCTACGAGCAGCTGCGTTTCCTGCCGATCGCTCACCCGACCATGGGCGAGGGCCTGCAGGTCCTCTTCGACTCCCTGGGCTGAGAGCCCATCGCGCCCCTGGGCACCAGTGGGGGCGCGCCCGGATCCCTCCCGGGACGCGTGAGGGAACAACGGGGCGGGTCCGAACGCTAGGTTCGGACCCGCCCCTGTTTGTCTTCAGTTGAGCATCGCGTCAGGCACGATCGGCGTCGGCGCGCTCAACGCGGGGTTTGAGGCCGGAGCGTCCCAGCCCCGGCCTCGTCCCCTTTTGGCTCAGCCGAGCCACGCGCCGGAGGGCGCGAAGTGGTAGCGCGTGCCGTCGATGGAGACCCAGCCGGTCACCATCTTGCCCGAGGCGTCAAGGTAGTACCAGGTGCCGCCGTCGTTGACCCAGCCGATCGCCATCGCACCGTTGCCGGTCAGGTAGTACCACTTGCCGTTCACGGCGGTCCAGCCGGTGGCCATGGAGCCGTTGCCGTTCAGGTAGTACCAGGAACCGTTGACCTGGACCCAGCCGGTGGCCATCGCGCCCGAGGCGTTCAGGTAGTACCAGGTGCCGTCGACGTTGGCCCAGCCGGTGGCCATCGCGCCGGTGGCGGGATCGAGGTAGTACCAGGCACCGCCGACCTTGGTCCAGCCCTTGGCCATGCGGCCGGAGGAGTTCATCCAGTGCCACGCCGAGTCGAAGCTGACCCAGCCGGTCGCCATCACGGAGTCGTCGTTGAAGTAGTAGGTCTCCCCGCCGATCACGATGGACTTGTTGCGGACGCAGGAGCCGTTGCCGTAGCAGTACTTCCAGCCGCCATCGCTGTTGACCCAGGCACCGTCCTCGTGCACGGACTCATCCACGTGGAAGTAGATGGTGTCCTTCACATCGTCGTCGGCGCGCGCGTCCTTGTTGCGGCCCTCAGCGCTGACGGTCACCTCGACGTGGGGGGCGTCGGTCATCAGGTCCGCGGCCGCGTAGGGTCCGGCCACGAGCGTGACCTCGTTGTTCTCGAAGGCACCGGTTCCGGTGGCGCTCACCGCTTCCTTGTCAGCGACCTTCAGGGAGGCGTTGGTGACGGGGCCGCCGACCGTGGCGCGCACGTAGACGGTGCCCGACAGGTTGGCGTCGGCCAGCGGACGCCAGTCGGTGGCGCCGTCGCGGGAGTATTCAACGGGGCCGAGGACCGGCTGCGGCTGGTCCTTGAGGACGGCAGCCAGGGCGTTGACGAGGCCAGCGCCGCGGTATTCCTTGCCGTCCGTCGGCTCGGCGAGGCGGTCGTAGGTGTAGCCGGCCTGCTTCTTGAGCAGGTCGATCGTCTGGTCGGGGGTGTAGTCCGGGTGGATCTGCTTGATCAGCGCGGCCACGCCGGCTGCGTGCGGGGAGGCCATCGAGGTGCCGGACAGGTAGCCGAAGGGCGGGTTCTTCTTCCAGGTGGGCACCGTCGACCAGATGCGCGAGCCGGGGGCTGCGACGTCGACGGAGTTCTTACCGTAGTTGGAGAAGCCGGAGCGTTCGAGCTTAGCCGTTGCGGGATCCGTGCCGGTGGGCAGGGCCAGGGCGGACACGGACACGACGGAGTCGTTGAGCATCGCGGGGACGTCGATGCCGCCCTCGACGTTGCGCTCTGCGGCGGCACCCTCAACGTCGTTGGGCGAAGCCTTGTCGATCGTCGGGTTGTCGTGGTCGTCGTTGTCGTTGCCTTCGGCGGCGATGCTGACGACGCCGAGGTCCTTCGCGTAACGGATCGCGCGCGAGGCGGCCTCAAGACCCGCGGCCTGCGAGCCCTCGTTGGGCATCCAGAAGGCGTAGGGGTCCATGTAGTAGCTGGAGTTCGTCACGTCGATGTCATGCTCGGCGGCCCAGTCGAAGCCGCAGGCCACGTACTCGGGGTAGAAGGATCCGGCCTCGTTCGAGACCTTGATGGCGACGATCGTCGCGTCGGGTGCGACGCCGTCCACGCCGTAGGCGTTGTGCGCGGCTGCGATCGTGCCCGCGACGTGCGTGCCGTGGTAGTGGTCATCCTTCCAGGCGGCGGGGTCCGTGTTGGGGATGCCGTTGACCTGGCAGCCCACGGAACGATCGGCGTCCAGGTGCTCCTTGAGGTCCTTGTGGTCGGGGTCGATGCCGGTGTCCATGACGCCGACGGTGACCTTCTCGCGGGGGACGTCGACCTGCTGCGCGTCGATCGCGCCGATGGCGGCCAGGCCCCAGGCGTTGGCGTCGCCCTCGTCGGGGACGAAGTCGTTGAGCTGGGAGTCGGCGGCCAGGCCGGTCGGGTGCGTGCCCGCGGCGTCGGCGACGGCATTGGCTTCAGAGGTGGTGGTCTGCGGCTGGTCGGTACGCACCTCGGCGCCGGTAACCATCTTGTAGCGGGTGGGGCCAATCGAGTGGTAGGAGATGCCGGCATCGACGAGGCTCTTGCCGAGCGTCGGGGCGAAGGCGGCCTTCACCGACTGGACGAAGAAGGAGTTGAATTCGGGGTACTGGGCCAGAACCACGCCGTTCTCCGAGGCCTTGGACACGGCCGCATTGAAGTCGTAGCGGGTTGCGTCGGCCGGCAGGTTGACCGCGTAGTTCATCACCTCGTCGCGGGCGCGGGCATCGGAGGTGATCCCCGGGACGCCGGCCGCGTGTGCGGGAGCGCCGAGCGCAGTCATCGTCAGGCCGGCCGCGAGGGCGGCTCCTCCCGCGATGAGGGTCTTCCATGAGCGTTGGTGCATCATTGTTCCTCGTTTCTGTACGGATGGGGGCGCGTCTCCCGAGCACATCGGATGGTGCGCCATTGCACCATCGTGTCAAGGATTTCGACAAACCTTCCAGAGGATTTCACATTTTAAGAAATCTTGACCCTTGGGTCGAAAATGCTTGACTATTGCCCTGAAGCAGGGAACGATGCGCCAATGCTCGATCGGAAGAGGCATCAACGCGCACCGTTGAACCCCCGTCACAACAAAGCTCCGCGAGCAACATGGCCGAGCAGTAAAACCTACCAACCGGATCATTAGACACTCATTCACAATCATAACGTTATCGAGAGTAGTCTTGCCAGCAAACGTTGCAACTATAGCACCTCTCATTCTGACAGAACGACCAAACAGCTTGACATTTGCACATGAACTACCAAAACATATGTGCTACGGTCAGTAGCGTCAGTCACACGCCAGTGGTGGGAGGCAACGATGCCAGCGTCCGTCTACATCAACTTTGACGCACCAGGGCAGGTGCCAGCGACACCGCGAAGGCTACATGCCGCCCTGTCCGCGGTTCTGGACTTGCCGCCCGGGGTGAGCCCCGAGCGGGCGGCGCAGTTTCCGACGCTGGCACACCGCCCCGTTCATGGTTCTGGTGGAGTGAAGCCCTATTCACTCGGCGAGCTAAGCCGTTCAGAGTCGACGTTTGGCGTCGAGGTACGCTTCCTGGACGATCGCCTGGTTGACACACTGGATGCATGGCTGTCATGGGGCGGCGTGATGCGCCTTGGCGCAGGCACCGACGATGACGCGGTGCTCGTTGCAGTCGAGGGGCAAGTGATCGCACAGGAGTCCTGGGAGGAGCTCGTCGAACGAGACGGGGACACGACGTGGGAGGTACGTCTGGTGACCCCAACGACTTTTTCAAGCAAGGGGCAGCACGTCCCGGGGCTGAATCCTGCGACGATTGCTACGAGCCTGCAGCAGAGGTGGTGGGCATGGAATAGGAGGCTCGCTCCCCCGCGGATCAATCGGCATGAGATGGCGAGCGTGTTGGCCACGCAGGATTACACACGCTCATCCATGGTGTCACTGGCGATGCCACGTAATTCTGGCCAGGGCCGCCTGAGCTCGCGCCGCATCCCGGCCCACGAGGGACACCTCCGCATCAGCGGCGTCGAGGGGGCCGAGGCCACCCGAGTCTTCTCGCGCCTCATGGCGCTGTCCGCATACACGAACGTCGGCTCACACACGAGCTATGGCATGGGTGTCATAGACGCCGTCGCAGCGTAAGAAAGGAAAGAAAGTTAGTAATGAGTATCCCGTCGCACAGGAATCGGTTGTGCATTTTCACGCTTCTCCTCATTGGAAGCACTATCATAACCATCTTTGTCCTACTCGAGTACATCCAACAGAAAAATGAGACATGGCATGGAATTGCTGAGAATTTCGCCTTTCCGTTCATCTACTCAATATTTGGTATCCTAATCGCGGGAGTCATCGGGGACGCCATCGCAACATCAGTCCTCGACCACTACAATTCCAGGCTTGCCAGCGGCCTAACCCAACGCACAATTCAGCTAATCGGCGCTCCTTCCCTAACATCCAAACTGCACGAGGACATAAAGAAGTCCGCTCTCATCAAGAGCAAGGTCATCACAAGCACGATGTCCGTTTCAAGCGAGTCAGATCTAGTTGTTCTATCACTGGATCTTGACTGGTATTCCGGACCTCGGCCACAAGACGGCCCTACCGCGGACAAACTTGTCAAAGGTGAGTCGGAATTGACCAGAGTTATCAATGAACTGACGGAGTCGCAAGCACTCATCGTTCTCACCCTCGGAACACTTGATCGAACAGCGGATGTCACTAAGACCTTCTTTGAGCGACGCTTCAGCACTATCGTCAATGCTCAAGGACGAATTCTCAGCGACATTCATTCACTCCTAACTACTCTTCCCCCGCGAAATAGAGAGTGAAAGGCACACCGATATGGGCAGTACCCTTGTCATGCTGCAGACGAACAGCAATCAGCCGTTTATCTTCTCGTCCCCTCGCCTGCGCGAGCAGATCGGGGCCTCCTTCGAGATCACGCTCCTGTCCCGTTGGGTGAAGGAAGCCGCGTTTGATATGAAGCTTCCTTCCATGTCTACCATCGAGAAAGGAATAAAGGCCCTCCCAGCCTCCTTCTGGGTGTCGGACTCGTCCGGCAAGGTGATCGTCCGATTCACTGAATCTGACGGAAATCCGGAGAAACTAGCGAGACAACTGATCCGAGAGGTCACCCTCCGAGCGCTGACCGATGCCCCAGGCCTCGACGTCACGGGAGTCGTTGTTCAGACGTCATCCAACACGGTTGATGCGGGTGACCTGAACGCGCTTGATAGCGTGTTCCTAGAGTACTCGCTGAACCGCCGCCCGGCGCTGGCACGCTTCCCACAGTTCCCATTCCTGGACAGGGCGGACGAGTCCGCCCTCCCCGCGTCGGCCGCACTCTCGGAGGAGGAGCTCGACAGGATCCGCGAGTACGCGGGTGGCTCACTCATGGTTCCGATTCTTTCGGACGACCACGGTCAGGTCCCAACGCAGACGGGAAAGGACAAGGATCGGTCTCTGTCACTTCCGTCGCGAGTCAAGCGCACATGGTCGCGTTCGGCGCGCCGATTGCAGCTGAGGGAAGTCATCGCGCGCCAGGATTCGAGTCTGAGCGACGAGGAAGTCAGAGATCGAATCGGGAACCTGAACGAGGACCCATTTCAGCTTGAGAGGGCCTTTCAGGATGTGTCTGACGAGGACGGGGCCACGAAGCCTCTCCCGGAGCTGTCCTCCGTCGGCGTGATCCACATCGATGGCAATGGCGTGGGTGCGATCATGCGTGACCTCGGCAGAGCCTTCGACACAGTCGACGCGCGCCTTGACTCGCTCAAAGACGCGGCGTATCAGCGCAGAGACAACCCGTGCTCGATCAAACATGATCGTTTCCAGTGGTTCGTCATGGAGGTCAACTACCGTCTCGACGGAGTCGTCAATCAAGCGGTGGCTGAAGCATGGCAAACCGTCGACAATATCGCTGGCGTCAATCGCCTTAAGACCCTTCCCGTGGTTCCGGTGCTGGTGGGCGGCGACGACGTCACGGTCTACACGGACGGGCGATACGCGATTCCCTTCGCTGAAGCTTACATCCGCCACTACGAGCGCCTCACCGGCGAGGACGATCTTCTGAGGGAACTCGCCGTCATCGCTCGTGCGCCAGATCCGGGTCCGCTCACGGCCTCGGCGGGCGTGGCCATCATCGGCCGTAACTTCCCGTTCCACATCGCCTACGACCTGGCGGAAGGCCTGGTCTCGCGCGGAAAAAAGCTCGGCAAGAAGCCGGGGGCCTCTCCCTGTTCGACGATCGACTTCCACGTGCTGCGCGACACGACAGTCCTCGCCCCGCAGGACACGCTGGAGGAGTACGAGGGCCGCACGCAGCGCCCCTTCCTGATCGGCCACTACGCGCCGGAGCGGATCGGAGGAGCAACCACAGCCTCGGCTTCCGGAGGAGCGCCACAAGCACAGGATCAGTGGAAGAAAGTCCTCCAAGCGGTCGCCGCCTTTGATGGTAAGGACCCGGATTCCCCCGGCAAGACGGTCGGCGATCCGTTCCCACGTGCCCGCGCGAACCGCATCGTCAAGCTCCTCGCGGAAGGCAAGGAAGAGCAGGCCGCAACAGAGTGGGGCGACGCGCTACAGAACGCCCCCGGTGCTGGACTCCTTGCCCAACAGTTGAAGCTTCTCCCACCTCACTCGTCGAGCTCCGATGAGGCTGGCGAATCCCTCGAGCAGATCAAGTGGCTCCTGGACCTGATCGACCTGTCCGAGAACTTGCCTGACGGGTACATCGCTTGCCGGATTCGCGGGGACGCCGACATCTCTGGCTCCGCGGAAGCAGCAGATAATTCCACCGAAGGAGGTGCCAAGTGACCACCAATTCACCTACCACTTCTCCTACCGCAAGCGGCCACGTGACCATCGTGTTTACGTCCGACTGGGGCGTATCCACAGGCGTGGGCCACGCGGGACGCACGCACTCAACAATCGAGCGTTGCGGCGACGACCCGGTCGTGCGCGGCACGGTCATCACGGGAGTCCTGCGCGAGCAGGCAATGCTGGCGGCGAAGGCCCTCGACGGGCAGAAGGACGGGAAGTGGACCAACTTTGCCCTGTGGCTCTTCGGCCAGGATCCCAACAGCAAGCTGGGCTCAACCCCCCACCCGCGTCACGTTCTCTTCTCGGACGCGACCCCGGCCTCGTCGATCCCGGTCCACGACACGGTATCCCTCTCCATCGACCCAAAGACGGGGACGGCGCGCGACCAGTTTCTGCGCTTCACCGAGCGCGCGGCGGCCGGCATCCTCACGGGCACGTTCACGCTCATCGACGAGGCCGGGGCGTCTCTCTCCGATCAGACGACGATCGATGCCGCGCACTTCCTCCTGGGGGTCGCGGGCCTCATGGTCCGAGGCATCGGCTCGGGCCGCAGCGGAGGCGACGGCGAGTGCACGGTGGCGGTCAGCGACAAGGACTACACGAAGACTGACCTGCAGGATGAGAAAGCAGCCGACGCGCTGACACGGATCCTGGCGAACCGAGATAACGATGACAGCCCCACATATTCGTCGGCAGACGTGAAGGCCTTCGCAGATTGCCTGCGGAGCCGCGTTCGGGAGAGCTTGCGGGAGATCCCAGCCCTGCCAAAGGATCTTCCGAAAGACAGCCCCCAAGACATCGCAATGCCTGACCTTCAACAGTCGGAGTCCGGTAACACGACCTGGTACGAAACGTCCCTCGACATCGTTCTTGAATCTCCTGTTGTTTCCTACGAGGTCCCTTTCTCGAACGAGGTGCGGTCGTTGGACTTCCTGCGCGGAACTGTGTTGGTCCCGTGGCTGCACGGGCTGCTGCGCAAGAACTACCCGGGCAATGCCCTCGTGAACTCCGCTATCGTCAGCGGTGACCTGCGTGTCAGCGATGCGCTACCGGTTTACGGGGAAACCCCCGGACTGCCCGTTCCTTTCGTTTTGGAGAATGAGAAGGTTCCCGAGGACAAACAAGACGATAAACAACCCTGCACGCTCTTCAACAGGCATATCCCAATCAACGATCAGGTATGTGGAGACCACACGATCCCCACACGTGGCCGCTATATATTCGTTAAATCGAACGTCGCTCCCGTCACGGGGTGGATCGGCAAGCCCTCGCTGATTGGTCGACAGTCGACGGCGATCAATTCGGAGACGGGCGCAGCGAAAGATGGACAGCTGTTCCTGGTGCGTGCCCTGCCCGCCGGGTTGACGCTGCACGCCTCGGTTGTCGTGTCGAAACAGCTACTGAGCGCACTTCGCGGCACCGATGCCACATCCGAAGCTTCACCCATTACGCTCGACCTCGGCATTGCTGAGCAGCAAGCCTTCCTCGGATCACGCAAGCTCACGGGGACCTTCGGTCGTGCACGCTGCACCGTTGGTAGTACCTTCACCCGCGTGGGAAGCACCCCGCCACCGGTAGAAGGTCCTGTCACCGATGAGGGAACCCAGGCCTCGTCCTGCGAACACACCGAGGTTGTGTCTCTGTGGTTCACGTCCGACGTGCTCGCACGGTCGAGCGCTCTGGGACCAAGCGGGAGCGTTGAGGATCTAGAGCTCGCTTTCAGGCGAGCCAACGTTCCGGTCACGGTCGTTCAGGAGAGCCCCGATCAGGACTCGGGCGACAAGAATCGTAAACGGATTCTGACTGCGATCAGGCACCGGCGTGTGGACTCGTGGTCGCCGCGGGATAATGCGCCTCGCGCCACGCGGCTGGCGATCCAAGCGGGTTCAGTAGTCCAAGTGCGTCTCTCCCCGGACGATCTGGGGGCACTCGAGACACTCGGGCATATCGGCGTCGGTGAGCTCACGCCCCAGGGATACGGGCGCTTCCTCGTGGACTCCCCCACGCTGGCGGAAGCGACGCTGCCCTTATTCAAGACCGACAGTAAGAGCTTTACAGCACCAACGGAGGCTGTCTCATGACCATCTACCGCTACGACATGACGATCCCCGTGCGCGTCGTCTCCGCGCTGCACTCCGGCGGCGTCGATGAAGCACCTGAGCGCCCCATAACCGACGAGGACGGCCGAACTGTGCAGCCGAACGCTTTCGTGCGCAATGGGCTGGGCGAGGCGATTCTGCCGGGTCGCTCCATCAAGGGAGCCATTCGTGCCGCGTTCGAAGAACACATGAATGAGCTTGGCTTCAGCGAGGAAGAACTCAAGAGCCTGTGGGGCGGTGAGATGCGTCGGGAGGTCGGTACTCGCAAAAAGCAACGTGGGGATGGAACCGACGAATCTCTCGCACTGCGAGCAAGCGCCCTCACCTTCCACCACGCCGTGGTGTGGGACCGCACTAGAGGCGATCTCCCCCACCGCATGAGCACGGCCATTGACCGCGCCACCGGCGGGGCCGCAGACGGCGCACTTTTCGCGTACGAGTACCTGCCCGTGGACACGACTTTCGAGATCTGTGTCAGTGCCGAAGCCCAGGACCCGACCCGAGAACCCCCAGAAGACAAGGATGCACAGTCCACAACACCGAGCAAGGAAACAAAGGGGACACCGCCTGCGCCCCCTGCTCTCGTTGAGAAAGCCCTGCAAGCGATCGTGACACTCCTCGGCGGCGAGTTCATCAGCCTCGGAGGCAGGACAGGATCGGGATGGGGCGCAATTGATCTCCGTTGGAAGAAGGTGTCGTGTAAGAAGGTTGCTATTCTCAGCGAACAAGCAGGGAACAACGAATCTACCGATTTTCTTTCTGTAGTCTTTAGCCAGTCCGAGCCGCTCAAATTTAAATCAGACAGTAAGCTCACCGGGAATCACCCATCAACGTCCATCAGAATCGAGTGGCAGGCTCCGTCGGGGTTGTTCGTCGGAATGAACAAACCCGACGGCATCAAATCCTCGGAAGAAGACACGGTACCCGCAGCGCCACTGCGCAACTGGCACCTCAATGACACGCATCGCGCCGATCACGGGGATGCAACTTATCCGAAAGTCGCGCATGAGGACAAAGCCTCGCTGCTGCTTCCGGGCACGTCGATCCGCGGGGCGTTGCGGTCCCACTGTTCTCGCATTGCTCGGAGCATCGTCAGTGACAGCGAGGGTTCTGACGAACTCACGATGGCAGAGGATGTACACAAGCAGCTCGCTGCCGATCCGCTCCTCGTGCGCTACTTGTTCGGGACAACTGAGTACCGGGGAGCAGTCCGCATTCACGACTGCGAGGGGCAGATACCAGAAGACACGGGAAAGGACAAGCCTCTTAAACTCACGCGCAACGCGATCGACAGAGTTACCGGGAGCGCTGCCCACGGAGCGTTGTATTCGGAGCTGCTGTATCCGCACGCTACATGGGATCCAATCGAGATCGAGATCGACCATGCGCAGCTGTGTCGGAATATCTGTCAGGACCCCGGCAATTGCGCACTTTCAACCGTGTCCGCGTCAGACCAGGAATGCGAGCGACCGGCCATCAAAAACCGCCTGCGAGCAGCTATCCTACTCCTAACCATGGCCGTCACCGACCTCTGCAAGGGAGTCCTCCCTCTTGGAGGAGGGACAGGCGGGGGTCTCGGCTTCATCGAGGTCTCATGTGTGCGTGTCAATGGATTGCCAGACGATACATCACCTGTCGAGATTCTCTTCGAGGCAGCCGACCATCCCGAAGATTCTTGCAAGGTGCGCGAGGCTCGAGCAAACTTTGCACGAGATATTCTGACGCGTATCCTCACCGCTTTTGCGGAAGATGGTGACGAAGCAACCTCGGCTGAGCAAAGAGTCATCAACCTGATTCGACAGTGGGCGGAGCTAGGACCCGGTGACGATCAGGGAAGTTCTGTTCCCTCTCACTTCCGCCCGACGACGGTGCGGATCGGGTGGAATTCACCGACGGGCGTATTCGTGCATGACCCCCAGGCAGACGACGGAAATACTCAATATCCCCTCAGGGCTAAGACTGCTGACAATAACGGGAAGAACAGCACAGCTCCCCTGCTACTTCCCGGCACCTCAATTCGTGGTGCGCTGCGCTCCAGGTGTTCGCGGATCGCTCGAACCGTACTGTATGCCGATAATCCCCCATCACAGGTCGAGAGCTTCACTCAGGCAGATAGCGATGGCAACCAGGTACCCATCGATATTCACGAGCAACTGGCCAAAGAGCCACGGCTCGTGCGTTACATGTTCGGTACCACCGAATATCGTGGGGCAGTTCGAGTCCGAGACTGTACGACGAAGGACACCGGACCGTCAGTCACGGTCACTCATAATGCAATCGACCGGTGGACCGGCGGAGTCGTCGAGGGGCTCCTGTTCAACGAGGTGACCTATCCGCACGCGACGTGGAATGACATCGTGATCGAGGTTGACACCGCACGTCTTCTTCAGAACGTGAAGACCGAATCGGGTATCGGCGGCCTATCACTCGACGAGTGTTTACCCTTCGTCCGAGCGTCCTGGTGTCTCCTTTGTATTGCCCTAGCGGAACTCAGCGCGGGCACGCTTCCGCTCGGAGGCAGGACAACCCGAGGCCACGGCCAAGTTGAGGTAACGAGCCTCAGCGTGGCTGGCGCTGATGGTCAGGTCGTAAATACTCCACCAGAAGAGCTTTTGTGGAAACGCAACGATAGCAGTGAAGATGATGCGCGCGGAGGCGCAACAGCACTTCTGGCCTATCTGAGAAACAAGACAGAGAAAGAACCCTCATATGAGGATTGGGCTGAACGTTTACAAAAGCTCGAAGAGCCAACAAACGGGGCCTCCACGCCTAATGAGAGCGACGAGCAATGAATGAGACAAATATCGATAACCACGGGCACGCAACAAACCTGCTCCCCTGCCACCTAACGACAACCAATCACATAATCGGTAACGCTACTGCGCTCACTGCGTATATCGATGAGAAATTTGCTGCCCACGAGTTCGCCGGCATTGTATGGACAACCAACGGTACGCAACGAGTGCCGGATGTAAAGTCCGCAAGCTTCGATGACTCACGCACTTATGAGATCCGCCTCTGGCAGGTCATTGACAGTGACAGCGCAGACTCGACGCTTGCCCACGAGTTCCGTTGGGTAAACGGCGTGGGTGCCGTTGAGCTGACACTCACGAAAGGCACAACCAACGCAGCGTCCGAAGGCTCGGAGCCAAAACCCGTCAGTGGATGGTTCCACAAGGTGAGCTATCTGCAGCACGAGTCCGCAGCGGACAGTGATGCAGATTCAACCTCGGAGGCCCCCTCCGCTCAGACAGGCAAGAGCAAAGAAAACGCCACCACCAAGCAGATGACGGCAGTCGAGTTCATACGCGAAGAAGATAAGTACGGAAACACGGTCGTCGTGGACCAACTATTTACGGGAGAGTGGAAATACAATGCCTGAGATTCACGCAGCGGCAAATAGGATTCCTGTTCTACGAACCAACACCACGCTCAAAAATTACCCGGAACTCGCCGACCGAGAACCATCATCACTAGACCATTTCCCAGCACACACTTGGAGCGGATCCATAAGGTTTTCAATTACTGCAAAAACACCACTCGTTTACGGAAATGTAGACGAAGATACCGGTGCAATCTCAGTTCCTACAACGACAGTCAAGGACAGGGGGAAAGCGACACGTACGGTTCCCATTTTACCCGCAACGATGGTGAAGGGTATGCTGTCTAACGCCTATGAAAGGGTTACCTCGTCCCGCCTGCGGGTATTCGGAGACTACTCAGATCCCCTCACATATCGTATGGATCCCGCAGAATGCCAAAAACTCGTCCCCGCATTCGTGCAACCTAATAAGAGAACAGCAGTTTTGCTTACGGGAACTCACGACAGGCTGCCATCAGTTAAAAGAAATAACAACAGTCGACCAATTCCCGTCATGATGGCAGCAACGCTTCGAACGCGACAAGGGGATAATACAAAGTTTGCCCCAGGAATGAACAACAAACGCCTATTGGAATTAG
The DNA here is from genome assembly GCF_009730335.1 of Schaalia odontolytica. GTDB lineage: Bacteria > Actinomycetota > Actinomycetes > Actinomycetales > Actinomycetaceae > Pauljensenia > Pauljensenia dentiphila. Next base: position 1,903,776 of record NZ_CP046315.1, read on the forward strand.
TTCGCCCACTCCAAGGCCAACGATACCGTCCAGTTGAGTTCGACGCAAAGCTAGTCGACAATGGAACATACGCATACTGGTTCATCTACGCGCTGTACACTAGCACAGAACCACAAAGACGCATTCCACTGTTTGATGAGAACACACTCACCGGGGAAGACTTGAATGAGAAATTAATCAAACAGCGAGGATATGTATATCTCACCACAGACCCGGACGACATTTCAAGAAATGCTAGCACTTTCGAACAAAAGATGGGGGAACGCGTTTTCTTTATAGAGCGCAACAGTCCGACCGAAACGGCGACTATTCCCGCAGGAACCGACAGCCATCCATCTCCCATCGAGAAGTATTTCCATGTACTCGAGAGTTATTTACGCAACTGGGATAGCGAAGCGGGAAGTACGCCAAACATCTTCATCCGCCAAAACGAAGAGATACTCACTAAGAAGACTGCCAGTTTCTGCGCCTACTCGCTCCTGTCAGAGAACTCGACAGGCAAAAAGATAGTAGATGCACTCGTACCCATTTCCGTCGGCCGCAATGCCTACGCAATGTCTCCTCTGGCAGTTGCAAAGCGCTCTCACGTAGACCCTGCCGAACATTTCTTCGAACTATCTCCAGCCGATCGTCTGTTTGGCTACGTAGCGTATCACGATAAGACGCGATCAGATTTTGATAGAGATAGCGATCCCGCTTCTTCATTTAAGGGACGAATTTCGGTGACCGATGTTAGCTTGTCCGACGGTGAGGGAATAGGGGATTCCGTACTGAGATTGAGGCCGCTTTTAAATCCTCGCCCTTCCTCTGCACGGCGATTCTTAACACGTGTCGATGGGTCGAACATCAATTCATCCGGACATAAGGTCAGGCGAAGTCAATATTTCTCAACCGAGCCCAAACAGGCGCTCGGGGCCACAACTTACCCTATTGACCGAAGCGCATGGGCACTAATCGACAAAGAGACCGGATTCCCCAAGAAGGCACTCAAAACGCGGAGCGACACCGACAACGTTACACCCGAGGTGAAGTCATACGTCAAAGCAGGCACAAAGTTTGAAGCGACCATTCATTATGAAGCACTAACTCATTTTGAGCTAGCATGGCTCCTTTGGATTTTGGATCCAACAAATCTTGTTCCACGGGTTCAACGTCAACAACGAACGAGTAGCACTCCATCGGATCAGGTCGGTTATCTACGACTCGGCACCGGAAAACCACTCGGTCTCGGCATTGTGGAGGTTACTCTTTCTCCTGATGGCCTCCAGGCAAGCAAAAGCGTCGCTAATAACGGAGATACACCATCGTTGTGTTCGGCCTACACTCAGTTGACGGGCTGTCTAGGTACCGTTGCGACGATTACCGATCCTACTCAATTTCAGGTTCCCAGAGAATATCTGATGGCACCTTGGGTTGAGGCTTTTCAGCGTTCATGCTTCGGATATGACGACGCATTTGACGTTCGACACTTCACGCTTGATGAGAACAAGGAGAACAACCGGACGGATTGGGCGACAGGCCTTCCAGTTGAAGGCGCCGGAGTCGAACCTGGTGTCCTTTGGGGTTCCAAGAGTGGCGCTCCTATTTCCGTTCCCGAACGACGAAAGAAGAATCGCCGCTAACCCCTTACCACACTCCCCGGCACAACCCCACGTCGTCCAGCGCTATGGCCGCGCCGAGTATGTCGGCGCGGCCGGCGCAGGATGAGCAGATGGGGTAGATGTGGATGACGTCTTCGGATTCGGAGATGAGGGCGGCAAGCCGAGCACGCACGCGCGCCAGAGTGGCTGTGTCGAGGCGGAGTTGGAACACGGATTCTTGGATGCGGTAGCCCCAGGATTCCAGTGTTTTGGCGACGCGGAGGCGCCGTTTGTTGTCGGCGATGTCGTAGGCGATGATGTAGATCATCGCCAGGCGACCCCGCTCCACGGGTAGTCGGGTTCGTCGATGGCGCGTGCCAGCATCTGCGCCGAGTGGGCGATGTGTCTGGGCCACGACCCCGAGTATCCGGGCAGGGCACCGGTGACGGATCGCTGGCAGGCGGCCTCGTACGCGTCGACGAGGATTTTCTTGCCGTCGGCGCCCAGCCACACTCCCCCGGCCTCGGCCTCGACGACGCCGTGTTCGGGCCGGAGTTTGCGCGTGCGCAGGAGCGCCATGACGGTCTGGTCGACCAGGAGTGGGCGGAGCTGTTCCATGAGGTCCAACGCCAGGCTGGGTCGCTTGTCGGTGGGTGCGTGCGCGATGCCGAGTGTCGGTTCGAGCCCGGCGGCGTGCAGCGCGCCGACGCATTCGGACAGGAGGATCGCGTACCCGTAGGACAGGGCGGCGTTAGGCAGGTCGCGGGGTGGGGCGTCGACTGCGCCCGTCGAAGGTCACGTCGGCGGGTACGCACGCGGCGAGCGCGTCGAAGTAGGCGTTGGAGCACGCGCCTGCGATGCCCATGATCTCGTCGAGTGTGCGCGCCCGCGAGGGAGCGCCGCCAAGCGTGCATGTGCGCGGTTGTGTCGGCGACGTGCACGGCTTCGTCGCGTCGTGCGATGCGGGTGAGGACGTGGATTTGGCCGCGGATTTTCGCGCCGATGAGGCTGGCAGCCAGGCGGACGCGCCGCTCGTGGTCGCCGGTGAGGGCGACTTGCACGAGGAGTCGGCTCGCGTGCGCTCCCCTGTTCGCACCGATGAGGGCACCTTGGTAGGAGCCTCGCCGCGACAGGCACACGACGTCGACGCTGCTGCGCATCGCCCACGAACGCGCGCCGGCGAACAGGCCGACGTTTCCTGACAGGACGATGCGCGTGACGCTGTTTTTAGGGACGGAGGTCGCGAGCAGCGAGCCGGGCGCGTCGACGAGGACGCGGCCCACTTTGACATGGACGCGCGCGCCATCGCGGCCGACGTAGAGGATGCGATCGGCTTGGCCTGTGGGTTCGTCGCTGGACCGGGTGTCCCACGGGTCGATGCCGATGCTCGCGAGGGCTTTCTCCTCGTCAATGTACTGGGCCGTCACGTCGGTGAGGCGCGCGCCCGCGCCAATGGCCGCGGCGGCGACGGCATCGATGGCCTCGGCCAAGCGCTGGTCGATTGGTGCCGCGAGCACGAGGGTGGTTCCGACGCGCGAGTAGAGCAGGCCTGCCCCAGTGGCGTACCTGTCAAGATCGAGCAGAGCGGCGTCAGCAAGCACGCTCGCGATCGGGTTGGGGTCCGAGGCCTGGGCGAGTTCGTCGATAATGGGCGCGTCGGCGTCGGGCAGGCCCAGGTAAGAGAGTGCCGCGCGGGTCACGAGGCCTGGGTCGGCCGGGCGGATGGTGGCTCGCGCCAGGTGGTGGTTGCCATGGTCGTAGTCGTCGACGACTCCTCTGCTGAATGCGTCGTGTCCTGCGCGCGTGTCGTCCTAGGTGCCGTGGGGGTGTTCCGCGGCGAGGCGGCGTTCGAGGCTTTCGCGCACTGATACGGCCAGGAGCGCACGGGTGACGGTGTCAGTCGTCGTGAGAGTGCTCACGTCGAGTGCGACGATGCGTGGCGGTGCCCAGTCGTGGGCGGCGAGGACGCGGAGTTGTTCGTCGGTGAGGCTTCCCGGCGTGGGGTGTTCGCTCTGGTGGGGTCCGGGTGTGCTGTGAGGAGTCGGCGTCTGGCGCGAATGAGGGCCTCGGGGCTGGTCGCTTCTCTCAGGGACGAGGCCGTGGCGGGTGTCGTCATCGTCTGTCCTTCCACTGAAGGTCCTTGCGGTTCCTCTACAAGTGTGAAGCGTTATGGAAGAGCGACACGCCGACGATGGCGGCGATTTCCGGGACAGCGTCGGCCCCGCAGGCATTCCGCGGCGATGCGGGCAGTCGCAACGAAAAGTCTGGTAATCTGGCCTCGTGCTTGCTGGTCGGAGGGGTGCTTTTTCAACCACTGGCGATCCGACATGGCGTTTCCCCTAGCCACAGGGGGTACGACACGCCGAGCAGTCAGAAAGCACCGAGCGCCAAAAGGTGCATTAAGACTCATCTACGCCGCGAGAGGACAGCTCCTTTGTGAGCGCAGACAGAAAGCGCCGAGCGCCAAAAGGTGCATTAAGACCTGTAGCTTCATGCCGTCACGCCACACGGAGAACACGAGTGTCAGAAAGCACCGAGCGCCAAAAGGTGCATTGAGACGCCCTCAAAAAGGTCTCGCCCGTCCCAGTAGTTGAGGTCAGAAAGCACCGAGCGCCAAAAGGTGCATTAAGACCAGCCATTCTCACCAGCCTTCCAGTCGCGGTAGTGCACAGTCAGAAAGCACCGAGCACCCAAAAAATTTCGCATGCAATTCTCTTAGTTCAAACTTCATCGAACGATGAAAACCGCGACATCTCAACGGTACAGCTTCAAGTCTTGAAGGATGAGAAGCCGAATTACATACGACATTTTCCAACAACCCTCAAAGATCAGCGCCATAAGGTGCATTAAGACTGCTTCAACCATGCGGTCTGGTAAGAAATCTTTGCATAGGGTTAGAAAGCACCGAGCACCATAAGGCGCATTAAGACATCGGAGCGAGAGAGTCACCGATCACGCGCTGCTCGCCCGTTAAAAAGCACCGAGCGCCAAACGGTGCATTAACACGTTTTTCTGACCGGCCTTGAATGGGCTTAAAACAGCCGTTAGAAAGCACCGAGCGCCAAAAGGTGCATTAAGACTCATTGATCGCGGCTTCCCTGACTTCCTCGCAGAACTCGTCAGAAAGCACCGCGCACCAAAAGGCGCATTAAGACTTCCACACGCTCATGGCCGTCTTGCCCGTGCCAAGGCCCGCGTCAGAAAGCACCGAGCGCCCGAAAATTTCGCATGCAATTCCCTTAGTCCAAACTTCAATGAACGGCGAAAACCGCGATATGTCAACGGTGTAGCTTCAAATCTTGAAGGGTGGAAGCCGAATTGCATGCAACATTTTCCAACAACCCTCCAAGATCAGCGCCAAAAGGTGCATTAAGACAGAATCACCACGTAAGCCGTGACCTCTACCACAATTACCGGTCAGAAAGCACCGAGCACCAAAAGGTGCATTAAGATAGGCTTCATATCGGTTGGTGGAAGAGGCGACGAGTAGTCAGAAAGCACCGAGCGCCAAAAGGTGTATTAAGACCGCCCATACCAGAGCGGTGTACCACACTTGTTACACGTCAGAAAGCACCGAGCGCCAAAAGGCGGATTAAGACCGATACCCGGCGAATACTCAGCAGTGGTATCTCCAGAACGTCAAAAAGCACCGAGCGCCAAAAGGTGCATTAAGACCCATCAAGGCGCGTCTGACACAAGCCGACAGCCATAGAACCGTCAGAAAGCACCGAGCGCCAAAAGGTGCATTAAGACGCTCTTGCACTGAGCGCTCCTTGCACGTTTTCCCACGTCATAAAGCAGCGAGCGCCAAAAGGTGCATTAAGACAGAGACATCGCGCCGATAATCCCCAAGAGGATCGCCAGAAAGCACCGAGCACCAAAAGGTGCATTAAGACTTCACCCCCTCGTCGATGGTGAAAGTGAACTTGCCGCCGTCAGAAAGCACTGAGCGCCAAAAGGTGCATTAAGGCTTGGGTAGAGAGGTGTTGAACTTGTCGTTATCGACAGCACATCAGAAAGCACCGAGCTCCATAAGGTGCATTAAGACTCGCTGAGCGTATCGTTTATCAACAGATTCATGTTCTGTCAGAAAGCACCGAGCGCCAAACGGCGCATTAAGACAGGTTTGCTGCGTGGGCAGTGAGGAGGTCGGCGGTTTCGTCGGAAAACACCGAGCGCCAAAAGGTGCATTAAGACGCCTTCTTGCCGGCGGACTTACCGCCGCCACTGCCCTTGGGTTAGAAAGCACCGAGTGCCAAAAGGTGCATTAAGACGCGACGATACGGATGTACGTATCAGGGTCGACACTTGGTCAGAAAGCACCGAGCGCCAAACGGTGCATTAAGACTCGGTATTCCATCGGAGGCATGGGCTACCCTGGATCGGGTCAGAAAGCACCGAGCGCCAAACGGTGCATTAAGACGCCACGTCGAACGCTTCCAAGGGCTGGGCAAGAATCTCTGTCAGAAAGCACCGAGCGCCAAACGGAGCATTAAGACATGCTGTGCCAAACCGTCGAATGAGATGTATTTATCGGTCATAAAGCACCGAGCGCCAAACGGTGCATTAAGACGAATATTCTCTTGTGTGTTTCAGTTGTGGTTGTGATTGGTCAGAAAGCACCGAGCGCCAAACGGTGCATTAAGACTTCCTTGATGGGCTTCTTGTCTACTTCTACCGCGGGTCAGAAAGCACCGAGAGCCAAAAGGTGCATTAAGACTCGCCGCGCTCGTCGATAGACGCCTGCGGCAGCAGGCCGTGAGAAAGCACCGAGCGCCAAACGGTGCATTAAGACTTGGGTAGGAACGTCTCAACCGTCACATGCTTACCGGTGAGAAAGCACCGAGCGCCAAACGGTGCATTAAGACATGCTCCCGCCGTGGTTGGGTGTCACCTCGTGGTGTACGTCAGAAAGCACCGAGCGCCAAACGGTGCATTATGACCGGCAGAGTTTGTTGCTGATCTGGTCGGAGTCGTAGATATTAGAAAGCGCCGAGCGCCAAAAGGTGCATTAAGACCCGTGCAAGACTTGCACTTGCGGTGTGGACTGGTTACCTGTCAGAAAGCACCGAGCGCCAAAAGGTGCATTAAGACTGCAGGAATCATTTCAAAAATGATTTCCATCTTTCGGTCAGAAAGCACCGAGCGCCAAAAGGCGCATTAAGACCTGCCGTGAAAGCGATCTTTGCGCCCATCGTCTTGACCAGTTAGAAAGCACCGAGCGCCAAAAGGCGCATTAAGACCTGAACATGATTGGATCCGGGTAGAGCCGGTCGAGCTTCGTCAGAAAGCACCGAGCACCAAAAGGCGCATTAAGACCGCAGAACTTGTCCGGGTCATGTCAACGACGAGAGGAGTCAGAAAGCACCGAGCGCCAAAAGGCGCATTAAGACTCCGATTCTTCGCATGATAAAATCACTCCCTAAAAGGTCAGAAAGCACCGAGCGCCAAAAGGTGCATTAAGACCCGTCGCAGGTGCCCACCTGGATAGGAGTCCGGTCAGAAAGCACCGAGCGCCAAAAGGTGCATTAAGACGTGTCTTCATTCTCGATATTAAGGTATCTCTTTGTTTCTGTCAGAAAGCACCGAGCGCCAAACGGTGCATTAAGACACAACGAAAGTGGAGAGCTTGAGGGTCATGAGAGTTCCGTCATAAAGCACCGAGCGCCAAACGGTGCATTAAGACACCCCTAAACTGGGGTTAAGGTTTTTTCATTTCTAGAAAGTCATAAAGCACCGAGCGCCAAACGGTGCATTAAGACCAAGTAATATCTGCAGAGTGAGGGACCGTTTTTAGGCGGTCATAAAGCACCGAGCGCCAAACGGTGCATTAAGACATCAGCGGCTAAGCACACACAACTGCATAAGGGGGTGTCATAAAGCACCGAGCGCCAAACGGTGCATTAAGACTCGAACGCGGCGAGCTTGCTGTAGAGCGCCTCGGATGCGTCATAAAGCACCGAGCGCCAAACGGTGCATTAAGACTAATCACGCAGGTCAACCACGATGGCGAGCAGCTCGGGTCATAAAGCACCGAGCGCCAAACGGTGCATTAAGACGCGCGCTTGATGTAGCACGCGAACCGATCAGACGGCTTGGTCATAAAGCACCGAGCGCCAAACGGTGCATTAAGACTTTCCGCTAATGCACTCTTTGTCGCACTCACGATCGCACGGTCATAAAGCACCGAGCGCCAAACGGTGCATTAAGACCCACTCGATGAAGCCCGTGTCGATCGCGATCTGCAAGTCATAAAGCACCGAGCGCCAAAAGGTGCATTAAGACCAGTCGAACTTCTGCTTCTTGTAGATTGTGGTCGGGTCAGAAAGCACCGAGCGCCAAACGCTGCATTATGACGGCTTACCTCGACGATGTTTCCGTGTTCGACTACAGAGTCATAAAGCACCGAGCGCCAAACGGTGCATTAAGACTCCCACACGACGAGGCGGGGGCGGATGGTTTCGACGGCGGTCATAAAGCACCGAGCGCCAAACGGTGCATTAAGACTAGGACTAACCTCAGTCACAACCAACTCCAACCCGCCCCGTCATAAAGAACCGAGCGCCAAACGGTGCATTAAGACTCGTTGACGAAGAAAGTCTTAAGAGCCTCTTTGATAGGCCATAAAGCACCGAGCGCCTAACGGTGTATTAAGACCCGGGGATAATCGCGTTTTCGGCGCGAATCTTGTCCGTCATAAAGCACCGAGCACCAAACAGCGCATTAAGACGCAGCGTTGATTCCATACGGGACGTATGCGAAGTCGCCGGTCATAAAGCACCGAGCGCCAAATGGTGCATTAAGACCAACCGAAGCCAAGAACAGGTGTGTAAATATCACGAATTCATAAAGCACCGAGCGCCAAACGGCGCATTAAGACCTTCTGGATTGATTGGATTGGTGAGTGAAGCAGCATCCCCGGCCATAAAGCACCGAGCGCCAAACGGTGCATTAAGACTCAATTCCGAGTTGGCACATGAATGCTTGGGTGAGTCCTGGTCATAAAGCACCGAACGCTATCAGGTGTATTACGACGTCTTGCGCTTCAGGTCGCCCTGTCCGTCCGGATCACCGTCAGAAAGCACCAAGCGCCAAACGGCGCATTAAGACGCCAGCGGCGCTACCCACGCCACATGATCAGTTGCATCCCAGTCATAAAGCACCGAGCACTAAACGGTGCATTAAGACAAGGCAATCGAGGACGGATCCTGGCTGTCGATTGCAAGGGTCATAAAGCACCGAGCGCCAAACGGTGCATTAAGACCGGCAGGCGCTCCCGCCACCGGTGCGCCTGCTGCCACCGGGTCATAAAGCACCGAGCGCCAAACGGTGCATTGAGACTCCATGAGGGCCTTCACCGTCGGCGCGAGGTTGCTGCGGCCATAAAGCACCAAGCGCCAAACGGTGCATTAAGACCGGTGGGCCGCGAACTTCTGGATGACCGGATTGTAGCCCACGTCATAAAGCACCGAGCGCCAAACGGTGCGCTAAGACTCCATTCCACCAGCCATTTGGTGTTGTCCTTTCGTCTGGTCATAAAGCACCGAGCAACAAACGGTGCATTAAGACACGCCCAGGTAACGCTTGAGCAGCTCCAGCTTGGACTCGTCATAAAGCACCGAGCGCCATCAGGTGCATTAAAACACGAGTGTTCGTCGTCCGTTGATTGTTTGCCAGTAGGCGAGTCATAAAGCACCGAGCGCCAAACGGTGCATTAAGACCGGATGTAGGAACGGATGGTGGGGACGGCGAGGCCGACGTCATAAAGCACCGAGCGCCAAACGGCGCATTAAGACTTGCGGTCCTTCGTGTCCTGGACGGTGTTCTCATCGACGTCATAAAGCACCGAGCGCCAAACGGTGCATTAAGACCCGCTTAAACGCCCTGCACTCATCCTCACTCAGATACTCCGGTCATAAAGCACCGAGCGCCATAAGGCGCATTAAGACTCATACCCGATTGTGGCCAGGTCTCCGACCACACGTCCGGGTCAGAAAGCAGCTAGCGCCATAAGGTGCATTAAGACAGGAAGAGGATTGTTGTCGCATCAATGATCGACACAGCCAAGTCAGAAAGCACCGAGCGCCATAAGGTGTTTGCAGCGCGCTCTCGTGGACAACCGGATAACCCGTCGGCTTCTGGATAGGCTATTGCGTTCTGGATAGGATAATACGCTATCCAGAACTCCGTTTCCTATCCAGAAGCGCACCCAGGTGACGCGGGGTAAACCTCGCCCCACCCCGAACATGTTCGAGGCCTCCCCGGTACACCCAGGGAGGCCTCGTCAACGATGTACGCGAAGGGCAGCTACTGCCGCGAACCCGAGAGCCGCTTAGACGGATGCCGCCTGTCCTCTCCCCTCCACCACGGCATCCACGCCGCGTAGCCGTCCGCGCGCGGCATGGGAGAGTCGGGCTCGAAGCCCAACTCCTCCGGCGTCTCGGGGATGCGATCCACCAGGAAGTACTTATCCCTATCGTCGCAGTGCTCGCGCACGATCGTGCGGAACTCCGCCAGCTCGCAATACACGACCCCCGTGATCGGATTCCTCCTAAACACCACGATCTTGTACAGCCACTAGGCAAACAGCGCGACATTAGCCGCGAGCGCGAGCGCCGCACACGCGATGTTCGCGCGCGGGTCCATCGTCGCGAAGTTGAAGATGTCCGAGGGCGGCACCAGGACCTCGGGCAGGAGCGTATTCATGGAGATCCATGAAAACCAGGGTGAAGCAGCGGAACCAGATCCACTGGCCCTTCGCCCACGTGAACGCCGGGATCATACAGGCCTGGAGCAGGGCAAGCGTGCAATACCACGTGTAGTCGGCCAGCGAATTGTACAAGAACGCGTGGTTCCACAGGTCGTAGGCAATCACCCACGGCCACACCATATCCACCCAGATGAAGCCGCGCACCGATACCGACACGCATGAGGGGCCGCGCACAAAAAGACGCGCGCGGCCCGTCTCTAACGCTCGACCGGGAAGGATCCCCAGCCTCGTCGCGGCTACTGCGGCAGGCGGCCCTACTCGAGCGAATCAATCAAATCGCGCACAAGCTGCGACGGCGTCGTACCGCGCTCCTGAGCCACCTCAGCGAGCTTGGCACGACGAGAACGGTCAAGACGGAGGGTGAACGGCTTAGCACCAACACCAACGCTAATCGGGCGTCCGGCCACAGACGAACCGAGATGCTTCCCGTCGTAAGGCACACCGTTCTCGGCCTGGTTCCCCCAACGCTCCAGATCCTCATCAGTGAAGGTCGCACCATCAGCTGACGTATACATCGCCATCATTACCTCCTTAAACCAACCTCTGCGAGCACCGCTCGCGTTACCAGCATCGGATGAAATCAACCCACCCATTCGCACACTCATCAGTGTATGTACAAAATAGGCACCAAGGGAAGGCCCCACGGCATCTCTTCCCACGCAGGCATCACACGTACGAGGGGCCACGCACGAGACATCGTGCGCGGCCCCTCTCTCCGTCTCAACCAGGAAGGAACCCCGGCCTCGTGATACCTACTCCTGGAGGCGGCCCTCGTCGTCGAACACGTAGCGCGTGCCGTCGATCCAGCGCGCCCCGGTCACCATCGCCCCGGAGGAGGAGAGGTAGAACCAGGAGCCGCCGTCCTTCACCCAGCCGGTGCTCATCGCGCCGGAGGTGGCGAAGTGGTACCAGGAGGATCCGATGCGCGCCCAGCCCGTGGCCATCGCACCGGAATCGGCCAAGTAGTACCAGGTGGAGCCCTCACGCATCCAGCCGGCGTGCATCGCGCCCGAGGAGCCCAGGAAGTACCAGGTGTCGCGCACCTTGGTCCATCCGCTCGCCATCTCGCCGCTGATGGGATCCAGGTAGTACCAGGTTCCACGCACCTGCACCCAGCCTGCGGCCTGGCCGCCGGAGGGTCCGTAGTAGAACCAGTGGCCGCCCTCGCTGAACCAGCCGGTCACCATGTACCCGCGGGCATCGAAGCGATAGATCGCCCCGTCGATGCGCAGCTGCATCGAGGTCGGGTAGGTGCCGTCCTCGTAGCGCCACCACCAGCCAAACACGCCGGACACCCAGCGGCCCGAGCGGGCCTCGTCGGGACCGACCTGGTCGGGGCTGACGGTGAAGGGAACCTGGAGCGTCGCGTCGTCGTCGGCGCGGGCGTCGTTGTTGCGGCCCATGGCCTCGACCGTGACCGTCGCGGCGCCCGCGAAGCGTCCCGTGCCGTTCGGGTGGGACACGTCCACGCCGTCGGCCTGCAGCGTCACCGAGTTGCCCTCGAAGGCGCCGTTACCCACACCGGTCGCGACCTCGCGCTCACCGACGAGGAGACGCGCAGAGGTCACCGGACCGGTCACCGTCACACGGATGGAGACGCGCCCGGCGACGCTCTCCCCCGCCAGCGGCTGCCAGGTGGTGCCATCCGTCGAGTACTCGACGCTGCCGATGACGGGCTTCGCCTGGTCCTTGAGGACGGCGTCCAGGGCGTTGGGCAGGCCCGCGCCCCGGTACTCGCGGCCCTTGACGGGCTTGAGGCGATCCCAGTTCGACGGATCCCCCGCCTGCTTCTTGGCCAGGGCAATGATCTGCTCGGCGTTCATCTCCGGGTGGACCTGCCGCAGCGTCGCGATGACGGCGGCTGCCAGAGGCGATGCCTGCGAGGTGCCGTACAGGTTGCCGTAGGCCTTGCCGTACCAGCTCGTCAGAGGCGCGTAGATCTTCGCGCCGGGGGCGGCGAAGTCGATGCTGTTCGCACCCCAGTTCGACCAAGAGGCCGGCTCGAGCACGCCGGTTGCGGGGTCGGCGCCCTCGGGCAGCTGCAGGGCGGACACGGAGAGCGTGCCGCGCAGCTTCGGTGGCATGTAGACGGCGCCCGTCACGTCACGCACGTGTGCACCCCAGGTGTCGCCGGGAGCCGAGTTGTCGGTCGTGGGCAGGTTGTCCAGGTCGGTCGAGAAGTTACCCGCGGCCACGACGTTGATGACGTCCTTCGAGGTCGCGTAGTCGACCGCGCGCTGCACGGCCTCCTGGCCCGCGGCCTGCTCCGGGTCGTTGGGGAGCCAGTACTTCCACGGGTCCACGTAGTACGAACCATTGGTGACCGAGATGCCGTGCTCGGCGGCCCACACGAAGCCACACACGATGTACTCGGGGTAGAAGAATCCGCCGTTACGCGAGGCCACGTTGATCGCGGCGATGCGCAGGGTCGGGTTCACGCCGTCCACACCCACGCCGTCGTGCTTCGCGGCGATCGAGCCGGCCACGTGGGTGCCGTGGGTGGCGTCGTCCCAGCGCCAGGCGGCGGGGTCGCGGTTCGGGATGCCGTTGAACGAGCAGGACACGGACTTGTCGTGGTCGACCTGTCCGACCAGGTCCGGCACGGTGTCATCGACGGACTGGTCCATGATGCCCACCGTGACGGGCGCGCGCATGACGTCCACACCCTGCGCCTCGAGAGCGCGCAGGGCCTGGAGGTGCCATCCGTTGCCGGTCTGCGGGTCCGGGGTGAGGGCCGCGTCCTGGTCACCCTGCGCTCCCTGGGAGCGCGGTGCTGCCGCAATCGCCGCGTCCGCCGCGACTCGGGTCTCGTAGGAGATGGGGACCACGGCCTCGTTACCGCCGACGGGCGCCTGGCGGGTCGGGCCGATCGAGTCGTAGCTGATGCCCTCCTTCACGAGAGCCGCGCCCAGGTCGGGCGAGAAGGTGGGCGACGCGGACTGCACGAAGAACGTCCCGAAGGCAGGGTACTGGGCCAGGACGAGCCCACCGTGGAACGAGGCCTGGGCCGCCGCACGCTGGAAGGCGGCGTTATCGGTGCCCTTGGGCAGGTTGACCGCGTAGTTGGCGGGCAGCTGGTCGTTGCTGCGCGCGGGAGCGGTGATGCCAGCCTTGGCGGGGCCAGCCGGCGCGGGCGTCGCGTCCGTATCGGGCGCGGGGGCCGGGGTGACGGCGGCGTTCGGGTCGCGCGAGACGGTGAAGACGGCCTCGCGACCCGTGTCGTCGTCAGCCTGGCGATCGAAGTTGATGCCGGTGGCGCTGACCTGGACGCGGGCGGTCACCGAGTCCGCGCCCTCGGGCAGCAGTGCGCTGAGGTCCACGTTTTCGATCGAGGCACCCAGGGCATCGTCGAAGTACTTGCCCGAGCCGTCGCGGTCGACGGATGCCAAGCCGGCAACGTCCATGTGCAGGTGGCTGATCGGGGCGATCGCCTCGGTGTAGAAGGTGACGGGGCCGGCCGGCAGGGTCGCTCCGTGCACGTCCTTCCATTCGCCCTTGCCGACCCGGTACTGCAGGGTCTGGACGGTCGGCTGGGGCTGGTCGCGGCGCATGGTGGTCAGCGCGTTGATGAAGCCGTAGCCGCGGAATTCCTTGCCGTCCTCGGGCGCTTCCAGACGCGTGTATTCCATGGCGGCCTGCTTGCGCATGAGGTCGGTGATCTGCTTGCCCTGGAATCCCGGGTGGATCGACTTCATGAGCGCGGCGATGCCCGTGATGTGGGGCGTGGCCATGGAGGTGCCGCTGGTCTTGGCGTAGCCGGAGGAGAAAATCGCCGTAGGTACGGTCGAGTAGATGTCCTGCCCCGGAGCAGTAAAGTCGACGCTCTTGCCGTAGTTGGAGAAGTCGGCGCGCTTGAGGTTTGCCCATTCGGGCTTGGTCTCGACATTGGTGCGCGTGGCGGCGCTGACCTGACTGACGCCCTCGACCATGGCGGGGACCTTCACGCCGTTCTTCACGGGGCGGTCCTTGATCGGGGCGTCAAGGTCGGTCGGCGACCCGCTGTCGGTCGTGACGTTGTCGTTGTCCATGCCGTCGTTGCCCGCCGAGGCGATGACGGCCAGCCCCTTGCCCTGTGCGTATGCGATGGCGCGGGTCGCGGCCTCGAGGCCCGCGGCCTGCTCGGGATCGCTCGGGCTCCAGTAGACCCACGGGTCCATCGAGTAAGAGTTGTTGACGATGTCAACACCGTGGCTGGCGGCCCACATGAAGCCGCAGGTCACGTACTCGGGGTACATGAGCTGCTCGTCGTTGGAGGCCTTGATGGACACGAGGCTCGCGGTCGGCGCGATGCCATCGATGCCGATGCCGTTGTGATTCGCCGCGATGATGCCCGCGACATGCGTGCCGTGGAAGTAGTCGTCACGCCACGACCCGTAGGCTTGAGAGGGGATGCCGTTGTGCCCGCAGGAGACGGAACGGGAGGTGTCGACGCGCCCCACGAGGTCGGGGTGCGTGTCGTCGATGCCGGTGTCGATGACACCGACCGTGACGGGCGCGTGCGCAATCGGCACGGCCGCCGCGTCGGTGGCGCTCATCGCCTGGGCACCCCAGTTGACGACCTCCTCGGGCTTATCAGCCTCGGTCGCGTCCTGTCCACGTAGAGAGGACGGGCCACCCGACTGTGCGCCCGACTGAGCCGGGCTCGCCTCGCCAGACTGCGGGCCGGGCTGCGGGTCCGGGGCGGCGGCCTGGCGCTCCCCCTCGGGCACGGCGGCCACGCGTGTCGGGCCCAACGAGTGCACGGAAATTCCGGCCTTCGCCAGGGCTGCGGCCAGGTCCGGGGCGAACGAGGTCGACTCACTCTGGGCGAAGAACGTCCCGAGCTCCGGGTAGGAGGCCAGCGTGACGCCACCGGCGGATGCGACCAGCGAGGTCGCGCGCGCGAGGTCCTCGGCGCTGGCCCGAGGGCTGAGGTTGATGGCGTAGTTCATCAGGCCGGCGCTGGCGCGAGCGGGCGCGATGAGGCCGGTATGATCGTCGGCCCGGGTGGGTGGGGCGGTCGCTGTGGCCACGCCCATGGACAGGGCGAGGGCGGCGACGAGCCCGATGCGTGCAACATTGCGGCGCATGGTTCCTCGACTTTCAGTTGTGGGTCTGGCGAGTACGACAATGTACCCATCGAAACTATCATGCTTTAGTTTGTCACTCGCCACAATATAGACCAACTTAAATCCGCCATCACCTCAACAAAGGCGACGCTGTCGGGTAACCACTCCCCACGAGCGCACGCGAGGCCTCCTGACAGCGCGGCGGGGCCGCGCACCCTCAGGTGCATGGCCCCGCCGTGACGACGTCGCTCAGCCTAGTGCCGCAGGCGCCCGTCCGGACCGAAGGTGTAGGTCGTCCCATCTACCTGCTGGGTGCCGGTGACCATCGCCCCCGAGGAACCCAGGTAGTACCAGGAATCTCCCTCATGCAGCCACCCGATCGCCATGCCACCGGAGAGCGTGAGGTAGTACCAGGTGGATCCATCGCGAACCCAGCCGGTACCCATCGCACCCGAAGCGCTGAGGTAGTACCAGGTGCCATTGACGAACACCCAGCCCGTCGCCATCGCGCCCGTGGCCGGATCCAGGTAGTACCAGGTGCCCTCGACCTGCGTCCACCCCGAGGCCTGCGCGCCCGAGGCCTGGTGGAAGAACCACTGGCCTGCCTCACGGACCCACCCGGTCACCATGTATCCGCGCGCGTCGAAGCGATAGGTTGCTCCGCCGATCGCAATTGCCGCAGAGGCCGGGTAGGAGCCGTCCTGGTAGCGGTACCACCAGCCGATCGCATCTTTCATCCACGTTCCAGCCTTGGCCTCGTCGGCCTGATCCTGACCGCCCGACACCGCGTCGAGGGCGTCGAGGAAGCCGTAACCGCGGTATTCCTTACCGTCGATGGGAGCGTTGAGACGTCCATAGTTGGCAGCGGCCTGCTTCTTCATCAGGTCGATGACCTGGGCGCCCGTAAGCTCCGGGTGCACCGACTTAATGAGTGCCGCGACGCCCGACACGTGCGGGGTCGCCATGGACGTGCCGTCGGCGACGGCGTAGCCGCTGCGGTAGAAGAGCGTCGTGGCCGTGGAGTAGATCTGGTCGCCCGGGGCGGCAAAATCGATCGTCTGACCGTAGTTGGAGAACTCAGCGCGGCCCAGGGACAGACCCGGCTTCACGTTGTACGCCTGACCAACCGCGCTCACCTGAGCGACACCGTCGAGCATGGAGGGAACGCGGATACTGCCCTTCACTGCACGATTCTTCGTCGGCGTGGGGACGTCCGTCGGGGACCCGTTGTCGATCGTCGGGCTATCAATGTCGACGCCCTCGTTACCGGCCGCCGCGATCACAGCCAGGCCCTTGTCCTGCGCGTACTTGATCGACCTCGTGGCCGCCTCAAGGCCCGCAGCCTGCTCGGGGTCGGTCGGACTCCAATAGACCCACGGGTCCATCGAGTAGGAGTTATTCACGACGTCCACCCCGTGGCTCGCCGCCCACATGAACGCACAGGTCACGTACTCGGGGTAGATGAGGCGGTTGTCGTTGGTCGCCTGAATGGCGACGATGGTCGACTCAGGGGCGATGCCGTCGATACCAATGTCATTGTGGTTGGCAGCGATAATGCCCGCGACGTGCGTGCCGTGGTAGAACTCATCACGCCACCCGTAGAAGTCCTGCGTGGCAACGCCGTTGACCGAGCACTTCACAGAACGCGACGTATCGACGCGCCCCTCCAGGTCGGGATGCGTATCCTCAACGCCGGAGTCAACGACCGCGACGGTCACGGGGGCGCGCTTGACATTGACTGCCTCAGCCTCGCGCGCGTGCATGGCGACGGCGCCCCAGTTGAAGATCTCCTCGTTCGCTTCAGCGGGGGCAGCGCTCGCGGTCTCGTCGCGCATCGCGTTCAGACCGCCTGCCGCGCCGGACTGCGGGGCCTCATCCTTCTTGTCGGTGGGCAGGTCGACGCGCTCGTAGTAGAGGACGGGGGCCACGCGGGTCGGGCCGATCGAGTGGATGGAGATACCGGCCTGTCGCAGGGCGGCGGCCAGGTCGGGCGCGAACGAGGGCGTGGCGCTCTGCGCGAAGAAGGTACCGATCTCCGGGTACGAGGCCAGGGCGGCACCGCCGGCTCCGGGGACGAGGGCGAGGGCCCGCTGAAGGTCCTCGGGGTTCGTGCCGGCGAGGTTGATCGCGTAGTTCATCTCGTCGTTGTCAGCGCGGGCTGCGGAGACGAGTCCGGGCTCCTCAGCACGGGCGGAGGGGGCGTTCACCGCGGCCACGCCCATGGACAGGGCGAGAGCGGCGACGATGCCGATGCGTGCGGCAGTGCGGCGCATAGTTCCTCGACTTTCGATTGTCACTGTCAGGATTTCGACTGCATTCACAGCTGCACCCATCATCCTAGAGTTTGTCAGTAACAACAAAACCTAGGCTTACCTAAGTCCATCCTCCAAGACTCCATCAATTCACCGCATATGAGACGGGGAACACCCGTAGGCACTCCCCGTCTCGTCGCTCGTTTTGTTGGAAGCCGACGTTTACTCCAGGCCGGCGTCGAGGGCCAGCAGATGGTCGACTGTCTGCGGACGGATGAACCAGCGCGCCGATCCATCCTCAACGGCGAGCACGCCCGGCTTCGTCAACATGTTGTAGTTCGAGGCCATCGAGTAGCCGTATGCCCCCACAGCGGGAACGGCCAGCAGGTCGCCACCCGCGATGTCGGCCGGCAGGTCGATATCGCGGATGATGATGTCGCCGCTCTCGCAGTGCTTGCCGACGATGCGGCAGCGCGCGAGTTCAGATGCATCGGCGGGATCGCGGTTAGCGAGCGTCGCCGTGTAGGCCGCGTCGTAGAGGACCGGGCGGATGTTATCCGACATGCCGCCGTCGATCGCCACGTAGCGGCGCACTCCCCCGTCTTCCAGGGAAATGTCCTTGACGACGCCGACGCGGTAGAGCATGACCATCGACGGGCCGGCAATCGAGCGACCCGGCTCAACGGACACGTGCGGGATCGGCAGGCCGTGGTGGGCGCAGCGCTCGCGCACCACGGTGGCCAGGGCGCGGGCGACCTCGACCGGGGAGGTCGGGACCGGATCTTGCCCGGTGTAGGCGATGCCGACGCCGCCGCCCAGGTCGATGGCGGGAACGTCCAGGCCCAGCTCAGCCTTCAGGAGCGCCGCGAAGTCGATGACGATGCGCGCGGCCTCGGCAAAGGCCTCGGTCCCAAAAATCTGGGAGCCGATGTGGCTGTGCAGGCCCCGGAAGTCCAGGTGCGCCGCATCCTTGATCACGGCCACGGCCTCGTACGCCTGACCGGTGGCCAAGGACAGGCCGAACTTCTGGTCCTCGTGGGCGGTCGCAATGTACTCGTTGCCGCCCGCGTGGATGCCGGACTTCAGGCGCACCATGACGGGCGCGACGACGCCGAGGTCAGCGGCGATGCGCTCGATCTGGTGGACCTCGTCCATCGAGTCGATGAAGATGCGGTGGATGCCAGCCTGAAGGGCGAGGCGGATCTCCGCATCCGACTTGTTGTTGCCGTGCAGGCCGATACGGTCGGGGCCCACCCCGGCGCGCAGGGCCAGACTCAGCTCTCCGAGCGAGGCGGTGTCGATACCCATGCCCTCGGCGGCGACAAGGCGCGCGACGTCGGCGCTCAGGAAGGCCTTGCCAGCGTAGAAGGCGTCACCGCCGTTCATGCCGTATCCGTCCCAGAACTCCTCGGCCATCGCCGAAGCCCACACGCGGGCCCGGCCGCGCATGGCCTCGACGTCAAGCACGAAGGTGGGCGTGCCGAAGTCGGCGGCGACGCTGGTCAGGTCGACACCTCCCAGGCGCAGCACGCCACCCTCCCGAGAAGCGCTCCACGGCCACAGGTCGGGGCGCTCATCGGGGGTCGGGCAGGTGAGGGTACCGACGCTTGCCGTCTCGCTCACTGAGTCACATCCTCTCGGGGGCACTCACACCGAGGAGGCCGAGGCCGGTGCGCAGCACCTGGGTGACCGCGTCGTTGAGCCAGAGGCGGGCGATGTGGCCGGGCTCAACCGGGTCATCGCCGCGAGGCGTCACGCGGCACTGGCCGTACCAGGCGTGGTAGGTCGCAGCCAGGGACTCGAGGTAGCGGGTGATGCGGTGCGGCTCGCGCAGCTCGGTCGCCTGCGCAACCTGCGCGGGGAACTGGGCGAGGGCTGCCAGCAGGGCCTCGTCGGCCTCGGAGTCGAGGGCGGCCGGGTCGAAGCCAGCATCGCGGGTGACGCCATGCTCGGCCGCATTGCGGGCGACATTGCAGGCACGCACGTGCGCGTACTGCACGTAGTAGACCGGGTTGTCATTGGAGTGCTGCGAGAGCAGGTCCAGGTCAATGTCGACCTGCGTGTCCATCGAGACTCGCACGAGGGCGTAACGCGCGGCGTCCACGCCCACGGCATCGACGAGGTCGTCGAGGGTGACGATCGTGCCGGCGCGCTTGGACATGCGCACGGGCTCGCCATCCTTGACGAGGTTGACGAGCTGGCCGATGAGGATCTGCAGATTCTCGCCCGGCTTGTCACCGAACGCAGCGCACATCGCCATCATGCGGGCGATGTAGCCGTGGTGGTCGGCGCCCAGCAGGTAGATGGCGACATCCGCGCCACGCTCACGCTTGTTGAGGTAGTAGGCGACGTCGCCCGCGAAGTACGCGGCCTGGCCGTCCGACTTGATGAGGACGCGGTCCTTGTCGTCGCCGTAGGTGGTCGTGCGCAGCCACACCGCGCCATCCTCGTCGAAGATCTCGCCGCGCTCGCGCAGGCGCTCGATCGCCGCGGCAACCGCGCCGGAGGTGTGCAGGGACTCCTCGTGGAAGAAGACGTCAAAGTCGGCCCGGAAGGAGTGCAGACGCTCCTTGATCTCCGCGAACATCAGCTCAACGCCGCGAGCACGGAAGACCTCGATAGCCTCTTCTTCGGGCAGGGTGATCGGGTCGGGCTCGCCGGCCGCGCGCGCGTCAGCACGGACCTGGTCGGCAATGTCGGCGATGTACTGGCCGCCGTAGCCGTCCTCGGGAACCTCGCGGCCCATGGCGCGGGCGTAGAGAGAATGCGAGAAGCGGTCGATCTGCGAGCCGTGGTCGTTGAAGTAGTACTCGCGGGTCACGGCGGCGCCGGAGGCGGCCATGAGGCGGGCGAGAGAGTCACCGACGGCTGCCCAGCGGGCGCCGCCCAGGTGCACGGGGCCGGTCGGGTTTGCAGAGACGTACTCGAGGTTGATCGAGCGGCCCGAGAGGGTCTCGTTGCGGCCGTACGCGGCGCCGGCCTCAACGATCGTGCGAGCCAGCTCGCCGGCCGCACCCGCGCCCAGGCGGATGTTGATGAAGCCGGGGCCAGCGACCTCGACGGAGTCGATACCGTCGGCGGCGGCCAGGTCATCGGCGAGGATCTGCGCGAACTCACGCGGCGCCATGCCGGCCTTCTTACCGAGCTGCATCGCGACGTTGGTCGCCCAGTCACCGTGCTCGCGCACGCGCGGGCGCTCCACGGTCACGGGGTCGGGGACCAGCGAGGGGTCGATCGAAATGCGACCGGCGGCAGCAGCGTCCAGCAGGGTCGCGCGGATGAGAGTAGCAAGTTCTTCAGGAGTCACCCCTTTAGACTACGGGGTTTGTGCTCCTATCCGCGAACTCTCCCCGGCCTCGTGGATGAAAACCTGGCCACATGCGCGTCCCATTCCCCACCCCTCCCCCGCCCCGCGGGCCTCGAGACGGGTACAGTTTCGGGTAACCGAACGTTTTTCGTCAGCAGTGAGGAACACCTGTGACCACCACGGACACCCAGCAGCGCCGCAAGCTCATCCCCCTCCTCGGCCCCGCCTTCGTCGCGGCCGTCGCCTACGTCGACCCCGGAAACGTCGCCGCCAACATCACGGCGGGCGCGCGCTACGGGTATCTGCTCGTGTGGGTTCTCGTGGCCTCGAACATCTTCGCGATGGTCATCCAGTACCTCTCCGCCAAGCTCGGCCTGGTCACCGGCCAGTCCCTGCCCGCCCTGCTGGGTGCACGCATGCGCAAGCCCGGGCGCATCGCATTCTGGCTTCAGGCCGAGATCGTGGCCGCCGCGACCGACCTGGCCGAAGTCATCGGCGGCGCACTCGCCCTCCACCTCCTCTTTGGGGTTCCGCTCCTGTGGGGCGGCGTCATCGTCGGCATCGTGTCGATGGCTCTGCTTCTTGTTCAGGGCGGTGGGCGCCAGCGCCAGTTCGAGACGATCATCGTCGGCCTGCTGATCATCATCACGCTGGGATTCCTGGCGGGCCTCTTCGTCGCGCCCCCCAGCCCCTCGGGCATGCTCGGCGGGCTCGTTCCTCGCTTCCAGGGCACCGACTCGGTCCTCGTGGCCGCCTCCATGCTGGGTGCGACCGTCATGCCGCACGCGGTCTACCTGCACTCCTCCCTCGTCAACGACCACGAGGCCGACGAGCTCGGCCCCTCCACCGGCGACGCCCGCCACTCCTCGGGACACCTCTCGCGCCTACTGCGCGCGACCCGCATCGACATCTACTGGGCGCTGAGCATCGCGGGTCTGGTCAACATCGGCCTGCTGCTCCTGGCCGCCGCGGCACTGGCCGGCCAAAGCGGCACCGACACGATCGAGGGCGCGCACGCCGCGATCTCCTCCACGCTCGGGCCCATCGTCGGCACGGTGTTTGCGGTCGGCCTGCTCGCATCGGGCCTGGCGTCCACGTCGGTGGGCGCCTACGCGGGCTCAGAGATCATGAACGGCCTGCTCCACATCCGCGTGCCCATCATGGCGCGTCGCCTCTTCTCCCTGATCCCCGCGCTCATCATCCTGGGCGCGGGCGCCGAGCCCACGTGGGCGCTCGTCGTCTCGCAGGTCGCCCTATCGTTCGGCATCCCCTTCGCGATCATCCCGCTCATGCGCCTCACCGCCAACCGCGACGTCATGGGCGACTACACCAACAATCGCCCCCTGCGCGTCACCGGTTTCCTCATCGCGGCCGTCATCGTCGCGCTGAACCTGTTCCTCGTGTACCTCACCCTCACCGGCCAGGGCTAAGAGGCGAGGCCGGGGCTCGGGCCCCTTGTCGGTTGCCACGGGCCTTGCTGGGCCGGAGTGGCGGCCGGCGGCACTTTTTCCCACCCCACTCAGCCACCATTGAATCCACTGACACCTTTGCAGGGATCCAATCAGCCCCCATTGAAACCGCGAGCACCTTTGCAAGTCGAAACGCGTCTAAATTCAGCTAATCTTCACCCGCAGTGGCGATAGCGGTTTCACTTCGCAATGACTACGAGGCAGCAAAGGTGTCATCGGTTTCGTGCAGCGAGCACCCCCACTGATACGCCGATGCGGCCACCCACACCCACAGTCGCATGCAATTCCACGACTTCCTGCACCGACGTATTCTCGAAAACGCTGCAATCTCAAGGATCTGCTACCACAGCTTGAAGGACTCACTGGGGAATTGCATGCGATATTGCTGAGCTCCCGCTTGGAGACGGCGGCGAGGACTGCAAGATCCCTCAGAACAGGCAACGCGAAACCTGCTGCGCCTGTGCGGACGATCGCTCCCCGGACGCCCGATGTTACAAACGTCGTCAAATCGGAGCATTTTCAATCGTTCAATACGGGGTCCTGTTACAAACGTCGTCAAACCAAGTCCAAAACAAGCGTTTTCTGGCGAAATATCGTGTGGATTGACGACGTTTGTAACAATCGCCCGTGGAGACCTACAAAAAGTCGCTCGAATTGACGACGTTTGTAACACGAAACAACTCAGCGGCATGAACTCTCACACATAAGAGCAGAACGTCGTCGCAGAGGGCAGACAAGTTGGGGATACCGCGCGGTCTGCGGGCCCTGGCGAGGCTTCCATCGGACGCGCCGAGCCACAGGTAAGCCACAAGGGTGGCGAGCAGACGATAGCCCACACGGTAGCTCCAGATCAGGCGGAGCGCACAGCGCCGAGACACCTCAGGCAACGAACGACGGCAAAAACTGCCGAAGCGGACGCACAAAGCGGGGCCGGTGGTCATTCACCGGCCCCGCCTCGTATGAATTAGCGCGAGAAGCGCAGGTATCAACGCCAGAGGCTATCAGGCGCGCACGGAGCGCTCGTAGTCCTTCATCAGGTCGATGCGGCGCTGGTGGCGCTCGTCGCCGCTGAAGGGGGTCTCCAGGAAAGCGTCGATGAGGGCCAGAGCCTCTTCCTCGCTGTGCTGGCGGGCGCCGACGGCCACCACGTTCGCGTCGTTGTGCTCGCGGGCCAGACGCGCGGTCGCATCCGACCACACGAGGGCGGCACGCACGCCTTCCACGCAGTTGGCGGCCATCTGCTCGCCATTACCGGAGCCTCCGATGACGATGCCGAGGCTGCCCGGCTCGTCGACGACAGCCTGGGCTGCCTCGATGCAGAACGGCGGGTAGTCGTCGAGCGCATCGTAGGTGTGGGCGCCGTGGTCGACGACGTCGTGACCAGCCTCGCGTAGGTGCGCAACGACCTTTTCCTTGAGTTCGAAACCGGCGTGATCGGTGCCGATATGAACGCGCATGGGATCCTCCTGAAGAGTTCTCAAACAAGCAACGCCCACTAGTATGGCACACATCACCGTCCCGCGTGGTCGTATGAAACCCTGCTAAACTGACCGAGCTGCCCCGATAGCTCAGCGGATAGAGCGCTTGCCTCCGGTGCAAGAGGTCGCAGGTTCGAGTCCTGTTCGGGGTGCCACTCATATCCACACCGCTCACAATGCCCGCGCCCAACCCAGCGGAAACCCGTGAGCGAACGCGCCCCGGCCTCGTCGATGAGGCCACTCCCACCTCCCGGAACGCTCCACACCCCGTTCCCCTACCCCATAAAATGGGGGGCGTATTTATCGTCAATCAAGGACTGGCCGATGACCTATCCCTGGTGGAGCCTGCTCCCCTTCGTCGCGATGCTCGCATGTATCGCCCTTCTGCCTATCATCCCGAAGACCTCGCACTGGTGGGAGAAGGAATCCTCCCAGCTGTCCGTCGCGCTCGCGCTGGGCGTGCCGACGACGATCTGGATGTTCGTGAAGGCGGGCACGGGCCCGCTCATCGCCACGGGCGTGGAGTACGTGCAGTTCATCGCGCTGCTCTTCGCGCTGTTCGTGGTCTCCGGCGGCATTCACCTGGCCGGTGACATCAAGGCGACCCCGCGTAACAACACGATCTTCTTGGCGATCGGCGGCCTGCTGGCCTCGTTCATTGGGACGACGGGCGCGGCCATGCTGTTGATCCGCCCGCTCCTGGAGACGAACAAGGAACGTAAGCACCGCGTGCACACGGTCCTGTTCACAATCTTCATCGTGGCGAACTGTGGCGGCATACTGACTCCGCTCGGCGACCCGCCGCTGTTCCTCGGATACCTGCACGGCGTGCCCTTCGCGTGGACGTTCGCGCTGTGGAAGGAGTGGCTGTTCGTTCTGGCGCTGCTGCTCCTGTCGTACTACTCGATCGACCGCGTGCGTTACGCGTCCGAGGACACGTCCTCGATCGAGGCTGACGACCGCGAGATCAAGCCCCTGAGGCTGCACGGCACAATCAACCTGCTGTTCTTCGCGATCATCATCCTGGCCGTCGCCTTCGCTCCATCCTGGGACGGCGAGGCCCTGGCCGAGGGGCACGTGCACTCGTGGACCGGCTTCGTGCCGTGGCGCGAGATCATCATGTTCACGGTTGCGGGCCTGTCCTACAAGCTCTCGGACAAGAAGGTGCGCTTCGAGGAGAACGCGTTTACGTGGGCTCCGATCATGGAGGTTGCGACCCTGTTCATCGGCATCTTCTCGACGATGGCGCCGGCGCTGCGCTACCTGGAGCAGATCGCCCCGTCGCTGCCGCTGACCCGCATGACGTACTTCGTGTTCACGGGCGGCCTATCCTCAATCCTGGATAACGCCCCGACGTACATGACGTTCTTCGAGATGGCGAAGGCGTCCGGCGGCGATGGCACCCTGGTCGCGGGCGTGCCCGAGTACTACCTGATCCCGATTTCGCTCGGCGCCGTGTTCTGCGGCGCGATCACGTACATCGGCAACGGTCCGAACTTCATGGTCAAGTCGGTCGCCGAGTCCGACGGCGTGCCCATGCCGTCGTTCGGCCGCTACATCGGCTACGCGTTCACGCTCCTGGTGCCCGTCCTGGCCGCCATGGCAATGATCTTCGTGGGCGAGACCTGGCTGGTTCGAGGCCTGGGCATCGCCCTGGCCACCGGCCTGGCGTTCCTGTCGCTCGTGCGCATCCGTCGCGCGGGCCTGGACGAGGCCGTGGCCGACTTCAGCGGCAACGAGTGAGCCGGCGGTCTTGACAGATGCGTCGAGGGGGGCGGAGCCAAGCGGCTCCGCCCCCGTTTCGTCATGCCGCGCTTTATCGCTGCGTTACTTGATGGTCACTAGAAGGGCGGGCTATCCTGATCTGTTAATGTTGACCATATCGTAAGGGGAGACAAATGGCCGGTGGAGTCAGATAGGATGCGGACGAGGTGTCGCGTGCCATCACTATCTTGAACTACTCAAGCGAGAACATAGCATCCCGCACTCTTACACCACCCAGTAACGCGGGGAGTAATGAGGCGGACCTTGCGACACAGGTTGAGAGGATCAATCGTGTCATAGAGAAGGCTTCTTTTTGTTCTTTTACTATCGCTCGCGGTCTGACCGCCGCATCCGAGACTTTTACGGCCACCGATGATCAGGAAGCTGCCAGCTTTGACACAGTGGGAGAATATCTGCGCGCCAGGGGGCCACGATGAGCACTAATGAAGACACGCCCCAACACGGAGCATGGTTTTCCATGCCATTCCCCATTAACGTCGACAATCTCTTCACGTTCAAGGATCAATGCGCACACAGCTCCGGCGCATTGTCTACCGCAGACGGCGATACGATGCGCGCTTCTTCCATTGTCGGCCAGCAGGAGGCGCTCTGTGTCGACTCGTGCCAGTACGATTTACAAGTCGCATCGGACGTGTGTGAAGGGATCTCCAACGATCTGACAGCACTCGCAAACGCTGTGTCAGAACTCGCCTGGTCGATGAAGTCAGTGCGAGACGAGTACAAGGGAATCGCGCAGGCAGCCAAAGGCTGCGGTCTGGTGGTCGTAGGAGACAAAGTAATCCTATTCGACGAGTCGGACGATGACCTTGTCCATAGTTTTAATGAGCTGCAAGCGCAAGCTGAGGTCCAGCGGTTGAATTATGAACGCGCCGAGCACGTGTTTTCACTCGCGCTAGACAACCTCAAAGTGGATGTCTATGAACAATGGATTGAACCCGTGTTCGACGCACTCAAGGAACAGTTTATTTTGGATGACAAGCATCCGCTAGCTAAGGCGTTCCCCTATGCTGTGGGACTGTTGGACATGGGCGGGCAAATAACCATTGGGAGTTCGATGACGTATTTCAAGAGGCTGTATGAACCCCCCAAAGGATTCTTCGCCAAAGGCGACCTGTCGAAGTGGGCCTTCCGGCCCGGGAGACATGGGCTGGAACCAATGGCCACACGATCGGTATCTCCGATAGCCACAAAAATTGGGAAGGTTGCCGGCCCGATAGGGGCGGTCGTCGACGGCGGTATCACCGCCTACGACACCTACCAAACTGATACCGAGCAGCACCCCGAATGGAGCGAGGGCCACAAGATCGCACGAGCGGGTGTCAAAGGAACTGTGACAGGGGGAGCTACGTGGGCTGGAGCCTGGCTAGGAGCCAAAGGCGGCGCTGCTATCGGCGCCGCTGTCTCAGGGCCTTTCGCCCCCGTTGGTGCTGTCGTTGGTGGCGTTGTCGGCGGCGTCATCGGAGGAGTGATCGGGCACTATGTTGGCGAATCTGCTGGCGATTGGCTCAATGATAAGGGTGTAGACCGTGTTGCAGCATCGATGGAATGAGGGATGACTTATGAAGGATAATGTGCTTGGCTGTCTATGCGCTCTGATTCTTGGTGTTCTTGGCGTGGGCATATGGTACGCCGAAATGTTCACAGACTCGAAGGCTGCGAACCTGTGGCGCCGCATGAACGGACAAGGTCGCATCAGCAAGAACTGGGCAGCTATCGGCTCTCCGGCTATATCATCAATTTGTTTCATCTATCTATTTTCTGTTCTCATTGAGAAGCACGTCCCCGACTGGCTAATATTTGGGCTTGCATGCCTCATGATGCTACTTCTTCTCGTAATGATCATTGGCCTTCTGCCCATCAAGTTCCCCCGGTGGGTCTACGCCGATTGGCAGTACGCCAAGCGGCATGGGCTCTTAGACGCCGATGGAAACATCGATCAGGAGGCTTACGAAAACCATGCGGACAGGAAGGAATTCTGGTGAACGAACAGATAACAATGACTCTTTCCTCGGGATGGAGATTCCTGACCCCGGAGGAATACGCACAGCTCGGCCCCCTCGCAGAGGATCCCAGCGTTCGCCTCGTTGCCGTCGCTAAGACGAAAGATGAGGGAAAAGTTCCGACCTTCGTGGTGACCGGCGGAGCACTCAGCACCGACGCGAGCGACGACGAAGTCTACGCGGACACCATCAGGCAGGTCGAGGAAGTGTTGCCCGGATTCCACCTTATTGACGACTTCAGGTGGCCGGTTCTCCCGGAGGAGGCTCGATGGCGAACAGGCGCTTACATTCTCGACGATGTGTCGCTGACCCTTAGCCAGCTCACGTGGATCACACGCACTGCGCCCGCGACACAGCAATCTCCACAGCGTTTCCTGTGGACCGCGACGTGCACATGCCCCAGCATTCTATTCCCAATGATCATCGATGATTTCATCACGATGGCTCAAACCCTGGAGGTGACCCCGTGAGCGAACATCCGATCGAAAGCAACTCCTCGGATCAGATCATCGTCACTGTCGAGCAGGCAGATGCCCTACTCGAGATGATTGCCAGTGACGAGAATGCCGGGCGCATTTCAAGCGCTGCTCTCTCCAGCGGACTGGTGTCGCTCGGACTGGCCGGCGCCAACGGCTTGGCCGGCGACGCCGCACGAATCCTAGAGCCAGTGCGAGCAGCTCGTACCCAAATTGCGATCCGCGTCGTGTCCCCTAGCATGCGCGGGGTCGTACGCGACTGGAGGATCTGGCCCACAATGCCTCGCTCCGTCGTTATGCGTTCCGGTGTGGACGGCGTGCACTTCAGTCAGGTTGATTACTGCGAAGTCCCCCATATCTTGGCCTTTGCCTCCCTGCTGCACGCCGGACCTACCATCCACGACGGGCCTCCTTACATTCCCGCAGATTTCATCGCTGCGGTTCGTTCCCTGGATGCACAAGGCGCTCAGGATGTGCTCAACGATCTCGTGACATATGGTCCCGCGGAGTCACACTTCGCCCAGGACTGCGTCTCGGGGCGCTGGAGCGTCGTCACCTGCGTGCGCGAGGAAATGCACCGTCGCGAGTGGAAAACCGGCTTGCACTATGAGTGTTTCGTGACGGACCATCTGCACGCGCAAATCCACGCGCCGCTTGACGAGGAAGCTCTTGCCCACCTGTCAGCCGATCCAACACTGGATGCGCCGCCTCGCGCAGCGATCTGGGCGATGCTGATGGGAATGCTTGCCCCATAGCGCTCCCCGCGCGGGCATGGGCCTGGACGAGGCCGTGGCCGACTTCAGCGGCAACGAGTAAGCCAGCAGGCCTGACACAAGTGCCGAGAGGGCAGAGCCAAGCGGCTCCGCCCCTCTCGAGGCGTACTAACCTCAGTCCCTGGGACCCGAAACAGAACCCGGAGCCGGGGGTTGCGTCCACAGGCCGCGCTGGTCCAGGAAGTCGCGCAGGAAGACGGGGCGGTCGGTGATGATGCCGTCGACGCCGACCTCGAGGAGGCGCAGCACGTCGGCCACCGTGTTGATGGTCCACACGTGGACGGCCAGGCCCAGGGTGTGGGCAGTAGCCACGAAGCGCTCGTCGACGACGCGGATGGGGCCCTGGTGCATGGGAACCTGTGCGGCGATGGCGCCCTGGCGCGGGCCGGGCACGTGCCACCAGGCGGGGTTCGTGGCGCTCTTCGCGGCGCCCACGAGGCGCACGACGGCCTCGGTCCCCAGAGATGTGGCGACCGCGCGCGCAGGGTCCGAGGCGGCGATGCCGCGCACGGCGCGCAGGCGCGGCTCGGAGAAGGAGGCAACGAGCACGCGGTCAGCCGCGCCGTGGTCGGCGATGACGTCGAGGAGCGGGCCTTCGACGCCCGGCTCCTTCGCGTCGATGTTGAAGTACATATCGGGGAAAGCCTCAAGGACCTGAGCGAGCAGCGGCATCTGCTCCCCGGAGTCGCGGTGGCGCAGCTTGGACAGCTCGCGCCACGTCATCTGAGCGATCGCGCCACTCCCGTCGAAGCAGCGGTCCACGGTCTCGTCGTGGCAGATGACGACCTTGCCGTCGGCGGTCACGTGGGCGTCGGTCTCCACGTGG
This sequence comes from Schaalia odontolytica, assembly GCF_009730335.1. GTDB lineage: Bacteria > Actinomycetota > Actinomycetes > Actinomycetales > Actinomycetaceae > Pauljensenia > Pauljensenia dentiphila. Next base: position 1,933,540 of record NZ_CP046315.1, read on the forward strand.
CGGATCCCGGCCTCGTAGGCGTACGCGAAGGCGCTCATCGTGTTTTCGGGGGCCTCCTCGCTGCCGCCGCGGTGGGCGAAAACGATGGGCCCCTGACGCATGGTGACGGGCATCATGAGCAAGACTCCTGTCCGAGATAAACAGCTTTGTTTGTCTGCATCCACGCGTCCGGATCCACGGGGGTGTCCGAAGAATCGTGGATTTCGAAATGGAGGTGCGGGCCCGTCGACCATCCGTTGTTGCCGACCGCGCCGATGACCTGCCCGGCGGTGACGGTGTCGCCGACCTTCACCGTAATCTTGTTCATGTACTGGTGCAGGTAGGCGGAGTGGAAGACGGTGCCGTCGGAACGCGTGTGCTTGATCTGCACGTAGGCGCCCGAGCGTGAGTTCTCCGCGACCTCCTCGACGACGCCGGCGTACACGGAGGTGATGGGCGTGTCGAGCGGGGCGGCCATGTCGATGCCCTCGTGAGCGAGGAGCTGGCCAGACACGGGCGAAATACGCATCGTGAAGGGCGAGGTCACCGTGTAGGTGCCCTGCGGGAGCGGCCAGTAGATCGTATCGGCGACGACGTGCACGTTGCGGTTGCCGTCGGCGCCGTTGCCCGATGCGCAGCCGGTGATGGACACGGGGGCCTTGGCCTTTGCGCGAGAGTTTGCGGTAAGGGTCGCGTCCAGGGCAGTGGCCTGGGGCAGGGCGGAGGACAGGGCCCAGCTGGGGCCGCCCACCGAGGCGCCGAAGGCTCGCGCGGGCACGGTCAGCGAGGAGTCGGATCCGACGCGTCCCGTCATGGGTACGGCGATCGTCGTGCCCGCCAACCCCAGCACGAGGAGGGCGCGGAGGACGTAGCCGACCGGGTGAACATTACGGCGCCGTTCCCCCGTCGACGAGGCCGAGTTTTCCTCCGCATCCTCTCGATCCGTCGCGGGATCAGGGGTGGGGGCCGAGGCCTCGTCAGTCATCGGGATCACAGACGTCGTCGGGTTCTCCGGCTGATCGTCCGCGTCGTGGGGGCGCGCCGCTCGCAGCTGCGAGCGCTTCGGCAGCGGGCACTCGGTGTCGCTCACGCTCTCCCCCTTGTCTGTGTTCGTCATGAAGTTTTGACCTCGATCTAATGTACCTTGCGGATCGCGGCTCGTCACGAGCGCTGGAGAACGTCTCGGACTTCGCCGACCAGTAATTCGAGGATGTCTTCGAGGAAGAGGATGCCGACGATTGCTCCCGCATCGCGCACGAGGGCGCAGTGCGCGCCGGTGCGCTGCATGTGGCGCAGCGCGTCTTCGACCTGGTCGTCGGCAGACACGGCCTCGAGGCGTCGGATTCGCCACGGGGTGATCGGCTGCTCGCGATCCTCACCGGTGGCATACAGGACGTCCTTGAGGTGCACGTAGCCGACGATGGAGCCGTCTTCGCCGGCGATCGGGAAGCGCGAGTAGCCCGTATGGGCGACCTGTTCTTCCACGTCGGCCGGGGTGGCACCCTCGGGCAGGACGATGAGCTTGTCGAGGGGGACCATCGCGGTCCCGGCCGTCTCCTCGGAGAATTCCAGGGTGCCGCTGAGCAGGCCCAACTCGTCGGTCAGCACGCCCTCCTCCTGCGAGGCGACGACGATCGAGGCGACCTCCTCGATCGTGTAGGAGGCCGAGATTTCCGAGCGCGGCTCGTAACCGGCCAGGCGCACGAACCAGTTCGCAAAGCGGTCCATGGCCTCGATGATCGGGCGCAGGACGTGGCCCAGGCGCACGAGGACAGGAGCCAGGATCAGCAGCATGCGCACGGGGGCGGCGATCGAGATGTTCTTCGGGACCATTTCGCCGAAGACGACGTGGCAGAAGAGAACGATGACGAGGGCGGCGGCGAAGCCGACGACGTGGCTGGTCGCCTCGGGCGCGCCCAGGCGCCCGAGCGGCGACTCGACGAGATGCGCGATCGCGGGCTCCGCGACGACGCCCAGGGTCGTGGACGCGACCGTCACGCCCAGCTGGCAGATCGCCAACATGAGGGACACGTGCTGCAGTGCGTACAGCGCAGCGGCCGCGCCGCGCGCACCTTCGTCGGCGAGAGGCTCGACCTGCGAGCGACGCGTCGAGGTGACGGCGAACTCGCCGGCAACGAAGAAAGCGTTGACGGCCAGCAGGGCCACGGTGATCGCGAGACCAACTCCCACGCTCACAGTGACACCTCCTCATTCTCAGCCTCGGGAGCGGGCGTGATCGCCACCTGGGCGACGCGACGCCCCTGCATCTGGGTGACCTCGATGCCGATGCCGTCCACGTTCACGCGCGATCCAACGACCGGAATCTCGCCCAGCTCGTTCATGACGAGGCCGCCGATCGTGTCGTAGGGGCCGTCCTCGGGCAGGTTGATGTCCGTGCGGCGCGCAAGCTCGTCGGGGCGCAGCGTGCCGGGAACAAGAAAAGTCCCGTCGGGGCGCGGGCGGATGCCGAGGCGACGCTGGTCGTGCTCGTCGGAGACCTCGCCGACGATCTCCTCGACGACGTCCTCAAGGGTGACGATGCCCGACACGCCGCCGTACTCGTCGACGACGACGGCCATCTGCAGGCCCTCGTCACGCAACTGGACCATGAGGGGACCGATCGGCGCGGTCTCGGGAACCGACGGCGCGTCGGTCATGAGAGACGACGAAATCACGGGGACCTCGGCGCGACGATCGGCGGGCACGGCGACCGCGCGGCGCAGCGACACCAGGCCGAGGATGTCGTCGGAGTCGTCGCCAATGACAGGGAATCGGGAGTGTCCGGTTTCGCGGGCCAGGTCGAGCACGTCCTGGGCGCTATCGCCCTCGCTGAGGGTGTGCAGGCGGCCGCGGTCGGTCATCACGTCGGCGGCGCTCAGGGTGGACATGCGGATCGTGTTGACGAAGAGGTCGGCCGTGGACATGTCGAAGGTGCCTTCTTCGACGGAGTGCTCGACGAGGGCGGCCAGCTCGGAGGCGGAGCGCGCCGAGGAGATCTCCTCCTGGGGCTCGATGCCCATGCGGGCGAGGACCCAATTCGCGGTCCCGCCCAGCACCCAGATGACGGGGCGGGCAATCGCGGTGAAGGCCATCTGGAAGGGGACGACGCGCACGGCGGTCGCCAGGGGGTGTGCCAGGGCGAGGTTCTTGGGGACGAGCTCACCGAAGAGCATCGAGAAAACGTTGACGAACGCGGCGGCCACGAATGCCGCGATGCCGGTCGCAAGCCCCCAGGCGAGGCCGACCGATCCGAGCAGGTCCTCCAGCAGGTCGGCCAGCACGCTCTGCGTCGTGTAGCCGAGCAGGATCGTGGTGAGCGTGATGCCCACCTGCGCGCCCGACAGCTGGGTCGACAGCGTGCGGGTGGCGCGAAGGACGGAGGCGGCCCCACGATCCCCTTCCTCGGCCTTCTTGTCGAGGACGGCTTGGTCGACCGCAACAAGCGAAAACTCGGCGGAGACAAAGATGAAGGTACCGGCGGTCAGGACGACGCCGAGCAGAAGCATGAGGACGGTCGTCATCGCGTGGCCCCCTCGACGAGGCCGGGGCGGGTCGCGGGTACGCGCGCGGACAGGGGGTGAGAAAGAGCGGCCATAGAGCCGGCAGTGTCGCAGTCCATGATGGTTACAGTCTAGCGGCCCAGCCCGCCTCCCCCAGCGCGCATTTCCACACACCGCGGGCCATGTGCCAACAATCATTCTTCAACGGACCAAAGGCCCTTGAAGTACACGCCAAAGGTGTACCAGGTTTCGTGAAGACGATCACGCGGCGGTAGAATTGTGGAGGTATGGCCGCGCGGGATTTCGCCCATGCGCGCGGCGCGACACTTACGGAGGAATACGTGCCCACTCCCACCGCTTCCCAGCCCGATCCGCAGTGGTACATCGCGAAGATGCGAGACCTCTACGAGCGCGATCCACAGCTCCTGGATCCCTCCTGGCGCGCCTATTTCTCCACCGAGTCCGCTCCCCCGCAGCTGCGCGCCAAGCGTCCCGACATCCCCGAGGGCGCTCCCTCAACCCCGGAGCCGGCCCCGGCCTCGTCGGTCAAAGCCGCAGTCCCCGTTGACCCCGTTGCCCCCGTCTCGGTGACCCCGCCGACCCTCGACATCGAAGACGATGCGCCCGAGGCGGCCGCCACCGAGCACGCACACGTCGTCTCCGTGACGCGTTCCGACCTGCCGCCCGCCCCGCCCGCCGCCGTCGCCGAGGCCACCAGCCCCTACACGCGCCAGCAGCACGGACGCGCAGCCTTCACGCTCTTCCAGGACGCCCCCTCGCACGACGAGCTCCACATCCTCAAGTCCGCGGCGCGCGCGACCGCCAAGCACATGGAGGCCTCGCTCTCCATCCCCACGGCCACCTCCCAGCGCCAGATCCCGGCCAAGCTCCTCATCGAAAACCGAGCCCTCATCAACGCGCACCTGGCGCGCACCGTCGGCGGCAAGGTCTCCTTCACGCACCTCATCGGCTACGCCCTGGTGGAGGCTCTGTGTGAGATGCCCGACCTGAATGTGCGCTACACGATCGAGGGCGGCAAGCCCGCCGTCGAGCAGCTCGCGCACATCGGCTTCGGCCTGGCCATCGACGTGGCCGACGCGCAGGGCAACCACTCCCTGAAGGTCCCCGTCATCCACGACGCCGACACCCTGACTTTCGCCGAGTTCGTCGACGCCTACCAGGACCTCGTTGCGCGTGCCCGCACGGCGACGTTGACGACCACCGACTTCCAGGGTGCCTCCGTCACGCTGACGAACCCGGGCACGCTGGGCACCACCACCTCCGTGCCGCGCCTCATGGTCGGCCAGGGCCTCATCATCGGCGTGGGCGCCACCGACTACCCGGCGGAATTCCGCGGCGTCTCCCCCAAGCGCCTGGCCGCCCTCGGCATCGGCAAGACGATGTTCTTCTCCTCCACCTACGACCACCGCATCATCCAGGGCGCGGCATCGGGTCGCCTCCTGGCCCTCGTGGACGCCAAGCTCTCGGGCCGCGACGGCTTCTACGAGCGCGTCTTCACCTCGATGCACGTCCCCGCGCGCCCCTACGCGTGGGAAGCGGACTACGACTATGATCCGAACCACGAAAAGGGCAAGCCCGCGCGCATCGCGGAACTCATCCACGCCTACCGTTCGCGTGGCCACCTCGCCGCCGACACCGACCCGCTGGCCTACCGCGTGCGTCGTCACCCCGACCTCGATCTGTCATCCTACGGCCTGAGCGTGTGGGACCTGGATCGCCCCTTCCCCACCGGCGGATTCGGCGACTCGGACCAGATGCTGCTGCGCGACATCCTCACGCGCCTGCACGACACCTACACGCGCACGGTTGGCATCGAGTACATGCATATTCAGGATCCTGAGCAGCGTGCATGGGTCCAGAAGCGCATTGAGCGCCCGTACGAGGCCCCCTCCCCCGACGCGCAGCGCCACATCCTGGGCACCCTCATCCGCGCCGAGGCCTTTGAGGAGTTCCTCCAGACGAAGTTCATGGGCCAGAAGCGTTTCTCCCTCGAGGGCGGCGAGTCACTGATCCCGCTGCTCGACCACATCCTCGCCGACTCGGCGCGCACCGGCATCCACGAGGTCGCCATCGGTATGGCGCACCGCGGGCGCCTCAACGTCCTGGCCAACATCGCGGGCAAGTCGTATGCGCAGATCTTCGACGAGTTCGAGGGGAACTACATGCCCAACTCCGTCCAGGGATCGGGCGACGTCAAGTACCACCTGGGCACGTGGGGCGTGTACTCCCTTGACGACGGCCTGGCCACGAAGGTCTACATGGCCGCCAACCCCTCGCACCTGGAGGCCGCCGACGGCGTCCTGGAGGGCATCGTGCGCGCCAAGCAGGAGCACCTTGGCGACCCGGACCTGCCGATCATCCCGATCCTCATCCACGGCGACGCGGCCTTTATCGGCCAGGGAGTCGTCCAGGAGACCTTCAACCTCTCCCAGCTCGAAGGATACAAGACCGGCGGCACGATCCACATCATCGTCAACAACCAGATCGGCTTCACGACGGGCCCGACACAGGGCCGTTCCACCGGCTACGCGACGGACCTGGCCAAGGGCCTGCAGGTCCCGATCCTGCACGTGAACGCGGACGACCCCGAGGCCGTCATCCGCTGCGCGCACCTGGCCTTCGAGTACCGCAACGCCTTCCACAAGGACGTCATCATCGACATGGTGTGCTACCGACGCCGCGGCCACAACGAGGGCGACGACCCGTCGATGACCCAGCCCGTCATGTACTCCCTCATCGACCGCATCCCCTCCACGCGCGCGGTGTACATCCGCGGCCTCGTGGGTCGCGGCCAGCTCACCGAGGACGAGGCCCGCCAGTCGATCGCCCAGTACGAGGCGGAACTCGGGCGTATCCTCGAGGAGACCCGCGCGGGCGGCGCCTCCTCGGTGTCCGAGATCAACCCGGGCAGCCGCACGCACGACCCTGCCCTCACCGCCGGGGTGGGCGAGGCCGGGGAATCCCCCGACGAAGAATGGACCATGCCGGAGTCCCAGATGCCCGGCATCGGCATGATGATCGGCTGGACGTCGGCTGCCCCCGCCAAGCAGCTACGCCGCATCGGCCGCGCGCACACGCGCTTCCCGGAGGGCTTCGAACCCCACCCGAAGCTGCGTCAGCTGTGCGAGCGCCGCCTCGAGATGGCGCTGGGCAACAAGCCCATCGACTGGGGTTTTGCGGAGCTCCTGGCCTTCGGCACGCTCCTCATGGAGGGCACTGGCGTGCGCCTGTCCGGCGAGGACGTGGGCCGCGCGACCTTCGTCCAGCGTCACGCGATCCTGCACGACGCGAACGACGGCCGAGAGTTCACGCCGCTGCGTTTCCTCACCGAGAACCAGGCGCGTTTCGACGTGTGGAACTCCCCTCTGAGCGAGTACGGCGTGCTGGCCTTCGACTACGGCTACTCGCTGGAAAGCCCCGAGACCCTGACGATCTGGGAGGCCCAGTTCGGCGACTTCGCGAACGGCGCCCAGACGGTCATCGACGAGTTCGTGTGCTCGGCCGAGCAGAAGTGGGGACAGCGTTCCTCGCTCGTCATGCTCCTCCCCCACGGCTACGAGGGTCAGGGACCCGACCACTCGAGCGCGCGCATCGAGCGCTACCTGCAGCTAGCCGCCCAGGAAAACATGTGGATCGTTCAGCCCTCCACGCCGGCGAACTACTTCCACATGCTGCGCACGCAGGCCTACAAGCGCCCGCGCAAGCCACTCATCGCGTTCACGCCCAAGCAGCTGCTGCGCCTGTCGGCCGCCTCCTCGCACCTCGACGAGTTCACCTCGGGCGCCTTCCAGCCCGTCATCGGTGACTCCTCGATCACCAATCCGTCGTTGGTGACGCGCGTCCTGCTGTGCTCGGGCCGCCTGTACTACGACCTCATTAAGGAGCGCGAGCACCGCGGCGACACGTCGACGGCGATCATCCGCTTGGAGCAGCTCTACCCGCTGCCCGAGGCCGAGGTTACCGAGACCCTGGCCCAGTACCCGAATGCGTCGGTGTCCTGGGTGCAGGACGAGCCGCGCAACCAGGGCGCGTGGCCGCACCTGGCGCTCAACCTGTTCCCGTCGCTGGGACGCCCGGTTCGCGTGGTCTCTCGCCCCGAGTCGGCAACAACCGCAGCGGGACGTGCCTCGCTTCACAAGGAGCAAGCAGCTACCCTTGTTGCGCAGGCCTTCGAAGGCTAACGAGGGCCGGCGCTCCCACCGGGGGCGCGGGAGGCACCGGAAAGGAACACCATGCGGATCTGCTTCATCGGAGACGAGCTCGTCGCGGGCGTCGGCGACCCCCGAGGCCTGGGCTGGGTCGGTCGCGTCAACGCGCACTCCACCTTCGATCTGCCTGCCACGTTCCTGACCCTAGCCGTACCCTCAGAGACGACGAAGCAGATGGCCGCGCGCTGGGAGGCCGAGGTGCTGCCGCGCCTGGCCGAGGGGGAGCCCCACGGCCTCGTCATCGGTGTGGGCCCTGGCGACGTCGCAGCCGGCATTTCGACGGCCCGCTCCCGCCTGAACCTGGCTAACATCACCGACCGGGCGACCGCGCTGGGCATCCCCAGCTTCGTCGTGGGTCCCCCGCCGCTGGCTGGCGTGGACTCCGGGTCGCTGAAGGCTCTGTCCTCCTCGTGCTCCGAAGTGTGCGCGCGCCGAGGCATCCCCTTCGTCGACTGCTACACGCCGCTGGTCGCGCATGACCAGTGGTTCGAAGACATGGCCGCCTCCCTGGCGCGAGGCGCGGACGGGCAAACCCTGCCCAGCCAGGCTGGGTACGCCCTCATGGCGTGGATCGTCCAACACCAGGGCTGGTACGAGTGGACGGGAGCGACCCCGGCGGACGTGTAGTATCCCGGCATGCGCAGTAATAATCCGTACGCACCGCCCACCGGGTCGGAACCCGCGCTGCCCGAGGAGAACGTGGAGGCTGCGCACCGGGTGCCACGAAACGGGCCGGTGCCCGTTGAACCCTCCGCAGAAGGGTCTGACCCTGCGTTCCCATACGGAGTTCCCACCCCTCGCACCGGGGATGAGAAACCCGTCGAGACTCTGCCCCCGCACATCTCCGAGGCGCATGCGGACAGCGAGCCGACGGCGCCTGCACCCCGCGCCGCCTCCCCCTCAGCCGCTGCGCAGCGCGATCGTTCATCGTCGCCGACCGCTGCACGGCCTCACGCGACGTCAACAGGCACAGACCCACAGGACAGTTCCACACCAGAGGATAAGTCCACGAAGGCCTTCACTCTCCCGATACCCACCCACGTGTTCGCGGGTCTAGCGAGCGTAATCGCAGTACTGTTCTTCACCAGCATCGGAATTGCTCAAGCCAACGATTTTGGTACTGCCACACTTCAATGGCAGTTCGCCGCATGCCTGTTCGGGCTCGCAGCCGCGGGTTTGTGCATTCCCTTCATTCCCGCCACGGTGCGCTACACGCGCATCTTGTTCACAGAAGGCGAGAATGAGTCGGCCGAAACTCGGGCGTCCGGGTATACCCTCATCTGCCTCGTCGGACTTGCCGCCGCAGTCATCTCAATCAGCAACGCAGTGCCGGCAGCACGCGACCTCATCGAAGGACCCCACGCCACAACAGTCTCCTCGTGCTGGTTGTACCAACGTCCGGTGAAGAGCTCACCAACAAACACCAGCCCGAGCAGCTATAGGAACGAATTCAACATAACACTCAACGACAAGAGCACGCTCGTCCTTGTCATCGAAACAGAAAAACGGGATGAGTTGCAGTCGGCATCGGGCATCTCCGGCACCCTCTACAAAGGATGCGAGTTGCGCCCCTCATCGAAGAAGCTGGTCCTCGACCTGTATCCGCGCACGCAGATCATCGCTGACGCGCGCCTCGTCTAGCGAGTACCTGTCCATGAACGAATGCCCCTGCCGACTCATCAACACCTATCAGTCAGGCGTCCTCGCGCTCGCACGCACTCAGCTCAGAGGATGCGCCCGAATGCGCCGACCTCGTCAGCAGCCGATTACGTCCGGAAGACCATGAGCAACCAGTATCCTCTCCCACCCTCCAGCGACGGCCCGACGCAGTACGGCGCTCCCAACTACGGGACGACGCAGTACGGCGGCTACGGCACCGATCCCGCCAGCCTGTCCTATCAGCGGGTCTCACCCACGACCGTGGCCAATCACCAGCAGCGCAGACAAAGCCTCAAGTTCGTCATCATCTCGCTGGCCACCATCCTCCTGGGCTGCGCCGTCTATTTCCTCCGCGACCTCTTCGAGTACGGGACGCCACTCCTCATGTTGAGGCTCGCCGAGAGCGCGGCGGGGCTTGTTTTAGCGTTGTCCTGTTTTCCTTTTGCTTCCATTCTTCGACGCCAAGCACAGCCAGCGTATCCATCGAGCAGCACCCCTCAGCGGCCGCGCGACATGAGCGGCCCCCTCTACTTCGGCATGGTGGGTCTCCTCATCGCGGGTGTGTCGCTCTACTTTGGTCTGCCCGCCGCGATGGATCTCGCGGACGGCCCTCAGCCGAAGACCGTCACGTCATGCATGTATTTCCAGTACGACGCCCCCCGATCCATGTTTTCTCACTCATCGGTCTACAGGGACAACTTCTCGATCAACTTCGAAGGCGGGCTCACGCATACGACGACGTTCATCTCAGAGAGCATCGACGACATCGAGACGCGTGGGGACCTAGCGACGGAGCTGTACAACGCCTGCGAGCACCGCGAGCGCACTCAAACGATGACGGTGTCCTACTACCCGCGCACGTGGATTCTGACGGGCGTGCAGGTCAGCGGCTCGTGAGAATCCCAGAAACAAAAGCGTGCGCTGACAAGAAGGGGGCCTCACCTCTGACACTTGAGGTCTATCGCCACAGCTGGATCATCGTCGACGCGCGGGTTGAGTAGGATGCTGCGTGTTTTCACCGACGAGGTGGGTGCACCCGCCCAGCCCGAGCCTCGTCGTCACGACGCCACACGGCACCACTGAGACACCACCACCGAAGAACTCCCCGCCTTCAATCCACACCACGCTACCTATGCAGGTGGGCAGTGACACGGAATAAACAGCCTCGTCCATCTCCGTCCCAGCTGAAACGGTTCTTATGAGCAACGAAGCACCTCTCTCCCCCGATCAACCCTCCGTTGATGAACCCCAGATCTCGCGCACTGCCATCGCGGTAGCGGCGGGGAGCCTCACCGCAATTGTGTGCTGGATGATCATCCAATTCGCACGCATGTCACCCATCGCCGTTCCCGTCATCATCCCCATCTGCGCGGCTATCATCCTGAGCGGGATCATTGGATGTGCCATCTATTATTCAATCGGTTTCGCTATACGAGACTCGCATAGGCCACGTCGGCACCGCAAAGAACGCGACTGAGCACCGCTACCCGCCGTACCCATTGAAGCACCCCCATGAGCAAGCGTAAGAACACGTCTACCACACCCCAATCCCCAACAAGTTCGCTGACGAAAGAGCAGAAGCGCTATGGGACAGCGTTCTGGATCGTCCTCACTCTCATCTTGTATGGTTTGGCCCATTTGGCAGACACAATTTCCCCTCATGGCCCCTCTCGGTTCCGCTGGCTGACTTTCTCCTACGGCACAGCGTTTCTCATCATGCTCGCATGCATCGCCGCCATTACCTACTTGTTTCAATGGTTCGACAAGCGCGAGAGAGCTGGCACTGTCATGGGCTTGCACAAACGAGCCACAGCCCTCGTGATACCGGTGCTTATTCTGATTCCAAGCGCCTACAACGCTCTAGGTTACGGGACGCGTGTCGTCTTCGATCTCTTCACCGGTCCGCAGACTGTGACCGTCTCATCGTGCACACGCGAAATTGTTTCGCGCCGAGAACCACATGGACGCTACCGAACCATGTCCGTAGCTGACTATCACTTCATCATGACCCTGGCCGACGGAACCACCCGTCAGACAGTCATCGATAGCCGTGTATTTCTCGATGACCGACGCGTCGACGAAGTCCTGTACAGTGCTTGCATCAAGAATCCAGGGACAACTTCGATGACACTTGACGTCTACTACTACTCGTGGATCATCGATCAAGCAAGGCTGGATTGACGAGGCACGCCGTCACTCCGACGCACGTACACATCGGCGGCATCTTGCCCTCGATCAGCGAGGCCGTGAAACGGGGCGTGAAACGGGTCGGCTCACGGCTGGGTGAGAATCCCCGAGATAAAGCGCGCGCTGTGGTCGAGGGCGGCCTCGGCCTCGGGAATGACGGGGACTGAGAGCACGTAGACGTGGAAGCCATCCGGCTCCACACGCAGGCGCACATCGACGCCAGCGCGAGCCGCCTTGCGGGCGAACTCGATCGTGTCGGGGCCCAAGATATCCGCGTCGCCCTGGAAAATCCGCATCGGCGGCAGGCCCGCCGGGTCACCGTACAGGGGGCTGACCCGCCAGTCTGCGGGGTCCAGGTCGCCCGCCCACGCGCGGCCCGCCCACTCCAGTCCGGGCGCGCGCAGGATCTTATCGCGGTGCTGCACGTCCTCAATCGCCGGGTTCGTCATCGTCACGTCGACCCACGGGGCATACAGGACGAGGCCATCCACCTGACGTTTACCCGCGTCGCGACGCTGCATGGCGAGGGACAACGCCAGACCGCCGCCCGCCGAATCACCAAAGATGACGACGCGGCCGAACTCAGCCTGGACCTCGTCGATAATGGGCTGGACGAAGTCGAACGCTTCGGCCGCGGTGTGCTCGGGGGCGAGCGGATAGTCCGGAATGATGACGGGCAGGCCTGTGCGGTCGATAAGGCCCTCAACGATGCCCCACTGGCCGTCAACCAGCGGGAAGAGGTAAGCACCGCCGTGCAGGAAGATGAGAGCGCCACCCGAGCGCAGGCCCTGCTTCGGGAACACGCGGGTCACGCCTTTATCGCACGTCGCCGTGAAACGCGCTCGCATACGTTCGGGCATGGGGTGCTGCAGTGGGGCACCCGCCGCCATGTCGCGCGCGGCTTCCTCAGTGTGCAGTGCGGGAGGCGTAAGCCCCTTGCGAGCGTGAATAAGACGCATCTGGAGGGACATGGGGCCTCTTTCATATCGATGAATCAGTCTGCGCGCACCGGGACGCGCCCGAGCGCCAACAGGTACCAGGATACGCTGCGAGAGTGGTTCGCTCCTCGCTGCGACGCGAGTGCAACACCACCGCAGGTGGATAAGCTCGGCGTCGCCCACGCCGAAGTCGAAGGCTTCTGCACTTCTCGCGGAAGATCGAGGCGCCCGGTTGCATCAGGATCTGACACGAGCAGATCGGCCGATATCTGGATGCTCGTTCAAGTGTCGCACGCGCGTATTCGGTTCACTGGAAATAGTAGAGTTGGCTTGTGGATAGGAAACGTTGTTCTGGATAGGAACTAGTTATCTGGATAGGTTATTAAGCTATCCAGAACGCAATAACCTATCCAGATTTCCATTTCCTATCCAGATGGTGCGTGAGGCTTCTCCTCGTTGATCTCTACGGGACGCTCCTCACCCCAACAACGTACATTCAGATATCAGTCCCCCTCACACACCCCATCGCTAACAGCTCTCCGCGCGCGCTTCCGCCCCCATCCTGACAGGCGACTCCCGACACCTCACTCCTCGCCGTTATGCACAGGGGCATAAAGAGAGACCTGGTTATCCACAGGCCGTCCTTTTCGACTACCCCCAACTCGAAGCTCTGTTCAAAGCTGGATACATGAACCAGGTACCTGTTGTCGTCACCGATGTCTTACAGACACCAAAGAGCCAAGCGCATTCGCCCGTCACCGTTCGCATCATGCGCGGCATTGCAGCTGCTCTCCCACTGCATCCAGACGAGTCAACTCCTTGGGAAATATGGAACGCGGTTGCCCTCGCCCGAATCCATGCAGTGAATGCATCCCTACAACACCAAGCACTGTACGTAGGACGTAGTTGCCTTCTACTCAACGGAATTCAGGGATGGTCCGCTAATCCACAGATAACCATCTACAGGCCAACAAGACGATCCACTTCCCGACTTCCAGCGTGTTCGGTCGGCTCAACGACAGTACCCGAAACAGGTGTCACCTGTTCCAGCATCCCTCCACTCTCTGAGGAACGCAGACGCACTAACGGATTGGAAACGGAACACCCGTACGATGCACTCATCCGTTGCGTTCAGCAAGAGGAGCCGTTGGAGGCTTTCACCCTCGGATGCATGGCACTGCATCAGTGGAGCAACTTTTCAATGTTTGAGCAGATGGAATCACGTGAACGGGCAGAGGAAATCCGCGTAGAGCTCCTCAAGCGCCTCGAACGCTCCCCCACAAAACGAGGACTCCGTCGAGCATGCGCCATTCTTCGCGCGATTGATCCTGGATGCGAGAATCCTGCTGAAGCAGCCTTGCTTTGGCTTGTGCGCTCGATCAGCCCTTTCCCGTCACTGACTCAAGTGCACATTGAGGTCCGGGGTCGTCACTATTACGCAGATATTGTCATCGCAGATCTACGAATCATCATTGAATTTGACGGCATCGGGAAACTAGGCGACAACCAATCCGATCTTGCGCGCGCAAAACGGGAGTGGATCCGCAGGGATCAGGATCTTCGCGATGCAGGATGGAACGTTATTCGTGTCAGCTGGCCGGACTACAACGACTGGGAGGGTCTACGGTTGAGGCTCATGAGAGCGCTAGGGCGTACAAGCTCATCACTCGATCATCGCCTTCTATGGAGCCCTCCCACCGAGCGCTGCGATGGGCGAAATCGACGTTTCCGGATCGGACGTGCCCCACAACGAGTTCATGTTCTGGATAGGAAACAGTGAACTGGATAGGTTATCGCGTTCTGGATAGCTTAATAACCTATCCAGATGCGTGGTTCCTATCCAGAACGGCGTTTCCTATCCAGAACGAAGGCCAGTGGATTGGCGCCCCCATAGACGGGCTCCTCACGCCACCACGAGCGTCCTCAACACCAGCCCAGCACACGAACAACCTATCCCCATGTGCACAGCGCGATCACAATCTGCAGCGAACGGAAGCCCCACACACCGTTTTACTGAGATGCAGGGCCGCAAATGGAGTAGCGCACACACCAGACACGGCACACCCCACTCATCATTTGCGCCCAGCACACGACACGCCACCAAGCGCCGCACGCCCCAGACACGGCGCAGGCCTGGTCCCGCTCCCGCGCGCCCTTGCGTCACGTGCGCCTCGCACGGCCGCATCTGGTCCTCACCAGCCGCGCGTACACAACGCGCATACAAAACGCGCCCGGACCAACCGGTCCGGGCGCGCAACGTATTCGGCTCAGGCGTTAGGACGCTTGCCGTGGTTCGCGCCGTTCTTACGACGATCGCGACGCTTACGACCCCGCTTCGACATGTCATTCTCCTTGGGTTTGTTGTCTAGACTGAAGCATTTTTGCACACATCGGCCCAAACCACCAAGGCACAGGCCGTTCGCGGCGACGAAGGTCACCGAAAAACGGGTGGCAACCCCAGGCTCGTCTGCCCGCGCGCCGCGACGCGATCACGCGTCGTCGCAGCGCTCCTAGCGCCAGGTGACGGACACGCTGGTGATTGATGCGACGACGCGGGCGCGCAGCGCATCGGACGCCTGCTCGGACTCGTAGCAGCCGCGCAGGAGGGCGCGCACGTGGCGCTCCGCATCCAGGGCGTCGGTGCAGTGCGCGCAGGTGGCGACGTGCTTGATCATGAGGGCACGGGCGCGCGCATCGGGGCCGGGCACGGATCCGGCGTCGATGAGGCCGCTGCGGCGGTCACATTCCTCGCAGTCGATCAGTTCGTATAGGGCGTCTAGGACATCCTGGCAGGTCACGTGAGTGTTCACTTGGTTGCTCCGATCCCGTATTCCGCGGCGACGTCAGCCAGCACGGAGCGCAGGTTCTTGCGCGCCCGGTTCAGTCGGCTCATGACGGTCCCCATAGGAACTCCTAGTTCTTCGGCGATTTCCTTGTAGCTCATACCCTCAACGTCAGCCATGAGGACAACCATCCGGTGTTCCTCTGAGAGCGAATCGAGGGCGTCACGCAGCTGAGCGGAGGGCAGCGCCTCAAGCGCCTCGACTTCCGCGGATTTGAGGCCAACCTCTGAGTGGGAGGCGGCGTCGGCCAGCTGCCAATCCTCGACGGTGTCGCTGGAGGCGCGCTTGGGCGAGCGCTGCGCCTTGCGGTAGCTGGTGATGTAGGTATTGGTAAGGATCCGGTAGAGCCAGGCCTTGATATTGGTGCCAGGCTGATACTGGTGGAACTTCTGGTAGGCCTTGAGGTAGGTCTCCTGAACCAGATCCTCCGCGTCGGCGCGGTTGCGGGTCATGCCCAGTGCCGCGCCGAAGAGTTGGTTCATGAGGGGCATCGCTTCGTCCATGAAGCGCGCCTCGAGCTCGGCACCATCCAGAGCGGACGAGGCCGGGGTAAGCTCGGGTGCCTGCGGCGTCGGTGAGGGGGTTGTCGTATCCATCGCCTCTCAGCGTAGTCGCGCAAGCGTGCGGCGCGAATGGGAGTGGTCGATGGGCGGTCATACTGAGGGCAA
Organism: Schaalia odontolytica; assembly: GCF_009730335.1. Lineage (GTDB taxonomy): Bacteria > Actinomycetota > Actinomycetes > Actinomycetales > Actinomycetaceae > Pauljensenia > Pauljensenia dentiphila. Next base: position 1,949,543 of record NZ_CP046315.1, read on the forward strand.
CGCCTCACCCCCCTCTTTATTCCATAACCCTCAACAAGTGTGCGTTGCACCACTTTTATCCCGTTGTTTGGGAGTGGGCAGGCCGTTCGGCTTCCCCCAGGGGCAAAGGTGTCGAACAATAGGGGTATGAATCTGCTGCGCGTTGTTGCCCGTCCTTTGCTCGCCGCCCCGTTCATCGCCGACGGGGTTGATGCCCTCATGCATCCGCATTTCCACGTGGAGCGCGCCGCGGGCGTTCGCCCTCTCATCGATAAGGCGACCCACGCGGTCGGCCTGGATCCGCTGACGGATCAGCAGCTGGCCGTTGCCACCCGCGTGACAGGCGCGGTGATGGTTGTCGCCGGCCTGCGTTTCGCGCTGGGCCGCAAGCCCCGCGTGGCCGCCCTGACCCTGGCTGCGATCGGCGCGCCCATGGCCCTCGTGAACGCTCCCCTGCCTGGCACGACGCGAGGCCTGCCCAAGGAGCAGATCAAGCGCCGTCGCTACCGCACGCTGAATAAGGCGGGCCTGGCTGCGGGCGTCCTCCTCGCGTCGACGGACCGCGTCGGCCAGCCTTCGGCCCTCGTCGCCCACGCGATGCGCCGCGACCAGCGCCGTGCGATCGCTGCGGCCGAGGCCGCCGTTGTGGAGCGTCTGAGCGGCACCGCTTCGTGAGCGCGCCCTGGCCCTCTCCCCTGCCCACCTCCCCCGTGGATGCCACGGTCGAGGTGCCGGGTTCGAAGTCAATCACGGCGCGCGCCCTGTACCTGGCGGCCGTCGCCGATTCTCCCTCCGTCATTCGGGGTGCCCTGGACGCGCGCGACACGCGCCTGTTCGCGGCTGCCCTGGAGGTGATGGGCGCACACGTCGAGGACGAGGGCGCGGGCATCCTGCGCGTCACACCGATGTCGCTGCCGCCGCGCGGCGGTCGCATCGAGTGCGGCTTGGCCGGCACCGTCATGCGTTTCCTGCCTCCCCTGGCGGCCCTGTCCCCCGAGGAGACACTCTTCGACGGGGACGAGCAGGCCTACGCACGCCCGCTGGGCCCGCTCCTGGACGCCCTGGTGCGCATGGGCGCGACCGTCACGTATCACGGTGAGCGCGGGCACCTGCCCTTCACGATTCAAGGCCCGATCCACACGCCGCTGGGCGCGCAGGCATGGGTAGACTCCTCGTCCTCTTCGCAGTTCCTCTCCGCCCTGTTGCTCGTCTCTCCCCTGGTCGGCGATCCTCTCTTCGTCTCGGCTCCGGGCGTCATCCCATCAATGCCACACGTGGAGATGACGCTGGCGTCCCTCGCGGGCGCGGGCATCGACCTGGAGGTCGTGGACGAGGGCCGCGCGAACCTGTCCACCTGGCACATCTTCCCATCGCGCCCCATCGGCGGCGACATCACCGTCGAGCCGGACCTGTCCAACGCCGGCCCCTTCCTGGCAGCAGCGATGGTGACGGGCGGGCGCGTGCGTATCCCAGCGTGGCCGGAGGCAACGACGCAGGCGGGCGACGCCTGGCGCGCACTGCTCGGTCACATGGGCGCGACCATCACCCTGGACGAGGAGGGCCTGACCCTGACGGGTCCCGGCGCCGGCAACTACCCGGGCATCAAGGCCACGATGGCTGAGGTCGGAGAGCTCACCCCCACCCTGGCCGCGATCTGCGCATACGCCTCGACCCCCTCGCACCTGAGCGGCATCGCGCACCTGCGCGGACACGAGACGGACCGCCTGGCGGCCCTGGTCACCGAGATCAACCGCGCCGGCGGGCAGGCCGAAGAGACCGAGGACGGACTGATCATCACGCCGCGCCCGCTCCACGCCGCGCAGATCCGCTCGTACGCGGATCACCGCATGGCGGCCTTCGGCGCGATCCTGGGCCTCATCACGCCCGGCATCACGGTCGACGACATCGCCTGCACCTCCAAGACGCTGCCGACCTTCGAGGCCATGTGGGCCTCGCTCGTGAGCGAAAACGGTGAGGAAAGCACCCAGGCTGCCCCGGCCTCGTCGATCGAGGAGGAGGAGTGATGGCCCGCCGCGACACGGGAACCGACGACCCGCGCGTGCGCGTACGCGCCGGCAAGGGCTCACGCCCCCGCACAAAAGACCGGCCCGACTGGTCCTCCAAGCCGCTGGGCCGCGTCATCGGCATCGACCGCGGCCGCTACCAGGTGAGCCTGGAGGCGGACGGCACCCGTGTGGTCGCCGTGCGCGCCCGCGAGTTGGGGCGCGGCTCCATCATCATGGGCGACCGCGTGCGCCTCACCGGCGACCTGTCGGGGCGCCCCGACACGCTCGCGCGCATCGTCGCCGTCGAGGAACGCTCCTCGGTGCTGCGCCGCTCCCTCGAGGACGCCCCGGATCAGCGAGGCGAGAAGGCGATCGTCGCGAACGCCGACACCATGTGCATCGTCGTCGCACTGGCGGATCCCCCGCCGCGCACCGGCATGATCGACCGCTGCCTGGTCGCCGCCTTCGAGGCGGGCCTCGACCCCGTCCTCGTCCTGACGAAGGCGGACCTGGCCAGCGCGGACGAGCTGATCGCCGCCTACGAGGACTTCGACCTGCGGGTGGTGCTCACGAGCGCCGAGGCCGGGGAGGCCGACCCGGGCGTCGCCGAGCTGCGGGCCCTGTTGGCCGGCCACTGGTCGGTGCTCGTGGGGCATTCGGGGGTCGGAAAGTCCACGCTCATCAACCTCCTGGTGCCGGGCGCGGGCCGCGCGACGGGCCACGTCAACGAGGTGACGGGGCGCGGGCGCCACACCTCCACATCCTCGGAGGCCTTCGAGCTGGACGAGGGAGGCTGGATCGTGGATACGCCCGGCGTGCGATCCTTCGGCCTGGGACACGTGAGCGTCGCCGACGTGCTCGGCGTCTTCCCGGACGTCGCAGAGGCCGCCGCCTGGTGCCTGCCGCTGTGCTCGCACGGCGAGGAGGAACCCTCGTGCGCGCTTGACGCTTACGCGCGCGCCACCGGCCCCTTCACCCTCGACGAGGCCGGGGACGGCGATGCGGATCGGGTGCGCTCCGAGCGCGCCTCCCGCGTGGCGTCGGTGCGCAGGCTCCTCGAGGCCGTGGCCACGGCGGAGGCTGCCAGCAAGGCCACCCGGTAACCCCAATATCACATTCGCAAAATATTACAAACAATAAGGGCGTAATGTAACATCTTTCACTAATTGGAATGCTTGACAGGTCATCAGGACAGTCAATAATAGAAATGTAGCGGCGGTCGCTACACCTGACCACAAGGACGTGATCATTATGAAAACTGCTATCAGGGCTCTCGTATCCTTCGCCTGCGCAGCACTCCTGTCGGCAGGCATGGTTCTCCCCACACAAGCCGCTGGTCGATCAACCATCGCCCCAACGGGTGAAGCGGCAGTCGAGCAGATGGAATCGACCGAGGGCACGCAGGTTGTCGGAGAAATTATCGGAATACTAGCGCTTGGGTACGCCATCGCCTACAACGACGGCGTCTCACGTGCAAAGTCGGGCGAGGTAACGTGGAGCATGTGGAACGGTTCATTCGGTCACGTTCTCCAGGCAGCAGCTTCCGTCTCGCCTGCCGTCTGGCTCGGGTACCTAGGGTGGAGCCAAGGGTTCAAAGGCGAATGCCGCCAGCACAGCTACTGCTACAACAGGTGAGTGTGAAATGAACGCCCTTGATTTGACCTCGCCGCAGCAAGCACCGATGAACAACACAAGCATTGGTCACGTTGCAGCGAAGATGCTATTAACGGCGGCCTGCATCCTCTTAGTCGGCACTGTCTCATATTCGATAGTCACGGGTAGAACACCAATGAACTGGTGCTTCTACAGCGGAATGATCTTGTTGCTGATTCATCGAATTCCAATGATGATCGAACGAGCACGCCACCGACGCGAGGAACAACAGCACGCCTCAGAAATACCGTAGGCCACCCATCATGATGTGCCACCAACTCGTCCTCATGGGCTCCGAGTTGGTGGCCATCTGTTTCTCCATCATGATCTCCCCGGCCAGGCGGCGTGCTCGCCGCCGCGGGCTGATTCCCCCAGCCCGCTAGAGCCGGGACCTGGGCGCGCGGCTCCGCCCGCCGGGCGAGTGTCAGCGCTGGAAGCGACGCACGAAGTTCTGGAGGACGAGGCGTGAGGGATCCGTGTCCACGGTCGCGACCTGGGCGCGGATTGCCTCGGCCTTGTCGGCCGGGTAGTAGCGGCCCGCGTACTGGTCGATGCGCACGTTGACGCCCTCGAGGTCCATCTCGGGGTGGAACTGGGTCGCCCACGCTGCCTCGCCCACGCGCACCATCTGGATCGGGGTGTCGTCACCGGCCAGGAGGACCTGCATGCCGGGGGCCAGCTCGCGCACGGCCTCGTGGTGGCCGACGTAGGAGTGGAAGCGGTCGGGAGTGCCCTCCAGGAGCGGGTCCTCGCGCCCCGCATCGGTCTTGGTCAGCGCGATGCCGCTGATTTCCTCGCCGTGGTGGGTGTCGATGACGCCGCCCAAGTGCAGGGTGAGGGTACCCAGCCCGTAGCACAGGCCCAGGATCGGGAAAGATTCGCCGAGCGCCCGGTCGTAGAAGGACCGCAGCCAGGCCTCGGCGCGCACTTGGCGCGCTTCCTTCAGGTGGTCGTCGGCGTTCGCGTCCCACGGGGACCCGCAGACAAACGCGCCCGAGTACTCGGACAGGTCGAGGTCGGGCAGCTCCCTCTCCATGCGCACCTGTCGTACCTGGTCGGGGGTGAGTCCAGAGAAACGAGGCAGGTCGGCGCACTCGGCGGCCAGGACGGGGCCGTCGTCGCGCGAGGTCAGCATGAGGAAGGGCTTGGTCATGCCCACCATGCTATCGGCTGAGCGCACGCGTGCAGCTCGTGTCCGCTCTCCAAGCGTGTGTGACGGACGCAGATGTGGGCGGCCTCTGCCACACTGGAAGCATGTTGATTCTGCACACCTCCGACTGGCACCTGGGACGCACGCTGCACGGCGCGTCCCTGGGAGACAGCGCGGACGCGTTCATTGAGTGGCTGGTGGCCCTGGTGCGTGAGCGCGGCGTGGATGCCGTGCTCATCTCGGGCGACGTGTTCGACCGCGCGGTCCCGCCCGTGGATGCGCTCGCTCGGATGCGCCGCGCCCTGCGCGAGCTGACGGAGATCACGACACTCATCCTGACGTCGGGAAACCACGATGGGGCTGCTCGCCTGGGGCTGTTCGCCGACATGCTCACCCCCTCGCTGCACGTGGTGACGGACCCGGAGGCGATCGGCACGCCCGTCGAGGCCGGGGGTGCTCTCGTGTACCCGATGCCCTACCTGGAGCCCGACCTCGTGCGCCAGAGTCTGTCGGACCTGCCTGCGCGGGGCGAGGCCGACCTACCCACTCCCCTGCCTCGCTCCCACCAGGCGGTTCTGGGGGCGGCGTTGCGCCGGGTGCGCGCGGACCTTTCGGCTCGGCGCGACGCGGGCGACGAGCGCCCGGCCATCGCGATGCCGCACGCCTTCGTGACGGGCGCCCAGGCCTCGGATTCGGAGCGCGACATCCAGGTGGGCGGCGTCCCCTCCGTATCGGCGGACCTGTTCGACACGCTCGGGGACGAGGAGCCCCTGACCCACGGCCTGGACTACGTGGCGGCCGGGCACCTGCACCGCCCGCAGGACATCTCGGGTGCATCCGTCCCGATCCGCTACGCGGGCTCCCCCATCGCGTATTCATTCTCCGAGGCCGGGGCCACCAAGTCGATCACCCTCCTGACCACGGATGCCACCTCGGTGACCGACATCGAGGTGGTGCCCATCCCCACGCTGCGGGGCATCGCGGTACTCGAGGGAACCATGGATGAGCTGCTCGCGGATCCCGACGAGGCCACCACGGCCTCGTACGTGTCGATCACGGTCACGGACGACGCGCGCCCCGAGCGCATGGTTCCTCGCATCCGGGAGGTCTACCCGCATGCCCTGGTCGTCGTGCACCGTCCCTCCCAGGCCCCCGCGCTCGCTCCCGCGATGACCGTGCGCGCGTCCCGCGATCCGCGCGAGGTCACGGAGGAGTTTTACGAGGCCGTGGGCGGGCGGGCGCTAAGCGCTCAGGAGCGCGAGCTGGCCCTGGACGTGTGGGCGCAGCTTCGAGGAAAGGACATGCAGTGAAGATTCGGTGGCTACGTATTGTGGGCATCGGCCCCTTCGCGGGCGAGCATACGGTCGACTTTTCGGCCTTCGAGGACTCGGGGCTGTTCCTGCTGGACGGACCGACGGGCGCGGGCAAGTCCACGCTCATCGACGCGATCACCTTCGCCCTGTACGGCGACGTGGCGCGCACGAAGGACGCGTCGAAGGACCGCCTGCGGTCCAACCACATCTCGGATTCGGATCCGTCGGAGGCGGACCTGGTGTTCGAGGTGGGGACGGGCATCTACCGGGTGACCCGCACCCCCGCGTACACCCCGGCGGGCAAGAAGTCGCAGCGCAATTCGAAGTCGACGCTGATGCGAGTCGTGGAGGATCCGGACGCGCCGGACGGGTGGCGTACGGTGGAGCCGATCGCGTCGGGTCCCCGCGACGTGGGCTCAGAAATTCCGGCAATCGTGGGCCTGGATAAGGACCAGTTCCTGCAGACGATCGTGCTCCCGCAGGGCAAGTTCTCCCAGTTCCTCAACGCCACATCGGATGCTCGCGAGCAGATCCTGCGCGACATTTTCGACACGCAGATCTACGTGGACTTCACGAAGGCCCTCGTCGATGCGGCCACCTCGTCGAAACGCGGCATCGAAGAGCGGCGCGTGGCTGCCATCGGCGCTTTCGAGCGCGTGCGCTCACTGGACGCAGCCTTTGCCGAGAACGGCACTGAGGACGGGTCTGCCGCCGACGGCCGTGCGGCCGACGCCAAGGAGGCCGATCAGCTGGATGCGGGCGCGGAGGATTCCAGCGCCGTGACGCGCTGGGCCGAGGACGCATGCGAGCGCGCACGCGAGGCGCACGCACAGACCCTGCACGTTGCCGAGGTGGCCACGGCAACCGCGCGCGAGGCTTCCCGCGCCCTGTCCGAGGGGCGTGCCCTGGCTGAGGCTCAAGCGGAGCACGCACGCCTCAGCGCGACGCTCACCGAGCTCACCTCATCGGAGGGAGCAATCGCATCCGACCGTGAGCGCGCGGGTCAGGCCCGCCGAGCGCTGGCCGTGGCTCCCCTCGACGCGGCCGAGGCCTCGGCACGCGCTCGTCTGGAGGCTGCGGGAGACCAGGTTGCGGCCCTATCCCCTGCTCTCGGAGACGAAGATTCCATCGATTCCACATCCTTGACACCCGAGGCCGTGGCCACTCTCGGCAAGCGGGCGCAGGACCTGCGCGGCGAGGCGACGCGCACGCGCGGTTCTCTCGAGGAGGCCCTGGCCGTCGAACGCTCGCTGCCCGAAGTGCGCACCCACATCGACTCGCTGCGCTCCCAGCATGAGCAGGCATTGGCGCGCATCGCGTCGATCGAGGCCGAGCGCGAGACGTTGCCCCTGCGCATCGAGCAGGCCTCCGAGGCCCTGCGCCTCATGCGAGCGGATGCCGACACGCTGCCCGAGGCCGCGTCCGCGCTGCGCGCCCTCAACGAGCGCCTGGATGCCTCCATGCAGGCGGACCTGCTGCGCTCGGCCCTCCTCGGAGCATCGGACGAGCTGCGCGAGGCCACGGTCGCCGCGAAGCTTGCGAATGCCGCGGCGGCGGACGGCCACGACCTGTGGATCGCGCAGAGCGCATCGGCGCTCGCACGCGAACTCGAGGAGGACATACCCTGTCCCGTGTGTGGCTCCACCGCTCACCCCAATCCCGCACCGGCCGCGGACGGGGAGATCACGCGCGAGCAGGTCGCGGAGCTCGACCAGGCGCGAGACCATGCGGAGGCCGCGCTGCGGGATGCGCAGGCTGGCCACCAGGATCTTGTGCGTCGTATCGCCCAGCTCAACGAGGTGGCCGGCGCCCCCACGCCAACGCTCGAAACCGAGCGGGATCGAGCCGCCGAGCTCGTTGCGAAGCTCAAGGCTCTCAGCCCGCAGATCACAGAGATCGAGGCGGCCCTCGCGCAGGAGCGCGCCCGCCTCGACGGCCTCACGGACTCCCTCGCGAGCGCCCGAGAGACCGCCGCTTCCCTCGCGTCCACCCTCCAGGAGCGCACATCTGCTCTGGCTGCGGCTGAGGCCCGCGTGGAGACTGAGCGCGCCGACTACACCTCCCTCGATGCGCGCGCTACAGCCCTGGATGAGCGCGCACACCGGGCGGCAGCCCTGGCCGTGGCCTGCGCCGATTGGGACAATGCCCGCGCCGCGCTCGCGCAGGCGCAGCGATCCCTTGCGAATGCACTTGAGGAACAGGGCCTCGAGGCGGACTCGTGGCGCACGCTCCTGCTTCCACTCCCCCAGGTCGAGGCTCTCGAGGCGCGCGTGGCCGCGCATGAGAAGGCACTCTTCGCGGCACGCGAAGCGCTTGCTTCGGAGCGCCTGACCCGTGCGGCGTCAGCGCCCGCGCCGGACCTTGAGGCCCTCACCGAGACCGCCCGCAAGGCCGAGGAGGACGCCGCTATGGCGGCCCGAGCTTCGGGTATTCTCGAGCAGCACTGCGCTCAGCTGGACGCCGCCCACGCCTCCCTCGAGCAGGCGTTGGAGGCGCTCGGGCGTGCCCGGGAGCAGGCCGGGCCCATCCGCCGCCTGGCAGACATTGCCGCGGCATCCGGCCCGGAGAACCTGGCCTCCACTCCCCTGTCGGCGTGGGTGCTCATCGCGCGACTAGAGGAGGTCCTGGCGGCCGCGAACCCGCGCCTCGCGGCAATCTCATCGGGACGCTACGAGCTCGTGTCCGTCCCCGACGACGGCACCGCCTCGCGCAAGTCCGGCCTGGGCCTGGCAATCGTCGATCACGATACGGACGCGCTACGCAGCCCGCGCACGCTGTCGGGCGGGGAAACGTTCTACACGTCCCTCGCGCTGGCGCTCGGCCTCGCGGACGTCGTCTCAGCCGAGGCCGGAGGCGTCGAGCTGCGCACGATGTTCATCGACGAGGGCTTCGGATCGCTCGACTCGCACACGCTGAGCCTGGTCATGGCGCAGCTCCAGGCGCTGCGCTGCGCGGGACGCACGGTCGGCGTCATCTCGCACGTCGAGGAGATGGCGACCCAGATCGCGGATCAGATCCAGGTGCGACCTCTGCCGGAGGGCGGATCGACCCTCAGCGTGCGCGCGTAGGTGTCAGCCCTGGTGCAGGGCGAGGACGGCGGGGCGCTCGGAGCGGTCGAACCACGCCAGGGAGGACTCCCACAGGGCGGCCACGGCCTCGTCGGCGCTCTCCTGCGTATCGGCGCTCAGGACGGCCTGCACTGCGGGTGAGGCGTCGGGCAGGTCCGCGAGGATAGCGGCCACGTCCGACCAGGTGTATTCGAAGGCCGGGGCCGCGAAGATGTGGGGTTCGATCTGCTCGCCGGGGGTCAGCGTCGTCGAGGTGGGGGTGTCGACGGCCAGGACGACGCGAGCGACGCCCGCTCCCTCCGTCTCACGCGCCAGTTCGAGGGAGGACAGCGCCGCCTCGGTGATGGCGTCGTCCTCGAGGACCTCGATATCCTCTCCACTCATGCCGGCCTCGGGCACACACAGGACGCCGCTGCGCACGGGCGGCAGCGGGACGCACAGGTCGGACAGGACGGCGGGAACATAGACGCGCATGGTCACAGTGTAGGCACCCACTGCTCGACAATCGCCTGCAACGCGTCGGATGCGTCGCAACGCGCACCGTTTTCTCCCAGAGCCTTGCCTCGCAGGGAAGCCCGCCCAACCCCCTCATCCTCGGGAACGACGTGGAAAATGCAGTCGGGCATGAAAGCGCCGATCGCCGCCTGCAGGGAGGGCACCGGGTGCGGGCCGATATCCGCGGTGCTCACGCGGTTGACGATCACCTCGACCGGAATGGCGCGCTCTTGTGCCTCCCACCACCGCGCTAGGAACGAGAGCCGGTTGATGCCGACGATATCACCGCGCGCGACGATGACGAGCCGATCGGCGCGCTCAAGCACCCCGAGCGCGGCATCGTCACGGCTGGCCCCGCGCGAGGCCTTTTCCAGCGAGGTCGACGCAATATCAACGACCGAGTAACGGGCGCTCAGGCGCAGTGCCCCGACGATGGATTCGATACCGGGTTTGCTCACTTCTCGCCAGCGGTGTGGCGTCACGAGGCCCGTGATGACGTGCAGGTTCTCGGAGCGCATGACGGCTGCCCCGAGCGTGTCCGCGGGCGTGATGGGGCCGCGCGAGGCCGTACGCGCGAGGGTTGACAGACCCGACGCATGGACGGGAAGGCCCAGCAGGTGCGCGATCGTCGGGTTGGCGGTGTCCGCATCGACGAGGAGGGTGGGCCCGTGGGCGGACAGCGCGGTCGCGATACCGACAGCGAGGGTCGTACGCCCGGGCGCACCGGATGTCCCCCAGACGGCCAGCACGCTGCCCGGAGCGGAGGGCGGAGGAGGCGGCGGTGGTGCGGACGAGGCCGTGGCAGGGGTCGAGCGGCGCGTGCGCGTCGCCGCGATGAGAGAGTTGACGACCTGGTCGGGGCTGCCGGGCGCGGCGACCGAGGCGACCCCCAGAGCGATGAGGCGGGAGCGCTCGTGATGGGGCGCAAGGGCAACGACGACCATGCCGCAAGCGCGCAGCGATTCAACGGTCTCGATCGTCAGGTCGGGGTCGGATCCGTCGATGACCGCGAGGTCGGCGAGGCCGGCGCGGGCCGCGGCGACGACCTCAGCCAGGTCAGCGCAGCGCCGGACGATGGCAAGGACATCCGATCGGGCCTGAATCGCCTGGATGAGGGGTGCCTCGTAGCGCTGATCGGCGAGGACGACTACCCCGTGGACGGAGCTCACGGCGCCCCCACGGGGACTGCGGCCAGCTCGTCGGTCGAGGACTGCGCGGCGAGGAGGACCGGCATGGACTGGGCGTTCGCGAGGATCTCGATCCGCTGGCCACGGTGCGACTGGGACGAGGCCTCGATCCGACGCACGAAGGTGAAGGTCCCCTCGATCTCGCGCGCCTGATTGCCAGCCTGTCCCTGCGTGCGCGCGGGGATCGTCCACAGCCGAATCCGCGTTCCGTCAGCGACCCCGTCGGGCAGCCCGGCACTGACCGTGACGGCCACGCGCAGCATGTCTGTCTGCACTGTTCCGCTGTCCCCCTGCGACAGATCCGTGCGCATGACGATCTGGCCGGGGGTGATCTGCCGAGTCACGACGGACCCCATGGGGGCCTCGGACGTGGGAACGTAGACGTCCGAGTCGACGCTGAGGACAACCTCTCGGACATTGTCCGCAGTGAGGGTTTCCCCCGGGGCGATGGTCGTCGTCGCGGTGTAGACGCGGCTTCCTCCCCGCAGGAGGCCGCTGAGAGCACTGAATGCGATCAGGGACGCGATGATAAGGACCAAGCCGATAACGAATCGACGGTCCATCTTGCCGGGGGCGCGCGTCGGGATCGACACTGAAGCTGAGACGCGTTTCACTCTTCTATGATGCACGCTCATCCGAAAAAGCGGTAGGTTGTCGACTATTCATCAGAACCAACCGATCCGATCGGTGAGATGACGCATAAAAAATTGCTGACTCAAACCAATCAAACGAAGCAACCCCAACTGATAGCGTAGTGCCATGGCAACACGATTCCTCACTCTCGCTGACGTCGCCGAGACCCTGAATCTCACGATGTCAGCCACCCGCGCCCTCGTTTCCTCCGGCGAGCTCCCGGCCATTCAGGTCGGCGGCAAGCATGTGTGGAGGATCGAAGAATCGGTCCTGGAGCAGTTCATCCAGGATCAATACGCCGCGACGCGCGAGCGTCAGAAGGCGGAGAACGCTCACTAGTCGTCCGACCATCGCTGGCCGAGCACGCGGAGTCGACGAAGCCCCGCAAGTGCCAGCGACACGGTCATGCCACCTACTTCATCCCGGTCGTCATAGGCGAAGGCCTCTCCATCCAGGGCGACATCGACGTGGTCCGCATAGACCGCGTCGATGATCCCCCGATGGTCACCCCCGTCGGATTCGATGACGACTCCGACACCGCGTGCACCTAGTTCGCGCAGGACATGGCCAACGCCGACGCCTCCTCGCACGGAGGACTCGCGCGCAACACTGCGCCCGAGGGGCCAGGCCGCGACGATTGCGGAGAGCATGATCAGGCTATCGTCGCGACCTCCGCGCAGGAGCACCCACGAGCGGGTCGAATCGAGCACCGCCCCAGTGATCGTCAAACCCCCTCGCAGCGCCAGTGTAATATCACCGTCTGCACCGGCCAGGCGGGCAGACAGGCTGACCGAGGCGCGTTCAGCATCGGTGAGTTCGTCGATGAGCGCATCGAGATCGCGACCGCGCTCATCATCAAATTGTGCTTCTAGCTCGGCAATGAACGCTGACATATCCATGCCCCTACGATGCCACATTCATGCGCCACACATCACATTTAGATAACATAAACTAACATCTATTGACATAGTGCACTATAAAGCGGATAGTTAAGGTATCGAATCCGTCCACTCAATGAAGAGTTCACCATGACTGATGATTCACTGACCGTCGCCGGCCAATCACACCTCACCGACGCATTTCTCTGGCTCGTTGGTGCCCCGCTGTGCCTCCTCGACGCACTCTATCTCTCCCGCCTCGCTCCACCCCTAAGCGCGGAGCGTCCCGAGACGCTCATCCTCTGGGTTCTCGGCATTGCTGCCCTCGCACTCCTGGCGTGGAGTCTCCTATGCTCAGCATGCGCTCACCTCGCGCTCCTGCGCGTTGCTCCCCCAGCGGCGCGCACAGCTGCACGTTTCTTTGTCTCCCGTTGCGGCACCCGTCTCTCGCGGTCGCTTCTGGCTCGCGCCGGAGCCAGCGCATTGATTGGCTCCACACTCGTCACCGGTGCACCCGCCGCGGCTTCCCTGGCAGCACCGCAGGAACAGACCTCCCCCACCGTCTCACTGACATGGGCGGATACCCCCGGAGCCCCTTCCCCCGACCAGGAGGCGACACAGACTGCTCCGGCCACATTGCCCGTGCCCGCGCAGGATGCACCGGACGCGGATACGCCCGATCACCCTACCTCAATCACGGTCGCGCCGGGCGATTCACTCTGGTCGATCGCCGCCTCCCTGCGCCCCGACGCCGATGATGCGCACATCGACGCCACGTGGCGGGCAATCCACGCGGCCAACGCCGAATCGGTCCACGACCCCGCTCTCATCTACCCCGGACAGACACTCGCCATCCCCCAGGACCTGCCATGAGCACCCAAATCGCGCCCCGGCCTCGCGCCTCCGAGGCCCCCAGACGACGGACCAGCACGAGGCCCACCCCCACCCGTCCGATCCAGCCCACCCCGTTCCGGTGGAGTCAGGATCCTCAGTTGGTCTACAGGGCGGCAACATCGCCGACACCAACCCACTACGTCACCCTCCCACGGCAGAATCTCCCGGATCCCGGACCGTGGGCGGCGAACCTCGCACGCGCCATCGTCGAGGTCGTCACGGGCGTTCGTCAGGCACCCCAGCTACGCCGTTGGATGTTGCCCGACCTCTACGGAGCCCTCGCATGCGTCCACTTATCCCCTTGCGCGCGGGGAACAAGGCCCGTCCACGTGCGCACGTGTCCCCTTGACGAGCGCACAACAGAGGCCGCCGTCATCGTCTCCACCGTGTCACGCACCTACGCCCTTGCTCTGCGCCTTGAGGAGTACCACGGACGCTGGATCACGACGGCCCTCGAACTCGCCTGACGGACCGGCCGCGCGGCTCGACGGATACACAAACGGGTGAGGGGGCTCCCACAGGAACCCCCTCACCCGTGACGTGTACCGATCAGCGGCGGCGACGCTTCTTAGCGGCAGCGCGACGCTCCGCGCGGTTACCGCTCGACGAGGACGCGGCCGACTCGGTGCCCTCAGCGGAGCTGTAGCTCACGCGGCTCGGCGCCTTCGCGCGACCCACGTTGCCCATCACCGAACGGGCGTGAGCAACGGCCACGCGCGCGGCCGCAGAGGCCGCAGACTCGGCGGCGGCAACGTCCTCGACGCTGGGCTCAGAAGAGGACGACGAGGCATCCTCCTGCGCGGGAGCGACGCTGGCGGCGGCGATCGAACCACCGGCCTCCTCCTCGGCGGCGGCCAGGGCGCGCTCGAACTGCTTGGCGTAGGAGAACACCTGCTGGACTGACTCCTCACGGATGCGCTCGACCATCGCCTGGAACATTTGGGCGCCCTCGTCCTTGTACTCGACGAGCGGGTCGCGCTGACCCATCGCGCGCAGGCCGATGCCTTCCTTCAGGTAGTCCATCTCGTAGAGGTGCTCGCGCCACAGGCGGTCCACCACGGAGATGACGACGCGGCGCTCGAGGGTACGAATGGGCTCATCGCCCAGCTGCGCCTGCGCCAGCGGGTTGGCGTTCAGGCGGTCCTCGGTGTCCGCGTAGACGGCGTGGATGTCGCCGACCAGCTCGGTCACCAGATCGTCGCGCACGAGGGACGCAGCACCACCGTGCTCCTCCTCGACCTCTTCGATCGTGACCGACGGCGGGTAGTAGGCGCGCAGGTGCTCCCACAGGCTGGGCAGATCCCACTCGTCCACGGGCTTGTCGGCGATCGCTTCGTCGACCAGGCCGGTCACGAGGGACTCCATGAACGCGCGCATCTGCGGGCCCATGTCCTCGCCCTCGAGCACCTTGCGGCGTTCGGCGTAGATCGTCTCACGCTGACCCGTCATGACATCGTCGTACTTCAGGACGTTCTTACGGATCTCGAAGTTGCGGGCTTCCACCTGGCGCTGGGCCGACGCGATCGAACGCGACACCATGCGGTTCTCCAGCGGCATGTCCTCCGGGTAGGCGCCCGAAGCCATGATGCGCTGCGCCATGCCCGAGTTGAATAGGCGCATCAGATCGTCTTCCATCGACAGGTAGAATCGGGACTCGCCCGGGTCACCCTGACGACCGCTTCGTCCGCGCAGCTGGTTGTCGATACGACGCGACTCGTGGCGCTCCGAACCGAGCACGTACAGGCCGCCCAGCTCGCGCACCTCCTCGCGCTCGGCCTCGACGGCCTCTTCCGCGGCCGCGAGAGCCTTGGGCCACGCCTCGCGGTACTCCTCCGGGTTTTCCTTCGGGTCGAGGCCCTCGGCAGCCAGGTTCGCCTGGGCGAGGAACTCCGAGTTACCACCCAGCATGATGTCGGTACCACGGCCGGCCATGTTCGTGGCCACCGTGACCGCGCCCTTGCGGCCGGCCATCGCGACGATGGCGGCTTCGCGGGCGTGTTGCTTGGCGTTGAGCACCTGGTGCGGAATGTGCTTCTTCCTGAGCATCTGCGAAAGCAGCTCGGACTTTTCCACCGAAGCGGTACCGATGAGGACCGGCTGGCCGGCCTCGTGACGCGCCACGACGTCCTCGATGATCGCGTTCAGTTTGCCCTTCTCCGTCGGATAGACGAGGTCGGACTGATCCTTGCGGATCATCGGCTTGTTCGTGGGGATCGGGATGACGTCGATCTTGTAGGTCGAGTGGAACTCCGCGGCCTCGGTCTCAGCCGTACCGGTCATGCCGGAACGCGAGCCCTCGGGGTACAGACGGAAGTAGTTCTGCAGCGTGATCGTAGCGAGCGTCTGGTTCTCGGCCTTGATCTCCACGCCTTCCTTGGCCTCGATCGCCTGGTGCATGCCGTCGTTGTAGCGGCGGCCCGGCAGGACACGGCCCGTGTGCTCGTCAACGATGAGGACCTCGCCGCCGTCCACGATGTAGTCGCGGTCCTTAAAGAACAACTCCTTGGCGCGGATCGCGTTGTTGAGGAAGCCGATCAGAGGGGTGTTCGCCGCCTCGTAGAGGTTCTCAACGCCCAGCTGGTCCTCAACCTTGTCGATGCCCGGCTCCAGGATGCCGACGGTCTTCTTCTTTTCGTCGACCTCGTAGTCCTCGTCGCGCTTCAGCAGGCGAGCGATGCGGGCGAACTCCACGTACCAGCGGTTCAGGTCGCCGTCAGCGGGACCCGAAATAATGAGGGGGGTACGGGCCTCATCGATGAGGATCGAGTCAACCTCGTCGACAATGACGAAGGCGTGGCCACGCTGGACCAAATCCTCGGGCACCTGCGCCATGTTGTCGCGCAGGTAGTCGAAGCCAAACTCGTTGTTCGTACCGTAGGTGATGTCGCAGGCGTACATCTCGCGGCGCTCAGCAGGCGTCTGCCCCACGAGGATACAACCGCAGGTCAGCCCCAGGAAGTTGTAGACGCGGCTCATGATGTCCGACTGGTACTTCGCCAGGTAGTCGTTGACCGTCACAACGTGCACACCCTTGCCGGTCAGGGCGCGCAGGTACGACGGCATCGTGGCGACCAGGGTCTTGCCTTCACCGGTCTTCATTTCGGCGATCTTGCCCTGGTGCAGGGCAATGCCACCCATGACCTGCACGTGGAAGGGACGCATGCGCAGGATTCGCCACGAGGCCTCACGGACCGTCGCAAACGCCTCGACCAGGATATCGTCCAGGGTCTCGCCATCCTCGAGGCGATCCTTGAATTCCTGAGTCTTAGCCTGCAGCTCCTCGTCCGTCAGAGCCTCAAAATCCTCCTGCAAGGCATCAACCTGCGACGCAAGCCGATCCAGCTTGCGCAGCATACGCCCTTCGCCAGCGCGAAGGATCTTGTCAATAATCGACACGAATAGCTCCTGACGTTAATCGCCCGCCCCCTTGTAGAGCAGACAGTCAAATCCACCCATTAGTTTACGAACTAACTGCCCAAAGTGGAAACGCCCGCGCGAACTATGGACGTATTTAACGCTCACAGCGCACACGGGAGCGCCCCGGGCATGGTGCCCGGGGCGCCGCGGTCCTTCAACCGTCAGATTGTCGTGTTCAAGCGAAGCACGCCGTACGTCCACCCGTGGCGGTGGTAGACGACGCACGGCTGGTTCGTGTCCTTGTCGACGAAGAGAAAGAAGGGGTGGCCAACCATCATCATCTGGTCCAGGGCCTCATCCACACTCATCGGCGGGGCCTCGTGCACCTTCTGACGGACAATGATCGGGGTATCACCCCACTGTTCCTCACGGGCCTCTCCGACCTTCAGGTCCTCAGCACTGCGCAGCGGCTTGGGAGCCTCGGTTTCGAATGTGGCTGTCTCTTCGACGACGGGAGCTTCGAGGATTTCGGCTTCGGCCAGGTCGCGCGGGTACCGACGACGGTGGTCCTTCACGCGATCACGCAGGCGGCGCAGGCGCTCGTAGAGCTTGCCGGCGGCGATGTCGACGGCCGCGTAGCGATCAGCGGACTGAGCCTCAGCGCGAATGATCGGGCCCTTCCCGTAAACGGTCAGCTCGATACGCTCGGCAGTGTCGGCCTGGCGGGGGTTACGTTCGTGAGTCAGCTCCACATCGACGCGCTGAGCGCGGGGGTAGAACTGAGTGATCTTCGAAACCTTCTCCTCCACGTATTCCCGGAAATTCGGGTGAATCTCGGCATTACGTGCGACGACGGTGATGTCCATGTGTTTCCTCCATGGTGTGCGGCGGGCATCGTTGCCCGCAGGTGGGGATTGTTCGGTGCTCACTGCCCGAACCGTGGTCTGAGCTATCACCTCCCGCACTGACGCGAGGAGCGTCCCTGCTGCTCACGCTATCGAAAGTCAGTACGCACATCATACCCCAGCCGGTGACCTGCGTCATGAGATAAGCCCGGTTCGGCACAGAGTCACAACCGCGTCGAGACCGCCCAACACACGCTCCATTTCCCGAACCGTTGCGCCCGTCGTCACCACGTCATCCACCGCAACAACACGCACGCCATGCCCCGGGACCGCGAGCGCACGCATCGACCCCATGCGCCCCACCGTACGCTGTGCCCCGGCCTTGCCCGACTGGGAGGTCGCGCCCACGCGCAGCCGCACAGCGTCCACCACCCGAACGCGCACGCCAGGACGCGCGCCTGCCGCCAGAGCTCGGGCAACAGCGCGCGCCAACGGCAGCGCCACCTGCCTACCCCGCAGGCGTCTCTTCCACGAAGAAGGCGCGGGCACCACCCACACCTCCACCGCTCCCCCGGTGAACGAAGACCTCCCCTCCAACGAACCCACACCGGCGGCGGGCGACCCAGCCACGCCCAGCACCCCACCCAGGGCGGTGCCGAGGCAGGCCCCGGCCTCGTCGAGAAAATCGGTGACGTCCGTACGCGCGGAGTGCTTGGCGGCAAGGACGATGCGGCGCAGCGGCCCGTCGTAGTCCCCTATGGCCACCAGGGGAAGGGGGCCTCGCACGCCCTCAAGGGAGGCTACGTGCGCGGGGCAGCCAGCCAGGGAGCGGCATGACGGGCACAGGACCTCGTCCCAGGCGCGACACCCGGCGCATTGCACGGGAAGGAGCGCGCCGACCAGCCCCCGCATCAGGCCCCGGACTCCGCTCCCGCCCACCACGGTTCTTACCCCGCGTATCGGGCGGAGGTGAGCGACTCGGGGGCGTTTTGCCACAGCGCGCCCGAGCGGATGAGCACCTGCGCCTTGCCGTCGGCATCGGTGCCCGAGATGACCACCACGGAGGAGGACCCACCGGCGCTCATCGATGTCACGCGAATCGGGAGGGACACGTTCGAGGGCAGACCGCCGAGGGGCAGCGTGACCAGCTGGTCGTCCTCACCGGTGGTGCGCACAACGAGCACGAAGCCCGTCGATGTCGTCCATGATGCGTCGACAACCGAGCCGTGTTCAAGGGGGATCTGTTCGAGGGAGCGGATCGCCAGCGGGTGCCCGGAGGCATCGCGTTCGACGACACCGACCCACGCGCTCGCGTCGCTTCCGCGCAGGACGAGGGCGCGCGTGCCGTCGGGAGAGATGCGCACCGCGTGGATCTCCCCGGCGCTCTCGGACTCCACGCTCACGCTGAACGCGCCATCGACTCCCCCGCCGACGCTCACCGACGAGGCCGTGGCAGGACCCCACACCCATCCGAAGCGGTCCACCGACGGGCCGAGAGGCGCCTGTCCAGGCAGGAATGCGACCGATGTTCCGCCGCGATGCGCGTACACACCGTCGGTACCGCTCCAGGCAACCAGCGAGGGGTCCACGGGCGAGACTGTCGGGTTGGAGGCATCGGTGGTGCTGGTCAGGCTCGTGAGCCCCGACGATGACACGATCCCCACCCCGTCGGGGCCCGCCCCCACGAGAGTGTCGAGAGAGTATGTCGGGGGCACCGGGATCCCCTGAGCATCCAGCACGTCACCGGACAAAGAGACGCTCACCTGCGACACGTCCGCCACCTGGGTGAGGGTGCGGGTGAGCTCCCACGCGAGGTTCGCACGCGCCCCCTCGGTCGCGGGCACCACCGCGTTCAGTTCCACGCGCGCCACCCCGTCGACGACGTCGAGTCCCTGGGAGGGCACGGTCGTGCCCGCCGGGATAGCGTTCGCCGTGACCGGCTCGAGAGATTGACGCGGCCCTTCGACGAGGCCCGCGAGCAGATGGGAGGCTAGGCGTCGCGACGGGTACCAGCGAGGATCGGCAACCAGGTCCCCACCCTCTGTCGTTGGGAAGTAGAGATTGGCGAGCGAGAACGAGGCCGTGAAAGACGCCCGGCTCATGAGGACCATGTTCTCGGGGCTGTTGATACGCCACTGTCCGTCTTCGCGCACGAGGCTGAAGGTGCGCGTCACGGTCGAGGCAGCCACGCGGGTCAGCACGCCCGACGCGTCGATGCTGGCCACACCGAGCACGGAGACCGTCACGTCCACCTCGGAGCCGTTCTCGGATCCGGCGGTGACCGCGGGGGCCGCGTCCGTGTCGTAGATGAGAATTTCCATCTCCGGCTGCCACGAACGCGCCGACGTTGCGCTCAGGAACAGGCGCGCGGTCGCGTAGTCGTCCTGGGGGCCGGCGGCACACGCCAGCAGGAAATCGCTCACCAGGGTCGCGGCGTCCGCCCCGTCGGAGGGGCCCTCCGCGGAAAACTGGATGCCGCTGCCGTCCCGAGCTGACACGTCGAAGGGCGCGGGTGCCGAGGAGGTGGGCAGGGAGGTACATCCCGCGAGGGCCAGGCAGGCTGCCACGGCGAGTAGCATCAGGCGGCGTTTCATTCGTCCTCCCACAGGGCAAGGGGGCGGCTAACGATCTCTTCGCCGGCGCGCTTGGGCAGGGTCATCAGGAAGGACGCGCCGCGACCGGGTTCTCCGTACGCCTGCAGGCGTCCTCCGTGGATGGCGACATCCTCAGTTGCGATCGCGAGGCCGAGGCCAGTACCGCCAGTCGTGCGGGCGCGGGCGGTGTCGGCACGGTAGAAGCGGTCAAAGACGTGGTCGGCGACCTCCTGGGTCATGCCCACCCCGCGGTCGCGCACGCGGCATGCGACGTCGGTCTCGGTCGCGGCGAGCGTGATCGTCACGGGCGTGCCGTCGGCATGCTCGATCGCGTTGACGACGAGGTTACGGATGACGCGCTCGATACGGCGTTCATCAATCTCGGCCGCGACTCTGCCCTGCGCCACGATCTCGACGCTCACGTTCTGTCGCTGTGCGAGCTCCGCACAGCCTTCGACGACGCGCAGGGCGATCGGTCGCAGGTCGCGGTCCTCGGCGTCCAGCAGGGCACTGGCAGCGTCGTAGCGGGAGATCTCCAGCAGGTCCGCGAGCATCTGCTCCATGCGTTCGGTCTGGTCGTGCAGGAGCTCGGCGGATCGACGCGCGTGGGCCGGCAGTTCGTCCCGGTTGTCCCACACGATGTCCTCCGCCATGCGGATCGTTGTCAGCGGGGTGCGCAGCTCATGGGAGACATCGGAGACGAAGCGCTGCTGGAGCTTGGCGAGCTCGTCGTAGCGCGAGATCGTCTCCTGGAGCGAGGAGGTCATCGCATTGAAGGCGTGCCCGAGGTCGGCCATCTCGTCGTCCCCATGCACATCCACGCGCACGTCGAGGTCTCCCTTTGACGCCTTTGTCGCAGCTTGCGCGGTCACTCGCACGGGCAGGAGGAGGCGATGCAGCAGCGCGAACACACCGATCGGCAGGGCCACGATGATGGGAAGCGCAGAAAGGACGAGGACTCGCAGGACCACGTCGACCTGCGCCTGATCGGCGGATAGCGAGTAGAGAATGTAGAGCTCGTGCGTGCCCGCACGAGGCAGCTGCACCTGGGTGCCGACGAGAATTCCGGGGACTACCTTGTCGGAGTCGCTCGAGCGGATACCAACCGACTGCCACTGTGCGCCCCCACCCGAGACTGCGGTGCGCATCTGCGGAGTGATGAGTGCGCGCATCTGCTCATCCTCGATCTGGTTGATGCGCAGCGACGCCGTGGCTCCCTCCGAGCGCAGCAGCGCCACGTTCGTCGCACCCGCGCCGGCCGCCGAGGCCTTGAGCGAGGCCAGCGCGCCGCGCGCGGACTCCTGAAC
Organism: Schaalia odontolytica; assembly: GCF_009730335.1. GTDB lineage: Bacteria > Actinomycetota > Actinomycetes > Actinomycetales > Actinomycetaceae > Pauljensenia > Pauljensenia dentiphila. Next base: position 1,970,902 of record NZ_CP046315.1, read on the forward strand.
CTGCGCGGGAGACGAGGCCGTGGATGAGGAGAACACGGATTGCGCGGATGAAAAGCGCAGGGACGCGTCAGCCAGGATTGCATCCTTGCGCGTCTCGAACATAGAGGTGCGCAGCTGGGAGGCGATTATCACCCCGAAAACGAGGAGGATGACGAGCGCGGCGACCGTGATTGCCAGGGCGATGCGGGCGGACAGGGAATGCCGAATACGACTGGCGAGGTGAGAGGAGGCGAGAAGGGACCACGGCCTCGACGATGCGACGGCACGCAGCAGATCCTTGAGCGCGTCCCTACGCCCCTGCGCCGGCACGGTACCCAACCCCGCGGACTGTTACGACCAGCTCGGGACGCTCCGGGTCGCGTTCGATCTTGGAGCGCAGGCGCTGCACGTGGACGTTGACGAGCCTGGTGTCAGCGGCATGACGGTAGCCCCACACCTGCTCGAGGAGTTCCTCGCGCGAGAACACCTTCCAGGGCGAGCGCGCCAGGGTCACCAGCAAATCAAATTCCAGAGGAGTCAGCGCAATGACGCGCCCCTCACGCTTGACGATGTGGCCGGCAACGTCGATCGACAGGTCCTGGAGGGACAGGCCCTCATCTGCCTGCGAGTCCTCACGGCCCCGCAGCCGCGCGCGCACACGCGCCACAAGTTCCTTGGGCTTGAAGGGCTTGGGAACATAATCGTCGGCACCGGCCTCGAGACCCGTCACGACATCAGAGGTGTCGGAACGGGCGGTCAACATAACGATCGGAGCATCCGAGACACGACGGATCGCGCGGCACACGTCAAAGCCGTCCATGCCGGGTAGCATGACGTCCAGGAGGACCAGGTCCGGATTGTGCTCTTGAAATTGAGTCAAAGCAGCGGATCCGTCGGCACAGGAGACGACCTCATAGCCCTCGTTCTGGAGGACAATGCCGATCATCTCAGCCAGGGCGACGTCGTCGTCGACGACGAGGATGCGCGAACTCATATCACGATAGTGTCACGAAATCGTCACGAACGCAGGAGAATCGCGCAGCCATCCCTCAATTTCTCTCCGAGATAAGGTTTCGCGCAAGTTGCGCATATGGCAGGATGGACACTGTAGAAGCACCATCAACACGGAGGCATCAATGAGCTCCCCCTGGACCTCTCCCGATCCGTCCGCCCCCTACCAGGGATGGACGCCGCAGCCCGAGTCCGGCGCACCGACGCCCCAGCAGGGCTACGGCGCACAGCCAGGCTACGGCGCACAGCAGGGATACACGGCCCCCCAGCCCACCCAGGGCTACGGCGCACAGCAGGGATACACGGCCCCCCAGCCCACCCAGGGATACGGAGCCCAGCAGGGCTACGCCGCGCCCCAGGCCCCCGCCTACGGCGCACAGCCCGCTTATGGTGCACAGCCTGGCTACAACGCCCAGCCCGGGGCATCCGGCTACTCCACCACCAACCGGTGGGGGTGGCAGTCCAAGCCCGGCATCATCCCCCTGCGCCCTCTCACGATCGGCGACCTGTTCAGCGGCGCCTTCGAGGCGATCCGTTCGAACCCGAAGGTTCTCTTCGGCTTCACCGTCGTCATCATGCTGCTCGTGTCGCTCATTGCCAGTGTGTCGATCCTGCTCTCGGGCCTCGGATACGAGTCCGTCGCCAATACTGACTACGATCCCCAGGCACTCCATCAATCGATGACGGATCGCACCAACGTTCTCCTCCTGAGAATGATTTCGAACATGGTGCAATGGATCGCCACGTTCGCGGGCACGACCATCCTCACGGGCCTGCTGGCCTCGACTGTCTCACAGATGACGGTCGGTAGGAATCTGACGTTGAGCGAGGCGTGGGCGATGACGCGCAAGCGACTCGGATCGCTCCTTGGCTCTTTCGCATTGACCGCGGTCATCACGGGGGTCCCCATCATCCTCTGGATCGTCGCCGTCTTCGCCTCGCTCGCCGCGCTGATGGGTGGCAACGATGATTTGTGGTGGCTCGTGCTTGTCGCCTTCGCTGCTATTATCCCCATCTTTATCCTCGTGTATTTCTTCCAGATCAAGCTGCTGTTCGCTCCGATATGCGCGGTGCTGGAGGAGATCGGTCCCGTCGCTTCGCTGAAGCGTTCCTGGTCGCTCGTCAAGGGTGAGTTCTGGCCGACTCTCGGCCGCTTCCTGCTGCTGAACCTCGCCGTCAGCTTCATCGGCGGATTCATTGGATTCGTCATCGGCCTCATCGGCGGCCTGGTATCCGTCGCGGCGACGTCCGACCCCTCAAGCCCGGTCGGCTCTGCCATCGCCATATTCTTCGTTATGCTCGGCTCCTCGCTGTTGCTGCCTTTCTCTGCATCGTTCGAGACGCTCATGTACACGGATCTGCGTATCCGTAAGGAGAACTTCGCCTCGGTCCTGGCTCAGGCAGGCGCTCAGCAGCAGTGATCGGCCTGCTCTCCTGCGATGCTCCGCTGACCCCCGATGAGGGGGAGGCGCACGAGTGGATCGTTGAGGAACTCTCTCACGGCGAGTACGCCAATGTTCCCAACCCCATCGCGCGCTGGGTTGCGTCGCTCATTGACTGGTTCTGGGAGGCCCTGTCGTGGAAGGGGCAGGGCGCTCCCCCGGTCTCCCTGATCTTTATGATCGTGGGAATTATCGCGGTTGCCGCAATCCTCATTGCGCTCATCCTCAACCCGATCCGCCTCGCCAAGCGCGTCTCTCGCACCGTGTTCGAGGAGGAGGCAAGCGAAACGGAGGCCCAGGCCTCGTTCGACGAGGCCGTGGCAGCCCAGGACTGGGACCTGGCCTACGTGTGGGCGTACCGTCTCATGGTTTTGGGCCTCGATGCTCAAGATGTCGTGACGTCCACGCCCGGCTTGACGGCGCGCGAGGCGGCGCAGGCGGCAACGCGAGTCGCGCCCATGTTCGGCCCCCAGCTCGATCAGTTTGCACAGGCCTTTGACCAGGTGCGCTACGGCCGCTCCGGCGTTTCATCCGATCAGGTTGAGGCGTTGCGCCGCTTCACCCCGGACCTCCTGCGCGCGTGCCGCGATGCGGAGGTGGCGTCGTGAAAGCCAGACAGGTCGCTGTCGTCACTCCGACGGCCCGCGAGCGCTTCGCCGCAGCACGCCCGATGATCATCATCGTCGTATTCTCGCTGCTGTTAGCTATCGCGGCGTCCATCCTGCCCAAGGCTGGGTACAACAACGCCCCCGTCGGTATTCGGAATAAGGAGGGCGATGGGGCGCGCGCCCTCGCCCAGGTGCTGGGCGACCACGGCATTTCCGTGCGTGATGTGAACGCGCAGCAGGCCGCGTCGGTCGACGAGAATACAACTCTCGTCGTTGTTTTCCCGTCGCGTATGACCGATGAGATGGCGAAGGCTATCGAGACGCGCACGAACGTCGTCTACGTGGGCCTCGAGGAGGATCAAGGATCCTACTCCGTCTACCTTCAGGGCTTGCGTTCCAGTCGCACATACAGCAGCAAGACGTGGCTCACCCCCGGCTGCACGTCCGACATTGCGGGCCGCACCCAGCATCTGCAGGCCTCGGACTACGTACTGTCCGGCTCGGCCGACGGATGGAATCTGTGCTTCTCCGACGACGGCAGGAACTACGCGTACGCCGAGCGCTCCGACTCTGGCCGATTCCGCGCTCTGATCCCCGACTCCCTGCGCCTGCGCAACCGCGCGATCTCCGAGGGAGGAAATGCCGCGCTGGCAATCAATACGATCGGCCGGACCCCGAAGGTCGCCTGGTATTCGCCGACGCGCACCGATACTCCGACGGGCACGTCGACGCAGGAGCTGCTCACCTCCCCGTACCTCATGCCCGCGTTCCTCATGGTCATCGCCGCCTGCCTGCTGGCTGGCCTCGCGCGCGGTCGCAGGCTCGGCCCCCTCACCTCCGAACGTCTCCCCATCGAGGTCCCGGCCTCCGAGACGCTTATCGGCAAGGCCCGCCTCATGCGTTCCCAGCGCGCCTACGAGCACGCCGCGCAGGCACTGCGCAGCTCCACGGCCTCGCGCATCGCGACCGCCCTGGGCGTTGCGCACACCGCCGACCGGGAAGCCCTCACTCACGCGATGGAACAGCGAGGCCTGCCCGCCTCGCGCTGCTCCGCCCTCCTGTGGGGTCCGCCCCCAACCTCCGAAAAGGCGCTCATCCACCTCGCCAATGACCTCGACGCTCTCGAAAAGGAGATTCGCCATGACTAGCCCGATCCCCGGCCCCGCGCCCGAGGGCATGCCCCAGCCCGGCCCCATCCCCGCCGCGCCGCCGAACGGCTACGCTCCGCAGGGCGCGCCGGCCCCCTACGCGCCCCAGGTGCAGGTCGCCCCTCAGGACACCCGCGCCTCGTTCTCTGCGCCCACCGGCGAGGGGTGGTCGGGCCGCGCGCTCGATGAGACCGAGAAGCGTACCCAGGAGGCGCTCCTTGCCCTGAAGGCAGAGATCGGCAAGGCGGTCGTCGGCCAGGACGCCGCAATCAGCGGCCTCATCGTCGCTCTTGTCGCGGGCGGTCACGCGCTCCTCGAAGGCGTGCCCGGCGTTGCCAAGACGCTGCTCGTACGCACCCTGTCGCGCGCCCTCGACGTGGACATGGCGCGTATCCAGTTCACCCCCGACCTCATGCCCGCCGATATCACGGGCTCGATGGTGTGGGACGCCGGACAGTCCGAGTTCATCTTCCGTGAGGGCCCCGTCTTCACGAACCTACTGCTCGCGGACGAGATCAACCGTACGCCTCCGAAGACCCAGTCCGCCCTCCTCGAGTCGATGGAAGAGCACACCGTCTCGATCGACGGCGAGACCCGCCAGCTCCCCGATCCGTTCATGGTGATCGCGACGCAGAACCCCGTTGAGTACGAGGGCACCTACCCGCTGCCCGAGGCCCAGCTGGACCGTTTCCTACTCAAGCTAGAGCTGCCGCTGCCGTCGCGTGAGGCCGAGATCGACATCATCGCGCGTCACCAGGCGGGCTTCAGTCCGATGGCGCTGGCCGAGGCCGGCATCCGCCCGGTCGCCAGCGCAGCCGACATTCAGGCTGCCCACGCGGTCGCATCCCGCATCGAGGTCTCACCGGCAGTCATGGCCTATCTCGTCGATCTGTGCCGCGCGACGCGCACCTCCCCCGCCGTGCGTCTGGGCGTATCCCCCCGAGGCGCGACCGCACTACTGCGCACCTCGCGCGTGTGGGCGTTCCTCCAGGGCCGCGGCTTCGTCACCCCCGACGACGTCAAGACGATGGCTCCCGTGACGCTTGCACACCGACTAGGTCTGCGCGCCGAGGCCAACCTTGAGGGCGTTACCGCCACGGACGTCGTCGCCGGCGTCCTCGCGGCTACCCCCGTGCCCCGCTGAGGCCCCCGTGGCGATTTCGGCGCGTAGCGCGCTCCTTGTACTGGTCGGGCTCATCCCCCTCGCCTTCGCCCCGTCTCGCGCTCTCGCGTGGGCGTGGTGTGGCCTCGTCGTGGCCGTGTGCCTCCTCGATGCCTTTGCCGCGCCCTCCCCGCGCACCCTGCGTCTCAGCCGTGACGTGACCGGGCCGATTCGTGCTGACCAGACCACCGAGTCTCGCCTGCAACTGACGAACACGACGAAGCGCCACATGAACCTGGATGTGCGCGACGCGTGGCCTCCTTCGCTCAACCCATCGCCGGTGCGCCAGCGAGTGCAACTGCGCCCGGGCACCTCCGAGCGTGTCTCTACCGTGCTCGCCCCGACCCGGCGCGGCACCCGCGAGGCCGACGTCATCACCATTCGCTCGTGGGGTCCCCTGCACCTGGGCGCGCGCCAGGTGAGTCTGTCCGCTCCCCTCGCCCTGTCGGTCCTCCCCGAGTTCAAAGCGCGCGTCCTGCTGCCCTCGCGCCTGGCGCGTCTCCACGAGCTCGAAGGAACCACTCCGACGACGCTGCGCGGCGCGGGAACCGAGTTCGACTCCCTGCGCTCCTACGTCGTGGGCGACGATCCTCGCGACATCGACTGGCGTGCTTCCGCTCGTTCGACGGAACTGATGGTGCGGCAGTGGAGGCCCGAACGCGACCGCCACGTCGTGATCGTCGTGGACTGCGGGCGTGCCTCCTCGGCTCTGCTCGGAGCCCCCGAGCACGAAGAGGTCGACTCGATCGCGCTGGGACGCGCCCCGCGCCTCGATTCCTCTATCGAGACTGCCCTGCTTCTCGCTGCCCTGGCTGACCGAGCGGGCGACAAGGTGCACCTCATCGTCCTCGACTCGGCTGTCCGCGCACGCGTCTCGGGCGTGCGCGGAGCTAAGGTCATCGAGACCCTGGCCCACACGTTTACGGATATTTCACCCCGCCTGGACGTCACCGACTGGTCGGAGATGGTCAGCACGGTCGAGCAGACCGTACATCATTCCGCATTCGTCGTTATCGCAACGAAGATTCCACCGGCCGGCATGGAAACCGAGTTCACCGATGCGCTGGCGCGCTTAAGCGACCGCCACACGGTGCTGGTTGCATCGGCGACCGATCCGGATGAAATCCGAGCGCGGGCAGGACGCGAGGACGCCGAGCAGGTATTCCTTGCTGCCTCCGCCTCCCTCGCCGAACGGTCCGACGAGGCGGGAGCCACCGACGCTCGCCTGGCCGGCGCGCTCACCGTGCGCGCCTCGGCGGGTCTGCTTCCCGCTCGGACCGCGGACCGCTACATCGAGCTCAAGAAGAGCGGCCGACTCTGAGCCGCGCCTGCTTCGCGCGCGCATTGACGCCACGTGAGCGACTCACCCCGAGACAGGCTGGTAGTAGCCTGCGTCAGTGCCGACATCGGCGCTGGCGCCCGCCTGGTGCGCGCGCCGCCCGAGGATGAGGATGTATACCCACACGGCGGCCGTCATGAGGGCACCGAGGGTGATCTTGACGGCGTCAGGCAGGTCGGAGGGCGTCACGAAGCCCTCCAGGACGCCGGATCCGGCCAGGAGAATGGCACAGCCCGCCGCGACCGTCATCGCGCTACGAGCCGCCTGTCCGACAGCCTGGAAGCGCGTCATCGGACCGGGCACGAGCAACGACCAGAAGACCCGCAGGCCCGCCGCAATCGAGATGAAGACGGCAGTCAGCTCGGGAAGACCGTGCGGCAGGATGAAACGGAAGAAGTGCCAGACTCCGCCGTAGCTGAAGACGACGGCCGTTGACGTGCCGATGCTCGTGGCGTTCTCCCACAGGATCTTCAGCGGGTAAACTCCCGTAATCCCCGTGGCCACGCCCACCAGGGCGATCCAGGCATTATTAGCCCACACGGACAGGCCAAACTCCGCGTTCGTGTCCTGGTGGTAGTACTCAACGAACGCGCTCTGCGCATAGTACTTCAGCTGCTCGGGGGTACCCAGCTCGTTCATGACATCCGGGTGACTCATCAGGTAGTGCGCTTGGACGCCGGCGATGGCAATGAACGCTGCCATCACGGCCAGGATCACCCAACGGATCCGATAGAGCGTGAGCGGTAGGGACACCGTGAAGAAACGCGCGATAACGGCTCCGGAGAGGCCGCCGGTGCCCGCGAGACGCCCGCGCGCGGCGGACAGGATGCGCGACAGCTCGGCGATCACCTCGGGATCGGGGTTGAGCGTGCGAACGCGCGCCAGATCCGTCGTGGTCGAACGGTAGAGACGGTCGAATTCGTCGATCTCGTCGCCCGACAGCGAGCGCTGGCGCGTCAGCTGTTCCAGCCGTTTCCATTCCGTTTCGCCACTTACCCGCAGCACATCAATGTCCATTGGACTAGCGTGTCATATATGAGCACGCAACGCAGTCAATCGAGCGCCATTCAAGACGACTTTGTGCGCACGGGCGAGGCAGTCACCCTGGACGTGACGCCGGCCTCGCCTCCGGAGCGCTTCGCCGCCGCAGTTATGGATGCGACGACGTACTTGATGTGCACGGTCGTGCTGCTTGTCATGGCTGTCAGGTTCACCTTGCCGTCCCCGTCGATCCAGCGCGTGATCATCATCGGCTTCTTGTCGACGACAATGTTTTTCCTGCCGCTGGTGGTCGAGATTGCGACCCGTGGGCGCTCGTTTGGGAAGTGGGCATTTAACCTGCGGGTCGTGCGCGACGACGGCGGTGCGATCACTGCTCGCCATAGCGCAGTGCGCGTCTCGACAGGCATTCTGGAGAACTGGGCGACCTTTGGTGGCCTGGCTGCACTCGCGGAGCTCATGAGCTCAAAAGGCAAGCGCCTGGGCGATCTGGCGGCCGGGACGATGGTGTGTTCACAGGGCACGTCCGTGTTCTACCCGCCGCTCGTACTGCCGCCGGGCCTCGAAGACTGGGCGCGCACCGCGACGATCCTCCCCCTCGACGATGCCCTCGTCGCCGAGGCTCGTGCCTTCCTGCAGTCGAATCGCTCGTTGAAGACGGACGTTCGAGGACAGGTCGCAGTCTCACTCGCACAGCGCCTGTCGCGTCGCGTGCAGACTCCCCTCCCCGATGGCCTCCACCCGGAGGTTGTGATTGCGGCCGTGCTGGTGGCCCGCAGGGATCGCGAGTGGGGTCGGGAGGCTGAGCGCCGCTCGCGAGGCCAGACTCGTTTCCACGAGGCGACGCAGGCTCGTTTCGGCCTCTAGCCCCTAGTCGTGTCCTCGGTGTCCGTGCCGTCGACAACGGTGAACTGGGCGCGGCGTCGCGCGTACGGGCTCGACGGATCGAGCGGGCTCGAGGTGTCAGGGGTCCCCACGGAACGCGCGGGCCCGAACGGTCCGGTGGTCGGCTTGCGGGTCTCCTGAGGCGGCGCCGGGGCCGCCTGCGCCTCCTGGGCAACCCTGCGCACAGCATCGACGAGCGCCGCGAGGTCATCTCCCGAGGGCGGCGCGGGTTCGAAGGTGGTTGCCAAACGCACGACCTGCCAGCCAAGCGGCGCGGTGAGGTTGTGCGCGTGTTCGTCGCACAGGTCGTAAGAGTTAGGGTCGGCGACAGTCGCGAGGGGGCCGACAACGACCGTCGAGTCGCGGTAGTCGTAGGTCAGAGTGGCGACGGCGACCGCGGAGCAGCCGGGCTTGGAGCAGTGGCGTTGGGCAATCACGCCCCTAAGAGTACGACACTCTGTGCCCGTATCGCCCGCTTCGGCGCGCCATACGCCTACCCTGAGGGGGTGTTTTCTACGCGCCGCCATGTCTCGAGTCGTGACCGCCACGGTCGCGGTCCGCGCGGTCCCCTGTTTTTCCCGGGGACTCCGGCGTGGAGGACGCGGCGTGAGGACTTCGATCTGATGGTCGGCGAACTCGTCACCGAGCTCATTCGTCGATGGCCGCAGGTGGCCACGATCGAGTTTGCGGTCGAGGATGTCCCCCCGTCGAACCCTGCTCCCTGGGAGTCTCACAACGTCGTCGTCGCGCGTATTTTCCCGGCGGATCGGCGTCGCGGTCTGCACGATCGTATCGTCGTCTATCGCCTGCCGATCACGCTGCGGTGCGCCCCGGAGGAGGTCGCTGTTATGACGCGCAGGGTATTGATCGAGCGCATCAGCCACATCCTGGCGTTGCCGCCGGACGAGATCGACGACGCGATGCGCTGAGCGGCGCTTCAGTTGGTGGTGCGGATGGTGCCGCTGACGGCGCTGATGCCTTCCGTGCCCACGTTCCACGTCGTGGTCATGCGACCCACAGCCGTGTCCGCGGAGACGACGATAGCCGCCTGGATCGGAGAGTCCGCGCTGAGGGTTCCACCGTTGTCAGGCAGATCCACGAGGGTGGGGATCCCGGGTGCAACGTAGATGGTGCGCCCGCCCACGCGCACCATGACCGCTCCGGGTGTGGAAGCAGACGTTCCGCTCGACTGTGGGTCCTGATCGGCGCCGGACTGGCTTGTCCCGGACTGCCCGCCACTCGGCGAGGGCGAGGCCCAGATGTCAGGGGTTGCACTCGGGCTGGGGGCATCCGATGTGGCGACGCCTTGATCGTTCGACGAGGCCGGAGCGTCCGCGGGTGCGTAGAGCAGGAGGCTCGCGCGTACGTTGGTGACGCCCGAATTGGTGGCCAGGGAGGTGGCACGGATCGGCGTCGTGGAGAGGACCTGGCGTCCCATGCCCTCAATCTGGGTGGCGCCAGGAATAGTCGCCTCAGTCAGGGCTGTGGCGGGAGTCGCGTTGGACCGCATGATCCAGGCACTCGCTCGCTGCGCCCACGGCGCACCGAGGGTGATTGTCGTCGTCTGAGCCACGACCTCACGATCGGAGGTCACGATGAGCGTGATCAGACTGGAGTCGCTGGATGCGCCGTCAAGGGGCATGTCGAGGGTGGTGCCTTCGGCGACCGCCGCCTCGCCTCCAGCCAGGGGGTGCACGCCAGTCGAATCGGCGACGGAGACGCTCACGTGGGCCTCTCCCGACGGCGAAGCGAGGCGGAGCAGGGAGGTTCCCTTCGGGTCCACGCCGAGGATGGTCTGCGTGGTTGCGGGCACGACCGCGGAAGCCAGGGTGGTACCCTGCGGGATTTCACCGTTCATGAGGGAGGCCTGCGTCCAGGCGGCAACCCCTCCCCCGTCGGCGGTCACATGCACGGCCAGTGCGCTCTCGTCGGGGAACCATCCGGCGAGCAGCACCGAGGCCGAGGAACGCGCGGGGACTGTCACCTGACGTGGTGCTGCGTTGAGCGGCCCCGACGCGCCATACCCATCGATGCTGACGACCGATGCTGTGGGGCCGGGGTTGGACAGGATCAAGACCATGTCGGCACCCGCGGTGGTCGCACCGGTCGCGATCCACTGAGATGTACGAGCGGCCGCGCAGCCGACGGCGCTGAGGCCGGCGAGTTCACCGCCGCCCTGACCGGCGAGGGTGAGGGCCGTCGGGATGACACCGCCCTGCCCTGTGACGGAAGCGGGTGCGGGAGACACGGGAGCCGTCGCCAGCGACGACCAGGTGATACCCGCTGCGACGTTCGTGGTCTCAAAGGGGTCGACAATGCCAGAAGGGCAAGCGAGCTGGACCTGGGAGGGGTGTGCGCTCTGCGCAGTGCCTTCCACCACGGCAGGAGCAGATGACACCCACATGGACGCCGAGGCCACAACCGCCGCGGCTATCCCCGCTCCCATCAGTGTCGTCAGGGAGTTGGCTGGGCGCTTCGTCATCTCTTCCTCCACGCGGATAGGGCGCTTGCTGCGGCGACGACCAGGCACACGCCGGAGGCGATCCGCCAGGGGATGATCCACCACGCGCTGTAAGTGAGCGTCAGGTGCCCTGCGGTAGGCATCTCGAAGGCCTGAGACCATCCGTCGGCTACTTCAGTAGCGACCAAAGCGGTGCCGTCGACGGATGCGCGCCATCCGGAGTCGGCGCGCTCGGCGAGGATCAGGGTGCCGCTCGCATCAACGTCTCCGCTGACGCTCAGCTGGCTGCCGCCGACCGGGGTAGTCACGCCGGACCCCGATTCGACGCGGGCACGCGAAGGGGTCACGCCGCCCGGTCGCACGCGCCAGACGGTGCCCGAGTTCGTGTCGCCGACTTTCTCGAGGCCGGAGGCGCGGTCGAGTCCGGAGGTCAAGGCCTGGGATCCGCTGGCGCCGAGGGGCACCAGGATCGTATCGATATCGTGGGCGGCCAGGGTCGCCACGGTCGTGTCATCGGGGTAGACGACGAGCGTGTAGGCCGCCTGGGCAAGCGACGCGGTCGCGGGGTCTCGCAGGACTCCTTCCGCCGCGCCCGAGCGAGCACGAGCGAGGGCGAGGGCGCGCGTTGCCGGCGATCCATCAGTCAAGGAGGGGCCCGAGCCGCGCCAGAGGGACGCGTTCACCGTGCCGTTCGTAGGATCGCCGTCGAGGACGAGGATGCGGCCCACGCGCGTCGATCGCTGGGCCTGCGAGGCGACAGCGGAGACGATCGGCGAGGACATCGGGGAAACGGTCGAGCGCTGCGCGAGCGTGAAGGTCGGAGTGTCCGCTGCGTCGCCACGTGCGGCGAAGGCCGAGACGGCCACGCCTCCTCCTGCTCCGAGCAGAACGAGCGCGCTGAGGGCGCCGAGCGCACGTACGGTGAAGGGACGCGAGCCGTCCCATGCGGGACGCGAGGCCTCGGCCTCGTCTTCGTTGCCCGAACCAGATCGGGCGGCGAGCACGAGCAGGGCGCCGACAGACAGGGACAACGCGGGGCCGGTCCACGCGTGAGCGACGAACGCCCCGGAGATTCCCACGCCGATCTGCGAGGCAGCCCAACCGGCCGCTGCGGCCACGAGGGCTAGGCAGAAGGCGAGTGCAGCACAGCGAGTACGCAGGCGCAGGAGAGCAATGCCCGCGGCGGCAATTATGCCGGCACCGATAGTGCCCAGAGCAATGGCCTCGAGCGGCGTTGACGGTGCGGCAGGCATGCCAAGCATCGCCATCCACGAATCGGCGCGCGTGTAGGCGTGCACTCCCCCGCTCGTCGAGGCGAACGCCGGCCATGCCGAAGGGTGCACCGCGATCGAGACGTAGGTGGGCACGAGGAGGACGATGGCGGGCAGTGCCACGAGGAGGGAACGACGCGAACGCCACGCCAGAACACCCGCACCCAGCGGGAGCGTCCAGGGAGCGCAGCAGCATAGGACGACGAGGGCAAGAACGGCGCATCCGCCGTTGATTCCTCGCGGACGCAGCGGGGCCTCATCGACGCCACCGGCACCAGCTACCAGCAGAGGCTTCGGCTGGCCCAAGCAGTATGCGGCAAAGACCGGCAGGGCCGCGTGCGCGAGGGTCGCTGCGAGAACGCCGTGCGTGGCGCTCATAAGCAGAGAGGGTGCGACAGACCATGCGAGCGATACGAGGAAGCGGACGCGCAGCGACGAGGCGAGCACTCGTGAAGGAATCCAGGCCATCATCGCTGCAAGCGGAGTCGACGTGACAAGCAGGAAGGTGGCGAGAGCTCCCGGGGTGATGCCCGCGGGTGCAAACGGAGCGCTGAGAATCGCCATGAGGATCGTCAGCGGATCAGCCCCGCCGGCGTACCCGTCTCCGCCCGGTATCCACGCGGACCACGCGGCTGCCCACAGCTCGGACCACGAGGAAGGCAGGGACACCCAGGCCCCGCCGACGAGGCCAGCCCCCGTCCCCCACCACTGCATGAGTGCCAGGGCGGCAGTGAGGATGAGGAGCCCCACGGCAGTCGATGCCGAGCGGAATCGGTAGCGTCGCATCGAGGCAATGATGAGCGGATCGATCCGCTCTCCATGCTCATCTTCGTCCACGCCTGCGGGTTCCTTGCGCAGCAGGGCGGGAGCCGTCTCAAGCGCGCGGAGGGTCGAGCGGGGAACGCGACGCGACTGAGCTGCGCGCGCACGCCCCGCCAGCAGGCGCGGGGTCGCGCCGATCAGGGACAAGAGGGCGCCGATTTCGGGCAGAGCCAGGGAGGCCCGGCCCGTCAGAATGCGTCCGAGGGCGCGGGCGGGGCTCCACACGAGGAGCCACAGCGCCAGGAACGGCAGGATGAGGGCGGGCACCGCCTTGCACCAGTTGTACATCTGGGCGTAGCGGCGCTTGCGGAACGATCCATCGGTCGCGTCGTTGCCATCGACGACGGCATCGGAGACATCCCCCGTCGGTTCGCTGTGGTCCGTGTCCGAAGCGCCATCGAGGCCGGAGTAGAGGGAGACGCGGGCGTGACGCACGCGCGCCTTGGGGGCTACGATCACGCGATACCCGGCCAGGTGCAGGCGCCGCCCCAGGTCGAGGCCGTCACCGAAGGGACCGAGCGCGGGATCGAATCCGCCGACTGCCTCGTAGGCCTCGGCACTGATGAACAGACCGGCGGTACCGACGCCCAGGACGTCGCTCGTGCCATCGTGCTGGCCCTGGTCAATGTCGTCATCACCGATACGCTCAAGTCGGCGGGCACTGGCCGTGGCAAAGATGCCGAGTTCAAGGAGACGGCTGTCATCCCAGCTCATCTGCTTGACGCCGACAGCTCCGACGATCTTACCGACGGCGGCGGCCTGGATCAGCTCGTCGAGACACTCGGGTTCGGGGGCACTGTCCTCGTGCAGGATCCACCACCACTGCTCCGACGTAAAGCGGGCACCCTGTGCGTGAGCACGACGAATCGCGTCGCCGAGGTTGCGGGCGCGGCCGACGCGCACGAGTTCGGCACCGTCGGGAACTCGGTCAGCGGGGAAAGGAGTGACGTGTCGGCCTGCGACATCAATGATGGTCAACGAATGCGGGGCCACCGATTGATTCTCAATGGCCCGCAAAACGGACTGGGTCAGCGGCGCTTCTCCCCTTGTAACAAGGATCGCACCCACGGAGCGCTGCGTCGGACTCAACCGGCCATACGGCGCAGGCGCCGCCTCTCGCGCTCGGACATGCCGCCCCAAATACCAAAGCGCTCGTCGTTAGCCAGCGCATATTCCAGGCATTCTTCGCGCACCTGGCAGGCCTGACAAACGGCCTTAGCATCGCGAGTGGAGCCACCCTTTTCCGGGAAAAACGCCTCCGGATCCGTCTGCGCGCACAGAGCGTGCTGCTGCCACGCAAGGGGGCCGTCAATGCGGGCATACTGCGTCGCGTCGGCGTCCTCGGACCACTCCAGAGGTCCGTCACCGAAGATGTTCCACATTGCGGGAGCTCCTTATAACGAATCGATCAATACGAAAATTACACGCGTGTCGTTGTCGGAAGTCAAGCCGTTTCGCGATATTGAGACCTTTCCCGTAGCACTTGACCCAACGGTAAAACAATGCCATATTTCAAGGACTTCACAGTTACTAAGTATTTGGGTCACCCGAGACCTTCGATATACTTGAAACCATGAACAATAAGTCCTTAGAAACTATGAGCAGGCTCACTCACTGTATCACAGCAATTAACGGATGGTCAGGTCCAGCACTCACCCAATATGGCCAGGAGCGGGTTGAACTGGGAGGACCCGTGGTCAGCCGGTGGTTAGCAAAGATCGCAAACTACCTGACAAACGAACTTGCGGCCGATCTGTTCGGCACGGGCGAAGCGACACCGACTCGCATCTACATCTACACGACTCTTCAGCCCTGGCAGGACGCACTTTGGCAGATCGCAGCGCGGGCGATGGGGTGGGAGGTTCTCGATACGCGACGTCCCCTCCCCGGAGACCTTTTCGTCACGAATATTCTCGGTTCCGAAGCATCCGACGCGCTGGACGCCGGGGCGCACGTTCTCGCCCAGCCCGCGCAGTACCTCTCCTTCGCGTGGGATGGTCCCCTGGACGGAGCTCTCGACGGCCTCGCGGAAATCGCCATGCAGCCGGATGCCCTCGTTGTCGACACTCCCCCGCTGCTCGTCCAAGCCCGAGACGAGGCACTGGCTGGGACCCGCCCGTCGGCGCCGGCTCAGGGTCGCCGCGTCGCGCTGCTGTGGGACGCGCGTACGGGTGCGGGCCAGGTGCTGGATCAGTGGATGCAGGGACGCTCCGTCCTCATCATCGACCCGAACGCCATCTCGCCGGACAGGCTGACGCAGATCCTGGCGACGGAGGATGCGGACGGCGGGCTCGTCACCTATCAGAGGTAGAAGGTCACCACACGCCGAGGACTCGCGCAGCGGCGAGCTTGAGGCCCTCCATGCGGTCACGGCGGATCTGACGCCAGCGTAGAGCGAAGCGCAGCCTCGAGGCGATGCCTTGCCCCTCGAGCTCGCCCAGGATGGCGCGCAGCTGGCGAGCGCGGCGCTCGTCGAACGTGCCGACCTTCTGGGCGGTACGGGCAGTCAGAATGAACTGGTTACGATAAAAACCGTTCCGCAGCTTGGCCATGCGGGCGTCACGCGCCCCGGAGCCGGAGTTCGCGCCCTGCACATTGCCGCCGTGCTGACGATACTCAAGTGTCGGTTCCTCGCCGATTACCCAGGTGAGGCCGATTGATCGGGCCAGCGCGTACACATACCAGTCGTGCACGCCGATCTCGCTGTAGTCGAGGCCTTCCAACACCTGCACGAGGGCCTCGTGGCCCTTCGGACTGAAGACGTAGGTGGAGCCGGGTCCCGCGGCTTCGAAGAGAAAGTCCCAGGCCCGCTGAGGCTGCGACTTGCGAATGAGGCGGCGCTCCCCCACCGCCCCGCCGGGCAGCCACTGGAAGGACGTCACGTTCGATGACACGACGTCAGCCCCACGATCGGCCATGAGGGCCAGCTGAGAACTCAGCTTATCCTCGTGCCACACGTCGTCCTGGTCTGTGAAGGCGACGTAGGAACCATCGGGGGCATGCGTCGTAAAAAGGTGCAGGAAGTTGCCCGTGACGCCGGGGGTACCGTCACGCTGGGGCAGAACCGTGATCCGAGGGTCGGCAGCGGCGCGCGCCTCCAGGTGTGCGCGCGTCCCGTCGCTCGACGCGTCGTCGGACACGACGAGATGGACGTCCACGCCCACCTGGGCGAGCACGGAGTCAACCTGTTCGTCGATCCACGCCCCGCCCTCGGCCATCCCGTTGTAGGTGGCCATGAGGACGGTGACTCGGGGGCAAAGCACGGCCTCGTCTCGGGTCACGCGATCCAAGGACTCAGTGTCCTTCGGCGGCGTACTTCGCCTCGACGGCTTCCTTGAGGGGAGCCCACCACGCCTCGTTCTCGGTGTACCAGGCGATCGTGTCGGCCAGGCCGTCGCGGAAGTTCGTGAACTGGGGCTCCCAGCCGAGCTCGGTGACCAGCTTGGAGTTGTCGATCGCGTAGCGCAGATCGTGGCCCGGACGATCGGTCACGTGATCGAAGTCGTCGGGGGCGTAGCCCATCAGCTCGTTGAGGATGGCGACGACGTCGCGGTTGTTCGTCTCGCCGTCCGCGCCGATCAGGTAGGTCTCGCCGATGCGGCCCTTCATGAGGATGTCCCACACGGCCGTGTTGTGGTCGCGCACGTGGATCCAGTCGCGCACGTTCAGGCCGTCGCCGTACAGGCGGGGGCGCACACCGCGCAGGCGGTTCGTGATCATGCGGGGGATGAACTTCTCGATGTGCTGGTAGGGGCCGTAGTTGTTCGAGCAGTTCGAGATTGTGGCCTCAACACCGAAGGAACGCACCCACGCGCGCACCAGGAGGTCCGAACCCGCCTTGGACGAGGAGTACGGCGAGGAGGGGTTGTAGGGCGTGGTGGGGGTGAACTTCGCGGGATCGTCCAGCTCGAGGTCACCGTAGACCTCGTCCGTGGAGATGTGGTGGAAGCGGACCTTGTGGCGGCGCACGGCCTCCAGCAGGGTGAAGGTGCCCACCAGGTTGGTCTGAATGAAGGGCGAGGGGTCGAGGAGGGAGTTGTCATTGTGCGACTCGGCGGCAAAGTGCACGACCGCGTCGGCACCGGCGACGACGCCATCCACGAGGTCGGCGTCGGCAATGTCTCCCTCGACAACGGTCAGGCGAGCGGCGAGCTCGGCGGGCACATCGGTCAGGGACGCACGGTTGCCCGCGTAGGTGAACTTATCCAGGACGACGACGTCGACGTCCGGGTGGTCCTCCAGCAGCGTGTGAACGAAATTCGCTCCAATGAAGCCGGCACCGCCGGTCACAACGATCTTCATGAGGTCTTCTCCTTTGCGCGCCCGGAGGCGTCCGAGGGTGCTACTCACCCGATTCCTGCCCCTATTATGCCGTAGTTCTCACGCATTCCACACCACTGACCTCCACCTACCCGTCGGATACGTCACTATTCGCCACGCTTGAGGTCCAGTGAGGGGCCGCAGCGCGCTGATAAATTGGACGTATCCCCCAACAGAAACGGACCTCTCGTGACTCGTCTCGTCCCCTCGCTCGCGCTGCTCACCCTGTGCGCCCTAGCCACGACCTCGTGCTCCGTGCTTGAGGACACCCAGAGCGTTCAGTCGACGCCCGCGGCCTCCGTTTCCCCAGGGGACCTCGGCCAGCCGTCCAGTTCCGCGATGCCGACCCTGCGCGCCGCCTCCCCTGGCTGCGCGGCGATGGATGAGATCTTCTCCGAAGCTCTCAACGGCTCCGAGACCGGCCAGGCTTACAGGTCGCTGGCTGCGAAGCGCTCAGGGGAAACCACCGCGGACGAGCGACACCGCGCGTGGGAGGCCTTCGCGGCCGCCTTCAAGAACGACTACTCCGACCGCCTCACCCAGGCAGCCACAGACGAAACCTCCAAGCAGGCCCTAGCGGCTCTCGCGGTCTACGTCGAGCGCAACGCGGCCCTCGACTCCGGCGCAATCCCCGAGTTCACCGATCAGCAGGGAGCCGAGGAGGCCCTCAAGCGCGGTGAAAACCCCGAGGTGAATCCCGCCTACACGCAGGCCCTCGCCGAGGCAACGAGTGCACACGGCACTCTGACGACCTGCATGCCTCACTGGCCCGTCGTTTTCTAGGCTCTGCGTGGCCTCGCGCCCGCCGGGCCACGCCCGGACTCGTGTACATTAGACGTACCTATCCCGGACAGATTGGCTCATTTCATGGCACGTGCGCTCATCGATCACCTCGCTCCCGCGCGGGATCGTTTCGTCTCTACCGCAGCGCGACCTCTGGCCTTCCTCATCCTGGCCTTGGGCATCCTCTCCGTGGCCACGGGCTGGATCTTCGCTTCTCCTCCGGGCTCTTCCCCGGACGATGACTACCACCTCGTCTCCACGTGGTGCCCGCGCCCCATCGAGTCCACGGGCTGCGACACGACCACGATCGACGGGGAGCTGTACGTGATGGCCCCCGTGACCACGTCCCACGCGCAGTGCGAGGCCTTCAGCCCCGACAAGTCGCACGCGTGCATCCATGACTACTCGGACGACACGATGTTCCCGTCGTACCGATACAACGACGGCCAGTACCCCTACGGCTTCTACCAGTTCCACCACCTGTTCGCGGGCCACAACGTGGAGCACTCGGTGTGGATCATGCGCTCGATCAACGTTGGCATTGCGATGGTGCTGATCGGCGCTGTCTGCGCGCTGTCAACCCACGAGGTGCGCCGCGCAACCGCGCTGGCCGCGCTCGTCGCATGGACGCCGATGGGCCTGTACTTCATCGCCTCCAACAACCCCTCCTCGTGGGCGATCACGGGTGTCTTCACCTACGGCGCAGCACTCTACGGCGCACTGAACGCACAGGGCTGGCGCCGCTGGACGCTCTTGGGCATGGCGGCCCTCGCCTCCCTCCTGTGCTATGGATCGCGTGGCGACGCGGCATTCTATGTATTCGTGGCGTCGCTCGGCATTCTCATCCTGGCTGCCTGCCGCCGCCACCTACCCGAGATTGGCATCGCGTCCGTCCTGAGCGTCATCGGCATCTGGTGCATGCTCGGCTCCGGCCAGTCCGGTCACATCGCCCAGTCCGAGGCCTCGGTGACCCTACGCGAGCGCATCGAGGTCGCGATCATGAACATCCGCTACCTGCCCGAGTACTTCGCCGGTTTCATCGGTTTGAACTCCGGCCCCGGCTGGCGAGACACTCCCCTGCCGGGTTACACGACGATCCTTGGCCTCCTCGTCCTGGGCGCGGTCCTCTTCTACGGGGCACGCACGATGAGCCTTCGCAAGATCCTAGCCGCCTTCGTCGTCTTCGGCGCGATGGCGGGCATCCCGCTGCTGATCGCGACCCCTCCGACCTTCCCCAACCTCGGCGGATACCACTCCCGCTACGCCCTGCCGCTACTGGGCACGTGGCTGCTCATCTGGCTCTCCTGCGCCATCAAGAAGTCTTCGATAACCCGTGGCCAGATCGTCATGTTCGTGTTTTTCCTGAGCGTCGTCGACGCGGTTGCGATGCACACGACGATCGCCCGCTACGTCCGAGGCCTGCTATCGATCCGCCACATGGGGTGGATCGCACCGGGTAACCTGAATGGTGACATCCAGTGGTGGTGGGCCGACATGCAGCTGAGCCCGATGGCCCTGTGGGGCCTAGCCTCCCTGGGATACGCACTTGCCCTGGCGAGCGCCATCTACCTGCTGCGTAACCGCCAGGTGGAGGCGCCCGCCTCGACCACTCCGACCAAAGAGGAAGAAACTGCATGAGCGCAACAGTCACCGTCGTCGTGCGCACGCGTAATCGCCCGGCGATGCTCACCCGTGCCCTCGCATCGATCGCTTCTCAGACCTTCAACGACTACGAGGTCGTCATCGTCAACGATGCCGGCGACGAGGCCGAGGTTCGTTCGATCGTCAAGAAGCAGAAGAGCGCCGTTCGTTCGAAGATCACGATCGTCACGAACGAGGTCTCGAAGGGCCGCGAGGCCGCGCTCGAGTCGGGCCTGTCCGCGTCGCACAACCGCTACTACGCGGTCCACGACGATGACGACTCCTGGCACCCTCACTTCCTGGAGAAGACGGTCGCCTACCTCGATGAGCATCCGGAGGCGGGCGGAGTCGCCTCCCGCTGCGAGATCGTCCGCGAGCGCGTGCGCGCCGACGGCACGTGCATCGAGATCGAGCGCGAGGTCCTGTCGACGGATAACTACGGCCTGTCCCTTGTGGACATGATGGTGGAGAACTACACGCCGCCGATCTCGCAGCTGATCCGCCGTGAGGTCGCCGACCGCGTGGGCCACTGGGACGGTTCCCTGCAGACACAGGCGGACTGGGACTTCAACCTGCGCCTGCTGGCGGACTCGCCAGTCGGCTTCATCGACGGGGAGCCGCTGGCCTACTGGCACCACCGCGACACGATGGATGCGTCCCTGGGCAACTCCGTCGTCACGGACGCGTACCTGCACAAGTGGGACAACCTGCATATCCGCGACCGCTACCTGCGTGCCATGCTGGCGACGGAGGATCCTTCATCCCCGCACCTGGGCCAGGCTCTGCTGTCGGCGGAGTACTACCGCCGGATGCGCGAGGAACTCGCGCGCGTAGATTCGGGCTTCCACTCCTCGCTCAACCTCGTGCACGTCGACATGCTGAACACGATGACGGCCTTGCACCAGCAGGTGCACGAGCTGCGCGGAGAGGTCAGCGCCCTGCGCGAGCATCTTGATGCCGGTTCGCCCCTGCGCCAGTCGCTGCGTCGCACGGCATCCCTGCCGAAGCGCATCGTGCATCGCCTGCTGGGGCGCTGAGTAACACCTGTCACGAAGGGGCGGGCCGGCCGTGGAACACCCACGACCGGCCTGCTTCCACTTCTCTCCTATGGCAGCGGGCGCACGACATCCGGCGTCATGCGCTCCCACCCGTATCCGGCGGTGATGTGCTGCATACGGGCGGGGCGTCCCATCCAGTCGGTGTGGACGACCATGTCGTCCCCCAGGTAGATGGCGACGTGCGTGACGGTGCCGCTCGTCGTGTAGAAGATGAGGTCGCCGCGCTGGCGCTGCGCAAGGGGCACGTGCTGGAAGCGCGGGTACGCGTAAAGTTCCTGCGACGTGCGGTAGGACGGCCACGCGTGCTTGATCACGTCGATGGGCTGGGGATCCAGGCCCGCAGCGTAGAGGGATTGGAGAACCAGGCCCGAGCAGTCAAATCCCTGGTCGTAGGGGCCTGCCCCTCCCCACGTGTAGGAGGAGCCGGTCTGGTTCCACGCGTACCCGATCATGGCCTCGACGCGCTCGGAGCGCGTGGCCGTCAGGGGCAGGGGCGTGGCCTGGTACTGGTCGACGGTCCACGGGTAGCCGGTGTCCATGGCATCCCAGGTGGCCTTGTCGACGACGCCGGTGACGGGTAGTCCCGCCCGCTGCTGGAAGTTCTTGACGGCGGCCACGAAGGGCGCGTCGACGGAGGCGAGCTTATTCGAGTGCCACAGGCCCAGGCGCACCCGTGCGATGCGTACCTTGGTGCCGTTCATCCCCCAGGTGAGCGTGTTGGTCGCGTCCCCGAGGCCCGTGATGTGGTCGGTGGGCTGCAGGTAGCCAGCCGGGGCCTCGTATCCGCGCCAAGCGCCCGAGGCGTCGAATTCGTAACGGCGGCCGTTCAGTTCCAGGGGCGCGGTGCGCATGACGCCGGTATCGGGGTCGAGGTAGTACCACTGGCCCCCGTCGCGCAGCCAGCCACCCATCTGCGCGCCGCTGGACGCGAAGAAGTGCCACCCGTCGGCAAGGCGCTCCCAGCCGGTGCGCATCGCGCCCGACGAGTCCAGGTAGTACCACGTGCCATCCACGCCGGTCATACCCGTACGCATGACGCCGCTGTTCGGGTCGAGGTAGTACCACTGGCCCCCATCGCGCAGCCAGCCACCAACGAGCGCTCCGGAGGGAGCCAGGAAGAACCAATCAGCACCATCACGCAGCCAGCCTGTGGCCATGTAGCCGCTGTCGTAGAAGAAGTAGCGCGCGCCCCCGATCCTCACCCACTGGGAGGCGGGGTAGGTGCCGTCGGCGCGCCGCCACCACCAGCCGACCGAGTCACGCATCCAGGTGCCCCGTCCGGTCTCGTCCTGCGCGCCCATTGTCGGGGGGTCGTCACTCTCCGACGAGGCCCGGGCCGCCCGATCCCCGTCGCTCGAGGCGGGGGCGGTGGGCTCGGGCACGTCCGTGGTCTCGGGGCTAGGCGAAGCCGACGGCGCGGCAAGCAAGGCGGACTGGGCAGCGGTGGAAGTGTCGGCTGCGGACTGTGGCGTAGCCTCATCCCCAGCGTCGGCGCGGGCCTGCGCGGGCAGGGCGATAAGCGCGAGGGTCAGGGCTACGGTGAGGACGCGCGCGAGCACGCGGCGGGCGAGCGTGAGCGTCGATGCCATGACAGTGCCTTGTCGCTGGAAAACAGTTCTCCTATAAGTGTAGGATGCTCCTCACACTGCGCGGGCACGTTTGAGCCACCAACTCCACAAAATGCCGGGGCCCGGCGGCATCACACCGCTGAGCACCGGCCTCGAACGCCGTTGCGTCCGTCAGTCCTCATTCTCGAGCGCGTCGGCCTGCTGGGCCTGCATGCGCGCGAGGTGCTCGTAGTCGGCGGCGCCGCGCCTGGGCACGTCGCGCATGGGGCGCGCGGGCGTCAGGTCCGTGAACGACGCTCCCAGGTTCACCAGGCCGCCGGACTCCATGCCCGGGCCGGGCAGGACGTCGAAGCGGCGCGCCTTTTGCAGGGCGTCAATGACGCTGGTCATGTCCTGGTTCTGGATGGCTGCGGAGATCGTGTACGCGCCCGGGTTGAAGGTCAGACGCGGAATGTCGATGTCGAGGTGACCGGTGCCCGGCTCGATCGAGGTCGGCACGTAGCAGGCGTCCATACCGTGCAGTCCCCACACGAAGACGCCTTCGCGGGTGTCGATGGAGGCGCCGAAAACCGGGGACTCGATACGCTCGTTCGCGCGGTAGTGCAGGCGCAGGCGCACGGGATCGCCCGGGTACACGAGCGACGTGGGCTGACCGGACGCGGACAGCAGTTCGATGCGCTCGATCATGGCCTCGCCGCTGCCGAAACGCGTGCCACCACCCTCGACCTCGACGGCGTGGTGAGCGACGTCGGAGTAGGTGTCGATAACCTCGGCTGCCGCACCCACGTCGACGAGCGTGCCGTGATCCAGCCACGCGGCCTGGTCACAGAAGGTACGCATCTGCTCGAGGCCGTGGGACACAACGACGACCGTGCGCCCCTGATCCTTAAGCTGGGCAAACTTGTCCATGCACTTGTTCTGGAATTCCATGTCGCCCACGGCCAGGACCTCGTCGACGAGGAGGATGTCCGGCTCCACATGGATGGACACGGAGAAGCCCAGGCGCACGTACATGCCCGACGAGTAGTTCTTCACCGGCTGATCGATGAAGCGCTCGACGCCGGAGAAGTCGATGATCGCATCCAGCTTGGAGTCGATCTCCTTCTTGCTCATGCCCAGGATCGCGCCGTTGAGGTAGATATTCTCGCGGCCCGACAGCTCGGGGTGGAAGCCGGAGCCGACCTCGAGCATGGCGGCCATGCGCCCCGTCGAGGAGATCGTTCCCCTGTCCGGGGTGAGGATCTTCGCGATGCACTTGAGCAGCGTCGACTTGCCCGAACCGTTGTGGCCGAGCAGGCCGAATGTCTTGCCCTGCGGGATCTCGAACGAGACGTCGTCGAGGGCCCAGAACTCCTCGAACTGAGCGCGCGAACGCTGCAGGAACGCGCCCTTGAGGGACTGGTTGCGGTTCTTGTAGATGCGGAAGCGCTTGGAGACGCCCTCCACCGAAATCGCGTTCGTCATCAGAGTTCCTCCACGATTCGTGCCGAGAAGCGGCGGAAGATCAGCGAGCCGAGGCCGAAGATGCCGAAGGCCCAGGCGGCGCAGCCGAGCCACACCTGCCAGGACGGCATCGCGAAGCCGTACAGCGTCGAGCGGTAGGCCTCGAGGAAGAGCTCGGCGGGGTTGAGACGGAAGATCGTGACGATCGGGAGGGGCTCGCCTCCCCAGGTCCATCCCTTGGCCGCCAGGTCGGTCTGGACCTTGTTGAGCATCGAGAGGGAGAAGACGACGCCGGAGGCGTACATCCAGATCTGATTGAAGATCTGCCACAGGTGCGAAATATCGCGGAAGTAGACCGAGGCAACCGACAGGATGAGGCCCATGCCGATCACGAAGAGCATCGCAAGCAGGGTAATGACGATAACGGCGGGAATCATGAGCAGCACGCCGGGGCCGCCGGCAATGCACATGATGAGGATGATGACGCCCAGCTCAAAGGCAAAGTCGTAGGCCAGCGCCAGGACCGAGGAGTAGATGAGGACCTGACGCGGGAAGTAGACCTTGGTGAGCAGGCCGGAGTTACCCACGAGGGAATCCATGCCGCGCTGGATGCCGCTCGACAGGAAGTTCCAGGCGATGACGCCCACGCCAATCCACAGCGCGAAGGAGGACAGGCCCGAGTTCACACCCTTGTCGGCCTCGCCGCGGAAGACGACGCCGAAGATCAGCGCGTACACAGCGATCGTGGCGATCGGGTTGATGAAGGACCACAGACGGCCGAGCGCGGTGCCCTTGAACTCCGAGGAGATCGAGCGCTGCGCCATGCGCACCGTCAGGTCAATGACCCGTTTCGTCTCAGACACGGCTACTCCCATCGCTTCTGTCGTGGTCAGGAAATCTATTCTACTTGCCGGCGGCCGGCGTGAGTACGAGGTAGCGCAGCGTGAACTCCACGATCACGACGCTGGGCTTGTAGGCCTCGATGAGGGCGGCAACGTCCGTCGGCTGCTCGGTGTCGAGGCCGTGGCCGACCTGGATCGTGTATTCGAAGGTGGCGGCGACCTCGGGTCCCAGGTTGTTGCCCTGGGAGTCACGCACGATGAGCGCAGTGCCGCGTCCGTTCGGGTTGTAGGTGAGTGCTGGCTTGTTCTGGAAGTCGACGGGGCTGGCCAGGGACACCTCGGGGGCGCCCGTCACCTCGGCCAGGCGCGCGGCGGTGTCGGCCAGATCGTCGCGAGTCTCCAGCTGCAGCAGGTGGACGCTACCCGGGTCCTGCTCGTAGGTGGGGACCGCCCACGGGCCACTCTGGGCGGGGGCTCCCAGGGCCTCGTACTCGTTGGGGGCGTCCACGCTGCTCACGCCGGACGGCGTCAGGGAGGGCAGGCCCTCAAGCTGGGGGTTCACCGCAGCCAGGCAGGACAGCGTCTGGTTCCACGCGACGTGCGCGGCGTAGGGCGACCAGTGGGGATTGACCGCCGAGTACAGCGGGGCCTCGCTCCCCTCGCGGGCCTCGCGCAGGCCCTCGCGCACGTCCACCCACGCGCGGGTAGGCAGCGCCGAGCGCATGAGATCCAGGGGGGTCGTGCCCATCAGCGGGTCGGTCCACTGGGGCAGCTTATCGGAGTAGATGTCCCACGTGGCCGGGGCGGGCATGAAGAGCGCGGTCGCACCCTGCTCGCTCGCGGCGGTCTCGATACCGCTCATGTAGCGGTCCCACGCGCTCACCTGCTCGGGGGTGGGGCGCACACGGCCCAGTGCCTGGGAGAAGTTCGCGTTGAAGACGTCGGAGAGGAACAGGTAGCCGTCGCGGCCCTGAACGTAGGTGGTCACGCCGGTCATAGACTGCTCGAACGAGGCCTGGGCAGCGTCCGTGGGCAGGTAGCCCGCCGTGCCGGCGACTCCGGGCGTCCACGGACCCACGTCGGCGCGCGGGGTGGGGGCGCAGACCTCGGGCAGGGATTGGGGCGTGGTGCGCGCGAAGGACGAGGCCTGGGCGGCGGGTGCGGGCACCTGAGGAGCGGGGTGGGTGGCCTTGTACCAGGTGCCAACGCCGGTGGCCGCGCACGCGCCCGCAAGGAGAACGGCGAGGGGCACGTAGTGGAGGCGGCGCTTCCACGAGCCTGCGGGAACGCCCTCGTCGAAGGAGACATCGCGCAGACCGGACTCGGATTCCTTGAACTGGCCGGCGGCCTTCTTCTCACTCACTTGGTCTCCTCCTCGCTGCGTGCGGCCGCCTCTTCGGCCTCCATGACCGTCGCGATCCTGGTCGAGGACAGGGCCGGCGTGACAATGCGGCGTGCCACGGCCTCGTACGTGGGACGGAAGTGCTCGATGAGCTTGTCCATCCATCCGGGCAGGTAGTTCTTCAGGCTCATCGCGGGCTTCTCAATGAGGTGCCACGACAGGTAGGCCAGGATGTGCACGGTCACGACGACCGTCAGGTGGTAGGCGATCCAGCCGCGATCCTGCAGGTGGAAGTAGGCGGCGAACGCCATGATCGGCCATGCGTAGATGTAGATGCCGTAGGACAGGTCGCCGTGCTTCTCCCAGTTCTGCAGGGGCAGGCGAATCGCCAGGTACATGAGGAAGTACAGGAAGCCGTACTGGCCGACGATGTTCCAGCCGCCCGACGCATACGACAGCAGGCCGAAGATGAGGCCGCCCCACGCCAGGCGCGAGTCCATGGGGATCTTGTCGCCGTAGAGCGTGAAGAGCATGCCGAAGGCAAAGGGGCCCATGAACATCAGCATGTAGGGGTCGCGCAGCAGGTAGTTGACGTTGGCGACCTGGCCCGCGCCCATCCACTGCAGGGCGTTGAGGGCAATCAGCACGAGGGCGAAAGCGCCGCCCACCTTGCGGTTCGCGAGCGCTCCAAACAGGCCGAGGATCGCCACCAGTATGTAGGCCTTGAACTCGTAGATGAGCGTCCAGGCCGAGCCGTTCCAGTCACGGGCGCCGTGCAGGATGAAGTAGGGCAGGTTCTCGCCCATGCCGGCGATGTTGCGCTGGCCCAGGTTCAGCCACATGTTGTTTACGAAGTACGTGAGCGGGGACTCGGTGGCCGGGTGCAGGTAGCCGGAAATATTGTGGTAGGTGTGCCAGTAGGCGATCGGCGCGAGGATACCGACCGTGAAGAGCAGGGCCGCCCAGAAAGCGGGGAAAATACGCAGGACGCGGCGCCACATGTAGCGCCAGATCGTCGCACGCCCCATACGCGAGCGCGTGATCAGGAAGCCCGAGAAAAAGAAGAAACCCGCGACGGCGACGCCACCGATGGACTGCTCCTTGGAGATCTGCACGCCCAGGTCCTCGCCGCCGTAGAAACCAGCGATCGGGCCAGCGTGCGAGAAGATGACCATGAAGGCCATCAGCCAGCGCAAAAACCCAATCGAGTTGGACCTGGAGTTGAATGCCTGCGCGACGGACTGGGGCGTGTGGGGGGCCGCAGCCCGAATCGTGGAGGCCAGGCTCATCGCTCACCCTTCATGGATCGGATCTTATGGACGGCACTGCGGGCCGCGCGGTACGCCGGCTTGAGGGCGTTCCCCAGTCCCGGGGTATGCACCATGATGTTGGTCTTGACGGCACCCAGCAGGTTCGGGACCGTGCCCATGCGCGCCTTGAGGAAGGGCACCTGGTCGATCGCGAAGGCGGGCATCATCGAGGAGGTCGCCGCCAGCTTGTACTCGAGGTAGCCGTAGTACACGCCCGCCCACTTCGGGGTCATGACGGGGCGCACGTAGTAGCCGCGCGACAGGACCGCGTAGGACAGGAGACGCTCGATGACGTGCGCCAGGGAGCCGTCCTTGTAGCCACCTTCCTCCGGGAAGTCCTCGGGGACGAGGCCGGCACCGGTCAGCAGGGACAGGGCCTCCGGGCGCGCGATGAACATGGAGCCGTAGGGGGCCAGCGGCTGGTGGTCGTCGAAGGGGACGGTGATGCCGACCTTCTTGGCGAAGTCGCGGGCGGGGGCGCGGTTCGCGAACCACGCGTGGCCCATCGTCGGGTAGCCCATGTGCGGCATGGGTGCAATCACCATGCCCAGGCCCGGGTGGGCCGCGAACTTCGCGAGGATGCTGGCCACGTGATCGGAGGAGGCCAGCAGGTTGTCGTAGAGGTGCTCCTTGAAGAGCTGGGCGGCGTTGTAGTCGTCCTGGACGGACTTCTTGGAGTGGATCTTCACGACGATGTCGTACTCGCCGGAAGTGAGCACGTCGTTGCAGTCCACCAGGAACGCGCCGATGTCGCGGCCGCGGTTGGAGGACACGACGCGCACGTCGGCGTCCACGCCTCGTTCCTGGGCGTGCGCCTCGATGAGGGCCTTGTTCTCCTCGTTTGAGGTCGTGGCCACCAGGTGGTAGCCGGCGGGCAAGACGCTCAGGCGGTCGAGGATCTCGTCGGCCATGTCGGCGTAGAAGATGTGTGCGACCGCGAGGACCTTCAGGGATGCGGCGGCGTCAAGGGTGGCCTGGTCGGCGCGCGGAGAGATGACGGTCGTCAGGCCCGCGTTGGTCACGAGGTCACGCGGACGCGAGGTGCGCGCAAGGTTCGTGAGGATCAGGTCGGTGTCGTAGCCGGCCCTGTCCGCCAGCTCCAGCATGTCCGCACCGATGATCGCGTGGCGGTCCAGGTAAAGCGGGTCGTGGAAGAGGTTGCGGCGCTTGAGAATCGGGCAGCCGTCCGCGAGCAGCATCGACGCGTTGTCGAAGACGGGGTTGCGCGAGGGGTACTCCTCGCGCGGGTAGGCCACAACATGCGTGTAGCCGAGGTTGCCGAAGTACTCCGTGAAGCGCGACTCGTGCCACTGGATCGAGTCGTTGTAGGAACGGATCGGGGGCATCTCGTCCCAGTACTTGCGGAAGTCCGGGGAGCTGAGCAGCGGGTTGCGAACGGCGATCCAGTGGGACTGGATGTGGCGCGGCATACGAGTGGCTGCCAGGAAGGGGTGGGGACGCACCTCGTCGTGTTCGGTGATGCCCCAGAAGTCCACCGCGCCAGCGGCCTCCACGCGGTCGAAGAGGTTCTTCCACGGGTTGACGGGCGCGAAGAAGGTGTAGTTGAAGAGGACCAGCTCGTCGATCTGACCGAGGCGGTCCCAGCCGAAGCGAGCGATGCCGTCGCGGTAGCCGCCCACGTCGAAGCCGGTGTTTTCGCGCTCGAAGACATCGGTGGCGCCCTTGAGGAGGCGCTCACGAGCAGTGTCGTCCAGAGGAGAGTTGGAGACGACGAGGATCTCGTCGAGGTACTCGCGCAGCGATGTCAGGCACTCCACGATGTAGTCGTCGACGAGGCCCTGGGGATCAAAGAACAGGAAAATACCGGCGCGCTTCACGGCCTTACTCCCCCGTGCCGTCGACGGTGGCCAGGATCTGGCGGATCTTCGTGGCGTCGCCCCACACTCCGGGCGAGTCGTAGGGACGATCCGGGAAGGCCCCGTACTCGAGGGTGATGTCCAGGTCGTTCTCGCGGATGTAGGATTCGACGCGGTCGGCGAGGCTCATGGGTTCGCCGCTGCAGATGTTGATGATGCCGGTGACCTCGTCCTGGGAGACGGCGGCAGCAATCTGGTAGGCCAGTCCCTGAATGGAGATGAAGTCGTAGAGGTTCTTGCCCGTGGTGAAGGGGAAGGTCTTCTTGCCTTCCTGGGCGGCGGCCAGGAGCTTGGAGAAGATCGAGGAGCCGTGCGCGTCGTCGCCGACGATGTAGTAGCCGCGCAACCACTGCATGGTTGCGCCGTGCTTGGTGGTCAGCAGCGACGTGATCTGTCGCAGCGCGTTCTTGGAGATGCCGTACAGCGAGGCGGGGTTGCACGGGGAGTTTTCGTCGATGGCGCCTTCCCAGTAGCCGACCTCGTGCATGGAACCCATGACGGCCAGGTGGGTGCAGCCGCCCTCGAGGAGGTTCTCGATGAAGTGGTAGTGGGCGGGCAGGTCCTCGATGTGGGCCGGCGAGTTGTGCACGAAGCCGTCGCGCCAGGCGAGGTGCAGGACCACGTCCGGGCGTCCGAGCTGGTCGTAGATGTCAGCGTCGCCGCTGAAAATCTGGGTGTCGATGCGGCGCGCGCGCTCGTCGACACCGTCGAGGCGGAAGTCCACGACGCTGACGTCGAGGCCGCGCTCCAGCAGGGCGTGAACAATGTGGCGGCCAATGTAGCCGCCGGCTCCGGTAACGAGGACAGTCTTCACCATGTCAGCCAGTCTATCAAGGCGTAGGCGCTGCGCAGCTCCGCCCCGCGTTGTGTGCCGTGACGCACCCACCGGCCCCGGCCTCGTCCACGAGGCCGACTCCCCTATCGTCGGGGACGCGGCGCGGTGCGGTGGCGCAGCGCGCGAGGCAGGGCGAGGAGCCCCTGGAGGACTCCGCGGGCGACCGGCCCCCGTCCGCCCGAGCGCACCGCCCGAGCAATCGAGCGGGCGATGGCGCGCGCGACGACGCCCCACGGGGCGTGCTGGGCGGCGACGATGATGCGGTTGCGTGCGTTGACCCGCAGGAACATGGGCGAGGACGTGCCCGAGGAGGCCGCGTGCTCATGGTCGACGACGGCACCGGCGACGAAGCGCACCTCATACCCAGCTTCGCGCAGCTTGTAGGACAGATCGGTGTCCTCGTAGTACATGAACAGGTCCGTGCGCACTCCCCCGACAGCTCGCCACGCGTCGGCGTCGATCGCACAGGCGCCGCCGCACAGGCCGAAGACCTCGGGGGCAGGAAGCGGGGAGTTGGCGGGGTCCAGCCAGGAGCGGTCATAGCCATTACCAGCGTGATCGACCTCGTTGCCGGTGGAGTTGATGAGAACCTGCCCACCGCTGTCTCCGTCGGCGACGCGCGTCCAGCGGCTGCCGTCGCGGGCGACGAGGAACTCCATGTCGGAGGGGGTGGAGGGACGCCAGGTGCCGGTCAGGAGGATGAGCGCGGTCGTGGCGCCCACGGCCTCGCCCAGGGGTGCCAGGAGGGCATCGAGGAATCCGTCGCGCACTGTCGCGTCGTTGTTGAGTAGGACGACGGCATCTTCGCTCAGGCCGGCCGCTCCTGCCATGACACCGGCGCCGAAGCCGTCGTTCGTCCCGGCGTTGACGAGGGAGACGCGCGCGGGATCGGCGACGCTGCGCAGCTCGTCGAGTCCTTCGCGCAGGACGATGAGCGAGTCGTCGTCGGATCCGTTGTCGACGATGACGAGGTGGTCCCCCTCCCCCATCTGCGGGGCGATGGAGTGGGCGGCGCGCAGAGTGAGCGGCGCATTCTTCCAGTTGACGAGGATGACCCTCGCGCTGCGCGCCCTCATCGGTCGCCCGCCAAGGACGCGTAGATGGCGGCGTGAGCGGCGGCGGAGGCCTCCCACGTATAGTCGCCGGCACGCTCGATACCGGCTGCGGCGAGCCGGTCGTGCTCGCTGCCGGCAGCTGCCTCAAGGGCTTCGGCCAGGGCCGAGGCGTCAGTGGCCGGCACGAGGAGACCGGCGTCACTACCCGTAATCTCCGCCATGCAGGTGTCCGCGCTGGTCACGACGGGCGTTCCGTGCGCCATGGCCTCGAGGACGGGCAGGCCGAAGCCCTCCCAGATCGAGGGGAAGGTGAAGACGCGGGAGCCCGCATACGCGCAGGCCAGGTCGGCATCGTCGAGGCGTCCGAGGACGTGGACGCGCTCGGGAGGCAGCGGCGCGTCGGTGGGGTCGGTTCCCCATCCGGCAGGTCCGACGAGGACGAGGCCGAGGTCGGTCCCGCGCATCTGCTCGTAGGCTGCAAGCAGGGTGGGCAGGTTCTTGCGGGGCTCGCGGGTGCCCACCCACAGGACGTAGGGGCGTTCGAGTCCGTGGCGGGAACGGAACTCCTCCACCTGCGCATCGGTGACGGGAGTGTGGCTCAGGCCGTGCGGGATGACGGTGATGCGCGAGGCATCCAAGCCTGCTTCGATACAGTCGTCAGCGGTGGCCTGGGAGGGGACGATGATGGCATCGGCGCGCTTCCTGGTGATCTCGAGGGCGCGGTGGAAGTACGCGGAGCCGTGGGCCGTGAAATGGTCTGGGTCGCGCAGGAAGGCGACGTCATGGACGGTGACGACCAGGGGGCGCGAGGTCGGCGGGATCGCCCACGTGGTCGCGTGCACAACAGCCGCTCCCCCGCCCGATCCGACGCCGAGCATCCGGTCGACGCTGGGGGTACCCAGCCGATCCCAGGCGGCGTACAGGGCGCGGCGAGGCAGCGCCGAGTTGAGCACGGGGATGGTCAGGCCTACCTCGCTCGGTGTGGGCTCGCCCGCGCCGCGCCGCGCGGCGATGCCGATAGCACGCACACCCTGGTCTGCCAGGCGGTCTGCGACCTCGACGATGTACCGGCCAGACCCTCCGGGCACCGGCTGCCACATTTGCTCGACGACCATTCCAACGTTGACGCTCATACATCTAGGGTAGTTCACGGGCGCGCGGGGCCAGGAACAAAAGTATCCGCGAGCGCAAAATGGCATACGATAAGGGGAATAGTTGTTGCTCCCGACCCAATGGGGATGATCGTGGCCCACTCCGTTTCTCACTCGCATCCGATCCGCGTCTTGCTGGACGGCACCGCGATCCCCGCAGACCTGGGCGGCGTTGGCCGCTACGTGGACGACCTGGTGCCGGAGCTGGTCGAGCAGGGCGTTGACCTGACGATGGCCGTCCAAGAGCGCGACGCCGAGCACTTCGCGACGCGCCTGCCTTCGGCCCGCATCATCCCGATTTCGCAGCGCTTCGAGTCCCGTCCCGCGCGTATGGCGTGGGAGCAGACGGGCCTACCCAAGCTGATCCGTAAGGTCCGCCCCGACGTCCTGCACTCCCCGCACTACACGTCCCCGCAGTTCCCGGGCGTGCCCGTCGTCATCACCCTGCACGACGCGACGTTCTTCTCGCACCCGCAGGCGCACTCGCGTCTCAAGCAGCGCTTCTTCACGGCGGCGATTCGCCGCGCGATTCGCCGCGCGGACGCCCTCGTTGTGCCGTCCCTGGCCACGCGCGACGAGACGATCAAGTACGCGGGCGGTGACCCGTCGCAGTTTTACGTGGCCTACCACGGCGTGGATCGCTCGATCTTCCACCCGGTCTCGGACGCCGAGCGCGAGCGCGTCAAGGCGTCCCTGGGCTTGGAGGGCCGCGACTACATTGGTTTCCTGGGCACGCTGGAGCCGCGCAAGAACGTGCCGAACCTGGTGCGTGGCTGGGTGAAGGCCGTCTCGGACCGCCCGAATCCGCCGGCCCTCGTGCTGGCCGGTGGCAAGGGGTGGGACGAGGACATCGACCCCGCCCTGGCCTCGGTGCCCGAGCATCTGACGGTCCTGCGCCCCGGCTACCTGCCCCTCGAGGATCTGCCCGGTTTCCTGTCGGGCTGCGTCATCCTGGCTTACCCCTCGATTGCGGAGGGCTTCGGACTGCCGGTCCTGGAGGCGATGAGCTGCGGTGCCGCGACGCTGACGACCCGCCTGACCTCCCTGCCGGAGGTTGGCGGCGACGCCGTCGCCTACTGCGACATCGACCCCGACTCGATCGCTCAGGCTCTCACGGAGCTGCTGGACGATCCTGCTCGTCGCGAGGCCCTTGGCGCTGCTGCGATTCCGCGCGCCGACGAGTTCACGTGGGCTCGCGCCGCTTCGGTCCACATCGAGGCATTCCGCGCCGCCGCCCGTTCCTGAGCCGACCGCGCCCGAAGGAGGCCGCCGTATGTCCACGTCCGACCCTCAGCGCCGCACGTTTATCGCCGCGTTCGTGCTCGTCGCCGCGGCGATTGTGGCCTCGTTGGCGTGGGTTATCGCTTCCCCGGTGGGGTCTTCCCCGGACGAGGACTTCCACGTCGGTTCCATGTGGTGTCCTCCGCCGGTGGACGAGACGGGCTGCCAGATTTCCACCAAGGACGGCGAGAAGGCCGTCATGGTGCCGCAGTCGCTGGCCAAGGAGTACGTCACCTGCTACGCCTTCGACCACAATAATTCCGCTCTGTGCGCCCTCAACGCCTCGGACGAGGAGCTGGCGCCGACACTGCGCTGGGACGACGGAAACTACCCCTGGGGCTACTACCAGTTTGCTCACCTCTTCGTGCAGCGCTCGACGAGCCACGCGGTGTTGGCGTTGCGCACGGTGAACACACTGCTCGCGGTTGGCCTGATCGGCGCGATCATCGCTCTGGCAGATTCTGGGTTGAAGCGCGCAATCAGCGTTGCCGTGACGGTCGCGTGGCTGCCGATGGGCTTCTATTTCGTTGCGGGCATGAACCCCTCGTCGTGGGCGATGACGGGGACGTTTGCATTCACGGCCGGCCTACTGGCGGCCACGCGGTCAGTGGGGCCACGCCGAGTGGGCCTGATCGCCTGCGCCGTGGCAGGCGCAGTCATGGCCTGCACGTCCCGCGGCGACAGCGCCTTCTTCCTCTTCGTCATCACCGTCGCGCTGGCCTTCGCCGTGCCGATGAGCAAGAGAGTCGTTCCCGAGGCCGCCCTGGCATGCGTCGCCTCCGTCGTGGGCATCTGGGTCATGGCGCGCACGAACGTGGCCGCCTCGCACCTGGGGTCGAGTAACGAAATGGCGGGATACTCTCTCTCGCACATCCTGTGGCTCAACGTTTCCGCTCTGCCTACCTACCTGCGCGGCTTTGTGGGGCACGGCCTCGGCCCCGGCTGGAACGATGTCTCCTATCGAGGCACGGTCTCTTTCGGC
This sequence comes from Schaalia odontolytica, assembly GCF_009730335.1. Classification (GTDB taxonomy): domain Bacteria; phylum Actinomycetota; class Actinomycetes; order Actinomycetales; family Actinomycetaceae; genus Pauljensenia; species Pauljensenia dentiphila. The sequence goes on from NZ_CP046315.1 coordinate 2,005,517, forward strand.
GCAAGCCTCGTGGTCCTCGCGGTCCTGTGCTGGTCGCTACGCCAGCTCACCTGGCGCAAGGCGCTCTCAGCCATCACAGTTTTCGGCGCAATCACGGGTGTTCCGGTAGTCATCGGCCTGCGCGGTCATTTCAACAACGTTCACGTCTACCAGCCTCGCTACATGCTGCCGCTCTTTGCAGTGTTCCTCCTGATGCTCCTGGCGCCCTCTCCCACCCGGGCGGGCGACGGACGGCGAGTGGGCAGCGAGGCATTCCGCTTCCCCACGAGCATCGCCGGCCGGGTGGGCACGGACCTTGTGGCAACCCTGTGGGCGCTCGTTAATGCCCGGGCTCTCTACCTCGTCATCGAGCGCTACGCGTTCGGGCGTACACAGCACGGCTACCCCATCGACCTGTCGACGCGGAACCTCAGCGCGGGGAACGAGTGGTGGTGGCCAACGGCTCCGATCGGACCGATGGCCGTATGGATCCTTGGTTCTCTCGCTGGCGCGCTTGCGATTGGCCTGGCCGTTTTCCTATGGCAACGCTCCCCCGATAAAGCGCCCGAGCCTCGTCGATAGACACTTCACACCCAAACCGTTCACAAATCCACCTAATAGTGCTATGCTCGAACATACAGCACACAAGCGGCTTCCGTGAACGAAAGGTGATCGCATGCCCACGACCAACGTCGGCACGCTCAGCGAGCCCCAATTCAACATCCTGAACGCACTGGCCAAGGCAGACTCCCCCCTCACGCAGCGGGCACTGTCGGAGGCCACCGGCATGAGCCTGGGGCGCGTCAACACCGCCACTCGCGAGTGCGAGGCCGCCGGCTACACCGACGAGCGCGCGATCACCGATGCGGGACGCGAGGCCCTCGAGCCCTACCGCGTCACGGGCGCCGTCATCATGGCCGCGGGCCTGTCCTCGCGCTTCGCTCCCATCAGCTACGAACGCCCCAAGGGCACGCTCAAGGTGCGCGGAGAGATCCTCGTCGAGCGTCAGATCCGCCAGCTCCACGAAGCCGGCATCACAAACATCGCGCTGGTCGTTGGCTACAAGAAGGAGTACTTCTTCTACCTGGCCGACAAGTACGGCGTCGACATCGTCGTCAACCGCGAATACTCCACGCGCAATAACAACGGGTCCCTCTGGCTCGTGAAGGACCGCCTGGACAACACCTACGTGTGCTCCTCGGACGATTACTTCACCACGAACCCCTTTGAGTCCTATGTCTACAAGGCCTACTACTCGGCGAACTACGTCGAGGGCCCCACCGACGAGTGGTGCATCAAGACGGGTCCGGGCGACCGCATCACGGGCGCGACCGTTGGCGGCGCCGACGCGTGGGTCATGCTCGGCCACGTCTACTTCGACCGCGTCTTCTCCGCGAAGTTCCGCGAGATCCTCGAACAGGTCTACCACCTGCCCGAGACGGTGTCGAAGCTGTGGGAGTCCATCTACCTGGACCACATCAAGTCCTTCGACATGGTGATCCGCCGCTACCCGGACGGCGTCATCCACGAGTTCGACTCGGTCGACGAGCTTCGCACCTTCGACCCCCTCTTCATGGAGAACGTCGACTCCGAGGTCTTCGATCACATCGTGGCCACCCTGGGCTGTCAGAAGTCGGACATTTGCGACTTCTACCCGCTCAAGCAGGGCATCACGAACCTGTCGTGCCACTTCACGGTGGGCGACGACGAATACGTCTACCGCCACCCCGGCATCGGCACGGAAAAGATCGTGGACCGCAGCGCGGAGTTCGCCGGCCTGCGCCTGGCCGCCGAGCTCGGCATCGACGACACCTTCCTCACGGGCGACCCCGCGGCCGGCTGGAAGATCTCGCGCTTCGTGCGCGACGTTCGCAACCTGGACGTGACCCGCCCCGAGGAGCTCAAGTCGGCCATGGAGATGGACCGCGCGCTGCACACTTCCGGTCGCGTGCTGGACCGCTCCTTCGACTTCGTCACCGAAGGCCTGCGCTACGAGGGCCTCCTCAAGGCCTTCGGCCCAATCGACGTGCCCGGATACTTCGAGCTGCGCGACAAGGTCCTGCGGTTGAAGGCCTTCGCCGACGCCGACGGCTTCGACAAAGTCCCCTCGCACAACGACTTCTTCCCGCCGAACTTCCTGGTGGACGAGGACGGAAAGATCAGCCTCATCGACTGGGAGTACGCGGGTATGTCGGACATGGCCGCCGACTTCGGCACGATGGTCGTGTGCACGCCCGAGATGACCCGCGAGCGCGCGGCCGCCGCCCTGGAGTACTACCTGGGCCACGACCCCTCCGAGCGCGAGGCGCGCCACTTCTTCGCCTACGAGGTGTTCGCCGGCTGGTGCTGGTACCTGTGGGCGCTGGTCAAGGAGGCCGAAGGCGACGACGTCGGCGAATGGCTCTACACCTACTACTCGCACGCGACACGCACACTCGATTCCCTGCTCGCAGCCTACGAGGCCGCCTCGAGCACTCAGATCTCCACGGAAGGTGAACTGGCATGAAAACTCAGCACGGAGGCAAGCGTTACGGCATCTTCTCGGGCGCCCTGTGGGGCCTCGACACGGTCGTGCTGGCGATTGCGCTGGCCATGACCCCCTTCGCGAACTTCGGTCAGTCGGCGCTCGCCGGCGCGGTCCTGCACGACGTCGCCTGCGCGGTGATCCTGCTCGTGTACATGGCGGTTCGTGGACGACTGAGGGATACTGCGGTAGCTCTGCGCACCCGCCCAGGTATGTCGGTGATCGTGGCGGCGCTGCTGGGCGGCCCAATCGGCATGAGCGGGTACCTGATCGCCATTGACAACATCGGACCGGGGCTGACGGCGATCATCTCGACGTTCTACCCGGCGCTCGGCACCCTGTTGGCTTTCATCCTCTTGAAGGAGCGCATGGCTCCCCGCCAGATCGCGGCCCTGCTGGTCGCCCTCGCGGCCATCGTCGCGACGGGTTGGTCGGCGACCTCGGAGCCGATCGAGGGCGGCAATGCGCTCCTCGGCGTGGTCGGCGCGCTGGCCTGCGTGATCGGCTGGGGGTCCGAGGCCGTGATCCTCACGTGGGGTATGCGCGACGAGGCCGTGGATAACGAGGTGGCCCTCCAGATCCGCGAGACGACCTCGGCGGTCGTGTACCTGTTCATCGTGGCCCCCATCGCCGGAGTCTTTGGCTTCACGCTGCACTCGCTCGCCCACCTGTCGGCGGGCGTGGTGACACTGGCGGGCCTGGCGGGCACGGCCTCGTACCTCTTCTACTACAAGGCGTTGTCGGCGATCGGCGCGTCGCGCGGCATGGCTCTGAACATCTCGTACTCGGCGTGGGCGATCATCTTCGCTCTCGTCCTGCAGGGCACGGTGCCCACGGCCACCCAGGTGGTGTGCTGCGTCGTGATCCTCGTGGGCACGGTCCTGGCGGCCACCTCCAACTGGGGTGACCTGCTTCCCAAGCGAACGGAGAAGGTCACGAGCTCCCAGGCGTGAGACAATGGCGGGTGGGCGCACGTGCGTTCACCCGCTTTGTCATATTCGGAGGACTGATGACGACACCCGATCACGACCTGCGCAAGGTCCAGAAGCTCCTGACGCTGATCCTGGCCGAGCTGGACCGGGTGTGCCGACGCATCGGTGTGTCCTACGCGATCTACGGCGGCACCGCGATCGGCGCGATCCGCCACGGCGGCTTTATTCCGTGGGATGACGACATCGACGTGATGATGACACGCGCCGACTACGAGCGCTTCCTGGCCGAGGCTCCCGCCCTGCTGGATGATCGTTTCCGCCTGGATAACACGCGCACGCGCGACGATTTCCCCTTCATGTTCACGAAGATGGTCATGCCGGGGACCCTGTTGATCCCCGAGGCGGACAAGGACTCGAAGTACCGGATGCCCTTCTTCTTGGACATCCTGCCTCTGGATGAGATTCCGGACGACGACAAGGCCTTCCAGGAGATGTCGCGCCAGTCGTGGCTGTGGGGTCGCCTGCTGTTCCTGCAGGGCACGCCCCGTCCGCACCTGATCAACACTCCCGCCTGGAAGAAGGCCCTGATCTTCTCGGCGACGACCCTCGCGCACCTGGGCCTGAAGGCGGTGCGCGCGACGCCGGCGAGCCTGCAGGCCAGGTGGGAGCGCGCGGTTCGCCGCTACGAGGGCACGGGCACGGGCGTGTACGCCGACTTCACGATGCGCGACCCGCAGAACTGGATCGTGCGCGAGGAGGAGTTCTTCCCCACCCGCGATGTTCCTTTCGAGGACATCACGGTGATGATCCAGAACGAGTATGACGCCCTGCTGCGCCGCGGATACGGCGACTACATGCAGCTGCCTCCCCCGGAGAAACGCTACAACCATGAGGCCGCCGTCATCGACTTCGGCCCCTACGCCGACAACCTGTAAGCCTCACGGCCCTGAAACGATCGGAGAACTGATGAGCGCAGCAGCCCCCTCAACCCTGGCAGCCATTCAGCGCGTCACCAAGCGGTGCCTGGCGGAAATCGATCGTGTCTGCACACTCCTGGATATTCGTTACGTCGCCTACGGAGGCACGGCGATCGGGGCTGTGCGCCACCGGGGCTTCATCCCCTGGGACGACGACGGGGACGTGTGCATGCCGCGGGCGGATTACGAGCGTTTCATCGCCGAGGCCCCGGCCCTCCTCGGGGAGGAGTTCTTCATCGCTTCCCCCGCCACCCACCCCGACTACCCGATCAGCTTCGGCGTGCTGGGCCTGAAGGGCTCGGAGTTCGTCTCCAAGGTCGCGAAGGACCGCTCGTTCCGCATGCCGATCGGCGTGGATCTGTTTGTCTTGGATGAGATCGCGGACGACCCCGGCCGCTTCCGCGCCCAGTCGCGCGGCACGTGGCTCTGGGCGCGCCTCATGTTCCTGCGCTCGATCCCCAACCCGCCGACGGGCCTGCCCACGCCCGCGCGCCAGCTGGCCTCCGCGGCGATGGCCTGCGCCCACTGGGGCATGCGGGCGCTGCGCGTCAACGAGGCCTCGCTGTACCGTCGCTGGCTGCGCGCCGCCCTGAAGGGGCGCGAGAATCCGCAGAAGGCGGCCGACGGCTCGATCCTCTTCGGTGATTTTTCGACGCGCGATCCTCGCCGCTGGAGCGCCTCCGAGGCCGAGCTCTTCCCGGCCCGCTCCGTTCCCTTCGAGGACATCACGGTGCGCATCCCGGCCGCTTACGACGTCGTGCTCACGCGCGGCTACGGGGATTACATGCGCATTCCGGATCCTCAGGATCGGGTCACCCACGAGCCCTTCCACATCATTTTTGGACCCAACGATCCGGGGCCCGATGCCCCCGAGGAGGCCGGCGCGTGAGCGAGAAGGACACCACGACCTCGTCCATGCCGCCCAACTCCGGCGACGCGCAGGTCGAGGCCACGGAGGAGGCCCTCGAGTCGCGCGGCCAGCTGGGGCGCGACTACCTGTGGAACACGGCGGCTTCCCTCATGTCGAGCCTCGCCGTGGTCATCATGGGCGTGGCGATCATGCGCTCGGGTGCCACAGATTCCTTTGCACGCGCCCAGTACGGACTGTTCACGCTGGCGCTGGCGATCGGCCAGCAGTACCAGACGGTGGGCCTGTACGAGGTGCGCACCTTCCACGTGACGGACGTGCGTCGCCGCTTCGACTTCGGCACCTACCTGTCGACACGCCTGCTGACCTGCCTGGTCATGGTCGGCCTCATCGCCTACCACTCGTGGACCGCGTCGACGAAGGACCCCTACCCCGCGTTCACGGTCATCGCAGCGGTGGCTCTCCTGCGCATCTTCGACGCCTTCGAGGACGTGTATTACTCGGAGTTCCAGCGCTCGGGTCGCCTCGACATCGCAGGCAAGGCCTGCTTCGCGCGCATTTTCACGACGACGTTCCTGTGGTCGGGCCTCTACTGGTTCACCCAGGACCTCCTCGTGTCCACGATCATCACCTTCGCGGTCACCTGCGTGGTGCTCGTGGTGGCCTACGGGCTGCCCGCGCGCGGCGTATTCCCGCTTCTCCCCTCATTCAATCTCCGAGGCATCGCGGGAATCCTGTGGGAGTGCCTGCCCCTGTTCATCGCCGCGTTCCTCAACCAGTACCTGGCGAACGCGCCGCGCTTCGCGATCCACGCGAGCCTCGGCGACGAGGAGCTGGGTGTCTTCGCGATCATCTACATGCCGGCGGTCGCGATCAACATGCTGTCGCTGTTCGTATTCCGCCCCCTCCTGACCCGCATGGCGCTGCGGTGGGCGGAGGGTAAGCGTGAGGAGTTCCTGTCGATCGTGCGCAGGGGCCTGCTGACGACCGCAGCAGCGTTCGTCGTCGTCGCCGCGGTTACCTACGTGATCGGCGCTCCGCTCCTCACCCTCGTGTTCGGCACGGACGTGTCGGGCTACGTCGGCGAGCTCATGGTGCTCGTCCTTGCGGGCGCACTCAACGCCGCCGGCGTCATCCTCTACTACGCGCTCGCGACGATGCGCCGACTGCGCGCGGTCCTCGTCGCCTACGCGGCGGCCGGCGCGACGGCCTACCTGATCGCGCCGATGCTCACGATGTCCCACGCCATGATGGGTGCCTCGCTCGCTTATGCCGCCACCATGGGGCTGCTCGCGATCCTCTTCGTCATCTTCATGCTCATCCCTGCCCCTCGCGCGACCATCGAAACGGAGCCCGTCAATGACTGATCGCCCCCACTCCCCCGTCAAGGTCGGCATCTTCATGGAGTTTTTCCTGCCCTACCTGGGCGGGATCGAGCGCTACCAGGATCGTCTCAGCGAGCAGCTGCGCGCCCTGGGCTACGACCTGTTCATCGTCACGTCCCTGCACGACGAGTCCCTGCCTCGTTTCGAGAACAAAGACGGCCTGCGCATCTACCGCCTGCCAACCAAGGGCCTCTTCAAGCAGCGCTACCCCTTCTTCAAGCGCGACGAGCGCTTCAAGGAGACGATGGCTGCGGTGGAGGCCGAGAACGCCGACTTCTACATCGTCAACACGCGCTTCCACCTCACCAGCCTGCTCGGCGCACGCCTCGCACATCGCCTGGGCCGCCCCGTCGCGCTCATCGAGCACGGCACCGCGCACATGAGCGTCGGCAACCCGATGCTGGACTTCTTCGGAGGCATTTACGAGCACGGCCTCACCCACTTCGTCAAGAAGCACGTGACCTCCTACTACGGGGTGTCGCGCAACTGCAACAAGTGGCTGCGCCACTTCGGGATCGAGGCCTCGGGCGTGTGGTACAACGCGGTCACCCCAGAGGATACGGCCGTCGCTGACGACCGCTACGAGCGCGAGTGGCCACGCGGCGGTGCCGACTCCGAAATCGTCATCTCCTACGCCGGCCGCCTCATCGCTGAGAAGGGCATCATCGCACTCCTCGACGCCTTCGCACGCCTGCGCGCCGAACTCCCCAACATACCTCTGCGTCTTGCCGTCGCCGGCTCTGGCCCCATCGAGGACGAGCTTCACGAGCGCTACGGCTCCGACCCCGCCGTGTCCTTCCTGGGCAAACTCGACTTCCCCGCCGTCATGAGCCTGTACCGACGCTCCGACGTGTTCGTCTACCCGTCCATGTACCCCGAGGGCCTGCCCACCTCGATCCTCGAAGCGGCCCTGGGCGACTGCGCGATCGTGGCGACGCCTCGCGGCGGCACCGAAGAGGTCATCACCTCTCCCGCCCTCGGGTGGATCGTGGACGGCCGCACGTCCGCCGAGCTCACCGATGCGCTCGTCCCCGCCCTGCGCGAGGCCGTCACCGACCCCGTGCGTCGCGCATCCTGCGCGGCGGCTGTGGGCACGCGCGTGCGCGAGCATTTCACGTGGCAGTCCGTGGCCCGAGAGGTCGCCTCCGTCATCGACGAGGCCGTGGCGCGCTAGCTTCCCGCAACCTCCCACCGCCAGACCTCCGTGCGGCCTCCCGCCGCGAGACCTCCGCGCGGCGCGAGGCCTGCCCGCCCGCTCGCCGTCCGCGCCGCGAGCTTCGCTCGGCGCGTCGTCTCGAAGCCCGGCCAGGCCCAGCAGGCCTCGCGCCACCCTCCAGTCGGGCGGCCACCCACACCACGGCGGCAATCCCCGCAGGCCACGCGTCCCTCTTCCTCTGGCTCCTCCGCCTGCTCCTGCAGCACATGACAACCGCGGGTAACACGCCTGACGAGATCGGCAAGTAGCCAGGTTCTAAGCGGGACAAAACTCTCCCCGCTCAACACATCAGCCGTAGGAACGGGACAAAACTCTCCCTGCTCGTCATAAAACGCTCATTTTGGCCTGCTTTACGCATACAGGGAGAGTTTTATCCCGGCATCCTGGTCGCGCATGGGCCACACCCAGGATCTGCGATGACCAACCAGGTGCATCTCACTGTAACGAGTCCCATGACGGACACACGCGGATAGGTTATCTTGATCCGGATAGGCTAATGAGTTATCCGGATGCGCTGAACCACTGTTGCGAGGAGAGCAACGGCACTCATGCACGCCCCGCCACAACCAACCGGCGGTCGAGTCGAGCGAGATGCTTCCCTGTTGCGGTGTCGTCATCGCCCTTCCTATCCGTTCAACAAACAGGTGTACCTGGTGGGACGGCCTCCCCACCGGACACACGGACGTGAACTATTCGTTCTCAGGAGTAGTCCTTCTGGAACTTCAGTTCCAGTTCCTCCAGCGAGTGGAACTTCGTCTCGGGGACGACCTTCCAGTAGAAGAGGAACGAGAGGAAGTTAATGGCTGCGAAGATCGCGTACGTACCAGCGCCACCGACGGTCGCCATGAGCGGTGGGAAAACAACGGCTACGAGCGCGTTGGCAAGCCACAGGGTGCCTACCGCGATACCGAGGGCAGTGCCACGGACAGCGGCCGGGTAGATCTCGGAAACGAGAACCCAGGACACCGTTCCGGACTGCTTGATGAACACGAAGATGCAGACGATGCCAAGAACCAGCCAGGGTGCGAAGGTCGGGGCGCCGGAGATATTTCCCTCGCCATCTAGGTAGGGACTGATAAAGACTGCAAACACGGCAGACAGCGCAGCCAGAGAAATCGTGATGCCGAGCTCCTGATACATGCCCACGTGACGGCGAGCGAATCGGGCGACGAGCCACAGGCCCACGGCGGAACCGATCGCGGAGATACCACCGGAAACGACGTTCAGGGTGATGGCGTCTTCCATGGGAACGCCGGCAGCGTTGAGGATCTTCGGCGTGTAGTACATGGCCGTGTTGATGCCGGTCAGCTGGTCGGCGATGCCCAGGACGATACCGATAGAGAGGAGCTTGCGTGCCCACTTCACGGTGAGGATCTGGGACAGCGACCACTTTTCCTGAGCAGACTCTGCACGCTGAATATCAAGCATCTCGTTGATCTCGCCAGCGACGTCGTCCTTCTTTTCATCGCGCGCACGCTTGAGGGAGCCGATGGCCTCGACAATGCGCAGATTGGCGGCGTACCAGCGCGAGGACTCGGGCACAGTGCGGATACCGATCCACAGGGCGATGGCGGGCAGCGAGCACAGGACGAGCATGTAGCGCCAGGTCAGACCATTGCCCGTGCCGGCGACATCCGCAATATTGACGGCGGCCTGGACGGTCTCCCACGCGACGGACGTGCCAGCGTGGCCGAGCACGTGCCCGGATACATCCACGGCATCACCGGTCAAGGTGACAGTGGGACCACCCTGCATGTGAGCGATGACAGCGTTCATAGAGAAGGCCAGGAACTGGCCAAAGACGATCATCATCTGATCCGTCGCGACAAGGAAACCACGCAGCCGCTTGGGAGCAGTTTCGCTGAGGAAGACGGGAACCGTCGCGGAAGCGCCACCAACCGCGAACCCAAGGATGATACGCGCCAGGTAGAGGACCCAGATGTTCGGGGCAATCGCGCAGCCGATGGCGCCAAACAGGAAGATGATGGCGAGCAACGTGATGTTATGGCGGCGACCAAAGCGGTCGGAGAGGCGTCCGCCGAAGAATGCACCGGCGGCAGCACCGATGCACAGCAGGCCGCCGACCCAGCCTTCTTCGAAGGTGGTCATGTTCAGACCGCCGGCGCCTCCGGGCATGTACATGTATGGCAGGGCGCCAGCGACAACGCCGGTGTCATAGCCGAAGAGGAGAGAGCCAAGCGTCGCGATGACAGCAATTGCGCCCAGGGAGCGCTTCGCACCGGAAGCGGGGGTCTTCTCGACGAGCTCGCGCACCCTGTCGGGCGTGTAGTCGTCAATCGTTGGAGTGTGTGCCATATGGTTCTCCTCTGCACTTCCTCGTCGGAGTAATCCGGATGAACGAGACAGCAGCCATAGCATAATGCCGCACCCGTGTACGCACCGCTTCCCGGCAGATGTCAGGCGGATGACGGTCGCACCCCTTGAGGATATCAAGGCCGAGGCCGCAGCGAGCACCTCGTCGTCGGGGCACTCAAGCCCACACCTATGACTGTATAGAGTGGAGGGGTGGGCACAGTGTGCCCACCCCTCCTATCAGAGAGTTGTCAGACTCAGCCGTTCGTCGGGAAGTTCATGCCAACGTAGCCCACCTTCTCACCACGCTTGGGCCAGCGGGTCGTGACAACCTTCGCCTTCGTGTAGAAGCGCACGCCCTCGGGGCCATGGATGTGAGTGTCGCCCAGCAGCGACTCCTTCCAACCACCGAACGAGTAGTACGCGACCGGAACCGGGATCGGCACGTTGACACCAACCATGCCGGCCTCGACATCGACGACGAAGTGGCGGGCGGTATCACCGTCGGAGGTGAAGATCGCGGAGCCATTGCCAAACTCGGAGGAGTTGACGATCTCGATGGCTTCCTCGTAGGTGTCGGCGTGCACGACGACCAGGACCGGCCCGAAGACCTCTTCGCAATAGACGCTCAGGTTGCGATCCACGCCATCGATGATGGTGGGGGCCAGCCAGAAGCCGTCCGCGTATTCCTCACCCTCGGGGCGGTAGCCGCGGCCATCGAGGACGATGTTCGCACCCTTCGCCTCAGCCTCGTCGATCCACTTGGTAATGCGCTCCTGGGAGGAGCGGGTGATGACCGGGCCCATCTCGGAGGCCGGGTCGGTGCCGGGGCCGACGACGATCTTCTCAGCGCGAGCCTTGATCGCGGGCACGAGCTTCTCCTCGACGCCACCAACGGTGACGATCACGGGCAGGGCCATGCAGCGCTGGCCGGCCGCGCCGAATGCGCCGGCGCTGATGTGCTGCGCGGCGAACTCGATGTCCGCATCGGGCATGACGATCGCATGGTTGTTCGCACCACCCAGGGCCTGGACGCGCTTGCCATGGGCCACGCCCGTGTCCTGCACAATGTGGGCGACCGGGGTGGAACCAACGAAGGAGATCGCGTCGATGCCGGGGTGGGTGAGGATGTCGGTGACCAGGTGGCGGTCACCGGCGATGACGTTGAACAGGCCGTCGGGCAGGCCGGCCTCCTTGTAGAGGCGGGCGATGATCAGCGAGGCGCTGGGGACGACCGAGGCGACCTTGAGAATGAAGGCGTTGCCGGTGGCCAGGGCGACCGGGTGCATCCACATGGGGACCATGGCCGGGAAGTTGAAGGGGCAGATGCCGGCGACGACGCCGACGGGCTGACGCAGGGTGTGCACGTCCACGCCGGTCGAGGCCTGGTCGGTGAACTCACCCTTGAGGGCGGCGTTGATGCCACACGCAAAGTCGATGGTCTCACGGCCACGAGCGATCTCGCCGAGGGCGTCGCCGTGGGTCTTGCCGCCCTCACGTACGATGGCGTCGGCGATCTCATCCTGATGCTCGATGACGAGCTGACGGAACTTGAACATGATGTCCACGCGCTTGGCCAGGGCGGTGCGGCCCCATTCCTTCTGCGCTTCGCGGGCGATCTCGACGACATGGTCGAGGCAATGCTTGTCGGCCAGGGCGAGCTGATCGACGACCTTGCCGGTGGCAGGGTTTTCGACGCCGATGGTCTTCTCGGAGTGAGCGACATACTCTTCGCCGTTGACCCACAGGTTGATTGTCATTGGTTTTACCTTTCTTCCCATTCATCCACGAATGGCGGAACAACTTTGTTAGGACAAACAATAGCACGTCCCTAAGACTAATGTCGCGACGTCCGAAACATCAGCGCCAACAGGGCCCAGATTGTCCCGTCTATAGGACACGCCCCCATCGCCAACTCCCCACACCAGCCAACGCGCCGTTTCACAAAACGTTTCACGCCGGGCCTACTGACGCACCAAGGGTATACGCGACAGGGGCGGCCGCGGACTAATCCAGGGCCGCCCCTCACGCACTCAGCGCATCACAGGTAGTGGCGCTGCGGCTTGCGATCGTTCTGGTAGTCCTCGTAAGCACGCTGGGTCGACTCGAGCACGGACACCTCCGAGATCGCCACGTCCCACCAGGAGGATCCGGGCGGGTTGGGGCCCATCAGATCGGTCTCGATGTGAATCATGGTCGCACGATCCGAGGCGGCGGCCGCCTTGTATGCCTCCTTGAACTCCTCGATCGTGTGGACCTCGAGCACGTCGATGCCCCACGAGCGAGCGTTCGCCGCAATGTCCACGCCAGCGATCGTGTCCGTATCCTCCAGGTGCGAGCCGGTCCCACGCTGGCGGTACTTCGTGCCGAAGCGCTGGGAGCCGCGCGACTCGGACAGGGCGCCAATCGATGCGAAGCCGTAGTTCTGCAGCAGGACGTAGATGACCTTGATACCCTCCTGGGCGACCGTGGCCAGCTCCATCGGCAGCATCTGGTAAGTGCCGTCGCCGACGATCGAGACAACCTCGGACTGCGGACGGGCCAGCTTGACGCCCATGGCGGCCGGGACCTCGTAGCCCATACAGGAGAAGGCGTACTCGACGTGGTACTGGACGGGGGTCTTCGCCTGCCACAGGGCCTGCAGGTCGCCGGGCATCGAGCCGGCGGCGTTGATGACCACGTCCTCGTCGCCCATGAGCTCGTTGAGCGCACCGAAGACTTCGGTCTGCGCGGGCAGCGGGGCGTTGCCCACGTGGTAGCACCGCTCCACCTTGGCGGCCCAGGCCTCGCGCTCGGCGGCGATCTCGGCGGTGTAGGACTCGTCGACGCGGTAGTCGGCCAGGTCCTCGGTCAGAGCGACGAGGGCCTCGCGGGCGTCGGCCACGACCATCTCGGCGCTCTGCTTGGCGGCGTCGAAAGGCGTGATGTTGATGTTGACGAAGGAGACGTCGGGGTTCTTGAACTGCGTCTTCGAGGCCGTCGTGAAGTCGGAGTAGCGCGTGCCCACGCCGATGATCAGGTCGGCCTTGTCTGCGAGGTGGTTGCCCGAGTCGCCGCCGGTTGAACCGACGCCACCCACGGAGCACGGGTGATCGCAGTTGATGGCGCCCTTACCGGCCTGCGTATCCGCCACCGGGATACCGGTCGCAGCAGCGAACGTGCGCAGCTCCTCCGAGGCCTCGGAGTAGATGGTGCCGCCGCCGGCGATGATGAGGGGACGCTTGGCGGCGCGAATCTTGGCGACCGCGCGCTCGAGGGCGGCGCGCTCGACGGGAGGACGGCGCACGTGCCACACGCGCTTGGCGAAGAACTCGACCGGCCAGTCGTAGGCCTCGGCCTGAACGTCCTGAGGCAGGGCGATCGTGACGGCGCCGGTCTCGGACGGGTCGGTCAGGACGCGCATGCCGGCCAGCAGCGAGGGAATCAGCTGCTCGGGGCGGTTGATACGGTCGAAGAAGCGCGACACGGGACGGAACGCGTCGTTGACGGTGACGTCCAGCGAGGTCGGGTCTTCGAGCTGCTGGAGGACCGGGTCCGGGATGCGGGTCGCGAACTGGTCGGAGGGGAAGATGAGGACGGGCAGGCGGTTGGTCGTCGCCAGGGCTGCACCCGTGACCATGTTGAGCGAGCCGGGGCCGATCGACGCGGTCGTCATCCAGGTCTGCAGACGGTTCGTGGTCTTGGCGAAGGCCGCGGCGGCGTGGATCGCGCCCTGCTCGTTGCGAGGCATGATGTAGGGCATCGGATTCTCGCCCTCGGCCGGCGCGATCTCGTTCTGCAGGATGGCCTGACCGATGCCGGCGACGTTACCGTGTCCGAAGATACCGAAGGCGCCCGCGATGAGGCGGCGCTCGACGCCGTCGCGCTCGGTGTACTGATTGGACAGGAAGCGAATGATTGCCTGTGCAACCGTCAGGCGCACGGTTCCCTTGTAGGCTTCGTTGCTCATGGGTGATCCTTTCGGGGCTGTCTTACTTGTTCATCGGGAGACGGGGGTCCACTTCCTGGTTTTCCCAGGTCGCGCGGATCCAGTGGTGGGCCGGGTCGTCGGGGGCAAGCCACACAAGGTCCTCGTTCGGGCCGGCCATGACGTTCAGGTAGTACATGTCGTAGCCGGGGGCTGCGACGCAGGGGCCGTGGTAGCCGTGGGGCACGAGGGCGACGTCACCGTCGTGGACCTCGCAGCACAGGTCGATCGGGCGGCCGGGGCTGCCGTAGGTGCGGTGCAGGCCGAATCCCTTGGAGCCCTCGGGTCCGTCCTCGATCTCGAAGTAGTAGATCTCTTCGAGCTCGCGCTCGTCCTCGGAGTCCTGCTCGTGCTTGTGGGCCGGGTAGGAGGACCAGTTACCGCCGGGAGTGATGACCTCGCAGGCCAGCAGGTGCGAGGTGGTGACACCTTCGACGGCAAGGGAGTAGTTGTTGACCTGGCGCGAGCAGTCGCCGGCGCCGCGCAGGTCGACGCGGACCTGGCTCTTGGGGTAGTAGGCGGCGGGGATGTCGCGGCTGGCGATCGCGGAGGGGAACGCGAAGCGTCCACCGTCGGCCGAGGTGATGGTCAGGCTCTTGCCTCGCCCCACGTACAGGTAGTCGGTGACGCCGGAGAAGACACCGCGACGGCCCTCGAGCTCATAGGTCTGCCCGTCGACCTCGACGGTCGCGCCGCCGGCGAGGGGCAGGACGAGGAGCTCGGCCTCACCGGTCTCGACGACCTGGGAGGCGCCGGCCTCAAGGACCAGGACGCGCAGGCCCGAGAAGGCCCAACCGGCGCGCTGGGGGTCAATGTCGACGGTGAAATTGCCGTGGCCGGAGGAACCGGCGGGAACGTAGATATCGGGAAGAGTCATCGTAGTCTCCTGAACGTTGGGCATCGGTGCCGCTGGATGAAAAGGGGGACGAGGCTGGGGCGGGTCGGGTGGGTTACGGGAGGACCCCCGTTTCGACGAAGGTGCTCAACTGCTCGAGGGTGGGCATGGCGGTCGAGCATTCGATGTGCAAGCACACGTAGGCTCCCGCGGCCGAGGCGTAACGGATCGTGCGCTCGAGGTCCCACCCTTCGACGAGGCCGTGAATGAGCGCGCCTCCGAAGGCATCGCCCGCGCCGAGCCCGTTGACGACGTCCACGTCCCAGGCATCGACCCACACGCGCTCATCGGCGGTCTTGGCGAGGGTACCCTTGGGCCCCTGCTTGACGATCGCGAGTCGAACGCCGCGCTCGAGGAGGGCGTCAGCAGCACCTTCAGGATCGGAGACGCCGACGGCCATCTCGCATTCCTGACGGTTGCCGACGGCGACGTCCACGCGGGACAGGACGGCTGCGACGCGCGAACGCGCCTGGGCCATACCGCTCCAGAGGTTGGAGCGGTAGTCGAGGTCGAGGATCGTCACGCCACTGGAGCGGTCGCGGTGATCGAGGGCGCGTAGGTGCAGGCCGAAGGACGAGTCGCGCGACAGGCCGGTCACGGTAAACCAGAAGATTCCGGCGCGCTCGACGGCGTCCCAATCCACCTGGTCCTCCCCCAGCTCCAGGTCCGGGGCGCTGGGTTCACGGTAAAAGTAGAGCGGGAAGGAGTCCGGCGGGAAAAGCTCGGCAAAGGTCACGGGCGTGTGGAAGTCGCGCACGGTGACGACATGATCGGAGGAGACGCCGAGGCGCTCCAGCTCCCGGGTCACGAAACGGCCGAAGGGGTCATCCCCCACGCCGGTGATGACGCCGGCACGGTGTCCGAGTCGGGCGGCGGCGACGGCGACGTTCGTCGGGCTGCCGCCGAGGAACTTTCCAAAGGTCTCGACATCTTCGAGGTGGGCGCCAACTTGGAGAGGAAAAATGTCAATGCCGGAACGACCCATTGTTAGAATGTCGACATAGCGGCGCTCGAGAGACATGGCGTCTCCTTCCTCTCCATTGGGGTGGCCCGTAAACCTTTCGTTCCAAGGATGCACTATCAACAGGCAATCGTCAAACTTTGTCTATACAATATGCAACAGCGCGTCACTCTCACCCTTTACATCAACGCTGATACTATGTAACCCTAAATATTTTGCACAACTGTCGCGCCACACACGAAGGTTTGACATGTCCAAAGCATCGCCCACCTCGGGGAACACCCCCTACGTTCCAGACATCACGCTGGATCGCTCCTCCCCCGTGCCGCTGTACTTCCAGATTTCAGAACCCATCGCACAGCTCATCAACTCCGGCGCCCTGCCTGCGGACACGCGCCTGGAGGATGAACTGTCGATGGCTGCGCGACTGCACGTCTCCCGCCCCACGGCACGACAGGCGCTCCAGCGCCTCGTTGACCGCGGCCTCCTGACGCGCCGCCGCGGCGTCGGTACGATCGTGTCCCCGCGCCACGTTCACCGCCCCATGGAGCTCACCTCCCTCATGCGCGACCTCGTCAACGCCGGCCACAAGGTCCACACGACGATCCAGCGCTACGAGGCACGCCCGGCCAACGCTCAGGAAGCCGACGTCCTCAAGATCACCGAGGGAACACTCATCGTCCACATTGAGCGCACGCGTTTTGCCAACGACGAGCCAATCGCCGTGCTTACCAACTTCATCCCGACGGACATCGCGCCGACCATGCAGGAGCTCGAGTCCGCCTCCCTCTACGACCTGATGCGCGAGCGCGGGGTCACCCTGGCCTCGGCCCGCCAGGTGATCGGCGCTCGCAGCGCGACAACAAAGGAAGCCAAGCTCCTGTCCGAGCACCGCGGCGCCGCGCTGCTGACGACGCAGCGCACGACATACGACCCCTCGGGACGCATTGTCGAGTACGGCAACCATATCTACCGCGCATCGCGATACTCCTTCGAGACTAGCCTTTTCGCTCAGTGACAAGATATTGACACTTTGTCCTAACAAACTGTTGACAGGCGTAGGCGCTTGCCGTAGACTTATCCCCGACGGAGAAAGTCGAAAGCAATCACAAAGGAGTGCTTCCCGCCATGTCCATCGAGTACACCCCCGGCCCCCTTCTGGACGCCGCGCGTAACACCCCCACCGCCCTGTGGAACGATTCGTCGGATCCCAGCGAGCTAGCGCAGTCGCTCTCCTTCGGCGGCGTTGGTGCTACCTGCAACCCGACCATCGCCTACACCTGCATCAACCAGCGTCGCGACGTGTGGCTGCCCCGCATCGCGGAGCTCGCCAAGGAAATGCCCGACGCCACCGAGTCTGAGATCGGCTGGCAGGTCGTGCGCGAGCTGTCCCTCGAGGCCGCCAAGCTCCTCGAGCCCATTTTCGAGGCCGAGAACGGCCGCAACGGTCGTCTCTCGATGCAGACGGACCCGCGCCTGGCTCGCTCCGCCAAGGCCCTGGCCGACCAGGCCGAGGAGTTCCACAACCTCGCTAAGAACATCATCGTGAAGATCCCCGCCACCTCGGTGGGTGTCGAGGCCATCGAAGAGGCCACCTACCGCGGCGTCTCCGTCAACGTGACGGTCTCCTTCTCCGTCGCACAGGCCGTCACCACGGGCGAGGCCATCGAGCGCGGCCTCAAGCGCCGCGAGGCCGAGGGCAAGGACACCTCCCAGATGGGCCCGGTCGTCACCCTCATGGTGGGCCGCCTCGACGACTGGATCAAGGAGGTCGCCAAGCGCGATCGCCTGTTCATCGATCCGGGCCACCTCGAGTGGTGCGGCGTGGCCGCCTTCAAGCGCGCCTACCAGGAGTTCCAGAAGCGCGGCCTGCGCGCCCGCATGCTCTCCGCCGCGTTCCGTAACGTCATGCACTGGTCCGAGTTCGTCGGTGGCGACGTCGTCGTCTCCCCGCCGTTCCAGTGGGCCAAGCTCATCAACGACTCGGACTACAAGGTGGAAGAGCGCATGGACATCCCCGTGCGCGAGGACATCATGAAGACCCTGCTCTCGATCCCCGAGTTCGTCCGTGCCTACGAGCCCGACGGCATGACCCCGGAGGAGTTCGACACCTTCGGTGGCACCGTGCAGACGCTGCGCGGCT
The DNA here is from genome assembly GCF_009730335.1 of Schaalia odontolytica. Lineage (GTDB taxonomy): Bacteria > Actinomycetota > Actinomycetes > Actinomycetales > Actinomycetaceae > Pauljensenia > Pauljensenia dentiphila. The sequence continues at coordinate 2,023,677 of NZ_CP046315.1, forward strand.
TCCTGCAGGCAGACGCTGACCTCGACGCACTGGTGCGCGACGTCATTATGCCCGCTCCGTGATCCCTCTGGCTGGCCCCGCACACCACGTGCGGGGTCACCAAACGTCACGGTTTTCTGCTGTTTAGCACACCCCTCTCACCTAGAAAGAAGCAAAGATGCTCAACATTGCCGTTATCGGCGCCGGCCGCATCGGCCACGTCCACGCCAAGACCATCGCCGCCCACCCCGGCGCCACCCTCGCCCTCGTTGCCGATCCTTTCGGTGACGCCGCGCAGAAGCTGGCCGAGGTCTACGGCGCCCGCCACACGACCGACGTGGACTCCGTCTTCACCGACGAAGGCGTCGACGCCGTCGTCATCGGCTCGCCCACGCCGCTGCATATCCCCCACCTGCTCGCCGTCGCCAAGGCCGGCAAGGCCGTGCTGTGCGAGAAGCCGATCGCGCTGGACATGAAGGACGTCGAGGCCGCTCGCGACGAGCTGGGCGCTGTGTCCGTGCCCGTCATGTTCGGCTTCAACCGCCGCTTCGATCCCTCCTTTGCCGCGGTTCACGCTCAGCTCGAAGAGGGCACAATCGGCGACCTGGAGAACCTGCTCATCATCTCGCGCGACCCCTCCGCTCCCCCGGCTGAGTACGTGAAGGTCTCCGGCGGCATCTTCCGCGACATGACCATCCACGACTTCGACATGGCCCGCTTCTTCCTGGGCGACATCATCGAGGTGCACGCCTTCGGCCAGAACTTCAACGAGGAGATCAGGGAAGCCGGCGACTTCGACGCCGCCGTGGTCACCCTGAAGAACGCCGCCGGCGTCGTCGCCACCATCGTCAACAACCGCAAGTGCTCGGCCGGCTACGACCAGCGCCTGGAAGCCCAGGGTTCGACGGGCACGCTCAACGCGGACAACATCCGCGCCACCACCGTGCGCCTGTCCAACGCCGAGGTCACGGATGCGGCCGAGCCGTACCTGGACTTCTTCCTGCAGCGCTACGCGGACGCCTACCGCCTTGAGCTGACCGCCTTTATCGACGCGGTTGTCACGGGTACCAAGCCCACGCCGTCCATCGACGATGCGATCGAGGCTCTGCGCCTGGCCGAGGCCGCCACGGAGTCGGCAAAGACCGGCAAGCCCGTGTCGCTCGCCTGGTAGCGTCTCGAAAGTCCCGGCGGGGTTCCCCCGCCGGGAGTCGCTTTGTCTAGACAATTCAACGGGATTGAGTAGAATAGTGACACCGGCATAACTCGCCGTTGCTTACAACCGCGACTCATAGGAGAGCTGCAATGACTCACGTCTACGATCCCGCAACCGCGATCAACGACCCCAATGGCATCACCTGGGGCATGCACCCGATTGCGTGGCGTAACGACGACATTCCCGAGGTCGGCGAATGGAACACCATTGACATCATGTTCGACGACCTGGCCGAGGCCGGCTTTGCTGGCACCGAGGTCGCCGGCTGGTACCCCTCGAAGGAAGAGACGAAGGAAAAGGCCGACGCCGCTGGCCTGAAGATCGTTGCCCAGTGGTTCTCCAGCTTCATCGTCCGCGACGGCGTCGAGGCCGTCATCCCAGACTTCCGCACCACCTGCGAGTACCTGCAGTTCCTCGGCGCCACCCGCGTCGTCGTCTCCGAGCAGACCGGCTCGGTGCAGGGCATCCGCGACATCTGCATCTTCGAGAACAAGCCCGTTCTCAAGAACGAGGAGTGGCCGGTCCTGGCCGAGGGCCTGAACAAGCTCGGCGAGATCGCCCACGAGTACGGCCTTGACCTGGTCTACCACCACCACCTGGGCACCGTCGTCCAGACCAAGGATGAGACGCTGCGCATGCTCGAACTGACCGATCCGGAGAAGGTCTCCCTGCTCTTCGACACGGGCCACGCGTTCGTGGGCGACGGCGACGTCATGGGCCTGCTGCGTGGCGCAATCGACCGCATCAAGCACGTGCACTTCAAGGACGTGCGCCCCGCCAAGATGGAAGAGTCTCGCCAGGCCAAGCGCTCTTTCCTCGACTCCTTCCTCGCCGGCATGTTCACGGTTCCCGGCGACGGCGCCATCGATTTCACCGAGCCCTACGCCTTCCTCGTTGAGCACGGCTACAAGGGCTGGATCCTCGTTGAAGCCGAGCAGGATCCGAAGATCGCCCCTCCGCTCGAGTACGCGCACATCGCGCGTGACTACGTGTTGGGCACGCTGCTGGGTCAGTGAGCAGCTTCGCGCGGTTCCTCAACTTCCCGCGCGAATCATATGGGGGTGGAAGCGACTCGTTCGCTTCCACCCCCATTGCTCTCCAGCGCCGTGGCACGCAACATTCTGCGTGTGACGTGATCCTTGCGTGCGCGTGGGCGGGGCGCCGCCTGGCCGCCCACATTCCGCTGCGTGTCTTCGAACCCCTCGTCGTCGCGACGACAATCGTTGCGACGGTGCCGCTGCTCGTATAAAAAGTTGTCGGCGCGAGCCTGAAGGCCCGCGCCGACAACCTCGTCTCACGCCCGTGGGGCTGTGATGACCAGCGGCAAAGCATCGCCGCGGGCATCGGTCGGAGGCTGTTCCCCCGCCTGCAAGGTCAGACTCTGCCCATCCCACGAGCACGCCGCGCCCGGCGTCAGAATCGTGGAACGCGAGTAGTCGAATCCGCTCGGCAGACCCGACACCTGCGTGACGGATGCATTCGCCACCACTGCGACGTGGTCCTCGTGAACGAGGAGGCGGACCCAGGCCTCGTCTCCTGCAGACTGCGCGGTCACGGCCTCGAAGTCCTTGGCCGACAGCGCACGCACGCCGCGCAGCTCCTCCCCATACAGGTCATTCCAGGCGCCCATGCCCTCGAGGCACTCACGCTGCTCGCGCGGGATCGTGCCGTCGGCACGCGGACCCACGTTGAGCAGGAGGCGCCCGCCGCGCGCAACCACATCCACCAGGTGACGGACGGCCGCCGCACCACTGAGGTACTGATGCTCGCCCTCTGCTCGGTTGTAGCCGAAGGATAGGCCGACACCTCGGCAGTTCTCCCACGGCTTGCCGCTCGTCTCGGAGTCGCCCATGTGCTGGTATTCGCTGGTCAGGTAATCCGCGTGAACACCGCCGTAGCGGTCATTCGTCACGCCCTCGGGGCGCGCCGCGTAGAAGTACTCGAAGAGCGTCCCCAGGCCATAGGGGCCGAAGTTCTTGCCCTCGTCCGGCCAGTCGATGTCATTCCAGATGACGTCGGGTGCGTAGCGGTCGATCAGGTCGCGCACGTGCACGAAGCAGTAGCGCGCGTAGTCGGCGTCCTTCGGGCGGCACAGGTCCTTGCAGTCGTCCTCAGAGAGGATGGGACGCGCGGGCCGGTAGTGCCAGTCCAGACCACCGGAGTAGTACAGGCCGACCCGCAGGCCCTCGTCGCGCGCGGCGTCCGCGAAGCCGGCCACGAGGTCGGTGCACGGGCCTCGGCGCACGGTGTTACGCGTGCCCGTCTCAGGGGCATCCCACAGGGTGACGCCGTCATGGTGCTTGGTCGTGAGCACCGCGTAGCCGGCACCCGCACGGTGGAAGAGGCGCATCCACTCAGCCGGATCCCACGCGTCGGGATCCCACGCATCCAAGAACACGTCGTACGAGGCCGACCCGTACAGGTCCTTGTGGCGCTGGGCGGCAGGCGAACCCGGAATACGAATCGTATTGAAGTACCACTCCGCGTAGGAGTTGTGGGTGAACCATGCCTCCCAGTCCTCCTCAACGCCCAGCTCCCCGTGATCCTCGGCCCACGCTGGGACCGAGTAGGGGCCCCAGTGGACGAAGATGCCCAGCGGGGCGTCCTCGAACCACTGCGGGGTCGGGCGTGCCAGGGAACTCCAGCGCTCGGTGTCCGTCATCGTTTCGCTCATGTTCGTCATCGTCCTCCGAAGGCGCCCAGGGTAACGCCCTTTTCCAGCTGCTTCTGCAGGAACACGACCAGCAGGATCGACGGGATCGTCGTCATCGTCACCGCGGCCATCAGCGGGCCCCAGTCGGTGCCACGCTCACCCGAGAACATCTGCAGGCCCAGCGGGATCGTTGCCAGCGACGAATCGTTGACCACGATGAGGGGCCACAGGAACGCGGACCAGTAGTCGATAAACGCGAACACGCCAACCACCGTGATCGGAGCCTTGAGCAAGGGCAGCAGGATCTTCGTCAGGATCTTCCAGTCGCTGCAGCCGTCAATACGAGCCGCCTCCTCGAACTCGAGGGGCAGGGACATGAGGAACTGACGGATCAGGAACGCGCCGAAAGCGCCGAACGCGAAGGGCACGATAAGGGCAAAGTAGGAGTTCACCAGGCCCATGCGCTGCATACCGATGTACAGCGGGATCACGAGGACTTCCTGGGGCAGGACGAGCGTCCCCAGGAACAGCATGAACAGGTGATCGCGACCCTTGAAGCGCAGACGCGCGAACGCGTAGGCGGACAGAACCGACACGACGACCACGAGGGCGGCGCCTGCCAGCGAAACGATGAAGGAGTTGAGGACAACTCGGCCAAACGGAATAGAGTTAAGAGCAGACGGATAGTTATCCCAGGCGATTCGACTGCCCGTCGGACTCAGGCTAAAGACCTCTGTCGTGGGCTTGAGCGAGGTCGCGACCATCCACGCGAAGGGGAAGAGGAAAGCGACCGCGATCAGGCCCAGGAGGACGACCGAAATCGTCGTTGATACGCGCTTGTTATGCATCGTAATTCACCCACTTCTTCTGGCCAGCGAACTGCAGGGCCGTCACCGTCATGACAATCACGAAGAGCACCCACGCCATCGCGGACGCGTACCCGAGCTTGTCGAAAGAGAAACCGTTGCGGTACAGGGCCAGCACGATCGTGTTGGTCGCCTCACCTGGGCCGCCCAGCGTCAGGAAGTAGGGCTGAGCGAAGACCTTGAAGGCGCCGATGATCGTCATGACCGTGCAGAAGAAGACAGTCGGGGAGATCATCGGGAAGACGACCTTGAAGAAGCGCTGAACGCCGTTGCAGCCGTCGATCGTCGCGGCCTCGAGCACCGAGGTGTTCAGGCCATTGAGGCCTGCCGTGAGCACGACGATGTTGTAGCCCAGCCCCTGCCACAGGCTCATCATGAGCAGCGAGCCCATCGCGAGAGCCGGGTGGTTCAGGAAGGGGATGTGCTCGATCCCGAAGACGGCCAGGGCCGAGTTGACCACGCCGTTGTCGGAGAGCATGAGGCGCCAGATCAGCGCGTTACCGACCATCGGCGTGACAACCGGGATGAAGAAGATGACGCGCAGGACGCGGCTGAGCCACTCGGGAACGCGCTGGAGCCAGTAGCTCAGGCCGATCGAGATCACCAGGTTCAGCGCCGTGTAGCAGGCGGCGAACACGACGGTGTTGCGCATGACCGTCCAGAACGCCGGGTCCTCGCCGCTGAGCATGCGCCGGTAGTTTTCCACTCCGATGAAGCGGCCGCCTCCGAAGATCGACCAGTCATAGAAGGAGATCACGAGCGACGCGATCAGGGGCAGGACGATGAAGAGAAGGAAGCCCATCATTCCGGGCGACAAGTAGACGAGGGCGCGCAGGCCATCGCCCCGCCGGCCCTCAGCGCGCGCGGAGTTTTTGCCGCGCTTGGAGGTCTTCGCCTCCCCCGCACCCGCCGCGCCCGAGGGCGCCTCGCGGCCGGGTTTCACAGTGTCAACGCTCATAAGCTATGCACACCTTTCCGTCGAATGTCAGTGGGTTCCACAGTCCCGCTCACACCATCGTTAGCGCTAACGGAAAGAAACCCACGAAACGAGGCCGGGGAACCGAGAAGGTCGCCCCGGCCTCGTTCATGGTGAGCTGGGATCAGCCAGCGGAGTTCTGCAGATCGGAGAGGATATCCTGAGCGGTCTTGGTGCCGCGGAAGCCCTCAGGCGAGTACTGCTGGAAGGACGTGTTGATCTGGTTCCACGTCGTGGTCGTCACCAGCGGGGTGCCATTCTCGAGGAGAACGCGAACAGCCTCGGCGCTATCCGCGGGCTTGTTGGCAGCCCACTTGTCCATCGCGGACTCGACGGAGGGGACGGTGCCCTGCTTGTCGGCGACCGTGCCGATGACCTCGGGAGTCACGAGCTCCTTCAGAACGTTGAAGGCCGCCTGCTTGTCCGGGCAGGACTTCGCAATGCCGAAGCCGGAACCCTGGATGACCGCACGGGGCTGCCCCGTGGGGGTCGGGATAACGGCGACGCCGAGCTTATCGCCCAGCTCCTTCTCGAAGGAGCCGTACATCCACGGGCCATCCACGATCATCGCGGCGGTACCGGAGGTGAAGGCTGTCTGGGCCGGGCCGTCGTTGTCGGCGGCGTTCGGGGCAACTGCGACCTGCTCCTTGTGGACCAGGTCGAAGGCGAACTGGACGCCCTCGACGAACTTGGGATCCGTCAGGGTGTTCTTGCCGTCCGCTGAAACCTGGCCGCCAAAGGCGATGCCGAAGTCGCCGGGGGCGTTGCCCAGGAGGAGCGGCTTAACGGCGATGCCGTACTTGCCGTCACCCGTGAGAGCCTTGGCGTCCTTGAGGAACTGCTCGGTCGTGTAGGAGGTTGAAGGGGCCTCAAGGCCGGCCTTCTCGAACATCTCACGGTTGTAGTACAGGACGTCGGGCTCGGCGTCGTAGGGCAGAGCCAGAACCTTGCCGTCAACCGTCATGCCCTGCATCATCGCAGCGTTGTAGTCGGAGGCCTTGATGCCGGCGGCTTCCATGTAAGAGTCGAGAGGCTCAAGCAGGCCGGACAGCTCCTGCGCACGGGCGGCCTGCGTGGTGAGGATGCAGGGCGCGTCCGAGGCGACCATGCGGGTCTTGACCTTGGTCCAGTAGTCGTTGAAGGCCGGGCCGTCGAAGGTCAGGGTGAAGTTGGGGTCCTTCTCCTTGGCCGCGTCAACGAAGGACTGCCACTGGGCGCGGTCGTTGTCGGTGGAGACCCAGGTGTACATCTGGTGGACCTGGTCCGAGCTAGCACCACCGCCAGAGCTGGTGCTTCCCGAGCCGCACGCACCTGCGAGCAGGGCGAAGGCCGAGGCGGTCGCACCGAGTGCGAGGTACTTGGAGATAGTGGGGCGCACGCTGCGCTCCTTCCTTGTCAGGGGCACCGGGGTTCCAGTCAACGCATTGCCTCTCTGTAACGCGTGTCCGGGAACGTTCCCGAAAGTGCCGTCTCTCGTCATTGAAATTGACAGGACAACTGTACCAGCCTCTGAGCAGGGCACACAAGGGAGAATTTTGCATTCGTCACATCCAGCGATTAATTCTGACGACCCTGTGAAGGCTTTTAATGACGTGGGCGACAGGCTTTTCAACCGTTTTCATCAAACTCTTGTCAGCCTGTCACCCATCCAGTTTGATTAAAGAGGGATTTTAAAGATCCAAAACATCACGCAGCGCCTCGTCCAGGGATGCGGTGCCCTCCCCCAGCATGGCCTCGAGGCTCTCGAGCGTGTGGTGCGAGGGGCCCGCCAGGAATGCGACCATCGCCCCCACCTTGGAGGCGTCCACGCCCATACGGGCCGCCCACGCGCGCTGGTACAGGCGCAGCTGAGTCACGAAGTACGCGACCTTATCCGGCTTGGTCGCGGCGCTCACCGGGCGTCCACTCTTCCAGTCGACGACCAGGTAGCGGGGACCATCGCCGCGCACGCGCTCGAACACGGCATCGATACGGCCCTGGACGGACACGCCGCCCACCTGAACTGAGAAGGCCTCCTCGATCGCGACGGCCCGGTAGTCCGACAGCTCGTTCGCGACAAAGGCACGGAAGTTGGTGCGCAGCCGCTCCAGGCGCTCGCGCTCACCGTCCGTCAATAGGGCCTCGTCCGCCGCGTCGTCACCGCCTGCCAGCGTAGCGTCCTCACCCGCGCTCACCTCGTTGCCCGCGGTGATCTCCGAAGCCGGATCCGCGCTCGCGAGGTGAAGCTCGCGCTCCACCCACGCGTGAAACACCGTGCCCAGCGCGGAGAACGAGCTGGGGCGAGCAGGCATGGGTCGGCGCATATCTCGCGCGAACTCATCCGCGTCCTGCAGGAGCGCCGACACGGACGTCGCGGGTACGCGCTCGGCCCACAGGTCCACGACCGGCGTCTCAAGCCCCAGGTGATACTCCTCGATGAGTGCGACCGTATCGCGCACCGCTGGGTCATCCCCCAACTGCGCCAAGGCCTCGTACACATCCTGATCCTGCGCCAGGTCGCGAATCTGCGCCCCGACGGCCTGCGCGGCCGCGGCGACCCTCTGGCGCGAGGGGCCGGGTTCCTCCGGGAAGGACACCGACGCCGTACCGGCCGCGCTGTCGACGATGTCCTCGTCGCCGGGCTCCGGCGCGATCAGGCATACTCCGGCACCGGACACCGATTCGATCCCCAGGCTGCGCCAATCGCCCCTGGCCCACACGCCGCGGTCTCCCACGCGCACGAGCGTGTCGTCGACCAGGTCCGGCGCATCACCGAACAGCTGCGCGCGCGCCTCCATCAGGTAGCGGGAGGGCTGCCTCGTGGTCGAACCCGTCCGATAGATCCACGAGCCCACGAGGAGCTGGATGCTCCGAGCGCGCGTCATCGCCACGTATGCCAGGCGGCGCTCCTCGCGCTCTGCGTGCACTCCCAGGGAGCGCCCGTAGTGCCCCTTCACCCACTTCGAGTACGCGGCCGAGGGCTTGGCCTCGCCCTCTACGTCCAGCAAGAACGGCGGCAGATCCGCGCGGTCCCCGCGCAGCGGGTGCGGCAACGCGCTGGCATCCGTCAACCAGGCAGTAGCGATCGGCGGCTCATCCAGCCACGACACAGTCTTGCGCTTGTCGTGCGACGGGAAGATGCCGTCACTCAACCCGAAGACGACGACGCAATCCCACTCGAGGCCCTTGGAGGCGTGGACCGTCATGATCAGCACGGCGCGCGGGTCGGGCTCCCCCAGGGGTGCCTCGAGCCCGTCCTCGCGCTCGTCGGCCATGCGCAGGTATGCCAGGAACGAGCCGAGGGAGGCCCCCGGCGTATCCTTCTCGTAGGCCGCCGTCACCGCGATGAACTCGTCGAGGGCCGCGCGCCCGCCCATCGACAGCGGATCGGCGATCACGTCGTCCAACGTGCCCATGATGAGGATCGCCCGCTCGACTTGCTCGGTGACCGAGCGCCCCACGCCCTCGCGAACCTGCCGCAGGCGCTCGCCCAGCAGCCGCACGCGGCGCACCGCCTCCTCGCTGATCGCCGGCCGCCCCTCGGCCGCCCACCCCGGCTCCGGCGGAGAATCCACCGCATCCACAAGGACCGCCTGGTGGGGGTTTGTCCCCTCCGAGCGGGCGAGGACACGCGACCAGTCGCCCAGCGCCATCAGGTCGGTGGCCCCCAGGTCGATACCAGCCAGCAGGCGCGCCAGCCACGGGGAGGCCTCGACGTCATAAGCCAGTTCCAGCGCGGCGCGCACGTCCTGCACGGCGGGCTGGTCGAGCAGACCGCCGAGCCCCACGATCTCCGTCGGGATACCCGCGTCACGCAGGGCAGCATCCACGTACGCGAAGTCCTTGCGGCGCCTGCACAGCACCGCGACCGTGCGCCGCTTGCCGCCCTCGCTCGCCTGGGAGCGCACGCTGCGGGCGAAGTCGACCACGGTACCCAGCGCGGCCTCGTAGTCGGGGGCGTAGGCGACGTCGACATGCCCGGGCCCCGCTCCGTCTCGCGCGACCAGGACGGGCGACTGGGCCTTGAGGTGCTCTTTGCCCTCCTGGTACGCGGCGACCTCGCGCAGGGGCGCGGCCACGCGATTCGCTGCGTCCAGGATCGCCTGGTCGTTGCGCCAGGCGGTGGACAGGGTGAGCGTCTGGCTCTCCTGTGCCTCCCCCGTCTGGAATCGATCCAGGAAGGACTCCAGCGACGAGGCCGAGGCTCCCCTCCAGCCGTAAATGGCCTGATTCGGGTCGCCCACCGCGGTGACAGCGTGGTCGCCGAACAGCATGGACAGCATGTCCATCTGGATCACCGACGTGTCCTGAAACTCGTCGAGGAGGACCGCGCGGAACTCCTCGCGCAGCGACTCGCGAACCGCCGGGGCCTCGCGCACGATGCGCGTGGCCAGGACGAGCTGGTCGGAAAAGTCCAGCACGCCCATGTCGCGCTTGCGCTTCTGATACTCCGCGATGGGGTCGAGGAAGGCGATGCGGCGGCGGTTCGCCCGCAGCAGGCGCCGTGCGTCGTCGTTCGTCTCGCCGACCTGTTCGAGCTCGCGCCCAAAGCTCACGAGGGCCTCGCGGGCGCTCTCCACCGTGTAGCCGTGCTCGGCGATCTCGCCTGCCAGGTGCAGGATCTGTCCGACTGCACCCAGGGGCGTGAGATCCTCGTCGAGGTCGGTGGGCCACGCCTCGACAATCTGCAGCATGAGGTCCAGAGCCCCGGCCTCGGAGAGCATCGAGAAATCGGGGTCGATGCCGATACGCATCCCGTGCTCGGACACGATGCGTTCGGCGAAGGAGTTGTAGGTGAGGGACACGGGGTCCTCGTCGAGGCGCTCGCGCAGCTGCGGCATCTCGCGTGAGAGAAGCCGGATGCGTTCGCGCAGGCGCTCCCCCAGCTCGCCAGCTGCCTTGCGCGTGAAGGTGAGGCCCAGGATCGAGGACGGGCTCAGGTCGGGGTGGTTGGCGAGGAGCCACAGCACACGCATCGACATGGTCTCGGTCTTACCCGACCCCGCGCCTGCCACGACGAGGAGCGGGCGTCGCGGGGCCTCGATGACGCGCACCTGCTCGGGCGTCGGGGTCTTCGTCGCGTCGACGATCGCCTGAATCTGCAGGGCACTCAGAGCCATTGCACTGTCCTTTCCCACGTCACTCCACCACCTTGCGGCCGCGCTCGCGCGCCGGGCACAGCCGGTCGAATGAGCAGTATCGGCAGACCTCCTGCGAGGGCCTCGCCTCGAAGTACGGGCCACGGGCACTGAGTGCCACCTCGCGCACCGACTCGCGCCACCGCTCCAGCTCCTCGCCCTGGAGCGCAGGCTGATCGTAGATCTGCGGCTTGGAGCCGCCCAGCAGCGCGATGCGAGCCCCCGCGACCTTTTCGCCCGAGGCGAGCATGGCCATCTGGTAGGCGGCCAGCTGCGGGTTTTCTGCGACGCTGGCCTTCGTGTAACCGCTCTTACCGGTCTTCAGGTCAGTGACGCGAACGCCCTCGTCGACCTGCTCGAGTCGGTCCATCCGGCCCCGGATGGTCACGCCCTCGACCTCGGCCGATACCGTCTGTTCCACCGTTACCTCACCGGGTACGCCGACGACGTAGGAGGCCAGGTTGTTCACGATCTCGCGCGCGTGGCGGTCGGCGACGCGACCAGCCCACGTGTCCAGGTTGTAGCCCAGCTCCTCGATACGCGCCTCCAGTGCCTCGGTGAGCTCCTCGGGGGTTCCGTGCGGATGCTCCTCGGCGACCGCGTGGACGAGGGTGCCGAGGCTGGCGGCCGCGTTCGACGGTGCATCGGCTCCGATCGTGGTGAGGAACCACCGCAGCGGGCATGCCAGCGCGCGTTCGAATTGCGACGGCGACAGGACGATCTGCCCGCGGTAGTCCTGCGCGCTGGTCGGCGTACCACCCGCGCCCAGCCACCGGTGCGGCTGCGCGGAAGCAATCCCCTCGCGAGCCATGAGGGCCAGGAGGGTGGCCGCGAGCTGGGCGTCAGCCGGCTCGTCGGAGTTGGCCGCACGCGCCCGCAGGTCCGCGATGTGCCCGGACAGGGACAGCGGCGCCTCGACCGGATCCACCGGGACGATGTCGTTCTCTCGATGGGTGCCAGCCAGGTACGCCACCAGGTCGAAAAACACTGAGGGCGCCGCGTCCTCCGAGCGCACCGCGCCGGCGTGCACGATGCTGCGAGAGCGCGTCACAGCCGCGACGAAGAGGCGATACTCATCATCCAGCACCGCGCGACGCGCTGCTCTCGTCGAGTCGATGAGCTCCTCGCGCCCATCCTCTCCCACAGCGACACGGCCCGCGCCCACGTCCGCGAGGAGGTCAGCGCGCAGAATCCGGTCGCGCAGGCGCAGGTTCGGCCAGGCCCCGTCCTGCAGGCCCGCGAGGACGACGACCTGCCAGTGGCGACCCATCGCCTGCGCGGGGGTGAGGACCTCGACGCCGCCCGGGCGCACGCCCACGCGCGAAATCGTGTCGATGGGGACCGAGCCGGCCAGCAGCTCCGATGCGAAGCCCACGGCGGAGCCGGCGGGGTTGCGCTGCTCCCACACGTCGGCCACGCGCAGGAGTGCCACGACGGCGTCCAGCTGATCGTCGTACCAGCCCGACGAGTCATCCGACGCGATGGCCCGCGAGCGCCACTCGCTGGCCACCCCGGATGCCTCCCAGAGGGACCACAGGCGTTCCTGTGGGCGCACACTGCCGCTCATCCCCAGCTCCCACAGGCGCGCGGCGGTCTCGAGGGGCCGCGCGAGCATTGCAGCTGCTCGGGCGCGCTTGCCGCCCGCCTGCTCAGCCTGCTCGATGGCAGGCCGCCACGTCTGCGGGTCACTGACGAGGTCGGCAGCCGTCAGCGGGATCGGCGCGGATTCGCCGCCCGCTTCCTCGGCGGCCTGGGCGCGCGCGGCGTTCAGGCGACGCAGCAGACGGTGGATGGCGAGGGCATCGGCGCGCACGAGGGGCGAGGGCAGGAGGCGCTCGGCGAGTTCGCGGCGCTGGGCCACGTCCGTGTCGCTCGTCCCCGTCGGCATGGTCACCAGGTCCAGGAGCAGGCGCGTCGTCGGCTGGGTCGCGAAGTCGAAGGCACGTCCGCCGCCCGCGACGGGCACGCCTCCGCGCGCGAGGTAGCGGCTGGTTTCGGCAACCATCGAGGAGCTGCGCACGATAACGACCTGATCCGAAAAGTCGATGCCGTCGTGCAGGTGGTGGGACCTGAGGGCTCGCGCGATGAGGGCCCCCATCTGCGAGGGCGTGGCGCCCAAGTGGGTGACCAAAGCGCCCTTCGGAGCGTCGTCCGCGACGCCGGCCTCGCGCCGGGCGGGCGAGCCGGACTGTGCGATGCGCGCGCATGCCTGGCGCGCCAGCTCACGCACGGCACGGGACATGTCGTAGACCTGGCCGAGCTCCGCGATCTCGACACCAAGAGCACTGGCAAGCCTGCGGTCCAGGTGCGGCTCGCCGCCGCGATACCCAGCCACGGCCACGTCGGAATCCGAGAAGGCAACGATCCGGGCACCCGCGTCGCGACAGGCTCGCAGCAGCCTCAGCGTCGAGGGCGTGCAATCCTGCAGGTCATCAACGATCACCACATCGGGCACGGGACACGGCGCCTGTACACCGCGCTTCGGCGCATCCTGCTCCCACGCGGCTATCAGATCGGCCGCGAGCGCCTGGATACGCGACAGGTCCACGCGCAGCGTGCGCGGATACTCCGGGGAACGCTCGGGCCCCTCCTCCAGCGCAGCAACAATCGCGCCCGCGCCCTGCCACTCCGGACGACCGAACCGGGCCCCGGCCTCGGACAGGGAGGACGCGTCCATCCCGGCCTCGCCCGCGCGGGCCACCAGGTTGCGCAACTCCCCGCGGAAGGCCGGCATCGCGCGCATCTGCGGTCCAATGTCCTCGGGCCACGGTGCATCCACCGACTCCAGGGCCTCGGCGAGCATCTGGTCCTGGGCCGCGCCCGTCACCAGCTCCACACCCTCCAAGGGCACGTCGCGCTGGGTGCGCCACGTAGCCACCACCTGATAGGCGAAAGAGGCAGGGGTACGCACCGGGCGCACCGCATCCGGGCCAAGCGCCTGCGCGCGCGGGGTCAGCACGTCGGCACGCGTGCGATCGGGAGCGAGAATCAGCGCGGAGCGGCCCTGGGCGGCCGCCTCCTCGAACACGGCCAGGGCACACGTCGAGCGGCCCGAGGACGGGGCGCCGCGCGCAATCACGTCGCCCGAGCACGCCGCGTCCACGACCGCACGCTGGTTTGCGTTCAGCTCCGGCAGACGCCACCAATCGGCGTTGCGGCTACGCAACCTGACCTTGATTTCGCTCATAACGCAATACTCCCAGACCCCACCCGCATCTGCGGCACATATGATGGCCATGACGATATTTACCAGCAAGGAGTCAACATGGAGATCTTCATCGGCATCCGCGACAACACGCGCCAGCTCGCCCTCGACGTCGACATGACCGAAAACGAACTCATGGCGAAGGTCAACGAGGCCCTCATCTCCGCCCACGGCGTCCTCGACATCACGGACACGAAGGGCCAGCGCACCCTCGTACCCGCACACGCCCTCGGCTACGTGCAGATCGCCAACAAGACCGAACGCCGCGTCGGTTTCGCAATCCACTGATTCGCGCCCAGACGAACGAGGCCGGGGAACCCGAGCGGTTGCGATACCGCCCGAGGAACCCCGGTCTCGTCTATACCCTGTGGCCTCAGGCCTTCAGGTGAATGTCCTTCATGCGCTCCCCGTGGCGCTTGATCACGTACTCCGTGATCTCATCGACGGTCTCCGGGGACGCAGCCAGCGACGGGTAGGTGAACAGCGTCGCGCGCACCAGGCCGAGGGCCTCGCCCGCCACGCGGCGCCCCCACAGGGACAGGCGCGCAGACAGTTGCTCGTCAGCCTCGATCTGCGGGCCCAGGTGCGCGCGCACCCAGTGCCCCTGCTCGAAGGGCCACACGTCCTCGATGCCCTCGAACAGGCCGTGCACCTTCGCGACGCGGATCAGCATGTCGCCCAGCATGCCACGGGTAATGAACGTCTTGACAGCTCGCTCCGCGAACGTCGTCGGACGCGTGCGCGCATCCAGGTCGTCGTACGCTCCCGAGAACGCGTTACCGGCCGCCAGCAGATCAAAGCCGCGGTGCGCACTCCACACCTCGAGCTGCTGATAAAGCTTGAAGCACTGCGCGGCCATGCGCGCATGCTCCACGTGGGCCTCGAACGTAGGGGCCTGCTCACCGTCCTTCGCCAGGCGCGTCATGAACGCAAGCGACGAATAGGCGAGAATACCAAGGACTTCGGCGTCGTCGGCGGGGACGGAATCAAACTCGTGTGCCATGACTCCAGCATAGTGCCTGACAAGCTCCACGGCCCGGCGCATGATTCCTACTCCTGTGCTTTTGGTAGCCGTCTCTGTGACCAGCCCCTCCCCCGCGAACTCCTCACACACCATTACACTGAAAGGTGACCACCGGAAGACCGGTCGCATTCTTGAGACAAAACACCTACGCGCGGACGAGAATCCCTGCGCCAGATAATGCGCGATCGGCACCGACCCCAACCCCGGAACAGCCCGGGAGACAAGGTAGATCGTGACCAACACGAGCACTGAGGCAACTGTGCCCACCACCGACGTTGACACCACCGAGAAGGCCACCCCGGCCTCGTCCGTCGAATACTCCGCAGGCGTCGTCCGCCTCGGCAACATCAAGCCCGCAGCCCCCGAGGTCGAAGAGGCCACCCCGGACATTTCCGGCAAGGGCGAGGACCTCGACGAGAAGTCCTTCGCGGACTTCGGCGTCACCGACCCGATCGTCGACGCCCTCGAAGACAAGGGCATCACGCATCCCTTCCCGATCCAGGCCCTGACGCTTGGCCCCGCGCTGGAGCGCCACGACATCATCGGCCAGGCCAAGACCGGCACCGGCAAGACCCTCGGCTTCGGCATCCCCGTCCTCGAGGATGTCATCGCGCCCGACGAAGAGGGCTACGAGGACCTCCTCAACCCGAACAAGCCGCAGGCGCTCATCATCCTGCCGACCCGCGAGCTCACCAAGCAGGTCGCCCAGGACCTGCGCGAGGCCGCCAAGTACCTGTCGACCCGCATCGTCGAAATCTACGGCGGCGTCGCCTTCGAGCCCCAGATCGAGGCTCTCGAGCGTGGCGCCGACATCGTCGTGGGCACGCCCGGCCGCCTCATCGACCTGCTGCGTAAGGGCCACCTGCACCTGTCCGGCGTCGAGACCGTCGTCCTCGACGAGGCCGACGAGATGCTCGACCTGGGCTTCCTGCCCGACGTCGAAACGCTGCTCAGCCGCGTCCCCGAGAACCGCCACACCATGCTGTTCTCCGCGACCATGCCCGGCCCCGTCGTTGCCCTCGCCCGCCGCTTCATGGTCCAGCCGACCCACATCCGCGCGCAGGATCCCGACGACCAGAACCAGACCGTCAACACGGTCAAGCAGGTCATCTACCGCGTTCACGCCATGAACAAGGTCGAGGTCGTCGCCCGTATCCTCCAGGCGGAGGGTCGCGGCCGGACCGTCATCTTCTGCCGCACCAAGCGCACGGCTGCCCGCCTGGGCGAGGACCTGACCGCCCGCGGTTTCGCGGTCGGCTCGCTGCACGGCGACCTGGGGCAGGGCGCGCGCGAGCAGGCTCTGCGCGCCTTCCGTAACGGCAAGGTCGACGTCCTGGTCGCCACCGACGTCGCTGCGCGAGGCATCGACGTCGACGACGTCACGCACGTCATCAACTACCAGTGCCCCGAAGACGAGAAGATCTACATCCACCGCATCGGTCGCACGGGCCGCGCGGGCAACTCGGGCACGGCCGTCACCTTCGTTGACTGGGACGATACGCCGCGCTGGTCGCTCATCTCCAAGGCCCTGGGCCTGGGTGTGCCGGATCCGCTCGAGACCTACCACACCTCCCCCCACCTGTTCACCGACCTGGATATCCCGGAGGGCACGACCGGTCGTCTGCCGCGCGCCAAGCGCACGCGCGCCGGCCTGGACGCCGAGGTGTTGGAGGACCTGGGCGGTTCGTCTCCTCGCCGCGAGGGCCGAGGCCGTGGCTCGCGCGGCGGGTCCCGAGGCGCCTCTCGGGGTGGCCGTGGGCGTTCGGCGCGTTCGGGCGGCACTTCGGATTCAGCGCGCGGCTCTCGGTCGCGCGGGTCCCAGGACGGGGATCGCACGCTGAACGCCGGTAAGGGGGGTCGATCGGATCGCGGCACGCGTGGCCGTGGCCGCGGCGAGCACTCGCAGCATCCGGGTGAGGCGTCTGAGGGCGCGCCCCGCGCCCGCAAGCGCATCCGCCGCCGCAAGGGCGCCGAGTGAGGCTGTCAGCGTCGCACTGATACGACGTGAGGAGGGGGTCCGAGCCGAAAGGCTTGGGCCCTCCCCTGTTGTTTATTGTTCTCCGGCGCATCCCTGCTGTGGCGTTTACGCACGTAGCTCCGGCTCACGCACACGGGTGCGGTGAGCTCTGGACTCGTTACTCACTGCACTAGTTACGTGGCACTGCACCCGTTCCGTCGCACTACACCCGATACGTCGCACTACACCCGATCCGTCGCGGCGCACCCGATCCGAAGGGGTGTAATGCCTACGGATCTGGTGTAACGCCTCATCGACAACAAGCATGATTGCGGATAACCTTGCCAGCACCGACCACGCCGGCGTCCAACAGGCCCTGGCCAGGCAGCGCTGCACCACTTAGGGAGCATTACACCAGTTAGGGAGCATTACACCACCTCCGAGCTGGTGTAATACCGCACTAAGTGGTGTAACACCACTTAGCAACAAGTATCGGCGTGGATATATGCCACGACTCTCCAGTCGAAACGTGAGGCAACGCAGTTCAGCGGCGGTTGAAGAGACGGTTCACAACCGAGAAACACGCGCCGGCGACGAGGCCACCAACAGCAGCACTCATCAGCCGCGTGGATAGAGCAACACCACTTAAACCGGTGGAAGAGCCTGCCAATGCACTCTTGTCAAACGATTCCTTTTCTGCGCAAAAAGCGACGGGATGATCACAATAATGTGGAACATCATCAGAATGCATTACGCATTCAAATTCATTTTCTCCAGTAATTCTGCGTATAGAAGTACGAATAGACGGAGAAAAGACCCCAAAAACGAACATTGCAGCTAGAGCCGCCGCATAGGCAATAGCCATTTCAAACAGCATGACACTACCGAGCTCACCATTACCACATTGCACCTCGTAGCAGTGAGCACGAAGCAGCGAATAGGAATCAAGCATTTTCGGAAGCAGGATTCCCACAATAATAAGAACGCCACCGTGAAGCATATTCATTTCAGGACGTCGAGCTTCATTAGAAATCAAAGCGATTTGAAACCCTGCCCCTACCACAAAAAGCGCCCACATAAAGAACGCTTCATATACCGACGCAACTCCAGAAGTAGGTACTCCAATGAAAAACGCAAGCCCCTCACCACCAAGCACATCAAACACAGAGCGAAATATTGTCACAAGTATGGCAAATGTCAGCAATTGCATAGTCACACAAAGACGTCGTTTCCCCTGGCGAATCGACAATCCGAAGAAAACGCAAGCCACACTGAGAACAATAGAAATCACATACATCACCACGCAGGCTTCAGCAATTTCCCCATCAGCACGATGTGCGATATCAGTGAGAGTTTTATGAAAAAACACTGCGATAACGAAGAACGAGGAACACCATAACACTCCATACATCACTGCAACTCGCCGTTGACGCAGCCACCCAAGAATTCGTTTACCCATTCGCCCAGTGTACCGCCGCGAGCTTTACACCTAGCCCCGCTCACCGCCCCACGTCTGGCAGATCCGTCTCCACAAGAACGGGGTTCAAGCGCACCCACACCACCGCCAGCTCCGTGATGTCGTCGACGGCCTGGCGGGACATCGAACGGGACTTGAGGGAGGCGACGGCGGCCTCGGCCCGAGCGACAGAGTCGGGCGGCATCGGCAGGCCTGAACGCACGACACTGAGATACTGGTCCAGCAGCTTCCCAAAAGAGCGATCCCAGTTGATGCCACCGTTGTCATACACCTCGTGGCCGACGCGCCCCGCAATGCGGATGACCTCGCCTTGCAGCGTCTGACACTGGCCACTGTCGGGCACAAGCAGATCCCACAACTCCCCATACTGACGCAGTGCAGGCACGGACGGATCCAGCTCCAGCCGTTCCCCCACTCCAGGCGCGCGCTGCGCCTCCCGCTGTTCCACCCCGAACAGCGCGCACAGCTCCGACAACGCAGAGGAGGCCTCGTCGAACGTCGCCTGAGAAATCGTTTCCGGCAGACCGTGCGTGATGAACGTGCAGCGCATCCGGTCCATGGCTCGCAGCGCGATGGGCACACGCTCGCCGACGGGTGCCCCAACAGAAAGGAGCAACCGAATCACCGCGAGCGCGCGCGGCGTGTCCAGGAAGTTGTGCCAGGCCACCACGTTCTCCACAAGCGTCGCCTTCCCGTAGACCCGCGAGTCGGCAACAACCAGCGGATCCGCGCCCCACGACATCATCCGTGACACGTCGGCAACGGGGAAACGCTCGACGACGTCAAACAACGCCGTCTGGTCGGAGGTATCGCGCGCATTGATGTCGCCTCCGCGAGCGATCAGCATCGGAATCTGGTCGAGGCATCGCGACCGAACGCGCGCGTGGATCGGGGTACGTTCGTACCGGTCACGGGAGTTGATGTCCTCGCCTCGCGCGAGCAGGAAGTCGGTGATTTCCTCGGAGGCCGGGAAGTGCATGAGCCTCGGCTCGTAGGCGGATCCCCGCAGGTACGCGCCGATCTCGCAACGCTCGACCGCGCGCACGACGGCCTCAACGTCCCCGGACGCGATGATCTGCTCGATGTCCGCGGGCAGGGTCTTGCGCAGGCGCATGCCTACTCTCCTCTCTGAGTTCCTGGGGCCAGTCTAACCCCGCCCCTACTCCCCCTCAGCGCCCGACGCCCCGCGTCGCTCACTCCTCTTCCACCGCAGACAAGCCGCTCATCGCGCGCTCGGTGAGAACCCGCTCGACGACGCCCGGCAGGCGCGTCGGCACTTCGCGGCGGCGCAGCGCGAGGAGGCGCACGCGCGTCCACGGGGAGACACGCACGCTCTCTGGCCAGCGCGTCGACACGTACTGGACCGCATCCGTGACCTCCAGGCGCCGCGTCGAGTTGCCCACGCGCACCCACAACTCGGCCTCCCCCTTGCCCTTCGGTCCCCTCAGGTACACGGGGTGGGGCGAGGGCGGGATGGTCACCCGGCACACCTCCTGGCGCTCGTATCCCTCCTGTGGGTCCGAGGCCTCGGCGAAGTCGAGCCTGGGGAGCACGGCGGCGTTGGTCCCCATTCGCTGCCCCCACATGTCTCGGATCCACAGCTCGAAACGGTCGGAGTCGGGCGTCTTGAGGGTCGAGTAGTCGGGCCCCATGCCGATGAGCCGACCATCGTCGTCGACGCCGATCAGCAGGGTGCCGCCACCGGAGTTCATGAAGGCGGCGACGGTCTTGGCGATCACGGTCTCCATCGCGTCGTCACGCTTGCCCGTGCGCATGTTCCAGCGGGCGCTCGACTTGAATTCGAGGGAGTCGGATTCGTCGTGCTTGGCAACCTCGGAGATGGGGTCGAGGCCGGGGCGCGGGTGCAGGTAGGCGGCGATCAGGGAAACAACGATGACGACGACGAGGGCAACCAGCGCGGCGACGCCGATCATCCCAGGTTTCCACAGGTCACCGGAGTCGAAGATCCAACCGGCGATCACCAAGCCACCCCACAGGCCGGCTAGGCCGGTCAGAGTTGCTGACGCGGTGGACATCGTCATGCGATTCTTCAGGACCCGGCGCACTACGACACCGATCAGCCACGCGATGAGGACCAAGACCTGCTGGATGAACACCATCCAGATCAGGTCCGGGCTCGCCGGGACGAATGAGCCGTTCGTTGGTTCCACGGGTGTCCTTTCGGGTTTCGACGTTTATCACTCCTAAGACATCATAGGAAACTGAACGAATCCTCAAAGCCCGGCGCACGTTCCCTCGAAGCCGCCCGCGCGCGCAGCGAAGCCCCGGCCAGCGCAGTTCAACCGCTGGCCGGGACCACGCTCACCCCATGAGGTTGAACGCCGCCGCGGTTCCGACGAGCAGGTTCGCACTCGCGTGGAGCGCCCAGCCGGGCAGGATCGATCCCCCGGCCCCCTCCTCGTTGAGCCAACCGACGATCCATCCGCTGGCCCCCGTCAGGATCCCGATGGCGAGGAGCCAGATCGGGTCCGCGAAGGAGGCGAACATCGCGACATGCAGGATACCGAAGGCGATGGCCTGAGCGGCGTTGCCGGGGGCGAAACCCCACCTGGCGATGACCCGCTTGCCGAGGAAGCCCCGGAAGAATAACTCCTCGGCGAGGGAGGTCTGCACGATCGCGAAGAGCAGGACCGGGACGAGGCCGCCGAGGCCTCGCCCGGCGAAACGCGCGGCAGGCACGTCCCCCGACAGGGATTGGAGCAGCGCGGTTGAGGCCGCCCCGATCACCACCCACGCGAGGATGGCTACGCCGAGTCTCGCCCTTCTCCCGTCCCAGGTCGGCCGACGTAGACCGATCCAGGAGGCAAAGCCAACGCTGTGTCTGGCGGTGAATGCCCACCACGCGAAGGGGATCACGAGGAACAGGCCGAGCTGGACGAAGGCGCTGATCGCTGACGATAACAGGAACATTGAAACCTCCTATGCTTGGCTCGCACACGCGCGAGGACGGGCGCTAGCGCAGGGACGTGTGTTTCTCGATGGAACGAGAGGCCCAGATCGCCATGACGATGGCGAAGAGCGGACCGAGAATGAAGGAGCCTAGTCCGAGGACTTCGGGTGGCGTGTCATCCGTCATCGAGATGAAGGAGGTCCACATGATGTCGGCGCCGAACTGCCCGGTCCGCAGGTTGATGGACAGCGGGAGGAAGAGCGTACCGACGACCCCAATCACCTGGTTGACAAAGTAGAGGATGATGAAGCCGATCATCGGCGCCCCGAAGCCCATGTGATTGAAGCGACCCTCGGCCCCGATCGTCATGACTGCACAGGTCTGGACCACCACAGCCAGCGTCGAGATCACCTGGGCAACGGCCAGGGCGATGAGCATCGAGGTGGGGAAGACCGCGAGGACACCACGGATGTCCGCCGTGTACTGCGCGAGGCTCATACCCTTGCGGGAGGCGTCTTCGGCGGCGGTGGCGACGATGCCTCCAGCGGCGAAGGCCAGGCCGACGAGGGATTCGAGGCAGATCCTGGTGATCTTCGCCCACAAAATCGAGGATCCCGAGACCGGCAGGCTCATCATGAAGTACCCGCGCTGGCCGTAGAGGGTCTTCCAGTAGTCGATCATTCCGGCGATGAGGAAGCCTGCGGGAATCCCGCAGCACAGGATGTAGGTGATCCTCAACGCGGAGTCGCTCAACACGGGGATGTTCAGCGCGACGACCACGAGGGACAGGACGATGGCCGCGACGATGATCTCGAGGACGCGTGTGACGGCACGAGCCCTGGAGCGGATTTCGTATGAGAGTAGTGTCCCGAACATCAGCGGTACTCCTTCCGGAAGATTGCGTCGAGGGAGTCTCCCCGCGTGGCTCGCAGGTCGTCGGCGTCACCCGCAGGAAGACTCTGCCCTCTTTCATAAAGAGCGCGTAGTCGACGAAGTGTTCGATGTCGGAGATGAGGTGGGTGGACATGATAAGCAGCGACGAGGCATTGAACTCGCGCAGGATCCCCTCGAGCATGACGTCGCGGGTTGCCGGGTCAACTCCGCTGATGGGCTCGTCGAGGAGGTAGACGCGGGCTTGCCGGGCCATGATGAGGGCGATCTGGAGCTTCTCCCCCATGCCCTTGCTCATGTCGCTCAGGGGTCGCGTGGTGGGCAGGCCGTAGAAGTCAACCATGGCGGCGGCCTTGTCGGCGTCGAAGTCGGCGAAGAACCGGGAGTATTCCGTGACGGCCGTGCGCGCGTTCCATTCCGGGTTGAGGAAGTCCGCGTCGGGAAGGTAGGAGACGATGGACTTGGAGACCGGGCCGGGGTGGTGCCCGTCGATGGTGACGCTTCCCTCGTAGTCGGAGAGGACCCCGGCGAGGATCTTGAGCAGCGTGGTCTTACCGCATCCGTTGGGTCCCATGAGGCCGACGATGTGGCCCGCCTCCAGGGTGAGGGTGAAGTCCTGCAGGGCGGCGACGCTGCGATAACGCTTGGTGAGGCCTTCGATGTGAACGAGGCCGGGAGACGCCTGCGCGGCGCCCGGGGGTTGGGTGGTCATGAGGGGATGCCTCCTGTGTGCTCTGAATCCGTGTCCCACCGCTCGTCGAGGAGACGATGCGCGTCCTCCTTCTCGACACCGAGGGCGCGGCAGGCGCGTATGTAGGTGCTCGCCGCTGCCCGCGCGTCGTCTCCGCGCAGGGTGCGCAGGGCGGCGTCGTCGGTGGCGACGAAACGCCCGGCGGTTCGCTTGGGGATCGTGAGCCCTTCCTCATCGAGGGCGGTGAGGGCTCGTTGGACGGTATTGGGGTTCGTTCCGGCCTCGATGGCGAGGTCTCGGACGGAGGGGATCTTCTCTCCCGGCTTCCACGTCCCGTTGGTGATGCGGGATCGGAAGGAGTCGGCGAGCTGGATCCAGATGGGGCGGGTGTCATCGATGCGCATCGATGCATCCCTCCTGTCTCTCTGTATTAATACACTAATACAATGACACAGATTCAGAATTGTGTCAACCCACTAATACAGTTGGGTCGCGTGTCAATACCGATGCGCGCTCCCGAAACACAGGAAGGGCCCGGAACCTTGCGGTTCCAGGCCCTTCCCTACGCAAATACGTCAGGCGATCGGCTCACCCTCGATGTGCCACACCTCGCGAGCGTAGTCGGAGATCGTGCGGTCCGAGGAGAAGCGGCCGGAGCGGGAGATGTTCGCCCACACGCGAGCGTTCCAGGCCTTCTGGTCGCGGTAATCGGCGGCCATACGGTCCTTGGTCTCGCGATAGGAAGCAAAGTCACCCAGCACGTAGTACACGTCGGCGGGGTCGTAGCCGCCCTCGAGGATCGAGTGGCGGATGTCGTGGAACCAACCGGAGTTGGAGTCGTCGAGCGTGCCGTCGGTCAGGGCGTCGATGACGCGCTTGAGGCCGGGGACGTTCTCGTAGTGCCAACGGGGGTCGTAGTGGCGACGCAGCTCGGGCAGCTCATCGTCGGTCGCACCGAAGATGTAGGCGTTCTCGTCGCCCACGGCCTCGAGAATCTCAACGTTCGCGCCGTCCAGGGTGCCCAGGGTGAGGGCGCCGTTCATCATGAACTTCATGTTGGACGTACCCGAGGCCTCCTTGCCGGCCATCGAGATCTGCTCGGACACATCCGCGGCGGGGATGATGTGCTCGGCGGGCGAGACATTGTAGTTGTGGACGAAGACAACCTTGATGCGCCCGTTGATATCCGCGTCGTTGTTCACCAGCTCAGCGATAGCGTTGATGAGCTTGATGATCGCCTTGGCGCGGATGTAGCCGGGAGCGGCCTTCGCGCCGAAAATGAAGACGCGGTTGGGTGTGTCCAGCGTCGGGTCGTCCTTCATACGGAAGTACAGGTCCAGGACGTAGAAGGCATTGAGCAGCTGACGCTTGTACTCATGCAGGCGCTTGATCTGGACATCAAAAATCGCATCGGGGTCAATCTCGACGCCCTCGCGCTCCTTGACCCACGCCGCGA
The DNA here is from genome assembly GCF_009730335.1 of Schaalia odontolytica. Lineage (GTDB taxonomy): Bacteria > Actinomycetota > Actinomycetes > Actinomycetales > Actinomycetaceae > Pauljensenia > Pauljensenia dentiphila. The sequence continues at coordinate 2,048,093 of NZ_CP046315.1, forward strand.
AGTCGACCTTGTTGGCGCGCTTGATCTCGCCCAGGCGCTCAAGCACCTCGTCAGTGCCGGCCTCGGTGAACTTGGAGAGTTCCGTGAGGTCACGAACCCACGCGTCGGAGCCGGTCACCTCGTCGAGGAGGGCGGCCAGGCGCGGGTTGCACTGCTTGAGCCAGCGGCGCGGGGTCACGCCGTTGGTCTTGTTGTTGAAACGCTCCGGCCAGATCGCGTACCACTCCTTGAGGGTGTCGCGCTTGATGATCTCCGTGTGGAGGGCGGCGACACCGTTGATGGAGTAGGAGCCGTAGCAGGCGATCCAGGCCATGCGCACGGTGTTGCCGGCGACGGGGGCCATGTAGTCGATCGTTGCCTGGTCGAGGCCACGCTCAGCCATGTCGATGCGGAAGCGGCGGTCGATCTCGCGGACGATCTCGGCGATGCGCGGGAACAGGCGGTCGAAGATGTGGATGTCCCAGGTCTCCAGGGCTTCGGCGAGAACCGTGTGGTTCGTGTAGGCGAAGGTCTTGGAGACGACCTTCCAGGCCTCTTCCCAGCCGAGGCCATGCTCGTCCATGAGGATGCGCATGAGCTCGGGGATGGCGAGGACCGGGTGGGTGTCGTTGAGCTGGACGGCGTTGAACTCGGCGAAGCCGTTGAGGTCGGTGCCGTGGTGACGCACGTAGTTGGCGACGATTTCCTGAAGGGAGGCGGAGCAGAAGAAGTACTGCTGGCGCACGCGCAGGACCTTGCCCTCGAACGTGGTGTCGTTGGGGTACAGGACTCGGGAGATGTCCATAGTGCGCTCACGGTCGACGATGGCGTCGGTGAAGCGCTGAGAGTTGAAGGCGTCGTAGTCGAATTCCTCGATCGGCTCAGCCTTCCACAGGCGCAGGGTGCCCACGTTCTTGGTGCCGTAGCCGGTGATCGCGATGTCGTACGGGACGGCGCGAACGGTCAGGTCAGCGTAGGAGACGATGCGTGCGCGCTCTTCGCGGCGAATGACGAAGGGATATCCCTCTTCCATCCACGGGTCCGGGTGCTCGGTCTGGAAGCCGTTGTCGAAGAGCTGCTTGAACAGGCCGTAGCGGTACAGGATGCCGTAGCCGCGCACGGGCAGGTCGAGGGTCGCGCAGGAGTCGAGGAAGCAGGCGGCGAGGCGACCGAGGCCACCGTTACCGAGGGCAGCATCGGGTTCCTCTTCGAGGACCTGGCCGAGGTCGAGGCCGTAAGCGGCGAGGGCTTCGCGAGCCTGCTCAACGAGGCCGAGGTTCGACAGGTTGTTGAGCAGGGCTCGGCCCATGAGGAACTCGGCGGAGAAGTAGTGTTCCTGACGACCCTTGGCGTAACGCTCCGTGGTGGCGGCCCAGTTATCGGCGATCTGATCGACGATTGCGGCGGACAGGCCCTGCCACACCTCCATCAGGGTCGAATCTTCAACGGGGCGTCCAGAGGTCGCGCGCACATGAGAGGGCAGCGACTGCGTCAGATCCAGCGTCATACGATTTCCTTTTTTGTAACTGCGCCGTGCCCGCCGCGGGGGCGAGCGCCCCAGGGTGGGGCTGGCCTCAATTCTAGAGGGTAGCGATTAACCACCACGATTCCATGCGCTGACACGGGTCTGGGAGAAACCCCACCCCCAGCCACGTGACGGAGTACACCCGCCACATTGACTCTAAGACTAAAGACCCAGGTTGTCACCAACAAACACCAGCGAAAATAACCCCACCTGCACCGTCTCTCCCCACAATCCAACATGTCGCCGACCCAAACGTGAGACACGGTCAGCGCCCCACACATTTAGGTTTACATATAACTAACAACGGCTAACCCAACAGGTTTCTGGCGACAGCTCGTCCCCCGCAAGGTGCGCCCCTGCGGGGGGCACGCTCCGCAGGGGCGCATAACAGGAAAGTGGCACCCCTCGATGGAGCGGTGCCACTTCCCATCACCGGTTCATCATGAGGGCTCAATTCATGGTGACTTTCGGTAGTTCCATTATGCATGTGATGCACGCATCATTTCAAGGCGAACCGATGACTTTTCGGCGCAAATACGCGGTTTTTAACTGCACGTTCGTGCACAACTATCGCGTGATCTGCGCAAACTAGACAAAAAGCGGGCCCACTCGGATCGAGCGGGCCCGCTTTATTTGTCAGGCGAAGATGCCTCAGTGGCGCTTGCGAGCAACCACGAGGGTCACGCCACCGGCCAGCGCGATAACGCCAGCGCCAGCGGCGATCGAAGCGACGGAGCCGGTGTTGGCCAGCGTCGGGTTCGAGGCGGCGGGGGTGCCGACCGGGGCGTTCGTGTTACGGATACCGCCACGAGCAGAGACGGGGGCCGGGCCGTTGCCGGTGGAGATCTGGCCGCGGGTGGTCACGCCGGTGGTGCCGACGGGGCCCGAAGCGGCGCCAGCGCCACCCTGATCGGCGGCGGGAGCCTGGTCGGCAGCAGGGGTCGAGGGCTCAGGCTGGCTCGGCTGCGGGTCCTGGCTCGGCTCCGGATCCGGCGTGCTCGGAGGCTGGGGCATGCCCGAGGGCTGGGGATCAGGCTGCGGGGCATCGTTGTTGTCCGCGCCGTTGCCGGGGGCCGGATCGGCGCTCGGAGCGACGGAGGGAACCGGAGCCGGGTTCGCGGACTGATCCGGCGCGGGAGTCTCGGAGGCGAAAGCAACGCCGGCCGAAGCGGCGATCAGGCCGAGGGCCGCGGTCGCGGAAAGCAGAGACGAGGTCGTCTTCTTCATTGGTTTCTCCTGGAACAATTGTGGTGAGGGATGAATGCGTGACCCTGACCATAGCAGGCCGTGTCGCGTCACGGCGTTCTCACCCACCCTACAACACTTCCTGACCAATATGCACAGATTTCCGAAACTCACCCGTCGGCGAGTCGCACGCCACTTTTGCACGGCCGATTGAACGGTGATATTCCGGGGGATAACGCCCAGGTCAGGAGAGCTTCGCAGTCGCAATGAACTGGAAAATGCCCTCCATGATGAGTTGTGTCGCAATGGCGGCCAGCAGCAGGCCGGAAATCTTTGTCAGCAGCATGATGCCACCGGGCCCCAGGAGCCGGGACAGCATCAGGGAGAAACGCATCGTTAGCCACATGACGACGTGCGCCAGTATCACAGCGACGATAACTGCGATCCACGAGCCCACGTTCGTGCCGGCCTGTCCGACGGCCACCATGACAGCGACGATCGAGCCGGGGCCCGCCAAGAGCGGAGTACCCAGCGGCACGAGCGCGACGTTCACGCCCTCGTCCCCCGTGTCTGGTGTCGATGAGTCGGTGCCCATGAGGAGCTCCATGGCGACCAGGAAGAGCAGGACGCCGCCGGAGAGCTGAAGGGCCTCCATCGAAATGTGCAGGAAGCGCAGGATCTGCCCGCCCAGGATCGCGAAGGTCAGGATGACGCCGAAGGACACGGATGTCGCCTGGATAGCGGCCCTGCGCTGCTTGACCTGAGAGTATCGCGAGGTCAGCCCCAGGAAGATCGGCACGGTGCCGACCGGGTCCATAATGACCGTCAGCGTCGCGAAGGCGGTCGCAAAAAGAGTGACGTCGAACAGGCTCACGGCTCGACCACCTCGATGGTGCCCTGCGCGATGACCTCGGCGATCACCTGCGGGTCCGTCGTGTTTTCGCCGATACGGTTCGGCTTGCCCGTCCCGTGGTAGTCGGAGGAGCCGAACATCGCCAGACCCATCTCGCGGGCCATGCGCTCGACGTCGGCGCGATCCTCAGGCGCGTGGTCGCGGTGGTCGCGCTCGATGCCGAAGAGTCCCGCCTCCGCCATGTCGGCGATGACGGCCTCGGGCAGCAGGCGCTGGCGCTTGCGAGCACGGGGGTGGGCCAAGACCGGCACTCCCCCGGCCTTCCGCACGCAGCGCACGGCCTCGACCGGGTCGGGCGCCCAGTAGTGCACGTAGTAGGGGCCCGACGGGTGCAGGGCCTGAACGAAGGCAGCGCTGCGATCGGGGAAGGCACCGGCGGCGACAAGCGCATCGGCGATGTGCGGGCGCCCCACGGGGCCGCCCTCGGGCGCGAAGGCGAGCACGTCGTCCAACGTGATCGGGTAGTCGGCGGACAGGTTCTCGACCATGCGCGCGACGCGCGTCTCGCGGTCCTCGCGCGTGCGTCGGAAATTATCGACGAGGCCGGGGCTGGCCGGGTCGAAGAGGTACGCCAGGAGGTGCACGGTGATCCCCGAGGACGAGCACGACATCTCAGCGCCCCGGATGAGGCTCACGCCGGTGTCCGCGACAGCGGCCGCGGCCTCGTCCCATCCGATCGTCGTGTCGTGGTCCGTCAGCGCGATGGTGTCCAGCCCGGCCTGCGCGGCGATAGCCAGGAGCTGCGCGGGCGTATCCGTCCCGTCTGAATACGCGCTATGAGTGTGGGGGTCAATTCGCTTCACCATTTGAGATTACCCCATTAGTCCCATCACACAACCGCGCGGGCGAACAACACCCGCGAGCGCCAGGAGGTCTCTCCAATGACCCGGTTTTGGCTTGTCTCGACCGCATTTTCTGCACGTTCTCCCGTTTCGAAGCCGCCGTTTTGACCACCGTCCCACCTGCAGCGACGATCCGTCGACTATAGGAAACTGACAGTAAGCGGCCATTTGGCCTCCCTCAACACCGATTGGAGTACACGCGTGTCTGACAAGGATCAGACCCAGGTGTCCACCGCGACCGACGCAGGAGACGCCGGGTACAACAAGGCTTTGAAAAACCGACACATCCAGATGATCGCCATCGGCGGCTCGATCGGCACCGGCCTGTTCCTGGGTGCCGGCGGCCGCCTGGCTCAGGGCGGCCCCGCGCTGGCCTTCGCCTACGCGGTGTGTGGCGCCTTCGCGTTCCTGATGGTCCGGGCCCTCGGCGAGCTCGCCGTACGCCGTCCATCCTCGGGCGCATTCGTGTCCTACGCCCGCGAGTTTCTGGGCGAGAAGGGCGCGTTCGTCACCGGCTGGTTCTTCTTCCTGGACTGGGCGGTCACGGTCATGGCCGATATCACCGCGGTGGCGCTGTACATGCACTACTGGTCGATGTTCGAGTCCGTCCCGCAGTGGGTCATCGCCCTCGTCGCGCTCGCCCTGGTCTTCGTCCTCAACATGATGAGCGTCAAGGCCTTCGGCGAGGCAGAGTTCTGGTTCGCGATGATCAAGGTCGCGACGATCCTCATCTTCATGGGCGTGGCGATCTGGGCGATCATCACTCAGGCTCACGTCGGCGAGTACACCGCGGGCCTCCACAACATCTCCGAGTCCGGTGGTTGGTTCCCTGAGGGCCTGGCCCCCGTCTTCGCGCTCACGCTGGGCGTCGTCTTCGCCTTTGGCGGCACCGAGATGGTGGGCGTCGCGGCGGGCGAGGCCAAGGACGCCGCGACGATCCTGCCCAAGGCCATCAACTCGATGGTCGTGCGTATCTTCTTCTTCTACGTCGGTTCTGTCGTTCTCTTCGCCCTGGCGCTGCCCTACAACGCATACTCCTCGAATGAGTCACCCTTCACGACGTTCTTCTCCGGCCTGGGCGTGCCCCACGCGGGCGACATTATCCAGGTCGTCGTCCTGACCGCCGCCCTCTCCTCGCTCAACGCCGGCCTGTACGCGACCGGCCGCACGCTGCGCTCGATGGCGCTCGTGGGCGAGGGCCCGCGCTACGCCGCTCGCCTCAACAAGAACCACGTCCCCTACGGCGGCATCATCATCACCGCGTCGCTCGGCCTGCTGGGCGTCCTGCTCAACGCCTTCGTTCCGGAGAACGCCTTCAACATCGTCATGGACCTCGCGGGTATCGGCATCGCCGGCACCTGGGCAATGATCCTCATCTCGCACCTGGCGTTCCTGCGCAAGGTCAAGCGCGGCGAGGAACAGCGCCCCGAGTTCCGCATGCCCGGCGCCCCCTACACCAACTACCTGGCGCTGCTCTTCTTCGCGGTCGTCGTGGCTTCGAACGTGACCTCCGAGTCGGGCCGTTGGACCCTCGCGCTCTTCGCCGTGGTCGTCGTCCTCATGGTCGCCGGCTGGTACTACGTGCGCGGGCGCGTCGGCAACCTGACCGACGAGGCCGCCGCCTCGCTGCAGGGCGAGGAAACCCTGGTGGCGGGCGACTGAGAAAGGACGAACAGTGCGTCTTCACGTCACGTATGCCGGTGGCACCATCGGCATGGTCGACTCCCCCGAGGGTCTGCGCCCCGGCGCTGACCTTCAGGGATGGTTCGGCTCACAGCTGGAGGGCATCGAGCTGGCCTCGAACATCACGATGTCGACGCTGGACCCGCTCATTGACTCCTCGGAGGCCACCCCCGAGGACTGGCAGGCCATCATCAACGACATCAACGCGCATGCGGACGAGGCCGACGCCTTCCTGGTCCTGCACGGCACGGACACGATGGCTTACTCGGCCGCGGCCCTGTCCTACGCTTTGGCGAGCATGGGCAAGCCGGTCGTCCTGACCGGGTCTCAGTACCCGCTTGGCGTCGTCGGCTCGGATGCGTCCGCGAACGTCACGGGCGCCCTGCGCGCTGCAATTTCGCATCGCGCCCGAGGCGTCATGCTGTTCTTCGGGCACAAGCTCCTGGCCGGCAACCGCGCCACCAAAACCTCGTCGTGGGCGTTCCGTGGATTCGAGTCGCCCTCCGTGTCCCCCATGGCGCGCACGGGCGCACCGTGGCGCTGGTACGAGGCGCCGAGCGCGGGCACCGGCTGGCAGGATCCCAGCCCATACACGCGCCAGGATGTCGCCGTCATCGACGTGGTGCCCGGTATGAGCGCCGCGCGGCTGCGCGCCATGACGACGCCCCACCCGGATGCGGTCATCCTGCGCACCTTCGGTGTGGGTAACATCCCCGCCTCCGAGCCCGGCCTCGTGGATGTCCTGGCCGAGCTCACGCAGGCCGAGGTGCCGATCATCGTCGCCTCCCAGTGCTACCAGTCCGAGGTCATGCTCGGCCACTATGAGGCCGGCAACGCCCTGGCCCAGCTGGGCGCGATCGGCGCGCACGACATGACGCTCGAGGCCCTCTACGCCAAGACCGTCTTCCTGCTCTCGCAGGGCAAGCGCGGCGCGGACTTCAAGCGCTGGATGGACCTGTCCATCGCGGGAGAGCTCACCCTCCAGGACTGAGCCTCTTGCACCCGACACAGCCCCGGCCTCGTTCCCAGCGCAGCGCGCGCCACCTGGGAGACGAGGCCGGGGTTTGTCATGTCTTTCGCGCCCGTGAGCGCACAACGCGTGCGTAGAATAGCACCCATGAGTGAAGAAGCTACCCAGTCCATGTCCGATCGCGGGGATAACCGCTCCCGCCAACCTCAGTCCTCCGCGTTCCGCGACTTTATCGGCTCCGGTTGGGGACCTCGTCCCACCGAGCTTCCCGCGCGCGAGCGCGTCGCCGATTTCCTGAATGACCGCACCCTCAAGGCCGGTGCCCCGTTTCCGGGCGAGCGCCTCGTCGTCCCCGCGGGCCCCTACAAGGTCCGCTCGAACGACTGCGACTATCGTTTCCGCGCGCACTCCGCCTTCGCGCATCTGTCGGGCCTCGGCGGCGAGAAGGAACCTGACACGGTCCTGGTGCTCGAGCCGAACGACGATGGCACCCACACTCCCCTGCTCTTCTTCAAGCCTCGCGCCTCGCGTTCCTCCAAGGAGTTTTACGCGGACGCCCGCTACGGCGAGTTTTGGGTCGGCGCACGCCCCTCGCTCGAGGAGCTAAGCGCACAGACCGGACTGGAGACACGCCACATCGACACGCTGCGCGACGCACTGGCGAAGGACGCCGGGACCGTGCAGCTGCGCATCGTGCGCGGCGTCGACGCCAACGTCGAGGCGATGGTGAACGAGGTGCGTTCCCAGGCCGGGCTGCCCGCAGGCGAGGAGGCCCGCGAAGACGACGAACGTCTCGAGGAACGCCTGTCTGAGATCCGCCTGACTAAGGATGCGTTCGAGCTCGAGGAGATGGTGCGAGCCGTCGAGGTGACCAAGGCCGGTTTCGAGGACATCATCCGTATCCTGCCGCGCGCTGTCGGCCACCGCCGTGGCGAGCGCGTCATTGAGGGCGCATTCCGAGCGGTCGCCCGCGAAGAAGGCAACGGCGAGGGCTACGAAACCATCGCGGCCTCGGGCAACCACGCGAATACCCTGCACTGGATCGACAACGATGGGGAGGTGTGCGAAGGCGACCTGGTGCTCGTCGACGCCGGCGTCGAGGTCGATTCCCTCTACACCGCCGACATCACGCGCACCCTGCCCGTCAACGGTCGCTTCACCGAGGTCCAGGCACGCGTCTACCAGGCCGTCCTCGACGCCTGCGAGGCCGCCCTTGCCCGCGCCAACGAGCCGGGCTGCCGCTTCAAGGACGTGCATGACGCGGCCATGCGCGTCATCGCCACGCGCCTGCACGAGTGGGGCATCCTGCCCGTCACCCCGGAAGAGTCCCTCGCCCCCGAGGGCCAGCAACACCGCCGTTGGATGCCACACGGCACCAGCCACCACCTGGGCCTGGACGTGCACGACTGTGCGAAGGCGCGAGACGAGCTCTACAAGGGTGCGCTACTCGAGCCGGGCATGGTCTTCACGATCGAGCCCGGCCTGTACTTCCGCGCCGACGACCTGCTCATCCCCGAGGAGTACCGCGGGATCGGCGTGCGCATCGAGGACGACGTCGTCGTGAACGCCGACGGCACCGTCACGCGCATCTCCGAGGACATCCCGCGCACGATCGCCGACGTCGAGGAGTGGATCGCCCGCGTGCAGTCCCGCTGAAATGCGGGCGCAGAGCTGAGGTTAGGCCTCGGTCTGGTCCTCTTCGGGGGACGAGGTCGCGGCGTCCTCATGTGCGGACGCCGCGCTCTCGGGGCTGTTCGTCATAGGGGCCGAGGCATCGGGCGCGCTCACGGGGACGTCGGTCCGGGCGGACGTGGCCTCGGGCGTCTGGCGGCCACCGGGCACCTCCCCGTCCTTGGTCGCCGCACCAAAGCGGGGGCGTCCGTCGGGGAAGAAACCGACGGAATCCTTCTGCGGGCGCGCCTGCTCCGTACGCGGGCGCACGACGCGCGCGCGGTTGCCGGGGGTGCGCTGCAGGATCTGGTAGGCGCGGTCTATGTCGGCCGAGGCCAGGACCGCGTAGCGCTGCGCGACAACCTGCTGGGAGGACACGAGGTCGCGGCTGCGTCCGCGAATGATGAAGGACAGAGCGGACAGAGCCATGCCGATCAGGGCGCCGACGATGATGCCGCCAGCGACCCACGTTCCCGTGCCACCCGCGCTCTGGCCAGCGGACATGAGCATGCCACCCAGGGCTCCCCACAGGCCGCCGCTGGAGGCACCCGAGAGGGAGGCGCGGGCGATCGTCAGGCGTCCTTTGACACGCTCGACGAGGTGCAGGTCGGAGCCAACAATCGTGATCGCGGAAACATCGAAGCCGGCATCCGACAGGAAGTCGACGCCCGCACGCGCCTGCGCGTAGGTCTCGTACGAGGCGACCTCGGTGCCCGTGGGCATCTGCGGGTCCATCACGACAGCCATTTCTTCTCCTTCGTCCCGGCCTCGGTGGCATGGAACGCATTGTTCATGCGGCGACCGGCTCATCAGTACGCATCTGTGGTCACCAGCCTAAGATGGAAGAGTGAGCATCGCATCTATTGAACTAGGCACCAAGGGCCGCCGCGTCTACATCGGAAAGCTCGCTGGCACCGGCGTTTTCGACCCTTTGGGCGACCAAGTCGGCAAGATCCACGATGTCGTTGTCATCTTTCGGCTGAAATCCGAAGCCAACGTCATCGGCTTCGTCGTCGAGGTCGGCCCGCGTAAGCGTGTCTTCCTGCCGCTCACCCGAGTGACCTCGATCGAGGCCGGCTCGGTCATCACGACGGGCCTGCTCAACATTCGTTCGTTCACGCAGCGTCCCATCGAGACGCTCGTGCTCTCCGAGCTCTTCGACCGCGTCGTCACCATGAACGACGGCTCGGGCCAGGTGCGTATCCTCGACGTCGCGATGCGTCAGCGCCGTCCGAAGGACTGGGTGATCTCCACGCTGCACGTCCAGCGCGTGCGCACGTCCGCCCTCGGTTTCACGCGCAGCGGCGAGACCCTCACGGTCGACGTGTCCGAGGTGTCGGGTCTGCTCAAGACCGACTCGAACCAGGCGGCGACCGCGCTGCTGCAGTACACGGAGGACATGCGCCCCGCCGACCTGGCGGACTTCATGCACACGCTCCCCCAGGACCGCAAGATGGCGGTCGCCATGCAGCTGACGGACGCGCGCCTCGCCGACGTGCTTGAGGAGCTGGGAGACGATGACCGCGTCGCTATCGTCTCCGGCCTTGAGGCTGCCCGCGCCGCCGACGTCCTCGACGTCATGCAGCCCGACGACGCCGCCGACCTGGTCGCCGAGCTCCCCGATGCCCAAGCCCAGTCCCTCCTCGCCCTCATGGAACCCGAGGAAGCAGAGGACGTTCGTCGCCTCATGACCTACGACGAGTCGACCGCGGGTTCGCTCATGACCACCGAGCCCGTCATTTTCGGCCCCAATGCGACCGTCGCGCAGATGCTCGCGGCCGTGCGACGCGAGGACATCCCGGCCTCGATCGCGACCGTCGCTTTCATCGCACGCCCGCCTCAGGAGACACCGACCGGCCAGTACCTGGGCATGGTCCACATCCAGCGTGCGCTGCGCGAGCCCCCACAGACCCTGCTCGGCACGATCCTGGACCGCGACATCGAGTCTGTGGAGCCCAACGCCCACATCGCCACCGTGACGCGTCTGCTCGCAACCTACAACCTGACGGTCCTCCCGGTTGTCGACGAGGACGGGCACCTGCACGGTGCCGTCTCGGTCGATGACGTCCTCGACGAGCTGCTGCCCGAGGACTGGCGAGACTTCGACGACGACGTGACCGACCGCATGATGGCAAGGAGCATCGATGGCTGATCGCCTGGATAACCCGATCGACAAGCGTCGGTGGTTCTTCCGCCGCTCGTCGGGCAGCGGCGACGGCTTCGGCCGCTTCGCCGAGGCCACCGCCCGTTTCATGGGCTCCCCCAAGTTCGTCCTCTACATGACGATCTTCGTCGTCGCGTGGATCTCCGCCAACCTCCTGCTCGCTCGGATCAACGCAAACGCCGCCTGGGATGCCTACCCCTTTATCCTCCTCAACCTCGCATTCTCCACCCAGGCCTCGTACTCGGCCCCGCTGATTATGCTCGCGCAGAACCGCCAGGATGCCCGCGACCGCGTCGTGGCCGAGCAGGACCGTCTTCGCGCGGAGCGTAACCTCGCCGACACCGAGTATCTCGCCCGCGAGATCGCAGGCCTGCGCCTGGCGCTCCAGGACGTCGCCACGCGCGACTTCGTGCGCTCCGAGCTGCGCGACATGCTGGAGGACCTGCGTGCGGAGATCGCCGCGGACGCGACCAACGCCTCGTCGAACGAGGCGGAGCCTGAGCCCGAGGCAGACGGTGCCTTTCGTCCCCTAGAAGATGGGCACACCGGCCAGTAGAGTGGAGTCCATGCCAGTCACGCTTGATTCCGTCATGGAGGCTCTCGGCCAGGTCATCGACCCCGAGATCCGCCGCCCCATCACCGACCTCAACATGGTGACCCCCGACCTGGTCACGATCGACGGCTCCTCCGTCGCCGTCAAGGTCCTGCTCACCACCGCCGGATGCCCCCTGCGCACCCAGATCACCAAGGACGTCACCGAGCGCGTGAGCGCCGTCGAAGGCGTCGAAAACGTCTCCGTCGAGATGGGCGTCATGGACGTGGCGCAGAAGAAGGCGCTGCGCGAGAAGCTCAACGGCGGTCGCCCCGAGCGCGAGATCCCCTTCTCTCGCCCCGACTCCCTCACGCGCGTCATCGCCGTCACCTCGGGTAAGGGCGGCGTCGGCAAGTCCTCCGTGACCGCGAACCTGGCCGCCGCGCTGGCCGCGCAGGGCCTCAAGGTCGGCGTCATGGACGCGGACATCTACGGCTTCTCGATCCCGCGCATGCTCGGCGTGGACCACGACCCGCAGGTCATCGACGGCATGATGATCCCGCCCGTGGGCGCCGGCGGCGTCAAGGTCATCTCGATCGGCATGTTCGTGCCCGACGGCCAGGCCGTCATCTGGCGCGGCCCCATGCTCCACCGCGCCCTCCAGCAGTTCCTCGCGGACGTGTTCTGGGGCGACCTGGACGTCCTGCTCATCGACATGCCTCCGGGCACGGGCGACGTCGCGATCTCAATCGCGCAGCTGCTGCCCAACTCGGAGATCCTCGTCGTGACGACCCCGCAGGTCGCGGCCGCCGAGGTCGCCGAGCGCGCCGGTTCCATCGCCTCGCAGACGAACCAGAAGGTCATCGGTGTCGTCGAAAACATGTCCTTCCTGCCCCAGCCCGACGGCTCGCGCCTGGAGATCTTCGGCGCGGGAGGCGGCGAGTCCGTCTCGCAGCGCCTGACCGCGCAGCTGGGCTACTCCGTGCCGCTGCTAGCCCAGGTGCCCCTCGACATCGCGCTGCGTGAGGGCAGCGACCGTGGCGAGCCCGTCGCCGTCGCCTCGGGCCCTGCCGCTGAGGAGCTCACGGCCCTCGCCAAGCAGCTCTCGTCGGTGAACCGCGGCCTGGCGGGCCGCCCCCTCGGGGTCTCCCCCATCCAGCACTGAGCCACGCGGCTTCGCCCCGGCCTCGTCCCCATCGACGAGGCCGGGGTTTCGTATGCTTGCCAGGTGAAGTTTTCGCGTATTTTCGGAGCGCCAGCGCGCCCTTGCGCATCCTCGCCTGTACCCTGATGCCTGGGGAGGCATCAACGCGCAGGCGTACCTCACCCAGGCGATCAAACACGAGTGAGGATACGGCGATGGCGGACAAGGCCCAGACGTGGGTGTACACCGAGGACTACGTGGCGGAAAGCGACGCGCTGACCGCCGCACGCGCCGTCGCTACCGAAATGGGCGCTTCCCCCGTATCCGCTGGCACCGGCGCAGCCCTGCGCATGCTGGCGGCCGTCTCCGGCGCCCGCGCGGTCCTGGAAGTGGGCACGGGCGCGGGTGTGTCCGGCCTGTGGCTGCTGGACGGCATGGCTGCCGACGGCGTCCTCACGACGATCGACTCCGAGTCTGAACTCCTGGGCCACGCGCGCCGCAACTTCGCTGCTGCAGGTCTGTCCTCGCATCGCACGCGCCTCATCGCCGGGCGCGCTCTCGACGTGCTGCCGCGCATGGCTGCTCGCGGCTACGACATGGTCGTCCTGGACGGCGACCTGGAGGAAACCCCTCAGTACCTCGATCACGCGGTGCGTATCCTGCGCCCCGGCGGAACGATCGCTTTCGTGCACGCCCTGTGGCGCGACCAGGTGGCCGACCCCGCGCGCCGCGACGCGCACACCGTGGTCGCCCGCGAGGTGGTCAACTACCTGCGCGACTCCGATGAGTTCGTGCCCACGCTACTGCCCGTCGGTGACGGCCTGGCGGTCGCCGTGAAGCGCTGAGCTGCCCCATTCATAGACAAGCGGCGGAACAGGAGATCCTGTTCCGCCGCTTCGTCTCTATCTGTCAGATGGCCGCTCCGAGAGCTTCGGCGAGTTCCGCCGCCTCCTGCGCGTTCAGCTCAATAACGAGCCGACCGCCCCCTTCGCTGGGAATTCGCATGACGATACCGCGCCCTTCGGCGCTGACTTCGAGGGGTCCATCCCCCGTGCGAGGCTTCATTGCTGCCATGAGAGTACTCCTTCTCAGAGTTATGCCCGCGCCTCCTCAGGCGGGGTAACATACCTATTTTATCGAATAAGCGCCATTTTTCCTTAACACATCGCAAAGAGTAATCAAGAAAAATAAGCCAATCGATTAATTAGGTCAGTAATAAGTGGAGTTTGATAGAACATAGCACCCGCATAAAGGCTGCAAAACTACTAGGCACCCGTCGCTAGACGCACGGCCTCCTCCGGGTCATCGACGACGCGGAGCAGGTCCACGTCGCCGGGCGAGATCATCCCCGCATCGACCATCGAGGAACGGATCCAATCGACCAGGCCCGACCAGTAGTCGGTCCCCACGAGGACCACCGGGAAGGAACGGATCTTCCCCGTCTGCACGAGGGTCGCGGACTCGAAGAGCTCATCCATGGTCCCAAAACCCCCGGGCATCACGATGAAACCCCGCGAGTACTTGACGAACATGGTCTTACGAGCGAAGAAGTAGCGGAAGTTAACGCCCAGGTTCACCCACTGGTTCAAGCCCTGCTCGTGGGGCAGCTCGATCCCCAGGCCGATCGACGTTCCGCCGGCCTCCCATGCGCCGCGGTTCGCCGCTTCCATCATGCCGGGGCCGCCGCCCGTGATGACGGCGTAGCCGCGATCCACGAGGAGCTCGCCGATGCGCTGGGCGCACTCGTAGAGGGGCTCGTCGGGGCGGGTGCGAGCGGAACCGAACACCGAGATGGCGGGGCCGACTTCCGCGAGGGCCTCGAAGCCCTCGACGAACTCGGACTGGATGCGTAGGACCCGCCACGGGTCCTCGTGCTTCCAGTCCGCGCTCTGGTCGGACTGGAGCAGCGATGCGTCCGAGGTCATGCGCGGGATCTGGTCGCCTCGCAGGACGATGGATCCGCGGCGGTAGGTGTGCGTCGGCTTGGTCATGGTCATGCCTCCCTGTGTGGTGCAGGCGTCGGTGCCGGCTGCGCGAGCACGAACGCTCGCAGCGTGTCGTGCACCTTCACGATATCGGATACGGGCGTATGTTCGTCGCGCGTGTGCGCCAGTAGCGGGTCACCGGGGCCGAAGTTCATGGCGGGCACGCCGACCTGGGTGAAGCGCGCGACGTCGGTCCAGCCGACCTTTGCACTCAGCTGCAGCTCCTCACCCCGCGAGGCCGCGACCTGGCGGGCGACCGACAGGAAGCGCTGGGCGACGTCAGAGTCCGCTCCCGGCCTGGCCCCTTCGCACAGGTCATCGACCTCGATCGTGGCGCCCGTGCCCTCGAAGAACCCGCGCACCCACTCCAGGGCATCGTCCGCGCGCGTGGAGGGAGCGAAGCGGTAGTTGACGGTCATCGACGCAGCCTCGGGAATTACGTTGTTGGCGATACCGCCCGCGACGCGTACGACCGAGAGGGATTCGCGGAAATCAAGGCCATCGACGGTAACGACAGGGTTTCCGTAGGTGGCGATACGCTCGATGACGGGAGCCATCGCGTGGATCGCGTTGACGCCCATCCACGCGCGCGCCGAGTGCGAGGCGCGCCCCGAGAAGTGCGCAATGACGCGCAGCGTGCCGTTGCAGCCGCCTTCCACGTGGGCGGCGGTGGGCTCGCCCAACAGCGCCAGGTCGCCGACCAGCCACTCGGGGTGGTTGCGCTGGACGCGCCCCAGGCCGTTCAGGTGGGAGGCGACCTCCTCGTGATCGTAGAAGACCCAGGTGACGTCGGCGTTCAGCGCAGCCTCGTCACTGGAACGGAGGACAGCGCCAGCCTCGCACGCGAGCGCGAGCGCCGCCGCGCAGCCTCCCAGCATGTCGACCGACCCACGACCCCACAGGACCGTTGCCCCGTCGCGCTCCTCGAAGCGACCGGGGACATTGTCGGCGATGGGGACGGTGTCGAGATGCCCGGCGAGAATCACGCGCTGGTCGAGGCCGAGACAAGTCCGCACGCACACGGCGTCACCGTCGCGCAGGATCTCCAGGGATGGGACCGATCCGAATCCGGCATCGAGCAGGGCCGCCTCGACGGCGTCAGCCAGGGGCCCTTCGTCTCCCGACACCGAGGGAATGTCGATCATTTGGCGCGTGAGCTCGACCGGGTCCGTCAGGTTCGTCAGCTGCATGGTTCCTCCTTCATGGATGCCTCCAGGATAGCCGTGCACTCCCCCCACCTGCGTCCCTCCGCCGCTCCCCAGGAGCGAGCCCCGGCCTCCTTCCTGATACCCGTTTTTGCTCGAACCACCCAAGGTGTTACCCTCAGCACATGACACGCTGTGCTAACCCGTTGCTGTTTGCGGGTATCGCTTCTTTCCTGTCCGCGCGAACCGGGGGTCGTTTTCGCCTGATCATCGGCTACGAAACCTCTGAGAATCAGGACGCTGCGCGCGACGGCGCTGCGGTCATCGAAGCGTCCGGCGGGCACGCCCTACTCATGCCGCGTGCGCTCCCCGCTCCCCTGACGGCGTTTTCGGTGCGCATGGTGATGGCAGACGGCGCCGTGTACGTGCGCGCGTCGGGTGAGGCCCTCATCTACCTGGGTGGGCGCGCAATCGATCGCTCGCACGAGGGCGCTCTGGCCCCCGATGCTGAGCTGGCCCTCATCGACGAGGCCGTGGCCGCGTGCGGGGACGGCTCGTCCCTCCCCCGTTCGCTGGAAGGCTGGGAGTCGGTGGGCGACGGAATGGTCGGCGCGTACGTGGACCGCTGCACCTCGCGCATCGCCTCCCTGGAGCCTTCCGGCGCACGCGGGACCTCCGTGTCGATCGACGAGGCCTCGGGGCTCCTGGCGACTCTCCTGGACCACCTGGGCGTGCCGGTCGTCAAGGAGGGCACTGATCTCTCCCTCAGCGTTTCCTCGGATGGGCGTACCCTGAGCACCTCGGTGCCCGAGGAGCGGGTCCGCAGCGCGCTGGAGGATGCGCTGAGCACCTCTCCCGCCGTGCCCACCGACCCGGGCCTGTACTGCGTGGACCCGGCCTTCGTACTCGACGCGGACGCGCTGTGCGCGGGCGCGGCGCTGGCAGTGCTAGGAGTCTGAGACCGAACAGTTGTGCCCCGGGGACACGTCCCCGGGGCACTACCGTCTATACCGTCAGCTCACACGTCGAAGGGTGTGGAGATGACCATGCCGCCCGTCTCGATCTGGCCGACCATGTCGGACAGGCCCAGCTTGAGCTCGGAGGACAGCATCGGCGTGTAGGCGCCGAAGCCCGTGAGGATCACGCCGCCCGAGGCCAGGGACACCGGGACGACGGATGCCTTCTCACCCGCGGAGGCCTGGGCGATGAGGGTATCCATCGCGGCCTTGTAATCCACGACGACGCCCGTCAGCACGGGAGCGCCGATGGCGGAGCGGACCTCGTCGGCAATCTGGATGTAGCTGAACGCGTCCGCGAATGACTGCGTGTCCACCTGTTGCGTCACCGTCGCGCCGGACTGGCCGGACATCGGTGCGGTCTCGGCCGACTGGGCCTCGTCACGAGTCAGGCCCTTCAGGTCGTTCTTCGTCAGGCCCGACCACACAAGGCGCACGGTCGGGTTGGCGGCCTCGGCGACAGCGCGCACGGCGCCCTCGTTCGCCTCACCGGCGAAGGGGGCGATGATGTCGGCGCCTTGAGAGATCGCGTCGGCGGTCGCCGTGCGCACCTCGTTGGCGCTGCCCGCGTACGTGCCGTCGCTCGTCACGGGGTTCCAGCCGAGCACCGTGATCGACGTGCCATTGGCCAGGTTGTAGGCGTCCACGCCCTGGGAGAACGCGGACATCTGCGAGCTGGTGACGTTGTCACGCTCTCCGCCGATGACGACGAGCGTGCCCGTGGTCGTCATACCCGCGGAGGCGTAGCCGGCCAGGTAGGCGGCCTGCGAGGCGTCCACGTCGACGACCGAGCCGTTCTTCAGAGAGGTCGCGGCACCCTTGGAGTCAACGAAGGAGGCGCCCACGAGGGCAAAGCGAACCTTCGGGTTGGAACGTGCGGCCTCGGAGATCGAGGCGGCCATGGTCGAGTCCGCGCCCACGATCAGCGTGCAGCCGGAGGTCACGAGCGAGGCCGGCGCCTCCTGCCCGCTGGCCGACTCGAAAGCGACAGACGCGTCGTTCGCGGCGCTCGCGAGAGCGGTCGCGACGGGGTCCGTGGCGGCGTCGCCGTGGGCTCCGGAGATGGCGGCGCAAACTTTCGCGGAGGCTGCGGGGGTGGCGGCGGGCGTGGTCGAGCAAGCTCCAAGGGCCAAGGAGGCCGCGGTCGCGGTGGTTGCGAGGGCGGCGATGGTCCGCTTGTTCACGTGTGATGCCTTTCGTAGGGGCTTCTTGCTGCCCAACACGCTACCAGCCCCGCGCCCCTGCGCGGCGGGCGGGGCGGCGCACCTCACCCGAGAGCGAACAGGGCGCGGCGAGGCCAGATCCCCTCGCGGGAGCGCCACGAGGGGATACGCCAGGCCGCGCGTCGGCGAGGCGTCAGAGCAGGTCGGAGCGGCCCCGGTCAGCGAGCTGGTCGACGACGGCCTTGACGGACTGCGCGCGGTCGCGGCGCGTCACGAGGATCGCGTCGGGGGTCAGAGCGACAGCCACATCGGGCACGCCGACGAGCGCGACGAGGGGCCCCTCGCCATCCTGCGTGAGGGAACCAAAGACCGCCGCCCCTTCGGATTCGACGCGCAGCGCCTCGCCCAGGTTGCCCGCCTCCGCGACAATGCCGGTGAGGGCCTCGAAGTCGCCGAGATCCGTCCAACCCAGCTCGGCGTCTGCGGGCACGACCGCCACTCCTCCGTCGGCGGCCACCGGCTCGGCGATCGCGTGGTCGATGGCGATCTTCGTCAGGTGCGGCCAGTTATCCGCCAGCACCTCATCGAACTCGGGGGTGCCCCACGCGCGCGCGATAGTCTCCAGGCGTGCGTGCATGTCGGGCAGCAGGCGGGCCAGATGGGCGGCAAGCACGCCCGCCGACACGATGAACATACCCGCGTTCCACAGGTAGCCCGCCGCCACGTAGCGGGCAGCCGTGTCGGCATCCGGCTTCTCCACGAACTCGGCGACCCGGCGAGCGCCGCGCACAGCGTCGGCTTCCCCGGCCTCGTCAGAGAGGGCCGGACCAGGTGCGATGTACCCGTAGGCGGTCGACGCCTCTGTGGGTGTCAGGCCGATCGTCACGACGTAGCCCTCGCGGGCGGCGCCGATCGCCGTCTCGACGGCGCTGCGCAGCAGCTCGGGGCGGGCGATCAGGTGGTCGGCCGCGAAGGACCCGACGATCGCGTCATCCCCGAAGCGCTCGCGCACGACGTATGCGGCCAGGCCGATCGCGGCCATCGAATCGCGGCCCGACGGCTCGATGAGAAGCGTGCGATTATCCGACGAGGCGAACTCAGGCAGCTGGGCGAGCACGCCGTCGCGGTGAGCCTGGCCGGTCACGATGGTCACCGACGAGGCCGACTCCTCCAGGCGGTCCACCGTGCCCTGCAGGAGGGTACGGCCCGTGCCCGCCAGGTCGAGGAGGAACTTGGGGCGGCGGCGGCGCGACAGCGGCCACAGGCGGGTGCCAGCACCGCCGGCGGGGATGATCACGTGGAGGTCACTCATGCCCCCAAGTATCGCAGATACGACGAGGGGGCGAGGCATCAGCCTCGCCCCCTCGTGGAAAGCGTGCGTTACGCGAGCGTCACTCGGCGTCGCCCTCTGCGTCGCCCTCTGCGGCGGCCTCTTCGGTGGCTTCCTCAGCCTCTTCAGGGGCGGCTTCCTGAACGGCGACGATGACCGTCTCGGGATCGAGCTCGACCTCAACGCCGGCGGGCAGCAACAGGTCGGAGACGTGCACGGCGGAGCCGGCCTCAACGCCCTCAATGGAAACCTCGAGGCTCTCGGGGATGGAGGTGGCGGGGGCCTTCACCAGGATGGTGAACTCCTCGACGGAGTGGACGGTGCCGGGGGCGGATTCGCCAACGACGACGACGGGGACCTCAACGTCGACCTTCTCGCCGGCCTTGACGGCCAGGAAGTCGGCGTGCAGGATGTGGCGGCGCACGGGGTGAACCTGAACGTCCTTGACGAGGGCCAGCTGGGTCTTGCCCTCGATCTTCAGCTCAACGAGCGCGTTCTTGGTGCCGCGAACGATGAGGAAGAGGTCGTGGCCGGGAACGTCCAGGTGACGGGGCTCGGCGCCGTGGCCGTAGAGGACCGTGGGGACCTTGCCAGCGCGGCGGGCGCGGCGGGCAGCACCCTTACCAAACTCGGAACGCTCTTCGGCAAGCAGGACGGGGTTGTCGCTCATGTGTCTTTCCTTCGTTTCTCGGGTCCGGCGTCGGTGTCGGCAGAGTGAAGGAAACGCGTGGCATTTCAATTCAAGCCCTGTCGATAACGGCAGATACGGATCCGCCCTCGCCGGAGCAACCCCAATAGGTTACCTCACGGCGAGGGCGGATGTGAAGCGGGAGGCGCTCAGTTAAAGAGCGATGTGACCGAACCGTCTTCGAAGACCTCTTGGATCGCGCGAGCCAGGAGCGGCGCGATGGAGAGGACGGTGAGCTGCTCGAAGCGCTTCTCAGCGGGGATCGGCAGCGTGTCGGTGACGACAACCTCGGCGGCGCCGGACTCGGAGAGACGCTTCGCGGCGGGGTCGGAGAGGATACCGTGGGTGGCCACGACGATGACCTTCTTGGCACCGGCATTGTTGAGGACGTTGATCGCCTCGGTGATCGTGCCGGCTGTGTCGATCATGTCGTCCACCAGGACGCACTCCTTGCCGGCGACCTCGCCGACGACGCGGTTTGCGACGGCGACGTTGGGGCGGGTGGTGTCGCGGGTCTTGTGGACGAAGGCCAGGGGCGCGCCGCCCAGCTTCTTCGACCACTTCTCGGCGACGCGGATGCGGCCGGCGTCGGGAGAGACGATGGCGGTGTTGGTCAGGTCGACGCGACCGCGCACGTAGTCCACGAGGACCGGCATGGCGAAGAGGTGGTCGACCGGGCCGTCGAAGAAGCCCTGTTCCTGCGAGGCGTGCAGGTCGACGCTCATGATGCGGTCGGCACCGGCTGCCCGGTACAGGTCAGCCATGAGGCGCGCGGAGATCGGCTCGCGCCCCTGGTGCTTCTTGTCCTGGCGCGAGTACGGGTAGAAGGGAGCAACCACGGTGATGCGCTTAGCGGAAGCGCGCTTGGCAGCGTCAATCATGATGAGCTGCTCCATGATCCACTTGTTGATGTCGCCCTCGATGGACTGCAGGACGAACACGTCGGCGCCGCGAACGGACTCGTTGAAGCGCACGTAAATCTCGCCGGAGGCGAAGTCGTAGGCCGTCACCGGCGAGACCCCACATCCGATTTCCTCGCCCACGGCGTGAGCCAGGTCCATGTGAGCTCGTCCAGAAACGAGGACGAGATTCTTCTCTCCGGTGGTCACCAGTCCGCTCATGCGGTTGTCTCTCCTTGTGTTGGATCAGGCGCGAGGCGCCGCGATCAATGTGCCGATGGTGCTGTATGGCGTGACCATCGTATCGGCTGCGACGCAGCCC
Organism: Schaalia odontolytica; assembly: GCF_009730335.1. GTDB lineage: Bacteria > Actinomycetota > Actinomycetes > Actinomycetales > Actinomycetaceae > Pauljensenia > Pauljensenia dentiphila. The sequence continues at coordinate 2,069,249 of NZ_CP046315.1, forward strand.
TGACCGATCCACGCGGTGGGAACCACACTGCGGTCCCCGATTTCCGCATCAATCAGTGTGGCGCTAGGACCGATTTCACAGCCGGTCCCAACGGTGGTTGTCCCCCGCAGACAGGTGCCGGGGTAGATGGTGGTGTCGGCGCCAATCGTCACATCAACGTCGATCCAGGTGGAGGCCGGGTCGACGATCGTCACTCCGGCACGCATGTGGGTCTCGCAGATTCGGCGGTTCATCTCGGCGCCGAGTTCGGCCAGCTGGACGCGGTCGTTCGCACCCGCGCTTTGCCAGTGGTCGGTGAGCTCAAGGGCGCCTGCGGTGCGCCCGGCGGGGGCCGCTGCCGCGAGGACGTCGGTCAGGTAGACCTCGCCCTGATCATTGTCGGTGCCCAGGGAAGCCAGGGAGGTGCGCAGGAAGTCCGCGTCGAAGGCGTAGATGCCCGCGTTGATCTCGTTAATCGCGACCTGCTCGGGGGTGGCGTCGCGCTGCTCGACGATCGCGGTGACTGTGCCCGAGGCGTCGCGGATGATGCGTCCGTAGCCGGTGGGATCCTCGACGCGCGAGGTCAGGACGGTGACCGCGTGGCCCGCGCCCTCGTGGGTGGCGACCAGATCGGCCAGGGTGTCCGTAGACAGGAGGGGGACGTCGCCGTAGGTGACGACGATGGTGCCGGAGACGGGCTCGACGGCCTTATCGAGGGCCTCGAGGCCGCACTGGACGGCGCGGCCGGTGCCGGGAATCTCGTCCTGGTCGGCGATGATGGCGCTGGGCAGCACGCGTTCAATCTCGGCGGCGACGACGTCGCGCTGGTGACGCACGACGGCGACCAGGTACTCGGGGTCGAGGCCGTGGGCGGCGCGCAGGGCGTGTCCGATCATGGACAGGCCAGACAGGGGGTGAACGACCTTCGGGAGAGCCGATTTCATGCGCGTTCCCTGGCCTGCGGCCAGGACGATGACGGCGGCGGGGCGAGACATGTTCCTCCTCGGGGGTCTGCGGTCCCATCGGGACCGGTCGCTCCGCCCCTAGGATTCGAACCTAGACTAAAGGCACCAAAAACCTCTGTGCTGCCGTTACACCAAGGCGGAATGCGTCCACTGTGATGATACCCGCACCCCTCGCGCGCTTTCAAACGCGACCCCGCGCTCACTGCCCGGTCTGAGCGAAGTCCGACCCACGCCTCGTGTGATACTGGGGGCATGGCTGAGAAGAGGACACGAATGAGCGGCTTCGCGCGCCGCGAGCAGCTGGTGGCCGTGGGGCGTTCCCTGTTCGCCGAAAAGGGCTTCGGCGCGACCAGCGTCGAGGAGATCGCCGCCCGGGCGAAGGTCTCCAAGCCCGTGGTCTACGAGCACTTCGGGGGCAAGGAAGGCCTGTACGCCGTCGTCGTCGACCGCGAGGTGCAGGCCCTCATCTCTTCCCTGCAATCGTCCCTGGAGTCCTCCGAGCGCCCGCGCCTCATCCTGGAGAACGCAACCCTGGGCCTGCTCGACTACATCGAGCGCAACACGGACGGCTTCCGCGTGCTCGTGCGCGACGCCCCCTCGGATCGCACGGCGGGCTCGTTCTCCTCGGTCATGGGCGACGTGGCGACCAGAGTCGAGCACATCATCGCCGAGCAGTTCAAGCGCTCGGACTTCGACACCACCTGGTCTCCCCTGTACGCGCAGATGCTCGTCGGCCTCATCGCGCAGGTCGGCCAGTGGTGGCTGGACGACCGCCGCATGAAGAAGGACGAGGTCGCCGCCCACGTCGTCAACCTCATCTGGAACGGCCAGCGCGGCCTGCGCCCCCACCCCACGCTGCGGGTGCGTTCGGGCGAGGGACGCTAGTTTTTCGTTCTCAACACACGACGAGGCCGTGGCGGGTATTCCCAGCCACGGCCTCGTTAATGAGTGAGACTCAGCGCGCCTCGAAGGAGAGGCAGTCAGCGGTGCCCGCACCGACCGAGATGGCGGCGGCGGTGCACTCGAGTGCGGAGTTGTGGACGCAGTCGGCCTTCTGGCAGGCGCCGACGAAGGTCTCGGACTTGGCGAGGCCGCCCTTGACGGTCAGCGGGATGAAGGTCGTGCAGGAGGTCGAGTAGCCGACGGTGATAGCGGCGGCTCCGCAGCTCTTCTCCTTGTTGTAGGAGCAGTCGGTGACGGAGCAGTCGAGGATGCGGGGCATATCTGCCATTGGAGTGTCCTTTTCAACGTGGACCCGTGGGTCCTCTTTGTAGCCGGTCGCGACCGGGTTGGCCGCGCTGTTGACTCCAGTGATACGCCTTTTCGCAACATATCCAAAACGTAGCGAGTTTTCGTTGCAATTCCAAGGGTGCTCGCGCGCCTTTCGGGGGTTATTTTCGCATTCATACCATCACTAATTACGTAAATAAATGCGGCATTTATTTTGCGTAATTCGGGTAGGTGAGCCTGCGCTACGCGGGTGTGGCACGCCTACCCTGATCGACTCTCACGCACGGAATCGCCCGCGCCACCGAGTGGCAGCGCGGGCGCTTATGGGTCAGAGCCGGCACGTAAGAAGCACTCACGTCACGGACCGGACTCGGCGCTCTACCAGCGGCACCGCACCGGGGCATTCACCGTCATCTCAGGTAGGGATACCCCAACCACTGACGAAGCAGAGGACCGCCGTCGGGCAGCATGTACGCATTGAGCAGCTCGGAGGGAGACACGTCGTAGAGCCATGCAAGGGCCACACAGTAAGACGGAGCCCCCGCCTCGAAATCGAGACGCTCGCCGTGAGGACCATCCAGTCGGTCGTAACGAGCAGCCGCCTCCTTATGCAAAGACCACCCTTCCGGGAGCTCCTCAACTTTTGTCGGAACGCCCAACGCCGGGAACCCCAAACTATGGCGCAAGATCGAGACCGTGTAGTTGACCATCACCTTCTGTGTCAACTCGACCGAGGGTGATGCAATAATGCCGCCCTTTACCACTTTTCCACGTTCTTCTTCGTCGAAGCAGTATTGCCCATCCTCCAACCACAGGAGCATTCCCGATCCAAACCCCGCATCGATCGACAGGCCGGTGTGTCCCCGCTTGAAGCCGTTGTACACCTCAAGCCCGGTGTGCCGGTTCATGACCGCCGCGTACTCGTCCAGGAAGGCCATCGGATCGTTCCTATCCCTGGAGGTACCCCTCCAGAAGATCCATCCCAACCCGTTCAGCACTGTCTTCCTCCTTTCGAGCCGAAACTACACATTTTCTCACCCGCACCCCATGTCGACATGAACAACGTCAGGAAAGCCACTGACGCAGGAGAGGGCCCCCTGATGGATCCATATATCCGGCAAGTAGCTCATCAAAATCGATTTGCATCACCTGGGAGAGTTGATTGAGTTCCGGATGCACCGGGAAGATTGTGCGCATCTCCATCGGAATATATGCGCCGTCAAGGGTTAGGCGACCGGTGATTGGGGTGAGCTGTTCGAAACCCCACTGGGGCGCGACACTTTCGAGCGCCGCAGGGACATCGATTCGCGGCCACCGGCGACGCCAGCGCGCTTTTTCACCGATGCGCATGATCGCCCAATTCAACATGATCTCACCATAGTCGCTAATCATGGTCGGAACACGCGATTCTAAATACTCGCTCTCACCATAGAACGCTTGAGGGCAACGCGAATTCTTCGTATCCCAAATATGCTGCCAGCTACGCCCAGCATCCCACGTAAGTGCTACACCACCACCATTATAGACGGATGGGATCGCCCCACTTTCACGAGCGAAATCAATAAGATCTTCTGTAACGGACATTAGTCATTTCCTTTTGCTTCGAGAATTCCAAGCTGTAGACATTCATTCACAGTAAGCGGATAATCACCAAGCATGAATTGCACCTGTCGCGCTCCCCCAGGCATCGAGAATTGCGGGACATTAATTCCTGTTCGAATGGAGAAACCGGTCGGCAACGCCACAATCCGATACTGATAGTACGGATCATTCATGGCAAAAATATCGAGCGACCGCTCTTCCAACGAAAAGGGACTCCCATTTTCAGGTAGTTGCCATAGATACTTCCCATTCGGCAGTCCGAGCCGATCCACGTAGGGACCAAATGTCTTCGTATAGGCAAGAAAGCTCGTGTAGGCCTTCACAGTGCTTCTATCCATCCGCGCGAGCACTGTCGGCCCATCCGGCACCCACTTCAAGACTCCCGAATTCGGGAAGTCAGGCGAATGAACGTCTGGTATTTCATCAATCTCCATGTTTCATCTCCTTACTGGAATCATAAACTAACTAGCAAAACGGACATATCACCAACACTGCACTGACTATATTGAGGGAAGACCAACAGGCACTTTCTTGCCTTTGAGAATCCCTTCTTGAAGAAGTCGGTTAACGCTTACAGGTTTACCGTCATCCCCGAGCACCTGCAGCTGCGTCGCCCCACCTGGCTGTTGCCCCCAGCCAGCGACCTTTCCAGACTTAATTGTCCACCCTTCCGGCAATTGCTCGCCAGTGAACTCGTACTGATAGTAGTAGTCGTTAACAGAAGAGGGTTGCAGAGATCGTTCTTCGAAAGAAGCAGGCGTCCCACCTTCAATAGCTCCTAAATAGTTACCCGCCGGATGCCCGATACGGTCAACATCTCCACCAAAATCACGGACGTAATCCTCAACTGACGAATAGATCGTTGGATCACCAGCATAGCCGTCGTTGGGGGCCAATCAACCTTCCATTTTTGCAACCACGTGTGCGGATCAATTCCCCAATGACCATGCTGATCCTGCCACTCCTTATAGGTATACGAAGTACCATCCGGTCGCTCACCGAGGATCAGCTCACGCTGCTTCGCTAAGTTCGCTCCCTTATAGCCATCCACGAGACCCTCTGTTGGCGGCGCTTGCCCACCTGTCTGATATTTCGTCAAGGGCACCCTTGACGCCAGGTCTTCCGCGCTATCCGGGACTGACCGCAGATGGAACGCACGCTTAGCCTTCCAGTGATCAGCGAGATCCTCCATGCCGTGCGTGCGCAGATAGTCATCCAGATGCGAAGACAAGCGCCCAGTCATTCCTCCCGCACCGAAATCCATATGTGCGGCACCTTTAAGCGCCAGCGTGCCGAGATTGACTCCCATGTCCCGCAGCATCATGCCTTCACCAATGACGGGTAAGGATTCAAGCACTGCAGCAGCCCTCGCTGCATTTCCACCGCCAGCGGTGAGCGCAGCAAGAACTGCAGCCGGAACAAGTTCACCGAGTGCGGCACCGGGATCGTCTTTCCATCCTTCAGCATTGATCAACGCGTCCCACATTTTCTTGGCGAAACCTACCGGGTCTGCAATGATCGCGTCACGTAGGACAAGCAGGTCCTCAAACGAGATCTTATTCTGATTCTGCTTCGCTTGCAGTTCATCCCAGGTGATCCACCCCAGCATGTACCGTCCATAGTCACGCATCCCCTCAAGAGCTAATCCATACTGCATGGAGAGTAGGCCCCATACGCCATCAAAGATGCCCGCTCCCATGCGTTTCATGAAATGAACGGGGGCCCACGACGGATCCGGAGAACGGTTAGCCTGCTCATAGAGAATCTGAGAAAGAGTTTCACCGGCAGCATCCGTATCGCTCACTGCTGCTTCGAAGTCGGCGACCGCCTGCGCTTGCTTCGCCTGACCAGGTCTCGTATCCCGTTCTGGATGATACGACAGATCTACCTCAGGCATTCCGAATATACCGATCTTCGGGTGTTCGGCTGCCCACTTCTGTTCCGCGAGAGCCGCTTCAACGGCGGCGATCCCCTCTTCGTACGCGACTTTAGCTTCAGAAGCACGCGTTTGAGCTTGCTCGAGCGCCGACGCGTAGGCTTCCCAGGCATCTGCGGCACGGCCGAAAGTCGCTGAGGCGCACCACCATTTTTCCGGCTGTAGCTTGAAATGTTCATGAAAACGCTCAGCTGCACGCCCACTCCAGCCAGACACTGAAATCTCTTGCAATGACCACGCGATTCTCTCAAAATCGGACGCACGATCACGCATGACAGCAATCCGCCCACGGATGGCAGCAGGATCGCCCTTGATCTCAAATGTCGGAGCACCTTTATGTGTCACACTCACGCTAAATCCCCTTCACCAGTGGTTCTGTGGAGATAGCAGCCGCTGCATCACGAGCGCGGGTCATTGCCTCATCACAAGCAGCCATATAGTCAGCGTAGATCCCGGTAACCTTGCCCAGCCGACCAGCTGCTTCGGAAATAACTCGAAGCATCCCGTTCAGCCCCTGATCCCACTTGGTATTAAAGCTATCCAGTCCCCCTACCACGACAGGATCAGCAACCATTCCAGAGTTGGGCGTATAGTCTGCAACATCATAGGTTTTATTGCGTTCTTGCAGTTCACTGAGCTTTGTAACCGTTGTGGCTAATGCCTCGAGATCAACTTCAAAATCATGACTTGTCATCACAACCCCTTAATCAACGGCAGCGAATGCAAGAGTTTCAGCGTTAACACCAGCCTTGCGTATTTCTTCAAATGCTTGTTTCAGAGAATCTAAGGCAGCAGCCAGTTCCTCCGCACGATCGTTAAGGCGCTGCGCACACTCCTTTTGCGCCTGCCGAGCCTCAGAACTATCCGTCCATTCAGCGAGTCCAGCCTCCACAAGATCTGACATCTCTGTACTACGCTCGCGTAACTTCGAGGATGCTCGATCGATGTCGTCCATTACATAGTTCGCTGCCGCCTCATAAAACACAAGGTCATGACCACTCATTGCCCACTCCCAAATGCCCCGGCGTCAATAATTCCTTCAGTCGCTTGCTCTTCCGCCGCGATGAGTGCTTCATCGACAGAGATCAGCGCCTGCGCATAACGATCCTGGTCCCCAACGTGCGGTGAGCCTGCTTCGCCCCATGCCGTCAGCGCTTCACCCAAAATCGACACATACGTTCCATTCACATGAGAAAGCTGCCCGGTAATATCTGCCTCGAGCGTATCTGCAATGTCGGCAAGTTCGGTTTCGAAGTCAACCACATAACCCGCAGCCTTCGTTTGTGCACCAACGACAAGTCCGAAGCCAGGTCCACTCATTGCCCGCTCCTCCTTCATCGGATAGAGAGCGGCGAACACCACTCGTTCAACCACTTGTTCAGTTGAACATCGTATTTAATCACAATACGTTTTACTCGAGCAAATCCGCCGCCTCGAGCCAGGCCTCCTCCAGCTCGTCCATCTCGGACAGGACGTCCTGGTGGGCCGCGGAGACCTTCGTCAGCTCGGACACCGCCGCAGGGTCCGTGGCCACCTGGATCGACAGCTTCTCCATCTTCGCCTCCAGGTTCGAGGCCTCGGCCCGCAGGCGCTCCAGCTTGCGTTCGATGCGGGCCACTTCCTTCTTGGCCGCACGCCGCGCCGCAGCGTCACTCACGCCGCCGCGAGCGCTCCCCTGCCCCGCACTGTCCTCGCCCGAGGAGGCGTCCGCGGAGGGTGCGACGGGGCGGGAGGCGGAGCCGGCCTCGTCGGCGCGAGAGGACGAACCAAACGCCCCGAGGTCGCCGGAGGCCCGCATCTGAAGGTACTGTTCGACGCCGCCGGGCAGGGCGCGGACCTGTCCGTCGCCGAGGAGGGCGACCTGGTGATCGGTGACGCGCTCGAGAAGGTAGCGGTCGTGTGAGACGACGACGAGGGTCCCCGGGAAGGTATCGAGCAGATCCTCCATGGACGCCAGGGTGTCCGTGTCGAGGTCGTTCGTGGGCTCGTCGAGGAGCAGGACGTTGGGCTGGCTCATGAGCAGGCGCATGAGCTGGAGGCGGCGGCGCTCGCCGCCCGAGATCTCGCTGATGCGCGTGTAGGCGCGGGCGCGCGTGAATCCCATGCGCTCCGTCATCTGCGAGGCGCTGACTTCCTTGCCGTCCACGACGACGGTCTGGGCGACGTCGGCGACGGCCTCGACGACGCGCATGTCCACCAGCGCGTCGAGCTCGTGCGTGTCCTGGGAGAGGGTGGCGACCTGGACGGTCTTGCCGCGCTTGACGCGCCCCGAGGTGGGTTCAAGGTCGCCGCGCAGCAGGTTGAGGATCGTCGTCTTGCCCGCGCCGTTGACGCCGACGATGCCGACGCGCTCGGCGGGGGCCAGGCGCCAGGTGACGCCCTCGAGGATGTCCAGGCGCGATCCGTCGGGGCGCGTGAAAGACACGGAGACGTCCTCGAGATCGATGACGTCCTTGCCCAGGCGCGCAGTCGCCATCTTCACCAGCTCGACGGTGTCGCGCGGGGGCGGCACGTCGGCGATGAGGGCCTCGGCGGCGGCGATGTGGAACTTGGGCTTGGAGGTGCGGGCGGGCGCCCCGCGGCGCAGCCACGCGAGCTCCTTGGTGAGCAGGTTGGCGCGCTTGGCGGCGGCCACGTCCGCCTGGCGCAGTCGCTCGGCGCGGGCAAGGGTGTAGGCGGCGTAGGAGCCGTCGTAGATCTCGACGCGGCCGGCGATCTGCGGGCGGTCGCCCCCCGGATCGACGCCGGGAACAACCTCCCAGATGTGCTCGCACACGGCGTCGAGGAACCAGCGGTCGTGGGTGACGGCCAGGAGCGCGCCGGACGCACCGGGGCGGGCGAAGCGGGCGTTGAGGTGCGTGGCCAGCCATGCCACGCCCTCGACGTCAAGGTGGTTGGTGGGTTCGTCCAGGCACACGATGTCGGCACTGGCCGCGAGGACTCGGGCCAGGGCGACGCGGCGGCGCTGCCCGCCGGACAGCGTGCCGACGAGGGCGGCGGGGTTGATGTCGGCGATGAGGCCTGCATGGATGTCACGCACGGCCGGGTCGGAGGCCCACTCGTACTCCTCCATGCCGGGATGAACGGCCTGGATCACGGTGTCCTCGGGGTTGAGCGTGTCCGCCTGGCTGAGGACGGCGACACGCACACCGTCGCGACGGGTCACCACTCCCCCGTCGGGCTCCTGCGTACCGGCGACGATGCGCAGGAGCGTGGACTTTCCGGCACCGTTGGGGCCGAGGATACCGACGCGGCTGCCGTCGTCGAGGCCGACCGTGACCCCTTCGAGGAGCTTGCGCGATCCGGCGAGGGCTCCGACATTTTGGGTTCCAAGCAGGTGTGCCATCAGATGGCCTCCGTCGATTCAATGCGGGCGCCGCAGGCTGGCCCGTGGGTGGGGGTCGCGCGCGCGACCGTGGGCGCGCCGCTGAGGGTGGCTGCGAGGGCATGGGCATGCTCGGCGTCGCGCGCGAGGGCTGCAACGGTCGGGCCGGACCCGGACAGGGTGACGGCCAGGGCTCCCGCATCCTTCGCGGCACCGATAGTCTCGGCCACCTCGGGGCGCAGGCGCAGGGCGGGTGCCTGCAGGTCATTGACGAGGCAGTGGCGCAGTTCCACGGGTTCCCCGCACAGGGCGGCGACCTCCTCGGGCGTGGGTTCGGCGAGGGCAGGTGCGCTCGCCACATCGACTCGATCGAACTCACGGAACACCTCGTGGGTGGACAGTCCCTGGTGGGACAGGAGCATGACCCAGTGGTGGTGGCCCTCCTTGTCCCCTTCGCGCAGGACGCTCATGTGGTCCCCGCGCCCGGTTCCCAGCGCGATGCCGCCCGCCAGGCAGGCGGGGACGTCGGCGCCCAGCGAGCGGCCGATCGCCTGCAGTTGCTCGGCGCCCAGGCCCAGCTCCCACAGCTCATTGCAGGCCACCAGGGCGGCGGCCGCGTCGGCTGACCCGCCGGCCATGCCACCGGCGACGGGAACCCGCTTGTCGACGCGGATGCTCAGGCCAGCGGCGGTGGACGCCCAGGGGCCCGCGGCGGCGAGGCGCTGGAGAACACGCGCGGCGCGCACGGCCAGATGGGTCTGCGGGTCCACGTCCGCCATGGCGCGGGTCGTGGCCTCGTCGATGCTGCCGTCGGGCAGGTACGCGATCGTCTCGACGCGTACGCCGGGCGTCTTGGAGGTGCGCACGGTGACGGTTTCGCGCAGGTTCAGGGCCTCGAAGACCGTGACGAGGGGGTGGTAGCCGTCTGGCGTGGGCGCGCCGACGCGCAGGGTCAGGTTGACTTTTCCGGGCGCACTGGCGCGCACTTCACGCATAGCGTTCCTTCTTCCTGCCGATTGTCTGACCGGCGGCCCTCAGCGGGCCGCGGTCGACGCCGCGAGGGTGCCGTTCGCGCGGGCCTCGATGACGGCGCGTCCCAGCTCGACGAACTCGTCGATCGAGAGGGTCTCGCCGCGGCGCGTCGGGTCAATGCCGGCGGCCGACAGGAGGGCCTCGGAGGCCTCGGGGCCGCCCACCCAGTTCTTGAGGGCCGCACGCAGGGTCTTGCGGCGCTGGCCGAAGGCCACGTCGGTGACCTCGAAGGTGGCGCGACGCAGCTCGTCGTCGCCGCGCGGGGTCTCCAGACGTGTGAGGCGCACGAGGGCGCTATCCACGCCGGGCACGGGCCAGAACACGGAGCGGCCGATCGTCCCGGCGCGCTCAACCGAGCCATACCAGGAGGCCTTCACGGAGGGCACGCCGTAGGTGCGCGATCCGGGGCCGGCGGCCAGGCGGTCCGCGACCTCAGCCTGGACCATGACGACGACGCCCTGGACGGAGGGGAAGGCCTCAAGCATGTTGAGCAGAACCGGCACGGCCACGTTGTACGGCAGGTTCGCGACGAGCTTCGTGGGGGCGGGCCAGTCCACGCCGAAGTCATCGATGCCGCTGATTTCCGTGGCGTCCATGGTGACAACGTGCAAGCGGTCGGCGGCCTCGCTCATGCGGGCGCGCACGGTCTGCGGCAGGGCTGCGGCCAGGGTCGGATCAATCTCGACGGCACGCACGCGCGCACCGACTTCCAGGAGCGCGAGCGTCAGGGAACCGAGGCCGGGGCCGACCTCGACGACCTCGTCACCCGCTTCGACGCCACCGGCTGCGACGATCTTGCGCACCGTGCCCGCGTCGTGCACGAAGTTCTGGCCGAGCACCTTGGTGGGGCGAATACCGAGCGCCTCGGAGATGGCCTTGACTTCAAGGGGACCGAGCAGGCCCGTCTCGGAGGGGACGGCTCCCTCGGGCAGGGTCGGGTCGAGGCGGCGGCGCGTGTCGCGCTGGTTGCGTTGGGAGGATCGGCTCACGCTGGCAAGTCTAGTGCACGGGGCCGACGAGGCCGGGGCTGGGGGCACTGTGAGGCTCGAAGCGTCACGGGGCGGGGGCGGGCGGTAGGACGACGCGCACCTCGTACTTGCTGGCCTGCTCACCCAGAACGGCGTTGACCTGCTTCTTCACGACGTCTTCCAAACGCCCCTGCGCCTTGTCAAGCAGACCCTTGGAGACAGCCTCGTCTGCTGCAGCAGCTTCCCGATCCGCCAGGAAGGTGGTGACCTCTCCGACCTCGATCTGGTTAACGATGGAGAAAGACTGGTCGTAGGTCTCGACCGAGGCAGGGTCGATGGACGCGGAGAGAATTTCGACGGCAGGCACGGTCACCGTCACGACGTGCCCCGTTTCGTCCACCTCGACCTGAATCCGGCTGACGTCGGCCACTCCGGCCTTCACTTCTCCCGAATAGGTGATGAGGTAATGGGCGCTCGTGCCCGGCACTTCCATGCCGAACACCTTAGTTCCCTGCTCAGAGTATTTCCCCACCTGGGTGAAGTTGTAGGACTCAGTGGCGAGTTCACCAATGTCCGCGAAAGAGTTTTTCACAAGAGTCGTGTCAACGGTAACGACTGGTTCGCCACCCTGGTCCCCGGACCCGACGCCGAATACCGGGGCAGCCTTCATGCCACCGGCGAATCCTACACCTGCGATCACCACAGACGCAGCCAACTTAGCAACGGTGGAAAAACCCATGACGACCTCACTGACCCAACCGCAATGAATATTAGGTAACCCTCATGGGGATTGTACGGTAAGCGTCAAGTTGCCACAACCCCTACACCACGCGGATAGGTTAGCCGCATCGGGATAGGTTAGCGGCATCCGGATAGGTTAGCCGCATCGGGATAGGTTAATAAGCTATCCAGATGTTCGTTACCTATCCGGATGTTCGTTACCTATCCGGATGAGCGCACGCTGAGAGCCGCCTCCACACCAGCGCGCTCACGAGCACTGCCTCCACACCAGCGCGCCTCCACCCGTGCACCGACAAAAGGGCCGGGCCTGACAACCCTCGTTGTCAGGCCCGGCCCTCAGTAGCTCTCAGGCTTAGTACCAGCCCACGGCGCTGGAGTGTGCCCAGGCGGAGCAGGGCGTGCCGTAGCGGCCCTTGATGTAGCCGATACCCCAGTTGATCTGGGTGATCGGGTTGGTACGCCAGTCAGCACCGGCCGAGGCCATCTTGGAGCCCGGCAGCGACTGCGGGATGCCGTACGCACCCGACGAGGCGTTCTCAGCGTAGGGGTTCCACTGCGACTCGCGGTTCCACAGGAGGACCAGGCACTGGTACTCGCTGTCTCCCCAGCCCTGGGCTGCGACGAGGGGCTTGGCCAGCGAACGCGGGTCCTCGCCGGAGTAGGTGGTGGGGACGGCGCCGGCGGCGGCAGCGGCAGCGGCGGCGGCAGCAGCCGTGGCGGAGTCAGTGTTCTTCGTGTCAGCTGCGATAGCGGCGATCTCTTCCTTCGTGGAGATCGTGCCGAGCTTCGCGCGGTAGCGCACGGAGGTCGTGCCGTCCGCCTCGACCTTCTCCTCGAGGGTGGCCTTCGGGTCGATGCCTGCGGCGACGAGGGCGGCCGGAGTGGCCTCCTTCGTCCCCTCGCTGCGCACCTGGGTGACGGGCTGAGAGGTGGAGTGCTCGGTGATCGGCACGGTGGTCAGGACCTCTTCGCCCTTCTTCTCCTGCCACACGGTCCACGTGGTGACGCCGTTGACGCCGACCGTCGTCACCTGGGATTCGCCGACGAAGAGGTCGGAGTTGGTCGTCGTCGTCTCACTGAAGGGGATCTCGACGGTCTCGGTGGCCTCACCGCGGGTCACGCGGCTGACGTTGATCGACAGCTCGCCGGCCTCGCCCGTCGTGACGTTCACGCGGTCGAGGGGGTGCACGGAGACGCCGGAGGCCTTGAGGATCGCGCGGGCATCCTGCCCGGGACGTGCGGCGACCTCGCGCGTGGTGCCATCCACCGTGACGACGACGTTGCGAGCGCGCGACACGAGCGGGGTAAGCTCGTCACGTGAGGAGGAACGGTCTGCGGCGAGGCTGACGGTCGAGCCCAGCGGAGCGGCGTCCGCGAGGATCGCATCGGCCGACGAGGCAGTGGTCCAGAGGGTACGGGTCTGACCGTCGACGGCCACCGTGTACGGCTTGGAGGTGCGCACGATGATCGTGTCGCCGTCGCGCACGGCCTCGCCAGTGCCGGGCTGAACGAGGTCGTTGCTGCCAACGCTCACGCCCGCGGCATGCAGCGCGTCGCCGACGGTGTTACCCCAGGAGGTCACGGGGCGCGAGACGCCGTTAACCTCGAGCATGACGGATGTGTGCGAGGAGGCGACACCGACGCCTGCGACGCCGAGGACACCCGCCGAGGCGAGGGCGGCGACGCTCAGGACGATGCGCGGGGAAGGCGCGAAGGAACGCACGTGGGCGCCCAGGACGTGCAGGGCGCTTGCGGCGGACGCACTCAGGGAGGTGCTCAGGTGGTGGTTCACGATTCTCCAGTTACTCGCTATCGATACTGCCGGTCAGCTTAACGTGCAAGCACGCGGGCGCGCCAGGGTCCGGCCGCGCCCGCGTGCAATGTCACGTCAGACGAGGCCCAGCTTGTAGGCGCAGCCCCACTGGCCCCAACCGGAGCGCTGCTGGAGCATGCGCGCACGCATGGTCTGTTCTTCCACGGAGGCATCAGAGGGCAGGCCGGAGCCGCCCACGGAACGCCACGTCGGCAGAGAGAATTGGTACATGCCGTAGTAGCCGTTGCCCGTGTTGATCGACGGGTTGCCGCCGGACTCGCACTGGGCGATGGCCGCCCAGATCGCAGCGTCGTCGCCGGAGACGGCGGCGGGAGCAGACGCAGACGAACCAGACGAGGAGGCACCCGAAGAATCGGACGAGGTGGACGAGCTGGACGACGTATCCTCGGCCTTCTTCGCCTTCGTGCCCTTGGAGACGATGCGCTTGGTGGGCTCGGTGCGGGTCGCGGACAGGACGGCGGAGACGGTGACGTCGCCGTCGATGGTCTCCTGGTAGGTCTCGGTCACCTCGGAGCCGGCCACACCTTCCTGCACGGTCTTCTCGGTCCCCTCTTCGGCCTCGGCGTCCTCACGCTCTTCGATCTCGTACGGGATCTCGGTCGTGGAAGAGACGGTGCCACGCACGACGCGTGCGACGCGCAGGGTGGCCTCGCCGCCGTTGTGCTCGAGGGTGACGCGATCGATCGGACCGGCGCTGACGCCGGCCTTCTCGAGGATCGCGGTCGTGCCTTCGTCGGAGGAGACGACGACGTCCGTCGTGGTGCCGTCGGCGACGACGTGGACGGTCTGGCCGGCCTCGGCGATGGGCATCTCGGCGCGGGTGTAGGAGCGGTCGGCCGCCATGGACACGGCGGAGGCCGGCAGGGCAGAGAGCACGCCGGAAATCGACGAGGCAGTGGACCATGCAGTGGTCTGGTTGCCGTCGACCGTCACGTCGTACTCGGTCGCGGTGCGCACGACGACGGTGTCACCGCTCGCGACGGTCTGGTTGGAGGCGGGGGCGACGAGGTCGTGGTCGCCGACGGTCACGCCCGCGCTGTGCAGAGCATCGCCGGCAGTCGTGAAGAAGCCTGAGACATCGCGGGTCACGCCGTCAACTTCGACGGTGACGTGGCGATAGGAGGTGCCAATGGCAGTGGCCGCGGTGCCGGCCACGACAAGGGCCGTCGCGGCTGCGACAGAAATGACGGTTGTACGAGAGGGCTGAAAGCTCACGTGTCTCCAGACTTTGTAGGTTCCGTTTCAGGGCCGCGCCGACGCATCCCCGCGGACTGCGGGCGCATCAGACGGGCAGGCCAATTCGGACTGACACACCCACCGTAACCAATTTGTTACCTTCGCGCGACCACTTTGACGCAATTCACCAGTCAGAGAACGCGCGTGGGAAGGTCGTGCGAGGCCGATAACCCGCACTCGTCACAGGAGAGATGCCCTCACCAGGTGCCGTAGACCGCCTCGGTGTTCGCCCGCAGCTGGTCGCACGCCGCCGCCTCGCTGACACCCCACTGATCCGCAATGAAACGCACGGTGTGCGCCATGACGTAGGAGGCGTTGGGGCAGCCGCGCCACGGCACCGGCGTCAGGTACGGGGCGTCCGTCTCAACCAGGACCA
This sequence comes from Schaalia odontolytica, assembly GCF_009730335.1. GTDB lineage: Bacteria > Actinomycetota > Actinomycetes > Actinomycetales > Actinomycetaceae > Pauljensenia > Pauljensenia dentiphila. The sequence continues at coordinate 2,084,473 of NZ_CP046315.1, forward strand.
GCTCGCGCGGAAGGACCGCGAGCGCGGCGCGCAGGTCGGAGTTCGCGGGATATGTGATGGGGCCGGCGAAGGAGGCGTACCATCCGCGCTCGGCGAGGCGCTGCGCCATCGCCGCATCCCCCGAGTAGCAATGGAAGACGATGCGCTGGTCCTCGCTCGCACGCTCGTCAAGAATCGCGAGGGTGTCCTCATGGGCGTCGCGGTCGTGGATCTGCAGGGGCAGGCCGGCGCGCTGCGTCATGTCGATGTGCGCGCGGAAGGATTCCTTCTGCGCCTCGCGGCCCGGGTCGGCCGTGCGGAAATAATCCAGGCCGCTCTCCCCCACCGCGACGACCATCGGATCGTCCAGCCGAGCCTCGACGGCAGCCAGGGCCTCGTCAAGGGGCACGTGGTAGTCGCGCACGACGGGGACCAGACCGTCAGGCGAGGGGTCCGCACAGCCCGCGTGCAGGGCCGCGTCGTTGGGGTGGATCGCGATCGCGACGCGCACGCCCTCGTGAGCACGCGCCAGCTCGATCATCGGATCGAAGTCGGGCAGCTCGCAGGCGCTCGAGATCATCCGGGTGACCCCGACCTCGCGGGCGCGGTCCAGCTGCTCCTCAAGGCTGAGCGCCACGCCCTCGCGCCGGGGGATCTCGCCGACGTGGGTGGGCAGGTGCGTGTGGTTGTCCACCACGGGTGCCGCCAGGGGCACGGGCGCGTCGGGCCAGGGACGAGGCTTACGCGGGCTCATGCGGAGAGAGGGTCCTTTCGGGGTGCGAAGCAGGGCGCGTCAGCGAGCGAGCACGACGCCGCGGGCGACCTCGTCGACGACGTCGTCACCGAGGAGGAGGCGAACGATTTCGAGGCCAAGCTCCAGGGAGGTGCCGGCGCCGCGGCTGGTGATGATCTGCTCGTCGATGACGACCGGGTTCTCGTGGACGATCGCGCCGCCCTCGGCGATGGCCTTGACGAACGCGGGGTTCGCGGTCGCGTGGCGGCCGTCGAGGACGCCCAGCTCGGACAGGATCGAGGGGGCCGCGCAGATCGCTGCGATGGGCTGGGCGGCGTCGGAGCGGCGCAGCACCTCGGCCTGGATCGCGGGCGTGCCCTTCAGGCCCAGGGTGCCGGGCATGCCGCCGGGCAGGAAGAGGACGGTGTAGGTGGACAGGTCCACGTCCTCGAGCATGAGGTCGGCGACGACGCGGATGCTGTGCGAGCTGGTCACGTGGCGGGCGTCGGTCACGGAGATCAGGTCGGAGCGCACGCCGGCTCGGTACAGGACGTCGGCGACGGCCAGGGCCTCGACCTCTTCGAAGCCGTCGGCCAGCATGATGGCGACGGTGGCGTCGGTGGCAAGCTTGTCGGGAGTGGGCATGATTCCTCTTTCGTCGCGGCTACTGAAACGAGCGTTACGTCCAGGTTAGCGCAGCCGCACGTGCCCCGTGGACGCGCCACGGTCTCGTCCCGCGGGACGAGACCGTGTGCGTCACTCGGAGCGCAGGGCCTCGACCGGGTCCTGGCGCGAGGCGCGCGAGGCCGGGATGACGCCCGCGATGACGGTCAGACCGACGGATACCGCGATGAGTGTGAGGGCCGTGAGCGGCGAGAGCTGGGCAATGTTCTCCACGTTGAACGAGGAGTACGCGATAGCATTCGCAACCGCACACAGTCCGTAGGTAACGCCCACGCCGATCAGACCCGCCAAGAGGCCCTCGATGACGGTCTCGGCGTTGAACACGCGGGACACGTCGCCCTTCGAGGCACCGATCGAGCGCAGGATACCGATCTCCTTGCGCCGCTCGAGCACCGAGATGTAGGTGATGATCGAAATCATGATCGACGAGACCACCAGCGAGATCGACACGAAGGCAATGAGCAGCCAGGAGATGATGTCGACGATCTTGGTCACCGAGCTCATGAGCGCGCCCATGACGTCGGAGTAGGTGACGACCTTGTCGGTCGCGCCCGCCGCCTTGTTGTCGGCGTTGTAGGCGTCGAGGGCGGCCTTCACCTTGTCCTTGTCCGCGAAGGACTTGGGGTAGATGGAGATGTTCGACGGGGAGGCGATATCCGCCCATCCCAGGTTCCTCAGGTTCGTCTCGAGAGTCGGCACGTTCGTAGAGAACATGGTCGCCATGAGCGCGGCGAGGGACTTCTCGTCCACGTTGGATTGGAAGGCCTCGGCGAAGGCCTGCGGATCCATTGAGAAGGCGCTGGACATGTTGGTGGCGAACTGCTCCATGGTGGAACCGATCTGGTTGCCGATCGCGGTCGACAGCTGCGTCATCATCGAGGTCATCGCGTTCGTCATGGCTTCCTGCATGACCTGGCCGATGACGGCACTCACACCCTGCGTGAGAGTGGTCCCCAGCTGGGCGGCGATCTGCGTGGAGATCGCGTTCATGACCTGAGTGGAGATGTCGGTGCCGATCTGAGCCAGGGCCGGGTCCTCACCGAGGGCCTTCGTCAGGTTGGCGGCGAGCTTGTCAGAGTCGACGACCTGGTCGGAGGAGACGGCCGCTCGCAGCTGCTCGAGCACCTCGGGCTGAGAGAAATAGGCCGAGGCCAGGGTCGCGAAGTCGGTCGTTCCGCCCGCCTCGATCTGCTCGCGGGCGTAGTCCTGGAACCCCTGGGCGATCTGGGATGCCTGGGCGCTCAGGTAGTCTGCCGCGCCGTCCTTGACGGCACCGTCGGCCAGGGCCGAGCGGATGATCGTCTGGAAGTCGACGTTAGCCAGCTGCGGCAGGTCTTTGCTCAGCTCTCCGAAGTCAAGGCCGGACAGGTCGAAGGCCATGCCCGACTGGGCACCAGACTGCGCGCTCAGAGCCGACAGGTCGATGGTCGATAGGTCCAGGCCCGACATATCGAGGTTGGAGAAGTCAAGGCCGGACAGGTCGAGGCCGGAGAAGTCCAGGCCAGACAGGTCCATCTGCATCTTGTTGGGGTCGATCTGGAAGGCGGCGGAGAGCTTGGACTCGTCCACGGTGAACAGGGAGGACATGTCGAAGCCGCCGGACTGGCTCTTCTGGTTGTCCGCCAGCTCTTTGAAAGTCTTGCCGGTGAAGACGTCAACGTCGGGCTTGGCGCGCTGGGCCTTGACGATCGGACTGGCTGCCGCCTCCTCGACGATTCTGTAGGTCAGGGCGGGCGTGTAGGCGATGCCCTGACGCAGGGCGCCGCCCTTGTCGGAGTTGGGCTTGACGATGCCGGAGATCGTCAGCTGCTGGCCGCCGTCCACGAGCTTCTTCATGTAGTCCGTGTCGGAGGAACGGTCCGTCCACACCTTGTAGGTGTCGTCCCACGTGTACTTGTCGAACGCGTTGACACGGCGGAAGGTCGTGCCCAGGATCGCGGAGTAGTCGTAGGTGGCGGTACTCGCCCCCGACTGCGCCCCGGACTGGCTCTTGCCCCCGAGCGCGCCCTGGTAGTAGCTGCGCATCAGGTCATCGAATTCCTTGTGGTCTTTGAGACCCAGGGTGTATTCGAAGAGGTTGGGGATGTTGCCGTCCTCATCGAGGACCAGGACGACCTGGTTCGCGCCGCTCGGCCAGGAGCCGGCGACGACGTCGTACGCGGAGGTGTACAGCGAGGTCGTGGCGGGCATCTGGTAGAAGGCGTTCGTCTGCATCATCGACCCGAAGGCGCCCGCGCCGAAACCGGCTTCCATCTGCTTCATGGACTGGTCGGGGCTAACCTGCACGATCTCTTTGGACGTGTCGGTTTGGTAGATCTGCGGGACGATGTCGTAATCATACTCGATCGCGTTGACCATCGTGTCGATGCCGCCGCCGTTGTTGTCCAGGTAGGTCTTGAGTGAGGCCAGGTCGTTCGTCTTCGCGTCACGGATCGTGTCGGCGAAGGTGCGCAGCTTGGAGACGCCGACCTTGCCGTCGGGCGCGGGCTGGGAGTCTTTGGAGTCCGAGGCCGACACGGACAGCGCGGCGGTCATGTCGATGCCGCTCTTTTGGATCGTCAGCGGGTACGCGCCCAGCGTCTCCTCTTCCGTCTTGGCGATGTAGGCGTTGGTGCCGTTGGCCAGCGCGAGGATCGCGGCGATGCCGATGATGCCGATGGACCCCGCGAAGGAGGTCATGAGGGTGCGGCCCTTCTTCGTCATCAGGTTGTTGGCCGACAGGGACAGGGCCGTCAGGAAGCCCATCGAGGTGCGACGTGCGGGCTTGGCTTCACGCCGGTCTTCGGCGGTGGGTACGAAGGGATCGGAGTCGGCGACGATGCAGCCGTCGGCCAGCTCGACGATGCGGGTCGCGTACTGGTGGGCCAGATCGGGGTTGTGCGTGACCATAATGACGAGGCGGTCGCGGGCCACGTCGCGCAGCAGGTCCATGACCTGGACGCTCGTCTTGGAGTCGAGGGCGCCGGTGGGCTCGTCGGCCAGCAGGATCTCGGGGTCGTTGATGAGGGCACGCGCGATGGCGACGCGCTGCATCTGGCCGCCCGACATCTGCGAGGGCTTCTTGTGGACGTGCTCCTTCAGGCCGACCCGTTCGAGGGCATCGAGGGCGCGCTTGCGACGCTCGGAGCGCGAGACGCCCGACAGGGTCAGGGCCAGCTCGACGTTCGCCAGCACGGTCTGGTGGGGAATCAGGTTGTAGGCCTGGAAGACGAAGCCGATGCGGTTGTTGCGATAGGCGTCCCAGTCGCGGGCCTTGTAGTCCTTCGTCGAAATACCGTCGATGACGAGGTCGCCACTCTGGAAGCGGTCAAGGCCACCAATGACGTTGAGCATCGTCGTCTTGCCGGAACCTGACTGGCCCAGTACGGCCACAAACTCGTTGTCGCGGAACGCCACGGAGACTTTGTTGAGCGCCACCTGCACGAGGTTGGCGGTCTGATAGGCCTTGACGATCTCCTTGAGCTCTAGCACGCTTCATCCTCACATCTGCTGCTGATTCCACATACAAGTCTAGGTGATCGGCCATCGCCCAAGACCGCCGCTGTTCACTGACTGATCCCTGATCGTCCCCCGACAAGCCCCTGAAGTCGTATCTGCCACGTCACATCGCGGTCCCCGAAACCCAGCCCAGGCCACATTCAACGAAGGACCTGCAGGGGCACGCGAGACCGAGCGGCTAGACTGACCCCATGACCGACCTCACCCAGATTCCCGTGCCCAACGAAGGGCCGATCACTGACAAAGTCAAGGAAATCTACGAGCGTTCCTTCCCGCCCGAGGAGCAGATCCCCCTTCCCGAGCTGCTGACAAGCACCCAGCTGGACGAGGTCTCCTTCCTCGCGTGGATCGATCCGTCCCTGTCCGCAGGCGAGGACGGGGCTGGCAACATGGTCGCCCTGACCTTCTCCTTCGTCTTCCCCGACCTGTTCTATCTGGGTTTCCTCGCGGTGGACGGGCGCACGCGCAGCGCGGGCTACGGCTCGCGCATCCTCACCCACTTCCGCGAGCGCTACGGCGACGTGCCACAGCTGCTCGAGATCGAGCCGGTGGTGCGCGAGGCCGGGAACTACCAGCAGCGCGTTCGCCGCTTGGCGTTCTACGAGCGCAACGGTTTCACGGTGACGAACATGCTCACGCACGAGGCCGACCAGACCTACCGGGTCCTGGCGCGCAACGGGATCGTGAGCCCGCAGCGCCTGGAGGAGGCGCTCAACTCGGTCACGGACGACCCGGCGTACGCGTCACGAGTGACGACGGACTGACGCGCTAACCTCGCTCGGCTGACGCCGCAGCGATGATCAGTTGTCGACGCCGCGGCTGGAGACCAGCAGGATCTCCTCGTTGTCGAGTCGGGCGAGGGCACCTTCCAGGGCCGCCGAGGAGAAGATGCCCTCGTCGCGGGCCTGCAGGAGGGCATCACGCTGAGCGTGGATCGCCTCCAGAGCAAGTTCACGGATCTGGTCGCGCGTGAAGGAACGCTCAACCTCTTCCTCGCTCATATCGACGGTGCCGTGGCCATCGTCGTCGTCGCCATCGGACTCAACGTCACGGGTGGCAGCGGTCTCGAGGTCGTCGTCTGCACATTCGGGACACAGCCCATCACGCGTCGCCCCCTCCTGAGCGGCGGCATCCTGAAGGATGTCCATGAGGACGCGGTCAGCGGCGTGCGCAGTCCGCGTTTGCTCCCCCGTGGCCTCGTCAGTAAGGGCATGTCCCAGCCGGGAGAGTGTGCGCGAGACACCCGCGGAGAGCAGGGTCTTGCCGTCAACCTCGTGGATCGCCTGCGCGAGGGCCGTATCCACCAGCGCGGAGCCCATCACCTTCAGGAGCCTTGCGCGCTCCTCCTCGGAAATATCTCCCGTTGCCATCTGCGGTTTCACGAGACGAATCAGCGCCGGCAGGGTCAGGCCCTGGATGACGAGAGCACCGGCCGCGATGAACAGCGCGATCGAGAGCAGGAGCGCACGCATCGGGGCGTGCGTCGAGATTGTTTGCGCGGCGGCCAGGGTGATGGCACCACGCATACCGGCCCACACGATGACGCTGCCCTCGCGCGGACCCAGCGGTTCGTTCTCGAAGTAATCCAGGTCGGATCCGCGCATGGCGTTGCGGCGCGCGCGACGCTTGAGGCGGCGACGGTAGTGATTAAGTGCGTTCGCCCAGTGCTCCGGGCTCAGGTTGCGCGCTTCGAGCATGTCGGCGTCGACCTCGCAGGCCTCGTTCATGCGCTTTTCGAAGCGTTCGATACGCGTGCTCTCAACCTCGTAGCGACGCTTGCGGTGGGTGCGGCGGTGATCCAGCCAAGCGAGCATGACCGCGATGAAGACGGCTCGAATGACCATGATGAGCGCGCCGAGGGTGACGGCAAGGAATGCCGCGAAGGCCAGGCCTCCGGAGAACGCGGCGGTCTCCTCGACGATACCGAAGGCCTGCAGGCCCATCGCTAGGAAAATCCCGCTCTCCAGGACGAGGGTCATGGTCTGCCAGTTCTGCTGGGAGAAACGCCTGTTCGCCGCGGAAATCGTGGCGGCGCGGCGGCGTGAGACGACCAGGCCGGCGACGACGGCGGCGACCAGGCCGGAGCCTCCCAGGTGCTCGGCCGGGATCGAGGCGATAAAGGGCATCGCAAAGGAGAAGACCGTGTCGGCCGAGGGCTCCTTGATGTGGGCGCGCACACGCACGCCGACCTCGCCGACGACCCAGCCAATCGCAGCTGCGATACCGAGCGCAAGAGCGACCTTACCGATGAGCAGGCCCGGGTTGAGGGCGTGTTCGTCTGCGGCCAGGCCGGCGTTCATCGCGGCGGACAAGAGGACGAGCGAGGTCGCGTCGTTGAAGAGGCCCTCACCTTCAAGCACCGTAATGATGCGGTGGGAGACACCGGAGCGTTTCGCGATCGACACGGCGACGGCGTCGGTTGGGGACAGGACCGCGCCCAGGGCGACGCCCCACGGCAGGGAGATCGCGGGCACCAGCCAGTTAATGACGAATCCGACCGCGAAGGCCGAGAGGAAGACGAGGGGGATCGCGAGCATCGCGACGGCCTGCATCTCGCGGCGAAAGTCCATCGTCGGCATGCGCACGGCGGCGGAGAAGAGAAGCGGGGGGAGAACCATCTCCAGGATGATGTGTGGCTCGACTTCGATGGCCGCCACCTGGGGCAGGAAACCGATCGCCAGTCCAACCGCCAGGAGGATCAGGGGGGATGCCACGCGCACCTTGGGTGCGACGAATTGGCACGCCACGATGATGAGCATTCCGGACAGGGCGATGAGAAGGGGATCCACGGGTCAATTGTATTGCGAGCAACCCCGCCAGCGTCGTTGCCATCTCACTACAGCGGCTACGCGTGCCGCGAACTCACGCGGAACACCACACCCCACCTGCCTGGCCTCTCCACCAGCCCCGGATGTCAAACAGATGCACACGAGCAGAGCACGTTCTACAATTGACGCATAGGTTCATAGGTTCAAGGAGGTTCTCATGACCGCTTACGACCACTCGTCGGGGTACACCTACGGCACCGATGCTGTCCCCACGTCTCCGCTCACACTCGAGGATCTACGCCAGATCGAGGCCGCCGCACACGTCCAGCCCGGTGATGCCGAGCTGCTCGCACGAGCAGAACCCATCCTGGCGCCACACGCCATGGAAATGGTCGACACGTGGCGCGGGATTCTGGCTCAACAAACGTATCTGGCGGCACATTCCGCGCACCCGGACGGGCAGCCGAACCCCAAGTACGCGCAGGCCTCGAAGCCGCGCTTCGCCCAGTGGATCATCGACATGTGCACACGCGAGCGGGACCAGGCGTGGTTGGACTACCAGTACCTGATCGGCGCACGGCACATGTCCGCAGCGAAGAACGCGGCGGATGGGGCGGACTCGACGCCATTCGTGCCCCTGCGCTACGTGCTCGCCTTCATCGCGCCCACTGTGGAGGTCGGGCACCGTCTCCTTGCGGAGGGCTTCGAAGGCGAAGAACTGAGCGCCGTCCGCGACGCCTGGACTCGCGCTGTCACTGTCGCCGTGACAGTGTGGGCGTATGCCTACCGAGATCACCCCGAGCAGTTCTGATCCGACGCTCGCCACCTACGACTCCCCCATCGGTCGCCTCACACTAGCCGCGCGGGACGGTTCGCTCGTCGGTGTGTGGGTGGCCGGGCAGCGCTTCTTCGGTCGCCTCTATGGCATCAACGAGGTCGTAGCGCCCTCCTCGGTCGATCTGACCTCGCCTGATTCCCGGGGCAGCGTCCACGCCGAGGCCGGGTGGGACGAGGCCGACGCGCGCGTGCTTCGAGCGGCAGCATCATGGTTGGATGACTACTTCGCGGGCGAGGCCCCCTCCCCCGCGGCCGTCCGTCTCGCGCCTGCGGGCACGGACTTTCAAAAGCGTGTGTGGGAGGAGATGGCCACTATCCCCTACGGCGCGACGCGCACATACGGGCAGATCGTCAATCAGCTGCGGGGCGCAGGCATCCCCGCATCAGCCCAGGCGGTCGGCGGCGCCGTGGGGCGTAATCCCCTGCTGCTCATCCTCCCCTGCCACCGAGTCGTGGCCGCCAGCGGCCCGGGCGGATACGCGGCCGGAGAGCACGCGAAGGCCTGGCTGCTTGCGCACGAGGCGGCCACGGCCTCGTCGGTGAGCTGACTCAGCCGTTCGACCGATCGGCCTCGAGCGCTTCCTCGATCAGGGCCTCGTCGACCGGCAGCGCCGCGCGAGCGTAAGCGGCGGCATCATCCTGAGTGTCGGCAATCTGCTCGGCGATCGATCCAGCGTCCCGCCTCAGTTCCACGCCGTTGACGATGGAGGCGCGGGCGAGGGTGCGTGCCTGGGCGCGGTGCTCGTCCGTGTACTCCAGGTCGTCGGCGTGCTTGCGCACGAGCAGGCGAATGAGCTTGCGACGCAGGTTCTCCTCGCGCAGGACGGAGGAGCGCTCGCGCAGCCAGCCGACCGCGAGGACGACGAGGAGGGCGACACCCAGCCAGCCGATGATCGGGTACATGCCGCCGATCAGCTTCTTGAAGCCCATGAGCGAGGCCGCGTAGCCCACGGCGACGACGCCGACGAGGACGATGCGCATGCGCCCCGTCGAGCCGCCCGAGAAGCGGCGCGCCGTCGAGTAGAAGAGCGAAAAAACCGTGTTGTAGATGAGCGCGAAAATGATGAGCGTGTAGACGAAGGCAAAGGCCGGGTGGATCGAGCGCGCGATCTCGAGGGCGGGAACGTTCACGTCCCAGACGCGATCCATGTTCAGGTATAGGCACAGGGCGTCCGCGCCGATGACGAGCGCGATGATGGTGCCGCCGACGCGACCAGCGCGGCGGGCCTCGCCGATGCGCAGCACCGAGCCACCGAGCACAAAGGCCATGGCAATGCCGTTGACGACGCACAGCGCGAAGTAGTTGATAGTGGAGAGCCACAGGTTAGGCAGGGCGGGAGTGACCTTGGTGGCGGCGGCGTTGAGTTCGGCGACGCCCGGGTGCGGGGTGGCCAGCGAATAGACGGTGAGGATCGTGATGGCTACGATGATCATGGGCGTGAAGACGCCGATCACCTTCATGATCCGGTCGAAGTCCAGGAAGGCCGTGAGAACGACCAGAACCGCGCACAGGGCGCTGCCCGCCCACGCGGGTAGACCGAACTGCTGCTCGAGGTTCGCGCCCGCACCCGCGAGCATCACGAAGCCCATCGCAAAGCCCGAGAAGACGAGCACGACGTCGATGACGCGACGCAGCGCAGGGTGGGTGATGCGTTCGAAGACCTCGTCATGGTGGCCGGATCGGTAGTAGGAGCCCAGCTGGAGCGCGACGACGCCGAAGACGACGTTGAGGACACCCAGGACCGCGATGCCGATCAGGCCCTTCGCGCCAAAGGAGAGGAAGTACTGGAGCAGGTCCTGGCCGGATGCCAGGCCCGCGCCGATGATGACTCCCACGTAGGCGAAGGCGACAGAGAGGTACTTCTTGGACATAGGGTTCTTCCGGTTGCGAACGTTTCACGAGGCCGAGGCCTCTTGTCCACCGTAGATGCTTCGTGTGGGGATGGGAACGCCCATGGGGGATTGTTCACGCTCAGTAGGGCTCATTCAAACACAAACGTGTACACAATGTACTAAAATGCCACTATGAACACACTTGCTACGACGCTGTCGACTCGCGAGCTGCGCGCAAACCTCTCCGACATCCTCGGGCGAGCCTCCTACGGCGGCGAACGTATCGGAGTGACGAAGAACGGCCGCCTCACGGCGATCGTGATCGGCGTCGATGACCTGTTGGCCTTGGAAGAACTCGAGGATGCACGCGATCTCGCGGCCTTCCGCGAGGCGGTACGCAACGACGACGGGCAGCGCGTCAGCCTGGCCGACCTGCGCGCTGAACTCGACGCGTGACGATGTACCGCGTCGAATTCACATCGGCGGCGGCGCGCAAGGTACGCAAGCTGGACCGCCCGGTGCGCGCCCGCCTGCTGGACGCCATCGAATTGCTCGCCCACTCCCCTCGCCCCGATGGAGTCAAGAAACTCACGAGCACGGAGAATGCGTGGCGCATCCGCGTCGGCGACTACCGGATCATCTACTCAATCGAAGATGACGTCCTCGTCATGACCGTCGTGCGCGTCGCACACCGCCGCGAGATCTACCGCTCGTAGCATCACTTGCCATCGAGGAGCTGGATCGGCGGACGCGGGGCCTTCATCGCGTTGATCGGCGCCTCAGGATCCGCGTAACCGAGCGTGAAACCAGTGATGAAACGATAGTGCTCGGGAATCTCGAACTCGGCGTCCACGGGCTCGCGCCAGGTGGCCAGGATGCCGACCGGGCAGGAGTCCACTCCGCGAGACTTCGCCGAGAGGAACAGGGTCTGGAGCATGAGGCCGGCGTCCATCGCGCTCCACGGGAGCATGTCCTCGTGGACGAACACGAAGCCCATGACGGGCGCGTCGAAGGCCACGACGTTGCGGCGATTGACCCGGTTGCGCCCCTCGATGTCGCCGCGCTCGACGCCGTAGATCCCGTAGAGGAGCTTCGCGACCTCGATCTGGGCGGGGCGCAGCTCGTCCGGGTAGCGCTTGCGCACCGGGTAGTCGCCGTCGGGGACTGGGATCTCCACGGTCGGATCCTCTGCCTTGCACGCATGGGCCTCGATCTCCTCGTCGAAGAGGCGTCCGTAGTGTTCGCGCAGGCGCTGGGCGCGCTCGCCGGTGGCCAGGGCCAGGCGGAACGCGCGGGTGTTGGACCAGCTGGGCGCGGTCGTCGCGTCCTTCAGGATCGCCTCCAGGACGCGGGCGGGAACCTCGCGGTTCGTAAAGGCGCGCGTGGAGTGGCGCGAAGCGGTCAGGGCGGAAAAATCGTTCATCTCTTCGTTGAGTGTCATACTCTGAGGCTACCCCTGTGATTCCGCCGAACATTGGGACAATCCACCAACTGGACGCGACTATCGGACAAAAGCCATTGATGACCGCGGTTTCGGCACTCAGTACAACACCCCGAGTGTATGTAACGCACAACACAGCATCTCGTCGTGACGTCATCAACCATCGTGACATCTAACAAGTAGCGTGCAGCCAGCCTCACCGCCGGCATCACGCTGCCACACGTCCCAACGTCCGACCTGAAACACACTGACATCGTCGGACCCTCACGAAGGAATACATCATGCTGTCACTAATCGGAATGGTCATCACCGGCGCCGTCCTCGGCGCACTTGCACGACTCATCATGCGGGGTGAACAGAGCATCTCCATCCTGTGGACCATCATCCTCGGCGCGGTAGGCGCGCTCATCGGAGGCACGATCGCCAGCTTCTTTGGCGTTGCCGACACCAGCGGCATCGACTGGATCAGGTGGGCCCTGTCCCTCGTTGCCGCCATCGGCGCGATCTCGGTCTACCTCAAGCTCGCCGGTCGCAAGTGAACAGCACTCACTGACGTACCCCCGAATAGCAATGCCACCAACCTAGTGGCATACGCCGCATAAGAATGTCGTGAGGTTTTCATAACCTGAGGCGTCTTCTTCATAGCGCGGCAATCATGACGGGCAGCACGACAAGTCAATCCGGCTACGCACTGGCCGACCAAGGAGCCACCACGGCACCTGACTCACCACTTGCTGATCCGCGCACAACCCCGTCCAATCATCTCTCGAACAAACGAAAGAGGCTCACATGAGCAAGAACGCCATCCCCCAGACCGGCCAGCAGCGCGAGCGCAACGAGAACGTCGAAGAGGAAAAGACCCTGCGCGGTCCCCTCCAGACCGAGCACGGCGTGACGACAATCGACGAGAACGTGGTCGCCAAGATCGCCGGAATGGCCACTCGCGAGGTGCCCGGTGTCTACGACATGGGCAACGCCGTTCGCCGCGCCTTCAGCGCTGTCACCGACCGCATCCCCAACGCCCAGACCAACGTCGCCGGCGGCGTGAGCGTGCAGAAGGGTGAGACCCAGGCTGTCATCGAGATCACCATCGTCATCGAGTACGGCGTCTCGATCGTTGAGGTCTCCAACGCGATTCGTCGCAATGTCATCGAGCAGCTTGAGGGCACCACCGGCCTTGAGGTCGTCGAGGTCAACATCAACGTCACCGACGTCCACCTTCCTGACGAAGACGCTGACGATTCCGAACCTGCCGACCTCAAGTGATTCACCCCGACGCTCTGATCTGAGGAATATCTTATGAAGACAACGCACCTGGCCCTCCTCACGGGCCTGTTCCTAGGTACCATTCTTGCCTTCGGCTCTTTCGCCGACTTCGTTCTGGTCGCCCTCTGCGGTCTAGTCGGATGGGGAGTAGGCCTTTGTCTGGAGGGCCGGGTCGATGTCCGAAGCCTCCTGGATCGGCGAAAGAAGTGACGATGGCGACCGCGACCCAGCGCGCAATCGCGCAGCCGGGACCCCCCGAGGACTCTCACCCGTCCTGGGAGGACCGCGGCACCACGACCATTCCCTCCCGAGTCGTCTCCCGGATCGCTGCCGAAGCAGCCTACGAAACTGCGAACGTTGGCTCGAACGCAGGTGGACTCCTGGGAATCGGCGCGCGCCACAACTTCCATTCACGACCCGAAGCGACGTGTGACATCTACGGTCAGGTGGCCGTCATCCACCTGAACCTGGGCCTGACCTTTCCCGCGCCACTATCCTCCATTGTTGAGGATCTGCGCGCACACGTATGCCGTCGAGTTGAAACACTCACTGGACTGACCGTCAGCAAAATGACGATCGAGATCTCCTGGCTCCATCCGAGCAGCCACGTTAGGAAGAGCCTGACATGAGAACACCAGTTCCCTCACTGATCCGCCTCCCCTCCCGCACCATCCCGAGCATCATCCTCGCGCTGCTGCTCCTCACGGCCGGAGGGCTGGGCGCATGGATCACAGGACACAGGATCATCACCGGAAGTTGGCCGACACCCGCAGCCACTGCTCTATCCGCTATCGGCTCGGCCCCTGTCGGCTCCCCCGCAGCTCTTGCGGTCGCCCTCCTTGTCGCGGTCTTCGGACTCTCGATGATCCTGTCGGCACTGTGGCCGGGACTTCCCGGGCGCCTCGAGATCCTTCCGGATGATCTTCCCGGACAGACCGCGGCGAAGCGCCGCGACCTGGCGGACCTCATTCGCTCTCAGGTTGAGCAAGTTGACGGCGTCCACTCCGTCGCCGTGACCATTCGCCGCTCCCGCGTCGATGTCCTGGTCCTCAGCGTCCTGGATAACCTCGCCCCGGTGCAGGATGCCGCCCGTCAACAGACCAATGAGGCGCTGGCTTTGCTCGCACCCGTCGGCATTTCACGCAGCCGCGTGCGCGTCCAGCAGACGCGATGAAGGAGAAACCAACATGCGTTCAGTTTCTGGTGCTTTCAACCGGATCATCTTAGCCACCTTCGGTCTCGCTCTCGTCGCAGCGGCGTCATGGCTTGTGGCCTCGGGCCTCGGTGCTGGCCGCTACTGGCCAGCCACCGACCGTTACCTGGTCTCCGCTCAGGATTCTGTCAGCAGCATCATCGCGCCTCTCACGCATTCGAATTTGCTAATCCCGATCGGTGCACTGCTGTCGTTGTTCGCGATCATCGCGGGAGCATTCGTGCTCATTAAGCAGATTCCTCGCAAGGCTGCCGCTTCTCCCCTGAGAATCACGGGTTCCCAAGGCTCACTAGTGGCCTCCCTGGCTCCCGATGTCCTCTCCCAGGCGCTTTCTGAGAGGGCACAGGAGATACCCGGCGTCGAACAGTGCTCAGTCTGGGTGGCAGGGTCCCACAAGAACCTGTGGGTTCAGGCAGACATCACTGTCTCTCGAGACAGTGCGGTCGAATGGGCTGTGTCTGCGCTCAGGAATCGACTCAACGAGGACATCGCAACGTCCCTCGGTGCTGCTCCTCGACAGATCGACGTCCTGATGAATCTGAACAGTCCAGCACGTTCACATAGCCGATCAGAAGCCGTGACAGGACAAGGCGCCCCCGTCATTGACGGGACGATCGTTGACGCCTAAGGCACAGGGCGAGGCACTATCAATGCCTCGCCCTGGACGACCTTATTCACGGTACGATGGCATCATGACCACCTCGTCCGGCGCGTCCCACGACGACCGTTGTCTCGTCCTGCGCGCTCAAGACGGAGACATCGGCGCTTTTGAGAAACTCGTCAATCGATATCAGGGCCGATTGTTCCGATCGGCCTACATGATCGTACGCAACCGCCAGGACAGCGAAGACATCGTCCAAGAGACACTCATTCAAGCCTGGCGGAGCATTCACCTGGTCCGCGAGCCAGCCGCTTTCCGAGGATGGCTCTTGCGGATTTGCACGAACAAGGCCACCAGCCTGATGCGTAAACAGCGACGCCGATCGACCGACCCTTACGACGCTGAAAGCCTCGAGACCGCGAGTAACACTGCGCAGGCCTCTGCGAACAATAGCGCCGATCCAGCTGACTCCAGCGAAGTGAACGCACAGATCAAAGCGCTGGCCGACATCTTAGCTTCTGTGCCTGCGAACCTGCGTATCGTCTGGGTACTGAGAGAAATTGACGAGATGACGTACGAGGAGATAGGCCAAACCCTCAACCTGACCGTTCCGACCGTTCGAGGGAGGCTGGCACGCGCCCGCTCTCTCGTCATGCGCAAGATGAAGGAGTGGTCCTGATGCGTGGCGCGAAAAAGCTATCCAACAACGTCCGGAACTCAGCGGCGTCGGCACGTTCTCTCGTTCATTCCCACGAGCAAGACGATGCAAACACCCAGAAGTACTTGCAGGTGATCGCATCTCTACACAAGGAATGGGATGAATTGGAGGCGCAGGGCAGCTCATCAGTGATGCCCCGTCGCTCCCTCATGGACGCCATTGCAGCCGAAACCCGACACGGATCCCAGGTGGAGATGCCGGAAACGGATCTCGGCCCCTACAGCATGTCCGAGTTTTCATTGCGGGCACTGATTCGAAAGACCATCGATGCCGTGCCCGGCGCACGGGCATTGCGTTCATCTATGACGCACGCCCCCACCAGCAAGGAGCACCGAGGCCTCGGAGTTCCTGAGACCATCTCCTGCCGGATCTCCGCGCACATCAGCGTCGACAACCTGCCGCTTCTCGCTCAGCAGGTCCGTGATGCCCTCCGGGCAGCTTGTCGTGAAAACCTGGGGGTCTCGCCCATTGTCAACATTCACATTGAGGATCTCCACGATGACGACTAGCCCCTCAGCGGCCGAGCTGGTCCACCTCGTTACTGCTATTCCCGGGGTTCGAGGAATCGAGCCGGGACTCGCCAGCACGTTAAAAGTGATTGGTAAACGCATGCAGCAGCAGGAGTCTCAGCAGGACCGTTTCGGCATCATCATTGAAGAAGGTACAAACAGGGCTATCGTCGAGGTCGGCCTCGACGAGTCTCGGCCTGTCAAAGAGATCGTGCGTGACATCCAAGAAACCGTGATCCGCTCCCTCACCGAGCCGGACGCACGGGACAATGAGGCTGTGAGCGACGAAGACTCCGAACACGTCGACAACCCTCCGGGGCACCGGGTCACAGTGCGGGTCCAGTCGCTTCTCTAGGCTCTCACCTCGGCGAAACGCACTGACGCACGGCTTGTGACCTGACGATCGGAGACGATGCCCTACCGCGCCAGCGCCTCCTCGAAGGCCACAACGTCCTCCTCGGGAGTGGCCCAGGACGTGCCGATGCGCGCCAGGTATCGGCCGTCAGGCAGCGTCTCCCAAATACCGTATCGGACCTTGCGCGACAGCCTCTCGTGCCCGGCCTGGTCGAGGGCCACGAAGGTCAGGTTGGTGGGCGAATCCATGGTGACGACGTAGCCGGCGCGCTTGAGCGCCCCTCGGATGCGCGCGGTCGCCTTGACGGCGGGCTCGCCGATCGTCAGGTAGAGACCGTCCTCGAAGAGCGCCTCGAACTGGACGCCGAGGAGACGCCCCTTGGCCAGCAGCGCCCCGTGCTGCTTCATCTGCGTGACGAACTGGCGGATCGAGCCCCGGGTCGGAATGACGACCGCCTCGCCGAAGAGTGCCCCGCACTTGGTGCCGCCGATGTAGAACACGTCGGTGAGCCTCGCCAGGTCGGCCAGCGTCACGTCGTTGGCCGGGGAAGCCAGCGCGTAGGCCAGGCGGGCGCCGTCCACGAAGAGCTTCAGGTCGCGTTCGCGGCACACGCGCGAGAGCTCCTCCAGTTCGCGGCACGTGTAGAGCGTTCCGTACTCGGTGGGCTGGGAAATGTAGACGAGGGCGGGGGCGATCATGTGGTCGCGCGCGCCGTCACCCTCCCACGCCGAACAGATGCGCTCGACATCGGCTGCGTTGATCTTTCCGTCGACGGCCGGAGTGTCGAGGATCTTGTGGCCGCCGCGCTCGACGATGCCGGCCTCGTGCATGTTGATGTGGCCGGTATTGGGGGCGATGACGCCCTGCCAGGGCAGGAGGATCGCGTCGATGACGGTCGCGTTCGTCTGCGTGCCGCCCACCAGGAAGTACACGTCGGCGTCGGGGGTGGCGCAGGCGTCGCGGATCAGTTCGCGGGCGCGCTCGCAGTGCTCGTCGGTGCCATAGCCGGCGGACTGTTCCATGTTGGTGGCGACGAGGGCGTCGAGCACCCTGGTGTGCGCGCCCTCCTGGTAGTCGCTAGAGAAGTTCGGCAGCGCGTGGGAAGAATTCACGCAGATATTATTCCACGCGGAGGCCAACATGGTTGCCGATACACTATGGGTTTTGCTGCCCTGCTGGCACCGGGCCTATCCTGGCAGGGGTGGGCCAAGCGCCCAACCTCAACGAGGACCACACGGGGAATAGGAAACATGGCGACACGAAGCAACGCCCGGGAAGAATCGATCAATCGCGACTCACAGGCCTATTGGAACAAGCGGGCCGCGACGTTCACACGCAACGCGACCAGCGACTACGAGAATTGGCTCTTGGGCCACCTGTCTCTCGATGAGGCGGACACGGTTCTCGACATGGGGTGCGCGACGGGCACGCTCGCCGTTCCCCTCGCCCGCGCGGGGCACCGCGTCCACGGCTGCGACTTCGCCGAGGCCATGCTCGCGATCCTCGACGAGCGCGCGGCAGCAGAGAACCTACCGATCACCTCCCACCTGCTCGCGTGGGAGGACGATTGGGAGGAGGCGGGCCTCGGGCATAACAGCGTAGATGTCGCCTTCGCGTCACGCTCCCTCATGAGTGGAAACGTTTTCTCCGCAGTACGCAAGCTCGACGCGGCTGCCCGCTCGCGGGCGGCGGTCGTCGTGCCCGACAGCCTGCTCCCCTCCCGCGACCCGCGTCTGCTCACCTACCTGGGGCGCTCGGCGAGGCACCCGCGCGTCGTCCGCGAGATAATCCGCGCACTCGCATCCCTGGGACGTATCCCGATTTTCGCGACCACACGAACCTTCCGCCCGATGAGGTTTTCTTCCTTCGACGAGGCCCGCTCGGACCTTCGTCGCCTGGCCGGCCCCGAGCCTTTCACCGCGCGCGAGCAGCGGCTTTTCGACGCCTACGCGACCCAGCATCTCACGCGCAAGGTCGTTCAGTCCCCCACCGGCGAGGACCGGCAGATGTGGGTTCTCGACTACCCGCTGCCGGTCACCTGGGTGTTCATCGGGTGGCGCACCGACGGGCACGCGTGGGCGTAGGCAGCCCCGGCCTCGTTCTCCTTAGTCCGCGTCAGGGCGGCGCCTGCGTGCTTTGACCTCTGAGCGCCTCTTCTTGTCAGCGAGGCGGCGCAGCTTCGACCCCCGCGTTGGCTTCGTGGCCCGCCTCGGGACGGGCGGGACGAGGGCCAAACGCAGAACTTCGGCGAGGCGCTCGCGCGCGGCGGCGCGGTTGCGACGCTGGGAGCGATGCTCGGCCGCGGTAATCGTGAGGAGCGTTCCCGTCAGGCGATCCCCGAGAACAGACAGGGCACGCTCGCGCTGCTTGTCATTCAGCGCGACTGTCGCAGCAAGATCCAGGCTGAGCTGCACGCGCGAATCCGCCGTATTGACGCCCTGGCCGCCCGGGCCCGAGGCGTGGGAGAAGCGTTCGACCAACTCCCCCGCGGGCACGACGAGGCCACGCGGGCAGCCGGGCCCAGCGGGAATGCACAGATCGTCCATGCGTTCCAGTGTGCACCACGCGCCGCACCCCAGCCTCGTCAGGCGAGCAGAGAGGCGACGCGCGCTTTCAGGTCAGGCAGCACGTCGGCGGCGAACCAGGGGTTCTTCTTCATCCACATCTGATTGCGCGGCGAGGGATGCACCAGCGGGAAATACGTGGGCAGGTAGCGCTTGTAGTCGCGCACAACCTCGGTGAGCGAGGCCGAAGACTTCAGACCGAGGTAGCGCCTGGTGGCGTACGCGCCGACGAGGATCGTCATCTCCAGCTTCGGCATGAGTTCGAGCAGGCGCGGGTGCCACGTGTCGGCGAAGTCCTTGCGCGGAGGCAGGTCGCCGCTCTTTCCCGTACCCGGGAAGTAGAAGTCCATGGGGACGATCGCGAGCTTCCCGGACTCATAGAAGGTGTCCCTATCGACGCCCATCCAGTCGCGCAGGCGGTCGCCGCTGCGGTCGTTCCACACGACGCCAGTCTCTTCGGCGACGCGCCCGGGTGCCTGACCGACGATCATGATGCGACACTCGGGTCCCGCGTAGAACAGCGGCCCCACGCCTCGCTTCGTGTACGAGGCGTTGGCCGGGTCTGCGGCGATCTCCTCGGCGATTGCGCGGACAGCTGGGTCGATGATCTCGGGTGTCATACCCCTAGGGTATGCCCGCCCCACGAGCGCGCGGCCCCCGGCGACTGGCAGGTCACACTAGTCCGACTCTGGAACGCGGGCGATATCGGTGCTCCCACTCGGCGCGAGGTCACCGCGCTCGACAGCAGCCTCACGGGCTTTCTGTTCAAGTTTGCCCAGCTCGTCGACGGTGTAGCGGAGGTGAGAAACGCCTTCATTCAGGCTTTGCCTCAGTTTCTTCTCGTCTTTTTCCTTCGCGCCCTTCAGAGCATCAATCGTGCGCTTGTCCGCGTCAATCGCTCGTTCCAAGCGCGCCTTCGAATCCTCGATAGCCCTCAGTGCCTGCGCCGGGCTTTCCTCAAGAAGCACCGAACACTGGGCGAGCCACTCGATACACCCCTGCTTCACTCGTTCTGCGTAGTCCTTGCTGAACGCCCCCACCAGGGCCGCTCCACTCGACGCTGCCGTCAGGCCAAGAACCGCGCCTCCTCCCGTGATTATCGCGGTTCCACCCGCCATACCGAGGCCTCCCGCAGCAAGGGAACCACCGCCTACCCACGCGAGGCTCGCACTGGTCAGCGCAGCACCGCTCAGTCCAACCACGGCCTCGCCGGCTAGGACGGTCGCGATCGCGGGAGCTGCCACGGCCGCCACCCCACCCGTGGCAACGGTTGCAGCCACAGCCGCAGCACCGCGCACCGCCCACTTCGTGTAGGTACCTGAGAGCCACCGGTCGTAGGACGCACGCGCACTCTTCAGCCGCTTGAGCGTCTCCGAATCGATAACATCCTGGTCGGAGGTGAAGACATCGGTGAGCCACGTCTGGGAGAGGGAGAGTTTCTTTTCCGTGGCGTAGGGGCGGTACGCGAGCAATTGCTGGGCAATGGCCAGGCGAACGAGTTCCCCATCCTCCCCTGCGCACGCCGCCTCCAACTCGCGGTAAGCATCGGCGGCGTCAAGGAAGTACTCCCCCTGGCTCCCATCGTGTGCGATTCGCTGCCTGCGCACCCAAGCGCCGATCAGCACTTCTTTGCGCTCACGCTGTTTGTCGTTCTTCTCGCGGCGACAGTCGTCCTCGAGCCACAGCATGCGTAGCGACTCGACGACACGCTGAACCTCCTCACCCATGGGCGCATGCACGGCCACATCCGTGCCCATCTTGCTCGCCTGACACCGCTCCCACCACTGTTCGACATCCTCGTAGATGTAGGACCTGTCGGCCCATAGGGCGAAAGCAAAACGTCCGATCCCGACATAGTTGAGGCGCATGAAGAAAAGCGGGACTGCTCCCACCTCGCCACTCGCAGCCCCCGCGACCGCCGCACGCACAGCTGCGATAGAGGTATTGATGACCACGAAGGCACCGGAGGCAACCGTCAGCATACGCGTCAGCGCCCGGCTATTGAGGGGCAGGAATCGTGAGGGATTAATGCGTCCCAAGTCCTTGACGCTAGACACATCAGCGCGTCTGAGTTCATCGATGAAGCGCGTGATCGTGTAGAAGCCGCGGACAATACACTCGTTGGCGAGGACGGCGGGAACCTGCGTGAGGATCTGACTCGCCAGGCCAACCTCAGTCCGCAGATCGAAGCGCAGGGGGTTTCCATCCTGGTCCTTCAGGAGCGTACCGTTGAATGCCTTCGACACCCACTGCGAGAAGGTGGCGACCTTGTCCTCGTGCGCAATAGTCATGTCCCGGAAGAATGGCAGGGCCGAGGCCTCCTTGAGGAAGGAGAGAATCGGGCCAGGAATACCCGTGCCCGCGCCGGGGGTCGAGCTCGAGCCCGCCATGTCGCTGATGAGGTGGAGCACCCAGTTGAGGGTGCCGTAGAGGAACTTTTCCTCGACATTCCTGCCGAATAGCCTTCCATCCTTCAGAGCCTCGGCAGGCAAGTCAAAGATCGCGAAGCTCCCATCCGTCGTGGTTCCAAACCCTTTGCCGGTGAATTGCATGAGGATGGAGCACACGAGCCCCACGGGCGAGGCGTGATGCGAGAAATCGCGGAGGTGATGCTGGAGGCCACCGCCAAAGACATCGGTGAGTTTGTCTCCCGCGAATGGGAAGATCTGCTCCAAAAAGCGGATAGCGTCTGCGATGCTCGGATTCTCTTTCTTGAGTCCAACGCGTTGAGCCGCCCCGATAACGATTTTCTCGATTTTCTCGGCCCCGAACTTGCGCGCGTCCGCCAGGTTGAAGTCCTTTTGCCACAGGACACTGAGTGCTCCCATGAGAGTGCCGCTGGCTGCGGCAAAAACGTAATCTCTGGCTTGTGCGGGCGAGGTGTTGGGATCAAATTCGAACGCTTCGACCTCGTCCGCCTCGCCGGCCTCACTCAGGCTGACCTCATACGTCCCCTCGACTCGAACGTCCGTCAGCTGAGGAAGGGGGGTTTCAGAAAACACCAGGCGCTCGTTGTCGCCACGACGGATCAGGTCCCGGGTCATGTTTGCTCCCATGCAACTCGCGATAGATACCGGGAGACTATCACGGTAACCATCCGCACGTATCGACTCTCACTCAGCACTTCCCTACTCCTCCCCACTCTGCCCCCAAAATTTCGCACGTAATTCCCCGAGTTCCCATTTCACCAAGCCCCCAGAAACCCCGGAATTCCAACGATCACATTTGAAATCTATAAGGATCGGGGAGGGAATTACGTGCGGAATTGGAGGGAGAACGCAGTACAGAACCGGCCACGCCAACGAGTAGCAGCAGAGACACCACTTAGTAGCAACAGACACACCGATTGGTAGCGGCGGCCCAACCGGGCATACAGTGGAAGACATGAGGACAACCAGGTCGAGGCGAGGGCAGTGACAACACGATTCATGCGCCGTTCCAACAGGATAGGCATTATCGCTGCGTCGGTTGCGATCACGCTCTCCCTATTTGGCCTCGCGGGCCTGACATCGGCGGCCCTCCATCGAACCGGTCACGGCCAGAAGGACCCCGCCCCCGTCTCTTACGAGGAGGACGGCACGACCTCCGCGCTCGCCGTCCGGGCACTAGAGGGGTCGATCCAACAGATCACTTACGAGCAGGCCTACGAGGGCGTGACCTACGAGAAGGAGGCCCTCGTCTACGTGCCCGCGTCCTACACGCCGGGGGTTCCAGCGAACATCGTCTATCTGACGCACGGATGGTGGGGAACGGCCGACGGCCTGGCCGGGGGAGTGGCCCCCGTGGTCGATCAGCTGACCTCCGCAGGGTCGATCGCTCCCACGATCGTCGTATTCGCGACCTACTATCCGGATCGGTCGTTCGCGACCGAGGACTACGAGGACGACTACGCACTCAATCGCTTCTTCGCGACAACCGAGATCGACACGCTGATCAAGGCGGTCGAGTCTCGCTACACGACGTTCGCGCGTGGGGACACCTCGGACGAGTCGTTGCGCGCCTCACGCAGGCACCGCGCGTTCGGCGGTTTCTCGATGGGCTCGACGACCACGTGGGACGTGTTTGCCCTGCGCCCGCAGTACTTCTACGGCTACATACCGATGGCGGGCGAGTCGTGGATCGGGCGCGAGACAGACGCCGACACCGACCAGATCGCTCAGCTGATTGCCGCGGGGGCCGAGCGCGCGCACTACGGTCCGCAGGACTTCCGGATTCTCGCTTCGGTCGGGTCGGACGATCCCGCGCTGTGGGACATGATGCCCCAGCTGACGCAGCTGCAATCCGACTATCCCGACCTGATGACAGACGCGAGCCTGCAGCTGTGGATCGACGAGGGAGAAAACCACTCCATGACCTCGGTCCGCAACCAGGTCGCGCACGACCTGCCGCTCCTTTTCCCGCCCGCGTAGGGGATTCTCCCCGTTCACTGACAGAGTCAGCCCCGGCCTCGTTCCTTTTCTCAGGGACGAGGCCGGGGCTGACAGACAGATAAGCGAGACCCTTATGCGCGGGGCTGGCGCTCCGCCCACTCACCGAGGCTCACGCGCGGACCCGTGAAGAACGGGGTGTCCTCGCGCACGTAGAGGCGCGCCTCGGTGTAGCGCTGGGCATGCATGACGCCCTCCAGGCGGTCCAGGCTGTCGGCTTCGAACGCGAGCACCCACTCGTAGTCGGAGAAGCCGAAGGCCGACAGGGTCGAGCCCTTGACGTCCGGGTAGTGCGCGAAGCCGTTGCGGCCGTGTTCGGCCATGATGCGGGCGCGCTCTTCGGGGGCTTTCAGGTACCAGTCGTAGGAGCGCACGAAGGGGTAGACCATCGCCCAGTCGCGGGGTGCGACGCCGCCGAAGCAGGCGGGAATGTGGCGCTTGTTGAACTCGGCTGGGGTGTGCAGGCCCATGCAGGACCACACCGGATCCAGGAACTTGCCCAGCGCTGACGCGCGCAAGCGGTGGTAGGCATCCTGCAGGACCTCCGGGTCGTCGTCAAGCCACCACACCATCAGGTCGGCCTCGGCGCGGAAGCCGGACACGTCGTAGAAGCCGCGGATCTCCGCACCCGCACCCTTCACATAGTCCAGGGATTCGGCGACGATGCGGCCGCGCTCACCGTCGCCGGCGGGCAGGGACTCACCGAGTGCGAACACGGAGTAGAGGGCGTAGTGCTGCTTGTTGTTGACCTCGTCGAAGTCGACGTCCGTCGCATCGCGCGGGTCGGTGACGCGGGCGTGAGCGGCGTGCGAGTGGGGCGTCGCCTCGGTACCCGCGTGGCGGGCCTGGTGGCGTGCGGCGTGCTCACCGACGCGATCCGGCACTCCCGCGGGATGTCCCGGGTTTTCCGGGTTCTGCTCGGGCGGCACGACGGCGTGGGGATGCGGGGTAGACATGGAGTCCTCCTGAGTTGTAGCTGGTTGAACGGCGGCTCGGGCGGGCGCGCCGGAAGAATGAGGGGCGGCGCCGGGGTGGGCGCTCCCGGCGGCAGGTCCGAGGTGGCCGGGGCGCGCCGGGGAGAGGCAGCAGTCGCTCGGACAGACGGTATGGAAGGGGCCGGTGCCCGTCACGGTGACGGGCACGGGATTCTCGCCTCGCGCCTGAGCAGCGCGTTCTTCGAGGACGTCGACCAGGGAGGACACAAAGGCCGGATCCGTCGCGACGGTGTCTGCACGCTCGTAGGGGATCCCCAGGCGTGCGGCGGTCTCCTTCGCCTCGGTGTCGAGGTCGTAGACGACCTCCATGTGGTCGCAGATGAACCCGATGGGGACGACCACGACGCCGGTCAGCGGGCTTGCGTCGCCGGCGATCTCCTCGAGGAAATCGTTGATATCGGGCTCGAGCCAGCGGGCCTGCGGGGGTCCCGACCGCGAGCAATACACGAGGTCGTAGCCCAGATCCACGCGCCCGAGGACGCGCCGCAGCTCGGGCATGATCGCCCCAATGAGGGCGTGATGCTGGGCGACGTAGCTGATTTCGGTTGCGGGGGTTCCCGCTTCCGAGGAGGCCACGCTCCCCTGCTCGTCGACGCGACCGCCCGAGGCCGCCACGGCCTCGTCGTTCGAAGCGCGGAACGGGAAGGGCGAGGACCCCGCCTCCATGCTCACGGGGATGGAGTGGGTGACGAAGATCAGGCGAATCCCGGAGGTATCGGCACCGCGCGCCGCGAGGGCCTCCCATGCACGCTGGACCGACGCGATCTGCGCGCTCGCCATGCCGGGGGTCGAGTAGTAGGGGCGGACCTTGTCCAGGATGATGTCTGCGTTGCGATTGTCGGCGCTGTCCTCGGCGCCCAGTTCGATCGTCCCCCACTTGTCGCGCAGGGCCTCCGCGGCCTCGGCGAGGTCTTCGCGGTACTGGCGACACCCCGAGTACGAGGCGTAGGCGGAGGTGGGCAGGACAAGGATGCGCCGGGCACCCGCCTGGGCGAGCTCATCGAGGCCTTCGGCGACGAACGGGTGCCAGTTGCGGTTTCCCCACCCGACGGGAATGTCGTGCCCACGCCTGGCGAGTTCCGCGGACAGGTCGGCGATCAGGCGCTGGTTGCAGGCATTAATGGGAGAGACCCCACCGAAGCGCTTGTAGTGGGCGGCGACCTGGAGCAGCCGCTCATCAGGGATTCCGCGACCGCGCGTCGCGTTGCGCATGAACGGCAGGACGTCCTCCTCGCCGTTCGGGCCACCGTAGGACAGCAGCATGATTGCGTCGTAGGTATCCATACCTGGCACTTCAGTCCTCCTTCAGGCCTCGCGCAGACAGTGTAGGGCCGCTCCCCTTCCCACTGCAGCGACAGATTGTCAGAAAAACGCAGCAAATCAGCAGTTTTCCCCTGCGAGCAACGCCACCTTGCACACAAAAGTTAACATCGTTAACCTTATCTACGACACATAAGTTAACAGCGTTAACCGATGGGAGAGTCACCGTGTCACATCCACACGCTCTGGGCCTGGAGGCCCAGGGAATCCGCAAGAGCTACGGCACTCACGAGGTACTGCGCGGAGTCGATCTGCGCGTCGAACCCGGGCAGATCCTCGGCCTGCTCGGACAAAACGGGGCGGGCAAGTCCACGCTCATCACAATCCTGTGCGGCCTGCGCCGCACCGACTCCGGAAGTATCAGCATCTGCGGCCACCGCCCCGCATCCACCGAGGCCGCACGATCAATCGGGTACGCGCCCCAGGAGCTCGGCATCTACCCGGACCTGAGCGTCGCCCAGAATCTGGCAGCCTTCGGCGAGCTACACGGGCTTGGCCGACGCGAGGCCGCCTCCCGCGCGGGCGAGGTCATGGACCTCCTCGGCCTCACAGAGAAACAAGGCCAGCGCGCCTCGCACCTGTCGGGCGGACAGCAGCGCAGGCTCCACGCGGGCATGGCGATCATGCACCACCCGCGCCTGGTCTTTATGGACGAGCCGACCGTCGGCGCGGACGTGGAGGCGCGCAGCCAAATCCTGCGCGCGGTCCGCCAGCTCTCCGACGAGGGTGCGGCCGTCGTCTACACCTCGCACTACCTGGCGGAATTCGAGGAGCTCGGCTCCGACATCGCGATCCTGAACGAGGGACGTATCGTCGCGAGTGGCACCCTCGAAGAGATTATTTCCAGCCACGGGCGCGCCGAGGTCACGCTCGAGTTCGACCGCCCCGTCGCCTCGTTCGACGGATGGAACGCCGACGGGAGACTCCTCCGGCATATCGGGGACGAGGCCGACCCGGGTTCGCGGATCGGCGAAGCCCTGGCCTCGCCCACCCTTCAAGGCGCACGACTGACGGACGTGCGCATCAGGCAGGCGAGCCTGCACAACGCGTATCTGCAGATCATCAAGGAGAGTGACCATGTCACAGCTTAAGCAACTCGGGGCTATGACCCGCCTGAACATCCGCCTGCAGCTCACCGACCCGGCGCCCACGCTCATCCTGACGATGATCCCCCTCGTCTTGATTCCCTTCATGATGCCGGCGTTCAAGTCGATGCTCCTGGCCGACGGCTACGCGGGCGTCACGGGCGCTGAGCAGGCGGTTCCGTCGATCGCGATCCTCTTCTCGTTCCTGGCCGTGCAGAACATCATCAGCTCGTTCTTCAACGAGCGTTCGTGGGGCACGTGGGAGCGCCTCGAGGCCTCCCCCACCTCACGCGCGACCATCCTGACGGGCAAGGCGCTGGTCGCTTTCCTCATGCAGACCGTCCAAATAGCGATTGTCCTCGCGCTCGGCGCTCTCATCTTCGGGTATCGACCGACCGGTTCTCTCGTCGCACTCACCGCGATTCTCCTCAGTTTCTCCGCGGTTCTATCGGCGCTCGGCGTTGCGCTCGCGCTGTGGTCGCACAGCCACGACGTGGCCCTGTCACTGTCGAACATCATCGGCATGCTGGCGGCGGGCATCGGCGGGTCTTTCTCCACGGTCTCCTCGTTCCCCGATTGGGCGCAGCACGCCGCGCGCCTGTCCCCCGCCTACTGGGCGATCACCGCTATTCACGAGGTGAGCCTGGACGGGGCGAGCCTTGCCGACGTCGGGGCGCAGATCGGCGTCCTGTGGGGTTTCTTCGCGGTGATCGCGGGGCTGGCACTGGTACAGTTCCGTTATCACAGGGAGTAGTAACAACCGAAGCGGAGAGTCCATGCCTCAGTCGAAGCAGCGTGCGCTGTCTCGCGACATCATCTTGTCGACCGCGCTCGACCTGGTTGACGAGGAGGGACTCTCCGCTTTATCTCTGCGGTCCTTGGGAAAGCGCCTCGGCGTCTCCCAGGCCGCCTTTTATCGTCATTTTCCCGACAAGGCGGCGCTCCTCGAAGGCATCTCGGAGCAGGTCTGGCGCCTCACCTTCAAGGCGTTCCTGGCCCGCGTAGATGCCGGGACGGTCAACGCGGAATCGACGCCCACGCCCGAGGCATCGGCACCGACCGACGGCACCCCCACCTCGCCCCTGCTGACCTACATGCGCGCCTACGCGCACTGCCTGGCATCAACACTGCGCTCCCACCCGGGCGCGGTCATGCTGCTACTCACGCACCCGATGTCGACGCCCGAGCAGCTTTCGCTCCTGGCGCGCGTGTTCGTGACGCTCGCCCGGCGCGGTTTCACGCCGAACGCGGACATGCTGGGACTGGTCAACGCGGTGTCGATCTACACGACGGCATTCGTCGCCGCCGAGGTCGTTCCGCCCGTGGGCGGCTCCCCCGAGCAGCCCGCCGACCTGTCGGCCGCGAGCGACGCACTCGACCCCGAGGATGCGCAGGCACTGCGCCCGCTCATCGAGGATCTCCTGGACGGCCGCTACGACTTCAACGCACAGTTTGAGCGGGGCTTGGAGGCGATCCTGCGCGGCTGGGCCTAGCTGATCAGTTTTTCTACCTCTCGCACGATGCGCGTACCGCCGCCGAGCGAGCACAGCTCCGCGCGCGCCCCTCGGATTCCCAAGGTCAGGGCCGGTTCATCGACGAGTCGGCGGGCGGCGCGTGCGATGAGCGCTGGCTGGGAAGCGCGCACGGTCAGGCCGCAGCGTGCGTTTTCCACGGCCTCGGCGTTGAATTGGCGCTCAAAGACGCGCCCCGGGACGATAACCTGGGGAACTTCGTAGGACAGAGCGTCCATCATCGAGTTTTGCCCGCCGTGGTGCACGAAGACACGGGCGCGTGGCAGGAGATCGGCGAAGTCGAAGCGGGGCGCGCAGGACACCGTGTGGCCGCCTGTAACCTGGGTGGCCTCGGGCACTCCCGCGACGTAGACGTCGCATCCGAGGGCCCGGGCGAGCTCTCGTCCGGCGCGCACGGCGACGCTTGCGGGGACGCTGCCCGCGCCGAGGTAGACGAGGGCGCAATCGCGAGGCGTCGCTGTCAGGGCGGGTGGCTCGTCCAGGAACCCGCAGTAGACGGCCCACTCCCCCGCCCACGGTTCCAGGGTCGGGCAGCTCGGAATGAAGCGGCGTCGCATTCCCTCAAGGATCGTCAGGGACGAGGCCGGGGCAGGCATTCCCATCTCGCGCAGCAGGCGTCGAATTCCCGCGGATTTACGAGGGTTGGAGGCGTAGGAGGCGGTCGTCGGCTGCGAGGCGCTGCCCACGCATGGGATTCCCTCGGCGCGGGCGGCGATGCCGGCGGCGAGGCTAAATTCGGAGTAGACGACGTCGGGGCGCGCGGTGCGCATGTGGGTGCGAAGCGCGTCGACGGCCGCGCGCGTGTAGCGCTCATCGAGGGCTCCGGTCAGCCAGAGGACCTCCTCGAAGCTATGCACGGGCTTGCGGCCCATGAGGCCGAGGCGCGAGGCCACGGGGAAGGTGTGGCGGGCGATGGCCTCGGGAAGGCCGAGAGGTGAGGGCACCGGAATCTCGAGCGTCGGAGCGATGGGATCGGTGCAGTTGCCGTCGTCTCCCCACGCGAGCGTAACCTCGTGGCCACCATCCCGGAAGGCGCGGGCGACGCGTTGCGCGCGCGACCACGGCCCGCCCATCCGCGAGCGGGCGACCATGGGAACGACGAAAACCTTCACGATTCAAGGGTACGACACTTACAACATCCCCACGCCGGCCTCGTTCTGCCTCTCATGCATGAGGCCGGGGCTGAGTTTCGGGGCCAACTCACCGACGCATCGTGGCTAAGCTAGAGCACAACCGCTCGTACTCCCGCAGCGCACCCATGCACCGACGCAAGGAAGGGCCACCATGAACACCGACAAGGTCAGGGTCGTGGAGCATTTCGGCACCGACCACACCCAAGCCTGCGAGCTGCGCGGCATCCCCACGGAACGCCTGCACGCCATGCCCTTCGTCATGAACATCATCAAGGTAACCCCACGCACTTCGACTACGTATACAGCACGTTGAGAGAGCAAGGTTTCACCCCGCGCCAGCATTTGCAGCTGCCTAAAGCTCCTTCAACACGTGGTCATGGGTATCCCACACCTATACAACAATTCACCAACTGCACCCGAACACTTTATAGTCAAAGTGATTGAGACCAAAACACGCCGAATCCCAACAAGCTTGAAATGCATACATGCACACGCAACACCAAATTCTCCTACACTAAATCAGTCCACACGCCCTTAATATATTTAGTTCAGTAAAGTACGCATTGAGAAGACGCTCATTATCAGAGCTTGCGCCGAGATCATAGGCCAGATACCCGAAAGAACGCAGCATAGAAACAACCTTAACGCTCGTCACACCATTCTCCGAAAAAACGAAGAACACCGACGACTCAACATCACCAGGCCAACAATCCAGATAAGCCTGCACTATCGACTTAATTTGATCGTCACATCCTTTAGCTCTCACCTGCCTAATTTCGCCCCTCTGAAGGCAACGCCCGTCCACACGAGAACTAACTACACCCATTAAAGAAGAAACAAACCGAGACTGGCGCATAAGAAACGGTTCATACCCCAAACGCACGGTCCCATCAAGAAACACCATTTTACTTTCAGGCTGAATGAGATCAGCCATTGAAGACAACGGGACACGCTCCTGCTGAATATCTTCTCTCAATGAGTTCGCAACCCGTCTCCTCCAAATTCCACAGCATAGATACACCAGATACATGACAACAACAAAAACAAGGAACAACACCGAAAAAAGACACCCCATGAGAAACAAGTAACCCCATACGTCACCAGAGCCCCACCCTCTACTCCACTCCCATAAACACAAGCAAACTGCATACAGAAAAACAAAAGCAATGAACACGCACCCCAGAAGATCCAACCTCCCCATCGTTCCCCCATATTTCTTTCTTGAGTAGGTCCTCACAATTGAACTGACAATATCCTCAGCCAGTTCTTTCTTTAGTACACGCACGGTGCAAGCTTCATCAATCAGAAGATCTGTATTCTCAATTACGTCGAGATATCGCTCCATTGTCGATAGTTCCGACCCCCTCAAGATGTGATTCTTTCGAATTACATCTGACCGAGACTTCCATACACGACGAAGGTAACCCAACACCGGCACGAGTGATACAACGCCCGCAATCAGCCCAACCAAAGTACCTGCTGACTCAATTTGATCCCACATGATCCAACACACCTTTCCATCATCGCATATTTGCAAAAATTTTCATCATTCAACTTACATGCGATACGATTTAGCTAAAACAGATCGAACCGCTTTCTAAGCTAGCCCCGATACTATGAATTAATCAATTCTCCACCTTCCACTCGCCGGACCGAGGACTCCCCTGACGCTCGAGCACGCCTTCTTCCTTGAGCTGCGCGACGATGCGCTCAGCGCTTCGCTTTGAGCAGCCGAGGTGCTGCGCAAGCTGGGCGACGGTTGACCGCGTGTTGTCACGGAAGAAAGCGAGCACGCGGGCGCGCTCCGCGTCCGCTGCACTCTCTGGCCGCGCGTACGGAAGTATGGCCTCCCTGATTGCTTCGAGCATGAACTCCACGAAGCTTTCACACGAACCGGTCGCACCAGAACGCGCCAAGGCCTCGTAATAATCCGCCTGCCGCCTCCTGATCGCGGATTCAACGGGCAGCCAGGCCAGAACCGGACGCCACCGGGAGAGGAGCAAGGTCTGCCAGAGCCTCCCCGTCCGGCCATTCCCATCAGAGAAGGGATGGCAAAACTCGAACTCGAAGTGGAAGACACACGAGGCGAGCAGCGGGTGCATGCGTGTTGTGCGCAGCCACTCGAAGAGGCCGCCCATGACCTCGGGGACGTACGCAGCAGGAGTTCCAGCATGGATCAGGGTATCTCCATTGAAGACGCCGACATTGCCGGAGCGAAAGCGCCCTGCGTCGGGGACGAGGCCGTCCATCATCACGCGGTGGACTCGCAGCAATTCCTCCGCAGAGTAGGGGTCAAGGCTGGGAATGAGGTCGTAGGCTGCGCGCGCGTTCTCTACTTCGAGGATGTCACGCCGGTCGCCGAGCACTGGTTTTCCGTCGATAATCGCGCTCACCGCATGTTTATCGAGCTTGTTCCCTTCGATAACAAGCGAGGAATAGATCGTCTGAATCCGCAGCTCCCTACGCAGCGTGGGACTGGTAGACAGTGGGGCTTGAGGCGAGAGGGTACCGACGAGTTCCGCGATCTCTATACAGAGCGCGTCGATTACGTCGCTGCGCTTGAACGATGGTTCGTAAGCCATAAGCCCTCCTATTACCGCCAAATTATACCGCCACTGGCGGTAATCAAGGAGCAGTACCCGCAATCAGCACCACCCACTAGGCCCAACACCATTGCACATTGACACCAGGAAGAACTAGAATACGTTGTATTCACCACCGGGAGGTCACCATGCCCACCATGACCATGCGCCTTGACGAAACGGACGCCGAAGTCGTGCGCAAGTACGCCGAATTTGAAGGAAAAACGATCTCCGACTTCGTTCGAGATGCCGTCTTCGAGAAGATCGAGGACCAGCAGGACCTTGCAACTCTGCGCGAAGCAGTCGCAGCAGACACCGGCGTTCGGTACACCCACGAGCAGGTACTCGCAGAGCTGGGCCTGTAAATGTCCTACCACGTCGAGTACAGCGACACAGCCCTCAAGCAACTGAAGAAAATGGACCGATTCGACGCGCGACTCATTACGTCATGGATCGGCAAAAACCTCGAGGGCTGCTCGGACCCCCGCATCCACGGCAAAGGCCTCACAGCCAACCGATCAGGCGAGTGGCGCTACCGCATCGGCAACTACCGCGCCCTGTGCATCATCGAGGACGACCGCCTCATCATCGAAGTGTTTTCCGTCGGACACCGCCGACACGTCTACCAGTGATCAGGAGGCCTCGGCAATTGACGAGGCCTCCTCGACGTTAGCTCTTCACACTCGTTGTCTTTGGGTACGGGATCACCTCAAGGTGCCCAGAGACAAGCTCGCCCAGGAACACCTGCTTGACCGAGGAGTACCCCAACTTCTTGAGTTCCTCCTTGACCCAGGCTTTGTCCTTGCCAGCAAGAAGGAGACCATCAGGGACGAGCTGACCATCGGTCACGAGCGGCAGAAGCGAGCGCTTAGAACCATCACCGCGCACGCGAATCGTCAAAGACCCGTTGGTTTCCATGATCGCTGCAGCGACATCACCCACGCTGGCAATCTTCTGCTCACGCAGGCTCCTGCTCAGTCCCTCCGCGGTCATTCCCACCTTCGCGCAGCGCGCAATATCCACTTCACCATCACGAACGATCAGCTCGGGCTGACAGGCCGCAAGCTTCTTAAAGGTTTTACTGGTATCGATGAGGATCTTCGTCGCGATAACAACGAGCGACCAGATCAAGATGATGACGAGAAACTGCAAGACGGAAATCGACGAGTTGTAGATAACACCGCCGATGATGCCGCCCAGCACGTAGTTCTGCACCTGATTGAGAGGCGTGTTCAGCGAGAAGTCACGCTTTCCCAAGATGTTGATCTGGAGCAGCATCGTGAGGATACCGAGCGCGAACTTGATAGCGGTCAGCGTGTAGAAGTCCATGTCAGTGCTCCCCGTTCACGTAGACGCCATGGTCGATGATGTGGGTGCGCTCAAGAGTGAAGGAATTGTTGTCATTATTGAGATGGACGGTGTAGTCCTCCTCGTTAAAGCGCACGATCATCCCGTCCTGCAGGGACGTCTTATTCACCATGACGTCACGCACCTGGACACCATGATCGATGGCGATACCCTCCATGAAGCCCACGAGCAGCTGCGCCTGCGACTGCTGATCACTGACCTTCAGGTATTGCTCGGTCTGGATTCCCAGCAGGACGAGCGAAAACACAAGAAGTCCAATGCCCACGTCACGCCAGCGGGTTTTCACCCGGTTATGCAGATACAGGGCGCTAAAAGCGAGAGCCACAACGACAAGACGATGATCGCAGCTAGACGCCGTGTCGCGTCCAAACTCTGGTGCGACACAATGTAGTCGAGGGTATAGAAGTTCATGCGCTATCCATGGTGTGCAGGTCACTCAAACAGGGTCACACTAGCACTGCAGCCAACATGGACAGCGCAGCACTCACAGCGGACACACGAAGCAGCAGCACTGGGGGCGCAACGGCCTCGTCCATTGACGAGGCCGTGGCCGGGAAAGCGCATCGGGTTCAGTTGGTCCCATGGAACGCCCAGGCGCGACCGCGCACGCCGCGCGCGATGTAGCTGGCGCCTGCGAGGCTCAGGGCGAGGCCGAGGCCGGTGTAGAAGAAGGCGATGAACCAGTCAGGGACGAGTCCTGCGGCGCGCAGTCCGATGCCGAGGGACATCATGATCGCCATCATGAGGTAGCTCTTGCGGTCGAAGAAGCGCACCACGTGATGACGCTCGCCCTCCAGGTCGGCGATGCGCTGAGTGTTCTTCTTGACGAGCTTGGAAAACATCGGATGGAATGCGCAGAAGATGGCGACCGCGCCGCCCACGAGCGCAACGAGGACAATTGCGGTGAGGCCGCGCACGTCGATGGCCGCGCGCACGCCGAGGACCGCGACGTTTAGGCCTGCGAGCAGCCAGACGATGCCGGCGACGGCGATCAGGGGCTGCTTCTTGATGCGGAATCGACTCATTTCTTAGCGTCCTTTTCTTCTGTGGTGTCGTCATACAGGGAGGCGTCGAGGAGGGCGAACAGCGTCTCACATTCGTCGCCCTCCATGAGGGAGGCGAAGACGGCGCGCAGCACGTAGCGACACAGGGCCTCGGCACTCATGGGGCCGACGAGCCGGGAACGATCCACGGCCTCGTCCGCGTCGAGGACGCGCGCGAGTCCGCGCTCTATGTGGGCGAGCATGGGGGCGCGCACGGCCTCGAGGGCTTCCTGTTCGCCGCTGGGTAGGCGGCGCATCTCAGCGAACCAGTCGACGCTCATGTCGGCGTGCGCAGCACATAGGGCCTCGCGGAATCGCCGCACGTAGGAGGTGAAGCGCTCGCCGGGGCGCACGGCGCACAGTTCGTCGGAGAGGTTCTCCTCGAAGAAGCGGGTGAGCACGGTGGCCGTCAGGTCCGCCTTGGTCGGGAAGTAGCCGTATACCGAGCCGATGGCGATACCGCACGCGGTGGCAACCTTGCGCACGGAGAGCGCGGAGATGCCGTCACGCGAGGCGATGGCGTAGGCCTGGCTGACCAGTTTGCCCGGGTCGATCACTTGTTTGGGCACGACTTCCTGCTGTTTTGCTACCTGCAACAATCCATAATGAACAGTGTTCAGTATAGGGTTGTCCGGGCACGCGACAACGGCAGCAACCAGGGATCGCGTCACTTGTGCGCCAACTCGCGATATGTCACACGTCTACATACGCCCACCACAGCACACAGCTCCTCGCGTTAGGCATACGCTGATAGTCAGCAGAGTCCGCGCAGTTCAGCAACCACATTGCCCTCCCACCGCACACCGCTCACGAGAACATAGGAGCTCACATGGACCACATCACCCTGAACAACGGTATCACAATCCCCCAGGTCGGCCTCGGCACCTACCTGCTCGAGCCCGATGATGCCCAGTCGGCGGTCACCTACGCACTCGACAACGACTACACGCTGATCGACACGGCGAACGTCTACGTCAACGAGCGCGCCGTCGGCCGCGGAATGCGCGGATCCTCGAAGGGCCGCGAGGAGATCTTCCTCGAGACGAAGCTCTGGCCGTCGTTCTTCGAACGTGCCAGCGCCGTTGACGAGACGCTCGAGCGTCTGGGCACGGACTACATCGACCTGATGATCCTGCACCAGCCCGCCGGCGACACGGTCGCGGGGTACCGCATCCTGGAGAAGGCACACAAGGAAGGCAAGATTCGCGCGATCGGCCTGTCGAACTTCGACGTGGCCCAGACGCAGCGCATCCTCGACGAGTGCGAGGTTGTCCCCACGATCAACCAGGTCGAGTGCCACCCCTACTTCCCGCAGACCGAACTCAAGGCGCTCCTGGCAGAGCACAACATTGCACTGCAGGCGTGGTACCCGCTGGGTGGGCGCGGCAACGATTCGATCATGACTGAACCCCTTGTCCAAGGCCTCGCCGAGAAGTACGGCAAGTCCCCCGCCCAGGTGCTGCTGCGCTGGCATATTCAGCAGGGACACATCGTCATTCCGGGATCGAAGACGCCGTCGCACATCGCTCAGAACATCAACCTGTTCGATTTCGCGCTGACCGACGAGGACATGGCCCAGATCGATTCCCTTGACAAGGGGAAGCCGTTCTTCGAGCACAACGACGAGGTCCTGTCTGGCTTCCTCGCGTACGTGCCCGACGTGGAGGGCCAGAAGTAGTCGCATTCCCTGCGCACCCAAGCGCGGCGCAGGATTGCGTCGTTTGATTCCCTAGTGGACTACGCGCGCACGATGAGGTCTACCCCGATTGGCGGGGTAGGCCTCGCTCCACGACAGCGATGTTATAGTCATTGCCAGTCAACGAAGTCCGATAAGGAAATCCCCGCATGGCCAGGTTCGCACGCATCGCCGCACCCCTCCTCGTTGTCACTGTGGTCTATGCGGGGTGCTTCGACCAAGCCCTGCCCAAGCAACCTCTTTTCCCGATCGGCGCATGGATCGGTGCGCTGCTGATCACAATCTATTTCAGTGCCCTCACGGTGCTCCATTCGCAAGACAAGGTTGCTCCACGCGTACTCGCTTTCTGGGGTCTCGTCGTCAAGCTTGCTCTCCTCCCCATCTTCCTCATCACACTCATTCTCACGATCGGAGTTCCACTAGATAGCTCCAACGGCAACATAGGCGGTTTACTCCTGGTCTTTTTTATCCTCCCTCTGGACGCGGGAGTCTACTGCTTGATGCTCGTGTCATCCTTCCATGGGTTTGCCGTAACAAAACGCCTACTGGCCGAACAGACAATCCCATCAGCAACAGTGAAAAGACTCAGAAAGATACATGCTGTTCCCATCGCAGACTTTGCTGCAGCCATCTGGCTCTATGCGCTCCTGCGTCGACTCGATCGCACTGCCGCCGCCTGCTCTCAGGACACTTAACCCGCCATCACCGCTGACGAGACCCCATCCTCCAGGGTTCCATACACCACGACGCAGTGCCCGAAGAACATGTCGTCGTCATCGAAGTAGGCAGAGAACGAGCCGTCCGGATCCATCGCGATGCTCGTGAGTTCGATCCTCTGAGCGAAGCTCTCTTCGGTGATCTCGGGGACGTCCTCGTCGGCGGATTCGCGCCACTCGCACGCGAGCTCCGTCAGCTCCCGCGCGGCGAACGCTTGCATGTCGCGATCCCACCGATCCTGATCGGCCACCATCTGTTTCATGGCGGCCACGGCAGCGGTCCAGGTGTCTTCGCTGGACGAATCAACCTCCAGCGAGATGTCGATGTCCTCATCCCGCCACGAGATGACTCCCTCGAACGTGTCGTAGTCCTTGTCGAGAGTGAGCTCTCCGAGCACCTCGTCAGTCACCACGACCGGCCTGCGATAGTCGGCCAGCACCTCTTTCAAGGCGGGGCACGGGGCATCTTCTTCCAGGACCTCGACAATCAGGAACTCGTTCTGCGAGGAGGCGCTCATGCCCTCGGGGAGCTCTTGCGGGATCTTCTTGCGCGCCGCGACGCGATAGATCTCCTCGTCACGGAATCGGCCCAAGACGTTGCCAGCGGCATTGTCCTTATCGTTCACGGGGTAGACCAGCCGACCATCATCCGCACACAGGGCGCCGGTCTCATAGTACACGTACGCCAGATAGGAGTGCGCGGCCTCCCAGAAGCCGTTCCTTTTCGCCGCCCCACTGCTTCCGGCGACCAGAACGAAAATCTCCCGCGCCTCTTCCTCGAAGGTATGCTCCCATTCCTCCTGTGTCATATTGTTTTGCACGCGCATATATTCGAGCAGATCCACGTGTCATCCTCCTTGATCCAGGGCTGCCGCTTCGCCACGACGAACCCTACCCTGCGCGAGGCTTGACGACCGACTCAGAGGCGAACGAGCCCCGGCCTCATCCCGGGAAAACACGACAGCGGTCACTTCGCAAGCTCTTCAAACACGTCCGCGTAGGCATCCATGAAGTCAACAGCGACATCGACAGCGCCCTCAGACTGCTGTGCAGGCTGAATGACGACCCATGGCCTGTTGTTCTTGAGGATCGTGACAGGCTTCCCCGTCCTGTTCACCTCTGCTGTCACCCGCGAAAAGTTATTCTTCGCCTCGGCGAGCCCCATAGTCAGTGTCGACATACTACCCCTTTCACGACTAGCCACAATTATGGCCAGAATCTGGCCTCAGATCAAAGCCAGCGCCGCAGCCGTCTATGCGCGCTGGGGAATTAGCCTCTCCGACGCGATCAACATCTTCCTCGCCAAGTCGATTGAGATTGGCGGCCTCCCCTTCGACATGCACCCCGAGACTCCCACGTTTGATGGACTCGAGCGCTACGCCTATCGCCCCACTCTGGACGCGAATGGAGTCGCACGACTCCCTGGAGACTGGGATGACGGCGAATAGAAACAGCAACACAGGGCGCACCGCCCTGAAGGCTCACGCAATAAACTCCGCGATCGCCCTCTTACCGATCACTCTCGTCGATGCCACGTCCATTCCCCCACCAATGACAGCCCTAACGAGAGGCACACACTTTCCGAGGTTCACGACACCCTTTTCGCCAAACTTAGTGATAAAGCGAAAACCGATACGCTGATTAATCTTTGTCAAAACAGCGCCCGGAATCTTCTTAATCACTGCCCGCGTCACCTGCTCACCAGCTTTGACGCAGCCTTCCTTCAGCAGATCAGCGATGGACGTGCCTGTCAAGCAAACAAACACAAGAGTCTTCACCTGATCCGACCTGACATCGTAGCCACCCATCGCGGCGATCGCTGCAATCATACGCATCTGCACATAGAAAACGCTGCTCAGATTCGCAGAGATCGTCACAGGAAGGGTGATAAGGCCCCCGAAACCCGTGATAAAACCAGAGGTTCCGCACTTGACGACCTGCGCACGCACGAGTGCAGCCGCAGCCTCCTCAACAGTCTCATACTTCGACAGGTAGTCTTCGACCAGGTCATCGACCGAGCCGCTCACCATGGGAATCCCATTCAATGCGGACGAATACAGCTTGTCGAGTGCTTCTTGCCTTTTCTTCGCAAGCACCGACTCTTCCTGTTCATCAACCGAAGACTGCTTTTCCACAGCCAAGCCTTTCCATAACTCTCTGACAGTGCGGCAGAATGCCCCGCCACCCATAGCACTAAACTGCACCAACATCGGGGTTACTCAGTTACCAAATACCTTACCATCACGCTCCCCCCACCCCCTCCATTTGCGAACCTCAACAGACACCGGCCTCGTCCGACAAAACAGGGACGAGGCCGGGGCTATCAGTCTGCGAGCTCAGCTCGGTATGAGCGTCACTCCCACTCGATGGTGGCCGGGGGCTTGGAGGTCACATCGAGGACAACGCGGTTGACCTCGGGCACCGAGTTGGTGATGCGCGTGGAGATACGGGCCAGGACGTCGTAGGGCAGGCGCGTCCAGTCGGCCGTCATCGCATCCTCGGAGGAGACGGGACGCAGCACGATCGGGTGACCGTAGGTGCGGCCGTCACCCTGGACGCCCACGGAACGAACGTCGGCGAGCAGGACGACCGGGCACTGCCAGATCTCCTGATCCAGGCCGGCCGCCGTGAGCTCCTCGCGGGCGATCAGGTCGGCGGCCCGCAGGATGTCCAGGCGCTCGCGCGTGACCTCGCCGATGATACGGATGCCGAGGCCGGGACCCGGGAACGGCTGACGGTTCACCAGGTAGTCAGGCAGGCCAAGTTCACGGCCAACCGCGCGTACCTCGTCCTTGAAGAGGGTGCGCAGGGGTTCAACCAGCTCGAAGGTCATGTCCTCGGGCAGGCCACCCACGTTGTGGTGGCTCTTAATGTTGGCCGCGCCCTCGCCGCCGCCGGACTCGACGACGTCGGGGTACAGGGTGCCCTGGACGAGGAACTTCACCTCGCCACCTGCGGCGCCCACCTCCTCGATGACCTGCTTCTGGGCGGCCTCGAAGGAGCGGATGAACTCGCGGCCGATGATCTTGCGCTTCGCCTCGGGCTCGGTGACGCCAGCCAGGGCGGACAGGAAGCGCTCGGACTCGTCGCACGTGATGACGCGGATGCCCATGCCGCGCGCGTAGTCGTTCTCCACCTGCTCGCGCTCGCCCGCGCGCAGCAGGCCGTGATCGATGAAGAAGCAGGTCAGCTGATCGCCGACGGCCCTGTGCACGAGCGCCGCGGCGACGGAGGAATCCACGCCGCCGGACAGGGCGCAGATGACCTGCGCGTCGCCGACCTGCTCGCGGATCTTCGCAACCTGCTCGTCCACGATGGAACCGGCGGTCCACGTCGGCTCCAGGCCGGCCCCCTCGTAGAGGAAGTTCTTCAGTGCGTCCTGGCCGAACTGGGAGTGCCCCACCTCGGGGTGCCACTGCAGGCCGTAGAGGCGACGCTCACGCGACTCGAAGGCCGCAACTGGGGTCTCGGTGGTGGAGGCGGTAACGGTGAAGCCCTCGGGCGCACCCTGGACGGCGTCGCCGTGGCTCATCCACACGATCTGGTCGTCGGGGGTGCCGCCGAACAAGCAGGAGTCACCGGCCACGGTTGCCTCAGTGTGTCCATACTCGCGGGTGCCCGTGCGGCCGACGGTGCCACCCAGGGCGTGTGCCATGGTCTGGAAGCCATAGCAGATGCCCAGCACGGGCACGCCGGCCTCGAAGATCGCAGGATCGACGGAGGGAGCACCCTC
This sequence comes from Schaalia odontolytica, assembly GCF_009730335.1. Classification (GTDB taxonomy): domain Bacteria; phylum Actinomycetota; class Actinomycetes; order Actinomycetales; family Actinomycetaceae; genus Pauljensenia; species Pauljensenia dentiphila. The sequence continues at coordinate 2,125,102 of NZ_CP046315.1, forward strand.
CTCGTACACGGAGGACGGGCCGCCGGACAGGATGATGGCGGCGGGCTCCTTGGCGAGCATGTCCGCCACGCTCATGGTGTGGGGGACGATCTCGGAGTAGACGTTAGCCTCACGTACGCGGCGCGCGATCAGCTGGGCGTACTGAGCGCCGAAGTCGACGACGAGGACGGGATGCATGTCAGAAGCGTTCACCCTGCCAATGGTACCCGCGCGCGCCCCGCCCCGTCGTGCTCCATTACGCATGTCACCACTGCGGACGCCGGATACGGCGACGGCCCCGCCCCCGGGTGGGGACGAGGCCGACTCGCGTTGCGCTCGAGCGCGCGCCTCAGCGGAAGATGGAGCGCAGCACCGGGAAGGTGCCGGTGGCCACGGCAGCCTTGACCAGGTCGCCGATGATGAAGGGCACGAAGCCCTTCATCAGACCCTGTTCGAGGGTCATGTGCGCGAAGGGGATCATCCAGGCCAGGCCAAGGATGTACACGGAGAACAGAGACACGACGGCGGTCGGCGCCATGGTGACAATGCGACGGTCGGCACCGCGCTGGGCGGCCGCTCCGGCGATCGCGGCGACGAGGAGGTAGCCGAGGATGTAGCCGAAGGAGGCGAAGGCCCAGCCGACGTTCGTGCCGGTGAAGACCGGGACACCCGCAATGCCGAGGAGGACGTACGCAGCGACCGAGACGAGGCCTCGGCGCGCGCCGAGGGTCGTGCCAACCGAGAGGGCACCCAGCGTGCCGAGCGAGACGGGCACGGGCGTGAAGGGCAGCGGGATCGAGATGCGGGCGAGGACGATCATGGCGATCGTGCCAGCCGCCACCAGGGCGATCTCGCGGGCGATCGTGCCACCGAGGCGATCGGCGAGAACACGGTTCTCACGCGCGGCGACGGGGGAAGCGGTCAGGGTGGTCATACGACACCTTTCAACAGGGCTAACAGCCTTTCATTCAACAATTGAACAATATGCTGAACACCACTCCCCTGTCAAGCACACGGGCGCAGATCTCAGGGGGCGAACGCCACACCGGCGCTCGCCCCCTGGAGCCCATGAACGGGAATGATCAGTGCGCGAAGTGGCGCGTGCCCGTCAGGTACATCGTGATACCCGCAGCGTTCGCCGCATCAATCGACTCCTGGTCACGCACCGAGCCGCCGGGCTGAACGACGGCCTTCACGCCCGCATCGATGAGCACCTGCAGGCCATCGGCGAAGGGGAAGAACGCATCCGACGCGGCGACCGCGCCAATGGAACGCTGCTCGGGAGCATCACCCACGACCTCGGAGGCGCGAGCACCGCCCGCGCTGTCCACGTTGGACGCCGCCGCGTCACCCGTCGAGCGCGAGCCCAGCGTATTCGCACGCTCAACCGCCAGCTTGCAGGAGTCCACGCGGTTCACCTGGCCCATGCCAACACCCACCGAGGCGCCGTCCTTGACCAGCAGGATCGCGTTCGAGCGCACCGCGCGCACCGTGCGCCACGCGAACTCCAGGTCCGCCAGCGTCGCCTCGTCGGCGGGAGCACCTGCCGCAAGCGTCCAGTTCTCCGGGGAATCGCCGGGCGCGTCAATATCATCGCGCTCCTGGACCAGCAAGCCGCCGCTGATCTGCTTGAACTCGTACGAGCCGCGAGCCGGGGGCTCAACCTGCAGAACGCGCAGGTTCTTCTTCGCACTCAGCACCTCGAGCGCACCCTCCTCGTAATCGGGGGCCAGCACAACCTCGGTGAAGATCGGGACGATCTGGCGGGCCAGCTCCACGCTCACCGGGCGGTTCACGGCGATCACACCGCCGAACGCCGACACGGGGTCGCAGGCGTGCGCGAGGCGGTGCGCCTCGGCCACGTCGTCAGCCACCGCAATGCCGCAGGGGTTCGCGTGCTTGATGATCGCGACGCAGGGGCGCTCGTGATCGTAGGCGGCGCGCAGGGCGGCGTCACCGTCCGTGTAGTTGTTGTAGCTCATGGCCTTGCCGTGCAGCTGGCGCGCATTCGCAATACCCGGGGCCCAGGCCTCGTCGTCGGCCTCCTCGTCCTCGAAGGACTCGTCGATCTCACGGTAGACGGCCGCACCCTGGTGCGGGTTCTCGCCGTAGCGCAGCGACTCCACGCGCTCGAACGCATCCGCGACGAACACGGGCATGCCCGAGGCCTGCCCCTCCTCCTCGGGGGCCTCCACCACGTAGTCTTCCTCGGTCTGGTAGCCCAGCGACTCCAGGAACGCAGCGTCGGAGGCGTCCAGGTGAGTCTCGGCGGCATCGTCGAGGGTCTCGCGCACGTCCTCGAGGTCCAGCTCGTCAGCCAGCCAGCCGGCGATCGCCAGGTCGTAGGTCGCCGTATGGGCGAAGGCCTCGGCGGCCAGCACGCGACGCTGCTCGAGGGTGAAGCCCTCCCCCGCCACGGCCTCGGCCACATCCGCGTAATGCTCCGGAGAGGTCACGACCGCGACCGACGGATGATTCTTCGCGGCGGCTCGCACCATGGAAGGGCCACCGATGTCAATCTGCTCGACACACTCGTCGAAGGACGCGCCCGACGCAACCGTGTCCTGGAAGGGGTACAGGTTGCACACGACCAGGTCAAACGCCTGGATACCGAGCTGCGCGATCTGCTCGCGGTGCGCGGCCTTACGCTGATCGGCCAGGATGCCGGAATGGATGAAGGGGTGCAGGGTCTTCACTCGGCCCTCGAGCACCTCGGGGAAACCGGTCACGTCGTCGACCGGGGTCACAGCCACGCCAGCGGCCGCGATGCGGGCAGCCGTGGAGCCGGTGGAGACGATCTCCACGCCGGCCTCGCCAAGGGCGCGAGCAAGGTCCTCCAAGCCCGTCTTGTCATACACGGAGATCAGGGCCCGCTTGATGGGGCGCACGTCGATGGGTTCCAGGTTGTCCAGGGAGACGGACATAGTTCCTCCAGGTTGAGACCAAACCCAGGCGCCCAGGCGGGCGACGCCTCGCGGGAAATGCGGCCGCTCCCCGGTGGTCATCCACCCTCGCCAGTCGCGGCGTCTCCCAGTCTAGTTCAGGCCCTCGCGCCGCGTCGCCTTCGTCTCGGGGTCTTCCGCGTCACCTTCGGCCTCGACCGCTTCGCTGTCCGCGGCGTCATCGGCGGCGGTTTCGCTAGTCTCCTCGTGCGTCTCGGCCACTTCTCCCCCCATCGGCCACCGCTTCGAGATCCTCAGCCCCGGCCTCGTCGGCGCTTGCTTCCGTGTCGCCCACCTCAGCGGGGTCGGAAGCCTCAGCCCAGGCCTCGTCCGTCGTCGACGCAGTGCCTCCCACGCGGGACGCACGCTCGGCGGCGCGGCGGCGCAGGGCCTCGCCCTCGTTGCGCACGCGACCGGCACCCTCGCCGAGGAGGGCGCGCGTCGTCGGGTGGGTCGCCAGGGCGATGATCAGCGCGGGCAGGGCGATCTCGAGCACGAGGGCGAGCGTCGCCCACCCCACGCGCGGGCCCATCGATGCGAGGCGCACGGAGCCCATGCTCATCGTCGCGCTCCACATCCACAGGGCCGTCACCGACGCGGTGATCAACGAGGCCAGGAACCCCTGAGCGGTCTGGTGCAGTAGGTGCTCACGACGGAACGAACGAGCCGCGACGACACCGAGGCCGATACCCAGCGCGATCGGCGCGAGGAGCACCCACATGCCGGGAGCGGTCTGCGGGACGGCACCCAACAGCGGAATCGGCGGGATCGGCCCGGAGCCGACAACCGTCGGCGAATGCAACGAATCCGTCGCCGTCAAGAAGCCCGCGCCCGACCACCAGGAGGCCACCCACGCCATGATCGTCGGCGCAAACAGCGCCTGCCCGCCGACGATGAACGACGTATCCGCGGCCGATGACGCACCCAGGAGCTCCAGAATGCCCGCCATACGGCTCCACCCCGCGACGAGCGCAATGACCGAGGCGACGAACGAGGCGGCCGCGAGGACCACCACAGACAGGCCACCCAGCTTCAGGCCACCCGAAATCCAGTGCTGCATCGACGGCGCCTCATGGTCGCGCGAATAGCCCGAGGCGACGAACCACACCGAGCCGATCAGCGGGATCAACACGCCGCCGATCGTGCCCGTCCACCAATGCGAATGAATACCGGAAGCCCCCGCCAGGAGCCACGAAGTCAGCAGGAAGCCAGGGACGGCAAACAGCGCGGCACTGCGCGGATAACCCGCCGTCGTGCGTAGCAGAATCCGCACCAACACGACCAGCAGGGCACCCATCAGCGTCGGGATCGCGCGATAGTGCACGTCACCCACGACCGACGTGCCGCCAATGACGGCGGCCCACAGGTCCCCGCCCAGGCCGAGCGCGTCGCGCGGCGTCGTGCCATTCATCCACGAGTTCGATCGCAGCGTCAGGTAGGCGATCATCGTGAACACCGTGATCAGACCCCAGCCCGCGAAGGCCGCCTCAACTCCCGCGAGCACACCGCGCGCCCACCCCTGCGGGACAGCCACACGGATCGTCGCTCGATCCGCCACGTACGTGGTCGTGGTTCGCCGGGGACTGGGTACTTCTCTGATGCGCTCGCTCACAGGCCCATAGTGTCAGAATCGGCCCGGGGCCGCGACGCTGCGCGCCGACCCCGGGCCGATTTGCGCTGTGACGTTAGCGCGAGAGGATCTCGCGCGCGATCTGCGCCGTCTGCGAAGGAGTGCGCCCCACGCGCACGCCCACGGCCTCGAGCGCCTCCGCCTTCGCGGCAGCCGTGCCGGACGAGCCGGATACGATCGCACCGGCGTGCCCCATGGTCTTGCCCTCGGGGGCCGTGAAGCCCGCGATGTAGGCGACGACGGGCTTCGTCATGTTCTCCTGGATCCAGGCGGCCGCACGCTCCTCGGCGTCACCGCCGATCTCACCAATCATGATGACGAGGTCCGTGTCGGGGTCCGCCTCAAAAGCTGCCAGCGCGTCGATGTGGGTGGTGCCCACGACCGGGTCGCCGCCGATACCCAGGCACGTCGTGAAGCCGAAATCGCGCAGCTCGTACATGAGCTGGTAGGTCAGCGTGCCCGACTTCGAGACAAGGCCGAGGCGTCCCGGTCCCGTGATGTCCGCCGGAGTGATACCCAGGTTCGCCTGTCCGGGCGAGATGATGCCGGGGCAATTCGGGCCGATCAGGCGCACGCCCGCCGCGAGCGCGCGCTCGACGACGATCGTGGAATCCTGGACGGGGATGCCCTCGGTGATGAGGACGATCGTTTCGATGCCCGCGTCGATGGCCTCGAGGGCGGCTCCCTTCGCGAAGGCCGGGGGCACGAAGATGACGGAGGCGTTCGCGCCGGTGGCCTCGCGGGCTTCGGCAACCGTGCCGAAGACGGGGACCTCAACCTGGCCGTCGGTCACCTTGTCGACGCCCGGGCCGTAGCCCTGCACGTCAAAGGTGACGGTCGTGCCGGCCTTGCGCGGGTTCGTGCCGCCCACGATGGCCGTGCCGGCACTCAGCATGCGCTGGGTGTGCTTGCGGCCCTCGGCGCCAGTCATGCCCTGGACGATGACCCGGGTGTCAGAGTTGACGAAGATAGTCATGGTGTTCTCCTGCGATTCTCGGGTCGTTACTTCGACGAGGCCTGGGCTGCGAGCTCAGCTGCACGCCGGGCCGCGCCGTCCATTGTTTCTTCCATGTGGACGAGCGGGTGCGCAGCCTCGGCAAGAATCGCGCGGCCCTCCTCGACCTTGTTGCCGTCAAGGCGCACGACGAGGGGCTTCGAGGCCGCGTCGCCCAGCGTCTCGAGCGCACCGATGATGCCTCGGGCGACCTGGTCGCAGGCGGTGATGCCACCGAAGACGTTGACGAACACGGAGCGAACCTGCTCGTCGCCGAGGATGATGTCCAGGCCCTTCGCCATGACCTCGGCCGAGGCGCCGCCGCCGATGTCGAGGAAGTTCGCGGGCTTCATGCCGCCGAACTCCTCGCCGGCCATCGCAACCACATCGAGCGTCGACATGACCAGGCCCGCACCGTTACCGATAATGCCGACCTGGCCCTCCAGACGCACGTAGTTGAGCCCGGCTGCCTTCGCGGCGGCCTCGCGCGGATCCTGCGCGGCCACATCCACCAGCTCAGCGTGGCCGGGGTGACGGAATCGGGCGTTGTCGTCGAGGGTAACCTTGCCGTCAACCGCCCACACGGAGCCGTCGGGGCTGGACACCAGCGGGTTGACCTCGACCAGAGTCGCGTCCTCATCGCGGTAGACGGTCCACAGGGTTTCGAGGACGGGGGCAATGGCCTCGGCCGTGGCCTCGTCAAACCCGGCTTCCTTCGCGATGCGACGGGCAACCTCGGCGTTGATGCCGACGGCGGGATCGAGGGGGACGCGCGCGAGAGCCTCGGGGCGCTCCTTCGCGAGGGTCTCAATGTCCATGCCGCCTTCGCGCGAGCACATCGCCAGGTGGCGGCGGTTCGAGCGGTCCAGCAGGATCGAGAAGTAGTATTCGGCGGCAATGTCCGCGCCGGACGCGATCATGACCTTCTTGACGATGTGGCCCTTGATGTCGAGGCCGAGGATCGCCTCGGCCTTCTCGTAGGCCTCGTCGGCGGTGTGGGCAAGCTTGACACCGCCGGCCTTGCCACGGCCGCCGGTCTTCACCTGCGCCTTGACGACCAGCAGCGACGCACCGTCCGCCAGGAGCTCGCGCGCACCCTCGCGCGCCTCTTCGGGGGTTGACGCCAGGCGGTAGTCGAGCACGGGCACGCCGTGCTCCTTGAACATCTGCCGGGCCTGGTACTCGTAGAGATCCACCTTATTCCCTCCGTTGAACGTGGTGTGGTCAGCGCAATAATTCTAACGTGCGACCGGCGTCAACGCGCCATTTCCTCCCATTATCAAGGCTTGTCACAACCTTGACCGGAGAGCCACTTCCCTTTGTCAACGCTTTGCGTTGCGGGGTCAGTTGCAGGGGGCGGTGGGACGCGCAGGGCGTCGTAGCACCAGCGGCGCACCGCTTTCCCCCGCTACGCAGCTGTACGACACGAGCCACAGGTCCTTCAATCTCGGCGAGCATGGACGTAGCTCCCACATCCGTGAGGCCCAGTGCGTGGCGAATCGACACACTTTGTCGCGCACGTTAACCCACCTGGTGGAGCGTGGGCGGCAGCGCCCAGCCGCCACTAGGTGGGTTTAGCTGTGCATTGAAGAGTTAACACTGCCAGTAGATGGGCCCAGCAGCCGGGACCAAGGAGAGCATGACACCGTGCAGCACCGCATCAATCAGCCAACGCACTGACGCCCGCAGATTCCGCCAAAGTGCAGACCCATTGCGCCAAAACAGCCTGTTTTAGGCGTTTTTTACTCAATGGGTCTGCAGTTTCGCGGCCACACCGCCACCAATCGGGGAATTACACTACATGAGGGTCTGACACACCGGCGACACGCTGCCAGGAGGCTTCATGTCGTGCAAAACCCCCACCACCACGCGGCAAGCAAGCCGGCGGGCTGGCACACACCACCAAACTGGATAGGAAACAACAATCTGAATAGGTTGTTGCGTTCTGGATAGGTTAATAAGCTATCCAGAAGCACCGTTCCTATCCAGAACAGAGCTTCCTATCCAGAACACGCACACCATAGGAGAGCGTCGGAGGACCTGGCTGCGGAGCCCGTGGGCGAACGACGTTACAAACGTCGTCAAACCGGAGCGATTTGAAATCCCTTGCGAGGCCTGCTGTTACAAACGTCGTCAATCTGCGTCCAAAAACCACTATTTTCAGCGAAAAAGCCGTTGGATTGACGACGTTTGTAACAACACGCAAAAGATCGGCCAGAAATCGCAGCGCGCGAGGCCCCTGCGATGCCCACAGGCGGCACCACAGCGGCCAGGCACCGCTGGCGTGGAGGGCACCGGAGGGACCGGAGGGCACGGGCGGGCTTCGAGGCGGGGCCTGGCTGCGGTGCCGGTGGGCGGCGGTAGGGCCTGGCCGGGCTTCGAGACGACGCGCCGAGCCGAAGGCTCGCGGCGCGGACGGCTCGCGGGCTGGCCGCCGGCCGCCCGCGGGTGCATCAAGCAGCCCAGCCCACGAGACAGGCCACATGGCGTCCGGAACACCCGCGGGGCCACAAGCAAACCGAGCAGTGCTGGGCATTAGCCGGGATACGCTACGAAATCTTCTTCATCGGAGCCATGCGCACGAGCAGGCGCTTCTCGCCCAGGCCGAAGCGGATGCGGGCCACGGTGCGCGGTCCCTCGCCTTCGATGCCGGTGACGGTGCCGGCCCCCAGGGTTGCGTGCTTGATGCGGTCGCCGACCTTGAGGGAGAGCACCGGCTTATCCTCGGCAGGCTTGGCCGCAGGAGCAACCCCCATGCGCGTCACCTTGCGTACGCCGGCGGGCTGGGCGGAGGCGCCGCCACGGCCGGAGCCAAAGGCGCCCGTGTCGGTGTCGCCCCACGGGTCGCGTCCCTCGGAGCGACGGGAGCGCCCATAGGAACCCGAGCCGTACGATCCGGACCCGTAGGAACCGCCGTACGGCGCTCGCATCCGCTCCCCCGACGTGGCCGCACGGCGCACGTCGAGGAGCTCGGCGGGGATGTCGTCGAGGAACCGCGAGGGCGGCATCTCCTGCGGAGTCCCCCAGGCGCTGCGTACGGCCGCGCGCGTCAGGTACAGGTGTTCGCGCGCACGCGTAATCGCAACGTATGCCAGTCGGCGTTCCTCCTCCAGCTCGCTCTCGTCACCGAGGCTGCGCTGGTGCGGGAAAGTGCCGTCCTCCATGCCGGTGACGAACACGACCGGGAATTCGAGGCCCTTCGCGGTGTGCACGGTCATGAGGGTGACCTGCCCACCGCGCTCGCCCTCCGCGGGAACCTGGTCCGAGTCGGCCACGAGGGCGACGCGCTCAAGGAAGTCCGCGAGGGTTCCGCCGGGAGCCTCGGCTGCGAAGGCACCCGCGACCGAGTGCAGTTCCGCCAGGTTTTCCACGCGCGAGGCGTCCTGCGGGTCCTCGCTGCGGCGCAGCTCAGCCAGGTAGCCGGTACGATCCAGGACCTCTTCGAGGATGTCGGCCTGCGATGCACCCCGCGCCTCCGCGGCACGCAGCGTCTCGATGAGTCCCCAGAATGCAGCCGCCGACTTCGCGGCGCGCGGGGTGATCCCGAGGACCTCGGGAGCCGTCTCAGGAGCACTCTCGACAGGGGACGAGGCCGGGGCCGCAGCCGCGCTCTCGACAGTAGTCGCGCTCTCATCAGCGCCATCGCGAGCACCAGGATTCTCCCCCGCCGCTCCATCCGAGGAAACGGGAGCCGAAGAATCAGCCGATGCCTCGTCCGGGGACGTGGAACGAGCGAGCGCATCGACGTCGATCCCCTCGCCCTCACCCGCGGGGCAGCCGGCGCGCAGCCACAGGTGGCGCAGCGCCGCGCCAAACGAGATGCCGTAGTGGGCGGCGTGCGCGGCGATCGCCTCTTCGGCCTTCGCGCCGATGCCGCGCTTGGGGACGTTGAGGACGCGGCGGGCCGCGACAGTGTCGTCGGGGTTGGAGATGACCTGCAGGTACGCCAAGGCGTCCTTGATTTCGCGGCGCTCGTAGAAGCGGGTGCCGCCGACGACGCGGTACGGGATGCCCTGGCGCACGAGGAGTTCCTCCAGCGCGCGGGACTGCGCATTCGTGCGGTAGAAGACCGCGATGTCACCCCATTCGACGCCGGAGTCCGCGAGGCGGTCGATCTCGCCGACGACGAAGCGGGCCTCGTCGTGCTCGGAATCGGCGGCGTCCAACGTAATGAGCGCACCATCGCCCGAGGCCGTCCACAGGTTTTTCGCGCGGCGCCCCGTGTTGCGGGCGATGACCGCGTTCGCGGCCGACAGGATGTTCTGCGTGGAGCGGTAGTTCTGCTCGAGCAGGATCGTGCGCGCGCCCGTAAAGTCGCGCTCAAACTCCTCGATGTTGCGAATCGTGGCGCCACGGAAGGCGTAAATCGACTGGTCGGAGTCACCCACGACCGTCAGCTCGGCGGGCTCCACGCCATCCTTTCCATCCCCCACGAGGGCGCGCACGAGGACGTACTGCGCGTGGTTCGTGTCCTGGTACTCGTCCACGAGGATGTGGCGGAAGCGCCGGTGGTAGTGCTCGGCGATCAGCGGGTTCTCGTGCAGCAGGTCGACCGTGCGCATGATGAGGTCGTCGAAGTCCAGCGCGTTCGATGCGCGCATGCGCTTGTCATACTCGACGTAGGCGTCCGCGACGATGCGCGAGACCGGGTCCTTGCCCGCCGTCTCCGCGTAGCGCGCCGGGCCGATCAGCTCGTTCTTCGCGTCCGAAATGCGCGCCGCCACCATCTTTGGGGTGAAGCGCTTGATGTCGACGTCCATGGCCTTGAGGACCATCTGGATGAGGCGCTGGGAGTCCTGGGCGTCGTAGATCGTGAAGGACGAGGACAGCCCCGCCGCCTCGTGCTTGTAGCGCAGCAGGCGCACGCACGCCGAGTGGAAGGTCGACACCCACATGCGGCGCGCATCGTCGCCCACGAGGGCGCCTGCGCGCTCGCGCATCTCGGCCGCCGCCTTGTTCGTGAAGGTGATCGCCAGGATCTCCCCAGCCCGCGCGCGGCCCGTGGCCAGCAGGTATGCGATGCGGTGCGTGAGCACGCGCGTCTTACCGGAGCCTGCGCCAGCCAGGATCAGCAGCGGCGAGCCCGCGTGAGTGACGGCCTCGCGCTGACGATCGTTGAGGCCACGCGTCAGCGACTCGGGGTCCACGCCCGGGCGCGCGGGAGGCTCCCAGCGGGACGAAAAAGCACCCGAGGACGCGGAAGGCTCCCACGCCGACGGCGCACCCGATGCCCCACCCGGCACGGCGATCTCCGGCCACGCGTCGGAACCCAAGGCGTCCTCCACATCAAAGGCGGGCACCTCCGGCGGCACGTAGTCGTCCTGGGAACCCCTGTCGGGGCCGATCAGGAAACCAAGGTCAGGCAAAGAAGTCGAGTCACTCATCGCCTCCAAGGGTAAACCGCCCCACCCTCACCTGCGACCCCCGCCCCGGGTGGCGCCAACCACGAAAGGCGGCACACAACGAGGCCGGGGCCTCCCCGCGCTGATAAGCGATGGAAACCCCGGCCTCGTCGAAGCGATTACTTCTTGCGGTACAGCGACTTCGTCGCGTACACCGGCTCCGTCGTCACCTGGATGCCCAGCGAGCGGAAGATGCCCTCGTCGACGGGCCCCAGGATGACCGACTCGTGCACGTCGCAGCCGCGCAACGAGCTCAGCTTGTCCAGGGCGCGGCGCGCGTTGTCGTCGCCGTTGGCGCTGACCGCGAGCGCGATGAGGACCTCGTCGGTGTGCAGGCGCGGGTTGCGAGAACCCAGGTCGCGGGTCTTGAGGCGCTGGATCGGCTCGATCGACTGCGGGGCCAGGAGCTGGACCTCGTCCGGCAGGCCGGCGAGCTTCTTGAGGGCGTTGAGGAGCATCGCCGAGGAGCAGCCCAGCAGCGCCGACGTCTTGCCCGTGACGATCTGGCCGTCGGGCAGCTCGATCGCGGCCGCCGGCTCGCCCGTGGCCTCGGCCAGCTCGAGGGCCGGACGCACGACCGGGCGGTCCATGCGGCCCACGCCCACGCGGCTCATCAGCAGGGAGATGCGCGCCGACTGCACGGGCTCGCTCATCTCCTTCTTCTCGGTCACGAGGGCCTTGTAGTAGCGGCGGATGATCTCCTGGCGCGAGGCTTCCTTGCAGGCCTCGTCGTCGACGATGCAGTGGCCCGCCATGTTCACGCCCATGTCCGTGGGGCTCTTGTATGGGGAGGATCCGAGGATCTTCTCGAAGAGGCGGTTCAGGACCGGGAAGATTTCGACGTCACGGTTGTAGTTGACCGTCTTGATCCCGTACGCCTCCAGGTGGAAGGGATCAATCATGTTGACGTCGTCGAGGTCGGCGGTGGCCGCCTCGTAGGCGATGTTGACCGGGTGATCCAGCGGAATGTTCCAGATCGGGAAGGTCTCCCACTTCGCGTACCCCGACTCGATCCCGCGCTTGTGGTCGTGGTACAGCTGTGACAGGCAGGTCGCCATCTTGCCGGAGCCCGGTCCAGGCGCCGTCACAACGACGAGGTTGCGACTGGTCTCCACGTACTCGTTGGCGCCGTAGCCCTCGTCCGAGACAATGCGCTCGACGTCCGAGGGGTAGCCGGGGATCGGGAAGTGACGGTAGACGCGGATGCCGAGCTTCTCGAAGCGTTCCTTCACCTCGGCGGCCGCCTTGTTGTCGTCCGTCCACTGCGTAATGACGACGGAACCGACGTACAGGCCGCGCTCACGGAACTCGTCGATCTGGCGCAGAACCTCGTCGTCGTAGGTTGTTCCCATGTCTGCGCGGACCTTGCGGCGCGCGAAATCCTTGGCATTAACGGCGACGATAATCTCGACTTCGTCGGCCAGTTCGCGCAGCATACGCACCTTGTTATCGGGCGTAAAACCGGGCAGAACACGCGACGCGTGCATGTCGTCGATCAGCTTGCCACCGAACTCCAAATACAGCTTTCCGCCGAATTCGCTTCGTCGCTGGGCAATGTGTCGAGACTGCATCTCGACGTACTGATCACTATCAAAACCGATGCGGTGCATGCATCCTCCGAGGTCGCGGAAATAAAGGGGCCGTCCGTGCGGGGCGGTCAGGCGCTGTCACGCTCTCGGGATTCCATTGTAGGCACGGATGGGCCGCGCGCTCCGGATGGGGCGCTCGAAAGGGGTCCGACCTCACACGATGTGTCGTTGCATCGCCCAGCGCGTCAGCTCGTTACGGTTGGAGAGCTGGAGCTTGCGCAGGACCGAACTCACGTGGGTTTCGACGGTCTTGATGGAGATGAACAGGTCGTGGGCGACTTCCTTGTACGTATAGCCGCGGGCGATGAGGCGCATGACCTCCTGCTCGCGGGCGGACAGCAGGTCCAGCTCAGTGTCGGTTATGGACACCTCGCCGGTCCCAAAGGCGTCGAGTACGAAGCCGGCCAGGCGCGGGCTGAAGGCGGCGTCCCCGGCGGCGACGCGGCCGATGGCCTCGACGAGGTCGGGGGTGGCAATCGACTTCGTGACGTATCCGCGTGCGCCCGCTCGGATGACCTGGACGACGTCCTCGGCAGCGTCCGAGACGGACAGGGCCAGGAAATGCAGTCCCTCGATGTCACGGCAGGTGCTAGCGACCTCAGCGCCACCTCCACCATTTCCGCCGGGCAGGTGCACGTCGAGGAGGGCCACGTCCGGGGTGAGCGCGCGGCAGGCCGCGATGGCGCCCTCGACGTCGGAGGCGTCGCCGACGACCTCCAGGTCGGCCCCGGAGTTTTCGAGCTCGGCGCGCACGCCTGCCCGAACCATTGGGTGGTCGTCGATGACGAGGATGCGGATGGTCACTGGGTCCTCCCGTTGGGCGCTGTTTCTTCCAGGATATCCGAGCGCGGCACGCTCAGAGCAACTTCGGTTCCGCGGGCGAGACGTCTAATCGTGGCGTTTCCCCCGGTCCTGCGCATGCGCCCGACGATGGAGTCGCGCACGCCGTGTCGATCGGCAGCGATCGAGGCAGGGTCAAAGCCCTCGCCGCTGTCTTTGATGAAGGCCTCCACGGCCTGGGGGCGCACTTCGACGTAGACGGAGACGGGCGGGGCGCCGTGGCGCACGGCGTTTTGGCAGGCCTCCGCGAGGGCCGCGACGAGCGCGAGTTCGCCGGGGCCCGGGCGCATGTCGCCGACGACGACCACGCTGATGGGCACGCCGTGGCGACTCTCGACGCCCACGACCGCCTCGGTGACGGCAGCGTCGAGGGAGTCGGCGGCCTGCACATGGCCCGTGTAGAGCCAGGCGCGCAGCTCGCGCTCCTCAGTGAGGGCGATGGCTCGCACGCGGGCGGGGTCCTCGGCAGATGCGCGGATAAGAGTGAGAGCCTGGAGCACGGAGTCATGCAGGTGGGCGGCGATGTCGGCGCGCTCGGATTCGCGCACGCGCTGCGCCTGGGCCTGGGACAGGTCTTTCGTCGTGCGCACCCACATGGGGACGAGTGCGAAGAGCACGCCCGCGACCAGAGCAGCACCAATGAGGCCGCCGCGCAGCAGAATAATCGGCGGGTTGTCGCGCGAAGCCACCATGACGACGCCAAGGCTGAGCAGCACGATACCGCCGAAGACAGCACCGACGAAGCGCAACGACCGCCAGGAACTCACGTTGCGACTCTGACTCCACACGAGCGAGATACCGGAACCGATCGTGATGATCGAGCCCATGTCCCGCCAGTCAAGCGTGTTCGTCGCGTTCAGGATGGTGCCTGCGATCGCGGCAACGATCAGAGCCACGCCGACAACAATCATGCGGTTGCGTGACACCTGGCTGGCGCGTTCCTCGCGCAGTCGGACGAGGCCGGGGCTGAGTGTCCCGTTGTCGGTTCGCTCGGGATTATCTTCGGGGATGCTCACCCACAGCCACAGGTAGACACCGATACCGATGCCCACGACGCTCAGGCAGGCGACGACGATGCGCACGAGCGCGACCGACACTCCCAGGTGAACGGCGAGACCGGAGCACACGCCGCCCATCCAGGGGGCCGGCATGTCCGGGCTCGCGACTATCGCACGCACGAGCGGAGGCCTGGCCGGCGGGGCCGGAATGGGCGGCGTCCAGCCCGGGTGCGGGGATTGTTCGGGTCTGCTCACAATCCCATTGTGGCATGTGCCGGGGGCATTCTCCGGGCTACCCCCAGAACAATCAGGGGCGGTTCAGGGGGTCCCCTACTTTCGGGACGACCCGTCATTTTGGTTGAGTAGTGGTATCGATCCACGCCGTGTGGATCCCATCGAGAGGAAGTGCATGATGAGTTGGCCGAACGGTACAACAGACCCCGGTGCCCAGTACCAGCAGCGCCCGCCCCGCAACAGCTTCTTTGACGCGGTCCGAGGCTCGGGCTGGTACCGCGCTCAGAATCGCACGATCGCCGGCGTATGCTCGGGCATCGCTGCTCGCCAGGGCTGGGATCTGTCGCTCGTGCGCGTCCTCATGGTGGTCGCCACGCTCTGTATGCCCGTCGTGGCGATCGCCTACGGTCTTGCCTGGCTTCTCCTCCCCGAGGCCGCCGACGGTCGCATTCATGCCGAAGAAATGCTCGAGGGGCGATTCGACGTCGCGGTTATCGGAGGCGTGTTCATGGTTCTCGCCGGTCTGTCGTCGGCACTGTCGTCAATCGGAATTGTCAACGGCGTGGGCCTCGGCTGGTTCCAGCTGCTCGCGTTGGCGGCTGCGATGACAGCCATCGTCGTGGTCATCGTGAGCATAGCGCGCTCCGCTTCTCAGGGCGGCCCGCATCGCCACGGCGCGGTACCCCCGTACGGAACGCCGCAGCACGGTGCCCCCCAGTACGGCAACCCGCAGTACGGTACACGCCAGCAGCAGGCGTCAGCGGCGGGAGCCTCCGTCCCTTTTGGGCACAGCGCCCCGGGTGCTAAGGACACGGGCTCTACCATGCCGCAGCAGCAGAACGCCCAGGCCCCCGAGGGTTTCCCCGCCTACGGCGTCCCCGCAGGCAGCGCAGCTAGCGCGGGCACCCCACGCCCTGATGGCGCCACCTCCGCCGCCCAGGGCACGAACGCCGGGCCGCGCCCGGCCGCCGCTCGCCCCACCCAGCCCCACGCCGGCTGGACGACTCCGCCCAGCGCGCCCAGGCCTCGTCAGTGGACCCCGCGCCCAATGCCGACTCATCGCCCGCGCACCGTCTCCAGTCGCGCAAACCTGGCGATCACGGGCCTGCTGATCCTGGTGGCGGCCGCCGTTCTCGCCGGCATCTACATGGTCGATAAGGGACCCGCGATCCCCTTCATCGCCGCGCAGACCGCGGAACAGACGATCACTCGTATCATCTCGATTGGCGGCGGCGTATGCCTGATCATCGTGGGCCTGTCCCTGGCGATTGCCGCCCTGCGCGATCGCAGCGCCGGCTGGCTCACCGCCCTGTCCATCATCGGCCTCATCTTCGCGATCCCCACGGCTGCGATCGGCACTGAGGGCGCGCAAAGGGTCAACCAGCATATCAACACGACCGTGGGCAATATCGGCAAGCAGACGATGCTTGACTGGAGGGTTGACAAGGTCAGCGGAGGCAACCCAACGGGGTCGACCACGCTCGACCTGACCGGCGCTCCCGTCGGCACATCCAAGACGATCACGGTCGACTGGCAGGCGTGGAGCCGACTCACCATTCAGATGGCCGAGGGCCAGCCCGTACAGATCGTCTGCCAGTCCAGCATCGGCACTCTGTCCACCAATATGGAGGGCAACGGCTGGGCCGCGTCCCTGAATAACTGCTCCGGCGTGACGGTCACCTCCCCCACCTGGGGAAAGTCATCCCTCGGCGGCATCACGATCCTCATCACCGACGAAGCGGACATCGACACGCTGACGATCGTACAGTCCCCCGACTCCTCGGGCACCTGGGGATCCGCGCCGGCACCAACCTCCTCGGTGACTCCGAGCGCAACGCCCACCCCGTCCACTACCCCCACCGGCTCCCAGTCGGGTAACTGAGGAAGGACCACGACTATGACCACCTCAAACGACGACCAGACCACCCAGCTGCCCGAATGGGACGAGACAACGCCACTGCCAACGGCTTCCACCACCACCAGCGGCCAGGATGCAACCGCCGAGATGCCAGCCTCCTCGCCAGACCTCACCTCGGACCCGCTAGCGATCTTCCGCGAGGCCTCGACAACGCAGATGCCTGCCGACCCCTTTCGGGCAGACGCTGGCACTGAGAGCCAGGCGGGCACATCGGGCGCTCAGGGCTCACAGGCGCAGGCCGGTGCTCCCGCTGGCTCTGTAGGCACGGGCGGACGCACCGCCTTCGATCCGGCCTCCACGGGTGAGTCGACTCCTCGGGGCGACGAGGCCGGGGCTGCCCCCGGCACTCAGGCGAGGGCGGGCGCTACCCCCGCCCCGGGTACCCAGACGTGGAGCGCTCAGCACACCCTGGGCACTACCTACCCACTGCCCGAGGCCCCCAGCAGGGGCGTGCGCGTTGGTTCCTTCGTGTGGGCTCTCTTGGTGTGCATGGTGGGCGCTTTCCTCATTGCCGAGGTCTACATCACGAACCTCAATCTGCCGGTCCTCGGCATCAGCGCAGTCGCGCTCCTCGGCATCATTCTGATCTTCACTGCTCTCTTCTCGAGTCGCACCAAGAAAAATCCGAAGCAGGGCGCCGGCCCTCAGGCCGCCCCCAACCCGGCAGACGCAATTCGCAGGGGCTGACGCGGCCACGTACAACGCACATGAACGGGGTGGGTCCGGGAACCAATTGGTTCCCGGACCCACCCCGTTCATGTGCCAGAGGCGTCGAATCAGAGTAGATCCAGCATCGCCGGAGCCACCAGCTTGAGGACGTTGTCACGGCCTTCCTTCGCGCTGGGGGCATCGACCGCGTAGGCGGCCATCTGCTGGCAGGTCGCCAGGTCGTGCATGCGCAGGGCGGCGCGCACGGCGTTGACCTTCGAAGGAGCCATCGACAGGGAGGCGACACCCAGGCCCGTGAGGACCAGGGCCAGCAGCGGATCGCCGCCGGCCTCGCCACACACGCCGATCGGCTTGCCCGTCGCACGACCGCCGTTGCAGGCGTGGCGGATCATCTCGAGGACCGCGGGCTGCCACGGATCCAGGAGAGACGCCAGGTTACCGTCCAGGCGATCGGCAGCCATCGTGTACTGCGTCAGATCGTTCGTGCCGATGGAGGCGAAGTCCACGATCGACAGGAGCTGCTCGGCGCGCAGGGCGGCCGCGGGCACCTCAATCATGATGCCGACCTTCGGCAGGCCGTAGCCGCGCGCCTTGTCGGCGAACCACTTGGCCTCAGCGGCGGTCGACACCATGGGCGCCATGACCCACAGTTCCGCGTCCGTCGCCTTGTGGGCAGCGGCCAGAGCCTGCAGCTGTGTGTCGATTAGATCCTCTCGCACCTGGCACAGGCGCAGGCCGCGCACACCCAGGGCGGGGTTCTCCTCGGCACCCAGATCCGCGAAGCTCAGCGGCTTGTCGGCGCCCGCATCGAGGGTACGAACCACCACGCGACGCGACCCGAAGGACTGCAGGACCTTCGTGTAAGTGTCGGTCTGCTCCTCCAGCGTCGGAGCCTCCGAACGCTCCAGGAATAGGAACTCCGTGCGGAACAGGCCCGAGCCCTCGAGATCAAACTTCGAAGCCTTCATCGCATCGTCAACCGTGCCGATGTTGGCTAGGAGCTTGACGCGGTAGCCGTCGTAGGTCGCACCCTCGCCGGTCGAACCGGCCAGGGCGAGCGCGCGGCGGCGCGAGCGCTCCTTGAGCAGGTGCACCTCGTCATCGGTGGGGGCGACGATGACCTCGCCGACGCCACCGTCGAGGGCCAGCATCGTGCCTTCCTCGACAGTCGTGATGCCCTCGGCCTTGACGATCGCCGGGATACCCAGCTGTGCAGCCAGGATCGCCGTATGCGACGTAGGGCCGCCGACCTCGGTAATGATGCCGAGAACGGTCTCAGGGTTCAGGGTTGCGGTCTCAGCGGGTGCCAGGTCGCGCGCCACGAGGACGACGGGGCCATCAAACGCCGGCACGCCGGGCTCGGGCAGGCCACGCAGCTCGCAGATCGCGCGGTCACGCACGTCGTACAGGTCGGTCGCACGCTCGGCCATGTAGCCGCCCAGGCTGCGCAGCATCTGCGCGTAGTCCTCGACGGCGTCATGGACGGCCTGGGTGACACCGAGGCCCTTCTTCAGCTTCTTATCGACGGCCTTGGCCAGGCCACGGTCACCCGCGAGCTGGGCGGTGGCCTTGAGGATCGCCTTCGTCTCCTCCGGCGCGTTCGCAGCGCGGTCGCTCAGGCGAGCGGAAACGGCTGCGAGCGCCTCACGGACACGCGCGCCGTCGGCGGCAGCGTCGACGCTGCCCGGCTCCGTCGTGTCGACGCCGGGGGCAGGCTGGACGATCGCGGCGGGAGCTGCAGCGGTACCGGCGGAGACGCCGATGCCGTGCAGGACGTCGTGCGTCGCCATCAGCTCACTCCTGGTCGAGGTCGCGCGAGAGCAGCTCGACGAGCGAGTCGAGGACCGCGCCCGCGGAATCATCCTCGGTGGACAGGGTGACGACGTCGCCATGCTTGGCGCCCAGGGTCATGATTTCGAGGAGCGACGCGGCGTCGGCCTCCTCTCCATCGAAAGCGATGGTGACCTCGACGCCGGAGTCGTCAACGGCCTCGGCGAGGACGGAAGCGGGACGTGCGTGGAGACCAACGGAGGAACCAATTGCAACGGTGCGGGAAATCATGGTCGTTCCTTTCAAATGCGGGTATGTCCATCGTGAGACACAGGTGCCCGTACGGCCCATGGTAACGGGCTTAGATACCCACGCAAAACCCGATATCACAGACAGTGACATGGGATACATCACCCTTATAAATGCCGAAAAACCATAGATTTGACGCGACTCGCTCACCCCATGACGACACCCACGCACACCAACCACCCCAGGCCTCGCCGATATGACGATCGACCGCCTCCCACCCCACCAACTACAATGGAGAAGTACCGAGGGAAGGAAAGGAGAGCGCGCATGAGTTCACGCGAACCCACGCTGGCCGACGTCGCCGAGCTGGCCGGAGTGAGCCTGACGACCGTATCTCGCGTGCTCAACAACCGCGGCTACCTCTCGGAGAAGACAAAGAAGAACGTCGCCGACGCGATCGAGACGCTCGGCTACCGCCCGAACTCGCTGGCTCGCGCCCTGCACGGCAAGCGCACGCAGACGGTTGGCCTCATCGTTCCCGCCGTGTCCCTGCCCTTCTTCGGCGAGCTGGCCGTCGAGGTCGAGAATGCCCTCGCCGACGCCGGCTACCGCATCCTCATTTGTAATTCCATGGGTCGGGCGGACCGCGAGCGCGAGTACCTCTCGCTGCTCGTCGGCAATCGCGTGGACGGGATCATTTCGGGCGCCCACAACGAGGGCCTGAGCGAGTACGACACGATCCGCATGCCCCTGGTAACGATCGACCGCGAGCTGAGCCCATCCATCCCGAACGTGCGTTGTGCAAACAAAGAGGCGGGCGCCATGGCGACGCGCGCGCTTATCGAGGGCGGCTGCCGCCATCCCCTGCTGCTTACCTCCCGTTCGGGTCCGCGCAATCTGCGCGAGGCCGGCTACCGCGCCGAGATCGAGCGCGCTGGCCTGACCCCTCGCGTGGTCACCGTGCCGTTCGATACGCCCACGCCACAGCGTTTCGCGATGGTGCGCGACGCCCTGGACGAGGCCCGCGCCGCTGCTCCCGTCGACGGGGTTTTCGCGACCGACGATCTGGCGGCTGCTGAGGTCCTCGAGTGGGCACGCACGCGCAACCTATCGGTCCCCACTGACCTGCCTATCATCGGCTTTGACGGCACGGAGACGATGCGCCGAGCCCTCCCCCACTTGGCGACGATCCGCCAGCCCATTGAGGAGATCGCCCGGGCTGCGGTGTCGATCCTCCTCGATCAGATCGAGGGCAAGGCTCCGCGTTCTTCGTCCGACGAGGCCGGGGCTCCACACGCTCAGACAGTCGAGTTCTCGGGCACGCTGATCCAGGGGCGCTCGATCAACGCCTGAGCGCATATCACGCGGCGGGACTGTGACCGCTCGCACTGCCCCGGCTTATTTTCTTAACCCCTAGGAACCACGGATGCGCACGCGGATAGGTTATCCCCATGTTCACCCCTATCTACATGTTCGGTTCGTATTGAGGAGCCCCTCACCTATCCGCGAGCGCGCGTCACCAATCACATCGCGCCGGTGCGCACGCTAACCCGATAGGTGATGCCTGAGCCCTTCAATGCGCACGTTAACCCGCTAAGTGGAGCGTGGGCACCCCTGCCCGCGCTCCACTAGTAGGGCCCAGGTGCGCATTAGCGGGTTAACACGAGCACCTAAAGGGCCCAGGTGCCGGCACCTCCGTTGGCACAAGGCCCCACTGCTCAATCGGTGCATCACAAACAACCCTCATTGCGATTGCCGACTGTATCGCCGACAGCCAGTTCCCACTGGCGGGGGGCACGACAGACGGGTGGGCGGCACCAGCGCACTGCTGGTGCCGCCCACCCGTGACGTCAGGAATGACTCCCGATGAGCTCAGGCCTCCTTGGGGGCCACCTCAAGCAGCGCGTCGCCGCGCTGGATCTCGCCGCTGGCGACCGGGGTGACCGCGCCGAGCTTCTTCTTGTTCGTGACGACGACGGGCGTGATGGTGTCGTAGCCGGCCTCGCGGATCACGTCGAGGTCGACCTCGGCGAGCACGTCGCCGCGGCGCACGACGTCACCCTTGGCGACGCGGGGCGTGAAGCCCTTGCCGTCCAGCTTGACGGTGTCCATGCCGACGTGGATGAGGACCTGGACGCCGGAGGCGGACTTGAGGCCGTAGGCGTGGCCGGTCGGGAAGGCGACGGTCACGGTGCCATCGAAGGGGGCCACGACGAGGCCGTCGGCAGGCTCGATGCCGATGCCGGGGCCAAGCATGCCCTTGGCGAAGGACTCGTCCTTGACCTGCTCGAGCGGAACCACGGTGCCCGCGAGAGGCGAGGCGACGGAGAGATCAGCCAGCGCCTCGTCACTGAAGGACGGGGCAGGGGTGGCAACCGGGGCGGCCGCGGGAGCCGGAGCGGCGGGGGTGGCCACGGCGGCGGCCACGGGAGCGGCAGCCTTGGCGGCGGGCGCGCGGCCCTCCATGTCGGCCTTGCCGCGCGTCATGGCGTAGGCGAAGGTGAAGCCGAAGGACAGAACGAAGACGAGGACCTCAAGGGCCAGGTACGCGGGGATCGACTTGGGGATGATCGACACGAAGCCGACGAAGCCTGCGGCGCCGAGAGCCTGACCGCGCACGTTCAGCAGGGCGACACCCGCGGAGCCGATGGCAGCAGCAGCCATGGCGCAGAAGAAGGGCCAGCGCAGGCGCAGGTTGACACCGAAGATGGCGGGCTCGGTGATGCCAAAGACGGCGGAGGCGCCACCGGCGCCGGCCAGGCCTTTGAGCTTGGCGTCGCGGGTCTTGAAGAAGATGGCCAGGGCGGCCGCGCCCTGTGCGACGTTCGCCATAGAGGCAACGGGGAAGATGAAGTCACCGACGCCGCCGTTGACGGGCAGCAGCGGGATTTCGATGGCGGGGAAGGACTGGTGCAGGCCGGTCACAACGATCGGGCTGTAGACGAGGCCGAAGAGAAGACCACCGAAGACGCCGAGGGTCGAGTAGGTCCAGTTAATGCCCCAGGTCAGGTACTCGGCGGCCACGCGGGTGACCGGGCCGATGATCGTGAAGGCCAGGAAGCCAGTGACCAGCATCGTGATGAGCGGGGTGAGCAGGAAGTCTGCGGTGCCCTTGAGGACCTTGTGCAGGCTCTTCTCGATGAGGCACATAACGTAGGTGACAGCCAGGGTGGGGATGACCTGCGCCTGGTAGCCGATCTTGGCGACATCCATGCCGAAGATGTGCCAGTACTCGACCGAAGCCTCACCGGCGAGCGCCGCGCCCGTGTTCCAGGCGTTGAGCAGGTCGGAGGAAACCATGGCCGCGCCGATCGCAGCGCCAAGGTAGACGTTGCCGCCGAAACGCTTAGCGGCGGAGAAGCCGACGAGGACCGGCAGCGAGGCGAAGGCCGCGGAGGAAACCATGTTGATGAGGGCCGCGTAGTCCGCGATGCCCGGGTACATCTGGGTCAGCGACTGCTCGCTGAAGAGGCCCTCAGCGGTCATGACGTTGTTGATGGCCATCATCAGACCGCCGGCGACCAGCGCCGGGAGGATCGGGACGAAGATGTCGGCGATCATCTTGATGAAGCGCGAGAAGAGGTTGCCGCCCTTTTCGGCTTCTTCCTTGGCCTCATCCTTGGAGACCTCGCGCACGCCGTGGTTTGCGACCATCTTGGCGTAGACCTGGTCAACATCGCCGGGACCGACGATGATCTGGAACATGCCGCCGGCGGCGAATGTGCCCTTCAGATCTTCGTTGTCATCGAGGGCCTGCTGGTTGATCTTGGACTCGTCCGCGATCACCAGGCGGAGACGGGTTGCGCAGTGTGCTGCTGCGCTGATGTTGGATGCGCCGCCGACTGCTTCGACGACCTCTCCTGCCACCTTGGCGTGATCCATTGCCGACCACATTCCTTTCTCAAAACCCCACGCGCAACGCCATTGTTACGCCGCGCTGGGCAGTGTGTAGCAATCGTTTGACATACTACGGGTGACAGAATCCTCAACGCAAGGTGCGTCGGGCATCTTCTCAGGTCAGAGAATGAGAGACCGCCCACATACGACGAGGCCGTGGCCACTGTGAGCAGCCACGGCCTCGCAGGCGGGTCGCTTTAGTCGGCGCGCGCGGCGCCCACGAGCGTCACGGAGGCGGCGCCCACAAGCGTCACTCCTGAGCCCTCGCCCTTCAGGAAGCTACGGGTCGTGAAGACGCGCGAGCCGTCGCCCAGGTAGATCTCGGTGATCGATCGGTCGTGAAGGATTTCCACGCGCGAGGCCTCCCCCGGCTCCAGGGTGACGACGCGGCGGCCACCGTGGGGGTAGCGCGTACCCGTCAGGTCGACGGTCAGGCGCCCCTCTTCAAGAGTGATCGCCAGGCCAGAATCTGAGCCAATACCCACGGACAGGGCTCCCTCGTAGGAGGCATCGAAGGCAAGCCTCCACGAGCGTGACCCAGCGAGCTCCACAACGCGCGCCCCGGCCTCGTCCCCGGGAGCACCCTCAAGTGTGGCGGGCACCAGGGGCAGTCCCGGCAGGTACGGGCGAGCGATAACGCGGCCGCCGCGCAGGGTGAGGGCGCGCGGCGCGGTGAAGCAGTGCACCCAGCCGCCGGTCTCGATGGAGGGCTGGTCGTCCTCGCCCGCGTTGCCCGCCCACCCGAAGAGGAGGGTCGGTGCCCCCGGGTCCGAGGACGCGGATCGCGCCATGATCTGGGGAGCGTAGAACTCGGTGCCACGGTCGAGCTCCTCGAAGGAGCCATCGGCACTGCGGAACTCGGTGCCCACGAGCTCGCCGACGATAGCGACGCACGGGAAGACGTTCTCGAATCCCTCGCGCTCGGGTGAGATGCCCTGCGGGCAGAAAACCAACACATCGTGGGCCTCACCCGAATCCTCGTCGACGAGGCGCACCAGGTTGGGGCACTCCCACATGTAGCCGAACGTGTCGAAGGCACCACCGGCGTCGGGGAAGGTCATCTCACCCTCGCACTCCCACGCACGTAGGTCAGTCGAGCGGTAGAGCAGGGCCGCGCCTGTGAGGTTCTCGCGCTGGACGCCGAGCAGCATCCGGTAGGTGCCATCCGCGTCGCGCCAGACCTGCGGGTCGCGGAAGTGCGCCGTGTAGCCCTCGGGCTGGCGGCCGATGATCGGGGGTACCTGCTTGTCGAAGTGGACCATGTCAGCCGTGGTGACGACGCACTGGGTGGCCTCGCGCTCCCCCGTCTCGGGGTCCTTGTAGTTGCCGGTGTACCACAGCTCTTCATGGTCGCCGACCTCGATGGCCGTGCCCGAGTAGGCGCCGTTGGCATCCTGATGGGTGTCGGGCAGAATCGCGGGGGCGTGGTACTCCCAGTGGGTCAGGTCGCGGGAGGTGGCGTGGCCCCAGTAGACGAGGCGACGCGGGTGCTCGGGGGTGTACTGGAAGAAGGCGTGGTAGGTCCCGTCGATCTCAATGAGGCCGTTCGGGTCGTTCAGTCGGCCCACCGGGGGTGCGACGTGAAAGAGCGGGTAGTCGGGATCTTGCGGGGCGCGCGACGAGGCCTCGGCAGCGAGGGCGGACGCGAGAAAATCTTCGGCCATGACCTCACGGTAACACCCCGGGACAGACGAGCGCGCGGGCGGGACAGATCCGTCCCGCCCGCGCGCTGTCAAACGTACGTCACACTCATCACGAGTGGCGTCATGCCAGGGAAAACCCTAGATCAGGCGCCCGTCACATCATCGGGGTGAGCGTCCGCGTAGCGGGCAAGCTCCTCCTCGACAATGGACTCATCCAGCTTCACGAACACCGGCGTGGGCTTGGCGATCGGGGTACCGACCGTGATCGGGTGACGTTCCCAGGTCGGCACGTTCGTGTAGTCACCCGTGATGATCGGGTAGCCGTCACGGCCCTCGAAGTCAGCGGGCAGGACCTGCGGGTCAAGCTCCTCGACGTCCTCGATGTAGGGCATCGGCGCGATCTCGCCTGCACCGCCCATGACGCGGTCGATGTCGTTGGCCGCGTGGGGCAGGAACGGGGAGAGCATGAGGTTGAGGTCCGTGACCGCCTGGGCCAGGGTCCACAGGACCGTCGCGAGACGCTGCTGCTGCTCGGGCGCCTTGAGCTTGAAGGGCTCGGTGTCGGTCACGTACTTGTTGGCCTCGCCGACCAGGCGCATGGCCTCGGACAGCGCCGCCTTCTGGCGGTGGTGGCGAATCAGGTTGCCGACGGTCTCAAACCCGGCCTCGACGGCATCCAGGAGGGCGCGGTCGATGTCCTCGAGCTCACCGGGGGTGGGGATCTCGCCGAACTTCTTGGCGATCATGGACGCGGTGCGGTTGACCAGGTTGCCCCAGCCGGCAACGAGCTCGCCGTTGGTGCGGCGCACGAACTCAGCCCACGTGAAGTCAGAGTCCGAGGTCTCGGGGCCGGCGGCGCTGATGAAGTAGCGCAGGGCGTCGGCCTGGTAGCGCGAGAGGAAATCACGCACGTAGATGACGATGCCGTGCGAGGAGGAGAACTTCTTGCCCTCCATCGTGAGGAACTCAGAGGACACGACCTCGGTGGGCAGGTTGAGAACGCCCAGGTCACCGGGGGCGCCACCCTTCGCGCCCTGGCCGTTGTAACCGAGCAGCTCGGCGGGCCAGATCTGCGAGTGGAAGACGATGTTGTCCTTGCCCATGAAGTAGTAGGTCAGGGCCTCGGGGTCGTTCCACCACTTGCGCCACGCCTCGGGGTCGCCGGTGCGGCGCGCCCACTCGATGGAGGCGCTCAGGTAGCCGATGACGGCGTCGAACCACACGTACAGACGCTTGGTCGGCTGGTCTTCCCAGCCGGGGACCGGGATGCCCCAGTCGATGTCGCGCGTCATGGCGCGGGGGCGGATGTCCTCGAGGAAGTTCTGGGAGAACTTGATGACGTTGGGACGCCAGGTGCCGGACTTCTCGCGCTCGTCGAGCCAGGCGGACAGGGCATCGGCCAGGGCGGGCAGGTCGAGGAAGTAGTGGGTGGACTCCACGAAGTTGGGGGTTTCGCCGTTGATGCGCGAGTGCGGGTTGATGAGCTCGGTCGGGTCCATCTGGTTGCCGCAGTTGTCGCACTGGTCGCCGCGCGCTCCTTCGGCGCCGCAGATCGGACAGGTGCCCTCGATGTAGCGGTCGGGCAGGGTGCGGCCGGTGGACGGGGAGATGGCGGCGCGCGTGACCTTCTCGATCATGTAGCCGTTGTCGCGCACGGTGGCGAACATGTCCTGGACGACGCGGTAGTGGTTGCCGGCGGTCGTGCGGGTGAAGAGGTCGTAAGACAGGCCGAGCGCCACGAGGTCCTCGACGATGAGGCGGTTGTTCTGGTCTGCGAGTTCGCGGGCGCTCACCCCGGCGCCGTCGGCGGCCACCAGGATGGGGGTGCCGTGTTCATCGGTGCCGGACACCATGAGGACGTCGTGGCCGGCCATTCGCATGTACCGGGAGAAAACGTCGGAGGGGACACCGAATCCCGCAACGTGGCCAATATGACGGGGGCCGTTGGCGTATGGCCATGCGACGGCGGACAGAATGCGACTCATAGCCCCTAAGAATACTGCCTGGTAGTCATAAACGGGGAACTGGCCGCAGACCGACGTATCGAGACAGCTCTACCGCGGGCGCCGACCCGGGTGATACGCTTGAGAAAATACTGAATTATCAGGGAGGTTTCATGCCCCGCGCTCTCATTATCGTCGACGTTCAGCCCACGTTCTGCGAAGGGGGTGCCCTGCCGGTGACGGGCGGCAACGCCATCGCCGAGGCCGTGGCCGCCTACGTGGACGCCCACCGCGACGAGTACCAGCTGATCGTCACCACGCAGGATTGGCACATCGATCCGGGCCCGCACTTCTCCGAGACGCCGGACTTCGTGGATACCTGGCCCCCGCACGGCGTCGCGGGCACGGCCGAGGCCGAGCTGCACCCGGCGCTCGCCCACGTGAACGCGGACGTGACGATCAAGAAGGGCCAGTACAAGGCCGCCTACTCTGGCTTCGAAGGCACGACCGAGGACGGAAAGACGCTGGAGCAGGTCCTGCGCGATGCCGACATCGCGGACGTGGATGTCGTGGGCCTCGCCGAGTCGCACTGCGTGGCCTGCACGGCGGTCGACGCCGCCCGCGCGGACTTCAAGACGCGCGTGCTGCGTGAGCTGACCGCGCCCGTCACCGAGGAGCTGGGGGCCCAGGCCCGTCAGTGGATGACGTCGGAGCACGTCGAGATCGTCTGAGGCTTCCCGGCCTCGTTCTTATCGCGCGGCGAGGGCGGCCTTGTAGAGGTCGTTCTTGCGCGCGCCCGTCGCCGCGGCCACTTCGGCTGCGGCGTCCTTGAGGCGCATACCTTCCGCCGCGAGCGCGAGGACGGCACCAACGTGGTCTTCAGCGCGCGCGCTTCGCGTGTATCCGGCGACAACGATCGTCACCTCGCCGAGGACGTCGTCGGCCCCCTCAGCAAGCTGCCCGAGCACGCCTCGACGCACCTCCTCGTAGTCCTTCGTGAGCTCACGGCACAGCGCGGCGGCGCGGTCGGCGCCGAAAACCTCGGCCATGCGCGTCAGCGTGGCAGCCGCGCGACGGGGCGACTCGAAGAAGATGAGCGTGTGCGGGTCGGTGGCCAGGTCCTGCAGGTAGCGCGTGACCTCCCCGTCCTTGCGCGGCAGGAAACCCTCGAAGGCGAAGCGGTCGGAGGGCAGGCCGGACAGGGCGAGGGCGACGAGCGGCGCGGAGGGGCCGGGCAGGACGGACAGGGGCACGCCCGCGTCGATGGCGGCGCGCGCCAGGCGGAAACCCGGGTCGGAGACGGTGGGCATGCCCGCGTCGGAGACGAAGACGACGCGCGCCCCTCCCCTAGCGGCCTCGACGATTCCCGCGGCTTTTTCGGCCTCGTTGTGGTCGTGCAGGGCGACGAGGCGACCGCCCAGCTTGATGCCCAGGCGCGAGGCCAGGGCGAGCGCACGGCGCGTGTCCTCGGCGGCGACGATGTCCGCCCCTTCGAGCGCGGCGACGACGCGGGGCGAGGCGTCACGCACGTCCCCGATCGGAGTGGCTGCGAGCAGGATCGTTCCCGCTGCCTGCCGGTAGGCTTCGGGCGCGCGCCCCTCCTGAGGCGTCAATGCCGAGCCGGGCTCGGGGGCGTTGGTCGTATCGGTCGCCGTTTCCATGCCCGTATCGTCTCACTCGCCGCCTGCACGCGCACGACGCTTCCGTCCCGAGCCGGCCAGCCAGTGGGGAAGGCGCGAGGCCAGGACACATGCGGCACACAGGAGCGCGATGGTTCCGCCGGCGCTGAGGCGCGCGGGGACGGCGATCGCCAGGCCGGCGATGCCCAGGAGCGCGCCGAGCAGCGGGGTGCCGATGAGGAAAGCGCGCGAGCTGCGTACGAGGGGCGCGAGGGCAGCGGCTGGCGCGGCGATGAGGGCGATGGACAGGATCGTGCCGACCGCGGGGATTGCCACGGTCACCGACGCAAGGGTGAGCCCGAGGATGATGAGTTCGTGTCGCCCGGCCCGAGCGGCTGCCGCCGGGTTGGCGGGGTCGAAACAGTGGGCGATCAGGTGACGCCCGCCCAGCGCCACGACGACGAGCGCGACCAAGAGAACAGCGCCCGCCCAGGCGACGTCCGCCGGCGAGACGGTCATGACGGAACCGGTGAGGAAGGAATTGACCGCGAGGGGCAGGGGCTTGAACCAGGTCGCTAAGAAGTATCCGGAGGCAAATCCCGCAGTCAGCACGATACCCGCGGCACCCTGGCTGGAGACGCCGGGGATCCTCGCGAGCCAGCGCATGAGGGCGACGAGCGGGATGGTGCCGAGGAACGCGCCGACGAAAAGCGAGGTCGACATGCCCGAGTGCCCCAGGCCATAGGCTGCGGCGATGACAACGCCGAGAACCGCGCCCGGGAACGTGCCGTGCGTGACCGATTCGGCGAAGAAGATGCGCCGGTCCAGGTAGGCGAAGGCTCCGACGAGGCCGCCGAGGGCTCCGATGATCGTCACGTGGAGCACTGGGTACAGGAGGAGATTGGCAATCACTGTTGTTCCCCTCCCCCGGCTGCGCTCGTTTCACGAGCTGTTTCACGCGCGGCCGGCCTCGGACGCACGCGGCGGGCGCGGATCTCACGGAGCACGCAGGCACCTGCGAAGCAGACGAGGACCCCCAAGGCCACGCAGGCCTGCGGGGAGAGCGAACGCGGCGCACGCAGGAGGGAGGCACCGAAACCGGCCCATCCACCGACGAGCGCGCAGGTGCCCGCCAGGAGCACCATCGACCGAGGCCCTGCGGCGAGGAGGCGACCGAAGGCACCGGGCACGATGAGGTACCCGACGACGAGGAGGACGCCGACCGCCGTCGACGCTGCAACCACGATCGCGCCGAGCGCCGCATTGAAAGCGATATCAATCCAGGTGACCGGGATTCCGCTCACGCGGGAAGCCTCGCGGTCGAAGGCCACAGCAACCTGCGCGCGCCAGGTGAGCGCGAGCAGGGCGGCGGCGAGCACGAGCACCACAGCGCTCGCCCCCATGCGCGAGAGGGTGATATCCAACAGCCGTCCGAACATCAGGGATTCGAGCTGACCAGACATGTCCCCGATGCGCAGGGAGATCACGATGCCGAGGGAAAAGAAGGCGGTCAGCAGGACGGCGGTCATGGCCTCGGAGTGACGGGGCTTACGCGAGGCTACGGTCAACGCTGCCGCCACGAGGGCCGCGCACACTGCTCCTCCCGGGATGATGGCGTCGCGCCCGCCGAGCGCCATGCCGACGACGATTCCGGGAAAGACGCCGTGGACCATCGTCTCGGCGCTGAACTCAGCGCGACGCAGGTTCACGAGCGTCGAGGCCGGTCCCGCTGCGATGGCAAGCAGGCCGAGGACGATAATCGGGCGCAGCAGGTAGGGGGCGATCATGACAGGGATGCAATCGCCTCGTCGGCGCTCGCCCCGTAGGCGCGCGCCAGGATGTTGGGTGCCAGGACCTCGTCTGTGAGACCCAGAGCAACGAGGCGGGAGGCGAGCACGCAGGCACGCGAGCACACGTCGCGCGCGAGGGACAGGTCGTGCGTGGATACGATCACGCCTATGCCGTCGGCCGTCAGATCGGCAATGAGGCCCGTGATGATGTCTCGGCTGGGCGCGTCGAGACCGTTAAAGGGTTCGTCCATCATGACCAGATCGGGGCGCGCGACGAGGGCACGCGCGACGAGGACCCGCTGGCGCTGTCCGCCGCTGAGCGTCCCGAAGCGGTGTGAGGCCCGGTCTGCCAGGTTGACGCGATCAAGGGAGGCACCCACCCGCGCGCGCATGTCGGCGGTGATGCGCCTACCCCAGCCGGCCTCGGCGACCAGCCCCATGGTGACGACCTCGGCGGCGCTGACGGGGAAGGTGAGGTCCAGGTCTGCGCTCTGGGGCACGAGGCCGATGCGCTCGGCCTCGACCTCGACGCTGCCGGACAGGAGCGAGCAACCGCCGGCGATGCCGCGCATGAGGGTGGTCTTGCCGCCACCGTTGGGACCGACAAGGGCGAGGGCCTGGCCCCCGAACACGTCGAGGGTCAGGCCGGTCAGCGCCGGGGCATGCCCATACCCCAACGCCGCGTCCCGGAAGGAGACGAGTCGTGCCATCACTGGTCCTTCAGGCGCTCGGGCAGGTCCGGCACGGTGCCGCCCCACGCCTGCGTCACGGCACGCACGTTGTGGACAATCGAGCCGACGTAGGTGGCTCCCTCGGACCCGTCGGGGCCCAGCGAATCGCCGTACATGGCATCCTCGCCCACGATGGGGGTCACGCCAGCCGCGCGGGCGATCGCCTCGATGGACTTGGAGTTGTTGGAGTTTTCCGCAAAGAGCGCAACCGCGCCGGATTCCTTGACGGCCGCGACGGCCTTGGCGATGTGGTCGGCGGTGGCGTCCTGCTGCTCGTTGAAGTCGGACAGGGCGGCGCCGATGAAGCGGATCCCGTAGTCCCTCGAGAAGTAGCCGAAGGCGTCGTGGGAGGTAAAGAGCACGCGCTGTCCCGCAGGGACGGTCTCAATGGCCTCGGCGGTCCACTGATCGAGAGCGTCAATGTCCTCCAGGTACGAGGCCGTGGCCGCGTTGATCGACGATGCTGCCTCCGGCACCGCGGCCGCGAGGCCTGCTCCGAGGTTGGCAACCTGGACGTGGGCACCCTTTGGCGAGGTCCACACGTGCGGATCGAAGCGGAACTCGGGTTCCTCCCCCGCTTCCTCGGGCGGGAACGGCCACGGAGCAACGTCCACGCGTTCGCTTCCGCGATCAATCGTGTAGGCGCCCTGTTCGTCGGCGGCGCCCGGGTTGTCAATGTCGGCGGCGGTGAGGACACCGGAGGTCACGACCATGCGCCCCTTGAAGCCCGAGGAGACGACAGCATCGTCGAGGAAGTGTTCGAGGTCGACGCCGGAGACAGCCATGACATCGGCCTCTGAGAGCGCCTTGGTCTGGGCGGGGGTCATCTCATGTTCGTGAGCGGAGGCATTGGGGGCGAGCAGGCACGTGAGGCTCATGGTGAGAGCGGCGCCGTCAGGGGTGGCACCCACGTGGCTGTTCTTTCCGGCAGCGTCGGTCTTATCAAGGGATATATCGGCGGACCTCGCCGCGATCTGGGTGACGTAGTCGCAGATCTGGGTGGTCGTGGCGACGACCGCGAGGCCGTGTGACGACGAAGAGGGAGAGCAGGCGGCCAGCGAGGCGATCGCCATGGTCAGCCCCGAAGCAGCTGCTAAGCCGCGCCTAATCAAAGAAAACATTATGACTCCTAATATGTTTTCGGGTACGCGAAAATTATAGGTGGAGGAGAGAATAATTCTCAAGATGAGCCCCCTGCACATTCTCCCTTCGGTTGCGAGCAAACGTGCGGCGCATCCCTTTCAGTGCGACACGGCCGCTAGACTCGGATGCGATGGATACCGCGAACGCACACAACGACACGATCGACAAGACCGAGAACCTCCTCGAGCAGGAGGCGACAGGCGACGAGATCGCCAGCAAGCTCCCCGAGCACGAGCCGGCAACCGATGACGAGGCCCCCGCGCAGCCCGCCGAGGCCTCGTCCACTCCCCCAACCAACGGATGGACACAGCGCCTGTCGACGCCCGCAGCGGGGTGGGTAGCGACAGCGATTGCGACGCTCATCGCCACTCTCATTCGACTGCCAGGACTGGGGAACGTTCGCACTCTCATCTTCGACGAGACCTACTACGTGAAGGACGCCTGGTCACTCCTCACCCTCGGATATGAGGGAACGTGGGCGAAGGATGTCGACACCGCGTTCGCCAATGGGGACACCTCCGGATTGTCCGCGGTGGGCGGCTATCCCGTTCATCCGCCGACGGGCAAGTGGCTGATCGCGATGGGCATGAAGTTCTTCGGCCAGGCAGATCCAGTGGGATGGCGCATCGCGGCGGCGATCTGCGGGGTTATCACCGTATTCCTCCTGTGCCGCCTCGCGCAAAACCTGTTCCACTCCCCCGCCATCACCCTCCTCGCAGGCCTGTTCCTGGCGACGGATGGCATGGCGATTGTCATGAGCCGCACGTCCATCCTCGACGGATTCCTCGCGATGTTTGTGCTGGCAGCATTCCTGTGCGTCGTAAAGGATCAGCACATGGCGCAGCCCAAGCTTTCGGCCAAGCTGGCGACATGGGATGGACTGGGCGAGCCGAGGCAGGGGTGGCACTCCGCCTGGGCACACCTGACACTGCGTGATCGCCGCCCCTTCGCAATCGGCCCCAATGCGGGAAACCGCCCGTGGCTCTTCGCAGCCGGCATCTGCGCCGGTCTCGCCTGCTCCGTCAAGTGGTCCGGCATTTACGTGCTCGCCTTCCTCGGGCTGTTCGTCGCACTGCGCGAGGTAACGTGCCGCTGGCGAGCGGGACATCCGACGCCGATCCGCGGAGCACTCCTCGCAGACGTGTGGTGGGCGTTCGTCCTCATGGTTCCGACCGCGATTCTCACATACGTAGCATCCTGGTTCGGCTGGTTCACACACTCCGCCGCACACGGACACGGCCGTTCCGGCATCGCTGGATTCGCCGGACAGCTGGCCGACCTGTGGCTCTACCACAAGGAGATGTGGACGTTCCACAACGGACTGAACACGCCCCACAAGTATCAGTCCAGCCCGTTCACGTGGCTCGCTCAGGTGCGCGCGACATCCTTTTACTGGAACAACGGCGAGGCCA
The DNA here is from genome assembly GCF_009730335.1 of Schaalia odontolytica. Classification (GTDB taxonomy): domain Bacteria; phylum Actinomycetota; class Actinomycetes; order Actinomycetales; family Actinomycetaceae; genus Pauljensenia; species Pauljensenia dentiphila. Next base: position 2,158,494 of record NZ_CP046315.1, read on the forward strand.
TGATGGGCTGTCGATCAGGCAAGTGCGCGAGTGACGTCGTCGCCCTCGGCAATCCCCTCCTGTGGTGGGTGGGCATCGGCGCCCTGCTACTCGTCCTTGTCGCCACGTTCTACTACCGCAATTGGCGTGTGGGCATCATTGCCCTCGGCTACATCGCACTATATGTTCCATGGCTCGCTTATGCGCATCGCACGATCTTTGTTTTCTACACCGTCGCATTTGCGCCTTTCGTCGCCTTGGCGGTCGCGTGGATGATCGGGCTCCTCGCGGGATGGGCGACCATTGACGGCTCAGCCGAACCCGCGCCAGCCACTCGCCGGACTCAGATCACCGGGTGGGCGTTTGCCGCGCTCGTGACGATCGCGATCCTCGGCTGCGCCATCTACTTCATGCCCCTGTGGCGCGGGGACGTCATCGACTACGACTTCTGGCGCGCCCACATGTGGCTGCAGAGCTGGATCTAATTATCCGTAGAGACACCGACAGATAAGGGTGTGGCCCGGCAGATACCTGCCGGGCCACACCCTTTCATCCTGAACGCCACCCTATTTCGGCCACGCATTCAACCACTCATGCCAGAGCGCAACGCCAACAAACCGACGCCGCGTAACACCGTGAGAAGCCGCTCAGGAGGCCTTCTCAGGCGAGCGATGCGAGGAGCGCACGGATCTGAGCGTTCAGCTCGTCGGAGGGCTGGAAAACGCCGTCACGGAAGTCAGAACCAAGGTTGATGCCAACCTGCTGCTCACGAACCTCAGCCCCAAGGATCGAGACAATCTCACGCAGGTGCTCGAGGGGCTTGACAGCGCCGTGCCACGAGTAACCGACGAGACCAACGGCCTTCTCCTTCAGCGTGGCCGGGGGCAGGTAGTCGATCGCGTTCTTCAGGGCTGCCGGGACCGAGTGGTTGTACTCTGGGGTCACAAAAATGACGGCGTCATTCGCCTCGATGTTCGTGCGCAGGCGAACAGCCTCGGGCAGCTCGGGGGCCTGCATCGACGGGGGCATCTCCTCAGCAAAGAGCGGCAGCTGATAGTCACGCAGATCGAAGAAAACGGTCTGCACGCCGTCAACCTGACGCGCCTGCTCTTCGATCCAGCGAACGACCTGCTCGCCCGCGCGGACGGGGCGAACAGAACCAAGAATGATGGCAACGGAAGTCATGACATTTCCTTTCGAAGGCTTGTTGAAACATCAACTACTATAGCTCACCACGAAGCTTGACACAAGGAAGATCGCTGTCGTTTAAGACACAAGTGACATGGTGCAGCAGCGCTACGATTCCTCTGGTTAGTGTGCACACGCGACGGGCGGAGGGGGTGTCGGGACGGGGGCGACGAAGAAGCGGCCGGAGACTTTATGTCTCCGGCCGCTTCCGTTGGTGTGTTGTGGCGGTGTCCTACTCTCCCACAACCTGTCGGTTGCAGTACCATTGGCGCTGCCGGGCTTAGCTTCCAGGTTCGGAATGGGTGCTGGGCGTTTCCCCGGTGCTATGACCACCACAAGTGTTGGTGTTCAACACGCTCCCCCGTAGTGTTGTGGCGGGGGGTGTGGGTTGATCGTGGTTTGTATAGTGGTTGCGGCTGTTGTGCTGGTGTTTCTTGTTCACCCCAACGGTGTGTTGGGTTGTTGTTTAGTGTTGGCCCATTAGTACCAGTCGGCTCGCGAGCACATTGCTGTGCTTCCACCTCTGGCCTATCAACCCGCTAGTCTGGCGGGGGCCTCTCACCCCACGGGGGGGGCGTGGAAATCTCATCTTGAAGCAGGCTTCCCGCTTAGATGCTTTCAGCGGTTATCCCTTCCGAACGTAGCCAACCAGCCATGCACCTGGCGGTACAACTGGCACACCAGAGGTTCGTCCATCCCGGTCCTCTCGTACTAGGGACGGCCCTTCTCAAATTTCCTGCGCGCACAGAGGATAGGGACCGAACTGTCTCACGACGTTCTGAACCCAGCTCGCGTACCGCTTTAATGGGCGAACAGCCCAACCCTTGGGACCAACTCCAGCCCCAGGATGCGACGAGCCGACATCGAGGTGCCAAACCATGCCGTCGATATGGACTCTTGGGCAAGATCAGCCTGTTATCCCCGGGGTACCTTTTATCCGTTGAGCGACCACGCACCCACGTGCCATGGCCGGATCACTAGTTCCTGCTTTCGCACCTGCTCGACCCGTCGGTCTCACAGTCAAGCTCCCTTGTACACTTGCACTCGCCACCTGATTACCAACCAGGCTGAGGGAACCTTTGAGCGCCTCCGTTACATTTTAGGAGGCAACCGCCCCAGTTAAACTACCCACCAGGCACTGTCCCCAACCCGGATCACGGGCCAAGGTTGAGGTGACCGCTTGAACCAGAATGGTATTTCAACGACGACTCCACCACCGCTGGCGCGGCAGCTTCACAGTCTCCCACCTATCCTACACAAGTCCAAGCGAACACCAATACCAAGCTATAGTAAAGGTCCCGGGGTCTTTCCGTCCTTCTGCGCGAAACGAGCATCTTTACTCGTACTGCAATTTCACCGAGTTCGCGGTTGAGACAGCGGAGAAGTCGTTACGCCATTCGTGCAGGTCGGAACTTACCCGACAAGGAATTTCGCTACCTTAGGATGGTTATAGTTACCACCGCCGTTTACTGGGGCTTAAATTCACCGCTTCACACCCCAAGGGGGGTGTTGACAGTTCCTCTTAACCTTCCAGCACCGGGCAGGCGTCAGTGCGTATACATCGCCTTACGGCTTCGCACGCACCTGTGTTTTTGATAAACAGTCGCTTCTCCCTATTCTCTGCGACCCCACAACCCCACCACCACGCAAGACGGAGGGAAGTCACGGGGTCCTCCTTATCCCGAAGTTACGGAGGAATTTTGCCGAGTTCCTTAACCACGATTCACTCGAACGCCTCGGTATACTCTACCTGACCACCTGAGTCGGTTTAGGGTACGGGCGCGTCATGCCCTCACGTCGAGGCTTTTCTCGGCAGCTTAGGATCACCACAAGTCCACACACGCGTGTGTCCCTCATCAGTTCTCACCCACATGCCCCCGGATTTGCCTGGGAGGCGGGCCACAACCTTAAATACGCACAACCATCGGCGCACTGCAGCTACCTGTCTGCGTCACCCCTGTTAACACGCTTGCCTACAATCACCGGGGCCCCAAGACCCACACACACCACGCGACCCGAAGGTCATGTGGCGGCGTGAGCAAATTGGTTAGCACAACGACTTCAGCATGGGCGGTCATAACGCGGTACCAGAATATCAACTGGTTGTCCATCGACTACGCCTGTCGGCCTCGCCTTAGGACCCGACTAACCCAGGGCGGATAAACCTAGCCCTGGAACCCTTAGTCAATCGGCGCTGCGGATTCTCACCGCAGATTCGTTACTCATGCCTGCATTCTCACTCCCACACAATCCACCAGAAGTTCCCTCCAGGCTTCACCTCGTGCAGGACGCTCCCCTACCCAACAACACACCGACAACCAGTTCCTGGTGCCAGCCATGCGTGTTGTTGCCACAGCTTCGGCGGTACGCTTGAGCCCCGCTACATTGTCGGCGCAGAACCACTTGACCAGTGAGCTATTACGCACTCTTTCAAGGATGGCTGCTTCTAAGCCAACCTCCTGGTTGTCACCGCGACTCCACATCCTTTCCCACTTAGCATACGCTTAGGGGCCTTAGCTGATGATCTGGGCTGTTTCCCTCTCGACTACGAAGCTTATCCCCCGCAGTCTCACTGCCGCGCTACACCTAATGGCATTCGGAGTTTGGCTGACGTCAGTAACCCACAGGGCCCATCGGCCATCCAGTAGCTCTACCTCCACCAGGGACCACGCGACGCTGCACCTAAATGCATTTCGGGGAGAACCAGCTATCACGGAGTTTGATTGGCCTTTCACCCCTACCCACAGTTCATCCCCCAGGTTTTCAACCCTGGTGGGTTCGGTCCTCCACACAGTCTTACCTCTGCTTCAACCTGACCATGGGTAGATCACCCCGCTTCGGGTCTAGAACACGCGACACACGCCATATTTCAGACTCGCTTTCGCTACGCATACCCCACACGGGTTAAGCACGCCACGTATCACTAACTCGCAGGCTCATTCTTCAAAAGGCACGCCATCACCCCTCAAGGCTCTGACGGCTTACAGGCACCCGGTTTCAGGTACTATTTCACTCCCCTCCCGGGGTACTTTTCACCATTCCCTCACGGTACTATGCACTATCGGTCATCAAGTAGTATTTAGGCTTACCAAGTGGTCTTGGCAGATTCACACGAGATTTCACGAGTCCCGCGCTACTCGGGTACCACACCCACACCACACGCCACCGGTCCGTTTACACGACTATCACGCTCTACGGTCAGACTTCCCAGACTGTTCAACTCCCAACAACAAGTGATGCGATCCCCCGGCAGAAAGATCCAATATGGCCCCACAACACCAAACACGCAACGGCCGCCGCCTCTGGCACGCATCTGGTTTAGCCTCCTCCGCTTTCGCTCGCCACTACTCACGGAATATCTTTTCCTGCGGGTACTGAGATGTTTCACTTCCCCGCGTTCCCCCCACCACCCTATACACGTTCAGATGATGGTAACCCAGCACAACCCAGGTTAGGTTCCCCCATTCGGACACCCTCGGATAATAACGCTCGCTCGCCAGCTCCCCGAGGCATATCGCAGGCCGCAACGTCCTTCATCAGCTCTTGATGCCAAGGCATCCACCGAATGCCCAATAAAACTAAACAAAACACAAAAAACAGTACAGAACAAATATGCTCGCAACCACTATACAAATCACAAACAACCCACCACACACACCCACACCAACACCAACAGGCTGGCCGGCTGCGCAGGCAACCACCACAACAAGTGGCGGACGCTCACACGGTGTTGAACGTGAACCCGACAGTGTGCTCGAATGCCATAAAACTTTTATGCCCAACCCACAATCACGCACCCACACCCACCACCCACATCAGGTGGCATACACATGCAGGCACAAGAAAACAACACAACACACCAACCACAAGGCCACCATGCTGCATTGTTCCCCACAAAATGGGCTCCCTAGAAAGGAGGTGATCCAGCCGCACCTTCCGGTACGGCTACCTTGTTACGACTTCGTCCCAATCGCCAATCCCACCTTCGACCACTCCCCCACACAAAGCGGTTAGGCCATGGGCTTCGGGTGTTACCAACTTTCGTGACGTGACGGGCGGTGTGTACAAGGCCCGAGAACGTATTCACCGCAGCGTTGCTGATCTGCGATTACTAGCGACTCCACCTTCATGGGGTCGAGTTGCAGACCCCAATCCGAACTGAGACTGGCTTTAAGGGATTCGCTCCACCTCACGATTTCGCAACCCTCTGTACCAACCATTGTAGCATGCGTGAAGCCCAAGACATAAGGGGCATGATGATTTGACGTCATCCCCACCTTCCTCCGAGTTAACCCCGGCAGTCCCCCACGAGTCCCCACCATCACGTGCTGGCAACATAGGGCAAGGGTTGCGCTCGTTGCGGGACTTAACCCAACATCTCACGACACGAGCTGACGACAACCATGCACCACCTGCACACGACCAACTAAATGCCACCACATCTCTGCAGTGCCGCCGTGCATGTCAAGCCTTGGTAAGGTTCTTCGCGTTGCATCGAATTAATCCGCATGCTCCGCCGCTTGTGCGGGCCCCCGTCAATTCCTTTGAGTTTTAGCCTTGCGGCCGTACTCCCCAGGCGGGGCACTTAAAGCGTTAGCTACGGCGCAGAAACCACGGGTGGCCCCCACACCTAGTGCCCAACGTTTACAGCGTGGACTACCAGGGTATCTAATCCTGTTCGCTCCCCACGCTTTCGCTCCTCAGCGTCAGTAACGGCCCAGAGACCCGCCTTCGCCACCGGTGTTCTTCCTGATATCTGCGCATTCCACCGCTACACCAGGAGTTCCAGTCTCCCCTACCGCACTCAAGTCAGCCCGTACCCACCGCACGCCCCCAGTTAAGCCAGAGGATTTCACGGCAGACGCGACCAACCGCCTACAAGCCCTTTACGCCCAATAATTCCGGACAACGCTCGCGCCCTACGTATTACCGCGGCTGCTGGCACGTAGTTAGCCGGCGCTTCTTTACCCACTACCCTCACCACAACCAATGTTGCGGCTTGACCATGAGCGAAAGAGGTTTACAACCCGAAGGCCTCCATCCCTCACGCGGCGTCGCTGCATCAGGCTTTCGCCCATTGTGCAATATTCCCCACTGCTGCCTCCCGTAGGAGTCTGGGCCGTATCTCAGTCCCAATGTGACCGGTCACCCTCTCAGGCCGGCTACCCGTCAAAGCCTTGGTAGGCCATCACCCCACCAACAAGCTGATAGGCCGCGAGCCCATCCCCCACCAGAACAAACCTTTCCACCAACCCCCATGCGAAGACCAGTGAATATCCAGTATTAGCACCCGTTTCCGGGCGTTATCCCAAAGAAGGGGGCAGGTTACTCACGTGTTACTCACCCGTTCGCCACTCATCCACCCAGCAAGCTAGGCTTCAGCGTTCGACTTGCATGTGTTAAGCACGCCGCCAGCGTTCGTCCTGAGCCAGGATCAAACTCTCCGAACAAAAACAAAAACGTTAAAGCCCAGAAAAACCAACCAACCAAACAAAGCCAGCCAGCAATCCCAACCAAAAACACTCAAAAACAAAAAACAGGCATAAAAACAAACAAACAAACACACTATCGAGTTCACAAACAACACCCACACGATCAAGCGCACGCGACTGTATCGCATGCTTTCGAAAGGCGTTTCGCGCCATGTTTCCGCGACTCGAGCTTCTCGCTTCGTTCGCTGCCGTTCGGCGCAACAAGGAAAACAATACGCAGGTTGCTCGACATCGTCAAATCGTACGTACCGAACACCCCTTCATCCACTTTTTCGCAGAATGTAGCCGAAATGGCCAGAGGACGAGGGTGAATCCAGCCCAGAATCGCGCAATTTCATGTCCCAGACCACATGATTTGAACGAAAGTGTGCTCCAGCGCTCTCTGCAGAGGCTCCCAATCCGCAATCGTGCAGGCTCCAGGAACTCACAAGCTGGACTTATGGCAGAAACCATCACAGTTCTTAGCGAAGTTTTTACTATCCATTGACCCTAGCGCTATACTTGCCGCCATCAGTGCGGTTTTACCGCATCCGACAATGCTAGGAAACACCATGAACGGCACCCTGCGTCCGGCCTTCGATCTCGCCGGCACCCTGGATACGATCTCGGGCTTCATGTACACGTACCTGCTCGTCGCCCTTCTCATTGGCGTCGGCCTGTACTTCTTCGTCCGAACGCGCGCGCTGCCTCTGCGGCTCTTCAAGGAAGCGATCCGCGTCGTGACCGAGCCTCCGCACGAGGAAGGCGAGGTTTCCTCGTTCCGCGCTCTGATGGTCTCCACGGCCTCGCGCGTGGGCGTCGGCAACATTGCCGGTGTGGCGACAGCGGTGACGCTCGGCGGCGCCGGCTCCGTGTTCTGGATGTGGGTCATCGCGACGCTCGGTGGCGCATCCGCGTTCATCGAGTCGACGCTCGCGCAGATCTACAAGAAGCAGGGGCCCCACCACTCCTACGGTGGCCCCGCGTACTACATTCAAACGGCACTGAAGCAGAACTGGCTGGCCGCTCTTTTTGCCGTCGTCTTGATCCTCACGTACATGGGCGGTTTCAACCTGCTCGCCTCCTTCAACGTTGCTGACGCTTTCACCCAGTACAGCTGGGCCAACGAGTGGACTCCCTGGATCATCGGTGCCATTCTCGCGGTTCTCATGGCCGCCTCCATCTTCGGTGGCACGCGCCGCCTGACCGACGTGACGGGCTTCCTGGTTCCGGTGATGGCGATCATTTACCTGGGCGTCGGCCTGGTTGTCGTCGCACTCAACTACCAGAACATCCCCGCGATGTTCTCCGCGATCTTCGCCGGCGCTTTCGACTTCCCGGCCATCTTCGGTGGTTTCGCCGGCTCGGCGATGATGTACGGCATCAAGCGTGGCCTCTACTCGAACGAGGCCGGTGTCGGCTCCGCTCCGAACGCCGCGGCCTCCGCCTCCGTGTCTCACCCCGCCAAGCAGGGCCTCGTCCAGATGCTCTCCGTCTTCATCGACACCATGGTGATCTGTACTCTCACCGCGTTTGTGGTTCTCTCCTCGGGCGTCGGTGAGGACGGCGGCGTGACGGGCGCTCCCCTCGTGAAGGATGCGATGGCAACGGTTCTCGGCCAGCCTGTCGCACAGGTATTCGTCTCGGTCGCCCTGTTCCTCTTCGCGTTCACGACGCTGGTGGGCAACTTCTACTACGCCGAGGTGAATTTCCGCTTCCTGCTGCGCAACGTGCACATGAAGCACTGGATGCTCACCGTGTTCCGCGCTGTCGCTGCGCTGCTCGTCTTCGCGGGCGCTCTCCTCAAGTTCGAGGTCGCGTGGAACCTGGGTGACATCCTGATGGGCCTCATGGCGCTCATCAACCTGCCCGTCATCGTCATCCTCGGCAACCAGGCCATCCGCTGCGCCACCGACTATGTCGCCCAGCGCAAGGCCGGCCTCGAGCCTTCCTTCAAGGCCTCCTCGATCGGCCTGAACCCCGACGAGCTGGACTTCTGGAAGGACGACGCTCCCGCCGCCGAGAAGACCAACGCGTAAGGGACCTCTCCCCCAGCAAACTTGCCCCGGCCTCGTCCCTCTTTAGAAGGACGAGGCCGGGGCTTCGTTATGTGCGACGGCGCGGCGGTCGGTTGCTACGACGGTGCGTGAGCGAAGCGCGTTCGGATCTGCACTCCCCCGGTGTGCCCGCATGCGGACAGGGCTCGAGCCACCGCGTCGGCAGCCCACCCGAGCATCTCAGGGCCCCCGTGCGGGGCGCGCAGAGTGGCGGCGGCCCCAAAGGCGAACGCAGAGGACGACTCCACGGCGAGCCCCATCTGCACGGCCGATGCCAAGGCCTCGGTAAAGCCCGAGGGGGACAGGGCCTGTCCCTTGTAGCGCGGGCGCGCCTCGAGGTGAATGAGCGGCCCTTCGGCGAGCAGGCAGGCGTCCAGCGAGCCGATCGGCAGGCTCCCGTCCTCCCACGGCCAGTTCGCGGTGGAGCGCGCGTAGTCGGGTGGCAGATCAACCTCGAAGACGCACTCGTCAACTCTCACATCGGCGACGAGCTCGAGCGTGGCCACGGAGGCAATCACAGATGCCACGAAGTGGATGTGCCTGCCCACGTCACCGAGCCACGTGTCGACAATCGCGTGGCACATCGCCGGGGTGGCGACCGCCGGGGAGAGCTGCCCTGCCGCGCGGGACTCCCCCGGCCCGTCCGCTCCCCCACGCCGGGGTGGCGCGTGGACGTCGCCCACGAAAAAGTCGAAGGCGTAGAGGCCGTGGTGGAAGCGGATGTCGTCGTAGTCGATGAATCCCAGCCCCGTGCCAATGAGCACGGACAGGAAGGCATCGTAGAGGCACTCGCTGTCCTGCGCAAAGAGGTCCGCCGCGTGCGGCGTGCGCGGGTCCAGCTGGCCGACCATCCACACCTGCAACGCCACGTAGCCTTCGTCTCTTGTCACCGGCGCACGAGAACCGTGATCCACCAGCGATCGCCAACAACGCATGTCCCCTCCCGCGACTCGCGTCTTCCTAGCATACTCCTTCGGCCGGGAATCAGAGCAGCCCCGCACGCTTCGCAGGCGCAGGAAGCCCCGGCCTCGTCAAAACAGACGAGGCCGGGGCGAAGGGCGAGGCGGAGCGCTCAGCGGGTGGCGAGCAGCGCCTCCTCGGCCTCCTTGGTCCACAGGCCGGCGGCGTCAAGCTTCGCGGCAACCGTCGGCAGCTTCTCGGCCAGCTCGGACACGGGGGTCAGGCTCAGGTCGTGCATCATCGGGAAGACCATGATCTTGCCGCCCGAGGTACGGTCCATCACCGCGTTGATGGCGTCGCCGAAGCCCGCCATGCCGGTGATCGCCCACAGGGAGATCGTGGTGTCAATGATGCCAGCCTCGATCTTGCGCAGGACCGTGCGCATGTCGGAGACGTCCGAGCCGGAGGTGCCCAGCATGAAGATCTGACGCTCGATGATGCCCTGCAGGTCGAAGTCGCCGAACGTGCCGGCCGGGATGCCCGCGAACGCGTTCAGGATGCCGCCCTCAGCCAGCAGGTCGACGGCCTGGGAGACCAGCGCCGGGACGGGCACGAGGCACGTCGCGTAGGTGTAGCCGTACTCCAGGGGCGTCGAGGAGGTGTTGACGATGTCGAGCGGCACGCCGTTCTTCTCCGCGGTCGGGCCAACAACCTTCGTCAGGTTCTCCAGACGCTCGTCCGACAGGTCAGTGCCCACGACGCTGAGGCCGGGAACACCCGAGGTGACGGCGCGCATCGTGTGCATGACACCCATCGGGCCGGCGGCGCCGACGAAGACGCAACGGTCATTCTCGCGCAGATCGCCGTTGGCGGGGATCCAGGCGTAGCCCTCGCGCGGGTCCGAACCGGTCGTGCCGCAGAAGCGGGTGAAGTCGTAGTGGACGCGGCCGATGTCCAGGGACACCTTGCGCGAGATCTTCTCGCCACCCAGGACGACACACATGGTGCCGCGGGTGCCGATCAGGAGCGCGGCCTTCTCGATTGCGTCGGCGTCAGCACCGAAGAACACGATGTCGTCGAACTCGCCTTCGACGCCCTCGATGGCGTCGGCGGCAACGCGCACGACCTCGGCGGGCTTGTGCTCGGCGGTCAGAGCGTCGATGTCGCCCTCGCCGACGACCAGCAGGCGGCCACCGTCGGCGACGTGGTTACGCTCAGCCCAGGCGTAGGAGCCCTCGACGGTCGCCCACGGCTCGATGAGGCCGACGGCTGCGGCCGACGGGCCCTCCGATACGTGGATGAGGAACTCTTCGCCGTCCGGGGACACAACGCAGCGCTCGTCGACGACGACGTACTCCTCGAGGGCGCCGTCGAAGTTGTAGCCGAAAGCGCCGTTCGACTTGGCGGTGCGCAGGTGCTTCCAGTCGGCCTGGACCAGCAGGCGATCGCCAACCTTGAAGTGCGTAACCTCCTCGCCGACCTGCACGACGCGCACGACGGGCTCGTGGCCGGGCGTCACGGCCTCCTGGTTCGGGTGGTAGGACGGAATGTCCTTGAGAGCATCCAGGTCGATGCCCGCCACCACGTCCGACTTGCGCGGGTGGCCATCAAACTGGTGGAGCAGCTTCGTATCAGAGAAGCAAATGCCGCAGGCTTCGACCTCGAGCATGATCTGCGTCGGGCCAACGGGGTCAACGGGCTTCGCCGGGTTAACGACGAACTCTTCCTTGCCGACGATCTGAATCGCGTACTGGGTGGAGGGAATCTGGGTCATGACTGACTCTTTCACTGGAAAACTACTGGACGTGGGAAGAAAGGACGAGGCCGGGGAGCTGGCGAGAAACCCGCTGGGATCCCCGGCCTCGTGACACTGTCAGGAGAGCATCACCTGGCCGCCCGTGACGGGCACGGCCTGGCCGGTCTCGTATTCCTGCTCAACGATGTAGAAGATCGCGCGCAGAACGTCGATGCCCTGGGCGCCGCGGCGCATGGGGACCTTCGCCTCGTAGAACTCCTTGACGTCGGCAACCGTCTTGGCTCCGGGGACCTTGCCGGAGTTCAGGTACTGGACGAAGAGGCCGCGATCCGGGTCGGACCAGAGCGGGCCGTCGTAGAAGTTGCCGGGGCAGATCGCGTTGACCTTCACGCCGTGAGCAACCATCTCGAGGGCGAAGGACTGGACCAGGCCGATGCCGCCGAACTTCGAACCCGCGTAGGCGGCGTTCTTGTTCGAGCCGACCAGGCCGGACTTGGAGTTGATCTGGATGATGTCGGTCAGCCACTCGGGGGCGGTCGAGTGCTGGCGGGCCAGGAGCTGGCCCAGGTGCTTGGTGACCAGGAAGAAGGCCACGTAGTTGATGTCGGTGGACAGGCGGAACGCGGAGGCGTCCTGCTCGAGGACGGAGCCGGCGCGCACGATGCCCGCGTTGGAGACGACCAGGTCGAGGCCGCCGGTGACGCGCTCGATCTCGGAGGCCATCGCGGCGACGGACTCCTCGTCGGCAACGTTGACCGTGATCGGGTGGGCGACGCCTTCGCCGCCGAGCTCGGCTGCCTTTGCTGCGGCGCCCTCACCGTTCAGGTCAGCGACGTACACGAAGCACCCGGCGTCCACCAGGCCGCGCGCGATCTCCGCGCCGAATCCCTGGGCTCCACCCGTCACGAGGGCGACGCGGCCGTTGATGGCGCGCTCACCCGTGGCGGTGGCGCGAACCTCGAAAGTCTCCTCGCCGGCGCGCACGACGACGGGGAGCTCCGTCTCCTTCAGGGAACAGGGGCACACCTCGGTGAGCGGGCCGTCGAAGGTGACGGTCGGCTCCGCCGAGCTGGGGGCCACGATGACCGGGCGTCCGAGGGCCTTCAGGAAGAGGCCGCGTACCTCGGGGGCGTTACTCATGATGTCTCTCTTTCTCGACGATGATCGTCAGTTAATCGATGTGGCTCGGGCGGCAACAGCGGCGGCGTCCTCGCCGTCGGCAATCGCGCGACCCAGGGGCGCGTACTCGCTGATGCGCTCGGCAAGCGCCTCGGGGGTCAGGCGACCCGTGCGGCCCAGCAGGTGCAGGGAGGGGTCCACGGAGGACAGAGCCTCGTGCGCGACGAGGGCCCAGGTAGCCTCGTTGAGGTCCGCGAACTCGGGGCGGCGCAGCTCCTCGCAGGTGAAGCGCTGGCGCGGCTGGTTGATGTCCACGCCCGAGATCTCGAGCATGCCGTGGGCGGCCGCCAGCGCGTGGATGCGCTCCAGCTGCTCGGGGGTGTTGCGCGGGGGCATGTAGGTGACGGCGCGCAGGCCGATAGACTCCATGTACTCGAAGAGCTCGTCGAGGAAGTCATCCTCGAACTTCTCGGCCTTCTTGTCGCCCGTCGGCGAGGCAGACACGTCGCCCAGGTAGGCGTAGGTGGCGATCGCGCCGACCGAGTCGGCGAAGGCGACGACCTCGGCCGCGCTGGGCAGCTCATCGGTGGGCTGGATGTAGATGCGATCCAGGTAGTTGGCCTTGAGGACGCCCAGAAGGTCGTACATGAGGTGCGGGTTGTCCGCGTCGGAGAGCACGCGGGCGAGGGACTCGGGGACCTCGACACCCATCGAGTCCAGGCCCTGGACCAGGGCGGGACCACGGCCGAAACCACGGATGAGGGCCGAGGCCATCGCGGCCAGCAGGTGACGCTCGGTGATCCCACCGCCATTGGCGTACTGGGAGATGCCGACCATGTCCGCCTGCGGGTCGAAGGGCTCCAGGCCCAGGTCGGTGAGGATCTTGTTGGCGCTCTCGGCCATGGCGAGAGTGCGCTCAAGGCGGGCGGCGCGCTTGGGGGCAAGCCACTGCGCGACCTTCTCGCGGGCCGGGGCGGGCACGCCCTGGACCGTCATGTAGGCGACGCCCTCGGAATCGGGGTTGTTGAGCTTGCGCTGCGCGAGCGGCGTGCCTTCGCCGAAGCGGGCGCGGATCTCAAAGCCGGTGACGGAACCCATGCCCAGGATGCGGGTCGCCTCGCTCATCTCAGCGGCGGCGCCGATCGAGTCGTGGTCGACCGATCCGACGACGCGCAGGCCGTTGCGGCGCGCCAGCAGGGCGGCGTGCGTGGGCGTGTAGGGGCTGAACGAGAAGCACGTGTGAATGTGGTTATTCGATTCGGGCACCCAGCTGGGAAAGTGCTCGTCGGCCACGCCGGCGCGCAGCGCCTCGATGCGCTGGGCCGGGGTTGCTGCCGGGTCGTTGGTGATGTCCATGGGTTCTGCCATCTCTTCGTTGGGTGGAGAAAAACGGTATTGAAACAAGTATGTTGGCGAGGCCGGGGCACGGTGAGGAGGAGTGTAGCCCCGGCCTCGCGGGCTCGCGTCAGGGAATGCGAGCCAGGGACGGGGGCGGGCCGGAAAGGGGAACGGCCCGCCCCCAGCGCCTCAGAGTCCCGCGCGGTTCAGGCGCGCGATCTCAGCCTCGGTCGCGTGCTTCGTGGTGGGCACGTGGCCGGGCAGCGGGAGGACACGCTCGTGAATCGCATCGAGGATCCAGGAGACCTGCGGGAAGAAGTACGACTCCATCTCGGGTCCGGGCGTGATGCCGTTGCGCGAGGCCACGACGGCGATCGGCGCGTCGAGCGCGTCGAAGGCCAGGGTCTGCACGTTGGCGGCGACCGTGTTGAGGAAGGAGCCACGCTCGACGGCGTCCGAGGTGAGGACCAGGCGACCGGTCTTCTTCACGGAGGCGATGAGCTTGTCGTAGTTGAGCGGGGCGACGAAGCGCAGGTCGATGACCTCGGCGCTCAGGCCATACTTCTCAGCCAGGACGTCAGCGGCCTCGAGAGCCTTGTACACGGTCGCGCCGTAGGCAGCGATCGTGATGTCGGTGCCCTCGCGGCGGATCGCCGGCTCGCCCTCTTCGGTCTCGTAGTAGCCCTCGGGCACGCCGCCGGGCTCGAAGTCCTCGCCCTTGTCGTAAAGCTTCTGGCTCTCGAGGAACACGACCGGGTCGGTGCCGGCGAGTGCCAGGTTGAGCATGCCCTTGGCGTCGGTCGGGGTGGTCGGGAAGTAGACCTTCAGGCCCGGGATGTGAGCGACGAGCGCGCTCCAGTCCTGGGAGTGCTGAGCGCCGTACTTCGCGCCCACGGACACGCGCAGGACGAGGGGCATCTTGAGCAGGCCGGCGCTCATGGACTGCCACTTGGCCATCTGGTTGAAGACCTCGTCACCGGAACGGCCCAGGAAGTCGCAGTACATGAGCTCGACGACCGCGCGGCCACCGGCCATCGCGTATCCGACACCAGCGCCCACGATCGAGGCCTCGGCGATGGGCGAGTTGAACAGGCGACGGTAGGGCAGGGCCTCAGTCAGGCCGCGGTAGACGGCGAAAGCTCCACCCCAGTCGCGGTTCTCCTCGCCCCATGCGGCCATCGTCGGATCGGTCTTGAAACGGTGCAGCATGGCCTCGAACAGGCCGTCACGGAACTGGTACATGCGCATCTTGGAGACGGGCTTGCCGTTCTCATCGACGGAGGTGCGCACCTTCTTGGCCAGCGCCTTCACGCGCGGGTTGTCCTCGAGGTCGATCTCGGGGGTCGCGTCGTCGAAGGCCTCGACCTTCTCGTTGGAGAACATGACGGAGTCGATGTAGCCGTCGGCAACGCGCGGGGTGGTCTCGTCGTCGATCGAGAGCTTGAGGACCTTGACGAGCTTCTCGGTCAGCGAGGCCGTGTAGCCGTCGATCTCGTCCTGCGTGGTCAGGCCGTTGGAGATCAGCAGGTTGCTGTACTCCTTGATGCAGTCCACCTGCTCCCACAGCTCGACCTCTTCCTTCGTGCGGTACGAGGAGGCATCCGACGGCGAGTGGCCGGAGAAGCGGTAGGTGATGGTGTCCATGAGGACGGGGCCGCGGCCCTCCTCGAGGATCTTCTTCTTGCGGGTGGTCGCATCCGCGACGGCCAGCGGGTTGAGGCCGTCGACACGCTCGGCGTGCATGGCCTCGGGGTTGAGGGCCGCGCCCACGCGGGCGAGGATCTCGTAACCCATGGTCTCGCCGAAGGTCTGACCGCCCATGCCGTAGAAGTTGTTGAAGAAGTTGAACAGGATCGGCGGGTTGCCACCGTCCTCCTCGCGCCACAGCGAGCGGAACTGGTCCATGGACGCGAAGTTCATGGCCTCCCACACGGGGCCACAGGCCAGGGCGGCGTCACCGACGTTGGAGATGACGATGCCGGGCTTGCGGTTGATGCGCTTGAAGAGGGCCGCGCCGTTCGCGACGGGGGCGGAGCCGCCGACGATCGCGTTGTTCGGGTAGGAGCCGAAGGGCAGGAAGAAGGTGTGCATCGAGCCGCCCAGGCCGCGGTTGAAGCCGGACTTACGGGCGAAGATCTCGGCGAGGGCGCCGAAGAGGATGAAGTTCTCGGTGAGGTCCTTCGTGTCCTTGTAGTCGATCTTCTCGGCGTAGGACAGGGTCTCGCCGCCGAGGAAGTCCTTCATGATGCCCTCAAGCTGGCTCTCGTCCATCTGGTGCATGGCCGAGTAGCACTTGGCGAGGATTTCGCCGTGCGAGCGGTGGGAACCAAAGATGAAGTCATCGGGCGACAGCACGTAGCTCTGGCCGACGTAGGCGCTCTCCTGGCCGATGCCGAGGTGGGCGGGGCCGGGGTGGTTGTACTCGACGCCTTCCCAGGCGCCGGTCTTCTTGATGGAGTCCAGCATCGACTCGAAGGTGCGCACGACGATCATGTCGTGGAGCATCTGGACCATGCCCTTTTCGCCGTAGCGGGCGATCTCGGTGTCACGGTCGAAGGTGTACTGGTTGACGGGGACCTCGGGGAACTTCACGTACCCGGGGCGACGCACCTCATTGGGGTCGATGATAAGAGACTGAGTCATTATTCTACTCTTCCTTGACGTAGGGGATGTTCGTTAGAGCTTGACGGCCCACGCGGCTTCACGGATCACCTCGGAGACCGTGGGGTGCGGGAAGACGACCTGGCGCAGGTCCTCGACGGTCAGTTCCATCTCGAGGACGGCCTGAGCGCCCCAGATCATCTCGGCGGCGTACGCGCCCAGCACGTGGATGCCCAGCACCTGGTGGGTCGTGGGATCAACGAGGATCTTCGCCTCGCCCGGTGCCTTGAAGCCGTTCTCCGCGATGAAGCGGCCGGACATGAGGGCGGGAACCTTGGCGACGAGGACATCGCGGCCCTCACGCTTGGCGGCGGACTCGGTCAGACCGACGCCGGCGGCCTCGGGGATCGAGAAGACGGCCCACGGAACGGTGTGCCAGCGCATGACCTCGCCGCGTTTCTTGGCGGCAGGATCCAGGATGTTCGCCGAGGCGATCTCCGCCATGCGGTAGGCTGCGTGCGCCAGGAGGGAACGTCCGGTGACGTCACCGATGGCCCACACGTTGGGCAGGTTGGTGCGCATCGTGTCGTCGACGACGACGCCGCGGTTGATCTCCAGTCCAGCCTCTTGCGCGCCCCAGCCCTCCGTCGCGGGACGGCGGCCGACGGCCATGAGGACGACGTCGGCCTCGACGCTCAGCTTCTCCTCGCCCTTGGAGTAGTGGACGGTACCACCGTCGAGGGACTCGACGCGGCAGCCCAGCTCGAAGGTCACGTCCTTCATGGCGGCGCGGGCCTTGGCGGCCAGGTCGTCGTCCATGAAGGGAAGGATCTCGGGGGCCATCTCGATGACGGTCACCTGGGAGCCGAGGGTGGAGTACAGGGAGGCGAACTCGACGCCGATGACGCCGCCGCCGATGATTGCGAGGCGGGCCGGAACCTCGGGCAGCGAGAGGATGCCCGTGGAGTCGACCAGCGCCGGGTTGTCCTGGGTGCCGGGCAGCGGGGGCATGGCCGGCACGGAGCCCGTGGCGATGATGACGTGATCCGAGGTGTAGGTCGTACCCTCGACGGTCACGCGACCGGGGGCGTCGAGGTGGCCTCGTCCGTTGATGACGGTGACCCCCGCCTTACGCTCTGTGGCGGCGACGCCTGCGACCAGGCCCTTCACGACCTGGTCCTTCCAGGCCTGCATCTGCGTCCAGTTGACGGCCACGCCCTGAGCGTCCACGCCGAACTGGCTGGCTTCCTTGGCGTGCAGGTAGTTCTTCGCGCCGTTGAGCAGGGTCTTGGTGGGGATGCAGCCCACGTTCAGGCAGGTGCCGCCCAGGTACTGCTCCTCCACGAGAGCGACCTTCTTGCCCGCGTGTCCGAGGCGCTCGGCAGCCAGGTAGCCGCCGGGGCCCGCACCGAGGACGATGACGTCAAAATGCGTGTCACTCATGAGTATTCCTCTTTTCTCAGGCCAGGACCGTCACGTCGATGTTTTCGATGGCGGCGACCAGGTCGCGCAGGAAGCGAGCGCCGTCCGCACCGTCGATCACCTGGTGGTCGATCGTCAGCGACAGGTTGAGGCGCTGCTCCACGCCGATCGAGCCGTCTGCGGCCACGGTCGGGCGCGGGGTAATCGCGCCGACGCCCAGGATGGCCGTCTGGGGCAGGTTGATGACGGGGGTGAAGGTCTCGATACCGAAGGAACCGATGTTGGAGACCGTGAAGGTGCCGCCGCTCAAGAAGTCGGGCGACAGGGAGCCGTCGATCGCGCCGCCGGCGAGGCGCTTGGCCTCGTCGGAGAACGCCTTGAGGCCCAGTGCCTGCGCGGAGCGGATGACGGGGACGAGGAGGCCGCGCGGGGTGTCGCACGCGAAGCCGAGGTGGACCTGCTCGAACTCGGTGAGGACGCCGTCCTCGAGGTGAGCGTTGAACACGGGGTACTTGAGCAGGGTGCGCGACACCGCGAAGCAGACCAGGTCGTTGAGCGTGATCTTGTTCAGGCCCAGGGCCTCGTCGGCGTTCTTGACCTTCTTGCGCATCGCGAGGATGCCGGCGGCGTTGGCCGTCGTGTTGAGGGTCAGCTGCGCGGTGGAGGTCAGGGACTCCATCATGCGCTTGGCGACGACCTTGCGCACGCCCTTGAGCGGGGCGGAGGTCGAGGCGCCGGGGAAGTCGGCGGCAGCGGCGGCGGGAGCCGCGACAGCGGTGGCCGGGGCAGCCTCTGCGGTACGGCCAGCGTCGGCGACGGACACGCGCCCACCGATGCCGGTGCCTTCGGCTGCGCTCACGCCGGCGGCGCGCGCGGCGGAGGTCAGGACGGGGCCGGCGGCGATCGCAGCGGCGACGTCACGCTCGATGACGCGGCCGTGGGGGCCGGAGCCCTCGGTGATGGCCGAGGCGTCGACGCCGTTCGACGCGGCGAGGGCGCGGGCGCGCGGGGAGACGGCGCCGGTGGCGCGCTCGGTCGCGAAGGCGGGGGCGCCAGCCTCGGGGGCAGCGGCGACTTGCTCGGCGGGAGCGTCGGCTTCGGCGGGGGCAGCGTCGCCACCGGGAACGAGGCCGGAGATGTCCTCTCCGGGCTCACCGACGATGATGAGCGGATCCTTCACGGGGACCTCGTCGCCTTCCTCCCACAGGAGCTTCAGGACGGTACCCTCGGCGGTCGAGGGCACCTCCATGGTCGACTTGTCGGTCTCGATGGACGCGAGCGTCTGGTCGACGGAGACGGTGTCGCCTTCTGCGATCATCCACTCGACGATGATGCATGACTCAACAGAGTTGCCCAGCTGGGGCATCACCACGATGGTGGCCATGTAATTCCTCCTAGACGATGCGCAGCTTCGTGCGCTCGGCCAATTCCTTGATGGATTCTTCGGGGATCTCATCGTCGGTGATGATTCCGGTGACCTCGTCGATCCCCATGAAGCTGACAAAGCCGGCTTCCTCATACTTGGAGGAGTCAGCGAGCAGCCACGTCTCTTGTGCGCGGGTACGCATAATGGAGCCGACCTGTCCACCTTCTACAAGCTGGGTGGTCAGACCCCGATCAACGCTGAACCCGTCGGTCCCAAGGAACGCGACGCGTGCGTTGAAGTCATTGATGGCGCGCTCGGCGACCGGCCCCACGAGGGACTCGGACTCGGCGCGGAAGTGCCCACCCGTCAGCGTGATGTTGAGGTTCGGGTTGGAGCGGGCGTTCGCGAAGACCAGCACGGAGTTGGTGAGAACCTGAACCCCGCGCTTGCCGGCGAGGTACTTGACGATGAGGGCGCAGGTGGTGCCGGCCTCGATCATGATGCGATCGTCGTCGTGGATCATGTCGGCGGCGGCGCGAGCGATGCGCTCCTTGATCTCAACACGATCGTTCTGGCGCAGGTGAATGTTGCGGAAGGTGGTGGGACGCGCTCCTCCGTGCGTGCGCACGAGGTAGCCCTGCTCGTCGAGAGACTTGAGCGATGCGCGCACGGTGACGGGCGAAACTCCCAGATCGGAGGCAAGCTGCGCGACGCTCACCTCACCCTCCCGGGCGAGGCGATCCAGGATGTAGTTCGTGCGTTCTTCTGCACGTCCCATGGGGCACCTCTTCACAGAATCAGCGACATTCTTTGTCGCTTTCTCTTTCGTTAAGAAAAGAATAGTCACTAAAACGAAAGTATGCAACATCACGAGAAGGGGATTCACACAGGTGCACACAGGGCGCACAAACGTTCAGGACAACGCCGTCCATTTTTCATTATTCAAAGATATTGCAGGGATAAACGCGCTGGTGGGCAGCTCTTACGAGCCACCCACCAGCTATGAAACTGTCTTCTCTACCCCGGAGTCACCATTCAGTTGAAACGAAAACGAAACGAAAGTGTTCGTCACCGATGCAACAAGGCACGCCCTGGGGCGGCAAACGGGTTTTACTCCCCGGGCTGGCGCACGCCGACCGTCAGGAGCAGGTTGCCGTACAGGCGCTGCTCGCCCGTCGCAACGATGATGCCGACGTTCTCGTCACGCGCGGCATCGTAGAAGTCCCAGCGGGAAATCTCGCCGAACTCCACACCGGGCAGAGCTGCGCGGAACTCGTCGTGGATCGGGATCTCCACCGGATCGGCGTCGGGGGCGGGGGTCATGATCTCTGCGCGCTCGATCGGAATCGTGCGCTTGAGGACGTCAAGGACCTGGCTGACATCCAGGAGACCCGGTGCAAGGTTGAGCGAAATGAGTTCGCAGCGCGGGTTCACACCCGTCGTGTGCGGGTAGTTCGCATCCGCCAGCAGAATCTTCGAGCCGTGGCCGGCGGCCGCGAGCGCGCGCAGGAACTGCGGGTGCGTCATAGGTCCATAGAGCATGAACGTGCCTTTCTTACAGGTGTGAACTGGCCCGGATGACCAGCTCGGGGTCGAGGACGATGTCCTGTGAGGGACCGCCGCCCATGAGCGAACGCACGAGGCGCACGGCCGTGCGTCCCAGGCGGTCGAAGGGCTGGTGGATGGTCGTGAGTGGAGGTGCGTAGGAGTCCGCGCCGTCGATGTCGTCGAAGCCGACGACTCTCACGTCGCGAGGGACCACTCCCCCGCGCTCGTAGATGTAGCGCATGGCGCCCAGGGCCAGCTGGTCGTTCGCGGTCTGTACGCCCTGGGGCAGACGACCGGCCGCTCGCATGACGTCGTAGCCGTCACGCGAGTCCCACGAGTCGGGCTCGAGCACGACGGGCTCGATGTCGTAGGACGCACACGCCTGCTCGTAGCCGATGCGCCGCATCTGCGCGTCCGACCAGCCGGCGGGACCCGAGATGTGGACGACGTCGGTGAGCCCCTGGGCGAGAAGATGCTCGGTCGCCAGGCGCGCACCTCGCACGTTGTCGACCGCGACGGTGGAGATGCCGTCGAGCCCCTTTTCGCTCGTCAGGACGAGGACGGTTGGGAAACGCTTGCCCGCCTCGATTGCTACGTCGATCGTCGGGTCCTGACCACCCAGGATGATGACTCCGTCGACGTCGAAGGGAGCGAAGTCGTTGCGCAGCTGCCCATCCGGGCCGTAGGCGTAGGACAGGGACACGTGATATCCGGCCTGCGACGAGGCGTTGAGGATCGACAGCAGCACACGCCCATGTCCGTGGAACATGGGGGCGGCCAGGACGACCTGCAGGACGTTGGTGCGCTTGGCCGCGAGCGCTCGCGCCGCGTAGTTGGGCACGTAGCCCAGTTCCTCGACAAGCTTCGCAATGCGCGCGCGCGTCTTTTCCGACACCTCAGGATCCCCGCGCACGACGCGCGAGACCGTGTTGGTCGAGACGCCTGCGCGCCGCGCGATGTCGGCGAGCGAGACCTTCTTAGCTGCGGGTCGGGACGTGGACATGGGTTGCTGCACTGGCTGCGATGACGGTGGCGCGATCTTCCTCGGCGAGAGCACCGATGGTTTCGAGCTGGGCGAGGAGGGAACCGAATGTCGATGCCTCAATGGGGCCTCGCACGACGGTCACTCCCGAGATCTGGGCGGTCAGGTCGCACAGGAGGCGGTTGCGTGCGCCGCCACCCACGAGGTTGAGCTGGTCGGGAGCCTTCCCCGTGGCCTCGGTCAGCTCGCCGATCGCACGGGCGTACCGGCGGGCGAAGGACTCGATGATGACGCGCACGTAGCCGGCCATGGAGTCGGGACGTGCCGCGCCCTGGGCGTCCAGGGCCTCGTCGATCTTGCGCTGCATGTCGCCGGGGGTGGCGAAGGCTTCCTCGTCGGGATCGAAAACGCCGGAGGCGGCGGGCAGTTCGCGAGCCTGGGCAACCAGCTCGTCGGTGTCGGTGGGCGTGCCCTCGCGCTCCCACTGGCGCTGAATCTCCTGAAGGATCCACATGCCGGTGATGTTGAAGAGCGGGCGCACTCCCCCGTCGGTGCGACCCTCGTTCGTGATACCCAGGTCGAAGGCGGCGTCGCTCATGAGGGGCTCATCCTCAATCGCGCCGAGGACGGACCAGGAGCCGCAGGACAGGAAGTAGGCGCGCTTGCCTTCCTCGATGGGCAGGCCGTGGACAGCGCACGCGGAGTCGTGGGCACCGCCGCGCACGACGGTGAGGGTTTCAAGACCGGGGACCGTGCAGGGGCCGACGACGGTGCGGTCGGCGGCGAGGTCCCCGAACCAGCCGCGCGGGATACCGAGACGGTTGAAAACCTCGTCATTGAAGTCGCCGCCGCCCGGGGTGAGCAGGCCGGAGGTCGAGACGATCGTACGCGACCAGCCGACGACGCCGGTGAGGCGGTACGCAAAGTAGTCGGGCAGGAAGAGGGCGGCAGCGACGCACTGCGCGTCGGCGGGGTTTTCCTGCAGGTAGGCGAACAGCTGGTTCGCCGTGTTGATGGTGGCCGGCTGGTTGCCGGTCAGGTCGAAGAACTCGCGGTCGCCGATGCGATCACGGAAAGCGTCAAGGGTGCGGGAGGTGCGCTCGTCGCGGTAGGCAATAACGTCACCAACGAGCTCACCGTTCTCGTCGAGGGGAGCCCAGTCCACGCCCCATGTGTCAATGGAGACCGCGCGGGCGTCCGGGAACTGTTCGAGGGCCTTCTTCAGGCCGGTAATCGTCTCGGCCTCCATCGTTGCCACATCCCACGTGAGGGTGCCGTCTTCGCGGCGGCGGGCCTCGTGCTTGAAACGGTGGATATCGGTCACGTCCAGGCGGCCGTCGTGCAGCGTTCCGGCGAGCACTCGGCCGGACGCGGATCCAAGGTCAACAGCAAGTACGGTGGTCATTGAAGGTCTCCTCCAGATACGCCCTGGGTCGGCGTGTCCCGTCGTTGGGTTCTCGTGCATCTTTCCTCATCGGCGAGGCCGGGGCCGGATCCCGGTGGTGGTGCCCCGCGTGGGGGCGAGCCCGGTCGGGCTCGGGGAGAGAGGACACCCAAGCCCGACCGGTGGTTGTATCAGCGGTACATCGGACCGAAGGTCTCGCAGGCACGGAAGTCCGCGGCTTCGAGGGACTCGGTGCCGAACAGCGACCACGCCTTGGGACGGAACACGCGCTCCGCGGGGACGTTGTGCATGTTGACCGGGATGCGCAGCATCGACGCCAGCGTGATGAGCTGACCGCCGATGTGGCCGTAGGAGATCGCACCGTGGTTGGCGCCCCATGCGTTCATGACGTCGTAGACGCTCTTGAAGGCGCCCTCACCCGTCAGGTTCGGGACGAACCAGGTGGTGGGCCATTCGATGTTGGTGCGCTCTTCGATGGTGAAGGCAACCTCGTCGGGCAGCTCGACCGTGTAGCCCTCGGCGATCTGCATGACCGGTCCGAGGCCGCGCACCAGGTTGATGCGGCACATCGTCACGGGCATCTCGCCGGAGGTACGGAAGTGGGTCGAGAAGCCGCCGCCACGGAAGTAGCCGGTCGAGGCCGGGTGGAACGTCGTGGCCGCGAGCGTGGCCTCGCGGTCTTCCTCGGTGACCTCGTACCAGGGCTTGATGACATTCTCGCCATCACGAACAGCCTTACCGGCGCCGTCCAGCGTAGTCGAGCCGGAGTTACGCAGGTCGAGCAGACCAGCGGCCGCGCGGCCCTCGGGCTTCCAACCGGTGGCCTTCTCGATGGACTCGGGGCTCCAGTAGGTACGCACGTCGGAGAAGATCTGCGGCGTGTTGGTCAGCAGGTAGCCGAACAGCATCGAGGCGCCGTTGAGCGAGTCGTTCTCGGTGGCCACGACGGAGGGCTGGCGGATGCCGGTCCAGTCGAAGTTCGTGTTGAGGATGGTCTCCAGAACGTCGCCGTTGGGGAAGTGGTCGGTCCACTGGCGCTGGCCCTGGAAGCCTGCCACGATGGCACCGTGGCCGCCGGCCTCTTCCTCGAAGCCCAGCTCAGCCAGGCGGGGGTTGCCGTGCATGAGGTCACGGGCGATGATCGTCATCTTGGTGACGAACTTCCACCAGTCCTCGTGCTTCTCGGGGTACTGCCACTCCGGCGGGTTCCAGTCCTTGCCCTGCTTGAAGTTCTCGCGGATCCACTGGTAGGCCTGCTCGTACTCTTCGGGGTCGTAGATGCCCTCTTCGATGCGGCGGGTGAACTCGCTCATGTCGATGTACTCGTTGCGCATGCCGAGGTAGGAGCCGAAGAAGTCGGGGTCGACGACGGAGCCGGCGATACCCATGGAGACGGAGCCCATGGACAGGTAGGCCTCACCCTTCATCTGCGCGACGGCCAGGCCGGCGGTCGCGTAGTCGAGGAGGCGGGTGCGCACGTCCTCGGGGATGGAGGTGTCGTCTGCGTCCTGCACGTGCTCACCGTAGATGCCGAAGGCGGGGATGCCGATCTGGGCGTGGCCGGCCAGGGCGGCGGCGAGGTACACGGCGCCGGGGCGCTCGGTGCCGTTGAAGCCCCAGATGGCGTGCGGCATCGCGGGGTCCATGTCGGTGGTCTCGGTGCCGTAGCACCAGCAGGGGGTGACCGTCAGGGTCAGGCCGACGTTGTTCGCGCGGAACTTGGCGGCGCAGGCCTGGGCCTCGTGGACGCGGCCGATCGTGGTGTCAGCGATGACGACCTCGACAGGGCTGCCGTCCGGGTAGCGCAGGTTGGAGGTGAAAAGCTCGGCGACGGACTTCGCCATGTTCATGGTCTGCTCTTCGAGCGCCTCACGAACGCCCTTGCGGCGACCGTCAATAGTGGGGCGGATTCCGATGCGGGGGTGGTTTGTCATTATTCCTTCATCCCTCTTGAAGACGTCGATGTCGGAGCGCGGGGGCGCTCGCCCCCTCGGATCCTTCGAATGGAAAAGTGCCGGGTCCGCGGGTCTCGCCCCACCGAAGTGGAGCGGGACCCGCGGCGGGCCACCGGTTCAGTTTGTCACTTCCCCAGCCCCGGCCTCGTGCCCGATGGAGCTATCGGCTCACTCGTAGAGGTTCGCCTTGATCTCAGCGTTGTCGATGTTGGTCTTGTCGTACCAGGCGAAGCCCGAGTCGATGACCTTGGGCAGCTCAGCGCCGTTGAGCGCTGCGACCGCGGCCTTGACCGTGTAGTAGCCGATCTTCACGGGCGACTGGGTCACGGCGCCGGCCTCGGTGCCGGCCTTGATGGCGTCGATCTGGGTCTTTCCCGAGTCGAAACCGACGACGGTGACGTCCTTGCCGGACTCAGCGACACCCTGGACGATGCCGGAGGCAGCGGCCTCGTTGGAGCCGTACATGCCGACGATGTCGGAGTTGGCCTGGATGATAGACAGCGAGGTGTCGGCGGCCTTGGTGACCTCACCGGCGATCTGCTCGTCGAGGAGCTTCAGGTCGGCGGGAGCGTTGGCCTTGAAGTACTCCTTGAAGCCCTCGCAACGCTGCTTGCCCGTGGTGGAGGTCGAGTCGTGGCAGACCATGCCGACCGAGCCCTTCTTGTCCTTGAGCAGCTCGATCATGTGCTTGGCGGCCTCGGCGGCGGCGGCCTTGTTGTCCGTCTGAACAGTGGTGACGGGGATGTCGGACTCAACACCGGAGTCGAAGGCGACGACCGGGATGCCCTTGCCGTGGATCTCGGTGAGCAGGTCGGCGGCAGCCTTGGAGTCAAGAGCGGCAAAGCCGATGGCGGCCGGGCCGGAGTCCAGAGCGGACTTCAGCTGGTCGGTCTGCTCAGTGACCTTGGTCTCGTCCTGCGGGCCGACGAAGTTCACCTTGTAGCCCAGCTCCTCGCCAGCCTGCTCGGCGCCTTCCTTGACGGCCTGCCAGAAGCGGTGCTGGAAGCCCTTGGAGACCAGGTAGATGGTCTTGGTGCCATCGCCCTTGACCGCAGCCTTCTCCCAATCCTGGGCGTTGCCGGAGGTGTCAACCTTGGCGGAGCCGGAGGACGCGCTGGGCTTGGCGTCGGAAGAGGAGGAGGAATCCGTCGAGGTCGTGCAGGCAGCAAGGCCCAGGGCCATGGAGCCGACGGCGGCGGCGGCGAAGATACGTCCGATGGGGCGCATTGGTTTTCCTTTCGTGGGGTGGCGGGGTCATTCCCGCCCTTGGTGTGTGTGAACCGACGTCGGTCCACGATGGGTGAATTGAATGGGTAAGAATCAGGCTGCGTTTTCGCGGATGCGACGCAGGTTGTCGATAACGACCGCAAGGAGCAGGACGATACCGGTGACGACGAACTGCCATTCGGCGGCGATACCCATCATCGTGAGGCCCTTCTTCAGGGTCTCCATGAGGATCGCGCCGACCAGGGCGCCGGGGATCGAGGCGCGGCCACCCGACAGGGAGGTACCGCCGATGACGGCCGCGGCGATGACGTTGAGCTCCATGCCCACACCCTCAGCAGGCTGGACGAGGCCGTTACGAGCCGAGTACAGGATCGCGCCGATAGCCATGAACGCACCCGCGACCACGTAGATGATGATCTTCCACAGGCGGACGTTGACGCCGGACAGGCGCGTGGCCTCTTCGTTGGAGCCGATCGCGAGGGCGTAGCGCCCCAGCAGGGTCTTGTTCATGAGGAAGGTTGCCAGGACCGTGAGGACCACGAAGATGATGACAGCGTTGGCAACGTAAGGGATGGGCGTGCCCGAGGCAATGAACTTGTAGCCGGGGTTGGCGATGGAGATCGAGGCCTTGTCGGAGATGATCAGGGCGAGGCCTCGGGCGACCATCATCATGGCGAGTGTTGCGATGAAGGGCGGCAGGCCCAGGATCGAGACGTTCAGGCCGTTGACCAGGCCGATCGCCATGCCGACCAGCAGCGTCAGCACGAGGCCGAGGCCGAGCGGCAGGTTCATCTTGTCGCCCGCCAGGAAAACGCCGGCCATAACCGCCACGAGGCTCAGGCCCGTACCGACGGAGAGGTCGATGCCCGAAGTGGCGATCACGAATGTGGCGCCGAGCGCCATGACGCCCGTGTAGGCCGACTGAAGGACGATGCCCAGATAGACCTCACGATTCACGAACGCGAAGTTGGGCACTGCAAAGCTAAAGAATGCCAGAACAACCAGCAGCGCCAGCGTCACGAGCAGCAGCTGCATGTTGTTCTTCATGAAGGTCTTGAAACGCGACGGCGCCTCCAGGCCCTTGTTATCGACGACGGCGGTGCTCACGCGTGTACTCCGTTCGCTTCCTCCTGGCCGACGGTGGCCAGTTCCATGATGTTTTCTTGGGTGGCTTCCTCGTTGTCGAGGGTGCCGATGATGCGGCCATGGGCCATGACGGCGATGCGGTTCGCCAGACGCAGGACCTCGGGCAGCTCCGAGGAGATCACGATGA
Organism: Schaalia odontolytica; assembly: GCF_009730335.1. Taxonomy (GTDB): domain Bacteria; phylum Actinomycetota; class Actinomycetes; order Actinomycetales; family Actinomycetaceae; genus Pauljensenia; species Pauljensenia dentiphila. Next base: position 2,186,081 of record NZ_CP046315.1, read on the forward strand.
TCGCCTTGCCCTGCTTCGCCAGGTCCTCGAGCAGCGTGTAGATCTCGTCCTTCGCGCCCACGTCAATACCGCGCGTCGGCTCGTCGAAGATCAGGACATCGGTGTCACGCTCCAGCCACTTGGCCACGACGACCTTCTGCTGGTTGCCGCCCGAGAGGCTACGGACCTCGACGTCGACGCTGGGGGTGCGCGTACGCAGTTTCTTCACGTAGTCCTTGGCAACCTCGCGCAGCTTCTTGGTAGCAACGACCGATCCTCTCGTGAAGTGCTCCATGGCAGCCATGCCAGTGTTGAAGGACAGGTCCTTGTCGAGGAGCAGGCCGTACTGCTTGCGGTCCTCGGACAGGTAGCCGATGCCGTTCTTCACGGCGTCGTTCGCGCCCTTGATGCTGACCTTCTTGCCGTGGACGTAGATGTCGCCCGAGGTGTGGGGGTCAGCGCCGAACAGCGCGCGGGCGACCTCGGTGCGGCCGGCGCCGACCAGGCCCGCGAAGCCGAAGATTTCGCCCTTCTTGACCTCGAAGGACACGTCGTGGACGACCTTGACGGTCGAGAGGTGCTCGACGCGCAGGATGGCCTCGTCGGAGAGCGGCTTGGTGGTGGGGCGAGCGTCCGCAGGGACCTCGCGACCGACCATCATCTTGACGACCTCGCTCATGGGGGTGGTGGCCGTGTCCACCGTGCCGATGTACTTGCCATCGCGCAGGACCGAGATGCGGTTGGTGAGCTCGGTGAGCTCGGGCATGCGGTGCGTGATGAAGATCAGGCCGGTCGTCGGGCACACGAAGTCGCGCACCAGCTCGAACAGGGACTCCGTCTCGGTCGTGGTCAGAGGAGCCGTGGGCTCATCCATGACCAGGATCTTCGAGTCGAAGGACAGCGCACGCGCAATTTCCACCATCTGCAGACGCGCGACCGGCAGGTCACGGCAGTGGGCGGTGGGATCGATGTCCATGTTGAGGCGCTCGAACAGCTCGCGCGCATCACGAACCATCTTGCGGTCGTCGACGTATCCAAACTTGGACGTGCCGGGTCGACCGATGTACAGGTTCTGGGCGACGGTCAGGTCAGGAACGATGTTGAGTTCCTGATGGATGATCGACAGGCCGAGGTCACGCGCGTGCTCCGGCGACTGAATGTCGACCTTCTCTCCCTGCAGCCAGATCTCGCCGCCCGGGTCGGACTTGTGGATACCGGTGAGCACCTTCATGAGCGTGGACTTGCCCGCCCCGTTCTCACCGCAGAGACCCAAGACTTCACCGGGTCGAAGGTCGAGGTCCACGTCGGACAGCGCCTTCACACCGGGGAACGTCTTTGAGATCCCCTTTAGCTCTAGTAAGTTCGTCACTTCTCACCCCTTGGGTACCAGTAACTTCTCTGTTTCTGGAGTTTGCTCCCCCGGCTTCGTTAACGCTAACGGTCACTGTTCCGAGGAATCGCCCTCTTCGGCGTCTTCTTAAGAGTAGAGCATCACAGTGATCTGCGCGAGCTAAATTCACTCACGCGTAACCAAATCGTAATCGAATCTCGAGGGGGTTCAGTCTGACAATTCCGCATTATTCTGCACGTTTTCAATGATGGGGCGCGCGACAGCGTTCAGCCAGTCCTGCTCCACCACACACTCTTTGATCAACACTTTTCCGCGTGTTGGATCGTGAGGAATCCCCTCTCGTTCCCACTCGGATAATCCCTCACCCCGCACAGTTGTTGGAAAAGTTCCGTGAACGCTCACGACACGCCACCACGGGACCCCACCGCCCCAGTCGTGCATAATCCGCCCGACGACGCGCGGACCGGTACCAACCGCACGGGCGATCATGCCGTACGTAGCCACACGCCCCTCGGGGATTTCCTCCACGACCCGCAGGACAGCCTCAACAAGTTCTTCCCCCACCGTTCGCACCTCCTCATCTGCACACAGCAATGAACAGTCACAGCTCGACCATCTTCTCCACGGCCCACAGCACCTCGCGAGGATCGATCGGCACCACGGCGAGGTCCGTGTCAGCCAGCGGCTCGGGTTCGCGGTCGGGCGACTCGACGGACTGCGACTTCCCAACCTTCTGGTCGTCACTGGCGGATGCAACCGCTTCCTCCGCCACACTACGCCTTCTTCTCAGGCTACGGCGCCTGCTCGGGCGGCCACGGCCTCGTCGAGAAGCCCGAGCACCCTCCCCACCATCCGCACCCATCGAGGGCGCCGCATCATCCCCAGGGGGCACCCACCGCTCATCGGAGGACTCCTGCGAGAATGCATCACCCACCTGGTAGGTCACGCCGGAACAATCTAGAACACGTAAGTGGGCACAGGGCTCCTTCCACGCGCTCTCGGCACGGAAGGCGACGAAGGCAAAGGCATGGAAGTCCACAGCATTCAAGGCATCGGCAACGGTCGACCCCTCGGGAGCCACGCAGGAGATGTCGCGCATCGCGCGGAAGGTATTCCACAGGGGCTTGGCTCCCAGCTCCATGGTCTCGGCTGGCAGCCAACGCAGGCCGTCCACTTTGCCCGTGCGCGGGCCGAGGCGCGTGAAGCCTCGGACAAAGCCGACGACCTCGCTGGGGAGGATCTCATCGACCTTGACGACGCGGGTACGGTGCAGCTCAACGAGCGCACGGTCCTTGGTCAGCCACACGCGCATGAGACGAGGCTTCTGAGCGGCCTTCGAGTGCAGGGCCCACACGTCGAGGCGCATCGTCGCCCACGAGGTCGGGGCCAGCTCACGCCTCGGTTGGACAGCGTCGACGGGGGCGTCCAGCATCGCCAGGTATCTGCGCTTATCGACCGTGACCTTGCCGAGCTGACTGGCATGGAAGCGCCGGGGAAAGGAAGCTCCCTGTTCCGGGCTGCCCCAGATGCTCGCGGCCGTCACGAGACGGTCAGCGTCACCTCTCCTCCGCGGTTGATCCAGCCACTCCCGCCAACGCTCCCCGAAAGCCGCGTAGTGCTCTCGCATGCGCTTCTCACGATCGGCTGCGCTCTCCCTGGGGGCGACGGGTCCGCGCTTCTTTTTGCGGGGCTTCCTCATGATCTTGACGACCGCCTGGACGATCGTGGTAGCAACAAAGGCGATGATCAGAATGTGGTAGGCGTGATCAGCGATCGCCTGCATGTGTCACTCCTCCCCGATCAACAAAAAGCCCCGAGTTCATGAGAACTCGGGGCATCTGCTCCTGCGACTGGATTCGAACCAGTAACCGTCCGATTAACAGTCGGATGCTCTGCCGTTGAGCTACGCAGGATTGCGACAAGAGAAGATAGTAGCAGAGGCGGCGCGAAACTGGCAAGCCGGATACAGCTCCGCCGATATGCTGCGCATCACGCGGGAGGACGGCTGCGGCTGCGCCCCTAGGAGGCACGCACTTCTCCGTGCTGCTCAGGCTTGTGCGGATAGTCGAAGCGCCGGACCCGCAGCCCTCACTCGAGGCTGCGGGTCCGGCGCTCTCAGAGCGGGAGGCTCCGCATCAACGCCACTGCGGGTCGTCCGTATCGACGCCGCGCGCAACTGCGACGTGCTCGATTGCGTCCGCGAGCCACTGAGCAAAGCCCTCCTGCTGAGAGTCGTAGTGGGAGCGGAAGCTTTCATCGCACAGGTAGGCACGAGAAATGAGGTAGTGCTTCGCTGGGCTCACGGGGAAGTACTCGCTCAGCGCCTCCCGGTGTGCATCAACGAGCTCGGCGGCCCTGTCGCTGCCGGTGGCCACGCGTGCGCGAATGGCATCGATCATGTCCGATTCGATCCTGCGGATTCGCTCGGTGCTCGCCTGCCAGTCGCCCGCCTGCCACGAGGCGGTGCGGCGGTGCCACTCTTTCCAGTCATCGGTCTCGCCGTAGCATTCCTCGGCTCGCGCCTGGTGGGCCGCAAAGTCGGCGTCCCCCAGAATCTCCCCGATCTGTTCGACGGTCAGCGCGTTGTCGTTCATTGCATCCTCCAGGAGTATGTCGAGTGCTTCGATCATCTTGTCCGTCTCTTGACGGTGAGCGATGAGCCTTTCTCGTTGCCGCTTCAGGTGGGAGATCCCCGACTCGCCAGAATCGAGAAGAGCCTTGATGTCCGTCAGTCTCATCCCAGTCGCCCGGTAGATGATGATCCTTTGGACGCGGGCACAATCCTCGGCTGAGTAGAGCCGGTAGTTCGACCAGCTTCGCTCGGCGGGAGCGAGGAGGCCCCGGGCCTCCCAGTGATGCAGCGTTCGCACCGTCAAGGAGAATCGCTCGGCGACCTCGCCGACGGTGTGGAAAGTGTTGTCATCGCTCATGGAAATGATTCTGAAGCCTCACGTCGGGTCATGGTCAAGTCGGGCACATGCCCGCAAGCACTCAGCCCCGCCCCGCGGATGCGGGACGGGGCTTGCTCACCCAAACGAGGGGTGAAAGTCTGAACGATTCAGACGGGGAAAGTCACTTAAGGGTGACCTTGCCGCCGGCCTCTTCGATCTCAGCCTTGGCCTTCTCGGCGTCTTCCTTCTTCGCGGCGGGGAAGATGGTGGAGGGCGCGGAGTCAACCAGGTCCTTGGCTTCCTTGAGGCCCAGGCCGGCCAGGTTCTTGACGACCTTGACGACGGCGATCTTCTTGTCACCGGCGGACTCGAGGACGACCTCGAACTCGTCCTTCTCTTCGGCGGCGGGGGCGTCGGCGGCCGGGGCGGCAACGGCGACGGCTGCGGGGGCAGCGGCCTCAACGTCGAAGGTCTCCTCGAAGAGCTTCACGAAGTCAGAGAGCTCGATGAGGGTCATTTCCTTGAAAGCTGCGATGAGCTCGTCATTGGAGAGCTTAGCCATGAGTGGCATCCTTCCTAATTGGCCTGCACGAGTGCAGATTGTTGGGTAGTTTCACGCAGCCGGGGTGGCGGCGTGAAACATGGCCTGTCTCGTCAGGCCGCCTCGCTCTGCTTTTCGCGCAGAGCATCGATGGTGCGCACTGCCTTGACGGGCAGAGCGTTGAATGCGAACGCCGCCTGACCAATCTTGGCCTTGAGGACGCCTGCGGCCTTGGCCAGCAGGACCTCGCGGGACTCGAGATCGGCAAGCTTCTTGACAGCCTCGGCGCTCAGCTGAGCGCCGTCCATCGCGCCGGACTTCAGCACGAGGGCGGGGTTGTCCTTAGCAAAATCACGCAGGGTCTTGGCAGCCTCAACAGGCTCGCCGGAGACGAAAGCGATGGCCGTGGGACCCTTGAGGTCCTCAGCCAGGAAGTCGAGACCGACCTCCTTGGCCGCCAGGCGCGCCAGCGTGTTCTTTGCCACGGCGTAGGTCGCGTTCTCGCCCAGGCCGCGACGCAGCTGCTTCAGCTGGCCGACGGTCAGGCCGCGGTACTCGGTCAGCAGGACAGCGTCGGCTGCGCGGAAACGCTCCACGAGCTCGGCAACTGCTGCCACCTTGTCGGACTTCGCCATGGTCCTCCTTCCAGATACGTGACCGTAGGTAAGAAAAAACCCGACACGCAGGATCGTGTCGGGCATACGCTCGATTGCAGCACAGGGCTGCTCACTCACCTGCGTTGGATTTTCTTCCACTAGTGTGGACACCAACGGTCTTCGGCGAGGATCAGCTTAACAGGCCCAGCTAGGGCTTGCAAGCAACGGGGCGAGCATCACAGACGAGGCCGGGGCCGGCCGCGCGCACAGTCCGCCTCTGGGCAGATGCGCAAGCTTGGCCCCGCCACCAGTCAGACAAGCCTCCATCCCGCTGCCCGAGAGCGAGCGTCCCAGAATGCCCGGTATTGGCCATCCAGCTGGGTGTAGAGCTGCTCGTGCGTGCCGATCTGTGCGACGCGTCCAGTCTCGCTGAGGACAACAATTTGGTCGGCCGCGGTGATCGTGTCGAGCTTGTGCGCGATGACGATGAGGGACGCGTCGCGCCTCAGGGCTGCCATGGCGTCGGTGACGCGGGATTCGTTCTCGGGGTCGAGGGCGCTCGTGGCCTCGTCGAAGAGGACGATGGGCGCGGCTTTCAGGAGTGCGCGAGCGATGGAGACACGCTGGCGTTCGCCGCCTGACAGGGCTCGGCCGGCCTCGCCGACGGGGGTCTCCCAGCCGAGGGGCAGACGTTCAACGATCTCGTCGACTCCGCTCAGACGTGCCGCTTCCTCAATGTCAGCCCGGGTCGCGTCGGGGTTACCGACGCGCACGTTAACCTCGAGGGTGTCGTCGAAGAGGTAGACGTCCTGGAAGACAAGGGACAGCTGTGCCATGAGGTCGGCAGTGTCCCAGTCCCGAACATCCCCATCGCCAACGAGCACACGTCCGGCGTCCACATCGTAGAAGCGTGCGATGAGGCGCGCGATGGTGGTCTTGCCGCACCCCGAGGGGCCGACGATCGCCGTCATCGTTCCGGGTTCCACGCGGAAGGACACGCCTTGCAGGACCGGATGGTCGGCCTCGTAGGAGAAGGACACGCCCTCAAGGGCGACGGACGCGCCCGACGAGGCCGGGGCCTCGTCCCCGCATCGCCCGCCGTTGTGCGTGGGCAGTTCGGGGGCGGAAAGAATGTCGTGGCTGAGGTCTAGGACGGGGCGCCGGGTCTCGAAGGCGGAGCCGAGCGCCCCAATATCGACGAGGATCTGCGTAAAGCGCAGCAGCAGGCCGATGGAGACGACCGCCTCCACCGGGCCGACGGTCCCGGCGACCGACAGCCAGCCAATCGCGCAGATGAGCGTCACGACGACCGTCTGAGCAGCCATGCCGTTGACGATCTGGCCAACCGTCTCCCTCATGAGTGAGCGTCGCGCGGCCACTCCGTATGCGTCCTCTGCTCGCATGAGGGGCTCGTAGGAGGAGGAGCGTCCACACGCGCGCAGGGCGCCCTGCTTGGTCGCGTATTCAACGATGCGGTGGGACAGCTCGCGAGCGGGAGGCTCTTTCAGGGACGCCCCGGACTGCAGGCATCGGCGCGCCACCCACACTCCCCCGCCGATGACCGGGATCGCCGCCAAGCACACCAGTCCGAGTACCGGCGAAAACACGGTGATGCCGACGAGCATCGTCACCGAGGTGACGATCGCGGCGATGAGAGGCGAGTACATGTGCGCGAAGATCTCGCCCAGGACCATGAGCTCGCGCGAGACGAGGCGGGATGTCTTTCCGGCCGTGTCCGCGCGGAAGGAGCCGAGCGGCAGGGACGCCACCTTGTCGCCGATCGCACGGTGCATGTTCGACAGGAAGTCGAAGGCCACCGAGTAGGAGCGGATGGCGAGCAGGTACTCAACGATGAACGAGGTACCGGCACACACCCCCAGCACAACGAGCCAGGCACCCAGCCTCATGCCCCACGCGGGATTCCCCGAGGTCAGGGCGATGGAGACAGGAATGAAAGCGACGAGGGAGACGCCGCGCACCGCGCCGACGATGCAGGACAGGACGCTCGCCTGGGCGAAGTCGGCTCGCCCCTGTTCGGAGAGGGGTTCGCGTAGCCGGGAGATGAGGCCGTACATGTCAGTGTCCTTTCGCGGGCGCGCTCATGCGCCGCATGTACGGGTGGTCGGCGAGCTCGTCGGGCGTGCCCACCGCGATGATGCGGCCCGCGTCGAGGATGGCTATTTGGTCGACGCCGGCGATGGATGCTGCGCGGTGCGCGATGACCAGGACTGTCTTTCCCTGCACGAGGCGGGTCAGCGCCGCCTGGATATCGGCTTCGGCCTCCGGGTCGGTGAAGGCAGTGGCCTCGTCGAGAACGAGGATGGGGGCGTCGACGAGGAGAGCCCGTGCGATCGCAATTCGTTGCGCCTGGCCACCCGAGGGGTGGGCGTCCTCCCCGATGACGGAGCCGAGGCCTCGGGGCAGGGAACGCAGGTAGTCGTCGATGCGCGCGGCCCCGGCAGCCGCCCACACCGCTTCGTCGCTGGCGCCCGGGACTCCCAGCGCGATGTTGTCGCGCACGGAGATGTCGAGGAGTTGCGGATCCTGGAGGACGAAGGAGACGTGCCGGTAGAGAGCATCGGGGGCGATGTCGCGAGCGTCGACCCCGCCGATACGCACGCTCCCCTGGTCCGGGTCAGCGAAGCGCGCGACCAGCGTCGCGAGCGTTGACTTTCCCGAGCCGGAGGACCCCACGAGGGCGGTCACCGAACCCTCGGGGATGGTCAGACTGACGTCGTCCAGCGCGAGGGTTGCCCCGTAGGAGAAGGACACGCCATCAATCTCGATGTCAGCTCCCCCCGGCACTGAACTCCCCTCGGCAGGCAACGGGGCGACCGAAAGTAGGTCCACGATGCGCAGCGCGGCGGCCCCGGCGATCTGGTAGGCCCAGGTCGTCGTACCCAGCACCTCGATAGCCGCCGGGATGACGAGGGCGATGAGCGCGCAGGTGATCACCTGGACCGGGCTCACGATGCCCGAGGCCGCGAGCGCGGACCCTCCCGCCGTCGAGACGAGCAAGATCAGGGAGGGCGATACGGTCGCCTGCCCGAGCGCAGAGCCTTTCAGCAGGGGGCCGCACCAGTCGACGTAGAAGCGAGAGAAGTCCTCGGCGGCCCGGGTGAATCGCTCGTGCGAGCGCCCCACGGTCCCAAACGCCTTGACGACGCTGATGCCGGAGACGAACTCGACCATCGTGGACGAGACCCGCGTCAGGTGTCGATCCATCTCGGCGGTCTTTTCCCCCATGCCGCGCATCATCCACGCGTTGAGGAGTCCGTAGACGGGGAGCGTGGCGATCGACAGGAGTCCGAGTCGCCAGTCGACGACGAAAGCGTAGATGAGCAGGGACAGCGGTGCGCTGACGGCGGCCGCGGATTCGACGGGAGCGTGCGCAATGACCGTGTGCACGTCGTGCGTGTCGTCCTGGATCGCCTTGCGCACGGCCCCCGAGTTCGTGGATGTGAACCAGGCGAGGGGCGCTGCGGCGAGCACACTCACCATGCGGGAGCGCACGATGTGCCCGAAACGCACGTCCGCGAAGTGAGTGACGGTCAGCGCGATGAAGTAGATGCCGTATCGGAGGCCGAACGCACCGGTCAGCCACATGAGCAGCGTCATCACCTCGGCGCGATCAGGCGAGGCACCCGAGCGGGCTGCCTCCAGCAGCACCTCCCCAAGCTGGACGAGGATGACGTAGGGGGCGACCGCGAGCGCACCGTAGATGAGCCCGAGCACCCGGGAGAGCATCATGGATCCACGGATGGGAGCGGTCAGTTCCTTGAAGGCGCGCTGGCCCGCTAGGTGCGCCGCACGCGGGTCGCCAGCAGCGATCTTGTCGGCGTGCGGATCGCTCGGGGACGAGGCAGTGGTGTCCTCGCGCTCGTCAGTGTCGGTCATTGGTGGTCTCCTTCGAGGGCGCACAAGGCACCCGTCGGCGTGAGTGTGATGAGTCGATCCGCGCAGGCCGAGGCGAATTCGCCGTCGTGGGTAACGACGATGACGGCCGCGCCTTCGTCGGCAATGCGGCGCAGGGTCGACGTGATGGAGGTGAGGTGTCGCGCGTCGACCCCTGACGTGGGTTCGTCAAGAATGACGATGCGATGCCCGGTGGCACGCGCGGCTGCGATGACGAGGCGTTGTTTTTGGCCCCCCGACAGGCTCAGCGGGTGCCGATCCCCCAGGTGTGCGAGGTCGAAGTCGCCCAGGAGCTTGTCCGCATCCTCGCCGCTCGCCTCCGAGGCTCCGATCGTGAGTTCACCCGCAAGCGTGTCGGAGAAAAGCTGCCGTCCGGTGTCCTGCATGACGAGCGCGCACGCGGCTCGGCGCTGCCGACGATTGGTCGCCCGCCCGTCCAGGGTGATCGTCCCGGATCCGGGAGCGGCCAGCCCACACAAAACGCGCACGAGGGTCGTTTTCCCAACGCCGTTCATTCCCGCGATGCAGGTGATCTGTCCTGCCGGGAAGTCCGCGTTCAACCCGTCGAACACGGGGGTGTTCCCGTAGGAGAAGCTCAGATCCCGGCAGGACAGGCGCACTCCCCCTTCATGGGAGGCCTCCTTGTCGGAGTTCCGCGAGGGCACCCATGCCTCGGGCGGGCCAGGATCCACGAGGGTACGCAGTCCGAGCGACTGCCGATGCGCGTCATCCATCGCGTAGAACTCCTCACCACTCCACGCGCGCGTGACCTCTCCGCCCTCCATGAGGAGAACCTGGTCGGCGAGCCCCCGCAGGAAGCGGAGGCGGTGCTCGACGACAACGATCGTCATCCCCTGCTCTTTGAGGATCGCGAGTGCGCGCCGCACGTCGGCGATGGCATCGGGGTCCAAGTTCGAGGTTGGCTCGTCGGCGAGGAGAACCGGCGCCCCGGAGGCAAGCGCGCAGGCGAGTGCAACCTTTTGGAGCTGCCCGCCCGACAGGCTCGACAGCTTCCTGTCCATCAGGTGCGAGATGCCCATGAGCTCGGCGGCACGCGTGCTGTCCTCGATCAAGGCCTCGCGATCGCGGCCGTAGTTCTCGCCGCAGAACGCAAGCTCCTCGGAGACGGTGTCACAAAAGAACTGTGTGCGCGGATTCTGGAAGACTGACGAGCACAGGTGACCGACCTCGGTCAGGGGGACCTCGGCGAGGTCGCGCCCATCAATCCGCACCACACCATCCAGCTCTCCCGGGGTCATCTGTGGGACGAGGCCGGTGAGCGCCCGCATGAGCGTCGACTTTCCGCAGCCGGAGGAGCCGCACACGAGCGTGAGGGTGCCCGACCGGACGGACACGTCGACCCCGCGCAGGGCCTCGACGCGGTCCCCAGTCAGCTCGCTCACGTAGGAGAACGACAGGGATTCAACGTCAATCATGGGAGTACTCCGAGGTACGCGCCGACCTCGATGGCGACGACGCCAGCGATGCACGCGAGTGCGAGCGCATCCCAGGCGGTGGCGCGCAGCCGCGTCAGCGATGTGGGGCGCGTCGGGCCGCCGAGGCCTCGAATGACGCTCGAGGCAGCCAGGTCGTCGGCCACGCGCGCGATAGAGGACAGCAGGGGAACCAGAAAGCGCTCGGCGATCACGAGGGGGTGACGGAGAACTCCGCGCACCCCGAGGTCGACGCCACGCATCTCCATCGCCTCACGGATGGCCACCGCCTCTGAGCCCACCGTCGGAATCACGCGGAAAGCAACGGCGAGAGCGTCGACGAATACGCGCGGCAGGTGAACCGCGCGTAGCGCCGCTTTCATCTGACCGATTCTCGTCGTGCGGTACACGTAGAGCGCCAGGCCGAAGCCCGCGAAGAAGCGCGCAAACCAGAACGCAATCGCGCTGCACGTGCCGATCAGGAGAACGAGGCCACGCGGCGAGCCCACACTCTCAAGCCACGCAACGAGGAAAGGCGACCCAAGACTGCACACATCGCAGACGAGGCACCCAAGCCCCGTGCGCACCGCCGCCCGACCGCCGGCCTCCCACGCGAGCGCGACCACCGCAAGCAGTTGGACCGCAAGGAGCGTGGACGTGGGGCTCGCACGCATGACGAGCGCGTTGAGGACGAGGAGGGCTAGAAGTTTCGTTCGCGGATCAAGCTTGCTCGTCGCCTCGCCTGGGGCAGCCTCGGCGAGCGAGATCTCAGGCAAAGCCGGCCTTCGCGAAGTGCTTGCGCAGCAGGAAGCGTCCGATGAGTCCACCGATGCACGCAACGATCATCGCGACGACGACCCACACACTGATGACTGCGGGACTGAAGAGGGCTCGCATGCTATCCGCGTAGTCCTGGCCCATCTGGGACGCGACGTCCTCGTAATAGGGGTCGGGAGCAAAGAAAATCGGAGCGAGCGGACCGATCATCCACAGGGAGAACAGCATGTATGCCGCAATGTTTCGAGGGGCACTGACGTAACCGCCACCGTTGGCGATGAGATCACCCAGGAAGCCGAGGATCAGGGCAACCGGAATGGTCACCCACGCGTGCCCGGTCACCACCATGAGGAAGGCAACGATGCCTCCCATGATCGTGAGGGTGCCGAACATGCGCGAACGCACCAGCATCAGCATGACGACCGATCCGTTGAGCAGCAGCCCGACGATCCAGCCAACGAACATGAACGCCGGGCCGAAAAAGCCCAGCATCCCCGAGCACCACATGAGGACGAAGTAAACGGCGGTAAACGCACCAATCGTGACGGCCGAGCGCGCCTTCGTGACACCCGAACCCGCAACCTGAGACATTATCGCGACCCTTCATGAACATAGGTTTATAGAAGTGAATTAAGGTTACCCTATTCCACACCTATATTATGTGACCTACGTCCCTTACTTTGTTCGGGATGTCACCAGCTGATCCCACAAACACTCCCCAGACAAAGCGGGGCCCCGCGCAGCAGTGCTGCGCGGGGCCCGGATGCTTGATCAGCGAGCGACGCTCACTTCTCGATGAGATCCTTGACCTTGGTGACATCCAGCGGGATGCCGGGGCCCATCGTCGTGGCGACGGCGCCCTTGAGCAGGTAGCGGCCCTTCGAGGAGGTCGGCTTGAGACGCAGCACCTCGTCCAGGACGGCGGCGTAGTTCTCGGTCAGCTGCTCGGCGGTGAAGGAGGCCTTGCCGACGATAAACGCCAGGTTGGCGTGCTTGTCGACGCGGAACTCGATGCGACCACCCTTGATCTCCTTGACGGCCTTCGCGACGTCCATGGTCACGGTGCCCGTCTTGGGGTTCGGCATGAGGCCACGGGGGCCGAGGACGCGGCCGAGGCGGCCAACCTTACCCATGAGGTCGGGGGTAGCAACGGCGACATCGAAGTCGGTGTAGCCCTTGGCAACCTTCTCGATGAGCTCGTCGCCGCCGACCTCGTCGGCGCCTGCGTCGATCGCTTCCTGAGCGCGCGGACCAACGGCGAAGACCAAGACCCGGGCGGTCTTGCCGGTGCCGTGCGGCAGGGAAACGGTGCCACGGACCATCTGGTCCGCCTGGCGGGGGTCGACACCCAGTCGGAAGACGACCTCAACGGTCGAGTCGAACTTGGTGACGGTGGTCTCCTTGGCCAGCTTCATGGCCTCGAAGGGTGTGTACAGCACGTCCGCGTGGACCTTCTCGGCCGCTGCGCGGTAGCTCTTGGAGCGCTTGGTCATTCTGCTTCTTCTCCTTGCAGTCGTGGGTGTCGGGCAGCGCCTGCCCTACCACGGGGGGGTTGGTTGAGGTCAGCCCTCGACGTTGATGCCCATAGAGCGGGCGGTGCCGGCGATGATCTTGGCAGCAGCCTCGACATCGTTGGCGTTGAGGTCAGCCATCTTGGACTGGCCGATTTCGCGAGCCTGATCCATCGTGATCGAACCAACCTTGACGGTGTTGGGGGTGCCGGAACCCTTCTGGATGCCAGCAGCCTTCTTGATGAGCTCAGCGGCGGGCGGCGTCTTGAGGACGAACGTGAAGGAACGATCCTCGTAGACGGTGATCTCAACGGGGATGATGTTTCCACGCTGCGACTCGGTGGCCGCGTTGTAAGCCTTGGTGAACTCAACAATGTTCACGCCGTGCTGGCCCAGAGCGGGGCCGACGGGCGGTGCGGGGGTAGCGGCGCCGGCTGCGATCTGAAGCTTGATCAGGCCGGTGACCTTCTTCTTCGGTGCCATGAATGCGGGTCTTTCTTCTGAAGTTCTGGCCGACGGGTGCCGGTCAGGGCGGAGCGTTTGGCGTCAGCTCACTGGGTTTCAGTGGGCATAGTGCGCCCTACGCACACAAAAGTGAATCATAACGCGATTCCGGGCTTGATCCCAAGTCCGGGTGTGTGATGTCACTGCTCGAGCTTCTCCACCTGGTCGAAGCCGAGCTCGAGCGGCGTCTCGCGCTCGAAGATGGTGACGAGGACCTTGAGCTTCTGAGCCTCGGGCATGATCTCGGAGATCGTGGCCGACATGGTCTCGAAAGGTCCGTCGGTGACGGTGACGATCTCACCGACCTCGAACTGAGTCTGAACGGCCTGGACGGGGGCGGGCTGATCCTTGGCAGCCTCGGCAGCCTCCTCGAGGACGTTGGGCGTCAGGAGCATGACGACCTCGTCGATCGAGAGCGGCACGGGGTTGTGCTGGTCGCCCACGAAGCCGGTGACGGCGGGGGTTTCCTTGACGACACGGTACGAGGCCTCGTTGAAGTCCATGCAGACGATCGCGTAGCCGGGGATGCGCACGTGGCGCACGCGCTTCTTCGCGTTGCCGCGATACTCCATGACATACTCATCCGGAACCTCGACGGCGAAGATGTAGTCTTCCATGTTCTGCGTGGTGATGCGCTGCTCGAGGTTAGCCTTCACCTTGCGCTCGTGGCCGGAGTAGGTGTGGATGACGTACCAGTCGCCGGGGGACATGTAGAGCTTGCGGCGCAGCTTGGCGATCGCTTCCTCTTCGACCGAGGCCGGGGCCTCTTCCTCGGACACGGTGTCCTCGGTGGCGACCTCCTCGGTCACCTCCTCAACAGCATCCCGAGCCGGAGCCTCAACGGTCTCCTGCTCAACGGTTTCCTGGGCGGCCTCGAGGACCTGGTCCTCGGTGTACTGTTCGTCGCTCACGACGTTTCCCTCCTGCGAGTGGGGCCGGACCGTAGAAGAAACCCGCCTGCAGTGTCCTGCGGGCGGGTTCGTCGGTCTCAGCCGAAGATCAATGCGCTTAGTTTACCGAATCCGAAGTCGAGTAGGCCAGCGAAAAGCATGATTGCGGCGACAAACACAACGACGACGAGGAAGTAGGTCCAGGTCTCGGATCCCGTGGGGTAGGTAACCTTCTTCATTTCGTCAATGACTTGCTTGAAGAAGAGCCAGATGCCACCGAAAAATCCAGGACGCTTCGTCTGCTCCTTGGTGGCGGCGCTACGCTTGCGGGTAGCTTCTTCCTTAGTGCGATCTCGGCGCGAGGATTCAGCGTCCGAGGCAACACGATCGGCCATGGGAATCCTCCTACGAAAATGATCAGCCTAATCCGCAGGGCAGGCGGGACTCGAACCCACAACCGCCGGTTTTGGAGACCGGTGCGCTACCAATTGCGCCACTGCCCTACGCAGGAAAACCTGCCTGACGAACATTAGTGGATAAGGCGGCGCTTTGTCCAACCGAGATGCGCGTCGGCGGGTCGCATGCCGCGTGATACCAGCCCCGACCTCGTAAATGAGAGGTAGCCCACGCACGCATCGCGTGCGCTCTCCGCCACACGCGCGCGCGACGTGGGACCATGGAGGGGTGACCAATACTCCTCGCACCCGTGTCTCTGATCGTTTCAACGCCATCACCCCGTCCGCGACCCTGGCCGTGGACGCGAAGGCCAAGGCTCTCAAGGCCGCCGGCCGCCCGGTGATCGGATTCGGCGCCGGCGAACCCGACTTCGCCACGCCCGACTACATTGTCGAGGCCGCCGTCAAGGCCGCGCGCAACCCCGCGATGCACCGCTACACGCCCGCCGCCGGCCTGCCCGCGCTGCGCGAGGCCATCGCGGAAAAGACCCTGCGTGACTCCGGCTACGAGGTCTCTCCCGCCGACATCGTCGTGACCAACGGCGGCAAGCAGGCCGTCTTCCAGGCTTTCGCCGCGCTGCTGGGCCCCGGCGACGAGGCGATTCTGCCAACCCCGTACTGGACCACGTACCCCGAGGTCGTCAAGCTCGCCGGCGCAACCCCCGTTGAGGTGTTCGCAGGCGCCGACCAGGACTACAAGGTGACCGTCGAGCAGCTCGAGGCCGCGCGCACCGAGCGCACGAAGGTCCTCCTCATGTGCTCGCCGTCCAACCCGACGGGCAGCGTCTACACGCCCGAGGAGCTGACCGCGATCGGCCAGTGGGCCCTCGAGCACGGCATCTGGGTCATCTCGGATGAGATTTACGAGCACCTGCTGTACGAGGATGCGCAGACCGCGCACATCGTCAAGCTGGTGCCCGAGCTGGCCGACCAGGCCGTCATCCTCAACGGCGTGGCAAAGACCTACGCGATGACCGGCTGGCGAGTGGGCTGGATGATCGGCCCCTCCGACGTCATTAAGGCTGCGCTGTCCTTCCAGTCGCACCTGACCTCCAACGTCAACAACGTCGCCCAGGAGGCCGCACGCGCCGCCGTGTCCGGTTCCCTGGATGCGGTGAACGAGATGCGCGTCGCCTTCGACCGTCGCCGCCGCCTCATCGTCGACATGCTGCGCCAGATCGACGGTTTCGACGTTCCCACCCCCAAGGGAGCGTTCTACGCGTACCCCTCCGTCGAGCGCCTGCTGGGTCGCGAGATCCGAGGCCGCGTGGCCAACACGTCGGGCGAGCTCGCCGACCTGATCCTCGACGAGGTCGAGGTCGCGGCGGTTCCGGGCGAGGCCTTCGGTCCCTCCGGCTTCCTGCGCTTCTCTTACGCTCTGGCCGACGATGACCTCGTCGAAGGCATCACCCGCGTGCAGGAGCTCTTCGCCTGATGCACGTCTCGTTCGAACGGACAGCGCAGGAGGCCCCCCTCGGGACGGTCCTCCTCGCCCACGGGTACGCGGAACACAGCGGGCGCTACGCCCACCTGCGCTCCGCGCTCACCCGCGCCGGTTACGACGTCGCCTACTACGACCACGCGGGCCACGGGACCTCTGAGGGTCCCCGCGCCCGCGTGGACGTGGGCGCGCTGATCCGCGACTTCGGTGACGCGCGCCGGGCGACCCTCGCACACGCGCGCACGCCGGACCTGTTCCTGTTCGGGCACTCGATGGGCGGGCTCATCGCTGCGGCCTCGACCATCCTCGATCCGACGCGGCTACGCGGCACGGTCCTGTCCGCGCCCGCGCTGCGCCCACTCCCCCACGTCTCCCCGTCCCAGGCGCGCAGGCTGCTACCGATCGCCCGGCTGCGCCCCGGCCTCGTCGTGGCGAAGGGCGCGTCCGACATGGAGGTCTCTCCCCTGTCGCGCGACCCGCAGGTCCAGCGCGACTTCGACGCGGACCCGCTCACCTACAAGGGCGGCGTGCCGATCCTAACGGGCGCGACCATGATCATTCAGGGCGACGAGGTCCTCAAGCGGGCGGCGCGCCTGCGCACCCCGACGCTCGTCATGCACGGCTCGCACGACCTGATGGCGGACCTGCGCGGTTCGCGCGAGCTCGTGCGCGGGGCACGCGCGGCGCACCCGGACGCCGACATCCACCTGCGCATCATCGACGGCGCCTACCACGAGCTCCTCAACGAGCCCGAGGGCCCCGGCCTGATCCGCGACATCATCATCTGGCTCGGGGAGCACTAGGCCGTGGAAGCGCCCGCTGTCCCTAACCTGACGGCCCCGCGCCCCACCCCACCGGGCAGGCGTGACCTCGCGACCCTCCCCAAGGCCCACCTCCACCTGCACTTCACGGGGGCCATGCGGCCCACGACCATGATCGACATGGCGCGCACGCAGGGCGTGCGACTGCCTCCTCACCTGCTGCACATCGACGCGGCCTCCATGCCGGCCGACGGGCGCGGCTGGTTCCGTTTCCAGCGCGCCTACGATTCCGCGCGTCACCTCGTGCGCTCCGAGGCTGCGATGCGCCGCCTCATCCGCGAGGCCGCCGAGGACGACGCCGCCGAGGGCTCGGTGCGCATGGAGATCCAGGCCGACCCCACGTCCTACGCGCCCTACGTCGGGGGTATCACCCCGGCCCTGGAGATCATCATCGACGAGGCCCGAGCGGCCTCGCGCGATACCGGCGTCGACATCGGGGTGATCGTCGCGGCGTCGCGCATGAAGCACCCGTTGGACGCGCGCACGCTCGCGCGCCTGGCCGCGTCGTTTGCTGGGGATGGCCCCGGCGACGTCGTGGGTTTCGGCCTGTCCAACGACGAGCGCGTGGGCTCCACGGCGTCGTTTGCCCCCGCGTTCCGCATCGCGCGCCGCGCCGGGCTCGTAGGTGTTCCGCACGGCGGCGAGCTCCTGGGCCCGTCCTCCGTGCGCGAGGTTGTGTCCGCTTTGGCACCGGCGCGCATCGGGCACGGCGTGCGTACCAGCGAAGATCCGGCGCTCCTGCACGCCGTCATCGACGAGGGCATCGCCCTGGAGGTGTGTCCCACGTCGAATGTACACCTGGGCGTCTACACGGACTTTTCGCAGGTGCCGTTGCCGACGCTGCTCTCGGCGGGGGCTACCGTCGCGCTGGCGGCCGACGACCCGCTGCTGTTCCGTTCGCGCCTGGTCGCCCAGTACGAGGTCGCTCGCGACGTGTTCGGCCTGTCCGACGAGGACTTGGCGTCTCTGGCGCGCTCGTCGATCGACGCATCGCTGGCCTCGCCCTCACGCAAGGCGGCCTGGAAGGCCGACATCGACGCGTGGCTCGCGGCCGATCCCGTGGCGTAGGTGCGCGTCGCTCGTCACAACGCTGCACGCACGCTTCCTTTGAGTGCGGCGGCACGCGGATAGGTTACGCGCACGCGGATAGGTAGTGGACACGCGGATAGGTTATTAAGCTATCCGCAAGCGAATAACCTATCCGCATCGTGACAACCTATCCACTTAGCGGCAACTTAGAAAGCAGCGAACACAGTCGGTAGCTGACAGTACCCACGTGAACGCCGCTACCCGGCCAGCGACAGGCGCCGCAAACAACGACCAGGTGACCCGCTACCAGGCGATGCCAACCGTGACCGGCTCGGGCACCAGCGTCACACCAAATGCCTCTAAGACACGCTCACGCACGGTGCGGGCCAGGGCCTCGATGTCGACGCTCGTCGCGCCGCCGCGGTTCGTCAGGGCCAGCACGTGCTTGGTGAACAAGAACGCGCGCGGCGGGTCCCCGGCCTCGCACCTGGGCCTACACACGACGACCACTTCACCAATAGTGCACGCGTGCACTATCATGGAGACATGAGCCGGTTTCATCGTGACGACGCGCCGTCCCTCGTGCGTGCTGCACGTCAGGACGCGTCCCTCACACAGGCCGAGCTGGCGGGGATGACCGGGATGAGCCAGTCGACCCTCGCGCAGATCGAGTCCGGCAAGCGCGCAGTTTCCTCCGAGCTGCTCGAACGCATCCTCCGCACCGCCGACTACCGTCCCTCCGTGCCGCTCGCCCGCTACGCGTCCTTGATCACCACCTACGCCCAGGAACGAGGCCTCGGCACCCTCCGCGTCTTCGGCTCGGTCGCCCGGGGCACGGACGGATTCGAGTCGGACATCGACCTGATTGGCACGCCCACCCGCGAGCTATCACTGTTCGAGTTGGCGGACATTGCCTCGTTCGCAAGCGAGCTCACCGGCTTCCCGACGGAGGTTCACGCGGATACACACGTGCCCGAAGCACTGCGAACTGCCGTTGACGAGGCCGTGGCACTATGAGTGACCCTGCTCCCTTCGTCCCTCGGCCGCGAGTGGCACGCAGACATGCGCCCAGTTTCGACGCTGAGAACTTCCTGCGCGAACTCGACGTCATCGCCCACCGCGTGAAGCGAGTTACCGTTGTCCCCGTCGAGACCTTCAGTGCCGACTGCCCGGAGTACGACTCCGCCTGCATGGTGATCATCCGGCTGGCCGCGTTCCTGGAACGCGAAGAGTACGCACCCTACATGGACGCCCTGACCTCACCCGAGAAGCGCGCCCTGCGCACGGCCCGCAACATCGCGGCGCACTCGGGGTACCAGAGCATGGACGACCAGCTCCTGTGGACGGCCGTCACCCGCAACGTGCCCGACATGATCGAGCGCCTGCGCGCCGCAGCCTCACGCGGATAGGTTACGAAGATACGGATAGACCAGCACACTATCCACAAACGACTGGCCGCTCCACGAAAGCGCATACGGCAACCGTTATACAAGCTGGCCCTGCGAGCACGGGCTTCAAAACAGCAGACACATTATAAGTTCCGAATTGACCACTAAGAGACCAATCAACAATCAGAGACATCCCAACATCAACAGCCCCGATCAAACAAACACATAACACTAAGAATTGAGAACGAACGGCAATTAGGTGATTGAAATATCACGCTCCACATCCCCTCCCCAAGCATGCTTAAACGTAAGAACAACCCGCCACACAACAAAAAGAAGCAAAACGATAACCACCGTCCAAAAATAGACCGCATCAACATTAGTTAAAAGCGCACCCACAGATGGATCACATTTCTTCACAACAGCAAAGTAGCGCTCACATTCCCACGAAAGACACTCATTATAGAGCAGCTTCGCAGTCTCCACATCATCACACGAGTCCACACCCTCAATTGAATGCGATTCGAGATATCGATACAACAAGATGCTCGGACGCAACTTACAAACGCGATAAAACAAACCCAAATCGAGGATCACAAAGAACGCTGCAGGAGATATTGAATTGTAGAGAACATTACGCGAATCAATTAGGCTAAACAATCCCAAAAAACAACCTATAACCAACCCTCCAAGAGCCCCCACACTTGCAGCATCAAATAACAATGATAAAGAAAAGGTGGCATGATTGCTAGAATTCAACACTTTGTCAACAATTAGAAAAAGCGCAGGAAGTACCAACACGAGACAACTCGCCAGCGCAGCCCCATACCCAGACCAATCCACAACACATTGAAGCGACTTACCAAACCGGATAGGAGAAAGCAGAATGCGAAGCCACCGGAGAGCAGCCAAAAGAACAAGAACCATTAAGTAACTGAAAGTAATTATGGCAGCCGAAAACAGGAGCGAATATCGAAAAGTCCAAACTGGAAGACGTAAATACTCTTCTTCACTGAAGAAAAAAACTCGAGTTATCGCAAAGAAGATAAGAGCAACTATTGAAGCAACTATAGCTAGCCCAATCTGAAGAGGTCCCGGCGACACAGGCTCACCGATGCGCACATCTTTCCAGCTACCTTTAGGAACTAAGGCTTCTATAATTGGCTTCACAGTTTCATTAACGCACAATAATCGACTTCTGCGATACTGTTGCGGATCCAGCCGAAATTCTTGATAGGCATTCTTGAGTCGACTACCTAGCCGCACAAGGACTAGATACACTATGGCCTCAGCCATCCAGAACCAGATCAGAGCGGCGCCGGATTTTAAAGGAACATAGCTAGAACTGACTAATGACAGAACGAATGCGGCGCATAGTGCGATTCGAAGCAGTTTGAGGCGGGATACACTACTTTTCTTCAGCTTCCAATAGATACCGACTACCACCGATGCGCCACATACGCCAATCAAGATCGGCACATAGTTCCACATAGTCAATCCCGCTACCAGGTGATGCCGACTGTGACCGGCTCGGGCACCAGGATCACGCCGAACGCATCGAAGACCCGCTCGCGCACGGCGCGGGCCAGGGCCTCGATGTCGGCGCCCGTCGCGCCGCCGCGGTTCGTCAGGGCCAGCACGTGCTTGGTGGACAGGGACGCGCGCGGCGGGTCCCCGGCCTCGGGCAGGTGGAAACCCTTGCCACAGCCCGCGTGATCGATGAGCCAGGCGGCGCTCGTCTTGAAGAGACCCTCACCCGCGCTAAAGCGAGGCGCGTCCTCGGGCAGCGAGGCGGCCACGGCCTCGGGCAGGATCGGGTTCGTGAAGAAGGAACCAGCACTCCACGTGTCGTGATCCTCCGCATCCAGGACCATGCCCTTGCCGCGGCGCAGATCCAGGACGGTGGAGCGGACCAGGGACGCATCGGCGCGCTCCCCGGCCTCGACGCCGAGGCGTCGCGCCAGCTCAGCGTACATGACGGGGGCGCTCAGGGGCGAGCGCACGAGGCGGAAGTCCACGGACAGGACCACCCAGCGGCCGGTCGGCCCCCAGGGGCGGTCGCCCAGGCCGGGCTCGCCGACGCTGCGCTTGATCGCCGAGGAGCGGTAGGCGAAACCGAGGTCGGAGGGAAGCAGGCGCACGACGATGCCCGTCAGGCGGTCGTAGGCCTCGACGCTCTCGATGGTTTCGGAGACCTCGTGGCCGTAGGCGCCCACGTTCTGCACCGGGGAGGCACCGACGGTCCCGGGGATGCCGGAGAGCGCCTCGAGGCCGCAGAGCCCCTCAGACAACGTCCAGGAGACGAAAGCGTCCCAGACCGTGCCTGCGCCGGCACGCACGACGACCGAGCCGGCAGGGTCCTCGTGGATGATGGAGGCGACCTCATCGAAAGGCTGCACATCGACGACAGTGCCCTCGAAGGGGGCGTCTGACGCCAGGAGGTTCGACCCGCCGCCGACAACGAGGAGCGGTCCTCCGGCGGCATCGGCCGCGGCGACGGCGTCCACCAGTGCGTCGGTCGTAGAAACGCGCACGTGCTCGGCGATGGGGCCGCCCACGCGCAGGGTCGTCAGATCAGCAAGGGTCGTCATGCCCCTAAGCCTAGTCGCACGGTGCACGTTCGGCCTAACCCCGGGGCGCGACGGAGTCAGTCCATCGTGATGACGATCTTGCCGCGCACGTGGCCGCTCATCAGCTCGCTGTAGGCGGCGCGCACCTGCTCCAGCTCGAACGGATAGGTACCCGCAATGGTCAGGCTCACCGTCCCGCGGTCGATGAGGTCCGCGACCGTTGCGATGTCGGCGATCTTCCCGTCCCGCCCACCGGTAAAGCGCGCGCGACGCAGGGCTATCGCGGGAGTTGGAACGAGAGTGCCCACGCGCTCTCCCGGGACGCCGAGGCGGTGGGCCAGCGACGCGTAGCCACCGAAGCAGTCGATGAAGGCAGTGACGGGTGAGGGCACCGCGCCCTTGATGCGTTGCTCGATGCCTTCGCCGTAGGAGACGGGAATCGCGCCGAGAGAACGCAGGTAGTCGGCGTTCGAGGGACCGGCGACACCGATGACGGTCGCACCGCGGGCGAGAGCCAGCTGCGTGACGAGGCCTCCCACTCCTCCGGCGGCCGCAGCGACCACGATGACGTCACCCGCGTCGGCCTTCACGCTGCGCATGGCGCCCATCGCGGTCTGCGCGGCAACGCCCAGCCCTCCGGCGACGTCGAAGCTCAAGGAGGCGGGCTTGGACACGACGTTGTCGGCGGAAATAACGAGTTGGGTCGCAAGCGAACCATATTCGCGCACCTGCCAGGGGGCGGCGCGCAGGAGACCGATGACCTCGTCGCCCACCGCCACATTGGTCGCGCCCGGGCCCACGGCCGCCACGACGCCCGCAAAATCCTGTCCTACGCCCCATAGCGGCCGCTCCTTGCCGCGAGCGAACCAACGGCCGGGGTGAACGATCGTGCGGAGGACCTCGAGGGGCCTCGTCAATCCACCGAAGAGCTTGTAGTCAACAGGGTTGATGCCGGCGGCTCGCACGGTGACGAGCACCTGTCCCTCTCCAGGCGCGGGGAGTGACACTGAGCCTTCCTCGAGGACCTCGACGCCTCCAAAACGGCGGTATCCGATGATTCGCGCCATAATACCCCTTCTTCCATCGCAGCGAGACAGAGCGCCACGTCACAAGCGTGCTCGTACACCAGGATACGCCTGCGCTGTCGCGGACGGAAGGTTCAAGGACAAGCCCGAGAAGCCGCCTTCTAGTCGCCGAAGGCGAGGTCCGTGCGCTTCGTCCCGCGGCGGTCGGGCACCTGCCCGGCGAGCACGATCGCGAGGAGGACCGGCAGGGCCACGAAGGCCAGCGCACGGTGGTAGCCGATGTGGTCGGCGATAAGGCCGAGGAGCGGCGGGCCGATGAGGGCCGCGCCGTAGTTCACGGTCGAGAGCACCGAGACGCGCGCGGGCGTCATCACGGGGTCGACGGACAGCGCCGAAATGCCCAGCGGGAAGCCGAGGGCCGACCCGATGCCCCACAGCGCGATGCCCGCGACCGCGAACAGGTGGTGCGGCGCGAAGGCCACGAGCAGCAGGCCGACGACCGCGCCGGAGAAGGTGATCCGCAGCAGCATGGGTGATCCCAGGCAGGCCTCGAGACGCGGGGACGCGAAACGCACGACCGTCATCATGAGCAGGAAGAACGCGAAAGCAGCGGAGGCCGCTGCCGTCGAGTATCCGTAGCCGTCGACCATGGACAGGTTGAGCCAGTCGTTCGCCGCGCCCTCCATGAGGCCCGCGCTCATGACCATGAGGGCGATGAGCACGGTCTGCTTCTCGCGCCAGGCGACGCGCGTGAGGCCCTTCGCCTTGTTCGACGCGGCCTCTCCCCCGTCGCCCTTGTCCTGAGCGGGCGCGAGGGCCGCGACCTCCTCCTTCGTCAGGTAGAAGCCGACGGCAGTGCCGCAGGCGAGAAGCTCGAGCGCGGCCAGGCCGAAGAGGTGGGCGCCGAGGGGCATGCCCATCTGGGAGGCGAGCGCGCCGAGGAGGGCGCCACCGAGCATGCCGACCGCGTACATCGCCTGGATGATGGGAACGACGGTGCGGCGCACGGCGGCTTGCACGAGGCCGGCCTCGATATTCATGGTCGCGCCCCACAGGCCGTTACCGGCGGCCAGGAGCACGAGGCCAAGAGTAGCCAGCGGGATCGACACGTTGAGCGCGCCCACCCCCGCGCAGACGATGCCGAGAGCCCAGATGAGCACGCCGATGCGACCCGAGGCCCGCGCGCCGATCTTCGTCACGATCGGGCCGGAGGTCGGCAGGGTGAGCAGAGAGCCGAGGGAGGCGATGAGCAGCATCGTGCCGATCGTCGCAGGAGTCAGCCCGAGGTCATCGCGCACGTCGGGCAGGCGCGAGAGCCACGCGGATGTGCCAAAACCGAGGCACACGTAGACGATGCCGGTAGCGCGAAGGGCGGCGTGAGCGCGAGAGTACGGGACAGACATGCTGGGTAATATACGCGCATTCCCGGGAGAAAAACGAAGTGCGCGGGCGGGTGTTGGTCACCCGCCCGCGCGCTGTCGCAACAGCGACAGGATCAGCCTTCCACGGCCGCCTTGAACCACGTCGTGATCGACGTGGGGTGCGTGATGGCGGTGCCGACGATGACGGCGAAGGCGCCCGCCTCCATGGCGGCGGCGGCCTGCTCGGGCGTGTGGACGCGTCCCTCGCAGATCACGGGGACGTCCGGGAACGCCGCGACGACCTCGCGCAGCAGCTCCAGGTCGGGGCCGTCGGTCTTCACGCGGTCGCCCGTGTAGCCCGCCAGGGTCGTGGACACGATGTCTACGCCGGCGTCGACGGCGCGCTGGGCGTCCTCGAAGGAGCCGCAGTCAGCCATAACGAGGGTGCCGTCCTCGCGCAGGGCCGCAACGGTCTCGGCGAAGCTCAGGCCGTCGAGGCGCGGGCGACCCGTCGCGTCCAGGGCGACGATGTCGGAGCCGGCCATGACGCAGGCGCGGGCGTGGCGCAGCGAGGGGGTGATGTACACACCCTCGTGGCCTTCCTTCCACAGGCCGATCACGGGCACGTCCACGCGGCCCTTGATCGCGGAAATGTCGGACAGGCCCTGGCAGCGGATGGCAGCGGCGCCACCGATCTCGGCGGCGCGGGCGATCTGCGCCATCGTCTCGGGGTGGCGCATGGGCTCGCCCGGGTACGCCTGGACGGAGACGATGAGCTTGCCCTTCAGGTTTGCAATGAGCGGGTGCATGGTGAACTCCTATGCGTGCAGGAAGAAGGAAACGGCTCCGAGCAGCGGCGCGTCGCCACCGAGGGAACCAACGAGGATGGGGGTGTCGGCGACGGGCGTCATCGCGGAGGCCGCGAAGCCTTCGCGCAGGGCGTCCCACCAGATGTCCCCGGAGCGGGTCATGGACCCGGACAGGATGACGACGGCCGGGTCCACGCAGTTGACCAACGAGGCCGTGGCCTCGCCGAGCGCGAACGCGGAGCGGGAGAAGCAAGCGGCAGCCAGGGCGTTGCCGGACTGCGCAAGCTCCTGCAGGGCGCGCCCACCGTCGACTTCGGGGTCGGACTCACTGCGCAGCGAGTCGTACCAGGCCGTGATGCCCGAGCCGGAGCAGAAGGACTCGATGTGGCCCTTGCGTCCGCACGAGCACGTCATGTCGGGGGCGAAGTGGTGGTGGATGTGGCCCACGTGTCCGGCGATGCCGCGCGACCCGAAGGAGACCTGGTGGTCTTCGACGAGGGCACCACCGATGCCGGTGCCGACGGCGATCGATAGGACGGTGCGGTAGGGCTGGCCGGCGCCGAGCGTGGCCTCGCCCAGGCCGTGCGCGTGCACGTCGTTGAGGACGCGCACCTTCAGGCCGGTTGCCTCCTGAAGCAGAACACCCAGGGGTGTGCCTCCCCAACCGGGCATCGTGCCCGTGGCGGAGACGATATCGCCGGTCGACGGGTCGACGACGCCGGCGCTGGCGACCGCGACACCCGCGACCTGCGGGTGAGAAGCGACCAGGGACGAAGCGAGGTCGCAGATGCGAGCAGCCACGTCCACTCCGCCGCGCATCGCGTCGGTGGGGATCGATCCACGCTGGGTGACCTCGTAGGTGTCACCGGCCTCGACGATGCCCCACCCGACCTTGGTGCCACCGATGTCGAGGGCAAGGAGCGTAGTCATGAGGATCCTTACGAAAAGTCAGGGGTATAAGAAAATCGACGAGGCCGGGGCGCGCGCCCGAAGGCGCGCAATATGCGGAACGGAACTGCCCCGGCCTCGTCGACGTATCAGGAGAGCAGGTCAACCGCGCGCAGCACGGACGCGACATGCTCCATGTTGTCGCCCTCGATGGCGGCAACCGGGCGTGGCATCTCAGGCGAATCGAAGACGCCGAGCAGGTGCAGGGCGGCCTTGAAGGCGCCGACGCCCGCACCGAAGCCCTGCACGCCCTTCACCTGGACGATGCGCATGAGCTCCGCGAGGCGGTCCTGCTCGGTGCGCACGGCCTCCCAGTCGCGACGCTCGTAGGCCTGCCACTGGCGCACGTAGCCCTCGGGGTCCACGTTGGCCAGGCCGGGCACGGAGCCGTCCGCGCCGGACATGTAGGCGCCGTCAACAACGACCTCGTGGCCGGTGAGCAGCTGCATCGGGTGGCCGGCGGCCTCGTTCGCCAGGCACAGCCAGCGGAACGCGACGTCGTCGCCGGAGGAGTCCTTGACGCCGTCGATGATACCGTCGCGGCCCAGGCGCATGAGCAGGTCGGGCGACAGCTTCGTGTGCACGCACACGGGGATGTCGTAGGCCCACAGCTCGAGGCTGGTGTTCTCCTTGAGGAGGCGGAAGTGGCGCTCAACCTCGGTCTCACCGCCGAGGGCGTAGAACGGGGCGGTCGCGACGACGCCGGTGGCGCCACCGATCTCTTCCACGGCCTTGATGTTCTCGATGACGCGCTCAGTCTCGGTGTCGATGACGCCGACCAGGAGCGGGATGCGGCCGTCGACGATGCGCACGGCTTCGCGCTGGATCTGGGCGCGGCGCTCGGCGGTCGAGAAGGCGACCTCACCGGTGGAGCCGGACACAAACAGGCCGTCGAGGCCGGCCTCGATCAGGCGGTTGATGTGACGCTCAAGCGAGGGGACGTCAAGCTCGCCGTCCTTGAGCGGAATGGCCAGGGGCGGCACGACGCCGCGGATCTTCGAAGACATAATTACTTCTCTCCTTCGAGGTTGGGATGCAAGAGCGAGGGCGCAGCGCCCAGGAGCTTGCGGGTGTAGGGGTCCTCCGGGTCGGACAACAGCTGTGCGGCCGGCCCTTCTTCGACGACCTTGCCGCCGTTCATCACGGCGATCCGGTCAGACACGTAGCGCACGGTCTGGATGTCGTGCGAGATGAAGACCATCGCCAGGCCCAGTTCCTTCTTGAGGTCCGTGAGCAGGTTCAGGATCTGTGCTCGCACCGACACGTCGAGTGCGGAGGTGGGCTCGTCTGCGATGATCGCATCCGGGCCGATGGACAGGGCTCGGGCGATGGCCACGCGCTGGCGCTGGCCACCCGAGAGCTGTCCGGGAAGCGCGTCGAGCGCGCTCGAGGGAAGGCCAACGAGCGAGATCAGTTCGCGCACGCGCTTGGCTCGCGAGGCCTCGTCGCCGATGCCGTGCACGCGCAGCGGGTCAGCGAGCTGATCCTGGACGTGCATACGGGGGTTCAGGGCCGTCGCGGGGTCCTGGAAGACCACGGAGACGACGCGACCGATCTCCCGGCGGGCGGCGGCGCTACGCTTCGTGACCTCCTTGCCGTTGAAGAACACCTGGCCGGCGGTCGGCATCTGCAGGCCACACATGACGTTCGCGGTCGTGGACTTGCCACAGCCGGACTCACCGACGATGCCGAGCGTCTGTCCGCGCTCGATGCGCATGTTGACGCCACGCACCGCGTAGACCTTGTTGGGCTTGAACAGGGAGCCAGTACGCGAGGTGAAGGTCACCTCGACGTCCTTCAGTTCGATGATCGGGGTGTTGTCGCTCATCGCGTTTCCTCCTGACCGTTCATTTCCTGCGCGAAGCCATCAGCCTCGTCGCGGGGCGGCAGAGCCGCGTACACGTGCTCGGGACCGACCTCGGTGAGGACCGGGCGGATGTCCAGTCCGTAATCGGGGTGCGAGGACCGCGGTGCGAAGCGGTCGCCCACGGGGAAGTCGCGAGGCGAGGGCACCGTGCCGGGGACCTGGTGGAGTCGGCCGGAGCCGGACTCGATCGAGAGGACGGCGCCCAGCAGGCCGCGCGTGTACTCGTGGGTCGGGTGCGTGAGCAGTTCCTTGGTGGGGGCCTGCTCGATGACCTGGCCGGCGTACATGACGGTGATGTGGTGTGCCACCTCGGCGACGAGCGCCAGGTCGTGGGACACGAAGATCATGGCGAAGCCGAGCTTCTCGCGCAGCTCGTTGAGCAGTGCGATGACCTGCTTCTGGACGGTCACGTCCAGAGCGGTGGTCGGCTCGTCCGCGATGATGAGCTTCGGGTCGCGGGTCAGGGCCATGGCGATGAGAACACGCTGACGCTGGCCGCCCGAGAGCTCGTGCGGGTAGGACTCGAGGGTGCGCTTGGGATCCAGGCCCACGAGCTCAAGGAGCTCCTCGGCGCTGCGGGTACCACCGCGGCTGGTCAGCTGCTTCATCTGAGCCTTGATCAGCATGGCGGGGTTCAGGGACGACAGGGCGTCCTGGTAGATCATGGCCATCTCGTGACCGAGCAGCGCGCGGCGCTCCTCGGCCGACTTCTCGAGCAGGTTCTCACCCTGGTAGAGGATTTCGCCCGTGATCTGCGCCTTGGGGTCGATGAGGCCCATGATGGTCAGGGCCGTGATCGACTTGCCGCAGCCGGACTCGCCCACGAGGCCCATCGTCTCGCCGGGGCGGACCTTGAAGGACACGTGGTCGACGACGTTGACGTCGCCGTGACGCTCGAACTTGATGCACAGGTCGTTAACCTCAAGCAGCGGGGTCTTCTCCAGGTGCGCCTCGAAGCGGTCGGTGCGCTTGCCTTCGACGGACTCAAGGTCGTCGAGGCGGGCCTGCAGGGACTCGGCCTGCTCGGCGTAGGCGCGGCGCGGGTCGAGGAGGAGCTTGTCGGCCTCGCGGTCGGTATCCTTGTCGACCTGAGCGACTGCCGCAGACGCGGGAGCCGCCACCATGGCGTCGGTGATGCCCTCAGACAGAATGTTGAGGCACAGGACCGTGATCATGATGAACAGGCCCGGGAAGAACGCGGTCCACCACTTGCCCAGCAGAACCGACAGGTTCGACGAGGCCTCGGACAGGACGTTGCCCCACGTGGCTACGGTGGTCGCCTGGAGGCCCGAACCGATGAAGGTCAGGGAGGCCTCGAGGATGATCGCGTCGGCGACGAGGACGGTCGCGAACACGAGCACCGGGGCGGCCGTGTTGCGCATGACGTGCTTGGTGAGGATCCACGGAGCGCGGGCGCCGGAGACGATCACCGCGCGGACGTAGTCCTCACCGTAGGCGGCCATGACGTTCGCGCGAACGATGCGCGACAGCTGCGGGATGTAGACGAATGCGATCGAGCAGATGATAACGATGACCAGGCCGAAGGTGTTGCCGGACTTGGACAGCGTGCGCCCAAAGACCAGGACGGAGACAGCCGCCATGGCGATGCCGGGCACCGCCATCACGATGTCCATGACGCGCATGATCGCTTCGGAGAAGGACTTGCGCACGACCGCTGCGATCGAGCCGATGATCGCGCCGAAGAAGAGGGCGATCAGGGTCGAGCACAGACCGATCATCAGCGAGTAACGTCCGCCGAACAGGACGCGAGCGAAGATGTCACGGCCGACGTGGTCGGTTCCGAACAGGTGCTCACCGGAAGGGGCGCTCCACTTGTCGAAGATGTCATCGGGACCGTAGGGAGAAACCTGGGGCGCCAGGATCGAGACGAGGACGATGAGGACAAGGAGGCCCATCGCGATCTTCGATCCGGTGGACATCGCACTGATGCGCGAGAAACGTGCGCCCTTCGCGGTGACCTTGCCGAGCTTTTCTTTCTGATTCATGCCTCACACCGACCTAATACGCGGATTGATGAGCAGGTAGAGCATGTCAACGATGATGTTGACGACGATGAACGCGATCGCGACGACGAGCGCGCCACCCTGCACCAGGGTGACCCAGTTTTCCTGGATGCCCTTGAGCAGGACCGCCTTACCCATTCCATCGATGGAGAAGATAATTTCGATGACGACCGCGCCACCCATCAGGTAGCCGATGCGCAGGCCGAGGACGGTCACGGGGGTGATGAGCGCGTTACGCAGCACGTTGCGGGCCACGACGATGCGCTTGGGGATGCCGGCGCCGACCGCGGTGCGGACGTAGTCGCGATCCAGTTCCTCAACCATTGAGGTACGCACGACTCGCGTCATCTGACCGATCACGGGAACTGCCAGGGCGATAGCCGGAAGGAGCATCCGCAGGAACCAGCCGCTCGGATCTTCGCTGAACGCGGGCAGAGGGCCGGAGACCGGAAGCTTCTGAACAAATCCGAGGACCAGCAGCGCTGCCAGCCAGAAGGACGGAGTGCCGATGCCGATGACCGAGAACACGCGGATGACCTGGTCGGGCCAGCGATCGCGGTACAGAGCGGCGAGAACACCGAGGGGGAAGGCGATGATGACGGCGAAGAACAAGCCGAGGAAGGTGAGCTGCAGGGTGATCGGAAGAGCCTGAGCAACCAGATCGGTCACGTGGTTGGACGTGCCAACGCCGTAGGTGCCGAGGTCGCCGTGGAGCATGTTCCACAGGTAGTGACCGTACTGAACGAAGAAGGGGTCGTTGAGACCGTGCTGCACACGGTACTCTTCGAGAGCTTCGGGGGTCGCGGTCTCACCCAGTGCCGAGTAGGCCGGGTCAATGGGAGACAGCGACATGATGAAGAAGACGAGGAAGGACACGCCGACCACCATGATCGGCAGGGCCACCAAACGTCGTCCGATGAGTCGCAGAAGGTTATTCACTGCTAGACCTCCATTTCAACGGATTTTGGCAATAAGAAAGGAGGGGTGGCGCCCAACTGTGGCGTCCGCCTCAGGGTGGGGCTCCACCCCTCCTTTCTTCGTGGTCCCTAGGGGACTTACTTAGCGCTCACACCGAGCAGCTGCAGGCCGGTGGAGGAGATCGGCTGGAATCCTTCCACCTTCTGGGGGTTGGAACCGGTGATCATGTTGCGGAACACGAGCGGGAAGATCACGGTCTTCTCAGCGAGCAGATCCTGAGCCTCGCCCCACTTGGCCTTGGCGGCGTCACCGTCGAGCTGAACGGCCTCGTCCATGATGGACTGCAGCTTGTTGAAGGACTCGGGGTCCGAGGCCTGCCAGCCGTCGCGCTTCTTGGTCCAGACGTTGTCGCCGTTCCACCACGAGATGATGATGCCGGGGTCGGTGCCGAAGACCGAGGGGTCGCCGGGGGCCAGGACGATGTCGTAGGTGGGGTTGTCAACGTCGGTGACGTTGGCGTAGAGGTCAGACGAAGCCATCTGAGTGTGGTTGACCTTCAGACCCAGGGCCTCCAGGTCGGACTTGATCTGGGGAACCAGCGAGAGGACCCACGGGTGGTCCGTCGACACCAGGTTCACCTCGAGGCCGGAGACGCCAGCGTCGCTCAGGAGCTTGGCGGCGGCGTCCTTGTCGTAGGACAGATCGGTCGAGGGCTTCTTGTAGGCGGGGTTCGCCTCGGGCAGGAAGGAGGTCGCTTCAACGGCCTGGCCCTCGAGCGAGGAGCTGATCAGCTTCTGCTTATCGACGGCCTTGACGATTGCGCGGCGAACCTCGGGCTTGTCGAAGGGAGCCTTCTGCGTGTTGAACATCAGGAAGGGGTTGCCGTAGCCGGGCTTGGACTCAACGTTCCAGCCAGCGCCCTTGAGCTGATCCTGCGCGGAGGCGGGAACGGCTTCCATGATGTCGACGGTGCCACCGATGGCGGCGGCGAGGCGGGCGGAGTCATCCTTGAGGGACTGCCACTTGAGGGTGGCGACCTTCGCGGGCTCGTTGCCGGTGTAGTTCTCGTTCGGAACAGCGGTGATCTCGGTCGCCGTGATGTTCTCGTACTTGTAGGGGCCGGTGCCGATCGGCTTCGCCTTGAGCGAGTCTTCGTCCATCGACGCGGGGACAACGCGGACGTTAACGAAACGCTCCTTCAGGTTGGCGAAGGGGTGCTTGAGCTTGATCGTGATGGTGTTGTCGTCCTTGGCTTCGACGGAGTCGACGAAGGTGAAGAACTGACGGTAGATCGACTTCTCGGAGGTCGCGCGCTCGTAGGAGGCCACGAAGTCGGCGGCAGTCACGGGGGTGCCGTCGGAGAACTTCGCGCCGTCGCGCAGCTTCACCTCGTACTCGGTGTCGGAGATCTTCTCCGGGTCACCGGCGGCCAGCGCGGGACTGACCGAGTAGTCGGCCATGTTGAAACGGTACAGGCCCTCGAGGACCTGCCAGTTCGCACCCATGCCGAGAGCCGAGGTGGTGATCGGGCCGTAATCGGTGGTTTCGTAGGCGACACCGGCGGTGATCGTACCCTTCGGTCCGTCGGAGGCCTTCGAGCCGCCGTCGGTCGACGTGGTGGTGGAAGATCCGCCGCCGCACGCGGTCAGGATCATGGCGGCAGCTGCGGTCAGTGCAGCGCCGGTTGCGAAGTGTTTGCGCATTCGCATGTTCTCGCTCCTCATCTTCGAGAATTGGGACGTGCGGTTCTGTTGTTCCGCTCGCTATACTAACTCTATGTTGTCTGACAAATTAGCGCAAGCGATATCACCACAATCGCCCCCAGAAACCAGCCATAACCGACCCGTACCGACACAGATTGACTCACGATCCTCGGTAACGATGGATGCGATCAAGTCCTATATTCTGCGACATGGATTACATCCGGGCGATCGCCTCCCGACAGAATCGGCATTATGTGCCGACCTTGGCGTTTCGCGCTCGTCCGTGCGAGAAGCTCTCCGACGTCTCCAGGCCCTCGATATCGTGACGGTCCGTCAGGGTTCGGGGTCTTACGTCGGCGAGATGTCGATGCAGCCGCTCGTCGAAACCCTCGTCCTGCGCGCCGCCCTCGACGAGATCAACGGCGCACAGTCCCTGCACGCGATCATCGACACGCGCCGGGCCCTCGACCTCGGGATCGCGGTCCCACTCACCCGGGCCATGAAGGGCACGACGAACCCGCACCTGTGGGAACTCGTCGAGGCGATGACCGAATACGCACACTCGGGTTCGACCTACCTGGAGCAGGACATCGCGTTCCATTCCGGCCTCCTCGCCTACGTCGAGAACGAACTCATGCACCAGCTGGTCGCCGCCATGTGGCTCGTCCATCAGAGCGTGACTCCTCAGCTGGCCGCA
Source organism: Schaalia odontolytica (assembly GCF_009730335.1). Taxonomy (GTDB): domain Bacteria; phylum Actinomycetota; class Actinomycetes; order Actinomycetales; family Actinomycetaceae; genus Pauljensenia; species Pauljensenia dentiphila. Next base: position 2,219,525 of record NZ_CP046315.1, read on the forward strand.
GCGTCGCGCCAGGAAATGGAAGACACCGCCGAGGCCCACGCAGCTATCCTGCGAGCCTGCGAGGCCGGCGACCTCGAGGCATACACCGCCGCCGTCGAGGCGCACTACGCCCCGCTCCTCGCGATCATCGAAGGTCGCTAGAGCGCACAGAAAAACCCGGAGCGTTGTGGGGGTGAACTGCCTCCCGTTTCTTGGACATCGAAATTGAAGTCCGGGGAATGGGAGGCTTTTCATGTCTGTGGATCTGCGGTTGAGGCATGATCGTTTGCTTCGGGAGCAGGCGGTGTCGATGTTTGAGAGGGGTTGTGGCTATGCTTTGACCGCCGGGAGGCTTGGTGTGTGTGCCGAGACTGTGAGAGAGTGGCAGAAGACATACCGCGCAATTGGGAGGAGCGGACTTTTGGCCATGGGAGTGAAGTACGCCAGATACGACTATGAGACCAAGGTCGCCGCAGCGAGGGCCGTGGTAGACGGCGGGATGAGTAAGCCTGAGGCGATGGTGCGCTTCGGTATTGCGAGCGCGACACCGTTGAAGCAGTGGTGCAGGCTGTACCGCGAGGGCGGCGCGCAGGCCCTTAAGCCTAAGCCCAAGGGCAGGCCGAAGGGGTCGGTGCGGGCGGTGCCACCAACGCGTGAGGAGGAACTCCAAGAGCGCGTGCGTAAGCTTGAGGCGCAGGTGGCGTACCTAAAAAAATCGATTGCCCTGAAGGCGCAGAGGCGCTCCCAAACCGGGACAAAGCCCTAGTGGTTGCCGAGCTTTCAGGGCATGGACACAGGGTGTGTGATCTCCTCGAGGTGGCAGGCCTTGCCAGGTCGAGCTACTACTACGCGCTGACTCACCCCCAGCAGCCAACCAGAGCGCAGCTACGTCCCAAGGTCGCCCAGATCTTTTCACGCACCCCCAACGGGTGCGGTCACAGGCAGATAGCCATGTGCCTGCGCGCTGAGGAAGGGGAGCGCATCGCCGACAAGACGGTCTTGAAGATGATGCGCGAGATGGGTCTGCGCTGCGGCATACGCCGCGAGAGGGCCTACCACAGGTACAACTCCTACAAGGGGGACGTGGGACACAGCTTCGACAACATCATCGGCCGCGACTTCAAGGCCGATGGCCCCTGGCAGAAACTGGGTACCGACGTCACCGAGTTCAAGCTCTCCTTCGGCAAGGCCTACCTCGCTCCGGTCTACGACTTTGCCAGCAAAGAGATCGTCGCGCACTCCATTTCGATGTGCCCCAACCTCGCCCAGCAACAAGAGATGCTCCAGATACTCATGGACGCCAAACCAGCAGGGGCCGAACCGATCTTGCACTCGGACATGGGATGGCAATACCAGCACGAAACCTACATCAGCACGCTCGCCGATAACGGTTTCATCCAGAGCATGTCACGCAAAGGCAACTGCATCGACAATGGCGCCACCGAGCAGGTCTTCGGACACCTCAAGGACGAATTCTTCCGCGGCCAGGACTGGCAGACCTTCGAGAGCTTCAAAGCCGACCTCGACGCCTACATCACGCACTGGAACACAACAAGACGCCAAGTAAAGCTCAAGGGCCTGACCCCGGCAGAATACCGGGATCAGGCCCTACAGGAAGCCGCATAACGGCTACCATTTAAAGCGTCCAAGTTTCGGGGCGCAGTTCAGGGCACGCGCACCGGGTTTTCTGTATCCACTTAGCGACGAACGGTAGCCTCCCACAGGCCGCGGTCGCGCTCGAAGACCACCACAGCCTCGTCCCCATCGACCGTCGCGTCGCTATACCCGAAGGCGCCTTCCCCGAAAGTAGCGACCACCTCGGCGTACACCTCGCCCTCCCACGGGGGCGTCAGGCGCACGATCTCACCGCAGGCTCGCGTATCCATCCTCCCGGGGTGTACGAAGAGCGCACCGATCATGCGCGCGTTACAGCCCGGGTCATCGAGCTCCCATAGGCGCCCACCGGCCCACGTGCGCCCGTCTCCCCACGCGAGGAAGCGCGCACCCGAGCCTCGCCCTTCGAAGCCCTGGAGACGACAGTTCGCAACGAGGCGACCGTCCCACACACTCAGCGTCGTCTCGTCGAGGAGCACTCCCCCGTCGCCAACAAGCGGGTCCGCCGCACCGACGAGGCGACCCGCGCGGGCGTACGCGACGCGCACGTGCGTCTCATCCCCCACGCGCACGACGTAGGGCAGAGCCACAGCCCCGTCAAGCGCGACCGTGCCGCCAGACGTCGCAAACAGCGCGTCGGCGCCCGTGAGCTCATAGAGCTCGTCCGTCATGTCCACATAGGCAAAGTCTTCTGGGCCACTCCCCCACGCCCACCAGGCGCGCAGTCGCTCGCCACCCGCACGCGAGTCCATGTAGCCCACGCGCCCATCCGTCGACGCGAACGCCAGATGCATGAGCCCGTCGCCGTCCACGCCGACACACGCATCCGAAGAGACGGGCGGGCCGCCGGCGGGAAGCGGGTGCGACTCACTCCACCGTCCCGAGCCCTCGCGTTCCATCCACAGGATACGGTTCGGATTCGGTAGATCCGAGGCCATCGTCAGCCCGTTGAAGTCAGATCCCGTGCCCGAGGCCGGGGCCGGCCGCTCGTCAAAGAAGAGGACGGTGCGCTCGTCCGCGAGCGTCACGAGGCCGGGGATGCGCGCCTCGCCCGCACCCTTCGGAGCGACGATGCAACAGAAGTCGACAGAGTCAGTCATATATGCAGGATAATCGAGACGCCCGCCCAGATACAAAGAACCCCGGGGAACCAGTGGTCCTCGGGGCTTTGAGACGGAAGCCGTCAGCGGGTCTCGCGGTGCGCCGTCGACTTGTGGCAGCGCGGGCAGTACTTCGCCAGCTCGAGACGATCCGGCGTGTTACGACGGTTCTTCTTGGTGATGTAGTTGCGCTCCTTGCACTCCGAGCAGGCCAGAGTGATCTTGGGGCGAACGTCCTGGGACTTGCTTGCCACGGTTGTTTCCCTCGCTTAGTTTCGTCGCTCACGCGACCTGTCGGATCAAAGAATTGGTAGCGGGGGCGGGGCTCGAACCCGCGACCTCACGATTATGAGTCGTGCGCTCTGACCAGCTGAGCTACCCCGCCGCCGGAAGCGGACGAATCCGCAACCGGAGCCCCGAAAGGGAATCGAACCCTTGACCTTCTCCTTACCATGGAGACGCTCTGCCTACTGAGCTATCGGGGCAACGCCGGAAAGCGTATCACATCTCCGACCGCCGAAGCAATCCCGGAGCCTGAGAATGACATCACAGGCGTTACTCACTGGGACCAGCGAGTGGTGGCAGGTGAGGGATTCGAACCCCCGAAGCACGAAGCGTCTGATTTACAGTCAGATCCATTTGGCCGCTTTGGTAACCTGCCGTGCGCCGCTCTCGCGGTGCCGTGAAAGAATAGCATTAAAATGATCCCGAGCGCCAATCGGAACAACGATTGGCTAAATTCCAACGAAAGGTGCACCCATGGCAGACTCCTCCTTCGACGTTGTCTCCAAGCTCGACCGTCAGGAGGTCGACAACGCCGTCAACCAGACCGCCAAGGAGATCGCCAACCGCTACGACTTCCGTGGCGTCGACGCCGCCATCACCCTCAGCGGCGACACGATCGCAATGGAGGCGAACTCCGCCTCCCGCGTCATGGCAATCCTCGATGTCCTCCAGTCCAAGCTGATCCGTCGCGGCCTATCCCTCAAGGTCCTGGACTACAAGGACCGCGAACCCAAGGCATCCGGCAAGCTCTTCAAGCTCACCTGTCCCCTCAAGGAAGGCATTCCCCAGGACACCGCCAAGAAGATCTCCAAGCTCATCCGTGAGGAAGGCCCCAAAGGCGTCAAGGCACAGATCCAGGGTGACGAACTTCGCGTTTCTTCGAAGTCACGCGACGACCTACAGGCCGTCATCGCTCTCCTGAAGGGCCCCAAGGGCGAGGAGCTGGACGTCGCCCTCCAGTTCGTGAACTACCGCTGAGCAAAGCGTCATACGGTGGCGGGCGGCCGGTTGATTCCGGCCGCCCGCCACCGCGTTAACAAGGCTTAATAGCCCGCAATCTTCTCCAGTCGCGCAATGCGCTGCTCCATCGGCGGGTGCGTTGAAAACAGGCGCATAACAGACTGCCCGCGGAAGGGGTTCGCGATCATCATCGCGGCCACGTTGCGCGTGCGCGGGGTGTCTTCCATCGGACGCCGGTCCGTTGCCATCTCCAGCTTGCGCAGCGCCGACGCCAGAGCCAGCGGATCCTGCGTCAACATCGCGCCATCCTCGTCAGCATCGAACTCACGCGTACGCGACAGCGAGAACTGGATGAGCATCGACGCAAAAGGCGCAAGCAAGCTGAGAACGAGCATGCCCACAAACCCCATGCCGCCGCTACCATCACGTCCATTACGACCACCAAAGAACATGAAAAACTGCGCGACCGACGCGATGACGCCGCCCATCGCCGCAGCAACGGACGTCGTCAGAATGTCGCGGTTATAAACATGCATCAGCTCGTGCCCCAGCACTCCGCGCAGCTCACGCTCATTGAGAATAGCCAGGATGCCCTCCGTGCAGCACACCGCCGCATTGTTCGGGTTACGCCCCGTCGCAAAGGCATTCGGCGTCAGCGACGGCGCCACCCAGATCGACGGCATCGGCTGCTGTGCGCGCGCCGCCAGCTCACGAACGATCGCGTACAGCTGCGGGTACTGCACCTCGCTCACCCGGTATGCACCCATAGAACGGAGCGCGATCGTCGCAGAATTCCAATACGAATAAGCCGTCTGGACGAGCCCAATGCCCGCGAACACAAACAACCACACGGCACGCCCCGTACCTGCGGCGATCATCGCACCAATAGCGAGCAACAGCGCCCACATGCCTCCCAGCAGGAGCGTCGTCTTCAGACCGTTGTGATAGTTGCGGTGCACCATACAGGCGATCCTATGGGGATTACCTGAGAAGCTGCTGAGAACCAGCCGAAGCTCCAATGGGAAATAACCATCTGCGCTCCACGCCACCAGGCGCACCAAGATCCGCCACAGCCCCGCTCCCCCACACAACGAGGCCGCGACCGGACAACCCGGCCACGGCCTCGCAACGATCAGGGACGCTCAGTTGCGGCGGCCTGGACCCGTGTAGTCATCGAAGCGCTCAGGGGCGCTCGGCACGCCCATTTCGCCCATCTCGCCGATAAGATCCGTTGCCTTCGGATCCACCTGTGCGCCGCGCGAAATATCCGTCATGGCGCGACGCGAGACGACCTTGATGCGCTCGCGCGTGCCGCGGCCGCCCGGAAGCTCGCCGTAGTCCTCGCCCAGAGCCTGCTCGTAGGCGTCCAGGAGTTCCCAGCCCTCCCACGTCGTGAACTCGACGCCACGGGACTCCAGGAGCGCCACCATGGCCTCATGGCCCACCTCGGCGGTGTTCGCGTGCAGACGGCCCTGTGAGGCGTCCTCCACGAGGTGGGAGATCGTCTGCTGGGCGTCCGACTTGGTTGAACCGATGAGGCCGACGGGGCCTCGCTTGATCCAACCGGTCGCGTACACGCCCGGGATCACGGGGGCGGACTCGTCCTTCGTAGTGTCACCCTCGATGACGCGTCCCTCAACGTTCGGCACGACGCCGGCGCGCTCGTCGAAGGGCAGGCCCGGGATCGGCGACGAGTAGTAACCCACCGCGCGGTACACGGCCTGCACGGGCCACGTCGTGATGACGCCCGTACCCGACACGCTGCCGTCGCCGTTCAGGGCGGTGCGCTCGGTGCGCAGAGCCTTCACGTGGCCGTTCTCGTCCGCGACGATCTCGACCGGGGCCTGGAACAGGTGAATGTGGATGCGACGCGAGGCCGTGTGCTCCTCCGGGTCCGCCATCGCGTAGCTCGTCAGGGTCTTGACGACCTGACGCTGCTGGTTCGACGCGCGCAGCGCCTCCTCCGAGCCCTCGTCGAAGTCGAAGTCCTCTTCCGAGACGATGACGTCTACGTCCGGCACCTTGCCCAGCTCGCGCAGCTCCAGCGGCGTGAACTTCACCTGGGCCGGGCCACGGCGACCGAACACGTGCACGTCGGTGATCGGATTCTCAGCAAGGGCCTCGGCCACGTTGGCCGGCACCTCCGTCTTGAGCATATCCTCGGCGTGCTTGGCCAGGACGCGAGCCACGTCCAGCGCCACGTTGCCGACGCCCAGGACGGCAACCTCGCGGGCCTTCAGCGGCCACGTGCGCGGGTAGTCCGGGTTGCCGTCGTACCAGGAGACAAAGTCTGCGGCGCCGTAGGACTCGGGCAGGTCCACGCCCGGAATGTCGAGCGGGTGATCGCGGTCCGCGCCCGTCGCAATGATGATCGCGTCGTAGTGGTCACGCAGGTCGTCGATCGTCACGTCACGGCCGACCTCGACGTTTCCGAGCAGGCGGATGTCGCCGCGCTGCAGGATCTTGTACAGCGCCACAATGATCTGCTTGATTCGCGGGTGATCCGGAGCGACGCCGTAGCGCACGAGACCGTAGGGCGCGGGAAGACGCTCAAACAGGTCGATGTTCACCTCGAGCCCCGACTTGGACAGAATGTCCGACGCGTAAATGCCAGCGGGACCAGCGCCGATGACGGCGACGTTGAGCGGTGCCAACCGATTTCTCCTTCTTCGTGACCGCGCGCGTGTGCGCGCACCTGGGCACTAAGTCTAGCGCCCGTTGCCAAGGGCAACCTTAGCTGAGATCCCTCACACACCTCAAGGGTCCCGGGCATACGACGAGACCGGGGCCAGCGACGCAATCACGCCCAGCCGAGCCCCGGCCTCGTTATCGACAATCAGACCAGGCGATCCACCATGAGGTTCGCAAACGCCTCCAGCGCGGTCTTCGCCTCGCCCTTGGGCAGCGGCGCCAGCGCGGCGACCGCGTCGTTCGCCCACGTGCGCGCGAGCTCGCGCGTCTCCTCAAGGACGTCGTGGCTGCGCAGCTGCTCGACGACCGAAGCCAGCGCCTCGTCCGAGGACAGGTCACCCGTCAGCTCGCGCAGGATGCGCGCGCCGGCCTCGTCGATCGTGCCTGCCGCCTCGCGGCGACGCAGAAGGAGGACGGGCAGCGTGTCCACGCCCTCGCGTAGATCGGTGCCGGGCGTCTTGCCGGACTGCTCGCCCGAAGACGCCAGGTCGAGCACGTCGTCAGCGATCTGGAAGGCCACGCCCACCTTCTCACCAAAGTCGCTCACCACGTCCGCCATCAGCTGGCCGGCACCCGACAGGAGCGCGCCGAAGGACGCGGCCGTGGACACGAGCGATCCCGTCTTATCCGCCAGGACCTGCAGGTAGAAGTCCACGCGATCGGCGCCGTCCGTCGGACCGAAGGTCTCGTTGAGCTGGCCCTCGCACAGACGCTCGAACGTGCGCGCGTGGTGCGCGACCATCTCGGGGCCCAGCGAGGCCACCAGCAGCGACGCACGAGCGAACAGGATGTCACCCGCCAGAATCGCGCGGTTATTGCCCCACAGGTGCTGAGCCGAGGGCACCCCGCGACGCGTGGGCGCCGAATCCATGACGTCGTCGTGGTACAGGGACGCCAGGTGCGTCAGCTCGACCGCCGTCGCAGCAGTGATAACTTGCTCGTCGAGTCCGCGCTCGGGCTCACCCAGCTGCGCACACACGAGGGTGAGCAGCGGACGCATGCGCTTGCCGCCCGCGACCGCGAGATGACGAGTCAGCTCGTCCGTCAGGTCACGAGACGAGGAAACGGCGTCGAGGAGACGACGCTCGACGACCTCGAGCCCCGGGGTAATACGGGACTCGAGGTCGGGAACATGAAGATCGGGTGTTTGAGCGCTCACGGGATCAGTATGACGATCTTTTCGAGCAGACTCAACACGGGACCGGGGAAGACGCCCAGGGCGAGCGTCCCAATCGCGCACACGGCGATCACCAGAGCGGACAGGCCCTCCGACTTCACCACGACGGACTCTTCACTAGGCTCAGTGAAGAACATCAGGCGCACGAGGCGGAAGTAGTAGAACGCGGTGATCGCCGAGGCCACGAGGCCCACGATCGCGAGCCAGCCGATGCCGCCCTTGATCGCGTCGGAGAAAACCACGAACTTCCCAATGAAACCACCCGTCAGCGGGATACCCGCGAACGACAGCAGGAAGACCAGCATGGCACCCGCGATCCACGGGTTGGTGCGGCCGATACCCGCCCACTTGCGCAGGCTCGTCGCCTCGCCCAGGACGTTGCCGTCCGCGTCGCGGCCGCGCACCAGCGTGACCACGCCAAAGGCGCCGACCGTCGCCAGGCCGTAACCGAGCGTGTAGAACAACACATGGCCCGTGCCGCCCTTCTGGATCGCAAGAATCCCCATCAGGATGAAGCCCACGTGGGAGATCGACGAGTAGGCCAGCATGCGCTTGACGTCATCCTGCACGAGGCCGGCGAAGGTACCGACGAGGATCGTCAGGACCGCGATGGCCGCGAAGATGTACAGGAAGTCCCAGTGCAGGTAGGCGGCGGCGACCGTGTAGAAGCGGATCATCGCAGCGAAGGCCGCGATCTTCACGGCGGCGGCCATGAAGCCCGTCACCGGGGTCGGGGCGCCCGTGTAGACGTCGGGGGTCCACGCGTGGAAGGGGGCAGCGCCCACCTTGAACAGCAGGCCCACCATCACGCAGAACACGCCCACGAGGACCATCCACTCCATGTTCGTGTGAGTGGAGATGGCCTCGGCCAGCGCAGAGATGCGCAGAGAGTTGGAGAAGCCGAAGAGGAAGGCGGAGCCCATCAGCAGGAAGCCCGAGGAGAAGGCGCCGAGCACGAAGTACTTGAGAGCCGACTCGTAGGACAGCTGGCGACGACGGCGGGCCGTGGCAGCCATGATGTACAGGGGCAGCGACATCACCTCAAGGGCCACGAACAGCGTCACGAAGTTATCCGCGGCGGGGAAGATCATCATGCCGCCCAGCGAGAACAGGGTCAGCGGGAAGATCTCGGAACGCTGGTAGCCCTTGCGCTCCGACAGCTCCTCGGCGGCCGAGTCCGGACGATCCGACGGCTGGCCGGCGAACGCGCCGTCACCGACGGAGGTGCGGTCGGCCATCACGAGGACGGCGAAGAAGCCGATGATGGCGAGTGCCGACTGAGCGGCAATCGTCAGCGGATCCTCCATGTACTCCCCCAGCGTCACCGGGGTCTCCAGGACGGGGACCCAGCGCAGGGCGAGCATGACGCACGCGCCGGCGGTCGCCAGGATCGACAGGGCGATCACGAGGGGGCGACGAGCCTTCGCGGGGGCGAAGGCCTCGACGAGGACGCCGAGGACCGCGCCGCCCAGCACGATGAGGATGGGCGCGAGGCTCACCCAGTGAACCTCGGGGGCCTGGAAGTTAGCCATGGGTAGAACGTTCACTGTGCGCTCCCTTCAGCGGCGGCCGGGACCTGCGAGTTGGTCAGGTCGAGGTCTGAAGCAACCGGGGTCAGGGCGCTCACGAGAGGCGCCGACCAGATACCAAGGATGAGCATCGCGGCCACGAGCGGCACCATGACGCCGCGTTCACGCGTCGCCAGGTCAGCCAGCTCCTCCTTGCCCTTGCCCGGCGCGCCGGTGAAGACACGCTGGTAGGGCATGAGCACGTAGAGGGCGGCGATGACGACGCCGAGAACCGCGAAGAGCGCCAGCGGACCGCTGAGCGACCAGGTGCCCATGAGCACGAGGTACTCGGGGACGAAGCCGGACAGGCCGGGCAGCGCGATGGACGCGAGGCCGGACACGAGCCACAGGCCCGCGAGGACCGGCGTCACGCGCTGCATGCCCACGTACTCGCGCATGTCCTGCGTGCCACCGCGGCGCGACAGCCATCCGGAGAGCAGGAACATCGCGGCGATCGAGACACCGTGGGCGACCATGTAGAACATGGCTCCAACGAGGGCGATCTGCGAGCCGATAAAAATGCCCAGGACCATAAAGCCAAAGTGCGACACCGAGGTGTAGGACACGAGGCGCATGATGTCGTTCTGACCGTTCGCCGCCAGGCCGCCCCACAGGATGGAGATGACGGCGAGCACGCACATGACCCACTTCGCGGAGACGGCCGCGCCGGGGGTCAGCTGCAGGCACAGGGCGATCATGCCGAAGGTGCCGATCTTGTCCAGGACGCCGACGAGCAGCACCGAGGTGCCGGGGCGGGCGACGGCGGCCGTGTCGGGCAGCCACGTGTGCACCGGGACCATGGGAGCCTTGATCGCGAAGGCGACCATGAAGGTCACGAAGACGACCATCTGAATGGCGAGCGGGGCGCTCGGCAGGATGTGAGCGAGCGTATCGATACGGAAGAACGTCGACACGTCCTGCAACGCCTGCGAACCCTTCGCCCACAGGTAGAGGATGCCACCGAGCATCACCAGTCCACCGAACAGCGAGTACAGCAGGAACTTCATGGCGGCCTTGTGACGCGCGGCCTCGTCACCGACGCCGTAGCGTCCGATCATGAGGTAGAGCGGCACGAGCATCGCCTCGAAGGCGAAGTAGAAGACCGTCAGATCGTAGGCCGCGAAGATGACGACCATGAACGCCTGGAGGGCCAGGACGAGCGCCGGGTAGGCGCCGCGGTCCGCGGCATCGTCCTCGTCCCAACCCGCAATCAGCACGAGCGGCACGAGGCCGATCGCCAGGAGGATCATGACGAGGCCCAGCGCGGTGACGCCGAGGGACCAGGTGATGCCGATCTGGGGGATCCACAGGTGGGACTCGTACACCTGGTACGAGGCCGGGGCGGACCAGTCGAACACGGAGGCGGCCACGTACACGCCGAGCGCGAGTTCGACGAGGGAGACCACCAGGACGACGACGCGCCCGGCGGCGCGCCTCAGGGGCGGGACGAAGCCGAGGAGGGCCGCGCCCGCAGCCGGAACGGCCACGAGGACGGACAGCCACGGGAAGTTAGCAGCAATCATTGCACTTTCCATTGTCGTGTACCCCTTACAGCCTGAATCCGAGGACGATGGCCAGGGCGAGGATGACGCCACCCAGGATGTAGGCGGCGTACGTGCGCACGAGGCCGTTCTGGGTGATGCCGACGATGCGTCCGAGCAGCTGCGAGCCGGCGCCGAGGCCGTTCAGTGCACCGTCGATGGCGCTCGCATCGCCGACGGTCGCGACGGTGACGAGGCCCTTGGCGGGCATCATGAACAGGGTCTCGTTGACGGTGTCCTGGTAGAGGTCGCGGCGTGCGGCCTCGGTCAGGGCGTTGCCTGCGGGGACGGAGGTGGGAACCTCGTCGCGTCCGTACTTCATCCACGCGACAGCCGCGCCGAGGATGACGAGGGCGAGGGTGGCTCCCTGAATGACGTACTCGTTAAGGACGGGGTCGCCGTGCGTGACGTAACCGATCGAGGGGACCAGCCACTCGGTGAAGATGTTCCCCACGGAGAGGGCGCCACCGAGGGCGACCGCGCCGATGGCGAGGATGATCATCGGGATCGTCATGAGGGGGCCGGACTCGTGCGGGTGCACGGGCGCGCCCTCGGCCTCGGTGGTCCAGCGGGCCTTGCCGTGGAACGTCATGAAGAAGAGGCGCGACATGTAGAACGCGGTGATGCCCGCACCGATCATCGCGATGGGACCGTAGACCCAGCCAGCCCACAGAGCAGTGTTACCGCCGAAGCTGTCGGCGCTGAAGGCGGCCTCGATGATCTTGTCCTTCGACCAGTAGCCGGAGAACGGAGGAACGCCGAGGATGGCGAGCCAACCCATCATGAACGTCAGCCACGTGACCTTCATGGCGCCGCGCAGGGCGCCGAAGCGACGCATGTTCACCTGGTCGCCCATGCCGTGCATGACGGAACCGGCACCGAGGAACATGAGGGCCTTGAAGAAGCCGTGGGTGAAGAGGTGGAAGATCGAGAACGCCCAGCCGATGGGGCCCAGGCCCGCACCCAGCATCATGTAGCCGATCTGGCTCATGGTGGAGGCGGCGAGGACCTTCTTCATGTCGTCCTTCGCGCAACCGACGATCGCGCCGAAGAGGAGCGTGATCGCGCCGATGATGGCGACGGCGGTCGCCGCGATGGGGGCGGCCATGAAGACATCGCCGGAACGGACGATCAGGTAGACGCCGGCGGTGACCATCGTGGCCGCGTGAATGAGCGCGGAGACGGGGGTCGGGCCAGCCATGGCGTCGCCCAGCCACGCCTGCAGCGGGAACTGAGCGGACTTACCACAGGCGGCAACGAGCAGGAAGATGCCGATGACGGTCGCAGACGCCGTGGGGATCGAGCCGACCATGGCGGAGACCTCGGAGAAGGACACCGAGTGGAAGGACGCAACCATCGCCATCATGGCGATCAGCATGCCCATGTCACCGACACGGTTCATAACGAACGCCTTCTTGGCTGCGACCGCGTATGCGGGCACGTGGTTCCAGAAGCCGATCAACAGATACGACGCCAGGCCCACGCCTTCCCAACCGGCGAAGAGGCCGGCGTAGGAGTCCGCAAGCACCAGGGTCAGCATCGCCGCGATGAAGAAGTTCAGGTAGGCGAAGAAACGGCGGCGGGCCGCGTCGTGCTCCATGTAGGCAATCGCGTACACGTGGATGAGCGAACCGACGAAGGTCACCAGGATGACGAACGTGATCGACAGCGGGTCCACGAGGAGACCGAAGTCGACGGTGAAGTCACCGGCGGGGATCCAGGTGAACAGCGTCTGGCCGAAGCGGCGCGCCTCCACGGGGGCGTTCCACATCTGGGCGGCGATCAGCGCGCCGACCACGAAGGTGGACCAGGAGGCGAGGGTTGCCAGCAGGTGGCCCCACTTGTCCGAGGCGCGGCCCAGCAGCAGGAGCAGGCCTGCGCTGGCCAGCGGGATGAGAATGAGCAGCCACGCGTAGGCAGCGGCTCCGGTGGGCGCGACCGTATCGTAGACGGTGAGAGTCTGCGGGGAAATGAAGGTGGTCATGAGTTACGTCCTCCTTCAGTTCTTCAGCAGATTGAGATCGTCCATACTCGTGGTCGAGCGCGAACGATAGATGGACACGATGATCGATAGGCCGACGACAACTTCGGCGGCCGCGACGACCATGACAAAGAACGCCATGATCTCGCCGTCAACGTTGGAGTTAATGCGCGCAAACGTCACGAGGACGAGGTTCGCGGCGTTGAGCATCATTTCGACGCCCATGAGCGCGATGACCGCGCTGCGGCGCACGAGGACCGTGGTCGCACCGATGGCGAACAGCACACCCGCAAGGATGAGGTACCAGGCGAGGCTCACTTGCTCTCCTCCTTCTTCTCAATGGGGGTGGTGGTGCGCGCCTTGCGGGCCCGGGGCTGAGCCAGACCGGTGGGCGCGTCCGCGCCGGGCATGCCGAAGGCGCTGGAGCGGGGGACGTCGGGCGTGCGCCCGATGGTGTAGGGCGACTCGTCGATCGCGTCGGTCGCCGCGGTCTCGGTGCGCGCGAGGGCGAGCTGCTCGGAGACCTCCGGGGTGACCTCGCCGATCGTGCGGGTGAGGCCACGCACGCGCAGGACTCGTGGCACCGACTCCTCGACCGGGCCGAGGGTCTCGCCGGAGACGGCGGGCACGTCGGCCGCGTTCGACTGGGCGTAGACACCGGGGGCGGGCAGCTGGCCGATGCGAGCGCCCTTCTCGGCGAACGCGCGCATCTTGTTGCGGGCCGTCTCGAACTGGTCGGCCTTCGGGGTGAGGCGATCAGAGTGGGTCAGCAGCATCGCGCCGACGGCGGCCGTGATCAGCAGGCCGCCGGCAAGCTCCATGCTCAGCCAGTGCTCCTGGAACAGCGTGATCGCCAGGTCGGTGATCGGCTGGTTGGAGTAGGGGTCAACCTCAACGGGCTTGTGCGGGGCGGGCACAGCCTTGAGGATCGCAGTCGTGACGATGACGATCAGGCCGAGGCCACCGAGCACCGCCGCGACGATCGCGCCCCGGCTCTGGCGGGCGTAGTCGTCGGAGGTGCCGATGCCGATCAGCATGATGACGAAGAGGAACAGCATCATGATCGCGCCGGTGTACACGACGATCTGCGCGACGCCCAGGAAGGGGGCGCTATTCGCGATGTACAGGACTGCCAGGCCGAGCATGACGCCGACCATGCAGATGACCGAGTGCGCGGCCTTCTTGAAGAAGAGGACACCCAGAGCGCAGGCGACCATGAGGATGGCCGTGCATGCGAAGAGGATGATCTCCCCCGTTGACCCCATCATGGGCCAACCGTTGGACAGGTTCATCAGTGTGCCTCCTCGGCGACTCGTACCGTCTTGAGGGAGGGGTCGTCGGGGCGGCGGCTCGCGACCCAGTCAACCTGGGCGGCGGTGGGGCCGGTGACTTCCCCGCGGTAGTAGTCGATGTCGTTCTTACCCTCGACCATGGGGTGGGGCGCTGCGAGCATGCCATCGGAGAGCGGGACCAGGAGGTCTTCCTTCTCGTAGATGTCGTCCTCCCGGGTGTACTTGGCGATTTCGAAGTCGTTCGTCATCGTCAGGGCGCGCGTGGGGCACGCCTCAATGCACATGCCGCAGAAGATGCAGCGCAGGTAGTTGATCTGGTAGACGCGGCCGTAACGCTCGCCCGCAGAATACTGCTCCTCGGGCGTGTTCGAGGCGGCCTCGACGAAGATCGCGTCGGCGGGGCACGCCCAGGCGCACAGCTCGCAGCCGACGCACTTTTCCAGGCCGTCGTCGTAGCGGTTGAGCTGGTGACGACCGTGGAAGCGGGGCATGACGCGCGCGGGTTCGCGCGGGTACTGCTCGGTGACGGTGGGCCGGAAGAAGGAAGCCATGGTGACTCCATAGCCGGCCATGGGCGCGACGAACTGGGCGAACGCACCCTTGGGGTCATGCTCGAAGAGCATTTCCTCGTCGGTGGTCTTCTCACTCATCGGTGGACTCCTTCGGGCTGTCGATTGCCGCGGCCGGGGCCAGCTCGCCCTCAATGGTGGCGAGGCCTCGCGGCGAGGCAACGGGGGTCTGTCCGGGCAGCGGCGGAACGGGGAATCCGTCCTCGAAGCCGGTGTATTCGCGCTCGGAGGCGGGGATCTCCTCGGGCTCGGACTTGTCGGTGAGCCAGATGATCGCGAGGGCAATCAGGAAGAGGACGCCGACGCCACCGAAGAGGACGTGGTTGGGCAGCTGCACGAACTGGGTGATGCCACGCACCAGGGCGACGAGCACGAGCCAACCCAGGGCGATGGGCATAAGGCGCTTCCAGCCGAGGTTCATGAACTGGTCGTAGCGGAAGCGCAACAGCGTGGCGCGCGTCCAGATCATCAGGAACATGAAGAACCAGATCTTGAGGAAGAACCAGAGCATGCCCCACCAGCCGGAGTTGAGGAACTCAACGTGGGACAGCGGCCACGGGGCGTGCCATCCGCCGAAGAACATCGTGGTGGCCACGGCCGAGACGTTGAGCATATTGACGTACTCGGACAGGTAGTACCAGCCGAACTTCATCGACGAGTACTCGGTCATGTGACCGGCGACGATCTCGCCTTCGGCCTCGGGAAGGTCGAAGGGAAGACGGTTGACTTCACCGACGGCGCTGATGCAGTAGATGACGAACGCAGGGAACAGGGTGAATGCCCACCAGAACTGCCCCTGGGCTGCGACGATCTGCGAGGTGGACATGGAGCCCGACATGAGGAACACACTCACGAGGGACAGGCCCATGGCCAGTTCGTAGGAGATGACCTGCGCGGAGGAACGCACGGCGCCGTACAGCGGCAGGGTCGAGCGAGTCGACCAGCCACCCAGGACGATGCCGTACAGGCCCAGCGACGCGATCGCCAGGATGTACAGGGAGGCGACGGGCATGTCGGCCAGCTGCAGCGGCGTGGAGTGGCCGAAGATCTTCACGTTCGGGCCCATCGGGATAACCGCGTAGACGCTGAACGCAGCGAACGCCGCGATCGCGGGGGCCAGGAAGTACAGGAACCTCTCAGCCCGACGGGTCCACATATCCTCCTTGAAAAGGAGCTTGCCTGCGTCGGCGAACGCCTGGAACAGGCCGAGGGGGCCCGCGACGTTCGGGCCGGGACGCGTCTGCATGCGGCCGAGGCCTCGGCGCTCGACCCACAGGGCGAGCAGCACGTTGGCGATCAGGAACACGATGATGAACACAGCCTTGATGAGGCTGAGCCACCAGGTTTCCTGGCTAAAGTCCGCGGCGGTGTACTCCGGGACTGCGAAGGGTGCGAGTGTCATCGTGCCACCTCCTGCGTGGCGCGCAGGGTTGCGACGGTGCCGGCACCGCCGAGGTTTTCGTGAATAACGGAGCCGGTCGAACACTCGGGAACCCACGCGACGGAGTCGGGCAGGTCCGCGATCGCGGCCGGGAGGGTGATCGTTCCGCGCTCGGTTTCGAGCGTCGCGTCGGCGCCGGGGGCAATGCCAGCGGCGGCCAGCGTCGCGGCCGAGGCCAGAAGGACGGGGCGGCGGGCCGAACCGGCCAGCCACGGGGCGCCATCCTGGAGACGACCAGCGTCGATCATCGGCTTGTGGGAGGCCAGAACAACCTGACCCTTACCGGCTGCAGCGGGAGCCTGCGCCGACACCGACGTGAACTCCTGCGGGGCGCCGTCCCACTCCATGAGGGGGTTGACTTCCTCGTAGAGGTCGGCCAGGGCGGTGATGCCCAGGTCGAGGTCGAATTCCTCGGTGAGGCGCACGAGCACGTCGCGGTCCGTGAGGGACGTCGCCGAGCGGGCCTGGCCGAAGGGGCGCAGGCGGCCCTCCCAGTTAATGTAGGTGCCGTTCTTCTCGACCGCGGGAGCGACCGGCAGGACGACGTCCGCGCGGTCGGTGATCTCCGAGGCGCGAACCTCAAGCGACACGAGGAAGGGAACCTCTTCGAGGGCTTCGCGCACGGCGGCGGGCTCGTCGAAGTCGCGGACGTCAACGCCGCCGACGACCAGAGCCTGGAGCTCACCGGAGGCAGCGGCCTCGATCATCTGCTCGGCGTCGAGGCCACGGCCGGGAAGCTCGCCCCAACCCAGGGACTGCGCGCCGGCCTCGTCAAGGCCACGGCCGAAGGGAAGCAGACCCGGAAGGAGGCCCGCCTCGATGGCGGCGCGGTCACCCGCGCGGCGCGGGACCCACGCGAGGCGGGCGCCCGTGCGCTCGGCAAGAGCGACGACGGAGGAGAGCAGGCCGGGGGTCTGCGCGGCGCGCTCGCCCACGAGGATGATGCCGCCCGACAGCGCCTCGGCCACGTCGGCGTAGGCACCGCCTGCCGCGATCGCGTCCACGACGCCCGGCTCGGAGCCGGGGGCGGCGTGCAGGAGGCGAGCCTTCATCTTGCGCGAACCCGCGGAGGTGAAGGGCGCGACGGTCGCGACCTTCAGGCCCGACTTACGCGTGGCCTTACGCAGGCGCAGGAACATGGCGCCACACTCGTCCTCGGGCTCGAGGGCGACCAGCAGCACCTGGCCGGCGCTCTCCAGGTCCGCGTACGTGGTCTCGAGGCCGGAGCCCGCCACGTAGGAGGCCAGGAAGGAACGCTCTTCTTCGCTGGAGCGACGCGAACGGAAGTCGATCGAGTCGGAGCCCACGACGGTGCGCGCGAACTTCGACCATGCCCAGGCATCCTCGAAGGTGAGGTGGCCGCCGGGCAGGAAGCCCACGGACGAACCCGCCTGCTCGAGGCCCGCACGGACGCGGTCAAGCGCGTCGGACCACGAGGTGGGAACCAGCTTGCCGTCCTCGCGCACGAGCGGGGTGGTCAGGCGATCGACCTTGTCCCATTCGAAGGCGAAGCGATCCTTGTCGGTGATCCACTCTTCGTTGACCTCGGGGTCGTTGCCGCTCATGCGACGCACGACCTCACCGCGGCGCACGTCCTGGCGGATCGCGGAGCCCGACGCGTCGTGCTCTGTCACGGACGCCGTCGACACGAGATCGAAGGGACGCGCGCGGAAGCGGTAGGACGCTGCGGTCAGGGCACCGACCGGGCAGATCTGGATGATGTTGCCCGAGAAGTAGGACGCGAAGGCTCGGCCCGACACGTCGCGCTCGGCGACGGAAACCTCACCCTCGTTGATCGAACCGACGATCGCATCCGTGCCGTACGGGGACGACAGGGACGAGGTCGAGGCCTCCTTGGCCTTCGGATCGAAGAAGTCGAGCGTGGTCGAGTCGAAGCCGCCGACCTGCTCGCCCATGAAGTAGTGGTGCTCCGTGGGGGCGGTGCCGCCGCCACGACCCTGCAGGTCCATGAACACATCGCCCGAGATCTCCTTGCCGAAGCGCACGCAGCGCTGGCACAGGATGCAGCGCTCGCGATCCAGCAGGATCTGAGAGGTCAGGCGCAGCGGCTTCTTGAACGTGCGCTTGGCGTCGGTGAAGCGGGACTTGCCGCGACCCTCCGTCAGTGCCTGGTTCTGCAGGGGGCACTCGCCGCCCTTGTCACAGACCGGGCAGTCCAGCGGGTGGTTGATGAGCAGGAACTCCATGACGCCGCGCTGAGCGCGGTCGATCACCTCGGAGGTGTGCTGGGTCTTGACGACCATGCCCGGGGTGACGGTCTGCGCACACGAGGGCTGGGGCTTGGGCATGAAGCGCAGCTCGCCCGTGTTGCGGTCGGGCATGCCGACCTCCACGAGGCACTGGCGGCATGCGGCCACCGGGGCCAGCAGCGGGTGGTCACAGAAACGCGGGATCCGGATGCCGGCCTGCTCGGCCGCGCGGATCACGAGCGTGCCCTGGGGGACAGAAACCTGAACGTCGTCGATGGTGACGTCGATCATGTTGGGTGCGTCGCTCATCGGCCACCTCCTCGCGCGTAGTTAGCGGACACCTCGTAGGGGAAAAGCTCGCGGGCGGGTGTGGTGAGGCCGGCCTCGAACTCGTCGCGGAAGCGCTTGATGCCCGACATGATCGGGGTTGCTGCGGCGTCGCCGAGCGGGCAGAAGCTACGGCCCGCGATGTTGTGTGCGATCTCGTCGAGCAGGTCGACGTCGCCGGGGCGGCCCTCGCCTCGCTCGAGACGCAGCATGATTTGCTTCATCCAGTAGGTGCCTTCGCGACAGGGCGTGCACTTACCGCAGGACTCGTGCTGGTAGAACTCGGACCAGCGGGTGATGACGCGGACGACCGAGACAGTCTCGTCGAACACCTGAAGGGCACGCGTACCCAGCATCGAACCGGCCGCACCCACGGACTCGTAGTCGAGGAGCGTGTCCAGCTCGTCTTCGGTGAAGATCGGGGTGGAGGAGCCGCCGGGGGTCCAGAACTTCAGCTTGTGGCCGTCGCGGATGCCGCCCGCCATCTCGATGAGTTCGCGCATCGTGATACCGAAGGGAGCCTCGAACTGGCCGGGGTTGTTCACGTGACCCGACACGGAGAAGATGCCGTGGCCCTTGGACTTTTCGGTGCCCATCGAGGCGAACCACTTGGGCGAGTTGCGGAAGATACCCGCCACCTGAGCGATGGTCTCGACGTTGTTGACGACCGTGGGACGGGCGTACAGACCGGCGACCGCGGGGAACGGGGGCTTGAGGCGCGGGTGGCCTCGGCGTCCCTCGAGGGAGTCCAGCAGAGCCGTCTCCTCACCGCAGATGTAGGCGCCGGCGCCCGCGTGAGCGGTGATGCGCAGGTCGCCGAGCACGCCGGCCTCGGTCGCCTCGCGCACGGCCTCCAGCAGGCGGCGGTACACGTGGGTGACCTCGCCGCGCAGGTAGACGAACGCGTGGTCGCAGCCGATGGCGCGCGACGTGATCGCGATGCCCTCAATGAGGACGTGCGGGTTGCCCATGATGAGCGGGATGTCCTTGCAGGTGCCCGGCTCGGACTCGTCGGCATTCACCACGAGGTAGCGGGGGCCACCGTCGGCCGGGGGCAGGAAGGACCACTTGAGGCCGGACGGGAAGCCTGCGCCACCACGGCCTCGCAGACCGGAGTCCTTGACGGCCTGCACGATGTCGGCGGGCTCCATGGTGCGGGCCTTTTCGAGGCCCTGGTAGCCTCCGCGGCTCCGGTAGGAGTCCAGCGTCCAGGAACGCTCCTCTCCCCACCCGTTGGTGAGGATCGGGGTCAGCGGTCCGGGCGCAACGTATGCGGTGCTCACTTCGCATCTTCTCCCTTCGTGTCAGTGGCCTCGTCGGCGACCTCGACGGCAACCGGCTCAGTCCAGCCGTTCGCTGCGGCGATCTCGCGGCCCAGCAGGGTGGCGCGACCCGCGGAAGGGCCTTCGTTCTCGTGGCCGTCCAGGAAGCCGGCCAGGACGCGCTCGTTCTCCTTGAACGTGGGGGCCACGATGGGGCCGCGCGTCGGGTGGATATCGCGGCCGGCCTGGATATCATCGATCATCGCCAGCGCCGACTCGGGGCTCTGGTTGTCGAAGAATTCCCAGTTGACCATGACGACGGGCGCGTAATCGCACGCCGCGTTGCACTCGATGCGCTCGAGCGTGATCTTGCCGTCTTCGCTGGTCTCGTCGCTTCCGACGCCGACCTTCTCGGAGACCTTTTCCCAGATCTCGTCGCCGCCCATGACGGCGCACAGCGCGTTCGTACACACGCCCACCAGGTACTCACCGGTGGGGTGACGCTTGTACTGCGTGTAGAAGGTCGCGACGGCGCTGATCTCTGCGCGGGGCAGGTCCAGCGTGGCCGAGATGAAGTCGATGCCGTCCGGGCTGACGTAGCCGTCGACGGACTGGATCAGGTGCAGCATCGGCAGCAGCGCAGAGCGCGAGTGACCGTCCGGGTAGCGGGCGATGATCTGCGCGGCATCCGCCTGCAGGCGTGCCAGGGTGTCGGGTGTGTAGCTCATCGGTCAACGCCTCCGAGAACGGGGTCGATAGCGGCCAGTGCGACGACCACGTCAGCCAGCTGGCCGCCCTCGGTCATCATGGCCAGCGCTTGCAGGTTGGCGTAGGAGGGGTCGCGGAAGTGCGCACGGAACGGGCGCGTGCCACCGTCGGAGACGAGGTGAACGCCCAGGATGCCCTTCGCGTGCTCGACGGTCTGGTAGACCTGGCCGGCGGGCACGTGGAAGCCCTCCGTGACGAGCTTGAAGTGGTGGATGAGGGACTCCATGGACTCCCCCATGATTTCGCGGACGTGCTCGGCCGAGTTGCCCTGGCCGTCGGTGCCGACCGCCAGGCGCGCGGGCCAGGCGATTTCGGGGTCGGCGACCATGGTGGGCGCGCCCTCGCACTGGTCCAGCTTGGCGAGAACCTGCCAGATGATGCGCATCGACTCGTAGCACTCGTCGAAGCGAATCATCGTGCGGTTGTAGACGTCCGACTTGTCGCGGGTGGGAACGTCAAACTCGAAGTTCTCGTAGCCGCAGTAGGGCTGGCTCTTGCGCAGGTCCAGGGGCAGGCCGGCGGCGCGCACGCCGGGGCCGGTGGTGCCGAGGGCCATGAGACCGCTCAGCGGCATGACGGCCACGTCGCACAGACGCTTCTTGAAGATCGGGTTCTCCACGAGGATGTCCTGGAGCTCGCCGATGTCCTTGCGGGCGCGGCGCAGGCGGTCGCGGATGTAGTCCGCGGTGCCCTCGCCGATGTCCTGCACGACGCCGCCGGGGCGGATGTACTCGTGGTTCATGCGCAGGCCGGTGATGCGCTCGAAGATGCGCAGGATTTCCTCGCGGGCGCGGAAGCCGATCGTCATGATCGTCGTGGCGCCCATTTCGTTACCGGTCGAACCGATGGCGACCAGGTGCGAGGCGATGCGGCACAGCTCCATCATGAGGATGCGGATCAGGGAGGCGCGCTCGGGAATGTCCTCTTCGATGCCGAGGAGCTTCTCGACGCCGAGGCAGTACGCGGCCTCCTGGAAGAAGGGAGCGACGTAGTCCATGCGCGTGCAGTATGCGACGCCCTGGGCCCACGTGCGGTACTCCATGTTCTTCTCGATGCCGGTGTGCAGGTAGCCGGTGTCGACGCGGGTCTCGCGGACCTTCTCGCCGTCGAGCTCGAGGATCAGACGCAGAACGCCGTGGGTCGCGGGGTGAACCGGACCCAGGTTGACGACGATGCGCTCGGAGGTGATGGCCTCGATCTCGTGCAGGACGTCGTCCCAGTCGCCGCCCTGGGTGAGGACCTCGGGGATGTCCTCGATGGGCAGGTCGGTCGCGCCGGCGGGCGCGTGGAAGGCGGTGGTCATCAGTTCACACTCCTACGAACGTCGGCGGAGGCAGTGACGGCTCCCTTGAATTCGACGGGGATGCCGCCCAGCGGGTAGTCCTTGCGCTGGGGGTGTCCGACCCAGTCGTCGGGCATCGCGGTGCGCGTGAGCGAGGGGTGCCCGGTGAAGACGATGCCGATGAGATCCCAGGTCTCGCGCTCCTGCCAGTCGTTTCCGGGGTAGACGGAGACGATGGAGGGGATGCGGGGGTCCTCGTCGGGGCACGTGACCTCGAGGCGGATCATGCGGTTGTGCGTGATCGAGTACAGGGGGTAGATGGCGTGCAGCTCGCGCCCCTTGTCGAGGGGGTAGTGCGCGCCGTTGGTCCCCAGGCACATTTCGAAGCGCAGGTCCGCGTCGTCGCGCAGGTACTTGGCGACGCGCGCGATGTGCTCGCGGGCGATGAAGATGCCGAGCTGTCCGCGGTCGACGGTCACCTTTTCGATGACGTCGGCGACGTCGAGGCCATCGGCGGCGATGAGCTCTTCGAGGACGTCAACGACCTGGTCGAACCAGCCGCCGTAGGGGCGGGAGGCCTCGCCGGGCAGGAAGGAGTCGGAGACCAGTCCGGAGAAGCCGGAGGTGGAGGAGTCGGTGCCCGCGCCGAAGAGGCCCTCGCGGTGGGCGATGGGCTCGGGGAGGGCGAAACCGCGCTGCGACGAGGCCTGGGTGACCTCGGCGGGCGTGTTGTCCTCGGGGATGGAAAGGTCACTCATGCGAGGAGTCCCTTCATCTGGTGGGTGGGGGTCGCCTCGAGGGCGGCCTGCTCGGCGCGGCGCGCGATCTCGCGGCGGTGGACGCCGAGGGGTTCCTTGCCGATCTGCTCACGCAGGACGAGGACCGCGTGGATGAGGGCCTCGGGGCGGGGCGGGCAGCCGGGCAGGTAGACGTCGACGGGGACGATGTGGTCGCAGCCCTGGACGACGGCGTAGTTGTTGAAGACGCCGCCGGAGGACGCGCACGCACCCATGGAGATGACCCACTTGGGTTCGGGCATCGAGTCGTAGACGCGGCGGATGATGGGCGCCATCTTGTGCGACACACGGCCAGACACGATCATCATGTCGGCGTGACGCGGCGAGGCACGGAATACCTCGAGGCCGAAGCGCGCCATGTCGAAACGGGGGGTACCGGCGGCCATCATCTCGATGGCGCAGCACGCCAGACCCATGGTGACGGGCCACTGGCTGTACTTGCGTGCGAGCCCGAGGACTTTTTCTACGCTGGTGAGCGCGATACCCGCGGGCAAGGATTCTTCAAGTCCCACTTGTCTTTTCCTTACTTATATCTCAGTAGTCCAGGCCGCCGCGTCGCCATTCGTAGGCGTAGGGGACGCAGAGGGTGACCAGGAAGCTCATCATGACGACCAGTCCGAACAGGCCCAGCTGGTTGAAGCTGACGGCCCACGGGTACATGAACACAACTTCGATGTCGAAGATGATGAACGTCATGGCGACCAGGTAGTAGCGCACCGGGAAGCGACCCTCGGTGAGGTGAGCGCTGGTCGGCTGGATACCGCACTCGTAGTTGTCGGCCTTGGTCTTGGACTTCTTGGTGGGGCCCAGGATCGCGGAGGCGACCAGGCCTCCGAAGGCTAGTACGAGGGCAGCTGCCGACATGATGAGCAGCGGCACGTAGGGATTCGTCATCGTTCCTCCCGGTTATCGGTGGTGGTGGTCATGCGGGGCGCACCACCTTGGTCAGCATTGTGATGAGTTGGTCGTCGAAGTCGCCCCCGGTCCTCTCGTACCCGTCCGACAGGAGTTTGTGGACGAGCGTCATGAGGCGCGGAATGGGCAGCCCGACGTTCGTGCAGGTGCGCATGACTGTCGGGTTTTCGATGAGCGCGACGAAGATGCGGCCCAGCTGGTAGTAGCCGCCGTATTCGTCGCGAAGCATGTGCGGGTACTCGCTCATGGCGCGGTCGATGCCGGCGCGGTGGGAGCGGGACAGGGCCTGCGCGATGCACGAGGCCGCGTAGCGTCCGGCCTTCATGGCCGGGGCGATGCCTTCGCCGTTGTAGGGGGAGACCATGCCGCCGGCGTCGCCCACGAGGACGAGGCCCTGGGTGTAGTGAGGCTTGCGGTTGAAGCTCATGGGCAGGGCGGCGGAGCGAAGCTGACCAATCTGGTTCTCAGGGGTAAAGCCCCATTCTTCGGGCAGGTTCGCGGTCCAGGTCTTGAAGACCTCGCGGTAGGGCAGGTTGGTGGCGCCGGCGCGCGAGGCGACGGAGCCGAGGCCGACGTTGACGATGCCGTCGCCCATGGGGAAGATCCAGCCGTAGCCGGGCAGCAGGTCGGAGGCGCCGGGGGTGCCGCTCCACAGTTCGAGGTGGGATTCCATCCATTCCTCGTCGCCGCGGGGGCTGTGGAAGTAGGCGCGTGCGGCCACGCCCATGGGGCGGTTCATCTTCTTTTCGAGGCCGAGGCTGGTGGCCAGTCGGGCGGCCACTCCCCCGGCGTCGACGGTGATGGAGGCGCGCACCGAGGTGGTGGTGGCGCTCTTGCCGCGCCCGCTCTTGGCCTGCACGCCGACGACGCGGCCGGAGCCGTCCTGAATGGCGCCGATGACGGTGACGCCCTCGTAGAGGCGGGCCCCGGCTTCGACGGCGCGCCGGGCGAGCGCGTGGTCGAGGTCCATGCGGGCGCGGGTCATGCCGTAGCCGGGCAGGGACTTCTGATCGGGCCAATCCATGTGAACGGTGTGGCCGCCGCCGATGACGGTCAGGCCGCGGTTTCGCATCCAGCCGGTGGTGTCCACGCCCATGGCGATGAGCTCGTGGACGGCGGCCGGGGTGAGCCCGTCGCCGCAGATTTTGTCGCGCGGGAACGGGCTTTTCTCCAGGAGGACGACATCGAGACCTGCTCTGGCCAGGTGGTAGGCGGTGGAGGACCCGCCAGGGCCTGCGCCGACGACGACAACGTCAGCGCTCATGTCGCTAGGCATGGTGGATGCCACGGCATTCCTCCGTCATGTGGTGCGCGGGTGCATCCGCGCGAGTGTGCAAGGTGGATGAAGTGTGCACATCACTTCATTCCGCACGCAACCCTAGCCAGGTAACCCTCAGTCGGCGACCGAGCGTACTTTTTCCCACCGTTTCAACGAACGAGGCCGGGACCAGGCTCGCCCACAGCACCCATTTGCGCAACGAATCTCTGTCGTAAATGGTGGCTCCGGCCTCGTCGATGAGGCGACACCACACAGCGAAAGGCGCCAGGACCGACCAGCCCTGGCGCCACACGCATAAGACTCCTACTGCCCGACTACGACACCGGGTAGCAGTGTTCGGGTTCTTCGAGGCCGGGGGCGAAGTCCACATCCCGCCCATCGAGGCGGAAACGCGTGCGCCCAACGACCTCGACGGTCTCGCGTCGAGCGAGCCACTGGGCCACCTCGGAGCGCTCCTGCTCTGTCAGCCACTCGAGCGGGTCGGAGGAGGACTTGAAGCCGGCGACCGCGGCGACATCCTGCAGCCAGGAGATTTCCCGATCTCCCAGCAGGTTCTTCATGTGCCGGAAGAAGACAACGTCGGGATCGCAGTCGATGAGGGGACGCAGCCACAGGCGAGCGACGGACGTCATGAAGGCGTTGCGCGCTTCAGCATCGGAGCGGTCCTCCGTCGCGTAGTTTTTCCAGATCGGCGCCACGTCGCAGCCGACGCGGATGCCGTCATAGATGCCGATCGAGGGGATGATGAGTGCGCCCGAACCGAGCAGGTAGACGTCATCCCCCAGAGCCTCTCGCAACAGTCGCGAACCGATGACGTAGGCGTCATCTCCCGTCACATCGGCCTCGTAGCGCACGCCGTCGATGGCGGCGGCGTTAACAAAATCGGCCTTCACGTAGCCGATGCCCGCGTCGACGAGGGATCGCGCGAGGTCACGCAGGTATTCCTGAGCGAGCGGGTGAGTCGTGTCAAGTGCGTAGTAGGGGCCTCCCCAGTTGTAGCCGGCGATGGCGAGCTCCCCCGAGGGGGCGTGCACGAAGGCTTCGGGATGCTCGGTGAGGAAGGGCGTGCCCGGCCGCGCGATGAAGGGGGCCACCCACACGCCCGGGGTCACCCCGAGCGCGGCGATGTCCGAGGCGCGCGCACCCAGGTCCTCGCCGAACTTCTCGTTGGCGCGCCAGTCGCCCACGCCCTTCTGCCAGCCGTCGTCGATCTGCAGCGTGTCGAAGCCCAGCTGCGCGAGCCCAGGCAGCTGGCCCAACAGGACGTCCCATGAGACCTTTTCGTAGTAGGAGTACCACGAGCACCACACCCGGGGAGCGCGCCCGGGAGTGCGAGCACGATCGCTCAGGAAACGCACGTAGGCGTCGAAGATCGAGGCTTCGCTCCCCCACGCGAGGAGCCAGAGGGCGGGGCGACTCTCATCGAACGCGGCCAGATGATCCTCGTCGGCGCGCACGCGGGGGTGGCCACCCTCGAGGGCTCCGACGAGGACGCCGCTGCCGTCCACCTCGTCGACGACGGAGCCCATCCAGGACCCGTGGTGGCGGACCGTATCGTCGGCCGCCGGATCGTCTGCGGTCGCCCGACGCTCGTCGGTGGGGATGCGCAGCGGGGGACCCGCTAGGTCGTTCCATCCGGAGGGCGACCAGGAGTTGTGCCCGCTGCGGTAGAACTGGCCATCCGCGCAGCCGTGGAGGACCGCTAGGCGCGAGGAGCGGATGAGAGCGTACCCCTCCCCTCTCTCGACGAGCGTCGCATCGGGGGATGCGCACGCAACTCCGGTGGGCAGAGGAATGGTGAGTCGATCCATGGGAGGCTCCTGGGAACACGGCGATTCGCCGATGCGGGCAGTGGTGAGGGGGTGGGAGGGAAAATGCTCGGGCCCGGCGCGCGTCGCTCGCACGCCGGGCCGCTCGCGATTACTTGAGCAGGGCGTTGGCCTTGTCGTTGGCTTCCTGCAGGGTCGAGGCGGGGTCTGCTCCGGTGGCGATCGCCTGGATCGCGTCCTGGATGAGGGCGTTCACCTCGTCACCGTGCGCGAAGACGGGCACCGGGAAGGTTTCCTTGTTGTCCACGACGGTCGTGAATGCGCTGTTGTCCTGGCCCTGAGCCTCGCGAGCCTTGAGGGCCGCTTCGGTGGCCTTGGTGACGGCCGGGAAGATGACACCGGACTCGCCGACCTTCATCTGGCACTGCTCGGAGGCCATGTAAGCGATCCACTGGAAGGACTCCTCGGGGTGCTTAGTTCCGCTCCAAACGACGTCGTGCAGGCCGTTCATCGCGGAGCGGCGACCGGCGGGGCCGGTGGGAAGCGGCGCGTAGGCGAACTTCTTCTTGGCGTCGGGGCCGAGGTAGACGGAGGTCGTGAAGGAACCGACGATCGTCGAGGCGGCGTTACCGTTGTTCATCACGGCGTCGGTACCCAGGGACGAGGTCTTGTCGAACTTGGGCGCGTAGCCCTTGTCAATCAGGCCCTTGATCCACGCGACCGTGTCCACGAGGGACTTGTCGCCGAAGTTGAACTTCGTGGGGTTGACGGAACGGTCGCCGTAGGTGAAGCCGTTCGCGGCCGCGAGCTCACCCCAGCCGTTCTGGCCGATTGCTCCGTCGGACCACTCGGGGTGGTAGCCGTAGCGCACGACGTTGTTCTTATCGAACTCGGGGTCGAGGCCGTTGTGGCCGTTGGCGTCCAGGGTCGTCTTCGCGATGAACTGCTCGAAGGTGCCACCGTCCGTGGGGTTCCACGTCAGGGCCGCCATGTCCTCCTTGGTGTAGCCGGCCTCGGCTGCGACCTCCGTGTCGTAGAGCAGGCCCATCGTGTCCCAGTCCTTGGGCAGGCCGTAGCGCTTGCCCTCGTACTTGGACAGGTCAGCCAGTCCGGGCTGGTAGATCGAGTCATCGATTCCAGCCTTGTTGGCCGCTTCGGTGATGTCCATGATCTGGCCCGAGTCGATGAACTGCAGCATGCGGGTGGAGTGATCGACGAAGGTGTCGGGCGCGTTCGAGGCGGCGAGCTGGGTGGTGAGGGTATCCCAGTACTGGCCCCACGCAGTCTGGGTGATCTTCACCGTAATGTTGGGGTTGGCGGCATGGAAGTCGTCGGCACACTGCTGGTAGAGCGGAGCCTGGCGGTCATCCCACAGCCAGTAGTTGATGGTGACGCCGCTGTCTGCGGAGGATTCACCACCACCGGTTGCAGCGGTGTTCGCGTTGCAGGCGGCCAGGGGCAGCGCCATCGCTGCGGAGAGGAAAACGCCAAGGGCGACTCGTGTCTTCATGGTTGTTCTTTCGGTTGGGCACCCGAAGGTGCATTACTTGATTCCGGAGAAGTTCAGGGACTCAACGAGCTTGCGTCCCATGAGGATGAGGAGGATGAGGACGGGAATGACGGAGAGGGTGGACCCCGCCATCAGGCCCGTCCAGTCGGGAGCACGGTTGGGAGACTGCTGCTGGAAGATCCCGAGTGCGACGGTGAGCAGCTGGGCCCCCTCGCGCCCCGTGAGCAGCGGCCAGAGGAAGTCTTTCCACATGCCGATGATGGTGATGAGGGTCATCGTCATGACGGGGCCTGCCGACATTGGGATGGTGATCTTGAAGAAGCGGGAGACGGGTCCCAGACCGTCGATCATGGCGGCCTCTTCGACTTCACGCGGCAGGGAGAGGAAGAACTGGCGCAGGAAGAAGATGGAGAAGGGGGCCATGAAGAGAGCGGGGAGCATCATGCCCTGCATGGTGTTGAGCCAGCCGAGCTGCTTGATGAGCACGTAGTTGGGCAGCAGGGAGAAGATGCCGGGCACCATAAGCGCGCCAATGACGCACCCGAAGAGCAGGTTCTTACCGGGGAAGCGCAGACGCGCGAAGGCGTAGGCCGCACACGCGGCGAAGAAGGTCTGGATGATCGCGATGCCTCCCGCGTAGATGAGGGAGTTGGTCGTCGCGATCGCAAAGTTGATCGTCGCCCCGCTGCCGCCGGCCGCCTGAGCTTCTTCGACGGAGACGAGGCCGAGGATGCGCTTGAAGTTGATGAGCGTGGGGTGCGAGGGCCACAGCTGCGTCGATTCGGCGATGAGGTCGGCTTGGGGAGTCATGGCCGTGCGGATCATCCAGTAGAACGGGAAGACGGTGCACAGGATGGCGACCCCGAGGATCACCCAGGCAACGATGCGCTGAGGGAGGGCTGTGCGATTCATGATGAGCTCCTTATGCCAGATCAGAGGAACCGGCACGCATGAGGCGCAGCTGGATCGCGGTGAAGATGGCCAGAACGAGCACCAGCAGCATGGCGACGGCTGACGCGTAGCCCATCTTCAGGAATGTGAAGCCCTGCTGGTAGATGTAGTAGTAGATGACTCGGACGGCGGGGATGGGGTGCCCGGCGTATCCGATTTGGACGGTGTCGAAGATCTGGAAGCTTCCGATGAGTCCCATGACCAACACGAGGACGAGGACGGGGCGCAGCAGGGGCAGCGTGATGCTGAAGAACATGCGCGTTTCTCCCGCGCCGTCCAGCGCTGCACTTTCGTAGAGCTCGCCGGGGATTTGGAGCATGCCCGCATACAGGAGCAGCGCGGTGTACCCGGTGTAGGCCCAGATGTTGATACCGGCGACGATCGGCATGGCGGCGTGGGCGTTGTAGAAGGTCACCCCGTCGATGCCGACGTAGCTCAGCAGGTGCGTCACGTATCCGATGTTGGAGTCGAGGAGCCAGCCCCAGATCAGGGCGATCGCGACGTTGGGCACCAGCCAAGGAAGCAGCAGCAACGAGCGCACCCAGGTCGATCGGGCGAAGCGCTGCATGAGAGCGGCGAGCAGGAGTCCCAGGAACGTCTGCCCGATGATGTTGTAGAGGGCGTAGGCGATGGTCACCGCGAAGGCGTTCCAGACTTCCTTATCCCCGATTGCTTTCGCGTAGTTGTCGAGGCCGACGTAGTGGGCGTCCCCGATCAGGTTGAAGTCGGTGAAGGAATACCACAGGCCTCGCAGGGCAGGGTAGACGTAGAAGACGAAGAAGCCGACGAAGGTGGGAATGAGGAAGATAGCGGCGGCGACTCGGTCGTCGCGCACACGCTTTTTCCCCTCGCCAGACTTCTCGCCGAAACGCGAGCTGGCGACACCCGCACGCTTGCGGGCCGAGGCCTTGGAACCGCTTGTAGTTCCTGCTAGGTCGGGAGCAACTCCGCCCCCTTTTGTAAGTGTTGTACTCGTCATCGAGAACACCTCCAGTGATGCGACACGTAATTATAAAACAGCTCTAACAAACTTTGTCAAGACCGTTGACAAAGTTGCTGCTCACGTGCTTCACTGTGTGCACTGCGACACTTTAGTGTGTCGCGTGTCCCAGCACCGAAAGGAGTCTCAACGATGAGACGTTTCCCCCGTTTCGCCGTGGCATTGGCGGCCACGGCAGGCCTGACATGCGCGGCCCTGCCGGCCTCGGCGACAGAGAATGACACCGTCAAATGGACGGCGCTCGAAGCGGCCGACGCGCCGATCGCCAACCCCCTCAAGGGCTTCTTCCCATTCGCACCGGAGGACGGCTCCGCCCCCAAGGCCGTCGACGGCGCACTCTCCTACACGATGGAGTGGGCATACTTCCCCGTCAACGCGGTCGTGACCGGGCGCGACACCTACGACTTCACGAAGGTCGACGCGCTCCTCGACGCCATCGCCGCTCGAGGCGATCAGTCGGCAATCCGCTTCTATCTCGACTACCCCACGCGCCCCACCGGCGTCCCCCAGTACCTCATCGACGCGGGCATCGACACGTCGCGCAGCTACACGGTTTTCGACAACAACAACATCTCCTTCTCCCCCGACTACAACGACCCGGCGGTCCAGGAGATGCTCCTGCACTTCGTGGACGCCCTGGGCAAGAAGTACGACGGCGACCCCCGCATCGGCTACATCACCGCGGGGCTCATCGGATTCTGGGGAGAGGACCACACGTGGCCGATGAACGGCGAGAAGAGCGCCGATAACCCCAAGGGCGAGAACTGGATGCCTTCGGACGAGTTCCGGGCCAGCCTGGTCGCCGCGTGGGACAAGGCCTTCGATAAGACCTTCGTGCAGTATCGACTGCCCACGTCTGCGACGAAGGAACACCACATGGGTTACCACGACGACTCCTTCGCGTATTCCACGCTGGATAACGTCGACTGGCACTTCATGTCCCACATGAAGAACCAGAACGAGACGGACGCGTGGCAAAGCGCCCCGATCGGCGGCGAGGTCTACCCGCCGCTGCAGACATGCATTTTCTCCCAGCCCCTCAACTGCGCGGGAGCCGAGGCCGAGCGCGCCCAGGGCCGCAACTTTGACATGATGGGTTCGATCAAGGCCACGCACGCCACCTGGCTCATCAACGAGAAGGCATTCACGGTTGGATACCAGGGCGATGACATGAAGCGCGCCGAGGAGGCGAACGCCGCAATGGGCTACACCCTCCAGGCGACGAAGGCCGCGGCCTCCATCACCGGCAATGACGCCACCGTCTCCGTCGAGATCGCGAATACCGGCGTCGCACCCTTCTACGCGTCCTGGCCGATCGAGGTGTCCCTGGTTGACGGCGTCGGCTCCACGGTCGCCAGCCAGATCGTCGAATCCCCGCTGCCGTCGATCACTCCCGGGACCACCGGCACGGTCACGGCGCACGTCACCGTCCCCGCAGCCCGGGGCGGAGCTCGCGCGGTGGCCGATGAACTGACCGCGACGATCCGCGTCGTCAACCCGCTGCCGAACGGCGCTCCCGTCCTCTTCGCCAACCGCGACATGAACACGATGCTGCCCGGAGCCCTCACACTGACGGCCGTCCAGCGCATGGATGCGACCAACGCTCCCAGCCCGACGCCGCAGGAAACGGCCGCACCGAGTGATCCGGCCTCGTCACCCGCGCCGAGCAGCGCCCCCGCGGCCGCGAGCGCACCGCAGGCGACGCAGCCCACCACCTCGCTGGCTCGCACCGGCACGAACGCGTTGGCTTCTCTCGTCTGCATCGCGGCGATGGCCGGAGCCGGAACGTTCCTCTACAGGCGCGCTCACAGGCGCTGACCTGCGCACATGCCCCCGGGGTAGGTTCCAAACGGGCACAAAAGGGCCTACCCTGGGGGTGTTATCCCGTCGACATCTACGAGGTTAGGAGGACCCATGAGCGCCACGCACGGCCCCGACCGCATTCGTGAGCTCAATTCCCTCGCGATTCTCGACTATCTACGCAGCGTCGACGAGGCCACGGTGAGCCAGATTGCTCAGGAGACCGGACTGTCGCGCACGTCGGTGGGCGCAACGATCGCCGACTGCGAGGAACTCGGCTGGGTAGCATCGCTGCCCCCGGCTCCCTCGATCACCGGGCGTCCGGCGAAGCGCTATCGTTTCCAGTCCGAGGCCGGGGTGGTCGTCGGTCTGGACATCGGCGCGAACCACATTGACGTGATGGCAACGAACCTTATCGGCGCCTCGCTCGCTTCGGCGCGAGCTGACGTGTCTCCGGACGAGCCGGCGCCTCAGCGCTTAGGCGCGGCGCTCGCCCTCCTCGACTCCATCCTGGAGGGCCAGGGCGTCGTGCGCGAGCGCCTGACCGTCATCTCCGTTGCGCTCACGGGTCCCGTCGATGCCGAGGGACGTTCCCCCTACGGCACTCCCCTGCCCGGGTGGGATTCGGTCGATATTTCCCGGGAGCTGCGCGACCGTTATGGCTGCGCGGTCTTCGTCGAGAACGACTGTAAGTGCGCCCTCGCGGCCGAGGCCTGGACCGGCCAGGCGCAGGACCTGTCATCCGCCGCGTACATCATGGCGGGCGCGCGTATCGGCGCGTCTTTCATGATCGATGGGACGGTGTGCCGGGGCGCGGGAGGGGCTGCCGGCGAGGTCGGCGCCCTGAAGGCGCTGAAGTGGAGTTCCACTCCGGCAGTGTTCCTCACGCACTCGCGCCTGCCAGCCGACATCGCGACGCACCGGGCCGCCCAGTGGGTGTGCGATCAGGCGCGCGAGGGGGACCGCGAGGCTATCAAGATCGCGCGCTCCTTTGGTCGCAACCTGGCCGTCGGCGCCTCCGCTCTGGTCCTCACGGTCGACCCGGAGGCCCTCATCGTAGGCGGCGGCATTTCGGCCTCCGCCGATGTGTGGATGGATGCTTTCACGCAGCGCCTCACGGAGCTGGTCCTGCGAGTCCCGGATGTGCGCACGTCCAACCTGGGGTCCCAGGCCGTCGTCCTCGGAGCCGTGCGCCGAGGCCTCAACCACATCGAGGCTCTCACGCTCGGGGATACGCTGAGAGGACCTCAGGTACTCTTCGACGAGCAGCACTGACATCGACGCGAAAGGCGGGTGGCCACCGGGCCACCCGCCTTTCTGATGCATTGCGTCAGGCGACTGCGCACCATGGGGCGTAGAGCTCCATGAGGCGGCGCACCTCGTCGCGGACGATTCCGGTTGCGGGGCCGACGTACTTGCGCGGGTCAACCAGGCCTGGATCGTGCAGCAAGATGTCGCGGATGCGGCTGGTGAACACGACGTTGAGGTGGGTGGAGACGTTGATTTTTGTCATTCCCGCGTTGATCGCGGCGACCATTCCGTCGTCGGGCACGCCGGAGGAGCCGTGCAGGACGAGGGGGACGGGGACGGCACGCTTGATGGCGGCGATAAGCTCGGTGTCCAGGACCGCGTCTCGCGTGGCCATGGCGTGGGAGGAGCCGACGGCAACGGCCAGGAGGTCGACACCCGTGTCGGCGACGAACTGGGCGGCATCCTCGGGCTTCGTGCGCGCCTTGGGATCGTGGACGCCGTTCTTTCCTCCGACTTCCCCGAGCTCAGCCTCAACGCTTACCCCCGAGGCGTGAGCCATCTCGACCATCGCCGCGGTCGTCGCCCGGTTGACGTCATCGGGCAGGACGGAGCCGTCGTACATGATTGAGGTGAAGCCCAGGTCGACGGCTGCGCGGCACAGGTCGGTCGATTCGGCGTGGTCCAGGTGGACGGAGACGGGGACGGTGGCCTCGGAGGCGAGTTCGATGAGCGCCCGTCCGATCGGTGCGAGTCGGCCTCCGTGGTACGCCACAGCGTTTTGCGAGAGCTGGAGGACCAGGGGCAGCTGCGCCTCCTGTGCCGCGTCGATGAACGCCTCGGCGTGGTCCAGCAGAACGACGTTGAAGGCTGCCAGACCCTGCCCTCGCTGCGCTGCGTCGCGGGCGAGTTCTGCGGTATCTGCGAGCATTATTCGCTCCTTTCGTTGGTCTGAAAATGGTGGAGGTTAGTGGATGGGCAAGGGCGAGAGGCGGACGGGCGCCGTGGATTGAAGAACGCTGGCGCGCACGCTCATGTCGATCTCTCCCGCCGTTGGGCGCACAACTGCGGCCGTCGAGGTGGCGACCGCGTCGGTGAGCGCCATGACGCCGTCATTTTCGGTCATGAGCAACCGCCCTTCGAGGTGCGTCGCGATTGCTGCCACCGCAGCGTCGCCTGCCCCGGTCGGGTTTCCGGTGATTGTCGGGTCACTCGAGGCGTACCATGATCCGCCGTGCGAGTACAGGTCCATGCCGTCGGCACCTCGGGAGACGAACACCCAGGAGGCCCCGAGTCCCAGGAGCATGCGCGCTCCTTCGTCGATGGTTGAGCATCCGGTGACGGCCCGTAGCTCGTGCTCGTTGGGCTTGAGGACATCCGCATACGAGGCGGCGTCGACGAGGGCGGTCCCGGAGGTGTCCAGGATGATGCGTGCACCCGAGGCTTTCGCTGCCTCGAAAATGGGGGTGATATCGCTGGCACAACTGTCTCCCGGGAGTGACCCGCAGATCGCGCAGACATCGCCGGGCGTGAGCACGGAGGCGAGGAACTCGGCGCAGCGGGACCACACTTCACGCGGAGGGGCCTGCCCGGCCTCGTTGAAGATCGACACCTGCTCATCGACGAGGGCCACGGACCTGCGCGTGGGGACCGGGGAGGCTACCCAGCGGGTCTGCACCCGAGGTGCGAGGCTCGCGAAGAGCTCGCGAACCCGTTCTCCGGTCGCACCGCCGAGGGGACCCAGGGCACACGCCGAGGCACCCAGCTGGTCCGCCACTCGGGCAACGTTGAGGCCTTTCCCGCCGGGGCTCTCCATGATGTCGGTGACGCGCGTCGTGGATCCGCGTTCCCACCCGGGCACGCCCCAGGTGATGTCCAGCGCGGGGTTGGGGGTCACGGTGTAGATCATGCGTACACCTCCTCGAGTTCGAGGGAGAGCGCGACCGCGCCGAGGGCCTGCGAGTCGGCCCCGAGGCGGGCGCGCAGCAGCGCGGGCGGGGGTGCGACGATCGAGCCGAGCGTGAGCGCCCGGCGCAGCGGCCCGTAGATGAGTTCTCCTCCGCGCGACAGCCCACCGCCCAGGACGATGGGGATGGATCCGACCTGGTGGGCGACGACGGAGAGGACGTGCCCGAGGGCGCCCATCGCCTCGTCGAGGATCCGCACCGCCTCCTGGCTACCCGTGACGGCCGCGTCTTCCACGTCGCGCGCTCCCGCCCCCTCGGGGACGATCCCGGCGTCCGCGGCCCTCCCGGCGATCGCCGAGGCCGAGGACACCGACTCGAGGGGAACGGTCACTCCGGTGGCGGGGTGCGCGACACCGACCTGCCCAATCTCACCCGTCCACGGGCGCGACGGGGACAGGTGGCCGCCGAGTACCAGGCCCGAGGCGATCCCTGTCCCCACTGCCACGTAGAGGCAGTCGGGGACGCCCACGCCCCAGCGGGCCTCGGCGAGGGCCCCCGAGCGCACGTCGTGCCCGAAGGCGACGGGGCACCCGCACAGGTGGGCGATAAGGTCACGCAGGGGCGCGCGATGCCAGCCGAGGTTGGCGGAGAAGACACCCATGCCTCGTTCCTCATCGACGATCCCCGGCACGCACACTCCCAGGGCGGCCCCCGGACCCGCGAGTGCCAGGAGGGGCTTCGCCATGGACGCGACCACCCGGGCAACGTCCTCGGCCCCGGTGTGCGGGGTCGGTGCCGGATCGACGCGCTCGCGCACAACCCCGTCATCGCCGGCGAGAACCGCCTTGATGGTGGTTCCGCCGACGTCGACTCCGACTCCCAGCGTGTTCACGGCAGGATGACGGATCGGGTGAGGTTGCGGGGCGTATCGGGGTTGAGGCCGCGCGCGAGTGCGCATTCGACGGCTAGGCGCTGAGCGAGGACCAGGTGAGCGATCGGGCACCCGTCGAATGTGACGAGCTCCGCGCCCGTCTCGTGGACCTGCTCGGCGAGGCCGTCCGGGACCGGGCCGAAGACCCAGGTGAGGCGTCCGGGCTGGGCGATCGATATGGGGCCGTGGCGGTATTCCATCGCGGGGTAGACCTCGGTCCACGACTGCGAGGCCTCACGCAGCTTGAGTCCGGCTTCCGCGGCCAGTCCGATCGTCCATTCCGTGCCGAGGAAGGAAATCTGATCCGCGTCGACCCAGCGCGAAGGAATCTCCATCGCCAGCGCGCGCTCAGCGTCGGCGGCCGAGGCCCCGACGTCGTGTCCGAGGGAGCCGAGGAAGTACTGCAGGGCACTCGTCGCGAATCGGGTCTGGACCACGGAGGTCTCGTCGGCGAAGTCGAGGACGACCTCCTCGCTGGCGTACTCGGCGGCAGGGCCGCCCGCCACCGCGGTGATGAGGAGCGCGGGACGGCCCTCCTCGTGCAGGCGCTTCATGACCTGGATGATCTCCGTCGTCGTGCCGGAGCGCGACAGGCAGATGACCCGATCGAACGTGCGTCCCCACGGGAACTCGGTGGCGGTGTAGGCATCTCCCGCACCCTTGCCCGCCCGCTCGCGGTACACGGTGTAGGCCTGCGCGATGAACCACGAGGTGCCGCATCCAACGACGGCGATGTGCTCGCCGTCGGCGGGCAGCGGGTCCGTGGAAAGCTCGGCGACGCGGCGCCACAGGTCGGGCTGGCTGACGATTTCATCGTGAGTACACGACATTGTTGTTCTCCTGGTGTGTGGAATGACTGAGGAATGGGGGTGCTATCGCAGCTGGTTTCGGTTGAAATACTCGGCGATCTCAGGGCGGACTCGAGGCACGTCCACGGGGACGTTTCCGCCCCTGAGCGAGGTCGTGGCGGCCACTCCGGCGGCGACTGCCTCGCGCGCGCCGAGAGGCGTCGTGTCCGTGACGTCACCGTTGACGACGAAACGGATGAACTCGTCCATGGTGTTCACGTCGGCGTCGCCGTGGCCACCCGCGTCCCCGCGCAGGGGGATCTCGAGGTCGGGAACGGGCTCGTAGCCGCTGCGATGCGCCCACACGCGAACGCTCCCGCCTTCGCCGTCGCCGAAGTTTTCGGCTCGGCCGCGCGTGCCGATGACGGTGTAGTTACGCCAGTAATCCGGGGTGAAGTGGCACTGTTCGTAGGAGATCATGACGCCGTTTTCCTGGCGCGCTAGCAGCATGGAGAGGTCTTCGACGTCGATGACCGGGTTCAATCCGGTCTGCGTCTCGGGCGGCCAGTTATCGAAGGAGAACCAGTCCTCCATGACCGCTCCGTCGCTCTGGCCGCTGCGGTCCGCGAGCGCCCCGTAGACCATCAGGTCTCCCATTGCGACGACGCGGGTGGGCACCGAGTCGGACAGCCAGTTCATGACGTCGATGTCGTGCGCTGCCTTTTGCAGAAGGAGGCCCGTCGTGCGGCTGCGATCCGCGTGCCAGTCTTTGAAGTAGTAGTCGCCTCCGTTGCCGACGAAGTGGCGGCACCAGATCGCTTTCACCTCGCCGATGCGCCCCTCCTGGATGACGCGGCGCAGCGTGCGCACCACGTCCATGTGGCGCATGTTGTGGCCGACGTACAGGGGCGTGCATGTCCGGTACGCGGTCTCCAGGACTCGGTCGGCTCCTTCGATCGTGATGGCGATCGGCTTTTCGAGGAAGACCGCGACCCCTGCCTCGAGCAGCGAGCAGGTGACATCCTCGTGGGTGTCGTCGGGGCTGGTGACAATGGCGGCGTCGATCGACAGACCGAGGAGCTCTTCGAGCGTGGCCACCCACTGCCCCTCCCCGAGTGTGCGCGTCGCGCGCTCCCGCATTGCGGGGTTGGGGTCGCATCCTCCGACGAGGACTGCAGGGTGGGTGACCGACGCGAGGTGGTGAGCGATTGATGATCGGGCCCCAAGTCCGACAACACCGACGCGTAATGGCGCGTTCATGGGTTCTCCTTTTGGGCGGGAGGTCTTCCTTGACGCAACCATTATGCGCTCAATCACCCCACTTATGCAAGACCCTTAACAAATAGCCTCGACAAACCCCCTCACATCAGCCGCAACACACAGCCCACACACCCACACACATACACTTGTCATAAAATCACTTACCGACACACTTTTCCGTAATATTGCACGCATTGATGACAACATGATTCACTTGACAGCCGTGGAGTCCTCGCTCGCACGTCACTGCACCGTCGCACACGCAGACTCCACGCGACGCGCCCACGCCGCACCTGTCCCCAGCCGCAGTACTCATGACTGAAAGGACCTCGCGATGAGAACATCTACTCGCATCGCCATCGCTCTCGCGGCGACCGCAGGACTGGTGGGTGCCACCCTGCCGGCCACGGCCTCGTCGGCCGCCACACCCCAGTGGACCGATCTGAAAGACGCACCCGCCCCGGTCTCGAACCCAATGAAGGGCTTCATGCCGTGGGCGCCCGAGGACGGGAGGGCGCCCGGAACGGTCGCAACGCCCTGCCCTACACGCTCGAATGGGCACCCTTCCCCGTGAACACCGTCGTCACCGGACGCGACACCTACGACCTCACGAAGGTTGACGCCCTCCTGGACGCGATCGCCTCTCGCGGTCACCAGGCCGTCATCCGTTTTACCCTGGATACACCCGGCAAAAAGACCGGGATGCCCCAATACCTGATCGACGCAGGCACGGACACGAGCCGCTACCCCACCGCTGTCACGAAGGCTCACGGCATGGGCTACTACGATGATTCCCTCGGCTAAGCGACCCTGGAGGGGACCAGCTGGCACTTCATCCCCAGGTTGAAGAAGCAGGGCGAGGAGGACGCATGGCAGCACGCCCCCATCGGCGGCGAGCTGACGCGCGCCAAGGCCGCGAGCGCCGCCATGGGCTACACGCTGCAGGAGACCCGCACGTCGGTGACGTACAACCAGGTGAAGGCCACCGTGGTCGTGGAGATCAAGAACACGGGCGTCGCCCCGTTCTATGCGACGTGGCCGCTCGAGGTCATCCTCGTCGATGAGAACAATGAGATCGTGACCACCCAGACCATCGAGTCCACCCTGCCCTCGATCCTCCCGGACCAGACAGGGAAGGTGACCGCGCGACTGCCGCTGCCCGAGAAGTTCCGGTCGAACGACTCCGCGCAGAAGCTGACCGCCGTGATCCGCGTCGAGAACCCGCTGCCGAACGGCGCGCCCGTCGCCTTCGCGAACAAGGCCATGAACAAGCCGCTGCCCGGCTACCTGGAACTGGGGAAGCTCACCCGGGGCCGCGCGCCGAAGAACTAACGACGAGGCCGGGGCGAGGCGCACGTCACGCGCACGAGGGTGTGCGCCTCTGCCCCGCCCAGCGGCGCGGCTGCGCCTTCCGTACCCAACGCGAGAGGCCAGGACCCCACACAAGGGGCCCCGGCCTATCACTGCGTCTCGCAGGTTTCTTCTACTTCGCGTGGTAGCGCGGGCTCGTACCGAGGTGTGTCGGGTACGGGTTTGTGGTTGCACCGAGGACGGATTCGTCCAGTCCGCGGTACGAGTAGGAGTTGTCGAAGACGATCTCCGCCGGTGGGACGACGCCGTCGACGTACTGCGCAATCTCCTCGGGGGTCGGGCTGGACCCGCCTCCCTTGTCCGCGAGGGGGTTGACGTCGGGGTATTGACTGGGATCGGTATTCATCATCGTCGCGGGGCTCGCGACGCCGTAGCCGGTGTACTGATTCCAGCCGCCGTCCGGGTTGACGGTCGTGTGTATCAGCAGCTGCAGCAGCTGGTTCGACGTCGCATCGGGCCACTTCTGGCGAGCCATTGCGAGGAATCCTGCAACGATGGGGGTGGAAATGGATGTTCCATTACTTTGAGCTAACGACCCGCTCGGATACTCACGAGCAGTTAACGGACCGCCCACCGCCGCAGTTGTGACCCCCTGTCCCCAGGAGGAATATGTTGCCCGCGCACCGTTTGTATCAACCGCAGACACACCCACGACACCTGACCAATACGACAGTCCATCTGCGGTTTCATCT
The DNA here is from genome assembly GCF_009730335.1 of Schaalia odontolytica. Classification (GTDB taxonomy): domain Bacteria; phylum Actinomycetota; class Actinomycetes; order Actinomycetales; family Actinomycetaceae; genus Pauljensenia; species Pauljensenia dentiphila. The sequence continues at coordinate 2,259,790 of NZ_CP046315.1, forward strand.
CGAGCTTCGTTACCAATGGCGTCAGTAATGATAACCCCTTGGCTAATAGCTCGGGCGACTGCCCACTTTATCCCGTTACCGTGGTCTTTCGAGCCTGTTGCATTAGTAATGATTGACGCACCATCGTTAATCGCATGATTGATGAGAGATGCGACGGAGGTGAGGTCAAGTCCCTCAGGGGTTACACAGTCACTCCCCACAGCGCTCGTCTTATCCACATTCACGTACGACAGTAGAGAAGCCTTCGGCGCTACGCCATATTCACCGGCAACTAATACGGACGCAACCGCAGTACCGTGATTCTTGCTTTCTATGCTTGCGTCGACAGTGCATGGGCTCTTATCGGTAATGTGTGCATCACGCAGCTCCGGAGCAGTCACATCAACTGGCCCATCAATCATCGCGATCGTGACACCTTGACCCGTGTAGCCTTTAGCTCTCGCTTGCTCGAGGTGATAGTACGCAAAGTAGGGCTGATCGGCTGCGGTAATGGTATCCGCGGCCTGCGCCGGGGCAACGGGAACTGCGACAAGTCCCAGGGCGAAAGCTGACGCAGAGGCAACAGCGAGCGAGACGCGTGAGACCTTGTGGGTGGGGGTCACCATTGGCGGGGATCCCATCCGTCGTCCTCACGCTTCGCGGGCGTCAGGTCCTTGTCCGAGCCGTAGGTCTGAGACATGGGATTCACGTAGCCTTCAGGCAGCCTACTCATCGCCCTGCTCTCGATTTCCATCTTTGTTGCCCCGGCCTCGTCAGTATCGAAAAATTACGGCAGCGGCTTGACCGCGCGGTGCATGCAGGCGATGCCGCCGGTGAGGTTGCGGTACTCGACTTCGCTCCAGCCGTTGGCGGCGATCATGCGGCCGAGTTCCTCCTGGGCCGGCCACGCACGAATCGACTCAACCAGGTAGTCGTAGGCGCCGTCGTTCGTGGAGACCAGGCGCGCAATCGCAGGCATGACGGTCGACTGGTAGGCGTTGTACATGCCGCGGAAGACGCGCGAAGGCGGGGTGGAGAACTCCAGGACCACGAGGCGGCCGCGCGGGCGCACGACGCGCGCCATCTCGCGCAGCGCGAGCTCCGGGTCCGGGATGTTGCGCAGGCCCCACGAGATGGTGACCGCGTCGAAGGAGCCGTCCTCGAAGTCCAGGTCCATGGCGTTGCCATGCACGAACTCAATCTCGGGGTGGCGCTCACGGCCGACCTCGATCATGCCTTCGGACAGGTCGCAGGCGACGACCTCGGCACCGCCCTTGGCCAGCGCGGCCGACGAGGCGCCGGTGCCGGCCGCCAGGTCGAGGATGCGTTCGCCGGGGTGGGGGGCGACAGCCTTACGCAGGGCGGTCATCCACACCCTGTCCAAACCGCCCGTCATCAGCGCATCCATCACGTCGTATCGCGAGGCGAGGGAGTCAAACATCGAGGCGATCTCTTTGGGATCCTTGTTCAGGTCCGCGCGCTGGGATTCAGTCATGCGTCAATACTCGCACGTCTTCCAGCGCGCCGCCGCCCCTGCTCCTACCATGGAACCCATGCACAACGACTTCGGATGCTCGCGCCTCGTCTTTCGGGCGTTGGTCCTACCCCCGCAGCACCCGGGGTCTACTTGCTCACTGACGTCTCTGCTTCCCGACTCCGGGGGCTCCGCCTGGCTGGGTGATCGCCGTCAGATGATCGGCCTGGGACGGGCGCTCACGATCGAGTCCGCGACCCCGGGTGCGATCGCCGACGTGCGCCGCGCGTGGGAGGCCGCCCCCGCCTCATCCTGCGTCGAGGGAGCCCCCTCCCCCGTTCTTTTCGCGTCCTTCGCGTTCCGCTCCCCCGCCCGCTCGGTTGCCTTCGTGCCCGCGCTGACTCTCATCGACGAGGCCGGGGCCCGCTGGGCGATCACGGCGGGTATCGGGGACGCCCCGGATCCGCTGGCGGCTGTTGATGAGGCCCTGGCCGAGGCGAGGCCCGCGCCGCGCGTGCCGGAGTCTCTGACCTTCGGTCACGGGTCGATGTCGCGCGGCCAGTGGCGCGACTCGGTGCGAGCGATGGCGCAGCGCCTGCGCGATGGGGCCGCCGACAAGGCCGTCATGGCGCGCGATATGACGGTGCGGTGCCCACACGGATTCGACGAGCGTTTCCTGCTTGAGCGCCTGAGCGATCTGTATCCGTCGACGTGGCGTTTCTGCGTGGATTCGCTGGTGGGAGCGTCCCCGGAGATGCTGATCGCGGCTTCGCACGGTACGGCGAGCTCTCGCGTCCTGGCGGGCACGTGCAAGCCCGGCGAGGGAGAGATGCTCGCGTCGAGCGCGAAGGATCTACGCGAGCACGACCTGGCCTCCGAGTCAGTGTCCTCGATCCTGATGCAGCTGTGCTCCTCGGTGACGACTCAGGGGCCGTTCCTCCTGTCGCTGCCCAACGTCGTTCACCTGGCGACGGACGTGCACGCACGCCTGGGCGAGGCCCACCTCCTGGATCTGGTGGCCGCCCTGCATCCGACGGCCGCCGTGTGCGGCACCCCGCGCCCCGCGGCGATGCGACTCATCGAAGAGCTGGAAGACACCGAGCGCGGCCGCTACTCGGGGCCCGTGGGCTGGGTCGACACAGCGGGCGATGGCGAGTTTGCGATCTCGCTGCGCTGCGGACTCACCTCGGGCACTCGTCTGCGCCTTTTCGCCGGTGCCGGCATCATGCCGGATTCCGACCCGGACGCCGAGCTCGCCGAGACCGAAGCGAAGATGCGCCCGCTCCTGGACGCCCTCGGGGTTTAAGCGACTCGTCGACGTGCAAAGGCCCGCCGCCCCTTCACGGGGACGACGGGCCTCGTCAGCGCGCGCAGCTCACTGAATCCGCACGGACACATCCTGCGTGGCGCCGTCGCGCACGATCGTCATGGTGACGGTGTCACCGGCCTTGTAGCGGCGCACGTAGCCGATCAGCTGCTTGGGGCTGGTCACTTCCTGGCCTTCAACCTTGACGATGACGTCGCCTGCACGGATGCCCGCCGCGGAGGCGCCGGAACCTGCGGAGACGTCCTGGACCTCGGCGCCCACGTAGGTGTCGGAGCCGACGGTCGTGGTCGCGGCCTTGACGGTCACGCCAAGCATGCCGTGCGAGGCGCTGCCGGAGGCAATGAGCTGGTCCGCGATGGACACGACCAGGTCGGAGGGGATTGCGAAGCCCAGGCCGATCGAGCCCGCCTGCCCGTCGGAGGACGAGGAGAGCGACTTGATCGAGGAGTTAATGCCGATGACCGCGCCACTCGCGTCGAAGAGCGGGCCACCCGAGTTACCGGGGTTGATGGACGCGTCGATCTGGATCGCGTTCGTCACCACAAGATCCGAGGAAGCCTGCGTGCCGTCCTCCGAGGTCGCGGATTCGTCCATCGAGACCTCGACGGGGCGGTTGAGCGCGGAGACGATGCCGGTCGTCACCGTGTTCGACAGGCCCAGGGGCGCGCCGATCGCCATGACGGGGGCACCGACCTCGAGGTTCGCCGACGTCGCGAAGCGCGCGACGGTGAGGTCCGAGGGCGGGTTCTCCAGGCGGATGACGGCCAGGTCGGTGGTCTTGTCGTGGCCGACGACCACGGCGCTGTACAGGCGCCCGTCGGCGAGGGTCACCTGGATCTGTCCCCCGCCGAGGGCAGACGCGATGACGTGGTAGTTGGTGACAATGTCGCCCTGCGCGTCGTAAACGACGCCGGAGCCGGTACCGCCCGAGGACGCGCCCTGCGCCTGGATGGTCACGACGGCGGGCGACACAGCGGCGGCGACGTCCGTCCAGTCCGTCCCGGAGCCATTCGAGACGGGCACGGTGGCCACCGTTCCCCCGTTGAGGTTGGTGGGCGTAGACGCGCGCAGCATCGCGGGGCGCGCATAGAACACGGCACCGAGGGTCAGGCCGATCGTCAGGAGCATCGCGCCGAGGAGGGCGACCCAGCCCGGGCCCTTCTTCGTCACGATGACGGTGGGCGACGCGAAGGCGTCCGGCGAGGCCGGGGCCGCGTATCCGCCGTAGGGCTCGCCAGAGGGGGCGGAGTATGTGCCGCCGGACGCGGGGGCTTCCTGGGCGGAGGGGGCGGGGGCCGCCGGCACGGCGGGGGCGCCCGGCGCGGCGGGTGCAGCCGGTGCCGAGGCGGGCGGAACCGTGCCAGCGGGCGGCGCGGGGATCGTCGTGGCGGAGGGCATCTCGCGCGTGGCGTCCTGCGCGGCCGGAAGCTCCTGGGTGGCCGAGTGGTCTTGAGCCGTCGAGCGCTGCGGGTAGCTGGGGGCCGAGGCCGTCTCAGCGTCGCGCGCCGAGTCGCCGTCGTGGGCCGGAATATGAGGCTGAGTCATGGTTTCCTCTGGTGTCAGTTCGTTATCTGCCCACCAGTATGGGCCGTTTCCTCAAAGGGCCACTGAAAGCACCCTGGAAGTTTCCTGTAAACCGTTCAACCTCACAGCGAACACGCGTCCCGTCATGAGAGTACGTCGCGGACGGCCGGGTACAGGTGCGCGGCGCGCTCGACGGGCGCGTGAATCAAACGCGGTCCGTTGGCGGGGTGGGCGAGCAACGACTCCAGCTCCCGAGGTGCGTCGGCTCGCACGAAGGCCACGCCGTACGCGGCCGCGAGCGCCTCGTAGTCCACCGATTGAGCGAGGCCGAACCAACGGTCGTAGGCCTCGGCGCTGGTGGCGCGCCCGTGTTCGAGGGTGGCGAAGATGCCGCCACCCTGGTCGTCCGCGACGATGATGTCGAGGTGAGCATCCACACTCGCCGCCAGGGCGAGGGAGGAGGCGTCATGGCAGGCCGTGAGATCGCCCATGACGGCGGTGACGCGCTCGCCCGCGGGGGCCGAGGCCTCGCCCGCGTATCCGGAGCCCATGCAGATACCGACGGCGGTCGCGACGGTGCCGTCGATGCCGGCCTGTCCCCGGTTGGAGTGGACGATGCGCCCCTCCAGCGTGGGGACGGCGAGGTCGAAGGCTCGCACGGGGTTGGAGGCGCCCAGCACGAGGGGGCCGCTCGTCGAGGCGGCAACGCTTCGAGCGAGGTCAAGCATCGTGCGCCCGGAGCCGGAGGCGAGCAGGGATTCGATGCGCTCGTCGGCGTCACGAGCGGCTTCGCGCACGCGAGAGGCCCACTCGGCCTGAGCGGCGCGGATCAGCTCGCGAGCTGGCTCGAGGTCGGCGACGACGACCGAGGCGTTGCCCGAGATGTCCACCCACGGGGCGTGCGCATCGACAACGACGACACGCACGCCGGGGCACGCGAGTAGAGCCTGAATCGGGCGGGACAACGTCGGGCGCCCGGTCACGACGACCGCGTCGACCTCACGCCCGAGCGGCGAGCTGACGAGGGACTGCTCGAAGGGGGTCACTCCCCCGCCGCGCCACGCGCCCGACGCCGGTTCAGCAAGCAGCGGGAAGCCAGAGGCCTCCGACCACTCGCGGGCACGGGGCGAGGCCCCCTCACCCGCGACAATCAGACCGGCGACGGCAGGACCAACCACGTCCTCCCATCGCGCGGGCACGGCAGGCGCGCCCATCACCCGGGTCGGCCGAGGGACGAACGACGCCCCGACCTCGTCCCCTGAGTCGGAGGCGGGACGGACGGGGGTCAGCGGGTCGCGGAAGGCGACGTTGATCTGCACGGGCCCGGGCGTACCGCTCGGCGCCCCGCAGGCGGCCGCGACCGCGCGGGCGAGGTGGCCGACCAGGGAGGGCGAGGCCTCCTGATGCTCCAGATCAATGCTCGCGCGCACGTGCATGCCGAAGAAGCCGGACTGGTGGGTCGCCTGGGAGGCTCCAACGCCACGCAGTTCGCCGGGGCGGTCGGCGCTCACGACCAGCAGGGGCAGGCGCGCGTGCGAGGCCTCGAGAACGGCGGGGGCCAGCTCGGCGACGGCGGTGCCGGAGGTGACGACGATGGCGGGCAGCGCTCCGGTTCGCGCCAGACCGACAGCCGCAAAACCGGCGCCGCGCTCATCCAGGATGGGGCGCGCATCCCCGCTGAAAGACCCCGCCTCGAGGGCGTAGGCGAAGGGCGCGGAGCGCGAACCCGGGCAGTACAGGACGTGCGTGACGCCCAGGGTATCCAGGGACGAGAGGATAGCGCTGGCGGTATCGACGGAGGGCATACGCCCAGCCTACCGGGAGCCCACCCTCAGGTGCTCAGCCATGCCTTCGAGGCGCATACCCCAGCGGGAGACGAGATCGCCGTCGACCGGGGTGCGGTCGATGAGCTCCTGGTCCGGCTCGAGGCGCCTCACGGGCAGGCAGCCACGTTCGGGAATCAGGGGCTGGGTCACGTCGCCCACCAGCAACGAGGCAGTGGCTAGTCCGGCTGCCCGGGGCACACCGGGCACGGCGGCAGCAGCGGCGACGCCGACCGACAGGCCGACGGACGTCTCGAGGGCGGAGGACACGACGACGCCGAGGCCGCTCTTGCGGGCAACCTTGAGTGCGGCGCGCACGCCTCCGAGTGGCGCAACCTTGATGATGACGACGTCGGCGGCCTCCTTGCGGGCCACCTCCAGGGGGTCCTCAGCGCGGCGGATCGACTCATCGGCAGCGATCGGCACGTCCACGGATCGGCGCACCTGGGCCAGCTCATCCACCGTCAGGCAGGGCTGCTCGACGTACTCGATGGGAACGACGCCGGCGGCCGCAGCCATTGCCGGGATTGCCTCGCGAGCCTGATCGACCTCCCACGCGCCGTTGGCGTCGAGGCGGATCATCGCCTGCCCGCCCACGGTCTCACGCAGGGCGTCGGCGACGGCGGCGATGCGCGCACAGTCCCGCCCAACGCTGACGCCGGGCTCCGCAACCTTGATCTTCGCGGTCGCACACCCGCCCGAGCCCTTCACGCGCTCGTGGGCTTCCTCCGGCGATATGACGGGGATCGTGACGTTGACGGGCACGAACTTGCGTCGAGGTACCGGCGGGAAACGGCGAGCAGACTCGAGGGCTGCGGCCAGCCAGCGCGAGGACTCCAGATCGTCATAGTTCCAGAAGGGCGCAGCCTCTCCCCAACCGGCATGTCCGTGCAGGAGGAGCCCCTCGCGGCGAGTCACGCCGCGGAAGCGCGTCGTCATCCCTACCTTGTACACAAGGATGTCGTCGACGCCTTCGAGGGCATAACGCGTTTGACGGCTGAGCGTGCGCATCGGGATGCGCATCAGCGTCGGTTGCTGCGCTGCGTTCACAAGAACCCTCCTTACTTACCGGTAATATTGTCGCGCAACCTCACGCTATCGACAAATCCAACACGCATCAACTTGTAACCAATTGCGCAGTAAGTGCCGCAAAGTGACAGACTCTTTGGAGCGGTTGAACACGTGGCAAGCAGGCACGTCTCGCAGGACACACCTCCAAGTGTCTAGACGCCATATAAAACGGTTACAAGCAAGTAGCCTTTGTTCCGATTGGCTAGGTTGCGCACCCCATAGCCCCGCGTGTGTCCTTCAGCCGAGGCTGGTCGGCAACGCCGCCACCCCTCTCGAGCACGCACGCCCCAACGCCTGCCACTGCCTCGTCGATTAGAATCCGACACATGAGTGCTCTCCCCTTCGTGTCCGACACCTTCGACCCGACCCGCTGGCGCGAGGTCAAGGGATTCGACTTCGCCGACATCACCTACCATCGCGGCATCTCGCGCGGCCCTGAGGCCGACGGCCGCCCCGAGGGCGCCGACATGCCGGTCGTGCGCATCGCCTTTGATCGCCCCGACATCCGCAACGCCTTCCGCCCCGGCACCGTCGACGAGCTGTACCGCGCGCTCGACCACGCGCGCCAGAACTCCTCGGTCGCGGCCGTCATCCTGACGGGCAACGGCCCCTCGACGCGCGACGGAGGATACTCCTTCTGTTCCGGCGGCGACCAGAGGGTGCGAGGCCGCGACGGCTACCGTTACGAGGTCGAGGGCGCGGACCCCGAGGCGGCCACCGCCCAGCGCCGCGAGCAGATCGACCCCGCGCGCGCCGGACGCCTGCACATCCTTGAGGTCCAGCGCCTCATCCGCACGATGCCGAAGGTCGTCATCGCGGCCGTCCCCGGCTGGGCAGCTGGCGGCGGTCACTCCCTCAACGTGGTCGCGGACCTGTCGGTCGCCTCCATCGAGCACGCGGCCTTCATGCAGACGGACGCGAACGTCGGATCCTTCGACGCAGGCTACGGTTCGGCGCTCCTGGCCCGCCAGGCCGGGGATAAGCGGGCACGCGAGATCTTCTTCCTCGCCGAGCGCTACGATGCCGAAACTGCCGAGCGCTGGGGCGTCATCAACCGGGCCGTCCCCCACGCCGAGCTCGAGGAGACCGCCCTGGAGTGGGCCGCGACCATCGCAACAAAGTCCCCGCAGGCCATCCGCATGCTCAAGTTTGCCTTCAACCTGGCCGACGACGGCCTGGCCGGCCAGCAGGTCTTCGCGGGCGAGGCCACGCGCATGGCCTACATGACGGCCGAGGCCCAGGAGGGGCGCGACGCCTTCCTCGAACACCGCGCCCCCCGCTGGGAGGATTACCCCTACTACTACTGAGGCACTACTGCGGCTTGCTCCACTTCTGGGTCGCCCCGCCGTTGCAGTCCCAGACCGTCAGGCGGTTACCGTTCGCGTAGTGGTCTGCGTCCAGCGTCAGGCACTTGCCTGAGTGCGGGTTGTAGTACTGGTTGCGCGGCGTGTAGTGCCAGGTTTGGGAGGGCGCGCCGTTGCAGTCCCAGAGGTGGGTGTAGGTCCCGTTCTCGGTCCCCTGATATTCGAGGTCGACGCACTTGCCCATGACGGACAGCGTGTTGCCGTCGTAGGTGACGCGCTGGGCCGGGACCGAGGCGCAATCGTAGAGCTGGATGGGCGTCCCATTGGCGGATGCTCCTTCTCGAACGTCCATGCACTTTTGCCCCTGGTTCACAACGTTGCCGTTGCCGGCCGTGTTCTGTCCCATGTAGAGGACATCCCAGGCATGGAGGTTGTCGACGTCGATATCGACGTAGTTGCCCGCCTCGTCGGTGCCGAGCCTTGAGGGCAGGGCAACGGCTCTCGTCCCGCGCTCGGTGTCCGGGGTGACCTTGTAGACGGTGCCCGGCGTGGGCGAGTCACCGTAGTGGTAGCGCACAGTGAAGGATCCCGTGTCCGTCACCGAATTGCCCGGGTCGCGCCAGAATTCGTCGTTGCCAAGCAGGTTGATCAGGTGGATGACATCCATTCCGCCCGAGCGCATGACGCGGGCGTAGATCGTGTTTTTCAGGCCGTTGCGCGACACGTTGTATCCGGGGATCTCGACGATCGAGTCGTCGAGGGGGCGCAGCGTCGGCCCGTAGAACAGTTCCTCGTAGCCGGTGGTGACGTCGTAGTAGCGACTGATCCACTGCGTCAGCTCCTCGTCCATCCACTTGGTGCGATCCGGGAAGTAGGCGGCGGCAATCATGCGGTCGCCCTGCCCCATCTCGATGTGGCTGGCGCCGTTGGCCGCGAGTGCCGCGTCGAACAGCTGGACGGAGGGGGTCGAGAAGGAGTTGATGTGCAGCTCGTCGAGGTTGATGTACCCATAGTCGCCCTCATCGACGCTGATCGTGACGGTGTGGTCCCCCTGGGTGAGATACGCCCAAGTACCTCCCTCAATGTTCCAGTGGTCCCAGTCCTGCGTGAGGCCAAGAAGGACGTTCCGCGAGACGACACGCCCGTCGACGGAGAAGGTTCGCGCCGCAATGTCTCCCGTGGCGTTGGACCACCGCGGGACGAGGCCGTAGTTGCGCGAGGCGTCCACATGGACGCGGAAGGTCACGGAGTCTCCACGCTCACCGAAGTGGTCGATGAATCCCGTACCTGAGTAATCGCGGTGATCGGTAGCCACCTGCACGCCCGTGCGCGACACGGTCGATGCTTCGGCCTCGTACCCGGGGCCGTTGTTCCACTTGTTGTTGACGTATCCGGCGACAACGGCGGGCTTGTTCCCCGACAGGATGCGCTGTTGCTGGAGGTAGTTTTGCACTTCCTCGTAGCGTTCGTGGGAGTCCCACATTTCCGTGTACTCGTAGGTCGCGGATCCGGCGGCCATGTGGTCCATGCCGAAGCCGTCCACCGCGTTCATTCCGACGGGTTTCCCGGTGGCGTCCATGGTCTGATCGATGAGCGTGCCGAAGGCTTTGGGCAGATCAACCGGAACGCCTCCGGTTGTCGCCATTCCTCCCTGGTGATCCTCGCTGTGGCCCCAGTCGCCAAGCTGGTCGAGGTGGGTCCCGTCGAACCCAATGTCCTCGCTCTGGTGGACGTACTGGGAGACGATGTGCGAGCGCCACGCAGGGTTGGATGGGTCCATGATCCACAGGGTGGAGTCCGGACGGTTCGCCAGCATTTCGAAGGACCAGGGACTGCCGCTCGAGCGGTAGGTTAGCCTCCAGTCGGGGCTCACCCCATAGGATTCGTAGCCGTTGAGCGCCGCGTAGCTCATGGAGTACGGGTAGGCCTCGACGGAACGCCACTGGGCGGCGTTAATGAGTCCTGTGATGGTGTCTCGCGACATTTTCTCCCCGCCCCACGAGGACCAGGTGGGGGCGACGCCGTTTCCGTCGTAGGGAACCGGTGCCTCGTGGCGGTACATCCAGTCGTAGAACTGCAGGGCATTGATGTGGTACTTCTGGGCGAGGTCGTCGACGATCCTCTGCTGGTCCGCCCCGCTCATGCCCTCGGGGTAGGAGTCCAGGAACCCGAAGCGCAGGTAGCGATACGGGTCGGAGGACACGTCCAGCGCGGTCTCGCCCTGCGCGCCGTTGTCCGAGTCGGCTTCGATGACGTAGCCGGTGTAGTCGCGGTCGGGGGCGCTGAACTCCCAGGATGCGCGCCCGGATCCGTCGACGGGCCGATCGTCCGAGGCCATGACCTGTTCGCCCAGGTGCATGAGGCGGAATCGGACGTGTGATGCGCCGGTGACCTGGGCGGTCACGTCGACGCTCTGGTTGGGCAGGTATCGGGCGTTTTCTGTCCAGACGCGCGTGATCTGCGCCTGGGCGTGCGCCGGCGTCACCATCCCGATGATTCCGGCAGCGGTCGCTGCTGCCGTCGCGACGATCGCTACTTTCGCGGTTAACACTCGCGATTTCATGGTGTGTTCCTTTTCAAGACATCGTTGTCTGCCCCGCGCGTGGGTCGGGCGAGGACGGAGCACAAATGGCTTCCGTCGAGCACGCGTGCTGCGTGCGCGCGTCGAGGCATCGTCTCCTTCGTCGGTGACGAGGCCTATGAAGACCCCCGGGGGCGGCCATCGGTGCCGGCCCCGGGGGAATCGTCATGTGGAGTTAGCGAATGTAGACTAGGGCCTCCCATTCTCCGAGGGTTTCCGGGACTCCCCGGTCCCCCTCGGGCAGGTCGCGGTTGGCCAGGAGGAGGTCCCCACTCACCCCGCGCGCCGCCTCGCCGAGGGGCGCGCTCTGGGAGGAGAGGTTGACGAGGACGGTTGCCACGGCCTCGCCGAGCGTGCGGCGGTAGGCGAAGATCGCGGGCGAGGGGGCAGCGATGCGCTCGAACGCGCCAACCGCGATGACGGGGAGTCCGTGCCGGATGTCCGCGAGCGCGCGGTAGTAGGCGTACACGGAGGACGGGTCGTCGACCTGGGAGGCGGCGTTGATGTCGCGATAGTTCGGGGTGACGCCGATCCACGGGGTGCCCTGCGTGAAACCGGCGTTCTCGCTCGCGTCCCACTGGACGGGGGTGCGCGCGTTGTCGCGACCGGTGAAGGCCAGGCCCTTCAGGACTGACTCGGGGCTCTCGCCCGACTCCACGGCCTCGCGGTAGTAGCGCAGCGCCTCGACGTCTCGGTAGTCGTCGATGCCCCCGAAGACGCTGTTGGTCATGCCGAGTTCCTCGCCCTGATACACGTAGGGCGTCCCGCGCAGCATGTGCAGGGCCGTAGCCAGGGCCGTTGCCGACTCGTAGCGCCACGCCTCGTCACCGAAGCGGCTGACGGCGCGCGGTTGGTCGTGATTGTCCAGGTAGAGGCTGTTCCAGCCAACCTCGCCCTGGGCCTCCTGCCACTGGGTGAGGCAGTCGGCGAGCTCACCGGGGCGCAGCGGGCGCGGGTGAAACTTCCCCGCTTCAAGACCGAGGTCGACGTGGTCGAACTGGAACACCATGTCGAGCTCACACCGGGCAGGATCCGTGAACAGCAGGACGTTGTCGCGGCGCACGCCCGGGCACTCGCCGACCGTCATGGTGCCGGCGCGACCATCGAAGACCTCGCGTCGCATCTCGGCGAGGTATTCGTGCAGGTGCGGACCTTCGGAGAAGTGCGGGAAGCCCTCGCCCCACGCGCGCCCGGGGTAGACGACGCCGTCGGGCAGGCCAGGATCCTTCGAGATCAGGTTGATGACGTCCATGCGGAAGCCGTCGACGCCGCGGTCGAGCCACCAGTTCATCATCTCGTAGACGGCGGCACGGACCTGTGGGTTCTCCCAGTTCAGGTCGGGCTGCTTCTTATGGAAGAGGTGCAGGTAGTACTGGCCCGTGGCCTCGTCCCACGCCCAGGCCGAGCCGGAGAAGAAGGACCCCCAGTTGTTGGGCTCAGCCCCAGCATCGCCGCCCACGCACCCGGGACGAGGATCGCGCCAGATGTACCAGTCACGCTTCGGGCTCTCCCGCGAGGACCGCGACTCGACGAACCACGGGTTCTCGTCGGAGGAGTGGTTGACGACCAGGTCCATGACGAGGCGCATGCCCCGCTCGTGGACGCCCTCCAGCAGGCGATCGAAGTCCGACAGAGTGCCGAACATCGGGTCGATGTCGTAGTAGTCGGCGATGTCGTAACCGTTGTCGGCCTGCGGGGAGGCGTAGATCGGAGAGAGCCACAGGACGTCGACGCCGAGGGCCTGCAGGTAGTCGAGTTTGGAGCGGATCCCCTCGAGGTCGCCAATGCCGTCACCGTTGGAGTCTTTGAAGGAGCGCGGGTAGATCTGGTAGACGACGGCGCCCTTCCACCACTCGTCGGGGCCCAGGCCGTTGCCTGCGGGGTTCAGCGCATCATTACAGAAGAACATGGAGCACCTGCCATACGTTGAGGTCGGGGAGGGAAACAACGGCCTGGCCGTCGACGATTCGCACGTCTAGAGGGATGAGCGTCGAGCCTGCATCGGGATCCGCCGCCGCCACGCGCGGTACGCGCCCGAACAGGGGCTTCAGACGCAGCGTACCGCCTCGTAGCGCGATCGCCGAGCGGTGGGACCCGTCCCACACCGTGTCGGACTGTCCCACCAGGTTGATGAGGTGGACGACGAGCGCGTCCCCCGCGCGGGTGACGCGTCGCCACACGCATCCGGGGGCGGCCTCCCAGCACACGGGGGCCTCGTCGAAGGACACGTCGATATCCGCGTTGTACGCGCCCACGTACGAGGCCGTCACGTCGACGATCCCGGGATCGACGAGGATCTCGTCGTTTGCGACGAGGAAGTCGTACCAGCTGGCGAGCATGTCGAGGGTCTCATCCTCAGCGGGCATGTTGCGCACGTAGTACGGGTCGACGAGGATGTGGCCGTCCTCTCCGGCGAGGAGCTGGGTGGCTCCGTGCGAGAAGAGCGTCGCCATCGTGAGCCGCGTGGACGCGTCACCCACGTCCCGGGCGGCCTTGTCGTAGATGGCCTGGTAGGCCGCCAGGACGACCGGCTTCCCACCCCCGACGAGGCGGGCCCTCGTCGCCACGCGAGCCAGGGCCTCGTACGTGGTGACGGGTTCCCAGGGCTCGATGTAGACCGCGTCCTGCGGGGCGCTGGGCGAGGACCAGGTCGGGAAGTCGTTGACGTTGTTGAACACGAGGGTCGAGCCGGGCACCGCCTCGCGCACGCCTCGGATGAGGGTGTCGAAGGATGAGGCGACGTCGACGACCTCCCCATTGGGGCGGACGGCCGCCTTCGGGCAGCCGTACTGGTCCAGGTGGAAGCCGTCGAAGCCGACCTCGCGCGCGGCCGCCGCAACGTCTGCCGCGAAGTGGGCGAGCCAGCGCGGGTGCGCAGGATCGACGATGCGCAGGAAGTCGGCGAGCGAGTACGGCTCCCCCGCTGGATCCAGCAGGGCCGCATCCTCCCACTGTTCCCACTCGTCATTGCCGACGCCGTACACGGCCGCGTAGCCGATGGATCGCGTGCCCACCGCCCGCAGTGCCTCGATGAGGGCGCGCACGGTCGCCAGGGAAATCGGCTGATCGAGGGCATCGAGGTACTCCTCTCCCCCGCCCAGCAGATCCGCGTGCCGATACGCCCAGTCGTAGAACTGAATGCCGGTCAGGTGCAGGCGACGCGCGAAACGGGCCACGGCCTCGACGTCCTTTCCCGGACGGAAGGACGCGACGAAACCGTATCGCAGTCGGTCCGACGCCGACGCGCACACCTGGAGAGCGCTCGACGCACCGGTCGCGGGCTGGGCGACGCCGTACCCGCCGACGCTCAGTTCTCCCAGATCGACGAGGCCGGGGCGCTCGCACCGGACCTCGCGCACAGTCTCGCCCAGGTGTGTGATGACGAGGTCGCCCGGGTGGGAGGCCTCGACGAGGACGGCCTGCCCGGGCAGGTAGACGGATTGGGTGGGAAGGAGCAAGGGAGTCATCCTTTCACGGCTCCTGCGGTCAGGCCCGCGACGAAGTGGCGCTGGAAGATCAGGTACACGACGATGACGGGGAGAATCGCGATCAGGGACGCGGCAAAAACGAGCCCCCACTGGGTGGAGTTTTGCCCGTGGAACAGCTGAATGGCGATGGGGAGAGTGCGCTTCGTTTCCGTCGAAATGACCGTGAGTGCCCACGCGAACTCGTCCCAGGTGGCCAGGAAAGTGAAGATAACGGTCGTCGCGAGCGCCGGCCTGGCCAGCGGCATCGCGAGGCGCCAGTAGCGGGTCCACACGTTCGCGCCGTCGACCTCCATGGCCTCGTCAAGCTCGCGGGGGATCCCCTCGAAGAAACTGCGCAGCAGGAACGTGTTAAGCGCCAAGTTTCCCGACACGTAGAACAGCACGAGGGCCCACAGGTTATCGATGAGGTGCAGCTGCTTCGTGAGCACGAACTGCGGAATGATGAGCATCATCGACGGGATCATCAGGCCGAGGAGGAGGGCCCGGAAGAACCACTCCTTGCACGGGAAATCGAAGCGCGCGAACGCGTAGGCCATCATCGAGGAGAGCCAGACAGCCAGCACCGTCGACGTCACGGACACGAACGCTGAGTTCAGGGCGTAGCGGGAAAAATCCTGCGTCGTCCACGCCTGCACGAAGTTGTCGACCGTGCCCGGGTCAGGAATGAACTTCGGTGGCGTCTCCAGGACATAGGCCTGCGGCTTGAAGGCTGTCGACACCATGTAGGCGAACGGCAGGATCATGACAATCGCGCCGACCGTCAGGACGACGAAGCGCAGCGACGTTCCGGCGGCGTGCATCGTTTTGCGTGACGTGCTCATGCTCCCGCCCTTTCGTCGTCACGGTTCAACACCTTGAGCTGAACAATCGAAATGATGAACACGAGGATCGTCAGGACGACCGCGATCGCCGAGCCGTACCCGAAGTTCAAGTCGGAGAACGCCAGGCGATACATGTAGGTGAGCAGGACCTCGGTCTGGCCATTGGGCCCGCCCTTCGTCATGAGCAGCACCGACGTGAAGACGTTCAGCCCGCCGATCACCAGCATCACGATGACGAAGACGGTGGCCGGCCAGATTGCCGGCACGGTCACGGCCTTAAAGCGCTGCCACCAGTTCGCCCCATCGACGAGGGCGGCCTCCTCCAGCTCCTTGGGTACCCCCTGGAGGGCGGCGAGGAAGATCATCATCGACCAGCCGATGCCCTTCCACACCCCCAGCGCGCAGATCGCGATCATCGCCGTCCAACGGTTCGACAGCCACGACGTGTCCCCCGCGCCCAGGTGGGCGCTCCCCAGCATGTAGTTAATGAGCCCCTGGTCGGCAAACAGGTACTTGAAAAGCAGCGACACAACCACCCAGGACGTGACCACGGGCAGGTAGTAGAGCACCCGGAACAGGGGCTGCAGCGGCGCCTTCGAGCGCAGCAGCATCGCAACGGCGAGGCCGAGGATGATCTGCGGGGGCACCGTCAGCGCCATGTAGATCCCAGAGTTACCCAGACCCGTCCAAAACGATGGGTCATGGAAGGCCTTCACATAGTTGTCCAGGCCTACAAAGTCCGAGTTCGAGCCCTTCACGATGTTCCAGTCGTAAAAGCTCATCTGCCCCGAACGCACCATGGGGTACAGGACGCACAGGGCGAACAGGATCATTCCCGGCGCCAAGAAAAGGTAGGGGGCCACCGGGTTCCTCCGGGAGGAACGCCGACGCGCGCGAGGCGCCACGGCCTCGTCCGCGGTGGGGGTGCTCATGAGGAGTCCTTTCCCGGGCCCAGCCCCGTGCGTGTGGGAGCCGGGCCCGGTTGCAGGAGCGACGCCAGGTTACTTGGCGGCGCTCAGGAGCGGGTCAATCTGCTGCGCAGCCTTCGTCAGGGCTTCCTTGACGGTCACCTTGCCTTCGAAGGCGGGGGTCAGCTCAGTCTTGAGGATCTCGTCGACCTTCCCGGAATCGGGGATGGACAGGCGAGACTTCGCGGTCTTGAGCTGCTCGGAGAAGATCTTGGTGCCCGGCGTCGCCTCGGCCTCCTCGGCCGCATACTCGGCGACGACCGTCATCTGGCCGGCCTTGCTCATCGGCAGCTGGAACTCGCGCGACTGGGTGAACTCGAGGAATTTGTACGAGGCCTCGAGGTCCTTCGTCTGCTCCGTGATGACGATGGACTCGCCGCCGACGACCGAGATCGATCCGCCCTCACCGGCGGGGACCTTCGAGTAGGTGGGCTTGAAGTCCGGGTAGGAGCCCGCCCAGATCTGGTCCATCCATGGGCCATCGAGGATCGTCGCGTACTCGCCATTCGGCATGCCGTCCTGCGTCTTGGTCGCACCCTCGTTGCCGATAATCGCGTTGGGGATCTGCCCCTCCTTATACAGGTCGACGAGGAACTGGACGCCGGCCACGGACTTATCGGAGTCCAGGTAGCCCGAGGCCTTGGTCTGGTCCGGGTCGGCAATGTCGCCGCCCGCGCTCCAGATCCACGGCATGATGTTCCACTGCGAGATGTCGCCGTCTGCGAACGCGTAGACCGAGCCGCCCGCATCCTTGGCCTTGGCGGCGAGGTCCTTCAGCTCGTCGAAGGTCTCAGGAGCCTTGTCGACGCCGAGCTTCGACAGGGCATCGGGGTTGGAGATGAGCACGCGCGTGTTCGTATCCAGGGGCAGGCCGTAGTGGTGGCCGTTGTACAGAGTCGTGCCCAGCAGGCCCGGATACACCTTGGCCGCGAGCGCGTCATAGTTCGGCATGTTTCCGTCGAGCTGCTTGAGGACGCCCAGCTTGGCGAACTGAGCGTTCCAACCGAGGTCGGTACGGATCAGGTCGGGCAGTTCTCCGGCCGCGGCGCCGGTCGTGAGCTTCTGCTTGAGGCCATCGTACGGCATGTCGACGTACTTGATGGTGATTCCGGGGTTTGCCTTCTCAAAGGCGGGGATGATTTCCTTCTCCAGCGCGTCCTTCTGTGCGCTGTTGGAGCCCGCACCGTACGTGCCCCACAGGGTCAGTTCGACGGTCGAGGAGCCGGATCCGGAGTCGGAGGATGATGACTGGTCGGCAGTGTTACCGCCACAGGCTGCGAGCATCGAGGCCGCAGCGAAAAGGGTGACACCGACGGTGAGGAGACGCTTCTGCTTCATTGCACTGTGATCTTTCTCGTGATCGCGACCACCTTTGGCCGCTTGGAGGTAATTTCACCACGCAAAATTAGTCTTGTCAATACGCTAGGCAAATTTGAGATTTACGTGTAATCTTTTTTTCACCAGAAAGGAATGGTCATGACCTGGCAGCCCAAAGACGAGCTCGCTTCTGCGGTCGCGCTCGAAGTCCTCATCCACGGCCCGCTCGGCCGCGCTGAACTGGCCCGACGCCTCGGCCTGGCCCCCGCGACGCTCACACGCATCTCGACGGAGCTCATCGCCTCGGGCCTCCTCGCCGAGGTTCCCGAAGCGACCCAGCGCACCTCCGGTCGCCCGACCATCCCCCTCGACGTCGTCCCCTCCTCGCACTACTTCCTGGGCATCAAGCTGACGGATAGCGCACTCGACGCCACCGTCATCGACCTGAAGGCGACCCCTCGCGACTCCTACCGAGTCCCCCTCGACTCCCTCACGCCCATCCGCGTCATCCGGGCGATCGCGGACCTGACCCACCGTGCCCGCTCGGCCTACCGCATCGACGCGATCGGCATCGCTGTCGGCGGCATCGTGAACGCCGACGGCACCGTCGAGTCGGCACCCTTCCTCAAGTGGCACGACGTCCCGCTCGCTTCCCTCGTCTCCGAGGCGACCCGCTTGCCCGCCTTCGTCGCAAACGACCTGTCTGCCTACACGCAGATCCAGCACTGGTTCGGGTCGGGCACCGGCCACTCCAACTTCGCCGTCATCACGGTCGGCGTGGGCGTGGGCTACGGGTGCGTCGCGAACGGGGCGCGCCTGGAGAACGAGGACTCGGGCATCGGCCTCGTCGGGCACTGGCCGTTGGATCCCCTCGGGCCCATCTGCTCCCAGGGGCACCGGGGTTGCGCCGAAGCAATGCTGACGACCCCCGCAATCTGCCGGGACGCGTCGGCCGCCGTCGGCCGACCCCTCGAATGGAATGACGTCATCACCCTCGCTTCTGAGAAGCACCCCGCGGTGGAGGCAATTCTGGCGGCGTCGGGGCGCGCCCTCGGCAGGCTCATCGGCCTAGTGGCGTCATTGACGGCGCCCGAGCTCGTGATCATCGGCGGCGAGGGGGTCGCTCTCGCATCCCTGAGCGGCGATGCCGTCCGGGAGGGCATCGGCGAAGTGCGCGACCCGCGAGCCACCTCGATTCGCGTCACCCTCTCCGACGGCTCCAACGAGGCCTGGTCTCGTGGTGCCGGCGTCATTGCGTTGCAGGGCTACATCGCGGCCCGAGCCGCGTAGCCGGCCCCCTTGCGGCGTTGGTGTTGCTGCAGCGGCAGGTCTGACGCGTCGGCTGGCTGCGTCGGCGGGCCCGCCAGGTCGCCCACGGTCTGCCACCTGCGGCCTTCCGTCTGCTGCCCTGGCCGACCGCTGCCCGCCGTCTGCCGCCTGTCGCCTGCCACCATGGCCGACCGCCGCCTGTCGCCTGCCACCATGGCCGACCGCCATCTGCCGCACCAGCCGAGCGCCGGACGAGCCCACCCGCAACCACACGCACGCTGCCACCGATTCGGCTCATCGACGCGACTATCGGCATCGGTCCGGCGCCCCTGAGCGACATGCCCCCACAATTCCGCATGCAATTCCCTGAGGGCTCACACTCGCGATGACCCACAAACCGCAGAACTTCAACGATCTGAGTTCAGATTTTGAAATACATTCAGGGGAATTGCATGTGACCTTTCTCCCCGGCTGATGAGCGACCACCGCAAGGACTGCGGGCGCACATAGACACGTTCACGATGAGAGCTTGCAGCGGTTCTTCCGCGAGAAACTCGCCCAGCGCACCAACAAGCAGCGTTTTTCACCCGTTTTGGGCTTGCAGGGCGAACTTTTTCGGGCACCACGGCAGGAACGGGAGATGCGGGGCGAACTTTTGCGCGCACAGGATGCGATGACGGACCAACTTTGAAACCGCCAACACCTTTGCACGCCACGCTGCGCGCCCCATTGAAACCGCCAACACCTTTGCAGGTTGGAATTCGCCCGAAAATGGCCTTTCATCGCCCGCAATGGTGATTGCGGTTTCATTCCACTGCAAGGAAGCGCCAGCAAAGGTGCTGTCGGTTTCATCGCGGAGCGCAAACACACCAGCGATGGCGCCAAGTGCGCCGCCGAGACACGGTGGACTACGAAAGAAAGATCGCCCATGTGCGGCGATGGGGCCTGGCCGGGCTTCGAGACGACGCGCCGAGCGAAGCTCGCAGCGCGGACGGCGAGCGGGCGGGCCGCCGCCCACGGGCGCACCAAGCAGCCCGGCCCCACAGCAGGATCAGACGGCGCCCGGAACACCAGCGGGGCCACAAACACAAACACAACAAAGCGGGCCGGAACCCCTCGGTTCCGGCCCGCCCTCGATGCTCAGTGATTATTGGCGCTACGCGACATGTATCGGCGCCACGCGGCAGGTGATCACCAGTGCACCACAGCAGTCAGCTGTCAGTAGTGCACGACCACCGTGTCGCCCATGTCCGTCCAGTCGTAGATGAACTTCGCGGCGTCGACGGGCATGTTCACGCAGCCGTGGGAGCCGCCGTAGCCGCTCCAGCCGAAGGAGGAGCGCCAGGGGGCGCCGTGCATCGCGTAGGAGCCGGTGAAGTAGGTGACCCACGGGACGCCTTCGGTCTCGTACTTGGTTCCGTCGGCGTTCTCGCCGCGCATGGTCTGCACGTCGTACTTGAGGTACACGTGGAAGGTGCCGGTGACGGTCGGGGTGTCAGGTGCGCCGGGAACCATGTAGTAGGGGCCGCCGGCGACCTTGCCGCCAATGTAGGCGGTCACGGAGTTGTCGGCGAGACTAATGTCGACCCACTTTTCACCTTCGGCTGCCTGGTAGACCAGGTTTTCGGTGCCTTCGGCGACCTGCTTGGTCTCGGAGCCGGGCTCGACATCGTCGTAGTGGAACAGACCCTCGTACGCCTTGCCGTCGGTCATGGCGGCGATGATGTCTTTGGTGACCTGCTCGGTGTTGTTGGTCTTAAGGCCCTTCTTACCCTCGCGGGCGACAGTCAGAACGTTGCCGGAGGAATCGACGTTGTCGACGCGGTTCTGCGGCTTGACGTCGGTGGTGGCGGCCAGCGCGTTCACCCAGTCGGCGACCTTGACGGTGCTGATCGAGGGAGTATCCAGGCTGCCGTCATCCTTGGTAAGGAATTCAATCCACTGGACCTTGTCGGAGCGCTCGGCACTGAAGGTGTCGATACCGTCGGAGATCTCGATGTTCGTCTCCAGGAGGGCGTTGGCCTTCTCAGCGGCGGCCTGAGCGTTCTCAGTGGTGATGGAGGGCTCCATCTGGTGCACGCTCACGTCCTGGGTGACGGAGGTGAGGGTAGCACCCGCCTGCTTCACGGCGGCGGCCACGTCCTCAGCGGACACGCCGTTGCCCATCTGCGCAGGGGTGACGGTGAAGGATTGGCCATCTTGGGCGACGATGACCGAGGCGTCCTTCATTTCCGAGGTGAGGGTCGAGTTCACACTCGCCGCGAGCTTCTTGATCGACTCTTCGCTGACGGTGACGACGGGCTCAATGTCGCGCTCGGAGAACAGGGCGCTCACGAAGGCGGGGAAGGACGTGGAGCCCTTCATCGCGGCGTCGGCGGTTTCGTCGGCGTTGACCGAAATACCCGCTTCGTTGAGCGAGGCCTTGGTGGTCTTGCCTTCGACGGTCAGGGTCACGTTGGTGGCGTCGGCGCGCTGGTTCACGGCGGAGACGACCTGGTCGCGGGTCATGCCCGCCACGGAGGTCCCAGCGACGCTGGTTCCGGGCAGGGCGCGTCCGGAGTAGTTGGCGGCGTAGACGACGCCGGCGCACACGACGAGGAGGACGAGGGCGCTCACAACGCCGATCGCCCACTTGGTTCTCAGGGATAGTACTTTGAGCATCGTCACCTATCGTATAGCCTCGCGTGCAGTTGCGGGCACATAACGTTGAATTTTCAGCTGCGTTGTCTGCCACAGGGAAAGAGTCATTATTTCACCGTTTCAACCGACAAACGTGACTATTGCCGCGAGGCCCCCTTCCACCTGCGCGAACACGAGCGCTTATCCTGGTTGTGTATGCGTTCGCTGTCGACTTTGGGAGGCTCATCATGACCGCGCCGCGACTTCTTGTTGTGCCCGGGGGCACCGCTATCGGCGCGGTCGCGCTGGCGAATGCGTCGATTCATAAGCTCGTGGAGCTCTACGAGGAGCGCCAGGCGGACCCGAATCATCCGGCACCGCACACGGTCGTCATCCTGCGCACCCCCGAGGATGTGCCACCGGCGACACTGCGCGGCTCCGCGGTAGCCCCCGAGGAGGCTTTCCCGGAGGACCGTTACCCCGGTCTCGCCGAGGCGATCAACGCGGACCCGCATTTCTTCGACGGCATCGACCTGGTCGTTCCGACGTCCGGATCGAGCGCGGGCAGCCCCCGCCTCGTCGGCCTGTCGATCGAGGCTCTCATGGCCTCGGCGAAAACAACCGAGCTGGCTCTGGAAGGCCCGGGCCGTTGGATCTTGGCGATGCCGGCGCACCATATCGCGGGCGCGATGATCCTGCTGCGCGCGGCCGTCGCGGAGACGAACCCGCAGATCGTCGACACCTCCGAGGGCTTTGACCCCCGCGCCCTCCTGCCTGCGATTCAGGGCGCCACGCAGGACGACATGCCCGGCTACCTGTCGCTCGTTCCCACCCAGCTCGCCCAGTGCCTCGACGCTGGCGAGGAGGTCGTGGGACCGATGCGCTCCCTGGCGTCGATCCTCGTGGGTGGGGCGGCGACCAACCAGCAGCTGCTGGCACGCGCCACCGAGGCGGGCCTGAAGGTGCGCCTCACCTACGGCATGACGGAGACGGCGGGCGGCTGCGTGTACGACGGCAAGCCGCTGCCGGGCACGTCAGTGCGCGCGGTGGATTGGGACGGGCGCACGCGCCTGGCGATCCACGGCCCGACGCTCATGACCCGCTACCTGGACGCGGAGAGCCCCTTCTTCGACGAGGGCGGCCACCGTTGGCTGCTCACCGGGGACCTGGGCATTATCCGGGCTTCGGGGACGGTGGAGGTGCGCGGCCGCGCCGACGACGTGATCGTCTCGGGCGGCCTGTCGATCGCGCCGGGTCCGGTGCGCCCCGCGGTGCGTTCCTTCGAGGGCGTGTCGGACGCGTGGATTATGGGCACCCCGGACGAGAAGTGGGGCCACGTGGTGACCGCGCTCGTGGTTGTCGATCAGATGCCGTCGGATTCGCTGGAGATGGCGGAGCTCGGCTCGGCGATCCGCGAGCATGCGGCGGCACACATCGGGCGCGCGCAGGCTCCTCGCCGGATTGTGGCCGTCGAGTCCCTCCCCTACCTGGGCTTCGACAAGATCGACCGCGCCGCCGCCGCGCAGGCTGCGGCCGAGGCCTCGGGTACCGAGCGGGAGTGGGTGCGCTAACCCGCTGCTCGGACCCGCGCCCGCTCCAACTACACTGGTGGGCATGGCTTCCGTTTCTGACTGGATTGAAGGCGCTCGCCTGCGCACCCTCCCTGCTGCCGCCGCGCCCGTGATTGTGGGCTCTGCAGGCGCGCACTACCTGGGGGGTTTCAGCGCGGCTCGCGCTGCCCTGGCACTGCTGGTGGCGCTTGCCCTGCAGGTGGGGGTCAATTACGCGAACGACTATTCGGATGGCATTCGGGGCACGGACGACAACCGCAAGGGGCCCGCGCGCCTGACGGGCGGCGGCCTCGCCAAGCCGAAGACGGTGCTGGCGGCCGCGCTCGGTTCGTTCGCGGTGGCCGGCGTGGCGGGCCTCGCCCTGGTTGCCGTATCGGGTACCTGGTGGCTGATCGCTGCGGGTGCCGCGGCGGTTGTGGCCGCGTGGTTCTACACGGGCGGTAAGCACCCGTATGCGTACTTGGGCATCGGCCTGTCCGAGCTGATGGTCTTCGTGTTCTTCGGTCTCCTCGCGTGCGTGGGCACGGCGTGGACGCAGGTGCGGTCGGCTCCGTGGTGGCTGTGGATGAGCGCGTCGGCGGTGGGTCTGCTCTCGGTGGCACTGCTGATGGCCAATAACATCCGAGATATTCCGACGGACCGCGAGTCGGGCAAGATGACAGCCGCCGTGCGCCTGGGCGATCGCCCGTCGCGTTGGGTGTTTGCGGCGTGCGCGTGGCTTCCTGTCGCGATGATCATCGTGCTGGGCGTCGCGGTGGGACTGCATCCCCTCGCGACGGGCGCGCTGGGCGTGGGGGAGGGAGCGTGGGCTGCCGGAGTGAGCCTCCCGGTCCTCACCGGCGCCTCGGGCCGCGAGCTCATCACGGTGCTGCGCAACACGGGGTTCTTCACCCTGGCGTGGGCGCTGTTGGCTGCACTCGCACTGATCCTGTCCTAGGAACAAGGCAGGGGTCACTCCGTTCACAAGCTCTCCCCGAGTAGCGAAAAACGACCATCTGTCATATAGGATGACCTACAACACTACTCACCGTTTAGCAGAGGCCACGATGAGCAACGATTCCTACACGCCGGGCGAGCACGCCCCGATGGGCAAGGTCGCCCTGGGTTCGGTGATGAAGCCGTGAAATGGACAGACATTCAGCAATGGGAGTCGGCGCCGCTGCAGGCGTACGCAGTGGAGTGTGAAAATAAGCAGCGCAAGCTGCAGGCAGAAGGTGACAACCTCGCTGCAGACCTTGAAAGCCTGTCGGGGAGCGGACAGACCGTCCAGGCCGCTCGCAGCTCGCTCCGTCAGCAAATCTCCTCGATCGAGCGGCAGGTGAATCACCTCATCAGCACGGCTGAGATCTGTAGCGCGGGCGCACATGGGATCGACAGGCTTCGCGCGAATATCGACGACGCACTCCAGCTGGCCAACACGTGGGGCATGTCTATTGACGCGAGCGGAAACGTGTCGATGGATGCCACCCAGGTACAAAAGCTCGTCGACGAGGGCAAGAGCAGGAGCGAGCTGAAGTCCCTGGTTAAAACCGCTCAGGAACGTGTCAACACTGCCCTCAAGCAGGCCCAGGAACTCGTCGAGTCTCTCTCGCAGAAGCTCGCGGCCCTCGAGGCAGGTACCTTCGACAACAACGTGCACTACTCCGCAACGATCAAGAGTCGCCCCACGTTGCCCCCAGCCGACGCCTCCCCGCAGGAAGTCGCATCCTGGTGGAGTTCCCTGTCCGACGAGGACAAGCAGTGGATGATCCACGAGCACCCCGACGTCATCGGCAACCTCGAGGGCGTCGACTACACGTCGCGTAACGAAGCGAATCGCATCATGCTGCCTCGTCTTAAGGAACAGGCCGAGGCTGACCTTCAAAAGTTCTACGATGACAATGGGCCGTATATCGAGCCAGCTCTGCGTTCTGAACGAGATCGCCTGAAGAACCGCGTGACAGCCCTCGAGCAGATCGAAGAAACTCTGGAGCGAGAGAATACAGAGAATCCCCCAGTCCCACGCTACCTGATGCAGTTGGATGCCTCCGGACCAAACATTCTCGCGGCCGTCTCTCAGAATAATCCGGATGATGCCGATCACATCGGCGTCATCGTTCCCGGTATGACAACAAGCGTCGCAGACTCCCTGGGCGAATATGACGGGCATGCGACAACCCTGCGTAAATCGGCAGAAACTGCGGCGACAAACGGCAAAAAGGTCGCCATGGTCGAATTCTTCGGCTACGACGCACCTCCCGGCCCTGCCGAGGCTTCCTTCACCATCATGGCTAACAATGGTGCACCGAAGCTCGCCAGCTTCCTGAACGGCATCGACGCGGTGCGAGAGCACGGGGCCGGTGACGCCCACATCACCGTCGCCAGCCACTCCTACGGCTCGACCACGGCGGGTATCGCCGCGACGCTGGTTAACGATGGCGTCATCGACGACTTGGTGCAATTCGGTTCGCCCGGCTCGGGCGTGCAGGATGTGAGCGAGTTCCACGTCCCCGAAGGACACACGTACGTGAGTGCTGCTCCCTACGAGAACGACATGGTCCAAGGACTCGGACCAAACCCCTGGTTCGGTAAGAATCCCGACACTATGGACGGCTATAAGCATCTGTCAGGCGACGTCGGTCCTACTAAATGGGGCCTCCTACCAATTGGCGTGATCCCGATCCCCATCCCCAAGCCTTTCGCTCAGCACAGCGGCTACTTTGAAGAGGAGACGCAGGCGAACCGTGACATTGCCAGCGTCATTGGAGGTAACCCAAACGTATGAAAAAATCACTCCCCCTCATTCTCTCGATTTTCTCAGTCGTCTTATTTACCGTCAGTGCAATCACACTCTATTGCGGAGGTTTCATGAACCCCTTTCCCCCCAAGGTCAAAACTGTTGAAGCGTTCCAGCGCGACCTTGAGCCCACCATCATTGCCGCGCGCAACGAGCTTCTCACTGCTGAGAACTTCATGGCGTACAAAAACGGCTATCAAATCGACACTTATTCCAAACGTGGCGAAACCATCTGTTCTTTCCAGTCACGCACTTTTTTCTTCGCCGAGCTGGACACAGACCACATCCGCGACACCTACAACAAGCACCTCCTCCCCCTCGGATTCAAACTCTCCGAAAAACGCTGGACATCGGGTGGAGTCGAACTCGCGAACTTCCTGTGGACCAACGAGGAGTACCACGCTGTAGTGACATCAACGACACGTCTCGGAGAACAGACCGCCATGTTCTACTACACGCAGGGGACCCCTACAGACGGATCCACTGGTAACCCACCGCAGCTCATCGACCAGCCCGGACGCATCCCCGACTGGTTCGACCCCAACCTCCCTCCAGCAGACCAGAAATGACACAACAGGCACCGGCACACCGAGGAGCACGACCACTCGCATTCCTCGCCTGCGCCCTCCTGGCGCTGTGCACCGCCTCATGCGCGGAGTTTTTCGGTGGTACTCCGGGGATGAATCCATGGCACGCTGAGCAGCTTCAGCAGGCTGGGCAGATGCACTCCATCGAGGACTTTGGACGCGATATCGAGCCGGCCCTGATCCAGGTACGTAACGAGCTCATCAACGAGAACAACTTTGAGCTGCGCCATGGAGACGACGCGATTTCCAGCCAACCAACGGGAGATCAAACACTCTACAGCCTCAATTCCCCAACCATTTATTTTCTTGAAGACAATGTCGACAAGGCACGGACGGCGTTTGAAAGTCATCTGACCCCTCTCGGCTTCACGGTCACGGTGGACGAACAAATGACGGACAAGGAAGGAAAATTGACTTGGATCGTCGCACGGAACCCCACCTACGGGATTAGCGCCAGCGCCTACATCCGTGATTCCAAGCGTTCTTCCTTCCACTACGAGACCGAAATGCTCAGCTCCGATGGATCAACGGACGACCCTCAGCAGCTCGCCGACATCCCGGGCCGCCGACCCGACTGGCTCATCCCTACCCCCACGACCTGACAGGCATCACGACCACGCGTGCTCGCGCTGCTCCTGTCCTAGCAACGAGGCCGGTGCTGCTCTGCGCTCCCCCGCCGTCAGCGCCCCCGGCGGTACAGGTACTCGTGCAGCCAGTCACCCGCGATGCCGGTCGCTGCTGCTACGACGCAGACGAGAGCGACGGCCCGGAATGCGCCCGTCGCGAGCATCGGCGTGAACACGCCAATGCCGATCGCGGCGCTGCCCTGCATGGCGAGGTCGTTCATGGCGACGGCACGCCCATTCTGCCCGGGGGCGACGGTCGCGAAGACCGTGTCGTAGATGGGCGTGAACAGGGCACCAAAGCCCGCGTAGATGAAGCACATGGCGGCGGTGATCACCCACGGGCCCATGCTCATGCACAGCGCAATGAGGGCGGTACCCACGAGGATGAGGGTCACGCATGCGCGCACGGTCCGCCCGCGCCCGATCCGAGCCATCACGGCGCCCGACGTCATGGCGGTGGCCAGGGCGACGCAGTAGGCGGGCAGGAGGCGCACGGACACCTGGGCGGGCGTGAGCCCGTAGTTAGCGGCACCGATTCCGTTCATGAGGGGCGCGACCGTGAAGTTCATGCAGTAGACGATCACGATGAGGCTGATCGAGCGCGCCCACGGCACGTTCGTGAAGAAGGAACGCGTGATGAAGGGGGCGCGCGCACGCCCGATGTAGCGCCAGAAGAGGACCCCGCCGAGGATGAGGCCCGCAATGAGCCACCAGCGCGGGTTCGCGGCGACCAGGGTGAGTAGCAGGGCCAGGGAGGAGAAGATCGCGAGGCCGACGACGTCGACACGCCCGGCACGGGCACGCGCGGGGACACGACGCCCCATGATCGGCAGGCAGGCGAGGCCGGCCAGGGGAATGAGGAGGAGCAGAGCCCAGTTGATGTCGGCGAGGATGCCGCCGGCCAGCATGCCAATCGCCGTGCCGCCCTGGAAGGCCGCGCACATGAGGCCGACGTAGAGGCCTCGTTTCTTCGGGTCACGGATGGCTGTCGCCAGGATCATGTACGCGGAGGCAGCGGCCTGGTATCCGAGGGTTTGGAGCGCTCGGGCGACGATGACGCCGACCAGTGACGAGGAGAAGACGAAGCCGAGCAGGGAGCCCGCGACGATCAGCGCGATCCCCACATCGACGATCCGGCGCAGCGGAATGAAGTCACCGAGGGTTCCGTACAGGAAGCAGGCGACGCCGAGGACGATGCCGGGGATCGCCGTGATGAGGCCGGAGGCATCCCCCGCGCCAATGCCCTGGGCGACGCGCAGGTAGACCAGGTTGAACCCCTGGAGGGAGACGGTCCCGAGCGCGTAGATGCCGAGAAGCGGCAGGAGCACGCGCGCCGGCCCGTCCGCGTATTCGCCGTCCGTGGCGACGGTGCGCAAGTTGACCGCGGGGGCCGAGGCCGCTCCTCGAATGACCTGTGAGGGGACGGTGGCGACGCGGCAGGTGGGACCTGCCGATCGAGAGGAGATGAAGAAGCGGAGCGTGCGCACGGCGATTAGTTCACCACAAATCAACCGTTTAGCAGTATTGCAGGAAACTAGCGCGCAAATGAAGCTCAACTTAACACTCTGATAGCCCGTCACTCCCCGTACGCATGCCCGTCCATCAGGGCTCAATGTCGCCACTGTCCCGCCCCTGACGTGGCACAATGAATCATCCCTCGCAAAGGAGCACTATGTCTCGCGTCATCGTTGTCGGTTCCATCAACCAGGATGTCACGGTCACCGTCGACCGTTTCCCGAACCCCGGCGAAACACTCTCGGGCACCTCGCTCACCTACGGCCTCGGCGGCAAGGGCGCGAACCAGGCGGCCGCCGCCGCGCATTCGGGGGTCCCCGTCTTCTTCGTGGGCGCGGTCGGCGCGGATCCCTCGGGCCAGCGCCTGCGGGCGGAGCTGGCGTCTCACGGCGTGGACGTCACCCACCTACGCGAGGTCGACGGGCCGTCCGGGACCGCGCTCATCACTGTCAACTCCTCGGGTGAGAACACGATCATCCTCGACGCCGGGGCGAACGCGACCGTGACCGTCGAGCCCGCCAAGGCCTCGTTGTTCCCCGCCCCCGCCGACATCGTCGTCCTCCAGGCCGAAATCCCTGCCGAGGCTAACGCCGAAGCCCTCGCGTGGGCACACTCGTTTGGCGCGCGCATCCTACTCAACCTGGCCCCCGCCCGCCCCACCGACGCCACATTCATGGCGCGCGTCGACGTTCTCATCGTCAACGAGACGGAGGCAGGCCTGACGCTGGGCATGCCCGCCCCCGCCGGCCCCACCGAGGCGATCGGCGTCGCATGGGCGCTGCGAGGCCTCGGCCCCAAGCACGTCATGGTGACGCTCGGCGCGGACGGCGCGGCGTGGGCGTCGGGCAGCGAGGCCGGGCACTTCCCCGCCCTCACGCTCGGCGAGGCCGTGGACACCACCGGGGCCGGGGACGCGTGCGTGGGCGCGCTGGCGGCCGCCATGGCCCTCGGCAAGCCTTTCGCCGAGGCCGTAGCCGACGGCATCCGTGCCGGGTCGACGGCGGTCCTCGCACCGGGCGCCGCCCCCTCGTACGCAGCACTCCCCCGCGTCACGCGCGCCTAAACGCCGCGCGACTCCTCCGATTGCTCCGGGAGTGAACGCGCCAGCGTGAGACGGCCCACGCCCCTATGCTAGGGGCATGGCCAGGATCGTCTTCGTCGTCGCAATGCTCGCAGTCACCATCTACGCTGCCGCCGACTGGCACCGCACGCCCGAAGACGAGATGCCCGGAAAGATCGCCAAGCCCATCTGGCTGATGATCATCCTCTTCACCGCGACGATCGCCGCCATCGGCCCCATCGCCTGGCTCGTCCTGCGGTGGGTATCGCGCGAGGAAAAGAAGCAGACCCGAGCGCCCGAAGCCCCCAAGCGCCCCTCCTCTCCCGACGACGACCCGGAGTTCCTGTTCCGTCTCGAGCGCGACATCCAGCGCAAGCGCCGCGAGGACGAGCGCCGCGCGCAGGAACAGCGCAAGAGCTCCAAGGATGAGGAGACCGACCCCGCCGAGGATTCCAGCGACGAGGCCAACTAAGCGACGCTCACGCCATCTGCCGCGGGCACTACCCCACTGCGGTGCGACGCGGTCGCAGCACGACGCGGTCGCGGCACGACGCGAGGCGCCCCGGCCAGCACGGTCAGCGGCGCAAGTCCGCCTGCGAGTCCCCCGGCGTCATATCCTTCGCCATCGCAACCAGGTCAGCCGCGGGCTCCGCGTAGGACGTACCCACGAGCGTCGCACCCGAGAAAACAAACGACGTGATCGACGCGAGCGCACAGTGGCGCGACTTCGGCGCGTGCGCCAGCGGCTGGCCGTTCACGAAGCGCGTCAGCGTCACGATCGGATTCTGATGGGACACGACGAGCGCCTCACGCCCCCGGGCCTCACGCAGCGCCGAGGAGAGGGCCGCACTCATACGCGACGCAATATCCCGATAGGGCTCACCCCACGAGGGACGCAGCGGATTGCAGTAGTACTTGAAGTACTTAGGGTTCGCCAGCATCGCGCGGTTGGTGTTCACCGGCAAACCCTCGAAGACGTTGTCCGACTCAATGAGGCGCGGATCCGACTGAATGCCCAGGTCGTACGCGGCCGCCGTCGGCGCCGCCGTCAACTGCGCACGCAGCAGCGGCGACGAAATCACGCGAGCAATATCCGCACCCGAATCCACCAGGTACTCAGCGGCGCGGGCAGCCATCGCATGCCCAAGCTCCGTCAGCCCAAAACCGGGCAGCCGCCCATACAAAACACCGTCGGGATTGTCCACCTCGCCGTGGCGCATAACGTGAATAATGGTGCGGTCCATGACACCCAAGTATAGGGCCCCGAATACACGAGAGGCCCGACCAAAAGGTCGGGCCTCCGCTCGCTCACTTCTTATTGCGACGCTGGTGACGCGTCTTGCGCAGGAGCTTACGGTGCTTCTTCTTCGCCATGCGCTTGCGGCGCTTCTTGATGACGGAGCCCATGGGGTTCCTCCCTCGTAGTGTGTGCGGCAGAGGTACTACCGCTGATGGATGATGGGTGCCCGAGCCGGGCACATCGTGCCTATACTACCCGCCAATGACGCGAGCCTGGTCACCAGAGTGATCTGCCATACCGGCCTGGATCATCTGGGCGACCGCAGCCTCCGGGACTCGGAAGCTCTTTCCGACGCGAATCGCGGGCATTTCGCCACTGTGAATCAAGCGGTACACAGTCATCTTAGAGACGCGCATGATGTCCGCCACTTCCGTGACAGTCATAAAGCGCGGCGCCGACTGCTGTTCCATTAATGACTCCCAGATATGCTCGCGAGGCGCGCTAAACCCGATTCGTTCACCGCTTACGTAGCCTCACGAAATATACTAATGCCTAACCGTATGGAAACTGCAACTTTGTCCACTTTTGTTGCAGAGTCGTTAAGGAGCATCGATGGCACCGGCACACAAGGGTCGTCAGCAGCGAGGCAAGAACCCTCGCTTACGTCCCGAACCCGGCGCCACCCGTTCCCTGATGCACGGACGCGCCACGGCCTCGTCCCCTGTGTTCTCGGAGGACCCGCTGAACCCGCAGCCCTCCCCCGTCGTACGCCGAGTCGCCGAAGGCCCCCAGAACCCGCACGGCGAGGTACCCACCACAACTGTGCAGCGCGTGCGCGCGTGGCTGTCCAAGCAGGCCCGTTATTCACCCGCACGCCTCGCTCTGGGCACATTCGCGCTCATCATCGGCGTCATCACGGCGCTCCTGATGTTGCCAATCTCCTCCTCGTCCGACACGTCCGCCCCCTTCGTCAACGTTCTCTTCACCGCCGTGTCCGCCGTCTGCGTCACCGGCCTGACCACCGTCGACACCGCGACCTACTGGTCCCCCTTCGGGCAGGCAGTCATCGCCGCCGGCATCGTCGTCGGCGGCCTGGGCGTCATGACCCTTGCGTCGATCCTCGGATTCGCTGTCTCACGCCACCTCGGCCTCACCCAGCGTATGCTCGCCACGCAGGAAACCGGCACCGGCGCCATGGGCCAGATCTCCCTCCTGCTCAAAGCAGTCATCGCGACATCGCTGACGATGCAGGCCCTCCTGGCCGCCATGTTCCTCCCGCGCTTCCTATCGATGGGCATCGACCCCGTGCGCGCCGTGTGGGACTCCGTCTTCATGGCGATCTCCGTGTTCAACAACGCTGGCTTCGTCATCCTGCCCGAAGGCCTCTCCCCCCATGTCACCGACTGGTGGATGCTCATCCCCATCATCCTGGGCACCACCGTGGGCGCCATCGGCTTCCCCGTCATCATGGACGTCGCGAAGAACCTGCGCACACCGCGGCGTTGGCGACTCCACACCAAGCTCACCCTGTCGACCTACCTGATCCTTGCATTCGTGGGGGCGCTCGCCCTCGCGCTCACCGAGTGGAACAACCCCGCAACTCTGGGTGCGATCGACACTCCTTCTAAGATCCTCAACGCCATGCTCGCCGGCGTTAACTCGCGCTCGTCCGGCCTGTCCGCACTGGACGTCGGCGCCATGCGGTCCCAGACCCACTTCGTGCAGGACATCCTCATGATGATTGGCGGCGGCTCCGCATCCACAGCGGGTGGCGTGAAGGTCACAACTTTTGCCGTTCTCGTCTTGGCTGTCATCGCGGAGGCTCGAGGCGACCGCGACATCGAGACCTTCGGGCGTCGCATCCCCACGAGCGCCGTCCGACTGGCGGTTGCCGTGTCGCTGCTGGGCCTGGCCCTCGTGGCCGTGTCCGTCGTCCTGCTGCTGTCAATGACGAACTATTCTCTCGACATCATCCTGTTCGAAACCGCCTCCGCGTTCGCGACCGTAGGCCTGTCCACCGGCATTACCCCGGCCTTGCCCATCGGCGCCAAGTACGTGCTTATTTTCCTCATGTTCGCCGGCCGTACCGGCTCCATGACGGTGGCCGCGGCCCTCGCCCTGCGCGAGCGCTCCCGCGTCATCCGCATGCCGGAAGAACGGCCAATCATCGGCTAATTGCGGGGCGGCCGACACTCGCGCTTGAAACCCACAGCACCAATACACGGCGGCCGACACTCGCGCTTGAAACCCACGACACCAATGCACGGCGGCCGACACTCGCACTTGAAACCCGTGACACCAATGCACGGCTCCAACCACCCAAAGCAGGCCCATTCACACCCGCAAAGGCGACACCGGTTTCACGCGCCACGCCAACCACACCCGCAAAGGCAACCCCGGTTTCACCAACGGCCGACAAACACAACCGGCGGCACCGCCCCCAGGCCGCCGACTCCCATCACCGTGGTTTATCCACAGGCGAGATGCTGAACGCCAG
Organism: Schaalia odontolytica; assembly: GCF_009730335.1. Lineage (GTDB taxonomy): Bacteria > Actinomycetota > Actinomycetes > Actinomycetales > Actinomycetaceae > Pauljensenia > Pauljensenia dentiphila. The sequence continues at coordinate 2,293,227 of NZ_CP046315.1, forward strand.
TTATCCACAGGGGCACAATTCCAGCTTCTCATCTCACTCTCGGAGAGCGATCATCCATCAATCAGGCCCATATCCGCAGCTACACATGGTGGTGTCCAATTGTTACCTGAACTCGTCACATCCGTCAGATCGTCGCTTCGCGTTGTTGGCACTCATGGAACGAAAGTACAACTACATCGCCTCAGAAAGAACGGCGATGTTTTGAGGATCATGCCAGGCATTTACCTGCCAGCGGGAATCCTCACCGACACCTCATCAACCGAACGCCAAGAAATTACATTCATCGCGCGTTTAGCCGCCCTGAGTATCCGCTATCCCACGTATGTCCTGAGTGGACCGAGTGCCGCTTTTCTCCTGGGGTTACCGATCGAGTGCCGCTTGAAGGATCTGTTTGTGTACACAGGCAGCCCTAGTGGAACACGAAGGATCGTATTTCCTCATGTTGTAGCTCCTGATGGAACTAAAGTTCCCGGAACTACAATCAGCACATGCCGACCAAACCATCCTGTTCCAGCAATCGAGTACTTAGGCTTCCGCATCGCGACACCTGCGCGAGTTGTCGTTGATTGCGCTCGTCTGCTAAACGAACAGCACGGGTTTCCCATCGCCTGCGCAGGGTTGGCCCGGGCGTGCCAGTTTGATCGTTTCCATCAGGATGAGTCGCGTGCCCGCCAGGAGAAGGCGCGCGGAGAATTCCACGAGACCTTGGCTGGCACTCCCCTCAACACCATCGGACGCGAGCGGGCTCGATGGATGATTGATCGTGCCGACGCTGGATGTGAGTCTCCCGGCGAGGCCCTGGTCCTCCTCGCGTTGCTGCGCGCGGGGATCGAAGGAATGACGACTCAAGAAGAGGTCCAGGTTGCCGACCACACGTACTTCATCGATATTGCACTGCCCAACCTGAAGATCGCTATCGAATTCGACGGGCGCATCAAATACGGGGATACGGTTGATGAAGTCCACGACAGCATTGAGGCCGAGCAGCGTCGACAAAGAGACCTCGAACGCGCCGGGTGGACAGTCATTCGTGTCCGTTGGTCGGATCTGCGCGTCATCGACGAGGTCGTCGCCCAGGTACTGGTCGCCATCCGCGCAAAGAAGGGAAACTGAAGAAGACGACGATCTGATTGGCGCATGACTCATGCCATCTTTGAATTCCCAGACAGCATATTGCTGTGCGCTGGAAACACTTTGAGATGGTTCGAGCAATACAGCCCAGCATGAAACCCACAGCACCAATGCGCGGCGGCTGGCACTCGCGCTTGAAACCCACAGCACCACTGCGCGGCTCCAACCACCCAAAACAGGCCCATTCACACCCGCAAAGGCGACGCCGGTTTCACCACCCCCACCGACCAAACCCGCAAAGGCGACACCGGTTTCACCAACGGCCGCCAAACACAACCGATCTCACCACCACAAGGCGCCACACAGCCCGACGTGAAACCCACAGCACCACTGCGCGGCGGCTGGCACTCGCGCTTGAAACCCACAGCACCACTGCACGGCGGCCGACACTCGCGCTTGAAACCCGTGACACCACTGCGCGGCTCCAACCACCCAAAACAGGCCCATTCACACCCGCAAAGGCGACGCCGGTTTCACGCGCCGCGCCAACCACACCCGCAAAGGCAACACCGGTTTCACCAACGGCCGCCAAACACAACCGATCTCACCACCACAAGGCGCCACACAGCCCGACGTGAAACCCACAGCACCACTGCGCGGCGGCTGGCACTCGCGCTTGAAACCCACAGCACCACTGCACGGCGGCCGACACTCGCACTTGAAACCCGTGACACCAATGCACGGCGGCTGGCACTCGCGCTTGAAACCCGTGACACCACTGCGCGGCTCCAACCACCCAAAACAGGCCCATTCACACCCGCAAAGGCGACGCCGGTTTCACGCGCCGCGCCAACCACACCCGCAAAGGCGACGCCGGTTTCACAAGCGAGCCAACCTCACTGTCACCTCGAACTACGCCCGGCACAAAACCGTCTTTCTTTCACAGGTTCTGGTCGCCATCCGCGCGAAGGTAGGACGTTAGCGACCAAGTAAAGATGTTTCACGCGCGTTTCACGGCACCAACCAGATACCGACACCGGTGCCGCGACAGACCTTGCAGAGACAGCCCCACTTTGAAAACGCCTTCCACCGTCTTCTCGCGCGCCAGGCAATGCAACCGTGCCACGCCCTTGCGCTCCACGAGCTACACGGAGGCGCCCTCACACTAGCCAGCACTTCCAGGCACGGACACCGCAAAACCACTGCGCTCACGACCGCAGCGTTCGCGTTGGGGGCGCACGCAGGGAAGAATGGGGGGCATGGCAGATGAACGCGAGTCAAAGGAACTCCAGTCGGGAACGCTCGTCATTGGGCTGGGCCGTTTCGGGTCCGCCGTCGCAGTGACGCAGGACCAGCTGGGCTACGAGATCCTGGCCGTCGAAAAGAACCCCGCACGCGTGCAGGCCTTCGCGGGTCGTTTCCCCCTCGTCGAGGCCGACGCGACCTCCAAGGATGCCCTCGAGCAGCTGGGGGCGCGTGAGTTCCGCAGCGCCGTTGTCGGTGTGGGTTCCTCGCTGGAGGCGGCGGTGCTCATCACCGCGAACCTGGTCGACATGGGCATTTCCTCTATCTGGGTGAAGGCGACCTCCTCTCAGCACGGTCGCATTCTTCGCCGCGTAGGTGCCCACCACGTCGTCTACCCCGACCTGGACGCCGGCAAGCGCACGGCGCACCTGGTGGGTGGCCGCATGGTCGACTACATCGAGATGGAGAAGGACGGCTTCTCCATCATGAAGCTGCGCCCGCCGCAGGAGGTGCGCGGCTTCTCCCTTGAGGAACTCGACCTGCGCGGCCGCTACGGCGTGAACGTGCTGGCGATCCGCCGTCCCAAGCAGCGCTTCGAGTACGCGGACTCGTCGACGCGCATTAACGCTGACGACGAGATCATCGTGTCGGGCGACTCGCATCTGCTGGAGTACTTCGCGAACCGCCCCTGAGCCCCTTTGCATACGGTTGTGGCCCCGCACAGTATTTTCTGTGCGGGGCCACATCCAGTGTCACTGCCGACCAACAAGCCTCATTGTGGCTCGCTTTCCGACTGAAAACTCAGGGCAGCATCGGCCGCTTGCCGCCGGGGAGAATACCAACCTTCGGTGCCGGAATTCTCGGCCAGGGGCTGCTCGGTCCCTTCGGCGCCTTAACCTCGGGAGGCTTCTGCGAACCCCCGTCAGACTTCTTGCCCTTCCAAAGCTCCCAGAGCTTCTGAACGGTCTCCCCAACCTTCCTTGCACGATCCCAGAAGGAAGACTCTTCCTTCTTCTTCGGGGCCTCGGGGGCAGGCTTCGGAATGTCGGGTTCCGGCGACTTGCGCGGGGTCTCGGGAGTCTTCGACGAGGACGACTTGTCCGCGGAGGAGTCGCTGCCGCCGCAGCAGCCGCCGCCTGGATCCACGCAATCCTTGCCGACCTCACGGATGGAGGACGTCAGGTTCGACATTGCGGTGCCAATCATGTCCACCATCGCCTTGATGGCGTTGAAAGCGTTCTCGACCATCGTGAGGATGTTCTTGATTTCGGATGCCCACTGAACGGCCCTCGCCGCGATCTCCTTACAGGCATTCGCCAGCGCGAATCCCAACGTCAACGGAGCCTTCCAGGCAGCGTCCGCGGCAATGCCGACGAGTTCGGAGATCACCGCGCAGATCAGGTCGTGTACCTTCTTGACGAGGGTCGCGACCGTCGCAACAGCGTTTCCGAACTTAGACGAGGTGCCTGCGACGCCGCGAGTGGCGTTGACGACCTGGCCCTGACGCATCAGGTAGGCGGACACCGACTCACCCGACATCTCCGCCATGGCGCTCTGACCGCTCGACTCCAGCTCGTCCGCGATCGACGACAGCGACTCGGAAACGGACTGCCAGGAGACGCCGATGCCGTTCACCTGAGCGGAGTCACCGGTGAGCTGGTTCATCCACATGTTCAGTGGGTACACGTACTCAAGGGCAAGGCGAGTGGCAAACGAGACACCTGCCTGAATGGGACTGGTCATCGATCCGACGACGGACGTTGCCGCGTCCACCGCGGAACTCGCAGCCTGCAAGGCACTATCCACATTCGGCGACTGAGCCAGGGACACAAGGTCTTCGGCTGCGTTGATGATCGGGTCGGAGCCTCGAATACCCTGGCTCGGCGTGTAGACGGGCTGCTTCACAGTCACTTCTTAACTCCTTCGAAGATAAAGCGGCGCAGGGAGCGTTCCTCGTCCTGACGCTGGCGGTTCAGGAACGTGTCGATGTCCTGATCGCCGTGCTGGTCCTGCTTCTCGAAGAGGGACTTCACGTCATCCGGCTTCGAATCCGGATGTGCCTTCGCGAACTCTTCGATGCGCGTGTTCTGAGCCTTCTGCTGCTCCTCGACGAAGGTGCGGTAGCTGGCCTGCTGGTCAGTGCGCTGCTTGGACATGAAGGTGTCGAACTCGCGGCTGGTCGCCGTCGGGTTGTCCTTGACCCACTCGCGAATCTGCGCCTCTTCATCCGTGCGCTGCTTCGCCAGGAAGTCGGTCATCGCGTCCTGCTGTTCCTGCTGGTTCTGCTCGATGAGCGACTTGACCTCGGAGATATCCTCGCCCGGGTGGGCCTCGGCGTAACGCTCGAGCGCCTTCGCTTGGTCCTCCTTCTGACGCTCGTAGAACGTCTTCAGGTCATCATTTTCTTCCTCGCGCTGCTTCTCGAGGAAGGCGCGCAGTTCGTCGTCGGTGACAGAGATCTTGTCGTTGCCGCTCAGAAGGGAGGCGAGATCGTCTTCCTTCTTCTCGTCTTTGTCCTTGTCGTCGTCGAGCGAGCCATCGCCGCCGGGAGGGGTCGGGAGCGCCGCGCCGCCGGTAGCCCCGCCGCCACCGCCGGTAGCCCCGCCGCCACCGCCGAAGCCTCCGCCGCCACCGCCACCGCCGCCGGGGCCGGTACCGGTACCAGTAACGGGTTCCTGCAAGTCGTCCAGAATCTCCTTGGTGTCCTTTACGCGTCCATCCTCAACCGTTGCCATCTCAGCCGCCGTTTGACGCAGGCACGCAGCGAGACGGTGCTCAGCCTCGGAGATGTCCTTCATCATCGCGGAGAGGTTCTTGATGCCGAAATGCGCAACGATCGCATACGGAGCGAACATAAGGCCGAATGCGTTCTGCGAGACCTGGTTCTGTGTGCCGGCAGCAATGTTCTGCGCGCTCTCGATCGTGGTTGCACACGCGTCAACCTCGGTCGCATGCGACTGAAGTTGGGCGGTGTTAATCGCGAGATCGTAACCCATCGCAATCAGCGCCCAAGCTGCTCGAGGCGCGAGCTAATCTGATCGACAAACTCGCCCATCGCCGAGTCCCCGCCGCCGAACTGGCGGTGGCCCTGCTCGCGCAGGAAGCGGCTCATGTTCTTACCGGCGTCGGAGTAGGCCTCCATGATGGCTTCCTCGAGGTCCGAGGTGCTGCCTTCGAGGGCCTCGTCGTCGATCGACACGCGGGTCATGGTCCCCTCCTGGTTGACCTCGACCTCGACCTCGCGGCGGGAGTCGAAACCCGTGACGCGAGCGGACTCGAGTGTGGCCACGAACTCGTTCATAGCCGCGGCCTTGCGTTCGGCCTCGGCGATCTGAGCGTTAAGCATCTCTTCAAATTCTTCGGGCGTACGCCCCATCACATCTACCATACGGTTATCCTAACTGACTTGTTTGATCTACGTACAACACTTCACGGGACGAGACGCCCCGCTGCCCCGCAGCCCCGCGCATGTCGGCACGGCGTTCAACATTCGCGAGGGCGTCACCCATCACCACGTGCTCACCTCGAGTAGTGGTAGAGCGGGCTCGTCCCCAGGTGGACCTCGTACCCGTGCCCTTCACTCAGAGCGCTTTCCTCGTCGACGCCGCGGTACACGTACCAGCCATCGTTCACGACCTCGCGCGGATTCGCCAACCCGTAGTAGTAGTCGTAGAGGTCATCCTCATGGAAGGCAAAGCGGCTGCCCTTCTCCAGGAGCGGATTCTCCTCCGGGTACTGCGACGGATCGTCGGCCAGCAAAGCTGCCGGGTTGATCTCACCGTAGCCGGTGCGCTCATTCCACTGCCCGTTCGTCCCCCACGCCGTGGCCAGCACGGCCTGGAGAACCTGGTTCACGCTCACCTCACCACCGGCAAAACGCTGCCACGCGAGGGCCAGGAAACCCGCAACCATGGGCGCCGCAAAAGAGGTGCCCCTCACCTCCTTGAGCTGATTGTCTAGCGTCGACCTACCAACAACGACCCCCACGGCGGAAAGAGTAACCCCCTCCCCGTAGTTAGAATAGTCCGCGAAGTTACCGTCCTTATCAAGGGCAGAGACGCCGATGACGCCTCCCCACATGCCCAGCCAATTATCGGGATCGTGAGCTCGATCATTACCGACGGCAGCAACGATCGGTACACCCGAGAGAGCCGCCCGAGAAATCGCCCAGCGCATCTCCTGACTCTGAGGTTTCTTGTATGTAGAGGAGATCGCGATAATGTCAGCGCCGTCGTTGATCGCCTGCTCGATGAGATAGTCCAACTTGGCTCGCCCTGCCGGATGCGCCGTTCCCAGAGAACAGTCATTGCTACTCTTCTGTGAATCCAGGATCGACACATAGTTGTAGATGGTCGCCTTCGGCGCGATACCGAAGTCCGGGGCGACCAAGAGCTGCGCGATATACGTCGCGTGTTCGTCGCTTTCGGCGTCCACGGGCGCGTCACACGGACTCTTTTCGACGATGTCCGCGCCCTGTAGCTCGGGAATGGACGTGTCGATGCGCCCGTCGATAACCGCGATCGTCACCCCCTCGCCCGTATACCCCTGGGCGTGCAGCGCCTCCAGGTTGTAGCGCGAATAGTACGCCTCATCCGAGACTCTCACCTTGCGATCCACCGCCCCCGCAGGGGCAGCGGGAGCGACAGGCGAGAGCACGGCCGTCAGGGCCAGGGCGCAGGCCGAGGCCAGAACGGAGAGGGCGCGCAGGCCTCGGGACCGACCGATCGATCGCACCATTCTGTCTGTTCCTTTCGTTCGGGCACTCGTGCACTCAGGCACTCGGGTAAGCTGAGGCCTGTCACTGACTGTGGTACCGGGGGCTGGTGCCGATGTGGGTCGGGTAGCCGTGCTCGCGGCTGAGTGCAGCCTCTTCGTTCACGCCGCGGTAGACGTAGACATCATCATTACGAATCAAAATGGGGTTGACGACGCCGTCCGCATAGTCGGCAACGTCATCCCATGAGGGCAGCGAGTCGTAGACCTGCGGAACGCACGGATTCTCGTCCGCATACTGCGACGGGTCTGACCGGAGGAACGCGACCGGGTCGGCGGGGCCGTAGCCGGTGAGCTTATTCCAGCCGCTGCCGCTTCTGCCCGTTGCGGCCAGTGCCTGCAGAATCTGATCTGCGCTGACGTCCTTGTCGAAGTGCTGCCAGCCGAGCGCCAAGAAGCCGGCGATAATCGGGGTCGCAAAGGACGTTCCTTCCGCTTCCTCAACACGACCAGTCGACGTGTCACGCGTCAGGACTGTTCCCAGGGCGGTCGTCAGCAACCCATTGCCCCAGTTCGTGTACTCCGTCAGAGTGTTGTAACGCGTCGTCGCTCCGATGCCGCAGATTCCCCTCCACAGGGCGAGCGAATCGCCGGGGTCCTCGGTGGTCTCGTTGCCCATCGCGGCCACGACGATGACGCCCTCGGCAAGCGCCCGGGCCATAGCCCACCGAAGGTCGATGGAATCGGTCGGGAAGCTACTGGAGATCGTGATGATGTCGGCGCCGTCGTTGATCGCCTGCTCAATAAGGAGCGGCGTGTCATTCTCTGCTTCACCCGTCCAGCCGGAGAGCGTGCAGTTCGACTTATCGCCGTACAGGGGGATCGTGTAGGTGTAGAGCGTCGCGTCGGGCGCCACACCAAACTCGGGCGAGACCAGGATCTGCGCGACAGTGGTGCCGTGTGCCGCATTCTCGGGCGCCGACTCCTTGACGCAGGGCGTCCGATCCTGAATGTTCGCACCCTTGAGTTCGGGGATGTTCGGGTTCACGGCACCGTCCAGGACCGCGATGGTCACGCCCTTGCCTGTGATTCCCTGATCGTGAATGGACTTGAGCTTGTAGTACTTGTAGTAGTCCTGCTTGTCAGCGGTCACCGGCGGGTCGGCGGCGTAAGCCGGCGCAACGGGGGCAAGGCTCGCTCCGAGGCTGAGCGCGAGGGTTCCGGCAAGAACTCCCACGCTCCTACCCCAGCGTCGCGTTGTCCGAGTTGTCATGACAGGTCCTCTTCGGAGTCTTCGACGACGGCGGGCCTACCGCGCAAGTGAGAGAGGATCACGAGGCCTCCGAGTAGCGAGGCCCCGAGGACCGCAATCGCGGACACGATGTAGGTGCGAATCGTCAGGTTGTTATCGCGGGACGCCAAGTCCGCCGAGGCCACGGCGGGCCGAGCCGGAGCGGGATGCTCTGCAGCGTTGGGATGTTCGGGCCCGAACCTTGTGCCGATGTCGGTGAAGGTGAGGGCATCGAAGGGAGCGACAACACCCCAGCCAAGGGCGTCAGTGCGCTGATCGGCGGTGCCGCGCAGGGCGGTCACTTCGAGCCGATACTTCCACATGTCGGGCCCCTCATCGGGGTACGCCGAGGCCACGAGGGCCGCGAAGCCGCCCGCGTATGCAGTCGCATAGGACGACGACGGCAGGGGCTGGTCCCCCTCGTATCCACCGACGAGGCAGTCGGCCTGGTCGAACCAGGTCGTGAGAATGACGCCCGCAGGCACAGCGAGCTTGACGTGCGCGCCGTGCACCTGCTGCTCCGAAGCCGAACCATCCGCGTTCGAGGCGGTCACCCCCAGCACACCCGGGTACGCGGCCGGGTAGACGACGTGATCCGTTTCCTGGCCCTGGTACACGTTGCCGGTCGAGGCCACGACGAGGGCCCTGCCGCGCACTGCGTTAATCGCGGCCTCCAGCTGGGGGTCGCCATCGGGGGCGGACTGCGCGACGACGATGATCTGCGCGCCGTGGTCGGCGGCCCACTGGATCCCGCGGCCCACCTTCGACATGAAGGTCTCTTCGCCTTCCTTCTGCGGGCGGTTTTCCTGAAGACCGGTCTCGACGCGCACCGGGAGGATCTTCGCCTCGGGGGCGACGCCGACGAGGCCCGATCCCATCTCCTTGGGCAGCTCCTGCGCGGCGATCGCGCCCGCGATGGCGGTACCGTGTTCGCCGACGTCGACGCGCCCGTCGGTGTTTTCACCGCTCAGGTCGATGCCTGGGAGTACCACGGGGCCGTCCGACCCCTGGAAGTGCTGGTTGCCGGCGGCTACGCCCGAGTCGATGATCGCGACCGTCACGCCGCGGCCTCGTGAGACCTCCCAGGCACGACGTACTCCAACAGCGTCGAAGATGGCGGGCGTTTGCTTGATGTACGAGGGCGAGTTCTGCGAGCATTCGCCGCCCTCGGAATCGCTTGCGGGGGTCGTCGCCGACGACGAGGGAGTCGCCGTCGGCGTCGGACGCACGCTCGGGGTCGGTACCGGGTCCGCGTGGGCGACGCCGGGGCCGAACGCACCGGAGTCATCAGGCGAGACGACCGGCGCGGCGATAGGCACGAGCGCGAGTCCTGCGATCAGCGAGGCCCCGACGAGGCCTCGGCCCAAAGACCGGGAACGCGCGCGGCGGGTACTCACTTGATCCCCACTGAGGTGGCGGCGGCCTTCGGAGACATCTCAGAGCCCGGCGGGATGAGCTCGCCCCATGCGCGCGGTACCGACGCAGCCTCGGATGACTGCCACCCGAGGGCATTCATAGAGACGGCCGGAACATCTCCGAGGGAGTGACGGAAGCCCATATCGGAGATGAAGACGTAGGACGCAGCTTCGCCGCCACCGCCGGACGTGAGGGCGAGGAGGGCGCCAGATCCGCCCGCAACAGTGACGTTGCGCGTCGTGGACGGCCCCTTCGGGGACTGCAGTGATTCCGCGTCGTAGGACGCTTCGATCGCACGCTTTTCGGGCATGGTGACCAGGTCGAACTTCGGATTGAGTCGATCAGTGGTGTCCATCTGGGCGCACAGGACCGTCCGGCTGGCCGCGTCGCGGCTCTCGTCGAACCACTCGGGCGATTCAAAGTCCTCGACGGCAGGCCAATCGTCACCAACGAAGACGGCCCGGACGGGCTCGACGTACTTGAACATCTCGGTGGGGAACTTCTTCGAGGGCGGGGCGTCCTGATACAGGCGCGCCGCAGTCGAGTTGAAGACCACCAGATTCGAGTCGTCGATCACCAGGTACGAGTTCTTGACCTGACCGGTGGAGTCGACCTGATCGAGGACCATTCCGATGGTGATGCCCTCGTTCTTCAGGTCGCCGGGCAGGTTCGTGGCAGGCTGCCCCGCGTTCTCGATGTCGTTGTAGCTCCAGGGACGCAGAGGCGTGCCCGAAGGGAAGAGGTCGAGCCACTCGGGTTCGACGGTGATCGGATAGCTGGTGAGGTTCTGGAAGGACAGCGCCCAGTCACCCAGGCGGCTCACGCTGGAGTCGATGTAGTACTTCTTGCCTTTTTCCCGATCGACGAAGTACTTTTCTCCACTGCCGGTCGCCTGAACGAGCGCGGATGTCGCCTGCTTCACCGGAAAATTCGCCGCAGGCAGTTCCTTGGCGATCCACGTGTGGTATCCGGACTCCATGTCGCAGGAGAGCCACTGCTTACTCAGCATGTTGGGCTGCGGAACGTCATCGGGGACGTCGGGCAGACCGATCTGGGCACCGCGCGGAATGTTCTCGAGTGACGACGCTGAGGCCTGGATGTAGGGCAGCTTCGATTCGGGGCTGAGGAGCTTAGCGGTGGTCACGTTCGCAATGGGATGAAGAACGCCGTTTGCCCAGAAATAGCGGGCCCCCGTCCCCTTGACATCAACCAGCTGGTACTGTGCCTCCCCGAGCTGGGGACTCGGCGCGAAAACACGCATGCCGATTCCAACCACGCTGAGAATAACGGCGACCACGAGCCCGAAAACAAGGGGGCGTACGGGCGAGGGCGTGTCGACTTCGCGGCCGTCGGGCGTGCCGGAGGTGAAGGCCGTGATCAGGCGGTTTCGATTAAAGCGCTGGGCTTCGAGAATGTCTTTACTCGACGGCATGACTCAGCTCCACAGGTAGACGGCCAGGGGAAGCAGGACAAACAGCGACAGCACCGAGATCGTGTCGGCAATGCGCGTCAGGTGCGGGCGAGCACGAGGCCCGACGACATTCGTGATGACGAGGACGAGGGCCGTCGCGATCGCCGACAGCGTCAGCCACGGCATGGTCCTCGGGTCCGCGTAGGCGCCGAGCACAGCGGCAACGAGGATCACGATGAGGCCGGTGAGAGCACCGAGAAGCACCTCAACGCGAGCGCGGATCGAACGCGTCTGAAGAACAAGGGAGACCGCGCCGAGCACGATGAGAGTCAGCGGCAGGGAGACCGAGCGCGTTTCGGGTGCCGTCATCAGGGCGACGGCCAGGAAGAGAGCGGCGATTGCCCCGCCGGCGCGCAGGGCGACGACGAACATGAAGGAGGTGCTGATCTGGTCGGTGATGCCCTTCGCGGGAATCTGCTCAGTTGTGTCGGCATCCAGGATGCGCACGGGGATGTGGGCCAGCGCGATCCAGGGCGCGACCTGAAGAAGAACGATCACCAGGGCGAACAGGATGGCGGAGATACCGGCCTGAGAGAGCTGGCCGAGTCGTACCAGGAGGCCGGTGGCAGCCAAGACCGTACCGACGACAAGAGGGGCCGCGATGGAGATACGAGACCGCTTGGGCAGCGCGAGCACGGCGAGGGAGCCGATCAGGAGGCCGAGGCCGGTCCACCCCCAGCCGGCTGTGTCCCAGTGGCTCTGACTCAGGCGCAGAGCCGAGGCGGCCGTCAGGAAGGGGACGGTGTGTGCGAGCGCGATGCCGCTTGCCTGCGGGTGCTTCCGGGTCATCACGGCGGACGTCGCAGTCACGAGCAGGGCCGCGACGATGCCGATTGCGCCGGCAATGACGTTGTACCTCGTGACGGCTTTGGGGTCCAGGGCGGTGAGGGCGTCCGGAGGAGTAGTCGCCAGGAGGAGGGCTGCGACGAAGACGAGGCCCGCCGCGGAGAGCGCGGCAAGAGTGCGAGCGTCCTCACGCGTCCAAGGAGTGGACACTCTTTCGACGACTTGACCAACCGCTTCGGTGAGGTCGTCATAGACCATATCGGAAGCGCCCTCACCCAGCGGCTCGAGGGTGAGGGCCGCACCGGCGCGCACTCCCTGTGCGGACAGAGACTTGGATTGGTCGAGCAGACGGCCCGAGGCCGTGCGCACCGCGAAGCCATCATTCGTTGGCTGATCAGTGAAAGCGCCCACCGTTTCAACCATTCCGGGGAGAAGCTCCACCAGGGGAATCGACTGCGGAAGCGTCACGTCACTACGGTCAACGCCGTACGTAATCGTGAGCGGAATCAGCGCCACTCCTCGTGATGGTTTCGATGCCATTGGGTCCTCCCGAATGCCGCGTGATGGGGTTTTTGGCTACACGACACAACCCTGTAAGTCTAGATTCTCGGTCAGGTTTTGTCATGATTATTCCGTAACATCAAAAAAAACGATGAAAACATGGTTAGTATTCATGTGTCCCCATGCTCTCACGCATTCCGGCGAGAGAGTCCACTCATACAAATGGAGGTTCACATGGCAGACCAGAGGGCCGCAGAAGGCGCCCTAAAGCAGGGTTTCGCGGCGGTTGAGTCCACCAAGGCCGACATCGACAGCCACCTCAAGCGTCTTGAGGGCGACCTGTCGACCATCGGCAGCTCCTGGCAGGGCGCTGCGTCGGTGCAGTTCTCTTCGCTGATGGCTCAGTGGCAGGAGAACGCAGCAAAGGTTAACCAGGCTCTTCAGGATCTCGCTGACAACCTGCGCGCCACCGATTCGTCGATGGAAGCCAACGAGTCCGAGACCGAGAACTCGTTCGCTCAGCTGCTCGGCGGACTGTGAGAGATTAGATTAGGAGACTGACATGGATTTCCAGGTAAATTACGGCGCTCTTGACGCCGCTGCCGCTGACATCAACACCGGTGCCGCTAACCTGCAGAACTGCCTCGACGATCTCGAGCAGACGCTGAACCAGCTGCGCTCGTCGTGGGAAGGCCAGACGCAGGAAGCCTACGACGTTGCTCAGCGTCAGTGGAACCAGGGCCTCGAGGGCCTGAAGGACGTGCTGCGCCGCACCTCCTCCGCCGTTGACTCGGCTCGCTCCAACTACCAGCAGACGGACCAGTCCAACGCTGCCCGCTTCTGAGAGCATGAGCGCCTAGCGCTACGGAAAAGGGTCGTCCCTTTGGGGCGGCCCTTTTCCGTACCCACGAGCGTCCGATTCCGCGCTACGACAGACCATTTTCGTGCACACAAGCGACCAGCTAGGTATTTTCCGACCCCACCCACAAGAATTTCCCAGTCGGTTACATCGGGGCGGGCGCGAGCGCATACACAACCGCCGCCGTCCCGTGTCGGGACAGCGGCGGTGACCATTCAAAGGATCGGCGCAGCGAGACGATCAACGCGGAGACACGACCGACGCACGAGAGGATCAACGTGGCGAGGGATCGCCCGCCAACAGGGTCAGTGCACCGAATCGGCGTCGGCGTAGACGATCGTGGCTCGCCGATCACCCATGATGACCTCGGTACCGGCGGGCACCTCGACCGCCTGTCCACCCGTCAGTTCCATGACGCGGCCGTCGGGCGTGCGAATCTGCGTGCCGTTCGCGGAGAAGGAGTCTTCGATCCAGGCACCGGTGGCCGTGGGGCCCAGGCGCATGTGCGTACGCGAGAGCGACATCGTGGCATCAGGGACGACGACCGCTCGCGATCCCTCGACGGCTGCGGGTGCACGCCCAAGCGTCACCGGCATGTCGATGAGCTCGCGCTGCCCAGAGTCGAAGATAAGCCACAGAAGCTGCGTGCGCGGCGACGTCACCGGCACACCCCACTGAGACTGGCCGGCACCACCCCACTGGGACGCGCCGGAGCGCTGCACAGTCTGCACGTCGCGGCGACTCGGCGGAGGGCCAGGCACACCGGATGCGGGAGCCGCATACTGCCCTCCCCCACCGTACGAGGCTTGGGCGGGCTGAGGGGACACCTGCTGAGTGGGAGCTCCCCAGCTGGGCGGGGCGGGAACCTGGGCGGGAGCGGCAGGCGCGGCAGGCACAGCGGGCACCGCGGGAGCGGCGGGCGTGGACGGTGCTGCGGGACGCTGAGGCGCGGGGCGATGAGTATCCGGCGCGCCCTGGGGCGGCGCGAGGAGTGTGTCGAACTCGTTGGGCTCGCGCACTGCGGGAGCAGCCGGTGCAGCAGGCACGCTGAGCGCAGCAGGAACGCTGAGCGCAGCAGGAACGCTGGGCGCAGCAGGCAGCGGGGAGACCGCCGGCGTTGCGGGTGCGCTGTCATCCTCCCCGTAGGGATCGTTCACGCGCTGACCGGGTGCCGAGTAGTCCGGCGCCGAAGAAGGCACGGGCGTCAGCGGCGCAGCGGGGGCACTCCACTGATCGGCTCCCCCGCGAACGCTATCGAACTCGCTGGGAGCCCGGCTCGGACGCTCGGAGCGCTCAACCTCACCGGGGCCCGCCGCGAGCGCCGCGTGCTTGCGCAGGTCGACGAAGCGGGTGCGGGTGGGGCCGCTCAGCCAGGTGCGCCCGTCGTGGACCATCGCATACGAGGCAAGCAGGCCCACGCCGGTGACTTGGAGGAGAACGGCGAGGGCCGTGTAGCCCAGCGCCGCGCCGAGCGACGGAGTCTGCGCGTCGTCCTCGTCGCGGATCAGGCACACACGCATGACGGCCATGCCCGGCGTCCGGCCCGATGCGCCGAGCATGAGCGCGGAGGCAACCACTGCCTCGGCGGTGACCATTCCAATCGTCCACGCCGTGAAGTGCACGTACCACGTCACACCAAGCAGGACCCCGAGGATCAGCAGGTCGATGAGATACGCGCCGACGAGCCGCGATGCGGGCGCGTGGGCGAAAGGAGTCTTCGTCGTATCAGCCATTACAGGACTGCCCTCCAAGCAAACTCGAAGAGACCCGAGGAGATAACCGCCGCGGGAAGGAGTGTAAAGATGCAGAAAGTCTGCAAGAAGTCGAGGATCGTCCCCGAAAGGGCGGCGTCGCCCTTAGGAACGTGCAGCGTCATCCACAGGACCGTCGCGATCGCGATAATCAGCAGGATGGACAACGGGAGCAGGGGGAACAGCGAGTACGTTGCTTCGCTGGTCCCCACCGCCAAGGACTGCGACCACTTGCCAAACAGGAACGCACACCCGACGCCCGCAGCGGCGACGCGAGGCAGGATCTGACCGACATGCGCGCGAATCCCCCGAGGTGCCGTCAATAGGGTCACGATGGACATGATGACGAAGATGAAGCCGCCGAGGCCTCGGCCCAACGTGATCGCGGGAGTCACCGTATATGCCAGGGGAATGCCGCCGACCAGGATGAACAGCGTCGAGGCGGCCACCAGGAGGGTGTACCGAGCGTCGGTGTGCCCGAGGGCGTCCGCCATACGGCCGCCGGTCAGCGTGCTGGGCTTTTGCGCGGGAGGCTGACGGATGCGCGACGCGATCGTCTGCACCGACGCGGAATCAATGAGCTGGCTGTCGGGCACACGCAGCGCAAAACGGGGCGCCATCAGGAACAGGAACACTCCGAGGAGGAGAGCCAGCGGAGCGATGTCGATGAGGCCGAACATCGGGTAGGCGCCAATCGTGACGAGAGCCGTGGCGCCGATCCACGCGAAGAGGGCGCTGAGCGCGGTGGGGGTCGTCGTCAGCGACACGACCGCCAGCGAAACCGCGAGGGCAACCCACACGCCGATCACAGGGGCGACCGACAGGGCGTGGATGCCGGACATTGACACGAAGCCGATCGCGCTATATCCGGCGAGCGCGGGCATCAGGAGTAGCAGGGCAGGCCTCGAACGGACCATGCGCGAAGCGAAAAGCGGGAGGATGGAAGCAGCGCAGCACACGGCGGCACACGCGCCGCGCGCCCACAGCGGGATCTTCGCGACTTCGACGGCCCACTTCGGGCCATCCTCGGGGTGAGCAAAGCCAATCAGGGCCGCATCTCCGAGCATCGGCAGGAGGCACAGCGAGCTAACCGCACCTATCACGATGAAGCAGTAGCCGAGGAGGGCGAGGACCGGGGACAGCCACTGGTTCTCCTGGCGCTCCGAGGCCTCGTTCACCTGCTGAGCGGACAGGACGCGACTGGACAGAGCGATCGTCGAGCCTGCGGGCAGGTCACGACCGAGGACAGCTGCGCCGTCGAGGGGACGCCCATCGGCGTAGGAGACGCGCACGGAGGGAAGGGACAGATCGATCTCCAGCATGGCGCACAGGCCCGCGACCGTCGTCCCTTCGGGAGCGGCGAAATCGGAGGTGCCATCGGAGTCGATAACAGTCACTGACACCATGGTGGCGCTCATGTAACCTCCGTTCTCAGGTAAACAACAGTGCCCAGTGTAATGCACCGACGCTAACCGCCGGTTAAAACTTGGAAGTCCACTCAGCTACACTGGGTGCAGTCGCATCGAACACGTACGCGCACAGCGCGAGGAGACCTGATGGTTACACGCAAGAAACGGCGGACTGCCGCGGTTCCGGAGCAGCCCTCCGGAACCCTAGCGATCCAGATGCCGCCGGAGAAGGCCGAGCCCGCATCGATCGGTAACGTCCTGATGATGGTCGTCCCGATGCTCGGTTCGACGGGCGTCATGGTCTTCATGGCCATGCAGAACCCCGACAATACGCGCTCGATGCTCATGGGCGGCGGCATGTTGGTCGCCATGCTGGGCATGGTCGGCTTCAACATGTACCGGCAGTTCTCCCAGTACCGCACGCGCGTGAAGACCCAGCGCCGCGAGTACCTCTCCTACCTGGCTGAGACGCGCGAGTCCGTGCGCAAGGTCGCAAAGAAGCAGCGCGCCTACTACAACTGGGTCTACCCCTCCCCCGACGCCCTCGTGACGCTGGCCGCCAACGGTTCGCGCCTGTGGTCGCGCGAGGGCAACACGTACAACCTGCTGACGTTCCGTTACGGCTCGGGCACCCAGCCCCTCGGCCTTATTTTCGAGCGTCCCCCGATCGACCCGATGACGGAGATGGACGTCGTGTGTCTGTCCGCCATGGACCGATTCATTGGTGTCCACGACCACACGGACAACGTCGGCAAGTTCCTCTACCTGGGCGACTTCAGCCACATCGAGGTGGTCGGCGACGGCGAGAGCGCCTACGACGAAATGCGCGCCATCATGATGCACCTGGCGTGCTTCATCGACCCCTCCAAGCTCAAGATCGCGGTCCTGTGTTCGGCCGATCGACTGGGCGACTGGGAGTGGGTCAAGTGGATGCCCCAGGCTCGTTCGTCCATCGTGCGCGACGCGGTGGGCCCGGGCCGCATGATCTCGACTGACCCGCGCGAGCTCGCCGAGATGATCGGCCCTGACATCGCGATGCGCGGCGCGTACCGCCCGGGTGATGACATGCCCGAGTGGCCCCACCTCCTCCTCGTGTTGGACGGGGCCGAGTTCCCGCCCAACTCCCCCTTCGGTTCGGCGGTGGGCGTGCGCGGTGTGACGATCATGTCCCGCGCCCGCGAGTGGACGCCCATGAAGTCGCACACCGCGCTGCGCCTCGTCATCCACCCCAACCCGGATCACAAGGGCGCGGACGTGGTCGACGTGGTCACCATGGACTCCCTGCCTGAGCAGGCGTTCGCCGACCGCCTCACCGCCGTTCAGGCCGAGGCCGTGGCCCGCCGCATGACGCCCTTCGCCACGCAGCAGAACCTGGAAGAGGCGGAGACGCCCGTGGGCCGTTCGGACGAGGCCCGCCAGATGGACCTCATGGAGCTCGTCGGCATCGGCGACATCCGAGACTTCGACCCCGAGAAGCAGTGGCGGCGCCGCGAAGGACGCGAGCGCCTCGCCGCCCCCTTCGCCGTCACGCCCGAGGGCCGCCCCGTGGTCCTGGACATTAAGGAATCCGCCCAGCAGGGTATGGGTCCGCACGGCCTCCTGATCGGCGCGACCGGCTCCGGTAAGTCCGAGGTGTTGCGTACCCTCGTGCTGGCCCTGGCGCTCACCCACTCTCCGGAGCAGCTGAACCTGGTTCTCGTCGACTTCAAGGGTGGCGCGACCTTCGCCGGCATGTCGGACCTGCCGCACGTGTCGGCCATGATCTCGAACCTGGAGTCGGAGCTCTCCCTCGTCGACCGTATGCAGGACGCCCTGCAGGGCGAGATGGTGCGCCGCCAGGAGGTCCTGCGTCAGGCGGGCAACTACGCGAACGTGTCCGACTACGAGGCGGATCGCCTCGCGGGCAAGCATCAGTTCCCGCCGCTGCCGGCCCTGTTCATCGTCCTGGACGAGTTCACGGAAATGCTGATGGCCAAGCCAGAGTTCGGCGAGGTCTTCATCATGATCGGCCGTCTGGGCCGATCCCTGTCGGTGCACCTGCTGCTCGCCTCGCAGAAGATGGATCTGGGTAAGGCGCGCGGCCTGGAGTCGCACCTGTCGTACCGCATTGCGCTGAAGACCTTCACGGAGAACGACTCTCGTGAGGTCCTGGGTATTCCCGACGCCGCGAAGCTCCCCCCGCTGCCAGGTTCGGGCTTCCTGAAGGCGGGCGGCGACGGCCTCGTTCGTTTCCGCGCGTCCTATGTGGCCGCTCCCCCGCCGGCGCGTACGCTCGCGTCGATTTCCGAGGCCTCGACGGCCGGCGCTCCGACCGCTCCGATCGAGATCCTGCCGTTCACGGTCGCTCCCGTCATCACTCGCGAGGACCTGGGCGAGGAGGAAGAGATCGACCAGAACCAGGAAGTCGTTCTGGCTGGCGACGAGGTCTGGGCGGACATGTCCGAGATGGACATCGCCGTGGCGAAGATGAAGGGCAAGGGTTACCCGGCGCACCAGGTGTGGCTGCCGCCGCTGGAGGTCCCGGATACCTTCGCGACCCTCATGCCCGACCTGCGCCCGGACCCGGAGCTCGGCTTCGTCTCGCGCGCGTGGCGCGAGTCCGGCACTCTGCGCGTGCCCCTGGGCACGGTCGACCTGCCGCTCGAGCAGCGTCGCGAGACCCTCGTTCTGGACCTGTCGGGCGCGGGCGGTAACTTCGCGCTGGTGGGTGGCCCGCAGACGGGTAAGTCGACGGCGCTGCGCACGATCGTGCAGGCCCTGTCGCTGACCTACACGCCGCAGGAAGTCCAGTTCTACGTCATGGACTTCGGTGGCGGCACGTTCGCCGGCTTTGCGGGCGCCCCGCACGTGGCGGGTATCGCGACGCGCGACACCGAGGAGGTGCGCACGCGCATGATCGCCGAGATCGCGGCGATCATGGACGACCGTGAGCGCTACTTCCGTCAGAACGGCATCGATTCGATGGACACCTACCGTCGCGGGCGCCTGGAAGGACGCTACGACGACGGCTACGGCGACGTGTTCCTGGTCATCGACGGCTGGGGCGCGCTGCGCAGCGAGTTCGACGGCCTGGACCGCCAGGTGACGACGATGATGAGCCGAGGCCTGTCGCTGGGCGTTCACCTCATCGTGTCGGCCGCCCGTTGGATGGATATCCGTTCGGAGGCGCAGGACATCTTCGGTTCGCGCCTGGAGCTGCACACGGCGAACCCGAAGGAGTCGATCGTTAACCGCGAGGGCGCCGCCCGTATTCCGAAGGGCCGCCCGGGTCGAGGCATCGACATGGTGGGCCACGAGATGATGATCGGTCTGCCCCGCGCCGACGACGATCCGGATCCGTCGACCGTGTCGCAGGGCGTGACGCGCACGGTGGCGAAGATCCGCGAGTCGCTGGTCCACGGCCCCGGTCCGAAGCTGCGCCTGCTGCCCGAGAATGTCACGGTCCCCGAGATCCTCACGCAGGTGCCGGATCAGCAGATCCTGCCGCGCGGCGGTGGCGACATGATCCTGGGCGTGGAGGAGTCCCGCCTCGGTCCGCTCCTGTTCAACACGCGCGCGGAGTCGCACCTGTACCTGTTCGGCGACGGCAAGACGGGCAAGACGACGTTCCTGCGCTCGATCATTTCCGAGGTCATGCGCCTGTACACGCCGGGCGAGGCGAAGATCCTCACGATCGACATGCGTCGCACCCTCATGGGCGCGGTTCCAAAGGAATACCAGCTGGGGTACCTGACGAACCACGCCGAGGCCATGAAGAAGATGCGCGAGCTCGCAGGGTACCTGCGCACGCGCTTGCCCGGTTCGGACGTGACGTCCGAGCAGATTCGCGACCGCAGCTGGTGGTCGGGTCCCGAGGCGTGGATCCTGGTCGACGACTACGACCTGGTCGCGACGACGTCGGGCAACCCGCTCATGGAGCTCATCGACCTGCTGCCGCAGGCGGCCGACATCGGCCTGCACGTGATCATCACCCGCCGTATGGGTGGCGCGTCGCGCGCGGCCTACGAGAAGGTCCTGCAGATGATGAATGACCTGGCGGTCACCGGTATCCTCCTGTCCGGCAACCCCAGCGAGGGCGCGATCATCAACGGTGTCAAGCCCAAGCGAGCGGTTCCGGGCCGCGCGCAGGTCGTCCACCGTGAGCTCGGTGTCGTCGCCGCCCAGCTGGTGAACACCCCACCCGCATCAATCTGACCGTTTATTGACACGGCGACCCCTTCGTCGCATATGATTGACCAGTCTGAAAGTAGGAGAAAAATATGTCCTCTCTCGTGTCCCGTCGCGCATGTGCGGCCACCTCGTCCCTGCTGCTCGCTGCCGTCGCACTGTCGGGCTGCTCCCTCTTCGGTGGGGGTGGCTCCAAGGCCACCGATATCAGCAAGCTGCCCAACATTCCCCAGGGGCAGAAGCAGCAGCTGGTCCAGCAGATGCAGTCCGCGTCTGGCGACCAGAAGAAGCAGATCGCCGAGAAGGCCGTCGCCCTGAACAACATGGTCGGCGCGCAGCTGGTGGGCGTGGAGCCCAGCCTGATTGCTTCCCAGCAGTTCAAGCTGGATCCCAAGGGCCAGACCGTGGTGAACAAGAACGACACGGTGTACCAGATGATGTCGGCCACCGACTTTTGGCGGCTGGGCAATGACACCTACGACCTGTGCGTGGAGCAGAACTGTGAGTACTACTCGTCCTGGACCGTGGACGTGGAGGGCTCCGGCTCTGACCTGACCTACGTGTGGACCCTCAAGATTGAGGGCTCCGACCAGCCCGACAAGCCGCTGGTCCGCCGCTTCAAGGTCGCCAAGTAAGCAACCGGGCGCATTGCAGCGCTCTTTCATCTTCCATCGATTTTAAGGAGCTACAAATGGCTGGAGAGTACCAGTCGGTTTCTGTTGACAGTGCGAAGCAGGAAGCGGCAGCCACTGAGGTTGTAAAGGGCTTTGATGCCATGACGGAGTCTGCTGAGGGAGCTTCTGCATTAGGAGCCGCTCAGAAGAGCATGTTTTGGGGGCATGAGACGGGTCCGCGTTCCGTGCAGGACAGCTCTACCGAAATGTTTAACGCAGTATCTGAGCTCCTGAAAAACGAAGCAGCCCTGATCAGCACGTTCGAGGCCGAGATCAATGCGGCGCTGTCGAGCTTTACGGGAACGGAGCACGAAAACAAAGCACAGATGGAGAAAATCAATCAGGCTCTCGACCGTGTCGCAAAGTCCGACGCTGCCGTGGCCCTGAAGGCATCGATCGGTCAGTTCTCAAAGGCTTTCGGCGTGTCCACCGCTTCGAGCGCGGCTGGTGCCCTGGTGGGTTCCCTGAGTGGAAAGCTACTCATGAACGGCGGACTTCCTCACGCGTCGAGCGGTGGATCCTCTGGGGGAGCAACTTCCCAAGCACCAACTCAGAACACACAGCCTACTGTCTGATTCATATTTCTGACTGTAGAAAGGACTTTATACATGGTTTCTTCACCAATGTACGAGCGCCTCAAGGTTTTCATGGAGGCTGCACGTTCCAACCGCGACTTGGACGCATGGGATACCGACCACAAGAAGACGCTGAAAGGCTTCGAGGAAGCAGCCGAGCGACTGAAGCGTTACAGCGACAATCAGGGTTTCCAGGGGCAGACTGCCGATGCGATGAACCAGTGGGTAGCTGAATCGCTTCACCGCATCAATATGGTCCGGTCGATCTACGAGGCAGGACACACGACCTACGAGGCCGGTCGATCCACGATGGCAACAGCGCTGAAGGAAGCTGAGATGATCTCTCCGACCCTTCTCGACTCCGCTACCGAGGCCATGCGCGACAACCCCGTCGTCATGGTTCCTAGCTCTTCCCCCGGAGGCGGCGTTTCTGTGCTGGGCAAGCGCTTCACGACCGGCGCCGCCTACGTGGACGCGGTCGAGGCACAGGCCAACGCGCAACGGGAGGCTGCCGCGCAGCGTGTCCTCTCGATGGTGAACGAGCGGACGAGCCACATCGCGGCGCTCATGAGGCAGCAGGCGCAGCTGAGCGAGCAAGTAAAGCAGCGTACTGATCACCCCGGCACGGTCGGTGGCGAAGTAGTTAAAGGGATATCACAGTGGTCATATTCAGAAGACCAGGGTTTCGGGCGCGCCGCTGACCGGAGCCCAAGCTCAGCGAACTACCCGGGTGGTTTCGCCCAGCCGTGGTGGAGCGAGGCGGACGCCGCCGCTGCCCAGAACCGTACCGTCGCATCGGGTGCCATCCCCACCCAGGAACCCGCCTATGGCGAGCTTGGGTCGCGGACAAACCCGATTACGGACCCCCAGGAGCTCATGGGCACGGACCTCCTCCACACCCCCGCGAACGGCACGGCGTACCGTAACGGGGTCGTCGGCGGGCACACCCCGGCTCCCCCGGCCGACGCACATCACCCGCTATGGCGCCTCAACGGAGGCGCGGCCTCCGACTCCGCCACGGCCGGCCGCCTCGGCGGCGCGGGTGTCCTCGGCGCGGGCGCGCTCGGCCTGCGCGGCGCAGCCCGCATGGGTTCGGGCAACCTCGGCGGGTCCGGTTCCCTCGGTGGATCCAGCGTCTTCGGCCGCTTCGGCGGATCCGGTGCGGGCGCGAACGGCCTCGGCGGGTCCGGTTCGGCCGGTGGCATGTCCGGCGCCGGTCGCATGGGCACTGCGGGCATGCGCGGCGTCACCGGCTCGACCAGCGGCCTGGGCGGCGCGGGCGCTGCCGGCCTCAAGGTCGGCTCCTACTCGGGTTCCGGCTTCGGCTCCTACACTCCCCCCGCAAATTCTGCGGGCGCTGGCGGCGCGAACGGTGCTGCCGGTTCCTCCGGCGTCACGGGTACCACGGGTGCAAACGGCGGCGGTGCTGCCGGCGCGGCTGGCGCTGCTGGCAAGGGCGGCGCGACGAGCGGCGGCTTCATGGGAGCCGGCGCAGGTGCGGGCGCAGGTGCTGGCAAGGACGACAAGAAGGGCCGTAAGAACCGTTACGTGGCCTTCAAGTTTGACGACGACGAGGACGAGCTGCCCGCTGGCTACGTGAACCCCCTGTCGCAGACCTCCGGCACCGACAAGGACATCACGCCGGCGAAGCGTAACGACGACGGATGGGACCCGCGCCAGTGGTGAGCATTCGTTCCAACGCCGCGCCCCGTTCTCCCTTCGGTTTTGTGGGGAAGGCGGGGCGCGCCGCGCGCGCCCTGACCACCGCCGCCTCCGCACTCACACTGGCAGCCGGGGCCCTCGCCCTGGCACCGGCCCCCACACACGCGGCAGACCCCATCACCACCCAGGAGTACTTCTCCTACTACCACCTGGACTCCGCACGGCAAAAGGGGTACACAGGTAAGGGCGTCACCATCGCGCTCATCGACGGCCCCGTGGATACCAGCGCCCCCGAACTGGCCGGCGCCACCATCACCGACAAGAGCCGCTGCACAATCGAGGCCTCGCCTGCGGAAGCACGTCACGGCACCGACATGGCGACCTTGCTCGTATCGCCCTATACGGGTGTTGCCCCCGACGCCACGCTGTACACCTACCAGACCGCCACCGCTGATGCTGTATCGTCAGGCACATGCAAGTCCAACGGACTACGTCTCGATACCATGGCTATCCTCATCAACCAGGCCATCGATGACGGTGCCCAGATCATCTCCATCTCGCAAAGCTCTGCAGAAAGAGATTCGGAACTTCAGTGGGCTCTCACCCGCGCGATGAGCGAAGGCGTCATCATCGTCGCATCCGCCGGCAACACGGCAAGCGACAACAGCATTGAGCAGCTGATCCGCTGGTCCGGCGTGGTCGGCGTGTCCGCCATCAACAGTGACGGCACGTTTGCGTCCTACTCCTCGTGGGGTAACGGTGTCGTGACCGCCGCGTTCGGCGGCCCCGTCAACACCGTCGACGCGAACACCGGAGCACCCACGACCGCCTCAGGTACGTCAAATTCGACTGCGCTAGTCTCAGGAATGCTCGCACTAGCACGCCAGAAGTGGCCCGACGCCACCACCAACCAAATCCTCCAGTCACTCGTACATTCAGGCTTGAACCCCAACCATGACTGGAATGAAAAGACCGGATATGGGGCTGCTGCTTTGGGCTCACTCGTGAACGATGATCCTTCGCAGTATCCGGATGAGAACCCAATCATCCAGAAGCCGGGTGGTTCCGAGCCCACGGCTGACAAGGTCGCCGACTACACCGATGGACTCATTAATCCCATTGAAACCACACTGCTTCCCGATTCCTACGTGTACCGCGGTGCCGACGATCAAGTCGTCATGTACCAGGCGGATCTGAAGACACCGCTCCACCTGGGAACGAGCCCCCGCTACCACCGGAAGTAGCCTCGGCAACCCGACACAGCGAAGCGCCCCTGCCACCCACCGTGAACTGCGTGTGGATGACAGGGGCGCTCCCCTATGCGTTACTTCTTCTTCGCGTTGCTCGCATTGCTCACGTGGAAGCGCGGGCTGGTCCCCAGGTGCGTCGGATAGCCGTGCTCGCGGCTCAAGGTGAGATGCTCATCGAAGCCCCGATACTGGTAGGAATCATCCGCGTTGATGCGCCTCGGATCCACGAGGCCATCCGCATAGTCCGCGATGTCCTGGCGGGTCGGTATGGACTCGTAGCCCTTGTTCATGAACGGGTTCTCGTCCGGGAACTGGGTTGGATTCGTCGTCAGCAGCACGTACGGATCCACCGCCCCGTACCCCGTGTACGGATTCCAGTACCCGCCGTTGCCGCCGATCCCCGTGCGGGCCAGGGCCTGCAGGAGCTGATTACCCGTCGCCTCGGGCCAGCTCTGCTTCGCCAACGCCAGGAAGGAGGCGATCGTCGGAGACGCGAACGACGTCCCCTGCCAATACCCGGTCTCCCACGTGATGCCACTCCTCGCGTAGGGACGCGACACGGACGCCGCCGACACGAAGTCCCCGTAGTTCGAATACGAGGTCAGCGACCCATCGGGATTCACCGAGGACGCTCCCACCACGCCGGTCATGCGCGCGAGCGACGTAGACGGGTTGTACTCCGACTCATTGCCCAGAGGGGCCACGACGGGCACCTTCTGCGTGATCGCGCGAGCCAACGCCCAGCGCATACTCTCAGTGTCGGCACTGTACGTCGACGACATCGTGATGATGTCCACCCCATCGTTGAGCGCCAGCTCGATGAGCACCGACGTCTCCGAGTAGCCGTGATCCCACCAACCAATCGCACAATCCCTGCTCGGCGTATCGCCTTTCAGAGACACCGTGTAGCGGTTGAGCCTCGCCTCAGGGGCGATCCCAAACTCCGGTGCTGAGACCATCTGGGCGATGACCGTGCCGTGCTCCCAGCTGTCCTCGCTAGACTCCACGTCGCAGCGGCTCATGTACTGGATGTTCGCGCCCTGCAGCTCCGGGATGTTCGTGTTAACCGGGCCGTCCAGCAGGCCGATTGTCACGCCCCTGCCCGTGTAACCCGATGCGTGGAGCTGCCCCAGGTAGTAGTAGGAGTAGTAGTCCTGCTCGTCCGACGTGATCGGCGCGCGCGAGGCCTGTGCCGGGGCTGCGGGGAACACGAGGGCCGCGCCGGCGAGCGCGCAGGCGACTCCTAGGCCTGCGCCGCGCCGCGCCAGGCGTGGCATCAGATGACTCATCAGCTGTCCTTTCGCTGCCCTACGGCACCGTCACGCACTGGGTGACCGGGGCGGACTCGCGGCCCGTGGAGGTCACGACGAGGCTCACGGTCAGACAGTTCTCGCCGCTCACCGCGGTCGTCGTCAGGCTGTTGCGGCGCATCGTCTCGGCGACCACAGCCTCGCCCGGTCGGGTGAGCACGTACTTGAACTCCAGCGCTCCGGGCTGGTACTGGCCCTGCTCGGGCACCTCCCAGCCCCAGCGGATCTCGTTGCCGTTCGGGGTGGCCGTCAAACCGGTCACGGCCTCGGGCGGGACCGCGCCCGCGTCGCCCTGATCGGAGTTGCTCACTGCCCCTGTGCTTGAGGAGGGGGTCGGCGTGGATCCGCCACCACCGCCTCCGCCCAGGTGGATACTGTGTCCACCGCCGGTGAGCATCGCGACGACCAGGCCGGCCGTCGCCAGCACCATCACGAGCGCGAGGACCGGCACCACCCACACGGGACGCTTCGACTCCCCCTCGACCAACCCGGTTCGGTTCGTCGTCGAGTTACCGGCCCACGCCTCGTTCGACGAGGCCTGGGGACCATCCGAGAAACTCCCGCGGCGGGTGCGCGTGCGCTCCGCGTCCAGGGCCGCCGCAGACGGGGATGACATAGCCGAGGCGGGCGCGCTCGAGGAGGCCACCACACTCAGCTTCATCTCCGTGACCGGGCGGTGCATCTCGCGTTCGACCGTCTGCAGCGCGTAGCCAAGGGCTGCCGCCGACCCGAAGCGCTGCTCCGGGTCCAGGCTCATCGCGCGGCGCACGATGGCCGTCACAGCGTCGGGCACGCCCGGGCGGTCAATGCGCGACACGCGGCCACGGGCGACGCGCTGGGCGACCGCGTGGGCCGAGTTGTCCCCGTCCTCCACCTCGAAGGGCGAGCGGCCCATGAGGAGCGTCCACAGGGTCGCGCCCAGTGCCCACACGTCCTGCGTCGGATGAGCGCGTGCCGTGCCCGCAATCTGTTCGGGCGGCGCCCACATCACCGAGAAGCCGTCGCGGCCGCCGCGCGGGTCCGCACCCACCGGCTCGGCCACGCCGAAGTCGGTGAGCACCGGCGACCCGTAGGCGTTGATCATGATGTTGCTGGGCTTAATGTCGCGGTGCACGTAGCCCGCGCGGTGCAGCATCTCAGCGCCGCCGCACATGCGGATCACCATCGACAGCGCGCGGTCCGTCGACATCGGGTTTGCGCGCACCTGATCGAGGATGTTCGCAACCGGGCAGTACTCCATCACCAGGTACGGGCGACCATCCGGCGTGCGCCCCGCGCCGTACAGCTGGGCCACCGCCGGGTGACCCGACACGAGAGCCATCACGTCGGCCTCACGTGCGATACCGGCCTCGCCGTCCGCCCCGCGATCCCTGCGCGCCACCTTGACGGCCACCTCACGGCTGGGCAGCTCCTGGCGGCACAGGAACACGTCCGCGAAACCACCCGAACCGAGTGGACGAATCCACTCGTAACCCGGCAGCGACGGCACCATTCCGACGCGAGCGTCGCTATCCATCAACGTTTCCCTTTCCTACGGCCCATGCGCTTGGCCAGCGAGCGACCGCCCTTGCGAGCGGCGTCAGCCTGACGGCGGGCGCGACGGCGCCAGCGCAGCGACTTCAGCGACAGCGCGTACCGCAGTCGCGCGAACAGCGACACCGAGGCCGCCCACTCGCGACGCAGCTCATCCACGTCGTTCCACGCCTGCTCCGCGTCCTCGGGGCGGGCACCACCGGCAGCGAAGTCCGCGACGTCCGCGCGTCGCGCCACGGTGACGGCCCGGGGAACCGCGCCCGAGAACAGCGACCAGCCGGGCACGCGTACGTCGGCAGCCGAGCGCTTGCGCGCCTTGCGGGCCTTGGCGTCCCCCTCCTCGTCGCTCTCGGACTTCTGAGGCGTCCACTGCGAGGCCAGCGCCCACGCGACCTCCTGGCGCGTCAGGTGCGGCTCGACGACGAGGCCGGAGTCGATCGCAGTATCCACGAGCTCGTCCCACGAGCCGCGCACCGACTCGGCGGCCTGCGCGCGGCGGCGGCTCTTACGGCGGCGAGACTTCGCCAGGAGCACCGCCAGGACCGGGCCCAGCAGCAGGAGGAGCAACACCGACACCGTGCCGATCGCCATCCACGGGATATGGACGCCGTTCGGATCGTGCGGATCCGTCGCCTGGTCGCGGGTCGCGGGCGGCAGCTCAACCGGCTGCTCGGGCGGCTCCGGGGGCTGCAGGACCTGCGGCTTGGGCACGGACTTGGGCTTGTTGACCTGCGTCGTGGGCTGCTGATCGCGCGGCGGAGTCGGGTCGAAGGTCGCCCAGCCCACGCCGGGGAACTCCACCTCGACCCACGCGTGCATGTCCGAACCCGTCAGGTCGACGCTGCCGGACGTGCCCTCACGGTAGGCGCCCATCACGACGCGGGCGTTGATGCCCTGCGAGTGCAGCATGAGGGCCATAAGGGTCGCGTACTGCTCGTCGTCGCCCACCAGCGCCTCGGCGCTGATCATGCGCTCGATGCGGTCCTGAGAGGAGCCGGGACGCGAATTGATCGTGTCCTCGTTGGAGTAGTAGCCATCCGTGTGCAGGAACTGCTCGATCGCGCGGGCCTTCTCCAGGTCCGAGCGCGCGGTCGACGTGTGATCCGCTGCCAGGGAGTCCACGTCCTTCGGGACGTTCGTGTCTCCCCCGGCGTAGCGCGCTGCGTTCACGCTGGCGAACTCCGAATCCGCGTGTTCGCGCGGCATCGTCGTACTCAGCGAGTAGCTCAGCTGGCCGGTCGGACCCGTTGTCAGGGCGGTATCCGCCCACAGGTCGTAGTTCAGGCCGTCCTGCTGCTCGGCCGCGTTGGGGGCGGAGGGTTCAAAACGCAGGACCGACACCTGGCCGATCGTGGGCACCCACGGTCCCAGCAGCTGCGAGGTCGACACCGAGGTCTGCACGCCCGCCGTATCGGCGCTGCGCCCCGGGATCGTGGACCCCACGCGGCGGTATCCGGCGGTGCCGTCAGCCGTGTTGGAGACACCCATGCCGAAGGTCGTCCCGTCGTACACGTCCATCGCGCCCAGGCGCACGCGCGCCTCCTTGGGCAGGTTGGACACGCGGATCAGGGATTCATCCTCGAGGTCCTTGTTGTAGTGGCGGTAACTGGACAGCGGCGAGGGGTACTGGCGCGCGTCCACGGGCGGCTCGACGACGTCGCGTCCGACGACGCGGTCCGAGGCCGTGGGGCCCAGCAGGGACGCCGCAGGGATCGCCGCAGCGACCATCACGCCCACCATGAGCGCGCCCATGCCCACGCGCCACCACACGTGCACGATCTGGCGCGAGGAACCGCCCATGGTCGTCGACGCGGTGGTCGCCGTAGAGGCCATACCAATGACGATGTCGGCGCCCAGTCGTGCGCGTCCGATCGCCGAGGCCCACGCCCACCACACGATGAGTCCCACCCACCACGCGATGACGAGGAGGGCGGACGGAGAGTGGCCCGACGGCCCCCACACGATCGCGATCACGCCAGCGAGGATCAGCGGCACCGATCCCCACATGGGGCGCCCGTAGCGCACCGTCACAACGCCCGCCGCGACCGAACACACGAGGCAAGCCATCCACGGCACCATCGCAGGCCCCACGTAGGAGCCGGCCGGCGGCGTCAGCGTGAGGAGGTCCTTCCAGGCCTCGACCGAACCGACGACGAGCGTCTGGACGGTCCGCGACGTCGGAACCACACCCCAGCGGGTCGTCTCGCGCAGCGCGGCAGGGCCGCCGAGGAGGAAGTGTGAGGCCACAACCGTCGCGACGATCGACAGCAGGTCCCAGCGCCACTTGGCGGCCGCCCACGCGACCACGAGGCCGACCACGACGCCCGCGAGTGCCGCGATCGCGCCCTGGCCACCACCGAAGACGGACTCGAACATGAGGATCGGACCGGAAAAGAGGACCCCGAGGACGAGCAGGGACCACGCGGGCATGGCGGCGCGGTAGATCGACCCGCCCATGGTGGTTTCCTGGGCGGCGGGGCGACGGGAGCGACGCGGCGGAGGTGCCGGACGCGAGGCGTTGCGAGCAGGAGTACTCACGCGTTCACCCCCCGCGACACGAGCATCGGCAGGTCTTCGAGGGAGGGGCAGTCGATGATGACGCCGCGCGTGATCTTGCGACGGCGACGCGCCCGGCCTGGGACCACGCGGATCACCGACACGATGACATCGACAGGAGCGATATTCGCCAGGCGAGCAGCCTCCTGGTCGTCCACGCCAGCGCCGACGACGATCGAGAGCACCGAGATCCCGCCGCGCTCCATGATGCAGCGGCGCACAATACCCGCGAACTCCGAGCGCGTCGACGTCTCCATCTCGGACAGCGCATCCAGCATCGCCATGGGCGAGCCCGTGGGGATCCACTCGTCCGCGGTGTGCATCGACACCGTGCGGGCCTCGCCCGAGCCGGCGAGCGCCAGCGACGCAGCAACCGACACGGCCGTCTCAAAGGAGCGTCGATCCCACGCATCCACGCGCGTATCCAGCAGCACCATGTGGTGCGAGCGGTGAGTCTCCTCGAACTGACGGACGATCAGGCGGCCAAAGCGCGCCGTCGACGGCCAGTGCACCGCGCGACGGTCGTCGCCCGGCTCGTAGTCACGCAGGGCGTGGAAGGACACGTCGGAGCTCGTCAGCTTCTCGCTGGCAACGCCCTCGACATCCATCTGCATGCCCGTCGCGTCAAAGGAGAAACGCACCGTCGGCGGGTGCACGTGCACGAGGATCGGGTCATCCCACGAACGCACGCGACGCAGCAGGCCCAGGCCGTCCATGCGCACGGTGCGCGCCGGGCCCACGTTGATGACGCCGCGGCGCTTCGTCATGACCGAGAAGGACTCGTTCCACGTGCCGTTTCCGCTGATCGGGGGCACGAGGAACTCGCCACTGCCTCGTCCGATCGTGACCTCCACGAGGGTCGAACCCGAGCGGCGCCCGGACTCGTTGACCACGCGGACGCGGCCCACCGCCACCTGGCCGGCGACGATGCGGTCGTTCTTCATGCGCAGGGTAACGGAGAGCGGGGACGGGGAGGCGACCGAGGCGACCGCGACCACGAGGGCCACCAGGCCCATGACGGCCACGATGAAGCCCTCCAGCCAGCCGAAGGCGAAGGCCGCGACGGTGCCCGCGAGCATCGCCACGATCACCGCCCACCCGACCGGGGTCAGCGCGCTCAGCCAGCGGGCGACGCCCTCGTAGCCGGGCAGCGCCTGCACGCGGGCGCTCAGGGCGCGCCACGCATTCTTCACAAGTCGACGTAGTTTCTTCACGGCTTACCTCACCGGGCGGCAATTGCCGACGCGCACCTTCTGCGCGAACGCCGCCTCGGAATCCGCCCGCGTCGCGATGTTCGACTCGATGGGACCGGCACGATCGATAGTCACCTCTTCGGTCCAACCGTCCAGATCCGAACTAATCGTACATTTGTGAGTAAGCGACGTGCCAGCCCACCCCGGAGCACTGAACGTAAAGGTGTGGCATCCACCCGGGGGCGTGTGCTTCTCGCCTCCCTGGCAGACGTCCGTCCACGTCAGGTTCACGTCCAGCTTTGTCACGACCGACGAGTCCGCCTGCATCTGAGTCGTTCCCCAGTCGTTCGTCGCCGCGACCGTGGCCGAGTACTCAGTGCCCTGTGCCAGGTCACTGAAGGTCGCCTCCGTGGCGCCAACCCCGACGGGTTGCTCCCTGTTATTCAGGTACACCTTGAGACCCGACAAGGCGGGGTTGGCACCGATCGGATCCCAGCGCACGACGGCAGACGTGCTACCGACATCCGAAACCCACACCCTGACCGGATCGGGCTTGGCCGTGGGTTGGCCAACGGCAGAAACGGCGTCCGACGTGACCTCATTCCTGTTGAGGCCGCGGCCAGACTGGCAGAAGTGGACTTCACGCTTCTGCCAGCCGCCCACATCGATTCGCTCGCCCTCATGGATCGGCGTTCCGTTCGCGCATGTGCCGGAGGTCAACGAGTAGCGCACCGTCAGCTCCGATGCGCTGAAGCCGTGTCCCTCCTTGGGCCTCAGATTCGAGACAACCAGCTGCCCCGGCGTGCCGTTGCCCT
Organism: Schaalia odontolytica; assembly: GCF_009730335.1. Lineage (GTDB taxonomy): Bacteria > Actinomycetota > Actinomycetes > Actinomycetales > Actinomycetaceae > Pauljensenia > Pauljensenia dentiphila. Next base: position 2,325,475 of record NZ_CP046315.1, read on the forward strand.
GCAGAGTCGGGGTATCGATCGGCAGAGGCACGGTCGCCACAGCCACGTGCGTGGTGGTAACCAGAGAAGCATCTCGATCAGAGTTCGTCAGCTGCACCGTCACCGGTACGGACGTGTCGGTGTCGACGCCATCAATCACCACCGATTGAGCTTCAGCAGGGACTCGAACCTCTGAACCACCGACCGAGACTATTGTCTCCCCCCAGCCAGCTCCACCGTGGTCGTGCCGTTCCCACGTGACCTTCACCTTCGCCTTGGACAGGCTGAGACCACTGTCGACCGAGTACGCATCGACGGACGTCGGCTGGTCCGGCGCGCGGTGCGGGTGCATGGTCGTCCCCAAAGACATCGGCGACGGCGTGTCCGCTTTGTTCTGCGCCTGGACATACACCGTGTAGTCCGTGCCGTTCTGCAGACCCGGGATCCGCAGGTAGGTCTTAGGGGCGGACACCGGGTACTGGGTCGACTGGCCAGATCCGCCCGTCGCAACGAACACCGTGTACGACAGGATCCGCGATCCTTCGTTGTGCGGCTCCACCCACGAGACCTCGAGGGCACTATCCGTACCCACGACCGTGGGTGCCGCCATCTGCTCGGGCGCCATGTCGATGCGCACCTCGGCGGAGGCAGCCGACGGGTCTGAGTCCCCGGCCTCGTTGTGAGCGACGACCGTGAACGAGTGCATCTCTCCGATCGCCAGGCCCGTAATCTGCGTGCCCGGATCACGAGTCTCGTAGGTCTTCCCGTCGAACTTGTCCGTAATCGTGTAGCCCGTAATCGTGCCACCGTTGGAGGCACCCGAGTCGAAGCGAACGAAGGCAGAGTTCGCGCCCACCGGCGTCGCCGAGACCTTCTGGGGCGGTTCGGGGCGGTCGACGACCTGGACGACAACTCGGCCCTGGACCACGCGATCCGGGTCGTTCGTCGCATCCATGACGCGGTACACGATGGTCATGTTGCCGTGGAAGCCGGCCTTGGGGGTCACCGACAGGACGTTGCCGTTGCCCGAGGCGGTTCCCTGGCCCACGTGCACCGACGCGTCCAGGACCACGAGCGGATCCGGGAACGGGTTCGTCGTGTACTCCGAGAGGTTCACGTCCACCGCCTGGCCGGCCTTCGCCTTGATGCGGGCCTCCGTGGTCGTCACGAGGGGCTTGGAGGACTTCACGATCGTCACCGGAATATCGGCGTTGACCGCGCCCGAGCCGTCGTCGACGCTGACGGTAATCGCGCCGACCGGGCCCTTGGGCTGGTCCTTCTTGCCGGACACAGTCAGGTTGTAGCCGTCCAGGGAGACGTCCACGCCGCCGGGTGCCTTCACCACGGCGTAGGAGAAGCTGTTCTTGGCCTGGTCATCCGGGTCGTCCACCATCTGCGTGAGGTCGACCGTCACGCTCTCACCCTGGCCCACGACGATCGGGGTCGGGGTCAGGCGCGGCGGCAGGTTCCTGGCCGGCTGGATCGTGATCGGGATCGTCAAGGTCGAGGACAGCGCCGAGGCGTCGTCCGAGGCGCCGTCACGCACCGTGAAGGACACCGAGGCCTTGCCCGAGGCCGTGTCGGGCGCGCTCAGCGTAATGTGCGTGGAGTCCTGGAGCGAGGCCGATTCCAGGCCGCCGCTGAACTTCACGGACGAGGCGTCCGTAATGATCGGGGAGCGCGAATTGTCGCGCACCAGCACGTAGTCGTGCATGTCGAGGGTGAGGGTGGAGCCCGCGCGCATCGCCACCGGGACGCGCGTCGTGTCCAGGCGAGGAGCCAACAGGTCGGTGCCAGGAACGGTCACGACCGCGCTCGCGCTCAGGCCGTCGGGGTCCGTCACCGTGTACACGACGAGGCGACGACGTGCGTCCGTGGAAATCGACAGGTTCTGCCCCGACACGCTCACGCCCGAGGCGTCCGAGGACACCGTCAGCGCGGCCGTGGTGCCGTCCGGGTCCTCGTCATTGACGAGGACGGCAACGCTCACGGGCTTGGAGTCCGAGGGCAGGTCGGACACGGGCACGACGTCGTCGCGGGCAATCGGCGCGCGCAGCGGCGCCTCAGCGTCCACCGTCACGGTCAGCTGTCCCTGGGCGCGGCCACCTCGGCCGTCCTCGATCTGGTAAGCCACGACGAACACACCGTTCGTGTTCGGCGCCTTGACCGTCACCAGGTCCTCGGCCACCGTCACGGTCGCGGCCGGATCCGACACCGACACGGTCGCCGGATCCGTGTCCATGTACAGGGTATCGCCGTCCGCGTCCACGTCGTTGTTCAGGACGTTGATGCTCACCTCGCGCCCCGGACGCACCGTCACCGAGTCGGGAACGGCCGTCGGGTTGTGGTTCTGCGAGCCGGGAGGGGCGATGCCGACGCGCACGCGGGCGCGTCCCTGCACGCCGAGGCGGTCCTCGACGATGTAGGAGAAGGTGTCCGTGCCGGTCGCATCGTCGGAGGGCGTGTATTCCAGCCACTCCGTGCCCAGCACGACGCTGCCCTTGGCCGGCGGCTGGTCGATGCCTACCAGGGCGACCGAGTCGCCGTCGGGGTCGATGCCCGTCAGCGGCACGGGGACGCGCGTCATCTGGCCCTGCACGGCCCAGGCGCTCAGCGCCTTGGGCACGGGCGCGCTGTTCGCAGCGGAGGAGGCGATGACCTCGAACGTGACGGTCGACGTCGAGCGGTTACCCACCGAATCGACGGCCGTGTACGCCACGCGCACCACGCCCGCCTCGGAGCCGGCGGCCAGACGCACCTGGTTGCCGGTCACGAAGACCGTGCCCAGCTCGGCGCCGGTCATGACCTGCACCTCCGGATCCAGGCTCAGCGACAGGCCGATCGGCGAACGGTCGTTCGACAGGACGCTCACCGAGCCGATGTCATCGGCGCGCACCTTCGCAGTGTCCGGCGTGGTCTCAGGCGGAGTCTCCTCACTCTGCGCGTTCGTCGGGATGACGCTGACCTGGGCGGTCGCGGAACCCGCGCCGTTGGAGACCGTGTAGGTAAAGGTCGTCACGTCGGACAGGCCGCCCGGCGACGTGATGCGCAGCAGGTGGCGCTCGATGAGCGTGACCTCGAGGCCCGAGTTCGCGGGCACGTCGATCGACTGAACGACAAGCACTCCGCCGGACGGATCCGTGTCGTTGGCCAGCGGCGCGATCAGCGAGGCACCGCCGCTGGGCAGGACCGCCAGGTCGTCCTCGGCGATCGGCAGGGCGTTCGTGTCGTCGTCGACCACGTCCACGCGGATCACGCCCACGGTCGTCGACGGGCCGTCGGAGACCGTGTAGGTGAACTGGAAGGATCCCGGCACCGAGCCCGTGAACGTCAGCGTGCCGCGCGAGAGGTCAGCAGAGACCGCGGTGCCCGCCGGGGCCGTGCCCGCAGCCACGAGGGACAGGGCGTCGCCGTTGGGATCCGTGTCGTTGGCGATCGGGTCGATCGTCAGCGGCTCAGCCACGCGCGCCACGTAGAAGTCGGCGCGCGCCACCGGCGGCACATTGCCCGCCTCCTGGACGCTCACCTTCAGCTCGCCCGTGGTCTCAGCGTGGCCGTCCGACAGCGTCACGGCGATCGCCTTGACGCCAGCGCCCGAGCCCAGGTCGCGGATCTGAACCGTGCCGTCCTCGGAGAACTGCACGGCCATGCCCTCGGGGGCAGTCGCCGACATCAGGTAGAACTGGTCGCCGTCCGGATCGATCCAGTCCGACAGGAGGTTGTACTCGACCTGCGCGTTCGCACCCACCTTGATGACCGGGTGCTTGAGCTGGCGCGGGCCCTCGTTCTGGCTCCACGGGTGGATCGTCAGCGTCACGTTCGCCGTCGCGCCCGCGAGGCCGTCCGAGGCCTCGTACGTGAAGGACGTCGACCCGCTCGTCATGCTCTCGGGGACATCCGTGATCTGCAAGGCGCGGCCGCCCCTCGTGCGCACGATCGAGCCGAACTCAGGGTTGGTGACCGCGCGCGCCGTCAGCACATCACCGTCATCGTCGGAGTCGTTGTCGAGGACGGGCAGCAGCGTCGAGCGGCCCGGGCGGATGCCGAACTCGTCATCCACGGCCTCGGGCGGCGTGTTCTTGTCCTTGTGCTCCGGCTCGGAGACCTGCTGGCGCTCGTCGGGGGTCGGAGTGTCCTCTTCCTCCTGCTCCTCGGTGGGGGTCTGATCCCAGTTGCTGACCACGACCATGTTCTTGTCGGGCAGCCACAGCGTGCCCGTCGAAACGTCGTTGAGGACGATGCGCGTGCGGTTCGTGCGGAACACAGCGGAGGAGGCCTCGGCCAGGCTCGACACCGTCTGCGCCTGGTTACGCGTGGAGTCCGTGCAGGTGCGCACGAACGCGCCCGAGCCCGCCCATGCACCGTAGGAGCAGCCACGGTGGAAGACGGGGGGCGCGGGGGTGCCCTTCTGGCCGCTCTCCGAGGCCTCCTGACGCTCGATCGCCTTGCCGTTCAGGGGCACGGACACCAGCTGGTCGCCGGTCGCGAGGAGGACCGAGGCGGCCTCGTCGCCGGGGGCCTGCAGGACGGCACCGCTCACGTGTTCCTCGGACAGGTCACGCACCTTGCCGCCGGGCAGGACCAGCTTGTTGCCGGTCTGGTCGTAGACGACCGGCTTGTCGCCGACCGCGGTGATCGTCGGGGGCCCGGCGGGAGTAAAGTCTTTGATCTCAGTGGTTTTCACGCGCCAGGCCTGGCCTTCGCTCGTCAGGGTCACGAGCTTGGAGGAACCGGGAGAATAGGCGAAGACCGTGCCCGAGTTCGACACCGTCACGATGCCGTCGCTCAGGTCGTTGGCGACCGCATCCTCACGCAGGAGCGACATGGTGGCGGGCTCGTTGGCACTGCCGACCCACAGGAGGCCCTCGTTGGGGTCGAGGACCGCCAGGACCGAGCCGCCCTGAACCTGAACAGCGTTGTCGGGCAGGGTGACGGACTGGCCGAGGGAGAAGGAGGTCGGACGCACCGGGGTGACCGTGCGACTCACGGTCTCACCCAGGGTCACGTCGCCGCCCTCCTGGCCGATGTCGAAGGACGCGGACTTCACCGAGACCGTGCCGTCCAGCATGAGGGCGTCGTAGTTGAGGTGCCCGAGGAGCTTGCGGTCCTGGTTCGTCACCCAAATGCCGCCGTCGTCGACGCTCACCTGGGTGACCTCGACACCCCGATACACGACCGCGAGCACGCACAGCATCGCGGACACCAATAGGACGGAGAGCGCGGGTATCCGCTTCGACCAGGTGTTTCGCGATCGACGCGCCTTGTTCATGTGGCTTTCCTCAGTCTCAATGTGCGCACTGGTATGGGGCGTTGTCTGTATCCGCGGAGGGTATGGACAACCATCCCAAGGATACACACCGACCAACCCTATGGATAAACCCCGTAGACAACAACAGGTACCGAGGAATCTGCAACCTGTCGTACGGGGTTCTCGCGGCGGCGCGTATCCATTCCTCATGCGCGAGAACCTGACCACAGTCGCGCATTTGGGCGATCACGCTCCGGGAACGAGGCCGGTGCGGGTCACGGGTCCGCTCTCCCAACGCCGCAGTCACGGCGCCCGCCCGCGCGCGGGAACCGCAAGCCCGTGCAATGACCTGGGCTGGTTCGAAGAACGGCGCCCACCCGCGCGCGGGACCCGCAGATGAGGGCGGGTCGGGTTACGGTGAGTGCATGGCGAAAGAGAAGATCACCTACCGCTGCTCCGAGTGCGGGTGGACCTCCCCCAAGTGGGTGGGCCAGTGCCGCGAGTGCGGGGCGTGGGGCACCGTCGACCAGGCCGGCGAGGCCTCGGGCGGGCCGCGCGCGGCCGCGACTCCCCCGCGTCGCCCCGCCCTGCCGATCGGCGAGGTGGACGGCGAGCGGGCCTCGTCGCGCTCGACGGGCGTGAGCGAGCTGGACCGGGTCCTCGGCGGCGGCATCGTTCCCGGCGCGGTGATCCTCCTGGCGGGCGAACCCGGAGTGGGTAAGTCGACGCTGCTGCTGGACGTGGCCGCTAAGGCCGCGCGCACGGCGGCGGCGGGCGGGCGCGGCCCCGTCCTCTACGTGACGGGCGAGGAGTCGGCGGCGCAGGTGCGCGGGCGCGCGGAACGCATCGGCGCGCTCGAACCGAACCTCCTGATCGCCGATGAGACGGAGCTCGGCGTCATCCTCGGGCACATCGAAGCCTCGCACCCCTCTCTGCTCATCGTCGACTCCGTGCAGACCATCTCCTCCGCCCAGGTCGAGGGCGGGGCGGGCGGCGTCGCGCAGGTGCGCGCGGTCGCGGCCTCGCTGATCCGGGTCGCCAAGGAGTCCGACCTGCCCACCCTGCTCGTCGGCCACGTGACCAAGGACGGCGGCATCGCCGGTCCGCGCGTCCTCGAACACCTCGTGGACGTCGTCTGCCAGTTCGAGGGCGACCGTCATTCGCGCCTGCGCCTACTGCGCGCGGTGAAAAACCGCTACGGCCCCACCGACGAGGTGGGCTGCTTCGAGCTGACAGACTCGGGCATCTACGGCCTCGCCGATCCGTCCGGCCTGTTCCTGTCGCGCACGACGCGCGGCGTGCCCGGCACGTGCGCGGCCGTTTCTCTGGAGGGGCGCCGGCCGCTGCCCACGGAGATCCAGTCCCTCGTCGCCCCCTCGTCGGGCGGGTCACCCCGGCGCACGACCTCGGGCGTGGACCACGCGCGCGTCGCCATGATCCTCGCGGTCCTTCAGGCCCGCATCGGCGCGGACACGTCGGGGGCGGACGTCTACGTCTCCACGGTCGGCGGTGCACGCACGGTCGAGCCCGCGATCGACCTGGCGATGGCCATCTCCATCGTCTCCTCGCTCAAGGGCACTCCTCCACGCCCCGACCTCGTCGCGGTCGGAGAGATCTCGCTGACGGGCGAGGTACGCGCCTGCACGGGCACCCAGCGCCGCCTCGCCGAGGCCGCGCGCCTGGGCTTCTCCAGCGCGATCGTGCCCGCCCAGGGCAGCGAAGACCTGTCGGGAGTCGACGGCATCACCGTGTTTACTGTGTCGGATCTGGCGACGGCTATTCGTGTCTCTTTTCCGGCGGACTCGCAATAATAGGAATCACACCGACTGTTCTGGGAGGGAATCACATTGACGTCCGATGCAGCGATCCTTCGTGACGCACTGCGCGCAGTCGCGCCCGGCACGCCTCTGCGAGAGGGACTGGAACGAATCCAGCGCTCCCACACGGGTGCTCTCATCGTCCTGGGGTACACTCCGGAGGTGCAGGCCCTGTGCTCGGGCGGCTTCGACCTCGACGTCGCTTTCACGGCCGCGCGCCTGCGCGAGCTGTGCAAGATGGACGGCGCAGTCATCATCGATCCCAACCAGTGGCGCATCCGCAAGGCGAACGTGCAGCTCTTCCCGGACCCGACGATCCCCACGGACGAGTCGGGTATGCGTCACCGCACCGCGCAGCGCACCGCCCGCCAGACCCACCTGCCGGTGCTATCGCTGTCCGCGTCCATGCGCATGATCTCCATCTACGTGGGCTCCGAGCATCGCCTGGTGGAGGAGCCCGAGGCCCTGCTCTCGCGCGCGAACCTGGCGGTTGACACGCTCGACCGCTACAGCCAGCGCCTCGACGAGGTCCTGCAGACCCTCACGATCCTGGAAATGCGCGACAGCGCGACCGTGCGCGACGTCGCCACCGTCATGCAGCGCATGGAGATGATCCGGCGCATCACCTCCGAGATCACGGAGTACCTCGAGGAGCTGGGCTCGGAGGGCCGCCTGCTGGCCCTGCAGGTCGAGGACCTCGTGCGCGGCTCCGCGTCCGAGCGCGCCCTCGTCATGCGCGACTACATCGCGAACCCGGACGACCTGGCACGCGTCGAGGCCGAGCTGTCCTCGCTCGGCTCCGAGCGCATCGTGGACCTCACCGCGATTTCGAACATCCTGGGCCTGGACGTGTATGAGGTCGCGGACCTGGATCGCGAGATCACGCCGCGCGGCGTGCGCGCCCTGTCCCTGGTGCCGCACCTATCGTGGAGCGCCATCAAGGTCGTGTCGGCGCACTTCAACTCGCTGCCGCAGCTGCGCGCGGCCACCGTCGAGGACCTGGAGGAGCTCGAGGGGATCGGCCCCTACCGGGCAAAACTCATCACGGAGAACCTGGCCCACCAGGCTCAGGCCGTGAGCGCCGGCATCGTCGGCTGGTAGCCGCTCGCCGACTCCCAGCCGTTAGCGGCCCGACTGTGTGCCGGACTGGGCGCCCGACTGGGGCGCGGGGGTGGGCGCGGGGGTGGGCGCCGGCGTCACGTCGACAACGGTCGAACCGACTTCTCGCGTGCCCATCGTGACGGCCACCTTGTAGGTGCCGGCCGCGGCCGCGCTCGCGCCGCCCGCGGGAGCCGTACAGCCGTTGGTGTACACGTATCCGTCCCAACTCAGCGAGCCGGACCAGGTGCCACCCGGGCGCAGCAGCAGCGTCATCGAAGACTGCTGGCTGTCGGCACAGCGCGAGGAGTCGTAGACCTGGTGGTCGCCGGTCGTCACCGCCAGGTTAAAGCGCGTCAGCGACGTTGAGCAGGCGACCGAGCCGCGGTTTTCCAGCGTGAGCGTCACGGGCATGGCGGAACCAGAAGCCACGGGGCTCGCCTTCGCAGTGGCCGTGATGTCGCGGTCCAGGCAGGCAGGAATGTCGATCGTGGTGCCGTCGGTGAGCAGGCCGTCGGCGGTGGCCTCCTGGCCGCCCTTAAGCGTGTATCCGGAGGCGTCGAGGGCTCCGGACTGGACGACGGACTGCGGGGTCGACTGGGGAACAGGAGAGGCGCTGAAGGCTCCCCCGATGGCTCGCACAGCGGCGACGATACCCCACACGATGAGCGCGATGATGAGGAGCAGGCCAAGGCCGGTGATGATGCGCCGGGGCCACAGATTCACGGGCGGACGTCCACCGCCCGAGGAGGCCTTCTTAGGCCGACGCGCGGCTGCCCCGCTCCCCCGCTTGGCCGTCGAGGCGCCGGCGGAAGACGCCCCGAGCCTCGAGGCTGCCCGACCGCCCGTTGCGGCTCGGGAGGCGCGGTCGCCGGCGCGTCCGGATGCGGACGCGGAGCGACGGGACGAGGGTCGCCGGGGGGAATTCTTACGCTGGTCAGCCACGCGTCCACGATACCGGCCCGCGCCATCGGGGCGCGACTAACGCTCGGGGCGGGCTCACTTTCGCGCGCGAGAGGACTCCCACACGAGGCGCTTAGGCTGCTGCGCTGCGCTTGTGCGAGCTCGAAGATCCGTCGTCGTCGGGGTTAATCACGCACCAGCGTTCCACGACGAGAGCGACGACAATCCAGACGAGGCCAACGAGGCCGCTGAGGCCCGACGCAATCGCGTTGGCGACCATCGCCGAGGCCTCGAGCTGCGTGAGGGACACGATCATGACACCGATGAGGACGCCTGCGAGCGCGGATCCAACGATCGCGCTGGCCCTGGCGAACACGGCGACCCGCATCGCGCCGATCGCGTCAATCCACGTGTCCTTGTTGGCGCGCAGGCGGCGCACGGCCAGGCCGGACCAGATGAGGAGCGCGGTCGCGACCGCGAAGACGACGGCCGGGCCGGGCGTGACGATCATGGGGGTGCCTCCCGCACGCATGTGCGCGAAGAAGCCGAGGAAGCTGAGAAGGGCACAGACGAAGCCGACCAGCGTCACCCAGGTGATCGACAGGGGTTTCATTTAACGCCTCTTGACGATGGGGATCGCACCCGTCATCGTGGGCCGCACAACAACGCGGCGCAGGATGCCGGTCTGAGTGGCCTCTTCCTCGGGGATGGGGCCGACGGGGGTATTGTCGGGCAGCCCGGGGGCAAGGATGGTGGAACGTCCGTCGGCGTGCACGGTGGCCTTGGGGGCCTCGTCGTCGCGCCCCAGGCCGGAGCGGTCGTCGACGACGCGCACGTCGTGGGAGGCGCCCACGGAGAAGTTCCAGTCGGGCAGCGCGATCTTGGAGCGGGACTCCTCGCGCTTGGACTCGAACACGGGGGCCCAGCGGGGCTTTTCGGTCCCGCTCGGCTTGTAGGTGCCGGTGCCGATCTTGCGGGTCATGCGGCCGGCCGGGGAGTCGGCGGGCACGGAGGACACGGGGTGCCAGGACGGGCGCGACGAGGCCTTGGCTTCGTCCGCGCGGCGGCGGCGCTGGCGGTGGGGCGGGCCGGGCACCGCCGGGGCGGTCGGGGCCTCGTCCGCGGGGGCTTCGCCCTGCGGGGCTGCGTCGGTTTCGTCAGCCGGCGCGGCGGCGTCCGCGGCCGGAGCTTCGGCCTCGGGCACGTCAACGCCGTGCGACGCGGATTCATCGAGCTCTGGCTCGCTGGCCTCAGGCTCTTCGGCGCTCGAGGCCTCGTCCGAAGCCTGGGCGGCGGCCAGGCGGCTCCAGATGCTGGCGCGAGGGGCAGGGGCCTCGGCGGCGGAGACGGGGGCAGCCTCGGGTTCCTCGGCCTGCTCGGGGGCCGACTCGGAGTCTGCGGCCTCCTCAACGTCGTCGCCGGAGTCCTCGATCACCGTGTGGGCAGCGGGAATCTCCACCGGCTCGGCGGGCTCGCCCGGGCGGGTGACGAGGTCGCTGACCTGGCTGATCTCGCCGGTCAGAGCCTCGATGAGCTCGCGCATGTCGGCGCTGGCCTGCTCGGCACGCAGGGCGAGGAGCTGGTCGGAGTCGGCCATGACGGCTGCGGGATCCTCCAGCCAGTCGTCGACCGCGTCGATGATGCCCTCGCGGTCGGGGGTGTCGGCCAGCAGGTCGGACACGCGGCCCACGCCCTCGAGGACGGCGTCGGGCTCACACAGGATCCAGGGCGCCAGAACGAAGGCGCGTTCCTTGGCGCGCGGGTGCGGCAGGGTGAGGACCGGGTCGGAGGAGGCCAGGCCCTCGATCTGAATGATGTCGATGTCGACGGTGCGCGCGCCCCAGCGCTGGTGGCGCTCGCGTCCCAGCTCGCGCTCGATGCGGCTGGTCTGGGCGAACAGCTCGTCGGGGGTCGCGATCGCGGAGCCGACGACGACGGCGTTCCAGTAGTCGGGCTGGGGGGCTTGGCCGGGGGCCAGCACGGGCTTGGTACGCATGATCGGCGAGACGTCGTCGATCTGGAAGCCCTCCATGTAGGACAGCGCCTCGACCGTGTGCATGAGGGTGACGGGCACATCCCCAAGGTTTCCGCCGATTGCCAGGACGACGCGGCGCGAGCGCAGGTGCTCGGGGCGCGTTGCATCGTGGGCGGGCGCGGCGTGTGCGGCCTGGACGTCGCGACGCGTGGGCAGGGCGCCGCTCTGCTCCTGCTCGGCGGGGCTGGGGGCCTGGGCGCGTCCGTAGGCCTCGATCTCGCCGGTGAGGACGGAGCCATCCTCGGCCTCGTATACTCCCTTGAGGGACAGCGACAGGGGCATCGCGTCGGTCTGGCCCGCCCGCACGGTCACGGACACGTCCGCGAAGGGGTGGTCGATGGGGGCGTCGGGCTTGTGGACGGTGACCTCGGTGCCGACGACGCCCTCGTGGCTCATGACGTGTGAGGCGATGGTCTCGGCGAGGGTCTCGATGAGGTCGACGGCTGTGCCGGTGAGGACGGCCATGGCCTCGTCGGCAATGTCCGCGTAGGAGACGGTGGCGGCGATGTCGTCGGCGGTGCCGGCGGTCTCGACCCACATGACGATGTCCGCACTGAAGCGCTGGTTGCGGTCGCGCTCGAAGTCGTAGACGCCGTGGTTGGCCAGCGCCCCGAGTCCTTTCAGGGCGATGATGACGCGTCGGTTAGTCAACGTCGGTCTCCTTTCGGGTGATGGCCGCCACGGTGGCTGCTACGTCGTGGACCCGCACGGCCCACGCGCCAGCTGCCGCGCAGTAGGCGGCGATGTCCGCACTGTTCGCGTCCACGTCGCCGTCGAGGGCCTTGACGAAACGCTTGCGAGACGCGCCGACGAGGACGGGGTATCCGCCCTGCAGGAAGCGCGGCAGTTCGCGCAGAATCTGCCAGCACTGGTCGCCCGTCAGCGAGAAGCCGAGGCCCGGGTCGACCACAATTTTATCAGCTGTCACACCAGCATCAATAGCGTCATGAACCTGGGACCCCACGCGCTCGATGAGCGTACCCACGAGGTCATCCCCGTAGTCGAAGTGCTCCCCCGGCATGCCCGGCAGCGCGCGGTAGTGCTGAACGACGTACGCGCAGCCCGATTCGGCAACAGCAGCGTTCATCTCGGGGTCCCAGCGCCCGCCGCTCACATCGTTGATGATCGCCGCACCGACGCGCGCGGCCTCGCGGGCCGTCGACGCGTGCAGCGTATCCACCGACACGATGACTCCGTCAGTGGCCAAGGACTCGACGATGGTGCAGATGCGCGCCCACTCCTCGTCCGCGCTGATACGCGTCGAGTTCGGGCGGGTCGACTCCCCGCCCACGTCGATGAGGTCCGCTCCGGCGGCCACCATCGCGCGCGCGTGGCGCAGGGCGGCCGCGACGTCCGTGTAGCGTCCCCCGTCCGAGAAAGAATCCGGGGTGACGTTGAGGATGCCCATGATCGCCGTCCGCCCGCTGGGCAGGCTCAGGCCGCCGGGCAGCGCCGGAGGTGGCGGGACCAGGGACGAGGCCGGGGCGGCGGGCAGGGGCAGGGCACTCACGTCATCGGCTCCCGGACAGGACGAGGGCCATCATCTCGGCGCGGGTCGCGCCGTCGCTCATGATGCCGCGGAGCGCGCTGGTCACGGTCGAAGAGCCGGGCTTGGAGATGCCGCGCATCGACATGCACATGTGCTCTGCCTCGATAACGACGATGACGCCCTGGGGATCGAGGATCTCGTCGATCGCGTCAGCAACCTGGGCAGTCAGGCGCTCCTGGACTTGAGGGCGGCGCGCGTAGCCTTCGACCACGCGGGCCAGCTTGGACAGGCCCGTCACGACGCCGCCGCGCGGGATGTAGCCCACGTGGGCGCGGCCGTAGAAGGGCAGCAGGTGGTGCTCGCACACCGAGAAGAAGGTGATGTCGCGGACCAGGACCAGCTCGTCGGTGCCGGCGTGGAACTGGGTGTGCAGGTGCTCGCGCGGGTCCTCGGTCAGGCCCTTGCACATCTCGCGCCACGCGCGCGCCATGCGGTCGGGAGTGCCGACCAGGCCCTCGCGCTCCGGGTCCTCACCGATTGCGACGAGCAGGTCGCGCGACGCCTTTTCGACGCCAGCGGGATCGTAGGTCACGCCTGCTCCCCTTCCACGCCCGAGGCGTCGGTGCCATCGGTCGGCACCACCTCGGCGTCCTCCTCCATGACGGGCTTCAACTCGTCCTCGGCTTTAATGCCCACGGGGTGGCCCAGGACCACGCCGGGGACGGCCGCATCGGACTGGTAGTTCCACACGGGGCGCTCGGGGGCCTTGACAACGTCCTTGAAGATCTCCGCGAGCTGCGCCTCGTCGAGGGTCTCCTCCTCGAGCAGGCGCGAGGCCAGGGTGTCCAGAACCGCGCGGTTTTCCGACAGGATCCGCCACGCCTCGCGCATCGCGTTGTCGAGGAGGCGACGCACCTCCTCGTCGATGATCGCGGCCGTCTCGTCGGAGAAGGAGCGCGGACCCTCGCCGGACCCGTGACCGAAGGCCTCGGTGTCTGCGTCGCCCAGCTTGACCATGCCAATGCGGTCGCTCATGCCGTAGTCGGTGACCATGGCGCGGGCCGTCTTCGTGGCCTGCTGGATGTCGTTGGCAGGGCCGGTCGACGGGTCGCGGAACACGATCTCCTCGGCGACGCGGCCGCCCATGCCGTAAACCAGATCGTCGAGGAGCTGGTTGCGGGTCTTATTGAAGCGATCCTCGGTGGGCATGACCATCGTGTAGCCCAGCGCGCGACCGCGCGGCAGGATCGTGACCTTCGTGACCGGGTCCGTGTAGTTCAGGGCGGCGGCGGCCAAGGCGTGGCCGGCCTCGTGGTAGGCGGTCACAGCCTTGTCGTGGTCGTTCATGACGCGGGTGCGCTTCTGCGGGCCAGCGATCACACGATCGATGGCCTCGTCGATGGCCCGCTCATCGATGAACTGCATGTCCGAGCGCGCGGTGAGCAGCGCGGCCTCGTTGAGGACGTTCGCCAGGTCGGCGCCAGTGAAGCCGGGCGTGCGCTTGGCGATCTGGCGCAGGTCGACCTGCTCGGTGAGGGGCTTGCCCTGCGCGTGGACCTTCAGGATGGCCTCGCGGCCCTTCAGGTCGGGGGCCTCGACGGCTATCTGGCGGTCGAAACGCCCGGGGCGCAGCAGCGCCGGGTCAAGGATGTCGGGGCGGTTGGTCGCCGCGATCAGGATGATGTTGGCGCGCTCGTCGAAACCGTCCATCTCGACGAGGAGCTGGTTGAGCGTCTGCTCGCGCTCGTCGTTGCCGCCGCCGATGCCGCTGCCGCGGTGGCGACCCACGGCGTCGATCTCGTCGACGAAGATGATGGCCGGCGCGTTCTTCTTGGCGCGCTCGAAGAGCTCACGCACGCGGGAGGCACCCACGCCGACGTACAGCTCCATGAACTCCGAACCGGAGATCGAGAAGAAGGGGGCATTCGCCTCGCCGGCGACGGCCTTGGCGAGGAGGGTCTTGCCCGTTCCGGGAGGACCGTAGAGCAGGACGCCGCGCGGGATGCGTGCGCCCACCTTGTGGAACTTGTCCGGGGAGGCCAGGAACTCGCGGATTTCCTCGAGTTCCTCCACGGCCTCGTCCTCACCGGCGACGTCCGCGAAGGTGACGTCCGGGCGCTCCTGGTTGAATTCCTTAGCGCGCGACTGCGTGAAGCCGCCCATCATCCGCGAACCCGACATGGAGCGCATGATGAAGTAGAATGCGACGCCCAGGATCATCAGCGAGATCAGCAGTTGAACGACGCCGCCGAGGATGCCGGACTGGGGACGCATCGCGTTCCAGCCCTTCGCGGGGGCCTTGTCGGCCACCGTGTCCAGAATCTCCTTGGTCTGTACGTAGGAGTACGTGAAGTAGACGTTCTTACCCAGATCAGCCGTGCGGTCGCCACTGCCCGTGCTCTGGTGGACGTAGTTTTCCGTCAGCGTCAGATTCACCTGCTGGGTGCCCTCGTTGAGGACCACCCGCTCGACCGTATCACCCGAGATGAGCGCGAGGCCCTCGGAGGTCGTCACGGCACGAGGGGCGAAGAAGCCCCACACGAACCAGCCACCGGCGAGCAGCATGATGAGCGGAACCATCACCCACCCCAGGCTGGGGCGTTTGTTCTTGATCTTCTCGTTCACGTGGGTCCCCTACAGGTAGGCGTTCTCAGTTGTTGTAGACGTGCGGCTGCAGCGTGCCGACGAAAGGCAAATTACGGTACTTTTCCGCGTAATCCAGGCCGTAGCCGACGACGAACTCGTCGGGAATATCGAAGCCCACGTAGGCAACGTCCACGTCGACCTTGGCGGCCTCCGGCTTACGCAGGGCGGTCGCGATCTTGACGGAGGAGGCACCTCGTCCGAGCAGATTGGCCTGCAGCCAGGACAGGGTTAGGCCCGAATCGATAATGTCCTCGACGATCAGCACGTGGCGTCCGGCCACGTCCTGGTCGAGGTCCTTCAGGATGCGCACGACGCCCGAGGTCTTGGTGCCGGAACCGTAGGAGGACACGGCCATCCAGTCCATCTCGAGGGGGGTGTGCAGCTTGCGGGACAGGTCCGCCATGACCATGACGGCGCCGCGCAGGACGCCGACGATCAGCAGTTCTTCGCCCACGTAGTCGCGGTCGATCTGCTCGGCCATTTCGGCGAGCCGACGGTCCATATCCTCGGCGGTGACCAGGATTTCCTTCAGGTCGTTACCCATATCGGTGGCGTCCACCGTGTCCTCTTTTCGTATCGAAGCTACGCGAGCGATTCCACTATAAGCGTGCCACACAAACGCTCGCCTGTTCCAGGAAGGACGGGATTCTCTCTATCAGCGCAACATCCTGTGATCGTGCAGGCAGTGCCGGGCCGCTCCAGTGGGGTCTATCGCGGTGTATTCCCGCTGTTTAGGCGGGGTCTGGTGCCGTCGGGGCGCCCACCTCGCGCGCGGCGAAAGCGATGCGCGCGTGCGCGCCGCGTCCAACACGTGAGGCGGTGCCTCCGGGCAGGTCGATGGGCCCCTGGCCGCGCCACGCGACCACGAGGTCGTCAAGGGCGTCCACGTGGGTGCTGGACAACGCGCGAATTCCTGCGGCGCGCGCGGCCTCACGCAGCGCCCGGGTACGCACCGCTCGGGGGGCGCCCAGCAGGCCGGAGACCGCCAGGGACGGGTGTCCTGTCTCTGAGTCATGTTCCGCCCCGGGCGCCACCGAGGCCGCGATCGCGCTCGCCCACTGGGTGAGGGCATCGTCGTCGGCCGCGCACAGGGCGGCCGTGCGGGCCAGCGCGGGAACCGGGTCCACACCCAGAGCCGACGCCAGGGCGGGGATCGCGGCGTGGCGCAGCGCCGAGCGGCGCAGGGGGCTGCCGTCCGCGGCGCGCCACGGCCCGTCGATGTCGTTGGTCGGGTCCTGAATCGGGGTGAGGCCCGCCTGGGCACACGCCTGCTCCGTGTCCGTTCGCCGCAGCCCGAGGAGGGGGCGCAGCCACGTCACCCCATCATCGTCGCGCGAGACGGGGGCGATGGCCCGCAGGGACGAGGGGCCGGAGCCGCGCGCGAGGCGCAGAAGGACCGTCTCAGCCTGGTCGTCCATCGTGTGGCCGAGGAGGATCGGGGCACCCTCACGCTGGGCGACCGCTCGCAGAGCGGCTCGGCGGGCATCGCGGGCTGAGCCTTCGGGCCCACCCGGGCCCTCCACCGACACGGTCTCAACAACGGCACGCGCCCCCAGAGATTCCGCTCGATCAGCGACGCAGCGAGCCTCCTCGCCGCTGCCCGCGCGCAGCCCATGATCGACGGTCACCGTCACAACCGGGATTCCCGCGCGCGCGGCCACGTCGATCGTCGTCAACGCCAGCGCCAGCGAATCCGCACCCCCCGACAGGCCGACGACGAGAGCGGGAGGGGCCCCGACCTTGTCGATGAAGGAGGTCAGAGAAGCGCGCACCGCCAGGGAACAGGCTCGCAGGGGGCCGCGCGGGTTCGCACCCACGAGGCGGGAGGCGTCAGC
This sequence comes from Schaalia odontolytica, assembly GCF_009730335.1. Taxonomy (GTDB): domain Bacteria; phylum Actinomycetota; class Actinomycetes; order Actinomycetales; family Actinomycetaceae; genus Pauljensenia; species Pauljensenia dentiphila. The sequence continues at coordinate 2,342,525 of NZ_CP046315.1, forward strand.
GCACACGCGCCAGCCACGCTGCCGGCTCCGCGTACTCGCGGGCGCTCGGCAGGGCCTCGACGCTGGACAGAAGCTGCGCGATCGCGTCCTCGCGCACGACGGTGCGCGCAAATCCTTCGGTCTGCGCCTGCAGGGCCTCGACCCCGGCCAGGGGCATTCCGGCCGCCGCACACGCGCGCACCAGGCCGACACCCCCGGCGTGCGCGCGGTGGGTGCGCAGCCACTGGATCGAGGGCAGGTCGCGAGGCGTGAGGACCTCCATCTCCGCGGTGGGCAGGGCGTCCAGGAGCAGCACGATGCGCACGAGTTCGTCGCTGCGCTCGGGCAGCGAGCGCATCAGGTCGGCGATGTAGGGGACGAGGTGAGGGGCGTGGGTGAGGTGGACGCCGCGCAGACCCGTGCACAGGGAAACCCAGCGGCACCAGTCCGTCTGGTCCAGGGCGTAGCGCTGCGCGTCGGCGAGCACGTTGGGGGCCACGAGGATCCGGCGGCCAAAGCGCACGTCCCAGATGCCCGTCGCGTCCTTGGCCAGGGCGCGCAGAATGACTGCCTCGGCGGCCAAGACCTTGGGCGTGCGCGCGTCCTCAAAGCTCTCCAGGAGCGATCCGACCGAACGAATCAGGCCACGACGGTCGACGACGAGGGTCGAGGAGCCCGCCACCTTCTCGGAGGCCTCGGGCAGGGTGGACAGCTCGGCGAGCCGACGATCCGACCATGCGACCGAGCGGCGCAGGCGCGCCACGACGGCGGAAGCACCCACGCGAGAGGCCGAGGGCCCCGCGTAGGACAACGAAGCGAGAACTCCCGCGACGTTGCGCGGGCCAAACGGCATATCCATGGCCTCAGTCTAGCCCGGCGAGGCCCTCCTCGAAGGCGTCGAGGTGGCCGCGCGTGGCGTAGGCGCCCTCGGTGACGTTGTCGTGGCCGATCGACACGAGGAGGACGCGCCCGCTCTTCGTCATGACGGAACCGGACAGGGAGGTGACCTCCTGGAGGGCGCCCGTCTTCGCCTGCACGTTTCCGGCCGCGAGTTCCTCAGTCATGCGCTTGGAGAGCGTGCCCACCAGGCCCGCCCACGGCAGGAGGCGCATCGTGTTCGCCTCGGTGCCCGTGCCCTCGTACGAGGCCTTGAGGACGCCGACGAGGGTGTGTGCGCTGATCTTGTCGTTGCTGGACAGACCCGAGCAGTCCTCGAGGGTCAGGCCCTCCGTGGGCACACCGGCCTCGGTCAGGGTCTTGCGCACCGTCTCGGTGGCGCCGTCATAGGTCGAGGGGGCTCCCGCAGCGCGCGCGGCGAAACGGCAGTACTGGTCGGCAAGGGTGTTATCCGAGTGGGCGAGCATCCAGCGCAGCTGCTCCCCCATCGTCGCCGAGCTCACCTGGGCCACGGCTCCCGCTCCCGCGGGCGGATCCCCGGCCTCGCCGAGGGTCGCGGAGATCCCCTCCGCGCTGAGGGCCTGCGAGAAGACCTCTGCGACGCGTCCCGGCGCGTCCGAGTAGAAAGCGTTGGCGCCCTCGTAGGTGCGTCCGGCGTCAATCGCCATGGGGCCGACGTGGCCCTCGTAGGAGCCGACTTCCTGTGCGTCCCAGGAGGACAGGTGCGAGGCGCCCTCGAAGAGACTGCCGCGCCAATTCAGGGTCACGGAGGTGATGCCGCGCTGCGCCAGGGCCGCGGCCGTGTCCTTCGCGAGGGTCTGCAGGCCCGCGCGGCCCGAGACCTCAACCTCGTCGGAGGTGCCAATTCCCAGGAGCAGATCGCCCTCCGAATCCAGGTAGAGGGTCTGGTTGTCAGCGCCGAGGAGCGCGCTGGTCGTCAGCGTCGCCGTCGGATCCAGGTGGTGCAGCGCGGAGAAAGCCGCGAGGGTCTTCGTCGTCGAGGCGGGCGTGTGAGGGGTGGCGGCGGCCGCATCCAGGAGGACCTCACCAGTCTCGGCGTCCACGACCGTGCCCCACGCCGTGTAGCCGCCCTCAGCCGCAGCTGCCGCGACCGGCGCCCACAGCGCCTGGACGTCCTCGGCGGAAACCGGCAGCTTCGCGCCCTTCGCATCACCGGAAATCGTTGCGGGTTCAAGCGTCGAGGCCGTGGGAGCGTCCGCCGGAGTAGCCGTTTGCGTCGAACAACCGGCACCCACCAGCGCCGCCGTCGCCACGAGTGCGGCGCTAGCGCTTACAATGGCCCCCATAGACGTGCGATGCATGGATTTCCCTTCGTGGTTACTTCGGTACCTACAGTACCTGTCCATGCGCCGACACAACCAACCGGACCCCCGAGTTTCGGGGCTAATGAGGAAGGCGCGGCCATGGAGTTTGACGTGACCATCGAGATCCCCAAGGGGAACCGAAACAAGTACGAGATCGACCACGTGACGGGCCGCATCCGCCTGGACCGCATGCTCTTCACGTCCACTCGTTACCCTGATGACTACGGCTTCATCGACGACACCCTGGGCGAGGACGGCGACCCGCTGGATGCCCTGGTCCTCCTTGAGGAGCCCACTTTCCCCGGCTGCGTGATCCGCTGCCGCGCGCTGGGCATGTTCCGCATGCGCGACGAGAAGGGCGGCGACGACAAGGTCCTGTGCGTTCCCGCCTCGGACCAGCGCGCCTCCTGGCGTACCGAGATCGACGACGTGTCGGAGTTCCACCGCCTGGAAATCCAGCACTTCTTCGAGGTCTACAAGGACCTCGAGCCCGGCAAGAGCGTCGAGGGCGCCCACTGGGTGGGTCGCGAAGAGGCCGAGGCCGAGATTCGCCGCTCCTACGAGCGCCTGAAGGAGCACGAGGGCGAGCACTGAGCTGACTGCTTGAGAGGGGCCGCGCAGACACACAGTCTGCGCGGCCCCGGATCGTCAAGCAACGATGCGGCTCAGAGCCTCACGGCGTAGGGCATGATCGAGCCCCAGCTGTACACGCCGGTGATGCGCACGGGCACGCCGAAGGTGGGAGCCTCGATCATCTGGCCGCCGCCCAGGTAGATGGCGACGTGGTAGATGCCGGACTGTGTGCCGTTGGAGGACCAGAAGATCAGGTCGCCTGCCTCCATGGAGCCGATCGGCACGTGCGTGCCGTAGCTGTACTGCGCGCGAGACAGGTGCGGCAGGTCGACGCCGGCGCTCTCCCAGGCGAGCATGGTCAGGCCGGAGCAGTCCACGCCGCCGTAGGATTCGCCGCCCCACACGTAGGGCACGCCGAGGTAGCTCTTCGCAGTCGCGATTGCCGTGTCGGCACCGCCACCCGAGTAGGAGGGCGCCGAGTACGAGGGCTCCTCGTAGGAGTAGGAGGGCGCGGAATACGAGGGCGCGGAGTACGAGTAGTCGTCGTCATCGTCCTCGTCGTCCGAAGAGGACGATGCCTGGGATGGGGCAGCTGCGGCGGCAGCAGCAGCGGCAGCGGCAGCGTCGGCCTGACGCTGGGCGTCGGCGGCAGCGGCTGCCTGCTCGGCGGCGATGCGCGCAGCTTCCTGACGCTCGGCCTCGAGGGCGGCTTCACGCTGGTTGATGAGGTCGACGGTCGTGTTCTGCTTAGTCGCGAGCTCCTGCACGTAGGCGCCACGCTGGGCGGCGACAATCGCGGCCTCGTTCTGCGCGACGGCCGCGGCCTCGTTGGCGGCGTCGGTGCGGGCCTTGACCGCGTCGGTGGCAGCCTGCTGGTTTGCGAGCGCGGAGTTCGCAGCATCGCGGGTCACCTTTGCGACCTGCTCGAGAGCCGCGACGTTCTGCATCTTCGCCTCGGCCGAGGAGGAGAAGGAGTTAATGCCGGCCTGCTTCGTCTCGACGGTACGCAGTCCGTCGGAGTCGAGGTAGGGGGCAAGCGAGTCGAGCGTGCCGCCACCGCCTCGGTAGGCGGCCTGGGCGACGGAGGCGATCTGCTGCTTGCCCTCCTGGAAGGCGGCTTCGGCGGCATCGGCTTCGGAGGAAGCCCGGGTCGCCGTCTCGGTCGCCTCGGACAAGGCTATGTTCGCCTCGTTGAGATCCTCGCCGGCGATCTGCGCATTCTGGGTCGCGGTTGCTGCTCGGGCACTGACCTCGGCGAGCTTGACCTCAATCTGGGCGACGCTCATCTTCGCGGCCTCTTCGGCAGCCTGGGCGGCAGCGATCTCTTCCTCAGAGGGGGCGGCTTGCGCCATCTGGGGCAGCACGAGGAGGGCGCAGGCGGCGATAGCCGTCAGGCCCATGCGAATGGTTCCGCGTCGTCTCATCGTTGTCTCATCTCGTCCAATTGGGTGCGCCGGAGCGCGCGTACTGGGAAAGAGCCTATCCACTTTCGTCACGCTTGGCAACAAACACACCATAAAACTCAACTTTCACACATGCAACAATCGCAGAATTCGCAACACCAACACCATGATTACCGTGCAAACACCTGCGCTTTCATAACATTTTCAACCACCACTGCGAGCCTCCTCACACATCCCGACACCACGTCCCCACCTGTCACAAAAGTCCACCATCCGGGACCATCGCGCCCAGTCCTCGTCAATGACAAACAATTGAAGGCATGAACCGTCGAATGTGCCGCTGACTGCGCGTCAGCACAAGCGACTGCCGCGCAGTCCCCCGACAGCGGGACGCGCCTCGACGCATGTTCACTTCACCGCATCTGCGGCCCGCCGGAGGGGAATCAGAGACGAACCACCCCTCTCCTAAGGAGCCGCACGATGACCGCCAACGACTGGTCCTTCGAAACCAAGCAGATTCACGCCGGATACAACCTCGACCCCGCCACCGGCGCGACCGCACTGCCCATCTACCAGACCTCCTCCTACGCCTTTGCAGACACCGCGCAGGCAGCGAGCCGCTTCGCCCTGCAGGAGCTGGGCCCCATCTACACGCGCCTGACCAACCCGACGACCGACGGCGTCGCCGCCCGCATCGCGGCCCTCGAGGGCGGCGTCGGTGGCCTCCTCGTCTCCTCCGGCCAATCCGCGACTGCCCTGTCGATCCTCGCCCTGGCCGTCGCCGGCAACAACGTGGTCGCCTCCCCCTCCCTGTACGGCGGCAGCGTCACCCTGCTGAAAAACACGCTGGGACGCCTGGGCGTCGAGACCCGCTTCGTCGCGGACCCCCTCGACCCCGAGGCCTGGCGCGCGCTCGCCGATGACAAGACGGTCGCCTTCTACGGCGAGACCATCCCCAACCCGCAGGGCGACATCCTCGACATCGAGCCGATCGCCGCGGTCGCCCACGAGGTCGGCGTGCCCCTCATCGTCGACAACACGGTCGCCACCCCCTACCTGATCCGCCCGATCGAGTGGGGCGCCGACATCGTCGTCCACTCGGCCACCAAGTACCTGGGCGGTCACGGCACCACGATCGCGGGCGCGATCGTCGACTCAGGCAACTTCGACTTCGCCTCCCAGCCCGAGCGCTTCCCCCTCTACAACACGCCGGACGAGTCCTACCACGGCCTCGTCTACGCCCGTGACCTGGGCGTGGGCGGCGCGCTCGGCGCGAACCTGGCGTTCCTGCTGCGCATCCAGACGCTCATCAACCGCGACCTGGGCGCCGTCACCTCCCCCTTCAACGCGTTCCTCATTTCGCAGGGCATCGAGACGCTGTCCCTGCGCATCGAGCGCCACGTCTCCAACGCGCTGGCGGTCGCCCGTTTCCTGGAGGCCCACCCGGACGTCGAGTCCGTCAACTACGCGGGCCTGGAGTCCTCCCCCTACTACGAGCTGGGCAAGAAGTACGCGCCGCTGGGCACGGGCGGCCTACTCTCCTTCGTCATCAAGGGCGGGTACGAGGCCGGCCGGGCTTTCGCCGACGGCGTGCAGCTCCTGCCCGTGGTCGCCAACATCGGCGACGCGAAGTCCCTCGTCATCCACCCCGCGTCGACGACGCACTCGCAGCTGACCGAGGAGGAGCTGGTCAAGGCCGGCGTCGCGCCCGGCACCGTGCGCCTGTCGATCGGCCTGGAGAACATCAAGGACATCCTCGCCGACCTGGAGCTCGGCTTCGACGCGGCCCACGCGGCCACGGCCTAACAGACCCGTCGGCGGCCTCGGCGATAGACACTCCTGAGGCTCCGAGGCCGCCGATACCCCCTCCCCCGTCTCCCGCGACAGCGAAGCGCCCCTGCGAAAGAAGGACATCATGAGCCGTCACAATCTGCCCCCCGCACCCACGTCTGGCGCGTGGCGTGAGGGCGACCCGGTCGCCTTCCGCAAGTTCGCGAACCTGGGCGCTCACCGCCTCGAGAACGGCGAGATCCTGCCCTCCGTGACGCTCGCCTACGAGACGTGGGGCGAGCTGGACGAGGCCTCGTCCAACGCGGTCCTCATCCTGCACGCGCTCACCGGCGACGCGCACGTGTGCGGCGAGGCAGCGCCCGGCCAGCCGACCCCCGGCTGGTGGGAGCAGATCGTGGGGCCGGGGCGCATCATCGACACGGACCGCTACTACGTGGTGGCCGCGAACGTTCTGGGCGGCTGTCAGGGCTCCACGGGCCCGGCGTCCCCCGCTCCCGACGGCGCACCGTGGGGCTCGCGATTCCCCGTGATTTCCACGCGCGACCAGGTCTACGCCGAGTCCCGCCTGGCCGACCTGCTCGGCATCGATGAGTGGAGCATCGTCGTGGGTACCTCGCTGGGTGGACACCGCGCCATCGAGTGGGCCGTCAGCTACCCGGAGCGCGTGCGCCGCCTCGTGGTCGTGGCCTCGGGCGCGCAGACGACCGCCGACCAGGCGGCATGGACACACACGCAGATCCGCGCGATCGAGCTGGACCCGGCGTGGCGCGGCGGCGACTACTACGCGGGCCCCGGCCCCACCGCCGGGCTCGCGCTCGCCCGCCAGATCGCGCACACGACCTACCGCTCCCCCTCGGAGCTGGACGAGCGCTTTGGTCGCATCCCCCAGAACGACGAGGATCCGCTGCACGGCGGACGCCTGGCGGTCGAGTCCTACCTGGACTATCACGGCGAGAAGATCGTGCGTCGCTTCGACGCAGGTTCCTACGTGGCGCTGTGCCGCACGATGCTGTCCCACGACGTGGGCCGCGACCGCGGCGGCGTCGTTGAGGCCCTCAAGGCCGTCACCGCGCGCACGCTCGTCGTCGCGGTCGACTCGGATCGCCTGTTCTTCCCCGAGCAGGTCTGGCAGATGGCGGCCGGTATTTCGGGCGCGTTCTACCGTGAGATCCACTCCGATCACGGTCACGACGGCTTCCTCATCGAGCACGGCCAGCTGACCGCCCTCCTCGACGAGTTCCTCAACGAGCGCATCCCCTCGCGCGCGTCCTCCTTCGCCTGATCGGCACCCTTTCTCCGTGAGGTCGCCCCGGTTCCTCCTCCTCATCAACGAGGCCGGGGTGGCCTCGCGCGTTATGCTGACCCCATGAGCGTTACCAGCGACCCCACGCCCGGAGACGAGCCGATCCCGGACACGAGCGGTCTGCCTGACCTGTCCAGGGTGGAGACCCCAGCCTCGTCGCCCGAGGGAATCCCCGAGCGCGACGTCATGGCCCCGTGGGGAGAGGACGGCCCTCCCGGGCTTCAGTGGCGCGCCGACATCCTCGGCGACGGGTATGAGTCGCGCACGATCGAGCTCCTCGACGACGCGGAGGGGCCCTGCGTGGCCACACTGGTGCGCGCGACCCCGCCCGCTGACGCCCGCATGACAGTCCTATACCTGCATGGGCGCAACGACTACTTCTTCCAGACCGAGATGGCGCAGCAGCTGGTTGACGCGGGCGCGGCGTTCTACGCGCTGGATATGCGCAAGTACGGGCGTTCCCTGCGCCCCCACCAGACGATCGGCTACGCCGACGACCTGTCCGCGTACGACGAGGAGATCGGAGAGGCCATCGAGATCATCCGTTCCGAGCGCGAAGACGAGCCGATCGTCCTCATGGGCCACTCGACGGGCGGCCTGATCGCGACCCTGTGGGCGCACCGCCACCCGGGCGTCCTGGCTGGCCTCATCCTGAACTCGGGCTGGCTGGAGATGCAGTCGATGGCCGCCTGGCGCGGGGCGATGGCTCCCGTCATCGGGCGCATCGCGTCGCGCAACCCCATGTGGGAGGTGCCCTCGGGCGGGACCGGCCACTACGGCCGATCGCTCGCGGGGCGTGCCTCCTCGGAGCTTCCGATCCCGGAGGGGCTATCAGCAGAGGACCCGTCGGTCGCCGGCTGGCCGATCATCCAGGAATGGAAGCGCCCCGAATCTTACCCGGTCCCCGCCTCGTGGCTCGAGGCGATCATGGCCGGGCACGACACCATCGAGAAGCGCGTACACCTGGACTGCCCGGTCCTGTCGATGGTGTCCACGTCGGCCTATTTCGAGGAGGAGTGGTGCGAGCGCGTCTTCACGTCCGACACCGTCCTGGATCCCACGGTTATCGCCCAGCGGAGCTTGGGCCTCTCGGACCTGGTGACGATCGCCCGTTTCCCCGGCAAGCACGATCTGGTCCTGTCGGACGCTCCCGTGCGCGAGGCCGTGTACGCGACGATGCGCGGCTGGCTGGACGCTTTCGTGCACTGAGCCTCAGGTAGCGAGGAGGCCCGGGATCGCGCGATCCCGGGCCTCTCTTCGTGCGCGTGCGTCGCGTTATGTGGACGCCCGCCGCAGTCGCGTCAGTGCTTGGCGGAGTGCTGTCCGCGCGGAGCCTGCGCGTACTCGCGCACGATCTCGCGGTTGATCTCGTCGAGGGCTTCGGCCAGGGTCGGGCCCAGGCGGTCGCCGATGCGCACCTGACCCCACGCGTCGATATGGCCGAGGCCGCGCGCGGTGAGCAGGGTGTCGAGCGACGGGTAGGTCAGGCCAGCGCCCGAGATGGCGCCGCTCGCGGCGAGCACCAGGTCGGCGGGCAGGCCCAGCTCGCTGCGGGCAACGAGGGGCGTGTCCTGGCCGAGAATTTCCGCAAGGGTGCGCAGTCCGGTCTCGTCGCGGCCGAGGACCGGCAGGCCCTCCGCGCGTGCCTGGGCGACCTCGGGGGATTCTTCGGAGCGATCCACGGACGAGGCCGTGGCCGCGTCGGTCGCACCGTCATCGTTGAGTTCGCTCGACTCCTCGCGAGCGCGGCGCGTGGCGCGGCGGCTCATGTGGGCGGGGCGTTCCCAGCGAGGCTTTTCCTCCTCGGGGGTCTGCTGCTCGTCGGCCTGCTGGGCGTCATCCGTGCACGCATCGTCGGCCTGCTGGGCGTCGGCCTGCTCAGGGGCTTCCTCGGAGTGAGACTCGTCGACGGGCGCATCGGCGTCATCGTGAGCGTCGACGGCGGACTCATCGGCCACGTCGTCGGCGTTCTCCTCCGTGGCCTCATGCTCCCGAGCCTCAGCGACGTTGTCTTCGTGATCGAGGAGCTCGTCGGCCAGCTCGGCCTCGGCATCCTCGGAGTCGTCGCCGTGGACGGTATGCTCGGCGTGCTCGGCGGTTTCACTAACGGGCTGCTCGTCGGAGAAGTCTTCGGTGGAGGACTCTTCGGCTGCGGGCTTCCAGGGGGCCGGGGGCTCCTCGTCGATCGGGTAGGTGAAGACCTCGCGCAGGTGCGGGGCGACCTTCGGCGTGGGGAGCGTCGTGGGGGTCTCCGAGTCCTCCTCGTTCAAGGCCTCGGCGCCCTCCTTGGCAGGCGCAGGGATCGCGGACTCTGCGGGCGCACTTTCCTCGAAGGGAGCCGGCTGTTCGGTTGCGACGGTGATCTCGGGGGCGGCGGTGGCGGAGGCAAGGAGCTGCGGGGCGTGACCGTAGAGGCGCGGGCCAACCGCGTTCACGTCGAGGAAGAGGCGGCCGTTGGACATCTGGCGCAGGTTCATGAGGTGCACCTCGACGCCGGAGGTCGCCAGCACGGACAGAGCGGGGCGCACGGAGGGGTCGATGTCGCCCGCGACCATGATCAGGCGGGGACCCGGGCCGACGGCAGGGGGCATCGAATCGCGGAACTGCGCCCAACCGGCGCGGAAGCCCTCGGGGCCGGACGGGTACTCGGCGGCGAGATCCGACCAGGAGATCGAGGCGACCTCTGCCAGTCGGGACAGGGAGGTAATGAGGGTCTCGGAGTCAAGTTCTTTGAGGATTTCGACGGAGACAATCTGGCCGGTCACGTCGAGAGCCGTCAGGCGGGGCGTCTCCTCGTCGTCCTGGCCGGTCATGTCGCGCCAGGTCACGGGGAACAGAGGACGCGAAACAATCTGCAGGACCTGCTGGCAGATAGCGTCGACGAGGTCGGGTCCCAGGTCTTGGGCGACCGGGTATCCGAATTGAGCGGGTACGAGGTGACCATCCTCGAACTCAAACAGGGCCATCGCTCTTTCCTTCACGTGTATGGGGCGCTCGTGGCCATTGTTTCATACGTTCCAAAAGAAACTTGGGTGACACGGGGACATTGCGATAGATACCAGGTAATCATGTGTGCGAACGAGATGCATTCGCCTGCCATCTCACCGCACGAACCCGCCGCTACCACGCTCCTTCATGTCGGTAGAATAGTGGACTAGTAACGCACAATTTCGACTCCAGGACACAACTCCGATGCCCGACCTCGACATCCGCCAAGGCGACCTCGAAAAGTTTTCCACTGAGCTGCGCGAACTTTCCGCAAGCATCGCAACCTACACGACACTGCCCCTCAACCTGTCCCAGGTCCAGTCGGCCATGCCGGGAGGCTCGGCCTACAAGCAGGCCCAATACGCGGGCGAACACATGGAGGATCAGCTGACAGCCTTGAAGACCTCCCTCGAGGGGCTCGCGGACAACGTTCAGGCGGCAGCCACCGAGTTCCAGGCAACCGAAGACATCAACCAGCAGTCACTCCAACAGATCATGGCGAGCACACCCGAACCCTGCCCGCCCGTCGGCCCCGCGAAGGGAGAGTAAAGCATGGCGATCTCGTGGGCAGACATCATCGCGTGGGAGACAGGTCCCCTTGACTCCATCGGGAGCGACCTCTTCGAGGCAAGCAGCGGCCTTCGCAGCGCCTACGAACAGGGCGAGGGGGCACTGCAGGCGGTCCAGTCGCAGGGCAACGCCGTCACAGCCATGCGCGCGACAACCATCTCGAACCTCGCCTCGCTTGAGCGCGCGCTCACCAACGTCAACGGTGCTCTCATCGCCATCGAAGGCGCACGAGACGGGGTCGCGACCGTCATGGCAAACATCAACGCCCTACAGGCATACGCTGAGGCGAACGACTGCACGATTCTCTCCGACGGTAGCGTCACCGGGAAGGGCACAGAGAACGAGCAAGGGGAACCGTCGATCGCCCTGGCTTCCATTAGCATCAACATCGGGAAGATCCTCAAACAGGCCGACCAGGTCGACACGGATCTCTATCACGCGCTCAGCGACATCAACACCGACACCTACACCGACGGGGACAAGAAAGACAACAAAGTCGCCGGCGTTCCCGACCACCCAAAGAAGGATTGGACGCCCTCCCAGGTTGCCGCCTGGTGGAACTCACTACCCGAGAAGCAACAGAAGCACCTCATCGACCACTGCCCAGACGAGGTTCGCCACCTCGACGGCCTCCCCGCAGTGGCGCGAGACAGGGCTAACCGCAACGCCCTCAACGGCTATTTTGACAACAAGGGAAAGTATCGCCCGGGTGCCCTTGCGGATGCCGAGCAGGCCGTCAAGGACGCACAAAAGGAATACGACGATGCCCGCACACGCCTCTCCGGCGAACCGAGATCAGGCCACATGAACTCGGAGGAACTCGCCGCCAAAGAGAAGCTAGATCGAGCAAAAGAGGCATACCAGGACCTCGTAGTCATCAAGTCGCAAACGGATCCTAGCTATCGACTGACTCACGGCCTCGCCCCCGCCTACCTGCTTGACTTTGACTACGACGAGAAGTACAAGCGCACGACCGCGATCGTTTCCTCCGGCAACCCCGACACCGCGACCCACGTGTCAACCACCGTCCCCGGCATCGGCACAAACGTGCGTGGAGACCTCGGATACTACATGAAGTTCAACGATCGCCTGAGGGCACAGACCGCCCACGCGGGAGTCGACCCCGGAAACGTCGCGACGATCTCCTACCTCGGATACGTGGCACCGAAGAACTCCGGACTGGATCTTGTTCAGGCGGCGGACATCGGCTACGCGGACCGGGCTGCACCCAAGCTGGCCCGCTTCGAAGAGGGACTGCGCGCGAGCGCAGACGCTCGGGGCCACCAGTTCACCAACACGCTCCTCGGCCACTCCTACGGCTCAACGACTTCCGGCAAGTCGGTGCCCATGATGGCCGCGGGGACCATCGACAACTTCGTCATGTTCGGTTCTCCCGGATCAGGCGTGCGTAACATCGATGCCTACGGTCTGCCCGAGGGCCACGTCTACGAGTCATCGACCCCCTACGGCGACGCTGTCCAAGGACTGGGTCCTGACGCCTCGTACGGAACCAATCCCCGCAAGCTGGAGGGCATCACCCATCTGAGCGGCGACACAACCGGCTCCTCCAACTATGCGGTTGCTACCGGAGCATTGTCGTTCGATAACCACATGTCCTACTTCGACGAAGGCACCCGAACGTCTCAGGATTTCGCCAACATCGTCGCCGGCGGCAAGCAGACGACGGACGAAGAGTGGGAAGCGCTCCAAACTGCTCAAGGAAAAATTACGGAGCTCGATCGCAATCCCTGGATGAAGCAATACATGGAACCCAATGAAGCGAAAACACCGCCACCTACGACGCCAGACATCATGCCGGGAGATCCACTCGCACGCCACTCGTGAACTAGCCCACCCCGAGGCGCTATCCCAGCCCCTCAGGCCGAGACCGCGTCCATGCGCGACGTCAAACCCCGGCCACTGACGCGCATACGCTAACCGCGCTCGCCCTCGCGAGCGCAGTTAGCGTATGGACACAACGACAGGCACAGGTCAATACAGCTCAGACGAAGGCACAATCCAAGCGCTGACATGTTCTGAGCAACTATTCCTGTTTTCCTGCCGACATGGGACCAATGTCGTGTAGGATACCTTGTGTTGCGCACGGAACGGATGACAGATCATCTTCCAAGTGGTTAGACTACTGCGCATCAGGTTATCAGCAACAGACAGGGTGGCGAACAATGGGCAGAAAAGACCTGCGCATCGTTGAATACTCGGCACCAGAACCACGAGTTCCGGCATCCGAGGAGACTCGCCGCGAATTATCCCCCTACCGCCTGGACACTCACTCATGGCCGCGCATGTATCCGCATCCTGACCAGACAGTCAGCCCTCACTTCCCTCCTGTCGAGCGCATGCCTGTCCCCGTGACACCCTTTCCAAACCTGTTCCGCGACGACCCGGAACCCGCCTAATCTGAGGGCCGCAGGCATCGAAATGCCACGGCCCTCTTCCTTGTCAATCAGCCACACCCCGTCCGCGCGAGCATCCGCACACCGGATACCCCGGGCCGCTCCCGCGCCATCGTGACACACTGGCATCATGAGCGAGAGCTTCCTGACGGACCTGCGCACACTGATCGACGTCGACTCCTCGAGAGGCACGCGAGCGCGCTATTCCTCCGACGCCGGTCTCACGCGCATCCCGCCCTTGGCCGTCGCGTTCCCCCGCACGCCCGAGCAGGCGATCGCGGCCTTCGACCTCGCCCGCGCCCACGGCATCCCCCTCACCGCCCGAGGCGGCGGCACCTCGTGCGCATCCAATGCGATCGGCCCCGGCCTCGTCCTCGATTTCTCGCGCCACATGAACCGCGTCGTCTCCATCGACCCCGAGGCCCGCACCGCCACCGTCGAGCCCGGCTGCGTCGGCTCCACCCTGCAGGCAGCAGCGGGCACGCACGGGCTGCGCTTCGGCCCTGACCCCTCATCCCAGAACCGCGCGACAATCGCCGGCATGGTCGCCAACAACGCGTGCGGCCCACACGCGACCGCATGGGGACGCACCTGCGACAACATCGTGTCCCTGGATTGCGTCGACGGACAGGGCCGACGCTTCACGGCCACGACCGGACACGACGGCGCACTCAGCGACGTGCCCGGCCTCGCCTCGCTCATCGACTCGAACCTGGCCCCCATCCGCACCGAGCTCGGCCGATTCAAGCGCCAGGTTTCCGGCTACTCCCTCGAGCACCTCACCCCCGAAGGAGGGCGCAACCTCGCCGCTATGCTCGCGGGCACCGAGGGAACGCTCGTCCTCATCCTGTCCATCACCGTGCGTCTCGTCCCCCTGCCCGAAGCCCCGGTCCTGGCGGCCCTCGGCTACCGTTCCATGATCGACGCGGCCGACGACGTGCCCGCACTGCTCGCCCACTCGCCCCTCGCCGTCGAAGGTATGGACCGCCGCCTCGTCGACGTCGTACGCGCACACAAGGGGCCCGGCGCCGTCCCCGCCCTGCCCGAGGGCGACGGCTGGCTCCTCGTCGAGGTCGGCGCCCCCGGCGAAGACCTGGAGGTCACCCTTGAGCGCGCACGCGCCCTGTGCGCCGACTCGGCCGCCGTCGATACGGTCGTCTACCCGCCGGGCGCACAGGCCTCGGCGCTGTGGAGGATCCGCGCGGACGGCGCGGGCCTGGGCGGACGTACGCCTCCGGACGGCGCGGGCGGCGGCGACCAGCAGGCCTGGCCCGGCTTCGAGGACGCGGCCGTCCCACCCGAAAACCTCGGGGACTACCTGCGGGACTTCACCGCCCTCATGGAGGAGTTCGACATCGACGGCCTCCTCTACGGTCACTTCGGCGACGGCTGCGTTCACGTGCGCCTCGCAATGCCCCTCGACACCCCCAAGGGCGTCGCCCACTCGCGCGCATTCCTGCAGTCCGCGGCCCGTATCTGCGCCGCGCACGGAGGCTCCGTCTCCGGCGAGCACGGCGACGGCCGCGCCCGCGGCGAGCTCCTGCATTTCATGTACTCCCCCGAGATGCTCGACCTCTTCGCGCGCGTCAAGCACGTCTTTGACCCGGGCAACCTCCTCAACCCGGGAGTCCTCGCCGCGCCCATGGACGAGGCCGAGGCCGCTTCCCGCTCAAAGGCGCGCACTGCCGGTTTCGCCGGCAATTCCGTGGAGTTGCAGCCAGGCGTCGATCCCCTCGATCGCAACCTACGACGAGTGGCCGCCCACCCGATGCCCGCGGACGGCGGATTCGCATTCACCCACGACGGCGGCGACTTCACAGCCGCCGTCCACCGCTGCACCGGCGTAGGCAAGTGCCGCGCGGGAGTATCGGGAACCTTCATGTGCCCGTCCTACCTGGCCACACGCGACGAGAAGGACGTGACCCGAGGCCGCGCTCGCATCCTCCAGGAGGCCGCAAACTCACAGCTCGTCAAAGCCATCGACTCCCCCGAGGTCCTCGAGGCCCTCGACCTGTGTCTGGCTTGCAAGGCCTGCTCGGCCGACTGCCCCGCCGGAGTCGACATGGCCCGCTACCGCTCCGAAGCACTCTTCCGCACCTACCGAGGACGCCTGCGTCCCCTCAGTCACTACACGCTCGGCTGGCTGCCGCGACTCACCCGCGTCACCGCGCGCGTGCCCGGCCTGGCTGCCGTCGCGAACGCCCTCATGTCGGTAGCACCGCTGCGATCCATGGCCTTCCGCATCATTGGCCTCGATCCTCGCCGTGGCATGCCCGACCTCCAGTCCGGCACCTTCACCGCGTGGGCTCGGCGCCGGTCGCTGCTCGCCACATCCGTGCCTCCCCATTCCGACCCCGGCACCTCTGCCCGCGAGCGCGAGGCGACCACTGCCTCGTCGCTGCCGGATTCCCCGATCCTGAGCGGCCCGCGCGATCCCGGCGGGCGGCCGTACGCGCTCGTGTGGGCGGACTCGTTTAGCCAGACCCTGGACGACACGGGTGCGCGCGCGGTCGTCAACGTGCTCGAGGCCAACGGTTTCGCTCCGATCGTCGCGCCGGACGCGTGCTGCGGGCTCACGTGGATCACGACGGGTCAGCTGACCGGGGCCAAGAAGCACCTCACGTCACTGCTCGGCGCACTCGCCCCCTTCGCCGCGTCGGGAATCCCAATCGTCGGCGTCGAGCCATCGTGCACGGCGGTGCTGCGCGACGACCTGGCGGACCTGCTGCCCGACGACCCACGTTCGGCGCTCGTGTCGGGCGCGACCCACACCCTTGCGGAGGTACTGTCTGCGGTTCCCGCGTCCGCCCGTCACCTGCCGAGCCTGGAAGGCGTCGAGATCGTGGCGCAGCCGCACTGCCACCACTACTCCGTCATGGGGTGGGACACGGACCAGGCGCTACTCGAATCGTTGGGAGCGCGCGTCACACGCCTCGAGGGCTGCTGCGGCCTAGCCGGGAACTTTGGCATGGAGGCGGGCCACTACGATCTGTCGGTCGCGGTCGCATCACACTCACTGCTGCCCACGTTGTCGGCACATCCGGAGGCCGTGTACCTGGCGGATGGCTTCTCGTGCCGTACCCAGGCCGCGCAGCTGGCGGACCGCGGTGGCGTCCACCTGGCGACGCTGCTGGCGTCGCGCTAGGTGAGCGCGCTGTCGGAACTGACATGGGCTTCCCAGTTGGCCAAACGCAGCTACAGCCCCCGTCCTGACAGGGGAGAAAACGCCACAGACATACCAATCGGTCAGGTACAATACGGTCATGTACTTCTTCGTCGCCGTGCTGCTGTGGCTCGTGTTTTTCTTCGCCATCTGGTACTACAAGAAACTCGTCCTGTGGGTGCTTCTCTCCCCGGACTACCTCCTCATCATCGGCGGGGTCGGAGCCTTCACCGTCGATCACATGTGGTGGCTCACCTCGACCAGGCAAGCCCACTACGTCTGGGCGACCCTGGCGATGATGGCCGTCGGCTTCGGATACCACGCCCTCAATAGGTGGCTCTACCTGAGGTCGGCCCACACCTACAAGATCGTCAGCTTCCCCTTCGTCGTCGCCTCCAGCCTCGTCATCATGCTGGGCCTCGTCCTGAAGATAGCCGACGAGGTCGCCCCGCGCCTGGCCGACAACCCCACGGTTCAACACGTCATCTACATCATCATCGGGATCGTCCTGGCGATTGTCGCGTGGATGAAACGCCAGTCGACGATGGCCAGGCTCTTCCCGCCGGAACCGAGCCTGGTCATCAACGGCGACGTGACGATCAACGGCGGAGAGGTCACCGCACAGGCCCCCGAGGCGCCCGAGTCTCCCTGCACCCATCCCGGCAGCGACACGGGCGTGGCCTCCTACTGACACCCGATCGGCCCGGCAATCCGCACCAAAGCCCAGCACTCAGCATCCCACCGACACATGTCGCAGACTACTCAAGCAACGAAACAACACACCGCACCCATCCGACAGCAATCGTCGAGCGTCGAGCGATGTGCGTCGTTTGTCGTTTGTCAACAGATTGCCTCGATAGCACTTGTTGTTGAGAGTGCTACACCCGATCCGTCAGCATTGCACCCTTTCTGTTCGGGTGCAGCGCTTCATAACGGGTGCACCGCCCCGCAACGGGTGCAGCGCCACACGGCGCTCCAACGGCACAGCACACAATCAAGCACCAACCACCACACACGGCAAGACAAGAGTACCAGCACCCACAACGGATACAGACCCCACAACAGCCACAACACAAGCAGCGATACACCCGATCCATCAGCATTGCACCCTTTCTGTTCGGGTGCAGCGCCACACAACGGGTGCATTGCCAGTGGCTCATCCCCTGCACACCAGTCCACACGCAACGGTGATAACGCGGAGGTACTCCTGATGCACGTCGGTAATCGTCGAGGTCAACCTCAACAACGATCCCGCGCCTCACACCGCTCAGCTGACGGTCATCACAGTTGTCTCAGTACTTCCTCGACGGGTGAATGATCACAGGGGCATAGGACAACACACGGTTGCACCAGCACTCATAGCCTCCACCGCATGGCGGCCGTCAACGGAGCGACAACGGGAACGAACACGCCCGTCGAGCGTTCGGTTGCGAGTCTCGGCAGTGTCACATCACGCCTGGCGGGTAGACCACATGAGCCCCGTCCCTCGCCCCCCACCCTCTCGCCATGCGGGCACCGACCAGGCCTGACCGCGCCTGGACCTCATCCCTGCTCAGCACGCACAATGCCCACAACCTTCGTCGAGGCCAGGGCGCCAGACAGGCGCGACCATCGGGCCACGACGTCCGAAACATCGATGGACGGGTCAACGAGCAGTGCCGTCGACAGGGCCTCCGCCAGCACACCCGACGAGGCCACGACACTGACTTGTCGCACACCTGCATGAGCGGGGTATCCCGTACGCGGGTCGATGATGTGGTGGTCGAAAACACGACCACCACCGACAGATGTTTCACGCGATGTTTCACGCGCACGACGATCCGCCGCAGGCCCCACCAGAGGACCCACCGCACTCCCCGCCGCAGACCCCGCACAAACCGCACGCACACCGCCCAGCGGCCCCAGGTTGTCGCCAGACGTCGACAGGGACGCCATGCCACCCGCAGGCAACTCGACGATACCAGCGACCGACGTGGGCCCACCTTGAGGGTCGCGCAGGCCCGCGCGCCACGAAGAGCCGTCGGCGCGAGTCCCGAACACCGACACCGACGACGTCCCCACCGACACGAGGACGCCGCGCGCCCCCATAGCCACTGCCAGATCGCGGCACGCGTCGGCGGTGCATCCCTTCGCGATACCGCCCAGGTCGAGGCTTGGGCTGGGCGCATCCACACCGCCCACGGACTCACCAGGGAGACCCATCACCCAACGCCGTTCGCCCACACGCGACAGCAAACCCCACGACGACGCGCGCAACGCCGCCTCCACGACACGCTCAGAAGGCGCGGGCGGCAAGGGCGCACCCGCGACGTACGCGGCCCGCATCGACTTAACATCCCAGGCGGCAACGAGCGGCCCGATCAGCGGGTTGAACGCTCCCCCGGTTGCCTCCGCGAGCGCCAGCGCGTCGCGCAGCAGCCGGTCGGTTTCTTCACTGACGACAAGGCCGAGGCCGGCCACGGCGGAATCGGCCCCGCAACGGGATGCACCGCCACCGCACCCAGTCGAAGCAACAGCGGCATTGAGTCGCGACACCTCGGAGGAAGGCCGGAACACGCTCCACATGTCCTCGTGGCGTGCAACAACGCCCACGACTGCGTTGACGATCGCCATACCGTCCCCGCCCCAGCCGATGATGTCGACGCGGGTGCCCATCGCGGGGAAGGAGGATCGCCACGTGGGCGCTACCCCCGCGGACTCAGCCATCGCCTCGTCCCCCGGGGTGCCGGCGAAGCGCGAAGCCTCAGCCGTCGGAGCCTCCGAGGTCCTTGTCGAGGTCGCCATCCTTGGTGGCGTCGTTCAGGCCGGGGATGTTGATGTCGTCGGCGCCGTCCGGGGAGACGCCCTGGGCGGCGGCGATGGCGCGGATGGCGGCCTGCACGAACTGCTGGTGGGCGACGGTGGCGCCGGTGATGACGTCGACCTTGGCGGGGTCGCCGACCTTGGTGAGGTTGTCGGAGTACTCCTGGTAGGAGGCGACGGCAGCCTGCGCCTTCTTGTAGTAGTCCTCGTTGAAGACTTCGCCCGCGGAGTTCTTGCCGTACTCGGCGCCCTTGTCGGTGCCGTCGGCCAGCGTC
This sequence comes from Schaalia odontolytica, assembly GCF_009730335.1. Lineage (GTDB taxonomy): Bacteria > Actinomycetota > Actinomycetes > Actinomycetales > Actinomycetaceae > Pauljensenia > Pauljensenia dentiphila. The sequence continues at coordinate 2,362,008 of NZ_CP046315.1, forward strand.
GTCTCGTAGGAGGTCGCGGTGATGCGCCCGCCCTCGACGGTGATGGTGATGGTGCCGATGGAGCCCTGGTCGTCGGCGTTGGACTGGGCGGTCCAGGTGCCGTCGCTCATGGGCTTGGTCATGTCCAGGCCGGTGTTGGGCGTGCACGCGGCCAGGATGGTCGCGCCGAGGGCGCCGAGGACCGCATACGAGGCCGGAGCAACCCAGCGGGATCGGCTCTCAACAGGGGTGGGCGTGGTCATCGCACCTTGTCCTTTCCGCTGCGCGCGTCGCCGTCGCGGCCGGGCAGGACCAGGCCGGAGGCGCGCTGTTCGAAGTCGTGGTCGTGCCAGGTTTCCTTGACGACCTTGCCGTGGTCGAGTCGGATTTCGCGCTGGCCCTGTTCGGCGACGAGCGCGTCGTGGGTGACGACCATGAGGGTCGTGCCGTCCTGGTGAAGCTGGTTGAACAGGTCGAGGACGATCTCCTCGTTGGTTTCGTCCAGGTTGCCGGTGGGCTCGTCGGCCAGCAGCAGCTTGGGGTAGTTGATGAGGGCGCGCGCCACGCACACGCGCTGCTGCTCGCCGCCGGAGAGCTGGCGCGGCAGGTGGGTGGCACGGTCGGCGAGGCCGACGCGGTCCAGGGCCTCGAGGGCTTCCTTCTCGTCGGGCATCGAGTGGTAGTACTGGGCGACCATGACGTTCTCAAGGGCGGTGAGGTGGCCGATGAGGTGGAACTGCTGGAAGACGAGGCCGATGGTGCGGCAGCGTACCTCGGTGAGCTCGTCGGCGGTCAGGTCGGAGATGTCGTGCCCGTCCAGCATGACGGTGCCCTTGGTGGCGGTGTCCATGGCGCCGACGATGTTCATGAGGGTGGTCTTGCCTGAGCCGGAGGGGCCGACGATGGAGACCCACTGGCCGCGCGGGATCTCGAGGGACACGTTGTCGAGGGCGTGCAGGTCCCCGTAGATCTTGGAGACGCCCTCGAGGCTCAGCAGCGCGTCCGTGGGGGCCGACGAGGCCGGGGTGGCGGTGGAGGTGGTCATGGTGACTCTCATTCTCCGCGCAGGACGAGCGCGGGGTCGACGGCCAGTGCACGGCGCACGGGCGGGAGGCAGGCGAGGACGGCGATGAGGATCGAGCAGGCGACCGTGCCGAGGAGGATGACGGGGTGCAGCGAGATGGAGCGGTGGAACACGGAGGTGGAGATGAGGACGGCGAGGCCGTAGCCGGCCCCGGCGCCCAGGAGGCCTCCGATGAGGCCGAGCATGACGCCCTCACCCATGAACTCGCGGGTGATGGATCGGGCGGTGGCACCCAGGGCCTTGCGCAGGCCGATCTCGTTGCGGCGCTCGGTGACGACGGCGATCATCGTCGTGGACACGCCGATCATGGTCAGCGCAAGCACGATGACGGTGATGACGACGAGGAGGGAGCGCAGCATCGCCAGCACGCCCGTGTCGGACTGGGCGAGGCGGCGCACGGTCTGGGCGTGAACGTCGGGGTTCGCGGCGTTCATCGCGTCGGCGATGGCGCTGAGCTGATCGCCTTCCAGGGCGATCGAATACTCGGCGAGCGACACGGCGCCGGTCTGCCCGGTCAGCGTGCTCATGTCCTGTCTGGACATGTACACGTAGCCGTCTTCGTTGCCTCCGGTCTTGAGGATGCCGGACACGGTCAGGGTGACAGTACGCGGATCGACCTTCAGGCCGGGCGCCGGGGCGCCGGACTGTACCTGCGCGCCCTTCGAGGAAGCGCCGGCGTCCAGCTGGCTCACCGTGATCGTGTCCCCCGCCTTCACGTCGATCGTCGAGGCGACCTGCTCACCGACGAGGATCTGACCCGTCGCAGCGGGCCATTCCCCGTCCACGTACCAGTACGGGTTCATGGCGTGCACGGCCTCCAGGTCGGCGCCGCCCGCGACGTAGGGCTGGTCGTTAATCGTGACCGTCTCGTAGTCAAAGGCTGCGGATCCGACCAGAGCGCTCGCGGGCACCTGGGCGGTCGCGGCGGCCACGGCCTCGTCCGTGATGGGCACGTCACCGGCGGGGGTGACGACGAGGTTGGCGCCGTAGGAGCGGATCTCTCGGGCCAGCTGGGCCGGCACGTCGACGGCGATCGTGACGAGGCCGGACAGCGTGGTCGCGCCGATGGCGACGGCGAGGATCGCGATGAGGACGCGGGAGCGACGGCGCAGGATGGAGGAGGTGACCATCCGCCAGAACATTGCTCGTCTGGACATGTGCATCACCTTCCGTGCAGGACTTCCGCCGCGTTGAGGCGCAGCAGGTAGCGGATCGCCGGGATGGAGGCTCCCAGGACGACGAGGATGACAAGGACGGTGACGAGGCCGACGACGACGGGCACGAAGGCGATGGAGGAGCCAAAAACCATGTAGCCGATCGCCTGCGCGAGGGCGAGGCCTCCGCCGTAGCCGATGGCGCCGCCGACCAGGCCGACGACGATCGTCTCCGTCAGGAACAGCGAGATGATCTGCTTATCCTTGGCACCCACGGCCTTCATGAGACCGATTTCGCTGGAGCGCTCCATGACGCCCGCGGTCACCAGGTTCGCGATGGCCAGGGCCGAGGCGATGAGCGCCAGGACGGTCACGAGGACCATGAGCAGCTGGGTCTTCTCCAGGATCGTGCCTTCGGACTCGGCGACCTGGCGGACCGGGCGGGCCACGGAGTCCGTCATGACTTCCTCGATCTGGTAGGCGATCGAGGAGACGTAGGCGGTGCAGTACCAGGTTTCCTTCTCGGACACGCTCAGCGAGTTCGGGTTCTTCGCGGCCTTGCGCGCCAGGTCGTTGTCGGGGGTGGTCAGGGCGGAGACCTCGACGCTGCCGACGACGCCCTCGCGCTCGAGGAGCTCCTGGGCTTGCGCCAGCTGAATGTACACGCCGCGGTCGGCATCGTCGCCACTGGTGAGGATGCCGCGCACCGTGAACTCGCGCGTGATTCCCTCGCGGGTCAGGGTGAAGGTGTCGCCGACGCCGAGGCCGTGGGCAGCCGCGTAGGTGGTGCCAACAAGGGCGCCGCTCTCGTCGTCGTCCGCGGGCCACGACCCCTCGATGCCCCACCAGCCGCGCAGCTTGTCGAGGCCGGTTTCGACGCTCTCGCCGGTGGCCAGCTCGAGGTGGTGGCTGAACCAGGTACCGGTCGTGGGCACGTGCTCACCGCTCGCGTCGGTGGCGGACACACTCAGCAGGGGTGCGAAGTCGAGGATGTTGTAGGTCCAGAAGATCGTCTTGATGTTGCCGAGCTCGTCCTCGCGCAGGTAGGAACGGGACTCGGTGGCCTCGCCCGTGGAGTAGAGGTCGTCGAGGACGGCCGCGCCCTGGGGGCGCACGACGATGTTGGCGCCGTAGGACTTGAGTTCCTGGTTGACCTTGTCGCCCACGTTGAACATGACGGAGAGCATGGACGTGGCGACGCAGGCGCCCAGCGCGACGGTCAGGGCGATCATCAGGTGGCGATTGCCGCGCCTCGTGAGGGCGCCGCGCAGCATTCGGACGAACACGCGATCCCCTTACTTCGCGAAGACGGAGGCCGAGGCCTCGAGAGCCGAGATCGGCACGGTCAGCGTACCGTTGGAGACCTTGTAGTCGATGGGGATCGGGTTGCAGCCGCCCTTAAAGCCGATGGTCGCGATGTTCATCGCCACTTCACACAGCTTGCAGATGACCTTGCCGTCCTTCTCGTAGTAGCCGGTGGGGCCGCAGATATCGCACGCGTCCAGGCCCACGCCGAAGGAGGAGCCGGACTTCTGGATGACGATAAAGCGCACCTTCACGCCGCCCGAGGTCGTGTACTCGAAGCGGTGCAGGTGGCCATCGGAGATGTCGGCGAGGTTGACACTCACCTGGTCGTCGACGACGCTGAATGACTCGGGCGCGGACAGCTCGATCTCCTGGCTACCGTACGCGACACCGACGGTGATGAGCAGCGCACCGCACAGGTAGCCGAGGGCTGCGGTGCCCGCCATGGACTTGTAGAGGCGCGAGCGCGCGCGGCCCAGGCGTCCCTCGGCGGGGTTGGCGCCCACAGTCGGGATGGAGCGCGAGGCCAGCCAGGTGAGAACGACGACGGCACACAGGGCCAGGCCTGCGGCGATGGTGAAGACGGCCTCGTGGTTGATGAACCACGACATGGCGTTCCACGCATCCTTGGGAATCGAGATCCAGCGCTTGGCCTTGAGGATACGCACGATCATCAGGGCGTGGTTGGCCAGCAGGGCGATCAGGATGAAAGCCGCCGGCCACACGCGGTTGTTCCACGAGCACAGGCGGTAGGAGACCCATGTGACGAAGCAGACGAGCACCCACGCCAGCACGTAGCCGACGAGCGCGAGAACGACCGGGGTCGAGTAGATCTCGACGCCGCCCGAGAGCATCATGACGGCCTGGTTCATGGCCGTCGGCACTGCGCGGAACAGGGCGGCCGCAATGTAGAGGGCGCCGACGATACGCACGAGGGTATCCCCGCTCACTGCGGTGTCCATCGACGAGGCCGCCCGGGCCTCATCGTCGGCGTCGCCGGGCAGGAGGGAACGCACGCGGCGCGAGCGCACCGCGATGAACGCGAGGAACAGGACCGCGAGGACGATCGCGACGGGGAGGGTGAACAGGCCAACGGTCTGGCGGTTCACGGACTTGGGGGCCTGGACGTTAATGATCGTCAAAGCCAGGGAGGATACCATGCCCAGGCCGATACCGGCCCACACGGCGACCGAGCGCACCTTCTTACCGCGGCGACCACGCCCGGCGGCGGGCATGAAGCGGATGACGGCGCCGAGCGCGAGCATCGTCAAGAGCAGCGTTAGGGTTGCTTCACTCATCTGCTGAAGCATTGGCTTTCCTCCCGTAATAAAGGTTCACCGAAGTCGTAGCTACGGTATCGATTCTAGTCCCCTCACGGGGCGAGGGCCGAGGCCAGCGGTCCTATAAAGAACCACTGCCTCGGCCCCTCTACAAGCGATCGTCGATCACCAGGAGACGGCCGTGGGATCCCACTGCCAATCCGGGAACTCGGCGACGAGCGGCTCGGTCCAGAAGCGACCCTCAACACCCGTGGTCTTATCGGTGTGCAGCAGCCACACGCTGGGGGGCTTGATCATGAAGGACACGTCGTAGGTGCCGGCGTCCAGCTTGGGCAGGTTCAGGCCGTAGTGCGGGCCGTCGGACGCGTTCATCGGCATGAGCGTGCCCTCCTGGACGACGTTGCCGGACTTGTCCTTGATCGCGTAGTCCACGGTCAGACCGGGGACGAAGTCGCCGGCACCGTAGCCGAGCTTGTTGTCGGCGGCGGCGGCGATGTCGGCCTCAATGTGCATCGAGGATTCTGCGGCGGGGGTGCCCACCTGGGGCTCCATCTCGACGGGTTGGAAGTAGACGCCGCCCACGACGAGGGGGCCGACGTGGACCTCGTCGCCGAGGGGCTGCTCTTCGAAGCCAGCGTCCTCGCCGGGGGCGGGGGCGGCAGAGTCAGCGGCGGCTGAGGACGAGGCCGCGGGCTTCTCGCTGGAGGACGAGGAGGAGTTGTTGGAGCAGGCGGCCAGAGTGCCTGCGAGGGCCAGCGTGGCCAGGGCCGCGCCGACGCGGAACAGAGAGCGCTTCATGTGATGATCTCCTGTGCGTGTTGGTTGGGTGAAACGTCGGTGTCGCTCGAGGGTGTCATTCCCCGGCCCGCGACTGGGCGGCGGCCTCGCGGGCGAGGCGAGCTTTTCCGAAGAAATAGAGACCGACGATGATGGCGAGAACGATGGCTTGCGCGGCCAGGTTCTCCACTCGGGGGTAGATCCCCAAGAGGTCAATGGTGGGGAAGCCGGAGATGGGCGTCAGGGACACGACGTCCGCCTCCTGAAGTTCCCCGATACCAGAACCCGTGAACGTGAAGGCCATGAAGGCCATTAGCAGCGAGGTAATGGTGAAGAAGGGGCGCAGCGGGATGCGGACCGCCGCGAACTGGATGAGCAGGTAAATGATGACCAGGGCCACGAGGCCGACCGCCAGGCCGATCCACACGTAGTGGACCTTGTCGCCCGCGGCGGTGACGATCGGGACGTAGAAGAGGATCGTCTCCGCCCCCTCGCGCAGGACCGCGAGGAAGGAAATGAAGGCCAGGCCCAGCAGGGAGCCGCTGCTCAGCGAGGCGTCCGTCTGCTTCTTGATGTACTCGTCCCACGCCTTGTTGGAGGACTTGTTGATCATCCAGTTGGAGACCCAGATCAGCATGGCAACCGCGAAGAGCGCCGCGAAGCCCTCCAGGAGCTCCTGGTTTGCGCCCGCCAGGGAGGTGACGTAGCTGAAGAGGAAGGCCAGACCGATGGACAGGCCGAAGGCGAGGACCACGCCGCCCCACACGATGGGGGCCTTGTTCTTGTGGCCTGCCTTGGCCAGGTATGCCAGGACGGCGGCGACGACCAGGATCGCCTCCATGCCCTCGCGCAGAATCACGAGGAGGGAGGGCAGGAACTGGGCGATCCACGGGGAGGTGCCTGAGCTGTCAGTGGTCTTGTCGGCGGCCTTGCCGGTGTAGCCGTCGAGGCTATTGGCGTCCTCGCGGATGTAGTTCGTCAGTGTCGAGAGGTGCTGGTCGACCGCCGCCGAGTCGTCGTCGGTCATGGCCTTCTTCAGGAGGGAGAACTCCATCTCCACCTGCGAGACGCGCGAGCCGGAGATGCGGCTCATCACCTGCTTCTCCATGCCGGTGATCTCGTAGTGCTTGTAGTAGGCCTCGTTAACCTTATCCTTACCGGCCTTGGCGTCGCCGCCCTTATAGGCGTTGACGCCGTCCTCGAGGATGCCGTTGATCGTCTTGGCGACCTCACCCCACGCGCCGGGGCTGTAATCATCCGACGAGGCCTGGGCTGCCGACCCGGGAGCCACACCGTCCAAGGAGGCGCCGTCCTCGACCATGTACTGCTTGAGGGTCGTAGCGTGGTTATCGACGCCCGCACTGTCGGCGTCACTCATGGCCTTCTTCAGGAGGGAGAACTCCATCTCCACCTGGGAGACGCGCGAGCCGGAGATGCGGGCCATGACCTGCTTCTCCATGCCGGTGATCTCATAGTGCTTGTAGTAGGCGTCGTTGACCTTGTCCTTGCCGCCCTTGGCGTCGCCCGCCTTAAAGGTGGACACGCCTTCGTCAATGAGGCCATTGATCGTGGTCGAGACATCGCTCCACGTCTGATCCGCGGCTCGCGAGGGCGAGGCGAACATCGCCACGGCCAGAGCTGCCATGACTGCGACGATGAGGACGCGACTGAGTCGCTGACCGATGTTGCTCAGGTGAACGCGAAGCACTGCCACCGCTTGCCTCCTGTAGGTCCAGTGATGAGGTATAGCCGGGATGATGGAATTCCTAAACGTTGAGCCTAGCCACATCTCGCCGAGGTGAAAAGTAGTCCGTTTAGGTCATCCTAAATTGTGACCATGCTGTGACGGTGTCTAGCGCGGTGACACACCCCCCTTGAGGGACTAAGGGCCCAGGGCGATCATTTGCTGACGCGGTGCCACGAAAACCTTCCCCCGTCAGGGAAAACGAGCCACGTCGCTTGCGCGCCAATCTTCCCCTGTGGCGATCTACCACCCGCAGCCACCGTCACGCGCATTGGGCGACCAAGGCGCGGCCCTCCCAGGCGCAGGGGTTCACGACCACCTCAACATCCACGCATCCCCGCGCGCGTTGCACGCGCGTCGTCCAACCAGGAGGCCGTCGCGCCAGGCACATCGTCTCAACTATCCGCGCGCCACTCTATTTCAAAATCTGTCAGAATATACGGGCAGCACAACAGCCCAACAGGAAGTGGCCACAGCTCCATGTCTACCGACCCAAGCACGCACTGCGCACCTACGACTCCCGTATCCACCGGGGCGACCCCGACACCGAGCCCCCTGCCCACTGTCACCGCGACAGATAACGCGGCCAAGGCCTCGTTCCCCATGCGGCCCGCGCGCCCAAGTCGCGCCGACTGGGTGCGGATCGCGATCTTCGGCATCCCCTACGCGACCTTCTTCCTACTCGGCACCGTACCGACATCGATCATCCCCGAGTCATGGAACGTCACTGCCGTCAACATCGTGCTCGACTCGATTTTCCTGGTCATGGTGCTGGCATTCTTCGGGCGCGAGTTCTTCCCCGCCTTCTCATACTTCCGCACACGACCGGTACTCAAGATCGCACTGCTATTCGGCATGTGGTTCCTCCTCACGATTGTGCAAGCCACGCTGCGCATCTCCATCTACGGAACCAATCCGCCGATAGCCCAGAACCAACAGGCCGTCATGAACGCCCTGTCCGAAGGCGCTCTCAGCATCGTGTTCTCCTTCTTTGTGGCCATCGGCGTCCCAATGATTGAGGAGATCTTCTACCGGCACATCCTCATCGGCAAGCTCAGCGCGTTTGCGCCCACGTGGCTCGTCGCGTCGATCTCCGCCATTCTCTTCGCCTACATGCATTGCTACCAGTGGCAGGACCTGCTGGCCTACCTGCCGATCTCCATTACCCTCACCCTCGTCTATGTGAAATCAGGGAAGAACGTCGCCTACTCGTGGGCGTTCCACGCTCTCAACAACTCGATCATGGTGGGCCTGATCTTCCTGCTGCAGAGCACGGGCGTCACCCCCTGAGCAGCCAGCACAACACACAAGCGACACCTACAACACGCGAGGCCGTGACCGGTTACCCGGCCACGGCCTCGTCGCTACGCTCGGCGAGCGGCACCCGCGAGGGCACCGCACAACCGTCCGCACCCTGAGCGCAGCCACCGTCGACAAGCCAAAACCCGTGACACCTCTGCTCCGGCCCTACGCCTGCGCACGTTAACCCGATGGGCGGCGGCCTGGGCCCTTTGATGCGCACGTGAACCCGATGACCTGCATCTGGGCCCTTTAGCTCGCACGTTAACCCGATGACCTGCACGTCGGCAGCCACGCCCACATGCATGTCTAGGGGTTAACGTGCGCATCAAAGGGTCAACACGCATGTTCAGGGGTTCGCGTGCAAACAACACACCACGCAAGACACCGTTACGCCCAAAACGCAGACCACCTCACCCACAACGGCCCATTTTCAGCCTATTTCGCCGAGGTGGTCTGCACTTTGGGCACCATACTGCCTCAAGCCGCGGCCTCACCGCCACCAAACGGGGGAAATGGCGTCATTAGAACCTCGACACGCCGGCGACATGCCCCCAGCCAGCTCCTAATGCTGCAAAACCCCCACCGCCACCGGCATGAAGGGTGCCGGAGAGACCGGAGGGCACGGGCGGGCTTCGAGGCGCGGCGCCGAACGAAGCGAGGCCGTCCAGCCTCGCGGGCGGCCGAGCCCTCCGGCACCCGGAACACCAGCGGAATCACAACCCCACCCACAACGGAACGAGGCCGCGACCGGTTACCCGGCCACGGCCTCGTCGCTACGCTCTGCGAGCGGCACCCGCGACGGCACCGCCCGCCTCACGCATCAGGCGGTCATGTCCACGTGATCCTCGACTGCGGCGCGGCCAGCCTCGAGGCGGGCGACGGGGACGCGGAACGGGGAGCAGGACACGTAGTCGACGCCCACGTTGTGGAAGAAGTGGATCGAGGCCGGGTCGCCACCGTGCTCGCCACACACACCGAGCTTGATGTTCGGCTTGGTGGAGCGGGCGCGGCGCACGCCCTCCGAGACCAGGGTGCCCACGCCGTGGACGTCGATGGACTCGAAGGGGGAGACGCCGAAGATGCCGGCCTCGATGTACTGCGGGAAGAACACGCCCTCAACGTCGTCGCGCGAGAAGCCCCACACGGTCTGCGTCAGGTCGTTGGTGCCGAAGGAGAAGAAGTCGGCTTCCTCGGCGAGGTCCTCGGCCGTCATGGCGGCGCGCGGCAGCTCGATCATGGCGCCGATGGAGACACCGGACAGGTCCACGCCGCGGGCAGCGGCGACGGAGGCGATGATGCCTTCGCCTTCCTCGCGCACGAGCTGGAGCTCACGCACGGAGCCGACGAGCGGAACCATGATCTCGGGACGCGGGTTGAGGCCGCGGGCCACGAGGTCGGCGGCCGCCTCGCACAGGGCGCGCATCTGCAGGGCGAACAGGCCGGGCAGGTAGATGCCCAGGCGCACGCCGCGCAGGCCCAGCATGGGGTTCTGCTCGTGCATGCGACGGACCTCGACGAGCATGGCCTCGTCGGCGGGGTCGAGGGTGCCGGTGGCCTTGCCGACGGCGACCTTCGTCTCCAGCTCGATGAGGGCGGGCATGAACTCGTGGAGCGGCGGGTCGATGAGGCGCACGGTCATGGCCTTGCCGTCCATGACCTCGAGCATCTCGAGGAAGTCCTGCTTCTGGAGCTTCTCGAGCTCGTTGAACGCGGCCTGGCGCTCGTCGGACTCGGGAGCGGAGAGGATGGCACGCTCAACGAGCGGGCGGCGCTCACCCAGGAACATGTGCTCGGTGCGGCACAGGCCGATGCCCTCGGCGCCGAAGGCGATGGCGCGCTTGGAGTCGAGGGGAGTGTCGGCGTTGGCGCGCACGCGCAGGCGGCGGACCTTGTCGGCGTGGGCGAGGAGCTTGTCGACGGCCTCGACGAGCTCGCGGGTGCCCTGGTCCTCGCCGGCGGCGGCAATGCCGGCCTCGAGGCCGTCAGCCAGGTAGGTGGTGACGGGCGAGTCGGCGACGGGGACCTCGCCGCGGAAGATCTCACCGGTCTGGCCGTCGATGGCGATGGTGTCCTCGGAGGTGAGGACCAGGTCGCCGATGGTAACGGTGCCGGCAGCTTCGTCGATGACGAGGGATTCGGCGCCACACACGCAGGTCTTGCCCATGCCTCGGGCGACGACGGCGGCGTGCGAGGTCTTGCCACCGCGGGCGGTCAAGACGCCTTCGGCGGCGACCATGCCGGGCAGGTCATCGGGGTTGGTCTCGCGACGCACGAGGACGGTCTTGATGCCCTTCTCGGCGGCCTCGACGGCCTGGGCGTTGTTGAAGGCGATCTTGCCGACGGCGGCGCCCGGGGAGGCGGCCATGCCGCGAGCGATGAGCTCCTTCTCGGCCTTGGCGTCGAACTGCGGGAACATCAGCTGGGTGAGCTGGTCGCCGGTGACGCGGCCCAGGGCCTCGTCGCGGGTGATGAGCTTTTCGCCCAGGAGCTGGGTGGCGATACGGAACGCGGCGGCGGCGGTGCGCTTGCCGACGCGGGTCTGGAGCATCCACAGCTTGCCGCGCTCGACGGTGAACTCGATGTCACACATGTCGCGGTAGTGGGTCTCCAGCTTGCGCATGATGGCGCGCAGCTCGTCGTAGACGGGCTTGTTGATTTCCTTGAGGGCGGACAGGGGCAGGGTGTTGCGGATGCCCGCAACGACGTCCTCGCCCTGCGCGTTCTCGAGGTAGTCGCCGTAGACGCCGGAGTGGCCGGAGGAGGGGTCGCGGGTGAAGCAGACGCCGGTGCCGGAGTTGTCGCCCATGTTGCCGAACACCATGGTGCAGATGTTGACGGCGGTGCCCAGGTCGTGGGGGATGCGCTCACGGCGGCGGTAGATGCGGGCGCGCTCGGTGTTCCAGGAGCGGAACACGGCCTCGATGCCCATGTCCATCTGGGTGCGCGGGTCCTGCGGGAAGTCCTTGCCGGTCTGTTCCTTGACGATGCCCTTGAAGGTGTCGACGAGGCCCTTGAGGTCCTCGGCGGTCAGCTCGGTGTCGCCCTTCACGCCACGCTCGGCCTTGAGGGCGTCGAGGGCGCCGGAGAAGAGGTCGCCGTCGATGTCAAGGACGGTCTTGCCGAACATCTGGATGAGGCGGCGGTAGGAGTCCCACGCGAAGCGCTCGTTACCGCTAACGGCAGCGAGGCCGAGAACGGACTCATCGTTGAGGCCGATGTTCAGGACGGTTTCCATCATGCCGGGCATGGAGAACTTGGCGCCGCTTCGCACGGAGACGAGGAGCGGGTCGGAGGGATCGCCGAGGTGGCGGCCCATCTGGTCTTCGACGCCGCGCAGGGCGGTGGTGACCTCGGTGGCAAGCGACTCGGGAACCGTCGACTCCTTGAGGTATGCGCGGCACGCCTCGGTGGTGATCGTGAAGCCGGGGGGAACGGGCAGACCGAGCTTCGTCATCTCGGCGAGGTTGGCTCCCTTTCCTCCGAGGAGGTCCTTCATGGACTTGTCGCCCTCGGAGAAGTCGTATACGTACTTGACCATCGTGGTCCTCAACTTCCTTGTTTGCGATGACCGACCCACCAGCGGGTCGCTACCAGGGGTAAGGATACACGCTTCAAGGGACCTAGGTCACCTCAAGGCGCGCGCGAGCATGATTGTTCTTACATAGACGAGGCCGGGACAGTCGACCGCTCCCCTCTCCCCCGTGAACAACGCAGACAAACACAGGTGGGGCGAGCCCGAAGGCCCGCCCCACTTGCAGCGTTTGAGTCAATCAGCGCACGCGGAACTCGATGGTGGTTCCCTCGCCCACGTCGATGAGGTCGCCGTCGTTCAGGGCGATCGTCACCATGGGGGTGACGTCCTGGAACGAGCCGTCGGCGTGGCGCAGGACGGTGCCATTCGCGCTGCCCAGGTCCATGAGGGCCCAGGAGCCGGGGGTCGTCATCATGACGGCGCAGTGTGAGCGGGAGATCTCGGTCTGCGGGCTGGGCACGCGCAGGACGGTCGCGACGGGGCGGCCGGTCAGCGCACGGGCGTCGGGGTCGCGGCCGATGACGACGTCACGGGAAACCTCGACGGGCACGGTGCCGCCGTGAATCAGGAATGCGACGGGCGCGGCGGGGCCCGAGTTCGTGGGAGACAGGCGCAGGATCGTCGCCTCGGTATCGGTCTCAGCACCCAGGTCAGCCAGGCCCTCGGCGCTCATGGCCTCAGGGACGGCGGGAGACTCGACGACCTCCCCAGAGGCCGGCTCAGACGAGGCCGGGGCACCCGACTCGCCGAAACCGCCCGCACGCTCGGCGGACTCAGCGGTGTCGACCGGCGGTTCCTCGGCATCAGCAACGATGTAGAGCTCGCCCGAGGGCTGCTCAGCATCCTTCGCAGGCGCCTCCTCGTGCGAAGCTTCCTCGACCTGCTCATCCGAGACCTCGGGAGCCGCGGGAGCTTTCTCGTCGTCAGGGTTGCGCGAAGAGGGGCACAGCGACACCGGGCCATTGCTGGTCGCGGCGAGGAACTGGGCCTCAACAGCCGCCAGATCGACGGAAGCCGAGTGCACGGAAGGCTCCGGCAGCTCCTCGCGAGCCTCGCGGCGGGCACGGCGCTCGCGGTCCGGAATATCGGGATTGATCAGAAAGCCCATCGTGTCGACAGGCATCGAGGCAAGGGCCTCGACCTCGTCGAGTGCGCGTCCGATACGGATCTCGCCAGCTTCGACGCGATCGGCGGCGGGCACCATCCACGTGACCTCGTCGCCGTCGACGATGGTGGCCTCGAAGGTCTGCCACTCACCGGGGTTAAATGGCCACGCCCAGATCGGGTCGGTCCACACCTGCTCGGTGATCTGGCCGGCGGCACGCATGCGCAGCTGAATATTGCCCAGCACAGTCAGGTACGGCTGCTCGCCCGCGCAGTCCAGCAGCAGGACGTCACCCTTTTCAGCCTGGACGTGGGACAGCCACGCCTGGGTGTCGGCGCGTCCCCACACCACATCGGCGGCGGAATCCGCAAAGTCGAGCGGAGCCAGCGCCGCACCGAGGGGACCCGTGACGAGCATCGCGCCCTGCCCGCGACACAGGAAGCGTCCAATCTGAAGCATCAGTTACCGCCTTCTCTACGAGGAACCCGGCGAGCGGTCTCAATCGACGCCGGACGTACTGGTTGAATCATCCGATTCATGACATTCGTTGTCAATGTTACTCGCGATTTGGTTCCTGCGTAAACTACAACCGCGGTCGCATTGTCCCGAGTCCCCGCCTCCAGCGACGCTCGAACAAGTCTGTCGGCCGTGCCCTGCGGACCATCGCCGTCCGCAACAACCTCATGAATCCGCGAATCACTCAGGACACCGTGCACGCCATCCGTGCAAATCACGGCCCGATCTCCATCTTCCAACGGCATGATTGTATAGTCCGCTTTCACACTTCCGACCTGGCCTGCACCGAGTGCCTTTGTCACGACGTTTGCGGGAGGGATCACACGAGGAGCCCCGGAGGTAGCCGCAAGATCACGCGCCTCCTGCAGCGCCGAGTGGTCGTGGGTGAGCTGCCGAATGCCCCCACCACCCACAACATAGGCACGGGAGTCACCCACGTTAAATGACAGCCAGTACGGCCCTTCGGCGGTACGCAGCACCATGAGGCCCGACAGCGTCGTGCCGGGCGCACTCATCGGATTATCGACCGACGCCAACGAGGCGACCGCCGTGGCCGCTGCGTCGATCGCAACGGACAGATCCACCAGGTCAACGGAACGATTCCCAAGGCGCTGAGGACTCAGGAACTCCCGCAGCGTAATGACAGCCTTCGACGAGGCCTGGGCACCACCCAGGTGCCCACCCATCCCATCTGCGACAGCGAAGACGGGGGGAACCGCCAGCCAGGAATCCTCGTTCTCAGAGCGGACCGGACCGATGTCGGTCGACGCGCCCCATCGAACTGCGGACCATTCCGCATGTTCTTCTAGAGACATGTGCCTTCATCCTTTAGCTGCGTTGAGCGCGAGAGACTACGCGCGATACTGACTATTTTACACCCGGCGTGACCAGCGTCTCGATCGACGAAACTGGACTGCAAGTAAGAATAACGAACCGACGAAATGATCTGCGTCATGGAACCTCCACGCAGACACGCACCGGGTCTGACATGCGCCCGGAAGAACGCGACACCGTCGTGATCTCGATGCAGTTCTCGCCACTGGCCCCATCGACCGTCACACTCGTCGATTCCACGCGACCACGCGATTTACCGGCCGCCCCCGAGCCCTCGTAAGCGTACACGATGTCCGAGGGAGCGGGACCCTCGGGCGCGGTCCACGTCCAGGCCACCGTACCGTCGGAATACTCGCCGGCCAGATTCGACACCTTCGGGGGTGCCACGCCCAACGCGTCACCCGGGGCCGCCGAGGTACTCGTCTTCTCCGGATCGGGAGCGATCCGCGTAAACGACCCCTGTCCACGGAGTATCCCCGCCACCAGCCCGGCCGCGATCAGCGCGGCCAGCAGCGCCAGCAGCACGCCCGCCAGCGGCGAGATAGTCTTCTTAGCCTCCAAGGATCCCTCGACGACACGACGAGCCGAGACCTCGTCCACATCCCCAGAACGATCGCTCTTCCACGAGTCCGCCACTGCCTCGACGCCGCCGGAACCAGCCCCTCCCTCGAATGAGTAGGTGGCAGAGCGCAGCCGCGTCGCATCCGGGTCGATGACCGGCGCGCCACGCAGCCGCGTCTTCTGATCGCCAGCGACGGTGACGGAGGCTTTAGAGCGCTTCTCCTTGATCTCCATCTCCGTGCGCGGGTAGCCAATCTCTTCCTGAACCCGTTGAAGACCCTCGCCAAACTCCTTGGCCGAAGGCGTGCGCTCCGCCGGGTCCACCGCCATCGCCGCACGCAACACACGCTCCAACTCACAGGGAGCATCCGCTCGCCCCAGGCCACGCATGCGTCCGCGCTGCACGCGGTTGGCGATCGACGCCGCCGAATTGTCACCGATTGGGTCCTCGAAGGGGCTACGCCCCGTCACAAAAGTCCACGTCGTTGACGCCAGAGCCCACACGTCCTGCAGCGGCGAGGCGGGTGCGGTCACGTCCTGCTGCTCCGGGGGTGCCCACAGGACCGAGAAACCATCGAAGGCACCAACCTCCAACGCTCCGACCTTCGACGCGACTCCAAAGTCGGCCAGGACCGGCTTGCCGTAGGCATCCATCATGATGTTCGAGGGCTTGATGTCGCGGTGCACGTAGCCCTGCCAGTGGAAAGTCTCGACGACGCCGCAAATCTTGATCATCGTATCCAGGGCGTCCTCAAGCGACATCGGTCGCGCGCGAACCTGGGTGAGGAGGTCGGCAACCGGGCAGTACTCCATGACGAGATACGCCCGCCCGTCTGCGGTCGTTCCCACCCCGTGTAGCTCCACGACGGAGGGGTGCCCCGACAGGAGAGTCATCGCATCGGCTTCACGATGCAGTTCCTTCGTGCCCCGCGCATCGCCCTGAGCACGCACGACCTTGATAGCCACATCGCGACTCGGTAGCTCCTGACGGTACAGGAACACGTCGGCGAAACCACCTTGCCCCAGAGGACGGACCCACCGGAATCCGGGAATATCCGGCCCCCTCATGCCTGCGACAGCTGGACTCACTGATCGTTCTCCTCTCGCATCGTGCGCCCGACCAGGGGAGTATCCCTGCGTAGCTTGCGGCGCATGCGCAGACTGCGCAGGGAGAAAGCCCGGCGCACGCGCGCGAGGAAGCCCGCACGCTTGGACACCTGGTCGCGCAGGTCCCTCACCTGTGCCCACGCGGCGCGTGCACTGTCGCGCGAAAAACCATTAGAAGCAAAGTTAGCGACGTCTGCGAAGCGCGCGATGACGACGGGAGCGGGAACGTCACCTCCGAAGCGGCTCCAGCCATCAATCACGTAGCGCCCCTTGTCGGCGACGCCTGCACTATCCGAGGAGGAGGTCGCCCCGTCCTCGCCAAGGTTCACCTCGTCCGTCACCAGCGCAAAGGGATCACCCGGGTCTTGCCCCAGTTCCCACTCGGAGGAAAGAGCCCACGCGGTCTCCTGACGAGTGCGTCCCAGATCGATACGCAGGCCATAGTCGGCAGCCAGGTCCACGACCTCGTCCCACGAACCCACCAGCGCCTCGCCGGGGGAGGCCCTGCGGCGACGCCTGCGCCGGCCCGCCTTGAACACCAGGATCGCCAGGGGTGGCATAGCGAGGAGGATGACAGCGCCCGAGCCTGCGGCGATGAGACCCCAGGGAAGGCCCGCCTCGGGCGGCTTGAGGGGGTCGGCGTTCTGGTCTCGTGTGGGCGGAGGCATCTCAGCCGGGGGCTCGGGAGGCTCCGGCGGCTGCAGGACCTGCGGGCGCGGGACGGAACGAGGCTTGGGCACCTGAGTCTGCGGCACATGATCGCGCGGCGGAGTCGGGTCGAACACGCCCCAGACACCGCCCGAGAACTCGACCTCGACCCACGCGCGAATGTCGGATCCACGCAGGGTCGCGGCACCTCCCTGGGAGCCGCCCTCGGGGTAGGCTCCCATGACGACGCGCGCGTTGATCCCCAGCTGGTGCAGCATGAGAGCCATGAGCGCGGTGTACTGCTGGTCGTCGCCGATCAGGTTCTCGTCGGAGGCCAGCATGCGCTCCAGCCGATCGCTGCGCACGCCCGGCCGCGAAAAACGAGTGTTCTCGTTGAGGTAATAGCCGTTGGTGGACAAGTAGTGTTCGATGGCTCGCGCCGCCGCGAGCGGCGTCGACGCGTTCTGCGTGAGCTCGGCGGCCCTATCAGCGAGGCCGTCGGGAACATTCTTGTCCTCCAGGGTTACCGACACCGCCACGAGGTTAGCCAGTTCTTCGTCGCGCACGGGCGCGACGAAATCCGTGGTCACGTTGTAGCTCATCGAACCGACGGGGCCGGTGGTCAGAGCCGCATTCGCCCACGTATCGACATGGAGGCCCTTCTTCTGCCGGGCTGCCTGCCCGCCAGTGAAAGCGATCTGCGAGGGAGTTCCCAGGACGGGAACCCACGGGCCTGACAGTCCTGTGGTCGTGAGCGTCACCACTGAGGTGCCCTGCGCGCGACCGGGGATGGTCGTATGAACCGGGATGTAACCCGTATGTCCGTCGTCTCTCTTCCGGGACATGCCGAAGGTCGTACCGTCGTAGACGTCCATCGCGGCGATTCGCACACGCTGGTTCTCAGGTAGATCGGAGACGGTCAGCAGCGTCTCGTCCTTGAGATCCGTCGTGTAGTGACGGAAGGAAGACATCGGGGAAGGGAACGCCTGAACGTCAATGGGCGGCTGAATCAGGTCGCGCCCAACAAGGCGCCCGCGGGAGGACCCCAGGACCGTCGCAGCCGGCATCGCCACGCCGACGGAGACCGCGAGAACGACGATGGCACCAAGCGCTCGCCTCCCCACGTAGACGGTCGAGCGAGAACGACGCCCAACCGTCGCCTCGCCGCCAGGCGAACTTGCTCGTCCCACGAGCACATCCTGCCCCAGGGTGATTCTCTGGTACTGTGCGGCGCTCGCCCACCAGGCGACCACAAGCGCCCACCAGACCAGGACCAGCGACAGAGGAAGAGGATAGCGAGCGAGCCCAAAAAACACGGCGATAACCGCCATCGCCACGACGGGGATGGACCCCGGGACGGCCCGTCCGGCACGCGCCGTGATCAGGCCCGCCAGGACCGCCAGGACCAGGCCGCACATCCACGGCACCAGCGCCGGTCCGGAGTAGACCGACACCGGGGGCGTGAGCGTCAACAGGTCCTTCCAGGCACGGAACGATCCGAGCACCATGACCTGCAGGGTCTGCCCCGTGGGTAGGAAGCCGTACAGCGCCTCTGAGCGCAGCGCGGCACCGCTGCCGACCAGGAAGTAGGTCACCACAACACTTAAGACCGTCGTGAGTGCATCCCACCGCCAGTAGGTAGAGGCCGCGGCGATCGCCAGGCCGCAGGCCACTCCTGCTCCGGCAGCGATCGCACCAACTCCGCCACCGAAGACCGGTTCAAAGGCCGCGACAGGCCCCACGAAGAGGAAGGCAAGAACCAGGAGGGACCATATCGGCAAGCTCGACCGGTACGTCGCGAAACGCTGTGTGACGGTCAGGAGACGCGAACGCGTCGTCTTGGGACGAGGCCCCTGCGGCCCCACGTTGGGACGGTCGCCGTCGCGGGAAGAGGCAGAAGGAACGGAGGACGCTCGCACCTCGGTTGCAACGGGGGACGTCGGTCTCGTCTGAGCCTGCGATTCAACCCTTTGTGCGCGAGGCTTGGTATCAACGCTGGTGGTCATGCAAGCCCTCCGGCAACGATAATGCGCGGCAGGTCCTCAAGGCGCGAGCAGTCGAGGAGCACCCCTCGACCGAGGTCTCGCCTGGTTCGTCCCTCAGCCCCACCGATTCGGATGATGGAAACAGGGACGTCAATGGGAGCCAGCCGCGCCAGGTGCGCGGCGTCGACATCGCTCACCTTCGGGCCGACCACGAGGGTGAGGGCCGAGATTCCGGGACGCTCAGCCACTGCCTCGCGCACGCGCAGGGCCAGGTCCCCTCCGGAACCCGCCTTGATCTCGGAAAGGGTGTCCAGAAGGCGCATGGCGCTACCCGACGGCAGCCAAGCCTCCGTCGTCGTGACGGACACGGGACGAGACTCTCGCAAACTGGCCAAACCAAGCGATGCCGCGACGGAGACCGCCGTCTCGAAGGAGTCGTGATCCCAGACGTCGCGGGAAGTGTCCAGGACAATAACGTGGTGGGAGCGGTGCGTTTCCTCGTACTGGCGCACGATGAGCTTGCCTAAGCGGGCGGTCGACTGCCAGTGGACGGCGCGCCGATCGTCTCCGGGTTCGTAGTCGCGCAGCGCATGAAAGGACACATCGGAACTGGAGAGCCTGCCCGTGGACACACCCTCGACATCCAGTTGGAAACCGGTGGCGTCGAAGGGAACGCGCACGGTTTTCGGGTGCACGTGAAGGATGACGGGCTCGTCCCACACGCGCACGCGGCGCAGCAGTCCGAGCGCGTCAGAGCGCACCGAACGCGCCGGACCCACGTTGATGAGGCCGCGGTGACGCGAGGAGATAAGGAACATTTCGTCCCACGACCGTCGCGCACCCAGCGGGGGCACGACGAATTCGCCGGTGCCCGAGCCGATCGGTAGCTCGATGATGCCCGATCGCACGGGCCGGTTACGTTCGTTGCGCACCGTGATCTCCCCGACGGCAGTCTGGCCTGCGACGATGCGCTCGTTGGGGACGCGGATCGACACGAGGTGCGGGGGCTTCCATGCGACGCGGGTGGCCGCCAGCACGAGTGCGACGGCGCCCGCGAGCGCGCACGCCAACGCCTCGACCCACTGGAATACGGCGGCGACCGTAACACCGGCGACGATGAGCACGATGACGGCCCAGCCGATCGGCGTGACGGCTCCCGCGAGCGCCGCGAGGGGCCGCGGACGGCCGGTCTGCTCCCTGCGGTGCCCGACCCCGTCTGCGCTATCCGAACGCTTCCCTTCCATCACTTCTACCGAGAGGCTCCTTACGCGCCGACAGCGGGTGCGGGGACCGAGGTGAGGGCGCGCTGGATGACGCCCTCGGAGGTGGCACCGGAGAAGGCGGCGTCGGGGTCGACGACAATGCGGTGGGCCCACAAGGGGACGGCGAGCGCCTTGACGTCGTCGGGCAGGACAAAGTTGCGACCCTGGGCGGCGGCCCACACGCGGGTGCATCGGACCATGCCGATCGCACCGCGCGTCGAGACTCCCAGCATGGAAGACTCGTCCTCTCGCGTGGCTTCCGCGAGGGCGGCCACGTAGTCCAGGACGGCGCGGTCCGTGTGATTATCCGCTGCGAGAGCAGACCATGCGACGATGTCCTGGCCGGACACCATGGGTTGGAGGTTCTTGGATCGGTCGGGCGAGGCCGAGCCGTCAAGGACGTCGATCATGGCGCTACGCGAGGGGTAGCCGATTGACGTCTTCATGAGGAAGCGGTCCAGCTGGGCTTCGGGCAGGGGGTATGTTCCGGCCTGCTCGACGGGGTTCTGGGTCGCGATAACCATGAAGGGCTGGGGCGCGGGACGACGCACACCGTCGACCGTGACCTGCGCTTCCTCCATGACCTCCAGGAGGGCCGACTGGGTTTTCGGCGAGGCGCGGTTGATCTCGTCCGCCAGAACGATCTCAGCGAAGACGGGGCCCGCGTGGAAGACCCACTCGCCGGTCTTCTGGTTGAACATGTTCACGCCCGTGATATCGGAGGGAAGCAGGTCGGGGGTGAACTGAATACGCGAATGCGTGCCATCGATGACGGCGCTGATGGCGCGGGCCAGTGCGGTCTTGCCGGTGCCCGGTGCGTCTTCGAGCAGCAGGTGTCCTCCGGCAAACATGGTCGTGAGCGCGAGGCGCACCGCCTGGCGCTTGTCCAAGACCGCCACGGAGACCCCGTTAACGAGGTTCTTGAACACCTGGGCGAAACGCGTCGCGTCCTCAATGGACAGTGACATGAGTATCCTTTTCTCTTCGGTCGTTGTGTTGGTTATGTGTCTTCCGGTTCCCGGGCTTTCTCGCTCGGATACCTGTCCTAGTGCATGTACTTGACGATCTCTTTGCCCGTCGACAGGCTGATGTAGAGGGCGACCTTGTAGCCGCCATCGTTTGGCAGTTCGGAGCCGAGGACCCGAAGGGCCGGGGTCTCAGTGGGCGATATGACGGCGTCGCTCTGCTTGTAGATCGTCTGGCCGGTCGCCGAATCGACGACCTTGAGCCGACAACCGTAGGTGCACAGGCCCTCGATCTCCTTGGAGCGGCGGATTCCCACCGCGAAACCGCCGTCTGGGTAGCCCACGAACTCCGCGTCGATCGGGATGTTCGCCCAGTCCTTGTCCGGGGCGGCGTGGTCGTTCCTCGGGGTGCCGGTGACCCTGATGGCGCTCGAGACCATGCCCGAGGTCGAGATCTGGCAGAAGTAGAAGTTCTGCGGAACCCCGTTCGCCTCATCTCCCCCGAACCACACGAAGTTCGTGCCCTGGACCCTGCGGTTTTTGTCGTTGGCGCGGGCCTTGGCGGAGCAGTCGGCGCCGCTCGTTCCCCAGAACACGGTGAGCTCGTTGGCGAGGTAGCCTCGCCCGGGCTTGACGTTGACGTTCGTGGCGTGGAGCTGGCCGGAGTTGCCCGTCGCCGTGATCGTCGGCGGGTCGATCTCGAAGGGCGGGGTGTTCGGGTTCGGCGGGATGCGCACGGTCTGGGGGGCCGACGTGGTGGCGTCACCTTCAAGGTTGCGCACGGTCACGGTCACGGTCGCTGTTGTCGCCGAATCCTCGAGGACCACCTTGAGTTTGCGCGTGTCCCCCGTGACATTCTGCGACTCGCCGTTAACGTTGATGGTTGTCTGGCCCCATCCGCTGCCGCCACTGTTGCCGACCGTCCACGAGACGAAGACTTTCGCCACGATCACGCCTTGTCCCTCCCAGCGTTCGGTGGTCACGGTGACCACCGGCTCGTCCGGGGCAACGTGTGAGGGATGAGGATGCCCGCTGGTGGGCGAGGACCACGGTCCGGCCTGACCCTCGCCGTTGACGGCCCGGACCCGAACGGCGTAGTCGTGCCCGTTGACCACGGAGAGCGTGGTCGACAGTCCATGCACGGTGATCGGTTCGTCGGTGTTGACCTGGACCTCGTAGTGGTCGATCTTCGACCCGCCGTCATTCTCCGGTGCCACCCACGAGACCTTCAACACCGAGTCACCGGCCTCCACCTTGGGCGCAACCATCTGGCTGGGCTTTCCGACCGTCGTAATCCTATTCGACGCCGCGGAGGGCTTGGAATCGCCCTCGCTGCTGGTGGCGACAACGGAGAAGGAGTAGCCGCGACCGGCGCTGAGCCCATCGACCGTACACGAGCCGGCGGTGCAGGTGGCCGACACCTGCTGGCCCGAGTCAGCGTCAAGGACCCGGTAGCCGGTGACGGTGGCGCCGTTGGTCGCGCCCGGGGTGAAGGTCAGGCGAGCGCCGCTCGTACCCCTGGCCTCGGCGTGCACTCCCGTGGGGCGATCCGGCGCGCCGACGACGGTGACGGTGATGGTGCCCTGCGTCGAGCGCGACGGGTCGCGCAGGTAGTCGTTGAGGCGGTAGGTGACCTTGATGGTTCCCACCGCGTCGGGGGTGATCGACACGACCGTCCCCTCGGCGTGCACCCGCCCGGCTCCCAGTCCCATGACCGCGCCCTCGAGCGTGAGCGGGGAATCGGGGAAGGGGTTGATGGCACGAGAGGCGACGTCCACCCTCACCGTTTCGCCGACCCGGGCCCGTTCCTGGTAGTCAGGCGCGCTGACGTGAGGCTTGGAGGAGGCCACGACCTCGACGGGGACGGAACCCGACACCGAGTTGCCGTCCGTGTCGGTCACGCTCACAGCGATGCTTCCGGCCGGGCCTCGGGCCGTGCCCTGGGCCGCGGTCACGGTGAGCGTCGAACCCGACACCGAGGCGCTGATGCCATCGGGGACGGTGCCCACCGAGTAGGTGAAGGTCGAGGGGTCGCCGCCCTCGGGATCGGTGACTCCGAGCGCCAGGTTCTGGGTGACGGCCTCGCCCCCGGCCTCGACGCGCACGCCGGTCGGGGTGAAGGTGGGCGGCTGGTTCTGGGTCGCGCGCACGCGAACGGGTACGGACAGGCTCGATGACAGAGCGCCCGCGTCATCCCCGTCGCTGACCTGAATGGTGAATGCCGTGTTTCCGGAGAAGCTCTCGGCCGCGCTGATCGTCAACTGCGTCGCACCCTCGGCGCTCACCGATGTCAGCCCCGCCTGGGCGGCCGGAGAGGACCCCTCCACCAGCTGCGCAGAACGCCCCGATCGCACGATGACGTAGTCGGCGAGGGAGATCGTGCGCTGGGATCCCGCGTCCACCTCGATCGGGAGGTTCGCGTTATTCAGGAAGGGCGCGGTGGCGTTGCGTCCGGGCACGGTGACGACGGCGGAGTTGGTCAGTCCGTCGCGGTCGGTGATCGTGTAGACGACGAGGCGCAGCTGATCGGAGACCGGGATGAGCAGGTCCTGGCCGCTCACGTTCACCCCGGACTCGCCGGTGGTGACCTTCAGCTCGTCCACCGACCCATCGGGGTCGTCGTCGTTGTCGACGACGCGCACGCGCACGGCCGACCCGTCCTCGGGCAGCTCCGTGTAGGCCACGTAGTCGTCGCGGGCGACGGGGGCCTTGAGGGGGACGTCCTCGGATACGTAGATGGTGGCCAAACCGGTGGCGGAGCCGCCTCGGCCGTCCGAGACCGTGTAGGCAACCGCGTAGCTGCCGGTTTCGGATGGGGTGCGCACCGAGATCGTGGTCGCGGAGCGGACCTGAGGATTGAGCGCGGGCGTGGCCGTCGTCAGGCCACCCTCATCCAGGGTGAGCGTGTCACCGTCGGGATCGACGTCATTGGACAGGACGTTGATGTTGAGGACGCGATCAGGGCGGGCCTGCACGGTGTCCGGGACGGCCACGGGGTTCTGGTTGGACGTGGGTGACGGGGAGATCGCGACGCGCACGCGGGCGGAGGCGCGCGCTCCCTTGCGGTCCTCGACCGTGTAGGTGAAGGTGTCGGTGCCGACCGCCCCGCGGTTGGGCGTGTAGTCGATCCAGGTGGCCGAGGCGGTGGCCACGCCCTGCGTCGGTGAAGAGTCCACGCCGACCAGCGTCACCGAGTCGCCGTCGGGATCGATGCCGCTCAGCGTAACGGGGATCGTCACGGCCTGACCGGCGCTCGTCCACGCGTTGAGGGTCCTCGGACGGGGGGCCTCGTTGCTGTCGGAATCCGGGATGACCTCGAAGGTGACCGTACTGGAAGCGCGGTTGCCGGCGGAGTCGATGACCGAGTAGGTAACTTCAAGGAGTCCGGGGCTGGTTCCGGCCGCAAGGCGCACCTGGTTTCCAGTCACGAAGGGCGTTCCGACCGCCGAGGCCTGGTCGTACTCGAGAGTCGACTCAACCTGGAGGTTCAGACCGGCCGGGGAGCGGTCGTTGGACAGAACCGAGACCGTTCCGACGTCGCCGACGCGCACCTTCGCCCGGTCGGGCCGCAGCACGGGTGCCATGTCGGAGCGATCCGAAGCGCCGGGAATCACGGTCACCTCGGCGGTGGCACTTCCCTGACCATTAGAGACCGTGTAGGAAAAGGTCACGGTCTTGTCGATGCCCGCATGGGCGGTGATCCGCAGGAGGTGGCGTTCGATGAGCGCAACCTCAATATCGGGCGCCTTCGTCGTATCCACCGAGGTCACTGAGAGCATGCCTCCGGCGGGGTCGTAATCGTTACCCAGGGGATTGATCAGGACAGATCCGCCCTGGGGTAGGACGGCGGTGTCGTTCTCTGCGATGGGACGCACCGAGGAGGAAGCCACAACCTCCACGCGGATGATACCCAGCGTCGTCGCGATCCCGTCAGAGACCGTGTAGGCGAAGGAGTAGGATCCGGGCTGCTGCGCCCGAAAGTCGATGGTTCCGCGGTCGAGGTCCGGGGTGAGAGTCGCACCCGACGGGGCTCCGGAGACGGCGGCGAGGGAGAGCGGGTCGCCGTTGGGGTCGGTGTCATTCTTGAGCGGGTCAAGGGTGACGATCTCGCCCGGCTGAGCCTGGAAAAGGTCGCCGTTGGCCGAAGGCGGGAGGTTGCCCGCCTCCTGGACGTTGACCACGAGCTCTCCGCGAGCCTCGGCACCCTGGTCGTCAGCCACCGTCAGGACGATGGTCTTGGGGCCAGCCGACGCCCCCTCCTCCGCGATGGTTACGGTGCCGTCTTCGACGAATGAGACGTTCAGGCCAGTCGGAGCCTGGACCTCCTTGAGGTAGATCGGGTCACCGTCGGGATCACGCCAGTCACTGAGGGCCTGGTACTGGATCTGCGCGCCCACCCCGATCTTGACGGAGGAAGAACGCACCTGAGTGGGGGCCTCGTTCTGGCCGTAGGGGTGGATCGTGACCTGAACGTGGGCGGAAGCGGAGGCCCGCCCATCCGAGGCATCGTAGGTAAAGGACGTGGATCCGCTCTGGTCTGCTGATACGTCCTCGATTTGCAGGGCGCGCCCGCTACGAGCCACGACCACAGAACCCCATCCCGGCTGCGTGGTCGGGGTGGCGGTGAGCACGTCTCCGTCCAGGTCGGAATCGTTGTCCAGGACGGGCAGAATGGTCGAGCGTCCCGGGCGGATACCAAACTCGTCGTCGACGGCCTCGGGCGGAGTATTTTCCTCGCGCTGCTGCGGGTCGGCCACCTCGTTGGTGAGCTCCGGGCTATCCTGCTCTTCTTCGCTCTCTTCGAGCTGATTCTCGACCTCATCCCAGTTGTCCATCAGGACCATGTTCGAGTCGGGCAACCACACGTTCCCCTCGGCGACGTCGTTGAGGACGATGGCCTTGCGATTGGTGCGGAAGACAACCTCACGGGCGGAGACGAGCGTATCGACGACCATCTGCTCGTTCGAGGTCGGATCCTTGCACGAGCGCACATACGCCCCCGATCCGCTCCACGCACCGTAGGCACATCCTTCATGCCGCACGGGCGCCGCCGGGATGCCGGTCGGGGCCCCCTCGGCGGCGGGCGTGATCACGGGTTGCCCACCCGTCAGTGGAATCGCTACAAGAGAGGTGGCGGTGGCCATCAGGACCGAGTCATCCTTCGGTCCGGCCTGCTGCAGGACGGCATCGGCCTCTATACCGGCCGCGCCGAGGTCGAGGGTCTTATTCCCGGGCAGAAAGAGGGTGTTAGAGGCAGAGTCAAGGGCGACAACCTGATCGCCGACGACCGTGATGGAAAGGCGGGCACCATCGGGAATCCCGGTGACCTGAGTGGTCTTCGCTTGATCGACTGACCCGCTGCGCTTGACGGTCGTGAGCGTTCCCGAGTTCGACAGGGAGTACACGGAGCCGTCCTCGCCGGTCACGAATGCGCTGACCCCCATGTTCGAGGCCAGAGCTGCAGAGTCGGCGAGATTGGAGGGGCTCGGAGACGCCGCAGACGTTGTCCACAGGGTGCCATCGGCAGCGTTGAGGACGCCGAGGACGTCACCCCCCTGCATCGCACTCGAGCCGGCGGGCAGCGCCGTCGGAGAGCCGAGGGCGACCTGGGTGACGTTGACGGGGGCAACGGTCAGTGAGCCGAGGTCGGAGACTGTCACCGTTTCGCCAGCCTGGCCGACGTCAAAGTTGGTAGCCTCGGTGCGCAGGGCACCGTCAAGAATGCGGGCTTCGTAGTCGAGGTGGCCGACCAACTGCTTGGACTTGTTAGTCACCCAGATACCGCCATCATTGACATTGACCTGAGTCACTTCGGCACCCTTATAGATGACGCCTGCGATGCAGAGCGCAGCAACGACGAGCATGAGAACAAACGCCGGCAGACGTCGCCTCACACCGGTTACGTTTCGTCGCTTTTGCGCGCGCATTGACCCTCTCCCGATTGCTGAGTAGTGCCCGCACAATAGTGTGGCACAACTTCAACCCAGCCTAATAGTTAATCAGAATCTATCAGAGGCAGGATTACTTAACAACTAGAGGGCGGCTCGCCGCAGAACGAAGGGCCGCCCTCTAGAAAAGGCACTTTGTCAGCTTCAAATAATTGGCGAGTAAATCACTCCCCGTTGAAGGTGAACGCGCGATCCTTTCCTTCTCCGGTGACGCCAACGGTGACAACCTGACCGGGTTGCAATTCTCCGAAGAGGATGCGCTCGGACAGTGCATCCTCGATCTCGCGCTGAATCGCGCGGCGCAGCGGACGCGCACCCAGGACCGGGTCGAAGCCCACGTCAGCAAGCAGCTCGCGCGCGTCGTCGGTCAACTGCAGGCGCATGTCCTGAGCCTCCATGCGCTTGGCCAGCTTGGCGATCATCAGATCCACGATGCGAGAGATCTCCGGCTTGGTCAGCGGCGGGAACACGATCGTATCATCGACACGGTTGAGGAACTCGGGACGGAAATGCTGCTTGAGCTCCTCCGCAACCTTCGACTTCATACGACCGTAGTCGTGCGTCGAATTGTCCGCGGTCTGGAAGCCCGTGAGGACACCCTTGTTGATGTCTCGGGTACCCAGGTTCGTCGTCATGATGATGACAGTGTTCTTGAAGTCCACCTTGCGACCCTGCGAGTCTGTCAGGCGGCCCTCTTCCAGGATCTGAAGCAGCGAGTTGAAGATGTCCGGGTGAGCCTTCTCGACCTCGTCGAAGAGGACAACCGAGAACGGCTTACGACGAACCTTCTCCGTGAGCTGGCCCCCCTCGTCATAGCCAACGTAGCCCGGAGGAGCACCGAAGAGGCGCGAGGCCGTATGCTTCTCGGAGAACTCCGACATATCCAGCTGGATCAGGGCGTCCTCGTCGCCGAAAAGGAACTCGGCAAGGGCCTTGGCCAGCTCAGTCTTACCAACGCCGGTCGGGCCGGCGAAGATAAACGAGCCGCCGGGACGGTTCGGATCCTTCAGACCCGAGCGCGTACGCCGGATCGACTGGGCAAGCGCCTTGACGGCCTCATCCTGGCCGATAACGCGCTTGTGCAGCTCGTCTTCCATCTTGAGTAGCTTCGCGGTTTCGGTCTGGGTGAGACGCACGACCGGGATACCGGTCGACATGGCCAGAACCTCGGCGATCTCCTGATCCCCGACCTCGGCGATCTCGTCGGATTCGCCGCCCTTCCAGGCCTCTTCCTTCGCCTTGCGCTCCTCGTTCAGCTTCGACTCCTCGTCGCGCAGCGACGCGGCCTTCTCGAAGTCCTGATCATCGATAGCCGCCTCCTTGTTCCGGCGCACCTCGGCGATCTTCTCATCGATCTCGCGCAGCTCTGGCGGGGCAGTCATGCGACGAATGCGCAGTCGCGCACCGGCCTCGTCGACCAGGTCGATAGCCTTATCCGGGAGGAAGCGATCTGAGATATAGCGATCCGCCAGCTCGGCGGCCGCCTGGATCGCGGCGTCCGTGATGATAACCCGGTGGTGAGCCTCGTAGCGGTCGCGCAGACCCTTCAGGATCTCGACCGTCTCATCGACGCTGGGCTCCTCGACCTTGACCGGCTGGAAGCGACGCTCAAGGGCAGCGTCTTTCTCGATGTACTTGCGGTACTCGTCGTTCGTGGTCGCACCGATCGTCTGGAGCTCGCCGCGGGCCAGCATGGGCTTGAGCATCTGGGCGGCGTCGATGGATCCCTCAGCGGCACCAGCACCCACGAGGGTGTGGATCTCGTCGATGAACAGGATGATGTCGCCGCGCGTGCGGATCTCCTTGAGGACCTTCTTCAGGCGCTCCTCGAAGTCGCCACGGTAGCGCGAGCCCGCCACCAGCGACCCCATGTCGAGGCTGTAGATCTGCTTGTCCTTGATCGTCTCGGGCACGTCGCCGTGCACGATCGCCTGGGCGAGGCCCTCGACGACCGCGGTCTTACCGACGCCGGGCTCACCGATCAGAACCGGGTTATTCTTCGTGCGGCGCGAGAGGACCTGCATGACGCGCTCCATCTCGACTCGGCGGCCGATGACGGGGTCCAGCTTGTTCTCGCGCGCGGCCTGCGTCAGATTGCGGCCGAACTGCTCGAGGATCGCGGAGTTGGAGCGCTCGGGACCACCCGAGCCACCCACGCCCGCGCCGACAGACTCGCGGCCCTCGTCGTCGCCGCGCTGGTAGCCACTGAGCATCTGGATGACGGTCTGACGCACCTGCGCCAGGTCCGCGCCCTGCTTGGTCAGGACCTGGGCGGCCACGCCCTCGCCCTCCTTGAGGAGGCCAAGCAGCAGGTGCTCCGTGCCGATGTAGTTGTGGCCCAGCTGCAGGGCCTCGCGCAGGCTCAGCTCGAAGACGCGCTTGGCGCGCGGGGTGAAGGGGATGTGGCCCTCGACCGGCTTCTCACCCTCGCCGATGATCTCAATGACCGAGGCACGGACGGCCTCGCCCTTGATCTCCATCGTCTCCAGTGCCTTGGCTGCGACGCCCTCACCCTCGGAGATCAGCCCGAGCAGCAGGTGCTCCGTGCCGATGTAGTTGTGCTTGAGACCGCGGGCCTCGTCCTGCGCGAGCACGACGACCCGGCGAGCGCGGTCGGTAAAGCGTTCGAACATGCCTCTCCTCATTTCACAGGACGGGCATTTCGCCGAGCTCGACGTACGCCCGTCCCAGTTGACTGGTTACAGCCTACGAAAAGCTCCCGCGCCGTGCGCGCGCTTTCGCCCTGGGCGCATGGGCGGCCCTCAATGTGTGCTCCCCGCTGCACAAATCGCGCCCAATTCGATGGTCCAAAACGTTTAATTCCGTCCAGAAACGTTGCAATTTCAACGATGCGGTTTCGTTGCTTGAAAAGTTGTCGCAGAAAATGCGTGCGAGATTGTCAGGGGCCTAGGACACGGTGCTAGGCCTCGACGAGGACCGTGAACGGCCCGTCGTTGACCAGCGAGACCTCCATCATCGCCCCGAACTGGCCGGTTTCGACGTGCAGGCCCCGGCCTCGCAGATCGGCGACCACCGCGTCGACGAGGGACTCAGCCTCCTCGCCGGGGGCGGCGTGTGCCCACGAGGGGCGCCGCCCCTTGCGAGTGTCCCCGTACAGCGTGAACTGGGAGATCACCAGGATCGGCGCGCCCGCGTCGGCGGCCGAAAGCTCGCCGTCGAGGATACGCAGCTCGGCGATCTTGCGGGCCACCGTGGCCACCTGCTCGGCACCGTCGCCGCGCTGGACCCCCAGGAGGACAACAAGGCCCTGGCGCGTCTCGCAGCCACTCTCCCCCGCCGGGACTGCTGGGTCCTGCCCGCCAACGCGGGACGCTACGCTCTCGCGGCGGGCACCGGATTCGTCAAGACTGTCGAAGGCGAGACGGCCGACGACGGTGCCGTCGACGCGGACCTCGCCCGAGGTGGCGCGCTGGATGACGGCTCGCATCAGCGCGACCCCAGGGCCGAGCCGAGGCCGCCGAAGCCCGTGGACCCGCCGCGCTGGCCGGCCTCGCGCGAGAGGTCGGCACCCGGGCGGGTCTCCGGGGACACGGAGGACTTGCCGTGGACAGGCACGATCTCCTCCTGGGCGGCGGCGACGCCGTCGATGTCGAAGACAGTCGTCACGGGCACGGCGCGCGCGATCAGCGCGAGGGCGATCGGCCCCTCGTCCGCGTGGCGGGCTGAGGAGGTAATGACGCCGACCTGGCGTCCGCCCACCTCGATGGGTGTGCCGGGCGCGGGCAGGTCGCCGCGCGAACCGTCCAGCTGCAGGTAGGTAAGGCGGCGCGGGGGCCGTCCGAGGTTCAGGACGCGGGCGATGGTTTCCTGCCCGCGGTAGCAGCCCTTCGTCGTGTGGACGGCGCTGCGCAGCCAGTCCAGCTCGGGCGGGATCGCGCGGGCGTCGGTCTCGCGGCCCAGGCGCGGCTTCCACGCCGCAATACGCGTGGCCTCCCACGCCAGGTATCCGGCGCGGCGGCGCGAGCCGGCCTCGGGGCAAGCAGACAGCCAGGCGGCCTCAAACTCGTCCGCGGCCTCGCGTGAAACAGCGTGAAACATCATCGGGGTGCGCGCGCCGGGGTGACACTCACCCTGGAAGTAGGCGGCCCCACCTTCCACGACGCCGGGCCACGGGTCCTCCCAGGTCCACAGGTGTCCGGGCAGGTCGGCCGCGGACTCGGGCATATTCGCGCCCGCGCGGATCGAGGAGAACACGGCGACGTCGCGCTCGGAGACGGCGACGCGCAGCGCAAAACGCATCGACTCGAGGAACGCCACAAACTCCGACACATCCGAGCGTTCCACGATCAGGTGCAGCGTCTCCCCGTCGTCGCTGGCGCCGGCCCAGTGCTCGACGCGACCCTCGGGCGAGAGGATCAGCAGCTCGCGGCTCGCGCCGGGGACGAGGTCGGTGACGTTCTGGGATGCAAGCGACGTCACCCACGTCAGCCGATCGGCCCCTGACACAGAGATGACGGCCAGGTCCGGGCGGCGCACCAGCGCGCGGCCGCCCTCGAGGGCCCACTGCTCCCCCGACGGGTCCCCGAAGTGCGGGGTCGCGCCGAAGGATGCCACGGCCTCGTCGACGAACTCGGAATCGAACGCAGACTCAGACAAGGAAGCCGTCCTGGGTGTCGTCGATGCCTTCGATGACCTCGCCGGACTCGGTGGAGGCCTGCGCGGTGCGCATGAGGCGGCCGGAGATCTCGACGTCGACCTCATCCTCGCCGTCGAGCGTGCGCTCCTGCGTCCACATGAGCTCGCCCGCGACCAGGCCGAACATGCGGCCCAGGTGCGTGACGCGGGTGGCGCCCACGCCGAGAGCGATTGCATCGGAGACCATCTGCACGCGCGGGCCGACGCTCACGCCGTCCCACACGGCGCTGTGGCCCTCGGTGGACGCGGAGGTCGCAGTGAATTCGCGGGGGTTGTACTGGCCGGGCGGGGGCAGCGGCGCGTCGGAGGGGGCGACGGAGACGTACACGGTCTCTTCGCTGATCAGGTCGTCCTTCTTGATAGCGGACAGGCCCTTCGCCGCGTCCCACGTGGGATCGATCGGCTCGGAGGCGACGCCCGCGTACACGCGGGTCACCAGGCGCATCTGCTCGCCGACGACGTCGCCGCGGATCTCCTCGATGACGGGGGAATCCTCGGTGGGTTCTTCCTGGCCGGGGGCGGCGGGGGCGGCGTACATGCCCCACCCCTCCCAGGTTCCAAGCATCCACGCGACGGGAGCGACGAGTGCGGGCAGGTCAGCAGGTATCACCATCATGCCTCCAGCCTAACGCCTCGGGTGGACGCTCACCGCACGAGCAGGGGCGCGCGCAGCTGGAAGCGAACGGGACGAGGCCGGGGCCCGGCTATGCGGTCGTCCAGCCGTCGTGGGGTCTCAGATTCCGCCGATGCGGATCATCGCGTACACGGGCAGGGCGGCGACGAGGAACTTCGCGGCGCCGCGGCCCAGGATGTTGGCGAGCTCGGCGGAGGACGCGCGCTCTCCCAGCAGCGCGTCGACGACGGAGACGGCGAAGCCGACGCCGAAGCCGGTGACGCCACCCAGGGTCAGGAAGGCGGCGAATTCGCCGAAACGCTTGGCGATGAAGGGGAAGACGACGGGCAGCAGGTCCGAGGTCTGCCCAAGGAACCAGGCGATCGAGGCGACCACGAGACCCGCGACGAGGCCTGCGATCATCGCGAAGGCAACGCCGACTTTCGCGCTGCGCCCGAAGCGCGCGGAGGCCGCGCCGATGACGGCGATCAGGGCCGCCATGGGAACGATGCCCGACCAGCGCTCGTGGACGGTGAGAGAGACCCACATGGAGCCGGAGGTGACGATGAGGAGGCAGGTCACCGACGAGGCGAGGGCCGCACTCAGGGCCGTGGAGCCCCAGTGCTCACTCGTGCGCCCCACGGAGTGATCGCGCGGCGCGGGCGCGTCCAGGATCGTCGCAGCGACCAGCGCGACCAGCGTGATACCCGTCAGCGGCACGGCGATGTCGAGGTTCTTCCAGTAGGCAACACCCAAGGGGGTCAGCGCACCACCCAGGGCGAGGACCGCCTGCGCGAGCCACGGCATGTGCAGGCGCGCCAGCGTCGGCCAGCCGAGAGCCAACAGGAAAGACGCGACCGCGACGACGGGTCCGACGCTCCAACGAGACCCCGGCAGCCACCAGGCAACGATCGTGGCCGCAGCCAGCACGGTGACGGTGAGAATACCGATGATCGTGGGCACGTGTCGGTTGGCCAGGGTGTCGCGGCGACGTCCGCGGCTTGAGCCGGTGCGGCGCCGCGTGGGCGGGGTCGATGTCATCACGCTTCAATGGTCCCACATGTGCGCACCTCACGAGGCAGGGGCCGCTCGCGCGGGTCGGCTCTCCCGGGCACGGGGCCGGGGGTCAGGCCCGCTTCACGCTGCCACGGCCTCGGCGATGAGGGGCGGCCTGTGGCGCACGCCCCGTGTGGGTTGATGCACGCCGCCACGGGATGCGCGCGGGCGTTGACTGGTCGTACAGTTGGGGGGCACGCCGGACCGGTATGCCCCGGGCTCCAAACTCTGCCGCTACGAGCGGCCTTCGCGCCGACAGGCGCATTCGGTTCGGCGTGCTTTGTCGTATGCGCGTGCCGGCGCGTATCCCGCGAACTACCGCCTCACGGCACGGTTATCCACGTTGTCCACCATATGAGTTCCACGCACTCCCTTGTATGCACGTGGGCCTCTTCCCCCGCACGTTAACCCGACGATATGCACGTGGGCCCCTTCCCCCGCACGTTAACCCGACGATATGCACGTGGGCGGCCCTGCCCACGTGCAGGTCAAGGGGTTTCCGTGCGCATAAAGGGGTTTACGTGCAGGTCATCGGGCCCACGTGCGGAACCCATGCGGGACAACAACTATCCACACACAGCGGGGCCGGCGCCGCATCGCAGCACCGGCCCCCACTGTCGTTCAGAAACCGTCACATGAGCGGGTAGCGCACGATCGTGGCCTCGCGGCCCGGGCCGACGCCGATGGACTGGATGCGGCAGCGCGACAGCTCTTCCAGGCGCTTGATGTAGTCCTGGGCGGCCTGGGGCAGCTCATCGAAGGAACGGCACTGCGAGATGTCCTCGCTCCAGCCGGGCAGCTCCTCGTACACGGGCACGGCGGCCTCGAAGCCGGCCTGATCGAGGGGCATTTCCTGAGTGCGCACGCCGTCGACCTCGTAGGCCACGCACACGGGGATCGTCTCGTAGCCGGAGAGCACGTCAAGCTTGGTCAGGCAGATGTCGGTCAGGCCGTTGATGCGTGTGGAGTAGCGCATGATGACGGCATCGAACCAGCCGGTGCGGCGCGGGCGACCCGTGGTCACGCCGAACTCGCCGCCCTTGGTGCGCAGCGCCTCGCCGACCTCGTCGTCCAGCTCCGTGGGGAACGGCCCCTCGCCGACGCGCGTCGTGTACGCCTTGGCCACGCCGACAACACGGTCGATGCGAGTCGGGCCGACGCCGGAGCCGGTGAGCGCACCACCCGCGGTCGGGTTGGAGGAGGTCACGAAGGGGTAGGTGCCGTGGTCGATGTCGAGCATCGTGGCCTGGCCACCCTCGAAGAGGACGGTGTCGCCGCGGTCCAGCGCATCGTTGACGACGAGGGACACGTCGCACAGCATCGGCTTGATGCGGTCCGCGAAGGACAGCAGGTGGTCCGACACCTCGGCGGGGTCGAGCACCTCAAGGTCCACGGCCTCGAAAATAGTGTTCTTGGGGGCCAGGGCGGCCTCGACCTTGGCGCGCAGCTCCTCGGGGTGGAAGAGGTCCTGGATGCGCAGGCCGATGCGGTTCATCTTGTCGGCGTAGGTGGGGCCGATGCCTCGGCCGGTCGTGCCGATGAGGTTGTTGCCGCGCGCACGCTCGTTCGCCTGATCCATGAGGCGGTTGTAGGGCGGGATGATGTGCGCGTTGGAGGAGATGAGCAGGCGCGAGCAGTCGACGCCGCGCGCGGTGATGTCCGCGAGTTCCTCGAAGAGTACGTCCGGGTCGACAACGACGCCGTTGCCGATGATGGGGGTGACGCCTTCGGAGAGGATTCCGGCGGGCAGGAGGTGCAGCGCGTACTTTTCGCCGTCAATAACGACGGTGTGGCCGGCGTTGTTGCCTCCGTTGAACTTCACGACGAGGTCGGTGTGCTGGCCGAGCTGGTCAGTGGCCTTCCCTTTGCCTTCGTCGCCCCACTGGGCGCCGAGCACGATGACGGCGGGCATGAGAATCTCCGTTTAGTTGGGTCTGTTACGCGGGCGCGCGCAACAGACCCATCCTACCGGAGGAACGACGAGGCCGGGGCGCCCTGGCTGGTCGCGTCAGTTTCCGGCGGCAACCAGGGCGACGCCGACGCCCCACAGGGTGGCGCTCGTGAGGGCGGCGATCAGCTCGATGGCGATCGTCCATCCGAAGGCCTTGAGGGCGTGGAGGGTGGCCGTCCAGGCGCTGGCGGTGTCGCGGCTGCGCAGGTATTCGACGAGGAAAATCGCCGCGACCATGCCCAGGACGAGGCCGAGGGGCAGGCCGATGAACCATCCGACGACGCCACCGACAGCTCCCCATACGAGCGTGGATTGGGGGATTCCCGCCTTGTTCATGCCGCGGGCGGGGATCACGTATTTCAGGACCGTTCCGAGGATCAGGACAAACGCCACGATGGCGAAAACAATCCACGCGGCGCGGGTGCCGGTCATCCACGACCACACAAGGATCGCGCCTCCGACAACGGGTGCAGAGGGCCAGATCTGTACGACCGCACCGATCACTCCGATGAGGATGACGATGCCAACGATGACGGTTCCAAGGACGCTCATGGCCTCATCGTATCGTCTCCGGGTTTCGTGCGATGACGCTCACGCTGATAGCCTGGCCTCGTTACCCCGATCCCCAGGAGTGCTGATGGATATCACTCCCCCGCGCCTGCCGTTGGACTCCCTCCTGAAGAGGCGCCCCATGACGGTGTACACCGTGTCGTGTCCGCCGGCAGGGGCCGTCGCGCGCTGCGTGGCGTTTTGGCGAGCCATCGGCATCAAGCGCGAGTCAACCACGATATGCAAGCGTTTCGCGGACATCGGCTGGTCGGGCACAGAAGTCACGGTCATGCCCGGGCAGGTCGAGAACCGAAAGCGGCTCCGTGACCGTGATTTTCCTGATGATCTCTCAGATATTCCTCCCAGCTTGCTGCTGGGAGGCCTCGCCGTCTACCTGACGTCGAAGGCGGTGCGCGCGCAGCTGCGCCACCTCAACAAGACGACGATCATCGTCGCGGCTCGCCCGATGCCGGGCGCCGAACAGGCCAGCACCGAGCTGTGGTGTTTCCCCTGGGATACGGCGATTCAGCGCGCCCGCCCCGGCAAGGACCCCTTCGCCCGCGTCTTTGAGTACCTGCACACGGCCCTGCACCAGCAGGGCATCCTGCTGGCTCCCCCGCGCCTCGTCGACGGCGAGGAACTGCCCGAGGACCACCCCCTCTCCCCCACCAACATCGCCCAGATGCGGGGCAGTTTCCTCGACCCCGTCACCAAGTTCCTCCCGTCGAAGGAGCGGTCATGACCCCCGGGTTCTCACTGCGCCGGATTTTCAACCGCCGCAGGTACTTCTATGCCAGGGTCGCGCTCGACCCGCAACAGGAGAAGGCACCATGCACAGTGAAGCAATGAAGAAGCGACAGCCCCGCCGCGACAACGGAGAATCACGATGAACTCTTTCATCTCAAGTATGCAGCAAGGCTTCAACGAATCTTTCAGCGCCATCACCGTTTTTCAGCTGTCAGCACCCCCGTCCGATGCCGTCTCTCGCTGCGTCGGCCTCTGGAAGACGAAGGGGGCCCGCCGCACCAGTACCGGCATGCAAGAGCAATTCAAGCAGCGGGGATGGACCGGAACGGAACTGATCATCGGACACAGCGGTCGTGCATTCCTGACTAATGTTGTCTTCGAGACACGCTCATACCGTCGCCTCTTGTCACATGCCCCCTCTCTCTTGCCCGACCGAATCAAGCGAGCCACCATCACCAAGGTGTACGTGGATATCATTGCACGCACAGTCGAGAGCGAATCGAGTCCGGTGACCGAACTGTGGTGCCTCACTGATTGGGCAACACGGATGAATCTCAGCGGCTTTGAAAAAAGTTACGCTGAATCGTCGATGCACTCACTCGAAGAGTCCTTCAACGCGCAGGGCATCATGACTGCACCCGCCCGTGACCTCAATCGCTGGGATATCCCGTCAGACATCCCCCTCTCACTCCCCGAGCTCACGGCAATGCGCAAGGCTGCAAAGAAGAGCCGGGGGTAGCCTCCCTCCCTGACCGATCACCACGAGGCCTCCCCTGCCTCGTCGATCCCCGGGGAATCTCGCGCAATAGTACCCTGACACCAGAGCGCATCTCGCTTGCGTTGGGACCGTGCTGATGCGCTGACACAGGTCGTGCACGAGGAGGCTGCTTATGACCCCTGGTTTCTCGCTGCGCCGGATTTTCAACCACCGCAGGTACTTCTACGCCAGGGTCGCGCTCGACCCACAGCAGGCTCTCGACCTGTGCATCGGATACTGGGTGTCGACCGGCGCCTGGGGAGAAACGCCGGGAATGCGCGAGCAGCTCGCCCAGCAGGGGTGGGTCGGCACCGAGATCACGACCGGCAGCGACGCTCGGCATATCGCCGTCTCATCCGTCTTTGACGAGATATCACCCTTCGGCGTCTTCCCGTCCGCGGCGCCTCGCAATGTCAAACGGGTACGCCAGGAAAACACGCCTATCCTCATCGCCTCACGCTCCTGCTCGGTCGCAGGCCGCCCCGCGAGCGAACTCTGGTGCTGCGAGGCTCGCATTCTGCACGATGAACGCTGGGGTACTGACGCCTTCATAGACATGTCCTTCCGTGAACTCGCGGGCGACCTCCAGTGCCAAGGACTCCTCCTGGAAGCTCCTCGATTCTTCCACGGCGGAGACCTGCCGAAAGACCACCTCTTCACGAGAGAAAACGTCCTGTCGATGCGTAAGGCCGCCAAAAAGGAGTCTCGCCGCAGGCGCTAACGCGCACCCACGGCGAGACAACAGATGGTTCGGAAGACTCAGCCCTGCGCGCGCAGGGAAGCCACCTCGTACAGGGCAATGCCCGTGGCGACGGCCGCGTTGAGGGACTCGACGGTCGACGCGATCGGGATCGACACGATCTGGTCGCAGGTCTCACGCACGAGGCGGGACAGGCCGGCGCCCTCGGCACCGGTCACGACGACGAGGGGGCCATCGGCCAGCGACAGGCCACGCAGGGGCGCGTCGCCGCCGCCATCCAGGCCGACCACGAAGTAGCCAGCCTGCTTAGCCTCCTCGAGGGCGCGCACAAGGTTCGTCGCACGAGCCACGGGCACTCGGGCGGCCGCACCGGCCGACACCTTCCACGCGGTCGTGTTGACACCCGCGCTGCGACGCTCGGGAATGATGACGCCGTCCGCTCCGAACGCGCCCGCACTGCGCAGGACCGCGCCCAGGTTGTGAGGGTCCGTCACCTGGTCGAGGGCGACGAGGAGCGGGTGGCCCAGCTGCTGCAGAGAACCCGCGATCAGATCGGAGGCGTCGGCGTACTCGTATCCGCGCACCTCGATGGCGACGCCCTGGTGGACGGCGCCGTCAGTCGCGACATCCAGGTCGCGGCGGGTGACCTCGTAAACGGGGGCTCCCATGGCCGAGGCGAGGCGCACAACCTCCTCGACGCGGTCGTCCTTCACGTTGTCGAGGACGAAGACTCGCTCGATCGGGACCGAGGCGCGGGCGGCCTCGGCGACCGGGTTGCGGCCGGCGATCAGCTCGTGACCGGGCTTGACGCGGATCGACGACTTGGCGCGGGCGCGCGCGATCGCGGCCTCCTGGGCCTCGCGGGCCTCGCGCTTCACCTTGCGCTTGTGGGCAGGATGGTAGGTGCGATCCTCGGCCTTGGGGGTCGGGCCCTTGCCTTCGAGGCGGCGGCGAGAGTGGCCGCCGGTGCCGACCTGCGCGCCCTTCTTGGTGCCCTTCTTACGGATGGCGCCGGGGCGCCCGCTGTGTGAGGCCATGGTGTCTCCTCGTTTTCTCGTGAACTGACACAAGCGTACGGGTTTTGGGCTGCATCGGGGCCGCAGGGGCGCGCGCGGGGGCCTAAATCACGATTGGGCGGGGTCAGCCTCAGCACTGCGACAGCATGGCTGCGATCTTCTCGACCGTCGCACCCGAGCGGATCGTCACCTGGCGATAGAAGTCCTCGCGCAGCAGGCGCTTGTGATACGCAGTCTTCAGGAATTCTTTTTCGTCGAACTTGCCCCAAAACACAGCGCTCTCACCAAAGTGGACGGCCTCATCACCCAGTTCCATCGCCTCGATGCGTTCGCGCACGTGATCCCGGTCCAGGCCTCTCGTGTAGAACAGGGCGTCGCGACGGGCGATGTCGCCGTGCCACCAGTCGGGCAGGCCAGACAGCTCAGCAAGGTAGTCCTCCCCCGTCAGAATCGCGAGACGGATCGGGAAGTCATAGTTTCTTTCCAGGATGTCTTCGACCACCTGGGCCACGTCCTCAGCCGGGGCGTCGGATTCGAACAGGAGGTTGCCGCTGTTAATATAGCTGCGCACGTTCGTAAAGCCAGCGCGCGCGATGAGCTCACGCAGCTCGCTCATGACGACCTTGTTCTTGCCGCCGACGTTGATGCCGCGCAGCAGAGCCACGTACTCCATGCTGTTCCTCTCCGTTTGCCGTGATGCCTCGCGGCGTCGACTGGTTATCAGATTACGGCCTTGACTCGCATCGCGCTGATCCCGCACGTGATCCCTCCAATCCGCACGCGGGCCCTCCAAGCCATAAACTCACACCCACCAAACAGGGGAATTGCACGACACGGGGGTCCGACACACCGACGACACACTGCTAGAAAGCTACGTGTCGTGCAAACCCCCATTGCCGCCCCAATCGGCACCCGCCGCATCACCTACTGGGCAAGGACTCACCGCTTACGGCAGCTATGCGTTACAAACGTCGTCAAACCAGAGCATTTTGAAGCCCTCTGTGAGGACCCGTGTTACAAACGTCGTCAATCTGAGGCCAAAATCCACTTTTTTTCGCAAAAATGCCGTCGGATTGACGACGTTTGTAACAAGCGCAAGATAATCCGCACGAAAAGCAGCTCGGATTGACGACGTTTGTAACAACACGCGCCGAACCAGACAACAGCGACCTGGCCCCACTGGTGTGGAGGGCGCCGGAGGGACCGGAGGGCACGGAGGGCACGGGCGGGCTTCGAGGCGCGGCGCCGAACGAAGTGAGGCCCTAGCCTCGCGGGCGGCCGGGGCCTCCGGCGCCCGGAACACCCGTGGGGCCACAAGCAGCAACACGCCGCTCGGACGGCGGGCCGCCGCCCACGGGCACATCAAGCAGCCCGGCCCGGCTCGCGCGAGGGCCGCTGCACCCGTTACGGGGCGCGACACCCGATCAGAAGGGGTGAACTGCCTACGGATCGGGTGCAGCGCACCAAATCACAAGAGCAAACGCGGAATCGGCGAGACGACCGCCGACACGCACAAGGCCCCGGGAGCGCGCGCTCCCGGGGCCTCAGCACACAGCGATCAGCCAACGCTCCACGTCGCGCCATCGCGCCCGTCCGCGACGGTGACGCCGGCGGCGGCCAGGCGGTCGCGCAGCTCGTCGGCGCGAGCCCAGTCTTTGGCGGCGCGGGCAGCAGCCCGTTCCTCCAGCACGGCCTGGACCAGCGCGTCCAGCGCCGAGTGCTCGGCCGCAGCCGCGCCAGAAGCGCCAGCGCCGATGCCGGCCTGTCCGCGCCACTGTTCAGAAGCGGGGTCCAGGCCCAGCACATCCAGCATGGAGCGAACCAGGATCTGCTCGCGGTACACACCGGAAACGTCACCAGCAGCAAGCGCGGCGTTACCGGCCTTGAGGTGCTCGTGCAGGACCGCGAGCGCGCCGGCGACGTTGAGGTCGTCGTCCATGGCGGCGACGAAGGCCTCGGGCAGGTCGGCGGGTGCCAGGGCAATCTCGGAGGCCGGAGCCTCACCGGCGGTCTCAATGGCACGAGCTACAAAGGTGGAGAACTTCTCCCAGGCGGCGTGCGCGGCGGGCAGCGTCTCGGCGCCCCATTCGATGGAGGAGCGGTGGTGAACGGTGGACAGCGCC
Source organism: Schaalia odontolytica (assembly GCF_009730335.1). Lineage (GTDB taxonomy): Bacteria > Actinomycetota > Actinomycetes > Actinomycetales > Actinomycetaceae > Pauljensenia > Pauljensenia dentiphila. The sequence goes on from NZ_CP046315.1 coordinate 2,403,264, forward strand.
CAACGCACGGCGACGGCCGGATACTCCTCGGTGAGCGCCCCGATCGACAGGACGTTACCGAGCGACTTGGACATCTTCTCGCCCTTGGTGGTCACCCACGCGTTATGGACCCACAGACGCGCGAACTCCCAGCCCGCGCCGTGCGACTGGGCCTGTTCGTTCTCATGGTGCGGGAAACGCAGGTCGATGCCGCCGCCGTGGATGTCGAACTCGTCGCCGAGGTAGCGGCGCGACATGGCGGAGCACTCGAGGTGCCAGCCGGGTCGCCCGCGTCCCCACGGGCTGTCCCACGAGGCGGTGGCGGGCTCACCGGGCTTCGTGGCCTTCCACAGGGCGAAGTCGCGGGGGTCGCGCTTGCCTGCCTCCACGGCCTCGTCGATCTGAGCGTCGTCCTCGGTGGTGCGCATGTCGGCCAGGCGCTGGCGGGTGAGCGAGCCGTAATCGGCCTGGGAGTGCACGTCGAAGTACACATTCCCGTGCCCGTCGCTGTAAGCGTGGCCGGCGTCGATGAGGCTCTGAACGAGGTCGAGCTGCTCGGGAATGTGTCCGGTGGCGCGCGGCTCGTAGGTGGGGGCCTGCACACCGAGGGTCTCGTACGCCTGCGTGAACTCGCGCTCGAAGCGGTAGGCCCACGCCCACCAGTCCCAGCCGGCTTCGGCGGACTTGTGCAGGATCTTGTCGTCGATGTCGGTGACGTTGCGGACGTAGGTGACCTCGTAGCCGCTGCGGCGCAGCCAGCGGATCAGCGTGTCGAAGGAGACGGCGGCGCGCAGGTGGCCGACGTGGGGGGATCCCTGGACGGTGGCGCCACACAGGTAGATGCCGACCTTCCCGGGGGTGACCGGTGTCAGGGGCTGGACGCGGGCGCTCTTGGAGTCGTACAGGTGAAGCATGGCTCAATCCTACCTGGGCACCTGGCCCGCTTCCGCCCGCGACCGCATTCGCGGAAGTATGTAACGAGGCCCGGGCCACGACTGCGCAACCGCGCGGCTTCGCTGGTGGGGGCTCGGGCCTCGGCGAGTCAGGGAAAACTCAGGCGCCGGGGCGCACGCGCGCGGCGATCAGCGCCTTGAGGTCCTCGGCGGAGTTGGCCAGCGGGGTGACGCGCTCTTCGCGGCCTTCGATGCCTTCGAAGCGCTCGGGCACGGGCGGCAGGTGGCCGGTGGCCTCCTGAATTGTCTCGGCGAACTTGACGGGCAGGGCGGTCTCCATGACGACGAGCGGGCCCTCGATCTGTGAGCGCAGCGCGCGGGCGACGTGCACGCCGTCGGCCGTGTGCGGGTCGAGAAGGTAGCCGCTCTCCTTTTCCGTGCGCGCGATCTCCGCGAGGCGGTCCGCGTGCGAGGAGGTCCCGGAGGTGAAGCCGTAGGTGTCGCGCAGGGAGGAAAATTCGGGTGTGCCGGACAGGTCGAAGTAGCCGTCGCGCGCGAGGGCATCATCGAAGAGGGCGCGGGTGGCGTCACCGTCGCGGCCCAGCAGGTCGAAGATGAAGCGCTCAAAGTTCGAGGCCTTGGAGATGTCCATGGACGGGCTGGAGGTGGCCAGCGTGTCCGCGGAGGAGCGGGGGCGGTAGACGCCGGTGCGGAAGAACTCGTCGAGGACGTCGTTCTCGTTCGTGGCGACGACGAGGGTGCCGAGCGGCACGCCCATCTGGCGGGCGATGTGGGCGGCGCACACGTTGCCGAAGTTGCCCGAGGGCACGACGACGCTGACCTTGGACGAGGCGTCGGCCCCTTCCTCGGTGACGCGCAGCCAGGTGGCCACGTAGTAGCAGACCTGGGCAAGCAGGCGCGCCCAGTTGATGGAGTTGACGGCGCCCACGTGCCAGGTGGCCTTGAAGTCGGCGTCCATGTTGACGGCCTTGACGAGGTCCTGGCAGTCGTCGAAGACGCCGTCGACGGCGACGTTGACGATGTTCTCGTCAAGGAGGGAGAACATTTGAGCTCGCTGGAAGGCGGTCATGCGGCCGGCGGGCGTGAGCATGACGACGGAGAGGCCACGTCGGCCGCGCAGCGCGTATTCGGCGGAGGAGCCGGTGTCGCCGGAGGTGGCGCCGACGATGGTCAGCCAGTCGCCGCGGCGGGTGAGCTCGTATTCGAAGAGCTCGCCCAGGAGCTGCATCGCCATGTCCTTGAAGGCGGCCGTGGGGCCGTTGGAGAGGTGAGCGAGGTGCAGGTCGGTGCCCTCCAGGGCGTCGACGGGGACGATCTGGGGGTCGGAGAAAGCGGGGGTGCGGTAGGCGCGGGCCGTGATCGCACTCAGGTCGTCGGCACCGATGTCGTCGACGAAGAGGGAGATGATGCCGGCGGCCATGGCCGCGTAGCCGTCCTCGCGCAGGACGATGCGCAGCTCGTCCAGGTCGGACTGCGACAGCGTCGGGTATTCCTCGGGCAGGTAGAGGCCGCCGTCGGGGGCGAGGCCTTCCAGGAGGATGTCACTGAAGGAACGGGTGGGCGTGTTGGGGCCGCGTCGGGTCGAAATGTAGCGCACGGGTCGATCCTATCGGAGAGGGGGCGTGGCCTGCGAGGGCGCCCGTTCCTCGTCACATGCGTGGGACGAGGCCGGGGCATGGGATCGGGGGAGGCTCCCCCGAGGCGTGTGGTAGAAACGTGGTGTGAGCATCAACGATTCCCAGTGGCCAGCCCCGACAGACTCCGACGCGTCGGCCGCTTCGATACCGCAGCCAATCACGCACGCGAAATCTTTGTTTGCCACGCCGAACGCGTTCCGCGCCCCCGCGCCCGGGACTGTTCCCGCATCGGCCCCCGCGTCGCACGGCAAGAAGCTGCGCTGGTGGCACGTTGCGCTGATCGCCTTGCTGACGGTCATCGCGATGGTTGCCGGCGTCATGTTTTTCGCGACCAAGGCGCCCCGGGTTGCTCCGAGTCCGCGCGGGCAGGGCTACACGGGGTCGGGAACCCTGACGGGCACTCTGGCGAGTTCGTGGGCCAACGGCGTGGACGTGGCCTGGAACCTGGACGAGTTTTCCGCTTACGTCGACGACTACGACGCTCCGTCTCTGCTCGTGGAGGGCACGACCCTGTACGTGGCCGCCAGGAGCGACAGTGAGGGCCATGCTGTTGCCGCCGCATACGACATCTCGGGCGCGAAACCCGAGAAGCTGTGGCTGAAGGAGAGCTCGGACGCAACGGTGACGAAGCGGAGCGACGCGCAGACGCTCGCTTCCGCCGGAGATTCGCTCGCCTACAACGACGTTGTGATCGATAAGAAGACCGGGGCGATCGCTCAGGCCCCGTGGCCGGGCGATGTTCCCATGGCCGCCGCCGATGACATCCTGGTGACCTGTTCCGGCATGGAGACATGCGCCGGCTGGAAGCAGGAGTCCGGTTCCTGGAAACAGCAGTGGAAGAGCGTCACGTCTCGACAGGGGCGCGACCTCGCTCTGGAGGCGCCCAACAAGACGCGGATGATGGGCAGCGGGGAGGACGCCTCGTTCCTGCTGTCCGCCGAGGATGGTTTCGCGCCCCAGATCATTAATATCCACACCGGCACGGTCACCACCCTCGGGGGCGATGCTCCGGCAAAGAAATTTGAGAGCCGCGGCTTCCTCATCGCCTCCGACGGCTACATCAACGTCAGCGACTACGACAAGGCCGACGTCTACGACATGACGGGCAAGCTCGTCGAGACCATCGATTACGAGCGGATGTGGGCGGTCCCCACGAGCGACGGCCCCGCGCCGAGCCTCGATCAGCTCCGCTCGTACCTGAAGGACTCGAAGGCCCCGTGGGCGACGGGAACGATCGAGATGACCGGCTCGAAGTGCACCACGGCGACCCTCATCCTGTCCTCGGATGCCATGCCCCGCTCGGCGTACGGCGTCAAGGACATGTCCATCAGCGACTCGGAGCCCTGCCTCTTCTCGCCGCTCGACGTGCGAGCCAGCGCCGATGGGGCTGCGCTGTTCATCAGCGAGGCCGGCTCTCCGTCCAACCAGCGCGTCTACTTCGCGAACACCAACACGAAGGAGGCACACACCTCGAAGGATCTCAACGGGGCTCATAGCCTCACGTGGGCCTACGATGACCTGGTGATCGGCATGACGAAGCAGGGGGTTGTCGCCTTCACCCCGGCCTCGGCCTAAATGAGGACTCATGAGTAACGATTCTTCTCGCTGGGCTCCCCCGGACGCGGATTCCAACCCCGCACCCGGGAGCGAGCCGAAGACGCAGAGCGCCACCGAGCAGCCCGGAGACCGCGCAGCTTCGACCGGTGCCTCGCCGGCCCCCGCGAGCGCACCCCGGAAAGGCGCTCGCCCTCCGCGCACGCGCACCAACCCCGAGCGTATCGCGGGCCATCAGGCATACATACGACTGCAGAGGAAGAAAGCAGCACTCATCGTCGCCACGAGCCTCGCGGTCATCGCTTTCCTTTTCGCGCTACCGCGTTTCATCACAGCGATTCCACAGCCCACCGCAAAACCGGTAGCCTCCCAGGGCTACAAGGGTTCGGCCACGAACACGAACATTCTCTCGTCGGACTGGGCAGCGGGCGTGAGCGTCGCCTGGACCGTTCCTGAACCTCGCACCGGCATTGACAAGCCATCCGAAACCACCCTGTTTGCCGACGGCACAACACTCTACATGGTCTCCCGGGACCTTCATTCCCATTCCATCTCTCTTGCAGCCATCGACGTCTCTTCCTCCGAGCCCGCCGTGCTGTGGACATCCAACGACGGGTCCATGCAGGTCCCATACTCGGGGATAGATTTCTCCATCGTCTCCGTCGGCGAGTGGCTCGCCGTCGAAAATATCCTGATCTCGAAAGCAACTGGCATTCAGACACAGGCGCCGTGGGAGGACGGCCATCCGATCACCATGGTCGACGACATCCTGGTGACCTGTTCCGGCATGGAGACATGCGCCGGGTGGAAGCAGGAATCCGGTTCCTGGACACGGCAGTGGCAGAGCATTACGGGAAAACAGTCCCGTAACTCCTCCCTCTCACGATGGGACGGGCCACGCACGATTGGGACCGGAGAGGAGGCTTCCGCCTTGGTTCCCGTCGATGACTACAGGAACCCACAGATCGTCAACGTATACACGGGTGTTGTGACGCCCTTTGGACAAGAGGGGCGTTTAGCTAATGCCCGTTCCTATTCCTACAATGCTCTGTATCCAGCCTCGGATGGCCTCATCGTGCGTAAGAACGCCACGTTGCTCGAAAAATTCGACATGTCCGGCAATTCCCTGGGCACTTTTGGGCCGAGCCTTAAGTACATTATCCCCGCAGAAGATGGCCGCATGCCGACTCTGAGCGAGTGGGATGCTTTCTTCGACTCGGGCAGGACGCCATGGACGACGGGCATGCTGGAGGCGACCGGCGACAGGTGCCAAACCCTCACGGTGCACACCTCGGGGGGCGTTGCGAAATACTCCGCGGAGGGATTGGTGGGGGTTTCTTCCAGCACCCGTCCGCCCTGTTCCTTCTCCCCCACGCACGCTCGTGCGAGCGCCGACGGAACCGCTGCGTTCATTCTGAACATCGGGTACAAGGAACAGACCGTCTGTTTCTTCGACATGGCGAACAACAAGACGCATACCTCAACCGAGTTGAGGGCGGCACGGAATCACACGTGGGTATTCGACGACCTGCTGGTCGGACTGACAGATGAGGGTCTCATCGCCTTCACGCCGACTTCCTCGTGACGCTACCCTGGTTCCATGACTGATCTGCCTTTCCGTATCGGCCAAGCTGTCGACGTCCACGCGTTCGCCGCCCCCGACTCGCCGCGCCCTCTGATGGTCGCGTGCCTGGAGTGGCCGGGCGAGCGGCCCCTCGAGGGGCATTCGGACGCGGACGTGGCCGCGCACGCCCTATGCGACGCGATGCTGCTGGCGACGGGCCTGGGCGAGCTCGGCACCGTGTTCGGCGTGGATCGCCCCGAGTGGGCGGGTGCTTCGGGGCGCGCGCTCCTTGAGGAGGTTCGTCGCATGACCGCCGAGGCCGGCTGGGTGCTCGGCAACGCGACCGTTCAGGTCGTGGGGAACCGGCCTCGTATGGCCGCACGACTGCCCGAGGCCTGCGCGGTCATGAGCGAGATCGCCGGGGGCACGGTCACCGTGTCAGCGACGACCTCGGATCACCTGGGTTTCACGGGACGAGGCGAGGGCGTGGCCGCGCTGGCGAACGCCCTCATGGTGCGTGCCGAGTAGTACCCCCGCTCGGGGCCGCACGGCACCGACGACGCAGGTGCCTGCGCCTCCCTGCGGCGGGCGAGATTGGACTCGCATGCGTCGGGGACGCGCCTCGTCTGAGGCGAGGCGTTCAGCCCTCCATGTGGTCCAGGGTCGCGCGGTCTGCCTTCACGGGGATCGTGAGGGCCAGGCCCGCGCCGAGGATCAGCATGATGCCGAGAATGCCCCAGTAGGTGTAATCCTGGCCGGCGGGCGTCATACGCTTGCCAAGCAGCAGGAAGAGGCTGTACATCGCGGGAGCCATGAAGGACACGGCACGGCCGGTCGTCGCGTAGAGGCCGAAGACTTCACCCTCGCGGCCGGCGGGGATGATGCGCGACAGGAAGGAACGCGACGCGGACTGGGTGGGCCCAACAAAGACGCACAGGACGAGGCCGAGGCTCCAGAACACGATGGGGCCGCGGGCGTGCAGGAAGAAGACGCCGAAGCCTGCGACGACCATGGCGCACAGCGACAGGATGATGACCTTCTTCGGGCCGATCTTGTCATCGACCCAGCCGAAGGCGACGGTCGCCAGGCCTGCGACAACATTGGCGGCGATTGCGAAGATCAACACCTCGCTGGCGCTAAAGCCGAAGGCCGTCTTGGCCAGGACCGCGCCGAAGGTGAAGACGCCGGCGAGGCCGTCGCGGAAGACGGCGGAGGCGATGAGGAAGAAGAGGGTGTGCGGGGCTTCGCGCTTGAGGGTTCGCACGGTGCGCCACAGGAGCTTGTAGGAGTCGATGATTGACTCGCTACCGCCGCCGATCAGGACCTTCTTGGGCAGCGGGGGATTCACGATGACGGGGATCGCGAAGCCGCCGAACCACAGGGCCGCGATCACCATGGAGATGCGGATGTTCAGGTGGTCGTCGGTGGGCACGCCCAGCAGGTTCACGCCGATCAGGCCCACGTAGAGGATGAGCAACAGAACGATGCCGCCGATGTAGCCGGACGCCCAGCCAAAGCCGGAGATCTTGCCGCGGTCTTCCTTCTCGCCCAGGTGGTTGATCATCGCGTTGTAGTTCACCGAGGCGAACTCGAAGAACACGTTGCCCAGGCCGAGCAGCGCAATACCCAGCATGAGGGCGCCCTGGGGACCGAGGACCGAGGCGGGGTGCACGAAGTACATGGCGAGCATGCAGGCGACGACCGCCCCGGTGAACCACCCGAGCCAGACTCCGCCCTTGCCTTGTCGGTCGGCGCGCTGGCCGGTGATGGGAGCGAGCAGCGCGATGAAGATGCCGGCGATCGTCATGCCGTTGCTCAGCCAGGTCGAGGCAGTGCCCGAGTCGGTGAAGACTCCGTCGCTGGTCAGGAAGGTCGTGAACACGAAGGTCGTGGCGACCGCGTTGAAGGCGGCGCTGCCCCAGTCCCAGGCCGCCCAATCGACGACTTTGCGCGTGATGACGCGATGCGGGGTGGCGGGGGTAGCGCTCATGGGATCGGGCTCCTTCGACGGGGAGTTCTCGGCGACGCGAGTGCGTCCAGGGTGAACCTACCACGTTTCGTAGCTCACTTACTCCTCGGGCCGCCCCAGGGACGAGGCCGGGGAACCGCCAGCGCGACCTGACCACATGTCATATGCTGGTATGTCACCCTGGAAGGAGAAGACGATGGCACGCAGCACGCTGGTGAGCCCCTCGGAAGCCGACAAGCAGTACGCCAAGGCGAGTAACTTAGTTCGCCCGGCCATCTTCTTCCTGGTGACCGCGGTTATCTTCCTCTTACTGTCGGGATATATTCCAGGCGGCATCGCGCTATTTTTCTCTGTCTACTGCTTGCTCTTAGGCATCGCATCTGCATTCCTCGCAGTCACTCAAATGCTCCGCCGATACGACAGATGGATCGTGCACGTGGAGGGTAAGGGAATATCGATACGTCCCACCCTTGCCCTCGTTCGCGTGAAACAGATCGCCTTCGGCATCGGCATAGCCTGCGCTCCGATAGCGATCATCATCGAAGTGCTGGTGACCCACTCGGCCGTCGGCACTGTCCTCAGCTTGATCACGGGCCTCATGTTCTCGACGATGTTCTATTTCATGTTCATGTCCTCACCCCACAGGCTCTGGCTCATCCATCAGGGCCCGATCATCGAGTTCACTCCTGAAGATGTCGCGTTCCGTTCTCTCATCGACAAGTCCGCGACACGTATTCCGTGGGATCGCCATCCGACCGTTAAGGGCTTCAGTCCAATTCCCGACACCGGTGATCAGCTTCCGCTCATGTACGTGTCCGCCGACGGAGCCAACCGCGACATGGAGTTCGACATGACAGGAATCCCCATACCGCTTTCGCGGGTGGACAGCCTGGTCACCTACTTCAACAATCGGCCGGAAAAGCTTGCAATGCTGGCTTCCTCAGAGGGAGCCAGGATGGCATGCGCGATCTTGACGGCCCGCTGACACGTATCACCGCCCGGGCCGCGGTGGGGCGCGAGCTACGAGCGCACCCGACAACGCCAACCGGGCAGTGCCTTTAGGCGGTCGCCTCCTCGGCGACCAGGATCTGCGCAAGCGCCAGGTCGAGGGGGCGCGTCACCTTCATGGAGCGCTCGTCGCCCGCGACCGTGTGCACGGTCCCGCCGATCGCCTCGACGAGGCCGGCGTCGTCCGTGGCCGCCCAGGCCTCGTCTGCGCCCAGGGAGGCGCCCTCCTCGTGCGCACGAATGAGGACGTCCCAGCGGAAGCCCTGCGGGGTCTGCACGGCCACCATCTCGGAGCGGCGGGGCGTGCCGACGACCACGCCGGAGGCATCCACGGTCTTGAGGGTGTCGGTGACGGGCAGGACGGGGATGACCGCGCCGGCGCCACCGCGCACCGCGTCGATGACGCGGGCAGTGACCTGCGGGGGCGTCAGGGGCCGCGCCGCGTCGTGCACGAGGACGACCGTGTCCGCCTCGCACCGGCCAAGCGCGGCCAGGCCGAGGGCCACGGACTCCTGACGCGAGCGATCGGAGCCGGCGACGACGGTCAGATCATCAATATCGGACAGGGCGCTACGAAATTCCTCGATGGACGAGGCCGGGGCAGTCACGACGATCGCCCCCACTCCCCCGGCGCGTAGGCCGCGGGCCGCCCACCAGACAAGGGGGCGACCCGAGAGTTCAACGAGGGCTTTCGGCCCCTCGCAGCAGAGGCGAGATCCGGAGCCGGCGGCCGTCAGGACCGCGCAGGACTCACTCTTCGACGGCATCTTCTTCGACTTCGATGCGACCCTCAGCCAGGACGGCGTCGAGGCGCTCGGCGGCGGCGGACTTTTCGATGTTGCGTGCCAAGGCCAGCTCGGAGGTAAGGATTCCACGGGCCTTCGTCAGCATGCGCTTCTCGCCCGTGGACAGCTTCTTCAGGTCGTCGCGGCGGGTCAGGTCACGCACGACCTCAGCGACCTTCACGATGTCGCCGGTGGCGATCTTCTCCTGGTTCGCCTTGAAGCGGCGCGACCAGTTGGTGGGCTCCTCGATGTAGGGGGCGCGCAGGACGGAGAGGACCTCTTCGAGGCCGTCCTCGTCGACGATGTCGCGGACGCCAACCATATCGACGTTTTCGGCGGGGACCTGAATCTCAAGATCGCCCTGATTCACACGCAGCTTCAGGTACGTCCGCTCCTCACCACGAATGGTGCGAGTCATGACCTCTTCGATCGTGGCTGCGCCGTGGTGCGGGTAGACGACCGTCTGACCGATTTCAAACGACATGGATGGACTCCTGGGTGCGTGCGTGGATAGCACAACTATTCTACCAGCTGGCGAGCAAAACCGACCCATACAGTGTGAAAGCTCAACGTTACACGCATACAAGGATCGACACAAACCAACCTCAAGCACAACCACAGTTCATCCCAGCATGCGACCCTGCTCACGTTCAAACGTGCGCCATAAGGACGGGTATCACAACCCAAAAAGCCCGGTTTTCCGGCCATGACGGAGCCCCGGCCTCGTCCATTCTGAACTGCGCCCCGAAACTTGGACGCTTTAAATGGTAGCCGTTATGCGGCTTCCTGTAGGGCCTGATCCCGGTATTCTGCCGGGGTCAGGCCCTTGAGCTTTACTTGGCGTCTTGTTGTGTTCCAGTGCGTGATGTAGGCGTCGAGGTCGGCTTTGAAGCTCTCGAAGGTCTGCCAGTCCTGGCCGCGGAAGAATTCGTCCTTGAGGTGTCCGAAGACCTGCTCGGTGGCGCCATTGTCGATGCAGTTGCCTTTGCGTGACATGCTCTGGATGAAACCGTTATCGGCGAGCGTGCTGATGTAGGTTTCGTGCTGGTATTGCCATCCCATGTCCGAGTGCAAGATCGGTTCGGCCCCTGCTGGTTTGGCGTCCATGAGTATCTGGAGCATCTCTTGTTGCTGGGCGAGGTTGGGGCACATCGAAATGGAGTGCGCGACGATCTCTTTGCTGGCAAAGTCGTAGACCGGAGCGAGGTAGGCCTTGCCGAAGGAGAGCTTGAACTCGGTGACGTCGGTACCCAGTTTCTGCCAGGGGCCATCGGCCTTGAAGTCGCGGCCGATGATGTTGTCGAAGCTGTGTCCCACGTCCCCCTTGTAGGAGTTGTACCTGTGGTAGGCCCTCTCGCGGCGTATGCCGCAGCGCAGACCCATCTCGCGCATCATCTTCAAGACCGTCTTGTCGGCGATGCGCTCCCCTTCCTCAGCGCGCAGGCACATGGCTATCTGCCTGTGACCGCACCCGTTGGGGGTGCGTGAAAAGATCTGGGCGACCTTGGGACGTAGCTGCGCTCTGGTTGGCTGCTGGGGGTGAGTCAGCGCGTAGTAGTAGCTCGACCTGGCAAGGCCTGCCACCTCGAGGAGATCACACACCCTGTGTCCATGCCCTGAAAGCTCGGCAACCACTAGGGCTTTGTCCCGGTTTGGGAGCGCCTCTGCGCCTTCAGGGCAATCGATTTTTTTAGGTACGCCACCTGCGCCTCAAGCTTACGCACGCGCTCTTGGAGTTCCTCCTCACGCGTTGGTGGCACCGCCCGCACCGACCCCTTCGGCCTGCCCTTGGGCTTAGGCTTAAGGGCCTGCGCGCCGCCCTCGCGGTACAGCCTGCACCACTGCTTCAACGGTGTCGCGCTCGCAATACCGAAGCGCACCATCGCCTCAGGCTTACTCATCCCGCCGTCTACCACGGCCCTCGCTGCGGCGACCTTGGTCTCATAGTCGTATCTGGCGTACTTCACTCCCATGGCCAAAAGTCCGCTCCTCCCAATTGCGCGGTATGTCTTCTGCCACTCTCTCACAGTCTCGGCACACACACCAAGCCTCCCGGCGGTCAAAGCATAGCCACAACCCCTCTCAAACATCGACACCGCCTGCTCCCGAAGCAAACGATCATGCCTCAACCGCAGATCCACAGACATGAAAAGCCTCCCATTCCCCGGACTTCAATTTCGATGTCCAAGAAACGGGAGGCAGTTCATTCAGACGATGCCGGGGCTCCGCTCAGCTCACTTGCCCTGGTTGGCGACCGCGGCGATCTTCGCCTCAGCCTCGGGATCCAGGTAGGTGCCGCCCTTCTTGATGGGCTTGAGGGTTTCCTCGTCAAGCTCGTACACCAGCGGAATACCGGTGGGGATGTTGACGCCGGCGATGTCCTCGTCGGAGATCTCATCCAGGTGCTTGACGATGGCGCGCAAGGAGTTGCCGTGCGCGGCGATCATGACGGTCTTGCCGGTCTTGATCGCGGGAACGATGGTCTCATCCCAGTAGGGCAGCAGACGCGCGATGACATCCTTGAGGCACTCGCTCATGGGGACGGGCTCGCCAGCGTAGCGCGGGTCGGTGTCCTGCGAGTACTCCGAGCCGGCCTCGATGGCAGGCGGAGCCACGTCGAAGGAACGGCGCCACAGCATGAACTGGTCCTCGCCGTACTCGTCGCGGATTTCCTTCTTGTTCTTGCCCTGGAGCGCACCGTAGTGACGCTCGTTGAGGCGCCAGTTGCGCTCAACGGGGATCCAGTGGCGATCGGCAGCGTCGAGGGCGAGGTTCGCGGTCATGATGGCGCGACGCAGCATCGACGTGAACAGGAGGTCGGGCTTCACGCCCGCTTCCTTGAGGAGCTCGCCACCGTGGGTAGCCTCCGCGCGGCCCTTGTCCGACAGCGGAACATCCACCCAACCGGTGAAGAGGTTCTTTGCATTCCATTCGCTCTCGCCGTGGCGGAGCAGCACCAGTTTGTAGCTCATGTCTCCATTGTCCCACAGGTTCCAACCCTCCTCATACATCCCGTGGGGTTGATCACGCCACAGCTTGGACGCCGGACCGCAAGGGGGACGAGGCCTCGCCCCCGACACCGCGGAACGAGGCCCCTTATCTTGTGCGGACAAAGACCCCGGCCATACCCTGATTACCCCCTGACTGCCCCTCGGAATACCCCTGAGTTCTTTGAGATTCCGAGGTTTTACATGATTACCGGAACAGTGTGTGCCCCTCGTATTTTCCCGTACGGTTAGGTTCATGATCATCACACGACGCACCCTGACAGCCTCCGTTCTCGTCGCTGCGACCACGCTCGCCCTGGGCGCCTGCGGCTCCTCGAAGCCCCAGACTCCCGCGGCTGCGCCCACCGCCGAGGCCACCACGGCTGCACCCACCCAGTCCGCAACTCCCGCCTCGGTTCCGACGGTCCCGGGTTACCGCCCCGGCGAGATCCCCCCGATCCCGCTCTTCTCGGTTCCCGCGATCGACGTGTTCGCCTCGAACGCAGACAAGGCCGTCGTCCAGGCGGCCTCCTCGTCCCTTGCCTCCGTTCCGGGCGTGACGGTCTCCCCCGCCAAGTGCGACGGCACGTCCCTGGTGTCCGGCTCGACGGTCCTGGGCGGCGACGGCTCCGCCGTTTCCTCCAGCGACAAGGGCACGGTCGTTAACGACGGCACCGGATCCGGCGTCATCACCGAGGGCCCCATCTCCATCATCTACGGCGGCGACGGCTCGGGCACCTACTCCAACGCCGACACCATGGTGACCATCACCGTCGAGGCCGACGGTTCGGGCACCTACTCCACGACGACGACCAGCATCATCCTGGACGGCAATGGCGGCGGCAACTACTCCAACGCGAACTCCATGGAGTCGATCATCAACAACGGTGACGGCTCCGGCCAGTTCTCCAAGGGCACCGTCACGATCATCAACAACGGCGACGGCACGGGCAGCTACTCGGACGAGAAGCTGACGATTCAGAACAATGGCAACGGCACGGCCACCGTCAACGGCGTGACCGTCAACGACGCTCCGAAGGTCGAGAAGGTCAGCAAGCTCGGCAAGTTCCCGGCCGTCGAGTCCCTCAAGCCCGTCGAGTCCTGCGGCACGGTCATCACCCTGGAGGACGGCGTCCTCTTTGACTTCGGCAAGTCCGACATCCGCCCCGAAGCCGCCCAGACCCTGAAGAGCCTGGCGGGCGTGCTCAACAATGCGAAGGTTCCCACCGCCCACATCTACGGCCACACCGATTCCATCTCGGACGAGGCCTTCAACCTCCAGCTCTCGCAGGAGCGCGCGGATGCCGTGTCCGCCGAGCTGAAGAAGGACGGCGTGAGCGCCATCCTGGATGCGACCGGCTACGGCGAGTCGAAGCCCGTCGCGCCCAACGAGAACGCAGATGGTTCGGACAACCCGGCCGGCCGTGCGCTCAACCGCCGCGTCGAGATCTTCATCCCCGCCTTCTAACCCACACCCACATCAATCCAAAGCTGAGCGCCTGGGCGAGACTCCTCGCCCAGGCGCTCAGCCCTACGCCATGGCTCGCACCCCCAAGGGCGGCAAGCACAGAGAATGTAACACTTTTACACATTTACCGAACCACTATACAGGCGGACTGTTTTCCCTTAGGGTGAGGGCATGAACACCGCGCGCTCCACCCTGACAGTTATCACACTCGCCGCCGCGACCACCCTCGCCCTGGGTGCCTGCGCGGCTTCCAAGCCCCAGGATCCAGCGGCCTCACAAAGCGCAGCTACATCCACTCCCTCCCCGTCTACCTCAACCGACACCATTCCAACGGTGCCGGGGTACCGCCCGGGCGAGATCCCCCCGGTCCCACTCTTCTCAGTTCCCGCTATCGACGTGTTCGCCTCCAACGCAGACAAGGCCGTCATCCAGACCGCCTCCTCATCCCTCCAGTCCGTCCCTGGCATCACGGTCTCCCCCGCCAAGTGCGACGGCAACGTCCTCATTTCGGGCAGCACGGTCTTCGGCAGCGACGGCTCAGCATCAACCTCGACAGGAAACGGGGTCATCATCAACAACGGAGACGGCGCAGGGACCATCGTCGAGGGGGATGTCAGCATCAACTATGGCGGTGATGGCAGCGGAACCTACGTCGACAACTCCGATGCCTACATCTACCTCATCGTCAACTCGGATGGCACCGGTTCCTACAGATCCAGAACTCTTAGTATTTCCCTGAACGACAACGGAGGCGGCTTCTATGACAACTCTGAGACCGATGAAACGATTTACATCAAGGGTGACGGCTCGGGCAACTACAAGACACCGAGCACTTCAATCATCAACAACGGTGATGGGTCTGGCTTGTACATCAGCGAGAATCTCAGAATTACCAACAATGGTGACGGAACGGCATTCGTGAATGGCGTGAGGATTACGGACGCCCCCAGGGTTGAGCCGCTCCCTGCGCTCGGGAAGTTCCCACCGGTGGAGTCTTTGAAGCCAGTGGAGTCCTGCGGCACCGTCATCACCCTGGAGGACAGCATCCTCTTCGATTTCGGCGAGTCCGACATCCGACCCGACGCGGCCCACACCCTGTCCAAGCTCGCCACCGTCCTCAACGACGCCAAAGTCCCCGCCGCCCACATCTACGGACACACCGACTCCGTCTCCGACGAAGCCTTCAACCAAAAACTCTCCGAAGACCGAGCTAACGCCGTGTCCGCCGAACTGAAAAAGGACGGTGCGAGCGCCATCCTGGATGCGACCGGCTACGGCGAGTCGAAGCCCGTCGCGCCCAACGAGAACGCAGATGGTTCGGACAACCCGGCCGGCCGTGCGCTCAACCGCCGCGTCGAGATCTTCATCCCCGCCTTCTAACCCACACCCACATCAATCCAAAGCTGAGCGCCTGGGCGAGACTCCTCGCCCAGGCGCTCAGCCCTACGCCATGGCTCGCACCCCCAAGGGCGGCAAGCACAGAGAATGTAACACTTTTACACATTTACCGAACCACTATACAGGCGGACTGTTTTCCCTTAGGGTGAGGGCATGAACACCGCGCGCTCCACCCTGACAGTTATCACACTCGCCGCCGCGACCACCCTCGCCCTGGGTGCCTGCGCGGCTTCCAAGCCCCAGGATCCAGCGGCCTCACAAAGCGCAGCTACATCCACTCCCTCCCCGTCTACCTCAACCGACACCATTCCAACGGTGCCGGGGTACCGCCCGGGCGAGATCCCCCCGGTCCCACTCTTCTCAGTTCCCGCTATCGACGTGTTCGCCTCCAACGCAGACAAGGCCGTCATCCAGACCGCCTCCTCATCCCTCCAGTCCGTCCCTGGCATCACGGTCTCCCCCGCCAAGTGCGACGGCAACGTCCTCATCTCAGGCAGCACGGTCTTCGGCAGCGACGGCTCAGCATCAACCTCGACAGGAAACGGGGTCATCATCAACAACGGAGACGGCGCAGGCTCGATCGTCGAAGGCCCTATCACCATCACCTACGGCGGTGACGGCAGCGGGTCCTACGTCAACTCCGACACCCATGTGTCCCTGTTTATCCTTTCGGACGGTGGGGGAACATACTCCGCCGGGCCGGTCAGCGTCTTCATTGACAGCCGCGGCTACGGCAACTACTCCAACTCCGAGACCGACGAGAGTATCGTCAACAACGGCGACGGCTCGGGCAACTACTCGGTCGGGAAAACATTGATCTATAACAATAGAGATGGATCGGGCAGCTATAGCGATGGAACATTGTCGATCATCAACTATGGTGACGGGACGGCTTTGGTGAACGGCGTGACGATCACGGACGCACCCAGGGTCGAGCCGCTCCCTGCGCTCGGGAAGTTCCCGCCGGTGGAGTCTTTGAAGCCGGTGGAGTCCTGCGGCACGGTTATTACTCTTGAGGACGGTGTGCTCTTCGATTTCGGTAAGTCCGACATCCGCTCCGACGCGGCCCACACCCTGTCCAAGCTCGCCACCGTCCTCAACGACGCCAAAGTCCCCGCCGCCCACATCTACGGCCACACCGATTCCATCTCGGACGAGGCCTTCAACCTCCAGCTCTCGCAGGAGCGCGCGGATGCCGTGTCCGCCGAGCTGAAGAAGGACGGCGTGAGCGCGATCCTGGATGCGACCGGCTACGGCGAGTCGAAGCCCGTCGCACCCAACGAGAACGCCGATGGTTCGGACAACCCGGCCGGCCGTGCGCTCAACCGCCGCGTCGAGATCTTCATCCCCGCCTTCTAGTACTCTGATTGACGTTTGACCAACTGATCAACATACGAAAGGGAGACACCATGTCCCTGAAGTCCTTCCTTCCCGCCGCTGCCGCCCTGGCCGTCGCCACCGTGGCCCTGACCGGCTGCACCCAGACCGCCAACGTCTCCGGCGACGACTCCTCCGCCCCCGCGGCTTCGTCCACCCCCGAGGCCTCGAGCAACCCGCGCACGGACACCAAGACCGATTCGTCCACCGACTCCGGTAAGTCCGATGCAGCCGGTGCCTTCACGGTCAACGAGTCCAACGCGCACGTCGAGATCCCCGCAGGCACGAAGACCGTCGTCGTCAACGGCTCGAACAACCACATTGAGGGCGAGGCCGTCTCCGAGATCACGATCAACGGCTCCCAGAATTCCGTCGAGGTGAAGTCCGCCGACAAGGTCTCCTTCACCGGCTCCAATAACGCTGTCCAGTACGACGACGGAAAGGCTCCTCAGGTTGGCAGCGACTCGGGCGCGAATAACGTCGTCTCCAAGGACTGACATCCGACGCACCTGAGGGGTGGCACGCATAACGCGTGCCACCCCTCACCTGTGTACAAAGAATTGCGGGCGCACCTTTCGGTGCGCCCGCAATTGCGTCGTGAATCAGGCGCGAGCCTTGCGGTAAGCCTCGACGATCGGAGCGGGAATGCGACCGCGGTCGGACAGCTCGAGTCCCTCTTCCTTTGCCCAGGCGCGAATCTTCGCGTTCTCCAGGCGCTGCGTGGGGTTGCCGGCGTTGCCACGGCGGCGGGTCGAACCCACCTTGCGACCAGCCTTAATGTAGGGCTGAATGGCCTCGGCAAATTCCTCGAAATGCTCGCGGCTCAGATCAATTTCGTACGACGCGCCATTAAACGCGAAGCGGACAGTCTGATCGGCGGGGGTGCCATCGAAGTCGTCGACAATTTCGACAATCTTCTTCGTCTTTTTCATGTATTCATTCCTCTCGAAGTATTTGGCTTCATTCTCTGACGAGTTCAGATGCGTATTGCACTGCAATTAGAGTAGCGCAATTCAAACAATTCAGATCATTCGATCATTCATTCTGAGAACGTGACGTGCGCTGCATCGATTTATACCTAGGTCTAATTGAAAGTTATACTCGTAGGCAGCCCGAGGCCGATTTGGCCTCACCCGGAAGCATTGAACGAGGAGATCCAGTGAGCCGAGCACACCACCCCCGAGCGGCGGCCTGGGAGCTCTACTTCACGACAACGGCTCGCCTCACCGAGCGCATCGAAGCCGCCCTCAAGTGCAAGGCCGGTCTGTCGATGCCCGAATACTCTGTGCTGCTCATGACCGACCGCGCCGGCGAGGAAGGCGTACGCCCCTCCCTCCTGGCCCACCAGGTCGTCTTCTCACGCTCGCGCCTCACCCACACGATGAAGCGCCTCGAATCCCGAGGCCTCATCGAGCGCCGCCCCTGCGAAGGCGACGGCCGCGGAGGCCTCGTCTCCCTGACGCCGGCCGGCAAGACCCTCTTCGACGAGGCCGCCCTAGTCCAGCGCGACGTCATCCGCCGCCTGTTCCTCGACGACATCACGCCGGAGGAGATCGACATGCTCACCGGCCTGTTCACACGGGTGAGCGAACGCCTCGACTCCGACACGCCATGTCCGTGAGCACGCGCCGCCTCGCGGTCGCAACGCTTCTCACCGGGATCATCGCCGGCCTCGTCGGCCTGGCGTGCATCCATCTGCTCCACTGGATCCAGGCGATCGCCTGGGACATGCACGGCGGCACTCTCCTGGAAGCCGTGAGTGCGGTTTCTCCCGCCCGTCGCGTCGGGATCTTGACGCTCGCCGGTGTCGTCGGCGCCCTGTCCTGGTTCCTGCTGTTCCGCCGCAACACGGCCGTCACTTCGGTGTCCGGCGCGGTGGGTGGGACCCCCATGCCTCCCCTGCGCGCCACCTGGCACGCCCTGACCCAGGTTCTCATCGTCGGCCTCGGCGCCTCCGTGGGGCGCGAGGTCGCCCCACGCGAGATGGCCGCCGCGTTCAGCGCGGCCGCCGCCGACCGCCTGGGCCTCACCCCCGAGGACCGGCGCATCATCGTCGCGTGCGGCGCGGGCGCGGGCCTAGCCGCCGTGTACTCGATCCCCCTGTCGGGCACGATCTACACCCTCGAGATCCTCCTCGTCTCCCTGTCCGCGCGTGCCGTCGCCCCCGCGCTCATCACCTCGGGGATCGCGGTCCTCGTCTCCACGGGATTCACGAGGCCGGCCTTCTTCTACACGGTCCCGACCCTCACGCCGTCGCTCTCCTTGACGGTCTTCGGCGCGCTCATAGGGCCGGTGCTCGGCGCCGCTGGGCGGGCATTCAAAGAGGCCGTCGCACGCACCGGCGCGATCCGACCGCGCGACTGGCGCATCCTCATCACCCTGCCGTTCGCGTTCGTCGTCGTCGGCCTGGTCTCCACCCGCATTCCATCAGTGCTCGGCAACGGGCAGGCCAGCGCACAGACACAGTTCGATGCGACATGGGCGGCGGGCGCGGGACTCACGTTCGCGCTGTTGATCCTCCTCGCCAAGACGGCCACCACGTTCCTGACGATCGGCGCGGGAGGCTGGGGCGGCGTCTTGACCCCCGCAGTCGCGCTCGGCGCTGGACTGGGGGCCGTCATCGGCTTGCCGTGGGCGGCCGCCTGGCCCGGATCCGAGATCGCCGCCTTCGCCTTTATTGGCGCGGCCGCATTCCTCGGCACGTCCATGAAGGCGCCCTTCACGGGGCTCATCCTGGTCATCGAGTTTACCGGCCAGGGCGCCACGATCCTCGTGCCTACGGTCCTCGCCGTCGGCGGCGCGACGGCGGCCGCGACCTGGCTGAGCCACCGCACGTCAGTAGGTCGCAGCGCCCGCTGAGCCGCCGTGCCCACCCCTCACCGCGCATCACCGCCCGGGGAACCCCGGCCTCGTCCCCGAGGAGAGGAACCTCAGATCTGCGCGAGCGCCTGATCCAGGTCCGCGATCAGATCATTCACGTCCTCCAGGCCAACCGCAAGGCGCAGGAGCGTGCCGGGCACGCCGCCCACGCCTCCCACGCGCGTCGAGTGCGTCATGATCGCCGGGTGCTCGATGAGGGACTCGGGCGCTCCCAGGGACGCGGCCAGAGCGAAGACGCGCGTGCGCGTCGTCAGCTCGATCGCGGACTCCTCGGTGGCAACCTGGAAGGAGAGCACGCCTCCCACGCCGGCCGGGTTCTGACGCTGAGCCAGCTCGTGGCCCGGGTCCGAGGCCAGCCCCGGATAGTGGACGGCCGTGACCTTCGGGTGGGTGGCCAGGAACTCGGCGACCTTCTGCGCGTTCTCGCAGTGGCGCTCCACGCGCAGGGCCAGCGTCTTCAGGCCGCGATGGGCCAGGTACGTGTCGCGCGGGGAGGGCACGTGCCCGAGGGCCATCTGCAGCTTGACGGCCTCGGCGGCGGCATCACGCTCCCCAAAGAAGGGGTCGACGTGCGCGGGCAACTCCAGGCCGTCGCGCAGAATGAAGGCACCGCCAACCACGTCGGAGTGTCCGCCCACGTACTTGGTCGTCGAGTGCACGACGACGTCCGCGCCCAGCTTGAGGGGGTGCTGCAGGACCGGCGTCGCGAAGGTGTTGTCCACGATCAGCAGGCCCCCCACCTCGTGCGTGAGGGCCGCAATCGCGGCGATATCCGTGACCAGCAGGAACGGGTTCGAGGGCGTCTCCACCCACACGATCTGCGGGCGCGACCCGCGAATCACACGCTCGGCCTCGGCCAGGTCGGTGAGGTCCACAGCCTCGGAGGTGATGCCCTCAGCGGGCTTGATGACGCTCAGGAGCTTGTGGGTGCCGCCGTACACGTCGGTCGAATGCACGACATGGTCGCCGGGGCGCGCCAGCAGGCGGATCACCGTGTCCTCGGCGCTCATGCCCGAGGGGAACGCGAAGCCGTGCGTCGCCGCCTCCAGGGCCGCGAGCGCGCCCGCGAACGCGTTGGTCGTCGGGTTGCCGCAGCGCCCATACTCGTAGCCTTCTCGCAGCTCGCCGGGCCGATCCTGCACGAACGTCGATGCGACGTGAATCGGCGGCACCACGTCGCCCGTGATCGAGTCGGGGTCGAACCCGGCGTGGATGGCCAGCGTGGAGAAGGTCGTACAGTCAGGCGTGCTCATGCCTCCACGCTACGAGGCCGGGGCCACCGATGCCGGAGGGTTTCGTCCGCCGGTCGATTGTGACAGCGTGCGCCTACACCCAGCCGGCGAGGGCGATGCGCGCCTGCTCCTCCAGGGACGCGACCGCGCCCTCCGAGTCATTGCCCCACGGCACGTAGTGGAAGTCCCCTCCCCCGGCCTCGACGAAGGTCTCGCGGTTGAGCTGGTCGATCTCCTCGAGGGTCTCCAGGCAATCCGCCATGAAGCCCGGGCAGATGACATCCACGCGCGGGCACTTCGCGGCGCCCAGCTCGGCCATCTCCTCGATCGTCTGCGGGCCCAGCCACTCGGCACGCCCGAACACGGACTGGAAGGTCGCTGTCAAAGAGCCCATCGCCAGGCCCAGGCGCGACTCGAGGGAGGCGACCGTGTGACGGCACTCGGCGCGGTAGGGGTCCCCGGCCTCGTCCATGGCGACCGGGATCGAATGGAAGGACACGACGACGCGGTCCCCCGTCAGGAAGTTCGGGCGTCCCACGCGCTCCCAATGGCGCTCGAGGGCGGTCGCGAGCGCCTCGATGTACGCGGGGGCGGCGGGGAAGGAACGGTGCAGGCGCAGCTCAAAGCCGTCGCGGTTGCGGCCGATCCAGCTCGCGACCGCGTCGTTGATCGTCGTCACCGTCGAGGCCGCGTACTGCGGGTAGGCGGGCAGGATCGCCACGCGGCGCACACCATCAGCGTGCAGGCGGTCCAGGACCGAGCCGATCGAGGGCTGTCCGTAGCGCATCGCGACCTCGACGCGCACGCCCGGCAGGCGCTCGCCGAGGAGGCGGGCCTGCTCACGGGTGTAGTGCATAAGCGGCGAGCCCTCATCCATCCAGATGCTGCGGTACTTACCCGCGACCTCGCGCGGTCGAACACGCAGGATGATGCCCTCCAGGATGGGCTTCCACAGGAGCGGGCTCATCTCGATGACGCGGCGGTCGGAGAGGAACTCGCGCAGGAATGCGCGCACCGGGCCGGGCTCGGGGGCGGTCGGCGTCCCAAGGTTGACGAGGACGAGGGCAGGCTGCGCCTCGCCATGGTGCGCATGGATAGACGTCGAAGTGGTAGCTGCTGCGTCCTGGGAGTTCGTCACGCCACCAGCCTAATGTTCACCCTCCCCCGTGTCGCTGACGCTGTGTCACCTCCCTGGATCACCGATTGAGCGGCTTGCACGCGCCCCTCGTCCACACACAAGGGTGCCCCGCCTGCGACAGGCGGGGCACCCCACGTTGTTTGATGCGAGCCTAGGCGACTCGCGCCCTCCTCACGGAGGAGTCAGGCTCAGGCCTGGCCGTTCTGCGAACGGATGAACCACGCCTGCTGCTCGAAGCGACGGATGAAGTCGTTGAGGATGTCGGCGGAGGCGGAGTCCTCGGCGTCGACCTTCTCGTGCACGTCGCGCATGGTGCCGACGGTCGCGTTGATGGCGGCGACGGCGAGCTCCTCGGCGTCAGAGGTCTTGATGATCGTCTCGGGGACGGTCGGCAGGGTGTTGCGCTGGGCGACGACCTCGGGCAGGCCGTTGGGGACGACCTGGAGGGCGCGCATGCGCTCGGCGATCTCGTCGGTGGCCTCGCGGGCGATATCGACGACCTCGTCGAGGTAGAGGTGCAGCGAGCGGAAGCCCTCGCCGGTGATGTTCCAGTGCAGCTGCTTGCCCACGAGGGACAGAGCGGTCACGTCGGTGAGGACCTTCTGCAGGTTGCCTGCGAGAACGTCGGAAGCCTTGAAGCCGGTGGACTCAACGGTCATGTTGTTTCTCCTCTGCATGTGTATTCGGTACGGGACTCGCCCTTGTGGGGCCATGCCCTTCAGACACATCAATCTTGGCCCTTTGGTCCCAAGATTTCTAGTGCTAACAGCCCTTTAGTCAAATGTTTCACTATCTCGTTGTTGCGAGGGAATAATCCTCGGATTTCAGCGTTTTAAGGTCATTGACGCTTTTATTTTTCGACTCAGGTTCGCCTAACCAATGTTGCCCGAGGCCACGGTTGCCTCCCACACATGCCTGGGAGCACTCCAGTCGTGAGACCCGCTAAGGTCGCGAGTCCTCATGAGGTTGTAGGGCCTCAAGAGGAACGGCGGAATTGAGGCACCGCTGAAGCCCTGCCCCGGTCGGTACGCTTCCCGCGCGCACGCACATCCAACGAGTGGCGGCCAAGACCCTAGCAACGGCCACACTAACCCTTCAACGCGCACGTGAACCCGACAGGTGGCTGCCCAAACCCGGCAGGTGGCCGCCTGGGCCCACTAACACGCACGTTAACCCACCTGGTGGAGCGTGGGCGGTAGTGCCCAGCCGCCACTAGGTGGGTTTGTCTGCGCATCAGAGGGTTGAGGCTGCCAGTAGATGGGCCCGGGTGCCAGTCCCACGGGGTAATAAAGTTCGCCCGCAGGCACCTACAGCTGCTGGATCGCGAAAAAACACACCCAACACTGCCCCTCCAGCAGCGTTTCCGCAAAAGAACTCGCCCAACGAGCGCAAAAACGCCGAATTTGGACCAATTTGAGCGCGCTGGGCGAACTTTGTCGCGCTCACGCCCACCATCAGACCAAGCAGGGCGAAGAATATCGCGCACCAGGCGCGACAACGCGGCGACATTGAAACCAACACCACCACTGCTCGCCCCCAACAAGGAACCGCTGAAACCGGCATCACCTCTGCACCCGAGAACTGCACCAAAAACACCCATTTCTCACCCGCAAAGGTGACGGCGGTTTCAATTGAGGCTCGACCTACGCCCGCAAAGGTGACGGCGGTTTCAGACAAGCGGGCCACCCGGTCGACAGGGCCCAGACGCAATACCCGTGGGCGGCGTCGGGGCCTGGCCGGGCTTCGAGACGACGCGCCGAACCAGATAACAGCGACCCAGCCCCACTGGTGTGAAGGGCACCGGAGGGACCGGAGGGCCAGGCTGCGGTGCCCGTGGGCGGCGGCGGGGCCTGGCCGGGCTTCGAGATCGACCACTCCGAGCCGCAGGCTCGCGTGTGGCGATCTCGCGGGCGGGCCGCCGCCCACGGGCACACCAAGCAGCCCGGCCCGTCAACGCATACAAAAACGCCCACCCGAAACCGGGTGGGCGTATCTGAGCCGCCTGTGGGAATCGAACCCACGACCTATTCATTACGAGTGAATCGCTCTGCCGACTGAGCTAAGGCGGCCGCGCCTGCCGTTCCACCGTTTCCGGGGCGTGCAGGCAACGGCACAACTCTACTGGACGAATCGCGCCGAACGCAAACCAGGACACCCCACAGCAGGATGTCGTGAGTCACGTCCCTACTGGCACATGAGGCCGTCGGTGGGCACGATTCCCTTCACGAAGTAATCTTCGACGGCCCGCGTGACGCACTGGTTGGCCCCGCGCCGGTAGGCGGTGTGGTTCCAGCCTTCGACGGTGACGAGGACACCGCTGGCGAGCTGGCCCGACAGGCCCTGTGCCATCGAGTAGGGGGTCGCCGGGTCGTGTGTCGTGCCGATGACGACGATGGGATCGGCTCCCTGCGCGGTGATGCGCGAGCGGGGCGCGTGCTTCGTGGGCCAGCCCTCGAGGCTTGCCGACGGGTAGCCGACGTACTTGCCGAGGATCGGCAGTTCGTCCTTGAGTGTCTCCACCTGTGCGGCCCACTGCTCGATGGTGCCTTCGGGCGAGTAGTCGAGGTTGTTGATGGCGTTGATCGCGTCGAAGGAATTGTCCTGGTAGGTTCCGTCGGGGTTGCGCGAGTTCAGCGTGTCAGCGATGGCGAGCAGACCGCTGCCATCGTTCTTCTGCCACGCCATCCCGAAGGCCTGGGTGAGCTGAGGCCACCACTGCGTGTTGTACATGGCACCGGTCAGGGCGGTGACTGCAAGGTTTTCGGTGAGCGGACGGTTCGGGTCGTTCGTGCGCATCGGGTTGTCCTCGAGGGAATCGAGGAACGAGCGCACGGTCTCGATGCCTTCCTGGAGGTTGCGTCCCATCGGGCAGGTGGCCTGGGTGGCGCAGTCGGAGATCCAGTGCTGGAGTGAGGCGTCGAGGCCTCGCATCTGGAGGGCGGAGACCTCGTTGACGCTAAGCGTGGGGTCCAAGGCGCCGTCGAGGACGAAGCGGCCGACACGCTCGGGGAAGAGGCCCGCGTAGGTGGCGCCGAGGAAGGTGCCGTAGGAGTATCCGAGGAGGTTGAGCTTCTCCTGGCCGAGGACCGCGCGCACCATGTCGAAGTCACGTGCAGCGCTCACGGTGTCGATGTGCTCGTACAGGCTGCCAGAGTGTTCGCGGCACCCCGCAGCAACCTCCTGGGCATCCTCACGGGCCGAGGCGACCGCGGACTGCGGGGACTCGTCGCCGGGGGTGTCGTCCTCGTCCTCTCCGGCGTTACGCTCGTCGCGCTCGGCGTCGGTCGTGCAGAACACGGGGGTCGAGTCGCCGACGCCACGCGGGTCGAGGGCCACGATGTCGTAGGCGTTGACCACGGCCTCGCCGATTCCCTGCGTCGCGTAGTACGGCAGGGAGGAGACGACGGCGCCGCCGGGGCCACCCGGGTTGATGAACAGGGCAGGAGCTTCCTTCGCTCCGGAGCGGTGGATCGCGAGCGCAAGCGTGATCTGGTCTCCGTCAGGGTTCTCCCAGTCCAGCGGCGCCTTCAGGAAGGCGCACTGGTACTCGCTGGCGTCCGAGGAGTTCACGCCCTGGAACGTGTCGAAGGTGCCGTCAGCGCACACACCCCACTCAATCGCCTGATCGTAGTATGCCTGCACGGACCCCGCGGACACGGGGATCGGCGCGGACGTGGCCGAGGCCGTCGTCGAGGGGGCCGGTCCCCTGCGTTGGGTTCCGTAGTAGCCGACGACGGTCAGGACGATCGCGACGACGGCGAGGACTGCGACGGCGCAGGCCGCAATGGAGCGTGTCTTCATGGCCCCGATTGTAACGGAGAAACGCCGGGTCAGTTTTCAGGCTTGGGGGCGCAGCGAAATCGCCATGTCTTCCAAGACCAGCAGGGGGTTGCCGTTTGACACGAGGCGCTTACGCGCGGTCTCGATGTGGTCGACGCGCGCGAGGGTCTGACGAGGCGTGGAGTCCTGGGCGATCTCGTGCACGAGGTCGGACAGGTCCGTGTTGATGAGTTCGCCATCCCCGCCCACCTGGACCATGAGGACGTCGCGGTAGATCGCGAGCAGGTCGATGAGGGCGCGGTCAATCGCGTCGGTGAGGGCACGCTTGGAGCGGCGCTTTTGGTCCTCCTCGAGCTGGCGGATCATCGTGCGCGAGGCCTTGGTGGCGCTCTCGCCCTCGTCCATGCCCAGCTGTCGCATCAGTTCGGCTTTTTCGCGGGCATTTCGTTCGCTGACCTGCGCGTCGGCTTGGGCTTTCGCGGTCTCGAGGAGGCGGTCGGCTGCCATGACGGCCTCGCCAACGCTGCGCACCGAGGCGGGCGCGGTGATGATGGCTCTGCGGCGTTCGCGCATCTGGGGATCGCGAGCGAGCGCTCGGGCCAGGCCGATGTGCGACTGGGCGGCACGCGCGGCCTCCAGGGCGACATCGGGGGTGGCGACACCTTCGCGCACGAGCAGGTCTGCGACCGCACTGGCGGTGGGGATACGCAGGCCGAGGTGGCGGCAGCGCGAGCGGATCGTGGCGATCATGTCCTCGGGGCTGGGGGCGCACAGCAGCCACACGGTGTGCTCGGGCGGCTCCTCGATGGCCTTGAGCAGCGCGTTCGCGCCGGATTCGCCCAGGCGGTCCGCGTCCTCAACGACGATGACGCGCCACAGCCCCTGAGAGGGCGAGGACTGGGCCTGCAGCACGAGGGAACGCGCGGTCTCCACGTTAATGATCGAGGTCTCGGTGGCCGCGAAGACGACGTCGGCGTTCGTGCGGCCCATCGTCGTGCGACATCCCGCGCACTGACCACACCCCACGGTCTCGCCCGTGCACTGCAGGGCGGCCGCGAAGGCGCGGGCTGCGACGGAGCGGCCCGACCCGGGAGGGCCAGTGATGAGCCAGGCGTGGCTCATAGAACGCGCGTCGTCGGAGGCCCGTGCGCCGCCTCGGGAGGCGACGATAGCGCGGGCGGACGCCGCGGCCTCGTCAAGCTTGGCGACCGCCGCGTCCTGTCCGACGAGCGAGGACCAGACGCTCATCATTCATCCCAGAGCGCGCCCTGGGATTCGCCCAGGGCTCCCACCATGGTGGCGGGCTTGCGGGCGCTGCCCTTGTCCGCGCTCTTGTCGCGCAGCTTTTCGGGGGCCTCGGGAACCTCAGGCGCCTCGGACAAGGCCGGGGCCTCCTCAGCAGGCACGGGCACTACGTCGTCGGCCTCGTCGATCGTGACGGAGCCGCCCTCGAAGCGCTCGACGAGGACGCCGCGGATCTCGGAGAACACCTCGTCGACCGTGCCCACCGCGTCGATGACGACGATGCGGTCGGGCTCGGCGTCCGCAAGGCGCAGGTACTCGTGGCGCACGCGCTCGTGAAAGTCCATGGACTCGCGCTCCATGCGGTCCGGGGCGTCGGTATGACGGTGCAAGCCAACCTCTGGAGGCAGGTCCAGGAGGAAGGTCAGGGACGGGTAGAGGCCGCGGGTCGCCCAGGCGGACAGAGACGCGATCTCATCAACGCCGAGGGAGCGGGCCGCACCCTGGTAGGCCAGGGAGGAGTCGATGTAGCGGTCCCCCAGCACGACCGCGCCGCGCTCGAGGGCGGGGGCAATGACCGTGGCGACGTGGTAGGCGCGGTCAGCGGCGTACAGGAGTGCCTCCGTGCGCGCGTCGACGTCCTCGGGACCGTTTTGCACGAGGCGTCGGATCTCTGTGCCCAGTTCGGTGCCGCCCGGCTCGCGGGTGACGATGACCTCGCGGCCCCGGCTCTCGAACCAGTCGCGCACCGACTGGATCTGCGTGGACTTCCCCGAGCCGTCGCCGCCCTCGAAGGTGATGAACACTCCTCGCGCTGCCATCAGCTATCCTTCTTCGTCGTGGCCTTCTTGGTGGCCGTCTTTTTCGCGGGGGCCTTCTTCGCCGTCGTCTTCTTGGTCGTCGTCTTCTTCGCGGCCGTCTTGCGCGTGCGCTTGGGGGCGGGGCCCTTGGCGCGCTTATCGGCGAGGAGCTCGTAGGCGCGCTCGGCCGTCAGATCCTCCACCGTCTCGGCGCGCGGCACCGTCACGTTGGTCTCGCCATCCGTCACGTAGGGGCCGAAGCGGCCATCCTTGACGGTGACCTTCTTGCCCGAGATCGGATCCTCGCCGAACTCGCGCAGCGGCGGGCGGGCTGTGCCGCGGCCGCGGGTCTTGGGCTGGGCGTAGATGGCCAGGGCCTCGTCCAGGGTGATGGTCAGCAGCTGGTCCTCGGAGGCCAGTGTGCGCGAGTCCGTGCCCTTCTTCAGGTAGGGGCCGTAGCGTCCGTTCTGCGCGGTGATGACCTCGCCCGAGGCCGGGTCGGTGCCCACCTCGCGCGGCAGGGACAGCAGCGCCAGGGCATCCTCAAGGGTGACGGTGGCGATGTCCATGGTCTTGAACAGCGAGGCGGTGCGAGGCTTGGCGGCCGCCTTCTTCGTCTTCTTCGCGCCTTCCTCGCCGCCCTCGGCTGCCTCGGGCAGGACCTCGGTGACGTAGGGGCCGTAGCGGCCGTCCTTGACGATGATCGTGTGACCGGTGGCGGGGTCAACGCCCAGCTCGCGGCCGTCGTCGGCGGCGCGGGAGAAGAGCTGGTCCACCAGCTCATCCGTCAGTTCGTCGGGAGCGACCTCCGGCGGCACGTTCGCGTGCGTCCCGTCGGCCTTTTCCATGTAGGGGCCGTAGCGTCCCACGCGCAGTGTCACGCCGTGGCCCAGGTCGATCGAGTTGACGGCGCGCGCGTCGATGTCGTCGCCCAGGGAGGCGACGTCGTGGCGCAGGCCGCCGTTCTCACCCGTGCCGTCGGGGCCGAAGAAGAAACCGGTCAGGAACTCCGTGCCGTTCTCCTCGCCCGCGGCGATACGGTCCAGGTCGCCCTCCATCGAGGCCGTGAAGTCGTAGTCGACCAGGTTCGCCAGGTTCTCCTCGAGCAGGCGCGTCACGGAGAACGCCAGCCACGTGGGCACCAGGTACTGGCCGCGGTGCGTCACGTACCCGCGGTCACCGATCGTCTGGATGGTAGCCGCGTAGGTGGAGGGACGGCCGATGCCGAGCTCCTCCATGGTCTTGACCAGCGTGGCCTCCGTGTAGCGGCCCGGGGGCTGGGTCTCGTGGCCGTCGGGGGTGGCCTCGGTCAGCGTCGCGGGATCACCCTCGGCGACGTCCGGCAGGGTCTTCTCCGCGTCGTTCTTTTCCGTGTCGTAACGCCCCTGGTCACGGCCCTCCTGGTAGGCCAGGCGGAAGCCCGGGGAGGTGATAACCGTGCCCGAGGCCGAGGACAGCACGTCGTGGCGCTTACCGTCGACCTCGATGCCGGTGAGCACGCGGATCGTCGCCGTGTAGCCGAGGGCGTCAGCCATCTGCGAGGCGACCGTGCGCTTCCAAATCAGGTCGTACAGGGCCAGCTGCTGCTTCGACAGGGAACCCGCGACCTCGCCCGGGGTGCGGAAGTGGTCACCGGCGGGACGGATCGCCTCGTGCGCCT